>NZ_MZNT01000026.1 GCF_002042965.1 Paenibacillus sp. 32352 | reverse complement strand
TGAGTCTGTCGAGAAACCTAGTTTTGCGAGAACTTTGCTAAATATGGAGGTGGGGTATTCCTCGGAAGAGTTTACGTCCGCCTTTGAAACCCGTGAAAATACCACTAAATCTGATCCCTTTCACGGGTTTCAACAGCGGCTGGAGGGGCATACCCCACCGTAGTATATTAGCAATAGTTCAAGCCTTATAGGTTTCTCGACAATCTGACCCCACAAAGTGGGGCCTTGGCTTCGGAGCTGATTCAGGCTTTGCGGGGAGCCCCGAAATTTATAAATTGTATACTGTTAAGAAAACCCGATCCGGTTCGGATCGGGCCACAATACTTTTTCTCATGCAAAAACCAGCTTGGATTACTTTCCTTTTGCCAGCAAAAAGGTAAAAAATCGAATGTAATACGATACAAGCACGAAGAAGATACCGATCGTCCAAGGATCTTTCCCGTACATCTGCATCGGATTCGCGGAAGGGTCATACGCATCGGGTCCCATAGACTGCATCACCAACAGCCTGTAAGCAATCCTGCCCACCAATAAGGCAAGCACTGCCATATTAACCCATAGATGCGTACGATAATACATTCCATCGCTCTGCTGCTCGAATTGCGTATGCTTGATCGCATAATGCGCCAGCACCAGGCCGCAGACCAGACCCACTCCATCAGCTATAAGGTTAATAGGGTGAAGGACTCCCAGGTATAGAAACACGCAACCCAGCAGACTGAACAGGATGATCCGAAACATTAGCCTGGAACGTACGATCTTCTGCAAGCCGATCGTCCGCTTGGTCCTGCGGTAAATCATGAATCCAACCAGCAGGACTATTCCCAAAGTCGGTCCCATATGCTGCATGCAGCCACCCACCTGCCATTTCCTTAATTTAGCTTAGTAAGCATTTTGTTTGTATCTTTTTTTACCCTTAGGGAGCATTCTCCAAAAATTTCGCGTTCGGATTTTTTTCCATTGCTGAGCGCATCGCATACTCACTCTCGAATAAGGCGACATAGTTGTCGTTCTTATCCCGAACCAGCTGGGAGTTAATGCGGAACTTGCCCGGATCGATCTGATCATCGATAATCCATCTCGCAAACTGGAAGTTCGTGCGCTGAAGCTGAACGTCTACACCGTATTCCGCTTTCATCCTGTACTCGAATACCTCAAACTGAAGCTGGCCGACAACGCCAAGAATCAAATCGTCAAATCCGATCGTACGGAATACCTGGATCGTTCCTTCTTCCGTCAGCTGGTCGACACCTTTTTGAAACTGCTTATGCTTGAGCGCATTTTTCACGGTTACCTTGGAGAACAGCTCCGGCGAAAACGTCGGCAGCTCATTGAATTCGACATTGCCGGCCTGGCTGAGGGAGTCACCCAACCGGAAAATTCCCGGGTCAAAGAGCCCGATAATGTCCCCCGGATAAGCCTCTTCCACGATGTCGCGGTCCTGCGCGAGGAACTGCTGCGGTTGAGCCAGCTTGATATCTTTGCCTGCCCGCACATGCTTAACGGACATTCCGCGCTCGAACTTGCCGGAGCAAATGCGTAAGAACGCAATCCGGTCACGGTGAGCAGGGTTCATGTTCGCCTGGATTTTGAAAATATACCCGGTAAACTTCTCGTTCATCGGATCAATCTCGCCTTCGCTGCTGCTGCGCGGCGTCGGCTTCGGCGCCAGCTGCAGGAAGTTTTCAAGGAATGTTTGCACACCGAAATTGTTGATGGCACTGCCGAAAAAGACAGGAGTCAGCTCGCCGCTGCGTACCTTCTCATAATCAAACTCGTCACCCGCTACGTCCAGCAGCTCCAAATCCTGCACCAGCTGATCATAGAAGAAGTCTCCCGCAATTTCCTTCACCACAGGGTCATCGTATCCGCTAACCTTGCGAACCTGAATCTCCTTATGATCGTCTCCCTGGAACAGCTCGACTTGGATTAATTTACGGTCGTATACGCCGCGAAATTGCTTGCCGGAGCCGATAGGCCAGTTCATCGGATAAGATCGGATGCCAAGCACCTGCTCCAGCTCCTCAAGAAGATCGAACGGGTTTTGCCCTTCACGGTCCATTTTATTAATGAATGTAAAAATCGGGATGCCCCGCATGCGGCATACCTGAAACAGCTTCTTCGTCTGCGCCTCGACCCCTTTGGCCGAGTCGATCAGCATGACCGCACTATCCGCCGCAGTCAACGTACGGTAAGTATCCTCTGAGAAATCCTGGTGACCTGGAGTATCGAGAATATTGACACGATGTCCAGAATAATCGAATTGCATTACGCTCGATGTAACCGAGATCCCTCTTTGTTTCTCGATTTCCATCCAGTCGGAAGTCGCATGCTTGCTTGCCTTGCGGCCTTTTACCGTACCTGCCAAACGGATCGCTCCCCCGAAGAGCAGCAGCTTCTCGGTCAGCGTCGTTTTCCCCGCGTCGGGGTGAGAAATAATAGCGAAGGTACGGCGCTTTTCAACCTCTTCTATCATCTTTTGCTTGGTATCCATGCTCATAAGCTTCTGTAATTCCTTCCTTATCGTTAAGTTAGCTTCAGGCCCCAATCCGCTTCCTTCAGCCAGGCTCGCTTGCTGAACTCGCGGCCGCGAACGGTAACTCTGTCCTTATACACCTGAACATATAAGCCTTGCGATTTTTCCTTCCCGGCATTTTCATAATTCCGGTTCAAAACCCTGCCGACTGACGAATTATGGAAGTAATGGAACGTTTCCTTCACATAATGCTCTGCGCCGTTCTGGAAATCCTGATGCCGGTGTCCGCAAAAGACGAATACATTTTTGTAAGGCTTCAATATTTCGCGGAACTTCTTCGCGGGGATCAGCTGATGACTTCCTCCGTCAGAGCCGATAGGCGGCAGCGGCTGGTGGGTCATGACGAAGATCGGCTTGCCGTCCTTATGCTGAGCCAGCTGATTCTTGAACCAATCCAGCTGCTGATCGGAGTACCAGGCCCCTTCGCCGACCTCCGGCTTCTCTTGGACGTAGGCTTCCTGTGACAGCAGGATGATAGGGAACCCGTTGATCTGCGCGGCGTTGTAGATGCTGTCCAGATTAAAAAACTTCTGGAACCGCTCGCGCGCCTGCCAATCCGTCTTCCCGTTGGGCATCGTTTCTTTATTGAATGCCCCCTTCTTGTCTACCCAAATATCGTAATAATCGTGATTGCCCATGTTCGCGTAGATAGGCGGCAGCTTATAGGCCGACAGCAGCTTCTGAAGTTCCTTGTAGCCGTCCGCGCCTCCGAAATCCGTCAGATCGCCTGTGATGATCAAAGCTTCAATCGGCGATTCGAATTGCTTCATATCTTCTAGGGCTTCCTTCATATGCTTGATAGTATTGGGATCATATACCGAAATATGAAGATCGCTTAATATCATAAATGAAAATAACGGATCCTTGTCATTGGCCGGCTCCGGTTTAGCTTCCGGCGGCTCCTGCTTTGCGAGTCTCGGTTCCGAGTCTGTACTCGGCTGCGCTGCCAACTGCGTGTCCTCCGATCGCTGAAGCAATTTGAACAGTCCGGTAAAAGCCGCCCCTATAAGGACAAGCAATCCAAGCATCCAGCGGATAAAAGCCCGACGGGACATAGAAGTATTCCCCCTGAGTATGAATCATGCCATCATTTTATTCAACGTTCATTTTACCATGAAATGCGTTTCTTTATTATATCTGTTTATCCGGATGTATGCACACTTTTTCAATGCACGGGAGATTCACTAAAGCATTAACGCAGGTAAGATTTCGACAAAAGAAACAGGGCTCGTACCCTTATGCATGTACGGCCCTGCGATTTTCACTTGTCCTGCTGACATAAACGGCTTAACGCTGTGTAAACTCCCAAGCCACTTCTCCCTCATCCTGTCCGTTAACCGGCCACCATTTGAAGCCGTCCTCAGACAGCAGCTGCTGAGCTTGATCCGGCCCCCATGTTCCGGCAGGGTACAGATGCAGGTTATCCGTGCGCTCTCCCCATGCCGCGGCGATCTTGTCCACGTACTTCCAAGCCAGCGCCACTTCATCCCAACGGGTAAAGTAGGTGGAGTCGCCGCGTGCCGCATCATGCAGCAAACGCTCGTAGGCCTCCGGCGTATTCAGGCCGACCTGGCAGCTCTGGCAGAAATCCATGGCAACAGGCACAATCGTGCCTTCGGATCCCGGCTGCATCGCGTTCATTTTGAAGTAAATGCCCTCCATCGGGTTTACCCGGAACACTAACAGATTCGGCTCGAGCTTATGCTTCTTCGAAAGGTACACATTGTTAGGCACATTCTTGAATTCGACAACGACTTCCGTCGTTTTGACAGGCAGCCTTTTGCCGGTGCGGATGTAGAATGGAACGCCCGCCCAGCGGAAGTTGTCCACGAATACGCGCGCGGCGAAATAGGTTTCGGTCGTCGACTCCGGATTGACGGAATCCTCCTCGCGGTACCCTGGAACCTGCTTGCCTTTGTTGGTTCCCGCCACATATTGTCCGCGAACCGTATTGGCCCGGACCTCAGCAGCATTCTGGAAGCCCCGCAGCGAACGGAATACTTTGACCTTCTCGTCGCGGATATCTTCCGGCGACAGACGGCTAGGCGGTTCCATTGCCATCATGGCCAGCATTTGCAGCATATGGTTCTGGCCCATATCGCGCAGAGCACCCGAGTGATCGTAATACCCTCCGCGCTCCTCGACGCCAACCGTTTCACTTAAAGTAATTTGAATGTTGGCAATATATTTGTTGTTCCACAAAGGCTCGAAGAACGCATTGGCAAATCGAACGACGCTAATGTTCTGAACCATTTCTTTACCCAAATAATGGTCGATACGGTAAATATCTTTTTCATCGAATACTTGCCGAATTTCTGCATTCAGCTTCTCTGCGGAAGGCAGATCGTAGCCGAATGGCTTTTCAATGACCAGGCGCGCCCATCCGGAGGTTTCAAGCAAGCCTCCTGCCTGCAGGTTATGAGAAACACTGCCGAACAGTTCAGGTGCCAACGCCAGGTAAAACAGGCGATTGCCGCCTACGTCGAATTTGTCGTCAAGACGGTCCGCCAAGCCACGCAGATCTTTAAACGCCGATGGATTGTTGATGTCCAGGGACATGTACTCAAAGTGCTCTGCAAAGGATTCCCACTGCTCGTCCTTCGTTACATTATAACGAGCGAATTCTTTGATCGATTCCAGCACATCCTCACGAAACTGCTCATTGGTTCTTGAGCGTCTCGCCAAACCGATCACGGCAAAGCGATCCCCCAGCTTACGCTCGCGGTACAAGCAATAAATTGCAGGGAACAGCTTGCGGCGGGCCAAATCGCCCGTAGCACCGAATAGGAAAAACACCGTATTGGTCATCTTCTCATCATTCTTTCTTATGTATTTTTTATTGCTTTAACTAATCAAAGTCATGAACTCTTTAAGCATAACGAAAACTGGCTCAGGATTCAATGCCCTCATCATGCAAAATAGGCGCGTAACCTCTAGGCCATTATCCAAACGCACATACACGTTACGCATAGACTAGAGTGTACATGATGACGGAGGTGTAAACATTCATGAGACATATTCATCCCATTAACGAAGACACGTGCCGGGAACATTTCGGCAAGCCTGTGCTTGTCATTCTAAGAGACGGCAGCGAAATGGTTGGTGTACTGAGCGCTTATGAAAACGGTCAAATCATTTTGAACCGTCAGGCAGCCGCAGCCGATTCGACCGTCGGCTCCTCGAGCTCCAAAAGGTCCGGCTCCAACAGCATCAAATCGAGGAAAACAAGGATCAAAGCGAAAACAAGAGCCAAGCTGTCCGCCTTCCCCGGGCCTGGACCCGGATTCGGCATTCCGCCCTTTGGCGGAGGAATCGCGCTGGATCTTTCCCTAATTGCTCTTTTGTTCCTGCTCGTTTAAGCGATTCAGCAAGAGCTGAGTCCGGCATTCGGCGGACGGGAGGGCTCCTCCCTCCGCCGAGGCTTGCATCAAGCGGAAGACAGTCTGTTTGCCTTACTATCCCCGGAAATGGTAATGCAATAAACCATCCGTTCGCGAAACGTATCCCTTCCATTATGCGAGGTCCCGTCTATCGACATATGGCGATCATTCATAGAGGGATGATAGGCATTATCACTGCGCTGACGCTTTAGTTAAGGTATGCGCGGTAAAAAAGGTCCCGCCCATCCGCAGCGAAGACCCTCCTATTAGGTTTAAAAAGGTTACTTCTTCAAATGGATACGCTTCGACAATTGGTAGCAGCGAATCAGGCTGTTGTAATGAACCGGTACATAATCCTTGGAGGCATAAAAGCGCTGAGCCTGCGTATTCGTATCATCTACCCACAGCCGAATTTCATTCTTTCCGGCCAGCACGGCTGAACGCTCCGCGTGCTCCATCAGCCTAGAACCCATTCCTTTGCCCTGCGCTCTTGGATGAACGGCAAGCATGTCGATGATCATGACCTCCTTGTCCTCACGGAGCGTAATGAACCCGCACGCCGCCCGGCCCCCCGAGCATGCGACATAGGTGCTGCTACCCTTCATCCGATCCCGGATCAATGGAAGCGTCACTCGCAAATCCGGTTGGGTCAGTCTTGCATAGGGTAACAGAAGCAGCTCCACCAGCTCCAGTATCACTTTATCGTCCCGACGCGGAATTCGCTTTCGGATCACTGGCCTCGCCCCCTAGAATAAAGAATTACTTTATACTATGAAGCGACGGCAGGGTGTGCTATTATTTCAAATACTTTTTACCGACGAAGGCAAGAAACAGCACGCAGACGATAATAACAACCACGATGACGGCCGTTTGTACCCAATCCATGACAAAATGCCCCTTTTTCCAAGTTAATTCTATATCATACAGTAGCGTTAATAATTATGTCAAGTTCCAATTTACGTAAGATGGAACATTAGGTATAATAAAACCAATCCATTTCTCATTATTCATCGGAGGTGTTCAAGCATGCTGGCCAAGCTATCTAAAGTGGCTCGTACATACCGTACCAATGCCTTATGGCATTCCGGAGAGGATCTATGGAAGCGCCGTTCGCGTCGGTCTTCACCCTTCTTCAATCCGCCATCGATCTCGTCCCATGCGTTCCATCATGATTTCGAACCATTCGCATTCGCCGCTGCGTTAAGCTTATCCCATGTCTTGACCGCCGCCGTCGAAGCGAAGGAATCTGTCGAGGCCTTGACTCGACAGTATGATCGGGAGTGGGAAGCAACGGATGAGCAAGACCCTGCCTTCCCTGAACAAGAACAAAAGACCACCTTCCGTCAACAGCAGGTTGAGGAGCTGGTCCAAAGCTATATTCTTCTTCATCAAGCATTGACTTCAGCATCTACCTATATCGACAGCAAGACGCTGGAGGAGGCGCTCAGCCAGCCCGCTTCAGAACTATGGGAGGAGCTTGGTCTTCGACAATCAGACGGAGAAGCCGCGTCACTCATGGATATGCCTGTTCCCCATCAGGTCGACGCGTCACGGACCGGCGAGCTGGCCGTTATTCTATCTGAAACGGCCGATCGGCTTCTTGCCTTTCCGCCGGAGCAGCTTCTCGACAAAGAACAGCCGCAATTCAAGACGATAACGAAATACCGCTTTCGACAATGGGAGGCAGGCCAGGTGCACACCTACTTCTCCATCCCTCTTAACGGAATCCTCATTAATCAATATTTATAAGGCGCGGCTTAAGCCGCGTTTTTTGCTTTCCAAAGCCTGCATCAGCGCAGCTTGCTTAGCTTTGGCTTGCCTGGCGTTATCAGGCATGTCAAACCATTCCCTGCACCTGTACAGCTCCATAAGTGCGTGCTCTGCCGCTTCCGACGCCTGCTTTTCATTATTCAGCAAGTAGAAAGCGATTTGATAGCAATATTCCTCATAGCGCCGAAGGTGAACGGCCTTCTCCCTGCATGGCAGGGTCTCGAATTCCATTCCCCTTGTCCTTTCGGCTATAATAACCGCCATCTCCCTCTCCCCTTTTCGACTCTAATTTGGACCACGCTCATCCACAACTCTAACTACTATATATCCAAGGCGCTTAAACGCCAGTTCCTATTTTGTTCTCTCTATATATAGACGAAACAAAGCGCGATTTTCTTTCACTGTTTCCGACATTTCCACAAAAAAACAGCCTCTTCTTTAGAAAAAAGATCACTGTCAGCAGAAGATAGGGTTTATCTTTGGATTATTTGCCTACCATCGTTTCTTTTCGCCACTTTTTAGAGACCGTGAATTTTGTCAATTTCCCCGGAAATAATCACATTTTGAACATGTCCCCCGACAAAGATGTTTATTTCACCAATCGGCCTGTCTCACAGAGTCGAACCGTATGAGGTTTCGTCAAGCTCGTCCGCCTTCAGAGCCTCTTTGAGGATTTCGACAGCCTCTATCTATCCGCTAGTTGTCGAATGACGGCCCGATGGTCTCTAAGGCTGTCTGGCTCCTCTGTCCGTTCCATTCTCTGCCCGAATATGTGAACTTCTCTACCCATGATTCACAATAATTATTGGATCAGAAAATATTTTGCCTTCGGTCAATAAATAAATCCCTCTCCTGGCAAGCACCCGAAACCCTTTCCATTCATAGGTTTATGACTATCCTTTATGTGGATACGGCCCAATGTAATGTTTCCCTTTTTCATACCATTCCTATTCTATTTATCAGCTATATCCAGTGTTAAATAAAATAACATAAATTTTAATGACTCTTGCAGATATCATTCACCAGCTGGTATTATGTTATTATAATTAACATTAATAAGAACTACTTATCATAAAGAAACGGAGCTCTGATCATGACTTCTAGTACGATTAAAGCCGCTGCATTACGCCATTTTGCAAAAAACGGGTATGAGGGCACCCCTTTATCGGAAATCGCCAAGGACGTGGGAATCAAGACGCCGTCGCTCTATGCTCATTTTCGCAGCAAGGAAGACTTGTTTCTCCGGCTTTTCGAGGAGCTGCTTCAAGAACATGCCGCCCGCGTCGGCCAGCTGCTGGAATCCATTCACGACTACCCGGTGAAAGAGAAGCTGTTTGCCATTCTTAGGGACTCCTGCGATACTTATTTGGTCAGCGAGGAAAAAATCACCTTCCTGCGCAGAGCGATGCTGTTTCCCCCTACCTTTCTTCAAGAACGGCTGCAGCACAAATTTATTGAAATCGAGCGTCTTTTTACAGCCCCTCTACAAGAAATCTTTTCGACAGGAATACAAAAAGGACTCATCCGCGATGAGCCCGTCGAAGAGCTGCTGGCCTCCTATCTTTGTTTGATGGATGGCTGCTTTCTCCAATTATTTTATTATGGCCGGCCCCAATTCGAACAGCGGCTGGAAGGAGTATGGCGCATCTACTGGGAAGGCATTGCCGCCCCTATTCTACCAGACCGTTCTTAAAGGCATATATGGCCGCCTGCGTACGATCCTCGACACCAAGCTTGGCAAGAATATTCGTTACATGGAACTTGACCGTTTTAATGCCGATGAACAGCTCATCCGCCACATCCTGATTGGACTTGCCGGAAGCGATCAGACGAAGCACCTCCATCTCTCTTTCCGTCAGCTCCTCGTGAGCAGGAGCGGCAGCCTTCGGCTGTCGGAACCGGTTCATGATCTTGGAAGCCACCTGGGATTCAAGGATGGATTGGCCTTTTACCGCAGCCCGGATCGCTTGTGCAATTTCCGCAGCCCGAGAGGTTTTCAACAAATAGCTGAAGGCTCCCGCTTCAATAACCGGGTACATCTTCTCATCGTCCAGGAAGCTTGTCAGAACGATTACTTTGCACTCGGGGTACAGCTGAAGCAGCCGCCGGGTCGTTTCGATTCCGTCCATTCCTTCCATAACCAGATCCATCAAGACGACATCCGGCCTGTATTCCTGAGCCAGTCTAATACCCTCCGCACCATTGCTGGCCTCGCCAACAACCTCAATATCTTCCTCCGTACTCAGCACCGCTGCCAAACCTATCCGAACCATTTCGTGGTCATCCACCAATAGAACTTTAATCGCCATCTCGTTCTCCATCCAATTCTCCCCCTTCCGTCAAAATCGGCACCCGAATCTCAATCCGAGTTCCTTTGCCCGGCGCCGTTATCAAATTCAAGGACCCGCCGATTTCATTCACGCGTTCCTTCATGGTCACAATACCGTAAGAAGCATGCTTTTTCGCATCGAGATCAAAGCCTACGCCATTATCCCGGATCAGCAGTCGAATCGCATCGCTGGAAGGCTGAGTCAACCGCACTTCCAGCTTGGTAGCCTTGGAATGCCTGAGGGCATTCGACATCGCCTCCTGCACGATCCGGAACAAATGATCCTCGATCCCTTTGGGCAGCTTGACGTCCTCCTCCAACTCCCAGGAGATTTCCATAGGAACTTTGGCCATCAGCTCCTGAAGCAGCTCCAGCAAGCCTTCCGCAAGACGCTTCCCTTCCAGATGGACAGGACGCAAATGAAGGAGCAGCGCGCGCATCTCCGATTGAGCCACAGAGGCCATTTCCTCAATCAGATGAATTTGCCTTTTGGCCTTTTCGAACAAGGTCTTGTCGAAGTCCTTGTCCAGCGTTCTTCCAACCGCTGTAGCCGTCATCGAGATCGCGAACAATTGCTGACTGACGGCATCATGCAATTCCCGAGCCAGCCGCTGCCGCTCCTCCACGATAGCCGAATACTTCGCCTTTTGCGCCAGCTGCGCATTGTTGCTGGACAAGCGCTGGAGGGAGGTTACCTGCTCCTCCCATTTTTTCGTAATCTGGTTCAACTGCTCGCCGAGCCTGCCGATTTCATCCTCTCCGAGAGGAGGGACCTTGCGGCTTAAGTTTCCTTTTTCCAAGGAAATCATCACCTCGCGAAGCAGCTCCAGGCGCCGTTTGGTCTTGCTGCTGTTCCACAGCCCGTAAGCGCCTCCGATCACCGTAACGATAGCGATGACCGTCAGGCTGAGCCGCACACCCTCCTGCCAAGTCGTAAATTCATTGATATAGCCGTTGGAACTCAGGAAGTACACGATGACCCCAAACAAAAGAAGGCTGAGTATAATTGACTCGCCCATGCTTCGCCATATCATGTTGGTCAGTCGTTTGTCATGCCCTTCCATCCATTTCGGCCTCCATTGTTATCAATCTGTTTCAAAGTTATAAACGAGATTACTGCTGCAATTTGTTGCATTACACGATTTTAATATCTACATCGGCAACGACATAAGAGATAAGAAGCTTCACTCGCATGTCCGCGGTTTCGTAGTTCGGCGACTGCCATACCGTCTTGTTCAACGCCCCTGCCTCCTTCAGCGGTCCGATATCGGATTGACCGAACAAGACCGAGGAAGTGACGGAGACGCCCATATCCTCCGGAACAATAATATCCACATCGGCAATTACGCCCTGCAGGACGATCGTCGTTTCCTGCTGCTCCGGGATGGCATAGGTCAAATCGATTTGAAGCTCGCCGAGCACGTTCCATATCGAGCTGCTGCGCAGCACCCACGGTTCTCTTCCCCAGCGGATGCTCTCGATCAGACTCTGCTTCCTGACATAATCATCGCCCCGCTGAAGCTGCTTGGAGCGAATATAGAAGAAGCCGAGCGAGATTAGCACTACGGCCAGCAGAAGGGACAGGTTCCCTCCGATCAGGATGACCAATCCGATGCCGATAAATATATAGCCTTTGCGTACGGAGGCGGACCGGATTTTATTAATGCCGTAAAGAATGAACAAGAGAGCCAACACGGTGAAAAAGCCGAAATGATTATCCAGGAGCAAATACAGCCCGACTCCGATCAAGATCAGAGCTACATTTCGGTTATTGTTTCGATGCTTCCAATTCTTCTTCATCCGTGCTGCCTCCCTTCTTATGTCGATTCTGGTTCGCCCTTCGATAGGCGCAAAAGCCATAGCGGCCTATCGCTGCCCTATGGCTTTTTGCCTTTCCTAGCATATCATAATTTACTATGGCCTCAAAGAGGATTTTATCAATACGGGCGCAGCTGCCTTATTGGGATTGCTCTGAGTTCAGCTTCTCCTTCAACAGCTGAAGCTGATCGTCGACCTTTTGCTGCTTCGCCGCATCGGCTGCTCCGTAAGTGCCAGGATAACCGGCATTCGTCGAATAAGTATTCACATAAGGCTTGCGGGCAATTTCCGCTTCAACCTCCAGGGAAAGAATTTTGTCCTCCATGCGGCGGAAGCCTTTCACTGCGTTGCCGCCGTCAATAACGTTATTTGTCGTTACCTCGGCCATTTGCTTTTTCGCTTTGGCCAATTGAGCGCGGGATATCAGCTCGCTGCGCTTGTTGCGCATTTGGTAGAACGCATCCTTCATCTCATGCAGTTGCTGAACAAGCTCCTCCGCTTGCGCCTTCGATTGGGCATGCATTTCGGCATATTCGGTTATTTTTCCTTCGTAGTACAGCTTTTGCTCCAAAGCCTGACGGGCCGCCGCTTCCTGACCCTGCTTCAGTGCCTCCTTAGCCTGCTCCTCACGCTGTGCGGTCAGACGGATCGCTTCATCCCAACGCTCCTTTACTTTGCGTTCCGTTGCGATTTGACGGGCTACAGTCACTTCCGCTTGGGCGATTTCCTCTTCCATATCGCGGATATATTGATTCAGCATGATGATCGGATCTTCAACCTTATCCAGCAGCTCATGCAGCGACGCTTTTGTCATATCTTTAATTCTAGAAAATACTCCCATTATTTAACATCTCCCTTAGATTGTTGTTGTTTTTCGTATTGAGCCACTTTGCTGCGCAATTCCTCGATCTCTTTCCACATGGCCTTTTTCTCAATATCTTTCATCATATCGTCAAGATCAGACCCTGCTTGCTTCTCCTGCTGGTTCTCATATCCATATCCTGCCTGGGTATAAGCTCCCTCATAATGACCGCGGGGATCTCTTTCATCATGTCTGCGCGAGCCGCCATGACGTCTTCTTTCATGGCCGCGTCCCCAGGAGCCCTCACCGCGGTTCCATGGCCCTTGTCCCGGTCCTCCGTATCCGTAGCCTGCGTACGAAGCGTCAGGATAAGGCTCGCTTGGTATGACGAGAGCCGCCAGGAAGTACAGCGGAATGACGACACCGCCGGAAAAGAACGCCGTGACGACAACGATCAGTCGAAGCAAATTCGAATCGATTCTTAATGTATCGGATAATCCTCCGCAGAGACCGGTCACTTTTCGGTCCGTACGAGAACGGTATATTCTGGTCATGATCGCATCCAGCCCTCCTGCTGTAATTTCGATTTCAGCTTGGCCATCTCACTCTCCAGCGCCTGGGAAGCTGCACTGCCGGCCGCCATGAAGGCGTCGCGGGTTTGTGAGCGAACTTCGCGAAGCGTGCGCGCCGTCATCTCCATGTCGGATACGCGTTCCTCCAGCCGGTCAAACATTCTCGGCTGCGCCGAGCCGTAGCCTCCCATGCCGCGCAGACGCTCATTCATGCGCTGCTGCAGCCTTACGCTCTCCAGTCTTGCGATATAGTAGCTGCGCTTGGCCGCCACTTCCTCAAAGTCCGACTTGAGCTGCTGAACCTGCTCCTCAAGCTCAACGATGCCGAGCTTGCTTTGCTCGTACAACGCTTTGTACTGCGTGCTGCGCTCTTCCTGCTGGAGCTTCTCCTGCAGAGCTATGCGCGCAACCTCCTCCTCGCCCGCTTTAAGAGCAATCATGGCCTGCTGCTCGCGGCGCTCTTTCAGCTGAGCGGCGTTCATGTATTGCTGCCTTAGAGAGGCTGCATGGGACAAACATTGCTGCAGCAGCTTCTCCGACTCGCGGATTTGTTCCGCTTGAGACTGTAGATATTTATCTATCAGACGAACCGGATCTTCCGATTGCTCCAGCATTTCGTTGAAAGTCGCTACGGTAATGTCTCTGAATCTTTTGCCTAAACTCATGCCCTAACCACCTTTTCCTTCAAATTGTCATCCCCGTTTGGGGGAAGATCACATCACTATCCTATAATCAATAAGCGTCGCCTGATTTTTTCTTTAAGATGCAAACTCCGTAGCAGATAAATCCGATAGCAACCGCTATGGCAATCAATCCGGACAATTTACCGAGAAGAATCATCCCTCCGAATACGAGCAAGATCCAACCGATAATGGAACGGCCGTTTTTGATGCCCAACCAGCCTAGCCCGACGAGAGCTAGAGGGAATACGTAGCCCATAATGTGACCTGTGTGGAAGCCGAACTTGTTCAGCAGGATGATGGCTCCGAAGAAGATTAATAGAAGCGCCAAACCGCTGTGCCGATTTAGTCTCATTTATGTATTCACCGCCTTTCGTTGTCTTTGTGTTTCGTTCATGTCTTTATTTTAGGTTCTTTCGCCTTTTCCCAAAACGGACCTGCGTCGGTTTTTGCTCCTAGACCAAAGTCGGGGGGACCTTCGGACCTTAGTCAAAGCCACGAAAACGCCGGGAGAAATCTGCAGGGATGAACTCTCGTTTTCTGTGTCATACTAGGTTTACTACCTTATGAGAACGGAGAGATCCTTTGTGAAAAGACGAAGCGCTTTCATTCATCACGTTACACTTATTTCGCGTACCCTTCTCTTGGCCTGCCTGCTGTGGACGCTATCCTTTGCTTCCGTTTATGCGGAGCCGCAGCCTCCCGTTCAAGTCTTTGATGTGAAAAAGGAGCAGGTCGTTGCAACGCTGCCCAACACGTCTGCCTTCCGCGAGCAAGCGGCAAGCTGGCTGAAGGCGGTACAGAGACTGTCGGGAAGAGCGCGTGTCGAAGCCGAATCCGGCATCGTCGTGCACATCCCGCTTCAGCCTCCCCTCCCCGTGAAGCACAGCTGGCTCACGATGAACGCCGCGGACCTGTACCTTTTTGTAGACCCGGAACAAAAAGAAAGCCCCCATCTGCTCGTATTCAGCAGTGAGGGCAAGCCATACGTATTCGATTGTCCAAGCGACCCGGACTCCTTTTTGAAGCAGCACGGTCTGCTTGAATTGGCTAAAAAAAGTCAGGCAAATATGTCTGACCCTCCGGAATGATCGCTTCCAAAAGCGCAACCGCTTCCCGGTCTCCTTCCAAATGGTCGACATCATGCAGGAACGTTGGCCGCTGATATCCCATGAACATGGCAGCCAGCGTTCCGATTCCACAGGACACGGCAGGTACTCCGGAATCGGCTTCCTGCACCTTATTTATACGGACTCCACCGTCCGGGGAAAGCTCCAGCAGAAACTCCCCGTCATTCCATTCCGCATGAGCATCCGAGATCCTGAGTCTTAACCTCCGGATGTCGCTTTCTAAAGCCGCGGGCACAAACGGGAACTGCTCCATAAACGACTTCACATCGACGATTCTAGCCATAAAATAAGGGATCACTTCCTGTTTGATACGAGGATTGTCCAATAGGAAGGACATAGCATCATTTGCCGGGACGCTTATCGTCACCTTCTCTATCATCGAGTCGTGATCAGCAATAAAGCGCCATAATCCTTTCCAGGCTTCCCGGTGGAGATAGACCAGCTCATGGATGCGGCAAATTTGCTGCTTTACCTCGTAATGAACATAGCCGGACGGTTCGCCGGAGCCGTCGTAATAGACCGCTACAGTCCCTTTTTTGCCATCGAGAATCCGGTGATTCCACCAGCCTTCGTCACGGTCCAGCGTACCGTTATATCCCTTAGCATATTGCTGATAAATGGCATTAAGGAGCTCAGTTTCCCTGCGGACCCTTACGATCCGGCCCGGTTGATGAGGAAGCTTGGGCAGAAGCGCAGTCGGAATTTCGTATTTTTTCGTTTCCGTATAGGTCTCCCACCCAAACTTCCGGTAAAAAGCGAATTGAAACGGATGCAGGAAAGAAAGAGACTGTCCTTGCTCGCGCATTACATTCAATGCATTGGATAGCAATGCGGATACCAAGCCGCCTCTTCGGTATTCCGGCCATGTAGCTACCGACGCAATGCCGCCCATAGCGAAGCGTTTGCCGTACAGCCAGACGTGCAGATCTATTACGGTCATACGGGCGGCTAAATTTCCTTCCACGTAAGCTCCCCAGCATTCTTTTTCTTTTAATAGTGATAGCTTTTTGGCGCGTTCCTCCTTAGGGACCTCGTATTGAAATGCGAATTCCGATAAGGACAAGCTGTCCTCGAATTGCTCCTTGGGAATATGACGAATAATAAATTGCTTCATGACGTTTCCTCCATCTTCTTTTGGAACGATAACGGCAGACGAATTGTAACGGTCGTGCCTTTTCCCTTCTCGCTTTGCAGCTGAAGCATTCCATTAGCCGCTTCTATGATTTTATAGCAAATCATGATCCCTATTCCCGTTCCCTTCGTTTTGGTGGAATAAAAGAGGGACCCCAGCCGCTTTAATTCCTCCTCCGACATGCCGATTCC
This sequence comes from Paenibacillus sp. 32352, assembly GCF_002042965.1. Classification (GTDB taxonomy): domain Bacteria; phylum Bacillota; class Bacilli; order Paenibacillales; family NBRC-103111; genus Paenibacillus_S; species Paenibacillus_S vulneris. The sequence goes on along the minus strand of NZ_MZNT01000026.1, from coordinate 14,105 downwards.
TTCATCCAGAATGCGAATGACGGCATGATCATTTTCCCGGTACAGCTCCAGCTGAAGCCTTCCGCCATCCGGCATAGCCTCTATCCCGTTTTTAAGCAGATTGACCATTAGCTGCCTTAGCTTTTTACGATCGAAATAAATGGCGAGCGAGGTTTGACAACAGGTTCTTATTTCCACCTGATTCATATTCGCATAGGGCTTCACGTCGTCAATGGCATGGGACATTTGCTCGCTTAACTCCAGCTTCTCCCACTCTGCATTCTGTGGCTTGGCGAAGGACAGGTAGTCGCTCAGAATAGTCTCGGCTCTGTCGAGCTCCTCGAGGATGAGCGGCGCGTAATCATTAAAACGCTTTAATGCAGCACCGTGAGAGTTCATCAGCTGCATAAACCCGCGTACCACCGTCATTGGATTGCGGATTTCATGGGCAACCGAGGCAGCGAGCTCCCCTATCATCTGCATTTTCTCCTTCTGCTGTATTTCCGCCTTCGCGATCGAATTTTCATGCATTTTCTCAATAAAATAAATAGTCGAAAACGCGCATGCCGCTTGAAGTAAACCGAACAGAAGCATGTGGCGGATCGTTTGAATACTCCAGAGGCCTGTATCGGCCGCAAGCCAATAAGTCAAGCAAAGCATCAGCTCTCCGACAATCCCGGCAAGAATGGGCCCGATCCACAGCCTTTTTCTAAACGGCAGCAGCCGATAGGTTCGACCGGTATACGATAAGGTCATCCATCCCATCATTGCGAACAGGATCGCAGGCCACAGCCCGCCCTCGCCCTGCATTGCGCAGATGATAACGGTAATTGCTCCTAGTACCCAGCCCGCAAGCATGCCGCCGTACAGATTACCAATGAGCAGCAGGACGCCTCTCAGATCGAATGCAAACTTCTGCGAAAGATGCATGGGAAACGACATGCAGCCGGCCAATCCTATGACAAGCACCGCCGTCAGCACCGGCTTATCCAGCTTTGCTTTATGGTTCAGCCTATCTAACCACAGCACCTGATACAAAAAGATACATGCCCATATGATCAGCACGTTCAACAAAAGATGACTCAAGTCGTTAACAGGCCCCCTTTATTTTTCGGCAAGTGTGACCGCCCTGATCATTTCAATGGTTTTCCCTAATTTCCCCAGATGCTTATCTTCCGTTAAGCCCAGTTCATTGATACGGTTCCATTCTTTTTTGAATATCAGCCTCTTTCTCATGATGGTTGATTCCATTAATGTATTCAGAGTACAGTATATGGACATATTACCATTATGAGGCTGAAAACACTATCATAAAATAGGTATTATTTCCGGTTTTTTCCGTTTTCTTTTGTTATCCTTTGTCGAATCGAGAAATTATATAAGACAAGCCCTTTTTATCCACAAACGGGCAAAGTACCCAATCAGCATTCATCTCCACGACATATGGTATATCAAGTCTTCTGAAAGGGGGATGTCGAATGAGCGGTGTTGGCGGAGTTTTCACAAGCACAGGTGTTATCCTTGTATTGTTCATCCTGCTGGTTATTGTTACTCGCGGTGTATTGTATTAATGAACCCAGAACAGGCGGATCGCTAGAGGCAATCAGCTGAACATCCCTTCTGTCTCAACAAACAAACCCCCGATAAGGTGCCGTCGCACTTTATCGGGGGTTTCCCTTTTGATCCACTTATTAACCTATGATCGGTTTCCCGGCAAGCATAAGGACCTTTACCTTTTCCCCTTCCGCTGCGCCTCTTCCCCCGGCTGGAATACAGATCAAGCAATCCGTATCCTTGATGGATACCATAATGCTGGATTTGTCTTGGCCTGCCGGCCGAACTCCGATCATTCCCTTACGCAGCTCCAGAGAGCCGCGGACATAGCGCGGATATGCGGAGCCTTTGGAATAGTCCGTCATCAGTCTGGCCTCTATTTCATGATGATATAGGGACGTGCAGCCCAATAAACCGCGCAGGAACGGCCGGGCAAAAAGCTCGAATCCGACAAAGCACGCTCCGGGATTCCCGGAAAGAGCTAACAGCAGCTTATTCCTCCATACACCGGCAGAAGTCGGACTTCCGGGCCGCATAGCTACTTTGTTAAAAAGCAGCTGCCCATCCCATCGTTCAAACAGATCCACCAACACATCCTTATCGCCAACCGAGACTCCGCCTGTCGTCAGAATCAAATCAACCTGATCCGCCAGGGCCAGGAGCTCTCGTTCGACTATCGCCGGATCATCTGGCATAATCGGCATAATGAAAGGCTCTCCGCCTGCCTCCCGAACTTGATAGGCCAGCATATAGCTATTGCTGTTGCGGATTTTGCCAGGTTCAAGCGGCATGTCCACATCCAGCAGCTCCGAGCCCGTAGAGAATATCGCCACTCGAGGCTTGCGGAAGACGGGGACGCTGGAGTAGCCGAAGGAGGCCAATACGGCGGTCTCTCCCGCTCCTATTGCTTGACCTGCATGCAAAAGCAATGTCCCCTGCGATACCTCTTGTCCTACCGGGGTGATATTCTCCCCCTCCATCATCCTTTTGCGTAGGTGAACCTGCTGTTCCCGTGCCTCCGTCATCTCGAGCATAATCACGGCATCGGCCCCTTCCGGGACCACGGCACCCGTCATAATTCGGGCGGCCTGGCCCGGCAGAACGCTCCTTTCGGGCACGTCGCCGCTAAATATTCGTTCTACGACCTCCAACGCTATCGGGTTGTCCGGGGAAGCCTCCGTACTATCGGAGGCATGGACGGCATAACCGTCTACACCCGAACGTCGAAAGTGCGGTATCGGCTGCTCCGCCGATACAGCTGCGGCCAGTCGCCGCCCGAAGCTCTGGGCCAAGGGCACTTCCTCGATTTCCAGATGTTTGACCCATTGAAGTACAGCCTGTTGGGCCTCGAGAACGGAAATTGCTTTTCGGTGGAACCTTAATCCGGACACGTCGGCTTTACCCTCCTATCTGCGACATTCTTCGCAGCGTAGGAATGTGGCTTTGCTGTTCATTGAGCAGCGCTTTGGCCATTTCATGGCTTTCAGGCTTCACATTCAACGCTTTGAGGAATAGATCTGCCAGAGCTTGATCGTCGCCGATGTATCTTCTCACATTAAATTCATCGGACCAATACAGACAAGGCTTAATATTCCCATCCGAGGTAAGACGGAGACGATTGCACGTCTCGCAGAAATGATCGCTCACCGGATGGATCAGGCCAAACGTACCTAATGCCCCCTCAATTTTAAAGTTTTGAGACGGCCCGTTGCCGTAGATTTCACCATAAGGCTGTACCGGCCAGCCTCGTGCCGCACAACGGTCGGTGACCGTGCTTAACGGAACATATTTGCTTTTCCATCCCTCATCGTCATGGCCTATAGGCATATATTCAATAAATCGAACCTGGATTTTCCGATCGATAGTCATCTGCAAGAAATCGTCAATCTCGTCGTCATTCAACCCCTTCATCAATACAACATTCAGCTTGATAGGGTCCAGTCCTACGCGATAAGCTGCATCTATCGCTTCCAATACCCGCTTGATATCCCCGCCGCGGGTGATTAACGAGAAACGATCCGACCTGAGCGAATCCAGGCTGATATTGATCCGTGTCAAGCCTGCGGCGCGAAGCTGCTCGGCTTTAGAGGCAAAGAAGATTCCGTTCGTCGTCAAAGCAATATCCTCAATGCCGTCAATGGCGGATAATCTGGCAATGAGCTGCTCGATATTTTTTCTAACGAGCGGTTCCCCCCCGGTAATGCGAAGCTTTCTCAGCCCAAGAGCCGCCAGTACGCGTACAACCTCGACAATTTCATCAAAGGTGAGCAGCCGTTCATCCGGCTCGAACTGCATTCCTTCCTCAGGCATGCAGTAGACACACCGAAGATTACAACGATCCGTGACCGAAATGCGTAAATAATCGTGAACACGTCCGAAACGATCCGTTAAAATGACGGACATCTCAGCTCACCTCCGCTTTCCGAGTTAAACTTAATATGTGTCTGTTCTTAATCTTAGAAGCTGTTCATATTGGGCCGGTTCGTTGATATTTAACGCAAAATCGGCAGCTATGCCCTTTCTCGCGAAAAAATGTTCGTCCGTTTCCCTGTAATGCAGCCGTTGCAGCAATTCCATAACCTTATATTGAGCGGTTTCGAGCATGTCGTCAACGATTTCTCTGCAGCTCCTTATCCGGTAAACCGCATGAAGAGGTTGGATTTTGCCATGCAGCACAGGTACGACGGCATCCCAATGCTGTTCCGCTAGGTCCAGCTCCTCCATCATAGCACTGGCAGCTGCACCGGAAACATGAGGCATGTCACAAGCGACAACCCACATCGCCTCGCCCTGTGCCGACTGTATCGCAGCTTGCATGCCGGCGAGCGGGCCCATGCCCGGATGCTGGTCGGGAACAATCCGGATGCTGCCGGAATCCGCTTCCTGAACCAGCTTCTCGAATGGGGCGGTATCGTTCGCGATGATCAGAATCTCTCCGCATACCTTGCCCAGCTCATCAAGCTGACGCTCTACAAAGGACCGCCCCTGAAGCTTAAGCATTGCTTTCGGCTGACCGCCCATCCGGCGGTTCTGGCCGCCGGCCAATATAACGCCCGTCAGCCTCTTCTTCCTCCCGTCCAAAGGCATCCCTCCATCATAACTGATTGGCGTCCTGCCTAGCCTTCTGCCGAGTCCAGTCTTTTTTGGAAAGATGCTCTCCAGCTCTCCGATAAAGCATCGATTTCCAACAAGGCTCGAATCCTGGCCCAATCGCTTTTATCATGATATTTCACACGGTTGGCTTCCATTATCGTCACGGCTGATGAATGGCGGTCGACAAGCTTAATTCTTTGACCTTTCTCGACAAGCCCCTCCTTCAGAACGCGAAAGTAGTAGCCCGTGTAGCCTGTATTTTGAAACATCAGTGGCAGCTCCGGCTCATCGTATTTTTTGCCTAGCTTAAAGCAAGGTTGTCTCGGCTGGCTGATTTGCACAAGCGCCTCTCCTACCTCGAAGATGTCGCCGATATGGACCTCGGACTCGACCATCCCGGAGACGGTGAAATTTTCGCCGAAAGCCCCGAAGGACAAGGGACGTCCCAGCTTTTGACTCCAAAAATCAAAATGCTCCGAACAATAAACGCAGACCGCCTTATCCTTCCCGCCGTGGTTAATCAGATCCGCCTGTCCGTCGCCCTGAAGCTGAATAGATGACAAATAGACAGGGCCCTCTACGGGCTTCTTGTAAATACCAGTCTCCAGCGGCTTCCCCATATATTCGATCACAATAGGTTTTCCTACATTTAACGACAACAGCTGCATACCGTAAATCTCCTCTCCGTGCCAACCCTTATGCCTCAAAAACAAATATTTTCTTACTACTATAAATGAAAATGCTTCTCATCGCTATACATTCCTTCACGGTTCCCGTTTAATGCCACTCAGGTAGGGATAAAATAGGAAGAAGAATATATTTTATGGAGGGGCTTGCAGCATGATTGAGAAGGGGAGAATCTCCTCATTCCAGATGGCGATCGTCATGTATCCTACCATCATATCCACATCCCTACTCTCCGTTCCCTCTATTACCGCTAAATACGCAGATAAAGATTTATGGATAGCCCCTATTTGGGCTTCGTTGGTCGGCTTCCTGCTCGTTTATGTCCTGTTTCGGCTTCACAAGCTATATCCGGGTCAAACCTTCATGGAATACAGCGTCTCCATCCTCGGGATCACCATGGGAAAGCTGCTGGGATTCATCTATATCGTCTTTTACTTCATCAATGTCGGAATCATGATTAGAGAGTACGGCGAATTTATCATGGACGCCTTTTTGCGGCAGACCCCGATCATCGTCGTCATGAGCAGCATGGTCATCGTATGCGCGTTTGCCGTTCGCAGCGGACTGGAAGTGCTGGGCCGGGTGGCTCAATTCTTCGTCCCGATCGTGGTCATTCTGCTATTTCTTATTTTTTCCTTGGCCATGCCGGACCTTGATGCGAAGAATATGCTGCCTATATTTGAACACGGCATTACGCCTTCCCTCAAGGCGGCTGTCCCGACACAAACCTGGTTCAGCGAATTTTTCGATGTTGCTCTGCTGATCCCCTTTTTGTCCGACCGCGAAAAAGGCTTGAAGTGGGGGATGATTTCCGTATTGGCTGTTATGATATCTATGGTGCTTTGCGGCATCATCAGCTTACTGCTGCTTGGAGACATTGTTGGCAGCTTCAGCTATCCTGTTATGCTGGCAGCTCGTTACATCAGCCTGGCTGACTTCCTGGAGCATTTGGAAGCCACGGCTATGGCCGTCTGGGTGCTCGCGATGTTTATCAAAATTTCACTTGTCTATTATGTGCTGGTCTTAATGGTCAGCCAGTGGTTTCAGCTGCCGGGCTACCGTTCGATTGTCTTTACAGTCGGCTATATGCTGGTTGTATACAGCAAGTGGGTCGCTTCCAGCCGGGAAGTGTTGAACCATATGCTGTCAACATCCCTTGTTTTCTTCTATACCACCATTCAGGTGGTCATTCCCGTTCTGCTGCTCATGATTGCCCTTGTCCGTAAGAAATGGGGCAAGCCCAAAGAACCGGTCAACGGGTTGGGGACTACGGCAGCGTCAGAGAAAAGCTAAGCATGCTCAGGATAGTCTATTTTTGCTGACCCAGGCGTCATTGTCATAACCGCGTACCTCCCAATAACCCATATGCTCCTTATCGATCAGCTCGATAGCCTGGAGCCATTTTACCGATTTATAAGCATACATTTGTGGAACAATCAGGCGAACCGGGCCTCCCAGCTTTTGTGGAATCGGCTTTCCGTCCATAAGCACGGCTACCATGACATCCTCCATGCGCGCCTGCTCCAATGACAGGCAATCCGTGTATACTTTGTCTCCCGAATACATTTTCACAAAGCGCCCCGTGCTCTTGACATTCACCATGTCGAGCAGCTGGGACAGAGGGATGCCTTCCCAGGTAACTTTATAGACGGACCAGCCGGTTACACAGTGAAAATCGCTGACCTGCACTTTCCGCTTAAGCTTCAGAAGCTCTTCCCAGCTCCAGGATTGGGGCTTCTCCACTAATCCCGCTACCGTGAAGCTCCAATGATCGCTAGAGAAGGCGGGGATTTCTGTGACGGTATAGATTCTGAATTGGCCTTGGCCGCCGCCTCCAAGCGGAGGATTCGATTCAGGCAGTGCCTCCGGCACCGGGAGCATCCGATTCGCATCCTCTCCTGCCAGCTTCTCCAGCTCCGTTCCTTCGTTATCCGCTGCGGTCTTGATCCAACGGTAAAAGGACGGTCCTACCCCGAATACAACGGCCAAACCGACAAGCCATCGGATAAAAGCGGAGCGTGAAATGGGCGCCTTCTGCCAATATCGGATTCGCTCCTGAGGATCATCCGCCGCGGCTCCAGCACTCCCCGTTCCCGTGGAAGCTGCTCCGTCTTGCAAGTTCGCGCTGATGGCCTCCCGCTTCTCCTCGCGCTTCATTGCCTTCAACCACCGGCTCCTTGAGATGGAGTGATAGATTGCATAGGGAATGCCTATCCATGTAAACAGGTCATGCAGAACAAGCGCCGTATTGCTCCATACAGGAGAGAGGCTTCGGAACTGCCACAGCAGGATCCCCGTCACACTCCATCCGGCAAGCAAAAGGAGTACGATGAATAAATTCCAGCGCTGATTTATTTTTTGCGAGATTTGCTTCCAATGTTTTGGAATATGGCGCAAATACATCAAAATAATAACGATGGATAGAAGGCCTAACCCAATATGTAACTGCTTAAGAAATACTCGAAAAGCTCCCAAATCTCCCCGGATCGAGGGAATATACAGGATAATCCCCGTTATGGCCAGTAACACGATCAGCCATGCATTCCAGGCATGAAGCCGTTTCAGCTTTTTTCCGAACGGTTCCTTCAACCAGCTTCTCCAAGCATCCATCTTCGCACTCTCCTTATTTAGAGACGCATCCGGCTCCTTTTTTACTTCTATTTTCCTATTGTAGCATATCGCTCTCCGGCATCTAAGAGGTCCGGCAAGTCTCCATGGCAAAATAACGAAAAAAGCATGAACCTGCGCCATCGGCGTATGCTGCATGCTTTCCTTTGGATATTCGAGTTTTTTTATTGTTTATAACTCATAATGATGCCCGCCGTCTCCTCGATCGCCTTATCGGTTACATTGATGATCGGGCACCCTACCTGTTTCATCAGCTTTTGCGCATAATCCAGTTCTTCCATAATACGCTCCATCGCCGCATATTTTGCCCCAAACGGCAGACCGACGGCTCTCAGACGTTCCGTACGGATCTTCAACAGCTTGTCCGCATCCATAATAAGGCCGACAATCCGGTTGCCCGGCAGCAGGAATAGCTCCTTAGGCGGCTTTACTTCAGGCACAAGCGGCAGGTTGGATACTTTGAGTCCCTTATGCGCCAAAAAGATGCTGAGCGGCGTCTTCGACGTGCGTGAAACGCCAATCAGGACGATATCCGCCTTTAACAGGGAGCTCGTGTCTCTGCCGTCATCGCATTTTACGGCAAACTCAATCGCATCCACCCGTTTGAAATAGTCGTCATCCAGCTCATGCAGCAGTCCCGGCTTACGCTTGGGAGAATCGTTGAACGTATCGATGAACGCCTGCATCATCGGCCCCATGATATCTACGGCACGAACTCCCAGGCGGATCGCTTCCTCCCTCATCATTTCGCGAAGCTCCGGCTGAACGAGCGTATAAGCGACAAAGCCGCCGCGTTTGGCAGCCTCCTCCATAATCGCGCGAATTTCATCCTCATGTTTTATGTGACCGATTCGCTTGGTCTTAACCTGCTGGGCATCAAATTGCCGCATGGTCGCCTTGACTACCGCTTCAGCGGTCTCCCCAACCGAGTCGGAGCAAATCGTGATCTCATAATGCTGGTCGTCTTTCATCATCCGGTTCTTCTCCTTTATTATTGTCTCACACGTTTCCATCCATTTTCCGTATCCTCACGGCTCGGTCGCCAGCTCCAGCAGCAGCTGCGTCATGATCGTTTTGGTGACCCGGCCTACTACATCCCATCTGGACCGGCCATGCGTCGTATCCTGCTTGGATTTAACAACCACCGGAAGGCTATCCACCTGATGGAGAATCATTTTACGGGCTGCGTCAATCACCGTATCTTCGGGGCTAACGTGAACCACGTTCGGCTCCCGGGTCATGACCATACTAACCGGCATGGATGCGGCGGCGGTATTGCCAAGTGTAAACTTTAACAAGTCTTTTCGGGAAATGACGCCGGATAAACAGCTTTCCTCGTCGACGACGATCAAGCTCCCCACATTTTCCATAAAAAGCGAGACGACCGCATCATGAACGGACGCATTCTCCCTTACGATGACGGGCATGGACTGTACATCTTTTACTTTTAGTGACTGAAGCCTGCGGGAAGCCTGACTTCCCGAGGACATTGCGGAGCCCGGAGAATAACCTACTTTTGGCTTCGCATCGACGTAACCGAGCATAACAAGCAATGCCAAGTCGGAGCGGAGGGTAGGCCGGCTTAGTCCAAGCATTTCCGCTATCTGCTCGCCCGTAATCGGCGCATGCTGTTTAACCAATTCTACGATTTGTAATTGGCGGGCTGTCAGTTCGATGTTCATAACCTCCTGTCTTCATTTCGAGCATGTCATATTACATGCATTGTACCAAATATTGAGCTGAACTTATATATAAATACATTTATATCTCATAATAAGCTCAAAACGACCGAATGGTTAAGCAAAAAAGAAAATATATTGCACGTTTTATCACTAATTATTATACTATATTTATCAATCATTGTATCCTATTTAAACTACAGATGATACGCTAGAAAAAAAATCGGATTTGGGGGCTATGTACATGGAAAGAGAACTGGCACTGGAAATTGTTCGCGTCACCGAGCTTGCAGCCTTGTCTGCAGCACAATGGATGGGCCGCGGCGACAAAATTCAAGCGGACGGAGCTGCTACCTCCGCCATGCGGACGATGTTCGATTCCGTTTCCGTTCAAGGCACGGTCGTCATTGGGGAAGGCGAGATGGATGAAGCCCCTATGCTGTATATCGGTGAGAAGGTCGGTAACGGTCAGGGCCCGGAGGTCGACGTTGCGGTCGATCCGCTGGAGGGCACGGAGCTTGTGGCCAAAGGGCTGAATAATGCCTTGGCGGTAATTGCTATTGCAAATAAAGGCTGCTTGCTGCATGCCCCCGACATGTATATGGAAAAGCTGGCCGTAGGTCCGGCATTGGCAGGGAAGCTGCATCTTAGCGATCCGCTTGAACTGACGCTTCAAAAAGCGGCCGAACATCTGGATAAGCCTTTAAGCAACCTGACCGTCATGATTCTCGATCGGGAACGCCATCAAGAAATGATTCAAACTCTTCGCCGCGTCGGAGTACGTATCAAGCTGCTTAGCGATGGCGATGTAGCCGGTGCTATGGCCCCGGCTTTGTCCGAGTCCGGCATTGATCTATATGTAGGCTCCGGAGGCGCTCCAGAAGGCGTTCTGGCTGCTGCTGCCCTTTGCTGCCTCGGTGGAGAGCTTCAGGGAAGACTCATGCCGTCTAACGATGAAGAGTTCAAGCGTTGTCTTGATATGGGAATGGACGATCCTTTAAAGCTGTTGACCATGAAGGATATGGTCGGTACAGAGGATGTTATTTTTGCGGCTACAGGCATTACCCCTGGAGAATTTCTTGGCGGTGTTCAATATTTGTCCAATCAGCGTGCGGAGACTCATTCCATCGTTATGCGTGCCCGAACCAAGACCGTTCGATTTATTCGCTCCATTCATTATTTACCTAATAAACCTCAGATTGTGACTTCATTATAAAGATATATACAGCCCATCTTCTCTTGTATGGTACAATTAAGGACACAAAACATAAATGCGGGAGAAGATTAATGATGGAAATCTTATTTTACACTGCTGTAGGCTTGCTTGCAGCTACATTCGGGAGCCTGGTAGGCTTGGGCGGGGGCGTAATTATCGTCCCGGCTCTGGTGTACCTGGGTCCTGTTTTTGTTGGCCAGCCCATATCGGTCGCAACGGCTGTAGGGACTTCGTTGGCCGTCCTTATTTTCACAGCATTCTCCTCGACCTTGACCTTTTTCAAACAGAAACGGGTGGATTTCAAAAGCGGCTGGCTGTATTTCATTACCTGCGGTCCCGGTGCCATGCTTGGCTCCTATACGACCCAATTTGTTGACGCCAAATCGTTTCAGCTAAGCTTTGGCATCTTCATGCTTTGCATGGCTACTCTCCTTGTCTTGCGAGACTATATGAAGCCATTGAATATCCGCTGGCGCATTCAAAGGTCGTTTACCGACTCTCAGGGCCAGGTCCATGAATATGGCTACGGGATCGTCCCTGCTCTGATTATCGGATTGGCTGTCGGCTTTATCTCCGGCCTGTTCGGTATTGGAGGGGGCTCCTTGTTCGTACCGGCAATGGTCATTATTTTCCGTTATCCGCCGCATATAGCCACTGCCACTTCCATGTTCGTCATTTTCCTATCCTCTATTATGGGCTCCTTCACTCATCTAAGCTTGGGGGAAATTGACGGCTGGATGGTGCTGGGTCTAGCACCAAGCGCGCTGATTGGCGGTTGGCTCGGGGCCAAGATCGCAAGCAAGCTCAGCAGCAAAAAGCTGCTATGGGTCCTGCGAGTTACTTTCTTTATCGTCGCCATCAAAATGATATGGGAAGGAATATAACGGGAGCATAAACGGAATTTCTTGCTGAGGATAATCTCTCCCCCTTTCGCGAAAACTAACGGCAACTTTGTGCAAGGGGGAGCCTATATGAAACCAGTTTTGTTCAAAACGACCTTATTTGTATCCATAGCTTCTTTGTGTTTATCGGGATGTATGGTTCAGGAGGAGAAATCGGTTCCCAATCCGATCGTACATACTTCCGATCCTCTGCAGAATCAACCGGATTTGACGCATAAGCTCTCGGTATCCGCAGCTCCAACGCCTGTGCCGCCAAAAGCAGCCACCGATCCGCAGAAGGCAGTACAGCAGTCACCCTCACCTACGCCGGAGGCCCAGCCTGTGCCTCAAGCTCAGCAACCGGTCCAACAGCCGTCTCAGCAGTCGACACCGGCACCCCAAAAAATAAATAAAAAAATCCCAAAACAAGCTGAGGGAGCTCCTGCTTCCACCGCGTCTAAAAAATCCGTATCCGCAAATCGTCTTACCTTAAGCCAGCTTGTCAAAAAGTATCCTGACCTCCTGTTATTAAAAGGGTCGCCGAATTCCAAGCAAGTAGCACTTACCTTTGATGACGCGCCTGATACCCGGTATACGATTCAAGTCTTGGATATCTTGAAACAATATAATGTCAAAGCGACATTTTTTGTAGTCGGGCGGCTTGCCGAGAAGCACCCGTCCGTTGTTAAGCGAATGCATAGGGAAGGCCATGTTATTGGCAACCATACCTATAATCATGCTTTGTTAACCAAGCTAACGGACGAGCAATTTCAAAATCAAATAGCCAAAACGCAAAAAGTCGTTAAAAATGCCGTCGGCTACACACCGAGACTCATCCGCCCTCCTTACGGAGAAATAACCGAAAGCCAATTGCTGTGGGCATCCAAACATCATTATAAAATCGTGAACTGGAATGTCGACTCCCGTGATTGGAAGCAGCTGAGCCAGGCCGAGGTGACAGCCAACGTTTTAAATCATGTCGGGGCCGGATCCATTATTTTGCAGCATTCCGGTGGCGGGCCTAACCAGAACCTCTCAGGTACCGTCTCAGCGCTTCCGACGATCATCGAATCCCTTCAATCCAAGGGGTATCGATTAGTTACACTGCCAGAGCTGCTTAAAGTATCTAAACAGCTGTAATCCATCACTTTGCACATAAAAAACAGCCTTCAGACTCCTATAAGGAAACTGAAGGCTGTTATTATAAGCTTAAGACCAGCGGGAACGGCTACTTACGATCGTCCAGCAGCTTTTGCTGTGCCATACGTATCATCTCTTTCACCATGGAACCTCCTATACGGCCGCCAATCTTGCCCGCCTGCTCCGTCGTTAAACGTCCGTTACCACCATCCGAAAGAGGAATGCCCAATGTTTTGGCCACCTCATATTTAACCTCTTCCGGCTTATTCATATTCACCGGGAAGCCTTCCCTACGCATGACTTCGCCTTTAAATTGCTCCATTCCTTGGGAAGCCTGAGGAACCAATAACCTGTTGTTGCTCCTTCTTCTTGCCATATCGCTTCTCCTTTCTGTTGTTGGTATGTATAGAATAAGCCTAAACAAGCGGTACTATACTTACATAAAATAAAGATCAGCCGCCAACAATAAATAAGCCTGGATTAATGCGTCAAGGAGGAGAAAGCTGACATGAGCCATCTATCAGAAATTATTGATAACCATACGAACCTGGACGGGTTATTCGCTATTATCAAGCATTATGGCGCTAGTGCTGAATTTGTTACGGATGCCCTTGTCCAACGTTTCGAGCAAATTCAAAAGGAAGATAGTAGCGCGGCGAATACGGAAGAGGAAAAAGCATACTGCGAGGAAATTCTAGACTCCTTGAATCAGTACTTTGCACGTCTGTAGAGGAATGACGAACTGCATTGAAGATTTCTCGTATTTTAAAAATATAAAAAGACCATCAGATACAATATCTAATGGTCTTTTTATATGCCGGTGAAGGGACTCGAACCCCCACGGTTTCCCTCACGATTTTGAGTCGCGCGCGTCTGCCAATTCCGCCACACCGGCTAGTATGGCGTGCCCTGAGAGATTCGAACTCCCGACCTTTTGATTCGTAGTCAAACGCTCTATCCAGCTGAGCTAAGGGCACATATATGAAATTATAGCTGGTGCCGAAGACCAGACTTGAACTGGTACGGTAGTCACCTACCGCAGGATTTTAAGTCCTGTGCGTCTGCCGATTCCGCCACTCCGGCGTAAAAGAATGGAGGCGCCACCCAGACTCGAACTGGGGGTAAAGCTTTTGCAGAGCTCTGCCTTACCACTTGGCTATGGCGCCTCATTATGGAGCGGAAGACGGGAATCGAACCCGCGACCCTCGCCTTGGCAAGGCGATGCTCTACCGCTGAGCCACTTCCGCA
>NZ_MZNT01000025.1 GCF_002042965.1 Paenibacillus sp. 32352 | reverse complement strand
AACACGAACGTTAAGCCTTCCAGCGTCGATGGTACTTGGACCGAAGGGTCCTGGGAGAGTAGAACGTCGCCAAGCAATGGATAAAGCCTTAGGATTTTTACGTCTCAAGGCTTTTTTACTTTATACTCTGTTATATTTTTATTGTTGTTTAATCAAAACCGCAATGATAAACGATAGCTTGGAAACTATCGAATTGCAGTTACGATAATTGTGAAAGCAACTCATCAAACCTTGCTCGCCATTCTTTATGGGTTTTCCATTTAATATCCTGATCGTCTCCTTCTCTTCTAGGGACAATATGAAAATGAATGTGGAAAATATCCTGTTGCGCTTCTGTTCCTGAGCTATTGATTATCTGGACATTCTTAATTCCTAATTTTGTGTTATACAATGAAGCCAACTTTTTAACCACGGATATTACATTTTTCATTTCGTCCTCGGGGGTATCAAAAATATCTGAGTAATGCTTTTTGGGAATAACTAATGTATGGTACTCACTTACTGGATTAATATCTAGGAAAGCATAAACATTCTCATCTTCATAAACCTTCCAAGATTTGGCCTCACCTTTAACAACTTTACAGAAAATACAATCGCGACTTGCTTCCCTTTCTTCCACTTTCGTGCCTCCTATTTTTCAAGTAGTTTTGTTTCCAATAAAGGCAGTCAAATCTAGTTTAACATTGCTGCTCGTTAACACAATATCCGCCAACGGTGTACTGCTAATTTTAATAGGTAAAGTGTTTCCCTCATTTCAAATTAAAGTGAGGATAGGAGCATATCCTTAATGTTTTGTTTGCTGCTTCATGCCCACAGCTGTCTACAGAAAAGAATGAAAGGTGCGTTCTTATTGGGTCAGGTTCGCATGCCGCTGCCTTCATTAAAATTTGTTACTCTAATTTATAGCACATATTTTTGCAATTATTTAGCTTTGTTAAAGAATAATCTTGTTTGATACTCTTCCAAATTCTTGATATAATAAAATAGGAACAAACATTCGTAAATGATGCTTGAATTGGCAGAAACTTACCACAGTTTGCGTCTGTTTAAATTTAATGTGTAATTATTGACCCAAAAAGCCGGAGGAAAGAAAACTTATGAAATTAACAATTATTAATGGTGTGCGAACTAATAATTTTAATGATGATCTTTTATTGCAAAAGATTACAGGACTGTGGGAAGAAGCTTTTAATAGTCTGACTAATCGAGATATTATTTTCTATGGTGTCTATCATGATTACGAGAGTGACTATAAAGGGGACTATACTTTAAGTGTTGGTTTTGAAGATAGCACAAGTGAATCTTCAATTGAAATACCAGATAACGCTGAATATGAAATTTTTAATGTGGATTCAGCAGAAGAACAAGGAGTTATAAACACTTGGAAGAAAATATGGGAACGTGAGAATTCTGGTACCTTGAAAAGAGCGTACACATACGATTTTGAGAAATATTATCCCAATGGGGAAATTGAGATTTACATAGCAATTAAGTAAATCAAGCAGGCGAAATTTGCAATTATATGATGGGTAACCCCAAAAGGATGGAGATCAGCTTTTTTCGAAGCCAGCAAAACGTGATGATGGAGATAAGGGAATCAAGTGTACCTATACCGAACACGACCCTTAAGCCATGCAGATCGATGGTGTTTTACCAGAAGGGCCTAGGTAGACTAGAACATCGCAAAGCAAATTCAAGCACTCACAAAGTGGGTGTTTTTTGCTCTTAGCTTCTTTTATTGATTTAAGGATTCCCAACCGGAATTCATTTTGTCGGTCAAACGAAATAATCCCCGAATATTAGGGTAGGTGCCTAAATTAAATTACATAAATTAAAAACGTGCCACTTAGGAAATAATAAGTCCATAGATAAGGCCAATAATAAAATAAGCGTTCTACAGCCGGAAGGCCATTTAACATGCTCAGCTTGCGGACTAGCTGTACAAGGTAAGAAATTGAAGAAAATGTCTGCAGGAGCTAAGTAAAATTTTAAAATCTACTCCCTCGATTATGACGGAAAGCGCCATGAAGATGGCAGTGCGCTTGTCACATCCGGCGAACCGTGGTGTACGGATCGAACACTGTGCCAGAGCTCCCGAGGCTTATCAGCAGACTCTTCGCGTATTCTTTCAAAAAGCTTGATAGTACCAATGAAACCCGATTCTTCAGAAGCGCTTTTTTCTGGGGATTGGGTTATTTTTTTGTTATAAAAATCCTCATTTATAAACGCTATTGACACGACACCAAATGGTGTCATATAATTAAAGCGTCACTAAATGGTGTCCAATTGGCAGTTTGTCATTTGAAAAGCTTGAAGCCTGAACCCGTTTCAATTGAAAATCATTTGGAGGAGGATACAAATGAGTAATGTTATCGGTGCGCAAACAACGGTGAGAGTAGAAACCCAGCCCCGAGGAAAAATAATTGCTTACTGGTCAGTCACCTTATTGCTTGCTGCAGCTGTTATGTTAAGCGGTATCGGACAATTGATGCAATATGGAGGTAACATCGAGCTAGTGACGAGTCTTGGTTACCCTTTATACATTTTGACCATTCTTGGGGTCTGGAAAGTGCTTGGAGCCATCGGTCTTGTCGTGCCAAGTTTTCCTCGGCTTAAAGAATGGGTTCATGCAGGTATCTTCTTTCTCATGACGGGTGCGGCTTTATCTCATGTATTTGCTAGCGACTATGGTGATTACGGGTTTCATATTATCCTCCCGCTTTCATATGCTGCCTTAAATATTGCCTCGTGGGCTCTGCGTCCGAAGAGCCGAATACTTTAATGGGAGGTGAAGTAAAACGGCTATCCCTTTGTATCTACCATTGATTACTACACAGAAAATACGATTTTGGAGGGGGTGCTATGAGCGATAACAACCATTCGCGGGATGTGTTTGACGCGATTGCAGATCCAACCAGGCGCCAGCTCATTCGATTAATTGCAGAGGCCGGGGAGATCCCGCTTCACGAATTAACGTCGCATTTTCAAATGGGTCGTACCGCGGTATCCAAGCATTTGACCATCCTGAAAGAAGCCGGATTGGTACATGACCGAAAAGTCGGCAGAGAAACACGATTTAGGCTTAATGCCGCTCCACTCAGAGAAATTCAAGATTGGGTCGCTTTTTACAGCAGGTTCTGGAGTATGAATATGCTTCGTTTAAACCAACTATTAGAGGAGGAAGAGGAATGAGTTTAGCATTAGCGTTAGATTTTCAATACACGACAACGATCGAGAAGCTTTGGTCCGCTTTAACCGATTCAAGCAAGCTTGCCAAATGGGTGGTCAATATCCACTCAGGTCAGGCAATGGAAAATGATTTTAAACCTATCGTAGGACACCGTTTTCAGTTTCGCACTCAGCCGACTGAATGGTGGAATGGAATTATTGACGGCGAAGTGCTTATCGTGGAAGCACCAAACCGTTTGTCCTATACTTGGGCCAGCGGAGGGGAGAAACACACGGTCACCTGGACACTTCAGGATTTAGGGAACGGAAAGGTAAACCTTCATCTCGATCAAACCGGATTCGCCAATGTTCAAGGACTTGAAGGCGCCAAGTATGGCTGGGGAAAATGGTGCGGCGAGCTTGAAAAGGTTTTGGAGCAATAAACCCTGATCATCATAAACCGGCTGCATGAGAAAATGCAGGCGGGTTTATGTCTGCTTCGGACAATTGTCATTTTGGGCAAAATAGTGAATCCATTGAAGATAGAGAACGTGAGGGGGTGTGCAGCTTAATCATCCAGTTGTAAAAAATGGACAGACCTTAAGTATCTGTACACGATGAATGATACAATGTGAATAGAAGTAAAAGTGAACATATTGGAAGGGCGTGAATCATGAGCACAGCTGATCAGGAGTACATCATAATCTCAGGAGCGAGGGAAAACAATCTCAAGAATGTGTCCTTACGCATTCCCAAACGGAAGATTACCATTTTTACCGGGGTTTCTGGTTCCGGTAAGTCATCGATCGTATTCGATACTATTGCCGCCGAATCCCAAAGACTGCTGAATGAAAACTTCAGCATGTTCGTCCGCAACTTTTTGCCGCGTTTTCCGCAACCGGATGCAGACGCGATTGAGAACCTGAGCATGGCTGTTATCGTGGATCAGAAGCGGTTGGGGGGCGGCTCTCATTCCACGATGGGCACAATAACCGATATCTCTCCTATTCTCCGTCTGCTCTTCTCCCGAGTCGGTCAGCCCTATGTTGGACAAGCGCATATGTTCTCGTTTAACGATCCGCAAGGCATGTGTCCCATGTGCAACGGGATTGGCCGCAGCTTGCGCATCGATATGAGCAAGGCCGTTGACATGTCAAGGTCATTGAATGAAGGAGCGATCTTGCTCCCCGGTTATTCGGTAGATAGCTTGGATTTGACGATGCTTGTGCAATCAGGGCCCTTCGATCCCGACAAAAAGCTGAGTGATTATCCGGAGGAGGAGCTGGACCAACTGCTGTACGGCAAGGCAAAGAAAGTGGCGACACAGTTCGGCGGTAAGACGATGAACATTACGGTGGAAGGCTGCATCGAGAAGTTTACTAATAAGTATATCAAACGTGATGTAAAGACGATGTCCGAGCGGACACAACAAACGGTTACGCCGTTCATCACCGAGGGCATCTGCCCCAGCTGCCACGGTGCGAGACTCAGTCAGGCCGCGCTCAATTGCAGAATCAATGGATACAATATTGCGGAGCTGTCCTCCATGGAGGTCGGGGATCTGATCCGCGTCATTAAGGAGATTGACGACGCGATCGCCGCTCCAATCGTCAAGTCGCTATCAGAGCGGCTGCAGCATCTGGTTGATATCGGACTTGATTACTTAACGCTGGACCGTGAGACAGATACATTGTCCGGCGGCGAGTCGCAGCGCGTCAAGATGGTGAAGCATTTGAGCGGCAGTCTGGTGGATGTCACTTATATCTTCGATGAACCGAGCGTTGGCCTGCACCCGCGTGATGTACACCGGTTAAACGAATTGCTTCTGAAGCTGCGAGACAAGGGCAATACTGTGATTGTTGTCGAGCATGATCCCGATGTGATTAAGGCGGCCGATCATATCGTCGACGTCGGCCCTCACGCCGGCAGCCGCGGCGGCTCCATCGTATATGAAGGAAGCTTTCAAGGCCTGCTGGAGTCAGGTACACTGACAGGCACCCATATGAAGCGGCCGCTCCAGCTGAAGCACAACTGCAGGAAGCCATCCGGCAAGCTGATTATCAAAAAAGCCACACTTCACAACCTTCGGAACGTGAGTGTGGATATTCCAACCGGAGTGCTTACCGTAGTGACGGGTATCGCCGGCTCGGGCAAGAGTACACTGATTAACGAGGTATTCCTTGGTCAGCATCCGGATGCGATCGTCATCGATCAATCGGCGGTAGGAGTGTCAACCCGCTCGAATCCCGCAACTTATACAGGCATTATGGATGATGTGCGCAAGGCGTTTGCTTCCGCGAACAAGGTCAGCCAAGGCTTATTCAGCTTCAACTCCAAGGGAGCCTGTGAGAATTGCCAAGGGCTGGGAGTTGTCTATACAGACCTGGCATACCTAGACAGTGTGAAGCTGCCTTGTGAAGTATGCGGAGGCAGACGTTTCAAGGAAGAGGTGCTTGCATATAAACTAGACGGCAAGTCAATTGCAGATGTGCTGGAGATGACGGTAGAGCAGGCATTGGAATTTTTTCAGCTAAAAGAGGTTGTACGCAAGCTCCAGGCTATGTGTGATGTGGGGCTAAATTATATTACACTCGGCCAGCCGCTCAGCACGCTCTCGGGCGGGGAATGTCAACGCATCAAGCTGGCAAGCGAGCTGCATAAGAAGGGCAGCATCTATGTGATGGACGAGCCTACGACCGGTCTGCATATGTCAGATATCGGTCATCTTCTGGGGATCATGAACCGCCTCGTTGACGCCGGGAATACGGTGATCGTCATCGAGCACAATCTCGAAGTGATCAGTCAAGCAGATTGGATCATCGATATGGGACCGGAAGGAGGAAGCAAGGGAGGTCAGGTGGTATTCGAGGGCACACCTTCGCAGATCATCCATGCGGAGCTATCGATCACGGGAAAATACTTGGGGTAAATTCCACATTAACTGACAAGGTTTGTCAGTGGATTGATTTTATACTTGGATTAAGAAGAGTGAAACATCCTGTAGAGATTTACAATACCGCCGTTTCGAGTGTATGCTAACCCTATTAAAGGAGGAGAAGAATCTATGATAAAACAATTGATTATCGGAGACGCCAAGCAAGAGCTTGCCGCTACACGCCGCATCCTTGAACGCTTGCCTGAGGAGCATATGAACTGGAAACCCCACATGAAATCAATGACGTTAGGCGGATTATCCACGCACTTGGTCAACCTGGTGAACTGGCAAATCGCGATTTTCCTTTCCGCTGAATTAGATCTCTCGACTTTACCGGACCGCCGGGAAGCTTTGGAGAATCGCGAAGACGTACTGAAGGAATTTGACGAGAACCTTGTCAAGCTTGAAGAGCTATTAGGCGAATGCGACGAGAAAACACTCGGGGAGGAATGGACCTTACGACACGGTGACCATGTCATCCTGCGCCAACCGCGGGCGATCGCGCTGCGCACCTTTGGATTAAGTCATATGGTCCATCACCGTGCGCAGCTCGGGGTATATTTGCGGCTGCTAGATATTCCAGTGCCAGGCCTCTACGGCCCTTCGGCTGACGATGAAAGCAAATGAACTACGAAGTGCCTGATAGACGAAGGGTATCGGCTTAACGCTGGTACTCTTTTTTTCGCGGATTAATGCTTCAGTCTCCGGAGGGAACAGAAACCGCTTAGCGAGTGTTTCTGTTTATCTCACGTAAACAAAGCGGCAAGCAGCCCGCATATACCGCTCATCACGGATCTTCACGGACAACTCCGTAATTTCTTTAATAACGCCGCTGCCGACTAGCTCATCGCCGCGAAATACGATAATAGGCGTACGATCGTTAGCAGCCGTATACAGGTGGATTTCGGATGTTAATTCGCGGAACCCTTTATAGAGCTTCGTTCGTTTCAATGGGGGTGCTCCTGACTGTTTAAGGTTATACTTGGTCCATAATGTGTTTAAAAAATAAAAAAGTGCGTTGCCATAGGCATTGCACTTTTATTTGTATGTATGTTTTTGACACGGTTTAATACAACGTAGATGACCTCGCCATCCATAATAGTAGTATAACCGATCGAAAATGATAAGTCTATACTTTTTCCTGAATTTCCCTTATTTTATTTAAGTATCGATGATCGAAAGGAGAAGCATTTACTTTGAAGATTGGACTAAAGGTTTAAAAACGAAAGAATAAATAAGGGAGCTGAGTATGGAAAATAATAAACAAAAGAACTCATACGGGTTTATTAGCAATTTGATATTTATGATTCGCGAGCAGTGGGGTTTCGAAAAGATGGGAGTCTTTGTCCCGTTTATTAGAATTCCTGCAGATATTGCAGTAGCTTTCCTAGGAATATGGATTCCCAAAATTGTGCTTGATGCCATTGTGAATTCTGTTCCCGCTTATGAATTCGTTATACATCTAAGCTTATTGTCGATGGCTATGATGGTTCTGATGTATGTCAGCTATTATACTGAACAAAGCCTATTCATGAGCTCTGTGAGAATATGGAATTTGCATTTCTACGTTAAAAAAACATGGAAAATTGTTGATATGGATTATCCTCATTTCGCATCCCCCGCAGGAAAAACAATAATTGAACGTTCCCACCAAGCGTTAAACAGGAATATCAATGTGAATATGGTTTCATTTTACCCGCATTTTGTCGAACTGATTAAAAGCATTTTTGGATTTGTTTCTTTCTGTACTATTTTACTCATACTTAATCCCATTATCATCCTTTTGCTTATGCTGAGTTACGCTGTCGATGTATTCCTTGTTTTATATATAGAAAAATGGCAGCACAAAACCAAAGATGATCGTGCAAAGATCGATCGTAAGCTTGACTATGTTATCAGCCGAACAAGCAATAGTTCTATAGCAAAAGATATCCGGATTTATAACATGAAGCCCTGGATCAACGGCATGTCGGAGTTTATGATGCAAGAAAAATACAGTTGGCAGAAAAGGATCGCATCGAAGTATTATACACAGCTGCTGTTGGAAGCTCTATTCATTTTTGTGCGAAATGGAGGTGCGTACATTTTTCTAATAGGGAAGATCCTTATTCAAGAGATCTCTATTGGAGAATTTGTGCTTTATTTTGGGGCAATAACAGGATTCGGACAATGGCTTGAACAAATAGTCAGCAGAATCGGGAAACTTTCATCAGCAAATTATAAGGTGGACGATTATCGGTATTTGATGGATATGAGCGATAAAATGAAAAGAAATGAGGGGGTATCGCTTCCGCCTAATGGTGAGCCGGTTGAAATCGTGCTTGAAAATGTCAGCTTCAAATATGAAGGCAGCGATGAACTTATTCTTGATAATATAAACTTGAAAATCCATAAAGGCGAGCGGCTAGCGGTTGTAGGCACAAATGGAGCGGGCAAGACAACATTAGTAAAACTAATTTGCGGGCTCCTGGAACCGGTTTCAGGACGTGTCCTTATGAACGGAATCGATATAAAGGAATTTAACAGAGACGAATATTATTCTCTGATTACTGCTGTGTTTCAGAATGTGTGTTTGCTGCCCGTGAGCATTGCCCAAAATATTACCTTCTGTTCAGACAATGAAATCGACTGGGATAAACTTTATAAATGTACTGAACTAGCAGACATCAAAGATAAAATCGAAAGCTTACCGGATGGTTTTCGCACACAGCTTGTACCTTCCGTGACGGATCATGGTGTTGATCTTTCGGGAGGAGAAAACCAGAAGCTCATGTTGGCACGTGCGCTATACAAGGATGCCCCGTTGATCATTCTTGACGAGCCGACAGCAGCACTTGATCCGATAGCTGAGAATCGCATGTACCTCAAATATGATGAACTGACTGTAAACAAAACAGCCATTTATATATCTCACAGGCTTTCTTCGACACGCTTTTGTGACAGAATCATACTTATTAGCGGTAAAACAATTGCGGAGGCTGGAACGCATGATGAGCTTATGGCACTAAGCGGAAGATATAAGGAAATCTTTGATATCCAGAGCCAGTATTACAAAAACAGCGTAGAGGAGGCAGCAAGTTGAAAAAGGAACCGGGAAAAAGAAGGTTAAAAAAAGATCTGCAATTAATAAAGCGCGGTTGTTCTATGATCAGGCAGATTTCACCGAGGTATTTAGAGCTGACGATGATAAAGTCATTTATTAACGCCATGATTCCTTACCTATCCATCTACATGCTGGCTGTAATCATTGACGAATTGCTGGGAAGCAGAAATCTGCACTTACTTACCCTCTACGTGGGGATAACGGTCGGCGGGACACTACTGATGACCGTACTCTCTGAATGGATATCGAAAAAATTAATGATCAGGAGCGGGATGTTTGAAGCGCAGTTTGAACATTTTCTTAATGATAAAAACCTGACAATGGATTTTACAAAGCTGGAGGATCCGAAATGTACAGAGCTGCGAGAAAAAATTATGGGGAATATGTCTGCTGCGGGAGGAGGGATTACTGCTATCCTTGGCTATGCAGCATCTATTGTTGAAAGTACAATTTCAATAATAATGGCTATCTTGATTGCATCTGAGGCCATAACAGCAACCGCTGCTGCAGGCAGTGGTATAACAGGCGTAGTGAATTCGATATGGTTTTCCTTAGTGCTGATTGTAGGAATCGTAGTTTGCATTGCCCTTACAGTAAAAAATTCGAGGACAGCTAAAAAGAAAGAATTTGAGTTGTTTCAAGACGGGGCAAAAATTAACGGGTACATCGCGTATTATAATTATTTTTACTTAGAAGATGACCAGGCCGGTAAGGATGTGCGAATTTTTGATCAGCGGAAGCTTATTATAGAGGAAGTACTTTCTAAGGGACGCTTGCCCTGGTTGAACATTGTGAATGGCACATACAGCCTGAATCAAAAATATCTCAGCCTTAATTCTGCGATCTCGGCTTTAATAGGAGGGTTTATATATATTTTTATAGGACTCAAAGCTCTCTCCGGTACGATCAGTCTTGGAAGTGTTACACAGAGTTACGCCGCGATATTCAAGCTAGTTGGTGCAGTTGGAAGTCTTTCGGTTTCGCTTTCCAAAATAAGAAGCAACAATAATTATCTTGAATTGCTATACGAATTTGTTGATTTACCTTCAGAAATGCAAGAAGGCACCGAAATTCCTGTCCTATCGGATACAGGATGGGAGATTGAATTTCATAATGTCAGCTTCCGTTATCCGTCTAGTGAAGAATATGCGCTGAAAAACCTGTCATTAAAACTAGCGCCAAACAGTCGTACGGCGATCGTAGGAATGAATGGTTCCGGCAAATCAACCATGATTAAATTACTTTGCCGGCTGTATAGTCCGGAATCGGGATACATCACACTTAATGGAAAAGACATAAAAAAGTATGATTATAACGCCTATGTAAGCCTCTATTCAGTGGTGTTCCAGGATTTTCAGCTGCTTGCTTTTCCAATAGGGGAAAATGTGGCGGTGTCGAAAGAATACGAGGAAGAAAAAGTTTGGCGGTCTCTTGAAAAAGCGGGAATTGCCGATAAAGTACGTGAACTTCCATTAATGATAGAGCAATCTATTTACAAAAACTTAGAAGAGCACGGAGTCGATATTTCAGGAGGCGAGGAGCAGAAGATCGCATTGGCACGCGCCATCTACAAGGATGCGCCGATCGTTGTGCTGGATGAGCCTACCGCTGCCCTCGACCCCATATCCGAATTTGAAGTGTATTCAAAATTTAACGAAATGATTGGATGTAAAACGGCTTTATTTGTATCCCATAGACTTTCCTCATGTCGTTTTTGTGATAAAATAGCTGTTTTTCATGATGGCGAGCTAGTACAATTAGGCACACATCTTGAATTACTAAAGAATCCGACTGGGAAATATTTTGAGCTATGGAACGCACAGGCTCAGTATTATGCGGAAAAGGGCGAAGATATTAGTCTAAACGAGATTAATTGACGGGCAGGATACGTCAGTGGTTTTGTGGAAACTATTGCGTAATGCTTATGGAAGACATTCACGCCATGATAACCTATAGTTTGCTCTTACCAGAATATACAATTTTGGAGGGATAATCCATGAAAATAGGAGCGGCTCGAGAGGCAGCAGCGGAGTGGATCAAGCATTATGCTAGTCAGGAAGCATGGTTCATGGGGGCGTATTTCAGCGGCTCGACGGTTGGTCAGCCGGATGACGTAATGATGTCATTGGGCTCCGACATTGATGTTGTCGTTGTTACCACCGAAGCAAAAGCACCTCTAAAACTGGGGAAGTTCATCTACCGTGATGCGCTGATCGAAATAACCTTCATATCGTGGAACCAGATCGCCTCTGCGGAGGAGGTACTGGCATCGTATCACCTGGCAGGCAGCTTCCGCGTGGATACCATCATTGCAGATCCAACCGGACAGCTGCGCGGCGTGCAGCAGAAGGTATCGCGCCATTTTGCCGAGAGGGAATGGGTGCGGCGCCGCTGCGAAAACGCTAAGCAGAAGATAGAACATGGGTTACAGAATATCGATCTGACTGCACCATGGCATGACCAGTTTATGTCATGGCTGTTCATGACCGGAGTCACCACACATGTCCTCCTCGTCGCAGCTGTACGCAACCCTACCGTGCGGCTTCGCTATCTGGCTGCGTACAAAATGCTTCAGGAGTTCGGGCGAACCGAATTCTATCCGGAATTGTTGAGGTTATTGGGCTGTGAGCACTGGACCCCCCAGCGCACCAGCCATCATCTGAGCGCGCTTGCCCGTACCTTCGACGCTGCAGCAGCGCATGCCAAGACCCCATTCTTCTTCAGCAGCGACATTACAGCCGCTACACGACCGATTGCGATTGACGGCAGTCGCAGCCTAATCCGCGACGGATATCACCGCGAAGCAGTGTTCTGGATCGGGGTGACTTTCGCTAGGTGTCACAAAATGCTCTCTATAGATGCCCCAAAACTACAAGTTGAGCTAGCTCCGGCGTTTGAGCAATTCGTCATCGACCTCGGCATTACTTCATCCGATAGCCTTGTGCGTCGTGCCGAGGACGTGCAGCAGTTTCTACAGCGGCTCTGGGATGAAGCTGAATTAATTATGCAAGCCAATTAATCCGGCACCAAAGTGCTACTAATTGGTGAATGATTTATCTTTCAATTATGATTATCAGACAGAACGAAGCCTTAAGCAATAGTTAACAACAATTAGAATCTACTGTACTTTTATCACCAAGGAGGCATCCACATCCTGAATACAGCTGCGGCCGGAGATGGCTAGCTGCAGCTCGGTTTCAGCGATAAGGTGTTCCAGCAGCTGCACGACGCCCATTTCTCCTGCTACGGCCAACGCATAAGCATAAGGACGGCCCAAGAGTACGGCGGAAGCGCCGAGCGCAAGGGCCTTCATGATGTCGGCGCCCCTGCGGATGCCGCTGTCCAGGAGAACGGGAACTCTTCCTCTAATCGCCTCGGCTATCGAAGGAAGACTATCGAGGGTCGCTACCGCTCCGTCCAATTGTCTTCCTCCATGGTTAGAGACGACGATACCGTCTACACCGTGCTCTACCGCCATAATGGCGTCGTCTGGATGGGTGATGCCTTTGATCAATAATGGAAGCTTCGTTTGCTTGCGAATGAAATCCAGTTCTTTCCATGTAAAACAAGTATTATTTCCTTCTTCAAGTGCCTTTTTGACAGCCGCTTTCTTGTCTTGTTCCGGAGGCTCCTTCAGCAACGCAAGAAATACGGGATCGGTAAAATAATTCCCCATCCCTTGTCCGGAAAGGAAGGGGAGGTAAGCATTGCGAAGATCCGTTTCGCGCCATCCGAGAAGGGTGGAGTCCACTGTGACGACGATGGCCGAGTATCCGGCTGTTTCGGCGCGGCTGATAAAGCTTTTGGTCAAATCGTGATTTTTGGGCGGATACAATTGAAACCACCGAACCGCATCTTTCATGGCATCTGCCACTTCTTCCATAGGCTTACTGGAAACATTGCTGAGAATATAAGGAACGCCAAGCTTTGCCGCTGCTTTAGCAGGACCGAGCTCGCCGTCGGGATGGAGAATCGTATTGACACCGATAGGCGCCAGCAGGAACGGGACCGGGAACCGGCAGCCAAATAGGGAAGTAGTCAGATCATGCTGGGAAATATCGCAGCACACACGGGGCCGGATTCGGTACTTTTGAAACGCCTCCACATTGCTCCGATTCGTATCTCCTGCTCCGGCAGATCCATAAACATATCCGAACGGTGCGGCGGCAAGCGTTTTTTTCGCCCGTTCTTCCCATTCATCAATCGAAATTGGCAGCAGCTTGGCCGCCTCATCCCCGGACTCGTAAATTTTCATCTGAATGTCTTCACTGTGCAACGTCAAATTCCCTCCGCAAACCCATTTTCTTTCAATGATAAGTAAACGTGTTTATCATCTCCGACTTATTCCTTTTTGATTCTCAAGAAAATACTCGATGTCCCCGTTTTCCCAGCAATCGAAGGGCTAAGTAGAGGCCCATGCAAACAGCGAAAAATAATAAACCGCCAATAGAACGGGCCAAAGCGGATTCGGCACCGATATATAGCAGGAAGGCAGCATATGGCTTGTACAGGATACCGACTCCGGCCAGGAACAACGTCCCGATAGCTAAAGGCTGCAGGGGGAAGATACCTCGGCATCGTTTTCTCAGAAAACTGATGTTCCAAACCAGTGCAATGCATTCCAGTGTGAAGACACCTATCGCCGCTCCGGAATAGCCGAATCCTGGAATGGCAACGAAATAATATGCGGCTGCGGCAGAGCCGATTAACCCGAAGAGAAGCCCGAACAGGGGGATCGTCTTTTGCTCGGAGGCCCATAACATTGTCGTCGTTAGCTCCCGTATCCCGGTAATGAGAGGGGCGAAGGCCAAACATCGTATCGCCTCGGCCGCCCCAAGGCTGCCGAAAATTAGATTAGACAGCTCAGCGGCATGTGCATATAGAAACATCATCGAACTGATGCCCAATATCCACCCGATTTCCAGAGATAGATTGGAACGTTCGGCAAACTCTTTGGTCTTGCCACTCTCCCAATCGGCCGTCAATTTGGGAGCAGTTGTAAACGATAGTGCAGCGGTGACCATCGTGGGTAAATAAACGATCGTCGCCGCCATTCCGAAGATTTCTCCGAACATCGCGAACGCTTCCGTTTGACTAAGTCCCGATACCTGCAGCCGATTGGGGATAATTAGGGCATCCAAAACGTCGGAGGCTGGTACAATTAAGCGGGTGAGGGTAATGGCCAGGGAGGATTGAATGAACCAGAATACGCCTGGCCCGATGACCAGCCAGCGGTAGGCGGGGCTTCTAACAGACCTGAAGCTTCCAATAGACGATCCCCTGGAATGGCAGTAAAACCAAATGATAAGAAAACCCAGTGCTATACAAGCACCTGTAAAGGCGCCGAAGACCGCTCCACCCGCAGCGGCATGAATACCATAGTTCATCCATAGGATGACTAGCAGCAGCATCGTGCCGACGCGAATGATTTGTTCTACCATTTCGGATACGGATACCATCCCATAATATTCAAGACCTTGCAGGTAGCCGCGATACAGCTGCAGAAGAGGGACGATTGCAAGAGCAGGCACCATACAGCGGAGCGGAAACGTTAATCGGTCGTCACCAAAAAAATGAGCAAGTTGGGGAGCCAGAACGAAGAACAGGATGCCCAGGCTAGTCCCCAGCATGAAGAAAGGGATCGCTATATTGTGAAAAAACCGCTGTCCTCGTTCCTGATCTTTTGCGGTCATTAGCGCCAAGGAGGTTGGAAATCCTCCGGAAATCAATGTTAGAGCGAAGCCGTATATGGAGTAAACCATCTGGTAAATGCCCGTGCCTTCAGGACCAAGCAGCCGAAATAAAGGAATACGGACTGCCAGTCCGATAAGTTTAATAAGAAAAATAGCGCTAGAACGCAGCGCTGTTTGTTTAATAAAGGCGGGAAGCTTCATCTTTTCACCCCAAAGGATTTGTCCAAATCATTATATGAACAAGCTTCTGGAGGTAGACTTCTCCGCGCCTTTTAATCGTTGATATGAATTAATATATATTTTGTTGTCCGATCCCAGCCCAAGTCGAAGGGCACACGATACCGGTCGGCGGTATGGGAGTTTACCAAAGGGTATCCGTTCGCATCCACTCCGATTACGATGGAGAAATGGTCAGTATCCCCATCCAATACATAACCGATCAAATCGCCCGGCTGTAATTTCGCGATGGCTCCATGAGGATGTTTATCACTGGGCCGGGTAACTTCCGTGAAGGTTCCTTTGCCAATGAGCCGGCCGTACCCGGAGTACAGCACGAAACGTTCAAAGGCATCCGTCTGCACCCAGGATTGGCTTCCCCCTCCATGGTATCTCCATATATTTGACATCGGCAAGCCGCCGCCTTCCTTAGCATCGCCAAGAACTTGGGAGGCAAAATTCGTACAGTCTCCTCCAAGAGGCGTATAATCCCGATATTTCCGGTTATACCGATTGTTATTTCCAGCCCCCCAGGCTAACCCCGCATATTTATTGGCGTAAGCGACCGCGCGTTCCCGATTGTACCGTCCCTTTGTCTGAGAAGCTTCATGATGAGGAGCCAGCTGGGGGAAGCCGGCCGGGGAATCAGGTATTAAATCCGGGTTCTCCTCGAGCGGATCCAGATACCATTCCTTTTTCACAATCCACTCATCCCGTTCCTTGATCAATGTAAGAGCATGCCGTGTACCAATTCCGAACGATTGAGGGGGCAGGTGATGCGATTCGTACTCGTAGGATATTTTTGCCGACTGAACCAGTGAAACCGTGGCTAGGTTGTCGTTCTTTTTGATGCGTGCAATTCGGATAACCGGCTCGGCAGAGACCAGTCGAACGCCGCGTTTCTTGGCCCAGGTCTGGATATATTTTGCACGTTTAAGCTCCATTTGATAAGCATACCTGCTCGCACTTTCGGTTTGATTGTAGTACTTCTGGATAGCTTCGGGCTGCTGATGAATGAGGAGGCTATTGCGATCCTTATACAACTGCTGTATAAATACAGTCACCTCATCCTTAACTCCACTACCCTGTATCGAATTCAAAGCGTAAGCATCCATAGGTGAAGCGATCATGGTGAACAAAACCCCGATTAGCAGAGACAAGCGCAGCACGTAGATAAATCCCCCTTAAGTTCGTTATGCCAAATAACATTCCAATCCCTCGAATCGACATTCCAAAGCAAAGGAAATCCAACATTTATCCTTCCCCGCCTGATCGGTGATATGCTAAGGGGTTCAGACCCTTAATTTGGAAGCGGAAGCTTGAGCCTGATTAAGTATAGAATACCCAGGGGCATTGAATAAACCCTTTGCCTTTATTTATATTGGTTTATCCTAAAAAGTCGGGGGAACACTGTTCATTGTACTTGATCTATTCAAATATCTAATTGGAGTGAGTACTTTGACTTATGAATGTTATTATTGTAAAAAAAGTGCAAACCATCATGATGATACGGCTCATAGTATCACCCTTTATGATAAGGACGGCCTTGAGGAAGACATCGAGCTTTTATGCAATGAATGTTACTCGGATTGGCTATTGTCTCTGAAGGGTTGAACATGGAAGAGTCTGAAGGAAGAGCTTGCCTGCGGCAGGCTCTTTTTAAACGTTACGGATAATATCACCAGGTAATCTATATCAGATGTTGTCCTTATGAAACTGATCAAGAATGATTTATAAATTTTCAGCTGAAAAGCCGCATCCGATGCGGCTTTTTCATTTTGTGGCATCAAGCTTCTGTCATAGACTGCTTATGCCCGAATTATTGATAACACTTGTCTTTGCCTATTCCAGTTCTCCCCTTTGATCATATGGTATGTAGACATTGCTAAAAGGAGGATTTATATGGCAGAACATGTGAGGGTAAGCCCACGATTCAGAAAGCTTTGCATCCAATTTGGAAGAATTTTGGGGGGAGAATCTGAGATCGATCAGGGTCCTGTTTGTTTTGTTACACGAATGACGAATCTTCGGGCGAGGATCTTGGGAAGAAGAACCCTTTCCCCATTAGTTCAAATGCAAATGTTTTCGTTTGAATCTCTTGATGCTTCGGGAAGGGCACTTTGTTTAGGCGAGACTGCGGTACATCAAAATCAGGTTAACCGATTAATGTCGAATCTTCGTAAACGCGGAATTAAAGTCACTGCGGTCCATAATCACTGGTTAAAAGAAAATCCTCGCTTAATGTATATGCATTGGGAAGCCGTTATGAATCCCGTTGTTTTTGCTAGAAGAACCAAAGAATCCATTGCATTCTTGGGTTAATTGCAGCTGTTCAGTATGAGCAGAGGAATTTTATCATAAAAGCGAAAGGAAGGATTCATATGGCTGTGAAAGTAAGTCCCCGCTTTAAAAGACTATGTAACCAATTTTCTAGCATTTTAGGTGGTACAGAGCATGAGATTACAAAAGGACCCGTATGTTTTGTCAGTAGAAATCGGAAAGTTAACGCCTCGATATTAGGAAGACGCACCACATCGCCATTGGTCCGTTATCAGCTGTTCTCTTTTGAATCCTTGGACAGTTCTGGTCGTGCATTATGTTTAGGGGAAACAGCCCTCTTTCAAAACCAAGTAAATCAGTTACTGTCCAATCTTCGCAAAAACGGAATTAAAGTAACAGCAGTTCATAATCACTGGCTGTTTGAGAACCCGCGTCTAATGTATATTCACTGGGAATCGATTGATAAGCCAGTAGATTTTGCAAGGAAAGTAAAACGTTCGATTGCATTTTTGGGATAAACTATCATCAAAAAACATCGCAGCTATTTGAGGCGATGTTTTTTGATCGGGAATGCTGAACTTTTGTTATTCTTCCACCGTTTCGAACAAATGCCTTGAAAGTTTTCGATTTATTCTTCTTTGGTTTTGAAGCTTTAACTGGCGTGCAATTGTGTAACCAATAAGAAATGTGGGAGCCGAGGTATTGCCGTCAACGGTAAAAGGGATAATGGAAGCATCGGCTACTATTAAATTTTTTACACCATGAACGCGACCTCTACGATCAACTACACCGCCGTTCTTTAACGGAGCCATCCGTAAAAAGCTTTGCTGATGATGGTTATGATCGAAATTCTCCTTGATATATTGTTCCAATTTCGAATCGTTATCAATAACGTCGAGTTCAGGCGAAATGAGCTTGTAAGACGGGTCTATTGCTTCTAATTCTGCAGCAATATTTTTTACATATATTCTAAAAATATTTTTTATTGCTTCCATATCCTCAGGATTAGCGATAAATCCTTCGTCCGCAAGCACGATTTTTAACGGGTCGTTATTTTGAATACGAATGCTTCCTCGGCTTTTCGGCCGAAGATATAGAATTGCCAATGTTAGCATGCCCTTCGAACCCAAACCTATGAGTTGTACAGCACGCCTGCCAGGTGCGGCTCCGGTAGGGTCGGGCAAGAACGCTCCTCCAGAGTATAAGCTGTTCGGGTCATTCGCGGGGAGCGCATGATCTCTAGGATTGGCAGAGAATACGGCAAAGTTGAGCGTATGATTTCTTATGCTCTTACCTACGTGCGGATTATTGAAAATCACCGGGATGCCGGCCTGCTTAAGTAATTTACCAGGACCGATGCCGGATAACATTAATAGCTGAGCACTATTGATGCCGGCAGATATAATCACTTTTTTTCTTGCGGAAGCGGTTATGCATCTGCTTTCGTGTAAAAACTGAACGCCAACAGCCTTATTGCCGGTAAAAAGAACCCTTAAAGCCGTCGATTTATATATCACTTTAAGCTTGCGTCCATTTACTCCATGTCCACCGGCAGTCATAATATCGGAAGATAAGAAAGCAGTAGAAGAGCTCTCCCTGCGGCCGTCCGGATTTTGATACAGCTGCCATCGGGTGAAGGGCCCCAGCGTTGTATTCGGATTGTTATAATCGAGAATCTCAGGCAAACCAGTGGCTTGCTCTATTGCCGTAATCAGTTTTCTTGTCATCCCCGTCGGCTCCGTGGGGGTTTGCCTTATGTCGATCCTTCCCTTAAATCCTCTTGCCGCTTTATTGCTGGTTTTGCCGTTGTACTTTTCCAAACGTTTAAAACGTCGAATTGCCCGTCTCGGAGACCACAGCGGACCTAATAGCTGTTCCCATTCTTTTAATACTGCAGGAGTAGGCCGAACATACTGCTCGCCGTTAATGGAAGAGCCGCCTCCCGACAGCCGCCCTGTAGTCCATTCGAAAGCACGATCGTCGAGCCCTTTTTGGGGAACACCTTCTCCTTGCCAAAAATATTTTGGAAAAAAATGTTCTTCAAGCTCCAGGGCCTCAGAAGAATCCCTGATCGCTTTGTCCCGGTCGTTGTTTTCGCCAGCCTCCAATACGAGAACAGATGTTCTTTTGTCATCGGTCAGTGTTTTTGCAAGAACAGCTCCCGCTGGCCCCGTACCCACAATGATATAATCGAATGTTAGTTTCCGGTTCATTTCGATTCCCCTTTCATTGGATAATGTAGGGTATTATCATTGGGCGCCTAATGTGACGATGATTGATGAAAACCATTAATGATAGCCGGATTCAGCCTCATGACTGGGTTGAAGACAGAATCGTGTGCAGTAATGCTCACCATAGCCGTCATTTATCTTCCGCTTCTTTTGGAGGATATCATGAGAATCATGCAAGCACGGAGAGTGCGGGGACCGCAGTACGGAAGATGGGATTTGGCAGGGCGGGGGAGAGATATGGTTTATTGCTGACGCCGTTATTTCTCATGACCTTCAGGCAGGATTGCTTGGGCTGGTACTAGGCTTTAGCATAGCGCGCTCCAAAAACCGGATCCAGGCTGTCTCGTTGTCCGCTCTTGCATTATGGGCCGGAATTGCGCTGCTGTTATACGCCATTCGCTTTCCGCTGCTCGGACCTTCAGTCGCTACGAGCTTCGATATCACTACGGCCATCTATATTTTATTATTTTGTTTGCTTTATAGCGCGATATGGACGGAACTCAGTCTGCGGTTATTGGCGAGATTAAGCAAGTCCGTACACGGGCTATAAAGAACGTAACGACACTGTCACATGAACAGATTAATGGAAGCTTGGCAAAGTTAGCAGCTGCCTGTTATAAACCAAAAAGAACCTGGACAGTTGTACCAGGTTCTTAAATATTGCATATAAACAGACACAATGATATAATCGGACTACGACCGTTTTTTATGGTCAAGATTGCAAAGTAAGATCATCTTACACTTTAAGTGTATCATGGGTACAAAGCTTTTGTCAAATGTTTTTCTCAAATTCATGGTTAGGAGAGATGTTGAATGAGTTCGTTGGTTCTCAGCTTCCAGGAAATCGAAAAGACGCAGCTTTTACTCGTTGGAGGAAAAGGGTTACACTTGGGGGAATTATCAAAAATGGAAGGAATCCAGGTGCCTGAAGGATTTTGTGTTACCACCTTGGGATTTCAAAAAGCCATCGAACAAAACGAAGCGTATCCTGCTTTGCTCAATCGACTAACCATGCTAAAGGCAGAGGATCGGGGCCAGATTGGTGAAATCTGCAGAAAGATCCGACAAAGCATCATGGAAGCAGAAATCCCTTCCGAGGTTGTGAGAGCAGTTACTCACTATCTCTCCCAGATTGGCGAGAAGCATGCTTATGCAGTGCGTTCTAGTGCAACGGCCGAGGATTTACCACATGCCTCCTTTGCTGGTCAACAAGATACCTATTTAAATATCATCGGCAAGGAAGCCATCTTACAGCATATCAGCAAATGCTGGGCGTCCTTATTTACGGATCGCGCGGTAATCTACCGTATGCAGAATGGATTTGACCACCGTCAAGTTTATTTATCCGTTATCATTCAAAGGATGGTATTCCCCCAGGCCTCCGGGATTCTATTCACCGCCGACCCAGTTACTTCCAACCGGAAGCTGCTTTCCATTGACGCCAGTTATGGACTTGGAGAAGCGCTGGTCTCCGGCTTGGTATCCGCTGATTGTTATAAAGTACGGGAAGGGGAAATCGTCGATAAGAGGATTGCCGCTAAAAAATTAGCTATTTATGGACGAGATGGAGGCGGAACAGAGACACTGCAGATCGATCCGGATCATCAAAAGACTCAAACGCTTACTGAACGGCAAATTTTAGAGCTGGCACGTATCGGAAGACAGATTGAAGCCTATTTTGGCTGTCCACAAGATATCGAATGGTGTTTGGCCCAAGATACGTTTTATATTGTCCAGAGTCGGCCAATCACGACTTTGTATCCGATCCCTGAAGCGAATGATCAGGAAAATCACGTCTATCTATCCGTCGGCCACCAACAAATGATGACGGACCCTATAAAACCGCTGGGTCTTTCCTTTTATCTGTTAACGACTCCAGCACCTATGCGTACAGCCGGCGGAAGGCTGTTTGTTGATGTTACGCCTAAGCTAGCTTCGCCAGCGAGCCGAGAAGCCATAATGAAAACCTTTGGACAACACGAACCGCTCATCAAGGACGCACTTATGACCTTAATAGAGCGAGGAGATTTTATAAAATTATTACCCGACGATAAAACAGCACCGATTCCCGGCAGAGGTAATACAGATATGCTTTCTCAAATCGAAAACGCTCCGACTATCGTCTCTGATTTGATGAAGATGAATCAAACTTCATTAGAGGAGTTAAAGCAAACCATCCAAACGAAATCAGGATCGGATTTGTTAGATTTTATTCTAGAAGATATCCAACAGCAGCTAAAGAAAATATTATTTAACCCGCAAAGCTCAGCTGTCATTATGGCTGCTATGGATGCTTCAGCATGGATCAATGAAAAAATGAACGAGTGGCTAGGTGAAAAAAACGCAGCAGATACGCTTTCTCAATCTGTACCGGGCAATATTACTTCGGAAATGGGTCTGGCTCTATTGGAGGTCGCAGATGTGATTCGTCCTTATCCTCAAGTTATTGATTACTTACAACGAGCAAAAGAGGATGATTTCATGGATGAATTGCTTAAGTTGGATGGCGGACAGGAGACCCATGACGCTATCAGTGCCTTTCTCAACAAATATGGAATGCGATGTGCCGGAGAAATTGATGTTACGAGAACTAGATGGAGCGAAAAACCAATGACTCTTGTCCCGTTGATTCTTGGTAACGTCAAAATCTCTGAACCTAATGCTGGACAACGCAAATTTGAGCAAGGGCTACAGGAAGCCCTGGAGAAAGAAGAAGAGTTATTGGATCGATTGAAGCAATTACCGGATGGCGAGCAAAAAGCCAAAGAAACAAAACAAAGGATCGACCTAATCCGGAATTTCAGCGGCTATAGGGAATATCCGAAATACGGCATGATTAATCGCTACTTCGTATATAAGCAGGCTTTGCTCAAAGAAGCCGAGCAACTCGCACAAGCCGGCGTTATTCGAGAAAAAGAAGATATATACTATCTCTTTTTTGAAGAACTTCACGAAGCCGTACGCACCAAAAAACTGGATTACCAGATCATCAGCCAACGAAAAGAGGAGTACAAATTTTACGAAAAACTAACTCCGCCACGTGTTATTACGTCCGATGGTGAAATCATTACAGGCGAGTACAAACGGGAAAATCTCCCGGTCGAAGCCATTGTAGGTCTGCCTGTTTCTTCCGGAGTTATAGAAGGACGTGCACGAGTCATTTTAAATATGGCCGATGCGGATCTGGAGGATGGAGATATATTGGTTACCTCCTTTACTGACCCTGGCTGGACGCCATTGTTTGTATCCATTAAAGGACTAGTCACTGAAGTCGGCGGACTGATGACCCATGGAGCCGTTATCGCACGTGAATATGGCCTGCCAGCCGTTGTAGGCGTGGAAAATGCCACCAAAATAATCAAAGATGGGCAACGAATTCGCGTACATGGGACAGAAGGGTATATTGAAATATTGTAATGGCTGAATACCCATAATGGAGAGTACACCACTGAGCATAAAAATAATGAGGCGGCTGCGGCTGCCTCTTTATTTTTTATCGAGACCTGCCCGTTCTTCCTTAAAATGAAATGATTTTATACAAAAATATAAAAATATCCAATTATGTAATTAAAAAACTTATGAGATAATGACACCGACATTAAGACGAACGGCTGATTGCCGGCAGTTTCGTCTCGAAGAAAAAGGGGGGGGACGGGAATGTAAAACAGCCGAATTTGTATCGAGGATATTTCAGTATGGAGGTGGGAAGCTGCTTGTTTTGGGTAAGTTGTCATTCCAATCTAAGGAGGTTTCTAAGATGATGAGATATTCGAAAGTATGCGCCTTTTTACTTGTATTACTTATTACGGTTTTTGCGTCAATCCCCACATTCGTATTTGCAGAAGCTCAGGGGCCGGTCGCGGATGGCAAAATCATGTATTCCCAGGATTTCGAGCAAAACACGGACGGCACCAAACCTTCACCCTCCGGCCTTCCGAGCAATCGGATCACCAGAGTCACCGACCCCTTAGGCCAGCGTGGGACGGTACTTAAGCTGTTATGGCAGAAGGATGACGATTATCGCACATCCTCGGGTACGAATCCGAGAACAGAAATCAACGTCGAGAACGGCTACGAGTGGCCGCGGGATCAAGTCGTCAGCATCGCATGGGGACAGCGCTTTGATACCTCTGTAGTCAATGCTTCCATCGCACAAGTGATCGGAGATAACGGCCCTTATTGGATGCTTAAGGCTGATGGCACGGGAAAGCTGTCTGTTATGGGCGTGAGCGGCGGCTCTGATGTTAACTACACACTGAAAACGAATGAGTGGAACGATTTTAAGGTTGAATGGAAAGGCTCGGCTTCTAACGCCTATTTTAAATTTTGGATTAACGGAGCGCTTGTTCTAAATAAAACCGGTTTATCTTTCCCGAGGGAAACCGTAAACATGCATACGAAGTTCGGGATTTACAATACGGATGAAGGGGTAAAGGCTAACAATACAAGGAACTGCTATTTGAGTAACATCAGTATCGGCAAGGATCCTGCGTCCACATCCCTGATTACGAATTTATCAGTCAAAGATTCTGCTAACGCTGCGGATTGGTCGATTCAGAAAAATCTGCAGTCCGGTCAAACCGAATACGGGGACCGTGCTTTCACATTTACTTCGGTTCCTTCCCTTGTCGCTGGATCGGATTGGATCCGAACGGCAAACGATTCGAAGGCCTATTCGTCCGACCCGGCTGTAACGTTTACAGTCACTCAAAATGCCGTCGTGTTCGTTGCCGTGAACGATATGATATCCCCCAAGCCTTCATGGCTTAACGGCTGGACAGATACGGGCGAAGATTTGGTCAACAACGAATCAACTCCGCGGACATTCAGCTTATATCAAAAGTCGTATTCAGCCAATTCGACCGTTTCTCTGGGGAATAACGGCAGCACATCGTATGGCATGTACACCGTTATCGTGAAGCCCAACTAGTCGGGCTGCGGCGATTGTCATTTTGCGGAGCTTCCGGTTTTCCGAACGTAGTTTATACGAATATAAGCGTTTCGGCAATATGTCGAAACGCTTCACTTTACTTTTGGTCATAGCTAATCGAACGTTTGAAGCGCACAGCATCTACAAAAAAATATATAATGGGTATGCATTCGGTCAAGATGAGAAAAGTCATTTCCCCATGCTTAAGCAATTCTGTTAGCTCTGGGGCAGTCCGCGCCATGAGCAAGCATAAAGCGATCATAGCTGCAGTCATCGAGAACGAGAATGGTTTATGATCCTCTAATGCAAATGTATGGGTAAGTGCGATGACAGACACGAATAAGAAAAGGCTAATTTTAATAAATAAGCTTGATAACCATACGGATATGAGGATAGGATCTAAATTTTCAAGAAACGTACCGATTCGTACGTAACTGATTAATTCAAGTTCCGGGAAAAACATGTTGGCAGATAATTTGGTTCCAAAAATCAATAGGGTCGGTATCAAATTAGCCAAAATTATAAATACGGATGTTGCCACTGCCCAAATAATCGACTTCATCGTATTATGCTTCTCGGCAAAGTAGGGGAAGAGGAACAAAATAAAGTTCATCTGGCCATAAAGAGCCATGACAATGTACATGCCGCTCCATATCCCTTTGGGTCTAAAATGGTTCGTCAATGCGATCCACATGTCCGGGTTCATAGTGCTGCCGACGAAGAGAGGGACAATTAGAACACCTACAACACTTAAGAAAAAGATGCCTTGGGCAGAGCGGAAAATAGTTTCTACTCCAGATCGCACAGCATAAGCCACGCATAGGCCGAAGAGAGATGCTACAGCCCAATCAGGGGTATTTGGTAAATACACATCGCTGATGAAATCCTGCAGCTCTCTCATTACAAACGATGCTGAGAACAAGAAAGAGAATATCATTATGGCAACGAGCGGATAATGAATCCATCTTCCGATAATTGTATGTCCGTAATGACCAAAAAATTGAGTCGGGCGCTTAAGACCTAATCGAAATGAAACATAGGTAAATCCAATACCTGCAAGGGCACCTGCAATTAAAGACAGCCATGCAGCAAAACCCGCCTTCTCAACTAACGTCCCCATTAAGAAACCGAGAATGGTTGTAAACAAGTATTGTGTAAAGAGCATATATATCTGTAATTGGGATACTCGTCCCAAATAGTTCGTCATGATTTCGTACCACCCCCAGCGATATAATTTTCAATGGACATGAAGATGCTTTGAACGAGTCGAGCCATTGTAAATTTATCCTTGAATATATATAGCGTTTCTGTCCCTAGAAAGAGGAATAGTGCCGTCCCCAGCACGATAAAGTAAGTCCTCTGCTTTCGCTGTTTTCGTTTCAGGTAAAACCATTCGTAACCAATAATGCATCCAAAAGCGATCCCGATAAGTATCATGATCAAGCCCCCGTGTCTTTAAGTGTTTGTATTCGGAGAGGATGCTTTTCCGTACCTAAATGCTTTATGAGAATTCGAGCCTGAATGTCAAACTTAACTTTTTTGGCATAAAGGTAACGCCATTGCGGTTCGATGGTCATCCATTTATTCGGATAATTCCAATCGATATATTGGCCGATTTGGAACGCATCCGAGCCTGCTTCTTGTGATTTTCTTATTGCCATAGACATGCGGTCCTGAACAAGAGTCGCAAGGTCGTGTTCAAGAACGGCCAGCTGCTTCGCGTCCAGAAAGTCGATATCAGATTCGGACGAGATGAGATCAGCGCTAGCTCTGCTTTGGATATTTATGGTGATTTGATCACCGGATAAAACCGGTTTTATCGATGTACGATTATTTTTTACCATGAAGCTAACTTCCTTCCCGTCTATTGTGGAAGGAACCGTGATCTCAGAATCCCTTACTGTCCCCTGTACCCACATTGCTCCGCGCATTTCATTCGTATCCAATGTCCCTACCATCTTTCCAAGCTTGAAAATGGCAGCTCCATCGGTACCCATCCATTGCTGAGTTTTATTTTTTTCACTAGGCACGGTTTTCATCTCAAAGCTAAGCATTGGTATGAATAGATCTCCGCCCGAGTAGGTAGCCATGAGGGCATCCTTAACGGTCGCACGGACGGTGATATGCTGTTTGGCATAGGCCACCAGGATATCTACGGGAAAACGCTCGAATACAACAGGAACTGCCATCATTTTCTTAACCTTACCCTCTGTAACGAACATGCTGGCATTGATATGAAAGCGTGGCTCGCGGGCGATAAATTCTAATACGGGCAAAATCCCTTCTTTAGCCAGAGCATTCCCTATAACGACGATACTTGTTTGTCCGAACGTAATTTTTCTTGAAAGGTCCGATTGAATAAACCGATAGGCCTCCCCGATGTCACGCCCCGTTTTCGTAATATAGGTATAGGGTTTGCCAGTTTGCCCACCGGAACCGCCGGATTGTCCTGGAATGAGGCGATTAGGCAGGGGGAAGCAGAGAGTAACCTCAATTCCAGACTCGGATTTATCAAGCAGCATCATTTTCACGAAGGCCCGGTCATTGATTTCGATAGAATTCCAGCAGCCAGTTAGCAGTAATAAAGGGCATAGCGTAATCAACGTCCATAAAGTAACGTAAGCGGGAAATTTGGACTTAATCATTACTATCCTCCTCCGAATACGACCACTTTCGAGTAACCTTTCCTTGTCTCGTTTTATTCGGTGCAGCCTGCATCGGGCGTTTTTTCATGAGCCACCACGGAGCACGAACTAGAGTATCCTTCAGATCACTCGGGACGAAAGGGGCGATCGGGGATAAATACGGCATTCCGAAGGAACGCAGATTGATAAGGTGGATGTAAAGAAATAACATGCCGCAGGCAATTCCGAACAATCCAAAGAATCCGGCTAATATCATAATTGGAAATCGCA
The DNA here is from genome assembly GCF_002042965.1 of Paenibacillus sp. 32352. GTDB lineage: Bacteria > Bacillota > Bacilli > Paenibacillales > NBRC-103111 > Paenibacillus_S > Paenibacillus_S vulneris. The sequence goes on along the minus strand of NZ_MZNT01000025.1, from coordinate 28,754 downwards.
ATAAACGAAAGGCCAGTCCCAGATCGTAGTGAGGACTGATGAATGAAGCAATGCCTGTTAAAGACACAATGATCACCATTGCCGCTGACACGATGCCTGCCTGTACAGCTGCAGTGCCAATAATAAGCGCTCCAATAATGGATACCGCCTGCCCGATGGATTTGGGGATACGAATGGCTGCTTCCCGCAGTGCCTCAAAAGAAATTTCCATAATAAAGGCCTCGATTAAGGCTGGAAACGGCACAATTTCTCTGGAAGACATGACGGTGACAAGCAATTTTGAAGGAATAATCTCCGGATGAAAGGTCGTAATTGCGATATAGGTAGACGGCAGAAGCAGCGAAACGAATAGAAAAAAGTATCGGATCCATCGAATCCAGGTCGAAGCAATGAAACGCTGGTAATAATCCTCAGAGGATTGCAGCAGCGTCATTAAGGTAACCGGAGCAATAAGCACAATCGGGGTCCCGTCGACGATAATAGCTACACGCCCCTCAAGAAGTGCTGCAGCCGTGATATCCGGTCTTTCCGTATATTGCAGCTGCGGGAAAGGAGAGAAAGGAGTATCATCCAAAAATTCCTCGATAGTGCTGCTTCCCAAAACGCTATCGATGTCAATTTTCGACAACCGATATTTCACTTCATCCAGTAAATCTTTCTTGCAGAGGCCGTCAATGTAACCAATTAACACCTTGGTCTGGGTTAACGTTCCAATCCGCAGGGTCTCCGTCTTAAATTTTGGCGTTCTCAAACGTTTGCGAATTAAGGTCAAGTTAATACTGGCATCTTCTATAAAAGCCTCTCGTGGTCCCCTGATACCGGATTCGTTGGGCGGCTCTTCAATAGCACGTTTTGAATACTTGGATAGAGGGAGTTCAATTATTCTTTGTTCACCGTCTATAATAAGAACGGCCTTGCTATCCAGAATAGACGATATCCCCTCCGAAAGCGTGAACAGGAATCGGTAGTCCGAAACCGACAATTGCTTACGGTCGAAGAGCTGCTTGCGGAATTCATCGGCATTCGCCGCATCCATACGAAGAACAATCTTAAGAACATCCTCCTGCAAAGTGGTTAAATCGATCATTCCGCGCAAATAAATAATGGCGCACTCCACCACTGGACCTGCAATAAAGTTGTGGTAAGCTACATCTGAATTGTCGATCAATTGCCTACGAATCCAAGCTAACCGTTCTTCAATCGGATAAGTATCGGCCTCCACAGGCTCAGGTTCAATTTGACCGTGGTTCATATCGTTTTCTTCGCGGTGCTCAGGGTTCTGTTTCATAAACCAATGGAAATAGGTCATAAAGTACCTCACACTGATGTATTATCGGTATTAACCAATTTTTCCATTTATCGTTATTTTAAACTAAACATAAATAATCAGGTGTCTAATATGAAAATGAACAATAAGCGCTGAACGAGAACGACCAAGGGTCAGGTTTGAGATTTTCAATAAGGTCATTTATTTATGTTGGTAAGGTATTTGGGAGCCGGCTATGGTAAAATCCTCATATAAGTAATAACCGTTTATTATATCACTGAAGAGAAGAAGCGGGGGAAATGGTATTGTAAAACTCATTCCTGCAAAATAATCGAGAAAGAGGCTGCCCGATGACAACCTATTGCAAACGTTGCGTCAGCGACGAGGCTTTGGCCGATGTCAGTTTATTTGCTATTGAGAACCGACGTGAATTGCACCCTTCTTATGGTACCTTGGACATGGTCTCCCTGTTATGTTCTCATATTACGCAAGGCCATCTGATTTACATCACGAATACTGACAATCAGGTGCTCGGAATGATGACTTACTATCATGGAACGCCTGAAAAACAATTCGAGGATAAGGAAATTGCCTTCGTAAACTTTGCCATTATGGACAAAGCATACCGGGGGACACGCCTCTTTGTTAAAGGACTGTATTACATGATTGAGCTGATTATCGAAGCCCATCCGGATGTAGAGGAGCTCAGATTCAACGCCTTAACGGAAAATACATACTTATGCAGACTTTATTCCAAATTTGCGATTGCCAGCCATACCCAGGAGGGTATCCTTGGGGAAGAGACCGTATTTTGTGCTAAAATTCACCATTTAAGGACTACCTTAACTCGATATATCAAGGTATAATTGAGTAAAGAATACATTTTTTTGACACGAAATGGAGGATAACACATGTTTTTGCCACCACCTAATATCGACAAGAAAACTGGCGGTAAATTGGGGAGATTCGCTATTCTCAATGACACCCTAAGAGCAGTTCCGCAAATCCAGCCACAGCCACAACCACAACCGGCTAAGTAATGTTTTTTTTATGCCGGCCATGCACCACGGAACTGGATTTCGAGATTTATGTGAAGTTTCTGCTCCGGCATCACGCCGATTTGAACTTGCCGTACGCATTTGCCGTAAAGCTCAGCTTTATAAGTAGTCCGCTCATTTTCGGTAAGGCGATGCTGATCCTCTCGGAAGAGGACTACGATGTGGTTGGAGCTGCCGGTTTCGTCTATGGAACCGGTCCCAACGGCTATGAGGATCGGCATATCTGTCAAGTGGAGGTCGCGTATCTGCGTCCGGAATATCGGCGTACGAGCTTGTTTATGCAAGGTCTGATGAATCTTCTAAGCGAGATAAAAGCGGGCAACCGGGATGTTGAGAAAATTCAGTTTTGGGTTACAGAGGGTCAATCGGAGGAGGAAAGGCTCTTCTCCAAATGGAATGGCTTACTGGGCTCAAAACGCTTTCTCGTGAACGGTCTGATGTGTCATCAGGTGCTTTTTCACGAGCTGGAGGACTATTGCCTCAGGTTCAAAAATCGCTTCCAGAGGATCGAAGGGACAACTTGAATTTCACTTATAGAAAGAAGGCACTGACTATACAGATCAGTGTCTTTTTGCTGTATATTTGGCCCGATAACGGCCAACATTTGCTATTTGCCACAGCCGTTTGTGTAAAAAAATGCAAGATGACAACAATATGTAAGGGTATAGGCTTTTACACATTGTAGATCAATACAAATAGGATAGTACTTTCCATAAGAAAGGAGAAAAGTACAATGAAGTTACATGTAGTGATTGAAGGTAAAGAGTTTCCGATTCAATATGAGCATGCGGATAGCTTTGAATTAGTCGATTTTGCTCCCGACGGGGAAGAAGCCCGTTATCTCGTATTCAAGGATGACTGTATTCTTGGTAGGGACGGCAATCTGCATGCGGACGATTTCCAAATAGACGCCAAATATTAATCTATAAGGCTTCCGGTTTTTGGTACACTAATAAGTTTATCAAAGATCGGTTTTTTATTATGTATGATTTAGAAATCCTATCGGGTTTACTTGAATTTTAAAAATGAACAACTTATAATTCAAATATTCACTTGAATAATGAATGGCGGTGGTTCTAATGGAAGATGCTCAATTAGCACAAATATATAAAGAACAATTATTTTTACAATATGCCCGAATTGGGAAATGCCTTTCCAGTGAGAGAAGACTCGAAATTTTGAGTTTATTATCCAATGGTTCAAAATCGGTAGAAACGATAGCTCATCAATCTGGAATGAACCTTGCCAATGTATCTCGTCATCTTCAAATTTTGCTGGATGCTAATCTGGTGAGATTTACAAAAAAAGGGACTTATGTTATTTACTCTTTGGCAAATCCCATGGTCGCAGAGTTTTTGACGTCTTTATGGAAAATCTCTGAACATCAGCTTTCGGACGTTCCCCGTCTCAAGCAAAATATATATCAGCATTACAATAACGTTCATACAATATCCAAGAAGGAAGTATTGGAGAAGATGAAATCGGGAAATTTCCTTATATTGGATGTTCGTCCTAAAGACGAGTACGAGACGGAGCATATTGAAGGAGCAGTATCTGTTCCAATGGAAGAACTTGACAATTATCTTCAAAATTTGCCGAAAGATACCGAAATTGCAGCCTATTGCCGAGGACCGTATTGTGTATTCACCACGCAAGCCGTTGAGCAGATGCAGAAAAAGGGATTCAAGGCTTATCGCATTGAAGAAGGCGTACATGAATGGCAGACAAGTTCATAGGGTTGTTCTTGAGAAAAGCGCAGCATTTATGCTGCGTTTTTATATATCCTCATTTCAAGTTATGGAAAGGTTATCATTACTTTTTAGAACAGTACTCATTGTATATTATTCAATTATACAATTGAATAATATACCTTTTTATTCTATACTAAGGGAGTTCCATAACCGGACTGTAGGAGGAGGAAAGATGCAATGAAAATGATGAAAGCTATGCAAATTCCGGCCAAGGTGAAAAATGAAGCTGGTCGAAATCCCGGTGCCTCAACCTGGAGAAGGGCAAGTGCTTCTACGTGTAGAAGCATACGGGGTATGTCATGGGGACTCGGTGACTATTAGAGGTGCCGCCTCAGAGTATCCGAGGATTCCTGGGCATGAAGTAATCGGTATCGTGGAGGAGCTTGGGGCAGGTTCGACGAAATGGCGAATAGGGTAGCGCGTCGGTATAAGCTGGCACGGAGGTCACAACCATGAGACGGGTCTAACCCGGCCCAAGTGTTAAAAGCTTTAGGCGGAGCCAAAGTCATTCTTGTTGCTGCGCCTAATGCTAAAGTAAATCGCAGGTACAGAAACCGCTAATGAACAGGGCGGACACCTGGAAGGTCACTTCAATCTGCTGAACGAGCGGTGTCAGAAATCATTAAGCTATGTGAAACGAATGGATGATTCCATCAACAGATCGAAAAGATCTATGAAGCAGTTAACTAAGGAGAAAACAAATGCCAGAAGGTAATTTACCGCTTGAAGATAAGATAAAAAGTCTTCCGGAGACGCTAAAGGAATACGCAGTCTCTCCCGAGAAGCAGTATCAGTTGTACAAGAGAACCATGAGAATCGTCATTGCTTCTCAAATTTTTGGCGGTGCAGGTTTGGCTGCGGGAATCACGGTTGGCGCACTGCTTGCCCAAGACATGCTCGGCACAGACGGGTATGCAGGAGTTCCTTCCGCGTTGTTTACGTTAGGTTCCGCTGCCGCAGCGCTTTTAGTCGGCCGGCTTTCCCAGCGTATGGGCCGCAGGGTGGGGCTTGCCGCCGGTTTTTTGACAGGGGGGATTGGAGCATTAGGTGTAGTTCTCGCAGCAATTCTCCATAATGTGCCGCTGCTCTTCATTTCTTTGTTAGTCTATGGTGCCGGCACAGCGACCAACCTGCAGGCTCGTTATGCAGGTACGGATTTGGCACCGGCTACCCAGCGGGCCAAAGCAATTAGTGCCGCCATGGTCTTCACGACCTTTGGTGCGGTGGCCGGGCCGAATCTGGTCAATGTCACTGGCAAGGTAGCGTCATCCATGGGAGCTCCTGCATTAACAGGTCCGTTTATGCTGGGTGCCGCGGCTTATATTTTTGCCGGGCTGGTTCTTCTCTTGTTTCTCCGCCCCGATCCCCTTGTGGTCGCCAAGGCCATTGCAGATGTAGAGCGGCTTAAGGCTGCGCAAGGCAGCGGATCAAGCAGGCATGAGGCAGAGCTGCGTGTCCATAAGCCGGGGATTATAGTGGGGGCAACCGTAATGGTGCTTACCCAAATCGTTATGATTGCCATTATGACGATGACGCCGGTTCATATGAAGCATCACGGCCATGGACTTGGCGAGGTGGGTATCGTCATAGGCATCCATGTTGCTGCGATGTATTTGCCTTCCCTCGTTACCGGCGTGCTCGTCGATAAATTCGGGCGCACGATGATGTCCTATGCCTCCGGTGTCACGTTGCTATTGGCAGGCTTAGTAGCTGCTTTTGCACCTGGTGATTCAATGGTTCTGCTCATTCTGGCGCTAACTCTGCTTGGTTTAGGCTGGAATTTCGGATTAATTAGCGGGACAGCGGCCATCGTCGATGCGACGCCGCCGCAAATCCGGGCGAAGACGCAAGGCACGGTTGATGTGCTAATCGCTCTAGCTGGTGCCTCCGGAGGTGCGTTGTCCGGTATGGTTGTAGCCCAATCCAGCTATTCCACACTCTCTTTGATCGGAGGGATCCTATCCTTACTGCTTATTCCGGTAGTCGTCTGGTCACGTAAGAAGCGGAATGCAGTCTCTAGCGGAAGAACAGAAAGCATGTAGATTCTAAAACATGTTGAGGCTGGAGGCCGAGGAATCCGCATCCAATCCATGAATCAAAAAATGACTATTTCCCCTCTTATAATGACAATCAAGCCTTGTAAGCCGCTGCTGCAAGGCTTTTTTCGTGTTTTTGCAATTACGTACCGGAATGACTATGGACGGCAATGAAAGCATTACCCTATGATGCAGAGGTGACAGCAAGACTCGGTTCACCGGTGAATCAACTCTGCAGCTTAGTGGAGAGCATCCACGGCATAATCCATTGAAAGAAAGGAAGGGGCGTTATGACCACGGAATCGGCCGCAGCGGCCATCAAGGTATCAGGCGATACGTTGTACCGCAAGCAGCGCATTCGACGTATGCTGCGCAATCGCTGGCTTTACCTGATGCTGCTTCCCGGCATCCTTTATTTTCTTATTTTCAAGTACATTCCAATGTACGGAGTATTGATCGCTTTCAAAAATTATCAGCCGTTTCTCGGTTTTTGGGATAGCGAATGGGTAGGAATGAAGCATTTCAACCGGTTTTTCGGAGATCCTCTCTTTTGGAGATTGCTTAAGAATACATTTGTCCTGGCGATTTACAATATCGTCTTTTTCTTCCCGCTGCCTATTGTGATCGCGCTAATGCTGAATGAGCTGCGCCTGGAGCTGTTCAAACGGATGATCCAGACGGTCGTGTATATTCCCCACTTCATGTCGTGGGTCGTCATCGTATCTATCGTCTATTTGTTCTTTACGACCGAAGGCGGACTGGTGAATGAAGCGTTGAAGTCGCTCGGAGCCGAGAAGATCAACTTTCTGCTCAGCGCCGACTGGTTCCGGACGTTTATCACCGCAGAGGTGATCTGGAAGGAGACCGGCTGGGGCACGATCATATTCCTTGCGGCCCTGGCTGGCGTAGACCCGCAGTTATATGAAGCGGCCCGGATCGACGGGGCTAATCGGCTTCAGCAGCTTCGTCACATTACGGTGCCTGCGATTCGTTCCACGATTGTCATTCTGCTTATTTTGCGGCTGGGACACTTTCTCGACACCGGCTTCGAGCAGATATGGCTGATGCTCAATGCGATGAATCGCGAGGTCGGCGAGGTATTTGATACGTACGTGTACTCGACGGGCATCACGGAAGGGCAGTACAGCTACAGTACAGCCGTCGGACTGTTCAAATCGATCGTCGGTTTGGTGCTGGTCGCAGCCTCTAATTTTATCGCCAAGAAAATGGGCGAGGAAGGGGTCGTATAACACATGGAGAGGAAGGGTAGGCATGGTTAAAGACCGCACCTTCGGCAGCCGGTTATTCGATACGGTGAATGTCACCGTCCTGGTTTTGTTTGCTCTTGTTACATTCATTCCATTCATCTATATTATCGCCGGGTCGTTCGCGACCCAGAAGGAGCTTCTGGAGCGGGGATTCATCCTGTTTCCGACCGAGTTTACACTGAGCTCCTACGAATACATCTTTTCCACCGGGACGCTGCTCAAAAGCTTGGGAATAACCGTCTATATTACATTGGCCGGCACGCTCATCAATATTTTCATGACCTGCTTAATGGCGTATCCATTAGCACGCAAAGATCTGGATTACCGGACGCCGATTCAAATGGCCGTTATCTTTACGATGCTGTTCAGCGGTGGGATGATCCCGACGTTCCTTGTCGTCAAGCAGCTGGGCATGATCGATACCTACTGGTCTCTGTTAATACCCGGTGCGATAAGCGCCTTCAATCTGATTATTCTTCGTAATTTTTTTCAGCAGCTGCCCGACGGTCTTGAAGAATCGGCCAAAATAGACGGCTGCAACGATCTCGGCATCCTGTTTCGAATCGTCATTCCGTTGTCGCTGCCGGCGATTGCTACGTTTTCCCTGTTTTATGCCGTAGGGCATTGGAACACGTTTTTCAGCGCGGTGCTCTACATCAATGATGCAGCCAAATGGCCGATTCAGGTGCTGCTGCGCCAGATTGTCATCATGGCGGATGGCGGCGGGCTGGGAGATTCGACCTCGCTCGCTTCGGACTTCGTTCAACCGCCGGAGCAAAGCATCAAAATGGCGGTCATTGTCGTCTCGACGCTGCCGATTCTCTTGGTCTATCCGTTCCTGCAAAAGCACTTTGCCAAAGGCGTGCTGCTAGGCTCCGTCAAAGGATAAACGGTTTACTCCGTTTGCCGATATCGATATGATGAAATAAGGGGAGGAAGTTTCAATGAAACAACAATTACACAAATCTATGCTTATGGCGTCCGTGTTGACGCTGACGGCTAGTGCTGCTGCTGGCTGCGGCGGCACTAAGGCAACTGATGGGGGAGGACAGCCGGCTGCAGCCGGCGATGCTGCGAAGACAGCTGCACCGTATAAAATGTCGATTATGCTGCCAAGCTTCAATCCGGAGCCGATGTCTACCGACGGAGAAATTTTCAAAAAAATTCAATCGGCAACGAACACCGAGCTGAAGCTCAACTGGGTGCCATCCGCTACCTATTCGGATAAACTGAGCGCTACCGTAGCCTCCGGCGAGCTGCCGAATGTTATCACGGTATTAAATCAAAAAGCGCCGTTCATCGTCAACTCCGTACGATCCGGGATGTTTTGGGAGCTCGGACCCTACCTGCAGGATTACAAAAATTTAAGCCGCATGAATCCGATCGCCTTGAACGCGATTTCCATTGACGGCAAAGTATACGGGATTTACCGCGAACGGGATCTGGCGAGGGACGGGCTGACACTCCGCAAGGATTGGCTCGACAATCTCGGCTTGAAGGAGCCGAAGACGATTGATGAATTTTACAACGTTTTGAAGGCGTTTACGTATAATGATCCGGACAAAAATGGCAAAAACGACACCATCGGCCTCGTCGAGCAGCAGGAGCCTGCAGGCTGGAGAACTATGCTGGCGTGGCACGGTGGCCCTGCCGACTGGGAAGTGAAGGACGGCAAGCTGAGTCCGGCCCACCTGTCCCCGGCTTACTTGGAAACGATGAAGTTTTATAAGAAGCTGTATGATGAAAAGCTGATGAACCTGGATTTCGCCGTGGTGAAGGACGGGCGTCAGGTGATGAATAAAGGGACGGCGGGAGCATGGGTCGCCAACTTGAATGATGCCAATGGCATCGAGGAGCAGGCGAAGAAGGTTGATCCTAAGGCCGAGATGACCCTGATCGGTGCTCTGGAGGGGCCTAAGGGCTTGCGCAGCATCGCCGGGACGGGATCTTACGGAATCTTCATGATTCCGAAGACATCGGTTAAAACGGAAGCCGAGGTGAAGGCCATCCTGAACTATTTCGACAAGCTCTCGGATAAAGACATGCAGAATATGCTGTACAACGGCATTGAAGGACGACAATACACGGTGGAGAACGGTCAGTACAAGAAAACAACCGATCCCAAAATGCTGGTCGAATACGGCATGGGCGATTCCTCCCAGCTGGCGGTGCTGAGAGACCAGGTCACGACCTTCGGCTCCCCGCTCGTGCACCTGCGTGACAAGGTATGGCAGGAGAACGCAAAACGGGCGATTGAAAATCCGGTGAACGCTTTTATCTCGGCTACCTACAGCGAGAAGGGTAAGGAGCTGGATAAGCTGATTGATGATGCGCGCACAAAGTTTATCATGGGCTCTATCGATGAGAATGGCTGGAACAAAGCGGTGGAGCAGTGGAAGCAAAATGGCGGCAGCAAGATCATGGAAGAATACACCGCCGAGTATAACAAGAGCGCAAAGAAGTAACCATTCACGTCCAGCAAAGCCGTGTAGCGGGAGGTCTGTGATTTTTTCCCTCGGCGCTGACCTCTTTTTTGCTATACTAAGGGCATTAAAGACTTAGTACATTGACGTTCCGAAGGAGAAGACATCAGGCATGAGGACACATTCCTATTTCCGCAAATTGATATTGCTAACGCTTGCAGTGGGGGCTTTTCCAGTTCTCATCCTGGGCTGGTATTCGTATAACTATTCTTCCCAGACGGTGCTGGAAAAGGTAAACGAAAGCAACGCGCAAATATTGCGGCAGACACAGCTTCGGGTGGAGCAGACGTTAAAGACGATCGATTATTCCGCCTCCCAGCTGCTTAATACTCCTCTCGTCACGGCGGCTATTGGTAAGCGGCTTACAGCAGCGGATTCGGAAATGATTACCGACGTCTATGACAGTCTTATCGGCATCCAAACGTTTGAGCTAGGGATTAAGGACGTTCTCTTGTACAGCTTGGAAAAGGATTGGATCATCAGTAATTCCGGGATCGACGAGCATAGCCAGCCCGGGATGAAGGGTCTTCTGAAGGAGTTTGCAGCCATGCCGCAAGGCTCCCGGTGGGTCAGTATGGATCTGACCGGGCAGTACAATACTGATCAGGAACCGCTGACGGCTGCAAGCAAACAGACTATAATGATTGTAAAAAAGTGGCCCATCAATTCCTTGCATCCGCAAGGAATGATGGCCGTCATGCTGTCTGCCAAGGAGGCGAATCGTTTTATCGATCTTGAGGACAGCAACGGACAAATCATGATCGTCGACGAGAACAGCCGCATCATAGCCCATAGTGATGATAGCTGGGTAGGCAGGGATGTATCACAGGAAAACTTTATTCACTCCATTGCAGACTCGAAGGAGCCTACAGGATTGCTGCAGTCCGCCATAGGGGACGAGGATATGTCTGTCTCTTATCGCAAATCCGCATATAACGGCTGGATATATATTGCGGTGCTGCCGATTCACGAAATGACGAAGCAGGCGCAGAGCATCGCTTGGACATCCCTGTGGGTCAGCATTCTCGCGTTGGGCATCTCGGTGCTCATCGCTGTTCTAGGCACACGCAGCGTGTACAGCCCGGTCCGCCGTATTTACCGCGTTCTTGCAGATCACCGGGCGACTCGGGAAGGTAAGGACGAATTCGGAGTCATTGCCGATGGGATTCAATCGCTGCTGTCCAATCAATCGAAGCTTCAGTTTCAGCTGGAGGGCCAGCAGGAGCATATGACGGAGCTGCTTGTCCGCAAAATGCTGACAGGCGAGGAAAAGACCGCGACGCTGCAGGAAAGGCTACACTATTACGGCCACACGTACGACTGGGAGAAGAAACGGGTACTTTTGTTCCAGATCGACGATCTGGAGAAGAGCCGTTTCGAGGAGAAGGACCGTGACTTGCTGTTGTATGCGATGAGCAACATAATCTCCGAGCTCGTACCGGGGGAGGAGCGTCTCGTCCCGATTATTTACCGGGACGCGGTTGTACTGATCATCGGTAAGCAATCGGGGACGGATGATGCGTTCAAGGAGCGGTTGTTCCGCATAGCCGAATCCATTCAAGATGCGGTGAAGCGGTACATGTCCATCGAAGCGAGCGTAGGTATCAGCCGGGGCTTTGAGGAATGGGCCGGGGCCGAGCAAGGCTACGAAGAATGTGCAGCAGCACTGAAATACCGCCTCCAGCTCGGGAGGGAGGCTGTCCTGTTCATCGAGGACGTGCAGCCTGACATAAGCAATGAGCCAACGTATCCGAAGGAAGCGGCGGCGCGGGTGCTGGATGCGATTCAGTCGTTAGACCGGGAACGGGCGGGGGAGGCCTTGGCAGGATTTATGGAGAGCGTTTCCAGCCAGGGAGGTCATCCGAACGACTACCAGCTGGCTTTAGTCCGGCTATTCGTAGAATTGATCCGTCTCCTGCAAGATGCCGGCGTCTCGATCTATTCGCTTACCCGCAATGAACGTTCGCTGTTCGATGAACTGATTCAGCTGCAAACGGTAAGGGATATCGAGTCGTGGTTCAACGGGCAGCTTGTCGAACCGGGCATCGCGCTGCTCGAGCAGCGGCGGGAGAAGCAGTTCCGCACGATTTCCGAAGAGGTCAAGCAACTGATTGCTGAAGAATTCGATACCGATCTGACGCTGGAAAAGTGCGCCGCCCGAATCAATTACCATCCGCAATATATTAGCCGTGTGTTTCGACAGGAAACTGGCATCAACTATGTGGATTATTTGGCCCAGTATCGGCTGGACGTCGCCAAGCGCTGGCTGAGAGAGACCGATATGACGGTCACGGAAATCGCCGAGAAGCTGAAGTATAATAATCCGGCCAACTTTATCCGGTACTTCCGTAAAATGGAGGGCATGACTCCTGGACAGTTCAGGGGGAAGGCTTAACAGGAGCAGGCAAGGAGTGTTCCAATAAGCGCTTTGCTCTCCATAGTGCGGTATTGCCTGCAAATTCATGCTCAGGCTAGCGTCAGACAATGATTGATCGTTGTCTGATGCGGCTGGCATGATGGCTGCAGCCTCAATACAAATAAATAACCCATTATTACAATGCGAAAAGGGGGAATAAAACGTGAGGAGAGGCAGAATTAGTATCGCCTATTGGCTGCTTGTTCTCGTCCTGCTGGTTTCGCCAGTCACCGCCTATGCGGAGCCGTCAGGCACCATACTGGCACCGATCGGCGAGCGAAAGCAGGGTGAAGCCTTCACCATCCAAGGAACGACCGGCTTGCCTGAATTGATCGTTCAGATCCTGAGGCCGAATCAAACGATTCTGGAAATGGATCAGCTTACTAAGGAGCAGTTTCTATTCGGTAAAACGGTTACGCTTCCCGCTGACGCTCTGGTGGGCGTCTATACGGTGAAAGCGGGAGCGGGCAGCGAGGCTGCCGTAAGGGATTTCAATGTGGTTGCCAGGAATGGCGGTGGAGAGCCGGGGACGGAACCCGAACCGCAGCCTGCATTAGAGTTAAGCGCGATCAGCTCAGTCGAAGCAGGTGGCGCGATGCGTATTCTAGGCACGACCAATCAGCTTGCCTTACTGTGGAGAGTGTTAGCTCCGGACGGGACGCTGCTCCATGAGCAAGCGATAACTGGAAGCGAGCTGGAGCAGGGCTATGTCTATACGATTCCTGCGGATGCCGTAAGAGGCGAGTATACGCTCAAGGTTGGCAACGACCGAGTGTCGAGGCAGTTTACGTTTCAGGTGACGCGAAACGATACCGGAACGCCAGGAGGCCGACCTCCGGGCGGAAGCGGCCGCAATCACAGCAGCCGAGGCAGCGCGGATATTTCGGCACCGGTGAAGCTGGAACCGCAGCAGGACGGCTCGGTTGCGCTCCTGCTTCAGCCCCAAGGGCCGCCAGATACAGCGGGAATGGTTCAAGTTATTGTCACGCAGGAGATCATTGACCAAGCCATGGCAGAGCTCCAGGCAGGAGCCTTGAAGCTGCGCATCGAGGCTGCGCCAAAGGATGACGCGAAGGCCTATGCCTTTCAATTGCCCGCAGGCGTCCTGCTTGAAAATAGCAAAAACCTGCAATTCGAGCTGCTCACCGAATTGGCCAGTGTATCGTTTCGGACCAGCCTGTTCGCACAGAGCCTAACGGCCGATGCTCAGACCGCTTCTATAACAGTAGGAGAAGCTCAAATGAATGCGCTTTCCCAAGGAGTGGCGGCAGCCATTGGCACACGCCCGGCGGTCATGGTGCAGGCGGCGCTGGATGGGCAGGCGATCAATTGGCCGAGGCTTGATTCGCCGGTCGTCGCCATTCCGTATACCCCGTCGGCAGCTGAGCTGGCCGTTCCGGATGGAATCACGGTTTGGTCTATCGACCGCTCAGGCAATCCGTCTCCGGTACCTAGCGGACATTATGATAGCTCCAGCGGCAAAGTGATCTTCCGTGCGGCACATCCTGGTCATTATGCCGTCATTTATGTGACAAAGACGTTCACTGACCTAGCGGGCTATGCTTGGGCGGAGAAGCCGATTCGGGCGCTCGCAGCTAAGGGCATCCTGACGGGCATTTCTCCGGAAACATTCGCCCCGGAAGCTCCAATCAAGCGCGCTGACTTCGTGCTGCTGCTGAGCCGCACGCTGGAGCTGTCAGCATCTTTCGAGGACAACTTCGACGACGTGCGTCCCGGAGCCTATTATTACGACGCGTTGGGCATTGCTCGAGCACTTGGCGTCACCGACGGAGCTGGCAATAACCGTTTCCAGCCGGAACGCTTGATTTCCAGGCAGGAAATGATGACGCTTACAGAACGGGCACTGCATACGCCAGGACTGCTTGCCGAAAGCAGGGGGACTGATACCCGCTCTGAACTGGAAACATTTGCAGACGCCTCGCAGGTGGCGGACTACGCCGCATCCAGCGTTGCGGCTTTGATTCGTGAAGGGTTGATCGAGGGCAGCGGAGGCTCGCTCCGCCCACAGGATAACACCAGCCGTGCGGAGACGGCTGTCATGCTGTACCGCATAGTACAACACATCGCAGGAGGGATGTAACGATGGCTATTGGAACATCATATAGGCTGCGTCAGGCATTGAACCGATCCTGTATCGCGCTTGCGGCCAGTGCCTTGCTGGCATCGGCTGCAGCAAGCTTCACCGCAGGAACGACTCATGCGGCACCCGTGAATCTGGAAGCGGATTATGCCTTAAGTGAAGGGCAGCTTGTCCGCACGGAGCAATTCAACAATACGAATTACACGCCGCTTCCGGTTCATGTCGTCGATGAACTCAAAGGGATCCGGACCAAGGTCGTAAGAGATTTTGTTAAAATTAATTGGTACTACAACAAGGATGAGGCGAACAGCGATTATTTGGCTTATTCCATCGACGACCCGCGTAACGCGACGAACCCGGATTTACAGCATGGCCGCAAGGAAACGTATGATTTCATGTCCCAGTTTACCGATGGCATTCTCCTATCTCTCGCTTATTCCTATGGAGGTGACGCGAATCCGCAGAAAAACCGCCTCCTAGCCGGCGAGACCGAAATGAACTGGCCTGAATTCGACAAGGCGATGAAGAAAATCATTTATACGTTGAAGGAGAAAAATCCGAAGATCGAATATATCGAGGTGGGCAACGAGCCGAACCTGGAGCCTGCCTATTATGGACATGTGAAGGATGATATTCCCGGCTACATGCGCATGTATCAGGGCATGTCGGAAGCGGTAAAATGGGTAAACGCACAGGGCTTGGCCGGGCAGCCGCTGAAAGTAGGCGGACCGGTATTATCCGGCTACAATTTCGAGAAGCAGAAGCAGTTCGTCGATCTTGCCTACGCCGCAAGCTATCAGGTCGATTTTGTGTCATGGCACCGATACCAGGAGGACGTGCGGATGAACGAAACGCAGGAAATCGAAATGAAAAGCTATCTGCACAAGTTTTATCCGAATGCTATAACCATTGTTAGCGAATACGGCTGGAAGGGGGGCGGGGGCTTAAGTGATCCGACGAACAACGTCGGACTGGCGAAGCAAGCGGCGTTTATGACGGACTCGGCATCCTATTATGCCCGTGGAGGGACGGATATTCCGATGAACTGGGTAGCGGTCCATACACTGAATGCGTATTTCAAGAACCAGTTCGATGTCGACTATGCTTTAAGCAATGGGGATACGACGAATTGGCAGACATTTATGAATCCTAATCCAAGGGCTTTACAATATTTGAACCTGCGCGGGTGGAGGGAGTCGGCATCGACCTCCAAGCCGATGAAGATCAAGGAAATTCGTTTTTTTGACAGCAGTAACAACCCGATTCCAATCCCGAATCCGGCAAACGACCCGAATATTGCGGCGGTTACGGACGGTGACGATGCGACGCAGTTTATCCAAGCAGACTACTGGACCTGGCTCAAGTTTGATCTGGGGCCATCGGCTCCCGGGATTGCCAGGGTTGATATCAAGTGGGGGAATCCCGATATCAACACCTTCCAGCTCATTGGCACTAGTGATAAATTGAAATATTACGAGGCGCTGGGCCGCACTTTCTACACCCCGTATTTTAACACAATGCGGATGTTCGCCCGGCTCGGGGACACCCGGGTGAAAGCAACCGGCGGCAGCAGTGACATCTATGGGACACGGATGCTGGCGACGAAGAACAGCGATTCCAAAGCGACGATGATGGTGTGGAACAAACAGGGAGACGGGGCGGCCTCATCCAATGTCAGCATCGATGTGAAGCATCTGCCGCCAGGCTTTGAAGGGAAGAGTGTACGGATCAAAAAGTATTTGGTCGACGAGACCCATAGCAATTATGCCTACAACAAAATCGACGAGCTCCAGTTGTTCGACGAAACCATAGCGAACACGGCGGACAATCTGACGATTAACGCTACGTTGAATAGAAATGCGGTAATGCTGATAGAGCTGGAGGCGGTTGATCCTAGCATCCAAAATATCGTGTCTGCCGGCAAGGAAGTTACCTCTACGACAGGAATGACGAATATGCCGGCGCTGGTGGACGGCAATAGTCTGACTGCTGCTGTCGCAGCCGATAGCAGCTATCCGCAAACTATACAAATGGATCTCGGCAGACCCTATGAGTTATCAGGGATGCAAATCGATTGGACGAACAGCGCATCGAGAGATTTCAGCTACGCAATAGCGACGAGCTTGGATGGCACGTCGTACCATACGGTAGCGGATCAAACCGACCCGGCTTCCGCAGTCCCAAGAGGGAACAGTTTGGACTGGTTCCAAACCAAGGCGCGGTATGTGAAGCTGACGGTGACGCGCTCCACCTTCGATGGCCCGCTATCGATTAACGATGTAAAGGTTTTTGCCGAAGCGCTGTACAAAAACGGGTTCGACACCACCGAGGATAAGAATGCGATGGCGGCATGGACGACGGTTGGCTTTGGATCGAAATCCACCCCATGGACCACCGTGACGGACAGTGTTTACCATAACACATTCGTGCAACCGATGGACCTATTCAGCACGACACCTAGCTTCGCCATTTTTGGTGACAGTCTTAAGGATTATGGAGTGGAAGCGCGGGTCAGAACTACGGACAGTGGAAACGTGCAAATGGGGCTTATTGCCCGAGCGACCGATTACAATAACTTGTATTACTTCAAGCTGTACCGAAGCAGCTCCGCGCATCAGGCAGTGCTGGAGAAGCGCGTCAATGGAACGACAACCGTGCTTAAGTCGGTGGATTTGGCTGATCCGATTCAGTCGAACCGCTGGTATAGGCTGAATTTGGAAGCTGTCGGAACAACGCTGCGAGCTTCTATTGACGGTGTTCAGGTTATCGAGCTTACGGATGCCAGCCGGGCTTCCGGTAAATTCGGGCTGCGAAGCCATGAATCCATCGCCGGCTTCGACGATGTCAAAGTGTATCCGATTGTTCCGCTGCTTGGCGATATTAAGGTGAACAGCGTATCTATTGAGGGCTTCCATCCGCATTTGAACAACTACACTGTACTTGTCCCATCGACGAGCTCTGCAGTAACCGTGACGGCAACCGTCTACGGTACGGCCAATACCGTGGCGTCCCCGGCCTCCGGGCAGGTGACCTTCGACGCGGTTGGCCAAGAGAGGTCGTACACAGTAGCTGCGCTGTCGACTGAAGGCAATGGGGCGAATTATTACAAGATAAACTTGCGGACGGCAAGCGCCGATACATCGCTTAGCAACCTGAGGCTGTCGGTCATTACGGACGCTCTGACAGCCCCGGGCCAACAATTACCCGAATCGATCGTTGCTCTGGTTCCGGGTCAAACGGAATACACGATTCACGTTCCTTCCCGTACGGCTTATGTCAAGGTGGTAGAGGCGATCCCGACGGTAAGCAATGTGGCTTCAGTTCAAATCACTAACGCAACTTTGGTGAACGGCTCGGGTACCGCAACGGTAAAAGTAACCTCCGAAGCCGGAACGACGGCGGAATATATGCTGAATATCCGGGCGAACCCGGAGGCGGCTGCCGGGACGGTGCTGTACGAAGAAAATTTTGAGAGCGGAGCTTACAATCAAGACGCAGCGACCGGTTGGAATAACGGTGCCGTACCGAATGGTGCAGCTTCACATCTACGCGTTGCGGATGAGGATCAGGGCAAGGTGCTGGAGAAGTATACGACGACCAGCATGGCCTTTACGGTCGGTCAAAGCGGTTGGACAGATTACGATGTAAGGGCCAGAGTTAAAGCGCAGGCCAGCCCGTCACTGCCAGGCATTATTGCGCGCGCATCCGACGATGCCAAAAACTTTTATATGCTGCGCATTCATAACGGCACGAATGGACTGCCTGGCGGAAGCACGGGGTATGTCATTCTTGGCCGTGTCGTGAACGGGACGCTCCGCGAGCTGGACAGCAAAAAAATCCCATACCCGTATGTGGTCGGTAACTGGTATCAGCTTCGTCTTGTCGTGGATAGTAATCGGATCAAAGGCTATGTGGACGATAGCCTGATCTATGACGAAGTAGATAACGGATCGTTATTCCCGACGAATCCTCCTGCACTGATGCAAGGCAAGGCGGGGATCCGGGTGGCAAACCAGGCAGCCCGCATCGATGATTTTCAGGTATCCCATCTTGCTGCCCTACCCGCAGATTCGGTGAAGCCGGTGATAACCCTGAACGGGCCGGCAGTGGTTGAAGTATTGGCTGGCAGCACGTATACGGATGCAGGAGCGACGGCGGCGGATGATGTGGACGGCGATCTGACAAGCCGCATTCAAGTGAGCGGCAGTGTGGACACGTCGACGCCAGGAACGTACACGCTGGTCTATACCGTAATGGACAACGCACATAATGTAGCGGACCCGGTTGTACGCACTGTAACGGTAACCGCTGCGGGGGATAAGCCGTTTACTGTCATTGCAAATGGCGGGCTGAACCGGACGAACGGTTTGAGTGCTAAGGTCGACGTTACCCGCACACCCGGCTCGGTAGATCATGCGGGTAGGGAAGTCGTTTACTTTCAGCTTCTTAAGGGCAGCACTCCCGTATCCCATGTTGCGTTGGAAAGCGAGCTTACGAATGGCGGCAGCCTGACAGGCCATTTCGATGTGCCGGATGCTGAAGAGGGCACTTATACGGTTCATGTGTTTATCATCGATATGCTCGACTCTATAGAGGGATCCTTGCCGATTCCGTTATCGAATAAGGTGATCGTGGAGTAGATTTCTGCAAGGAGGCAGCCCTTAGCTGGGAGGGGTTTCCTTTCCATTAAGTCAGCATATAGAAAACAAGCCACTCCTTGCAATGGAGTGGCTTGTTTTGATAGTTCATCTCTTTTGATGATTTGTTATGTCCTGCTTAATATTGTCCTTTAATTACAAAAAACGAGCCTCGAATCGTTCCGGCCAATTTGGATTTCTGCCTGGCAAACTTAAACTTGCCTTCTAACTCCTTGGGAACGTCCATTCCCTCAGAAAGCTTAAAGCCAACAGCCCGCTTCTTAGGATCGTCAACCGTATACATGACATTGAGCCCAAGACCATCCTCATAAAAAACGTAGGTGAACAGGATATTTTCGACTTGAAAGCGCGATGTTTCCAAAGGCTTGGCCGCAAACGCAATATCCCGTTCCTCCTTCAAGATTCGGTTCACATAATCAAGGATCTCCTGACTTTCGCCAGCTGGCACAACCGTAAATTCATGCTTGTATTTGTTCATAAAGTAACGGGCTTCGTTAGCACGTAAACCAGCGAGCGCTTCCGCTACAGGTGAAGATTCCAAACCTACCGTAGACACATTTTTAAAATCAACGATATACGACATGTCCATCCCTCATTTTCTCTTTATTCCCGAATCCTCTTAAATATTTACATAGATTGGTATTGACAAACGACACTTTAAATATACTACATTGCTACGTCAAAACCCTTCATTTTGAGGAATAGAAGCCATGCCAAATCAATATCGTGATTTTCGCTGCATCATCTATGAAAATATATCGATAAGCATTGTTTTCATTTAAAGTCGTCGCCCGTCAAATAGTTGTGGAACGGACGGTCTACCCAGAACTTATACGTGCTGACTTTGACACTCGGGTCGATTTGTTTGAAGCCGGCGACGATGCCGTCCGACTTGTCGTTCAGCGAGAACGATTGCGCATAATAAGGACCGGCTGCAGTGGAGATTTTATTATTGGTAATCACATCGTAATCGTTCAGTTCGGTCAAGGAATAATAGAGCGGCTGCCACCAGGAACCGGCGATCAAGCCGGATGTGTCTTCACTGTTTTTCTTGGCGTATTGCAGTACGATCGGCTGGAATTTTGCTTTGTCCGACGTACTCGCGAATTCGAAGGCGATGTCGTACTCCTTCGCCAAGGCGATATAGTTGCCGTTGGCCAGCTTTTGATAGCGCGTCGTGCTGGACGGTGTCGGCTGACCCCATTCGATCAGATGTACGAAAGCGGATGTCTTCGGCTCAAACTGCACTTTGGCTTCAATACCCTCGCTGCGCAGCAAGCCGATCAGCTGAATCGCGTGCTTCAGATCGGAATGGCCGTACGTCAGGGATAACGAGTCGACGAAGTTGGAGCTGAAGCGCGAGTCCTTCAAATTATAGCCGGTGACCAGCCCTTGCTCCAAAGCGGTGTTGACAACTTTCTCCAGTTCAGGCGCCTCAATGATATCCGATGTATTGTAGGCATCGGTCAGCTTCGCATAGATATTGGGATCGGAGGTTTGGCCGATGTAGTGTTTATAGTGTCCCTGAGTTTCCAGCACGTGTCCGAGAAGCTGTTCCGCCAGCCGCTTGGAGGCGTTCGCGCCCAGCCTCAGATCGCCGTACAATTCCGGGTCGACGAGTCCGGCATCCTTAGCTGCAGCGATCTCCTGGGCAGCCGATAGAGAGACGAAATCATCGACGTTGAGCGCCAGCGGGGCGAGCGATTGGGACACTTTTGACTGCGGATAGGAATAGGCCAGCTCGGTGAGGCCCGCTGCTTTTACTGCGATGAATGCGGCTTGCAGCGCTGAGAGCGGCTGATCCGCTGATACGGACGTCGAGGTCAGAATTCCTCTCTGATACAGTGCTGCGGCCGAGGCATAGAACGGGCTGGACGCCGATAGATCGCTGAAAGCGACGGTCGTTGTACTCTCCGGCGTAAAGTTCAGCGAGCGGGCGACAGCGGCGATAAATTCCCCGCGCGTCGGTGTTTCCGACAGCGACACTTGGAATTTCTCCTGCAGAAATACGCCGTATTCGCTCAATGCCTGCTGAGTTTGTACAGCGGCAGTCTGAATGGGAGCGGAAGCTTCCGCTGGAGCTTCAGCGCCGAATGCCGCGTGCGCTGGAACCGTAAATAGCAGGGAGGCGGATAGGGCTGCTGTGAGCAGTCCATTCGGTACGGAAATTGTCTTGAACATGATGCATTCCTCCAACCATAGTTAAAATGGAAAAATATAAATCCGAGTAATTATGTAGGATTTTCCTATGCATTCTATCATTCGTCAGAAAACCTGTCAATAGTAGAAAACCAAGACGAGATCAAGTGGAAGGGGAGACCGTCCAATTGAAACGTTGAAAGCAGAAAGCATGTTCAAAGTTGAAATGTGAAATGCATTATGCTACAATCACTTTTAGTATTCAAGGGGAGATGATGAGAATAATGTAAGTTTTCTTGCTATTTTACGAATGATAAAACAATATCTGTTTTATTTTTTGTTGAGCAAGAAAGTTACTTATTCTCTACACTCAAATAAATTTATCTGTCCCACGAGGTGGGTTAGATTTCAGCATTCATTTATTTGAGCTACAAGAAAGGGAACTTTCTTGTAGCTCTTTTATTTTTGTTTTTTATCTTGAGGAGGTTGAAAATCGATGTTTGAAGTTGTAAATGATCATGTGAGCCGCTCATTGTCCGTTGGTACGGTTCACGATCAAACAAAACGGATGCCGGAGCATTATCCATCTATTGATAGATGCACGTAGCGATTCTAGCTGCAAGCTTCGTGGGCTTTCATAGGGTTGGTTAATGTGCTTATTAAACACCAACAAAAGGGTTTAAAGGCTTTTTCTCCGGCTCAAGAGGAGAAAAAACATGAAATCAACTTCGAAATACGAAATGATTCAACATATATTGACAGAATGGAAACAACCCGCCTATCGGTTCCAGCAAATTACGGATGCGATCTTTAAGCAAAGAATCGGGGAGTATGACCGAATGACCGTACTGCCCAAGAGGATAAGAAACGATTTCATCATGGAGCTTGGCGAACATGTTTTGAACTTAACCCCTGTCATGCAAAAGACATCCAGTCAAGTGAATAAAGTGCTCTTTGCCATTGAGGGTGGCGAACGGGTGGAAGCCGTTCAGCTGAGCTATGAGCGCGGGTGGAAATCCTACTGTATTTCCAGTCAGTGCGGATGCGGGTATGGCTGCCGCTTTTGCGCAACAGGCACAATCGGCCTGAAACGGAATCTGACTGCCGATGAAATTACCGATCAATTGTTATATTTTCATTTAAACGGTCAAGCCTTGGATAGTGTTTCGTTTATGGGGATGGGAGAGGCGCTGGCCAATCCTAATATCTTCGACGCGCTTAAGCTTCTAACCGATTCCCGAATCTTCGGCTTGGGTCATCGAAGAATAACCGTTTCCACTATCGGTATTATGCCGGGGATCGATCGTCTGACGCAGGAATTTCCGCAGGTAAATCTGACCTTTTCCCTGCATTCTCCGTTTGACGAACAGCGGAGCGAGCTAATGCCCATTAACCATCGCTTCCCGCTTCATGATGTAATGAATAAGCTGGACCAGCATATTCGCACTACAGGCAGAAAAGTATATATTGCGTATATCTTGCTTCGAGGAGAAAACGATTCAACGGAACACGCAGAAGCGATTGCCGCCCTGTTGAAGAATAGAGGTTCTTGGGAACATTTATATCATGTCAATTTGATCCCCTACAATGCGACCGATGTGACGCCCGAAAGCTTCCATCCATCGGACAAAGACCGGGTTCAACGGTTTGTTAAGATTTTAAAGTCCAGAGGAATTCATGTCACCGTGCGAACCCAATTCGGAACGGATATCCAAGCAGCATGCGGCCAATTATATGGACATAACAAGTAAAAAAAGCTAAAGGAGGGATAACATGAGTACAGACACCGTGGTTACGCATGATTTACTCCGTATAAGTCGATAATAACCATTAAACTTATACGGAGTAAAATGAGACTGGATGGATATGTACCGACTTTTTATAAAGAAGCAGTGTGGTTATAAAAAGGAGGAACTTTCAACATGTCAATGATACAAGTGCAAAACCTGACGTTTTCTTATCCAAGCAGCTTTGATAATATTTTCGATGATGTTAGCTTTCAACTCGATACGGATTGGAAGCTCGGGTTTATCGGCCGCAACGGACGGGGCAAAACAACGTTTTTCAATCTGTTGCTGGGCAAATATGAATATAGCGGGAAAATTATTTCTTCGGTCGAGTTTAATTATTTTCCCTATCCCGTCTCGGATAAAAGCAAACTCACCTATGAAATATTAGAAGAGATATGTCCCCAGGCGGAGGATTGGGAGTTTCTTCGGGAAATCTCTTATTTGGACGTCGATGCCGAAGTGATGTACAGGCCCTTTGAAACCTTATCGAATGGGGAACAAACAAAGGTTTTGCTTGCCGCGCTTTTTTTGAATAAAGGGCAGTTTTTATTAATTGATGAGCCTACCAATCACCTGGACACCGATGCACGAAAGAGGGTTTCCAATTATTTAAAAAGAAAAAAAGGGTTCATTTTAATTTCGCATGATCGAAATTTTTTGGATGGCTGTGTTGACCACATTTTGTCCATCAACCGGGCGAATATCGAAGTTCAAAGCGGTAATTATTCTTCCTGGAGGCTCAATTTCGATAGACAGCAGGAGCATGAGGAAGCAGCAAATGAGCGTTTACAAAAAGACATTGGAAGGCTGCAGCAATCTGCCAAACGTTCAGCAAATTGGTCAGATCAGGTAGAAGCTTCCAAAAATGGCACAACGAATTCCGGTTCTAAATTGGATAAGGGGTTTGTGGGACACAAGGCTGCTAAAATGATGAAACGTGCAAAGAATATTGAATCCCGGCAGCAGAAAGCCATTGAAGAAAAGTCACAGCTGCTCAAAAATGTGGAAAAAACGGAGTCATTAAAGCTAGAACCATTGGAATACAAATCCGAAGAGCTGATTCGTTTAACGGATGTATCCGTTATGTACGATGGTGAAACCGTGAATAAGCCCATAAGTTTTCATGTTAAGCAAGGAGACCGGGTTGTGCTTGACGGAAAGAATGGCAGTGGAAAAAGCAGTATTTTAAAGCTCATCCTGGGGGAGCCCTTAAAGCATACAGGCACTTTGAATGTTAGTTCAAGCCTTGTCATTTCTTATGTACAGCAGGATACTTCTCATTTAAAGGGAATGTTATCCGACTTTATTGAAGAACATCAAATTGATGAACCGTTATTTAAATCCGTTCTGCGAAAAATGGACTTTGAACGTATCCAGTTTGAAAAGGATATATCCCATTATTCCGGCGGGCAAAAGAAAAAGCTGCTTATAGCCAAAAGCTTATGTGAAAAAGCTCATTTATACATTTGGGATGAGCCGTTAAACTTCATTGATATTTATACACGCATGCAGATTGAAGAGCTTATTCAAGGCTTCAATCCAACCATGGTGTTTGTAGAGCATGACCAGGCATTCCAAGAACAAGTCGCTACGAAAACGGTAGCCTTATAATGAACCTTCAGTACTGAGAAGTAAACCCGTTCCATAATTCCGGAGCGGGTTTATTTTTGTTTTTTATTTGGGAAATGGATGAGTTTCCTCGACCGTGATACCGGCCGCTTTCAAATGCCCGTAGGCAATGATTTTGCTAAACTGGGATGCAACTTCATCTGCAGGAAGGGCGTTATCGTTTTTAACCCACCAAATTACAATCCCCATAAAAGCTGATACGAGGTATTCGAGCAGCAATTCCTTGGATATCGACGAAGGGGAATTTCCCTTAGCAGGATTCCATCCTTCATTCAGTTTATCTTTAATGATATTCTCCATTTTCGCTCGAAACGGATAGATTCTGTTCTCGCCAATTAACATAGCATAGTAAAAGGTAGTGTGACGCGAAATATGTTCGAGTATAGTTTGCATGACTATTTCAAGTACAGAAATACTGTAAGGATTCGTACTGATGGGACAAAGAACGATGGCATCCTTTAATTCGCTCAACAGTTCATTCATGCATGTATCTAATAAATCAGGTTTATTTTGGTAATGGAGATAAAAGGTGTTGCGATTAATCATTGCCCGATCGGCAATATCCTGTACCGTAATCGCTTCGTAACCTTTTTCCTGAATAAGATCATAAAACGCCTTGCGAATCGATTGTTTCGTGCGCAGTATTCTTAGATCCGTTTTCTTGCTCATGGTTTCGTTCCCCCAAAATGGATTTAGTCCGTTTAGCGACAAACTTTTATAAGATGTCTTTTATCTTTCAAAACGAAAAATATTGAATATTGAACATGATAATAACCTCCATTATAATGAGCGACAGATAAATAAACAACATGATGTTCATTATTTATCAAATGACCATTTACTCTAAGGAGGATATTCCAATGAAATTCAACCATCAACATGAGCTTGTACTTAAAGCAATCGCCGTTCTGGAAAGTTTAGAAAGCGGGAACCCCGAAGCGATTACGGCTTACGTTCATCCGGAACATTATATTCAGCACAATCAGGCCTTACCCAATGGTCGTGAAGCCATGCTTGGCGCACTCGGTCATTTAAAGGAAATGGGTACGAAGGTAAGCATTAAGCGTACATTTGTTGACGGGGATTACGTCGCTCTTCATTCTTTATATGATTTTCACGGACCTAAAGTCGCTTTTGATATTTTCCGTTTCGAGAATGGACTCATCGTCGAGCATTGGGATAATTTACAAGAGATGGAGGGCAAGACGCCAAGTAATCATACGATGATTGATGGACCGATCACCATTAAAGATATCGACAAGACAGATGCCAACAAAGTATTGGTAAGAAGCTACGTCGAGAACATCTTGCTTGGAAAGAACCGCGACCTGCTTGCCGCTTATTTTGACGGAGATAACTACATTCAGCATAGTCCACATATTGCGGACGGCCTTTCCGGACTTCATGCTGCATTGCAGGCGCTGGAGGAGAAGCATATTGAGTTTCAATATACTCATGTCCATCAAGTCATAGGACAAGGCGATTTTGTGCTTACAATGAGCGAAGGTCACTTCGATCGTCAGCCTACCGCTTTCTACGATTTGTTCCGCGTAGAGAACGGAAAGATCGCCGAGCATTGGGATGTTATCGAGCCCATTCTGCCGGCAGAAAAACGAAAGAACTCAAACCCTAGATTTTGAGGAAATTTTGCAATAAATCAAAAAGAAAAACCCGGCATTCACGCCGAGCTCGTAGTTGTATATAAGGAACAGTGTCTTCAGGATAGTCGAGTTAATGGACTGCATCGCGACGATTCCTTGCGACGACGGGAGCCGCGCAAGAGCGACCATGACGAAGGTCGAGAATGCGAAAAAAATGCCCGCGATCCACAAGCAAAAAAGGAGCGGAAAAAGAACAGGAGGCGCCGTACGGAAGGGATTGTGGTCCTGAATGGAATGCGTGAGTACAATAAGCATAGGCCTACTGCTTGCTGCAGTAGGCCTTGTTTTACAATCCTATTTCTAATCATGTGAAGGAGTAAACAATTATTTCTTAAGCTCTTCAGGGACCTGAGGACGATGCCACTCAAAGCTAAACGATGTAGGTACAGTAATAAAAGCAACACCAACTAGCATGGTATTCAGAATTTTCGCGATACCTTTTTTCACCATAGTCAATAACTCCTCTCAAGTTTAAATATTTTTTCAAACCAAGGTGTTAATGAAAATGCTTGTACTACTATAATAGAGGATAATAGAGAATTTTGTAAGTAGAAATTGGAAAAAATAAATAATAAACTGCAAATTTTTATGATCCATTTTTTACGTAAAGAGACCTTCCTTATTACATCAATTCCTTTTGGCGCATAGATTGCAAAAACAAATAGAGAAATAATATCAAATGTGAGCCCCAGGTAATTATAAGGATACTTTACGAAAACAAGAAGCAAAAATACAATAATGGTAAAGATACAACAGGACAACGAAGAATTTAGATGCGCTCCGCCTGTAAAGTACCTTAATACGGTTAATATCAAGAATACTACGAGCCAACGTTCCAGGTTCCCGGCAGCGGCGCAAATAACGAAGGATACCAAGAGGGCGGTAAGGGTGTTAATAGTAATAATTAGCGAATAGGTTAACAGCTCCTTTGAGGAAGCTTTAGGATGATTCTGCCTGATAAAGTCAGCTATTTTTGAGGCTAACTCATCGATTGGATTCATTTTTTACCCACTCCAGTAGTGTTTAAGTACTTTTTATCTACCGCGTTTTTGTTTCTTCTCCAGGCAATTATCAAAACGATGATAAGTAATAATGCGATTAAAAAAAATATAATCGGATGGATCATGCTGTGTGTAGCCGTGTACATAGACAGCCTGCTTGCTTGAATTGCACAAACAATTAATATGAGTAGAACGCCAAAAATAACATTGAGCGGTTTCAAGGCTTTACGACCGTAAAGCTGTCTTGCGAGGAACATGAATCCAAACTTCCTGTAATTGAACAAAGCTGTTAATAGTAGAAGCAATATACTAGTACTTATTTGAATAATGGACATTTGGATTAATGAATTACTAATACCCATATAAGTGGTTAAACCTATAAGCTGTGCAATGGAAGCAATTAAGTATTCCGCTAGAAATCCTACAATCGTATAAATGATGGAAATTAGGAATGAATATGCAATAGGCAGGTTAAACAGCACCGTGCAAGATATAATCAAAAATGTCGGCAGGAAGAAGATGGTGATCCCTTTCATAGCCGCTACTTCTGATAAATAATAGGAGAGCAGACTCATAATAGTAGTAATTGATAATATTTTATAAAGATTACGGCCGAACAAAAGCCGAAAAATAGAAAAGGTGAAGAGTCCTGTTGCACCATATTCCAGTAAGTATAGTAATATCCGACTTACAGCAACCACAAAGGCACCAATCTCTCTTGTTGTATAATTGTTAATAGTTATTAAATAAGAATTAACATATTTTTGTTCATTTGTGTAGTCTTTTTTCAATGTGAGATAAATAATGCCCAGTTTGTACTGGCAACAAATTATTGACAGGAAGATATTGTAATTATAAGATTGATCGGATAGTTGGGCTTAATGACGTTAAAACGGCATATGTGTTCTTGCGGATGATTACGTTCATGGGCCTGAGGGATTTATTGCGGAGCTGGCTGAGAACATAAAAAGGAGAAGGTGGCCTGTGTTGAACAAAAAAACAAAGGGTGCGGATGTGATCGGATACTGCTGCATGAGATTTCCAGTCACCAATTTGAAGAAATCGGTGGATTTTTATTGCGATGTATTGGGCTATGAATTGATTTCAGCAGATTATTCATTTGGAGAGGCACATGTCGGATTAAAAAATGGCAATGGACCGGGTATTTTTTTGATGGAAACGAAACAGGAAGAAGTCACGCCAATGAAGTTTGTATTTCCCCGTTCCTTCTTTATTACTAGCAGCACAGGGCATGTGACGATGATTGAGCTATTAACGAATGATTTGCTTGCTTTGCATGAACGGGTTAAACAAGCTGGCGCTCCTATTGATAAAGAGCCTGTATTTACTAATGATTTCGGTTATTTCACCTTTTATGATCCGGACGGGCATTATTTTCGGGCGGTCGAAGAAGCATAACAATCGAGTAGGAGGGGGTGATTAACCCCCGTCCTCTCACACCACCGTACATGCGGGTCCGCATACGGCGGTTCCAA
>NZ_MZNT01000024.1 GCF_002042965.1 Paenibacillus sp. 32352 | reverse complement strand
GAACACGAACGTTAAGCCTTCCAGCGTCGATGGTACTTGGACCGAAGGGTCCTGGGAGAGTAGAACGTCGCCAAGCAAATCCAAAAGTCTTTCCGTATAATTCGGGAAGGCTTTTTTGCATTTACAGCATCTTTTGCATGAAACGACCTTGCCGCAGGGCATAAAAAAAAATGAAGAGTCAACAATAAATTGAGTGAGCTCCATAGTTGCAAATTTTCAGAAAACTGCTATAATGATATTAAAGTCAAAGAAAGTCAAAGTCAATTTACTTCTGGGAAGGAGGATGAATTGATGCGTAATGTCTCTGAAGTCATTGAACACTATTTGAAACAGATCATCCAGCAGAGCACTGACGGGATTGTGGAAATTCAGCGCAACGAGCTGGCGGATCAATTCGACTGTGTCCCTTCCCAAATCAACTACGTTATCAGTACACGGTTTACTTTGGAAAAAGGATACATCGTCGAAAGTAAACGCGGTGGCGGAGGCTATATCCGCATCCAGAAAATCGAGCTCAAGACCCATGGGCCGGTGCACGACCACATTTTCAAAACCATCGGAACCCACATCGATCAAACCGCTTCGGAAGGCTTACTGTATCAGCTAGAGGAGAACGGCTATCTCTCCCCTAGGGAAGCAGCGATTATGAGAGCCGCGATAGCGAGGGAAGTGCTGGTTTTGAAGTTGCCGCTGCGCGATGAGATCCGGGCAAAAATGTTAAAGGCTATGCTGATATCCTTGTTGAGCAAATAAGGAGGGACTTGTATGCTTTGTCAGGAATGTGGTAAAAAACAAGCTACATTGCATTTCACCAAAATCTTGAATGGTGAAAAGACCGAGTTCCATATTTGTGAATCATGTGCCCGTGAAAAGGGGGAGCTGATTCCAGGAACGCCGAACGGCTTTTCCATTCATAATCTTTTATCGGGACTTCTTGATTTTGAACCGTCCTCCCATAACTCTATGGCGGCCAAGGCGCCTCCAAGCCGATGTGAGCAATGCGGATTGACTTACTCGCAATTCAGCAAGCTGGGACGGTTTGGATGCAGCTCCTGCTATAAGTATTTTGGAGAAAAGCTTGATCCTTTGTTTAAACGAGTACATGGAAATATTCACCACACGGGAAAGGTTCCAAAACGTTCCGGTGGGTTAATTAAGCATAAGAGAGAAATCGAAACCTTAAAGAAAGAGCTGCTGGTGAAAATTGAGAAAGAAGAGTTCGAAGAAGCGGCTCATCTGCGTGACGTCATACGCGATCTGGAAAAAAAGGTAGCCGAAGGCTGAATTCCTTTTTGAGTAGGGAGGTGTACTTATGACAGCAAAACGATTTACAGAGCAGGCTCTAAGCGATTGGATGAAAGGTGACGGACCGGATTCGGACATTGTCATTAGCAGCAGAATCCGCATTGCAAGAAATTTGCAGTCTTACCCTTTCCCTATGCTGGCTACAAACCAGCAGTCCAAGGAAGTGCTGGATCAAGTATCGAAAGTTCTAAGCAATGAAGATCTTCATACCATCAGTCATTTTTCTCTGGTCCCGCTGGATGAATTGAACGAGCTGGAAAAGCGGGTGCTGGTTGAGAAGCATCTGATCAGCCCGGCTCTGGCCGACGAATCCCGTAACGGAGCCGTCATCCTGAGCGACAACGAATCGATCAGCATTATGGTGAATGAAGAGGACCATTTGCGAATACAATGCTTGTGCCCGGGTTTTCAAATCAAAGAGGCCTGGGATATGGCGAACCAGATTGACGATATTTTTGAGGTACAGCTGGACTACGCATTTGATGAGAAAAGAGGCTTTTTGACCAGCTGTCCGACAAATGTGGGGACGGGTATTCGGGCCTCCGTCATGATTCACTTGCCAGCACTGGTTCTGACCCAGCAGATTAACCGCATTTTATCGGCGATAACACAGGTGGGGCTTGCGGTTCGCGGTTTGTATGGCGAAGGCAGCGAGGCGCTGGGCAACCTGTTCCAAATTTCGAACCAAATTACGCTAGGGCAATCCGAGCAGGAGATCATAGACAACCTGCACGGAGTTGTAAGACAGCTTATCGAGCACGAACGGGCTGCCAGAGAGAAGCTCCAGTATGAAACGAAGGCGAAGCTTCTGGACCGTATCAGCCGCTCCTACGGGATTATGTCCTATGCGGCTATTATGGATTCCAAGGAAGCCGCTCAGCGCCTCTCTGACGTTCGATTGGGCATTGATTTGGGAATCATCAAGAATGTCCCCACGCAAGTCATGAATGAGCTTTTGGTCATGACCCAGCCGGGTTTTTTACAGCAATATGCAGGAGAAAAGCTTACTCCTGAAGAAAGAGACATAAGAAGAGCGCAGTTGATACGCGAGAAATTTTCGCAAGAGAAAGCTTCATGCTAATTAACGCACTCTTCCGGCGTGCTTTCGATCAATTTATTCTTTCATGGAGGTGTTACACATGATGTTTGGCAGATTTACGGAACGAGCGCAAAAGGTGTTGTCTTTGGCACAAGAAGAGGCCGTTCGTTTAGGTCATAATAATATCGGCACCGAGCATATTTTGCTGGGGCTGATTCGTGAAGGCGATGGTATCGCAGCCAAGGCGCTTATCGCTTTGGGGTTAGGACTTGAGAAGATTCAAGACGAGGTTGAGGCATTAATCGGCAGAGGGCAAGAACAGCCGACGAATATCGCTTATACGCCGCGCGCGAAAAAAGTGATTGAACTGTCGATGGATGAAGCCCGCAAGCTGGGTCACACCTATGTAGGAACCGAACATATTCTGTTGGGACTCATCCGTGAAGGAGAAGGCGTCGCAGCCCGCGTTCTGAATAATCTCGGGGTTAGCCTGAATAAGGCTCGCCAGCAAGTTCTTCAGCTGCTAGGCAGCAGCGAAGTGGTGTCTACGAACCATGGTAACACCGCTAACGCGAATACACCTACGCTGGACGGATTGGCTAGAGATTTGACGGCCTATGCCAAAGAAGGCAATCTGGACCCTGTGATTGGACGCAGTAAAGAAATCGAGCGCGTGATTCAAGTGCTTAGCCGCAGAACCAAGAACAATCCGGTCCTGATCGGGGAGCCGGGGGTTGGTAAGACGGCGATTGCCGAAGGGCTTGCGCAAAAAATTATTAATAACGAAATTCCTGAAACGTTAAGAGATAAACGGGTTATGACCCTGGATATGGGCTCGGTCGTTGCCGGTACGAAGTACCGCGGCGAATTCGAGGACCGTCTGAAAAAAATTATGGATGAGATTCGCCAAGCGGGTAACATCATCTTGTTCATCGACGAGCTTCATACATTGATTGGTGCAGGCGGAGCCGAGGGCGCAATCGATGCTTCCAACATTCTGAAGCCGGCGCTGGCTAGAGGCGAGCTGCAATGTATCGGTGCTACGACATTGGATGAGTACCGTAAGTATATCGAGAAAGACGCGGCGCTGGAGAGACGTTTCCAACCGATTACGGTGGATCAGCCATCTCCGGAAGAAGCGATTCAAATCTTGCACGGACTGCGTGATCGTTATGAAGCGCATCACCGTGTGAAAATTACCGATGAAGCGATCGAACAAGCAGTAAAACTATCCGACCGTTACATCACAGATCGATTCCTGCCGGATAAAGCGATCGACCTGATCGACGAGGCGAGCTCCAAAGTAAGGCTTCGCTCTTACACGGTACCGCCAGATCTGAAAAAGCTGGAAAGCAAGCTCGAGGATATCCGCAAGGAGAAGGACGCGGCGGTTCAAAGCCAAGAGTTCGAAAAAGCGGCTTCCCTGCGGGATACAGAGCAAAAGCTGCGTGAAGAGCTGGATTCGACCAAAAACGAATGGAAAGAAAAACAGGGACGTACCGATTCCGAAGTTACACCTGATGATATTGCTCAGGTTGTGGCAAGCTGGACCGGCATTCCGGTAGTGAAGCTGGCGGAAGAAGAAACCCAGCGTCTGCTGAAAATGGAATCCATCCTGCACGATCGCGTGATCGGGCAAGAGGAAGCCGTTAAAGCCGTCAGCCGGGCTATTCGCCGCGCTAGAGCCGGATTGAAAGATCCTAAGCGCCCGATGGGCTCCTTCATCTTCCTGGGACCTACAGGGGTTGGTAAAACTGAGCTGGCACGCGCTTTGGCCGAATCGTTGTTCGGTGACGAGAATGCCGTGATTCGGATCGATATGTCCGAGTATATGGAGAAGCATTCGACCTCCCGTCTCGTAGGGGCTCCTCCGGGATATGTAGGCTACGAAGAAGGCGGCCAGTTAACCGAAAAGGTTCGCCGCAAGCCGTACTCCGTCGTTCTGCTGGACGAAATTGAAAAAGCGCATCCGGAAGTATTCAACATCCTGCTGCAGGTGCTCGAGGACGGACGTCTGACCGATTCCAAAGGCCGCACAGTGGACTTCCGCAATACGCTGATCATTATGACCTCTAACGTCGGGGCCGACACCATCAAGAAAAATTCTTCACTTGGCTTTACAGCAATGCACGATGCCGGCAAGGATTACAACAATATGAAAGACAAAGTGATGGGCGAGCTGAAAAAGAGCTTCCGTCCGGAGTTCTTGAACCGGATTGACGAAATCATCGTGTTCCACTCCCTGGAGGAAAAACACATCGCCGAAATCGTAACCCTGATGGCCGAGGATCTTCGCAAGCGCCTGAAAGAGCAGGAAGTGGACTTTGTCTTGACGGATAACGCCAAGGCATTCTTGGCTAAAGAAGGCTTTGATCCGACTTACGGAGCAAGACCGCTGCGCAGAGCCATTCAGAAGCATATCGAGGATCGGCTGTCTGAAGAATTGCTTCGCGGACATATTTCCAAGGGTGATACGTTGACGATCGACGAGCAGGACGGGGAATTGACCGTGACTCGCAATCAAGGCGTTGCAACATCTTAATAAGCTTTTACGTTATACATCCTGTACCCTGACTCGGGTGCAGGATGTTTTTGCGTTTTATGGGGGATAAGGGTTTTCTTTACCCCCACAAAATGGTAAACTTTGATAAGATGCGATAGGCAACGGATGGAACATCAGCTAGGAGAATAATCAATGGCCAAACAAAAAACGAAATTTTGCTGCCAGGAGTGCGGCTATGAATCGCCGAAATGGCTGGGGAAATGCCCCGGCTGTCAAGCATGGAATACATTTGTGGAAGAAGTGGAAACCGTCACCAAAACGCAAGGCATCTCTTCTTCCTTACTGAAGTCGAAAGAAAAGCCTGTTTCGATCATAAATATTAAGAGCAGCGAAGAACAGCGTATCGTAACACGGAACAAAGAATTGAATCGGGTTCTTGGCGGAGGCCTGGTGCCGGGGTCGCTGCTGCTTGTCGGCGGAGACCCGGGGATAGGCAAATCTACGCTGCTGCTGCAAACCTCGCATGATTTGACCCTTAGTAATCAAAAGGTGCTGTACGTATCGGGTGAAGAATCGGTTAGGCAGACCAAGCTGAGGGCAGATCGGCTAAACGCAGCGTCCGAACAATTGTTCGTATTGTGCGAAACGAATCTGGAATTAATTGAAGCCGCGATTGAAGAGGTGCAGCCTGATTTTGTCGTTATCGACTCGATACAGACGGTATATCATCCTGCTATCGGCTCGGCCCCGGGAAGCGTTTCGCAGGTAAGGGAATGCACGGGTCATTTCATGCGAATTGCCAAGATCAAAGGCATTGCGACCGTTCTTGTCGGGCATGTGACCAAAGAGGGGGCCATCGCAGGCCCGAGAATGCTGGAGCATATGGTGGACTGCGTGCTTTATTTTGAAGGGGAGCGGCACCATTCCTATCGTTTGCTCCGCGCGGTGAAAAACCGCTTCGGTTCAACGAATGAAATCGGCATTTTCGAAATGCAGGAGAGCGGACTAGTTGAAGTCAACAACCCTTCGGAGCTGTTTTTGTCCGAGAGGCCGCTCGGAGTATCCGGCTCTACTGTTGTAGCCAGTATGGAGGGAACCCGGCCGGTGCTCGTTGAGCTGCAGGCGCTGGTCTCTTCGACTAATTTTCCTTCCCCGCGGAGAATGTCAACCGGGATCGACCACAATCGGCTGGCATTAATCATAGCCGTACTTGAGAAGCGGATGGGCATGTTTTTGCAAAATCAGGATGCTTACGTTAACGTGGCCGGAGGGGTAAAGCTCGATGAACCGGCTGTCGATCTCGCTATAGCGGTCAGCATAGCCTCCAGCTTAAGGGAACAGCCTACCCAGCCGTTCGATGTGGTATTCGGCGAGGTGGGGCTGACAGGTGAAGTAAGAGGCGTATCGCGGGTCGATCAGCGGGTGAAGGAAGCCGAGAAGCTTGGATTTAAGCGGGTCATCGTTCCGGAAAAAAGCCTGAAGGGCTGGACTCCTCCAACCGGGATAGAAGTCATAGGCGTCAATACGGTAGCCGAGGCGTTAAAGGCTGCATTGGGATAAAGTAGCATTTTGGAAACCGATCCATACGGAAAGCGTAAAGTGATACGGGGGACCCCGGGGAAACGTGAGCGTCCGCTGTCGGGATATATAATATGAATTTCCTGATAACAACAGCGGCCGATAGCTGCCACCTGGAGACCGGAGCTATTACAGCATTCATAGAAATCTGACTTTCCCTTCGGAAAGTCCAATAGAGCTTACGAAGTAGGTTTTCCTACGGAAAACCCTTAGGAGGGACAACATGAGCAAGGAAGAAACCAAAAGAGATATGAGCCAACTTCTGCAGATGGTAGCGCCAGGGACCGCTTTCCGGGAAGGGCTCGAGAACGTGCTCCGGGCAAAGACAGGCGCGTTGATCGTCGTCGGTTACAGTCCGGAAGTGATGGAAATCGTGGATGGAGGCTTCTCTATTAACTGTGACTTCTCGCCGAACTATTTGTACGAGCTTGCGAAAATGGACGGTGCGATCATTCTAAGCGAAGATTTGAAGCGTATTCTGTACGCCAATACACAGCTGATACCGAATTCCTCCATAACCTCTTCCGAAACGGGGATTAGACACAGAACGGCAGAGCGCGTGGCCAAACAAACCTCCAAGCTCGTGGTGTCCATCTCCCAGAGACGAAATGTAATTACGCTGTATCAGGGGAATTTGCGGTATGCGCTGAAAGACATGGGAGTCATCCTGACCAAGGCGAACCAGGCGATTCAGACGCTGGAGAAATACAAGTCGGTGCTTGACCAAGCTCTGACCAATTTGGGCGCATCCGAATTTGAAGAGCTGGTTACGCTGCATGATGTAACGAATGTGGTGCAGCGCATAGAGATGGTGCTGCGCATCAAATCCGAGATTAAGCGGTACATTAATGAGTTGGGAACCGAAGGCCGTCTTATTAGTATGCAGCTGGAAGAGCTTGTCGGTGCGACGGAGCATGAGGCGCTTCTTTTGATCAAAGACTACGTCAGAGAATTGAATGAGGATAAGGTTAAAGATGTCCACCACAGCCTAAGACGACTTGCTACGGATGAAATGCTGGATCATTCTCATATCGCCCGGATTCTGGGCTACCCTCATGCCAGCATCAGCGCTGAGGATACGGTATCGCCTAGGGGTTACCGTGTGCTGAACAAGATTCCGCGTCTCCCGTCGGTGATCATCCAAAATTTGGTGGAGAAGTTCGGCCAGCTGCCTCATTTGATGATGGCTACCATCGACGAACTGGATGAAGTCGACGGTATTGGGGAAGTCAGGGCACGTGCGATCAAAGAGGGTCTGAAACGAATTCAAGATCAAGTACTCATTGACAGACATATTTAACTTGCATACAATCAGAAAGTAGCCTAATATAATAAGTTATATTAGGGTACAGTATAACCAGAGGTGGACAAATAATGCTAACTAAATCTATTCCCAATCTTTTTACATTAGGGAACTTGTTTTTAGGATTTATATCAATCATTCTTGCTTTTAACAAGGAAGCGGAGTGGGCGGCGATTATGGTCATTATTGCCATGCTGTGTGACGGCTTGGACGGTCGCGTAGCAAGAGCGCTGAATGCCCAGAGCGAATTCGGTAAAGAGCTGGACTCTTTGTCGGATGTCATTTCGTTCGGTGTTGCTCCGGCTTTTATTATGTATGTAGTCGCTTTTACCGACATGCCTGCTGCGGCTGCCTGGATCGTAACAGCGATCTTCCCGATTTGCGGCGCGCTTCGCTTGGCTCGGTTTAATGTGGTAGCCGGTGTTCCGGGGTATTTTATCGGTCTTCCGATTCCGGCAGCCGGAGGCGTTCTTTGTACGCTGGCGTTGTTCCATACCGAACTGAACACGATTATTTTGGTGTTGAGCACCCTGTTGTTATCGTACTTAATGGTTAGTACTGTGAAATATCCTAACTTCAAAAAAGTCGGTATTCCGAAAAAAGCCATCTGGATTACACCGATAGTCGTCGCTATCGCCGTATTCGTAGCTTATAAATTTCCGGGCACCTTATCCAAAATGATCTTTGTACCGCTGCTGTTATATGCACTGTACGGCTTAAAAAAAAACGTTGAACGCCTCCTGCCGAAACGGAGAAGAAAGAACAACTCCAGAGACGAGGCCAATTCCGAAACCAGATCTATGTAAGAACAGCGAAAATGAAAAGCATTTATTTTCCTTGAGAAGGGAAAGTAAATGCTTTTTTTATTTTTTTCTTGAGCTGGAACGATTAGGCAGGAAACTTTTGGTTCATAATTGTAACGAGGTATTTTTAATTTCAACGTTTTGGAGGTGATTCTATGATGAAAAGATGGTTGCAATGTTTATTTGCAGTTATCGGGGGCGTGTTGGGATATGAGTGGAGTGATACCGTCGGACAACCATTTTTTAAAATCATAGAAACGGTATTCGGTTTGGAGCAGGTAAGCGGAGAAGCTTACTGGATGATGTTTGCCGGAGTAGCGCTTTTTTATTTGGTTAGTTCCTGGACAGTGAATTATGGGCTGCAAATGATGCAAGCTAGCGAAGAGAAAGTATCGGCAATGCCTATTGCGGACATAGTCGCAGGAACATTAGGGATGGTCCTTGGATTCTTGATGAGTGTGATGCTATTGACCCCATTCGAGCAAGCAGGACTATTCTCGCCGCTCCTTCAAGTCATTTTCACGGTAATGTTCGGGATTATTGGCTTTCGTCTTGGCTATGTGAAGAGAGAAGAGCTTATCGTGCTGCTCACCAAAAGCAGTTCAGGCAAAGAACGAGGCTCCAATGAAGGAAAGGGCTTCGAGGAGCATAAGATTCTCGATACCAGCGTGATTATCGACGGACGTATTGCGGATATTTGTAAGACGGGATTCATTGAAGGGACACTGGTCATTCCCGAGTTTGTGCTGGAAGAGCTGCAGCATATTGCGGATTCATCGGACTTGCTTAAGCGGAACAGAGGGCGACGGGGGCTCGATATTTTGAATAAAATTCAAAAGGAGCTCGAAGTGAAGGTGCTGATCTATGAAGGGGATTTTGAAGAAATCTCCGAGGTGGACAGCAAGCTGGTGAAGCTGGCTAAAGTGCTGCAGGGCAAAGTGATCACGAACGATTTCAATTTGAATAAAGTATGCGAGCTGCAAGGAGTCTCCGTACTGAATATTAATGATTTGGCTAATGCCGTCAAGCCGGTCGTGCTGCCGGGTGAAGAAATCCTGGTTCAGGTCATTAAGGACGGCAAGGAGCACGGGCAGGGCGTTGCTTATTTGGATGACGGAACGATGATCGTGGTTGAGGGAGGCCGTGATTTCATCGGAACGACGCTGGATGTTCTTGTTACGAGCGTGCTGCAGACATCTGCGGGAAGAATGATTTTTGCCAAACCGAAACTATTGGAAAAAGCGCTCTAAAACGTATATGATAGGAAGAGTGCATTGTAAAGATAAGTAGTAGGTGAAGGCTATGAATCAGCTGGGAGTCGTAATCGTAGCGGCAGGGAAAGGCTCGCGGATGCGGACCGAGGAAAGCAAGCAATATTTGGAATTGGACGGTAAACCGATCCTGGTACATACGCTGGCGCTGTTCCAACGAATTGCCCATGTCGATACGATCGTATTGGTCACAGGGGCAAACGATGTGGAACGCTGCAAGGCTTACGTGGAACAGTACGGGCTTCATAAAGTACGTCATATCATTGTCGGCGGCAAGGAACGGCAGGATTCGGTGTACCGGGGGCTGCAGGCGCTTAAAGGAAGCGTGGAATGGGTTATGGTCCATGACGGGGTACGCCCTTTTGCTGCAGAGGAGCACATCATGGCGTGCTGGCGTAAAGCCAAGGAGACCGAGGCCGCCGTGCTGGCCGTTCCAGTTAAAGATACCATTAAAGTAGTCGATCCGGAGGGAACGATCCAGTCCACCCCGGACCGGCGCAGCTTGTGGGCGATTCAGACCCCACAAGCTTTTCGTTTTTCCTTATTGCTTGAGGCCTATGAACGGGCTGAGAAGGACCAGTTTACAGGGACGGACGACGCTATGCTGGTAGAGAGGATCGGCACGCCGGTGCAGGTTGTGGAAGCGGATTATTATAATATTAAAATAACGACTCCCGAGGATCTTCCATGGGCGTCGTGGATCATACAAAATGTCAGGGGAGAGGACAAATCATGATTCGAGTGGGACAAGGATTTGACGTGCATCAATTAGTAGAAGGGCGAAAATGCATTATCGGGGGCGTAGAGATCCCGTATGAAAAAGGATTGCTGGGCCACTCTGACGCCGACGTGCTGCTGCATGCCATCAGCGACGCCATACTCGGCGCTCTCGGGCAGGGCGATATCGGCAAGCATTTTCCGGATACAGCGGCGGAATACAAGGATGCAGACAGCTACAAGCTGCTGCTGGACGTATGGAAGCTGGCGAAGGAAGCGGGATATAAGCTCGGAAATATCGACTCGACGATCATTGCCCAGAAGCCTAAGATGGCTCCGCACATTCCGGCTATGGTTCAAAGAATTGCGGAAGCGCTCGAGGCAGATCCTTCTCAAGTGAATGTCAAAGCGACGACGACGGAGCAGCTCGGCTTTACCGGACGGGGAGAAGGAATCGCCGCACAATCGGTTGTTTGTTTGATTCAAGGTGTGCTATCATAACTACTACCTATAGGGTTTAACGGTTTTTGCAGATAGGAGAGGAGCATCAGCAATGTCAGAACAATTTCGCGTAAGATATGCACCAAGCCCGACGGGCCATCTTCATATCGGTGGCGCGCGTACGGCTTTATTCAACTATTTGATCGCCCGTAAGAAGAACGGGCAGTTCATCATCCGGTTTGAGGATACGGACCAAACCCGTCACCTGGAATCGGGGATCGACAGCCAGCTGAACGGGTTGAAGTGGCTTGGCCTCGACTGGGACGAAAGCGTGGACGTAGGCGGTCCTTACGGCCCTTACCGTCAAACCGAGCGTCTGGACCTTTATCGTCCGTTTGTCGAGAAAATGCTGCAAAACGGTCATGCGTACCACTGCTATTGTTCCGAAGAGGATCTCGAGCAGGAGCGGGCGGAACAGGAGGCTCGAGGCGAGATGCCTCGTTATTCCGGCAAATGCCGTCACTTGACTCCGGAGCAGGTAGAGCAATTTAAAGCGGAAGGACGCAAGCCTTCCATCCGTTTCCGCGTGCCGGAAGACAAGATCATTGCGTTCGAGGATCTTATCCGCGACCATGTCGAGTTTGAATCCAACGGCATCGGTGACTTCATCATCGTGCGACCGGACGGCATTCCGACGTACAACTTCGCGGTTATTCTAGACG
The DNA here is from genome assembly GCF_002042965.1 of Paenibacillus sp. 32352. Classification (GTDB taxonomy): domain Bacteria; phylum Bacillota; class Bacilli; order Paenibacillales; family NBRC-103111; genus Paenibacillus_S; species Paenibacillus_S vulneris. The sequence continues at coordinate 48,054 of NZ_MZNT01000024.1, read as the reverse complement.
ATCATTTGATGAGCATCACTCTCGTTATTCGCGGCGAGGAGCATTTGTCCAATACGCCGAGACAAATTATGATGTATGAGGCTCTGGATCTTCCTGTTCCTGATTTCGCCCACTTGGCGCTGATCTTGAATCAGGACCGCAAAAAAATGAGCAAGCGTGACGAATCTATCATCCAGTTCATTGAGCAATATAAGGAGCTGGGTTACTTGCCTGAAGCGGTATTGAACTTTATCACGCTGCTTGGCTGGTCGCCGAAGGGGGAAGAAGAAATCTTCACCAAGGAGGAGCTGATCGCTCAGTTCGATCTGGATCGTCTCTCCAAGAGCCCGGCTGTCTTTGATATGGACAAGCTGAACTGGATGAACAATCATTATTTGAAGAAAGCGGAGCCTTCACGCGTAGTAGAGCTGGCGCTTCCGCATCTGCAAAAAGCGGGACGCGTTCCGCAGGAGCTTACGGCCGAGCAGCAAGAATGGGTGAGCCGCCTTATCGGGCTTAACCAGGATAGAATGCAGTATGCCGCCGAAATCGTGAAGCTCTCCGACCTCTTTTTCCAAGAGGATGTAACCGTGGAGGACGAGGAGGCGAAGGCTGTTCTGGCGGAGGAATACGTTCCTGTCGTACTGGGAAGCTTCCTGAAGCAAGTAGAGGAAGCAGAGTCCTTCGCGGTGGAGAACATTCCCGGATTGCTTAAAGCAGTGCAGAAGGAAACCGGCTATAAGGGGAAACAGCTGTTCATGACGATCCGCGTCGCTCTGACGGGTCAAGTTCACGGGCCGGATTTGAACATGTCCTTGTACTTGCTCGGCAAGGATAAGGTCATTGCCCGACTGAAGAAGTTATTGTAAACCTTACGGTTTTTCGTTATACTAAGTAACATTAATAATTGATGATGGCGTTGAACAGGAGAGTACGATTGAGCAGGGATTTGCAGAGAGGGTGACCGGGCTTGCCGCGTAAAAGCGGGGCTTGTGCTGGAAGTTATCCATTCCCGTTAATCCGAATTGCACCTGGGAGCCGCACTGACGAGCTTTTTCCCCATGGGAAAACAGGGTAGTCATGCCGTCACGTTCACGTTACGAACGCCGAGATGGACGAGAAATGGGTCCGAAGCAGAGTGGAACCGCGCAATTTTTACGCCTCTGCAGCCTTTTACAGGCTGTAGGGGCTTTTTTCATTTCATGGGGTTGCTTGCATCTAGCTTGATGAGGAGAAAGGTGAGTCATCATGTTCAAGTCGATGAAAGAAGATATCGAAACGATTTTTGAGAACGACCCTGCTGCCCGCAGCTGGTTTGAAGTAGCTTTTACCTATTCCGGTCTGCATGCGCTCTGGGCGCATCGTGTGGCCCATTTTCTTTATAAGAGAAAATGGTTTACGACAGCAAGAATCATCTCCCAGTTCAGCCGCTTCATGACAGGGATTGAGATTCATCCGGGAGCTGTCATCGGCCGTCGGTTTTTCATAGACCACGGGATGGGTGTGATCATTGGGGAAACCTGCGAAATCGGCGATGATGTCGTTTTGTACCAAGGCGTCACGCTCGGGGGAACAGGGAAGGAGAAAGGGAAACGCCATCCGACGATCGGCAATAATGTTGTCATCGGCTCCGGCGCCAAGGTGCTTGGTTCCTTCACGGTCGGTGACAACTCCAACGTAGGCTCCAATGCGGTTGTACTTCGGGAGGTTCCTCCGAATTGTACGGTGGTAGGCAATCCGGGGCGGATTGTGAAGCGGGATGGCGTTCGTGTCGGAAGATTGGACCATAATAATCTGCCTGACCCGGTCGTTGATATGTTCCGTCAAATGCAAGAGCAAATCGATGATCTGAAGCAGCAAGTTCAAGAATTAAAGAACCAGAATGGAGGCGTTAACGAATCATGGCGCTAAAAATTTATAATACGCTGACTCGAGCGAAGGAGACGTTCCAGCCGCTAGAGCCGGGAAAGATCAAAATGTATGTGTGCGGCCCGACGGTTTACGACTATATCCACATCGGCAATGCCCGTCCTGTCATTTTCTTCGATGTGGTTAGACGTTACCTTGAGTTTATCGGCTATGACGTTACCTACGTTGTAAATTTTACCGATGTGGATGATAAGCTGATCAAGCGAGCGGCTCAAATGGAGCTCACCGTTCCGGAAGTAGCGGATATGTTCATCCAGAAGTTTTACGAGGATACGGAAGGGCTGGGCGTCCGGAAAGCGACCTTGAATCCGCGTGTAACGGAAAACATCGATGAAATCATCGCTTTTATCGACGGGCTGGTTGAAAAGGGCTATGCTTATGAGAATGGCGGAGACGTCTATTTCCGTACGACGAAATTCGATGAATACGGTAAGCTGTCTCACCAAAACCTGGAGGAGCTTCAGTTCGGCATTCGTGTTGAGGTGGACGATCGCAAGGAAAATCCGCAGGACTTCGTCTTGTGGAAGGCGGCGAAGCCGGGTGAAATTTCCTGGTCAAGCCCATGGGGTGAAGGAAGACCGGGCTGGCATATTGAATGCTCCACGATGGTGCATAAGTATCTGGGGAATACAATTGATATTCACGGCGGGGGCCAGGATCTCCAATTCCCGCATCATGAGTGCGAGATCGCTCAATCGGAGTGCTTTACCGGCCATACGATGGCCAATTACTGGATGCACAACGGATACATTAACATCAATAATGAAAAAATGTCCAAGTCACTCGGCAACGGCGTGAATGTGAATCAGCTGCTGAAGACGATCAGCCCGCAGGTCATCCGGTATTTCATGCTGTCCGCGCATTACCGCAATCCGCTTAACTTCAGCGATGAGACGATAGAGCAGGCCAAGAACGGATTGGCGCGTATCGACAATTGCATCGCCAACATTAAGCATCGACTTGCCAGCGCGGCAGAAGGAGTGGCGTCTGAAGAGGTGGCTCGATCCGTTGCAGAGGTTTTGAATCAATTCACGGCCAAAATGAACGACGATTTCAACACTCCGGATGCGATCACTTCCGTGTTCGAGCTGGTCAATATTGCGAATCCTTACGTTCAACTGGAGAACGTCACACAGGGAACGCTCAACCTGCTGCTGGAGCATTTTGAAAAGATGGATAGCATCCTGGGCATACTATCCAAAGCGGAAGAAGAGCTGCTGGATGAGGAGATTGAGCAGCTGATCGTGGAACGTACCGAGGCCAGAAAGTCCAAAAACTGGGCGCGTGCGGACGAGATTCGCAATTTGCTGACCGAGCGCGGCATCCTGTTGGAAGATACGGCACAGGGTATCCGTTGGCGGAGAAAATGATGAAAGATCCTATCCCTTTTGATTCCGATCTGTTCTGTTTTCCGCCGGCCAAAGACCCGCAACAATTAAACCCTCTCGTGCTTGCTTATATTGGCGATGCGGTCTATGAAATGTTCATTCGGCAGTATGTCATCTCAAAAGCGAATCATCGGCCTAACCACCTGCATAAGCAGGCTACCCAATATGTGTCGGCACGGGCGCAAGCCAAGGCTTTGCAGGTATGGCTGCCTTTGCTTACCGAAGAGGAAACGGATGTTGTGAAGCGGGGCCGCAATGCCAAATCCGGAACGTCTGCCAAAAACGCGGACATTCTGGAATATCGCCACAGTACCGCTTTTGAATGCTTGATCGGATACTTGTATTACACGAAACGATTGCAAAGACTGCATTATTTGCTCATGCTGTCCCTGGAACGCGATGAGGGCAAAGTATAGCAGGGCAAAAGCCGATCGTCAAAAGAAGGAGAGACAACGTATGGAGGAATTTATCGCTGGCAAGCATTCTGTGCTGGAGGCGCTTCGCTCCGGAAGAACCATCAACAAGATATGGATTGCCGAAAATGCGCAAAAACAGCTGACCCAGCCTATTATTGCGGAAGCGAAGCAAAACGGGGTCATCGTCCAGACTGCCGATAAGCGCAAGCTGGACCAAATGGTCAATGATGTGCAGCATCAGGGTGTCGTAGCACAAGTGGCCGCCTATGATTATGTGGAAGTGGAGGATATTCTGGCATACGCCCAAAGCCGCAGCGAGGAGCCTTTCATCCTGATTCTCGATGAGATCGAGGACCCCCACAATCTGGGCTCGATTCTACGTACAGCCGACTGTACCGGAGTGCATGGCGTGATTATACCGAAACGCAGATCCGTAGGCCTGACTGCCACGGTATCCAAAACCTCGGCCGGTGCAGTAGAATACGTGCGGGTGGCTAGGGTAACGAATCTGGCCCAGACGATAGAGCAGCTCAAGGAGCGGGGCATCTGGGTGGCCGGTACCGACGTCGCCGCGCAGCAGCCGCTGTACCAAACTAACCTGAACATGCCTCTCGCTCTGGTCATAGGAAACGAGAATAAAGGCATGGGCAGACTCATCAAGGAAAAATGCGACTTCCTGCTGAAGCTTCCGATGTTCGGGCACATCAATTCGCTGAATGCGTCGGTGGCGGCGTCCGTCTTTATGTACGAGGTTGTACGCCAACGTTTAACCGCGAAATAGACGGCTGGAAACATGATCCAGGAAATCCTCATTGTAGATGGATATAACATTATCGGTGCCTGGCCGGAGCTGCAAAAGCTAAAGGATATCAGCCTGGAGGAAGCGCGCGACCGGCTTATCGAGCTGTTGGCGGAATACCAGTCTTTTTCGGGAACCAGGGTGCTGCTTGTGTTTGACGCTTACTTCGTGCCGGGCCTCGGAGGTAAATATTTGCAAAGCAAGCTGTCTGTGTTTTATACCAAGGAAAAAGAGACGGCGGACGAGCTCATCGAGCGGCTCGTAACCGAACATATCGGGCGCCGCAAGCAAATTTATGTGGCGACCTCCGATATGACCGAGCAGCACGTGATCTTTGGCAAGGGAGCATTTCGTGTGCCGGCCGGAGAGCTTCTCAACAAGGTTAAGCAGTCCAAACGGGAAATTCAGCACAAGATACAGCATGAACCTACTGGAAAAAGAAACACATTTGACAGTAATTTGAAGGGCGACATGAAGGCTCTGTTCGAAAAATGGCGGAGAGGCCAGTCATAATCGGCTATTTCCGGTCTTTGGGTCTATGGAATTTGGTTGACGATGTTAGATTACATAATGTATACTTATCCTAGCTTTCATGGGAAATAAGGAATCGTAGTCTTGCCAGGCCGGAGGGATTGTCCGTGAGTGTCGACCTCAAAGAACTGAGAATGTACGAATATGACCTCAAGGCAGATGAAGACATTGTCGATGCGGTTCGCGACGGAGACAGCGACGCATTGGAGTACTTGATTAACAAGTACAAGAACTTCGTTCGAGCCAAAGCGCGCTCTTATTTTTTGATAGGAGCGGACAGGGAAGATATCGTACAGGAAGGTATGATAGGTTTATATAAATCGATCCGGGACTTTCGAGGGGATAAACTCGCCTCCTTTAAGGCTTTTGCGGAGTTATGTATCACCCGGCAGATCATCACGGCTATTAAGACCGCTACACGCCAGAAGCATATTCCTCTTAATTCTTACGTATCGCTGGACAAGCCCATTTATGATGAAGACTCTGACCGAACCTTGCTTGATGTGATCTGCGGTACCCGCGTGACGGATCCGGAAGAATTGATCATCAATCAAGAAGAGTTCAGCGGTCTGGAAGACAAGATGGGAGAGATTCTGAGCGATCTTGAACGCAGAGTGCTGATGCTTTATTTGGATGGCCGTTCCTATCAGGAAATAGCGGTAGATTTGGACCGTCATGTGAAGTCGATTGATAATGCTTTGCAGCGCGTTAAGAGAAAGTTGGAACGATATTTGGAAGTTAGAGACGCATAGAAGGCACCCCGTGGCATAGGCAGGGTGCTTTATTTTTTTTTATCCAGAAAGCTCTGGCCCGGTAATGATAGCATTCCTTTTCGATACAGGTTTACAGAATCGTCCCTTGGTCCATACTGGTACTTATAGGCGAAGGCGAATGGAGCGGTATAGTAGTAATAGGTTTCCCTTGACACCTAAATGGCGCTGTGCTAAAGTACATAGGTAGCCTTAAAACTGTAAGGCGTTTTTTTGCTGAACCTTTAAGGTTTAAAAAATTGAGGCTGGTCCGTAGGAGGTGTACATCATGCGGGTTATTATCACGTTAGCGTGCACGAACTGCAAGCAAAGAAACTATACGTCCAATAAAAATAAGCGCAACCATCCAGACCGCATGGAGTTGAAGAAGTTTTGCAAGTTTTGCAATGAACATACCGCTCATCGCGAAACTAGGTAGTTTCTTGGAGGTGTAGTTGTGTCCTTTTTGGCTAGAATGAGGCAAGGATTCGGCAACACGTTTTCTTTTTTTGTGGACAGCTGGTCCGAATTGAAAAAGGTGAAGTGGCCAAGTCGTAAGGAATTGACCAGCTACACGCTTGTCGTTCTGTTTACGGTTGTCTTCACGACCATTTACTTCTACGTACTTGATTTGGGCATTTCTGAGCTGCTTCGTCTTGTTTTTAATAAAACGGGAGCATAGGTGGCTAATATGGAAATGGAAAAAAGATGGTACGTCGTACATACCTATTCCGGGTATGAGAATAAGGTCAAGGCAAACTTGGAGAAGCGCGTTGAATCAATGGATATGAAGGACAAGATCTTTCGTGTTCTGGTTCCGATGGAAGAAGAGCTTGTGAATAAAGACGGCAAGAAGAAGACGGTTATGCGTAAGGTGTACCCGGGTTATGTTTTGGTCGAAATGATTCAAACCGATGACTCGTGGTATGTTGTGCGTAATACGCCGGGAGTAACCGGTTTTGTCGGTTCGACAGGATCGGGTTCGAAGCCTACGGCACTGCTTCCTGATGAAGTGGATGCTATTCTCAAGCATATGGGCATCGAAGAGCCGAAGCCGAAGATTGACTTCGAACTGAAAGAAACCGTTCGTGTGAAAGTGGGACCTTTTGCGAATTTTGTCGGGTCTGTAGAAGAAATTCTTATCGACAAGGCAAAGCTGAAGGTACATGTAAACATGTTCGGGCGGGAAACGCCTGTGGAGCTTGATTACCACCAGGTAGAAAAGCTCTAGGTCGTAGAGGTCCGCCACACTACGTACAAGGGGGTGTCACACAATGGCAAAAAAGGTTATCAAGATTGTTAAGCTTCAAGTTCCTGCTGGTAAAGCGAATCCGGCTCCGCCAATCGGTCCGGCTTTGGGTCAAGCAGGTGTTAACATCATGGCTTTTTGTAAAGAGTTCAACGCTCGTACTGCAGACCAAGCTGGTTTGATCATTCCGGTTGAAATCACAGTATTCGAGGACCGTTCCTTTACGTTTATTTGCAAAACTCCACCGGCTGCTGTATTGCTGCGTGTTGCTGCAAAAATCGAAAAAGGTTCCGGCGAGCCTAACAAAAAGAAAGTTGCTACAGTAAAACGTGCAACTGTCCGTGAAATCGCTGAACAAAAAATGCCCGATCTTAACGCTGCATCCGTTGAGGCTGCAATGCGCATGGTCGAAGGTACTGCTCGCAGTATGGGTGTTGTTATCGAGGACTAATTCCTGTTTCCAGGAAAAACGAGTGACAGCTGACATAGCTTTGGCTATGTAATGGTTGCACAACGAGTGACAACCAACATGGCTTCGCCTATGTAATGGTTGCACTATCAGTGACAATCGACATGATTTATCTCATGTAACGATTGCACTATCAGTGGGAGGATATTCCGCTAATACCACAGAGGAGGACAAACAAAGTGCCTAAACACGGTAAAAAGTATTTAGAAGCTGCTAAGCTTATTGATGCTGATGCGGTTTTCGAACCGTTGGAAGCTATTGAGCTTGTAAAAAAAGCGGCAACTGCTAAGTTTGACGAAACCGTTGAAGTAGCAGTACGTTTGGGTGTAGACCCGCGTAAACAAGACCAAGCTGTTCGTGGCGTAGTTGTATTGCCGCACGGTACTGGTAAAACGAAACGTGTTCTTGTATTTGCTAAAGGCGAAAAAGCAAAAGAAGCGGAAGCTGCTGGCGCTGACTTCGTTGGCGATCAAGACATGATTAACAAGATCCAACAAGGTTGGTTCGACTTTGATGTGTGCGTAGCGACCCCTGACATGATGAGTGAAGTGGGTAAGCTGGGACGTATCTTGGGTGGTAAAGGTTTGATGCCTAACCCTAAAGCCGGTACAGTTACGTTTGACGTAGCTAAAGCGGTTCAGGAGATCAAGGCTGGTAAAATCGAATACCGCTTGGATAAAGCTGGTCAAATCCATGCTCCTATCGGTAAAGTATCCTTCGATGCTGAGAAGCTGGCTGACAACTTCCGTGCATTGGTTGATGCTTTGAACAGAGCGAAGCCTGCGGCTGCTAAAGGTGTATACCTGAAAAACATCGCTGTTTCCTCGACTATGGGACCTAGCGCGCGTGTAAACGTACAAACCTTTAGATAAGGATAAGCTTGGCAGTTGACTTTTTAAGTCGCACATGCTAACCTATCTAAGTTGATAATCGAATATGACTTACCGTAGACAGCAGGTGCTGGTGAACAGCTTAATTTCCTGCCGAGGTGTTATGATATAGAATCGGTTTTCTTTGCTTCAACACAAAGAAACGTGAATCATCATGCCTTCGCATTGTCTGCGAAGGCATTTTTGCTTTAAGTGGAACCCTTCGCAGACATGACCGATAGAACGTATGGAACGGTAACTAGCGGAATGTTTACGAGTTAAGTTGATACGGTAACTGACGAGTCCGTTTTCTTCTTTGAAAACTTACTTTTTGATGACGGAGACCGTTTTCTCACGAAAACTTTAGGAGGTGCAAAAATGGCAAACGCGAAAATTCTTGAGCAAAAATCTCAGCAGGTTGCGGAAGTAACCGAGAAGCTGAAAGGCAGCTCTTGCACGATCGTTGCTGACTACCGCGGTTTGAACGTGGCTCAAGTTACTGAGCTTCGTAAGCAGCTGCGCGAAGCAGGCATTGAATTCCAAGTATTGAAAAACACTTTGGCTAGACGTGCTACCGCGAGTGCTGAACTGAGCGAGTTGAATGAGTACCTTACAGGTCCTACAGCCATCGCTTTCAGTAAAGACGATATCGTTGCTCCTGCAAAAATCTTGACGGCTTTTGCAAAGAAATACGAGCATCTGAACGTTAAAGCAGGTGTAGTAGAAGGTAAAGTTGTTGATGTAAACCAAATCAAGGCACTGGCCGAGCTTCCTTCCAGAGAAGGCTTGCTGTCCATGTTGCTCAGCGTGCTCCAAGCTCCTGTTCGCAACTTCGCCCTTGCGGTTAAAGCTGTGGCAGAAAAAGACGGCGGCGCGCAAGAAGCTTAAGCTTCTTTCAAGTTTAATCTCGTAAAACAATAAATTATTGGAGGTATATATACCATGAGTAAAGAGCAAATCTTGGAAGCCATTAAAGGCATGACAGTTTTGGAATTGAACGATCTTGTTAAAGCAATCGAAGAAGAATTCGGCGTAACTGCTGCAGCTCCAGTAGCTGTTGTAGCTGGCGGCGGCGCTGCTGCTGAAGCTGCTGAGCAAACAGAATTCGATGTAATTCTGGCTAACGCTGGCGCTTCCAAAATCAACGTCATCAAAGTTGTTCGTGAGATCACTGGTCTTGGTTTGAAAGAAGCTAAAGACTTGGTTGACGGCGCTCCAAAACCAATCAAAGAAAAAGTGGGCAAAGAAGAAGCTGATGCTATCAAAGCTAAACTTGAAGAAGCTGGCGCATCTGTAGAAGTAAAATAGTTTCTGTTTCCATTAAACCCCTTGGAGCTTGTTACTTCAGGGGGTTTTCTCTATCTTCATCGGGGTGGCCACAGCACGGACGATAGATAAGAACGTCTAGGGAGGTGAGGGAAATCAACGACCATTATTATTCACAAAAGCCGACTGCGGCACATGACGTACATACAGTGGAAGAGACACTGAGAGGACGCAAGTTTACCTTTAGTACCGATGCCGGAGTCTTTTCCAAAAAGGGGGTCGATTATGGGTCCAAGGTGTTAATAGCTGCAATGCAGCTGCCTGAAGATGCTCAGGTGCTTGACGTGGGCTGCGGATACGGACCGATCGGGCTTGCCGCTGCGATGTGTGTGCCTCGAGGGAAGGTAACTCTTGTAGATATTAACGAAAGAGCAGTAGAACTGGCTCGTTCCAACGCCCAGCGCAACCACATCACCAATGTGGAAATTTTGCAAAGCGATAAGCTGGCAGAAGTGCTCGACCGCAAATATGATGTTGTTCTGACGAACCCTCCTATTCGGGCGGGGAAAGAGACGGTACATCAAATTTTTGAGCAGGCCTATGAGGTTCTGAATCCTGGCGGTGCACTGTGGGTCGTCATTCAAAAGAAGCAGGGAGCCCCTTCAGCCTTCGCCAAGCTGGAGAGTCTATTTTCGAAAGTAGCGGAAGTGGACAAGGATAAGGGCTATCGGATCTATAAAGCGGTGAAATAAGTGGGCTGTATGACAATTATGTTGACTTGACATTTTGTATGTGGTATTATTATAAAATGTCAGCATTAAGATTGGGTTATATGTCTTTAGTATGCTAAAATGTCAAGACATTTTTTCGTACCCGGGTGAATAAAGTTTAAGCATTCGACGTATAATGTTTAAATTTTAGGTAAAACCTACAAGGTATGGAGAAAATTATGGTAACATGAAAGTTGATGCATTTAGAAGCTTCCAAAAGAAGTATCACTTCAACAGTATTTACTCGAGAAGGCTTCAGGAGAGGCTTTTATTTTGTTCTATTGAGTAGACATGAGGGGTGAATCAAAGTTGGCGGGTCATCTTGTTCAATTAGGTCGACGCAAACGCAGGTCATACGCTCGGATTCATGAAGTTCTGGACGTTCCAAACTTGATTGAAATCCAACAAAAATCATACGAGTGGTTTTTGGAAGAAGGATTGCGTGAAATGTTTCAGGATATTTCCCCGATACAGGATTTTACGGGGAATTTGGTATTGGAGTTTATCGATTACAGCTTAGGAGAGCCTAAGTATTCGGTTGACGAGTCCAAAGAACGTGATGTTACTTACGCAGCTCCGCTTCGTGTGAAAGTGCGCTTGATCAATAAGGAAACTGGTGAAGTCAAAGAACAAGAAGTATTTATGGGAGATTTCCCTTTGATGACGGAAACAGGGACTTTTATTATCAATGGTGCCGAACGGGTTATCGTCAGTCAGCTGGTTCGTTCTCCTAGCGTCTATTTTAGCACGAAAGTGGACAAAAACGGCAAGAAAACATATACGGCTACCGTTATTCCTAACCGCGGCGCATGGCTGGAGTTAGAGACGGATGCCAAAGATATCATTTATGTTCGTATTGACCGTACTAGGAAGATTCCGGTTACTGTTCTGCTGAGAGCTCTTGGCTTTGGTACGGACGCGGAAATCTTGGACCTGCTCGGTGACGATGAGTATATCCGGAATACGCTGGATAAGGATAATACCGATTCTACAGATAAAGCGTTAATTGAAATCTATGAACGTCTGCGTCCGGGCGAGCCGCCTACGCTGGATAATGCGAGAAGCTTGCTGGTAGCTCGTTTCTTCGATCCGAAGCGCTACGATTTGGCTAATGTCGGTCGCTATAAAATCAATAAAAAGCTTCACATCAAGAATAGATTGTTCAATCAGAGATTGGCTGAAACCTTGGTGGATTCCGAAACCGGTGAAATCATTGCAGAAGCAGGTCAATTGCTGGACCGTCGTCTTCTTGACGAGATTCTCCCTTATCTGGAGAATAACGTTGGATTCAAAGAGTATACGGCAGTTAACGGTGTAACGGAGATGGAGCGTATTCCTTTCCAATGCATCAATGTGTACTCTCCTATCGAAGACGGCAAGATCGTAAAAGTCATTGCCAACGGCAAGATCGATAAGTCGGTCAAAAACATTACGCCTGCAGATATCATTTCATCCATTAACTACTTCATCAATCTTCTGCATGGCATTGGCAGCACCGATGACATCGACCACCTGGGCAACAGACGTTTGCGTTCCGTCGGCGAATTGCTGCAAAACCAATTCCGTATCGGTTTGTCCCGTATGGAGCGTGTAGTTCGTGAGCGTATGTCCATTCAAGACGCTAACGTGATTACGCCGCAGGCTCTGATCAACATCAGACCGGTTATCGCTTCGATTAAAGAGTTTTTCGGAAGCTCCCAGCTGTCTCAGTTTATGGACCAAACGAACCCGTTGGCTGAGCTGACGCACAAGCGTCGTTTGTCCGCATTGGGTCCCGGCGGTTTGACGAGAGAGCGCGCTGGCTTTGAAGTCCGTGACGTTCACCACTCTCACTATGGCCGTATGTGTCCTATCGAGACTCCAGAGGGTCCAAACATCGGGTTGATCAACTCCTTGTCCACTTTTGCGAGAATCAATGAGTATGGCTTCATCGAAGCTCCATACCGTTGGGTAGATCCGAAGACGGGAGTCGTCACGGAGCAAATCGCTTATTTGACGGCGGACGAGGAAGATAACTACGTTGTTGCCCAGGCGAATGCCGAGCTTACCGAAGAAGGTCTGTTTGCGAATGATTCTGTAATCGTTCGTTACAAGGATGATATTTTGACGCTGCCTAAAGCACGCGTTGACTATATGGACGTTTCTCCGAAACAGGTTGTGTCTGTCGCTACGGCTCTGATTCCGTTTCTGGAAAACGACGACTCCAACCGCGCCCTCATGGGTTCGAACATGCAGCGGCAAGCAGTGCCTTTGCTTATCCCTAAAGCGCCTCTCGTAGGTACGGGAATGGAGCATAAAGCGGCAAAGGATTCCGGCGTATGTATCGTATCCAAAGTAGACGGTGTTGTTGAGCGTGTAACGGCTAACGAGATTTGGGTCCGCCGTCAGCAGATGGTAGATGGCAAGCTCGTAAACGGAGATTTGATCAAGCATAAGCTTCATAAGTTTATGCGTTCCAACCAAGGTACTTGCATCAACCAGCGTCCGATTTGCCATAAAGGCGAGAAGGTTCGTGTCGGAGATATTTTGGCTGACGGACCATCTACGGAAATGGGCGAATTGGCATTGGGCCGCAACGTGGTCGTAGCGTTCATGACTTGGGAAGGCTACAACTACGAGGATGCTATCTTGCTTAGCCAAAAGCTAGTTAAAGAGGATGTGTACACATCCATTCATATTGAGGAATACGAATCCGAAGCGAGAGATACGAAGCTTGGACCGGAGGAAATTACGCGCGATATTCCAAACGTAGGTGAGGATGCGCTGAAGAATCTGGATGAGCGCGGTATTATTCGTGTCGGTGCCGAAATCGGCGCAGGTGATATTCTTGTTGGTAAAGTAACACCTAAAGGGGTTACGGAACTAACGGCGGAAGAGCGCTTGCTGCATGCAATTTTCGGTGAAAAAGCCCGTGAAGTTCGTGATACGTCCCTTCGCGTGCCGCACGGAACCGACGGTATCGTCGTTGACGTGAAAGTATTTACCCGTGAGAACGGCGATGAATTGCCTCCGGGCGTAAATCAGCTGGTTCGTGTCTATATCGCTCAAAAGCGGAAAATCTCCGAAGGCGATAAAATGGCCGGACGTCACGGTAACAAAGGGGTTATCGCGCGCATTCTGCCGGAAGAGGACATGCCGTTCTTGCCGGACGGAACTCCTGTTCAAGTCGTCTTGAACCCTCTGGGCGTTCCTTCGCGGATGAACATCGGTCAGGCGTTCGAGGTTCACTTGGGTATGGCTGCCAACTTGCTTGGTATTCATACAGCTACACCGGTATTCGACGGTGCTCGTGAATATGACGTATTCGATACGATGGAAGAAGCAGGTATGAACCGCAGCGGTAAAACAAAACTGTATGATGGTCGTACGGGTGAAGAATTCGAACGCGAAGTTACCGTTGGGATCATGTACATGATTAAACTGGCGCACATGGTTGACGACAAAATCCATGCCCGTTCCACTGGTCCTTACTCTCTTGTTACGCAGCAGCCATTGGGAGGTAAAGCTCAATTCGGCGGACAGCGTTTCGGGGAGATGGAGGTTTGGGCGTTGGAAGCTTATGGTGCCGCTTATACACTGCAAGAAATTTTGACCGTGAAATCCGATGACGTTGTCGGTCGTGTCAAAACATATGAATCGATTGTAAAAGGTGAAAACGTTCCTGAGCCTGGTGTTCCGGAATCCTTTAAAGTATTGATCAAAGAGCTTCAGAGCTTGGGTATGGACGTTAAGATCCTCTCTGGAGACGAGCAAGAAATCGAAATGAAGGAAATGGACGACGAAGACGAGGTAACTAGCGATAAGCTGAACCTTAATCTCGAAGGCGCGGAGTTAGGTGTAGAATAACGCAATGTTCGTGAGACCGTCAGGCTCTACAGAGGCAGCCTTAATAAGGCTTATGCTTACAATGCAGTTTTGTTCCACAAAACTTTAAGGAGGGTTGCTCCTTGATGGACGTTAACAACTTCGAATTCATGAAAATAGGCTTGGCCTCTCCTGAAAAGATTCGTTCATGGTCCCGTGGGGAAGTCAAAAAGCCGGAAACAATTAACTACAGAACGTTGAAGCCTGAGAAGGAAGGCTTGTTCTGTGAAAAAATATTTGGCCCTACAAAGGACTGGGAATGTCACTGCGGCAAATACAAACGCGTTCGTTATAAAGGCGTAGTTTGTGATCGCTGCGGCGTGGAAGTTACCCGTCAAAAGGTCCGTCGCGAACGGATGGGTCACATTGAGCTGGCGGCGCCGGTATCCCATATCTGGTACTTCAAAGGGATCCCGAGCCGCATGGGCTTGGCTTTGGATATGTCTCCTCGCTCTCTCGAAGAGATTATCTACTTTGCATCCTATGTAGTAACTGATCCAGGAGATACACCTCTTGAGAAAAAGCAACTGCTGTCGGAGAAGGAATACCGCAGCTACCGTGAAAAATACGGCTATGCTTTCCAAGCAGGCATGGGTGCAGAAGCGGTCAAAAAGCTTCTTCAGGATATCGACATCGATAAAGAGGTTGAACAGCTGAAAGAAGAACTTAAGACCGCGCAAGGGCAGCGTCGTAATCGTGCCATTAAGCGTCTTGAAGTTATGGAAGCATTCCGCAATTCGAAAAATATGCCGGAGTGGATGGTTCTGGATGTACTTCCGGTCATCCCGCCAGAGCTTCGCCCGATGGTTCAATTGGATGGCGGACGTTTTGCCACTTCCGACTTGAACGATTTGTACCGCCGTGTTATTAACCGGAACAACCGTTTGAAGCGTTTGTTGGATCTCGGCGCACCGGACATCATTGTTCAGAACGAGAAGCGCATGCTGCAGGAAGCTGTCGATGCGTTGATCGACAACGGCCGCCGTGGCCGTCCTGTAACTGGTCCTGGTAACCGTCCGTTGAAATCCTTGAGCCACATGCTCAAAGGTAAGCAAGGGCGTTTCCGTCAAAACTTGCTCGGTAAACGGGTTGACTATTCCGGTCGTTCCGTTATCGTAGTAGGACCGAGCTTGAAAATGTACCAATGCGGTCTTCCTAAGGAAATGGCATTGGAACTGTTTAAGCCTTTCGTTATGAAAGAGCTTGTGAACAAAGGTCTTGCCCACAATATCAAAAGCGCAAAACGTAAAGTTGAGCGTGTAAGCCCTGAGGTGTGGGATGTTCTCGAAGAAGTAATCAAGGAGCATCCAGTTCTTCTGAACCGTGCCCCTACGCTGCATAGATTGGGTATCCAGGCTTTCGAACCGATCCTGGTAGAAGGCCGCGCCATCAAGCTGCATCCGCTCGTATGTACGGCGTATAATGCGGACTTCGACGGTGACCAAATGGCCGTTCACGTACCGTTGTCCTCTGAGGCACAAGCAGAAGCACGAGTGCTCATGCTTGCATCGGGTAACATCTTGAACCCGAAAGACGGTAAGCCGGTTGTTACACCTTCGCAGGATATGGTCTTGGGTAGCTTCTATCTGACCACGGATAACAAGTTTGCTAAAGGCGCTTTGACTATCGTTCGTTCTGTGCACGAAGCGGTTTCCTTATACCAACGCGGAGCTGCTGCACTGCACGCGCGTATTGCGATCCCGGCGAAAGTGCTCAATAAAACGAGCTTTACGCCTGAGCAGCAGGAAGCTATGCTCATTACGACGATCGGTAAAGTCATTTTCAACGAAATTTACCCTTCCGATTTCCCGTATATCAACGAGCCGACTAAGACTAACCTGTTGAACGGTGCGTCGGACCGCTATTTCGTATTTGAAAAGGGCGCGAACATCCGTAAGATCATGGAAGAGCTGCCTGAGTGTAAAGCCATCGGCAAAGAGTACTTAGGCTCCATTATTGCCGAATGCTTCCGCAAATATCATACGACTCAAACGTCGGTTATTTTGGACCGCATCAAGGAGCTGGGCTTTACCTACTCGACCAAAGCGGGGATTACGATCGCCGTATCCGACGTAACGGTTCCGCCTGAGAAGGATGCGCTTCTGAAAGAGTCGGAAGATAAAGTTAATGTGGTAACGAACCAATATCGCCGTGGTCTGATTACAGACGACGAACGGTATGACCGCGTTATTGCGATCTGGAGTAAAACGAAGGATGAAATCACGGATATCCTGATGAAGTCCCTTGATAAATATAATTCCATTAACATGATGGTGGAATCCAAAGCACGGGGTAACAAATCGCAGATTACACAGCTGGGCGGTATGCGCGGTCTGATGGCGACGCCAACCGGACGTATCTATGAGTTGCCAATCAAATCGAACTTCCGTGAAGGTTTGACGGTCTTGGAGTACTTTATTTCTACACACGGTGCTCGTAAAGGTCTGGCGGATACGGCGCTTCGTACAGCGGACTCCGGTTACTTGACTCGTCGTCTCGTCGACGTTGCGCAAGACGTTATCGTTCGTGACGAAGATTGCGGTACCGATAAAGGCTTTATGGTTAGCCGTATTCAAGACGGTAAAGAGGTCATCGAGGATCTGTACGATCGTATCGAAGGCCGCTACGCGTTCGAAACGATTCGCGATCCGCAAACCGGCGAGGTTATTATCGGCCGCAATGAATTGATCGAAGCAAATATCGCTGACAGAATCATTGAAGCTGGTATCGAAAAGCTGCAAATCCGTTCCGTACTCAGCTGCCGCTCCAGACACGGCGTCTGCAAAAAATGCTACGGCCGTAACCTGGCGACAGGCAATCACGTGGAAATCGGGGAAGCTGTCGGTATTATCGCCGCTCAGTCCATCGGTGAACCGGGAACTCAGTTGACGATGCGTACGTTCCATACAGGGGGCGTTGCGGGAGACGATATCACGCAAGGTTTGCCGCGTATCCAGGAGCTGTTCGAGGCTAGAAATCCGAAAGGTCAAGCGATCATCACGGAAATTGATGGTACTATTAAAGATATCCGTGAAGCGAAAGACCGTCGTGAAATCGAAGTCCATGGCGAAGCTGAATCCAAAACGTATGCAGTACCTTACGGATCCCGTATCCGTGTATCGGTGAACCAGCACGTTGAAGCCGGTGACGAGCTGACGGAAGGTTCCATCGACCCTAAAGAAATGCTGCGTATCAAAGGTATCCGCGGCGTGCAGAACTATATCCTTCAAGAGGTTCAACGCGTTTACCGTAACCAGGGCGTTGAAATCAACGATAAGCATATCGAAGTTATGGTTCGCCAGATGCTTCGCAAAATCCGTATCGTTGACGCTGGAGATACAACTCTGCTGCCAGGCTCGTTCGTTGACATTCATGAATACGAGGAAGCGAACAAAGTTGCTCTGTTCGCAGACCTGGAACCAGCCGTTGCAAGACCGGTGCTGTTAGGTATTACCAAAGCATCCCTTGAGACGGATTCGTTCCTGTCCGCGGCATCCTTCCAGGAAACGACACGCGTATTGACTGACGCGGCTATCAAAGGCAAGGTCGACCAGCTGCTCGGCTTGAAGGAAAATGTTATCATCGGTAAACTCATTCCTGCAGGAACAGGGATGCCGAGATACCGCAATATCCGTATTACGAACCCGAATGAACCGGAAACCGATGAGAATCTGTCTGTAGAGATGGAAACTGTTACGGTAGAATAATAGCAAGAAGCCTACTAGACACTTGATGTCGAATAGAGAATGGATAGATGCTTGTCTTCACCTAAGAAAATGTGAATTATTTTCTTTTTGTGAAGACAAGCAATTTTCTTGACACAGTGTTCATGGGATGCTAATATATCGAAGTGTGCCAATTTATAATAGTCACCTGTGCTTTGGAGGATGTTTTTATGTCTTATGAAAAAGTGAAACAGGCAGCGAACATAAGCATAGGCACGAAGCAAGCGACAAGAATGGTGGAGCTAGGCAAGGCCACAGAGGTCTTTGTTGCTCAAGATGCAGATCCGCGAATAACGATAAAGATGGTTAACCTCTGCAAGAAAATGGGGGTTAAGGTAACATACGTTGATTCCATGAAGTTGTTAGGTAAGGCGTGTGGTATTGAAGTTGGAGCTGCAATGGCAGCTGTAGTGAATGAGTCAAACTGATGTTTTTGTCTGCAGAACAGCGATGTGATGATGGCAAAAACTTTTACTTTGTTCATTTACGATTCGCCTGGATCTGTGGGCTTAAATCATGAAACGCAAATTTGGAAGGAGGTGGCGACATGCCAACAATTAACCAGCTCGTTCGTAAAGGACGTCAAGCAAAAGTCGAAAAATCGAAATCTCCGGCTCTTCAAAAAGGTTTTAACGCTCTGAAAAGAGAAGCTACAGACCTGAGCGCTCCTCAAAAGCGCGGTGTATGTACTCGTGTAGGTACAATGACACCGAAGAAACCGAACTCCGCACTTCGTAAATACGCTCGTGTGCGTTTGACTAACCGTGTAGAGGTTACTGCCTACATCCCGGGTATCGGACACAACCTGCAAGAGCACAGTGTTGTTCTGATCCGTGGTGGCCGGGTAAAAGACCTTCCAGGGGTACGTTATCACATCGTTCGTGGTGCTTTGGATACATCCGGCGTTAACAACCGTATGCAAGCTCGTTCGAAATACGGTACGAAGCGTCCAAAAGCGAAAAAGTCCTAAAAACCCAAATAGAATGAACTTTTTGAGAAAGGGGGATAACTATGCCTCGTAAAGGTCCAGTTACTCGCAGAGACGTATTGCCAGATCCTATTTATAATAGCAAGCTGGTAACTCGTTTGATCAACCGCATTATGATCGATGGCAAAAGAGGTGTCGCTCAGACAATCCTTTATAACGCCTTCAATCTGATTCAAGAACGTACAGGTAAAGAGCCGATGGAAGTGTTTGAAGCAGCCATCAAAAACATCATGCCTGTTCTTGAAGTAAAAGCCCGTCGTGTAGGTGGTGCGAACTACCAAGTACCTATCGAAGTAAGACCAGATCGTCGTACGACTTTGGGTCTTCGCTGGTTGGTAAACTACTCCCGCCTTCGCGGTGAGAAAACGATGGAAGAAAGATTGGCTCAAGAAATTATTGATGCCAGCAACAACACAGGTGCTTCCGTTAAGAAACGTGAAGATACGCACAAAATGGCAGAAGCCAACAAAGCGTTCGCGCACTATCGTTGGTAAAATTCAATTCCTGATAATAGGAAGGAGACAACCTAATGGCTAGAGAGTTCTCCTTAAAAGATACGCGTAATATCGGGATTATGGCGCATATTGATGCGGGTAAAACGACTACAACGGAGCGTATCTTGTTCTACACAGGCCGTACTCATAAAATCGGTGAAGTGCACGAAGGTGCTGCAACGATGGACTGGATGGAACAAGAGCAAGAGCGCGGTATTACAATTACGTCTGCCGCTACGACTGCTTCTTGGAAAGGTCACCGCATCAATATCATCGATACCCCGGGACACGTTGACTTCACCGTTGAAGTTGAACGTTCCCTACGCGTGTTGGATGGAGCAGTAGGTGTGTTCAGTGCGAAGGAAGGCGTTGAGCCTCAATCCGAGACAGTTTGGAGACAAGCTGACCGTTACGGAGTTCCTCGTATTGCATACGTAAATAAAATGGACATCATCGGCGCGGATTTCTTGGGTGTAATTGAGCAAATGCGTGCAAGACTTGGCGCAAATGCAGTAGCCATCCAATTGCCGATCGGTGCTGAAAGTGATTTCGTTGGTATTATCGACTTGGTTGAACAAGTTGCCCACATGTTTAAAGACGATTTGGGTAAAGAAGTCGAAATCGTTGAAATCCCTGAAGAATACAAAGCAAAAGCGGAAGAGCTTCGCCTTGAACTCGTGGAGAAAGTTGCTGAGCTTGATGAAGAGCTTACAATGAAATACCTCGAGGGTGAAGAATTGACTGTTGAAGAGATCAAAAAAGCTCTTCGTCAAGGCGTTTGCCAAGTTAAGATCTTCCCTGTTGTTTGCGGTTCTTCTTACCGTAACAAAGGCGTTCAATTGATGATTGACGCTGTTGTGGATTATTTGCCAGCTCCTATCGACGTTCCTGACATTAAAGGAACTTTGGAGGACGGTACGGAAGTTACTCGTAAATCTGCTGACGATCAACCGTTCGCTGCTCTTGCGTTCAAGATCATGACGGATCCGTTTGTAGGTAAATTGACATTCTTCCGCGTATATTCCGGTATCTTGAGCTCCGGTTCGTACGTAATCAACTCCACAAAAGGCAAACGTGAAAGAATCGGCCGTATCCTTCAGATGCACGCTAACAGCCGTCAAGAAATCAGCGAAGTTTACTCCGGTGATATCGCGGCAGCCGTTGGTTTGAAAGATACGACAACCGGTGACACACTTTGCGATGAGAAGCATCCGGTAATCCTGGAGTCCATGAACTTCCCAGAGCCGGTTATCCAGCTTGCTGTTGAGCCTAAAACCAAGGCTGACCAAGACAAAATGGGTATCGCTTTGCAAAAACTGTCTGAAGAGGATCCAACTTTCCGTGCTCACACGGACGAAGAGACAGGTCAAACGATTATCGCCGGTATGGGTGAGCTTCACCTGGAGATCTTGGTTGACCGTATGCTTCGTGAGTTCAAGGTAGAAACCAACGTGGGTAAACCACAGGTTGCTTACCGTGAAACATTCCGTCAAGCGGCTAAAGTTGAAGGTAAATTCGTTCGCCAATCCGGTGGCCGTGGTCAATACGGACATTGTTGGGTTGAGTTCGAACCTCTTGAGCCAGGAACTGGCTTCCAGTTCGAAAGCAAAATCGTCGGTGGTGCTATTCCTCGTGAATACATTGCTCCGATCCAAGCTGGTATCGAAGAGTCTATGAAAAACGGCGTATACGCTGGCTTCCCGCTGGTTGATATCAAAGCAACTGTCGTTGACGGTTCTTACCATGATGTTGACTCCAGTGAGATGGCGTTTAAAATTGCCGGCTCCATGGCTTTGAAAGCAGCTGCTGAAAAATGCCGTCCGGCATTGCTAGAGCCAATCATGAAGGTTGAAGTTACCGTACCGGAAGAGTACATGGGCGACGTAATGGGCGACCTGAACTCCCGCCGCGGACGTATCGAAGGTATGGACACCCGTCACGGTGCACAAATCATTCGTGCGAAGGTACCTCTTTCTGAAATGTTTGGATACTCCACTACTTTGCGTTCCAGAACACAAGGTCGCGGCGTATACTCTATGGAAATTTCCCATTATGAAGAAGTGCCTAAGTCCATTGCAGAAGAAATTGTTGCAAAGCACAAAGGCGCCTAATAATAAATGTCTATTTAAGGAGGCAATCTAACCATGGCAAAAGCGAAATTTGAACGTAATAAACCCCATGTTAACATTGGTACCATCGGTCACGTTGACCACGGTAAAACAACTTTGACAGCTGCTATCACAACTGTATTGTCCAAAAGATACGGCGGTGCTGCAGTAGCATTTGACCAAATCGACAAAGCTCCAGAAGAGCGCGAGCGCGGTATCACTATCTCCACCGCACACGTTGAGTATGAAACTCCTAACCGTCACTATGCACACGTTGACTGCCCAGGTCACGCTGACTATGTTAAAAACATGATCACTGGTGCTGCACAAATGGACGGAGCAATCCTGGTTGTATCCGCAGCTGACGGCCCAATGCCGCAAACTCGCGAGCACATCCTGTTGTCCCGCCAAGTAGGCGTTCCTTACATCGTTGTATTCTTGAACAAATGCGACATGGTTGAAGACGAAGAGCTTCTTGAATTGGTTGAAATGGAAGTTCGCGACCTGCTGAACGAATACGAGTTCCCAGGCGACGACACTCCAATCGTTCGCGGCGCAGCTCGTGAAGCTTTGCAAAACCCAGACGGTCCTTGGGCTGACAAAATCGTTGAGCTGTTCGAGCAAATCGATACTTACATCCCAACTCCTGAGCGCGACACTGACAAGCCTTTCTTGATGCCTGTCGAGGACGTATTCTCCATCACTGGCCGTGGTACAGTTGCTACAGGTCGTGTAGAGCGCGGTACTGTTAAAGTTCAAGACGAGATCGAAATCGTTGGTCTTGTTGAAGAAACTCGCAAATCCGTTGTAACTGGCGTAGAGATGTTCCGCAAATTGCTGGATTCCGCTCAAGCTGGTGACAACATCGGTGCATTGCTTCGTGGTGTAGACCGTAAAGATATCGAGCGTGGACAAGTTTTGGCTAAACCGGGTTCGGTTAAACCTCACACTAACTTCTCTGCTCAAATCTACGTTTTGACTAAAGAAGAAGGTGGCCGTCATAAGCCTTTCTTCACTGGATACCGTCCTCAGTTCTACTTCCGTACAACTGACGTAACTGGTATCATCAACCTTCCTGAAGGTACTGAGATGGTTATGCCTGGTGATAACATCACCGTTACGGTTGAACTGATCTCCCCAATCGCTATCGAAGAAGGTACTCGCTTCGCGATTCGTGAAGGCGGACGTACTGTTGGTGCGGGCGCGGTTGCTACCATCAGCAAGTAGTTTTTGATAGAAAGAATCCCTTCATCTTCTATAAGATGAGGGGATTTATTTTTTTAGGCAAAAACATAAAGATTTGCTTGCTATTTTGTTTCATATTTTATATAATAGTTAGCGTTGGTCTGTGACGTTGCGATGACGTGAGAGGTTGCTGACACACCCGGCCCCTTTGCCATAGGGACGGCGTCAGGAGATTTTCACTGAGTATGTCCGATACTAAATTGGGCGATAGAAGGAGGGAATACTATGGCAAAGCAAAAAATTCGTATTCGTTTGAAGGCTTATGATCACAGAGTACTTGATCAATCCGCTGAGAAAATTGTAGAAACTGCGAAACGTTCCGGTGCAGGCGTATCGGGTCCGATTCCGTTGCCAACGGAGAAGCAAATCATCACGATTCTTCGTGCGGTTCACAAATACAAAGACTCTCGCGAGCAATTCGAAATGCGCACACACAAGCGCTTGATCGATATTGTTAATCCAACGCCGCAAACAGTAGATGCTTTGATGCGTTTGGATCTGCCGTCCGGTGTGGACATCGAAATCAAACTATAATTCACATTGTGAATAAATAAATGAGCGTATATAAGGAAAAGAGGTGTCAACGATGAAAGGTATCTTAGGGAAAAAACTTGGAATGACCCAAGTGTTTACTCCAGAAGGTTTGGTGATTCCAGTAACGGTTATCCAAGCAGGTCCTTGCACAGTGCTGCAAAAGAAGGATGCTGAAAACGACGGTTACGAGGCGATCCAAATCGGCTTTGACGATAAGAAAGAAAAGAACGCTATTAAGCCTGAGTTGGGCCATGCGAAAAAAGCGGGCGCAACACCTAAGCGCTACGTAAAAGAAATTCGCGGTATGTCCGGGTTTGAAGTTGGCCAAGAAATTAAAGCTGACTTGTTCGCGGCAGGCGAGTTCGTTGACGTAACAGGTACTTCCAAAGGTAAAGGATTCCAAGGCGTTATCAAAAGACATAATCAATCCACAGGTCCAATGGCTCACGGTTCCCGTTATCACCGCGGTCCAGGTTCCATGGGTTCGATCCAAGCTAACCGCGTTCCTAAAGGTAAAAACCTGCCAGGACATATGGGTAGCGAAACAGTAACCTTGCAAAATCTTGAAGTTATCAAAGTAGACACTGATCGTAACGTTATCTTGGTTAAAGGCTCCATCCCTGGTGCTAAAAACAGCTACGTTAGCGTGAAATCTACAGTTAAGAAATAAGTAAAGCAGGAAAGGAGGATTAACAGATGCCAAAAGTAGCATTATACAACGTTAGTGGTTCCCAAGTGGGAGAAGTTGAGTTGTCGGATTCCGTATTCGGTATCGAACCGCACACTCACGTATTGAACGAAGCAGTGTTGATGCAACGTGCTTCCCTTCGTCTTGGTACACATAAAGTAAAAGGTCGTTCTGAAGTTCGCGGCGGCGGTCGTAAGCCTTGGAAACAAAAAGGTACAGGCCGTGCTCGTCAAGGTAGTATTCGCGCTCCTCAATGGAAAGGTGGCGGTACCGTATTTGGTCCGACTCCGCGCAGCTACTCTTACAAACTTCCTAAGAAAGTCCGTCGTCTTGCGATTAAATCTGCATTATCTTCCAAGGTAATCGGAAATGAAATCATCGTGTTGGATCAATTGCAATTGACTCAACCTAAGACGAAAGAATTTGCAGCTATTCTTAGCAACTTGAAAGTGGATCGTAAAGCTTTGGTAGTAACAGCTGGTTACGAAGAAAACGTGGCATTGTCCGCACGCAACATTCCTGGCATCAAATTTGTGGTGGCTGAAGGAATTAACGTGCTTGATGTTATGGTATATGACAAGCTGATCATTACTAAGGATGCGGTACAGAAGGTAGAGGAGGTGTTTGCGTAATGAAGAACCCTCGCGACATTATTAAGCGCCCTGTGATCACTGAACGTACGAGTGATATGATGGCCGAGAAGAAATATGTCTTCGAAGTGGAACTCCGTGCGAACAAGACGGAAATTAAACAGGCCATTGAGTCTATTTTCAAAGTGAAAGTAACGAATGTTAACACATTGAGAATGCCTGCTAAGCCTAAGCGCTACGGTCGTCATTCCGGATATACATCCGAGTGGAAAAAAGCGATTGTTTCCTTGAGCGCAGACAGCAAAGAACTCGAATTCTTCGAGAACGCGTAATCTAATTTTTTGAAGTAAGGAGGGAATCCAAGTGCCAATCAAAAAATATAAACCAACATCACCAGCACGTCGTGCTATGTCGGTTTCTACATTCGAAGAAATTACAACTTCAACACCTGAGAAATCGTTGTTGGCTCCACTTAGCAAGAAAGCGGGCCGCAACAATCAAGGTAAAATTACGGTTCGTCACCAAGGCGGTGGCCACAAGCGTAAATACCGGATTATCGATTTCAAACGGACCAAAGACGGAATACCTGGACGCGTTGCTACAATCGAGTATGATCCAAACCGTTCGGCTAACATCGCTTTGATTCATTACGCGGATGGTGAGAAACGTTACATCATCGCTCCTAAAGGTTTGAAAGTGGGAGACCAAATTTTCTCCGGCGCAGATGCGGATATCAAAATCGGTAATGCATTGCCGCTTGAGAACATTCCTGTAGGTACGGTTATCCACAACATCGAGCTGAAGCCAGGTAAAGGCGGACAATTGGTTCGTGCAGCTGGTACAGAAGCTCAATTGCTTGGTAAAGAAGATGAGTATGTAACAGTTCGTCTTTCTTCCGGCGAAGTAAGAAAAGTACTGAAAGTTTGCCGCGCTACAATCGGTTCCGTAGGTAACGAAGACTACGAATTGGTTAAGATCGGTAAAGCTGGACGTTCCCGCTGGTTGGGTCAAAGACCTGAAGTGCGCGGGGTAGTAATGAACCCTAACGATCACCCTCACGGTGGTGGTGAAGGCCGCGCTCCAATCGGACGTAAATCCCCGATGTCTCCATGGGGTAAACCGACTCTGGGTTATAAAACTCGTAAAAAAGGTAAAGCTTCTGATAAATATATCGTTCGTCGTCGTACGAAGTAATATGAATCTCGTCACGATTATTGAAGGGAGGAACGAAACATGGGTCGCAGTTTAAAAAAGGGTCCTTTCGTGGATGACTATCTTTTGAAGAAAGTCGAAGCGCAAGGTGATACTACGAAAAAACAAGTCATCAAAACTTGGTCTCGCCGTTCTACCATTTTCCCGCAATTCATTGGTCACACTTTTGCGGTGTATGATGGCAGAAAGCACGTACCGGTGTATGTAACGGAAGATATGGTTGGACACAAACTGGGTGAGTTTGCTCCAACTCGTACTTACAAAGGTCATGATGACGACAAGAAAACAGGCAAGCGCTAATCGTAGCGTTTGGTAATATGAGTGTCAATGAGAGGAGGTACTTCCATGCCAGAAGCAAAATCCATTGCAAGATTCGTACGTATTGCTCCTCGTAAGGTGCAATTGGTTATCGACTTGATCCGCGGCAAGCAAGTAGGAGAAGCTATTGCGATTCTGCGTCATACGCCGAAAGCAGCATCCCCGATTGTGGAGAAGGTATTGAACTCCGCTATCGCTAATGCTGAGCATAACTACTCTATGGACCCTAACAACCTGGTGATTTCCCAAACCTTTGTTAACCAAGGTCCAACAATGAAGAGATTCCGTCCTCGCGCTATGGGACGTGCGAGCCGTATCAATAAACGTACCAGCCACATTACTGTAGTGGTATCTGAAAAATAAGGAGGGATAACGTGTGGGTCAGAAAGTAAACCCGGTAGGACTTAGAATTGGTATTATCCGCGATTGGGAATCCAAGTGGTACGCTGGCAAAGATTTCGGCGATCTGCTGCTTGAGGACGTGAAAATCCGCGAGTATTTGAAAGAAAAGCTGAAGGAATCGGCTGTTTCTCATATTGATATTGAACGTGCTGCGAACCGTGTTAATGTTACTATTCATACGGCGAAGCCTGGTATGGTTATCGGTAAAGGTGGCTCTGAGGTTGAAGTTATTCGTAACTACATCTCCAAGCTGACTAACGGTAAGAAAATCCACATCAATATCTCTGAAATCAAAAACCCTGAGCTGGACGCAATCTTGGTTGCAGAAAGCATTGCTCAACAATTGGAGCGTCGTGTTTCGTTCCGTCGTGCGATGAAACAAGCGATCCAAAGAACGATCAGAGCTGGAGCAAAAGGGATCAAAACATCAGTAAGCGGTCGTTTGGGTGGAGCGGAAATCGCCAGAACGGAAGGATACAGCGAGGGTACAGTTCCTCTTCATACATTGCGTGCGGATATCGACTATGGTACAGCGGAAGCTCATACTACTTATGGTCGTATCGGTGTAAAAGTATGGATCTATCGTGGCGAAGTTCTTCCAACGGCTAAGAAAAAGGCTGTAACGGAAGGAGGCAACTAATCATGTTAGTTCCTAAACGTGTAAAACACCGTAAAGAACATCGTGGTAACATGCGCGGCCGTGCTAAAGGCGGTACGGAAGTGCATTTCGGAGAATATGGTTTGCAAGCTATGGAACCAGCTTGGGTAACTAACCGTCAAATCGAAGCTGCCCGTATTGCTATGACTCGTTATATCAGACGTGGCGGTAAAGTTTGGATCAAAATTTTCCCTGCGAAGCCAATTACTCAAAAGCCTCTTGAGGTCCGGATGGGTAGCGGTAAAGGTAACGTGGAGAAATGGGTTGCTGTTGTTAAGCCAGGTAAAATCATGTTCGAACTTGCCGGCGTAAGTGAAGAGATTGCTCGCGAAGCAATGCGTCTTGCTTCTCACAAGCTGCCGATCAAAACGAAGTTTGTTAAAAGAGAAGATGTAGGTGGTGAAGCAAATGAAAGCTAGTGAATTTCGCAACTTAACCACTGCTGAGATTGAACAAAAGGTTGCCGGATTTAAGGAACAACTCTTTAACCTCCGTTTTCAACTGGCTACCGGTCAACTGGAGAACCCAGTTCAGATTCGAGAAGTCCGCAAAGAGATTGCTCGTGCAAAGACTATTTTGCGTGAAAGAGAACTGGGTATCATTAGTTAATGAATGAGAGAGGAGGATCTCCCAATGAGTGAACGTAACGAACGTAAAACTCAGGTAGGTAAAGTCGTAAGTAACAAAATGGATAAAACCATCGTTGTTGCTGTTGAGACTTACAAAAAGCACGATCTTTACCACAAGAGAATCAAATATACTAAGAAATTCAAAGCCCATGACGAAAACAACGAAGCTCAAATCGGTGACGTTGTAAGAGTAATGGAAACTCGTCCGATCTCCAAAGACAAGCGCTGGAGACTGGTTGAAGTTGTAGAAAAAGCGATTATCGTTTAAGATATGCTAATTGCATCAATTCCGGAAGGAGGGTTTAGACAATGATTCAACCTCTATCTCGTTTAAATGTGGCTGACAACTCTGGCGCTAAGAAACTTATGTGCATCCGCGTATTGGGTGGTACTGGCCGTCGCGTAGGACACATCGGTGATTTGATCATTTGCTCCGTGAAAGAAGCAACACCAGGAGGCGTTGTCAAAAAGGGCGATGTAGTTAAAGCAGTTATCGTTCGTACGAAAAGCGGCGCTCGTCGTAAAGACGGTTCTTACATCAGCTTTGATGAGAATGCAGCGGTTATCGTAAAAGAAGATAAGAGTCCTCGTGGAACTCGTATCTTTGGACCAGTTGCTCGTGAACTTCGTGACAGAGATTTCATGAAAATCGTTTCTCTTGCACCAGAAGTTATCTAATAAAGAAGACCCTCGGTGGAGGGGCTACTTACGAAGTTAGCGTTCATGGAACGCTAAGCAAATGTCTTACGATGTGGGTTTTCTTGAGAAAACTCTTAGGAGGTGGAATTTCGATGCCAAACAAAGGTAAGAAGCTCGAATCTTACAACAATAAATTGCACGTGAAAAAAGATGACAATGTGTTCGTGATTACAGGTAAGGACAAAGGTAAAAAAGGTCGTGTAATCGCAGCATATCCTCGTGAGAACCGCGTGTTGGTTGAAGGTGTGAACATGATCAAGAAGCATGCTAAGCCTTCCCAAGCGAATCCACAAGGCGGTATTATTTCGCAAGAAGCGCCAATTCACGTATCTAACGTGATGCTGGTTGATCCAAAGAGCGGCCAACCTACCCGTGTAGGTTACAAAGTATTGGACAACGGTAAAAAAGTGCGCGTAGCAAAAAAATCCGGTGAAGTCATCGACTAATCGTATAAGTTAGGAAAGGAGGTACATGAAACATGGCAGCAAGATTAAAAGATCGTTTTCTGAACGAAGTTACTCCTTCGTTAATGCAAAAGTTCAGCTATTCCA
This sequence comes from Paenibacillus sp. 32352, assembly GCF_002042965.1. Classification (GTDB taxonomy): domain Bacteria; phylum Bacillota; class Bacilli; order Paenibacillales; family NBRC-103111; genus Paenibacillus_S; species Paenibacillus_S vulneris. The sequence goes on along the minus strand of NZ_MZNT01000024.1, from coordinate 18,935 downwards.
CTGTTATGCAAGTGCCTAAAATTGAGAAAGTCGTTATCAACATGGGTGTTGGTGAGGCGGTTTCCAATTCCAAAGTACTTGATGTAGCAGTTCAAGACCTTCAACTTATTGCAGGTCAAAAGCCAGTAGTAACTAAGGCGAAAAAATCTATCGCAGGTTTCAAACTGCGTGAAAATATGCCAATCGGTGTTAAAGTTACATTGCGCGGCGAGCGTATGTATCACTTCTTGGACAAATTGTTCAACGTGGCACTTCCTCGTGTTCGTGACTTCCGCGGTGTTTCCAACAAAGCATTCGACGGACGCGGTAACTACACACTTGGTCTTAAAGAGCAATTGATTTTCCCTGAAATCGAGTACGATAAAGTGGATAAAGTTCGTGGTATGGATATCGTTATCGTAACGACAGCTAAAACCGACGAAGAATCCCGTGAATTATTAACCCAATTAGGAATGCCGTTTACGAAGTAATCGAAACGGTACCAAGCGGAGGTGTAAAAGTAAGTGGCAAAAACTTCGATGAAAGTGAAGCAGCAGCGCCCTCCTAAATTCAAGGTGCAGGCGTATACTCGCTGCGAACGCTGTGGTCGTCCGCATTCCGTTCTACGGAAATTCAAAATTTGCAGAATTTGTTTCCGTGAATTAGCATACAAAGGCCAGATCCCTGGCGTTAAAAAGGCAAGCTGGTAATAACCCTAGTTTCGGGAAGGAGGTTCACAAATATGGTGATGTCAGATCCAATTGCAGATATGCTTACTCGCATTCGTAATGCAAACGTAGTGCGTCATGAGACAGTTGAAATTCCGGCTTCGAAGATCAAGAGAGAAATCGCTGAGATCCTCAAGAAGGAAGGCTTTATCCGTGATGCTGAATATATCGAGGATAACAAGCAAGGGATTATCCGTCTCTTCTTGAAATACGGTCCTAACAACGAACGTGTTATCTCCGGTCTGAAAAGAATCAGCAAGCCGGGCTTGCGTGTTTACACTCAAAGCCAAGAAGTACCTCGTGTACTTGGCGGTTTGGGTATCGCGATTATCTCGACTTCCAAAGGCGTTATGACCGACAAGGAAGCTCGTCAATCCAAAGCAGGCGGAGAAGTTATCTGCTACGTGTGGTAATACAGAATTAAAATGAACGGAGGTGCAAACCATGTCCCGTATTGGTCGCAAGCCAATTACAATCCCAGGCGGAGTTAATGTAACTTTGGACAATACTTTAATTACGGTTAAAGGTCCTAAAGGAACATTGTCCCGTGAATTACACAGAGACATGAAGGTGGTTGTTACAGAAAACGAAATTTCTGTAGAGCGTCCTTCTGATAATAAATTACATCGCTCCTTACACGGTACGACTAGAAGTGTTGTTGCCAACATGGTTAATGGCGTAACCGAAGGATTCGCGAAATCTCTTGAGTTGGTTGGTGTCGGTTACCGCGCTAACAAAACTGGCAACAAGCTGGTTTTGAACGTAGGTTACTCCCACCCAGTAGAAATCGAGCCTGAGAACGGCATCGAATTCGAAGTTCCTTCTAACACTAAGATCATCGTTAAAGGTATCGATAAAGAGTTAGTCGGTGCAACGGCTGCTAAAGTACGTTCCGTACGTGAGCCTGAGCCTTATAAAGGTAAAGGTATTAAGTACGAAGGCGAGCGTATTCTTCGTAAAGAAGGTAAAGCAGGTAAGAAGAAATAAGGTCGCCTAGAGCGATAATTTCTTATCCAAGTTGAAAGGAGTGACCTCGAATGATTACAAAAGGCGATAAAAATAAAGCCCGTTTGAAAAGACACCTGCGTGTTCGTAAGAAAATTCAAGGTACGACTGAACGTCCACGCTTGAATATCTTCCGTTCCTCCAAGCACATGTACGCTCAATTGATCGACGATGTGAAAGGTGTAACGATTGCTGCAGCTTCCACTCAAGATAAAGAGTTGAAAGAAAGCATCGGTAACGGCGGTAACGTGGAAGCAGCTCGCAAGGTCGGAGCTTTGATTGCAGAGCGTGCTAAAAAGAACGGTGTTCAACAAGTTGTTTTTGACCGTGGTGGATACTTGTATCACGGACGTGTGCAAGCATTGGCTGACGCTGCTCGTGAAGCAGGTCTTGAATTCTAATCAAAACATAAACAAGGAGGTAAAGTCACTTGCGTATTGATCCCAATACTTTAGAGTTAACTGAAAAAGTTGTTAACATTAATCGCGTTGCTAAAGTAGTAAAAGGCGGACGTCGTTTCAGCTTCAGCGCATTAGTAGTTGTAGGCGACGGTAAAGGCTGGGTAGGCGCAGGAATCGGTAAAGCTGGTGAAGTACCTGATGCAATCCGCAAAGGTATTGAAGATGCCAAGAAAAACCTGATTCATGTACCTATCGTTGGCACTACGATTCCTCACTTGGTAATCGGAAAATTCGGCGCAGGAAGCGTATTGTTGAAACCTGCATCCAAAGGTACTGGAGTTATCGCTGGTGGTCCAGTTCGTGCCGTATTGGAGCTTGCTGGTGTAGGCGATATCTTGACAAAATCCCTAGGTTCTTCTAACTCCATCAACATGGTTAATGCTACATTGGAAGGTTTGCAGCGTCTGAAGCGTGCTGAAGAAGTTGCAAAACTGCGTGGCAAAACTGTTGAAGAACTGTTAGGTTAGGAGGGATAACCATGGCTAAGCAATTACAAATTACCCTCAAGCGCAGTCTGATCGGTCGTCCAGAAGGACAACGTCGTACAGTTGCAACTCTTGGACTTCGCAAGCTGCACCAAACAGTTACACAACAAGACAATGCTGCTATCCGCGGCATGGTCAATCAAGTGAGTCACTTGGTAGAAGTTAAAGAAATCGAAGCATAAATCCGATTAATAAAATGCATTAGAGGAGGTGCAAACGATGAAGTTGCATGAACTTAGTTCTGCCGAAGGATCCCGCAAAACACGCAAGCGCGTAGGCCGCGGTATCGGAAGTGGAATGGGAAAAACAGCTACTCGCGGACATAAAGGGCAAAACGCTCGTTCCGGCGGTGGTGTTCGTCCAGGTTTTGAAGGAGGTCAAAACCCTCTATATCGTCGCTTGCCTAAGCGTGGTTTCACTAACAGATTCCGTAAGGAATTCGCGATTGTGAATCTGACTGAGCTTAACAAGTTTGCTGCTGGTACGGAAGTTACTCCTGAATTGCTGCTTGAATCCGGCATTGTGAAAAATGCAAGAGACGGCATCAAGGTTCTGGGTAACGGCGAAATCACTGTACAGCTGAACGTGAAAGCTAATAAGTTCTCTCAATCTGCGGTAGAGAAAATTCAGGCTGCCGGCGGTAAAACCGAGGTGATTTAATGTTTCGTACCATATCCAATATTTTTAAAGTGGACGATTTACGGAAAAGAATCATTTTCACCTTACTGGTTTTAATCGTCTACAGAATTGGTGCTTTCATTCCGGTACCTAACATCAACACAGATATTTTGAAGCTTCAAGATCAGGCCAATTCCAGTGATGTATTTGGCTTGCTGAACACCTTTTCCGGCGGCGCCCTGTTCCAATTCTCCATCTTCGCGATGGGAATTATGCCTTATATCACAGCCTCGATCATAGTTCAGCTATTATCGATGGATGTGATACCAAGGTTTGCGCAGTGGGCTAAAGAAGGGGAAGTAGGCAGACGGAAGTTAGCGCAAATTACCCGTTATGGTACAATCGTGTTGGGGCTGGTTCAAGCGTTTGGTTTGGCGATCGGATTTAACCGAATCTACGCTGGCCTTGTTGTGAATCCTACATTCGCAACATATGCTTTAATTGCGATCGTTCTTACAGCGGGAACTGCATTTCTGATGTGGTTAGGGGAACAAATCACTGAAAATGGAATTGGAAATGGTATTTCCATGATCATCTTTGCGGGGATTGTTGCTGCGATTCCTACCGGAATCTCGCAAATCGTCAAAACTCAGTTTGCAGAAGCTGGCGATGCACTATTCTTGAACATCCTTAAGATGGTCATTATAGCTATCGTCGTCATCGCACTGATTGCCGGAGTCATCTTTATTCAACAAGGCGTACGTAAAATTCCGGTTCAGTATGCAAAACGTGTTGTTGGCCGTAAAATGTATGGTGGACAATCGACACATATCCCTTTAAAGGTTAATGCAGCAGGCGTAATTCCGGTTATCTTTGCCCTTTCGCTGCTAGTATTCCCTCCAACGCTCGCAAGCTTCTGGAGAGGCAATCCGGTAGCGGACTGGATCATTACGAACTTGAACTATACACATCCTGTCGGGATGGTTTTGTATGTGCTGCTTATCATTGGATTCACGTTCTTCTACACGTTTGTTCAGATCAACCCTGAGCAAATGGCGGAACAGATGAAGAAAAACGGAGGCTACATTCCAGGGATTCGTCCAGGGAAGACGACTTCGGTTTACTTAACCAAAGTGATGACTCGCATTACTTTGTCCGGTGCTTTGTTCCTGTCCGCGGTTTCTATCCTGCCAATGCTTCTCGGAAGTGTGGCCGGCTTGCCGAACTCGGTAAGAATCGGCGGTACTTCTTTGCTGATTGTTATCGGTGTTGGATTGGAAACGATGAAGCAAATCGAATCCCAATTGATCAAGCGTCATTACAAAGGCTTCATTAATAAATAGCAAATAGGTTCTGGTAGTTATTTATTAGCTATCGGCACCTATTGTGCTGTTAGCATCGTTTGATGCGATGGGGAGGAAATCATTATGAACGTGATTTTTATGGGACCTCCTGGTGCAGGAAAAGGTACACAGGCGGAAGGAATCGTTAATGAGTTTCAAATCCCGCATATCTCGACCGGTGATGCTTTCCGCTTGGCAATGAAGCAGGAAACACCGCTTGGTTTGGAAGCAAAAAAATATGTGGATCAAGGTTTGCTCGTTCCGGATGAAATCACCATTGGTATCGTAAAGGAACGTCTGCAGCAGCCGGATTGCAATAAAGGCTTCTTGCTGGATGGTTTTCCAAGAACCATTTCTCAAGCTGAAGCACTGGATGACATCATGGCCTCTTTGGGCAGAAGCATAGACCATGTAATCAACTTAAAAGTAGACCGCAGTCTGCTTTTGGCTCGATTGACTGGTCGAAGAATCTGCAAGGCATGCGGAGCTACGTATCATATCTTGTTTAACCCTCCAGCACGTGAAAATGTGTGTGATAAATGTTCTGGCGAATTGTATCAAAGATCAGACGATACCGAAGAAAAAGTAGGCACCCGTCTTGATGAATACACGAGCAAAACAGCACCTCTATTGTCGTATTACCGTAACAAAGGAAACTTACGTGAGGTTAACGGCGAGCAAGAAATAAGTGCGGTTACTACACAAATCATTTCACTATTGCGAGGGCAAGCGGAATGATCATTTGTAAGTCTGCAGCTGAATTGGAATTAATGAGAGAAGCCGGCCGCATAGTGGCCGATACGCATCTTTTGTTGCAAAAGGCCATTCAGCCCGATATTACAACTAAAGAGCTGGATCAAATCGCAGAAGAATATATTCGCAGTCAGGGCGCTACCCCATCTTTTAAAGGCTATAACGGTTTTTCTGGCAGCATCTGTGCTTCAGTCAATGATGAATTGGTTCACGGCATACCCAGTGGGCGTAAGCTTAAAGATGGCGACATCATCAGCATTGATATCGGTGCAAACTACAAGGGATATCATGGTGACTCTGCTTGGACCTATGGAGTAGGGAATATTTCAGATACAGCCAAGAAGTTGTTGGAAGTAACCGAGAGATCTCTATATGCCGGTCTTGCGGAAGCCAAACCGGATGCGCGATTGTACACTATCTCTCACGCGATTCAAAAATGCGTCGAGAATGAAGGTTTTTCAATTGTTCGAGAGTATGTAGGACATGGTGTAGGTAGAGAGCTTCACGAAGAACCTCAAATTCCGAATTACGGCTTACCTGATCGAGGACCTCGATTGAAGCCTGGTATGGTATTAGCGATTGAGCCTATGGTCAATGTAGGGGAGCGATACGTCAAAACCCTAGAGGACAACTGGACAGTCGTTACAGTGGATGGCACACTGTGCGCGCATTTCGAGCATACCATTGCTATTACCCCGGATGGGTATGAAATACTCACTAAATCTCGGTAGGTGATAGAGTGGATTCGGTAAACATTCCACAGCTCGGACAACTCGTTAGGATCATTCGTGGTAAGGACTCCGGGAAGTACGCCGTTATAATCAGCGTCGAAGACCAACGATTCGTATGGATTGCCGACGGCGACAAACGGAAGTTCGACCAGCCTAAGAAGAAAAACTTGATTCATCTCGAGTTACTGCAAACAATCAGCAGCGAAGTAGTGGATAGCTTGAAAGAAAGCGGTCGTGTGACGAACGGAAAGTTACGCTTCGCACTAAAGAAGTACGTGGATCCAATGAATTCAGAAGCACATGAGAAAGGAGAATGACTGTGGCCAAAGAAGATGTAATTGAAGTTGAAGGTACAGTGATTGAACCTCTTCCGAATGCAATGTTTAAGGTGGAGCTTGAGAATGGTCATAAGATACTTGCTCATGTATCCGGAAAGATCAGAATGCACTTTATCCGGATCTTGCCTGGTGACAAAGTGACTGTGGAGCTTTCCCCTTATGATTTGACCAGAGGCCGTATAACCTATCGTTTTAAATAGATACGAGTTAGTCTTACGAAGTTAGTTTTCTTACGAAAACTCACAGGAGGTAATAAACATGAAGGTAAGACCATCGGTCAAACCGATCTGCGAAAAATGCAAAGTCATTCGCCGCAAAGGCAATGTAATGGTAATTTGCGAAAACCCTAAGCATAAACAAAAACAAGGATAAGGAGGTGCTCCTATAAATGGCACGTATTGCTGGTGTAGACTTGCCGCGTGACAAACGCGTAGTTATTGCTTTGACCTACATTTTCGGTATTGGCAGAACAACTTCCGAGAAAATTCTGGCTTCTACTGGTGTTGACGCATCGACTCGTGTTCGTGACCTGACTGAAGACGAAGTAAGTAAACTTCGCGATGCAATTGACAAAACCGTTAAGGTGGAAGGCGACCTTCGTCGTGAGATTGCTCTTAACATCAAACGCTTGATTGAGATCGGATGCTATCGTGGTGTTCGTCACCGCCGCGGCTTACCTGTTCGTGGTCAACGTACTAAAACTAACGCTCGTACGCGTAAAGGTCCTCGTCGTACTGTAGCTAACAAGAAAAAATAGTAAAGGAGGTTAACAATTAAATGGCTAAACCGAAAAAAGTTGTTCGTACAAAACGTCGTGATCGGAAAAATATCGACTCTGGAGTGGCACATATCCGCTCTACGTTTAACAATACGATTGTAACTATTACCGACCCGCACGGTAATGCAATTTCTTGGGCAAGTGCTGGTAACCTGGGCTTTAAAGGCTCGCGTAAAAGCACACCGTTCGCTGCACAAATGGCCGCTGAGTCCGCAGCTAAAGCAGCAATGGAACATGGTATGAAAGCCGTTGAAGTTATGGTTAAAGGTCCTGGCGCTGGTCGTGAAGCTGCGATTCGTTCGCTGCAAGCTGCAGGTTTGGAAGTTAACCTGATTAAAGACGTGACTCCAATTCCACATAACGGTTGCCGTCCTCCAAAACGTCGTCGTGTCTAATTCAGGATTGCAAAAGAGTGGTATAAATATCCAATAAGTGTGAATACTGTTTGGATAGGCATACTGCACGTTCTATGCGTCTTAAGTTATCCAGAGGGAAACGACGTTTTGAAGGAGGGTTATAAATGATCGAAATCGAAAAGCCGAAAATAGAAACCGTATCATTGAGTGAGGATGGCACTTACGGTAAGTTTGTTGTAGAGCCTCTTGAAAGAGGTTATGGAACGACCTTAGGGAACTCGCTTCGCAGAATCCTGTTGTCCTCTTTGCCGGGGGCAGCAGTGACTTCGGTTCAAATCGACGGAGTCCTGCACGAGTTCTCCACCGTACCTGGTGTCATGGAAGATGTTACGGAGATTATCCTTAACCTTAAAGGGCTATCGTTGAAGATTCATTCCGACGAGGAGAAAGTGTTGGAAATCGACGCAGAAGGTGAAGGGCCCGTTGTAGCCGGCGATATTCGTGGTGATAGCGATGTGGAGATCCTTAATCCGGATTTGCATATTGCTACGCTTGCCTCCGATGCACGTCTTCACATGCGAATTCATGCTAATCGGGGACGCGGATACGTTCAAGCGGATAAGAACAAGAAGGAAGATCAGCCAATCGGCGTAATTCCAATTGACTCGATCTATACTCCGATTACCCGTGTGAATTACAGCGTAGAGAACACTCGCGTCGGCCAAGTTACCAACTATGATAAACTAACCCTCGAAGTCTGGACCGATGGAAGTATTCGACCTGAAGAGGCCGTAAGCTTGGGCGCTAAAATTTTAACAGAGCATTTGATGCTGTTTGTCGGCTTGACCGATGAAGCTAAGGATGCCGAGATTATGGTGGAAAAAGAAGAAGATAAGAAAGAAAAAGTGCTCGAGATGACGATCGAAGAGCTGGATCTTTCTGTTCGTTCTTACAACTGCCTGAAGCGCGCAGGTATTAATACGGTTCAAGAATTGATTACGAAAACGGAAGAAGACATGATGAAGGTTCGTAATCTTGGACGTAAATCCCTTGAAGAGGTTCAAGAGAAGCTCGAAGAGCTTGGACTTGGTCTCCGAATGGAAGACTAAAACGTCAGGTTATAATTAAGCAGAAGGAGGTTGCACACAAATGGCATACCAAAAGTTGGGTCGTGATTCCAGCGCACGTAAAGCTCTTTTTCGTGACCTGGTAACCGACTTGTTCATACATGAGCGCATCCAAACTACTGAAGCTAAGGCTAAAGAGCTGCGCTCTATTGCAGAAAAACTAATTACGTTGGCAAAACGCGGAGATCTTCATGCTCGCCGTCAAGTTGCTTCCTTTGTTCGTCGTGAAGCAGCTAACGAAAATCAAGACGCGATCCAGAAGCTATTCTCTGAATTGGCTCCACGTTACGCTGAACGTCAAGGCGGTTACACCAGAATCTTGAAGCTGGGTCCTCGCCGCGGCGATGCAGCGCCAATGGTATATTTAGAATTAGTAGATCGTGCATAAAAAGGATGGGAAAGGGTGGACGGGATCTCTTGATTCTGATGAAACCCTTTTTTTTGTAGCCTAAGCTTGAACGGTTTAATGGAGGACGGCCGTGAGGAATATATGCATGACCGTCAGTTATGACGGGACAGCTTACAATGGTTTTCAAACACAGCCTAGCTTAAATACGATTCAGGACGTGCTGGAACAAGCCGTGCACTCTCTAACCGGAGAAAAGGTCAAATTGACTTCGTCGGGCAGGACGGACGCAGGGGTTCATGCGAGGGGTCAAGTTATTAATTTCTATACAGAATCGAAGATTCCTATCGAGAGATGGTGTATGGCGCTTAATACAAGACTACCTGATGATATTGTCGTAAGCGGCGCTAGAGAGGTAGATTTAGCTTTTCATGCGACCCGATCAGCTGTACAAAAGACGTATCGTTACTCCATCCGCTGCGGCCGTCATCCTGACCTGTTTAAACGTCATATGGAGTTTTACCATCCGACTGCTTTGAACACGGATGCTATGGCAGAAGGGCTCAAATGGTTAATCGGTACACATGACTTTACTTCCTTTTGCTCCGTCAGATCCACGAAATTGTCCCACGTCAGAACGTTATTCGACGCCAGGCTGGAATGTGAACCTGTGGACCCTCAGCTTCAATCGTTTACCATTCATATATATTTGACCGGCAACGGCTTTTTATACAATATGGTTCGAATCGTAGCAGGGACCTTGATCCAGGTGGGAGAAGGCAAACGTTCAAGTGAATCGATCCGCGACATTCTGGCAGCCCGCAACCGGGCTAAAGCCGGACCTACAGCTGTGCCTCATGGGCTTATGCTCTGGGAAGTATTATATAATCTAGATACAATCATTACTTGATTTGTCGCAGATTTTATAGTACAATATCACTTGGCGTTTCTTGATCGGCTATCCCACGGCCCCGGGTCAAGGAAAAGGCTAACCTTAATTTAACGATAACTATAAACGAATGATACAGATAGATTGATGATGGAATGGCAGATGTCTTCATGTTCATCACATGACTGTGTCGTTTCATCCAACTAGTAACGAAGTGAACAATTGTTTAGGAGGAACTATTCATGCGTACCACATATATGGCTAAGTCAAATGAAGTAGAGCGCAAATGGTACATCATTGACGCAACAGATAAAACTCTGGGCCGTCTTGCGAGCGAAGCTGCCAGCATTATCCGCGGTAAGCACAAACCGCAATTTACGCCTCATGTTGATACTGGGGATTTCGTAATCGTAATCAACGCAGAAAAAATCAGATTGACTGGTAAAAAGCTGCAAAACAAAATGTACTATCGCCACTCTTTGTACTCTGGCGGTTTGAAAGTAACATCCGCTCAAGATTTGCTTAATACAAAACCAGAACGTGTACTTGAATTCGCAATTCATGGCATGCTTCCAAAAAATCGCCTTGGCGATAGCATGAAAACAAAATTGAAAGTATATGCCGGTTCTGAGCATCCGCATCAAGCACAACAACCTGAAGTTTGGGAACTTCGCGGTTAATTTAAAGGGAGGGCTGTTTTGTGGCACAAGTTCAATATTATGGAACAGGTCGTCGTAAGCACTCGGTAGCTCGTGTACGTTTGGTACCAGGTGAAGGACGCATCATTATTAATAAACGTAACCTTGATGAGTATTTTGGTCTTGAGACTTTGAAGTTGATCGTTAAACAACCGCTTAACTTGACAGAAACATTGGGTAAATACGATGTTTTGGTTATTGCTAACGGCGGCGGTATTTCCGGACAAGCAGGAGCAATCCGTCACGGTATTTCCCGTGCATTGCTGAAAGCTGATCCTGAATTGCGTGGTTCCTTGAAAAAGGCAGGCTTCCTGACTCGTGACCCTCGTATGAAAGAGCGTAAAAAGTACGGCTTGAAAGCAGCTCGTCGCGCTCCTCAATTCTCCAAACGTTAATATCAAGCATTATCGCTTATACAAGAACCTTTTCACTATTTCGGTGGAAAGGTTTTTTTGTTTTTCGAATCACCTTTGCCTGGGCTCACCATATGATAGGTAATGGCCCAACAAAATTTTAAATTGACAAAAAGTCCCGTCGCGTTATAATGATATATAACAAAACACATTAATATACTCGGAATTAATACGATGAGAGGGTGGATAAATATGAATTTGTTTGAAAAAGAAAAATTAATTCAAGAGGCGGCAGAACAATTCGAGAATCAGTCCCCGGAAGCATTGATTGCCTGGGCCGTTGAGAAATTCCCTAACATCACTTTGGCCTGTAGCTTTGGGGCAGAGGACGTCGTATTAGTCGATATGCTCCAGAAGGTAAGCCCTAAGACAGATATTTTTTACTTGGATACTAACGTGCATTTCAAAGAGACTTACGAAACCCGCGATAGGCTGCAGCAGCATTATGGTGTTGAGTTCGTGCAGGTTCTTCCCAAGCTGACCTTAGCAGATCAGGCCGCTCAATTCGGTGACGAGCTCTGGAAAAGCAACCCTACGCAATGCTGCAACATCCGTAAGGTAGATCCTTTGTCGGATATTTTGAAAAACTATGATGCCTGGATTACGGGAATTCGCCGAGATCAAGCTCCAACAAGAGCAAACGCGAAGAAAGTGGAATACGATACGAAATTCGGCTTGGTGAAATTCAACCCTATTGCTTCCTGGACTTCTGAAGATGTATGGAATTATATCCGCAGTCATAATATTATTTATAATCCGCTGCATGACCGGAACTATCCAAGTATCGGATGCGAGCACTGCACACGTCAAGTAGCTGCAGGTGAAGATCCTCGTGCAGGACGCTGGTCCGGCTTTGAGAAAACGGAATGTGGCCTTCATAAATAAGGAGGTTTCACGAACCCATGGCTGAGACAATTCGTCCACATGGCGGCACATTAATTAACCGTGTCGCGGTAGGAGCCGAGAGAGAAGGACTATTGGAGCTGGCCAAGAACTTATACCCTATACAAATTAATGCATGGACGATTTCCGATCTTAATCTCATCGGTATTGGCGCTTTTTCACCACTCACAGGATTTCTTGGGAAAGAAGATTACGATTCTGTTGTAGAGAACATGCGTTTGGTAGATGGGACCGTTTGGAGCATCCCGATTACATTGTCTCTGGAGGATTACGTTGCGGATGAGATTAAAGTTGGGGAGCAAGTAGCTTTAGTAGGAGAGCAGGACGGTGTTATTTACGGTATTTTGGACGTTCAAAGCATTTATGAGGTCGATCAGAAGAACGAAGCAGTTAAGGTGTTTAAAACCGATGACGAAGCCCATCCGGGGGTTCAGAAGCTGCTGTCGCGGCCTTCCATCTATGCAGGCGGCCCGATCCGGGTATTGAATCGTCCTGAGCCGGGGCAATTTGCTGAGTTTTATTTTGATCCTGCGGAAACCCGTCGTATTTTCTCGGAAAAGGGCTGGAAAACCGTAGTTGGCTTCCAAACTAGAAATCCGGTTCACCGTGCCCATGAATATATCCAAAAAAGCGCTATGGAAATTGTCGATGCTCTGTTCTTGAACCCTCTCGTAGGTGAAACCAAATCGGATGATATCTCAGCTGATGTTCGCATGCGCAGCTATTTGGCGTTGCTGGAAAACTATTACCCAAAGGATCGTGTATTTCTAGGAGTATTTCCAGCCGCTATGCGCTATGCAGGGCCTCGTGAAGCCATCTTTCATGCAATGGTTCGTAAGAATTACGGCTGCACGCATTTCATTGTCGGTCGTGACCATGCCGGCGTAGGCGATTACTACGGTACTTATGAAGCACAAGAAATTTTCAGCAACTTCACAAGCGAAGAGCTGGGAATTACTCCATTGTTCTTCGAGCACAGCTTCTTCTGCACCAAGTGCGGCAATATGGCTTCCAGCAAAACATGTCCGCACGACAAATCGGAACATCTTCATTTGTCCGGAACAAAGGTAAGAGCTTTGCTGCGTAGCGGCCAATGTCCTCCTCCGCAATTTACACGCCCCGAGGTGGCGGAAATTTTGATAGAAGGTATGATGGAACAATTCGAACCAACCAATTGATAGCATATTTGTCCACCCTGTCCCATATAGATGATTAAGAGTCTATGGGGATGCGAGGTGGATTTTTTTTATGTTTAAGAGGAGGAAAAGGGTCGTCGTATGGTTGACCATGCACAGCAGCTTGAAACTGGTGATGTCTTTTTTGCTTGTACTACTAATGCTGTTTATGTTTACGTACGAGCTTCCTGCGACCAAAACATGGACATACTGGACGATGCCGCTTTCCGGGAAAAAAATTGCTCTGGACCCTGGCCACGGAGGACCTGATGGCGGCGCTGAGAGTAAGGACGGAATCATTGAAAAGGATATTAATCTGGCGATAACGATGTACCTTAGGGACTATTTGCAGGAAGCAGGCGCCATGGTCGTGATGACGAGAGAAAGCGATCAAGATTTGGCGGAACCATCGACCAAAGGGTACAGCAAGCGAAAGACAGAGGATTTGCTGGCTAGAGCACAATTTATTTCTCAACAAAAGGCTGATCTATTCGTCAGTATTCATTTGAATAGTATTCCTTCGGATAAATGGTCCGGGGCTCAAACATTTTATTATCCGAACCATCAGGATAACGGGTTGTTAGCGGCGTTAATCCAAGATGAAATCAAGAAAAACTTGAATAATACGGATCGTGTAGCGAAGCCGGTCGATAATGTCTATTTATTAAAGACGTTAAAAATCCCTAGTGCTTTGGTTGAGGTAGGCTTCTTATCGAATCCTTCAGAAGCGCAGCTGCTGAAATCTCCCGAATACCAGAAGAAAGTGGCGGCTTCGGTCTATCAAGGAATATTGCGGTATTACTCCGGCGAAAAAGTAGGTAACTTATAAAATTGTGATATAATAAAATGAAACCACAATTCTTATTTTCGGCTGGGGTGTGAAAACGTGCTAACCAAAGAACAATTAGTAGAGGCCGTTCGTCATCTGAAGGACCCGGAATTTCAGCTTAGCTTGGCTGAATTGCAGCTTATTAGAGATTTTCTTATCAAAGAAGATCGGGTATCTGCGACCGTGCTGCTGTCTAATGAGGACGAAGCTTATCGTACAAATATTCAAGAACAAATCACTGCCGCATTCCAGAAAGCCGGCGCTTCCGAGGTTCATCTTCGGTTTCGTCCTATGACGGAATATGACCGTAACGAGGCGGCTCGAAAGCAGCAGGAGCATGCATCGCAACCGGTTCAGGAAGCGGCGCCAGCTCGCAATATCCTGGACCCGGAATCGGGCGTTCACTTTATAGCAGTCGCAAGCGGTAAAGGCGGGGTCGGTAAATCGACCGTCACAGTGAATCTGGCTGTAGCCTTGGCGAGATTAGGGAAGAAAGTAGGTCTTATCGACGCCGATATTTACGGTTTCAGCGTTCCTGACATGATGGGGATTGAGGAAAGACCGCAATTGGTCGATAATCGTATCATTCCGGTGGAACGCTTCGGTGTTAAAGTGATTTCGATGGGCTTTTTTGTTGAAGAGAACACACCGGTAATTTGGCGTGGTCCGATGCTCGGTAAGATGCTGCGTAATTTCTTTCAGGAAGTCAGCTGGGGAGATGTAGACTATGTTCTACTTGATTTACCGCCAGGAACAGGCGATGTCGCCCTGGATGTTCACCAGATGATTCCACAAAGCAAAGAAATTATCGTTACGACACCGCATGCAACGGCCGCTTTTGTCGCTGCCAGAGCAGGAGCAATGGCTTTACACACGAATCATGATATCGTAGGCGTTGTTGAGAACATGTCTTATTACCAATGCAGCGCCTGTGGGCAAAAAGACTTTGTGTTCGGCAGAGGCGGAGGTGCCAAGCTGGCTGAGGAGCTTCACACCGAGCTGCTGACCCAAATCCCGTTGGGTGCACCGGACAATCATGTTGCAGAACCGGATTTTTCCCCATCCGTATACAAACCTGAGACAGAAACGGGCGCTTTATATTTGGAGATGGCCCAGAAGCTGATCAACAAAGTGGAATAAGATAAGGAGCTGCCCTAGGGCGGCTCCTTTTTTTAATATCTGTAACGTATGGGAGTCAGCTTCAACGCCGATGGAGTAATTGGACAAGGGAATTAGCCTCTACTACTTCTTACCACCCTGGCCGCCGCCGCCACCTCCGCCGCCACCGCCAGCACCACCGCCGCCTCCAGCACCGCCACCCTCTTGCTCTTTGGTTTTAGGCTGGGACTCCTCTTCCAGAACCTTCTTCATAAGGTTCATTAGCTCAAGTCGAAACAAGGGGCTTTGTAAAGATTCCTGCATCACCGTTTTCATTTGCTGTCTGTACTGAGGACCTTTCATGGAATCCATTAGCATTTTCTCAAAATCGGGGTTCTTCATTGCCTCAATCATAGACTTTTGATACTCAGGGTCTTTGATCAAATCCTTATGCAGCTGTTTATTTTCTTTTTGAATGGCTTTTGCGAATTGTCCGGCGAACTTGGGATCGGTCATGATCGATTGCAAAAACTTATTATTGCTCGTATCGGTTAACACGTCTTTAACGGCTAACTGAATTTGCTGAGCATCACCGGCAGAGAGCAGCTTCAATTGACCTTCGGACTGGATGCCCCCTCCGGAACCACCGCCTCCTTCACCTCCGCCACTGCTGCTTCCACTACCGCCGCCGCTTAATGCGGAAATGATTGCTTTTTTACCATCATCAGTTTTGAGGATGTCGAGCACCATAGTTTTTGTATCTTTATACCCGCCGCTTTGGGATTGTGAGGCTTGCTTATCGGATCCGCAGGATGTTAAAACCCAAATAATTAGAAGGAGGGAAACAGGGCGCAACCATCGCTTCATCATTACATAAGGCTCCTTTCCATATAAGAATTTGGCCTTAGTATTTGCCGTTAGAATAACTTTCACTCTGCTGATTTGTTGGCTTTTTTTTGTGAACGTTGGTACAATTAACTTCTGTACAGATGAAGCTGTGGGGGTAGAATTTCGTGACATTAAGAAAGTGGTTTTTTTTATTTTGGACGACACTAGTCATAGGTGCCATTAGTGCTTTAGTCATCGGAATTATTTTACAAATGAATGATCAGCAATTCAGCTTTTTAAACGGCAGCGCAGTGGGCTATAACGTTCTAACGATGCTGTTAGGCGGAGCCACAATAAGCGTACTGAGCCAGATGGGGTTCTTCGCCTATTTGATCATAAGATTTATTGCCATCGGAATTATAAGAAGCAAATGGATTTGGGACGTACTGCAAGTCATCCTGGTTATTATTGCATTAATTGATTTGGTCTATTTAAGGGATGCAGACGCTGGGGGAGATTGGCTCCCTTATACTATTCTTCCTATTTGCATGCTGGCCGTAGGTTTGGGCGTCGCTTATTGGAAAGTTCAATTGACCAACCGTAACGGTTTTATTCCCACACTGTTCTTTATGATTGTCGTGTCCGCAATGGAAGCCGTTCCTGCGTTAAGACTGGATACTGCTGCTTCCACAGTATTTATGATGGTGCCTTTGCTTGCAAGTAATGCATGGCAAATCCTGATCCTATCCAAAGTGCTACAAACAAACAAAGAGCCGGTGTAACGGCTCTTCATCATTTTGCCCTTATTCTAATGTATGGTCTTCATTGCTTGATCTTCAATGGGAGGCTTGTTGTCAACCTGAGTCTGCTTCAGCATCTCGCTGACCGTAACAAACTCGTAGCCCTTAGCTCTTAATTGATCAATAATGGCGGGAAGGGCTTCGTGGGTCTGTTTGCATGAATCACTGGCGTGCATCAGCACAATATCTCCAGGATGGGCTTTGGTTACAACCCGGTTAATAATATTGTCTACGCCTTTATTCATCCAGTCTAACGAATCCGTATCCCATTGGATAACCGTATAGTTAAGCTCGTTAGCGATCCGCAGCACCCGTTTGTCGAAATCTCCGTTCGGCAGACGGATCAGATTAGGAGTTTGTCCGGTTACGTCACGAAGGATCTGATGTGCGGTCGTGATTTGCGTCTTTATTTCCTCGTCTGTATTCAAGCTGCTATAATTAACATGCTTGTGACCATGACTGCCAATCTCCCAGCCGCCTTTAACAATATGGTTCACGATTTCCGGATGGTCCTTTGCCCAAGGAGAGGATAAGAAAAAGGTCGCTTTTTTGACTCCTTTGTCCTCAAGCACTTTCAAAATAGGTTCCGTTCGAGTATCGCCCCAACTAATATCGAAGGTTAAGGCAATGACTTTTTTATCGGTTTGTACACTGTAGATGGCCGCGGGCTCATTCTGCGAGAACACCGTGACATTATCGCGTTCGGAGTAAATAATGCCGATAGCAAAAATAACAGCAACTAAAATAATAAAAGATTGTTTCAGTTTTTTGCCGTTAACGACATAAAAATAGTTCACAAAATCCAGACCTCCTTTTGCCCAGTGTGGTAGGGGCTTGTATAAGCTGATTAGTAAAATGTATGCTCGGACAAGAAAGATATGCCAGGGCTCGTACCGCTTATTCAAAAAACATGCTAAATTCACATAGAAAATCATAGGGGGGAACGCCATTGAGGAACATGATGCTGCAATTTCGGCTGATGAAACATTATTTTATTGCTTCTGCCTTGGTTTTCGTTACAGGGATCGTACTGGGGGCGGGCTTCTCGGATCAATTTCATGCCTTCATTGAAGCGCAGCTGAAGGGATTGGAGCAGCTATCTCAATCTATTAACGGTAAACCTAATCAGCAGTGGTCGCTGTTTTGGCTGATATTTTGGAACAATGTATCGAAATCGCTGCTTATTATAGGGTTGGGGGCCTTTTTTGGCGTGCTGCCTTTGTTCTTCTTGTTATCGAATGGGCTGCTGCTAGGTTACGTTATGGCCGTCTCTGCTGAAAAGCAGTCTATCCTATACGTCATCAAAGCTATTCTGCCTCACGGTATTATTGAAATTCCTGCAATCGTTTTTGCATGTGCATTCGGATTGCGTTTAGGGGTGCTAGTTCTCAAGTCCTTAACGGCCCTTACAAGCCCTGCACGGTCCGGTAAATTCAAAGAGGAATTTCGGGGCTTTGCCAAGGCGCTGGTGCCCGTGTTCGTTATTATTGTAGTAACTTTGACAGCCGCGGCACTAATAGAGAGCACCTTTACGTATTGGCTTGTTAAACCGCAATAAAAAAATCAGCATAAAAATAACCAAATATGTGCATAACAGTAAAGCGTTAAAAATGCTTTCATTTCGTATGCATTGAAAAAACGCAATGGATTCTATACACAGAAGATGTTGCTTTCTTCAATGCATTTTTTGTTTGCTTCAACATGGAATATACACAAGCTGTGGAAGGGGTATTACGTCGATGCTCGGGTTTTTATTTAATGAAAGAGAGTGCAGGGAACTCGACTATGTGTTGAAAAAAGAGTTGGACGAAATGCTGTTTGATCTAAATGATAAACGGATTGATCCTGATATTAAAGGAGCTATTGAATCGCGGTATAGAGTCATCTTTAGAATGTATGCTCGGCTTGCATCCCCTAAAGAAATATCGAAATATGCAAGGAACCGAATGCATCATTAAAAAATACTTGACTTCGATTTGATTTGTATGTTATTTTATTACTCGTTCCTTCCGAGAAGTTCGATATGAAATAAAGCGGTAGGAACCCACAAAAAAAGTTTTTAAAAAAATGCTTGCAATTACGTAGGCGAATGTGGTATATTATAAGAGTCGCCGCTAAACACGGTGAACAAAATGACAAAACAGAAGTTACATGAAGTAATCAGGTTTTGTCGATATATTGTCCTTTGAAAACTGAACAACGAGTGAATGTTTTAACAGAGAATGAAAATTCTCGCTAGCATTGAATTTTGAGC
>NZ_MZNT01000023.1 GCF_002042965.1 Paenibacillus sp. 32352 | reverse complement strand
AAAGTGATCACCGAAGTGATCTATAATAGAGCTTGTCTTAAGCTCAAAATTCAATGCTAGCGAGAATTTTCATTCTCATTAAAACATTCACTCGTTGTTCAGTTTTCAAAGGACAATGTTCTCTCGTGTATCGTCACCTTGTTTAGCGGCGACTTTTATAATATATCACATTCGCCCGCTCAATTGCAAGTACTTTTTTTTACCACATCATCATGTGATGAAATCAAGCACTTAAACAACAGAGCCTCAAAAGCGACAAAGAGTAATATACCAAAACCGAACTCAAATTGCAAACTTTTTTTGTTTCCTTATCCTGTTAGTTCGTTCCTGAACCCCCGTGAAGCGAACCTTGGCTCAAACCAATTCAGGTGCTTTGTGAGAACCCAGAGGTTTATAAAGACTATATAGAAAAAACGTACCTTCCACAAAGGGAAGATACGTTTCGTTGAAATATAAATCTTAGTCGCCTTGACGCTCACGCATCAATGGGAATAACAGCACATCACGAATAGAAGGAGCGTTGGTCAGCAGCATGACCAGACGGTCTATGCCGATGCCCAGCCCGCCTGTCGGCGGCATGCCGTATTCCAGAGCACGAATAAAGTCATCGTCCATTTCATGCGCCTCATCGTTGCCCTGCTCGCGCTCCAACAGCTGAGCTTCAAACCGCTCCCGCTGATCAATAGGATCATTCAGCTCCGTAAAGGCGTTGGCATGCTCGCGGGCAACAATAAACAATTCGAAACGGTCGGTAAACCGCGGGTCTTGTTCATTCTTTTTCGCTAATGGAGAAATAGCAACAGGATGCCCGTATACAAAAGTAGGCTGAATCAGTGTTTCTTCAACGAACGTTTCGAAGAACTGGTTCACGATGTGGCCGAATGTCATCATAGGCTCTACCGGCACTTTATGTTCTTTGGCCAATTGATGAGCTTCCTCATCGGTCATATGCTTGCTGAAGTCGACACCTACGACCTCTTTAATAGCATCCACCATTGAAACACGTCTCCATTGCGGAGCCAGGTCGACTTCATGGCCTTGGTATTGAATTTTGGTCGTACCCAATACTTCCTGAGCAATATGGGCAATCATGTTTTCCGTCAATTTCATGATGTCCTGGTAATCGGCATAAGCCTCGTACAGCTCGATCATCGTAAATTCAGGGTTATGACGGGTGGAAATCCCCTCATTACGGTATACGCGGCCGATCTCATATACCTTCTCCATGCCGCCGACAATCAGGCGTTTCAAATGAAGCTCGATGGCGATACGCATATACAACTGCATATCCAACGCATTATGATGCGTAATAAACGGACGTGCGGACGCTCCCCCTGCAATAGCATGAAGCGTTGGCGTCTCCACTTCCAAGTACCCGCGGGAATCCAGGTAGCGGCGCATCGATTGAATAATTTTGGAACGTGTAATGAACGTTTGCTGCACTTCCTGATTCATGATCAGGTCCACGTAACGCTGGCGGTAACGAAGCTCAACGTCCTTCAGCCCGTGATATTTTTCAGGGAGCGGCAGGAGCGATTTGGAGAGCACTTCTACCTCCAGCGCTTTTACGGACAGCTCACCTGTCTTTGTTTTGAACATGCTTCCTTTAACACCGACGATATCCCCGATATCAAGCATATCAAAGGCTTTGTATTTCACCGTTCCGACCGCATCTTCACGGACATAAATTTGAATTTTGCCGGTAATGTCCTGGATATGGGCAAAGCTCGCCTTGCCCATACCGCGCTTTTGCATAATGCGTCCGGCAATGCTGACCTCAATCTCCTGTGCTTCCAAATCTTCTTTGGAAACCTCGTCATATGCTTTAAGCAGATCGGCCGCATGATGGGTAAGGTTAAATTTTTGTCCAAACGGGTCAATGCCAAGCGAGCGAAGCTCGTCCAATTTGTTTCTTCTGATCTGAAGCAATTCGTTTATTTCTTGTTCTACAGTCATGCTAGTTCCCAGCTCCTTATGATTTGCTGTCTATACGTTAAAAAAGCTTCCAAAGGAAGCTTTCTATCGACGGCTTTTACAATAACTACCGCATAAAACCCATCTTATTTCTTAATATCGATGATTTCGTACTGAATCACGCCCGCAGGTACGTTAACGTCAACCAAAGAGCCTTTCGATTTACCAAGAATAGCTTTACCTACTGGGCTTTCGTTGGAGATTTTATTTTGGAACGGATCCGATTCCGCTGTACCTACAATGTTGTATTCCACGATATCGCCGAATTCCAGGTCCTTCAGGGTGACGATAGAGCCAACACTGACGGTGTCTGTGTCGACATCATCATTATTAATAATCCGAGCATTCCGGAGCATCTTCTCCAGCGTCAAAATTCTGCCTTCGATAAACGCTTGCTCGTTCTTCGCATCTTCATATTCGGAGTTCTCGCTGATATCACCGTAGCCGATTGCTACTTTGATCCGTTCGGCAACCTCGCGGCGCTTGACGGATTTGAGGTGCTCCAACTCTTCCTCAAGTTTTTTCAAACCTTCCTGAGTCAGGATGACTTCTTTTTCACTCATTGCAACAATCTCCTGTCATGTGAAAGATTTTCATATTTCGAGCTGATTCCTTCGACTATGAATTCACTTATAAATAATATATTAACGATCGAGATCCTGATGCCTGATCCGCTTGTAATGACTATTGACTGATTATATTGCAACCCCATTCAAATGTCAATCTGAACCAAATGCTGCAAAAAGCCCAATTATTGTACCGCTGCGGACGTCTCCGAGGCTGTATCACTAAGGGATTCCTGACCCAATGACGCCACGAATTCTTCCAGCACACGAGCCATTTCATCCCGCTTCGTTTGCTCCATGATTACGTCCTTGACACGAGCAGCTCCCGGCAGTCCCTTCAAATACCACGCCAGATGCTTTCGCATTTCTTTCACGGCTACATGCTCTCCTTTGAGCGCAACCAAGCGGTCCATATGAAGAAGAGCAATACGCATTTTCTCTTGCCCTGATGGCTCAGGAAGCAATTCGCCGTTCGTTAAGTATTGTATGGTCCGGTACAGCATCCACGGATTCCCGAGTGCAGCCCGACCGATCATTACCCCATCGACACCTGTCTGATCCAGCATTCGCTTGGCGTCTTCCGGTGTGCAAACATCGCCGTTGCCAATGACAGGAATCGACACGGATTCTTTAACTTCCTTAATAATGTCCCAATTAGCATGTCCCGTATACATTTGTACGCGTGTGCGTCCATGTACGGATACAGCTGCGCCTCCGCCATTCTCTACGGCCTTGGCGTTCTCTACGGCATAAATATGCTCATCATCCCAACCGATACGCATCTTCACTGTTACCGGCTTCTTTACCGATTTGACCACGGTTGATATCATTTGCTCGATCTTGGGGGGATCCAGAAGCCAACGTGCCCCCGCATCGCATTTGGTGATTTTGGGAACCGGGCACCCCATGTTAATATCAATAATATCCGCATTGGTATGCTGATCTACATATTTGGCCGCTTCGACAAGAGATTCCGTGTCCCCGCCGAAAATTTGCAAGCTGAGCGGCTTCTCCCGGTCATCCACATAAAGCATCTCCATAGTACGGTGATTGCCATGCAAAATAGCTTTATCGCTCACCATTTCCGCACAAACAAGCCCGCAGCCGAATTCCTTGGCAATCAGTCTGAAAGCAGGGTTACATACTCCCGCCATCGGAGCCAATACCACCTGGTTCGGCGCTTCTACATTTCCTATCTTCAACATGTTAATCCCTCCTTCCGCATTCGTTCCTACTTCGCAGCAGGCAGCAATTCATCCGGGTCGATGCCCAGGACTTCAGATATTTTTCGAATGATCTTGGGATCAGGCTTCCGCGTCCCTCGTTCGATGGCACCAAGTACGGCGATAGACACTTCGAGCTGATCCGCCAATTCATTTTGGGTGAACCCCTTAAGCTTACGAAAAGCGCGGATGCGCTGTGCTATTGCATTTTTTTCCATAAAGCAACGCCTTCCTTTCCCTCCAGCTTTTCTAGGTGAGCCGCCCATTCGGCAGCCTGCTGCTCACGCCGCGCTTGCATGACCTCGACCAACGGCACAAGGACAAAGGCTCGTTCCAGCATTCTTGGATGGGGAAGGATAAGCGTCGGATCGTCCTGGCGTATATCATCGTACAGCAGCATATCCAAATCGATCGTTCTCGGTCCCCAACGGAGCTCCCGCGTACGCCCGAGGCTTTGTTCGATATGCTGCATAACGCCTAGCAGCTCTTTCGCCTCCAGGGACGTCCTGATTTCAATGACCATGTTAAGAAAAGCCGCCTGGTCTACGTAGCCTACAGGCTCCGTTTCGTAAATACCGGAACAGCCGCTAACCTCTATCGTTTCGTGTTCTGCCAGCAGGCGAATCGCCTCAAGCAGCAAACGTTCTCTGTCCCCCATATTGGAGCCAAGCGCAATGTATACGCGATGTGAAGGCTGTGAGCCCATGAACTTATGCCCGCTTTCTATGAATTTCAACTGTAACGCCATCGAACACCATTGCAACCGGCGGATGCGGCTTCCTGACGCGTACAGTAATTGCATTTATACTAGTATAAGTTTGTAGAAGCTCAGATGCAACCTGCTCGGCTAAAGCTTCAATCAGCTTGAAAATTCGCTTCTCCACGATGTTCTTAATGAGCTCATATGCTTCCGCGTAGTTGATGGTGTCCTCCAGATGATCCGTAGCTCCCGGTTTGTCCAAGGGCATATGCATTTCTACATCGACGTGATACCGCTGACCCAGCTTATTTTCCTCGGGAAACACGCCGTGATACCCATAAAATTGCATACCGTTCAATATGATTTTATCCATCATTTACCTCATTTCTCATCGCTCTTGATTGGAAGACGGTGCTTGATAATAGTGTCTGCCATGACAGCGACGCGCTTCATGGATTTGACATCATGAACCCGCATAATTCGACAGCCTTGTGCAATCCCCATGGCTACCGTAGCCGCAGTTCCTTCCACTACGTCGTTCGCAGGAAGCTGCAAGGCGGTGCGGATCATCGTTTTGCGGGAGGTTCCAAGCAGGACGGGATAGCCTATTGCGGCAATTTGATGAAGCTCGTTCATCAGCTGCAAATTTTGCTCGTAGGATTTGGCAAACCCGATTCCCGGGTCCAAAATAATCTGATGGTCTTTCACGCCTGCATCGTGGGCTATCCGGACGCTTTCCAGCAAATCCCCGATCACATCGGGAATGAAATTATCATACTCCGCCTTCACGCGATTATGCATAATCACGATGGGACACCCGTATTCGGCGGCAAGCTTCGCCATATGGAGTTCCTTCTTCAGTCCCCAAATATCGTTCAATAGATGGGCCCCCGCCTCCAGCGCTTGTCTTGCCACCTCTGTCTTGTAGGTATCCACCGACAGGGGCACCTGAATGCCGGCTTCCTTCAAAGCCCGGATAGTAGGAATAACCCGCTCCAGCTCTTGCTCCAATGTAACAAACTCCGCGCCCGGGCGGGTCGACTCTCCTCCAATATCAATAATCCCGGCTCCGTCGGCCACCATCTGTTTAGCATGGTCGACAGCGGCGGAAAGATCGGTAAACTTCCCCCCATCCGAGAAGGAATCCGGAGTAACATTCAAAATCCCCATAATGACTGTTTCATGATATACATCCAAAGCTATTCCGCGGCAGTCTATGTAAGGCTGCTGCTCATTGACTGATTTCGACATGAGCGTTCACCGTCATTTCCGTATTATTGTGTGTTGTCCGTATTGCTCTATGAGCCGCCTCGTCACCGGACCGGACGTACCGCTGCCTACCATGCGGGAATGGCCCTCCGGATCATATAGTGTCGTCGCCGGAACGATCTCCTGAATGGAATTCGTAATAAAAGCTTCATCCGCCAGCTGCAAATCTCCCCATCGGTACCAGCCCTCTTCTACTGCTATACCGAGCTGTTTGGCCAGATCCATAACAAAAGCTCTCGTTATGCCCGGTAATATTCCCGTATCAAGCGTTGGAGTATGAAGCTGACCGTGTTTGACGAAAAACAGATTGCTTACGATCCCTTCGGCAAGAAAGCCCTGCTTGTCGGTCTGCAAGCCTTCGGCTCCGCCTGCCCATGGGTACCGCTTCATTTCACGCTTGGCTAATATATTATTCATATAATGAAGGGATTTGAATCTTACGCTTCCTTCTGGCGTGTTTCGAGGCAAGGTTAGCAGCTGCAGCGACTTCCCCTCTCGATACAGCTTCTCGTCCCGATCAGGCAATCCTTTGACGTAGACAATCAAATTGGGTTTGCAGTATTCCCCGGCGGGAAGCCCCAAAATATCTTCCCCCGCCGTTACCGTAAAGCGGAAGTAGGCATCCTCTAACCTGTTCGCTTTAAGGAGCGATTCGATGATTCCCTCCCACTCTCCGGTCCCCGGCTGATAATCCATGCCCAGCTGTTCGCAGCCTGCAATCAACCGATCCTGGTGTTCCTTGAGCAAGAAAGGCTGCCCGTTATACGTACGGAGCGTTTCAAACAGTCCTATGCCGTAAAGAAAACCGTGATCGTATACTGAGACCACGGCCTGTTCTTCCGCTATTAAGCTTCCGTTGACATAGATGTTCACGCCTGCTTCACTGCCGTTTCATTCAAAAAGTTGCGCAGAAGACGCAATCCGTGATCGGTAATGATAGATTCGGGATGGAATTGTACGCCTTCAATAGGATATTCCTTATGGCGGAGCCCCATAATCTCGCCTTCCTCCGTCTCTGCACTGATTTCCAGGCAATCGGGCAGCGTCTCTCTATTGACGATCAGGGAATGGTATCGGGTGGCCGTGAAAGGTGATGGGATATCCCTGAAAAGGGTTTTCCCGTCATGCAGGATCGGGGAGGTCTTGCCATGCATGAGCCGCTCGGCCCGAACGACCTCACCGCCAAAAACTTGGCCGATCGATTGGTGTCCGAGACATACGCCAAGAATCGGAATTTTTCCTTTAAAATGCTCGATCAGCGACAGGCTGATTCCCGCTTCGTTCGGAGTGCACGGCCCCGGAGATATCAGAATATGGTCCGGCTTCATAGCCTCGATACCGGCCAAGTCGATTTCGTCATTGCGGCGAACCTCCACCCGTTGACCGAGCTCGCCCAAGTATTGCACCAAATTATAAGTAAACGAATCGTAATTATCAATGACTAGGATCACAGCTTTATACCCCCCGCGCTTCCATTTTTTCATTCCATTCGCTATATTGAATTGCTTTCCACATCGCTTTAGCCTTGTTGATGGATTCGGTATATTCCTTCTCAGGGACGGAGTCTATCACAATGCCGGCTCCGGCTTGCACGTAGCCTATCCCTTCCGCCATGACCAAAGTCCGTATAATAATATTAAATTCCATATCGCCATTGTAGTCAATCCATCCGATAGACCCTGTATATGGGCCTCTGCGCACAGGTTCAAGCTCTTCGATTATTTCCATCGTGCGAACCTTGGGAGCCCCTGTAATCGTTCCGCCGGGGAATGCTGCCGCAATGACATCGTAAGCTTCTTTGCCCGGCGCCAGCTTCCCTTCTACCTGCGAGACGATATGCATGACGTGGGAATAATATTCGATGACCATGAAGTCTTTGACCTTTACCGTACCGTAGGTAGATATTTTCCCCAGATCATTGCGCTCCAAATCGACCAGCATAATGTGCTCCGCACGTTCCTTCTCATGATGGATCAATTCATCCGCCAGGTGCCGGTCTTCCTCGGCATCCTTCCCTCTTGGCCGGGTTCCGGCGATAGGCCGGGTCCTCACGGTATCCTCTTCAAGCTGAACCAGCAGCTCCGGCGATCCCGATACAATGTGAAAGTCCCCGAACCGCAGCAGTCCCATGTAAGGAGACGGATTAACGACCCTCAGCCATTCATAGATTGCCTCAGGCGAAGCATGCAGCCGTTTATGCTGTCTGACAGACAAATTGACCTGAAACACATCTCCAGCCCCGATATAGCGCTGAATCTGTTGAACCGCCTGAATGTAGGCTTCTCTCGGGAAATCCGCCTGAATGCCTTCAATGGAGTCGACGTCGATATGAAGCAGGTCTTGATGTATACGTTCCATCATGCCTTCACGGAGGGCCCTATACTTCTCCGTTCGATTCGCGGCTGCAACGAGATCCCATTGGCGCTTCATCCGGTCTGCGTCCGCTTCCGCTTCACGGTAAAGCTCGGCCAAGGCGTCAGCCTCTTCCGTGCTCATCTTGTGAACGGCACAATACAGCACTTGCTCCTCATGGTCGATAATCCAAATCCGGTCGAATCTGGCAAAAGCATAGTCCGGCACCGGCAGGTCGTCCGAGGCTGTCTCCGGGAGCCTCTCGATAGAACGGGCGACATCATAGCCCCAATAGCCGACGCAGCCTCCCAGAAATTTGGGCAGCCCATGACCGCGAACAGCAGGTGAGCGGTATTCAGCCATCCATTGCTTTACCGCTTCAAGAGGCGCTCCTTCTCCCTCGGTCACGGTGCCGTCTTCATGATGAACGACGGTTCGCATTCCTTTGCCACGGATGGCAGATACCGGCTTTAACCCTAGAAAGGTATACCTTCCTCCCTTTCCGCTCTCCAGTACAAAGGAACCCGGTGACGCTTGCTCCCAGGCCGTTTCCCAAGAAATCAACCGATCTTCCTTCAAGGGGTAACGCCGTACGTAGGGAAGCATCGTATAGCGGCCCGCCCATTGCCGCCATTGTTCGTAGGTTATCATCGTAACGGACGCCCCTCCTTGCTTCTCATTCATAAGTTTTGGACTAAGTATACTTGATATTGCAAACGAAAAAAAGCCCCTCTCGATGGAAGGGCCTTTGCTTTTTCGTTATTAGTCTTCGAATTGATACAATGGCGTACTGAGGTATCTTTCACCGTTACTTGGAAGGATAGCGACGACCCGTTTGCCCGGACCCAATTCTTTGGCAACTTTTAATGCTGCAAAAATAGCCGCACCGGAAGAAATACCGCCAAGGATCCCTTCTTCTTTGGCCACACGGCGGGAGGTCTCGAATGCATCGTCATTCTCGACAGGAATGACCTCATCGTACACCGAAGTGTTCAGGATATCAGGAACGAAACCTGCACCGATTCCCTGGATTTTATGAGGACCTGGTTTACCGCCGGACAATACCGGAGATGCACTTGGTTCAACCGCATAAATTTTAATGTTAGGGAAATTTTCTTTCAACACGCTGCCCGCACCCGTAATGGTACCGCCGGTTCCGATACCGGCCACGAATGCATCCAGCTTACCGTCGTGGGATTGGATGGCTTCCACGATTTCCGGACCTGTTGTTTCACGGTGGATTTTCACGTTCGCTTGGTTTTTAAATTGCTGCGGCATGAAATAAGTCGGATTCTCGGCCAGCAGCTCTTCCGCGCGCTTGATAGCGCCTTTCATGCCTTCCGCTCCAGGAGTCAGTACCAATTGAGCACCGTATGCACGAAGCAGGTTGCGGCGCTCTATACTCATCGTTTCAGGCATCACCAGAATGGCTTTGTAACCCTTAGCTGCAGCTACCATGGCCAGGCCGATTCCCGTATTACCGCTTGTCGGCTCAATGATGGTATCACCCGGCTTCAGCTTGCCCTCTTGCTCGGCTACTTCCACCATGCTGATGGCGATACGGTCCTTTACGCTCGCACCCGGATTTTGATACTCCAGCTTAACATACACTTCTGCGCTGCCTTCCGGCACAACGCGATTCAGTTTGACTAACGGGGTTCCACCGATTAATTGTGTTATGTTCTGAACTAGTTTTGCCATCCTGACGTTCCTCCTAAAATAGATATGATGTATAATATCCGAGTAAATTGGTAGGTATTATAATAATATCTTATCAACCGGAGCTTAGGTTGTCAATATCATTTTGTGGATGTGTTTACCAGAAAGGATTGCCCCAGCTACAGCATAACCTGTACTTTATATTTTTCCCGCAGCTTTTTTATCGCGTCCTTAAGCGGCGGCGCTGCACGAAGAGCGAGCTCTTTGCGTACACTTTCCATGATCGTCTCCTTGCTCTCCTTAGGCTGCTCCTTCCGATCCTTCAATTTGATAATATAAAGCTGCCCGTTCAAGTCGATCGGTTTGCTTACCTCGCCTGGCTTAAGCTGTTTAGCCGCTTTCAGAATGGCCGGGGCGATAAAAGGGTCGTCTTCCTCCACCCATCCCAGATCCCCGCCGTTATCGCGTGTCGCATCATCCAAGCTCCGGTCTTTGGCAATCTGGGCGAATTCAATCCCCTTGCTTACGTCAGCCGCTACTTTGGCCGCCTGATCCTTGCTGCTTACGACGATCTGCTGCAAACGAAGCTGGGCCGCCGCTTTAAATTCTTCGGGATGGGACTGGATATAGGCATTGACCTGTTCATCCGAAACAATAATATCCTTCGTAATGATCTTCTCCTGAAGCAGCTTGTCGTAAATATCGGCTTTAAGAGCCTCTGGCGTCAGTCCCAGCTGGACCTTCATCGATTCATAGAATTGTCCTTCATTATCATAGCCTTGCTGCATGCGTTTTAGTTCCTTCTGGATTTCGCTTTCCTCCACAAACAAGCCCAATGCCTTGCCTTCCATGCGAATGACTTCATGATCCACCATTTGATTCAACAATTCCCGGCCATGCTTTTGCAGCAGCTGTTGTTCCAATTCCATGCTGGTAATGGTCTTATCTCCGATAGTTGCGATGACTTTTACTGACGGGTTCTGCTTCGTCTGATCCGGGCTCATGTCGACATGTCGTTGGTTGATTAGATCGGCAGACAATACGGAGGAAAGGATGACAACGGCAATGAACAAAACCGCTACGACTCCCCACAGTATCTTAATGTTTCGCATTCCTAATCCCCTCGTATGGTCACTATTGCTTTATTGGTATTCCAATAGGTTGTCTCAACCTTTATATCGTCCGGTTAAAGCTGATTGATGATAGATTTTAAATCCTCTTCGTCAAAGGTGTAGTGTTCGTTACAGAAATGACAGACGACCTCGGATTTCCCGTCCTCTTCCAGGATCTGCTCCAGTTCGTCACGTCCTAATGAGATCAAGGTTTGCTCCACGCGTTCCCGAGAGCATTGGCAGCGGAAATATACGTCCATTTCCTCCAACACCTCAACATCAGGAACAATACGCTGCAAAATCTGCTCCAGATCCAGCCCTTGTTCAAGTAGGGCGGATACAGGCTCAACTTTCGAAAGCAGCTGCTCGATGAGCGAGATTTCATCCTCCTTCAATCCGGGCAGAAGCTGGATCACAAAGCCTCCTGCAGAAGTAACGGCATAATCTACGCCTACAAGCACCCCTAAGCCAACCGCCGAAGGCGTTTGCTCCGATGTGGCAAAGTAGTATGTAAAATCTTCGGCAAGCTCTCCGGAGATCAAAGGAACGCTCCCGCTGTATGGCTTTTTCAGCCCCAGGTCTTTCACAACACTAATGTAGCCCTCGGTGCCGACCACACCTGCTACATCGAGTTTACCTACCGCGTTAAGAGGGAGATCCGCCTGTGGGTTGGCTACATAGCCGCGTACTTCTCCCTTGGCATTGGCGTCCACTACGATCTGACCGATGGGGCCTCCGCCTTTAATCATGATGGTGAGCTTCTCCTCACCCTTCAGCATAGCCCCCATCATCAGGCCTGCCGACATCGTTCTTCCCAGCGCCGCCGTTGTGGTTGGAGTCATTTGGTGGCGTTTGCTAATCTCATCTACTATTCCGGTAGAGCATACGGCAAAGGCTCTTACCTTGCCGCCCATCGCCGTTGCTCGAATTAAATAATCACGCATTGAGGTTCCCTTTCTATGCTGGTTGGTTTGATTAGGATGCGTTCATCCAATTCCTATTGGTTACGCTGATAGATCATCTGCAGCCCCTGAAGCGTCAGAAGCGGATTCACCTTCTCTATAGTACGGGACTCGCTCGCTATAAGCTCGGCCATTTCTCCTGTAGCGATAACCTTCGCCTGGGCGTTATGCTCCTCGCGAATACGCCCCACAATTCCGTCCACTTGCCCGGCAAAGCCATAAATGATACCTGCCTGCATCGAAGCGACGGTGTTGCGTCCAACGACCGATTTGGGCTTCACAAGTTCAATCCGCGGCAGCTTTGCCGCACGCTGATACAGGGCTTCGGTAGAAATGCCGACACCCGGTGCGACTGCTCCCCCAATATACTGGCCGGATGCATCAATATAATCAAAGGTTGTTGCCGTACCAAAATCAACAACGATGCATGGCGCGCCGTAAAGCTCGATAGCAGCGACTGCGTTCGCGATCCGGTCCGCTCCGACTTCGCGCGGATTCTCGTAACGAACGTTCAGTCCTGTCTTGATACCCGGTCCGACGATAAGCGGGGTTTTCTTTAAATATTTTGAACATAACTGTTCGAGAACAAACATGAGCGGCGGAACGACGGAGGAAATAATAATGCCCTCGATCTGATCCAGCTCAAGCCCCGAATGCTGAAACAAATTGTAAATCATCATTCCGTATTCGTCGGTCGTGCTGGAGCGGTTAGTGCTTAATCGCCAATGATGCAGCAGCTGGTCCCCTTCATAAAGGCCTAATACGATGTTCGTATTCCCTACATCCACCGCCAGTATCATGATGCTCCCCCTTTCCGCTCATTCAAATCCAGGCTGATATCCAAGGCTTGCACCGAATAGGTTAATCGACCGACGGAAATGACGTCTACCCCCGTAGAAGCAATGGCATGTATAGTGTCTAGGTTTACAGATCCTGATGCCTCTACAAGAATATGCGGAGCCTGGGATTTCATGCGTACAACCGCTTCACGCATTTGATCCGTTTTCATGTTGTCCAGCATAATGATATCCGGCTTCGCGCTCAAAGCCTCCTCCAGCTGCTCCATGCTTTCGACTTCCACTTCGATCTTCATCGTATGCGGAATCTGGGAGCGTGCGGCCAGAACCGCCTCCTTAATCCCGCCTGCGCCTTTAATATGATTATCTTTAATCATGACCGCATCGTACAAGCCAAATCTGTGGTTATGACCGCCGCCGATACGCACCGCATATTTCTCGAGCAGACGGTGACCGGGCGTCGTCTTCCTCGTATCCACAAGTCGGACCGGCAATCCTTGCAGGGCGTCTACGTATTGTCTCGTCCGAGTCGCAATGCCTGACATGCGCTGCATCAGATTCAATGCCAGCCGCTCGCCCAGCAGAATGCTGCGGGTGCTTCCTGTCACCTCGGCCAATACAGTTCCGTAGCTGACAGCTTGTCCCTCTTGCACCTTGGACTCAAAACGAAGCTGTTCGTCGACAAGGGAGAATACGGCTTCAGCAATCGGCAGGCCTGCGATAACCCCGTTATCCTTAAGATGAATAATCCCTTTGGATTGCTGACCGGGAGGAATGGTCGACATGGTCGTTACGTCGCCCATACCGATATCCTCTTCCAGCCACATTTTCAAGCTTTTCTTCACTAAATCCATTTGCAGCTCATACATCGTCAATACGTCCCTCCGTAATGCCGTGCTCGCGATGGAACACCGTATGCTTTCTCCAGTGGAGGTCATCTTTTTCGGGGAAATCCTCCCGATAGTGTCCCCCTCGGCTTTCCTCTCTAATCAAAGCGGCTTGCGTCGTAAGAAGCGCACAGGTAAGAAGATTGGCGAATTCATAATCCTCGCGCTTCGACAAGCAGGTATCATAGATCGAAATCTGCCTTTTCAGCTCCTCGTAGCCCTTCTCCAGCCCTGCCGCATTTCTTTTGAGACCTACATAGCGCAGCATAACCTTTTGCAGCTTAAGCCTTCTTTCCACAATCGGCTGCTTGGCATGCTCTGTCCGATTGGACTCGGACGAAATGGACGGAACGGATCCGACAGGGGAAAGCTGATGAATTCTTTCTATGATTCTGCGCCCGAACACAATCGCCTCTGACAAGGAATTGCTCGCCAGCCGGTTGGCCCCGTGAACTCCTGTAGAGGAAACCTCACCGCAAGCAAACAGCCTTGCAACCTCGGTTTCGCCGTACAGATCGGTTTTGACCCCGCCCATCATATAGTGAGCGGCAGGAGCGACCGGAATCCAGTCGGAGGACAAGTCCAGGCCGTAATTCAAGCAAAACTCATAAATCGTCGGGAACCGGTGCTTCACCGTTTCTTCCGATTCATGGGTAAAATCAATATAAACGAAGGTCGACTTCGTCTGCTCCATTTCGTTGACAATCGCTCGCGCTACAATGTCCCTGGGGGCCAGCTCCAGCTGAGGATCGTACTTCTCCATAAAGCGTTCGCCGTTAATGTTTCTTAATATAGCCCCTTCGCCGCGTACCGCTTCAGAAACCAAAAACCTTGGAGCGCCCGGGTAGCATAACGCTGTCGGATGGAATTGAACAAATTCCATATCCTGAATGAGAGCCCCGGCACGATACGCGATAGCGATTCCGTCGGCAGTCGCAATATCCGGGTTCGTCGTATACCGGAACAGCTGCCCGGCTCCTCCAGTACACAGGATGGTTGCGTTAGCCCGTACAAATACTTTTTGCCCGTCCGGCTTTTGAACCAATGCTCCATAGCATTCCCCGTCTTGCGTAATCAGATCAATAACAAAATGATCGTCCCACAGCTCGATATTCGGATGCTGCTTCGTCTTTTCCGATAAGGCGCGGACGATTTCCGCACCCGTTGCGTCTCCATGAGCGTGCAAAATCCGGCGTTGGCTGTGCGCCCCTTCCTTGGTCAGGGCAAACACTCCATCCTCCAGATCGAACTGCGTCCCCATCTGAATCAGGTCTTGAACTCCGGCAGGGCCTTCATGCACCAAGACGTTGACCGCGGCTGAGGAGCACAACCCGGCCCCGGCGTTCAGCGTATCCTGGTGGTGGTATTCCGGGGAGTCCTCGTCGGAAATTACGGCGGCGATTCCCCCCTGAGCATAGCGTGTATTGCTGTCCAACAGCGACTTTTTGGTGACCATCAGCACTTTAAAATGCTGACTGGCTTTAATAGCGGTAAAAAGCCCGGCGATACCCGCACCGATGACGATGACATCTGTATGTACTTGAGGCAGCTCGTCCAGTTGAAAGTCGACTAAATAACGTGGAATCATGATACGCTCTCCTTCTTTAATGCCCAAAAATGGTTAAAAGCTTCAAAGGAAATAGAGCTTATGCATACTGACACAAACAAGAGAGTAGCGCATGCTACTTCACTTGTAGCATGCGCTCCAGGGACGCCTTGGCTTGTTCTGCGATGTGCGGCGGTACATAAATTTGCGGCTGCATCGTTTCCAAACATTTGGCAACCTTTTTTAGGTTGTTGACTTTCATATTCGGACAAACCAAATATTTTGTTGCGAAATGGAACTTCTTATTCGGACTATCCAAGCGAAGCTGATATCCTGTACCGTCTTCCGTGCCAACAATAAATTCTTGGCAGTCAGATTCCTTACAGTACTTGATAATGGCTGTCGTACTGCCTACAAAATCACCCAGTTTCACCACTTCAGGGCGGCATTCCGGATGAACCACAAATTGGGCATTCGGATGGAGAGCTTTCATTTCCTCTACATCTTTGACGGTTAACATGTCATGAGTGTTGCAATATCCTTCCCAAATAATGACTTTTTTGTCCGTAAATTTGGAAACGTAATCACCCAGGTTTTTATCAGGCACCCAGATGATCTCATCGGAGTCGACGGAGTTAATGACTTTGATAGCATTAGCCGAGGTACAGCAAATATCGGTTTCGGATTTCACATCTGCCGAAGTGTTAATGTAAGCTACCACTTTGGCATTCGGATGCTGCTTCTTCAGTGCACGGAGTCCATCCACATTGACCATATCGGCCATCGGACAGCCCGCTCTCTCATCCGGTATCAGAACAGTTTTGTTCGGAGCCAGTATTTTTGCGCTTTCGCCCATAAAATGAACACCGCAAAATACAATAACGTCAGCGTCGGTCGATGCCGCCTTTTGGGCCAGCAAAAAAGAATCGCCGCGAAAATCAGCAATTTCCTGGATTTCATCACGTTGGTAATAATGAGCAAGAATAATAGCGTTGCGTTCCTTCTTCAATTGAGCAATTCGTTCCTTAAGCTCCCTTTTCTGTTCTTCCTTGCGCTCCAGAGCTAATGCTTCCATCGTCGCATTACCATCCTTTCCGTCCCTATGCCCCTTTTTATTTAACAACTAAGTCGTGAAAATGTTCACATATTGTTTGAAGATTTACAACTAATTTACACAACATCCCCGGTGGTGTCAATGCTCAAATAACAACAAAATACCCGAATTCATTCAGCAGATGACGGTGTTGTTCCGTGCTTTGGTCTCTAGTGTCCAGTTTCTATGTTAAGGCTAAATAAAGACAGTGAAAATGGGTGCATTGTCTCGCTGATGTACTTCCATAAAGTTGAGACCTTAAGACTTCGCTTCAGCAACCCCCCGTTTCGTAAACAAGTTGTTTATCTGTTAACGGGAAAGTGGTGTCTAGACAGCTACGGCGCAAAAAAAACCGAAAGGCATTCGCCTTCCGGTTCTGTGTCTCTTTATTTGTTCTCTTTATCTTCCTCATCGGAAGTACCTTTGTCGAAGTCCAGCTTGTTGGCATCTGCCGTTTGCTGTTGACCGACAATGTTCACCTTCACTTCAGAGCCGGCATCATCCAGCCTGCCGTTCTCGATGAGCTGCTTGATTTGTTCTTTCTCGAGGGTTTCCTTCTCGAGCAAGGTTTCGGCAATCAGGCGAACCTGATCCGCGTACTTCTCAAGCGTTTCTTTTGCTCTGGCATAGCAGCTGCGGATGATCGTCTGCATCTCTTGGTCGATTTCATAGGCAATCGCATCACTGTAGTTTTGCTCATGTCCGAAATCACGGCCCAGGAACACTTGCCCCTGAACATTACCAAACTGCATAGGACCCAGCTTATCGCTCATGCCGTATTCCATAATCATCTTGCGTACAATGCCGGTTGCCCGTTGGAAGTCGCTGTACGCACCAGTACCGATCTCGCCGATAAACAGCTCCTCGGATACGCGTCCGCCCAGCAAACCGGTAACTTTATCAAGAAGCTCGTTCTTGGTATTCATCATCCGGTCTTCGCCTTCCTTAGGCAGCATCATGACATAGCCGCCTGCACGACCGCGAGGAATAATCGTAACCTTGTGGACCATATCGGCATTCTCCAAATGGTAGCCGATAATTGTGTGCCCGGCTTCGTGGAAAGCCACCATGCGCTTCTCGCGTTCGCTGATGACGCGAGCTTTCTTCTGCGTACCGACAATAACGCGGTCGAACGCTTCGTCCAGCTCTTCCATAGAGATATCTTTCCGGTTGCGGCGGGCTGCAATCAGAGCAGCTTCATTCAGCAGGTTCTCCAGGTCAGCGCCTGTAAAGCCTGTTGTGTATCTCGCCAGCACATCCAGTTTAACGTCTTTATTCAAAGGCTTATTGCGAGCATGTACCTTGAGTACCGCTTCACGGCCCTTGACATCCGGACGATCCACCGTAATTTGACGGTCAAAGCGTCCCGGACGAAGCAGCGCAGGGTCTAGAATATCCGGCCGGTTGGTAGCCGCGACGATAATAATCCCTTCATTCGCTCCGAATCCGTCCATCTCCACGAGGAGCTGGTTGAGAGTCTGCTCCCGCTCGTCATGACCGCCGCCCAAACCGGCACCGCGCTGACGACCTACAGCGTCAATCTCGTCTATAAATATAATACAAGGTGCATTTTTCTTAGCGTTTTCGAACAAATCGCGGACACGGGATGCACCCACACCGACGAACATTTCTACGAAATCGGAACCGCTTATGCTGAAGAACGGAACTCCCGCTTCACCGGCAACCGCTCGCGCCAGCAAAGTTTTACCCGTTCCCGGAGGACCATTCAACAGAACCCCTTTAGGAATTCTGGCTCCTACGGCAGCAAACTTACGAGGATCCTTCAAAAATTCGACTACTTCCACAAGCTCTTGCTTTTCTTCGTCTGCCCCCGCTACATCCTCAAAGGTCACGCGCTTCTTCTCTTCATTATAAAGCCTCGCGCGGCTTTTTCCGAAATTCATCACCTTACCGCCGCCACCCTGTGCCTGATTCAACAGGAAGAAGAACAGGATGAAAATAATGACAAACGGAATAATGGAGGTAAGGAAACTGATCCAGACATTGTCCCCTTCCATTTTCTCGATGACGATGTTAGGCACGTCGCTCTTCTCGATCAAAGTAACGGTTTCTTGGTCGTAAGGCGCACGGGTTTCGAAATTCTTCTTATCCGGCGACTCTGGAGTTTTATATTTACCGCGAACCAAGTATGTTTGTCCGTCATATCTCAAACTGACCGATTCCACATTTTTGCTGATTAAGGCCTGTCGGAGCTTATCGTAGCTGATTACGTCTTTCTGGTCATTCTGTGTGCTGATAAAGTGAACGATACCGACAGTGACCAAAAAAATGAGCAAATAAAAGCCTGTATTGCGAATAATTCGATTCATCCCCTACCTCCTCTCAAAAACGGCAACTTTGTATATTGTACCACAGCAAGTCTTGGCATCACAAGAAATGCTAATGGGAGTAAACCTCGGGCTTCAGTATGCCGACATACGGCAAATTGCGGTACTTCTCCGCGTAGTCCAAACCATATCCAACAACGAACGCGTCAGGAATAACGAACCCTTTATAGTCTGCGTCCAATTCCACAGTTCTACGCCCAGGCTTATCGAAAAGTGCGGCCACCGTAATGGAAAGAGCGTTGCGGCGCTCCAATACGTCGATCAAGTAGCTCAAGGTCAATCCGCTATCAATAATGTCTTCGACAATAATAATGTGCCGTCCTTCTACAGGAACGTCGAGATCCTTAATAATTTTGACGACCCCGGACG
Source organism: Paenibacillus sp. 32352 (assembly GCF_002042965.1). Classification (GTDB taxonomy): domain Bacteria; phylum Bacillota; class Bacilli; order Paenibacillales; family NBRC-103111; genus Paenibacillus_S; species Paenibacillus_S vulneris. Next base: position 43,250 of record NZ_MZNT01000023.1, on the reverse strand, counting down.
ATTTGGTCGATTGACCGTAGCTGGAAACTGCCATGAAATCAATTTCCAAGGGCACTGTAATCTGTTTAACCAAATCCGCCATAAAAATAAACGCACCCTTCAGTACACAAATGACTAGCGGATTGCGTCCTTCGAAATCGCGGCTTATTTGTTGGCCCATCTCCTTTACTTTGTCCTGAATCAGTTGCTCGCTGTAAAGTACTTCTTGAATGTCGTTTTGCAAGAGAGAACCTCCTACTTGGAATAAAATGATCTTGTAATGCTATCTTAACACAGTGGACAAAAAACCTTCCTCCATGCAAAGTTTCAAGTGAAGCCATGCTTTCGTATTCCCGGTTACCGGAGCCCACGAGGATCTTCTAATCCCCGGCAGCCATATAATGCGGTGCTCCGCATCCTCGATGACAGGTATTCTGGCTCTGAGACTCGGCGGAATCTTGGCGTCGATGAAAATATCTTTTACTTTTTTCGACCCGTTTAGTCCGAACAGGTTCATTCTGTCCCCGTCAGCGCGGCTGCGCACCGTCAGCGGAAATGCCAGCAAATCTGCATCGAACCACTCCGAGGCTCTGTCCCCGGAATTACGCTCGTACTTCCCCGCCTCTTCCAACAAAGCGCATTCGATAACCGCTCCCGTTTCGGAAACGGTCAAGCTTCCTTGACGGGGCTGTAACGTGTACAGGTAGGGCTTAGGCGGTACCACATAAGTATGTAATTGGATACGGTCATATTCCCTTGTTAGCGTCAGATTATGTCCTATATCGATACGTTGGTTGGAAGGCTCTTCCTTGACGATTAGCTCCCTCATTTGCTCCAGCTTGGTAAAATCAAGGGAATCGGCCTCAAAAGAAAGATAATTTAATATTAGTTTAATCAATCGCCTTTGTAAAGCAACATGTACCCCGGCATACCAATTTCTTGACCATTGTGCGAAATCGCTTTCTACGGCCACATTTTGTTCAAATATGGCGGATGCCTGCTGATCCAGAAAATCATCTTCTGCAGCCATTGTAACTGACAGCCGATTGAGCGCCTGCGGCAGCTGATCATTATATCTTTGCTGAAGCATCGGCAGCAGCTCTAGACGGATTTCGTTCCGAAGATACTTCGTACTCAGATTGCTGCTATCCATAAAATAAGTAAGCTGATGATGATGGCAGTAGTCCAGCAGCTCTGATTTATATATACGGAGCAACGGGCGCACAAGTTCCACATTCCGTTCGGTCCGCCGAATAGGGATTCCTGCCAGGCCGGAGGGTCCCGTACCGCGGAGCAGCCGCATCAGCATGGTCTCCGCCTGATCATCCGCATGATGGGCGAGAGCAATCTTCCCCGCGCCCAACCTGGCGGCCGTTTCCTGCAGGAAACGGTACCTCAGCTCGCGGGCGGCCGCCTGCGCGTTCATCCCGGTATCCTGAATATACTGGGGCACGTTGATGACGGCAACTTCACACGGAAGGCCAAGCCTGTCGGAAAAGTCCTTGACGAACTCCGCTTCCCTTGCGGACTCCTCCACCCTGAATTGATGATTGACATGCGCTACCGTTAATCGCCACTCCCATCGTTCGGACAGCAAAAAAAGGACATGCAGCATGGCTATGGAATCAGGTCCCCCCGATACCGCAGCAACGATACTGTCCCCTCGGCAAAGCAGCTGTTCGTCTTTCAATTGCCTCTCAATCCTTGATACCAGATCCATCGCCATAAATCCTTTCATACGGCCGTTATGCTTCCTCACGACCAATACATATAAACCGTCAAGCCGAAGACCACGAGCGAAGCCGCGAAGCAAACTTTGAGCCAGGTTCCCCCTGTAGAACGCGGAGATTTGGCCGGTCTCGGGTAGCTCTGCCTCCGCCAATCCGCCAAAGCCTGCTTCGATGTCGAATATTTCCCGAGCAGCATCTTGCGCAGCACAGGGGCAGCCTGGCTTAAGGCTTTGTTCGATTGCAGCATGTCGAGCAGCATGTCCGCATTCCGGTTTTGCGGCAGCACCTGCTTGATTCCCGCAAGCCGGCGCTCGGAATCGGTGCTGCTGATCAGGAGCACCGCAAAGGCAAACAAATCGTATGCCTCATCCGCAGTGCGGCTTCCAGCTCCCCAGAATCCGCGGTCATACACCTCTGTAAACTGCTTGACGGCATTCCCCTTGGGGGTAACTCCGCCAAAATCGATCAAATCAACGTCACCGTATCCCGAGACGATAAGGTTCTCCATCTTGATATCGCCGAATATGTAATCTTCCTTATGCAGCTCTACCAATTTGCGCAGCAGGTTCAAGCCTATCAGATAAATCCAATCCCGGCCGTTAAGCTTCATAAAATCGCCGATGGATGATCCCTTGAAATAAGGCATGACATAGAACGGAATATCCTGGCCGTCCCGTTGATAATCATCCACGTCGAGCAAATATTGCCGAAACGACGTATTCGACCGCGACAATGCCTTCAACGCGTTGACCTCCGACTGGTGATCCACAGCGTCAAAGCCGGTCTTCATCGCGTAATGCAGTTTGCCCCGCCTGACCAGATATACCTTGCCGTTGGCCCCTGCGCCCAGCAGGCGCTCGATCCGGTATTGCCGCTTATTCCACTTGCCGATAACGACCGTTCCGGAAGCCGCGAACGGCTCAAACGACGTAGTCACTCAGAATCCCATCCTCGCCTTTATGCTTGCTCGCTGTTCCGGACGGCTCCTCGCGCCCGAAGGTTTGATCCCGGTGCAGCCCTTCCCCGGCTCCTGTCATGAACTGGATGACCTTGAGAAGCGCAGGCCCGGTCGGGGTCGTACCCTTCATGTTTAATTTATAAAACAAACGGTTCAGATTTGCAAGGTCCCGCGTCCAGCCGAGGTCCATTTCGACCTCATCCTCGCCGGAAACCGATGCCGGAAAATGAAAAACGGCCATTTCGCTGTCCCCTTTGCGCGCCTGAATGCTTAGCTGCAAATCATAGATCGCTTCTTTCACCGCCTGCAGCTTGGGCTTCATGCTGGCACTCGTATCGATGAGCAGCGCCACCTGCAAGGAAGACGATTCGGACAGCTCATCCATGACCTGAACGACCTGCGACCGCTTGTCCGGAGGAAGACTTTCAATCTTGGAGTCTCCTAAAATATGCTGAAGCTCTTTCCCAACCACCTGCTGAATGGTTTGCACTACCGTTTTACGCGTCATCATTTGAACCGTTTGCGAGAGCTCGGATGCGTTCACTATACGGCTGAGCCCGCCTCCCGCGCTGGCCGTCTCGTTGATTTCCTCTATGCCATGCTCTCCGATTTCACTAGAATCGATCAAACCGATAACATTGACGATAATCCCTTCCGCCTTGGCGTGGGCGGCGGCAATGACAGGACTGACGCCCACGTTGGAGCAGCCGTCCGTTATTAAAATAATTTGCTTCATAAATGCCTCTTCCTCCCTATAACGAATAGTATGATCTCTAGTTTTTCCATTTTGCGAGATTCCTAAACTTAAGGGAGAAGTCGACCGGCCGCGACAAAAAGGCACTTTCTCTCAGTCAGAGAAGAAAGCGCCTGTCCATAGGTTAACTGACCGTCTTGGGGCGTTCAATCCGCTGCAGCCCGGGCCAGCGGAACGTTGCCCATTCCGGCTGGTATTTCTCCACGCGGGCGACAACGACGGTCATATCGTCATATATATTGCCGTGATGGTAGCGGACGACCCGCTCGAGCAAAATATCCGCAAACTCCTGCGGAACATCAGTATGGATTTCCGACAGCACCCGCTTCATCCAAAGCTCCTTATTGACAGCATGGCCCGGCGCATCATAAATCCCATCGGTCATCATAATCAGAATATCCCCCGGCTGCAGCGGCAGGCTTACCAGATCGACATCAATGTCGTTCACGATCCCTACCGGCAAATTGTTTGCCGAAATGGGGAATACCTCCGAGCCGCGCTTAATAAAGCTTGGCGTCGAACCAATCTTCAAGAAGGTCGTATTCGCATTATATAAATCGATCAGTGCAACATCCACTGTCGCATACATTTCATCAGACGAGCGCAGCATCAGAACGGAATTGACGGATTTGATCGCAAGCTTCTCCTCCATGCCCGATTGCAGCAGCTGCTGCAATATGCTGAGTGCCGCGCTGCTCTCCGCCCGGGCCCGTTCACCATTCCCCATGCCGTCGCTTAAAGCGACGGCAAACTTCCCGTTGCCGAGCTCTACGGCGCTGAAGCTATCTCCCGACAGCAAATCGCCGTTCTTGGCGGCGCCGGCAATACCGGTCTCGACTTCATATTCCTTAGCCGAGCCGAACACTACAGTGCTGTACCCCTCCTTGCGTTCAAGCGCCTGTTCATTCTTGACGGCAATATGCTCTCCTAATATTTCAGAAAGCAATGGCGCTATGATTTTGCGGCATTCATCAAATCCTTTCGTGTATTGATGGATAATTTCGATTTCCACGTTCCCTTCGTCCAGACTTATAATGTCGATGCTGTGGATGGATAGCCCCAGCTCCTCCAATGCGCTGCGAATCTGTTCCTCCTGCATGAACAGCTCCTGGCCCTCCCGTTTGATTTCCTTGGCCAAGTCCTCCATCACCTGCGAGACCCCAGATAGCTGCTCCGCCACCAGCTGGCGGCTCTCCATGATCTGTTTTTTCCAATGCTGATCGTTCTTGTACAGGCTGTACTGATGCTTCATCACCTCAAGCACTTGATCCGGCTTAATGCAGTGCTTTTTCCATTGAGGCAAAATATGCTTTCTTGCGAGCGGCCCCCTGACCTCCACCTCCGTCATCATATCGGTCATAAATTTATAGGTTTGATAAAATTTATCATCCCAGCATTGGCTTCGCTTCCAGCAGCCCTTGCAGGACTGCTCAGCGACCGAATTCATAAAATGCCCGACCTCCTCCTCCTTCTGAAGCGGCTGCACATCCGCCGTAATTTGCTTGAAGCTGCGCGACAGCTGGCGGAACACCTCGCTGAATTGCTCCACGCGGCTTGCCGTAACATCTCTCACCCGTTTGGCATAGTCATGCTGGGATTTCAAATTTTCCTGAGTGCCGGGCACATATTTGGCCAGCATTTGAATTACCGCTTTCGGTGTAAAGATGAATAAAATAACGGCAGCCAGCGATTCCCAGGTTGAATTCAACACCTCCGATTGGTTCCCGATATAAATCGTGAGAATAGATGAGCCCAGCAGCATGCCGAGCGATACCGCTAGTTTGTTTCCCTCCTTCAATAAGCCTGCCAGCATACCGGCAAAAGCAAGAAGACTCATCTGGTAGATGGCATTGGTATTGGCAAGACTAAGGATTAATCCGGTAATGACCCCGACGGATGCCCCTAACGGAGCCCCTCCCACCAGGGCGAACAGCAATATGAGATAGCGTGACAGTACATGCTCTACGGTAACCGGCCCCACCAACCAGCCCACAGTCCCTGTCATCACGGAAGCGAGAAGAATAATAAGACATATGACTTCCTCGTTCTTTAAGCTGTAATTTTTGCGGGTTAAGGTAAACACCGGAATCGCCTGCAAAAAGATATGCGTCAGTATGAGGCTGAGCAGCGACTCCACTCCAATCATCAAGAACGCATAACCACTCAGCTGCGTATTGACCAAACTGGCAAAGAGCTGGACGAAGAAGGTGGAGAAAAATACAATGACCGGTGCATAAGAAATATCGGATCGTTCAAACCTCTCGACCCCTTTTTGGATGAGAAGAAAGACGAGCATCTGTGCAGCAATATAGCCTGCGTGTGCAGGAGCAGCCGAGAAGATGCTGCCGGCCAACAGGAAGGTCCCCGTCCAGAACAGCAGCTCCCTTCGCAAGAAATACATAACCGCAAAGAAGGCTACGGCGAACGGCGCCAGCTGATCCAGGATCATTGCCCTTCCCAATAAAAATGCCATAAACAAAAGAAGAATGGACCATTTTTTGGCAACGACGGATTGAACCAAGCGATTTTCCACGACGATGCTGGTAATACGGCTTTTCCCTGATTGCATCCAACGACTCCAAACGATTCCAACTTGACCGGCATTTAATTTTCTTTGCATATTTCCTGAACACCACCCATAGACTATTTAGTGGTTCTAGTATATGGGCAGTCTACTATAAAGTTTGTCAGAATGAGTTGGTAGAGCAAAAGTTTTTTCCGACAAAAAAAAGAAGCCGGGCCGAGTCGGCGCCAGCCCTTATATAGACAGCCGTGAAGGACTATGGCAGGGTACGGAATTTATCACATACCCAAACGAGTGTTCGGCTTATGAACTGGTCAAGCCTCCTCTATTGCCGTTACATGGTGTCGATTCACCGGGGGCTCTTTAACGATACGACAAAACAACTGAAACGGGATTCATCGGCCGACATGGATTGGGATATTATTCCACAACTTTCCACTCCCCTGAGCTTAAAATGGTCAAATGGGCAAGATTCGCCCGAAACGTCTCACCACTTGCCATGGAATGACACGAATTCTGCCAGAGCACGGAGCTAATAACGAAATTGCTGAAAAAAAATAGCTTCGCAAAGCAGGCATCGGCATCGAAGCTGGTTCAGGTATTTTGGATGAGCCACAAAAGCTGCATGACAACGAAAAACACCCTTCCCGAAATCGGATTTCGGAAAGGGTGTCTTCTTGTATCTTCTATAGCGGCGAAGGGGATCGAACCCCCGACCTCACGGGTATGAACCGTACGCTCTAGCCAGCTGAGCTACACCGCCACAACAATCAGAATTATATACTACCGCCGCAGCGTTTGTCAAGATAGCTGGTGTTGAACCCCACAAAGTGGGGTTTAGCTTCGATGCTGATTCAAGTACTTTGCGGGGAGCCCCGAGTGAACCCCACAAAGTGGGGATTGCCTTCGATGCTGATTCAGATCTTTTTCCGTGAAGTCTTATAGAGTTAAAAAAACCGTACAAGCATTCACATGCCCGTACGGCTTACTTTGTATCATTAATCGCGTCGTGCTCCTCGGCCTCCACGTTTACCTTCTGTATTCTTCTTCAGGGACGAAATACGTTCTTCGCTATCTTTCAAAAAGCGTGACACTTTGTCTTCGAATGTTAACTTGCCAGCAGGAGGTTTACCCCCACGGCCACCACGGTCGCCTCCACGGCCACCAAAACCGCCGCCACCGCCTCGTGGTCCACGATCTCCACGATCGCCGCCGCCAAAATTGCCGCCGCCACTGGAACCGCCACTAGGTCTTTCAAAACGAGCGGGCCTCGCTGTTTCTACCGGTTTATCTACGGCTTGCTTAATCGATAACCCGATTTTGCCGTCTTTGTCCACATTAATCACTTTGACGGTAACCATGTCATTCAACTTCAGATGATCATTAACATCTTTAACATAGTTGTCTGCTATCTCCGAGATGTGCACAAGGCCGGTACCGCCCTCAGGCAGCTCTACAAACGCCCCAAAGTGAGTAATGCCCGTTACTTTTCCTTCCAGCTTGCTGCCCACTTCAATTGCCATAAAGTAAAATGTTCCTCCCTTAAATAATTGAGAAAACCTCTATCGAGGCCTTTCGAAGATGAGCGACCGCGCTTAGAGGTAGGCCTTATTGCCAATAAGATACAGCCCGTAAAAAGATAACGAGACCATTCTTACGATGGTAACAAAAACCCTGACAATGCAGATTATAACGTACTGGCCGCAATACGGTCAACAGAAGGATTATGACACTTGTTTACTTTTGTTCCTTCGGGACATAAAAGAGAGTTTCTCCCTGCTTCACGTAGTGCAGCTCTTTTCTAATTTTTTGTTCCAAATATTCAGGATCGTTCAATCTTGCTATCTCCCGCTTGCTGTCCTGGTTCACCTGCTCGGTTTCCTTCTTCTTCTGCTCCAGAGCAATCACTTTCTCGCTGCGGTCCTTTAGCTTATCGATCTGATTCCACAGAGTTACACCAGCCCAGCTCATAAAGCATGCAAAAATAATGAGGACTAACCGGCGTCTCCGAAAAGAGCCTTTGTTATTCGGTTTCGGTTTTGTCTCTTTGCTTACTGCCGGAACTGCTCGCGTCAACTGTGCAATCCTCCTTATCCGGTCAAAAAAAGCGACGAAAGAATGACGCAATGCTTCGACCTGCTTGGTTTACCCATGTAGGCATACGGAACCACTTGCCGAGCGGCCTCACGAGCCATAGCAGCAATTTCCACATAGGATAGAGTAATTGTAGCATAACTTTATACAGGAAAATAGCTATGGCCAGTAAAAATCCTAAAAACACGACAGTAGCCCTATATAGCCAAATCGACGGAATGATAATAAATACCCGGAACAGCCGTATTCCCAAACGGATCGTTGCCTGAACCAATCGGATCATCCACATAATGACACGAATCACCGTTCGGCTAAACAGCAGAAAGTAAATCCCCACCCCAACAAGCAAGCCGATAAAAATAAACATCCGCACTTGTCCCAAATTGCTCATGTAGAGCAGCTTGAAAATAAGGAGCGTCCCGATGCACCAAAAGAAGATGTCAAGGAGGTAATAGGCATACCGGGGCGCTCGAAGCTGGCCGGCCAGCACCCGATACAGATCGAAAAGTCCGCCTAGCGAAAGTCCCCCAAGAAGCATCATGCCCATCGTGACGAATTGAACCTGAAGGGTCACTTAAACAGCTTACCGAAAAATCCCTTGGGCTTACCTTGGGAGTTTGTGTCCAAATAGGCCAGCTCGTTCACCAAACCTTCAATCGCAACCAATCCCTGCTCCAAACTCAAGTTTTTGATATGCAGGTTCTGCCCCTTAATCATAAGATAGCCAAACTCGGTTTCCAGCAAAAATTCCTCACTATCAAAGCTCTCTACATTCATGACGCCGGATACTTCAAGCAGCTTACGGTTGAGCATCTTGATTTCTTGGCGTTTTACTTTTCCCGGCTCGATTGCCATGATACGATCCCTCCTGGCAGCTTTGCTCGTGAATGAACAAAGGATTACATGTTTCGGCCAGGCTGCGGGCCAGTGTAACGACCTCCGGTCGCTGTTGAAAACGGGTTCCTTGATCATAAGATTTTTTCTGGTACAACCCGTTTTCAAAGGCGACACGTAAACTCTCCGGTTCGTTACACTGCCCTCCGCCTTATGAAACATGGAATCATCAAGCATTCACGAGCAAAGCTTGTTTACTTAAAAATATGGAGGGATGTCCCGAAATAGAACCAAAATAACCCCACAAAGTGAGGCCCGGAATTGGAAGCTGATTCACCGCCAAATAGACATCATCTAACTCTATTAGGGGGTCAAAAAAGAGACTGAAGGATTCAGTCTCTTTAGCGTTACCATAATTCGGTTTTACGAGCTTCCTCGCTAAGCAGCGTGTACATAGCAGCCGCATCTTCCTTGCGGGTCGATTCGGACAGCTGTTCTACACGCACGGTTACGATTTTCTGGCCGAACTGAATTTTCAGCTCGTCGCCGACCTTAACCGCACTGCTTGGCTTGGCGTCCTTTCCATTGATCCAAACACGTCCTTGATCGGACACGTCCTTGGCGACCGTACGACGCTTGATCAGCCTGGACACCTTGAGAAATTTATCAAGGCGCATTATTTTACCGCTTCTTTAAGCTTGTTACCTGCTTTGAAAGCCGGAACTACGGATTCAGGAATGTTGATTTCTTTACCGGTTTGCGGGTTGCGGCCCGTACGTCCGGAACGCTTGCGAGTTTCGAAGGTGCCAAAGCCGATAAGTTGTACTTTGTCGCCGGTGGAAAGAGCTTCGGTTACTTCGCCCAGGAAGTTGTTCAGAACGGTTTCAACGTCCTTCTTGGTCATGCCGCTTTTCTCAGCGATGTTGTTAATCAAGTCTGTTTTGTTCATGGATACATTTCCTCCTCAAAATAACACTAATGCTATGTATTCTTTGTTCATCAGGAAATTCCTGCTAGCCGTTGTCGATTTATAAAACTTTTTTTGCTTCCTGCCACAAAGATTCCATCTCTTGTAAATCAGTTTGGTCAAAAGATTTACCCTTTAAACGCAGCTGCCGCTCGATATAGCCAAAACGGTCAAAAAATTTGCGATTGGCGTCAGACATGGCTTCTTCGGGCTCGATCTTCAGGAAACGGGCCAAATTTACAATCGAGAACAGCAGATCGCCGAGTTCTTCCTGCTGTTCTTTCTTCGACAAGGAGCTAATAGCTTCCTGCAATTCGACCAGCTCAGATTCGACAACTTTCAACACATCGCCCAGCTCCGACCAGTCAAAGCCGACGGCCGCCGCCTTCTTCTGCAGCTTGTAGGCCTTCATGAGTCCCGGCAATTCGCGAGGAACGCCGGATAGAATAGGAAGCTCATCAGGATCTATGCCCTTACGGCGCTTCTCCTCCTGCTTGATCTGCTGCCAGTTGCTTAACGCCTCGTCCGCATCCTCGGCCTTCATTTCTCCGAATACATGAGGATGGCGTCGAATCAGCTTCTCATTGAGCCCCGCAATGACATCCCATACGGTAAACCCGCCTTCCTCCGCTTCGATCTGGGAATGAAGCATAATTTGCAGCATCAGGTCGCCAAGCTCTTCCGCCATATGGTCCGGATCGTCCTCATCGAACGTCTCGAGCACCTCGTACGCTTCTTCGATCAGGTTTTTGCGCAGCGACTGGTGCGTCTGCTCACGGTCCCATGGACACCCTTCGGGGCTTCTCAATATTTCGACAATCTCGTGCAGGCGGGCAAAGGTACGGTTGCGCAGCCGGTCCTCATCCGAACGCGGGATCCAGACCAGCGACAAGTTGCCGTAATCCTGCAAATGGTCCAGCTCGTAAAGAGGAATGCGGTGAATGGCCTCTTCTCCCGGTACGCCCAGGGCATGGCCGACGACAACCTCCCAATCATCCGGGTACAGCTCCATCAGGGTCAGCTTCACATCGGAGGCAGAGTACGTATCGTAGACCTGGCCGATTATCGTGTGGAGCTGCGGATTGAGGGCATGAACCGACAGCTCGGTTCCGTTAAGCAGCTGAAAGCCTTCGATCGGATCGAAGCCGAGACGGATAAAAGCCTGATCCAGGAAGCTCTCTCCCCCAAGCAGCGTAAGTTCGATACCGGCTTCCGGACAGCGTGCCTTCAGCAGCTGGACGGTCATCTCCGCTACCATCGGATGCCCGGGAACGGCATACAGGAGCTCGCCGGCCTCCTTCACCTTGTGCAGCAGCTCGTCCGCAATGGCTTCATACACTTGCTCGAACGTATCCCGGCTTTCATAGAGCTTGTCGAACGACTCAAATGCGATGTCGTTCTCCCTCAGCAGCTTCACCATCGGGTGCTGATCGGTGCGAAGGTAGATCCGATCGGCCTGCTTCAGCTTCTTCCAAACGCCGAGCGTCAATTGATCTTCGTCGCCCGACCCTAGTCCGACTACCGTAATGTGCGGTTTCATGTCGGCATTCGCCTCCTTCAATTGTTCATATCTGTTATCGGCGTGAGCCGGATATGCCTTGTGAATCATGCGCTGCCGGGACTCTCCCGGCGGTCCTCGCAACGAGGACGGCCGGCTTATTTATCGCAGCAGCCTGCATTTGCGCAGAAGCTTGAGCGCCTTGCCGCCCAGCTTCGGAACCGATTCCAGCTCGGCGGCGGTAATGACGCCGAGGCGCAGAAGCGCGAGCGCGTAGACGAGCGCTCCGGCCGCGACGCCTGCGAGCGCGACCGCCGTAGCCATGCCCCGCGGGGGCAGGCTCAGGCGGAGCGCGCCGAGCAGCGCGGGCAGCCCGTGCGTCACGGCCAGCACGGCCGCAATCATCAAGCCGGTGCACAGCACCGGTTTGATGACCGCGCGGCCTAGGGCCGGCTTGACGCCGGCGGCGGAGAGCGCGTGCGCCAGCGCGAGCAAGCCTGCGAGCGCGTAGGCGGCCACAGCCGCGGCGGCAGCGCCATCGATGCCCCAGAGGGGCACGAGGGCGATGTTGCCCGCGGTCTTGACCGCCGCCGCGGCGAGCAGATACAGCGCCGGAGCGGCGACGGCGCCGAAGCCCTGCAGCACGCTGGACGCCACGATGTTCAGCGTGCTGAATAAGGCCGTGAAGGCGAGGATCGACATCGTCCACGAGCCTTCGGGGCTCTTGAACAGCATGACGTTGATCGGCTCCGCCAGGACGGCCAAGCCGAAGGACGAAGCCATCCCGATCAGCCACGTCAGCCGGATCGACATCCGCGTGCGGCTTTGCAGCGCCTCCTTGTCGCCCCGCCACCGGGCTTCGGCGATGGACGGGACGAGCGCCGCCGACATCGAGGAAGCAATCATGGCGACAAGCTGTACTAGCGGAAGCCCGTGATTGTACAGCCCGAAGCGGAGCAGCGCCTCCGACTCATCCGCTCCGCCCAGCTTCAGTAGCCGCGGAACCGTAAAAGAATCGACCAGCGTCAATATCGGCATGGCGATGGTACCGAGGCAAATCGGGATCGCATAGGCAAGCAGACGCCGAACCAATCTCCCATTGCTCTCCGGCGCATAGCCGTCGTCCGCGCCTGGCAGCGATTCCTGCCGCTCGCGAGAGGGATCGGCCTTCCTCCAAAACCACAGCATGACGATGAGCCCGGCTACCGCGCCGGCGACAGAACCGAAGGTGGCCCCCGCAGCAATCAGCTCTGGCCCATACTGCCAATGGACGAACAGGAGCAGCAGCAGGAACATCACAGCTACCCGTGCCGTCTGCTCAGCGACTTGGGAAACCGCCGTCGGCATCATATTTTGGTAGCCCTGATAATAGCCGCGCAAGGCCGACATCACCGGCACAAACAAAAGGGCAAACGAGACGCTGCGGATCGCCGGGCTCGTCTGTTCGGCTCCCATCAGGGCAGCAATCCAATCGGCTCCCCAGTACAATAATGCGAAGAACAGCATGCCCGTGACGGCCAGCACCGAAGACGCTACCTTGAGTACGCGTCGCGCCTCCCGATGCCGCCCGGCAACGGCCTGTTCGGACACAAATTTGGATACGACCAGCGGAAATCCGGCCGTAGCCAAAAACAATATTAATATATAGAGCGGATACACAGCGTTATAAATGCCGAATACGCCGTCGCCCGCTATATTTTGCAGCGGAATTTTTTGCATCGTTCCGATCAGCTTCGATACGATAGCGGCGATGCCCAGCACGGCTGCCCCCCGCAGTAAGGAAGGTACGGCGGTTGCCTTCAGGCCGCCTGCATTATTCGGTTCTTCTTTCATCCGGTTCGTTCATTCCCCATCCCGGCTCCTTATGTACAGCCCTGTTAATTTCATCATTATATAATATCGTCTGTTGTAACGAAAGGGCTGTCCATTCGCGCTACGGGCTCCGCACCCCCGCTCTAACAGCGAAAAGCTTCCCAACTTTCGTCTCCCATAAAGGATCCGCTTGTCAGGAAGCTTATGAACTGCGCATGCGTGAATCACCTATTGCTCCATCTGTTTAGCCAAAAATCCAGCGGCGGTCTCCGCCATTTTCGTTTCCATTTGCCCCATCTTCACATTCTCGTCCTTGCTTACAAGGATAACGGAGCCGATAGGGTCTCCGCCGGCCACAATCGGGGCGATGACATAGGAGGAGTACGTTTCCGTTATATCCTTGCATATCTCGTATTGACCCGTTCCGCTCTCCATCGACGACTTGCGGTTTTCCATGCACGTTTCCACCAAGGGACCGATTTGCTTCTCCAAGTAGTCCTTCTTCGATCCTCCGGCCACTGCGATAATGGTGTCCCGGTCGGATATCATCGTAATATGATTCGTGCTCTCAAATAAAGACTCCGCATATTCCTTGGCGAAATCGCCCAATTCTCCGATAGGAGAATACTTTTTTAAAATAACTTCCCCGTCGCGATCCACGAAAATCTCCAACGGGTCTCCCTCGCGAATCCTTAGTGTGCGGCGAATTTCTTTAGGGATAACCACTCTTCCTAAATCGTCAATACGACGAACGATTCCAGTTGCTTTCATATTTCTAGATGCCTCGCTTTCCTTGAAGAGTTAGATTCGACTGGATAGCACGGTGTATACAAATGGAGGGAATTCAATTAGTAACCATAGTATTCTTCGATTCCCAGAAGCTTATACATCTGTTGCTAAGTAGTTAGCGCCCGTTCGCGAACCCCATATCCGTGACGCCGTTGTTTTCATTATGTCCATATTTGAGAAATAAAAACAGGGCACCCTTGCGGGTACCCTGGTAATATCTTACTTGGCCGGTGCTGCCGGAGTCGCAGATGGCTGCGGCGCCCCAGAAGGCTGTGGTGTCGGAGTCGGAGCAGGCGTTGGAGTCGGAAGCTTGTTCGTCTCTATCATAGCAGGCAGCTCTTTCTCCACAAAATCATAAATATGAGGCTCGGCAAGCTCAGAGCGCAAATCGCCCTTCACATCATCGAACGTCTTGGTTTTGCGCGATTCCACCTTCATCACGTGATAACCAAAGCTGCTTTCCACTGGGTCACTGATTTGGTTCAGCGGAAGCTCGGCAGCCGCTTTTTTAAATTCAGGAACCCATTGGGAGATCGGAGCATCTTCGTATTTGCCTCCGTTATCCTTGGAGCCCGGATCATCTGAATATTCTTTGGCCAGCGCATCGAAATCGCCGCCGTTTTTCAGCTTGTCCTCAACTTCCTTCGCACGTTTCAATGCATCTTCCTTCGAACGGGTTTCCTTGCCCGTAGCCGGATCGGTAAGCCCGATTAGAATATGTCTTACCGTCGCCACATCATACACATTTTTATCCGCGGTAATCCGTTTGTCATATTCCGCCTTGACTTCATCATCCGTCACTTTGCTTTCCATAGCGGCAATGGCCTGGAAGCTGCGGTCAACGAACGATTCCAGATCCTTCTCCGTAATATTGTTATCCTTCAGCTGTTTCTCCATGCCGCCTTCCTGCATACCCAAGAAGGTTTTGATCTGGTCCAGCTGCTGCTTCGACTTCGTAGCCGCTTCAGCCTTGGCTTTATCATCCGCACGCGCGGACAATACCTTGAATGTAACCAGCTGCTTCATCATGTCCTGCTGGAACGCAGGCTCTTCTTTAAATTGCGCGTACTCTTTATAGAACAACAGGTTCGTGTCGATGAACGTATCAAATTCACCGCGTGTCACTTTACCGCCATCTTTATACGTTACTATAACCTCGTTAGCGTCTTTGCTTGCAGTGCCTGCATTTCCTGTATTTTCTGTATCGGTCTTCTTACCGCAGCCTGCGGCCGCAATGATTGTCGTAACAGCCAGCAGAGCGATAAGCCCTTTCTTGGCCGTCTTCCATTTATTTTGCAACATCCTGTAGTTCTCCCTTCGATTTCAGCGCACGCTTATATTGTACCAGAAACCTTTCCAGCAAATCGATGGATTCTTCTGGCTTTAATCCCTTGCCTTTCAGTTGGAAATGAATTTGCGGACCGGAAACGGGCTTGATCCTGCCTTCAAACTCACTTGTTACCGCAAGCAGCTTTTGACCATCCAAATTGCCGGTTTGGTCGGCATGAATTTTGATGTCGTAATCCACTCCCTTTTGCGAAATCGTTTCGATCGCATACATCGAACCATATACCTTCAATCTCGCAACAGCCAGCAGATTGAGAACCGCCTGAGGCAGATCGCCGAATCGGTCTACAAGTTCGTCGTGCAGCTCTGCAGCTTCCTCCAACGTCTTAATGGCAGCCACTTTTTTATAGATTTCGATTTTTTGTACGCTGTCGTAAATGTAATCTCCGGGAATGTAAGCGTCGAGCTGAATATCGAGCTGGGTTGTCCAAGGCTTTTGAACCTCCGGCTCTTCCCCAGTAATCTCGTGCTTTCTCTTGGCAATTTCTTCGGCGAGCATTTGCGAGTACAAGTCAAAGCCGACCGAAGCAATGAATCCATGCTGCTCGGCGCCCAACAGGTTACCTGCACCGCGAATGGCCAAATCCCTCATCGCAATTTTAAACCCTGATCCAAGTTCTGTAAACTCTTTTATCGCCTGCAGCCTTTTCTCGGCTACTTCGGTCAGCACCTTATCCCTTTGATAGGTGAAGTACGCATAAGCGATCCGATTCGAACGGCCGACGCGCCCACGGAGCTGATACAGCTGGGATAAGCCCATTTTATCAGCGTCATGAACGATCAGCGTATTCACGTTAGGGATGTCCACCCCGGTCTCGATAATGCTTGTGCTAACCAGAACGTCGTACTCCCCGTCCAAAAAGTCGAGGATCGTCTTCTCCAGCTCCTGCTCCGACATCTGACCGTGTGCTACCGTTACTCTCGCGTCGGGAACGAGCATGGATATCTGTTCGGCCATTTGATTGATGCCTTGAACCCGATTGTATAAATAGTAGACTTGACCTTCCCGGGCAAGCTCCCGCTCCACGGCTTCCCTCACAAGCGCATTGCTGTGCTCGACGACATAAGTCTGCACAGGGAAGCGGTTCTCAGGCGGCGTTTCGATAACCGACAAATCCCGTACTCCCAACATGGACATGTGCAGCGTGCGCGGGATCGGCGTCGCCGTGAGCGTCAGAACATCCACATTGGTTTTTAGCTTTTTCAGCTTTTCCTTATGGGATACGCCGAACCGCTGCTCCTCGTCAACGATGAGAAGACCCAAGTCCTTGAACTTCACATCCGCGGACAGCAGCCGGTGGGTTCCGATAACGACATCCACCGTACCGGCCTTCACGCCCTTCATCGTATCGGATTGCTCCTTCTTCGACCGGAAGCGGCTCAGCACCTGAATGTTAAACGGATATCCGGAGAATCTCTCACGGAACGTTTCATAATGCTGCTGGGCCAAAATCGTGGTCGGCACAAGAACAGCTACCTGCTTGCCGTCAATCGCCGCTTTAAAAGCGGCCCGGATTGCAACCTCAGTCTTGCCGTAACCCACATCGCCGCACAGCAGCCGGTCCATCGGACGGGGCTTCTCCATATCCGCCTTGATTTCGCTGATAGCCCGCAGCTGATCGCTCGTTTCCTCGTAAGGAAACATGCCTTCGAATTCCTGCTGGTACGTCGTGTCCGGGTTAAAGCCGTACCCTGTCGTCGCCTGGCGTTCCGCATACAGCTTAATCAGGTCATCGGCAATATCTTGAACAGAGGAACGCACCTTGCTTTTCACACGGTTCCAATCCGCTCCGCCCAGCTTATAAACCTTAGGCTCCTTTTCCTCTGACCCTACATATTTCTGAATATGATCGATCTGATCGATAGGAACAGAAAGCTTATCTCCCCCGGCATATAAAATATGCAAATAATCCTTATGAATGCCGCCGACTTCCAGCGTGCCGATGCCCACGAACTTCCCGATCCCATGGTTGACGTGAACGACATAATCGCCTACCTTGAGCTCCTGATAGCTCTTGATCCGCTCGGCATTCGCCATTTTCTTCTCTACTTTTCTCGCCTTGCGCTGCTTCTGAGTGAACATTTCCCCTTCGGTAATGACCACCAAATGAATATTCGGCAGCTCGAAGCCGGTCTGCAGGTTGCCGTTCAAAATCGCGGGTTCTTCAATGTGGTAATCCGCCAGAACACGGCGCACGCGTTCTACCCGCTCTTCTCCGTTAGCCAGAATCAGCACCTTCGCGCCCGACTTTTTCCAGCGCTCCATTTCGGATTTGAGCACATTCATCTGCCCATGAAAATTTTGCATGACGCGGCACATGAAGTTTACGATGTTTTGCGGTTGGGTTTGCGGAACCTGCCGCAGGAACAAAGACATGTACAGCATCGGATAAGGCTTGCGCTGCAGCAGCGTTTCATAAGGTTTGGACAGCGTTAGCGCCGGGATGCTTTTGCCGTCCTGCAGAGACATTGTCATCCACTCGGCTTCATCCCGCTCCAGCTGCTTGGCTGTCTCCAGAAGCCTTGCCGGCTCGTCGATCAAGAGCACCGAATCCTTCGGCATATAATCGAGCAGCGTTTGACGTTCCGGGAACAGCAGAGAAATGTATTTGAAAAGGCCAGGAAAATATTGCCCTTCCCGCATTTGTTCAATATCATGCCCTACGCCCTCAAGCAGGCGGTCCTTGGCGTTGCGGTCGGCCATTTTCTCCATCTGGGCCTGAAGCAGCTCATAGGCTTGCTGCGCCGCGCTTTGTAACCGTTTTCCTTCGGCGATAATTTCGCGGCAGGGGGTTATCACCAAGTCATTTATTTTATCCATAGAGCGCTGATCGGCTATGTCGAAGGTGCGGATCGAATCCACTTCCACATCGAACAGCTCAATTCGGTACGGATTCACGGCCGACAGCGGATAAAAGTCAATGATCCCGCCTCGAACGCTCATCTCGCCTTTGCTTTCCACACGCTCTACGCGTTCATACCCGAGATGCACCATCTCTGCTACAAACGCATCCAAATCCAAAGTCTGGCCCACCTGAACGGGAATCCTGGCTTCGGCAAACATCTCCTTATGCGGAAGAATCCGCCTCATACCTGCATACGGCACAACGACGGCGCCTCGGAACCCTTCGGATAGCCGGGTCAGCGCATCGATCCGCTGAGCCAGCATTTCAGGACTGGCAACTGCCATTTCTGCGGCCAGCAGCTCTTGAGCCGGGAACAGCAGCACCTTATCGCTCGGCAGGCATTCCACCAAATCCTCGAATATTTTCTGTGCCGAAAACATGTTGTGCGTTACGATAAACAACGGCTGCTGAAGCTCCTGGTATAACGCAGCCAGCATCACCTGTCTGGAAGATCCGGACAACCCGGATATTAATTGCTCTCTCATCCCCGATTGAATGCCCGAAACAATACTCTGCAAATCCGGGTCCGCAGAGAACGCCTGGATTAAAGCTTGCAAAAAACGTACCCCCTCTCACCCATCAACAAAACCTCTTTCATCTATCGCCCTCTAGAAGTCAGCCGCGGCTGCTTCGCCAACGGCCGAGTGGCTCTCCTGTTTCCCGCCAACGGGTACAAGGAGCGACACCATATCAGGGTGACGCCCCTTTTTATTATTCACTATCCATGTTCACATACCTAATAAAGCTCCAATAGGGATGGATGTCACGCAAGGCTTCCATCTAAATCATATGGCGGGGAGGCCCGCTTAAGAAGCCCGTAACTCAAGTACTCGAAAAAGAACCCAGACTTCAACTAGCCCAGGCACGTATACTCGAATGCTGCAGCCGCCCTTGTCACTGAAGCGGACTTGCCACAAGCGACAGCTCCGGATTGTTGTCCAGCGCTTCCTTGCAATAATCGCAAACCACGTTGACGGTCATATCTCCGTTCGGGTTATACGATATTATACTCTGACGCTCTTCGGGGGTCAAGAAATGGAAGCCCAGCAGCTCCTCACTTACCTGACGCTGCTCCAGTTCTCCTATCATTGTCCGGCAGTGCCGGCAGACGTATCGGATAGCCATGACGCGATCCCTCCTTTTTGATTACATTATGACCCAAAAAGGGGGATTTTAGCCGACACTCACCCGATCAATAAATAAGACCACGCTCTAGCATAGATTAGCCGTTGAACTTCGCCATAGTTTTCTCGAACGGATTACCCAGCGCATATTCCATGGCCTCGCACGTCGTATCCAGCACCTGCGGCATGGTCTTGAATTCCTCCTTGGAAAATGAAGACAGCACATAGTCCGCAATGTTGTACCCCGGCGCCGGGCGGCTGATCCCCATCCGGATCCGGTTAAACGATTGAGTGCCGAGATGCTGAATGGTGGATTTGATGCCGTTATGGCCTCCAGCGCTTCCTTGGTAGCGAAGCCGGATTTGTCCATAGCTCGTGTCCAGGTCATCGTAAATAACGACCAAATCGTCTATAGATGCCTTATAGAAATCAAGGAATGCTCTTATCGATTCCCCCGATAAATTCATATACGTCATCGGTTTCAGCAAATACACCTTCGTTCCGTTGACATTACCTTCTCCCAAGAGCCCTTTGCATTTATTTTGGGTTATTGTAATCCCATGCTTGTCTGCAAAACGGTCCAATGCCATAAAACCGATATTATGCCGGGTCGTTTCATACTGCTTGCCCGGGTTGCCCAATCCGACAAACCATTTCATTTTCATTGCTCCCCTTCCCACTCCAGCTGATGTAACCAAGTGATGCTGTAGAAGCTATCTGCTTAGCAGGAAGACGCCAAACGTGACAAAGGAGCGCATCGAACACGCGTTCGACACGCTCCGCAAACAAGGGAGAACTCCCCACCAAACTAACGTTACACCGTTTCCTGCGCATGGTTCTGAGCCGCCTCGGCCTGGGCCTCCGCCTTTTGCTCTGCTTCTTCCTCCGTATCGGCAGGAAGATCCTCTTTCTGAGGCGCCAGCACGGTAACCAATACATCATTGGCGATGGACTTGATCTCAATAGACGGGTCCACCTTCAGATCCGATATCAGCATGCTGCCGCCGATCTCCAGCCCGCTAATATCGACTTCAATCGAAGCAGGGATATGAGTTGGCAAGCAGCGAATTTCAATCTCATGATGCTGAATTTGCAGAATACCGCCCATGTTTACGCCGACAGGCTCTCCGGTAAAGTCGAGCCGCACGGTTGTCGTAACCGGTTCGTCCATGTTAATTTGGTGAAAATCAACGTGAAGCACATTTTTCAAAATGGCATCTCGCTGAACCTCGTTGATCATCACGGGCTGCTTGCCCGAATCCGGCAGCTCCATCTGAATGATGGCGTGAGGATTGGAGCGCAGCAGTGCCAGCAGCTCTTTTTCATCTACAGCGATAGGCGTGTTGGTCACCTTGCTTCCGTACACAACCGCCGGAATCTTTCCTTTTGCCCGCAGACCTTTACGTTCTGATTTGGTATTGGTACCGCGGACTTCCGCTTTCAATGTAGCTTCCATTGGGTGAATCCTCCTTCATTTGGGTCCAGGAAATAGCCTGCCTATTCTTACTTTACCCAAATAAGGAAAAAACCAATCACTTGTCGTTCTTCAATTGCTGTTTCTTCGCGCGAAATTTATTGCGCAGCTTCTCGGCATAGCCGGATTTATTCACCTGACGTTCTCTGGCAATCGCCAAATCATTCGCTTCGACATTATGCGTAATGGTCGATCCGGCCACGACATAGGCGCCCTTTCCAATTTTGACCGGTGCGATCAAATTGACGTTGCTGCCGATAAACGCATCTTCCTCTACTTCGGTAAGCTGTTTATTGAAGCCGTCGTAGTTGACCGTAATCGCTCCGCAGCCAAAGTTGACGTTCTTGCCGACGACCGCATCGCCGATATAGCTCAAGTGGGATACCTTCACATCATCGTCCAGCTTCGCGTTTTTGATTTCCACGAAATCTCCGATCTTCACGTTGGAGCCCAGCTTGGAGCCCGGACGCAAATAAGCGAACGGACCGATGGCCGTGCCGTCGCCGACCTCAGCTTCGGAAAGAACCGAATGCTTCACTTGGATCTGATTGCCGAGCTTGCAATCCGTAATATCCGCTTGAGGGCCGATGATGCAATCCTCACCGATCACGGTGTGCCCTTTCAGCACGCTTCCGGGCAAAATGACCGTATCCGAACCGATTTGCACATCAGCTTCAATATACGTATTCGCCGGATCGATAAGCGTAACCCCATTGAGCATATGACCGCGGTTGATCCTTGACTTCATCAGCTGTTCCGCTTCCGACAGCGCCACCCGGTCATTTACTCCGAGCGTCTCCATCGCATCCGGCGTACAGTAAGCCTCCACGATATCCCCTTCATTCACCAGAATCCCGATAACGTCCGTCAAGTAATACTCCTGCTGCGCATTATCATTCTTCACCTTGGAAAGAGCATCAAACAGCTTTCGGTTAGTGAAGCAGTACATTCCGGAGTTAATCTCCTTAATTTCCCGTTCCTCCGCATTGCAGTCCTTCTGCTCCACGATTCGGGAAACACGCCCCTGGGCGTCGCGGATAATGCGCCCCAGCCCGAACGGATTGTCAAAGATAGCCGTCATCACCGTTGCGGCAGCGCCCTTCTCTTGGTGGACACGGATCATTTCCTGTACGGACTCTGTCGTTACAAGCGGCGTATCGCCATATAGCACGACGGTTAACCCGTCCTCGTTTCCTAGCAATTCCTTAGCCTGCAGCACGGCATGTCCCGTACCCAGCTGCTGCTCCTGCAGCGCATATTCGGCGCGGTCTCCAAGGTATGCCTTAACGGATTCAGCCCCATGGCCTACCACGACAACCGTTCTTTGCGTTTGCAGCTGCTCCAGCACGGTAACAACATGGCCTACCATCGGCTTCCCGCATACCGGGTGAAGCACTTTGTACAGCTTCGATTTCATACGTTTGCCTTGTCCTGCCGCCAGGACAATCCCCATCACGTTCAATCCAGTCCACTCCTTTGTTATCCCTATTATGTCTATGAAACTTCTACTTCCATGCTAACCAACTATACTTATGAAAACAAGTAAAAGAGAGGCTCCTTCAAGAGGAGACTGCGATTTCTCACTAAAAAAACCTTCGAAAGGACGTTCCCGCTTGGGACCATCCCAGCCAAACATATTCATGAACGTGGTCCCTCAACCCAATATATCTGAATTCATGCAAAAAGAAAAGAGAGCCTCTCTCGGCCCTCTCTCAGCTGAATTATGCCCCTTCAACGATTACTTCTTCCTCCGTTGCTGCTCGATCGTATTCAGCCAAAACAGCGGCTTGAATTTTCTCACGAGTTGTGGAAGAGATCGGATGTGCAATATCCCTGAACTCCCCGTCTGGTGTGCGCTTACTTGGCATTGCGACGAACATGCCGTTGTTACCGTCAATCACACGAATGTCGTGAACCACAAATTCGTTGTCGATGGTAATGGAAGCAATGGCTTTCATTCTTCCCTCGGAATTAACCCGACGGAGTCTAACGTCTGTAATCTGCATTAGTGTTCACCACCTTTTTCCATCTAGGAGACTTGGGATATAAAATTCCACATTTTAGGGCAAAATCCTTCTTTTTTTTAATCAAAAATGTATAATTTTATAAATATTTGATTAATTTATTAAATTTCGACACTGGTCGTCGCTATCAGTTCAATTTCGACAAGGACATCCTTTGGCAAACGGGCTACTTCGACCGTAGAGCGGGCCGGTTTATGGTCACCGAAGTACGATGCGTAGATCTCGTTGACCTTGGCAAACTGGTTCATGTCCTTGATGAACACCGTTGCTTTAATCACCTGGCTGAAGGAGGAGCCGCCTGCGGATAACACCGCCTGCAAATTCCGGAATACCTGGTGCGTTTGCTCTTCAATATCCTGGCTCACCACTTGCCCGTCCGTATTTAACGGAATCTGTCCGGAAGTAAACAGCAGGCTGCCGAATTGAATGGCTTGCGAATAAGGTCCGATGGCCGCTGGGGCCTCTGTCGTTGCAATGGTTTTTAATGTCATTGTATTCACTCTCCGTCACTGAAATAGTTTCCCGGTTCTACGGTGATTTGTCTTGTCTTCGGATCAACGGCAGACAGCTTGGCGAGAGAAATGTAATCCTCCACCAAATGCTCCTCCACTTCTCCGGATTCCACGAAAACGCCTACACCTTTGACCGTAGCATTAAATTCCTTCAACAGGTCCATCATCCCGTGCACTGTTCCGCCCACTCTCATGAAGTCATCGATGATGAGCACCTTGGATTCTTCCTTCAAGGCTCTGCGGGAAAGCGACATCGTCTGAATCCGCTTGTTCGAGCCCGAAACATAATTGATGCTGACGGCGGAGCCCTCCGTCACTTTGTTATCGCGGCGCACGATGACAACAGGCAAATTCAAGAACGATGCCGTAGCATAAGCCAGCGGAATCCCCTTGGTTTCTACCGTCATGACGACATCGATTTCATTCCCGGCAAAGGCCGTAGCAAACATTTTCCCTACTTCGTTCAATATCATCGGCTGTCCCATAATATCGGACATATACATATAACCGCCCGGCAATATTCGCTCCGGCTGCTCCAGCTGACGGCAGATGCCTTGAATAAACTGCAACGAGGCCGCCTTGGTCACCTTCGGAATAAACTTGACGCCACCGGCTGCTCCGGCCAGCGTCATCAGCTCGCCAAGCCCTTCTTCCTCAAACACCTCTTTAATGATTGCCAAGTCTTCGCTTATCGAAGATTTAGCCGAATTATATCTGTCCGCGAATGTCGTTAAAGGAATCAGGGTATGGGGGCGGAAAAGCAAGTATTGGGTCATCTCGACCAACCTTGCGCTTCTTTTTAACTTTTTCATCTGAATGCCCCCTTTGAGATAGCCCTCTGCCGGCCCCCAGTGAAGAGACCCCGGCCAGAGGTAACATACGTTCTTCTTCGTGCTTATGTACGATGAACCGCCAGCACTGTAAGATCTTTCATGAAAATACACAAAAATCCGAATAATATATAGTGAATATATCATTTTTATCCGTATTTATTCAAGAGATCGATGCAAATTATTCTTACATATAACTAACACAAACCGATCATGTTAAAATACGGACGGCATAAACATCCTTGCAAAAGCCGCGAAGGCCGTTATAAATCCTTGGGACTTTGGCTTCTTTGGATACTAATCCGAATACAGTCGGCCCGCTGCCCGACATCAGGACTCCGTCCGCCCCAAGCCGCATCATGCAATCCTTCAGCTGGCGAACCTCCGGGTATAAATCCAGTGTCACTTCCTCCAGCACATTGCCGAGGTTTTCGCATAACAGATCGAACCTTTTATTCCGAATCGCTTGGACAATGCGTTCCGTGGAAGGATGCGATTGAATCGCATTGGCTTTCAATTTTCCATAAATTTCCGAAGTGGATACATTGATAGGGGGCTTGGCCAAAACAACCCAGCACTGAGGAGGAGACTCGATCGGTTCCAGCTTCTCGCCGCGCCCTCGCGCAATAGCTGTACCCCCTGTAACGCAGAAGGGCACATCGGATCCCAGCTCCGCTCCCAAGCGCTGAAGCTCCTCCGAAGGAATGTTAAGCTTCCATAACCGGTTGAGTCCCCGCAGCGTAGCTGCCGCGTCGCTGCTACCGCCCGCAAGACCTGCAGCTACCGGTATTTTTTTATCCAAATGTATGTAAACACCCTGCTTTACATCATAACGGTCCTTGATGAGCTTGGCTGCCTGAAAGGCCAAGTTCTTTTCATCCAGAGGGATATACCCCGCTTGACTGGAGATGATAATCGTATCACGTGGAAGCTCCTGCATTTCAATCCGGTCTGCAAGGTCCACCATCGTCATCACCATCTCTACCTCGTGGTAACCGTCTTCCCGCTTCCGCAGGACGTCCAACGACAAATTGATTTTGGCCGGCGCTTTTTCAAATACTTTCATAGGACACCTTCTTTGCAGCTCTAGTCTATTCCCTAATACTATAACAAAAAAGAAACAAAAAAAAGCTAAAGCAGCGCTTCGCGTGCTCCAGCTTCCGTTAGAACCGTTATTTAACCTCTCGGCGGCTGCTTCGAAATCGATTGCTCGGCAATCTGAATCGCTCTCTTTACCATGTTGCCCGCATCTTTGGTACGTATACCTCCCCAGCCCTCACGTTGTATCGTATCGTGAAATCCCAGGTCTTTGGCGAGCTCGTATTTGAATTGTTCCGACATGACTCCCTTTCTTCTGCGTGCCATACGCGAACACTCCTTTTCAGGTAAGATAACCGTAGTATACCCGGCCGCCGCTTATTCATGCAGTCCGGATAGACGAAGGCTCACTTACCAAAAACGGCACACTCTGTTTGTCAGAGCATGCCGTTCAAGTAACCCCTTTATTGCTGTATAGTGATACGTACTTGTCCATCATCGTTACAAACCATGACCTCAACTGACTCAGTCAGTATATCTGCGTAGCTATAGGAAACGCGCTTAAAAGCGTTCTGTTCCTGATCAAGCTTCACAATAAAAACGGAAGGGTAGGTTTCCTCCAATACACCGGAGCGTTCGATCGTTTTACGGCGACCGCCGTTTGCTCTTAACATGATTTTCTGTCCGACATGAGGTTCCAAACTGCGTTTGATCTCCAATAGCGCGTTTTTAGCCATTGACCACTACCACCTCTTTCCTTGTTAATTATAACCCAATAGAGGTAGTATGTCAAATTAGAACAAATATTATATCAGCCATGTCGAGCGGTTGTCAACGGGATTTTTCCTTATTCCAGCGACTTTTTCGAGGAATCCCCCTCATTACCGTTCACAAAATTGTCATATAAAAACAAAAAAGCGCCTTATGGCGCTTCTTTAGGAGTCATTTTTTGCATAGTGGGAACGCCTCTACGGTAGCTGCCCCGAGACTC
The DNA here is from genome assembly GCF_002042965.1 of Paenibacillus sp. 32352. Taxonomy (GTDB): domain Bacteria; phylum Bacillota; class Bacilli; order Paenibacillales; family NBRC-103111; genus Paenibacillus_S; species Paenibacillus_S vulneris. The sequence goes on along the minus strand of NZ_MZNT01000023.1, from coordinate 17,065 downwards.
CACACCGCCAAGCCCTTCCAGTCCGCTGTGAGTCAGTCCTATGACATCCACTATATTGACCGTGTCCCTTATTGGCGTATAGGCTACCTTAACCGCCACACAGAGCGGATCTAATGCATGAATCAGCACCCGGGCCGGTGAGCTGGCATAATTAGCTCCGGCCTGCATAATCGCCTCAAAATGGGATTGGCAAGCGCCTGCGATGACCGTTAAGGTATCCTTATTTTTCTCATACTGCCTTGCTATTTTGACGGCATTCACAAAATGGTAGGAGTTCTTATAGTTGCTCAGATGCGTCACGTCGCCGTTTCTGCGATGCTTCAGAATGCCGTCATGGCCGGTCACGACCACAATATCCGGCTTTACCTGGGGCAGTAAACGGTACATGGCATCCGCCATCTGAGGCTCCGGTACATAGTATCCCTCTGCGGGGACTCTTAATTCACCGTACAGGTTCATACATTTGCGCAAATACATCGGATCGCCGTCCAAATGCAGCACCTTCCCCGGCATTTCAAAATATACCGGAGTCGGATTACCGGCAGTTCCTACCGCCCCGTATGCCTGGGGGGCTTCCGTTTGATTCTCTCTTGCCCGACGCATGGATTCCATCCATGACGGCCGGGTGGTATTGATCGTGTACTGGTACGGATCCAGCGGCGCCTTGATCAGGTCAAAAAGCGGTGCGTCGGCCAGCAGCCTGTAATCCACACCACGCAGAATAGCCTGATTCTGCATAATATCCTGAATTTTAAATATGATATCACCGCCATAGGATCTACGAATAACGAGGTCTCCCTGTTTCATGGCCAAATCGCCTCCTCGTGTATCCTATGGCGTCAATAGGCATTTGGTGATTATCAAGCCTATCCTTTCATGAAATCCGCAATCACGTTGCCGATGCTTCGCTCCCACGTGCACGGAGCAAGCAGTCGCTCAGACGAGCGTATTCCTCGATCGACAAGGTTTCTCCCCGTCGGGAAGGCTCGATGCCCGCCTCTTGCAAAATAGCCTCCAGCTGGGTCTTCGTCTCTTTGGTAAAGAACCGCGAAGCCAGGTTGTTATAGATCGTTTTACGGCGCTGCACAAAAGAAGCCTGAACGACCTCGAAGAAGAAGGACTCGTCCGTCACCGTCACAGGAGGCGCGCTCCGAACCTTCAGCTTGATGACGGCCGAATCGACATTCGGTTGAGGAATGAATACCGTATGAGGAACGATCGTAACAATCTCAGGCTCGCAATAGTACTGCACCGCAATGCTCAAGCTGCCGTAATCCTTGCCTCCCGGCTTGGCCGACATTCGCTCCGCCACTTCCTTCTGGATCATAACGACAATGTTCTCCAGCGGAAGCTTTTCCTCAAGCAGCTTCATAATAATCGGCGTCGTGATGTAGTACGGCAAATTGGCGACCACACTTACTTTGGAGAATGCCGAGAAATGCTGTTCAAACAATTCCTTCAAATCGACCTTCAGTACGTCGCCATGGACGACGCTCGCATGCGGATAGGCCGACAGGGTCTCCTCCAATAGCGGGAGCAGTCGCCGATCGATCTCGACGGCAACAACGCCGCCTGCGATTTTGGCCAGCTGCTGGGTTAAAGCACCGATCCCGGGACCAATCTCCAGTGCTCCTTTGGAAGTATCCAGATCTGCGGCGGTAACGATTTTATTTAATATATTCGGATCGATCAAAAAGTTTTGACCCAAGCTTTTTTTCAGCGTAAAGCCATGCCTCTGAAGAAGCTCTTTCGTTTTTTTGGGGGAGGCAATGTCCTCCTGCATATTGAAATGGATATTTGTCATGATTCGCCCTCTTTTTTCTCAAGCTGCTTCCATGCCTCCGCGAACTCCTCGCGGGAAATTCGAAACATTCGGCAGCGGTTATAAAATTGCTTTCCGTTGCAGTACCCGATACCCAAATGCTTGCCCATTTCCATACGACGGGCAGCAGCTTGCGGATGGACGATCAAGCCGGCGTCAATCAAGTCCTCCCAAGTAATGTCCGACTCTTCAGCCTCATAATCGGTTCTTACATTCGCAAGAGCCTTGCGGATGACCTCAACCGAAGCATTCTCTACCCCGATGTCCCCTTTGGCCGTCGCCTCTTCCTGAGTGATAAAAGCATGCTTACAGCCCTTCACCTGCGCCGTAATGATTTTACGGATGCGCTCGCCCGCATGGTCGGGGTCCGTCAATATGATGACGCCGCGGCGCTGCTGAGCCAGCTTGATGCGCCGGATAACGTCTTTATTAATCGCGGAGCCGCCCGTTTCTATGGTCTCGGCTTCTACGGCTCTTTTGATGGCGGTTGTATCGTCTTTGCCCTCTACCACTATAATTTCTTTGATCATCTTGCTTACCTTCCTTCACCCTATACCAGGATCATCCATACGGCTTTCTTTATACTAGCCTTTGTTCCCGCCACTTTCAAGTGATGACGAAGCCTGCCCGCGTGAACTTGCCCTGATCACATAAAAAAGAAGAGGTAGCCCTCTTCTCTTCCTTTAGCATATATATAATGAGTCTTCCCCAATTGCAGGTCCTTAGTCCGCGGTTGGTTTCTTGGGTCCAATCACATAAACGGTATACCCGCGCTTCAAGCCAAATCGGTTGGCATAATCGTTGCTGTCAAAATACACATCGATAATGTTTCCTTTGACTGCACTTCCGGTATCCTCCGCTCTGCGGAATCCAAGCCCGTCAATATAAACCCACCAGCCCAGCGGAACCACCTTGGGATCCACTGCAATTGTGCGACCTTCCGTTACTCTCGTGCCTGTAGACGTAAGTCCGTACTGCGGATGCTCTGTACTCTTTCCTGTCGAAGCAGCGCCCGCTGAATAAGCGGTCAATGTCACATTGTTAATGACCTGCTTGACGCCGAAGGAAACTCCGCCTTTTGTTACTTCCTGTAGATTTGGCGATGATGCCGATAATACAACAACCGGATTTTTGGTGCCTACTGCGACAATTTTATTGACGCTCTCTGATTGAACCTTTTGGTCCACTACTTCTTCGGATACAAGCTTACCGTCTTCGTACATCTTTTCCTTTTTCTTCACAACCAGGCCTTCCTGGCCTTCCTGCACCACTTGCTCCTTGCCTTTTACCAATTGAGGGTCGTTCTTTTTCACAACGTCATAGGCTATCTTTTCTTGAACCTCTTCAACCTCTTTGGTTACCCGTACGATTTGAATCTCACCGCTGTCAGGCAGCTCGGCATCCACGACAGGGGTTACCTTGTCAAGCTCTCCTACCTGAACCTGTAAATCATTCAATGCGCCGCCCACCGTCTTTTGCACCGTGTACAGCGTCTTCGTTTCTCCGTCAGCCGTCAGCTGAATCGGCCTTGCATGCTCGATCGTAATCCGGTCCCCGGATTTTACTTTCGAATCCAGCGCTGCAGAGAGACGATCATGCTCTCCTACAGTGACGCCTTGCTCATCCAGTAAATGCTTCAAATCCCATTGCTTAGTGTAAACAACGGTTTCTTCTCCGTTCACGACTACGGTCACCTTCTTGGTAGCCGTACCGTATAACATTAATAAAAACATGAAAGTCAACGCGAATGAAATAATTGCTATGATCGATATCAAACGCAAGTTTTCATGCCTCCATCGCAATGCGAAGGACATGCTGGATGATCGTCTTACATGGGTTTGCTCGTGTTGAATAGCTCCCACTAGTTCGGTCCTCCTTCAAAGCCCCGCCGTCGAGTGTTACGCATGATTGATCTGACGCGACTATGGTTAAGTTTTGCAATCTGTTGGTTAATAAAGAACAACGCCTAACGACGTTCTTTCCCCCAGGAACAGCCTCCATGACCGTTGAGTCCAACGCATCCTGGAAGCACGGAAGACTTCATCGAACACTTGTTCTGCCCGATTAAGCTTCTCCTGTGCGGTCAACTAAGGGCTGCAACTAGCAATCCATATCGTTTCTCCTGCGTGCGGCCAGCACCTCCTCTTGGCTGTAGGTAATGATTATGTTGTCGGATAGTTATCACAATGACGGGAGAACAAAAAAAGTCACGGAAAGAGGACTCTTCCCGTGACTTTAGGTTATTTCATCAGTAATGAAATAAAGCACACGACAATCATACCTCTCTCTTAACGCTTACGAGGTTAGCTGACGGATTCGGACTTGAGAGTCGCCCTACTTGGATCCGGGTAAACAAACATCTACCCATCCAAGACTCACCCCAGAAAATGTGACCTTAGCCTTATTTTCAAATCAAGACTGGCCTTTTGCGGTTCCCCCGTTTCCCTTACGGAAACTCAGCGATAATGGAAAATTGGTAATCGTATTAAGTTAATATTGAGTTTACGCTGTCGGATATAAAGTTGTAAAGTATACAAACTCGGCAAAAAAGGTCCGTTTTTGTTCAATTCCGATTTTTTTGATCGATTTCTTGAGCATAACCCATGTATTTCTCAACTTGACGTATTTTTTGGATTGTTTTTCTCTCGTTTTCACGTTTTCGACGAAAATAGGGCTGTCCCAACCCCCCTTTTATTTCACCGTAATCCGAACAATGTAACTGCATTTTTCGTAGTCGCGTGAGCCAGCTCCTCCAGGGTTAACCCCTTGATTTGTGCAGCGGTTTCTGCGACTAATTTCACATATGCGGTTTCATTTCTTTTCCCTCGATAGGGGTGCGGAGTCAAATAAGGCGCGTCGGTTTCAACCAATAAACGGTCCAGCGGAACTTTCTCCAGCACCTCTTTGGGCTGCTTGGCATTTTTGAATGTGACAGGGCCGCCGAAGGAGATGTAAAAGTTCATATCGAGGCACATCTTGGCCGTCTCCCAGCTGCCGGAGAAGCAATGCATGACGCCGCCGACCTCCGAAGCCTTCTCTTCTCGAAGAACCCGGATAATGTCTTGGTGTGCGTCCCGGTTATGGATCACGATAGGCATACCCAGCTTGCGGGCCAGACGGATTTGTTCCCGAAATACTCGATCCTGTACATCCTTGGGAGAGGTATCCCAATAATAATCCAAGCCTATCTCTCCGATGGCGACCACCTTCTCGTGCTTGCACAGCTCTTCGATCCATTCCAGATCGCCCGGCATCATATCTTTGGCATCTTGGGGATGCCATCCGACGGTTGAATAAATAAAGTCATATTGCTCGGCAAGCGCAATCGAGGTAGGGATCGTTTCGCGATTAAATCCGACATTGATGATTCGACTGATTCCGCTTTCTAATGCCCGTTGGATAACCTCATGTCGATCGTCATCGAATTGAGGGGCGTTCAAATGGGTGTGCGTGTCTATCAGCATAGCGGCAATTAACTCCTTCATATGTAAGTTCAATTTGGTCCTTGCGGTTCGATAGACGAGCTTTTATTCCATGCCAAGCAGCTTGCGGTGCTCCGGATGAATGGAGCCCGGATCAGCGGATAAGAGCTCCTCCGGGAAATACAGATGATATTTCCCCATATGAATGCCGCTGATGGATCGGACAATTTCCGACTTGCGCGAAATTTCCGTCAACGTATGCTTTTGGTCCAGCAGCAAAATCGGCAATTTTTCGTCATGGACTCCCGGCCGATACACATCATACGAAAGATCCGACGGGAAATCAATTTCGAGGTAGAAGGACGGATCCAGATTCAGAGCCCGCATCGTATCGCGCAGCCGCTCTATTTGAAGCGCGTCGATCCTCTCCAGCATGACATACTTAAACAGCTTGCGGTTAAGGAAGCGAGAGCACAAGTCAACCAGAATGGCATCCTGCTCGTTGGTCCACTGCATCAGCACCGTCTGCATAAAGGCTTCATCGAGCAAATGGAACTCTTGTATGGACAATGTCCCCCGGAACAGGCTTAAGAGCGGCGGCAGCATAAACGAGAAAGAATAGTTTTCTTCATATAACTGTTTCGCTCTTTCAAAAATTTTATGCAGAATAACCTCCGCGCTGCGGGTAACAGGATGAAAGTATACCTGCCAATACATCTGGTACCGGGACATCAAGTAATCCTCGACAGCATGCATGCCGCTCTCTTTCACGACAATGTGGCCTTGAAACGGTCTCATCACCCGCAAAATGCGTTCCAGGTCGAACGTCCCGTAATTGACACCGGTATAATAAGCGTCGCGGAGCAAGTAGTCCATCCGATCTGCATCCAGCTGGCTCGAGACGAGGCTGACGACGATTTCCTGCTTGTACGTTTTGGCGATAACCCCGGCCACCCTTTGTGGAAAAGTGGGGGATATGCGCTTAAGCACCTTGTTCACTTCGGTATCTCCAAGAACGATCCGGCAGGACCATTCCTCGTGATGGGTCCCGAACGTTTTTTCAATCGAATGGGAAAAGGGGCCGTGTCCGACATCGTGCAGAAGGGCCGCGCACAAGGAGAGCAGCCGCTCCTCCCGCGGCCAATCCTCATAGCCGTTTCGTTCGAATTGCGATATGATTTTGCGCGTGATTTCGTAAACCCCGAGGGAATGGGAAAATCGGCTGTGCTCGGCGCCGTGAAACGTCAGGAAGCAAGTGCCGAGCTGTCGTATACGACGGAGGCGTTGAAATTCTTTGGTGTTAATCAGATCCCAAATCGTTTGGTCCTGCACGTAGATGTATTTATGTACCGGGTCTTTGAATACCTTTTCTTCCTGTAAAGGACTCGACATGATGCGTAACCTCCCTAAAGCTTCTTGTATTTTCGACACGGAATGAGCAGGAAAATGATGATTTTGTCGAACTTTGTCGTATGAAACTTCCAAATGTGAACAGAATATGTCTTCTAAATTTTTCTTTAGTATGGAATATATTCATAATACTATGTTTGGTGTCTATAGAAAAGGTGCATATTTGCAAGGTTTTTCAGCAGCCACTCTGTTTTATATTGAAGTAGAAGGATAGACTACCATATTTTAACGGCAAAAAATGCAATTTTCTAGTTGACTATTTTGGGAATGGTTGGTATCATAAATCTTAAGAATATTGTCGAATAATGACGATTTATCTAATTCGAGAGGGGACTTTTATATATGATGAAATCTACTGGTATTGTTAGAAAGGTTGACGAGCTGGGACGTGTTGTTATCCCTATCGAGCTTCGCAGAACATTGGGCATCGGCGAAAAAGACGCTTTGGAAATCTATGTCGACGGTGAGCGCATCATGCTGAAGAAATATGAGCCGGCCTGCATTTTCTGTGGCAATGCAGAAAACGTCTCTTATTTCAAAGGTAAAATTGTTTGTCACGAATGTTTATCGGAAATGCCAATACCTGTGACAAAATAAGAAAAATAGGTTATAATAAGGATAGCACTTCTTACTAAGGTAATTCTAACCTTTTTCATATCTCCTCTATTCCCCAATCCATGAAATTTCATGAGATTGGGGATTTTTTTCCGTTTTTATTTGTGTTAGCGTCACCTATTATAATAGAAAGAACATGTCACAAAAGTTCCGCCAAGCCTCCATTTCTACAGTTTGGCGGCGGGAAAGCACGGGCACATCATCGACGGGCTTGTACGGCCTGCGTAAGCCAATAAAAAATCAGCCGATCCGGCAATGAGCCGACCGGCTGATTTCGCCGCTTCCGCATTCGCGATCTACTTTTGGTGCAAATAATTGTACAGCTCCCGCTTCGGTATCTGTCTGTCCGCTGCCGCGCGTTTTATCGCTTCCTTGCGGTCAAGCCCTTGAGTCGTATAATGCTCGACGTGCTCTTCCGGGCTGAAGCCTTCCCACCAGGCGTCCGAAGCTTCATTCTCCGAATCGGTGCTGCCCTGTACGACGATGCAGTATTCTCCCTGGGGAGGATGCTCCTGCAGCAGCTCATAGCATTCTCGGATCGTCCCTCTTGCCGCTTCCTCGTATTTCTTGGTCAGCTCCCGCATCAGGCACATTTGCCGTTCCGGATCCCATACCTCCAGCATCGCTTCCAGCGTCTTCATTATGCGATGAGGGGATTCATAGAACAGCATCGTTTCGTTCCTTTGCTTAAGCGATTCAAGCTCCTGCTGCAGCGGCTTTCTGTCTCTCGGCAAAAAGCCCAGAAAGGTGAAACGTTCTGTCGATAGCCCCGATACGATCAAGGCCGATAAGGCCGCGTTGGCGCCTGGAATGGGTATAACCGCTATTCCTGCGTCGATAGCTTGTCGAACCAGATCCGCTCCCGGATCGCAAATGGCAGGCAGCCCTGCATCACTGACAAGCGCAATGTCTTCGCCTGTTTGCAAAAGACGAATCAGCTCGGGCCCGCTTGCATGCTTATTATGCTCGTGGTAGCTTACAAGCCGTGTTGCGATATCAAAATGGGTTAGCAGCTTGCGTGTCTGTCTCGTATCCTCTGCGGCGATCCACTGCACTTCCTTTAAAATGCGCACCGCACGAAACGTCATATCCTCCAGGTTGCCGATCGGTGTTCCGACCAGATACAGCTTCCCTGCTCCATGATCCTGCTGATAGCTTTTCTGAATGTCCACGTTAGTCCCTCACTATGTAACGGTCGGCTGGATGAGCTCGTCACGCTTGCCGTAATATATCTCCATCAGCTCGTCACAATAGTCCGTTTTATTTTTATATACGATCAGCGGCGGCAGCGTCCTAAGCTCCGGCTTCCCGTCTCTGAGCGCCTCAATCAACACCATATTCGCTTCTTCGCCTGCACGCGGGTGTACATACCGGATTCTTTTGGGCTCCAGTTTATACTGACGCATCGTGCAAAAAATTTCGACTAACCGGCTGGGCCTGTGCACCATCGCTACGCGGCCTCCGCTGCGCACCAGCCTGCTGCTGGTTCTGACGACATCCTCAAGCGTACAGAACACCTCATGCCGTGCAGCCGCCACATGCTCATTCCCATTTTGCTCCCCGTTCGGAACGGGAAGATATGGCGGGTTCACGGTCACTACATCGAAGGTCCCGTTCCCCAGCTGCTGATGAATCGTGCGCAAATCCCCGTGAATAATCTGAATCTGGTGATCCAAATCATTCAGCTGGACGTTGCGCTCCGCCATATTCGCGAGCCGCTCCTGAATCTCTACGCCAACGATCGAAGCCTTCGTGCGCGTCGACAGCAGCAAGGGAATCACTCCGTTCCCCGTACAGAGGTCGACCATCCTTCCCCTCGGCGGAACATAGCTAAATCTGCCTAACAACACCGCATCCATCGAGAAGCTGAACACTTCATCGCTTTGGATGATTTTCAGATCATTCGTTAATAAATCGTCTAGTCTTTCACTAGGCTGCAAAGGTACCTTTTCCATCAGCGCACGCTTCCTCTTTCTTGAAAAAAACCGTAGAGAAGCTTGCTCCCTACGGCGGTTTTTTTATTTATTTAAAAACGATAAGCAAAACAAACAATCGCCTTCCGTACGCAAATGACCGTAGTAGACATTACAGATGTGGAAGCCTTCGTGGTACAGGCGGGCCAGATTGTCGTACCCCTCACCTGTAAGCTCCTTGGCCTGTGCGGCGGTGACATGAATATGGGGTACTTCAACAGGTGGCTCCGCATCCTTCTTTAGCAGCTTGCGCAGCTGCTGATTTTCTATGCTCAAGCGTTTGTTTTCCTCGAGGAGCTCGATAATTTGCTTTTTCATCAGCCCCAGCTCGGAGTAGATAGCACCCATCTGTTCTTCGATTTGCTCAATTTGAACAAAAACGTCTCTTTTATCCACACATTCACCTCAAGAAAGCTAACAACCGTTAAAGCTGCTGCTCCACTACATCGTCAAAGGATAGCTCCATGACTTTACCGAGCTCATAAATCTGCACTTTTACGGTACGCTCGTTAATATTTAGCGATACGACACGGCCGTTGCCCAGGGAGGAAATGACTTCGCTTCCTACGCGCGGCATATCCTCTTTACCACTTTCATAGTTATCGTGCTCATATTTCAAACAACACATTAACCGGCCGCAAAGCCCGGAAATTTTTGTCGGATTTAACGATAAATTTTGGTCTTTTGCCATCTTGATGGATACCGGCTCAAAATCCCCCAGGAAGGATGAGCAGCAAAGAATGCGCCCGCAAGGACCGATACCTCCCAGCATTTTGGCTTCGTCTCGAACGCCGATTTGCCTAAGCTCAATGCGGGTCCGGAAGACTCCGGCCAAATCTTTCACCAGCTCCCGGAAATCGACTCTTCCTTCGGCTGTAAAATAAAAAATGATTTTGTTGCGATCAAATGTATATTCAACGTCAACCAGCTTCATTTTGAGCTGATGATCCCTTATTTTATCCTGACAAAGCGCAAATGCGTTTTTCGCCGCGTTCTTATTGTCCTCCACAAGCTGTGCGTCAGTTTGATCCGCTATGCGAATGACTTTCTTTAATGGAAGAACGACATCGGATTCCTGAACCGTCCGTCTCCCGATAACTACTTTTCCGTACTCAATCCCTCGAGCCGTTTCAACAATAACCGCACTCTCTTTATCCACCGGTAAATCGATCGGGTCGAAATAATAGATTTTTCCCGCTTTCTTGAAGCGGACACCAACAACCGAGTACAAATTTACACCCCCTTCAGCTGCATTAACATTTTTTCCAACACCAGCTGCGGGTTTGCATGAAAGCGGAGTCTTTTCTGCTGCTCGACTGCTTGCTCCAAACACCGCACCCAATGCTTCATATCGTAAGATAAGGCCAATCCTGCCATCCAATCGGTTTGATCGGCATATACGAGCCCGGACCGATTGCCGATGTTTAACTGCACCATATCTTTCAGCCATAAAATCAGCAGATCCATGAATAAGGGAAGCTGCTCCGTCAGCTCGGACTTAGCCAGCTTTTGCTGAGCCGTCAAAAGCGCCGTAGGCAGTCGGGACATACTTTCCTTTGTTAATTGTATCACTAGATTTCTTATTTCTGCAAACCCATTTCCTTGAATTAGCTCTCTCGCCGCATCGGGACCTGCAGCCAGCCGAACCGCCGCTTGAATCAGAACCGAGGGATGCCCTTCCTCTTGAAGCACGGCTATCATACGATCGCGGCTCATAGGAGCAAAGGGAACCCATTGCGCCCGGGACCGGATCGTCGGAAGCAGGGCCTGTCCATTATCAGTAATCAGAATGGCGACGACACGGGAGGTCGGCTCTTCTAGGAACTTCAGCAGACTGTTGGCAGCCTGAACCGTCATCTTATCGGCGTCTTCCAGAATGTACATCTTTAGCCCGGAAGCGGATGCACGATAGGAGAACTGCTTCTGAAGCTCCCGAATTTGCTCAATCTTGATAGAAGCCCCATCTGGGCGGACCCAATGCAGGTCCGGATGGTTGCCATGCTCCACCTTACGGCAGTCGAGACATTCTCCGCAGGCATCGTCCGGCAGCACCTGGCAGTACAGAGCTTGTGCAAAAGCAAGCGCCATCTGCTTACGGCCAGTTCCGGATGGACCTGTAAATATATAAGCATGGGATACTTTATCTGTACGTAAACTGTTCTGCAATATCTGTTTGACACGTTCTTGCCCGGGTATGGATTGGAAAGACATTGTGCTCCTGTACTATCCTTTCCTATTATATAGAGGTCAGTGTTGACCTTTGCATTGTCCGATTCTTACAAACCTAGAAAGCAAGATTGATCAGCATGCCGCGAATTTCGCCTATTTGATGCAGCAGATCAATTCTTCCCTGCTCACTTTCTAACAGCTCGTCCGCCAGGGCCAGAAGCTTTTCGTCTATCTCCTCCAAAAGCTTGTACCGCTTGGAGCGCCCCCGCCGGTCCCAGCCGCGCGTATCGCGCAGCTGTACCCCGCGGCGTGCCGTCTCCTCCAAATACTGCTTCACGAGAAGCTTATACTGGCGCAATTCACGGACCGTCATCGATCTCGACAAGCGTTCCCCTTGCAGATGAATCTGCTGCAAAATACGCTGAAGCTGCTCCTGCGATGCCCTTTCGTCGTGCTGGTGCATCATATCTGAGAACGATTTCTGCTGCAGCTGTTGGGGCGTTGAGGTCTCGTTTCGTTGAATTTCTTTACCGAAAGGGCGCCAGCCCGGATTTATTTTCACAGTGCAACCTGCCTCTCCGATTTAGAAATGCTCAAACCGTTCAACCGGAAGCACGAATACCGCAGCTCCTCCAACCTGAACCTCGACCGGGAACGGAATATAGGAGTCGGTCGTTCCTCCCATAGGAGATACAGGAGTAACGATCTGTTCACGAATTTTGCAGTTCGACTTGATAACCTGCATTACTTCATTCACACGGTCGTCTTCGATACCGATCATAAAGGTCGTATTGCCGGCCCGTAGAAACCCGCCCGTACTTGCCAGCTTGGTAGCCCGGAAGCCTTCCTTGATCAGAGCATTCGAAAGCCGATTGCTATCCTTATCCTGTACAACGGCAACAACTAATTTCATGGCATTGCCCTCCTTTACATTTTTACAAATGACTCGGTTGACCCTTGCAGCAATGGATGACTTAGAATGATGTCGAATGATACATTAGTTCATATCTTATTAATTTGACACCGGTTCATTCGATTCCTGCTTTTCTCTTTGGAAAGCTGTTTTGGGAACCGTAATTTAACTTCTCATCGCCATTCCCAAAGCAGCCTTCTGTCCGATCTATGGCAGTATATGTCACGATAACGGGCGGTGTGCGAAATCGACTGCAAGATTGCGTCATGCCGGAATTAATCGGCTTCGCTGCTTTTCTTGAATCGGCTGTCCAGACAGCCCTTCACGCTTTCATAAACCTCGTCTATGCCGCCGTTAGCGTCAATGCGTACGATGCGGTCGGGGAATCGATCCGCCAAGATCAAATATCCTTCGCGAACCTTCTGGTGAAACGCCAATGATTCCAGATCAAGCCGATTGATTTCCCGGTCGCTCCGGGCATGAATGCGCCGTAACCCTTCCTCAGGGTTTACATCCAGATAGATCGTCAGGTCGGGGAATACATTCTCGATCGCAAACTGATTGATCGTAAGCACCTCATCCATTCCCAAGCCTCTGGCATGGCCTTGATATGCCAAGCTGCTATCAATAAACCGATCGCATATGAAAACCTTCCCCTGAGCCAGGGACGGTTGAATTTTCTCAACAAAATGCTGTCTTCTCGCGGCTGCGTAGAGGAGGGCTTCCGTTCTCCCTTCCATCTTCGTATTGCTTTTATCTAATATAATCGCTCTTATCTGCTCCGCTATGTCGATCCCGCCAGGTTCCCGTGAAGAGACGATTTCCAGGCCCAGCGTGGATAAATATTGAGTCATGAGTTCGATAACGGAGGTTTTGCCTGCCCCTTCGCCGCCTTCCACCGTTATAAAATACCCTTTTTGCATTCGGTTATCTCCAATCATATAATAGGTCACTATTGCCCGATTGCAGGCTCAGCATACCCTTAAGGATATTATGATTATATACTGTTTGGCTTGCAATACCTAGCTTGTTTTCCTAACTTCCGGATGAAAGACATAACATAGCGGGGACTCCCAGCAAAACACTTGATTCAGCATGGAAGATAAGTTCCCGAGTGGGGTTATTTAGTTAAGATATCAATACGGACAGCATCGGCTCTTCGCCGTCGATTAATCCATGAATACGGGCCCCCATCTGAACCAATTGCTTCAAATAGCGAACCACTTCGGAAGAAATAATTTCGCCGGGGCATAGAACCGGAATTCCAGGAGGATAGGGAACCATCATCTCTGCGGATCTCAAGCCTATGGCATCCCCCAAAGGCACTTGCGCCGTCCCTTTATGGCGATACACCGATTCATCGAAGGATACCGGCTCCGATAAACCCGACATCGCAGAATAGGTTGCGGTAAGCCTGGCGTTCCCTTGTTGGTTAACAGGCGGGCTGGATTCGGCTATTTCTTTAAAAGACTGCGCCAGCCTATGCGCATCCTCTTGCGTGGACGCCAGGCTCAGGACAAGCAAAACCGCCTGCGGGTCTGCCAGCTCGACAAAACATCCGCGCTCTTCCAGGGCATCCTTCAGTTCAAAGCCGCTTAAAGAGCCCGTCGCGTCCTTGACGATCAGTTTGAACGGATCGCGGACGATCTCGTTATCGTGCTCCGGCTGAAGCAGCACAAACCGTTCATTATCCTTCATCAGCTCCATCACCTGATCGACAATACGAATCCCCTGCTCCAGCAGCTCCATGCCTTGTACATGCATTTGTCTGCGGCTTAGGTCCAGGCTCGCCATGAGAGGATAGGAAGGACTTGAGCTTTGAAGCATCGTTAAGTAGCGCTTTACTTCCTTCCGGTCGATCCGATCCCCCTGCACGTGAAGCATCGCTCCCATCGTCATAGCGGTAAGCAGCTTATGCGTCGACTGTACCACAACATCCGCCCCGCAGGACAAAGCTGACTTCGGAAGGGCCGGATGAAATCCGAAATGCGCTCCATGCGCCTCATCCACGAGCAGAGGCTTGTCGTATTCATGCAGAAGCTGTACGATCCCTTCTAGAGGAATGGCCGTGCCGTAATAGCTTGGCCGAGTAATAAGAAGCCCACGCGCTTCGGGATATTTTTGCAAGGCTAGACGGACATCCTCCTGGCGAATCCCTAATGTGAGCCCTGTTGCCGGGTCGATCTCAGGATTCAAGAACACAGCCCTTGCACCCGCAAGCATAAGGCCGTGTATCACCGATTTATGGGCATCACGCTGAACCAGCAGCAAATCTCCTCTGCGGCATACGCTTAGGATCATGGCCAAATTGCCCACAGTGCTTCCGTTTACTAGAAAAAAGGTTTCCTCCGCACCAAAGCATTCGGCAGCCAGCTGCTGCGCCTCCCGAATCGCTTCCTCCGGATGATGAAGATCGTCCAGCCCGGTAATTTCCGTTACGTCCAGATGCATAATAGATTCGTAATAAGCTCTGGCTTCTTCATCCAAGCCTTGTCCTGATTTATGACCGGGAACATGCAGGCTGACATGCTTCCCTTGAGAATGCTGTACCAATCGCTCGAATAATGGAGCGCTCTGTTTATCCATGTTGTGAATCTCCCTGTTTGCGTATAAAAGTTGATATACCCTTTATTGTAACAAACAAAAAGACTCTCACCAACGGGAAAAATTCCGTTCATCAGAGCCGAATTCATGTTTCATAGACAACCTATGCATTTTTCTTATAAAAGATTTGCCTCATTTGATGGATAAAAAAAGGATATTTGGCATCCCTGACGTCGGTTGAGATCATTTCATGCTCGCAGTCTTCGCAGATGAATTCGGATATAATCATAATGCCGTCTTCCTTTAATTGTCCGCAGATGATGCAGTTATGGGCCACCGTAGGTTCATGTAAAGCGTCTCCCACACAACTCACCTCTATTCTTCTTTTCTACCAGTATGTCCTGTTTCTCTTAAAGTAAACGCGGATGATCTATTTTTATGAAAAAAGCTAGTACATGGTTCCAAACGCTTATATTTCAAGCTAAAATAACCGATATAGTATTTGCAAAAAAGAATCTATGAAAATGGACGAGTGAGATCAAGTGAAGGAACAACGATTATCAAAGGAATCAACCGTTTATCATTACCGGCTGCTTCAACGAATTCGGTATAAGCCTTGGTTACTTATAGCTTACTGGTGCATTCCCGGTCTTTTATTACTTTGGGATTTGATACGATGGAATCCTCTGCCAATGATTATTAGCACAGTACTGATTCCTCTTTTGCATACGTTCATCATTTACGTATACTTTACCTTTAAGGAAAAACGCCCGCTGCATCAGTGGGGACTTCTTTATCGGCTTCCCTGGCTGGGGTACGTTCCATTAAGCTACTTTGCTCTATATCGCATGCGTAATCTGACCGCTCACCTGCTATGGGTTACCGTTGTCATTTGCGGCTGCTTTTTCCCTTGGGTATCCTTGGATTTGATTCTCCATGCAATGTTTGTACACGTCTGGATCCTGCTTCCCAGATTTGTACTCATCTTTCAATTGAGACACCACATGGAGAACGGATATTTGAAAATTAACGATCAGGACACATCCTGCTACGCTCAATAAAATCGTTCCCTAAATCAGGATTCGTTTCTACGGGATCTTGTAAACAACCGATAAACCAAATAAATCACAACAGCCCAAAAAATCAGCCCAATAAAGGAAAACGGTGTTCCTGCTCCCGGACCGAAGCCCATAAATCCAAACGGATTAAATAAGCTCCCGATTAAGGCCCCTGCCGCGAAGCCGCCGAATAAACTTCCCCATCCTCCTCGGGCAGGAGTCCCTGTAGTCGGAGGATTGGTCCGCGGATTGGTAGTAACATTCGCAGGATTACGGTTCGGAGTGGTCGTAGTGCCCCTGCCTGCAGGAGTTCTTACCCCGGAAAACGATCCCCGGCCCGAGCGATAGCCTTGAGGAGCAACCTCCCCGTCCATAGCAGGGGCTTGTCTTAGATCCTGTCTGTACTCCGTCGGCATTACTTCGGAATTAGCGTCCGCTGCGGCCGGAAAAGCGATCAGCATAATAAGGAAACCTATACATAGTACTAACGCATAATGTCTCATTGTATTCCTCCGATAAGCTCAAAGTGAAGGACGGCACCAGCTTCACGAGTTATTATCAGTCCCCGTCATCGGTTCTATTCGCCCCATAACCCACCATGCTTTCGGACGGAAAAACAAAAAACAGTCTTTCTGGACCTACATCCAGAAAGACTGTTTCAATTTGTGCTTGGCGACGTTCTACTCTCCCAGGACCCTTCGGTCCAAGTACCATCGACGCTGGAAGGCTTAACGTTCGTGTTCGGTATGGGTACGCGTGGTTCCCTTCCGCCATCATCACCAAACTAAGAGTTTTGCTTTAGCAAAACTGGCTTCGTAAGGATTGCTGAGCTTTCGTCAGAAAGCTTACTTCGTAAGCATACGCTTTTTTCGAAGCGCTACTCCTTCGAAATTACTGCTAGAAAATATCCATCCTTAGAAAGGACTTGCAGCTCAAGGCTTATTCCTTGAAAACTAGATACGAAATGCATGCGTATTGTTGAGCAATTTGTGTTTCGGGGCTCCCCGCAAAGTAATCGGCATAAGCTACAACGCTTTGCTTCACTTTGTGGGGACTCTAGGTTAAGCCCTCGACCGATTAGTATTCGTCAGCTCCACACGTTGCCGTGCTTCCACCCCGAACCTATCTACCTCGTCGTC
>NZ_MZNT01000022.1 GCF_002042965.1 Paenibacillus sp. 32352 | reverse complement strand
TTGGCTAATGGTAGGCGCTTGCCAGCCCCCATTCCGGACTTTCACCGTAGAGATGACGCCCATGCTGGGCGTACATAGCAAGAAGGAGGGGAACTTTCCCCTCCTTTTTTTGACATGATGGAATTTCGTGCCCTACGCAAAGCACCTGAATCTGCTCGAAGCCAAGGTCCCGCTTTGTGGGGTTATTTTACGTTCAATCCTACTGTCCTACGGCTTTAAGAAACGGATTCGCCATCAGGAACTTGTCGGCTGGTGTAACTTCCTTCAAATTGCCGTTCTGCACGAACAGCTTCTCCAGGTTTTCATACCATTTTTTTGCGGTCCCGTCCTTGAATGCATCCGCAACACGTTTGTTATCGAGCCACTCCAATGCATCGAGCTGCATTCTCAAAGATTCCTCCGGCACTTGCGTATAAGCCGCCGTCATTTTTACCGCTTCGTCTTTATTTTTGAGCTTGTAATCGGTGGTTTTGGCAATCGCTTTCAGAAAGCTCTCGACCATTTCGGGCTTCTCCTGCAAAAACTTCGGATTCACAACCCAGCTTGCCGGGAAAATATAATCCGGGAAGAAGTCGCTGTTATCCCCGAGCTTCACCATATTTTCCTTGCCTACCTGCTTCTCGATTTCCAGCGTGTAGGGAGACCAGATGGCAACGGCATCCACTTTGCCTGCAACATAGGCAGATACGGCTCCCGCTACATCCATGTTGACGATATTGACGTCGCTAGGCTTAAGACCGCCTCTTTCCAGTCCCAAATTCAGCACCATTTCGCCGGATGTACCTTTGGGGACACCGATCGTTTTGCCCTTCAAGTCCTTCCATTCCTTGATGCCGGACTTTTTGGTCGCGAATACCATATCGCTCTTGCCGAGGCTCACGATATCGATGATATGCCCTTTGCCCTGCGCTGCAAGGAAGGTGGCACCGGGTCCGATGTAGGCGATATCAATATCGCCTGAAGCCATGGCCTGAAATTCCGGAGGTCCGCTCAAAAATTTGACTGCATTAACGTTAATGCCCGCTTCCTTGAAGAAGCCCTTCTCCTCCCCGATCACGATAGGCGTAGCACCGTTCATATCCGGCATATAAGCCACGTTGATGGTAGGCGTCTTCCCGGTTGGCTTATTAGGCTCAGGGGCCTGAGCCGGGGACGTACCGCCTCCGCCGCCGCCCGAAGAGCAAGCGCCGAGCAGTAGCGTCAAACCGAGAATAGCAGACAGAACAGGAATGGATTTCCGTTTCAAAAGCATTGGAATCTCTCCTTTATAAGGTTATTTTGCCACTTCCAGATATTCGCGATACACCTTGGACCAAATCTCGTTCTTGATCTGAACAAAACGTTCATCGAGCTTTGTCGCTTGATCTCTCGGATAAGGAATGTCCACATCGATAATTTCCTTGATTCGGCCCGGACGCGCGCTCATAATAATGACCTTCTGAGCGAGAATGACGGCTTCCTCGACGTCGTGAGTGATGAAGAAGCAGGTCTTTTTCTCCGTCTGCCATGTTTTGAGCAGCTCCTCCTGCAGCTGTGCTCTCGTCTGCGCGTCCAGAGCGCCGAACGGTTCATCCATCAGCAGTACTTCCGGCTGCACCGCGTATGCCCGGGCAATAGCGACCCGCTGCTTCATTCCGCCGGACAGCTCCTTCGGATAAGCGTGGGCAAAATCCTTCAAGCCGACGATTTCCAAATATTTTTCAGCCGTTTCTCTCCGTTCCTGCTTGTTAAGGCCGCGAAGCTTCAAGCCGAACTCGACATTTTTCAGAACCGTCTTCCAAGGGAATAACGCATACTGCTGGAACACGACGCCGCGTTCCTTGCCCGGTCCCTTGACTTCCACGCCGTCTACCTTAACCGAGCCGGATGTAGCATCCTCCAGGCCGGCGATAATATTGAGCAGGGTCGTTTTGCCGCAGCCGCTCGGGCCTACTACACAAACGAATTCATTTTGACCAATGGTTAAATCGGTGTTTTGCAGCGCCGTAACATCCCCCGTTCTCCCTTTATATACTTTCGACAGCTGGCTTATTTCGATTTTGGGCGGCACCGACGCTGCTCCATTGCTTTGCTTTTCTAGGTGTTGCGTACTTCCTGCCATCCGGTTAGCCTCCTCTCTAAAAAGAGCACCAATTTATCCATCGCCAAGCCGATAATGCCAATGACAATGATGCCTAAAATTACGACTTCCATGCGGAAGTACAAGCTCGCCTCCATAATCATGTTGCCCAGCCCCTTGTTCGCTCCCGTTAACTCGGCAGCTACCAGCGTTGTCCAGGCGGCGGCGAGACCGAGCCGGACACCGACCAATATATAAGGAAACGAGGCTGGCACGATGACCTCAAAGAAAATGTCCTTATCTCTCGCTCCCAATACCCGGGAGGCCCGAATTAAGGTCGGATCGACGTTGCGCACGCCCTGAAAAATCGAAATGACCATAACCAGAAAGGTCGATACGAAAATAACGGTGACTTTGGCGGACTCGCCGACGCCCTGGGCCACGATAACCAATGGAATCAAGGCAATGGGAGGAATGGTACGGAAAAATTGGATCCATGGCTCCACGACCGAGCGAACGACACCGTACCAGCCCATCAGGAAGGCTACGGGAATCGCTACGATAAGACCGAGCGAGAAGCCGCCAAGCACCCGGAACAGGCTGGCTCCCACGTTCGTCCACATTCTTCCGCTGGCCGCTTCGGACACGAAGGTCTCGATGACTACGGTCGGATTGGTAATGATGGCGCCTATGGCCGGTATCGCCGACAGCAGATACCATACGGCTATCCCCACTACGATGGAGATGACGGTAAGCATCCAGTGCGGTAATTTTTTCATGATGTGACCTCCTAAGAGCTTTGGGAAAGATCTAGCTTTCTTCGACAACTCAAGTCTGTTGAAAAACCTATGGGGCTAGAACTATTGCCAATATACTCCGGTGGGATATGCCCCTCCGGCCAGGCTTCCGAAGCTGGCTTTGCTTCGCAAAGCCCCCAGCTGTTGAAACCCGTGAATAGTGATTAGATTTAGCGGTATTTTCACGGGTTTCAAAGGCGGACGTGAACTCCTTCAAGGCATACCCCACCTACATATGTAGCAATGTTCACACAAAACAAGGTTTTTCAACAACCTGAAGCTTTCTTCGAAGCCCAGTTTCATTAATCAAAAGCTTAAAGCTTTCAACGGAAAGCTCTGCTGTGTTATTTAAAAGTCCTAGCCGTCGTAAGCCGGCTGAATGGCTTCCCTGCAGTAAGTGGTGCGCAGCTCATTAGCCGCCTCGCGCCAGCCCTTCTGGTCCAGTCTTCGTACCCAATCGTCGACGGTCAAGTATTTCCATGGGCCGGTCTCGATGACTTTTTGAAGCGGATCGGCCTTATAGCCCGGCTTGCGGGCCTGCTCGTGCTGCCACTGGGACAAGCGATGATCCATCTCCTTAACGATCTCGGGATACTGCTCCGCTACATTCTTAGTTTGGTTAGGGTCATTCACCATGTCGTACAAGGTGACTTCCTCAAAATGAAGATACAGGCCAGGATGGTAGGTGCGGATAAAGTACCAGCGATCATCGCGCACGGCTCTTTGACAAACATACAGCGCATGATCCATCACCAGGTAGTCTCGGCCCTGCCAATGCTCTCCCTGGAGTGCAGGGAGAAAGGACTTGCCGTCCCAGCCGGAAGGCACCTTCAGACCGACCATATCGGCAATTGTTGCGATGACATCCACATTGTAGACAAACCCGTCAATCGCCTTGCCAGGGTTCGTCATGCCGGGAGCCTTGATGATCAGCGGCAGATGGTGCACCGCTTCGGTAGCGCTTGCATGTTCGATGTAAATCCCCTGCTCACCCATCGATTCGCCGTGATCGGCACTTATAATGAAGCATACCTCATCTTCGATGCCTAATTCGCGCAGCGTATCCAATAGCTGCCCGACATGCTTATCCATATAGCTGATCCCGCCGTCATAGCCGTCTACGGCATGCTTGAAATCGCTGCGGTTCGCGATTTGGCCGGGCATGGTTGCCGGGTATTTGTCCCCCCAGTGCAGGAACGGAGCCGACCGCGGGAAGCTGTGCTGCTGCTGGGAAGCTATCGTGGCTTCATCAGGAAAATCTTTAACCGGGGCATCCTTCCACTGTTCCATATATTCGATGGGATAGGTATAGAACGTATGCGGATCCCAGTACTGAATGTGCAGGAAGTAGTTGTCTTCCTTCCCGAACTGCTTCAGCCATGGAATGACGGACGCATTGACTTCATCGGCATTCTCATTGCCTTCCTTAAGCGAATGGGTATGCACTTCGTTCCAGCCGGCAAAATACCACCAGGCATGGTGACGGTCTCCGAAGGAGGAGAACGTAACCGTTTTCATTCCTGCTTCACGCAAATACCGGGTAAAGAACGGAATTTCCCTGCTGTGCCCGTCCCCTTCGGGATATTGGAACTCCCCTCCCGGTCCCCAATGGGTTAAAGCCCCATGATGGATCCCGAAGCGTCCGGATATGAAGCTGGCCCGTGAAGGAACGCAAGGAGAAGAGGCACAGTAGCAGCTGTTAAACCTTACCCCTTCCGACGCGATTTTATCGATATTAGGGGTCGTATTCCGATGATAGCCGTAACAGCCCATATGATCCGGTCTAAGCGAATCGATATCCAAATAGATGATTCTCATGAATGCGCTTACCTCCTGTCTATGTTTCGTTCGTGAGATACTGTTATTATAGGGGAGGGAAGCCGCTCTCAAAAGGTTGAACTATTTTCAACCTTTTTTATGCATAACAAATAAGCTAACCGCGGTGTCCGAACGGTTAGCTTATAAAACCAGCGCTGCCCACAGCCATATGCTGTGGGCAGCGATCTATGTTAAGGGGGGTCGATTTTTATAGTAAAGCACAATTATTAAAAGAACCTGAACGTAAGATTATGTTAACATTAAATTTCCAACCTGTAGGTCCCCTTTTTCCGCCATTGAATGATAGCTGCCTGCTATTGGGAAGGAATAGAGCCCCTTCCTTGTTCATAATGAGCACAGCACACTACTCGCTAAACAGCTCGCCCAGCACCGCCTTTCTGTTCTCCAAAAATCGTCGGGTGACGATATAATGCAGCGTCTCTTCATAGCGGATCGGCGCTACCGGAGTATGATCAAAATTCAATATTTGAGCATCCGGGTAGCCCAGTAAAATCGGAGAGTGTGTCGCTACGATGAATTGCGCCTCCTTCTCCAAATCCTTCATGATCCGCAGGAGCGCCAACTGCCGGGCGGGCGACAACGCGGCCTCAGGCTCATCCAGCAGATAGATAGCCCGTTTGCCGAAGCGGTGCCGGAATAGTGACAGGAATGCCTCTCCATGGGACTGCGCGTGCAGCGAGCGGCCGCCATAATACTTCAAGCTTTCCGGCATCTGGTCAATATGGCTTGCGAACTGGTAGAACGTCTCCGCCCGCAAGAAAAAACCGTTCGTTATCTTAGGCATCCAGGATAACCGGATATAATTGCCCAGGGAGGAGTCAGACGCATCGACCTCATAAACATTATTCCTCCCTCCTCCTGCGGTATTAAACCCGCATTGGTAAGCGATAGCCTCCAGCATCGTGGATTTGCCGGAGCCGTTCTCCCCGACAAAGAAGGTGACGTTGCCCTGGAAAGCAATCGACTTCGCTCCACGCAAGGCTGGGATACAAAATGGATAGGCCGCTTCATTCGGGAACTTCCCTTTCATGATTTCAACACTTCTCAGAAACAAGAGATAATCCTCCTCCCATCATCTATGCTCAATCGAACAAGAACGTATGTTCCATATTATACCGCAGCTATGTTCATTTGGAAAGAAGCATCCGGGCTAATGTGTAGTCGGCATACCCTATATCTGAGTGGCCATTCCTTGTTCACGATCACAGAAAGTCTAGTTTAGATCCGAAATTGAGCGGTCCTGTCAGAGAATATGAATAGAAAATCGCTCCTGGAGGCCTCTTCCAATTTAAAGGCTCAAGTTCTTGTCCTTTGTCCAGAACAAAAGGCCATTTTCAAATTGATCGGGCATAATCAATATCTTTCCTCTCAGTAAACAATGTCTTGAATTCGTCTTAATCTTTACAGTAAACTCTAGATCAAGAGGCTATTGAACCCCGCTATTACATTAGGGTTATCCCTTAATAATCAATTATTCAAGCCACTAATATGGATATGAACGACGGAAAAAATTAGAGTTTACTTTAATAACAGGAGGAGAAAGAAATGTCCACGATTAAAGAAATTTCGAAGGAAACCGGAATTTCCCCCTATACTCTTCGTTATTATGAACGGGAAGGTATCCTGCCGCACGTCAAGCGAGATTCGAGTGGCAATCGATCGTATGACGAAGAGAGTATGGAATGGTTAAACTTTATTTTGGCTCTGCGGGCGACGGGCATGCCGCTTGCCGAAATCAAGCGATATGTGGATTTGTACCAAGAAGGCGAGAGCACGCTTAAGATACGTAAACAAATGATGCTTAAGCATAAGGAAAAAGTGGAAAAGGACCTCTCGGAAACAATTAAATATTTGGAGCAAATCAATTACAAGCTGGCGTTATACGATCTGCAGGAAAAAGGATTAACCAAGATGCTGCCCTAGATCGATCGTTTTGCAATATTTCTCTCTAAGTGGAGCGCGTTCACTGGTTGGTGGGCGCGCTTTTTTGGGTATATCGATTAGAGTAAACTATAAATACTTTTGTCTTATTCTTTTCCATATCACTCCACTTTGTGTGAATAACCACGGAATTATAGGTTTTTTTGCCTGCACAAATGATTTATTAGCCAGGGCTTGACTTATAGTAAACTCTAATTGATAACCTAGAATCAAGCCAGCGACGAATGGCTAATAAATGAACAAAGGGGAAGTAACATGAATACAAAAGTAGCAATCATCACAGGCGCAAGCAGCGGAATGGGGGCGGCTACGGCCAAGCTTCTCGCTCAACACGACATTAAAGTCATGCTTGCCGCTCGCCGGGAAGAGCGATTGCAGCAGCTGCAGGAAGAAATCCGCAATGCTGGAGGCGAAGCCAGCTACAAGGTGACTGACGTCACTTCGCGTGCCGACGTTGAAGCATTGGCGGATGAAACCATTCAAACCTATGGACAAATCGACATCTTGATTAATAATGCCGGGATCATGCCGCTCTCGTTCTTCAGGAATTTAAAGGTCGATGAATGGGAACGAATGATTGATGTGAACATTAAAGGTGTCCTCTATGGGATGGCAGCAGTGTACAAACATATGGAAGAACGCAATGAGGGACATATTATTAATTTCTCCTCCATTGCAGGGCACATCCTCTTCCCGTCGAGCTCTATTTATAGTGCTACCAAGCATGCCGTTCGGGTGTTAACGGAAGGCATGCGAACCGAACTGGAGGCCAAACAAAATATTCGGACGACCCTCATTTCCCCTGGGGCAGTAGAAACCGAGCTGTATGATACCATTACGGATAACTCGATTTATCCCGCGCTCGAGAAATTGGGAAGTCAGGAATGGAACCAACTTGACCCTAACGACATTGCCAAAACGATATTGTTTGCAATCCAGCAGCCGACTAACGTGACGATTAACGAGTTGATTGTCCGCCCCACATCGCAAAGCTTATAAAACGGTACCTCCCAACTTCCATTAGTGGTGAAGTTGGGAGGCGATTTCATTACTACATAATTTTTAATTACGTGAAACAAAAAAAGGCATCCATGGCAGGATGCCTTCCTTCTACGTTTCCCCCTATAAATCAACTGCTCAAGCTTCTCCCCCGCGGCATGTCGGGAAGCTCATTTACAGAGACAATAGCCTCTGATTTTTTCTTGGGCCGCTTCCAATACTGCTCGTTTCCGGGCAAATCATCGAACCAGGCTGCATCCTTGGGGCAGTCCATTATCATGAATTTGCCGTATTGATCCTCGCGGGACTGATGATATTTTAAATAAGCCTTGCCGTTCTCTATCGCCAAAATCTCGATTTTTCCGGACGTGTGGCTCATGGATAACCGGATTCTTTTTCCCAAGCCGGAGGTTCTTGCTTTAGCCTGCTCGACAATCCGGTACACTTCCTGCAGCGAGAGGACAAAATCGCGATTCCCGGCAACGGGACGATTAATAAAGAAATAATAAGGAGTCACGCCTGCCCACGAGAGCTTGTCAAGCAGCTCGGCCAAGACGGCCGGGTTATCATTGATTCCTTTAAGAATCGGCGTTTGATTGACGACGATAGCGCCCGCCTGATGCAGCGCCTCGAAGCCCCGCTTGGCTTCAGGTGTGATCTCGCGAGGATGGTTAATATGAGCCATAACATAAATGCGCTTGTCGGCTGTGGAATATTGGCGAATGGTATCCAGCAACGCCTCATCCTCATAAATTCGCATCGGATTAAACACGGGGATTTTGGAGCCCAGCCGTATAATTTGCACATGCTCGATGGCTCTTAGCCGTTCCAGGATAGAGGCAAGCTTAGGCGTAGCAAGAATCAAGCTGTCGCCGCCCGTTAGCAGCACATTGTTGATTTCGGGGTGGGCGGCGATATAGTCCAGGCCCGGATTGACGTCGGACAGCGCTTCCTTGACATCGTTACGAAACAACCGTTTGCGGAAGCAGTACCGGCAATAGGCACCGCACACCTCCGATACGATGAGCAGCGCCGTCGTCTTATACTTATGCTGGCACCCGGGGACCACATAATTCGTATCCTCGTCGGATGCATCCCAGCGGCCGTATTCGGACAATTCCCCTTCATTCGGAATGACCAGCTTTTTGATAGGATCGCTCGGGTCGCTCCAGTCTATCAGCTTCAGGTAATAATCGTTCACGCGAAACACGAACTTATCCGTTATTTGCTGCAGTTTCTTTCTATCCTGCTCCGGGATTTCCGTGATTTTGTTAATATCGGTAATATATTTCGGTTGCGGCATGGGGGATCCTCCTTGAATTGACAGATTGTTTAGGCTGCAGTGAACCTGCTTTCCTGCGGGCTTGGCTTCCTCCTTACTCTTTACCCTGTACTAACTGAATGTCTGGCAGCATCCCTCCCTCGCTCTTAATATGAAAATTGTTTTTACCATAATGAGTAAAATTTTATAATTATTGGTTTCGATAACAACAAAAAGACCCGAGCAGCAACAGGGCCCTTGTACTTTAGACTGCTTGCATACAGTCCGGTACAACGCCGACTATCGCTCTATTCGGGTCCATTCAGCCAAAATAAAAAGACCCGAAACCACGGGTCAATGAATGCAATACAGCATGCATAAAAATTCAATTTGACCCATCCACTGCTGACGAGGTTAGCTGCCGGGCTCGGGAAAGATGGTTCCCTACATGCAAATCATGATTCGCCCCAAAAAGTGGTTCCCCCGCTTTCCGATGAATAAACCGGAAATTAAGCGTATTCTTATCATACACTACGGCTAGGGTTGAGTCAAATTGTATCAGGATAATTTTGGGATCCCAACGGTTTCATTGCTCTCCCAGTACAATATCCCACGGGATACATTGCCCTAATGAAAAGAGGCAGCCCCGGCGATCGGGACTACCTCTAATGTACCGTTTAGTTCAACGTCTTCAAAAACCGCTTGGCCTGGCCGCCCGGCGTTTCGAATAACTCATACACATTGACCGATATCGGGAATTCGAACTGCTCGCTCTGAATATTATTCGTTACAATATTTTGAATGCCGCTGACCAGCCTCTGCGCTCCGGTAAAGCTTCCATCCGCCGTTCCCAGCACACGGCCCAGCTTGTCGACGACCTCAAAATGCAGCTTGGAGAAATTGGAATCGACCACCACATTTTCCGCCTGCTTGATCTCCAGCTCCAGCTTCATTTTATAGGAGTATGAGCTGTTGGTAGCCAGGTAGTTCGTGCCTACCGTGGAATTAACCAGCCTGATGTCAAAAGGATACAGCTGCATCGTATCGGAATCCGTTTCCTTCTGCAGCGCCGTTTGTACGGAAGCGACAGCGACTTTGTACGGAGCCGCCGTCTGGCTGTCGAGCAGCCTCAAGACAAGCCCCTCTCCCGCTTCGGATTGCGGCACGTTAAACGCATAGCTTACGACATAGCTCAGCCCCGGATTCATTGAAGCGGATACCTCCGTCTGGCGAACACCGGAATAGGCTGCACCGCCGCTGCCCACAAGCTCCGCATCAAAGGCGGGTGTCGGTATCGGCTTATCGCTTGTGCTGGTAAGGATAAACTTACCGACCGCCGTTTTGTAGCCTTCTCCCGGATTCTGGGTCATATGAAGCTCCATCAGCGACACCTGCGTATGATCCAGAATTTTGGAGAGAGGATCTACCGCGATCGGCGTCCCCATAGCATAAGCCGATGACACAGCGGAACCGGCTTGATTCCCGTAAGGCAGCGAGACGGCCACTCTGCCGATGTCGATAGCGACTCCCGCTTTCCCGCTTGTTCCGGAAGCTTGAGAGCCGCTTGCCTGAGAGCTTGCAGGCAGGAACAGGTCGGTTGTCATCACGAGCAGCCGGGCCGGATTCACATTGCTTTCGAGCGGAATCGCAAAATGAATATATTGCTTCGCCCCGGGCTCCAGCCCGACCGCATCCTTTTCCGTCCTTACGCCGGTGTACGTCTTCTCTGCACGCGCATCGATTCGAAAATCTGGAATCGTTTCCCGCCCTCCGGCTGGATTCTCAGCCAAAAGCGTAACGACCGCTACGGGCCCTTTCTCCGTATTCTGTCTCTCATAACCGACCGGCGTATAGGTCAGGTCGGAGTTGATTCCAGGGATAGAGAAGGCTGTTCCCCACGCTAGTTCCTTGCCGGGAAGCGCGCTCCCGGTTGACGGGTACCATACTTCCGAGCCAAGCGGAAGACTCAGTAAGACGGTCTCCGCCTTAGGATAAGCATAAGGATCGACCTTCACAAAGGACAGTCCGGCAAGCTTCATTGAAGCCTTGCTGTCCACCGTGCTCATGTAGACCAGCTCGCCAATCTCCATAGGCTTGAGCGCCTTCTTGTTATCCGAGCTGGCATCCAGCGTGTATTCGACGCCATCCTGCGTCTGTACCCGAAGCTCGTAATCCGGTATGCGCTGCTTCGCGGAGGCTCCGTTATACAGCCGCACGGTAACGGCAATACGGCTGCCGTCCGGCGTAGACTCTACGGAGACGCTTTTTACAGCAGCCTGGATCGCCTCCGTCAAATGGTTGCTTACCGCCTCCTCGGCAGATGCGGCAGAAGCCGCAGGAAGCTGGATGCCTCCCTGCATGAGGAGTGCTGTTCCCAGCACGACAGACGCCAGCGTCTTTTTCCATCGTTTGCTCATATGTCATGACCCTCGCTTTCTGATTATTTCGCCTTCTGCTGCTCTTGAGGAGCCGCTCCTGAAGGGGCAGGCGTTGCCTGGGTTGCAGCTTCGACTTTTTGCCCGTCCTTAAGCTGATGCTGTCCGGTCGTGACGAGCTTTTCGCCTTCCTTCACGCCTTCCAGCACTTCCTGATACGAGCCGTTGATTCTGCCGAGCTTTATTTGGCGCTTCTGGTACGTATCTCCTTGAAGGACGAACACATAGGTTCCGCCCTCTTCGCGGATGATGCTCAGCGTCGGCACAACAACGACCTTCTCTTCATCCTCTGTCGTCAATTGAACCATGACGCGCGTTCCCGGGGTGATGCGATGGTCCGGATTCGGTACCTCAAGCTCCAGCGTGTACGTTTTTGTCTGGGCGCTCATCACCGGAGCCAAGTAACTGATCTTGGCCTTCCCTTTATGATCAGGGTCGTTCGGACTGTAGAACACAAGCTCTTGTTTATTTTTGACAAGCTGCATATTCGTCTCGCTCAACTCGGTCTTAATCTTAACCGGATCGATTTGGAGCACCTGTCCCAGCTTGGAGGCCGAATTGACGGTTTGGCCCGTTTCCGGCGTGAAATCCGTCAAAATGCCGCTGACCGGAGCCTTGACATTGTAATTGTCCAGCGAGCGGATCGAATCCTCCAGAGCCAGCTGATTGGTTTCGGCCTGCGTTTCAACAGAAGCAATCGTATTGTTATTATCGTTGGCGGCAAGCTTATTCTTGGCTGAATCCAGGGCCATTCGCGCATTATCTACCTGCTGCTGCGCCTGCTCCAGCTGATGGTCCGTCGCATTGCCGGAATCGTAATCATTACGCATCTTGTTATAATCCTGCTCGGCATTTTTCAGAGCGACCTCCGCCTTCTGCACCGCATCCGCCAAATCCTTCCGATTATTGACCTGATCGTCCTTGGCCTTTTGCAGAGATTCCTGGGAGCTCCTTACCGCGAGCTCGTTTTTCCGCTTGACGGATTCCGCATCCCTGCTGTCGATTCGGAACAGCACATCGCCCTTCTCCACGTAATCGCCGCGTTTTTTCAGCACCTCGATCACTTCGCCGCTGGCTTTGCTCACGATATCAATAGCCGTTGCGGCGGAAATATCCGCAACCTGCTCGGTCGGGCTGGCTATCCGCTGCTTCGTGATCGCCTCGGTCTTCACCGCTCTGACCTTAAGCTGCGCTTCCGCCATTCCCTTAGGTCCCCCGGGAGCCGAACAGCCGGCGGCCATTGCCGCCACAACTGCAGCCAATGTCATTACAGCCAGCACGCGTATAGGGCGAATCTTTGATTTTCTACTGCCCGCACTGATCCTTTTCATTGCTTTGCCTCCTCCATGCTTTTGCAAATCTCTATCTGATCTATAAGAATCACGCTTTTTGGATTTCTCAGAAGACCTATCCTTCCAGAGTCCCCTCATGGTTCATCGGAGGGTTCCCTTTATGGATTTTCCTCGAAATATACGCCTTAACTTCCTCTATAAGCTCATAAACGATCGGAACGACAATCAGCGTAAGAATCGTCGATGTCGTCAGACCGCCGATAACAACGACCCCGAGGCCCTTGCCGATCAGGGCTCCTTCTCCGGACAGCCCCATTGCCAGCGGGATCAGTGCCATAATCGTGGCACCCGCCGTCATGATAATCGGCCGGAAACGAACCTTACCCGCTTCAATCAAGGCATGGCGCACCGTATAGCCTTCCTCGCGCAGCTGCTGGGCGCGGTCGATCAATACGATGGCGTTCGTCACGACGATCCCGATAAGCATCATAAAGCCGATCATGGAGGTGACATTGAGAGCCTGTCGGGTTATGACCAGCCCGATCAGACCGCCGATTGCGGCCAACGGAAGCGAGAATAAGATGGCGAAAGGCGCTGCGGCATTCCCGAAGGCAAGGACCATAACCAGATAGACCATAAAGACGGCAACAGCCATTGCCATGAATAACTGCGTGAAGCTTTCGTTAATGTCCTCATTGACCCCTCTGACTTCCGGGGTTACGCCGTCAGGAAGCTCAACCGAGCGCAATGCCGCTGATACCTTGGCGCTGACTGCATTTTTGTTTTCCGCCTTAATCTTAGCGGTTACTCTTACGAGCTGCTTCTGATCATCGCGCCCTAAGGAAACGGCGCCCGGTACAAGGTTGATCTTGGCTACCTCTTTCAAATAGACGACAGACCCGTTCGTTCCGGTTAACGGAATATTGCCGAGCTTCTCGAGCGAGTTTTTATCGGATTTATCCATGGAGATCGTAGTCGTGTAAGTCACTCCGTCCAGCTTTAAGTCGCCGAGCCTTTGCTTCTGTATCCAGTTGCTCGCCGTTTCACGGACCGTAGCCGCCGTCAGGCCGAAGGCGCGGGCTTTCTTCTGGTCGACGGCAATTTCAACCTCTGTTTTCCCGTCGCTCAGGCTATCCTCAATCTCGCTTAGCTCCTCGAACTCCTGCAGCTTGGCTTTGACGATAGCTGCCGCCTGCTCCAGCCGATCCTGGTCCTCCCCTTTCAGGTTATAGGAGAAGTCGGTGCTGGAGACGCCGTTACCGCCGCCCACGCCCCGTGGCTGCACTTCCGAGCCTGCAGGAAGCTCAGAAAGAATAAACTGCTTTACCTGCTGCATCACTTTGTCGGGATCCACATGCTCGTTCACCTCGACGTAGATTTGGGAAGCATACGTCACCCGGTCG
The DNA here is from genome assembly GCF_002042965.1 of Paenibacillus sp. 32352. Classification (GTDB taxonomy): domain Bacteria; phylum Bacillota; class Bacilli; order Paenibacillales; family NBRC-103111; genus Paenibacillus_S; species Paenibacillus_S vulneris. Next base: position 75,589 of record NZ_MZNT01000022.1, on the reverse strand, counting down.
GTGCCGCTGCCGTTATATCCAGCCAAGCCTTCTACGTAGGTGAACAACGGATTCCCCTGGCTGTCCTTCTCATCCATCAGCAGTTGCTCAAGCTCCTGTGTCTTCGCATTCGTAGCCTCGAACGCCGTTTCATTAGGCAGCTTCAACACGAAATACATCGTCCGGGAAGGCTTGCCGTCCGGAAGGAAGGAGACCCCCAGAGCCGGAATCGTTGCAGCCAGGGTGACGATGAATAGCACCGCAGCCATTAACAGCGATTTGATCCGGTGCTTCAAGGACCAATGCAAAATATTCTCATAGGTTTGCATAAACTTGCCTTGCGGTGCTTCCTCATGGGAATGACCCTTACCGATCTTGCTTCTCAATACCAGCAGCTTGGCCAGCATCGGGATGACGGTCAGGGCTACCAGCAAGGAGGACAGCAGAGCACAGGCAAGCGTGATCGCAAACGGACGGAAAAATCCGCCGACCACCCCGCTGACCATCCCGATCGGAGCGAAGACACCGACTGTAGCCAGCGTCGACGATGTGATGGCCATCGATACTTGCTTGGTCGCAAGCATTATCACGGATTCATTTCGTTTCTGCGCTTTTTCCAGGGAGGTGTATATGTTCTCGATAACAACGATCGAGTCGTCCACAACCCGTCCGACGGCTATGAACATCCCGCCGAGCGTCATCGTATTGAGTGTTAAACCAAGCTGCCACATCAGCAGAAGAGTGGTAAGAATGGACAGCGGAATCGACACAAGCACGATTAGCGTCATCCGCACATTGCGCAGGAACAGCAAAATCATGAACGAAGCAAGCAGCGCTCCGACCACGCCTTCACGAAGCATGCCGTTGATCGATTCTCTGATTTCATCTGCGCTATCATAGGTTGTTTTGAAAACCGCGTTAGGTATGGTTGTCTTCCATTGTTCCTTCAGCTTCTCAACGGAATCGGAGAAATCAACCGCGTTGGCATTTCCTGTTTTGTACAAAATCATGGAAATGGCCGGTTTGCCGTTGAAGCGCCCGACAAAATCCGACTCGGTGATCGATTTCACCTTGGCGACCCGGTCCAGCGTAATGATGTTACCCTTGCCGCCTGTAATTTCAATTTGCTCGATATCGTACACACTCTTAATATCGCCTGTAACCCGAGCGCTTTTATCGTTGCCGCTTACTTCCACGGTACCGATCGGGCTTTTGGTCACAGCTGCCCGTATAGCCGAGGTGACTTGGTTCGGAGTCAGGCTGTAGGCGTTCATGGCATCGGCATCCAATTCGATATCCAGACTGGTATCCCGAACCCCGATGGAATCCAGGTGGTCGATGCCTTTGATCGATTCCAAATCCGGCTTGATCGTATCTTCATAGAGCTTATCCAGCTCGGTCTGACTCATTCCATTCTCCGCATTGGCTACCAAATAAATGGAAGGCATCGATGCCGCACCAAAGGTCGACGCCTTCGGCGTGCCTGCTGAATCCGGAAGCATGACTTCCTGCAGCAGACTCTCGATATCCTGTTTCTTTTTATCGGTGTCCACGTTCTGCTTGAACTGGAGCAAAATTCTGGCGTTATTCTCGCTCGAGGTCGATCTCATCGAATCCAGATCCTCGATATTGGCCAGCTTTTTCTCCAGAGGCTCGGTCACCTGCTCCATAACGTCCTTCGGCGAACCCGTGTAGGTTGCGCTTACCATGACGATAGGGAACGATACATTCGGCATGTTCTCTACCTTGAGCTTGCTTGTCGCAAAAACGCCGCTTCCGAACAAGAGAATCATGATGATGAACAAGGCCGATACATTTTTCATGGAAAACTGGGTTAATCGGTTCATTTCAGCACTCCCCTCGGTCCTTTCCTGGTTTCTTATTTCTATTTTTTTGCGTACGAATTCTAGCATAATATGGCAATATGAACTCAATATGAATTAACTCAAAATATCCCCACAAAGTGGGGCCTTGGCTTCGAAGCCCATTCAGGTACTTTGCGGGGAGCCCCGAAATTTATAAACCCTATAATGTTAAAAAAAGCACGTACTGCCCTTTTTTGAAAAAAATAAAAGGCCGTCCGTTGGGACGACCTGTACTTTTTTACCCGTCAAAGCCTCGAATAACCTCTATCGGAATAGGCGGTAATAACCTAAGAGAAGGCCTTCTTCTTCATCACGCCGGGCAGCATTACTTTAAATACAGAACCTTTGCCCGGCTTGCTGTCTACAGTAATTGCACCTTGATGCAGCTCAACGATCTTCCTGACGATCGATAAGCCCAGTCCGTTGCCGCCTACTTCCCTCTGCCTGGCCCGATCGGCCTTATAGAACCGGTCAAAAATATGATGGATTTCTCCCTGCGATATGCCGATTCCCGAATCGTGCACCGTCACCTGCACCCGATCGACCAGCAGCTCCAGCTTCACCTTGATTTTGCCGCCTTGCGGTGTAAATTTGATCGCATTGCTGAGCAGGTTGATCCATACCTGACTGAGCTGATCCTCGTCCGCAATCAGCATGACGGGGGGAAGAGCCAGCTCCATCTGCAGCTGCTTGGCGCTCCAGATCGGCTCCTGTGATACGATGATCCGGCGAATTTGCTCGTCAAGACGATAAGCTATGGGGTGAAACGGATGATGCTCCGATTCCAGGGACGCCAGGCTGAGCAGATTGTCACTTAACCGGGACAGCCGTTCCGATTCCTTCATAATGATCTCCAAATATTGATTGCGCTCCTCTTCGGGCAGCTCGGTATAGCGAATGAGCTTGGAGAACCCGGCGATCGACGTTAACGGCGACTGAATCTCGTGGGACACGCTGGAGACAAAATCCTGTCGCATCAGCTCAAGCTGCTTCAGCTCTCCAGCCATATGGCTGAAGCTTCGGGCCAAGTCGCCGACTTCGTCCTTGCGGTCCAGCCAGCTGAAGGTAATGTCGAAATCCCCTTTGGATATACGCTGAGTAGCCTGTGTCAGCAATTTCAGGGGTTTTACCAAATAACGCGCTGCAATAAGCACACATACGCTTCCTATAATTAAAGTAACGGCGAGCACGGTAATCAGAATGAATCTGAAATTGTCCTCTGTATTTCGCACGACCGGACGAACGAAGATCGCATAGCTATTGCCGTTAATTTTAAACGGATAGCCTACGTACTGCTCGGAGGGCTCCCCGGATTGTCTGGCAGCCTGACCGTTCAATACTTGCTGCACCACTGATTCCGGCAGGCTTACCCGGTCCTGTCGGGTACCGAACTCGCTCTTATTCAGCTTCGAATCATATAGCGTGACGAAGTACCTCTTGGCCCAGTGAAGGTTATGTAAATAAGCCTCCATATCCGTGCCCCTCATTTCCTGGAAAATAGCGACCATATCCTCCGACGCATTGTATAAATCCTTCTGCATTTCCGATTCGAACAGGTCTCTAAACCAGTAATTCGATGCGTAAAAAGCGATGCATAATCCCAGGATGACCGACACAATGAAGGTCAGTGCGACTCGAACATAAAGGGACCGGATCATATGGTAAGCTCCAGTTTGTAACCTAATCCGCGCACCGTCACAATCGAAAAGTCGGAAGCCTCATCAGCAAACCGTTCCCTAAGTCTCCTGATGTGAACGTCCACCGTACGCTCTTCCCCTTCATAATCCATCCCCCAGATTTGATCCAGCAGCTGCTGCCTTGTAAACACCCGGTTCGGCTGACCCGCCAGCGTGAACAGCAGCTCGAACTCCTTCAGGGGCAGGGTCTGCCTTTTGCCGTGCCGGTTCACCTCGAGATTTTTGCGGTTCAATTCGGTCTCTCCGATCACCATGACTTGGGAGGTGTTTATCCGGTACCGCTTCATCAGCGCTTTGACCCGCATGGCGAGCTCCATCGGATCAAACGGTTTGACCACATAATCGTCGGTACCGAGCTGGAAGCCCTTCACCTTATGGGCGGGCTCGCTCTTGGCCGTGACCATCAGCAGCGGCAGATCGGGATACCGGCTTCGTATTTCCCTGCACAGCTCCCATCCGTCCATCAAGGGCATCATAATATCAAGAATGACCAGATCGACTCTTGTCCTCTCCAGCAGCTCAAGCGCCTCCAGGCCGTTGCCGCTGTCCAGCAGCTGCATCTCTTCGTTGCGCAGAGCCACCTTGATCAGCTGTCTAATAAAAGGATCATCATCCACAATTAACACTTTAGTCATCATCGTTCCCTCTTTCATGGATACACAGGACTGAAGCGCTTCGACTTTCTATATTCAATGACACCCCGCTTCTTAAATTCAAAAGACGGATGCCGTAGTTTCCACGTATGTAAGTTTGAGGCGCATTCCTATCCTATTGTATCATATCGGACGAATATGAACTGAATATGAACAAAATGGGGGGAATGTGGCATTCTGTTTCCCCTTGTGTCCGGGAATTCAATCCACATGATTCTTGTATTCGGTCGGCGAGAAGCCGGTATATTTCTTGAAGCATTGACTGAAATATTGCGGGTTGCTGTATCCGACCTTTTCCGCCACCTCGTAGGATTTCAAACCACTGATTCTCAACAGCTCGGTGGCTGCTTTCATACGGGTTTGCAACAAAAAATCACTGAACGTAATATTTTTTTCCTTTTTAAACAGAATGCTTAAGTAGGTCGGACTGATGTGCACGTAACGTGCTACCTCCTGAAGAGATAATCCTTCTATCGCATAGTGACGTTCTATATAATCGGTTGCCTTATGAACCATGCTTTTCGTTTGAATCTCCCGTTCGCGGTTCGTAATATCTATGAAGCGATTGGCCAGCTGACGTATGGAGTCAAATATCTCCTGCACCGTTTGAAGCCGCTCCAGCTCATGATAGTACGAGTGGAAGGAATCGAAGCCTTCCAAATATTTGGCATTTCGTTTGACGATTTCCTCCAATTCCTTGAACATAAGAAGACTGATTTCGATGCCTATCAGCCGGACCTGGACCAGCGAGACGAATTTGATGTCCAGCACCCTTTGCTCAATGCTATCCAGAATAGCGTGAGCCTCTCTTTCCAGCCCCAGCTTCACCTTCATAACAAGCTCGCTCTCAATGCCGTTTAACAGGATCTCAGTGGAGCAGGACGGAGGCAAGCCCGTATCGCCAACGGTTAATACTCTGTTCGTGCCGATCATATGACGGAATTCAATAGCTGCTTTCGCATCGCGATAAGACCTGGTCACGTCACGGGGGTGATCATAAACAAAGCCTATGCCGACCGTAACCGTCGTTTTCAAATATTTTTCTACATTTACCCGAATCGTTTCCGCAATTTGCAGCGCATGCTGCTCCAGCAGATCCGGCTCTCCATCCCCGTAATAAATGATGACAATCTCGCCTTCGTCCGAATCAAACAGGATGCCTTCATCCTCATACCCGCTTATCGTTTCTTCGGCGACGTTCAATATGCAGTATTTCAGCATCTCCTTCCCGAACCGGTTTTGATAATCGGGGTAGCTGTAATCGTCGGCCGCCAATAAAATTACGACATAACGGGCAGCCGGCAGCCGGCATTGGAGAAAGTCGCTATGGGAACGGATTTCATCCTCGGACAAGTTCTCCTTGATTAATTTCTCCAGAAATCTTTGCCGCAGCAGCGGCATGCCTTCGATGACCTTCCGCTTCATTTCGTTCTCGTATTCCAGCTCAGCCATTGCCCTTTTGGCCGTTTCCATAAGATGCCGTGAATCGACGGGCTTCAATAAATAGTCGAACACCTTTAATTTGAGCGCGCGGTGAGCCAGCTCGAACTCGTCAAAGCTTGTGAGCATAATAATTTTCGTCTCGGGGAATCTTTCCTTGACCGCCTCCGTCAGCTGGAATCCGTCCATAAAAGGCATTCGGATATCGGTTAACAGAAGATGCGGCCGTACCTCGGCTATAAGACTTAGGGCTTCTTCCCCGTCTCTAGCCGTACCCGCAACAGTAAACCCGTTCTGCTCCCACGGAATCGTTCGTGTTAAGCCCCTTCTAATTATACTATCGTCATCCACTATGACTACCTTCATCATCCCAGCACCCCCATGCTCATGATCCGTAAAACGGGATTCTTACCGTCACGATGATCCCTTCACCAAGCCGTTTTTCGTAAAGCAAGCCGTAAGATGCCCCGTAGTTCAGTTTCAGACGTTTATTGACATTTTGGATGCCGAAGCCAAGCATGCTCTCCCCGCCCGACTCCTCCGCCAAGCTGCGATTAATCGCCTCGATCTCTCCTTCCGTCAGCCCCTTCCCGTTATCCTCGACATATAATCGTATTTCCTGATTGGATAACTGGCCCCAGATACGGATTAAGCCTTGGCCCCGTTGCTCCTTCATCCCGTGATAGATAGCGTTTTCAACAAGAGGCTGCAGAGTCAGCTTCACAATATTGCAATTCATAATCTCCGGCACCACATCGATTTCATAAGTGAAATCCTCCCCATACCGCATCTGCTGGATGTACAAATAATTGCGGATATGCTCGATTTCCAATGAGATAGGGATAATTTCATTGCCCTTATTTATGCTGATTCGATAAAAGCTCGATAATGCAGCGACCATTTCGGCAGCTTCCTTATGCTCCTCCATCTCGCAAAGCTGTTTAATCGAAAACAGGGTGTTATACAAAAAATGCGGCTTTATCTGCGACTGCAGCACAGCCAGCTCCGCTGAACGCTTTTTTTCCTGCTCTTCCTTGACTTCATCTAGCAAATTCCTGATTCTAAGCGTCATCTCCTGAATCCCTCTGCTCAAAATGCCGATTTCATTAGAGGGGAAGGTTTTGAACTTAATATCCAGATTCCCGTCTTCAATGCGATTCACTTTATGACTTAACTTAATCAGAGGCTTTGTAATGATATGAACGACAATATTGGAGAGTATGGCAGCAAACCCAATGATCAGAAGCATCGCCGTTATAATGACCAGGCCGATTGAATTAACCTTGTTAAACAGCTCGCTTTCCGGTACAATCGCAGCAATCTTCCATTTGTTGAGGCTCAGCGTATCATAGACGATCAGCATTTTCTCGCCGTACTTGTTTGTGATGTTAATCTGTCCTGAAGGCTCTTCAGCAGTCATCAGTTGTTTTTGCAGCATCGAATCCTCCACATCATAGCGCTGCTCCACATGTTTAAAGCTCATCACCCCGTCATTGCTTACGATGCATAAATAACCATTGGTGCTGATCTTGGCATTGTTCAATAAATCGCTGAAAAAACGGCTCTTCAAATTCATCATGAAGATGCCTTTGGTATGCGCTTTGTCCTTTCCAAACATGCGGTACACACTAACGACCTGGGGGGTTGCCAAAGTAAATTCATCATGTATGTTAAGCCATTTGATTACGGATAGGCGATCATTTTCTAATTTGCGGGCATAGTCATCCAATGAAATGGTAACAGTTGTTGCTAAGGAATTTTGCTTGAACAACGACACCCGGCCGCCATTGTAATAGAACAATACGGAATCGAGCATGGAATAACGTTCAAAGTACGAATCCAGCGCTTTATTCATAAAAATGTAATCCTCCGGCTCTAGCGAGCTTTCCGGATCATCCGTCTTATTCATAATGGCAACCCATTCGGATTTGTTCTCGAGGCCGATCAATTCTGCGATAAAGGCGGTTAATTTGTCGTTCAGCAAGCTTTTGGTTTGAGCGATCGTGTCATTTAAATTGGTAAAAGAGTTCTCCTCCAGCTGCTGCGAGGCAAGAATAAAAGATATGGTTCCTGTGACCACTACGAAAAAAATAATGATAGGGATAAACAACCAAAGGATCGTTGATTTTAATGAGCGAAATACCGGCATGTAGATCCTCCCTTTAGAAGGCATTTAGGGGGAACGAAGCATCGTTCTCCCCAAATGCAATGGACGCTTGCTTATTTTTTCATTGCCGCATCATAATCCGCTTTAGCCTTTTCCATCGAAGTCGCCCAGCCTTTGACGAATTCATCCACCGTCATTTTACCTGTAAGCACTTTTTGGAAATCAGGCTCAAGCTGCTGCGTCGTAATTTTCGTGTAATCAGGAAGATGTGTTGGAAGACTTAACGAAACCGTATCCTTATCCGCCAACACTTCCGCGCCTTGCTGGATATGCTGCGTATTTTTTACGTAGTCGCTTTTCAGTGAATCGGTGTTGGTCGGCATTTGGCCGATGCTTTGGTTCCAATACGTTTGGCTATCCGCGCTCATCAAGAAGCTGATGAATTTCCAAGCTTCCTCAGGATGCTTCGAATTTTTAAACATAACCAGCCCGTTGGCAACGGGAACGACAACTCTTTTGCCGTTAGCGGCTTTTGGCGGAATGACTCCTGCAAACTTGTCGTTACCCAGGTTGGTTAAGTGATCGTTATAGGAGCCGAAGTTATGCTGAATAATAGCGGAGGTGCCTGTATCGAACGTGGCGTTCATTTCCTTGTTACTGTTCGTTACGTCGCTGACAGGCGTGTTCTTTTTATATAGAGCGACATACTTGTTCAAAAATTCCGTGATTCTAGGATCTCTCACGGTTGCCTTACCGTCAGGCGTAAAGTACTCTGTGATACCGGAATAGGCATAAATCATGGAGGTCAGCTGATTGATGCTGCCCGAACCTCCGCGAATACTGAATCCGTAACGGTTATTTTTGATATCGGTCAGCTTCTCCACATCGGTGAAGAAATCATCCCAGGTCGCAGGCGGGTTCAGCCCTGCGCTCTTCACCCAGTCCGTACGATACCAGAGAATGTCCAGAAACATCGTATGCGGCAAATAATACAGCTTCTTATCCGCAGTCAGCCCCCGGTCGAATTGAATAATGTTGGAAGCAATTTTGTCTTTGTCGCTCCACTTGTCAAAATAAGGGTCCAGCTGCTGAACAGCGCCCTTGGCTACAAAATCGGATAACCAAACCATATTGATACCTGCTACGTCCGGGGTATCATTAGCCGCGATGGACACATCGTATTTTTGTTTGGCACCGCTGGCCGGGATCCCCACATACTCTACCTGAATGTTAGGGTTTTTCGCCTGAAAGCGCTTAATTAGCTCTTCATAGAAAGGAGTTCGGTTCGGTCCGGGGTTCTCATCCCAGAAAGTAATCTTCACGGTGTCCGACGCTTTGGCGGCCGGTTCCGATTTCGTCTCTGCGCTTGGCGCATCTCCCCCGGTCCCGCAGCCAGTTAAGGTCAACGATAAGGCAGAACCCATGAGTAAGAGCAGCTTTAGACCCTTTTTGTGCACGTTAACATCTCCTTAGTATTATTAATATATGCTAAATCCCCTTTTGAATAAAGGTCCAAAAAGAGAATTAGTTCGCGAAATTTTTTAGCCTTTCACAGCTCCTGCGCTCATACCCTGCACCAAAAACTTTTGAACGTAAGCAAATAAGATGGAGGCCGGCAATAAAGCGATAACGCTTCCGGCAGCCAAGGCGCCGTATTGAATGTCATATTCGCCCTGCATGTAGCGGAGTCCAACCGGCAAGGTGAATAGCGCTTTTTTGCTGATCAGCATGAGCGCGAATAGGAACTCGTTCCACGATCCGATAAAGGTGTATACCATGGTTGCAACGATCCCCGGCAGCAGAATCGGGAAGATAACCAGGAAGACAGATTTTAATCGGCTGCAGCCGTCCACCATCGCCGCTTCTTCCAGCTGCTCGGGAATGTTGGTAATAAAGCCGCTCATTAATATGGCGTTGAATGGAAGCTGGAACGTGCTGTTAATGATGACTAATGCCATTAAATTACTGGTGAGATGTAAGGTTCTGAAAATCTCGAACATAGGAATTAACAGCATTGCCCCCGGTATAAATTGCGTACATAACAGCAGCAGCATGAACAGCTTCTTGCCTTGAAACTTGAATCGGCTAATCGCATAGCCTACCAGGATGGAGCAGACAAGCACGATCACTACCGTCAGCGCTGCCACGATCAAGCTGTTGAAGAAATACTTGGAGAATCCTACGTTATTCCACGCGATCAGAAAGTTGTTGAATGTGGCCGGCATGGGCCAATATTTGATCGGGAGCTTCGTAATGTCGCTCTCTCTCTTAAACGCCGTGACCAGCGCCCAGAATAACGGAAATAAGGTGAACACCATCGCCAGAAGCATCGGGATATACAATAGTCCAGCTCTCTCCAGCAGTTTGGGGAGAATGGGGGGTGATTTCATACTTTGTGCACTTCTCATGCTACTCTTCCTTTCCATATCCGCTTATTTTCAGGTAGAACACCGCAAACAGCAGCAGGATAATAAAGCCGATCACGGTTAAAGCCGAGCCATAACCAAAGTCTTGGGCGACCACCGCTTGCTTGACAATGTACATCGGGAGTGTTGTAGTCAGATCTATCGGTCCGCCTGTCCCATTAGTCATGACAAAGATTAAATCGACGTTGTTAAACTCCCACACCGCACGAAGCAATGTCGTTAAGATGATGGTTGTTTTCAAAAACGGGAGCGTAATATGGATAAACGATTTCCATCTTCCGGCCCCGTCCACCACAGCGGACTCGTACAAATCGCCAGGGATCGTCTGCAAACCGGCAAGCAGTGCGATAGTGAAGAAAGGAATCCCTCTCCATAATTCGGCGGTTACGATAGAAGGGAATGCCGTATGCACCTCAGAGAGCCAAGCAATCTTATGATCGATAAGGCCCAGCTTCATAAATAGATCGTTGATCGGGCCTATTTGCTCATTGAAGAGTATTTGCCACAAGGTGGAGGTTACGACCCCTGAGATCGCCCAGGGCAGAATCGCTGCCGATCGGAATATGCCGCGGAATTTGAAGGTTTGATTCAGCATGAGCGCAATGCCCAGTCCGCATGCGAGCTGTAGAACTACCTCGACAAATACCCATTTGGCCGATACCCATAAGGTTGAAAAAAACAGCCGGTCCGACGTAAAAATAGCTTTAAAATTGTCCAGCCCCACAAATCCGTTCTCGTAGGCTTTCGCAGGATTGAACTTCTGCAAGCTGTAGTAAAATACATTTCCGACAGGATAGAATAAAAAAACGACAATGAGAATAATGGCCGGCGCGATCAAAATGTAAGGCAACCACGGAATGCGCTGCTTTTGTTTTCTTGCGACCGATCGGTTTACAACGGTTGATGAGTTGGTAATCACTGGGTTTCCTCCGCTTCAGACTTTTATGATTCGTGTTGCTCGCTCCATACTTGAATTGTAAAATAGTTAGCCTGAACGGAGAATCAAATATCATTATCATAGTGTTTAAGTTCATTAACAAAATACTGCCTTAAAGCTTGAAGCTGATTCAGTTACTTTGGAGGAGACACGGCTATTTTTAAATAAACAAGAGAAGCAGGGACTGCTCCCGCTCCTCTTGTTTGCAATGGCTTAAACAATAGCTGCTGTATTAGTTTGTTTTGGCAAGGCCAATAAAATCGAAGGATTGACCGCTTGCGGCGCCCGCAACCGTAAATCTGAAGGTGTGGCTGCCTGCAGCCAGTGCTGCGCTTCCGACTTTAGCCAGGTACATCCCTTGAGCGGCCGACGAACTTACCGTCTCACTTACTGAGCCCACATTGGTACCATCGACGGTTAGCTGCATAGCAGCTCTATTGCCATTACTATTCTTGGAGCCGAGCAGCACATCGTAAGTGCCGCTTGTCGTAACGTTTATCGTAAACTCGATGTATTGATTGGCAGCTCCAAAATTCACCTGCAAATGTGTACTATTCCATGCGCTGTTGCGGTCATGATTGCCGGCCGTATCATCGGCGCCAGTAGATTTGGTGTTATTGTTAGAGGTAGTATAGCTGCCTGCCGGGTCGATATCGTAAAGCACATCGACTATTTGGACCTTATAATAGGCGTTCGATGACGCGTCCTGGGACGTTACTTTCAAGAGATCTCCCGTAACCAGAGGCGTGCTGCCTGTCTTGACCGTATAGACGGCGTCTGTGACGGAATAGGTCTGGTTCAGCCCGTCTGAGGATTCTATCTCCGCCAGCAGCTGGGCTGCGGTTATGCCCGCATTGGCAATAACCGACCGACTCGAATTATACACCGTTGATACATGAGGATGTCCTGCTGCCCTCGCCTGCACATACGTGCTGGAAGGCAGAGCATTAATAGTTAGAACATACGCAGCTGTTGTGCCGTCCTCAGCCGTTACAATGAGTCTATCCCCATTTATGACGTTAGTTTTGGGTGCTCCTCCCGCCGCATTCGTAATGGTATAGGTTTGGGCGGTTCCATCCGTAGATTTCAACTGACCTGGAATGGAAGCAACCGGCGTTGCGGTCCCAGAGGTTGCAATTCTGCGGTCTGTGTTATGAATGGCAGCTATAGTCGTGCTGCCTGCGTTCAGCGCAATATTCGTATTGCTGCCGGCTGCTTGAGCGGCTTGGATTGCATAGGTCATACGCGTCTTTCCGTCCATAGCCGTTATAACCAATGTATCGCCTGCGGCCAGCAGCCCCGATACCTTCTCGGCACTGGCGGCATCATTGACGGAATAAGTCTGCACCGAGCCGTCGGAGGATACGATTTGAGCCTTGAGATCCGCTACGGTTGTGTTAGAAGCAACTTTAACTATCATGGCGTCATTATCAATGGCTGTCACATTAGGATGATTAGCCGCCAACTGAATATTCGTGTTGGATGATAGCCCTGCTTCAGATTCCTTGGCAAATTTGATGTAATCGATAACTATAGACCCTGTACTGGTGGCAACGAATCGCACCGGATAGCTGCCTGCAGCCCCAAAGGTCACTTGGCCAAGATCGGCCGGAGTAAACACATTGGCTGTCGCACTATTCTGATTGACCGGCGATCCGGCTGCATTGCCGTTGACATAAGCCTGAACGGTAGCCCTTCCCGCCGTATTCGTCTTGTATTGGTAGGACACACGATAGGTGCCTGCTGCTGGCACAGGGATGCTGAATTCGATCCACTCACCAACCGGTACGGCATTGGTTTGCAGATAAGTGATCCCATTCGTTGAAGACGTAGATAATGAAATGCCTGCAATGCTCTTTTTGACTGAATTGAGCTGCGTCTCGCCTCGAACCGTAATTTCGAGCGGAACCACAATACTGTATTTTTTCACGGTTGTTCCGTCTTGAGCAGTTACGACGAGGAAATCTCCCGTTTCCAGCATTCCGGAAGGTTTAGCTTTGTTCGAAGAGTCAACAACTGCATAAGTCTGTGTTGTCTCGTCCGTCGATTCTACTTGAGCCACAATGTCAGCCACTGTCGTTCCCAGCGCTGCCGTAATCGAATTATTTATTTTGTCCAAGCTTGTCAAATTTGGATGACCCGCCAGCTTTAATTGGATCGAAGTATTGTGCGGATCCTGAACCCTCGTATTTGGATAGGTTTGCTTAGTCGAGACTGTTACACTGTTTACATCTGCAAGAGCCGTCGGATTATTACCCCAAACATCCTTATAGTAGGAAGAATTCGTAATTGAGATATTACTTGCATTTTTCAATTGAATGACATTCGGGTTGCCTGTGCCGCTTACCATTTTCATCTGGTCTAAGGCGGCATTTTTCACGTCATCCAGTACGATGGCATACCGGTCATCATTTTTCTCAAAGTTGGTTGTAACATTGGTCAAGGTGAGCCCGTCTACATGTCTTGCCCAGAAGCCGTATGATGGTTGTTCACCAATATCAGCAACGTTATATTTGCCGACGCCCAGCTCCGGAGGACTGATCTCCGAATCGGCCAAGCTGTTGCCGCCCTTCACCAGAAGGGTAACATTCTCAAAATGCAGATTCTCAATGTAGCCTATATTGCGCCCGTCCGGCAGCACCGGTCCGCCTTCACCCACCTTGTAGCCCGCAATGATCGGCGTCGCCTTGTTCTGGTTCGTATATTTAACCCAGCGCTTGGAAGGATCGCCATATTGGCTTCCACCATAAACCTCTTCAATGTTAACATCCTTGATAAATACGTTCCTTACCTGCCCGATATTGACGTTCGTGCTCAGCAGTTCGTCTCTTTGAACACCGTTCTCCATAAATTTCATTCGTTTGGCATCGCCGCCGATCACGCGTCCTCTATTGGAAATAGAGATAAAGAACGGTGCCCGCGTACGTCTCATCTCGGACTTATGATGCACCGGACCTGTCATGCCGTAGTTCAAATAAATATTTTCAATATGACCGCCGTCGTTAGTGGATATGGAGAATCCGGCCTTATTGCCAGCGAGCACATAAATATTGTCCACGTAGACGTTTTTAATATCATCTACGGTTTCACTGCCGATTTGGAACAGGTTGCAGTTGGTGTCGCCAATGATATTGCGAACATAGAACGTCGTTGCCGGTCTGGTAAAGCCTAGCGAAGAGTCGCTGCCCGGCTTGACAATGTCATCGGAGGTGCCTTTAGCATAAATATTTTTTGCCGTTACGTAGCTGGATTGCATATAATCAAACACATCCCGAGCTCCGCCGCCGCTTCCTTTATCATAATAAAAGTCATGCGTATTGATATAATCCGTACCGGTAGCCAGCATGGCAAAGTGGCCTGCTCTATCGACTCTGAGCATATTGCTGATATCCGTTAGTCTGACTTCATTGGTGCCGTCAGGATTAATGCTTTGAATATAGTAGGGCTCATCCTTCGTAGGGTTATTCGTTTCTTCATACCAAAGGTCCAGCCCGTTATCCAAACCGCCGAACTCGAAGTTCGTGCACAGCTTGACGGTCACCATTTTATCCGTGCGATTATCCGGAGCATTATCCATAACGCCGTCACCGGTTACCAGATTTCCGTTGCCTGTGATTTTGCCGTTGCCGATGATTTTAATATTGTCCAGCCGTTCCCCGAAAAACATGCTGTTTCTAAAGTAATGATGCCCTACATCCTGCTTGGTCAAATAATTTTCAGGGTCCTTGTACGGCCCTGTTGCGGTTGGAGAAGTGCCGGACCGGTATCCTTTATCCGAGAAGTACGTGGTCTCAGGAGCGTCCCCGCCCTTCAAGGCCGCAATAGTCGCATCCTTATGGATGTACAGGTACACATTGCTTTGGAGATGAACGGTTCTCACGTTAAACGTGCCGTTCTCAAAGAGCAGCGTTCCTCCGCCTAAAGAATTCAAATACATAATGGCATCGTTAATGGCTTGGGTATCGTCCGCTTTGCCATCGCCCTTGGCTCCCATGAGCTTGGCATTGAATTTGCCGGTATAAAACTTGGCAATATTCGAGTCTCCCGTATTCTCTCCGCCGTTAACGGCAAGCTTGAAGTAGTACTCGGTATTCGGAGTGAGGTTCGTTACCTCCACTTCTTCACCTTGCGCATTGACTGCAAACGGGCTCTCGGTCCATGTAGTTCCCTTATCCGTCGATTGCATCAGCTTAATGGAAGAAGCGTGTTTGGCCGCGCTCCAGCTGAACTTGGCCTTCGTATACGTATCGCTGGTCTCTTTGTAGGTAAGACTCTTATCCAATACCCGGTTAAAATTGCTGATGGTGCTGACCACGGTTAAGCTTACCGTACCGGTCGGGCTTTTTAACACTTCCGGCTCCGATGTTGTGTAAGAGGCTTCAAATGTATAGCCGCCCTGCTTCAAGTTCACGCCCTCGAATGTAATTTCGAGATCCGCTCCGTTGGCCGGTCTAAAGTCAAGCCCCTTGAAGTTGAGAACCTGGCTTCCGTCCTCTTGATGATCAATGGTCACCGTACCCACCTGCTGAAACCGGTATCCCGCTCCCGTTCGGCCTATGGATTGCGTTGCAAGCTCGGATAGCTTAACTTTCCCTCTTCCGATCACGTTTACGGAGGTGTTATCCATCGTGACTCCAACTCCCTGCGGAACCTTAAGCACAACCTCCGTTGCCGGACTTCTCATCCCTGCAAAAAAATTCAACACCACATCGGACGGCGTATCGGCCGTTATCGTGTTTTGGACAAGCTCCATCTTTCCTCTTAACGCGCCTTTGATGAAGTTAACCGTGTAGTCGCGGGCTGCCTGGCCTGCGGTTACCGTTAACACATCCCCTTGTGCCACAGGATCTGTCATTGATTTGGCTTGACCATTCGCTCCCTTGACTGCGTAGGATTGGGCGGCAGAGGTCTTGGCGGTGATTTGGTTCAGCAATTCTTCTACGGTATTGACTGTCAGCGTAGTAAGACCCGCCCCTTCAGCCGTATCCACTGTATAAATATAAGTATTGCCGGAGGTAATATGGATCACGCCATCGGTAATATCGTTAATATAGTTGTAATCCCCTCCTTTTAGTTGAATATCTGTCGGCGCGCTTTTCACTGGGACGACAACCTCCAAACTTGCCGTATCGGCTTTCGTATTGTCGGACAATCTCGTTACTTCCAGTACGAGATTTACCATAGTCTGAGCTGCCGGCGGCATGACCGTTCCATCAAGAGCTATGACGTTCGGGTCACTTGATGATTTGATCGCAACAGCGAACCCCGGCGGTACGGTCGGCAGCGTCAGTACCGCAGCATCCTGCGGTGGCGCGGCAATCGAGGTTATCGACTTTGCCACATCGGCTGCTGTTTGCTGCACTATACTTTTGGCAGGGACGACAACCTCTAGGCTTGCCGTGTCGGCTTTCGTGTTGTCGGACAATCTCGTTACTTCCAGTACAAGATTTACCGTAGTCTGGGCTGCCGGCGGCACGATCGTTCCGTCTAGAGCTATGACGCTCGGGTCACTTGTTGATTTGACCGCAACAGCGAACCCCGGCGGTACGATCGGCAGCGTCAGTACCGCAGCATCCTGCGGTGGCGCGGCAATCGAGGTTATCGACTTTGCCACTTCAGCTGCTGTTTGCTGCACTACACTTTTGGCAGGGACGACAACCTCTAGGCTTGCCGTGTCAGCTTTCGTGTTATCCAATAGTCTTGTGACCTCCAATACTAGACGGACTGTTGTCTCCTCCTTAGGCGGAACAATCGATCCGTCAAGTGCAATTACGCCCGGGTTGCTTGACGTCTTGATCGCCACAGCGAACCCTGGCGGTACAGTAGGCAGCGCCAGAGCAGTGACATCCTTCAACGGAGGGGTTATCGCGGTAATGCTCTCCGCAACCATTGCCGCCGTCCTGCTGAGAATGGGATTGCCCGAGCTTCTCCGTGAGGAGGTACCGCCTGCTGCTGCCGGTGTGTTAAGATCCGTCTTAACCCCATCTGCCACGACCACGTTAGTTGGTTTAGATTCTATTTTCACGTCATCCGCATTAATTAAAGCGGTTTCAATTTTACCCGGTCCTTTAATTTCCACCGGCGCATCGATCTGGAATTTCGTCACGGTCGAACCTGAGGCCATTTGTACGGATGTGCCAGCCGCCGATTTTTGTATGCCGATACCCGTCACTTTTCCACCCAAAAGCTCAATCAGTGCCTTTGTCCAAACGTTAAGCTGGCCCACATTTCCGTCCAGCATCCTCACGCTGGAGCCGACCGCCTTCTCTTGCACATCGATCGTATCGATGGAGCCCTTCGTCAGCTGTACCGTCACTCCTGGAGCTTCAATGGCAACCTGGTTAAATTGTCCACTTAGTTTAACGGGCTGTTCGGCCGTCTTCGTACCGACTACTTGAACAGTGCCGAAGCCTTTTCCATTTGTATCTGCCGTTTCCAAGATCGCCCCGGAAATCAGCTCTACGTAAGGTATTTCCGATGTTCCTTGCATAAGGATACGAACCTTGCCGTCGTACTTCTGAACGAGCAATGTCCCTGCCAGCTTGGAATTATCAATGACAATGCTGTGCTCGCCTCCGCCCCGGACGACCGTACGGCCTTTGACGGTGACATGCTCCAGGGACACATTGCCCTCTCCGACACCTGGAGTAATAAACAAATCGCCTGAGATATTCATGTCTTTCAAGGTTACGTCTTTGGTGTTAATAACCAGATTCGAGCTCACGTCTCCGGTATAAGTCCCCGCTGCGGACTTCAATTCGCCGGCCACACTGTCCATCATCTTCACGAATTCCGCTCTTGTAATGCTGGCCAACGGATCGAATCGGCCATTCTCGCGACCAGTGACGTACCCGCCTTCTGTCAATGCATTGACATATTCCTTGCTCCAGCTCGCTATAGCCCCGGCATCGGAAAAACGGTCCGACGCCTTTGGATCCTTCGCCTTCAAATCAAATGCCCGGGCAAGGACCACCGCCGCTTCCTGCCGGCTAATCTGAGCATCCGGATTGAAGTTCCCCTTATCATCCCCAGCTACGATTCCGGCAGCTGCGGCTCTGGATAGATCCTTTGCATACCAGGCGCTGGAAGCTACGTCAGGAAACCTTTGAGCCGATTCACTTGAATACGCGAAAACCCGATTTACTACAGAGACAAATTCCGCCCTCGAAATAGGCACATCCGGCTTGAACGTCCCATCCTCATAGCCGTTAATAACGCCTTTCTGAGACCAGCTGCCAATCTCTCTCGACGCCCAATGATTGGAAACATCCGAGAATGATACTTTGACTGTGGAGTCCGCTAAGTCTGCAGTCTTAGCATAGGCCGTCATTCCTGTCGTCGCCATCGAGAACACCATCGATAATGACAGGAACGAAGCGAGCGTTTTCTTCGTCTTGCATAGCATGACTAATCCCCCTTTATCCGTAATAGTTTCATTATAAGGATTAGCCCGTTCTTTTAACGTTTAATATTTTTATATGATTGTATAATTTCTTTTTTACTTATGGTCCCTTGGACTCGGGAAACGTTAAATCTGTCCAAATTCAAAAGGACAGGTCCCAACGACCTGCCCCTGCTTTTCTAGACTAGTTTAAATTTCAACACTAATTCCTGCAGCTCTGCTGCCATTGTGCTTAAAGACTCTGAGGCGGCCGAAATTTCGCCCATGGATTCATGCTGGTCTGCAGCGCGCTTGGTAATTTGCTGCATCTCTCCAAGTGAGTGTTTGGCAATGCCGACAATCTCATTCATGGTCGCCGAAACCTCCTGCGTACTGGCGGACAGCTCCTCGGTAGCTGCTGAGACCTCTTCGATTTGTGCCGTGACCCCTTCCACAGCATTTACAACAGAGACGAATACCTCACCCACCTTTTCAACCTGGCTGACACTCGTTTGAACCTCAATGATTCCTTCTGCAATAGCTTTGGACGTTTCGGAAGTGGATGCCTGAATTTCGAGAAGCATCCCTGCAATCGATCCGGTTGCTTGCGTTGTCTGCTCTGCCAGCTTTTTGACTTCCCCTGCCACTACGGCGAAGCCTCTTCCGTGTTCACCGGCTCTGGCCGCTTCAATCGACGCGTTCAGGGCCAAAAGATTCGTTTGATTAGCGATCTCCGAGATATAGCTGACAATCTGATTGATTTCATTCGATCTCGCTTCCAATGTGTGTACGGTCTGGGCCGTTCTTTGTACAGCAGTACTTACATTTGTAATCTGATGAACCGCTTCTTGAACGATCGTTGACCCCTGTACGACTTGTTTGCTTACATGCTGGGCGTTTTCATTGACGATGCCGGAGGATTCGGCTATTCTCTGGATGCCGGCCGCCATCTCTTCCATAGCCAATGCAGACTGCGCTGACCCCTCATATTGCGTTTGAACACCATGCGTTACCTCCTCAGCCGATCTTGCTGTGCTTTGTGAAGCGCTTACGGAGCTGGAGGCGATAGCTGTTAACTGCTCTGACGATGCTGCTGTATGCTGTACTGCCTCAGAAAGCTTCATCAATGTAAACTTGAACGACTCCATCATCTCATCCATATGGCGCATCAGCTGCTGCAGTTCATCATGGCCTTTGGGATTCAAGCGATCCGTCAGATCGCCGCCAGCCGCTCTTTTCATCAGTTTCGTCATGAGGAAGATGGGCTTAAGCACATAGGAAGCTGCGAAGTAAGCCAATACGGCTACTGCCAGCAGGCATATGACGGTCACTATAAACACGGTTGTGTTGGATTGTTTAATTCCGCTCATGAGATCCGCTTCATCATTGGCGACGACTACCCTCCAGCCGGTTAACTCCACTTCAGCGAAGGAGGCTGCCTGCTGCTTTCCGTCCGTCCCGGAATAGTGAACTTCCCCCGACTTATTCTTCAATACGTTCTCGTTGAATACTTGTGCGGTTGACTCGTTCTCAAAGCTCTTAAGCTCCTTGCCGATTCGTTCCTGGGATGGATGGGCAAGGTAATTGCCGGTTTTTGAAAGCAAAAAGGCTGTGCTGGTCGTACCAATTTTGTTGCGGTTCAAATCCTCCAGAATGTTTCCCGGCGCCACAACCGCTTGAATAAGACCGCGTAATTCTCCGTTGCTGCCTGTCAGCGGAAAGTCCATGAGAATAATATTTTCCTTCGTATTGCCATCCGGCAAAATATCGGATATCCCTAACGATTTTTCCTGTCTGATCCGCTTGAAGTTATTAAAACCGGACAGATCAAGTTCATTTCCTTTATCATCGAAGGACTTCCCTGATTCGGAGGCATAGGTAAAGGATTTGACATCCGGACTCATCGCCTTCATACCCTGGAGAAGCTCTAATATCCTCTTTCTATCCCCTTCCAAAAAGTCCTTGCGATATGTATTGACCATGCTTTCCATGGCCTTAGCCTTCCAGTCAAGAAAGGAGTTTAGTTGAACCGCATTCGCGGAAGCCACTGCCTGCTGCTGATGCTCCAGACCCGCTCTTACCACCTGCGTATACAAAGTCATCATAATTCCAGCCACAACGATTACCGGTATAGCCGTTAACAGCAATAAAAATACTGTGAATTTCGTTTTTAAAGAAATGATACGGTTGCTTTTTCTCATGCTGTCGCTCCCTCCGAAACCTTCCCGTTTTGTATCCGATATTTCCTTTTTCATTCGACATCACAAGATCTTAACCTCTTAAATTCGACAGCAATTTCTAAAAAACTTATATGCATGACCCACAAAAGGGAGTCTGGCTTCGAAGCTGGTACAGGTACTTTGCGAACAACAGGCACGAAATTTTTGAAACCTATAAGGTCAAAATATCTTAATCCAATTTTCTTCAGGATACTCCCTCTTCCGAGACAGGAATATCCCCTCCGCAGTAGAATAGAATATTCAAAACTCTCTTAAAAACAGAAAGGAGATTATTCATGCCGCAAGAGCAAAATTACCATAATCACAAAAGAGTTCATCCGCTGTTCCACTTCATCGGCGCGCCCTTGGCCCTTATTACCCTTATCGGCAGCGTGGTGTATCTCATTACTTCGTTCTCCTGGGTTTCCGTACTTACCGTTCTCGCTTCGATTGGTCTATTGGTTACCGTTATCCTGACCAGAACCTATGCTGCGAAGCTGCAGGACCGCATCATCCGCGGCGAAGAGAACTTCCGCCATTATCTGCTGACAGGCAAGCCGCTGAATCCGCGTCTTACCATCAGACAAATCGTAGCGCTGCGCTTTGCCGGTGACGAACAGTTCCCCGCGCTATGTGAGCAGGCGGTCAATAAGAGCCTAACGCCAGCCGATATTAAGAAGGCAGTCACCCAGTGGAGAGGCGATTTTTACCGGGTATAAAGACGGTTGAACGTCGGATCGCTGAATGGTTCTTATGCCTTAGCCAAAATGAAAAGCATCCCATGAACGCCTTGGCGTGCACGAGATGCTTTTTTTATGTGCTGCTTGTCTCATTGAAAATTACCGTGCCTTCTCCATTTCAACAATAGCATCGACGGCATTAATGGGGTGCAGCGTCCCCTTGAATGCAAACGAGGTTTTACCCGTTTCCTCCGATACGACAAGAACGAGCGCATCCGTAACTTCCGTAAGGCCTATCGCTGCCCTATGGCGGGTGCCGAGTTTTTTGTCTACGGCAATATGGGATACAGGGAGGACGTTCGCCGCCGATACAATACGGTCAGAGCGGACCAGCACCGCTCCATCGTGAAGCGGACTTCCAGGGAAGAACACCGACTCCAGGAGCGAGCTGGTCAAGGTCGCTTCGAGGGGAATACCGGAATGCAGGAACATGTCCAGCGGATCTTTTCTTTCCACTACAATCAGCGCCCCGTGTCTTCGCTCAGACAAGTGTTGGATGCTGACGGACAGATCCAAATAGTTATTCGTAAAGGAGGACAAGTAGCACTGCAAATAAAAGGAAGCCGCTATCGACTCCATCTTATTGAACGAATCCCGAATCTCATCAAACTGGCTTAGCAAGCAATGGTCTTCGTTATTGATATCTTCCAGGCTGCGGTGAATTTGGTCCGCGATTTGCTTCAAATGCAGTTTAAGCTCTTCTTTCATGGGGGACACATCACAATTGATCTGCAGCATTTTATCCACCTCAAATCATGAAGCTATTAGAAAAAACGGGAGCCCTTGCTAAAAAAAGCAACAGTCATAATATGCTCATTCCTTCCATCAAGTATTACATGATTGTTTCCAGCGCAGCAGCCTATTGACAGCTGGAGATTCGTACTGTATTCTAATGTTGACTGAATGAATCAATCTATATTATTTCGCCTCAGTATTGACTAAACAAGTCAATCTTTATTTTTATCCTGATATTGACTGATTAAATCAATCTAAAATTTCGAAGGAGTGATACTTATGAAAGAAATGCAAAAAAAGGGCACAGCTGTGATCATAGGCGGGAGCATTGCGGGCTTACTGACCGCGAGAGTCGTATCGGATTACTACGAAGAAGTAATCATGGTAGACAAGGACGAATTTCCTGAGTGGCCGGGAGAGCGCAGCGGCACTCCGCAGGCCTATCATCCCCATCGCTTCACTATGCGGGGCAAGCAGATTACGGCACGCCTGTTTCCCGGCTATGAAGAGGATTTATTGGCTCTCGGCTCCCCATCGTCTTACAACAAGACCGTTCACAATATGAACCCATACGGAAGCATGGTTGGCAAATATCCGCGTCATGATGTCAAATTCAGCAGAGCCGCGCTGGAGTGGGTACTTAGGGAACGGGTGAAGCAAATTGCCAACGTACGTTCGCTCGCTCGTCATGATGTCCTCCAGCTTATGTCTACCCCAGATCGAGGCCAGATTACAGGAGTGCTGGTTCGTGAACGCGGACGACAGGGGCAAGACATCGTCATACATGCCGATATGGTATTCGATGCAAGCGGGCGTTCCTCCAAGCTGCCGGCCTGGCTTACAAGCATGGGTTACGATGTCCCCGCTCCGGATGTACTGAAGGCCGATATCGGGTACAGTACCCGCCGTTATAAGCTGCCTCCCCATCTCACCCATCTGGCGGATGAATGGGATGTCATCGTCATGGCAGGGGACCCTGAGAACAAAACCTTCTCCGGCTGCTTTTCCTTTATTGAACATCAGGTTGCAGAGGTACTGTTGTACCGGCCGGGCGGTCACTATCCTCCCACTCAGGAGGAGCAGTTTAATCAGGCGTTGGCAGAGCTGCCGAGCCCGATGCTTTCGAACATTCTTCAGCAGCTGGAGCCGCTTGCTCCACCAAGAGGATTCCGCGTTCCGGAGCTGTACCGCCACCATTACGAACAAATGACGGAGTGGCCTGCCGGTCTTCTGGTATTAGGGGATGCCTTTTGCATCTATGATCCTATCTTCGGGCAGGGCATGACAGTCGCCGCCATCGAAGCAGAGACCTTGCAAAGCTGCTTGCAGCGGCAGTGGATTGATCCCCAGCCTCATTTTGAGCAAACTGTGCTTCAACAATTGCAGCAGGTCATTGAACCCGCATGGTGGCTGAATTGCGCCAACGATTTGCAATGGGAAGGCGTTGAATATGCCGGGACCGAGCCTCTGAAAGGAATCGATTGGGGCAAAAGGTATTCGGCTCTGTTCCTGCAGTATGCCACGGGGACGCAGAACTGGGAGCTGTTCGGGTTGTATTGGGCGGTCAACACGCTATCCGTATCACCGGCACAAATTATGAAGCCTGAGCTGGTAAGAACTGTGCTTCAAGCTACGGCTGACGGCAAAAGGCTGCTGGACGAACTGAACCAACGTTTCGGCGATTCGCTGGAAGCCGCATTGGAGCAAATCCTGCCGCAATTTTCGCAGGAGGTCTTTGTACCGCGCCCTCTTCATCCCGAAGCGTCCAATCAAGAAGCTTCTTAAAAGAAAAGGCCAAAAATGGTATACTCCTAAGTAGATAATTCATCAGACATTAGCAGCAAGCCCATTATGGCAAAGGAATGAATGACAATTGGCGCCTTTAAACGATGAACAACTACACCAAATCCGCGATGAACGGAAGGAGCAAATCATAGCGGCTGCCCTCAAGGTCTTTGCCCGGCGCGGCATCATCGGAACGAAGATGAGCATGATTGCAGCCGAAGCCGGAATCAGCCACGGACTCTTGTACCATTACTTCAAATCCAAGGAGGAGCTGTTCAACACTCTTGTTCAAGAGGCTATGCTGGCATCGCAGGACGCCATACGCAGCCTTTACGGGCTCCCAGGTACCCCGCTCGACAAAATTAGAGCTCTAACCGAAGATATTTTGGATGATAACGGAGCGCCTTACTTTATGCTGATTCACCAAGCCCGTACGTCGGACGGCGTGCCGGACAAAGCAAGGCAGCTCGTTGAGCAATACTCGATGAAATCCTTCGTCGATCAACTGCTCCCCTTATTTAAGGAAGGGCAAGAGGCAGGAGAACTTGCCGCAGGCCAGCTGGAGGATTTGATCTCCTCCTACTTATCTGTGCTCTCGGGTCTCATGGTATTGAATGCGCAGGAGGGTTCAGGCTACAAAAAGCCTGAGATTGAAGTATTATTACGAATCGTCCGGGCTCGTTAAACCAGACTGGCCCAGAAGATTAAAGGTCGTCCTCATGAGAGGGCGACCTTTAATCTTTCCTTGCGGCGGCTGCCAAGCATGGCTGCTGTCATTGCAACTTCTTCGGCCATCCGCCCCACAGGTGGAGCTTGTTGCCGTCGGGGTCATAGGCATGAAAGCTAATGCCGCAGCCCCAAGCTCTATCAAGGCCTCTGCGGGGAGCTGTGAAATATAAAAAGAGGCCTTAACGGCCTCCCTATTGCTCTACAAGCTTGCCCTTCCAGGCCGCAACTCCGCCCTGCAAATGAGCGACATCGCGCAAGCCGTTTCTAATCAGGACGCGAGCCGCCTGCTTGCTTCTCATCCCGCTTCGGCAGTACAAATAAACGCTTTTGTCGCGGGGAATCTCTCCCCATCTTCGGTTCAGCTGGGTCAGCGGAATGTTGACGGCGCCGGGAATAAATCCCTGCTTGACCTCTCCCGGTTCACGAACGTCGACCAGCAGCGCATTCGGATTCTCCTTCAGCTCCTGCTGAAAGTCATCGGAATTCAATGTCTTTAATCCCTTGACCCCTGCAAAGCGCGAATACAGGAACCAGACCAGACAAGCGACAGCAACAATTTTGATAATAAGCTGTATATCCACGGTTCTACCTCCCCCTCACCTGTATTACCGGCTTTTGACCAGCAGGTCCACCGCTTGCTTAACGACTTTGCCGGAATCTCTGCCCGCTTCTATTTCTTCTATAATGCATTGCTCCAAATTCACAGCCACAATATAGGCTATGGCTTTATCCGCGGCGCTTCGCACTGCAGAGATTTGGCTTACGACATCCTTGCAGTCCTGCTCCTCTTCCATCATCTTCAAGATGCCGCGGATTTGGCCTTCCATGCGTCTTAATCTTTTTTTCACATCGTCATCGTATTTCATGGACATGCGAATCCATCCTTTCTGCTATACCGGTATAGGTATATTATCTCCGATAGAGAGCACGAATACAATACATGGAGAGCTTTCCCGTAAAGGGAGGGCCATCATTGAAGTTCAAGGGGGATAGCTGAAAAAAAGGTTGTCGTTCGCGTTCCCGCTACGCCCCTTTGGCAACGGCAAACAGGCGTAACTTCATGTCCGCATCTTGATGCATCCATCGGTTCCGCCTGGTTCCCTTCTCCCATCGCACCGATTTCTCGATTTTTGACAAATCTTACGATGCTTATCCGTTTCTGCTTCCCGCATCTGTTCTGCCGCACAAAAAGCGCAGGCTGCCTTCTGCAGCCTGCGCGTTGGATTGATCCACGGGATGATGCAATCAAGCCTGAACCTGGGCGGCCGCGGCACCGGCCTTAGAAATCCGGATCGCCATCATCGCTGCGAACAAGCAGACGAAACCCGCCGCGATAAAGGGAACTGTGTAGCTGCCGAACCATTCTCTCATCGCTCCGGCGCCGTACGCCGCCACCGAAGCGCCTACCTGATGGGCCACAACCACCCATCCGAAGATCATGCCGGATTTCTCCTTGCCGAATTCCTGGGCGGCGAGCTTCACGGTCGGCGGTACCGTTGCAATCCAGTCCAGACCGTAGAAGATGGAGAACACGAGCAGCATATTAGGACCTGCGCCGAGGGCATAAGGCAGGAACAGCAGAGAAAGCCCGCGAAGCCCGTAATACCAGAACAGCAGCTTCCGGCTGTCGAACCGGTCCGATAACCAGCCTGACAGCGTCGTTCCCACCAGATCGAACATCCCCATCAGGGCCAGCAATCCGGCAGCCATGACTTCAGGAATTCCGTAATCTCCACAGGCCGAAATGAGATGCGTGCCAATTAGCCCGTTCGTTGAAAATCCGCAAAAAAAGAAGGTGCCTGCCAATAGCCAGAAGGTCGTGTTCGTCATGGCAGACCGAAGTGCCAATAGCGGACTAAGGAACAGATTTCCTTGAAACGGCACCGGCGGAACCACCTCCTCCGATCCGTAAGGAGCAGCCCCAACATCGTAAGGATGGTTTCGCATCCATATGGCGACGGCGATCAATACGATCACAATAGCCGCAACAGCCGTATAGACGGCATATCTCCAGCCGGCTTCAACCATAATTTTTGCAAGCATGGGCAGGAACAGCAGTTGACCTGTAGCGGCACTTGCCGTAAGCAAGCCGACGACTAGCCCCTTACGCTTCACAAACCATTGATTGCTGACCGTAACGCCAAGCACATTCGCCATCATTCCCGTAGCGAGACCGGAAACAATCCCCCACAGGATCTCATACTGCCAATAGGCTGTCATCAACGGGGTAACCGCCATACTGACCCCCAATACGGACAAGGTGATGATCAGGACTCTGCGAATTCCATACTTTTGCAGGACGGCAGCCGAGAACGGACCTACCATCCCATATAAAAAGATTCCTGTAGAGATAACTCCGGATATGCTGCCCCGGTTCCAGCCGAACTCTTTTTCGAACGGTACAATCAGAATACTGGGCATGGAACGAACCCCGGCGGAAATGAGCAGTGTTACAAAGGTAACAAGGATCACTACCCAGCCATAATGAAATCGAGGTGATTTGAGATGACTCTCCATCTGTGATTCACTTCCTCTTTATTTTAATTTAGTTGTACATACAATAATATTTTTAAAAAATTATTTCTTTTCCAGCTGTTCGCTTGAAAGCTCAATAAGAGAAGATAGCTGTTCGGCTGCCTCTACACCGAGGATGGCTTCATAGCGTGCGCGTAAATTTTTCGAAGCTTGACGGATCGTGCCCTCCAGAGCAATTCCTTTGTCGGTAGGGTAGACCAGAACGGTCTTTCCTTGCCCCTTCCGCTCCACCAGCTGCTTGCCTTCCAGCTTATCGATGAATCTAGTAAGCGTTGAAGGTGTGATGGACAGCTTCTCGGACAATTCCTTCTGCGTAATGCCAGGGGTTCCATTCACCAGGCGAATCAGGTATCCGTACATAGGCGTCAATCCGGTCGGCGCGAATTCTTCCTCGGCTATTTTGGTAATGGCGCGGCCTAATCGATTGGCGGTAAAAAATAAGCAGTCGTGTAAAAAGCCTTCGTCCATTATGGTGATCCCCTTTCGATTTATTTTGTATGTACAACAAATATATGTGGAGGAGCCGCCTTTGTCAATCATTTCTTTTACGAGAATAAAAAAAGGGGCTTATAGCCCCCCGCGGTTAAACCATGGTAAGCAGCTCACCCAGCGACTTAAGTATTCTGTGAGGGACAGCAGTGGCGCCAGCAGGTACGCCTGCTCCCTTATGATCCAGCCAGATGCCGCGGATCCCCAGACGCTGAGGCGCCGCTACCTCCCACTCGAAGTTATCTCCGACCATCCAGGCTTCCTCTGCAGTTACTTCGAGCCGCTCAAGCGCATGCAGATAGATGCGTTCATCCGGCTTGCCGATGCCGAATTCGCCTTCGACCAGGACGCAGTCAAAGAGCGGTGCCAGCTCAAAACGATGAATCTTCGCCCATTGGGGCTTCGCATTCCCATTGGTCAATAGTGCGAGCTTGATCCCCTTTTGCCGCAAAGCTTGGATGGTGGCGATAGAGTCTGGGAACAGAGCAACGCACTTATCGCGTTCTTCTCCGTAAGTATGGGCGATGGTGTCAACAAGCGGGGCATTTTCAACGTCCAGCTTTTTCATGGCCATGCCAACGATGTCTTGTCTAGCCTTATAGAGATCCAGCCTGCCTATTCGATGCCTCTCGGGATCGCTCCAATACCATCGGGCCGCTGCTTTAATCTCAGCCAGCAGATCCTCAGGGTCACATCCCGGATTACTGCCGAAGGATCTCCGCCAGCACGAATCCGTGTCCACCCCGTGGTCATAAGATAAAATGGTATCGTCCATATCTAATAAAATGGCTTTGGGCATCTCGTTTTCGCTCCTCCCCGTTCCATCAAGGATGATGATCTCAACCTTTTCCCCCCTATTATACCTTAAAGTTACCGACTAAACTGCGAAGATCTTCGGCCATCCTGGACAAGGAAGACGAAGAAGTAGCGATTTCCTCCCGAAATGACCTTCACGATATTCTCGATCTCCTCTGAATGCTGTTCCATTTCCTCAATTACAATAAAAAAACGCAACACGAGGAGGTTTCGCATTGCGCCGCTGGTATATTTTGTGATATGATCGTAAGCTTGCTCAGTCCTTTTTGTGCTTTACTTTTACCGTAAACAGGCTCAATACCAGGGTTAGGATGACATAGGTCCAGAACCCGTGAATTTCAAATCCGTACAAGTATTTATCAAGAAGCCATAATTTGATTGGTGTTAAAATAAGCGAGACCAGCATCAGAGCCGGCGTCGTCAGACAGCCGATCCCTACTGTAATCAGCAGCACGGAGAGAACCATCGCAAGACTAAATAGAAAGCTGATCACAAACATTAGAACCGAAGCAATGATTAAAGTCTTGGTATCCTTAATGGCAACATATTGGTGGAAATATTCATTTCCGATCCAAAATACAAGCAGGGTTACTAGTAAATTGAGGAGATTTCTCACGATTATGTTCCTCCCTTTGCATCTAAGCGGATCTCCCGAGCCTGGGTGCTTCTATTCTCATACTATCCATCAATGGCCCCGTTCATGTCCGCTAGTTAAATGAATATTTTACTGTCCGAGTAGCTTAAAACAATGGAATCCCCTAAACGCGAGGCTTTAATATTTAAAGAGGATAGTCTCACGAATACAATATGATCCCTTGTAAATAAATGGGCAGACGCATGGTACGCAGGTTCCTTGATCCACTCTCTTTGTTCCTGGTTGGGCAGCTTGAATACAATAGATTCCCCATGCAGCTCCATATAATGTTTAAAGACCCTTGCCTGAATAAAATCTTCCCCGTCCAGCGTAAAAAAACGGTACGTTTCATTACGGGACTCATACACTTCGAAATCCGATGAGCTAACGGTGTATTCCTGTACTTGTTGTGTTTGGCTATTCGATGGGTCCGGCAGCTTGCGTTCGATCTTTTCGAGAAGCTCCACGATTCTCCCCAGCGCTATCAAAAATAATCCGCTCACAATAGCTCCTCCGATAAATGGGAGCCCCAGCGGGACTAAAACCCCCGCTAACACCCCAACCACAATAATAAGAGCCCCGACAAAATAAAGTATTCCAACCATTGCTCCCTTGCCTCCTTAGCCCCATTCCTATCCATATTATCACAGTTAGAAACCATATTGGTTAAATAAGGAAAACAAAGCGAAGCCTATGTTTAGAAACTTCTGTAACTGGCTAATTACAGAATAAGAACGTTCGGAGGAGGAGCCTGTATGCCATGGAAAAAGAATGATTATCCCGCTTCGATGAAGCATTTGGATCCGCGTGTGAGGGGGAAAGCGATAGAAATTGCAAATGCCTTGCTGGAGGATGGCTACGAGGAAGGCCGGGCCATCGCCATTGCGACCGCGCAAGCGAAGAGGTGGAATGATGACCACCCATTGCATGAACATCCTGCCGGTTCAAGCTCGTCTACGCCGCGGCAAAGCAATATCCATGTCGTCCCGGATGGCGATAGCTGGGCCGTCAAGGAGGAAGGTGCGAAACAAGCCTTGGTTCGTACGGATACCAAGCTTGAGGCTGTCGACTATGCCAAACAGAGGGCTTCCGACTTGAACAAGAGCGCTATCATTCATCGCCAAGACGGTACGGTGGAGACGTCCTACAATTATTCGTAGAGTGGAGTCGTGTAGGGAGCCGGAGTGAGTAGCAGCGGGCACTATCGAAATCTCCCCTTGCCTTCCGCTTATAGGGAAGGCTATTTGTCGTCTCGACATTCCTCACCAAATAATGAAACAACTCATCAAAAATGGTAAGATGGAAGGGATAATAAGAAAGGCGGAGAACCCTATGGCATATGCGTTCACCATCGAGCCCACGACATATATCGCCTTTGAAGATGAGGCGGCACAGATTGATAAATGCAAGGAATGGGGCCTGCTTTCCGAGAAGGCGACCAAGAGTAAAACGTTTTTTTACAAAGGCAACGGCATGAATCTGGCTTGCCATATTATCGGCTATGTCGACAATATGACGGCCATCATTGAATTGGACAACAAGCAGCTGCACTGCATCCATCCCTCCTATTTGAAGGAAATGCAAGCCGCCAGCTACGGACAGAGGGCTACGGCCATTACCGAGGAAGCGCAGGCTTCGGCTCCTGCAGAAGCGGAAGCAGCCAAACCGCAGGAGGAGATAGCGCCGCAGCCCGTTGCTGTGAGCACAGCCGCCGCTAAAGAGACTGAGCCGGAAGCGCCTAAGACCGCCGAACCGGCAAAAGGCAAAGGAAAGAAGCAGAAGCTTCAGCTCCCGGAGGAGAAGGTCAAAATGACGGCTGTCGTGAAGGAGTTTGCGACCGTTCCGAACCATTTCTCCGACAATGACGATGAGGTCATCATTTACGAAGCCGTTACGATCGTTGATCCGGAGACCGAGGTCGGCGACGCCTGGTCCAGCCACAGCGCCACGCTGAAGAAGCTCGAGCTCGAAGTTGGGGACAAGCTCACCTTCGAGGGCAAAATCGTTGCGAAGAAGCTTACCAAGCATCCTGTGCCGTACAAGATCAACAACCCGGCAAAGCTGCAAAAGATGAACGAAAAAGAGGAGTAAGGCATCCGCCTGCTCCTCTTTCGTTATTATTTGTTCTTCACCATCAAATCCGGCATATCCATCGCCATCGATACGTTGCACAGCATGCCTCTTGCCAAAAAATTCGAGGTCCGTTCATCCGCATCCGGGATTCCGGACTGGATAAAGGCGTTCTCCACCAGCGTCTTCACTTGGCTTAGCCCCTGTCTCATGGCGTCGCGTATCGGCGTTTCCCGAATCGTCTGGGCCTGCATTTGGAGCAAAATCTCGCTGCGATGCGACTCCATAATGCCCTCATAGGCTCGGATCAAGCCTATTTCCAATTGCTCCGGGGCCGCTGTGTCGATCACGCGTTGAAAGGCCTGCACTATTCGCTGCCAGGATACCTCCAGCGCTTCCACCAGCAGCGACTCCTTCGTAAAAAAGCGATAGACGTAAGGCTGTGAGATTGACGCGCGCTCCGCTACTTGGGCCGTCGTTGCACGGTAGTAGCCGATCTCTGCGAACACTTCAATCGCCGCTGATACGATTTCCGTACGGCGATTTGCAGATGCTGTTCCTTTTGCCATATTCGTTCCCCCTTTTTTATTTTATTGATTGATCAATTAATAATAGATACATACATTGTATGCTAATCTACCGTTAATTACAACTGCATCTTCATATGCCTTCCAGCTCCTGTTCATCCAAGAAAAAGAGGCTGTCCCCTTTAAGCAGTTGCTCTGCTCCGGGAACAGCCTCAGCCTCTATGAAGCCAGCGCTAGTGAGCTATATGATCGATTGAGAAACAACTTCCCGATCCAGTTCATTATTAGTTCAATTTATTATATTCCTCATCGGTTACTGGCTCCAACCATTCCGGCGTACCCGCAGTGATTGCAATGTGTTCGAACCAGCTGTCTTTTGCAGCACCATGCCAGTGCTTTACTCCATCATGGGTAACAATAACATCGCCGGCTTTTAAGGATTGAGCAGGCTTTCCTTCTTCTTGATACCAGCCTTCGCCGCCAGTCACCAATAAGAGCTGAAATCCATTCCGATGAATATGCCAGTTATTTCTGCACCTTGGCTCAAAGGTCACATTTCCAACGCCAACATTCACCTTAGGATCAGCAATTAATGTTTTCAGATAGCTTTGTCCCACAAAATATTGTGCAAATGCTTCATTTTTTTCGCCCACTGGGAAAATAACGCCATGTTTTACTTCTTCATGCTTTGCCATATTCATTCCTCCAATAATGATCCTTCCTAGTGGTATCCCCTAGCTGATCAGTTACTATAAAAAGTCCCCCATTAATAATGGTTTACTTCAATTTCCCGCCAAATACAGGGAAGAAGCTATGCTCACCGTAACTCTGGATGGGCTCTACATTCTTCAACATCTCCATATCTGCATCGCTGATAACAAAATCAAGCTCTGCATTAATTCTCATGTGATCTGGATTGGCCGTCTTAGGAATGACTACAAGTCCAAGCTGGATATCATAACGCAGGCAAAGCTGAGCAACCGATACTCCATACTTATCAGCTATTACCTTAACCTCCGCATTATCAAGGACTGCGCCGTGTGCGATAGGCGAATATGCCTCTACCAGGATGTCATTCTTTTGGCAAAATTCAATAAGATTCAGAGGCGTATTGCTCACATGTGCCAAGATTTGATTTACCATAGGCTTGATCTCACAGCTTGCAACAATATTCTGTACATCATCCTTAAGGAAGTTAGAAAGACCGATTGCCTTTACTTTGCCTGTCTTATAAGCATTCTCCATGGCTCTCCATACTTCTTTATTTTCCTCGAAGTAACGGTTCTCCTCACGGAACTCCTTCCAAGGCTGTGGGCTGTGGATAATCAGAAGATCAATGTAATCCAATCCCATTTTGGCTAAAGACTCATCAATGGACTGCGTAACGGTATCGTAGCTCTTTGCTTCTGCAGCAACCTTCGTCGTTATGAAAAGCTCTTCTCTTGCGACGCCGCAGGAACGAATTCCTTCGCCTACACCAGCCTCATTCTTATAGGCCTGAGCCGTATCGATATGGCGATATCCGATAGATACCGCATCACGCACTGCCTGTGCTGCTTGTTCATCGTCAAGCAACCAGGTACCGAGACCTAACTTTGGAATTTCTACACCGTTGGATAATCTATAAGTTTCGTTAAACATGCTTTTGTCTCCTTAGCATTGATATATTTTTTGTAGCTCTTAATTTTCGGGAATCATTTCATTGATGCAAGCCAAAGCGTTCAGTGTTCTCGGAAAGCCCATATAGGGCAGGCAGTGAGTGATGGCGGTGATCATGGTTTCCTTGTCATTTCCCACATTTTTGTTACCCTGCACATGCGCCTTCACTTGACCTTCTGCGCCGCCGATGCTACTAATAATGCAGAGCGTCAGCAACTCTCGCGTCTTTAAATCAAGACCGCCGCGGGTATAGAAATCGCCAAAGCAGAAGGCGGAGAGGTAGTCTTGGATATGCTTTTGATTGGATGGGGCACTCTCCCGCATTGTTGCAATGACATCCCCGAAAATCTCTATCTGCACGGCAAGCCCCTTTTCAAACCGATTATCCTCTTCCACCTGCTTTTGGCTCTCAAGCGGCAATGCAATATTTCTAGCTTTGAAGACTTCGTTGACCTCAGTAACAGCATTTAATGTTTTGGGAAATCCAATGTATGGCGCACACTGGTAAATGGCCTCCTTGATTTCCACTGGTGTGAGCCCAACATTTAACGCGGCGTGAACATGAGCCTTTAATTGGGGCAAAGTTTGGTTCGTTGTAAGCACTACTAGGGTTATAAGCTCACGCTGCTTATCGTCCAGGCTGCCTTGATAAAAAACCTCTCCAAAAATAAAGCGGCTCAGGATGTCTTGAAAATCAGGATCAGTAGCATACGCCGCTGGGACACCATCGCCAAATAGCTGTGTGTATGTTTCTTTGCTTTTTTCAATTCGGTTCATCAATAACCCTCCTGCTTGTTTTACGGCTAAATGAGACCACCGCAAGAATTATGGCAATTGCGACTGATATAGCTGCGATCCAACCGACCGACCTATATATATTCAACATTGTTTACTTATTCAACATCTGTTTATAATTTTATATGGAATCAACGGTTTTTCAATCGTTAATGTAGCTGGATTTGTTCATTACTAAACAATTTATCAACAAATGTTGATTATCTAAGAGCAGGTCAACGAACTGCGGGGAATGTGCGAATCAGCACGTCAATAAGCCTTTTTCACATCAAGTCTTGGCAGCACAACTCGGGGCATTCTCGAGGCACTGTTAGATAGAAAACTATGAATCATACGAAAACAAGCCGTTGTCCAAAAAGACAATGGCTTGTTGATTTATCCCAAAAGTTATTCATTCTCCATCGTGCGGATGTCGATTACAAACCGATAACGGACATCGGAAGCAAGTACCCGCTCCCAAGCTTCATCAATCTGTTTGGCAGCAATAACCTCGATCTCAGGTGCTATATTGTGTTCAGCACAGAAATCAAGCATTTCCTGTGTTTCACGAATTCCACCGATCATAGAACCGGCAAACGACCGGCGCTGAGGGATCAGCGAGAATACCTGAACCGGCAGCGGTTCCGCCGGCGCACCGACGTTGACCAAGGTACCGTCAAGCGCCAGCAGCGAAAGATAGGCATTAATATCGATCTTCGCGCTCACAGTATTTATGATGAGGTCGAATGAACCGGCAAGCTTCTTAAACGTCTCCGGATCACTCGTAGCATAATAATGGTCCGCGCCAAGCCGCAAGCCGTCTTCTTTCTTTTTTAATGATTGGGATAACACCGTAACCTCTGCCCCCATGGCATGAGCGAGCTTCACAGCCATATGTCCAAGCCCGCCAAATCCAACAACCGCTATTTTCTTGCCGGGGGCAGCTCCCCAATGGCGAAGAGGCGAGTATGTTGTAATGCCGGCGCACAAAAGCGGTGCAGCGACGTCAAGCTCCATACCATCAGGGATTCGAACCACGAAATCTTCCGTTACGACGATGTGGGTGGAATAGCCGCCCTGTGTATATTGCCCGTATCTATCGATAGCTGCATAGGTTCCCGTATTTCCACTAAGGCAGTACTGCTCTTCTCCTCTTTGGCAGTTAACACATTCACGGCAGGAGTCGACCATACAGCCTACCCCAACTCGGTCCCCCACCGCATATTTTGTAACTTCGGAACCAACCTGGGTGACGATTCCAGCGATCTCGTGCCCGGGAACGAGAGGATAATTGACAGGTCCCCAATCGCCGCGAGCAGTATGGATATCTGAGTGGCAAATACCAGCGTATTTAATCTCAATAAGGACATCATGCGGCTTAAGATCCCTGCGTTCTATCGTGGTCAGTTGGAACGAACCTTCCGGGCTGAATACAGCACGTGCACTAGTCGTAATCATAATATTACCTCCTACCGGAACAAGCCTTTCCTATCACAGGCAATTTGGCACTGATGATGTTCTCACGACCTTTGGGAATGGCTTTACAATAACCTTAGCATCCGAAGGTCTCGTGACATCCCATTAATCCTGCCTATGCTATTCTGGGCCCTTCCGAATCATTTCGTGTTTTGAATGCTATATGTTACAATTGCTGCGATCAGTCTTGCTCGGCATGCGCTTGAATGAATAGCTGTTGCTGCTGTTCATTGTTTTGTGCAACTGCTGCGGGTGTAACATCCGATTGCTGCTGCGCGTATTGGATCAGCTCGTTGCACCCTTGGATCACTTGACTCCAGTTGCTATTGGAGCAAGCATTTTGAATTTCCCGGCATTGCTGCTGCCAGCCTTGTCCTGCTGCCATGTCGTCTCCTCCTTTTCTAACGTCCGGATACTTTAACCAAAACATAGGATAGGCCATGCAGGTATCTTTTATGCGCATTGGATTCACACTGAGAGCTGCCGAGCTGGAGAAACCATGCAGCTTCTTAGTATGATGGCAACAAAGCTTAACAATAATGAAAGTATTCCCACTAAAACAACGTAGGGCGTACCCATTTCTGATATAAATAGCCCGCCGACGGCCGTACCCAAGGTTGTACCTACATTACAGGATGATATAAATAATCCGTTGGCGAAATCAGGCGCTTCAGGAGCTGCAGAGGCGATCGAATATTGATTTATATTTGCCATAATTCCTCCAGCCAATATGCCCCAAATGAAAGTTATAATCGCCGTAGGTACGGTAAACGGCCCGGTAAAGAATAAAATGGTGTAAACAGCACCCAATAACAAAGGAAAAGAAACTACAGACTTAAGGGCACTATGCGTAAGCAGCTTTCCTGCGATAATGTTTCCAATAATATTGGCTCCGCCGAAGATGAATAGCGTGAAACTGATCGTATTCGGGGACATCGCTGTTACTGTTTTCAAATAGTCAGCAAAATAACTATAAACCCCAAATACAGCTGAGTTTAATAAAATGACGGTCACGATGGAAAGCCATGTAATAGATTTCTTTAATACAGAAAGCTGTGTACCATAAGAAAGTCGTTCTTTCAGAGGCATAGATGGCACAAAAATCAATGTAGCAATGAGTACAATAGAGTTCACAATAGCAAAGAAAGCCATCGCCATGTCATACGAAACGGCATTATTAATATAGCTTGCGATCGGTACGCCGGCTACCATCCCGGCCGATACTCCAATAAATACTTTAGCAACAGCTTTTGGAGCTTCTTCTTTACTTACGGAGGAAGCAGCAGCTGTAAATGCCAATGAACAATAGATCGGATGAAAAAAGGCTGGAATGATACGAGCCAATAATAAAATGGTAAAGTTAGATGTAAATACGGACACCATGTTTCCCAAAACGAAAACACCTAGTACAAGCAGCATGACCTTCTTGCGATTCATACCCGAAAACAATAACGGCATCGTAGGACCAGACACTGCAATCGCAATGGCAAAAAGACTTACTGTCAATCCTGCTTTTGAAATGCTCACGTGAAAGTGATCAGCAATGGAAGGCAATAACCCAATAACCCCCATTTCGGTATTTAAGATCCCGAAAACACCTATGGTTAGTATCAGTATCAGCCATTTTTTTTGCTTCTCCATAATCCTCCCCCTTCATAAAGGTTACCAATCTATCCGTTTTCCGTCTCTGAAGAACCCGCCATTTGGCCCTTCAGGTCCAATAGCAGCTAACCAAAGGATCGACTCCGCAGCTTGCTTGGGATTTCGTGGAGCCGAAGGTCCGCCCATATCCGAGCTCACCCAACCCGGATCCGCCGCATTTATTTTTAAATCTCCATTGATTTCAGCAGCTACCAATCGTATCAATCCATTTAAGGCTAGCTTAGACAATTTATAGGCGCCTGCCCCCTGAAAAGACATTTCGCTCATCGCCCCATATTCCGAAGAAACATTAATAATCCTCCAATATCCTTATTTTTCCATAATAGGTATAAAGTTACGGATCACATGGTAGACTCCGAGGAAATTCGTCGCCATCGTTTCATCCAGAATGGAAGGGTCCATAGCCATTAACTTTTTATTCTCATCCAAATACACCCCAGCATTATTAATCAATACATCTAACCTTCCAAACTGCTCATTTACTGTCAACGCCGCTTGCCGGATACTTTCTTGATTAGCTACATCCATCTACAACCACTTTATTTTCGATTGCCATTTCACCTGGTTTCTTGTGTATAATACACAATAGTGTATTACAAAACATATATGTATTATCATAAATCGAATTCTGATTTTCAATGACCAAATTCCCTGAATTCGTTAATTAGTTCACACATCCACGGAAAATGTGTATTAACTTTAGAGAAAGTGGTGCTCCCAAATGCCAAAAGTGGATCGACGAATCATCAAAACGCAAGAAGCGATTAAAAAAGCGGTGCTTGAACTGATGTCAGAAAAAAATTTCGATGAGATAACGATACAAGACATCTCCGACAGAGCGGATGTTAGCCGCAAAACCATCTACCTTCATTACACGGATAAATTCGACCTGTTGGATAAGCTTATGGAAGAATATATAGACAAACTCCGAAACATCAGCGAAACTGCGTGTGAAATGGAGTGGAAACCGGCAACTCAGATTTGTTTTGAATACTTGGAAAGCCATTACTTATTCTTTTCGACCATGTTGGCAAATAAAGGCGCACCGTATTTTCGCAGTCGATTCCTTGAGTATCAAATCGAAGCGTTCAAAAATGAACTCCGCAAAACAAACGAAAGACATAGCGAGATTAATGAAGAGGTTATTGTTCATTTTGTTGCATCGGCTTACGTTGGGGTAGTGGAATGGTGGTTAAGGAATGGAATGCCCTGTCCGCCTCGTGTTATGGCAGAACAAGTGGGGACGTTATTTGAAGCAATTTATAATTAAATGATAGTAAGTGTAAGATTCATATGTTGGCTCAAGAATGGAATAGACTTTATTGAGGGGATAAAGTCTGTAAAACGCTGCAGTCCATGCCGGAAGCGGAACTCGACACCGAGATCACTTGAATCCTCTGTATGGGATTGAAGTATCTGCTACTACGATAAACTTCCATGTAACGAACCAAAATTGTGTCACTCATTAAGAAATGGCAGACCCCCCCCCCCTGCAACACGTGCATGCCGTTGTCTTCCTTGGATGCCGCCACATATTATTGGAACTATTCTGCCCTCAACGGGGCTGCCGGGCATCCACTTACTAGTTGTTTTTAAGCCAGAGTACCCGTTGGCAACATCTTCCTTTCAATTATTTAGATCGTTCTTCGCTAAATCCAAAGCTACGGCTATTTTAATCTGATTCGTTTTACTACGTCCCTTAATCACGTTCTCTATTGGA
Source organism: Paenibacillus sp. 32352 (assembly GCF_002042965.1). Taxonomy (GTDB): domain Bacteria; phylum Bacillota; class Bacilli; order Paenibacillales; family NBRC-103111; genus Paenibacillus_S; species Paenibacillus_S vulneris. The sequence goes on along the minus strand of NZ_MZNT01000022.1, from coordinate 36,534 downwards.
TACACATCTACTATCGGCGCTATTTTATCATCGTAACGATCCAATTCAATTTTAATAACTGAATGTGTATCCACAAGAAAGCTGATAATATCTTCCCCCTGTTCGGGTGTCCAATATAAAATGTATGCTGTCTTCATTACTGGAAAGGTATCTCTGATAATTTCTAAAAACCTTCGCATGGATACATCGCCGAACAGACGAATTCTTGAAGCTTGTAATTCTCTTCTGTACGCCTGTTCGGTAATAGTCCCTCTAAGCTTCACGGCTTACCCTCCTTTCAAAATCCGACGATTATTAATAACAATACTTATCATGATAATTCCGGGTTATCACCTTACCTCCACATAATCCTAGCAGTTATTAACGTAATCTGCTCTTTAGTTCAACAGACTGCCGATAATTCCGACAGCCTGACGTTGTTGTTGTTGTGCTCTCGTTATCCGTTTTTCTTTCAATAATTCAATAATTCTTTCGTTTTGGTCAATTTGAGTTATGATGTTTGAGTTAAGTTTTTGAATAGCAACAAATATTCCAAACAATGCGCCTAAAATTAAGTATCCTGCAAGACCATCCATAATTGACTCCTTTCACGAAAAAAACATGGTTTTGGAACACAAAATAACCTTATTTTTCATTCCATTGATATTCGTGATAATAAACTTAGTTTCCTTTTCCCTGCTTTGGATCGCCGCGGCTATGAAAAAAGACTGGAGACACGTTTGGGGAAAGCCCGTGTATTTTCCAGTCTTTAATCTTGTTGTCACCTTTTTTTTGCTAATAGTCCGCACATTCCCCCCAATATAAGCCTGCCTATTTATCTTCCCCCCTCTCAGGTACTACTCCAATTCGCTAAAGAAAGCGGCGCTAGGCCCATAAAGTAAAGGAGTTAAGCACATAAAAGATACTTAACTCCTTTGTAAGTTTAAAAAACATTTTTCTGTATATTAACCGTGTCCTAATTGGTCTTTAGAGTTGACTTTTGGGATGGCCTCCGATGTCTTATTAGAAATTACCGAAACGGCAGCCACTCCCTTAGGGGGTTGGATATGTGACCATCTCACTATTATCTCTCAAGCCCTACGAACAGAGGGCGAGTAAAATACGTCACCATGCATATGCAGAATTTTGTCCCAGTTGCCGGGATTGGTCGTGTCTGGCGCACGATGCTCCATAATGGCTTGATACAGGCTGGTTTTTTGTTCCAAATGGTCAATGTGCCGTTTGGCTTCTTCGAGTTTAGCGAGCGCCGCTTCTTTATGCTCCATAATGAGTCCACAGCGTTGCGGAACGGTTGAATCCCCTTCGAGACAGAGATCGACGTACCTTTTAATGACTTCAATCGGCATCCCGGATTGCTTGAGGCATTTGACGCCATGCAGCCAGTTGATCGATTCTTCGTCGAACATCCGGATATTATTCTCATTGCGCTGTACGCTTGGCACCAGGCCCTTATCCGTGTAAAAGCGCACGGCGTGCTCGGTGAGTCCTGTTATTAGGGCAGCTTCTTTGACCGTATGCATGTAAAATCCTCCTCGAAAAAAATTTTAAAGCAGCTTGACTTCGTGTAACACGAAGGTTCTAAGCTTAGTGTAACGCAAACGAGTCGTAAGTAGAATTCCCGCTGCTGTGCCCGATTCAGGGGATAAGCGCCGTTTGCTGTTATACATTTGAACACTGGGAGGAATTACAATGCAAACCGTAACATTAAACAATGGCGTGAAGATGCCGATCATCGGCTTCGGTGTTTACCAAGTTCCTGATGCTGAAGAATGCGAGAACGCCGTATATGAGGCTCTGATGGCTGGTTACCGCCTCATCGATACCGCCGCCGGTTATCTGAATGAGGAGGCGGTCGGTCGAGCGATCAAGCGCAGCGGTATACCACGTGGAGATCTGTTCATCACAACCAAGCTTTGGGTTCAGGATGCCAGCTACGAGAGTGCCAGGGTGGCGTTTGCCAAATCGCTGAAGAAACTCCAGCTCGATTATCTGGATCTATACCTTATTCACCAGCCGTTCGGCGATTATTACGGCGCTTGGCGTGCGATGGAGGAGCTGTACCGCGAAGGCAAGATCAAGGCGATCGGGGTCAGCAATTTCCTGCCTGACCGTTTAATGGACCTTATCGTGCATAACGAAATCGTGCCTGCCGTCAATCAGGTCGAAACGCATCCATTCTACCATCAGATAGAGAGCGCCGCTTTTATGAAAGAGCAGGGAGTGAAGCACCAGTCGTGGGCGCCCTTCGCTGAAGGACGTAACAATTTTTTCGGGAACGAAGTGCTATCCTCGATCGCAGAAAAACACAACAAGTCCGTCGCCCAAGTCGCGCTTCGCTGGCTTGTTCAAAGAGGAGTCGTTGTAATTCCGAAGTCAGTTAAAAAAGAACGGATCGTCGAAAACTTCAACATTTTCGATTTTGAGTTGAGTGCTGACGACATCGAACAGATTTCCACTCTCGATACGCGGCAAAGTCTTTTCTTATCGTACCACGATCCGGAAGTCGCCAAGATGATGGGCAACTGGAAAGTCGATCTGTAAACCTTAATTAAACCGTAAACGCATCATGCGTTTATCTTCATCTATTAAGAAAGGACAGGGCGATCCCCCTATCCTTTCTTTACTTGAATTGTAAATTGAAACCACCGAATCCTCAGATCCATCAAAACATCAAGCGTCTAATGGGGAATCGCTTACTCTTTTCAGTTTCACAAACCCTTGCCACTCCTGCATTTCCTCCGCTTTTCCCCTTCTTCCCTGATTCCCCCTGTGCAAATAAAGTCGTATGAAGGAATTGGGGAAATATTGACGGGTGGGGTTAGGGCTAAGTATTTCCCTAATCCCTCCCTCTTTATTCTTGTGAATCCTTGGTTTTCCTAGCTTTTCCCGCCCGCTCCTGCTTTGCCTCCGCTTCTTGCCTCTGCTCTCGCCTCCTGCTTTTCGTCGGGAAATAATGCTGAGGAATGAACTGAGTGATACGACTTTATTTTCAGCGGGACGAGTTTGTTTTCGGCTTTACGTGTTTATTTTCGGTGGATATAGTATGGTTAGTATCTAGGCCTAGAGAGGGAACACTTCAACAACGGAAATACAATTATGATTTTCTTGAGCACCTAGTTCAGCTTTAGAACAATAGCAGCCAATATCCTCCAACCCAATGAAGAAACGCAAACGTCGAACGTCACTTGCATCCAATTGTTTTCGTGTCTCTTTTTAACACTTCAACGATGTCGGATTCAAAGACTATTTCTTTTCGAACAATTGGAGGACCAGATACAACATAAATGGATCCTGAACCTTCAATGAATATGGAGGATCGTCAGCGCTTCTGTCGGCTAGATTTAGAACAACCTTTAGATTACCCAATACAGGATCTTCCGCCGCTTTACTTTTAAATACAACACCATTTGAACCATCGACAACTAACAATCCAAGAGTGACAATGGTTGCATTTACCAACCCAATGAATTTCTTTTTCATATTGCATTACCTCCTTTCTCTTTCTTATTGTAATTATTCTCTTATTTATCGATTTTGAAGTAGCATATATGTCTTATAGTGTCTGACAAAAAATCGACTTTTATATTTTAGATGGATCTCGTCAATTTATAATGATTGAAAACAAAAAATAGAGGCAGGAATAAATCCCACATCTCTATTTTTTATTACTCATTGCTTGTTCCAGTTGGAATCATATTTTGTGCCTGGTTTTCCCACGGTAATCACAAGTTGTTGATTAACTGCGATCATTTTAACTTGCCGATTGTCGTAAGTCATTACTTTGTCAAAATACTTCCCAACACCTTTTACACCGTTAAATGCATCATCGCAAATTTGCCATAACGTTTCATAACTTGTAGGGAAGTAAAACTTGAGCAATTCCCTTGTTACATATGGCACTTTGTTGCTTTCAGGGTTGGATTTTGTTCCTTTCCAGAATCCAATTGTAATGTCAGTTTCGAGATCTGATTTGTCTGCTGAAACTCCAATTGCAGATGTAGCTATCGTTCCCTTTGTCCGATAACTTGCTCCAGCTCCAAGATTTTTGAATCCAAGTTCATTCTCCAAAATCTCCATATTCTTCTGCTTATCAGAAGTCCATGTAGACGTGATTTGAGGCGGTGTCCATCCATCAGGGAATGGATAACGTGGATCCTCTTTAATCGCAGGTAGGACAGCGGAAGAATTTTTCCAGTTGTCATCGTACCTTATACCTGGTTTTCCCACGATGATCACAAGTTGATCATTAACATCCATGAATTTTACTTCTCGGTCTTCAATCACAACTTTTTTCCCTATATACTGGTCTAAAACCTTGTCATTAAATAGGTTATCAACGATTTCCCAGAATTCCCCACTCTTTTGTGGGAAATAAAACCCAAACAGTTCCTTCGCAATGTAAGGAATTTTATAATCAAGCGGAGTGTACTTAGAACCAGTCCATACACTAATGGTAATCATCGTGTCGTACTGTTCAGAATCATCCGCAGAAACCAGTATTGCTGTAGTTCCTGGTCCTTTTCCATATGGGCTGTATCTTGCACCAGCTCCAAGATTTTTGAATCCAAGCTCATTCTCCAGGATCTCCATATTCTTCTGCTTATCAGAAGTCCATGTAGATGTGATTTGAGGCGGTGTCCACCCATCAGGGAATGGGTAGCGTGGATCCTCTTTCACGGAACCAGATGGATTCGAAGGTGTTGGTGTAGGAATAGGCGTTGCAATTGTACCCTTTCCAACATAGACGACATCTTTAGAGCCATCTTTTTTAGCCTCTACTGGATAGCCCAATACATTTTCCAAGAAGTCGTATGGCACGAACATTTTGTTGTTCATGATAACTGGACTAGCTTGAAGTGAAACTTTTGTGTTTTCCAAATTAAGTGTAGATATAGGAACTTGTTTGCCATCAACAAAGGCGATGGAATTTGCAACTGTAATTGTAATGGTGTCGCCGCTATCGGTCTTTACATTCGCTGCATACGGCTTCTTTTCCCACGTAAACGAATCACCCATTCCAACAACTACTGGCTCAAGCGGAACATACAAAATGCCCCCTCGAATCATTGGCTCTCCTTGCTTTGCATCGATTGGATTACCATTTACGTATAGATCAGGGATAGAGGAAAGATTTGGACTAAGGGTTTGACCTTCAGTTGATTTATTTTCTCCGTAAGGAATACTTGCCAGCAAGGATGTATCTGATGGTTTTTCTGGCTTCGCAAGTAACTCCTTCTTACCTTTCTCTGATAGATTTCGGATGAGCTGAACTGATTCAGCACGAGTTAATGGTTCATCTGGCTTAAAGCTAACAATTGTCTTATTGTTCGGATCACTTCCACTTGCAATTCCAGTAGTCAATAAGTAACGAATGGCATTGTCGCTATCATAATTAACACCTTGAGATGCGGCAATGATTTCCGCTACTGCCCTTCGAGTTATTGCTGGATCCCCCATAAACTCAGAAGCTACATTGTTTGATACAGGGTAGTTCATTTTTTTGCTGAAATCATAATACGGGCCTGCCCAATTTCCCCCAGCACCGCTCTTTATATCAGGTTTATAAGCACGAATTAATAAGGTAATAAATTCTGCTTCTGAAACCAATTTGTTTGGTTTAAACGTACCGTCCTCATAACCTTTCGTAATTCCTTTATCTACTGCCCAGAGGATTGTCTCTCCTGCCCAATGTTGTCCGATGTCTGAAAACACTGTGCTTGATTCCCCATATACAACTCTAGGTTCAAGCAAAAATTCGGCTGATTGAGTTGAAATTATGATTGTTGAAAACAATGTAGCGACTGCAAGTTTTCTTTTCATGTAGTTTCTTCCCTCCATATGAAAAACAACCAAGCGAGAGTCACTTGCTTTGGTTGTTCCTTTTAATTATTCGACTGCACTCCTTTTTTTTATTGCATAGGAACTTCTGGTAATTGACTCACATCTGAAGGTCTGTCAGGACGTTTCAAGAGCTTACCATCGAACTTGTCAGCAAGGTTTTTGAGGAACTGAACTGCTTCTGCACGAGTGAGTTGATCGTTTGGACGAAAGCTCGCAAGAGTCTTTTTGTTCGGATCACTACCTTCTGCATATCCATTCGCATACATGAATTTTACTAAATCATCGCCCTTCAAGTTATAACCTCTTGTAGCGGCAACAATCTCAGCAACTTGCAAGCGAGTGATCTCCCCATTCGCATCTCCGAATGTTGGGATGTTCAATGTTTTCGCAACATCATAGTATTTCTTCACCCAATTTTCATTGGTTGCGACAGACGTTGCTTCGAACTCAGGATTGTAAAGACGAATGATCATCGCCAAGAACTGTGCCTCAGTGACTTTTGCATTCGGTTTGAACGTTCCATCTTCGAACCCTTTCACAAGCCCTTCTTTTGTCGCCCATTGAATCGATTCTTCTGCCCAATGGTTCTGAACATCTTTGAATACGATTTTTGGGGTCGGAGTTGGATCTGGAAGTTGTACTGGCTCAGTTGGTGTTGTTGGAGGAGCTACTGGTGTTTCGGTTGGGATTGTTACAATTCCACCGCCTGCACTGCTGCCACTGCCACTACCGCCACCTCTACCACCTGTTCTTGGAGGCGTTACAACTGCATCTGTGCGACCTGTTACAGTTACACCCGCAGATTCGTTACCCGTAGTGTCCACTGTTTTTACAACGATGGTGTATGCCGTGTCATCAGTCAAACCAACAACATCATAGCTTTCACCGGCTGTTGAACCGTTCAGAGAACCGTTCACATACACGTTGGACTTCGCATAGTCAGCATCATTTGGTTTCGTGAAACCAATCTTCAGAGACGATGTAGTTTTTGATGTAACCGCAAGACCTGTTACTTCTGCTGGAGCTGTCGTATCCACTACTGGAGGAACAACAACTGCATCCGTGCGACCTGTTACAGTTACACCCGCAGATTCGTTACCCGTAGTGTCCACTGTTTTTACAACAATCGTGTATGCCGTGTCATCTGTCAAACCAACAACATCATAGCTTTCACCCGCTGTAGAACCGTTCAACGTACCGTTTACATACACATTGGCTTTTGCATAGTCAGCATCACTTGGTTTCGTGAAACCAATCGTCAGGGACGATGTAGTTTTCGATGTAACCGCAAGACCTGTTACTTCCGCTGGAGTCGTTATATCAAATGGCGTTCCATTTGTGCGACCTGTTACGGTTACACCTACTGACTCGTTACTTGTAATATCTACAGTTTTAACAACAATCGTGTAACTCGTGTCTTCCTCCAAATCCGTTACTTCATAGTAATCATCTTTGGTAGAACCTTTTAAAGAACCATCGACATACACATTAGCTTTTTTGTAGTCAGGATCACTCGGCTTTGTGAATTCAATCCTCAAAGATGAGGATGTCTTCGCCGCAATCACAAGATCGGTTACTTCCGCTGGAGGTGTTATATCAACCACTGGCGAAGCATCGGTGCGACCTACGATAGAAGTACCAACAGATTCATTACCCGATGTATCAACGGTTTTCACAACGATCAAGTTATCTGTGTCAGGCAATAAGCCGACTACTTCAAACTGAGTTCCTTGCGTAGAACCTTGAAGAGCACCGTTCAGATAGATATTCGCTCTGTCGTAGTCAGCATCGCTTGGTTTCGTGAATTCTACCGTCAAAGAATTGGTAGTTTTCGCCGTAACCGCAAGACCTGTTACTTCCGCTGGAGGCGTAACATCTAGTTGCTTGTACGAAACAAGCCCAAAGCCATACCAAGCATCTCGACCTGGAGTACCCAAGTCCTCAGTATACTTTAACAGCTCATTACGGAGCTGAGCTGCCGTCATGCTAGGATCTTTTTGTTTCATAAGAGCCAAAAGACCAGAAACGTGCGGTGCGGCTTGAGATGTGCCACTTGCTCTAGCAAATGCATTGTTTAAGTACGTGCTAATAACGTCAACACCAGGAGCCGAAAATTCATTCTTCGGACCCGTTGCCGAGAAGTCTCCACGAATCTTGTTGTTATCCACTGCCGCTACAGCAATAACATTTGCATATCTTGCAGGATAAAGAATCGTATCGCCCGAACCATCTGCCGTCCCGTTGTTGCCACTAGAAGCGACAACAACAATGCCATGAGATACAGCATTATCTACCATGTCTTCGAGCAATTGAGAACCCGTTTCTGTGCCTAGACTCATATTAATGATGTCCATGCCATTTTGGATTGCCCAATCGAGTCCCTCAAGAATGTCTGCCAAGTTACCCTTACCGTCAGCACCCAATACTTTCACTCCGTAGAGGGAAGCATTTGGAGCTACACCAACGATACCTGTGTTATTGCGAAGTGCCGCAATAGAACCCGCAACGTGTGTTCCATGACCTTCGTCATCCGCATAAGAAGTCGTGTAATCTACGGCAGAATATCCTCCCGCAATGCTCAAGTCCGAATGCGCTGCAATGCCTGTATCCAGTACCGCAACTTTCACACCTGCTCCAGTATACCCATCAGACCAAGCGGTTGTTGCATTCATCTGTTGCAAATCCCACTGAGAAACCTCAGAAGCGGCAGATTGAACAGTAAAACTACTGTCCTCAACTGCGTGAAAAATGATGTTTTCCTCAATGTATGCCACGTTTGGATCTGCTTGAATCGCTTGGATTTCAGAAGCCGATGCTGTTACTGTGACCGCAGGAACGGATTTGAACTCGTGCGTGATATTCGGAGTTGCGCCGATACTCGCCGCCCGAAAGGTTCTTGGCTCCTTCTTGTAAACGACAAGATACTCCTTCTTCGCTCCCGACTGTGGCTGTACTACGGGCGCAACAACTGGATCTTCTCCATAAGCCGCTTTCGTTACAGATTGCACAGTTGGGTCAACTTGAGCAGATTGTTCGATTTGAACGGATCGCTCACTTGCCGCCGTAAACTCATTTTCTGCCGCAAGAGCTGTTCCTGCATTAACGATCATTGCAAGAGATGTAACACCGACAATTAGTTTTTTCTTCGTGTTGATTGCCTTTCTCATGTTGAAAATTCCCCCCAGAACAAAAAAACACATATCATAATTCCAAAGATGCCCATTCATTCCAAACACATTTTAATAGAGATATTCCGACAAGTATAGACACTTTCAACATTATGCATTTAGTCAAAATGCTGATGAATTTTGTTTATATTCAATAAAACTACCTGTTAAACATTCCCTATTTGTTATAAACTAAAATTACAGAGTTCAATAGGGTGGTATGATATGGGGAACGGCGGAAAAGTCAAAGACGGGTCAAGCTGGTACTATACCGATTTCTTAGTAAACATAGTAGAACAACAAGAGGATAAGCGAATCAAAGAAGAGGCCTTAACGATTGCCTCCCTTATTGAAAAAGCGAAAGGTAAGGAAACAGAGGATAACATTGCGGAAATTGAAAATGTCCTTGCATCCGCCGAACTACCAGAGGAGCCGTACAAAAAGAAGTTCAGACGTATGATCAAGTTATTGAAAAAACGTATTGAACGTGCTGTACCTGACAATTTTGGTTCTTTGATTAAACACCTACGAGAGATTAAAGGATATTCTCTCAAAGAATTAGAGCTGGTAACAGGTATCAGCTATTCTTATATAAACAGAATTGAAAAGGGCGAAAGCAGTGTTCCAAGTTACCGCATTATTGAGAAATTGGCGGAAGCATTGGGTCAAAACGTAGTGGATTTATTGTATATCGCAAACAATCAAAATAAAAAAAACCCTCAGCCTGTTGAAGAGCTTCTTCTTACTGAAGGATACCTGGTTGATGGGGTCCCTGCTAATAAAGAAATAAGAGAAAGTTTAGTCGAAATTATTCGCAAAATAATTTATAGCCATTGGAATGAACGCCAGTACAAAGATTCGATTGACATAATGGATTCCATTAATCAGTTCAAAAAAGTCTTCAAAAATACGATGGATTCTTTATCAACAGAAGGAAAAGGACCTACAGAATGAATTCTATCATGAATATTACAAATTTAACTCAACTTGCAACTCTTTGCATCAATCAAGGTTTTGAATTACCACGTGCAGGTTGTTTTACTGAATCCCAGCATGTATTCACACTAGTTGAGCGTAAAAAAAACGTCCAAGCTCTCTATAAGGAAATTTTCAGTTCTGAAGCATTTGAAGCCTTTATGAGTGAAATTGATGAAGGCGTAGAGGACTATATCAGTTATAAATTCCATGACGTTAACATTAGCCTCGAATCATATCAGAAAGGTTTCCGCTTTTCGAATCGAACGAAACTATTTTTGAACTTCATTATAGAAAACGAAACGGATATGTATAAACTGGTCATTCCATTACATCACGAGAATTCAGAGCTATATTTATTTGGTATCCTCCCCCTTGCTGAACCTAGTCGATTTCTCGATTGGTCCGAATATGGCTTTATTTCTAAGAGTAAAGTTTCAACAAAAGAAACTCGTGTTCATCTTAAATTTTCCTATACATATCGAAATCAACAAACAAAGGATATTTCACCTCAAGAATACTTTTTTCTCGTGCGTTTAGAAGATGTTGCTTTGCAAGTGTTTAGCACTATAAATCATCGCCGCCTCAAAATGGTTCGAGGGAGAAATTTGATTGAAATCGATTTGCTAAGAAATTGGTGCAAAATGAAAGTGGATCAACAATCTAAAAATGAAATTGATTATATGAAGCCTGCTCACAAGATAGAAATTGATGAATCATGGGATAGCTTTGAATCCTTTTCATCCTGGGCAATGCAAAATGGATATGAAGAAGAAGTTCTGATTTCTCGCATTAGTGAGAATGATTCATTCACACCAGAAAATTGTAATTGGACAGGTGAAATCAATAGTCTGGTCGAGCGTTATTACTGGCATTACTTCGATAATACTTATTATCCGAAAAGCCAGCTAATGAATATGGAGATTGTAATCAATGGCGAAAGTAAATCATTTAGATCTTGGGAGGCTATTACGGGTATTCCCTCCGCTATATTGACGGGAAGGTATTTTAGCGGATATAGAGATGATGATTTGCTCATCCCAGTTGAAAGAAAGGAGATCGCATTCTTATGTCAAGAGATCAAAATTAACGGCGTGACTCGAACGACAAAAGAATGGGCTGAACTCGCAGGCATCACGTCAGCCACTATTATTTCTCGGCTTCAGTATGGATGGCGTGGTGAGGATCTCATTGCCCCTACAAAGAAAAAGAAAGGCCTCCTTTCGGATTGAATTATTAACTCCCTTTCAAGGGGAGCGGTTCGTTTCATGAGGATTCCCTACAACGTGATTCGAAAATATAGTCGTTTGTTATCCACCACCCCCACCAGTTCGCCACGAACCCTTGCCATTTTTGCATTATTTCCACTTTTCCTCTGCTGATTTCAAAAAATGCCTGAGCAAATAAAGTCTTGTAAAAGATCAGGGGAAAGGACAAGTGAAAAAATGGGGATTGGATACTAACGGCGGATAAAAAAAGAGGACATTGGGGAGTTTGAAATCCCTCATGCCCTCCATCTTTTTATTATGACACCAGCTTTAATCCCGCTTCAAACCAGCAAAATCTCCCGCTATTACTGGCTTTCTCTGGTTTATCCTCTGTAATAAATCCTTGCTTTTATTCAGCTATATCCGCCGCTCATTCCAATCGCAACTCTGCTTTTCCATCCGGCTTTGACTCTACTAATTGCCTCTGCTTGGCTCCTGTAATGAGTCGGGAAATAATGCTTGAAAATGAAGTAGCGGTACAACTTTATTTGCGGAAAGATGAGTTTATTGGCGGCTTTACGTGTTTATTTTTGGTGGACACTTATTTATGGTTGTGGATGTGAGTTGTAATTCACTTTGTCACTAATAACCACCCCTTTTGGGGTGTTTTGTAATGTTTATTTGGCATATGCTGTAATGACAATTGTCATAAATTTTATGTAATGAGATTTGTCGTACTCTCTCTTGCTGTATTAAGCCGAAGAACAGTATTTTATGACCGTCAATATTAAAATTATCCAACATAATGCTCCTCAATAATCTAAAATAAAACCATTATCAATATTATAACATTAGTGCACCTGGAATTTCTCGGCAAATGGAAATATACTCCGAACTAGTTGCCTATCTCTCATTAGTGTATGAAGATTAAGATTTAAAGTATTAATATGGGTTTCTGCAAATTTCATTGGTGCACGGATTTTCTCAAAGGTTATATCAGTATCTTTAAGAATAAGCTCTTTAGCTACTTTATTTATTTTTTTGTCCAACAATTAAAAGCAGTATCATTGCCCCGTTTAAACCAAGAACACCGCCAACTATTAATTCAATAATTTCACGGTCGTACGAATGTATCTTTGTCTTTAACCAACCGTGCGATGACTTTTGCATCCTTGATGTCATTCTTCTACAATACCTTAAATTAAAAGCCCATCATCTCCTAATTGGAATTTTTCATTCCAAATTATATGAGAAGATGGGCCAATTTGATTGTCTCAAGCATTATACTACATTAAACTTACGCTGTTATATTTAAACTCTCGTGTACCATAAGCCATCTCATAGTGCGCCATGAATTGTCGCTCTCTTGCAAAGCACGCACCCCTAAGCAGACCATTTTATTAAGGATTAAGTATTGTCTTTACAGGAACAGCATTTGCAGCCGTTGTTGTACCGTCCCCTAACTGACCTGACCGGTTTAACCCCATCCCCCATACCGTTCCGTCTTGTTTCATAGACAAGGTATAATCGTTAGCTTTTCCTTGCGCAACCATCTTTACACTACTCAATGGCGGCGATTGCACTGGCGTGTATTCTCTTAAGTTCCCCGTGCCTAACTTTCCGTTAAATGCATCTCCCCAAACCCATACCGTTCCATCATTTTTCACAGCGTATCCGAAGTACAAACCTATGCCTATGCTTTTAATATTGTTTACATTTAGCACTTGCGTTGGGGAATATCGATTAGAATTTGAACCATTCCCCACTTGCCCATCGTAGTTATATCCCCAGCCCCATACCGTTCCGTCACCTTTTAATGCTAACGTATGACCAAGCCCTGCTGCTATTGAAATAACTCCTGACAAGTTTGTCGCTTGGACTGGAATAAGGCTCGGAACATTGCTATTGTTATTGCCCAGCTGCCCGTATTGGTTCCCGCCCCATGACCAGACCGTCCCATCGCTTTTTAATGCTGCTGTATAATTTACTCCACCCGTAACTGCAGCTACTCCTGTCAAATTCGGAACCTGCACAGGACTCAACCTATCTACCTTCGTTCCGTCCCCTAACTGCCCGCTATCATTTTTTCCCCATGTCCATACAGTTCCATCAGCTTTTACTGCGATGCTATGCCCGTACCCAGCTCCGATGCTTATAACTCCGGTTAAACCAGGAACTTGTATAGGTACATTACTGCCACTGAGCGTTCCATTACCTAATTGCCCGTTTGCATTATTCCCCCATGCCCATACCGTTCCATCCTTTCTCAAAGCCAAACTATGATAAGAACCTGCCGCTACCATCGCTATATTGCTTATGCTGCTTAGCTTTAATCCAGTTGTCTTATTATTCGTTGTTCCATCCCCCAACTGGCCTTTGCTATTGTCGCCCCATACCCATAAATTCCCGTCTTCTTTTAGCAACAGGTTATGGATTTCTCCCGTTACAATCATCGGTTTAATCACTAGATCCTGTTGTATAACCATATAACTGCTAACCGACCAGTCTGACCAAGCTGCCCCATCGCTAACTTTCACTCGAATTTGTAGCTTTTGGCCAACAGGCAATGCGTCACTTACTTGCCAGCTTCCGCTATCTGCTGTTGTATCTTGAGGCAAGATTCCAGAGTCCATGATGATAGCGGCGCCTGTTTCATCGAGTATTTGTACTTGATACGCTTTAAATGTCGTTAACTCCGAATCCACTTGCTTCCAGCCTATAGGAGGCTTTGATACATTGATTGTCGCCGGAGAATTTTGCGTCCCCAATGGAGAAGCTATGCTAACCTTTGGGGCAACATTTTGTTGCATCATGACAGGAACAGCATTTGCAGCCGTTGTTGTACCGTCCCCTAGCTGACCTGACCGGTTTAACCCCATCCCCCATACCGTTCCGTCTTGTTTCATAGACAAGGTATAATCGTTAGCTTTTCCTTGCGCAACCATCTTTACACTACTCAATGGCGGCGATTGCACTGGCGTGTATTCTCTTAAGTTCCCCGTGCCTAACTTTCCGTTAAATGCATCTCCCCAAACCCATACCGTTCCATCATTTTTCACAGCGTATCCGAAGTACAAACCTATGCCTATGCTTTTAATATTGTTTACATTTAGCACTTGCGTTGGGGAATATCGATTAGAATTTGAACCATTCCCCACTTGCCCATCGTAGTTATATCCCCAGCCCCATACCGTTCCGTCACCTTTTAATGCTAACGTATGACCAAGCCCTGCTGCTATTGAAATAACTCCTGACAAGTTTGTCGCTTGGACTGGAATAAGGCTCGGAACATTGCTATTGTTATTGCCCAGCTGCCCGTATTGGTTCCCGCCCCATGACCAGACCGTCCCATCGCTTTTTAATGCTGCTGTATAATTTACTCCACCCGTAACTGCAGCTACTCCTGTCAAATTCGGAACCTGCACAGGACTCAACCTATCTACCTTCGTTCCGTCCCCTAACTGCCCGCTATCATTTTTTCCCCATGTCCATACAGTTCCATCAGCTTTTACTGCGATGCTATGCCCGTACCCAGCTCCGATGCTTATAACTCCGGTTAAACCAGGAACTTGTATAGGTACATTACTGCCACTGAGCGTTCCATTACCTAATTGCCCGTTTGCATTATTCCCCCATGCCCATACCGTTCCATCCTTTCTCAAAGCCAAACTATGATAAGAACCTGCCGCTACCATCGCTATATTGCTTATGCTGCTTAGCTTTAATCCAGTTGTCTTATTATTCGTTGTTCCATCCCCCAACTGGCCTTTGCTATTGTCGCCCCATACCCATAAATTCCCGTCTTCTTTTAACAACAGGTTATGGATTTCTCCCGTAACGAGTTGTTCTTTACTAGTTAGCTCATGATCTGTAATTACAAATTGTGCTGCATCTAGCAAAAGTTCACCAGAGCCATTCGTACTTATAGATTTTAGTCCTGCGCTTACAGAAGCATTCACAGCATTGTCAGGCACAAGCCCTTGAACTTCAAATAGCTTGAAGGCTGTATTGATTGTGCTCTCTGTTACAATAAATTCAGAGATTTTCTGATTCAACGTATCAAAAAGCTCAACCTTTATTTCCACTATTGTATTACTTAAACCAGGCACGCTCATAAATCCTTTAAACACAAACATACGCTTCGGCGTGACCGGTACATTGCTTTGTGTTACAGCCACATGTTCCCCGTTGGCAAAATCGGAAATATTAATTTTTTGAACTTTTAATCCTGTAACAGCAGACAATTCCACGACATCGGTTGTGTACCCTGCTTGCCCCGAGGCGTTAATGCTCCATCCATCAGCAAAACCAGCGATCGTCTCTTTTTCAAAACTGCCGTTAATTAATAGCTCTGTCTTTCCGCTAGTCTGGTTGCTAACTGGCGACTCATTCCCTGCCGCATCAACAGCTTTTACATAAAATTGATATATGGTGCCACGATTTAATTTTTCGACAGTATAGTTTGTGTTTTCTGTAGTACCTATTAATGTTTGATCTATGAATACCTGATAACTAACTACTCCTGTGTTGTCGGTTGCTTGATCCCATCCTAATTTAACCGTACTGTCTGATTTGTCTAGTACCGCTAAATTAGCCGGAGCAGTCGGAGGTGTTACGTCAACTATCTCCGCTTCAATAACGTTGCTAATCGTCGATTCCAAGTTCAGATTATTTTTCGCTATTACATAAAACTTATATTTATTTCCTATAGCTAAATTAGCAACTGTATATTGAGTTGACGTTGTCGTTGCAATGTTCACCCCGTCTTTATATATCACGTATTCCTTAATACCGCTTGTCCCATCTTGTGAAGGGCCCCAAGATAATGTCACCGAGCTTTCCGTTTTCGTAACTATTTTTAAATCTGGGGCGCTCGGAACGCTTTTGTCAAATACGACAACACTTGGAGTAAAGTTATCTATCCTTGTTCCGTTACCTAACTGACCTGCATTATTAAAACCCCATGTCCAAAGGCTGCCGTCTTCTTTTAACACTAGGAAATGGCTTCCAGAAGCTGCAACTGCAGCAACAGATGATAAATTTGTTACGTTGTTGGTATTGCTAATCGGTCCCAACCAAACATTATTTGCCGTCTTATATTTGCCCCATATGATTGCTGTTTTATCTTCTAATTGGGCAATAGATAAATCGCCTCCTGCTGAAATAGATTTTATCTTTCCATATAACGTACTTATCCAATCTAATTGTGCGACTATTATTGTGTTGGGACGGGGGTCGCCGTAGCGAATTTGTAAATCAGCGTTATTTCCCCACCCCCACGCCGTGCCATCAGCTAATTCAGCAAAACTGTGCGAGCTGCCTGAACTAACGGATTCAACGTTACTTAGTTTTAAAAGTCTCCCGTCTGGACTGTATTTCTCGAAATCTTGGCGGCCATAATTATCGAAATAAAAACCTACTTCCCATACAGTCCCGTCATCTTTTAATGCAATTAACTGACTAAATCCTGCAGCTATACCCACTATTGAAGTAAATTGATCAATTTTTTGAGGTAATAACTGGGCTGGCTTATTATCCCAGGGCCCTCTCCCCCAAAAATAAACTGTTCCATCGTTTTTAAGAGCCATTGACGTATCATCTGATGCTGAAATAGCTATAATTGATTCCAATCCGTTGACTTGAACGGGATTATCCCTAAAATAATATCCTTGATGACTACCAATCCCAAGCTGCCCTAGATCATTTGCCCCCCATGCCCACACCGTACCATCATTATTTAGGAATAAGCCATGAGACGCTCCGGCTGCCACCGCCATGGCATGGCCATTAGCATTTTTTACTTTAGCAGGTATGCTTTGTTCATTACCCCAATCCCATACACTACCATCATTATCCATGAAAACATTATGGGCTTTTGAAGTAGAGATTGGATCATTAGTCAAAACTGTTATTGAATTGCTCACTTCTGAGAGATTCCCGGCTAAATCCTTAGCCCTTATATGCAAGTTATAATATTTATTTTCTTTTAGATTATCGAGAAAATATGTTGTTTTATTTGGAGCCGAAGCGATCAATTCTTCTCCATTATAAATTTCATATCCACGTATACCAACATTATCAGTTGAAGCATCCCAAGCTAGATATATACCCGATTTCGTCTTTAAGGTATATCTCAGATTATTAGGAATTGTTGGTGGGGTTCTATCAATTTTCATTGTGAGTTTAGCCTCAGTACTTATATTACCTGCAATATCTATTGTCCTGGCGTAGATATTGTTTATGCCTTCGTGCTGGAACGTAATTATTGCACCTTCTGTATACTCCAGCCATTCACCATTCTCTAAAAATTTAAACTCAGTCTTCATAACGCCGCTGAGCAAGTCGGTTCCACTATTTATAGTTATTTCAACTTCTTGTGCCCAATCTAAAGTACTCGCATTTATTCGTGGCTGACTCGGGCTGGTTTTATCTATTTTTACTATCGCACTTGCTTCCTCACTTATATTGCCCGCCCTATCAATGGTTCTAGCAAAAATAGGGATTATTCCTTCAGAGCTAACTGTCACAGTGGACGAATAATCTTCCCACGTTCCATTAGTATTAATTTTATATTGCACCTTCTGGACACCGCTCAAAGTATCTACAATATTAGATATAGTAAAAGTTACATCTTTGTTAGTCCAGTCCAAAGTACTTGGATTAATAATAGGAGTAGATGGAACTGTCCTATCAATTTTTATTTGTTTATTTGTCTCGGCACTTATATTGTTAGCAAAATCTATGGTATGTGCAGTAATATCAGTTATTCCTTCATCAGATATTGTTACTGGCGAAGTAAAAACTGTCCAATTTCCATTAGGTCCAATTTTGTATTCTGATATTTTTGCCTTGCTGTCATTGTCATTCCCATGGATAATGCTAAAGATTACATCGGTATTAGTCCAATTATTCTCGCTTAAATTAATTACAGGTGAATCTGGAGGAATTCTATCAATTTTCACTAATGAAGAAGCCTCACTGCTAATATTTCCAGCAAAGTCTATAGTTCTTGCATAAAGCATCTCTTGGTTTGGCGTACTTACACTAAAGGGGACGCTATAATCGACCCATGCTCCAGTTGAACCTAATTTATACTGCGTCTTATAAGCACCACTAATATTATCCTGACCATCCAATAGAGTTACCAAAACGTCACCATTGATCCAATCACTTGGGTCCATTATTATTTTGGGTAATGCGGGAGGTGTGGAATCTATCGCCAATTTTGTCACTTTTACCGTTTCGATGTTGCCACTTTTATCAGTTGATCTATAGCTGATTCTATGCACCTTATCTTCCGATAAACTAATGGGACTTGTGTACATCCCCCATGTAATTCCGTCATCTAAACTATATTCGGTTGTTTGCACCCCTGAAAAGTCATCTTTTGCAGATAAAACTATTGATACCAGCCCAATGTAGTATCCGTTATTCCCCATGTTTCCTGAAATACTTACAGTTGTTACAGGTGGAGTTGTATCTGACTTAATCGTTATTTTTTGCGTTTTAGCGGTTTCTATATTGTTACTATTGTCGATAGAACGATATTTGAATGTATAGATCTTAGGATCCAATAAAGTAATATTACCCGCATATATGATCCATGTAGTTCCACCATCCAAGCTGTATTCAGTACGGTTCACACCAGATTCACTATCAACTGCTGTTAACTGAATAGTGACCATCCCATAATAAACACCATTCCCTGCCAACGTACCGTTTACAACTATGGACGTCGTTGGAGGGGTTGTGTCTGCTGCTATTGTTACTATTCCACTCAGATTTTGATATGTAGAACGTGTAATTGAACTATTGTATACGCCTTCAGCTATACTAAGAGTCTTATTACTTTCTACTCTTTTGGAGTCGCTATCGTGGTATATTGTTTGACCCACGCTACTACTTTCTGGAGACATTTTATCTGCGTATATTGTATCTAACACAGATGAAGTTTTTGGATTAGTATTTATCAATTGTGGTTTCTCTTCAGTCATTGCATTTGCAAAGAACATAGTTGAAAAATACTGAAACACAATGAAAAATACTAGCATAATGCATACCTTTTTTTTGTACAAAAGATTACGACCCCCGTTTTTTCTAGTCTTCCAATTGGAATATATACCAATAAGATACATTTATATATTACTACTTCAAAATGATATTTCAACATTTTTTTACATTTTTATATATTTTTCTCGTTTTGTGTTACCAAATGCTTTGGTTGAGACAAGTCATACCACCGGTATAGCCGATGGCTTCCAGCCCTATAAGGGTATGTTACACGCAGGCGCCTCTAAGGCGCACTGAGATCTAGCAGCCTCGTATTGTCTCGACCCCTGAAAAGGGGCCTCCTTACATGCCCTATTTCACCATCACTCGTAATAAACAAGAAGAAACCCTAAAGGAAATCTCTCCCTTTAGGGTTCTGTTATGAGAACATAAGTTTCTGTGCCGATTTAGCTAATATGCGTCGTAAAGTTTAAGCAGTTCTCTTTATACTCTTCATCATAGCAAGTGCCTCACCCCACTTTCTAGGGCTACAGTGATAACTCCTGAATAATAAGCTCAATTAATTTTTTAGGCTTTTCATTACTCAAACTCCTCATCCCGTGAGTTTTAACAAATTCCTGTACAAAATCCCATTCTTCTTTTTCAAACAATACCGTTGACTCTCTTAAGAGTCCTTGAATATGTTCTTCATCTTCTGCTCTTTTGTATTCTCTTACGACATTAATAACTTCTACAAAGCTTATACTTGGGATGAAATAGCACTCAATGAAATATCTGAAAAAAACTAGAAATTCGGATTTATAAGTTTCTTTCAAATATCTTTCGGCAGAGTTATATTTTTTTTTAATTTTAACATACCTACTTTCTTATAAAGTCGGAAATGAAGTCAATATATAAAAACCTATATCGACATTCGAATCCCTTACCAGCACCATTCTTGATTTTTTCAAGTCAAATATCATTTTCCCAGTTATTCCTTCAGCACCGTAACCGATGGAGTACTCGTGTTCCACAACAAAAGATTTTCTCCCTTCGTTAGAATTTTTAAGCCAATCTTCAATTTGAGAGGCATTTTTTCTTAAATTTTGCTGAACAGCTTTAATAGCAGTACTTTTATTTGTAAAACTTGTTGCATCTAGCTCATCTTGAATTGCTCTCCGGCTTAATTCTTCATTCGTCATGGATACATGTTTTGAAAGTGTATGTCCCCCATTAGAATTAGGATAACCCTCAAATCTGTCCAGAATATCATCTGCAACATTGCGAATTTTATATCCTAATGTTTCTTTTAACTTAGCTGCACTTGTTTTTACAATATTTTGTGAACGAGTTGCCATCTTGCCAGATAGATAAGAGACACCTGCAAATGCAGCTGATCTTGCTAACTCTTCAAGCGCAACAGCTCCCAATGCAGCACCACCGTAACCTGTAGGGCTTGCTGCTAGTGCCATAGAACCCATAGTTCCTGAATTAATCAACGCTTGAACTGCCCCAGCAGCACTACCCGCAGCCGCTACAGTATAAGCAGCAGTGAATACAGTATCTGTGAATGCTTTAGCGCGCATGTAATAATAGTTATCTTCAGGAATGTATACATTTAAAGCCCACTGGGCAACTCCGAAATGGACGTTATCATCTATCCCATAGATTACACCCGTCGCTAACATTCTCTTATCTTCATCCGTAAGATCAGCAGGATCAATACCAACATAATCGTAAAACTTGTTAATTAACTCGTTACTCTTATTTTCAATTTGTTGCTGAATATCCTCGATGCTTGGTAACCCGAGAACCTCAACCGAGGCCATACCAATTCCACCAGGTTGCCCTGGTGCTCCAGCATAAATATTACCTGTATCATACCAATTTCCATTGCTATTAACGGAATACTGCTTATAGACTGATTGATTATTGCGTTTTGTAATTGCAGTAATTGGAGTTGAACCTTCGCCTGCCCTTCCCCCTATATCAGATAAATAAACTTCTACATTTCCACCATGCCCATCGTCCATTGTAAACTTGTACCAATCTGGTTTTAATTGACCCTCTACTTTAAACGAATACTGTACTGGCATTGATGATCCACTAGAGTAACCGGAATCTGCTACCCTAATATAATAAACTCCTTGATCCTTTAAATAAACACTACTACTACTGGTTGTTGTACTAAGAACATTACCTAGACTATCTTCCAATATAATTTTGCTTGAGTCAATATTTAGCTTAATATACTTTGGTTCTGTAACTGTAATTTTATAATAATCCACATCATAACGAGATGAGATGTCATTTGTATATTCAGTATCCCAAGTTATCCCTTTCGCAGTTGTTTTTGCAGACTGGAAGCTATCCTCCACCATGAGACGTGCTGTGAGTGGGTTTCCGTAGTTTACATTTCTCAGTTTTAGATAATACGTTGTTCCTGCTGATAACGTATATTCTATTTTTGAGAATAAGGCTCCGTATGGATGCTCACCAACAACATCGTCATTGATAGCGATTTGATTATTCAACCCTGCATCGGAATACAAAGTGATTTCAGTATCACTAGTGCTGCCAGAACCTTGAATGGCAGAAGTAAAGAAACGATACAAGCCTGTTTCTGGTGCTGTGAAACGGAAGTACTCTTTCTCTTCAGCACGTTTACTAACATTAACAGCTACCTTATTTGTTAATGTAATAAAGTTTATCTGGGTGCTTAAGCTAACTTTCAAACTAGCATGTATCGCTGCAGCACCATAAGTACTCATTTTGATAAAGTAAGTTACACCATGTTGTAACGATACGTTTACCTCCGAAAAGTTTGTTCCATCTGATGCATCATCATTGTGACCATCTAACACTAAATCATTTAATGTTATGTCTCTGTATATATCTAATATCGTATCATTGATCCCACTGCTTGGTGAATCAGCGTAGAATCCGGTATTGATCTTATA
Source organism: Paenibacillus sp. 32352 (assembly GCF_002042965.1). Taxonomy (GTDB): domain Bacteria; phylum Bacillota; class Bacilli; order Paenibacillales; family NBRC-103111; genus Paenibacillus_S; species Paenibacillus_S vulneris. The sequence goes on along the minus strand of NZ_MZNT01000022.1, from coordinate 14,394 downwards.
AAGACCATCAGTAGTTGGCGTGAAGGCAAATATAGCGTTCTGACCAGCAGGCCTGTCTACATTCGCAGGGATGTCAAGATTAATAGTTGGTATAGATAAATTTAATGCCGTTGCAATAATTCTTGTATGCAGCTCGGAGCTATCAAATCCATATAATTTAATATAATAGGTGCCCCCTGCTTGCAAGGTAGGTTGCAGTTCTGCAAATGTTCCATTGGTATCATCATTCGTCTCGATTAAATCCGTTAGTGAGCTGTCTGAATAAAGATCTAAAAGAGTGTCACTCTCAGCCCCAAATCCTCCATATGGACTTGTTGTTATCTTGTAGGTTCCTGAGGTACTAGGTGTGAAACTGAAAACTTGAGTTGAATTTTCAGGCAAATCTACATCTATTGGTGAATCTAGGTATAATGGGTAAGCTTTTGTCTTGGTTGTCAAATATGCAAAATCAATATAACTACCTGAAGCATTAACTGCTGCTACTCCTAATGTATATTCTGTCAAAGGCATTAAACCTGTAAAAGTATACGACGAGGAGGAAGTATTGCCTACATCTTGTCCATTAAATCTGATTTTATAAGAACTTGCTCCGACAACAGAACTCCAATTCAATGTGATGCTATTATGAGTAGAGCTTGCCCACAAGCCACTCGGAATATCAGGAATCGCAGGTGGATTCGTTGTTGCTGTGATTGTAGCGAATGTACTTGAGATGTTTGAAGAATTTACCGCTGCTACCCCTAAAGTATATGTTTTATTTGCTGTTAACCCATTAAATGTATAGGACGTTGAGCCAGTGGAACCTTGCGAAGTTCCATCAAGCTGTGTTTTATAACTGGTAGCACCACTCACACTGTTCCATGAAATGGTTATACTATTTGATGTTTGCCCAGTAACTCTCAATCCTGTCGGTTTAGCTGGAGTACCTGGATTGCCGCCTGAATTATCCACTACATGAATGAGAAACTGATCATCATATCCAGTTACATCAGGATAATGAAGGGTAATAATATAGTCTCCTGGTACGGTAGATGTAGTCGTTTGCCAAGTATAGCTTACATTATTACTTGAATCGTGGTGTATCGTTACAGGACCAAGTACCGGAGTTAAATTGATTTGATCTACATAGACATCAATAGCAGAATGTGGTTGATCAAGCGTTAACGATACTGTCGCCGGGTCACCTTTTACAACAGTCTGTCCATCACCAATTTTATTAGTGCTAAGAACAGTAATTCCGCTTTGTTGAGAAAAAGGTACGGATAAAGCAGAAGCATATTTACTTATAGCTTCCTTATAATACGATTCCAGTTTAAGAAATGAGTCTTTTTGTGTATCAAAATAACTACTTGCAGCTATTTTTTGTTGGTTTGGCTGCTTTTTTATAGCCTTACTAATATCAACGGGTAATTGATGCATAGTTTTTGAATATGAGAGAAGATGGTTATACACCCCATCAATTTCTTTTACTATGGATTTATCATTAGCACGGATGGCTTTTAGTTTTAAATCAAGCAATTGTTTACTATATTTTAAAATTTCAGCGTCCTTCTTATTGATATTAAAATCATTTGAAGGTTGATCAGGTTCATTTGGGACTGGATCGACTTGTTCCACAGGAGGTATCGGTTGATTTGTGATCCCAAGGGCTTTAGCCAAGTTTACCAATCCGTGGCCATATTCATTTGTAGAACCTAAGGGAGTAGCAGTTCGATAGAGAAGCTCTCTTACCTGCTGTGCGTTCATTTTTTTGTTTTTAGCTAAAATCACGGCAGCTGCTCCAGTTACATGTGGGGCAGCCATTGAGGTTCCAGAAAGTATTCCATATCCCCCATCGTTTGTTGTACTTAAGATGCCTGTTCCTGGAGCCACTAAATCAAGCTCTGTCCCAGTGCTTGAATAAGATGCCCGCTGATGAGCCTTTGTCACTGCTCCTACAGAAATAACTTCTGGATACAAAGCTGGATAAAGTTCTGTTTCTTGTCCGGAGCCTCGATTACCTGCTGCTGCAATGATTAGTATCCCTTGTCTTTCTGCCTCTTGAATAGCTTCATGTAGCGCTCTACTGTCTTCTGTTCCTCCAAAACTCATGGAGATAATATCCATTTTATTATCAATAGCCCAATAAATCCCATTGATAACTTGAGAGTATGTTCCACCTCCATTTTGATCCAGGACCTTTACAGCATAAATATGGGAACGTGGTGCAACACCCACTACTCCTATTTTGTTATTTATTGCGGCAACAGTACCTGCAACGTGGGTTCCATGACCATTGTCATCTGCGTATTGCTCATGATTTGGAACAAACGAAACCCCACCAGAAATTTTTAGATCTTCATGTTTCGATATTCCTGTATCTAATATGGCAGTTTTGATATTATTACCTTGCATATTCTTCTCATCTATAAGATCTGCTCCAACTGAATGGATTCCCCATGGAATGGTTTCTGTAGAAGCAGTTTTAGTATCTTTTTTTACATTTCCAACGGATGCAATATTTACTGTAGAATCAACTTCTATGTACTCTACATCTTGATCCTTACTAAGTAACTCTTTTTCAGAGTCATTTAAATTAACTTGAATAAATTTAGCTCTTTCTGTTTTCTTTGAGAGTTTTCCTTTCATTAAATTACTTTTGATTAATTTGTCTGCGTTATCAGGATTTTTTAACTTAACAATATACTTTTTTTCTTTACCATTGTAGTTAGCATAAACGCTTTCAGAGACTGTATCTAATAATTTGCTATATGTATTATCTGTTACGGAACTCTTATTAATTGTTTCAATTCCAGTACTACTGGCCTCTGCAAAAGGCATAAAGGTGGAAAATACCATTACACCTGTTAATAAAGCACTAGTAATGCGCTTAAACACTTTTTTCACATTGTATGCTCCTCTTCTATTTTTTTTGGAACCGTAGTTATCAATATACATTCCTCCCACTTTTTTCTAAAAAACTAAACTTTATTCTAACATTTAAATGCCATTTTTCAACATTTTTATATTTAAAATTTCTATTTTTTTGCAAAATTCTTCCGTCGAAGTATCTGATCACAGGCAAAATGAGATTGCTACCTTTACACATAAGTAAAGGCATAGGAATAAAAATAAGCAATGGAAAATTCCATCGCTTCAGATTGTCAGAAAGTCTCTCTGTGCAGAGACCTCAACTCAGTAAGTAATATATTGAATGAAATAAAGTGCGTTCTTATTAGACCTGTCAATCATGGTGAAGAGCGACCTTTTTCATGTGTAGGGCTATACAGGGAAATACTTCCAAGACCATTAGTAACCTTGTGTCGTTTGGACAGTTGCTCTTTCATTAAAAGAAACGATTCGTTAGTTCAGCCGAACTCAGCATGACAAAATCAATGGGAGCAAAGCTAACCCGTCCGGCCAGCCATAAGTCAGCATGTTGTAACCGCGCACGAAACGACCAGTAGTGTGATCGTGGAATTGGCAAGTAACTCAGCTTTTTTGCAACGATTTCGTTTGAGAACGAAACCGTTCACGATGAATACACGAATGCGTGATGCGGACGTCAGCGATTCAAAGTTCTGAATCACCAGAAGACTGAGCGTGAACGCCAAGTAAAAGAAAGATGATTCAGGAAACGATAGACGGCATCTTAACTGGCAACGAAGATCGGTTGTTCTCAAGTAAACGAACCACCTGCGTTTCTGGAAAAATAAGGGGAAGATAAGCTGGGACACATCAAAAGCCGGAACTCCAAACGATTTGCGGATGTCAGTGGCATATTGATCAGCCCTTTGGCTTTTGGCATATCCGTACATGCCTTTATAAAAACCCTACATGGCCTCAATTAAGTACAAAAACCTGTCGAATAGCATGCCCATTAATATATTAATTATTTCTACCCCTTCTGATTATGATTAAGTTTAACAATTTCTAATATCTCTAATTTATTATTGCTGTCTAATTTTCAGTATGATTAATTCTATTTCTATGGGATTTAATTCAGGAATGGTTAATCTGAACTATGATGATGATTGCTCAGAGATAGAAGTACTGTTACCTATTAACAAATCTTTCAAACAAACACCCCAATTGGATATGAATCGAAATCACAGTCTCTATAGCAGGTTCAGCCTTCCTGCCTCTATATCTTTCAAACTCCTTTGCGAAACTTTAATTAGAAAATTCAATCTGATTTAGATTATGAATCTTTCTAAGACATCTAACATTTTCTCAGATAATATTCACGATGATTCCATACAAAATGATTACATATTATGACAGAGATTATTACAGAAGTTATGAAGATAAATTTTCTAGTTGTTTTTCTCCCCGTTCAAAATAAAAACGAAAATTTATGTATGGTATTTTACCTGTAATCAACAAAAAATTACAGTCTCAAAACTTTCCTTTCTCCAACATCCCTAATCCCTTGCCCCATAAGGCTTCAACCTGATTTTCAACCCCTGCTTTTGATCGCCGCGGCCGATGAAAAAAGACTGGAGAAATGCTTGGGGAAAGCCCATGCATTTTCCAGTCTTTAGTCTTGTTGGGACTTTAATTTTTACTAGTCCCCCGCTGCCGCATAGCTTCAAAAAGGACCACGGTCGCCGCCATCGCAGCATTGAGAGACTCCGCTCGTCCCTGCATCGGGATAAGAATATGCTCCGTCGCCAAAGCGGACACTTCGGCCGAGACGCCTTGTCCTTCATTGCCGACAACGAACCACACCGGCTGGCGGAAATCATATTCATAGCAGCTCCGCTTGCCTTGTAGACTTGTCGTCACAATGGCAATTCCCTGCGAGGCGGCTTGAGGGAGCGCGTCCCGCAAATCTCCTTGCACGATCGGGAGATGGAATAACGAGCCCATAGTGGAGCGTACGGTTTTGGGGTTATACAAGTCTACCGTGCCGCGGCCAAGCAGAACGCCGGTAGCCCCTACCGCATCGGCGCTTCGGATAATGGTTCCGAGGTTACCCGGGTCCTGGATCCCGTCGATAACAACGACCAATCCCACGGAATCCGCACGCATGAAATCGTCCAGGGACCAATCCAGCTTGGACAACACCGCAAACGCTGCCTGAGGCGTCAATGTGTCCGTGCATTTGGCGAGCACCTGCTCGCTTACAGCTATGCACTCAATTCCTGCGTCAACGGCCTGCTTCAACAATCCGTCGGGCAGCTCATGCTGCCGGTCTTCGGCAACGACTAAGGTTTCGATAGCGGCCCCCGATTCGAGAGCCTCCTGCACCAAATGCTCGCCTTCAATAATGAACTGGCCTTGCTTGTCCCGGCCTTTTTTGTCCAATAGCTGCGCCCATGCCTTCACCCGGGCGTTTTGGACGGAAGTAATCGATGATTCCAACAATGTCATAACAACAGCCTACTCTGCGAATGTTTTTTCAAAATAATTCAAATCTTCATTTTTTCCTACGATAACGAGCACGTCATTTTCTTTGATCAAATCCTCCGCACTCGGGGCGATGTTCATATGCGATCCGGTCTTAATAGCCATGACATTGCATCCGTATTTGGCGCGAATGTCCAGCTCCCGAAGGTTTTTGCCGATTAAGGTCCGCGATGCTTGAACCTCGATAATGCTGTAAGTTTCGGACAGCTCGATATAGTCTAGTATATTGGATGAGATCAAATGATGCGCGACCCGCTGGCCCATATCCCGTTCCGGATAGATGACCTTATCGGCACCAATCTTTTTTACCACTTTGCCGTGAAGCTCGTTTTGGGCTTTCACGACGACTTTCGGTACGCCGATTTCCTTCAAAATAATCGTGGTCAATATGCTGGACTGAATATCTTGCCCTATGGCGACAATAACGACGTCAAAATTGCGAAGTCCCAAGGAACGCAGCGCCTCTTCATCCGTGGAATCCGCCTGGACGACATGCGTCACGATCGTCGAGATTTCCTGCGTTCTTTGCTCGCTGCTGTCAATGGCCAGCACCTCATAGCCAAGGTCGGACAGCGTCCTTGCTACACTGGAACCGAAACGCCCCATTCCGATAACGGCGAATTGCTTTTTCATGGAACTCACCCCTTCATTTCGATAGACAGCATGCCTCCAGCACCCGCCATTACAGCTATAGCTTCATCATCAAAATGCATGATATGTACGGTTTTTATTATTATACCATAAAATATCCGGATCATAACGGAGCATGAACAGCCCCTTTTTGGAGCATAGTAATCAGGTAAACCATGAGATGAAAAGCGAGGACACTTCCATGAACTTAAACCTGAGACAGGCCATAATTCAACGAGTTACGAACAAAGATGACGAGGAGCTTTTTGGCGTTATTGAAGGGTCGATCGGGGGCCAGGAGCAAGTGCTTCCGGGGTTAGGGGTTTTGTTCGAAATCATATGGCAGAATAGCAGCCACGATACGCAAGCGCAGCTGGTGAGCACTTTAAAAGAACATTTAACGTAAGAACTTAAAGAAAAACCGCCAGGGATGTTGGAAAGACCCTAGCGGTTTCTTGTTTATTCCTATGGATAGGGATTAGTCCAGTATTCCTTTAATCACGCCCGCCGGCATCGGTTGAGGCTTCTCGCAACTGCTCTGCATAATGTAATGCTTGCCTTCGTTGGATGCATCATGAAACCCGTGCATAGCTTCCAGGACATGGTAGGCAAGCTCGCCGTTCGCGCGGTTGATCCGCTTGTTCTTGATCGCGTAAGCCATATCGAGCACCCCGAGCCCTCTGCTGTTATCGGCATAACCGTACAATAACGGCACCTCGGTGAATTCCTTGGCATCATGCCGGCGAACTAGAACCGGACCGCCGAACGTATTGGGATCCGGTACGCTTAACGTACCCTCGCTGCCATAAATCTCAATCCGCGGAACCTGCGCTCCGCCGAAGGCATCGAAGCTGGTAATGATCGTGCCGATCGCCCCGCTGTGAAAATCCAGCACTCCCGCGACATGCGTAGGAGTCTGGACTTGAATGGTTTTGCCGTATTTCGGCTGACTGGTAATCGTCCGTTCCGGGTAGGAGATCTTGGCTGATCCGGTCACGCGCTGAATAGGTCCCAGCATCGCTACCAGGGCGGTTAAATAATAAGGTCCCATATCGAACATCGGTCCCCCGCCTTGGGCATAATAAAATTCGGGATCCGGATGCCAATGCTCATGACCGCGTCCGATCATGAAAGCCGTAGCCGCTACAGGCGTGCCGATCCAGCCGTCCTGAATCAGCTTGATGCAGGTCTGGATGCCTCCTCCCAGGAACGTATCCGGCGCGCTTCCCACCAGAAGCCCTTTGGATTTGGCAGCTGCCAAGATTCGCTGACCCTCTTCGCGGGTAACGGCCAGCGGCTTTTCTACATACACATGCTTGCCCGCTTCCAGCGCCTGTATGCATACATCGGCATGGGCCGCAGGAATCGTCAGGTTGATAACCAGATCAATTTCGGGATCGGACAGCAGCTCTTCTACCGTACAAGCCTTCGGAATTCCGAATTCCTCCGCGCTTGCCTGCGCCCGGGCCACATTCAAGTCCGCGCACGCTTTTACATCCAATACATCAAACGACTTGCAGTTTTTAAAATAAATACTGCTGATTTTACCGCAGCCTATAATACCGATTCTTATCTTCTCCATGCGTTTATGGCCTCCCTAATCCACGATTAGTAACGAATGATCTTAGTTGCTGTCTCCCATACCTGTATACTTGCTATCTCCGGAAACGATGCCTTGCGCAGCCTCTTTGCCTTCTGCTGCCCACAAGAAGCCACGGCGCATAAGCTCCTTGACTTGCGGCATGTCTACGATATCGGCGTGATGCCCAAGGGAGCAGTAGTAGACTCTGCCGACACCCCAGCGCTTCGTCCAGACCACAGGCATATCTACGGCTTTATTCAGGGAGTGTGGCCCATCGACTACCGGGAACCGTGTCGTTGCCAGCACCTCGACCGCTGGGTCGACATGCAGATAATACTGCTCGCTTTTCACTGCAAAGTCTGCTATTCCTTCCACCAGCGGACTGGAGCTGTGCTTGATATTAACGACATACTCGACTCCGTCATTGCCGGGGTGAGCCACCCATTGGCCTCCGGTCATAAACTGCCAATCGACGTTGTTGCGGAACGCGTCGCACATGCCTCCGTGACATCCTGCGAGACCGACTCCCTTTTGCACCGCTTCGGAGACGTTCTTGACCAGCTCCTTGGTGATCTCCCCCATCGTCCATACCGGAACGATCAGATCCAGCGAGTTCAGCTTCTCCGCATCGGCGAATGCTTCCAATGTGTCGGATACCTCGACCTCGAAGCCGTTCTCGGTCAGCAGGCTGCGGAAAATTTCAGATACCTCCTCCGGTTCGTGCCCTTTCCAGCCGCCCTGTACAATTAATGCTTTTTTCATGCCGTATCGCCCCTCTCTACATCTCCTCAATTTTGACCCAGCGCCGCTCCTCAATCGAGCGTTCTACCGCTTCCAGCACTTCCTGGCATTTTACCCCATCCACAAAGCTTGGCACCGGCTGGCGGTTTTCCTCCAATGCCTGCATCAGCTCCACTACTTCATGAACGAAGGTATGCTCATAGCCGATCGTATGCCCTGCCGGCCACCATGCATCCATGTAAGCGTGTGCAGCGTCGGTAGCAAGTACGCGGCGGAAGCCCTGAACGTCGGCGGCATCATCGGTGAAATAGACCTGCAGCTCATTCATTCGTTCAAAATCGAATTTCACGCTGCCTTTGCTTCCGTTGATTTCAAAAGCATTCGTGCAGCGATGACCGGGAGCGAATCTCGTAGCCTCGAAGCTGCCAAGCGCTCCGTTCTCAAACCGGCTCATGAACAGCGTCGCATCATCGACCGTAACCGGACCTCTGGGGGCATCCTTGCTACCTTTGGCGCTTAAGCCGGTCATAGAGGTAGGAAGCGGCCGTTCTTTAATGAAGGTTTCGCTCATGCCGATGACTTCCTTCATCCCGCCGACCAGATAATGAGCAAGATCGATGAGATGCGCACCCAAATCACCATGGGAGCCTGAACCGGCTACTTCCTTTTGAAGCCGCCATACTAACGGAAAATCCGGATCGACAATCCAATCCTGAAGAAACCATCCGCGGAAATGATAGATTTCACCTAATCTTCCCTCGTCGATCAGCTTCTTGGCCAGCTGTACGGCTGGAGCGAACCGGTAGTTGAAGCCGACCATATGCTTGACGTTAGCTTCCTCCGCCGCCTTCAGCATCTCGCGGGAGTCGGCAAGCGTCAGCGCGAGCGGCTTTTCACAGAACAAGTGCTTGCCCGCCTTAGCTGCCGCCAAAGCAATCTCCTTATGAGCATCGCTCGGAGCATTAATATCGATGACATCGATATCGTCCCGCTTAAGCAGCTCGCGCCAGTCCGTCACATAGCCTTCCCAGCCGAACTGCTCCGCAGCCTGGGCAACTCCCTGCTCATCCCGCCCGCAGATCAGCTTCATGACCGGCCTTGCCGATTTCGGGAAAAACATATGTAAATCGCGATAAGCATGGCTGTGCGCCTTGCCCATAAATTTATATCCGACCATTCCGATATTGAACTGCTTCATCCTTCCAATCCTCCCATGTAAAAAATCCGGCGAATACCGACGGTAAGCCGCGGTGATGCCAACCAAGGTTCAACCCCGGCTTAAGCTTCGCCGGTCGTTCATTATCCGGTCACTGCCTTTTGGAGCAAGACTGCCGAACGACGAGCTCGGTATCCATCTTGAGCTGAAAGCCTCCTTGGGCGCCTCCCAGCTGCTCCAGCAAACGTTCGGCGGCTGCGCTGCCCATCTCGTAGAACGGTACGGCTACGCTTGTCAGCGGCGGATCCGTGACGCGGGCGGCATCGGAATTATCGCAGCCGATAACGGCAAAATCGCGTCCGGCCTCCAGCCCCCGCTCCCGCAGCCCCTGCATCAAGCCTATTGCCATCCGGTCATTGGCCGAGAACACCGCATCCAGCTCCCCTACGCGGCCGGCCATCTGGGCCGCCGCCCGGTAGCCGCTTGTTCTGCTGTAGTTGCCCTCATAGTACCATCTTTGGTACTCACTTGAATCGATACCTGCTTCCTCCATGGCCAGCTTATAGCCATGCCACCGGTCGCCGCTGCTTGAGAATTCCGGGGACCCGTTCAGAAAGGCAATTCGGCGATAGCCTTTACCTAGCAGGTATTGGACCGCGCGGTAGCTGCCCCCCGTATGATCCGCATCCACTTCGTTAAACTGCTCTCCTGCAAAATGCTGGTTGACAAGACAGAACGGATGCCCCCCTTCTTCCAGCTTTTTCAGCTGCTCCCGCTCTCTCGGCGTGTCGCCGGCACCCAGAATAATGCAGGCGTCCACTTTCTGCGAGAGAAAAATATCCGTATATTCACTCTCGTCCTCCGGTGAGCGGAACATCAGCAGCAGATCATACCCTTTTTCTCGCACCTTAGAGCCTATACCGCTTAAAATCTCGGCAAAAAAATACGTCGAAAACAAATGCACCTTGGGCACATAGGGAAGAACCACGCCCAAATTGCCGCTTCTGCGGCGGGCGAAGCTCTGAGCAATCGCGTTGGGATGATAGTTCAGTTTCTTAGCTGCCTCCAATACCCTCTGCTTCGTTTCTTCCTTCATCGGCCCTACGCCGTTGAAAACGCGGGAAACGGTAGCTTCGGATACTCGCGCTAACTCAGCAACTTCCTTCCTCGTTACTATATGCGTTCTCTCCTTTCGTTCAGCTTTTCCTTATTGCTTGCTAAGCTTCAACATGTTCTTGCAACCAGAATGTACACGCGTACATTTTCTCATGGAAACCCTTGGTTTGTCAATTGGTTCATCGTCTCATCATGCACCTGTTCCAAGCCGATCCAGTATTGATATTCATCCCTCAACCGACTATGCTTAAAGGGAGATATAAAGAAGAAATCAAGGAGTGTTTTCCGTGAAGCTGCTTGTCGCCGAGGACGATCTGTCCGTATGTGAAATGCTGCAACTTTTTTTTCAAAAGGAACAATATGATACCACCTTCGTCAATGACGGAATAACGGCACAGCGGCTAATAGATGAACAACCATGGGATTTCGTTATTCTGGATTGGATGCTTCCGGGCAAAGACGGCATCAGCCTGTGCCGGGATCTTAGACAGAATCAGCAAACCCCTGTTATTCTGCTCACCGCGCGCGATCAGGAGCAGGACAGAATTAAGGGGCTGGAGCTCGGTGCGGACGATTATGTGACCAAGCCGTTTAGTCCCATGGAGCTAATTGCCAGAATGAAAGCCGTATTGCGGCGCTATAAGATCGGAATTAACGAGGACCGCGAGGCTCCTTCCGTCCAGGAGGAGCAGGCTAACGGTTTCAGCACGCTGAAGCACAAATTCATTACGATCCAGCTCGAGTCGAGGACCGCCATCATTCAAGGCCATGAGATTACGAACCTGACACCGAAGGAATTCGATCTGCTCTGCTTGTTCGTCCGCTACCCGAAGAAGGTGTTTACCCGCGAGCAGCTGCTCGAAAGCATCTGGGGCTATGACTATATTGGAGAAGAACGGACGGTTGACGTGCATATCAAAAGACTCCGCAATAAAGTCTCGACACCGGATTGCGCGCTGATCGTAACAGTCTGGGGAGTCGGCTACAAGCTGGAGGAATAACGATGGGGAGCCACAAGCGTTATCGCTTTACGTTTTTTCAGCGCCTTTTTCTAAGTCATCTCATTGTGTGCCTGCTTATCCTCGGCTTATTGAGCTTTGGGTTCGCTTATTACACCAAGCAGCAGATTTATCAAGCGGAGACAGAGGAATTAACTACTACGGCCAAGGTCATCTCCAGAATGTTTTCACGGGAGGAGGATGAGCCGCAGCCTGCGCTCCAAGCCTACCGTACTCTGCTTGTGGAACGCAAAATTTCGTTTATTCTGTTCGACAAAACGGGGGAAATGGCGTACCGCGATCCCAAAATGCCGAGCGCTTACCGTTCCAAGCCTTTCCTGGACGGACTGAAGGCCAAAATTTTCAATATGAATGAAAATGAGAGCTTCATTGTCAACCGGAATACGGAAGAGCCGTTGGTGGTTCTGGGCAAGCCGATCCGTCCCAAGAGCCAAAAAGGAGATATGTACCTGTTCGTCTTCTCTCCCCTTCACGGCTACCAGGAGACGGTGCAATCGTTCAATAAGGCACTGATCTATTTATTCGCAGTCGTATTCCTGCTGGCCGTTATCGTCAGCTTGCTGATATCCCGCAATATGAGCAAGAGCATTCAGCCGCTTCGCCGCGCTACACGACAGATTGCCGCAGGGCAATACGAAGCAAGACTGCCTGTTACCCGCACGGACGAGCTTGGGGATCTTGCCTTCGACTTCAATGCCATGGCGGCCCAACTGGAGGCTTCGTCCAAGAAATTGAACCAGTACGAAACGATGCGGCGTCAATTCATCATGGATGTCACTCATGAGCTGCGCACTCCTTTAACCTCCATTCGGGGCATTATCGAAGGACTGAAGAGCAATCTGGTCACCCAGCCGGAGGACAAGCAGAAGTATTACGGCATTATCGAGAAGGAAACGTTCCGTCTGATCCGGCTCATTAATGAGCTGCTGGATACGGAGAAAATCGAGAACGGCATGATTACGCTGCATAAGAAGCATATCCCTCTGAAAGAATTAATGGAGGTGGTCTCGGAGTCGCTGGAGATCCTGCTGGAAGCGAAGCACCTCCAAATCATTATCGAATGCGATCCCATGCTGCTAGTCTACGGGGATTATGACCGGCTGATGCAGATTCTGATTAACCTTGTGAAGAACAGCATCCAATTCACCGATTACGGTTCCATCCGATTGCGGGGACAGGAAACCGAAACCGAGACAAGGATCCAAATCTCGGATACCGGGCACGGTATGACCCCTGAAGAGCAGGAGTATATCTGGGAACGGTTTTATAAGGCCGACCCTTCCCGCAGCAAAAGCAACAGTGAAACGGGATTGGGGCTATCTATTGTGAAGAGGCTGGTTGAAGCCCATCAAGGTACGATTGAAGTTCAAAGCACCCCCGGCATGGGAAGCGAGTTCCTCATCACACTGCCTAAAGCGCAAACGGAAGCCACCTCTCCCGCAGAGACGGACTCCCGCGATTCTTAAACAAAGTTAAACCCCTCGTTAGATGATACTCATCCCGAGAATCCCGTACCCCCGACCATAAGCGGATACGGGATTTTGTCATAATGACACGATGCTAGACTCTTCCGTAGGCTTTGGCGTAACGGTATACTTTGCGATACATGGTTTTATCCTTCAACCGGTTGAAAATGTACGGATCCGGATTGGTATTCACCTCCAGAATCCAGGGCTTGAGATCCTTATCCAAGGCAATATCCAGACCGACTTCCTTAATGCCTTTATAGGTTTTGAACAGCTCTTCCGCCGTCACCAAGCCGAGCTTCTTCAAATACCGGATGAAGATCTTTTGCTTATCCGCAGGTAAATAAGCCTTCAATAAGGTCTCAATCGATTTGATCTGTCCTCCGTTATGAACGTTCGTCACAATTTTCTTGGGGTCTGCGACACGCCCGATAATGCCTGTCGTCTCCCATTTCTTTTGCGGCGACTGCTGCACATGGACGCGAATGTCGAAGCTGCGCTTGAGGTATTTGGTCAGGTGAATGCCCATTTGAACCAAATACAGCCGATTTTTCGTGAGATCGATAATGGAATCGTACATGTCGTCATAGGATGAAAATTTCCGGATTTCCGAGCCGCTCTGATAACGGTACACCGGCTTCGAGGCATCCGAATCCACCTCCACTCTCATAACCCCGATCCCAAAGGTTCCCTTATCCGGCTTGATATACACCATTCGGTATTTATCCAGCATGCTTTTAAGAGAGGAATGCGTCATTTTCTCTGTCGGAGGTATATGAGCACGGATTTTGGTATTTTCGCTCAACACGCAGGTCTTCGTCCATTTACTGACGACGAACCGATTATACTTCTTACTCATGACATCCACCTTTCCTCGAATCGCCAGGTATACATAATCCCGTTTATAGCGTGCTTTGTTAGAACCATACTTGTAATCGCCTTGAGCTTCTTGCATAAGCGCATGGTCCGCATCCGATGCGGCACCCGCCCAAACAGTCGATTCAAACACAATATTGTATGCTGTACCTGCCCTTCCGGTTCGGAGGCGGACTTCATGGAATGCAAAATAACCCGGTAAAGCGGGTTGGTCTGTTGAAAAATCTATAGAGCTTGTGCTGATATACTCCGATGGGGTCCCCCCTCCCAGCCATGCTTCTGAAGCAGTCTATGCTAACACAAGGCCCGAAATGAATAAAACAACCCCACAAAGTGGGGCGAGTCTGTCGAGAAACCTAGTTTTGCGAGAACTTTGCTAAATATGGAGGTGGGGTATTCCTCGGAAGAGTTTACGTC
>NZ_MZNT01000021.1 GCF_002042965.1 Paenibacillus sp. 32352 | reverse complement strand
AACGTGTGGAGCTGACGAATACTAATCGGTCGAGGGCTTATCCATTACCCAAGAAAGTGAAGAGAAGCTTCGAAGCTTACTCCTAGTACTTTCTCGAGGCCCGGAAAAAACGGGAAACTAATTCACGAACTTTACGCATGCATTTCGTATCTAGTTTTCAGGGTGCAAGCCACCTTGAAATGAAGTAGGATGTTTCTTGGCAGAAACATGCTTACGAAGTAAGCTTTCTGACGAAAGCTCTTAGTTTGGTGATGATGGCGGAAGGGAACCACGCGTACCCATACCGAACACGAACGTTAAGCCTTCCAGCGTCGATGGTACTTGGACCGAAGGGTCCTGGGAGAGTAGAACGTCGCCAAGCGGACATTCCCTGATAGCTCAGTTGGTAGAGCACTCGACTGTTAATCGAGTTGTCACAGGTTCGAGTCCTGTTCGGGGAGCCATATGCTTCCATAGCTCAGTAGGTAGAGTGCATCCATGGTAAGGATGAGGTCACCGGTTCGATCCCGGTTGGAAGCTCCAGTTCATGGCCCGTTGGTCAAGGGGTTAAGACACCTCCCTTTCACGGAGGTAACAGGGGTTCGAATCCCCTACGGGTCACCATTTCAACCTAAAAAAACATATGGAGGCTTAGCTCAGCTGGGAGAGCATCTGCCTTACAAGCAGAGGGTCGGCGGTTCGATCCCGTCAGCCTCCACCATAGTAATACGCCGTTGTAGCTCAATTGGTAGAGCAACTGACTTGTAATCAGTAGGTTGGGGGTTCAAGTCCTCTCGACGGCACCATCCATAATGGGGATTAGCCAAGCGGTAAGGCAACGGACTTTGACTCCGTCATGCCTAGGTTCGAATCCTAGATCCCCAGTATTACCACCCCAAAAAGTGACGTGAAGCTTCGTTGAGAAGTACGATTACTTTCCGGGCATGTATCATGAGCCATTAGCTCAGTTGGTAGAGCACCTGACTTTTAATCAGGGTGTCGAAGGTTCGAGTCCTTCATGGCTCACCATGTTTTTCTCAAGCGCGCGTATGGCGGAATTGGCAGACGCACTAGACTTAGGATCTAGCGGGAGACCGTGGGGGTTCAAGTCCCTCTACGCGCATTGCTTTTGCGGAAGTGGCTCAGCGGTAGAGCATCGCCTTGCCAAGGCGAGGGTCGCGGGTTCGATTCCCGTCTTCCGCTCCAATTAAGATTAGTGCCCTTAGCTCAGCTGGATAGAGCGTTTGACTACGAATCAAAAGGTCGGGAGTTCGAATCTCTCAGGGCACGCCATTAAGTACAATTGGATATTGCTTATGAAGTGAAGCAGTAGCTCACTCCATATACCATCGGGACGTAGCTCAGCTTGGTAGAGCACCTGGTTTGGGACCAGGGGGTCGCATGTTCGAATCGTGTCGTCCCGATTTTTCTTTATTTGCGGGTGTAGTTCAATGGTAGAACTCCAGCCTTCCAAGCTGGTAGCGTGGGTTCGATTCCCATCACCCGCTTAAAGCCAACCTTGAGAATCTCAAGGTTTTTTTTATTTTATTAGCCTCCTATAGCATCAACAGTTTGCATATTTCATGTTGATGCAACCTATCCCCGAACATAGGTAGGTCTTCGCCCTTATTGGATTCTGGTCAGTAAAGAAACAGAGGGGGGCGCTGATTTTGAGAATTGCAATTCGTTATAGTGATCATTTAATCGTGATTAAGAATGGAAGCATTTTTTATGAATAGCCAAAGGTAAGCCCCGGGATGTCATAACCGAAGAAGCCGTCAAAGCTATTTACGGAGTCGATGTTGTTCTGAAGATGACAAGGATACCGGCTTCTACCTGGTGCCCGTAGGGATATCATGAACAGGGGGCATTTGCGGCAATTAGGACTTATCTCGTTCAGTATAGCAGGCATTGCTTACTCCCCCTATCAGCTGCTGTTTGAGTATGCTACAAGCCGTCAGGTGATGGCGGAGGGCTCAAGTCGTCTACAGCACAAGCCTGAAGGAGGAACAGGACTGGGCACAGAGCATGTGGCAGGCCGAGGAATCGAACGAGATCCATGAGGTCGTGCGATTCCAGGAGTTGAAGCGGATGATCCCGGATCTTACCGGTTGGATCAGGGTGCAGGATACCTTAATAGGTTATCTGATCGTCCAGGCACAGGATAATGATTACCTTATCTACCTGCGATAGCACCTTGGACCCGGAAGCGAGCAGGCTTGCCGTGCATGCGAAGCTGGTAAAGCTGAATTAGGGTTTCACCTGTTTGGTCAAGGCTATCCAAAGGTTAATACAAAGGAAGAACGCTAAAGACCCTCGGCGGTCTTTTTCTTTATTGGGAGAGGAGCCATCATGAAGGAAAGGGATGTGAGCTTTTGACAGAGATAGGTTTTGCAGAAAAAACGGATTGGATGCACAATAGCTCAAAAAGGTGATCGTTCAGGCGAAAAGTAAGAAAATCTAACATTTCCTTTATAAAGTTACTGCATGGTAGCGCGGTATTGTGATAAAATATGCAGTATGACCAAGATGAGGATGGAGGAGAACCATGTCGGATTCAGGCAGCTTGATTAACAAACATACGTCGAACAACCTACTGCGCAGAGATGTAAGATTCTTGGGGCATATTCTGGGAGAGGTCCTTGTTCACCAGGGCGGTAACGAATTATTAGCCATCGTAGAGCAGATCAGAGAGATGAGTAAAAACCTTCGGGCCGAGTTTACTCCTGAAAGTTTTGCAGAATTTAAAGAGACGATCAACTCTTTGGCCCCTGAAAAGAGACATCAGGTGATTCGCGCTTTCGCTATCTATTTTCAGCTTGTGAATATAGCGGAGCAAAACCACCGTATTCGCCGAAAAAGAGATTACGAGCGTTCTGCGGGTGAAAATGTTCAGCCGGGCTCTATTGAAGATGTAGTGCGTGAGCTGAAGCAGCAGCAAATTCCGGCTCAAGAGGTTCAGGAAATCATTAAAGGCATTTCTCTGGAGCTTGTCATGACGGCGCACCCTACGGAAGCAAGCCGCCGTGTCGTGCTGGATATTCATCAACGGATCGCCAATGATGTTATGGAGCTGGACAATCCTAGCCTGACGTTCCGGGAGCGGGAGCAGCTGAGAGCCAATCTCCTTGGCGAGGTCGTTACCTTGTGGCAAACCGATGAGCTTAGAGATCGGAAACCGACAGTAATCGACGAAGTTCGTAACGGGATGTATTATTTTGACGAAACGTTATTCGACGTTCTTCCTGAGGTGTATCAGGAGCTGGAGCGGGTTCTTGCCAAGTATTATCCGGAAGAGGATTGGCATGTGCCGGTTTACATGAAATTCGGTTCCTGGATCGGCGGCGACCGTGACGGTAACCCTTCGGTAACCTCGGATGTAACCTGGGAGACGTTAACGATGCAGCGTCAGCTGGCTCTCGAGAAATACGCGGAGCTGCTGCAAAATTTCAAGAAGCATATGAGCTTCAGCAAAAATATCGTGGAAGTGACGCAGGAGCTGCTGGACTCGGTTGAGAAGGACCGTCAGCATGTGGAGCTTCGTTCGAACGAAGTATGGCGCAATGAAAAAGAGCCTTACCGGATCAAAGTCACCTATATGATTGAGAAGATTCTCCGTGCGGCTGATCCTGGCGCAAGCCCGGCTCAAAAATATAACAATCCGGAAGAGTTCCTGAACGATCTGAAAATTATTGAACGCAGCCTCCGTAATCATTATGCGGATTTTATTGCAGATGAATACGTTGTGAAGCTGATTCGCCAAGTCGAGCTGTTCGGATTTCACCTGGCGTCTTTGGACGTTAGACAGCATAGTAAAGAGCATGAAGCGGCCATGGCCGAAATTTTGGCCAAAATGAGCATCTGCCCGAATTATGCGGAGCTAAGCGAAAGCGATAAAATCAGCCTGCTGACCAGCCTGCTGAATGAGCCGCGTCCTATCACTTCTCCGTACATGGATTATTCGGAGTCTACGCTTGAATGTCTGAACGTGTATAGAGTCATTAAAAAGGCTCAGCAGGAGTTTGGCCGCAATTGTATTACCAGCTATTTGATCAGTATGACACAAGGTGCGAGCGATCTTCTCGAGGTGCTGGTATTCGGCAAGGAAGCCGGCTTGTACCGCCAAGAGCAGGACGGTTCCGTAACCTGTACTCTTCAATCCGTACCTTTGTTTGAAACCATCGATGACCTGCATGCAGCTCCGGACATTATGCGTACATTGTTCAAAATTCCGGCGTACCGCAACAGCTTGAATAGCACGAACCAGCTGCAGGAAATCATGCTCGGCTACTCCGACAGCAACAAGGACGGCGGCGTGATTACAGCGAACTGGGAGCTTCGCGTGGCTCTGCGCAGCATTACGGAGGCGGCGAAGGAATTCGGCGTGAAGCTGAAGTTCTTCCATGGCCGCGGCGGCGCATTGGGTCGCGGAGGGATGCCGCTGAACCGCAGTATCCTGGCTCAACCGGCCGATACGATCGGCGGCGGAATCAAGATTACGGAGCAGGGAGAGGTATTGTCTTCCCGTTATTCCATGAAAGGCATCGCTTATCGCAGCTTGGAGCAAGCCACTTCAGCCCTTATCACCGCTGCGTTGAACGCCCGCAATCCGCAGGCGGAAGTAACTGACCCGCAATGGGAAGAGATTATGAAGAATATTTCGGAGAATGCTCAAACGAAATACCAGGATCTCATTTTCCGCGATCCGGATTTCATGACCTTCTTCAAGGAATCTACGCCTCTGCCGGAGGTAGGCGAGCTCAATATCGGCTCGAGACCTTCGAAGCGCAAAGGAAGCGACAAATTCGAAGACCTTCGCGCTATCCCTTGGGTATTTGCCTGGACGCAAAGCCGTTACCTGCTGCCGGCATGGTATGCTGCGGGAAGCGGACTTCACAGCTATTACCAAGGCAAAGAAGAGAACCTGGCTGTTCTGCAGGACATGTATCAGAACTGGTCGTTCTTCCGTTCGCTGATCGACAACCTGCAAATGGCTCTTGCCAAAGCCGACCTGCTGATTGCGAAGGAATACGGCAACATGATTAAAGATAAAGCTATCGCCGAACGGATTTTCAATCTGATCAGTGAAGAATATGATCGCACTTCGGCGCTCATTCTGAGCATTACCGGCCAGCAGGAAATTCTCGATAATGTTCCGGTAATCCAGGAGTCGATCCGTTTGCGCAACCCTTACGTTGATCCGCTAAGCTACATGCAGGTTCAACTGTTGTCCGAGCTTAGGGCACAAAGAGAACAAAGCGCAGACGACCCGTTACTGCTTCGGGAAGTGCTCTTGACGATTAATGGTATTGCTGCAGGGCTTCGGAATACGGGCTGATGGTTGCAGATGCCCTTGTTGTTTCCAAGCTTTAGCACCGGTTATAGTCGGGTGGCCTCATGAGGCCGCCCGGCTTTATTTTTTTGAAACTTTGTTTACGAATCATACGTAGGATTGGGATATAGGGCTTGAAGGGTGCTGCATTCCTAAGAGACTGTTATGAAGAGCCATGCCGTAAACAGAACCTGATATGGGGAATCCCTTGGCTGCAGGGGGCAGATAAGTCGAAATGCCGATTTTTTCATTAAATTGGAAAAAGGGGAAGGTGGAGTGAATAGCCCGTCCGTTCGGGATTCGCACGATTTCGACAAAGATTGACCGCTTTTTTGCAGATTTTTGGTTCTGTTTTTTGGAAAAACTGTACATGAGGTGCAGTCGTTTGGTATGATTTTCATATTGGCAGGAATCATTCACGTGAAATACGGGAAGTGTCCTAACGGTTCCAAGGAGAGGATTCGAATTGGGATCGGAAGTCTGGAGGAATGTCGTTTGAATGAAATGGATGTTAGGCTCGCCAAGCTGGCGCGGAAGGGAGATCGTGTCGCCTTCGCCGAGCTGGTGGAGCTGTATAAGGATAAAATTTTTCACCTTGCGAACCGGATGCTGCATAACCGTCATGAGGCGGAAGAGATCGTTCAGGAAACCTTTTTAAGAGTATATACGAATCTTGAGCGGTACGATGAAAATCAGAAGTTTTCGACCTGGATTTACCGGATTGGCACGAACCTCTGCATTGACCGTCTCCGCAAGCGCAAAGCCAATTATTCCCTTGATGCCGAAATGAATGACGGAGAGGGAACTGATTGGTATGCGATGCTTCCAAGCAATGAAGATACGCCGGATGATCAGGTTGTGTTAAGCGAGACACAGACAGAAATCCGAAAGTCGATCGAAACGCTCCCCGAGAAATATAAAGCGGTTGTCATCCTTCGTTATTTGCAGGATTTGTCGCTACAAGAAATCAGCGATGTACTGGCCATGCCGGTGACCACTATCAAGACGAGACTGCACCGCGGCAGGGAATATTTACGTAAAAAATTAGAGACGATTTTATGATTTTCGGTGAAACAAATTGAATCGTCATACGTACTGTACTACACAAGCTTTCAAGGACACAGAAAGGAGTGGCTCAATATGGATTGCACGGAGGCCCTTCCTTTAATGCACGAATATTTGGACGGCGAATTGAAGGGCAGTGAAGCCTTAGCGTTAAAAGAGCACTTGCTTGCTTGTCCGGCTTGTAGGGAGCGCCTCAAACAGCTTGAAAAGGTCGAAGCGCTCATTCAAGCGTGGCCAGAGCAAGGTGTACCGTCCGGACTGACGGAGCGCATTATGCAGGCTTTACCCCCAGAAAAACGCAAAAATCCTTGGTGGCAGTGGGTTCGCCGTCATCCGGCCGCATCGGTCGCGGCAGTGTTTTTGCTCGTGATGATGGGCAGCTTCATGTCATTATGGAATGAGGATACAGAGCTTCTGGTGAAGGGTTCGGATCTTCAGTCGGTCGTCATTAAAGGAGACACGGTTTATGTTCCGGCAGGCAGCACGGTAGCCGGGAATTTAATGGTAGAAAACGGAAAGCTGCAGGTGGATGGAGACATTAAGGGCAACATTGTCGTCATCGACGGCTCTGTGGTTATGGCTTCTACAGCCCACATTTCCGGTCAGATTACCCAGGTAGATCAAGCATTCAGCTGGCTTTGGTATAAAATGAACGAATGGGCTACCACCATATCTCAATCCAAATAGTTCATCCGAACTATTTTTCGAAAATCCTCCCTAATTAACAGTGTGAAAGGGAGGGTTTTTTGTTCATATTGTGGTATGATGAAATGAAGGGATTAGAGACAAAATATAGCCAAATCCCAAGTTGGGGGCCAGTGCCATGGATTTCATAACTGCCATCAGTCTAAAAGACATTGTCGATATACTCATTGTAAGCTACGTCATTTATAATTTAATCATATTGGTCCGTGGGACAAGGGCCGTACAGCTTCTCCAGGGGATTTTTATTGTCGTTCTAACCTGGGCGCTTAGCATTTGGTTCAAGCTTAGCACGCTTCAGTGGATGATGAACCAGATGTTCACCTTCGGAGTGCTTGCGGTCATCATCATTTTCCAGCCGGAGCTTCGCAAAGCGCTGGAGCAGCTGGGCCGCGGCACACTGTTCAGCCGGTCCGTCTCGGAGGACGATCAGGAGCTGAACCGGAGGCTCGGTGAAATTCTTAAAGCAGTGAATTATTTGGCACGCAGAAAAATAGGGGCGTTAATCGTTTTTGAACGGGAGACCGGCCTGAAGGATTACATAGAATCCGGTATTTCCATCGAATCGCATATCAGCTCGGAGCTGCTGATTAATATCTTTATTCCGAACACGCCGCTGCATGACGGTGCGGTGCTGTTAAGGCGCAATCAGCTTATGGCGGCCGGCTGTTATTTGCCGCTGTCGGAGAACCCTTTTATAAGCAAGGAGCTGGGCACACGCCATCGCGCGGCGATCGGCATGAGCGAGGTATCCGACGCCATCTGTGTCATTGTGTCCGAAGAAACCGGACAAGTGTCTCTCGCCATGAACGGGCATATTCTCCGGGATATTAAGGAGGAATCGCTGCTCTCCAAGCTGTATGAGGAGCTCAAATCAAAGACGAAGACCAAGGAAAAAAGCTCCATTTGGAAATGGAGGCTGCGGTAATGATGGATCGTTGGCTGCGCAACACGAATGTAGTGAAAGTTATTGCGTTAATAATAGGCATTTTGCTGTGGGCCGTCGTTCATATGGAGGACAGCTCGCTTCCTGGAACGGGAGGCACCGGAGTTAGGGAAGAGAAAATCTCTAACGTTTCGGTTACTCCGAAATACGACAGCAATCAGTTTTATATCGAATCCATTGATCCCGCCCAGGTCGTGCTCACGATATCCGGCAAGGATGCTGCGCTTAAGAAGGCGTTAAGCACAAGTAATTATTCCGTGGAGCTCGACTTGACAAAATATGGCAAAGGTGAACATATACTAACCTTGACGCCTGTAGGCTTTCCAAATAACGTTACGGTCAAGGTCGCCCCTGCTACGGCGAAGGTCGTCATCGATGAAAAGTCGAATAAGCAGATGCCGGTTACGGTCAATGTCACGGGAATCCCTGCTGTAGGTTTGAAGGCGGGACAGCCGATAGTCAAGCCGAATAAGGTTACGGTAACGCTGCCTAGCGGAAGTATCGACTCGATCGAATCCGTTAGGGCGGATGTTAGCGTAGAGAAGGCTCAATCTCCGGTATCGAGCAAAGCCCGCCTTGTTGCTTACGACAAGGATGGGAAGATCATGGAGATGGCGGCGATCAATCCGGCCGTAGTGGAAGTGGAGGTTCCGATCACCAGTCCGTTTACGAGCGTTCCGCTTCAGCTGAAGCTGGTCGGGGAGCCGCCGCGGGGCTTGAGTGTCGGGTCGCTGCAGCAAAATGCGGATAAGGTCACGGTATACGGCCCCCAAGATGTGCTTAACCGTCTCGAATACTATGAGGGGCCAAGCGTCAATCTGGGGGATCTGAAGGAAGAGAAGGAATACACGCTCACGCTGGATATTCCGCTGCGTAATAAAGTGACGCAGCTGGATCCCGCGAAGGTGGAAGTGAAGATCAACATTGTCCCTTCGGTTACGAAGACGTTAGAACAGATTCCGCTGTCGATCGTCGGACAGAATGACGGGTTCAATACGAAGGTTGCGGTACCGGAGAACGGGAAAATCAATCTGGTGGTCGAGGGAGCCCAAGCCTTGTTAGATAAGGTTAAGGCTGCGG
Source organism: Paenibacillus sp. 32352 (assembly GCF_002042965.1). Lineage (GTDB taxonomy): Bacteria > Bacillota > Bacilli > Paenibacillales > NBRC-103111 > Paenibacillus_S > Paenibacillus_S vulneris. The sequence goes on along the minus strand of NZ_MZNT01000021.1, from coordinate 92,989 downwards.
ATGTTCAGGCCATTCTGGATGTCAGCAATCTGCCGCCAGGGCGCCATGAGCTGCCGGTCGTGTTCAATCTGCCGACCTTTATCAAGAAAGGGCCGCAGCAGGACTTCAAAGCGACAGTTGAGATCAGCGCCAAACAGCAATAATATAACAGATAACGGATCGAAATATAGGATATAGCATGGGATTAAGAAAGGGAGAGTCTAATTCATGGGGAAATATTTTGGAACTGACGGTGTTAGGGGCGTTGCCAATCAAGAGCTGACGCCCGAGCTAGCTTATAAGATCGGCCGCTGCGGCGGTTACGTATTGGCAGGACAAGTGGAGAAGCCGAATGTCGTTATCGGCCGAGACACCCGTATTTCAGGTACGATGCTGGAGGCAGCGCTCGTAGCGGGACTTTTGTCGATTGGAGCTAATGTTATACGGCTTGGGGTTGTTTCGACTCCCGCTGTCGCCTATTTGACCCGTCTGCTGAAGGCGGATGCCGGCGTCATGATTTCGGCTTCCCATAATCCTGTAGAGGATAATGGAATCAAGTTTTTTGCCGGAGACGGTTATAAGCTGTCTGACGAAACGGAATTGGAAATCGAACGTTTGATGGATGCTCCTGTAGATGAGCTGCCGCGGCCGGTTGGCGGTGATCTGGGAACGGCGGTTGACAATGAACAAGCCAAATACCAATACTTGGATTACATCAAGTCGACCGTGAAATCATCCTTCCAAGGGTATAAAGTCGTTCTGGATTGCGCAAATGGTTCGGCCTACGAGCTTGCTCCGAAGGTGTTCGAGGCTTTGGGCGCGGAAGTGATCACCATCGGCGCAGAGCCTAACGGACGCAACATTAACGACCACTGCGGGTCGACGCATCCCGAAGGATTGCAGAAGGCTGTCGTTGAGCATCAAGCGGCCTTGGGTCTGGCCTTTGACGGCGACGCCGATCGCTTGATCGCGATTGACGAGAACGGTGTGGAAGTCGATGGAGACTTCATCCTTAGCATCTGCGGACATGCGTTGAACCAAGCAGGCAAGCTGAATCACAGCACGATTGTAACGACTGTAATGAGCAATATCGGCTTCTTCAAGGGCATTGAGTCGGTAGGCCTGAAGGCCGCTAAGACTGCGGTAGGCGACCGCTACGTGATGGAAGAGATGCGCAAGGGCGGTTACAATCTGGGCGGAGAGCAGTCCGGCCATGTGATCTTCCTCGACTACAATACAACCGGAGACGGCATTCTAACTGCGCTGCAGCTGATGGATACGGTAGTTCAATCCGGCCAAAAGCTCAGCGATCTCAAAGGCATTATGCGCAAATATCCGCAAAAGCTTGTTAATGTTCGCGTGGCGGACAAGAGCAAGTGGAAAGAAAACCATGCCATCGATGAAGCGATCCGTAAGGTGGAAGCGGAGCTTGGAGATAATGGGCGCGTGCTTGTAAGACCATCCGGCACCGAATCCTTAATTCGTGTCATGGCGGAAGGCCCGGACAAGGCCCAAGTGGAAGCTTATGTGCAGGATATTGCCGATGTTATTCAAAAAGAGCTGGGCTAATATTTTTATAGATTAGAAGGTTAGAAGATTCTCTAATGTGACACATTAGAGGATTTTTCTATTTTTTCACTGACATATGAAAGCATCATGAAAATATAAGTTGCACATCGCCTTCAAAATGAATAAGATGATAATATGCTTTTTACTCCGGGATAGAAAGGTGGGCAGAGGTTGCAAGTACTAACAGCGCCAGAACTTATGAGGGTATCTACATAGGTAAGAGTTCATGAACGTGTGGACCAGGACGATCTATTGACCAGATAGCCGCTTATAAGTTGACGAGGTGAAGGTGTTCGAAACATTCGGCGGGGACCTTCCGGTAGGCGATCACTACCGTAGAAGCTGAAACGCAAAACGTCGGGGCGACCTGACGCACAAGGGTTCAGCATGACGAGGAAAGACATGACGGTTTTTTAAAATAGCAGGAGGTTCTATCCCTTATGTGTGGTATCGTTGGATACGTTGGCAAACGTAATTCTCAAAATATATTAATTGAAGGCTTGAAAAAGCTAGAATATCGCGGTTATGATTCCGCAGGTGTTGCAGTATTTACAGAAAACGGGCTGCAGGTGAAGAAGTCCAAAGGCCGCTTGGCTAATTTGGAATCCAAGCTGGATGAAGCGCCATTGAACGGATTTATCGGAATCGGCCATACGCGTTGGGCCACTCATGGCAAGCCTTCGGATGTGAATTCCCATCCTCATACGGATAACAGCAATAAGTTTTCTGTTGTTCACAATGGGATCATTGAAAACTATGTAGCTTTGAAAGAAGAGCTGATTGCAAAAGGACACGTATTCGTCTCTGAGACCGATACAGAAGTCATTTCGCATTTGATCGCGGATCTGTACGACGGCGACATCGTCAAAGCCGTGCAGCAAGCGGTACAACGGATGAGCGGCGCTTTTGCCTTAGGCGTGCTGACGGAATACGAGCCTGAGAAATTGGTCGCTGTACGTTTATCCAGCCCGTTGATCATCGGCGTTGGCGAAGGCGAGAACTTCATTGGTTCCGACATTCCTGCGATTCTGGATTACACTCGTAACGTGTACATCCTGAATGATGGAGAAATGGCCGTTTTGACGAAAGACGGTGTCGAATTAATGACTTTGGAAGGGAATTTTATTTCCCGGGAATTATTTTATGTCGATTGGGACATTATGACGGCGGAAAAAGCCGGATTCGATCACTTCATGATGAAAGAAATTCACGACCAGCCGAAGGCATACCGCGATACGATGGGAGCTCGTCTGGACCCGTCCGGTACGAAGGTGATTCTGGATGAAGTGAAGATGACGGAAGAGCAAATCCGTTCCATCCGCAATGTTCATATTATCGCATGCGGTACGGCTTATCATGCAGGCTTGGTCGGCAAAAGCGTCATTGAGAAGCTGTCCAGAATTCCAGTGGAAGTGGATGTTGCTTCGGAATACCGTTATCGCGAGCCGATCATCAACAAAGATACGCTGGTTATCGTCGTAAGCCAATCCGGTGAAACCGCGGACACTTTGGCAGCCCTTCGTGAAGCTAAGCGCAACGGCGCATCCGTTCTAGCTATCACTAACGTGGTAGGCAGCTCGGTTGCCCGCGAAGCGGATCATGTGATCGTTACTTGGGCAGGTCCTGAGATTGCGGTAGCTTCGACCAAAGCTTATACTTCCCAGCTGATCGCGTTCTATTTGTTCGGTCTGTACTTGGCACAAACGTTAGGTACGAAGGATCCAAGCTATATTGCGGACGTCATCTCCGAATTGAAGCTGCTTCCTGAGAAGGTAGAGCAAATTCTGGAGAAGGCTGAAAGCATCAAGGAATGGGCGGAAGAAGTAGCATCCCATAACAACCTGTTCTTCATCGGAAGAGGACTGGACTATGCCGTGGCCTTGGAAGGCTCCTTGAAGCTGAAGGAAATTTCTTACATTCACTCTGAGGCTTACGCTGCAGGCGAATTGAAGCATGGTACGCTGGCTTTGATCGAGGAGGGTATCCCTGTTATCGCTCTGGGAGCACAGGAAGATCTTCTTGAGAAAACCATCAGCAACATTAAAGAAGTGAAAGCGCGCGGCGCTCATGTATATGGAGTGAACATGGAAGGCGACACCGAGCTTGCCAAAGCAGTTGACGGATTGTTCACCATTCCAAGCACGTTGCAGCTTCTGAGCCCGGCCTTATCCGTTGTTCCTTTGCAGTTGTTGTCTTACTATGCTTCTCTTGCCCGCGGCAACGATGTCGATAAGCCTCGTAACTTGGCTAAGAGCGTGACGGTGGAGTAGTGTCCGAAGTTCTAGACTAAAAATTGTCCAGTGATAAAGATGTCGTGAACCAGTAAAAGATGTCGTGAACCAGTAAAAGATGTTGTGAACCAAAAAAAGATGTCATGAACCGATATGCAAGATGATTCAGCATCTAGAAGGGAGCCCGAGGGAAATGATTCGTGGCTCCCTTTTAATCTGTTAAGAAATCAGTATATACAAGGACTTCACGATCGGTGGTGAAATTGTTGAGTGACATTGGCTATAGAATAAAATGTATCCGCAAAGAGAACAATTTAAACCAAGTTCAGTTTGCAAAAAGTATAGGAATTTCTCAAGGGAATCTTAGTGAAATTGAAATGGGAAATAGTAATCCGTCTGCGGAAACGCTTATATCTATACGAACACAATACAACGTAAACTTAAATTGGTTATTAACCGGTGTGAATTCGGAAGATGGTATAACATATGAAGATGAGATTGAAAAAAACTTAATAGATGTGTTCAGAAATCTTGATGATTACCATAAAAACGAAATAGTTGAAATAATGCGCCTTAAATTGAGATTGAGGTCATTAATTGATTAGTTCTAAATCTGAAAGGGATTTTCCAGTTAAAACCGGTGACATGTGGGGCATTGTTTAGGCAAGTATTTTGCTCTAACGTATCTCTGGTAGGGAAAACAGCGACAGTCCGACTCATTTGGCAACAAGGTTAAGTGGTTCGGTTATAAGCTTCATCTGGCTGTTGACACGACAAGTGAGCTGCCGATGGCGCTCTCCATTACACCGTCTTATGTTAACGACGGCGATATAGGACCTGTATTTATAGAACAGGTGGCTGGCATGAAAGTGAAATTATTATGCTTGATGCTGGTTATGACCAACTGAAAAATTTCGAAGCAGCTAAGAAACGTCAAGGCCCAGGCCAAATCATACTTTGATGATTCATACATAGCCGCTTTGATTGATTTTCCCAACGGTCATTGTCCTACGAAAATATAGACTAAGACTGATTTGTTTCTAAACCTTCTTCAATTTTTCCTATTATGATTATAGTTTTGTTGTTCCGCAAATAGTACCAGCTGGTTGGGTATAAATGATTAAGTCCCTTATGTTTCCTTCTTATATTCTATGTTGATCCATTGGCTGTAATGTTGCTCGATTTCTTGTGTGTAGACATAGGTTTTTCTTTTCAAGTTATGTATTGTAGCTTCATCAAGTCTATAAATTTTATAGTATACATCTGCTCTAATAGCGGCGTACGTGAGTAAAGCAGATATCATTCTTGCGCCATGAGCAATTTCCAAAGAAATTCTGCGTTCATGTTCCCGCCTATTCCTGTCCCAAATGATTCCGATAGCATCACCGTCCATATGGACAAGATGGCTTCCGATACCATAATCATGATAGGTGGAAACAAGAGTATCGTACGCGGGTTCGCCACTCGAAGAGAGTGATCGGACAATTTCGCTAAATGACCATTTCTGTTCCAATTGTTTCCTTGTTTTTTTGGGATATTTGGACTCCAATTCGGACAGTTCATTATCTGGTAACGTTATATCCCTCATGGGTCTAAAAGCATCCATATTTGAATCGGCATTTTTTACGGATAATAAATCTTCCGCTTTTTTGTGCCTGCTGATCAACTTCATCTCGGGAATCACATTCCAGAACTCGTTGCATTTTTCCAAAATTTCATGTTCATTGCCTTGAGCAACAAACATTAGTTTTATTGTCCCTTCCAATACAGTTCTGTAAAGTATATGAGCATCCCATAAACGGTATTTGCTTATCAGCAACAAGGCACTTTCACTGGTTGAAAAGCAAGCGGTAAACAAATTTGAAACAACAAATTGAATCAAATCGGGAACACCGGATTGATCTTTGTAGAGGGGAGTGCAGATACTCAAAGACTCCCTCAATAATTGTGATGCTTGGTTAGCCAAACTGTTAAGTGCATGCTGAAGTTCATCAGTATTCATATTTGCTCCCTCGTTTAATAAATCTTTCAAAGAATGAACAGAAACAAATTGACAAAATAGCCAACCGTGATATAATTTTCAATAGTCGGGAAGCACCCGCAAAAAGTCCCTTGTACATTGATGTGTACAGGGACTTTTTGCTTTTTGAAAGATGACTGTTTTCATACATAGAGATTCGGATCCAGTTCATTTATAAACGGTGATATGGGGGTTACTGCCGAAAGCGTGAGTGTCAATCGTGCTCGTGTCATAGCCACATATAGTTTTTTACGTTCCGTTGCCTTGAATGATTCAGGATCATCACCTGGATCCATAATTCCAAACGGAATTTTTCCATTCTGCAGTCCGGTAACTATGACATGTTCAAACTCAAGTCCTTTTGAAGAGTAGAACGTTACCAATTTCACCCCAGGAACCAGAAAGTTGGCTTCTTCGGACTTTATATGGACACTTCCAACTCCGTTCTGGGAAAGGGCGTTTTCAAATTCGTTCAATCGCTCTTGAGAATAGGCTATAATAGCGATTGAATCGTTCGGATACTTATTCCTCAATTGTTTCACTTTTCGAAGAACTGAGCTTATTTCATTTCCCATGTTATCAGATATAATGAGTTCCGGCATGGGACCGTTGTTATCGGGATCTTGCGTAGGCAAAAAATCTTCATCAGCCAATAATTGCTTGTCATGCGACTGCAAACTACGTGCCAATTGAATGATTTGTCTGGTTGACCGATGAGTGATCCCCAAGAGTTTGCTTCTTGTCCCTCGAATCTCAATGCCTACACTTTTCCAAGTGAATTGTCTTCGATATATTTGTTGTCCTTTATCAGCTGCTATTGTAAGGCTTTTGGCAGTCAACAGTTTGATCGCCCGAAATTGTGCTGGTGTAAGGTCTTGAGCCTCGTCAATTAAAACATGGCTTGTCATTTTATCCTTCGTTATGAGATGTGCATTTTTGATGATCAGCAATGCAATATCATCAAAATCAATGTAGCGTTTGCTCCTCAACAGCTCCTGGTACTTCTCGTAAATATCGTAAATGGATTCCCGATGGCTTCGGGTGATTTGAATTTGAGTGCCACGACCGGTTCTTTGAGCACTCAGGTATTCCGTGCGGCTTTGAATGGCATTGTTCTTGATCCATGCAATTTCCTCGGAAAGAAAGTTTATCAACGCTTGTTCCGCACTTTGTCTGGCGGCCTGGATATGAGGCAAGTCAGGGTTCCCATATTTTTTTACTGTGTTTTTGGCCCATTTGACGTAAAACGGTTTATCATCCGTTATTCGAAAATTAGAAATTCCGGATTCCCGTAGCAACATGGAACCCCATTGATGAAATGTCAATGCTCCGACAGGTTCCTCCTGCGAAGAACGCGCCATCTGAGTGATATAAGTCGCCAAAGCCTTGTTATATGTCAGAACGAGCACCTTTGGACCATTTGTGATTTGCTCGCCTTTTTTCTGAAGAAACAATGCTCTCTCAATGATAACCGTTGTTTTACCGGCACCCGGGATTCCTCGAATCAACAGTTCACCGTCGGGGCGAAAATTGACACAGCTTTCTTGTTCGGGTGTAAGTTTGATTATTTTGACTGCCATGACATGTCACTCTCCGAATGGGTATCAATACTCTTTTTCGAACATTTCCCAAAGTTTCTCGCGCAATTCTTGTTCACTTGTTTGTTGCCTCAATCTGGCATGGTCTATGGATGCTGCAATTTCATCATCAATTTGCGTTTCCGGATCATTGCCGAGATTGGCTGTCGGTACAAGGTACTCTAAATATTCTGTGTTTTCTCCCTTGCAGTTTCCAAAGAAATCTTCGGAATGAATGCCAGGTCTTCCGATTACGTACAATCGCTCTTGGGCCCGTGTTATGCCAACATATAAAAGCCGCCGTTCTTCGTCCAAATTCGGCTGACTCCCGTGAGGAAATGAACGGTCGCCAAGATAAAGTAAAAATACTACTCGAAACTCTTCTCCTTTGGCTGAATGAATCGTTCCGATTTTCAGACGAGTGTTTCCTTGTTCGTCGTTCGCATCATCGGCGTTCATGTTATCGAACAGGTAGTCAACCGCTTCGTAACAATAGGAGGCGCCTGAATCGAGAGCTTCTCTGATGCATGATCGAAATTGATCGATGGTCATGTTGTTCGGCAAGGAATCATCGATATTTTCAGACAATAGACTCTCCAGCGGTCTTGAATAAAACTCAGGATCCTGGCACAGATCGTAGAGAAACTGAAGATGTTCATAACGTTCCTTTTTTGATTGCGTCGACATTAAATCGATTTTGATTCCACGGAGCTCCAGTGCGTTCTTGACAGACAGAGCCTGGGGGGAATACTCGGAATCTTTTCTTACCAAAACGGCAATATTGTCAACGTTTTCTTCATTCAGCAACCTGTCAATTTCTTTTGCAACGAAATCCGCTGCCAGTTCAAGTCTGGGGGCATACACAAGTTTAACCGGAAAATTTTGATTTCGGTACAAGACTATTTTTTGTTCGGACACATCGGAGGCCGGTACAAGTTTGCGGTCATCAGTCAAGTTTTTGCGAATCCGGTTTGCCAAATCCAAAATTGGCCCGGAGGAGCGATAGTTTTCGGTCATACCGATGCTTGGCAAAACATTTACGTTCGTTTGGAAGGCTCTCGATAGAAAGTTTGTCATACTAGTTGCACTGGAGCCGTTAAATGTGTAAATGGTCTGATCCATGTCCCCGACAACATTGACGGGTATGTCATTGCCTGCCAGTTGGAAAAGTAGTTTTTCTTGTGCCCGTGAAGTGTCTTGATACTCGTCAACTACTATTACTTTCAGATTTTCTACGATTATTTTTCGAGTTTCACATGTTGATTGCGATAGAATTCGAATAGCCTCGACGATCAGTCCCGAGAAATCGATGATGTTGTAATGTTTAAGCATTCTCTCGTATCTGCGCCATGCAACAACGACATCTGAAGATCTCAATCTTTCTCGGGCATTTTGACCCATTTCGACCTCAATCAGTACATCTTGAGCCAGATCACCGGGACCCAACAAAGGGTCCGTTTCCTCCGAGCCTTTTCGCAAGCAGTCAATAGCCGTCATGCAAGCTTCCCAAGCAGTCTCCCGATCAAGGTGTGAAAAAACTCCTTCAAGCAAAGAGATTCTTTTCTTGTAAATCGGGCTGCTGCCGAAAGCATCCACGATATCGAAACCAGGTTTCAACCAAGTTTCTCCCAAGCCGGCAGCGATCCGAACGATACGGAACGCGAGACCGTGGAATGTATACGTAGGGACGGGGCTTCCAGATCCATTTATCTTGCAAAACTCATTCAGTTTCTCGATCAACCTTGAACGGGCTGTGCGTGAAAACGAAATGGCCAAGATCGAACTCGGCGGAATATGAAGTTCGGATTGCAAGTAATGAATGCGGGCGGCAAGCGTGCTTGTTTTCCCCGTGCCTGCCGCGGCGTTGATTGCAATATGAGCCAATGGAGCACGTATGACCCGATTTTGTGTTGCATTGAAAACAGTCATCGGATTGCCTCCAAATTGAGAAGATGGAAATGTTTATGGGGTATTTGGTTCGACAGGAAGGGACTTTTGTCCTGCTTGTCGAAATAAATATTACGATGTAGATTGTCAGAATTCATGTAACAATGGGGTGCAGGTCATGGGTTTGTTGGATAAAGTGGAAATAAGGAACGAATTGATCGAGCGTATGAGGCTTGAGTTGATCGGGCCTAATCACGAAACCGAAGAGTTGAGCGAGTCCCCGACCCAGCGTTATCTTGCAGGCATTCTTTGGCCAATCGGATCCGAAATCGAGGAGGAAGACGACGAGGATCATGCTACGGAAGAAGGTGGAGAAGAATCAGGTTTGCCAGATCGTGCGGCTCCGCTAATGCAGGCCATGAAGCCTTCGGCTATCGGATTGTCTTTTGTGCTGGATACAGGAATCGAATCTTTCAATCTGAAGGCGTGTTGGGGGATGTATGAACAAAAAGGTGACAAAAAAAATCCTTCCTGGCACAGAAGCCCAGTTCAGTTCAACTGTCAAATCGATATTTTTCCTGCCGACGGCAAGAGAAAAGCAAAGCCGACCGATGATCCCGAAGTCTTCGTAGAATGGATATCGCGACCGCTGAATGACGGTTTCGGAAGACACACGGTCAGTCTATTTCTTGTTAACAGAAAACCGAAACCGGAAAAAGGGCCGAAGGATGCGATTTGTCTATTCCAACCCGAGATAACGGTATCCGGTGGGGAGGGGACGCGGCCTTTTTCCATTCGAAAAATGACAATCAAGCAAAAAACGAAATACCCCGATGTTACGGCGGATGAATTGCTTTATCGCAATCAGACAGTCTTCGCTGTCGGACACGGAGTTGCAGTGAAATGGAATAATGTCTCCGAGGACCGACAATCCGCAGGTGAGTTGAATACGGTAATCATGCCTGTTCATGAAATACCGAGAGTTGTTCCTCCGGATTGGGCCGGGGAAGGTTCATTGGACATGATGAAGTTGGCCAATGCTGTTGACGGGGAAGAAGTAAATGATTATTTGAGCCCGCTTCTTGAAGCATATGACCAGTGGATATGGGAGCGGGAAGATGAAATGGAATTGCTCGACGGGGAAATGAAAATCACGGCCAAAGAACATATCGATTCGTGCAGAGAATCCCTGAACAGAATGCGGAAAGGTTTGGACATGATTCGCGCAGACGGAAGAGACGGAAAAATCGTGGAAGCCTTCCGTTTCGCCAATCGTGCCATGGCTTTGCAGAGAACGCACAGCGAATGGGCAAAAACTGCAGGCAAAAACAAGGATTGGTCCAGTGGCCCCCCAAAAATTAAGACGGAATGGAGGCCGTTCCAAATTGGCTTTATTCTGCAATGCATTACCGGTGTTGTCGAACCGACTCATGATGATCGCCAAATTGCCGATCTGATTTGGTTTCCTACAGGTGGAGGAAAGACAGAGGCTTATTTGGGTCTTGCAGCCTTTGTCATGGCACTGAGGAGATTGAATGGTGAACAGGACGGATTGAGGGGAGATGCCGGGGTTGCCGTATTGATGAGATATACTTTGCGGTTGCTAACGATCCAACAGTTTCAACGTGCCGCTGCGCTCATTTGCGCATGCGAAATCATTCGTAAGGAACATCCGAACTTATGGGGTAACGAACCTTTTCGAATCGGTCTTTGGGTAGGGGTTAAAAATACTCCAAATGATTTTGATGCGTGCGAGGAAGTTCTCAAGTCAAAAACGTACAATCCATCGGCGTCCACACCAGTCCAACTTGTATCATGTCCGTGGTGCGGTGCGGAATTATCAAGAAAAAACTACTGGCCCTATCGAAAAATGCGCCGGGTCATCATCGGTTGTTCGCGTGACCAATGTGAATTCCATCGCTCAAAAAATCCGGAGGGTATTCCGGCTGTCGTATCCGACGAGGAGATTTATCGACTTCTTCCGACGCTTGTCATCGGAACAGTCGACAAGTTTGCAAGGATGCCGTGGGTCGGAAATACGCAGTCACTGATGGGAATTGTGAAAGGACAGGCCCAGCACTGGGGATTTGTCAGTGATGGAATGGATGACAAGACGGCGGTATGGATGAGGGAGGTTTTTCAGTCCAATGCCTCTTCAGGACAAATTATGGACAACAGACCGTTGCTTCCTCCCGATCTGATCATTCAAGATGAACTTCATTTGATCTCCGGACCACTGGGCACCATGGTCGGATTGTACGAAACGGCTATCGATTACTTGGCAGGCAGGGAAATCAAAGGCAAACGAATCGGTCCGAAAGTTGTTGCATCCACGGCAACGATTCGAAGGGCAAAAGAACAAATTTTGTCTCTGTTCGCCAGGAGATTGGCCATCTTTCCAAGCCCCGGGCTGGTAGCCGGCAATTCGTTCTTTTCCGAGGAACAACCTCTGGAATCTGTTCCTGGAAGATCGTATGTTGGTATTTTTGCGCCCGGACGAAGCATCAAAACCGCCTTGGTTCGTGTTTATGCAGCACTACTGGCCGCTACAGAAGCCATGGGGGTGGATCCGAACGATCTGGACCCTTATCGAACTTTGGTTGGTTACTTCAACAGCCTCCGGGAACTTGGAGGGGCAGTCAGACTGATCGAGGACGACGTAAAAGCACGTATTAAAGTGCTGGCTCGACGAACGAAGGGACAAGTTTACGATTACAAAGCGAGAATTATCAGGGAGAATGTTCCCGAGTTGACAAGCCGTGTTGACTCCAGCGAGATTCCTTCCATACTGCAGAGGTTGGAACAGCCTTTTCATGCCAAGGATGACAGAATTGCACCTGTGGATGTGGTCCTTGCGAGCAACATGATTTCAGTCGGGGTTGATGTCAGCAGATTGGGGCTGATGGTGGTTACCGGGCAACCGAAAACAACTGCCGAGTACATTCAGGCTACCAGCCGGGTCGGACGCTCTCATCCGGGTCTTGTATTTACGGTTTATAACTGGGCGCGACCGAGAGATGTATCCCATTATGAACGTTTCGAATCCTATCACGATGCCTTGTATCGGTATGTGGAAGCGATCAGCGTCACTCCTTTCTCGTCCAGGGCAAGAGACAGGGCGCTATCAGCGGCGTTTATTACTATGGCCCGATTGAATATTCCCGGTTTGGCCAAGAAGGAAGAAGCTCAGAATTTCAAGCCTTCCCATCCTTTGGTTGCTCGCATCAAGGATCAAATCAAACAACGCGTGGACAGCATAGAGCCAGCCAAGACCAAGGAAGTAGTCGATGATTTGCAAAATCGAATCGATCGGTGGCAAAAGAAGACGATGGAAAAATCGCTGGTCTATAGCAACGCGACCAAAAAGCCGAATTTGATGTTTCCTTTGGGCGAGAATCCGAAAGGTGCCGAATTCGGCGTCCCCAACTCCATGAGGGATGTGGAGAAAACGATCGGAATCTATCTGAAGGAGTAGAAGCAATGCGCGAAAAAGTGGGCGAAGTGAGGAACAGCCAGTTGATCTCGACATTCGGGCCCGGAGCAATCATGGATCTGCCTGATTTTTCGGTAATCATAGCCAGTTTGGATCACTGGAACACAAAGTATTGCGAAACAATCAAGGAACCCCGACTGCAAAGAAAACTGAAAATAAACAAGATATATTCACCGCCGGCGTTGGAGTGGGATACGGAAAACAATATAGGGACTTTGCCCGCATTTCGTTTCCCGACATACTTGGTATGCCCCAAATGCAGGAAATTAGCTTCTTTCCGTGACTTTTATATAGACGACAAAACCCAAATCGCATACTGTCATTGTGAAGAAGATACCAAGGTTTTTCCCGCCCGTTTCATTGTTGCTTGTTCAAAGGGACACATTGAAGATTTTCCTTGGAATTTTTATGTCCATTCCAAAAAAGGGAATTTGGATTGCAAGGGGGAACTGGCGCTTAATGACAAAGGGGTGACAGGTTCAATTGCAGACGTGGAAGTGGAATGCAAAAAATGCGGGGAGAAGAGAACGCTCGAAGATGCTTTTTCTGGAGTCGGGCTGCCATCATGCAGGGGACATAGGCATTGGATGGGCTCATGGGGCAGCAGGGAAGACTGTACGGAAAAATCCAGAGCTCTGCTCAGGGGAGCTTCGAATCTCTATTTTCCAATAGTGGCCAGCGCTTTATCCATACCGCCCTATACAAATCCCGTTCATCAAGCTATTGCCGAAGAAATGGAACGACTGGGGAAAATGGACACGAAGGAAAAATTGAAGATGTATATAGATGACGATGTTTTTCCATCATTCAAAGATTTCGATTTGGAAGAGCTTTGGAAAGCGATTTTGCATCAACGCAACTTGGGAGACGGGGAGGAGCAGGATCTGCTGTTCCCCGAGTGGGAAGCCCTTCATCGCGGTACGGACGAGCATTCCGAGTTCGAATTCGAAACGGAGGAGCAGCAGGTACCGGATCGATTTGCTGATAAAATTTCCAATTTGATCATGGTGCGGAGATTGACGGAAGTTCGGGTATTGGACGGCTTTAGCAGAATTGAGCCATTGCCTGACATGACCTCGATGGGTGAAGAAGACGAAACTGTAAAGGAGTCTTTCAAAGCTTCTTTGAGCGAAAAAAGACTCTCATGGCGACCGGGACTTGTTACGCGCGGAGAAGGCATCTTCATCACTTTGAAAGAGGATGAGTTGAGCAAGTGGGAACAAAAAGTCGAGACTGCCATCGTTCCGATGAAACAGGAATTCATCAAATATTGCACGGATCGAAATCTTGAAGGCGAACCTCGGTTTCCTGGTGCACGTTATGTATTGCTTCATACCCTGTCGCATGCATTAATGCGACAATTGTGTCTCAGTTCCGGGTATTCTTCGACATCGTTGAGAGAAAGGATTTATTCCCGAAATGAAGAGGGACAAAAGATGGCCGGGATTCTAATTTATACAGCAACTCCCGATTCCGAAGGGAGTCTGGGAGGACTTGTTGAATTGGGGAAAACCGAAAAGTTCGAAGAGATTCTGTTTCATGCGCTGGAAGATGCACGATTCTGCTCGGGAGATCCTCTTTGTTCCGAGCACAAACCAGATGCAGTTGGTGATCTCAATGGCGCAGCATGCCACGCATGCCAATTGGCCGCGGAAACATCCTGCGAAAGATCCAATCGTTTTCTGGATCGTTCGTTTTTGGTTCCCACCGTATCCGAGTCTGATCTGGCGTACTTTGAATGAAGATGGATCAATTGGCAACTGTTCTTGGAAAAATTACAGAGGAATGTCGGGAAAATACGATCCTGAAGATGATTGAACTGCTTGAGACCGGCGTGGTGAATCTGAACACTAGTGTTTACGAGTGGACCAAAATGATGGGAAGTGAACATATTCCGACACCGTCACTTGCCAACTTGGTACAATCATGGCAGTCAAGTTCAGCGACAAATGAAAGCGTGGCGTTCGGGCTTCGTACAGCGCTGAAAACCAAACAGCGAGTAATTCGGCATACTCCGGATATCGAATTGGTTTGGACTGGGCCCCACCCGCCCTCATCAAGTCAAGTCAGGGATACGTTTTCAGTCATGCTGGAAATGATGTATTCAGCCCATAAAAGTATTTTGCTCGTGGGATACAGCCTGACTTCGTCCACAGCGTTCCCCGCGGCGGTGCTTGAGCAACTTGTTGCGGCAAAGAAACGCGGATGCGATCTGAAAATTGCTTTGCACGATGACGGGAAGAATCAGCGGATTTTGAAAAAGATATGGCCATCGAATGTCGGCCTGCCGATACTGCTCAAATGGACTGGCCATCCGGAAGATGCCATGGCCAGTCTTCATGCAAAATTGCTTCTTGCGGATCGCAGAGATCTGTTGGTGACATCCGCAAATTTGACCCATCATGGATTGAGTACGAATATCGAAGTGGGGATTCGGGTCAAAGGAAGCATTGCAAATCGAATGGCCGATCATTTCAACTCCCTCGAACGAGCAGGTATTCTACAGCGGATTGAAGGGGGCGATTGTGAATGAATCTGAACAGGGACATCAATATCAAGCCGTCTTTTTTGAGGGAACTGCATGCGCTTCCTTCACAAATGGGAGATCAGGTTTGGGAGAAAATCAATTTTCTGGCCCAAAACCCGATACCCGATGGTAGGCTCAAAAAGAAGCTGAACAAATGGGATAATGTTTATCGATTGAGAATAGGTGATTTTCGACTGTTTTACTCCTTCGGAGGAAACTGGATACGTCTATTGAGTATTCGGCCGCGCAAGAATGCTTATCAGAAAAGTGTTGCCTATGAAGAGCCATCTGAGTTGGGAATTGACGCAGAAATTGCGGATGACGAGGAATTGGCAGCCGGTGTCGAATATGATTGGACCGCCAAAAACCATCTTTCATCACCACAACCATTGCCCCGGTGTATCACGAAAGACTGGTTGACCGAATTAAGGATACCGGATGAGTTTCATGAACGGTTGATAGCATGCAAGACGGAAGATGATCTCCTGATGTCGACGGTTCCGGATCAGTTTGTAGAGAGAATCATAGACAACCTGTTTCCCCGTCCCGTCCAAGAAATATTGCAGCAGCCGGATTTTGTCGTTTTCGATACAAACGATCTCGTACGCTATAAGGAAGGCGATTTATTCGGATTTTTGCTACGCTTGGATTCGGATCAGGAACGACTGGTCGATTGGGCATTACAAGGACCTGCTCTGATAAAAGGAGGGCCGGGGACGGGCAAATCCACGATTGCATTGTATCGTGTTCGTTCGTTGCTGGAGCATTTTGCAAAACAGGGGAAACCTGACGCAAAAATTTTGTTTGCCACATTTTCTGAAGCTCTGGCCAGTTTCTCGAAACAACTCTTGGAGCAACTGCTGCAAGGCAGAATTCATCAAGTGAGAGTGGCAACAGCGGATGAGCTTGTAAGAGACATAGCTGCTGCTGGCGGGAAAAAAAGAGAGCTTGTCGATCGCAGTGTCCTAAGAGATATATTGTTACGTTCGCTGACAGCGGCAGGGAAAATCTCGATTGTCAACAAACTGCGTACCGATTATTTACTGGATGAGTTTGAATGGGTAATCGAGGGCCAAAATCTGAAGAGCGTGGACGAGTATCTTGCTGCCAACCGAAGGGGAAGAGGAATACCCCTGACCGGGCCTGCCAGGAAGGAAATTTGGGAATGTTATCAAGTTTTCACGGAATCGTTGGAATCGCAAGGAGTATGCTCAATCTCAGGGTTGCGAACCGTAGCTCTCGAATTTACAAAAACCGGGATATATCAGACGAAATACGATGCAGTGATTATAGACGAAGCCCAAGATCTCACACCGGCAAGTCTCGCCTTGCTAGCCGAGCTTTCTCAAACGGAAAAAGGGATCTACTTAACGGCCGATGCTTCCCAGTCCATCTACTACAGGGGGTTCTCGTGGAACGAAATTCATGATCGTTTGCAGTTTCGTGGAAGAGCCATCACTCTGCGAAGAAACTACAGAACAACGCGTGAAATATCCGAAGCTGCGACACATTTCATGAAATTATCAACAGAGGGGGATCCCGAATCCCTTATGTTACGTTCAAGCCAAAGTGGGCCGCAACCGTTGCTTCTCTCCCACGAAACCGAAGAAGAACAAATTACGCTTATTGTGAAATTCATTAAGCAAATGAGCCGCCATTTGAGGTTGAAGACATCCTCCGCGGCCGTTCTGGTACCTTCTTCGAAGATCGGAATAGACATAGCAGAGAGAGTAACCAGATCGGGTTTTCCTTGCAAATTCATGAGTGGAAATCAACTGGATCTTCAAAGCGACGAAGTGAAAGTGTTGACTCTCTCGTCCTCCAAGGGGCTCGAGTTTCCGATTGTATGTATTGCCGGATTGGAGAAACAGGCTTTTCCGTACTTACCTGATTCGGAGGATCCGGAAGAAATTGCGGAAATCATGAAAGTTGCCCGCAGAACTTTGTACGTGGGCATGACGAGAGCGATGAGAGGGTTGATGGTGCTGTACCCTGAGAATTCCCCATCTCCACTGGTCGGGGAGTTGCACGAACAGTACTGGTACACCGGAAAATAAAGCATCGGTTGCGGTGATTAAAATGACAGTCCATCTGAAATCGGGACCCGTATTCAGCAATATCAGCATGATCAAGCGGGCATTACACCAGAGCCCGACCAAATCCTTGTCTCAATACGAGATCGTACGATATTTGGCCAATCACTGGAATCGCATCACATTCGAGGATGCCGAACATTTGACCAATCTGGCTCTCCAAGCAAAGTTGTCTCACTTTGAGGAAGATACTGCTACCGGCTTGTGGACTATCAAACATCGGGAACAATCCGGTCTCGATGATATTTATCGGTACATGGTAAACCAGTATCGGCTTTTTACAGTGACACATCTGTCAAAAAGAATAAAGTGGAAGGACACGGGGGAACTGTTCGGGCAGTTGGTTTCCGATATCAGATTTTCGAGTGTCCAATTCAACGGTGAAGATTATTGGATGCTGTCGGAATGGGAACTGGCGAACGATTTGGTTCATGATTACATGCAGCGCAACAAGTTGTCTGCACTGTTGCTAGCCGAAATCCCCGACCTGCTGTTGAACGATTACAACCTCCGGTGGGATAAAACGATATTTGCTCCCGAAATCGATCCCAGATTTCGGATGGCCGGAGAGCATGTACTGATCGATTTACTTGAAGAAAGGTCGGAAGGACCGGAAACAGAAGTACCGACCGAAATCAAGGAAGAGGTTGCGCGGTCAAGCCTCTTGATTTGCAAGTATTTGAATCGTGTCGACCATGCTGACGCCAGAGACATCGCGACGAATATTTTGGGAGCAAAGGCTTATCACAACATGTTCGCAGTTTATTGCAAAGCAATAGACGAGTTTTTGGAAACCATGGAGGGGTACCGTCAAGAGGAAAATGGTGCTTGGCGTTTTGTTGGGAACGAGAAGGATATTCCGGAATTGATGACGCCGCAGTCTTGGAAGTATGCCGTGTATAAAAGCAGCCCGGTCGTGAATATCGTTCCTTCGGAAGACGGAACAGCGGAGACCGATTATTGCAGTAATGTCTCTTCTTACACAAAGCAGACGGCGGGGACTGGAAGGACTCCTTCCAAACCGCGGAGAGTAATGCGATGTTTGAGCTATTATGAGAGAGTCAAGGGATACCTTCGGATCCCTTGCGATTGGGATGATTTTTTCACGGGGGAGAATGGCAGGTTGCGTATTGTGTGCAACCGTATTGAATACATGTGGTCGTGGAAACGGGAAAAAGCGGGATGCTTTTTTTACGGTGGCGGAGTCATGGATTTTTACTTCGATCATGAGCTCGAAGCCGGGCGGGAATTGAACATGCATATGCATTCCGATTCCCGTACGATTGAAGTGGTGATCGGCGGGATCAACAGTGTCTTTGCTTCAGAACAAGCCAGATATCTGGATATCGGATTGCTCGTGGAAGAGAGCAGAACTGTTAATAAATCATTTTTTGTATTGATGTGTGAAGTGCTTGCAAGCCATCCTTCGGGAATGCATTGGGTCAGGCTGTTTGAAGAAGTGAATGCCATTCGTTCGGCCAACCGAAATACAATTTCTCAACTTTTGTCCCGGAATCCCTGTTTTGTCCCGGTACCAAACAGAAAAGGTTATTGGTATCTGGACAGTTCGAAACTGTCCCGTTATTTTGTTGACGAAACCGGAAACCAAAAAGACATCGAAGCGGAAGAAGGGACAATCGGGACCGATTTGAAGGCAACGGAAACGACGAATGCCATCAAACGGAGAAAGGAAAACAGGCAGCCCGCTCGCATGACCGACCATTGGGAAACGTTCAGCAAATGGGCTTTCATGCAAAAGAGCCTCCGGTACGAGAAGGCTAAGGCAATGGCTTTGTCCGAGCGCGAATTGGCAGAAATATTGGTGAAAGCTTACTCCAAACTGATTTGCAAAATGGCTGCAAACCGAGGAACATACAGTGTGGAAAGAATGGATTTGGTTCAGGAGGGTTATCAGGGACTGGAAAGGGCATTGAAGCTTTATTCCGTTGAAGAAGGAGTCCCATTCGGCCATTACGCAAAGACGCACATCCTCAGCCGGATGCTCAGAAAGCATCTGGACGGCAGGACATTGGTACGATTTCCGATCCATCTCTGGGAACAAATCAGGGGATTCGAGGAAGAAGAACACAAGGAACTGCAACAGGCCGGCACTGCGAGCGATTTTCCGAAAAAGGACCGTAAAAGCCAGCAAATGAAGATATTTGCAAGATGGAAAAATGTCGATTACATTTCTTTCGAACAATATTGGGCATTTTTATCCGAAAGTAGGGCCGACGAATACGAGCCGTCTTGGCTTCATTTGGAATGGTTGGACGAGCAGACGCTAAAATCATACCACTCCGATCCGGATTTAACCGACGACCAATTGCTGGAACAGCTTGAAACTATCTGTGATATAGATGAAGAAGATTGCGAATTGTTTTGGGCTCCCACAACTGTCGAGTGTAGTGTTTTTCGCAAGGATTTGAAAGCAAGACTCGGCAGAATTCTTATGTTATTGAACGTAAAGGAAAGATATGTCGTTGAAAAACGTTTCGGTTTGAACAATCAGCCGGAACAAACTTTGGAAGAGATCTCCATTCAGTTGAGTTGCACCAGAGAGTGGGTAAGACAAATCGAAAAAAAAGCGCTCGAAAAGCTGTTGGGGCATGCACGAAAGAATCGATTGCATGAATATCTTTTCCCGGATTCCGTCTAGTTTGTTGGGAAGGAGATCGGAAATGAGCGACATCGTATCCAAAGAACAAAGAAGCAGGATGATGAGCAACATTCGATCTGTATCAAGATTGGAAGACCGGGTATCGCAAGAAATATGGCATGCGGGTGTGCGTTATCGAAGAAATGACAAGTCGTTGTTCGGAAAACCCGATTTCAGCATAAAGAAATACAAATTGGTCATCTTCATTGATTCCTGCTTCTGGCATGGATGTCCGTTGCATGCAAATATTCCAAAAACAAATCGGGAATTTTGGCAACAAAAACTGGAACGGAATATGGAACGCGACCTGGATGTCACAGTCCATTACCAGAGTCGCAAATGGAACATACTTCGTATTTGGGAACATGACCTGAAAAATAATTTTCGTGGTACAATGGATCTAATAGTAAAATTTATTGAGGAATTCAAGGCGAAACGCCCTTGAGAGAGTGGGTTCTATGAACAAAGCGCTGCAGGATTTTGCGGAATCTTTCAAGCAACACATCGAGGGAATTGCCGCGGCAAAAAATGAAAACAAAAGTATTGAGTCATTTACCGATGCCATGTGCGGTTATTTGCAGGAGTCCGGTGAATTGACAAGTTACGAGGTAATCGGGCAATTCAAGAGACCCGGAATACAGTTGAACGGTTATGCCATTCACGAAAATGAGGAAAGGTTTGCCTTTGACCTGTTCGTCAGTCTGCATACCCGTATTATCCCGCCGATATCCATACACAAAAATGAATGGGAACCTGTTGTAAAGAGAGCTCTCGGATTTTTTCGAAAAAGTTTGGCTGGCCTTCATTTTTCGCTAGTGAATTACTCCGAAGTTCATGATATTGCTAAATTGATATATGAGAACAAGGACAGGATTGCATTTGTTCGGGTATTTTTCTTCACCGACGGCATCACCAAAACAATCGATTTGGAAACTACCAATGTCGAAGACATACCTGTGGAATTTCATGTGTGGGATTTGGAACGGTTGTTCAGAATGACAAGCTCCGGAAAGTTGAAGGAACCTGTCTTTTTGGACTTGAAACAGAAGTACGGATTGGAACTTCCCTGTTTGCCCATGCCCGACCCGAACGAAGATTATGAATCTTACCTCGCGTTCATGCCAGGTAAACTGCTGGCTCAAATTTATGAGGAATACGGAGAAAGACTGATAGAACGAAATGTAAGATCCTTTTTGCAATTCAGGGGGGTCAACAAAGATATCAGAAAAACCATTCTGAATGAACCACATATGTTTTTGGCCTACAACAACGGAATCGCAGCAACCGCGGAACAAGTGGAATTCACTCAAGGCAATGGCAACGGTTTGCCGGCCATCAAGTCCATAAAGGATTTGCAGATTGTAAATGGAGGACAGACTACGGCTGCCATTTATTATGCATCCAAGAATGAAAAGGAAGCTGATGTTTCGAAGATTCATGTACAGATGAAATTGACGGTAATTAAAGATGCCGAAAAAATGGACGAAATGGTTCCTATCATCTCATATTGCGCAAATAGCCAGAACAAAATCCAGACGGCGGATTTCTATTCCAACAGCCCCTATCACCGAAAAATGGAGCATTTTTCGCGAAATATCTGGGCACCTGCAAAGGCGGGAAGTCATCGACAAACAAAATGGTTCTATGAACGAGCAAGAGGACAATATCTGGACTTGAAAAACAAGCAAGAAACGAAGGCAAAGAAAAGGCAATTTGAAGAAGATAATCCCAAGCCCCAGGTATTTACCAAAACCGATTTGGCGAAATACATTAATTCGTGGGAGCAGTTACCACACATCGTCAGTCGAGGCAACCAAAAAAACTTTGCAGAGTTTTCAAAAACTCTGGAAAAACTTGATGTCGAACAAATGGATAGCAAGTATTACTATGAAACCATAGCTAAAGCGATTATTTTCAATACGATTAACGGAATGGTTAAAACCCAATTTCGTGCGAACATTGTTACATATACCATGGCGTGGCTTTCATACAAAACGCAAAAAAGGATTGACCTCGAAGAGATCTGGAGAGCTCAGACTGTTCCCGCATCAATGATCGAAACCATAAAGATTGTAATCAAAGCAGCGTTTTCTCATATATCCAATCCGCGAAATGGTGAAAATCCGACAGAGTGGTGTAAAAAAGAAGAGTGCTGGACTAGTTTTCGGGACATGGATATCGAAACTTTTCTCGAACTGTAAGCCGTGAATGACTTTATGGGTATATCCCCCTTTGATATAATTTATAATAACGTCGTTTTTTAGGAGCAGTTGCCATGTATTTTATCGATCTATTTGCAGGAGCAGGAGGGCTTTCGGAAGGATTCATACGACAAGGCTTCAAGCCTATTGCCCATATTGAAATGGACAAGTACGCCGCGCTCACATTAAAAACAAGAGCTGCTTACCACTACCTCAAGAATAAAGACAATCTGGCAGTTTACAAGGATTACTTGTTTGGAAAGATTTCTCGAGATGATCTCTATGGTCATGTTCCGGGTAGTCAGACTGATGCTGTTATCAATATGGAGATTTCCGATGAATCCATAGACTATATATTCAATGAAATAGACCAAAGTCTGATGGTAATGACTAGTCAGAAAAAGTCGGTTGATGTCTTGATTGGAGGCCCCCCGTGTCAGGCATATTCTTTGGTAGGAAGAGCTAGGGACCCATACGGGAAAGAAAAAGATCCTCGTAATTATTTGTATAGGCAGTACGTCAAATTTTTGGACAGATATAAGCCAAGAGTATTTGTTTTTGAAAACGTACCGGGCATATTGAACGCGGCAAAAGGAAAGTTGTTTGAAGATATCCAAGCAATTATGAAAGAAGCCGGATATAATATTGCTGCAAAAACTCTGAATGCAGCTGATTTTGGAGTCCTGCAACAAAGGAAACGTGTTATTTTAATCGGTTGGAGAAAGGAACTGGATTACGAGTATCCGGAGTTTAAAAAAATAAGCCATGAATATTCGGTCTGGGATTTGCTGAAGGATTTGCCTCCTTTGCAACCAGGGACAGAAAAAAATTACTTTTACACTGGAGAACCGAGCAAATATTTAAGTAGTTTTGGAATCAGAAATGAAGGGGATATCCTTACACAACATGTAGCAAGAATACACAATGAGAATGATAGGAGCATTTACGAAATTGCTATCGATTTGTGGAACAATAAAAGGCAGCGTTTGAAGTATACGGATTTGCCTGAAGACCTTCGAACCCACAATAATCTGAGTTCGTTTCTGGATCGCTTCAAAGTTGTTAGTGGTGACCTTCCGTATTCTCATACGGTAGTCGCACATATCGCCAAGGACGGTCACTATTATATTCATCCTGACAAAACCCAGAAGAGATCCTTATCAGTTAGAGAAGCCGCAAGGCTACAGTCGTTTCCCGATAACTTTTTCTTCGAGGGCCCAAGAACCTCTATTTTTACGCAAATCGGTAATGCTGTTCCACCGATCATGGCAGAGCAGATCGCAAAAATGATTAAATTAATGATAAATGAGGAACTTGAAAAACAATTGACCTTCAGTTTATAGGGTCAGTTGTTTTTTTGTGCTCTGCATAGGCGATCTTTTCGAAGGTCCCGAATGGGTGTTGGCAGTTTGCTATATTTCTATGAAATAGCTACTTATTTTCATCTCCACAAAAAAGCAACCGCCTCCCTCATAACGGTGGCGGTTACTTTTAGGTAAATTGAAAATACCTACCCAACCCCAAGACTATGGGTTGCATCTGCCGGCAGGAAGCCTGGATCCCTATTCCAAACTACTCTTATTTTCTCCAAAAGATTCTTGCTTTAAACACTTGAATGCTTCTCGGAGTAAAAATTTCTGCTAGGGCTTTTTATATTGGTAATGTACTGAGAAAATAAGTAGTAGACTGAAAACAAAGTATTAAACTAATAAAGTTGTGGAATACGCGGCAATGTTTGCATTATATCAAATTTGTCCATTGATCACATCATCCTTCCTTGGATTGTGCGCGTCTGAAACGAAATTCTCAGACGCTTTATGTTGAGTGGTTTATTCAAAATATATGTATAAAATAAAGCTATCAATAGAAGACAGAGGTGCAAGAATGATGGAATGGCACGAACGATATAAAGGGCGGCGTATGAACGGGGGATCGTTTGGCGTCATATATGAGATCGAAGGGATGCCAGATGTGGTCATTAAGGCACTCGATCCGGAATTGAAAAGTCGGGAAGACCGACGCCGAATGCAACGCGAAATCGTGATCTTAAATGAGCTCAAGGGAAGTCCAAACATTATTCCGATCTCCGATTACGACGTTGAGGCGAAGTGTCCGTGGTACATGATGCCGAGGGCGACGATGAACTTATTCGATTTTGTGACCCATAACGGTACGCTTGATGAAGAAGTTACGATCAAGTTTGCAAAGCAAATTCTGGTCGGGCTACAAGCGGCACATAAGAAAAATATTCTGCACCGGGACTTGGGGCCGCATAATATATTACTTTTTCACCAACCGAACGCTCCACTGCCGGACATTTGGGTTGCCGATTTTGGACTAGGCCGCGACTATAATCGAATGTCCAAGTCGTTAACGAGATCGATACACACTCATCTTGGACACTCGTCGTTCATCTCACCGGAGCAATATGAGGCTTTGAGCAACGCTTCCGTTCAATCCGATCTATACTCCGTAGGAGCGCTCATGGTCTACATGGTTACCGGCAAAGACCCGTTAAGAACGCGTGTCGAAACTGGTCTTGGGGACGTGATACGCGAACTGATGGAGCATAATCCGAGCCGACGCCCAGTGGACGTAGGGGAAGTTATCAAAGTGCTGGATCAATACCTTCGCATTCGTAACCCGCAACGAATCCGAAGTAGCATTCAAGAAATCGGGTCTGAGTTTTCAAACAGAAGAACTTTGACGTTGGAACAAGTCGCGGACATGTCTGATTACTTAACTCAAAATAATCGGCTTTATACCGGGGGAAATCAGGGCGATTTAACGTTTGCCAGTTACTTCTCTCCACTGATGGAATTGCCGTCGGACCTTGTTTTAGTGTGGGCTAGAGATTACGCAGCACCGGAAAATGTGGAGCTCTTTCTGGATCGTTTCGAAGAGCAGCTTGTACAAATTACACATCAAACCCGCTGGAGTTTCCGCTCGATGACGGTGATTTGCTCGTTTCTTATGAAATTATTTGTTATTGATGAGTTAAAAGGACGAATAACCTCCATGGTGGCTTACGCATACACACGAGGATTTGGAGAGGCACATGGGAGTCTGAATCAAATCGTGACCGGCAGATATGAGAACAATCGTGTGGTCATCCAGATCGCAAGAGCGCTTACCAAGTACTCAGATAGTGACAATATGCGATCATTCATGGAGGACAAAAAGAGTCAAATTAGACACGCTGCGTTTATTGATGCGTACATCTAGCTGAGGGCTGGTTGGGGCACGGCTCGGGGACAACTTATCTGTGGATATGAGAACCCTGTTCAACCTGATGAGATTTTTGAACATTTCGTAGCCCTGCAGTCGTATCGCTATGTTGCAGATGAGGAATGGAAGGAACTTCAGTTAGTGTTGTAATGTTGAATGACCAAGCGGCTTCAGCCAAGGAATTCTTGCGGCTGGGGCTTTTATTTTTGAACATATCTCGATAAATCAATTTTAACAGTTAGCCGGCATTGTTTTTGGCAACACTGATATGAAATGGGTTTGGGCTAGTACCTGATCAAACAAAACGAAGCAGGAGTGTGGCTTTAATGAAGCAAGGGGCAGGGAAGCTTGAGGATATTTTAATAAGAGTCACTATTGTTATGTTATTTGGTTTTGGTGTAGGGATGATTAGTATTCAGGAGGATTGGATAAAAGCAATTGAGGCGATCGGAATCGGTACGTTAATGTTAGCGATTTACTTAATGGGCAGAAAGATAGATGGATTCATGAAGGATGATGATGAGCTTTAGGAAGTTGTCTGCGCAGTTTGCATCAAAGGTATATATTTTAAGATTAGTGGGGGAAGGCCTATCACAAAATATCTAAAATACGATATACGTATAAAATATAGTACAAGGGATATGATGGTGATAGAAGAATCTATGAAGGAGTTGTTCTATGGGAATGAATAAACATTTACTGAGAAATGGATGTGCGAAAGTGACGGCACGAGGCATTATTTTCAAGGGTGCCAGATTTACGTGCCCAAGAGCAATCAGAGATCAGTGGTTCGAAAAGGCTGCCTTTGAGAAAGAGTGGCGGGTAAGGATTGTATATACCCTCCACAAGGAATTGTCAG
This sequence comes from Paenibacillus sp. 32352, assembly GCF_002042965.1. GTDB lineage: Bacteria > Bacillota > Bacilli > Paenibacillales > NBRC-103111 > Paenibacillus_S > Paenibacillus_S vulneris. Next base: position 66,666 of record NZ_MZNT01000021.1, on the reverse strand, counting down.
CAATTTACATAGTTGAAGATAATGGCGACTTGGAAAAGTGCAATCGAATATATGATACTAGGACGCATTCGGACGTTAAACTTCAGCTTTACTTTCAGAGCATTCATAAACTTAAAGCATTGCGAAAAATGCAAAATAACGATGCGTATAACATAAACCGAGATAAGCAAAGGTGGGAAGATGGAAGAATTAATTGAAGATGTCGAACAAATCATCAACGTTTACAAGCTGAGCATCGCAAGAGAAAAAAAGTACTATGATTATCCATTCACAAACAACCCGGATCATTACTACAAACTTATGATGCTTCAGAAGACATTAGAGGTTTGGACAATCTGCCTGGAGAAAATCCTGAGGTACAAAAAACATAGATGGGGACCGGTAGAGCCAAGAAGAAGCAAGGAATTCACTAGTAGGATTAACATCGAGAGGAACGGCGTGCCCGGGTTTGTGACTCCATGTACTCTTGACGCCATGTTGACCTATATGAAGCGCTTAGAGAGTAGGATTGAACAACTGGAAGGCATCTCTGTATAGAGGGAGGTTCAACATATCATGCCTCCCCCTATTCGCTGTGTTCTTTCTACATTAGTTCTATCGAATAACCCTGTTCCTACGATGGCCGTCATTAGATGAAAATGAAACATGAGAATGGAGATGGAACGATGATTTTTAAGATTACAGAAGAGATGCTTCAGAAAATACAAGATTGGGATTCATGTAAACCCGTTGACGTTACAGGCGCTAAATTCGCTTATACCTTCGTTCCCACTGGACTGGGGTTAATCATCGAGGTGCAATGTGATATATGCAAAAGGGTCCTAGACCTAACAGAAGAATGGTGATGGGCTGGCATCACCTTATAACAGCAGAGAATCTTGATCCATATTGGCCAGAGAATTAAGCGGTTCTTCTATAACCTCACAAGCATCTTCGTTGCTTCTGGTAAGAATGGCTTCAATAATGGTGGCGATCAGTTTCTTGTCTTTAGGGGTAATTTCATTGCCATCTACGGTTAGTGCAATACCGGAACTTAACAATTTAAGAAGATCCCATGTCGATCCTTTCACAAAAGAATAGTCAATTGCAGGTATCAAGGAGATTTGCCCGAATGGGTCCCGAAAATGTGGTTCGGGAAAATTGGTTAACCCAAGCAAGTAGTCTGCCGAAACCTCAAAGGCATTAGCTAATGCGGTAATTTGCTCTGGGTCTGGATTACCTTTGTTGCGTTCCCAATTAGAAATAACGTGTTTCGTTGTGTCGATCTTCCCGGCGAGTTCTTCTTGAGTCCACCCTCTAGATATACGCGAGGTTTTAATTCTTTCTCCTAATATTAACATAAATCCCCCTACCCATAATCTGCTTATCTGAATACAAAACTGAACAGTAAAGTGAACACTTTACTTAATGGTAACATATCACGTTGAAGTTGTAAATTACTCGACTAAAGTCGTTGACAAGTTGAGTAAATATCGCTTATTATCAAAGTCAATTATATATCGTTTTTATGCACTTCTATTGTAAATAAAAAATCTATAAATTGATGGAGGAGTTATTCATGTCGAAAAGACGTCGGCGCACTACAGCAGCAACAATTGAAAGGTGGATTAAGGAAGGGCGTGGTATGGGGCATTTTGCGGAATATAAGCCTTGGTTAACCATTCATGATGTTCCATCCCATGGGGTTGTAACGAGAGTTCGGGGTTGGAAGAGTGGACGATTACACCATTATTTGTCGGAGCATTTTGAATTAGCTCATCATTATCAAATGGAGTGGGCCATGGACGTTGTTGATATTAGGGAGCAATATCCTTTGTTGCCTTTAGAAAAAACACTGTTCATTGCACAAAAGCTGGGCATCAGACATCCAATTGATCCGAAGACCAAGCATCCCATTGTAATGACCACAGACATGTTATTGACCGTAAGGTCAGGTGGAGAACTTAGGTTTATAGCTCATTCCATAAAGCCATCGGCAAAGTTAAATCGAAGGGTATTAGACAAGCTTCAAATAGAAAAGTACTACTTCAAAGATCTGGATATTGAATGGCGGCTGATTACTGAAAATCAAATCAATTATGATCTGGTTAAAAACGTGGAATGGTTGCATTCGGCCAAAATTTTGGATGAGATGGCGTATCTAAATAATGAACTGGTTTATAAGTTGGAGCCTGTACTATACGAATCGATTGTTAATATAGACAAGCCCTTAGCCAAAATCACCTTGGACCTTGATGCAAAGATGGAATTACCAATGGGGACCAGCATGAATGTTGTCCGATATCTGATCGCTAATCGCTTGTGGGAAGTTGATATGAGTCGTCGAATTCTTCCTACACAAAAACGATTAGAAGTACGAGTGAATCATTTTCAAAACTGGAGGGCTGGCCATGAAAATAATCGTATTAGCATCTCTAGAAGATAACGAGGCTACATTAAAGTCTGTTTTAGAGTCCAAATTAATAAAGGAAAGCCAGACGATTCAAGCGATCAAAATAGATCAAACAATAGCTGATATATGCGTAATTAACTCGGCCAATCCTAATGTAATTACAAGACCTATCCTAACCATTATTGAAATTGGAGGAGAATAAAATGGAGCTATTTATCAATACTCTGCTTGAAAAGAGAGACGCGGAATCAAAGCTTGTTGATTGCGAGAGGGTCCTGTGGCTGAATCAGTCGGAGGATTGTGCCGTTACCATTTCTATTATAAAAAAAACCGGGGTTCCTGAGTTTAAGCGTATCTCATCTATTGAACAAGAGCTTATTGAAGGGACGATGATTAAGCGCGAGCATGACCCATATTCCAGATTTATGGTTTCGGAAGAACTTCTAACCCCAAAAGAAATTCGCCTTAGAGATGAAGCCTGGGAATGTATTAAAGACATAGTTGAACTGGAGCCTAACATCTACAATCCAAAAGAGCGGTATGAAATCATAAAGAGCGAGGTGGAAAGAACCGGTAAGGGAAAAAACCTTTACTATAAATACTTACGCTATTACTGGACTGGGGGGAAGATGGTGAATGCTCTACTTCCCAGATTCAGAAAATGCGGGGGGAAGGGCAGTAAGAAGAATCCAACTCAAAAGATGGGCAGACCCAGAGAAACCAGCATTTCTGTAGATCCCAAGTTAAAAGGAGTCTTAATAAGTGAGGGTCATCGAAAAATATTCGATAAGGCTATAAGAGATGTTTATTTAAAAATAAATCGAAGGGACTCCGTGAAATATACATATATTGAGATGCTAAAGAATCATTATAAAATTGATACCATTAAGAAGGGGAAATATGAGATCCCGATAATACCTCCAGGACACGATGTACCAAGTATTGCTCAATTGCGATATCACATTCGAAGGTATTATACCAAGCGCAAGCTGCTAATCGCCCGAGAAGGCGAGGTTACATTCAATCGTGATTTCAGGCCTTTGCTAGGATCAGAAACTAGGAAAGCTAATGGACCAGGCCAAATCTTCGAAGTTGATGCAACGGTAGCAGATGTATATTTGGTAAGTGCAATTGATCCCAATATTATTGTCGGCAGGCCTGTCGTATATATTGTTGTTGATGTATACAGTCATATGGTTGTCGGGTTATATGTTGGGTTTGAAGGTCCGTCTTGGCTTGGAGTCATGATGGCTATTGAAAATACAGTGGAAAATAAGGTTGAGTTCTGCAGGCAGTATGATATCGAAATTACAGAGGAAGAGTGGCCGTGTCACCATATGCCAGAAAGTTTTATGGCTGACCGAGGCGAGATGGAGAGTAAAAATGCCGACTCGCTTGGTAAAGCGCTAGGAATTAAACTAAAGAACGCGCCTCCGTATCGTGCTGATCTAAAGGGGATTGTGGAACAGCAATTTCGAACATTGAACGTGACGCTCCAACCATGGACGCCTGGTGCTGTGAAGAAAGAATACAAAAAGCGCGGGGGACCGGATTACGTTTTAGATGCGAAGCTCACACTTAGAGAATTTACACAAATGATGATCGAGATGATTCTTCAAAGGAACAACTATCATTACATGGAATACTACCCTTTAGACAAAGATCAGGCATTGGATAAAGTGCGGCCCGTTGCAAGGGATTTATGGAATTGGGGGATATCTCATAATCACTATTTGAAGAATGTTCATCCGGATATCGTTCGATTGAATGTATTGCCCGAGGCAAAAGTTACTGTGAATCGGGAGGGGATATACTTTGAAGGAATGTATTATGGTTGTGAAGAATTAGCGCGTCAGGGTTGGTTCGTTAAAGGGAAAACACAAAAGGTGCCGATCGCTTATGACAGAAGATGTATGAATCATGTCTATGTGAAGACGGACAATGGCAAGGGTTTTATAAAGTGCGACTTATTGGCCAAGTCTTCCCGATTCATAAATATGAGCCTTGAAGAGGTCAAGTCAACCCGGTACGAGGAAAAATTGTCAAGAAGCTTGTACTATGATGAAACGGAACTTCAGGAAGAAGTAACCTTAAGCGCGAAGTTAGAAGCGATTAAGAAAGAAGCAATGAAGCGGAGTGCCGATAGCCAAGACCATTCCTTAACAAAGTCTGAACGGAAGTCCAATATTAAAGGGACTAAAGCCGTTGAGAGAGAAAAGCTGCGAAAAGAACAAGCTTATGAGTTGGGTAAGTCTCCAAATGAGGAGACGGACGAACCATCTATTCCTGGAGATCATGTAATCCCTCTAGAAACATATAAGCCTAAATCAAAGCTGGGTCTACTCGCAAAATTAAGGGAGACGGAGGAGAAAAAGCATGGTTAAGCAAGCTCAACAGCAGGTTGATTATTACCAGTATTCTCCGAGCCTTATAGGCAGGCAAGAGGAGGCAAGCTATTCTGAACAGGAGATTCCTGACTATAGGGGTAATCCTTTTATAGAAGCTTTGCCCCCGATATTTGAAGAAGAAGATGTCGCATTACAAATCAGGAAATACCCTGATTACGATGAAAGGCAACGTAAATTAGGACGGCAGACAAGGCTGCATCTTGTTCAACAGATATCCGATTATGTCGAGCCGTTACCTTCACATTTTCTGGTGGAACAAAGGCTATCGAGATTAATCCGCCATGGTTATAAAGCCAGAAATCCTTTCTCTCCAGCAGTCATGAGACAATTCCATATAGGGTTTAAAGAGGTTCTTGAAGGAGGAGTTGATTCAACAGGAAGCAATATTGCAGGGGTGAGATCTACCGCTGCCGGATTCGCTATCCTTGGAGTAAGTGGACAGGGGAAGACAACGGCAATCGAGAGCTCATTACTTTTATACCCGCAGGTCATCCATCACTCGACTTATAAAGGGCAACCTTTTATCCGTAAGCAAGTTGTTTGGCTGAAATTAAATTGCCCGTTTGATGGTTCGCTGAAAGGGTTGTGCTTTAACTTTTTACAATCCGTAGATGCGCATTTGGGTACTAAATATTTCCGGAAATTTTCGACTCAAAAAGTATCGGTAGATATGTTAATTCCAGTGATGGCTCATATCGCTACATTACATGGGTTAGGAGTACTAGTCATTGACGAAATTCAAAACTTGAGTTTTCTTAAGAGTGGCGGCGCTGAGAAGATGCTTAATTACTTTACTCAATTGATTAATACGATTGGTGTTCCTGTGGTATTAGTAGGGACGTTTAAGGCAATGAAGCTTCTTTCAGGTTCCTTCAGTCAAGCAAGAAGAAGCACGGGACAAGGGGACCTGATCATGGATAGACTAAGTGAAGGCGAGGAGTGGGATTTCTTCTTAAATGCTCTGTGGAAATATCAATGGACTGCTACTGAAACGCCTCTAAAGCCTCATTTGAGTAAGAAAATGTATGAGCTTTCTCAGGGAATTGTAGATATTGCGGTTAAGTTGTACATGTTAGCCCAGTGGCAAGCCATCGAGGACGGAAACGATAATGAAAAAATAACAGGGGCTCTCCTGGAGACCGTTGCCAAACAGCACATGCAGCTGGTTCAGCCTATGTTAAAGGTTTTGAGAAGTAAAGATCCCCGAGCGTTAGAGGCAATAGATGATTTATATCCTAAGTGGAACGTGTTGGATCAATATTTACAAAAGGCAGATGAGAAAGTCAATATTCAAGGAGAGGTCAGAACAAAAATATTGCGTGATGGAAAAATTGAGCAGGACGAAGAGAAGCTAATTGAGCTTGTAAAAACAGCAATGGATTTCGGGGCTTCTTACGATATGGCTTATGAAGCTGCTAATAGGGTTCTTCAGTCTAATGAGGCTGAGAAGGATATGGCTGATTTACGAAAACAACTTATTAAAGATATTACGTTCAACTCCATGACGGATGAAGATGAAAACCGTGGTAACGAGGGGAAAGAAGCCCAAGAAAAGGGGAACAGTAAAGCCCAAAAGAAGAAAAAGCAGCAGGTTATGCTTGGTGAGGATGACCTTAGAAATGCCGTAGCAAACAATGAAAAGGATACAGAGGTAATCTATGAAAAGCTAGTGGATATAGGAAGTATCCCGTCGGAGGATGAGCTATCGAAGCTAATAATTTAATGGATTGTTTGAGTACTAGGGACATGTAAAATAGGGAAAACTAGCAATAGGATCTTATCTGAGAGGGTGATTCTATTGCTAGCTTATTTTCCGACTCTTTATGAGGATGAATTGCTTTACAGCGGGATTGCCAGGTACCATGTAATTTCAGGAAATAAGATACAAAGACAAACCATCGAGGACCTTTTCGGTAATCGATCGGTTTGTGCGACTGCAGATCTGCCAAGTCACCTAATGAGTCTTGCCGATAATCTGAATGGACAATATACGACCGATCAAATCATCAACAATCATACCCTACTTCCCTATTACACTTACTTTATGAAGCAACAGAAAATTCATCAAGTACAATCCTTGATGGAAAATGGGAGTAAACAAGGGGAAGTTCATGCCTTCCTGGGATTGCTTGCTACTTCTATAAAATTGCCGGCAAGGCTAAGATTTTGTACTGATTGCTATAAAGCAGATAGTGAGATTTGCGAGCCTTATTGGCATCGCTGCCATCAGCTGCCCGGTGTTATAATGTGTCCGTTGCATAAGATCATCTTAAGGGTCAGTACGGTAGAATACTCAACTCTTCATCACAAATATTCATTTGTGCCTTTGGCAATACACGGTGAATCGAATTTTACCGAACCCGTTATTGACGCCAACTGGTGTGATCATCTGGAATACATTGCTGTTCAATCGAATTTACTTCTACAGTCCCAGTCAAAATCTAAAGAGGAGACCACATCCTATAGAAGGGTACTGCCGATGGAAGGATACCAAACAGTAGGCGGCCGGATACGATTTAATCGTCTTATACATGATTTTCGGAATTTCTACACTGATGAACTGCTGGATTATCTAGACTGTGGTATCGATTCAAACAGCTCGTGGTTACATAAAATAATCAGGGATCAAGAAGAAATCACGCATCCGCTAAGGCATCTATTACTAATCGGTTTTTTTGAAAAATCTGTCGGTGGTTTTTCGGTCACCCCCAACAATCTTCCATTTGGAAGCGGCCCCTGGCCATGTCTCAATAAAGCGGCTGATCATTACAATCAAAGTGTTGTTGAAAAATGTGTAGTTACTCGTTGCTCAACAACTTCAAAGCCGGTCGGCACCTTCCATTGCAGTTGCGGATTTGTATATTCAAGAAGAGGTCCGGATACAAGTGATGAGGATCGAAACCGCATAGGCAGAATTAAAGCTTTTGGTCCAGTTTGGTATGACAAACTAAGGTGTCTTAATGAAACCAATACATCTCTTCGTCAGAAAGCAAAAATTCTCGGTGTCGACCCTGGGACTGTAAAAACTCAAACGGAGCTTCTTAATACTAATAAAGCAGCTTTGCATAAGATGAGAAATCAAAGTCAACCTGCCAGGTCGAGAAGAAACAGAAACAACGAGAAAGGATGTTCGCTATCGAAAGTCAAACGAAAAGTGGATTGGAATCAGCGAGACGAGATTTTGTATGATGTGGTGGCAAAGGCGGTCGAACAGATGAAACAGTTGCCTAATCCCCTAAGAATATCGTTGGCCTCAATAGCTAGATATACGGATTCAGGTAACCTGACACATAAGCTTATGAAGAATCTAAACAAGCTCCCCAGAACCAATGAATTCATTAAGAAACATGTCGATTCTACAGAGACATTTCAAGTTCGCAGGTTAATATGGGCAGCAAGCAAGCTTAATGAGACGGAAGGTAAGGTGTTAGGATGGAGATTATTGAAGCTAGCCGGCTTGAATCATCCATTAAAGAAAATGGTTAAAGACAAATTTATGGAACTCGTTGAGTGTCAGTCATGAAAGAGGGACGATGCTTATGTTATCGTATTTACCGATCTTATATCCAGATGAAGATAGTAGGTCCATAATATTTAGGTACCATGTGCTTTCGGGTAACAGCGATTTTTCAGTAACAAATTCAGAGTTGTTCGGAAGAAAGGTCTACAGTTTAACCGTATTTCCTCGCAACTTGAATTTTTTGTTTAACCAGTTGCCAAGCCGATTTATGTCAATGGATGATTTTTTATTTAACCATACCTATTTTCACTGGGTCAAACCATTCATTCCTAAAGATCGGTTATCAAGAGCCATTGAAGAGATCATGGAAAATGCAGGTGATTCCAATATTGCCGGTTTACTAGGCAAAGGTCTAGATCGGCTTATTTCAGAGGACTTACGTTATTGCCCTGATTGCATGAAGAATGACAGTCAAAAATATGGTGAAGTCTATTTGCATAGGACCCACCAACTAACTTTTATAACATGCTGTCCAGAACATGGCAGTAAATTGATTGTGCTTTGCCCGAGCTGTAATAAGAAGTTGGCTAGAGCGAAAGATGGACAATTATTAGCTTCTATAGAGTGTGAATGTGGTTGCAATCTATCAGATTGTCAAGAAGAATCGATTTCCTCCAACTATAATATCGAACAGAGAGTCCTTACGAACTTCTATCAGATGGTTAGGTACTCCAAGCAGGTATCGCGGGAAGAGATATTTGCAAAATTGAAAAATGCATTGGGACTAAAAGGATACATGAAGTACTCGGGTGGCGTTGACAGAAAACAAATTCTTCAGCACTTTGATAATTTCCTGAAAGACAATGGTTTAAAAGGATACTTGACTACCGACTTGAAAGCACAGGTTAATTCGGACAGTTTCTTTCTTTCATGTAAGGGTGTTAAAAATATCCTGCTCTATGTGCTGATTATGATGTTTTTATCTGGTTCAGTTGAACATTTTATATCGGAGAACGGAGCCTTTTGTATACCGATACCATTTGGGAATGGGCCATGGATTTGCAATAACCCGGTATGTGAAGGATATGGCTTAGGAGTTATCAAAAAATGTGTTCGTGTTGATCATGATGGAAGATATATTTCGGGATTATTTGGTTGTCCGCTATGTGGCTTTAGTTTCTCAAGAAGATGGAAATTAAACGATCGTAGTAACGAGAAGCCTTATGCAGTGTTAACAATGGGTCCATTGTGGCATTCAACTGTATTGGAACTTCATTCAAGTGGTTTAAGTAATAATGCTATTGCAAAAAGGTTAAAGACATCCCCAACCCAAATAAAACGTTCATTGAACCGGCATAAAGAGCCGGCTTCAGACACTAGAATACTTCAGTCGCTTGAAATGTTATGGGCATCGTCTATGGATAATAATGACGAAGTTGCTGCAACATCAGAGGTCACCACGTTGTTAACAGAAAATCGCAAAAAGATACTTGCAATAATGCGGGAAAATAGCGACATTTCAAGAACTGAGTTGGCTAAAAGATATAATCATCTGTATCATAAAATGTTAAAGAACGACCGGGATTGGATGGAGAAAAACTTGCCTCCCAGCAAAAAAAATCGGATTCGAAAGGATTGGGCCAAGTTAGATCTTGAATACAGCAAAATTTTAGCCGCGGCAGCAGATGACCTGTACAGATCAAATCCCGCTGAGCAGATAAGAAAGTATACTATTTTGGCTCATGCCCCCAAGATTATTACCGAGCATTTAGAGAATGCACCTGAAAAATTCCCAAGAGTTACAGAATTACTAAAAAGCAAGGTTGAGTCAGACGCAAACTACTTAATCCGCCATCTTCCAGTAATTATTGAACAGATGAAAAAATACAACAAGAGAGTCGTTTCCCTTGATAGTATAAAAACGTTCAGCCCGATGTACAGGAGAAGTACAGCAGAGGTGGACGAAAGGATCATTAACCAATTGGAGACAATGACATTTTGACTGTAGAAGAACCAAGCAATCTATCTGCTTGGTTCTTTTTACAATGAACTCGGGAGGGGATTTGGGTGACCCAGGTAACCCTATCATTTACAATCCAGGGCGATAGTGAAGGATTTGTGACTTTTGAATGTCCGTTCTGCAATTCGGAATTTAAGGTGAGAGCGGATGAATTACAACACGACGAGAAGCCAGTTATGGATCTGTTTTGTCCATATTGCGGGCTAACGAGCGACAAAAATAACTTTTACACCAAAGAGACTGTCGAGAAGATAGAAGCATTGGCCATGAATTATGCTATTGAACAACTAAATAAGACTTTTGGTAAAATGGCTCGTAACATTAATAGCACGAGCAAAGGGGTCATAAAAATGGATTTCAAGCCTCTTAAGACGGTTAACGTTAGAGAACTGAAGGATCGTGACACAACGGAAGAGATTTTTGCCTGCAGCTGTTGCGAGCAGCATGTGAAAGTTCTTTATTGTGCCGGTGTTTCGAAAGTCTACTGTCCTTATTGTGGGGTGGATATATAGTGAATACAACGGAGTACAAAGAGTACAGACTCTTGAGCTTAGAGTTTAGAAGAGTTTCAAGCAACATGCTGATGTGTGATGCGGATACTGCAACGGTTCAATTAAAACGCTTCAAAAACTATATCGACTCAACTCCGGTTATAAGCAGCATTATTCAGGATCGAATAAGAGGAGTGGAGTTCGACTATAAGCAGTGTTTTCTGATAGAAGGTTCCGGATGGAACTATATAGAACCTCCTGTTGATGAGGCTAGTCATTTGAAAGCCCAATATGATTATATGTCGTATTTGTGCTCAGAAAATAAGGATGTTAAAGGGGTTGCGCACAGTTTTATTCACGGCAAAGGAAGTTGGGATGACATAGTCAGGGATTTTTTGGACAGCGCGTTCAAGTCCTTGGTTGATTTTGTTGTTGATGCATTGGCTAAGAAAATGATGCTGCTGGAAGGAGATAAGGTTATGGGCAATATATATCAAAACATTGGCAATAACTACGGGAACGTCAACGCAGCTGGAAGAGATGTCACTTACACTGGCAATATAACCAATAACGATGTAACCGAGATTAAGGCACTGATTGAAAAATTGTTGCCTGCTATTCAGGCAAGTGAACTGTCAGTAGATGAAAAAGAAAGTTTGACTGACGATTTGGAAACTATTCAAGAGCAGGTGGAATCACCTAATCCCAAATTGCCTAGATTAAGGAAGGCGATGGAAAACATAAAAAGCTATATGGCATCAGCTTCAAAGGGGGTTGTTGCAACAACTGCATTACTTACTGATTGGCAAAAGCTTGTTGAAAAAGTTGGGGAGCTTGTTGGAAATTAAGGACTCATGTGCATGCGAAAACCATGTATTACCAAGTACTTTCATGAATTGCAATAGGCTTTGTCCAAACTTCGTACATGCATTGCCGCGGCAGTATTTACGAATAAACATGGGGGTGAAAGAACTTGACTTTACTAAACGATACAGAGAAAGTGGCATTTCTGATAAGTATTTTGGATCATCATATTAAAAAACTTCCCAGTGAAGATACCTTTGCTAATTATCTTGAATCAATCCGTTTTTTCTTAAGTACAAAAGATTCAATCAATCAAAAGGCGGCAATTTCCAATAGTGAATTATTCATAGATAATCTTGCCTATCATCTAAGTAACCAGATTACTGCCAAAAGAGCAGTAGGTACGTTAATAGCTTCGTTGAATAAAGTTGGCTATTTGGAAGCGATGGATGCAGCCGCGATCATTCTTGAGTTTGAGCAGCTTCTTGAACAATTGTCTCTTGAGGAAGCAGAGAATATTTGTAAGGAGCGTTGGGAAATTTGTCAATGCAGTTGTCGGCTAAATCCCGGATGCCAAGAGGCTGAACGAAGCATAGGGCAGCGCCAAACATCATAGCCCACATAGTTTCTCACACGGTGTTGACAGGTGAGAAAGAGGGTGGAGTTGATGTATCCCAATTGCTCATAACTGCAAACGGCGAATTAATCGGCAAGAAGGCAATCCAATATTACAATCAGGCCTAGTCGTAATCGAGCGTTGGCGCTCTCTGCGGCGAGGTCTTTTTTGTTGTGCTTCCTGCTTGCCGTGGAGCGTTGGCTGTCGCTCTCCCCCCTCTGTTTTGGTTTGTCATTAAACCCAAATGGAGGATGCTACGATCACATTATTTCAATTCTGATTGTGTCAATGTCATTATCTCCTGTCCCATAGTGACATTATCTCAGAACAGTTATAGGGTAACATTATCACAGAAGAATAACATATTGGAATAAAGCAGGTATACTTTCTAAAAAACATACTATAATATAGATATTTCATGTGAAACAAGTCTTACCAAAAAAGCGGTCCTCGAGAGGTAGTCAAACCTTGCTCGATGGATCGCTATTTTGGTTATAATTGGGTTAAATGACGGGGTCAAAAGGGAGGATGGTGGGATGAAGAGCCGTCGCGAGATGAATAGACAATATGCTCAAGCGGTGATTTGCGAGTTACAGCGAATAGGTTATTCAGGCGAACAGGCAACGGGCGTTTTTTTTCGTCATTACCGTGATATGAAGCGTACCTTTGGACTGGAACCGAATGTACATGATTTTGCAATGTTATTCGATGAGTTTGAACGTGCAATGAATCGCAAGTACAATCCGAACGATCCAAATTCAATCTATATCGGGCATTTACGTGATCGATTGAAAAAGAAAAAATGATGGAATAAAGACTATGTGACGTAATGAAATGACGGTGCATAACGACGGTGTTATGCTTCGATTTCCGAAAAGTTTCTTTTATGGAGACAGCGAGCAATACGTAGGCAACACTTTTTTTAGGGCGAATGCAACCGCAACCAAAAAAAGTCGAGAAATACAGCTGAACAAATCGTATCTTGCAGGATATATATACGACTATCTGAGCAAATATATAGATTTCCCTAAACTAAACTTGCCGGACACCAAAGATTTCAGCAATTGCAATTGGGATGTGGTATCAATCGAAAAATTGGCGCAATTGACTAGAGATCATTGGGGACTGGGCGATAAACCCATAACTAACATCGTCAATTTGCTTGAACGTAACGGAATTATGGTGTTCACTATCCATATGGCCAGCGAAAAAATCGATGCCTTTTGTCAGCATCGAAAAGGCCGTCCCTTTATTTTTCTAGGTGATGACAAACAATCCGCGGTTCGGCGTCAATTGGATGGGGCTCACGAACTTGGACATCGTTTAATGCATGAAGATGTGAATAATAACCTTCTTTCCAAAGAGGAGTTTAAAAAGATTGAAGAGCAGGCGAATCGCTTTGCGTCTGCCTTTTTGTTGCCTGCCGAGGCATTTGCAAAAACAGTGACTTCAACATCATTGCTTCATTTTGTGGAGCTTAAAAAATACTGGAAAGTTTCGATTGCCGCTATGATATATAGATGCAAAGACCTGGGGCTAATAACAGAGAGCAAATTCACTTCGTTATTTAAACAAATGTCCATGAAAAGAATGAGAGTGAAGGAACCGTTGGATGACGTTATCCCAGTGCCTGAACCCGTTGTATTAAGAAAAAGCATACAATTGCTGCTTGAAAAGAAAGTAAAAAATGAACTCCAAATCATCCATGAAAGCGGAGTGCCGCAAGAATATGTGGAGATGTTTTGCAATCTTGATCCCGGCGCATTAAATGTCAAAGACCCGGAAGCAACAGTTAGATTAGCTGCCAATTTATTGAACTGAATGGGCGATGAGTACGTGTATAATGAGAGACTAGAAGGAAAATGATAGGGGCAGTTCCATTAGTCTGCTCCTTTATTATTAACCAATTTCTTATCTCGGTCCCTGTTAATACAATGATAGAGAATCCCTTAACAACACAACTACATAACTTATAATGCTGCCCTTCAGAATAAGTCTGAAGGGTTTTGTGTTTTTAGACTTGAATTTGGACGCGAATTTTGACCGATACAGCACATGGAAAGGAAAACACTTACATTTGTCGAAATATTACTAAAACTGATGTTCGAAAACCAAGAGTATATGAAGCAAATACAACATTTCAACTTAAAGCGGAAGGAATGACTAGAGGTGAGTCGTGTGGGAAGATACACGGATGAAGAAATAAGAAGCTTACCCAAAATTACCTGTAAAATTGCAGCTGATTATCTTGGCATCGCTCCCATGGCTGTAAGTATCGGCATGAGAAATGACCGCCTGCCGATAGGTTTTGCAATTCATAATGAGGATCGATACTCTGATAGCTGGAGTTATCACATTATTGCTGAACGACTTATTGCGTACAAGTATGGAAGAATCAATGAAGTTCAAATTCAAAGCATAGAGAAAAATCTGGAGACAATCATTTCGCAATTTGAAGAAATGAAGAAGGATTTAGTTTTTTTATTGAGCGAAAGAAACGAATAGGAGGCGGGGCTAAATTATTTTCACAAGCGGCTCCTGTAGCTTATGAACCTGACCAGAAAATTATCAACGAAAAGGCATTTGAAACTGAGAAGGAGGTCGTAACGATGGTCGAGGAACAACCTCAAATGCTGGCTCGCGAGCAGATCTATAACGAGGTGTGGGAGCTGTCGCTTGCTGGTGTTGCTAGGAAATATGGCACATCATATGGCCTAATATATAAGCTTTGTAAGGAAGCAAATGTGCCCATACCTCCTGCGGGGTATTGGACGAAATTAAATTTTGGAAAGTCGGTAACGAAACCACCTCTTCCAGACTCATCTATACATGAAGTTGCTATTCCGTGTTCGAAAACGCCGCGGATAAGAGTGCAGAAGATTGATAAGGGTATGGCGACCATTCCAGAAGCAGAGCTCGAGGCCACGCAACAGGATGGAGAAGCGGTAAACAATGCTGATGCTGGTTCGAAAATTGTTATGAAAGAGGACGATTTCCTAGAAGCAGGTTTGGATACTGGCGCAATGCCACTATCCAAATCAAGTAAAACCGAAAAATATATTAACAACCGAACTTATTCCGAAGCTGCTCACAAAAGCTTTTTGGATAAGTTGGCATTCCTCGACGAGGATGAAAGGAACAAGGTATTTGATATAGCGAGTCGGATACAGATCCCGCATGAAAAGGCCAAGATGCACCCTAAAATTGCCGCATATAAGAACGTTGTTAACGAATGGAACAGGAACGATAAAAAAGAAGTTGGCGCTCAAAGAAGCCGTCAAAGCTACAGCTCATATAAGTCCAGTCCTCCATTTCTAGCGGGCGTGATTTCGAATGAGACGCTTCCGCGTGTCTACCGAATCCTTGGGGCACTCATTCATACTATAGAACCATTGGGATGCTCAGTGACGGATACTCTCTCCTTTATTATTCGGAATGAATCGGTATCCCTTGAGATATATGAAATGCAGGACAAAGTCGATCATGTTTTAACAAAGTCAGAGGAAAATCAGCTTCGCAAATATGAGGAAGATAAGAAACGGTACTCCTGGGCTTCGAAACCGAATTTTCGCAAATATGATTATGTGTTTAATGGGCAGCTGTGCATCAATATAAATCAGAATCAAAATAAAAGGTTTCGTGATACGAAATCTTCCATCGTGGAAGACCAATTGGGAATTCTTCTGATCGAGATGTATGAAGCATCTGAAATTATACGAAAAGAGCGAGAGGCGCGCGAAGAAGAACGTCGTAAACGCGAAGAAGCAGAGAGATTGCGAGAAGAACGCCGAAAACGTTATATGATCGAGGTCGAGCGCACGGTTGCATTGACAAATTTGGCGCAGGATTACGCGATGGCGTGCAAGATCAGGGCATTCGTTGCAGCTTTGGAATCGTCCGGTAATTTGACAGGGGAAGATTTACAATGGATCGATTGGGCAAAGAAGAAGGCCGATTGGTATGATCCAATAATAGCTAGAGAAGATGAGTTTCTTGGGAAACGCGAACACGAGAAAGGAAAAGATTTAAAAACTGAATATTCTTGGTGGCAATAGCTCTTTGGGAACGATGAAATGCCTTGCCTTTAAGATGACGAGCTATTTTTCCTGCTTTCAACCTTAATGACAGTATTCCGGAGGTAAGCGATGAGAATCAAAGAATTGCGGATTAAAAACTTACGCAACTTCAAAGATGAGATGCGAATCACTCCTCAAAAAATAAACGGTCACGATATCGTGGTGCTTATTGGAGAAAACAACGCTGGAAAGTCCAATGTGCTATCCATTCTCCATATGATCTTCAATCCAGATAGATCGATTAGAACACTGGAATTTGAGGAGACGGATTTTTACGATATTAGCAAACCTATCGAAGTAAAGGTTATTTTTGAAGATCTCAGTGAGGAACTCTGCGCGGAATTTATCGGTCTTGTCGATGCTGTACAAGTTGAGGGAAAAGAAGTATATACCTTACCGTTACATTTTTCCGTTATTTATAACCCGGATACACGTGAAGCAGAGCCTTCACTAGTTTTTGGTCGCCAGCCTGACCGTTCAGTGTCGTTCGGAGAGAAGAAATTGATTTCGTTCTTTTTACAGGACGCTATGCGCGATTATAGGGCTATCAAGTCTAATAAAGGAAGTTTGTTCGGTCGCATACTCAATCAAATTAATCTTACGGAACAAGAAAAAGCTATATTGTCCAAACTAAACGAAGCGAGTGATTCATTAAAAAACAACCCAGAGATCGCAGCCTTTACTAAAGGGGTAGCCGATATCACCAGAGAAATCATTGATTTGCCGAGAATCGACAACCTTTTGCGTCTTACTATTGCGACATCAACAGCTGTAGATATAAAAAAATACATTCAAATACAGTTAAAACATCATACATCGGATAAGTACCTCAATGTTGATCAACTCGGCTTGGGGCTTCAAAGCGTGCTTACGGTAAGCATTTTTCGGGCCTTTGCTGGTATCGGCAAGTTACGAGAAGGAATCTTCGCTATAGATGAACCTGAGTCTCACCTTTACCCACATGCCCAGCGCAAAATGTTCAGAGAGATCTTGCATTTATCCCGGACTAGACAAGTGTGGGTTGCCACTCATTCTCCATCATTGATTGAACTCATCAATCCGAGGCAAATATGCTTAATTCGAAAAGGGGCGCAAGGCACATCAACTAGTGTGCAATTACCCGTGGATTTTCCTGAAGAGTTTGTATCCTCCTATGAAAAGCATCTTGATGTGGGAAAAGCGGATGCATTCTTCTCTAAAGCGGTTTTATTGACGGAAGGGCCAACAGAACAAGGTTTGTTTCCTGAGTTGGGACTTTCTCTCACTTATCTGGACAGCAATTACGATTTGGATCGCATTGGTGTTTCCGTGATAAATGCTGGTGGGAAAACAAACATCAAAGCATTTATCAGGCTTTTGAATAACTTCGGCATACCGAGCGCCGCTGTGATTGATTATGATTCCAAAGATAAAAATCATGAGGACGAGTTGGAGGAAATCAAAACGATATGTTCCAGACTATATGAGTTGCCTAGGACTCCTGACATGGGGGACATCGAGGGATATGTTTGTAACCACATGCCAATTGTTAAGTTGATTGCATTCTTGGAAGAAGTCCTTCCACCGGAAAGAAAAGCGGAACTTTTTTCTAATCTAAAAGGGGTAATAAAGATTGTAGATGTAGAGAAGTCAAATGTCCTGCGTGAAATGCGAAAAGATGATCGAAGCTTGGTAGATGCGATTCCTTTATTGATGGCTGTCATTTCCCATTATCCTGAAGCGGAGCTTAAAATAAGAAAAACTTTGGCTAATTCATTCCGGAAAATTAAGGGCAGAACGACAGGAAGGCTTATCGGAGAAGGGTTCAGCGAGCATTTTCCGGATGAATTCATCAAAAATACGCTCGATGCTGTCGTACAATTGGCGGGGTATGGAGATGATGTTGAAGGAGAGCAAACTGCAAATGAGGAGTCTTGAGGGATTAAACGAGGAACAAATTAAAGCTGTAGAAACTATGGATCGTAACACCATGGTTTTTGCGGGTCCAGGTACGGGAAAAACTCGTGTTATTACCCGGAAGATCGCTTATTTGTTCGAGGGGGATTTCGTTCCAGTTTCGAGGAAGGTTCTTGCCATAACTTTTACCAATAAAGCAGCTAATGAAATGAAAATGAGAGTGCAAGACCTTGGAATTGATAGTCGCCGTATTCGTTTGGGAACTTTTCATAATTTATGCCAGTCCGTTCTAAGGTCTTACGGGGACAAGATCGGGGTACCACGCGATTTTACATTTGTGTCCACAGCGAACAGGAATGCGCTAATTCGCTCTATTCGAAGTAATAATCGCTTAACAACCATGAGCGAATTCGAACTCGCCAATAGAATCAGCACCTTGAAGAATTCATCTGTAGATTACGATGATTATGTTCAGAAAACAGAATCAAGAATTATAGGCTTTAAGTCTGCCACTGCCGAATATGAGTGGCGCTTGCGAGAAAATAGAATGATTGACTTTGATGACGCTATTTTGTTAACTGTAACTTTGTTTAAAAGACATCCTGAAATATTGTGGTTGTACCATAACGCGTTCCCTTTTCTGCTGATCGATGAGATGCAGGATACCAACCGCATGCAGCTTGAACTAATTCATCTACTGGGCACGGGTGCGAGGAATGTGATGGCTGTTGCGGATGATGATCAGTCCATATACGGTTGGCGCGGCGCGCTCCCGACAGTAATTCGCGAATATATCACGCAATTGAATGCAAAAAGCATTAAGCTGATTCAAAATTATCGTTCGCCTCAGATTATTTTAGACGCCGCAAATTCATTAATAGAACATAACGATGAAAGGGAAATGAAGTCTCTTAGTGGCCGGAAGACAGAGACCGGAGACTGTTTAAAAATTTTGAGCTTCACTACAGCCCTTCAAGAAGCTGAATGGATTGCCGATAAGATACAAGAAATTCACACGGAAGGTATTCAATATAAAGAAATTATTGTGCTTTATCGTAGCAGACATCCCGGACTTAAAATTGTCGATGATGTTTTCACCCAAAGAGGTATACCGTTCCGACATTTCGGTAGAAATTTTAATAACAGGATCGAGCTTTTGTCCGATCTTATTCACGAATCGTTAAAATTAATAATTGAACCTTCAAACGATTTGATTCTGGAGCCATTAATTGCTTATTTTTCAAGGCTTCACAATTATGATGATACGGTCAATTATTACAAGGAACTGATTGGAGGAGAATTGTCCATTACGAAGCTTTCTGAAATTACGCCAGAGGATGACATGGATGATGCGGTAAAAAAGTTTGCACAATTTTGCGCAGGGTACAATAGCTCGATAAGCAATCGAAAGGTTTATGATGTTTTGTATGACCTTCTTAAAATCGATGTCTCGCTCGAAAGGATGGAAGAAGACACTTATGAACAAATCCGGCATCTTGAATTGCTCAAAGAGAAAATGACTAAATCTCAAGCGAAAAATCTAGTGGATTTGATCGGTGAGCTTGATCTTCAAGACGAATCTAACCATATCGTTGATACAATTGATGAGGTTGGAATTTCTACATTTCATGCGGCCAAAGGCCTGGAGTATAAGGCTGTCTTTATCATCGCTTTGGAAGACGACATTATTCCTGCTAGGAATGATGAAGCTGAGGAGCGGCGTGGACTTTATGTTGCGATGACCCGTTCGGAAAGCAAATTGTTCCTGTCTTCTTCACAGCAGCGTGAAAGTCGCCGTGGCGGCATTGATAACGGCAAACTACCAAGTCGCTTTCTTAGTGAAATAATAGTGAAAGAATAAAGCATTCGAATTAAGCCATTCTGGAGCTCTATTCTGCAGTATCGAAGGTCACCCAGAGATCACCAAAAAGTCATCCAGAGGTTACCAGAGGTCACCCAAAGGTCGAAGTTGATGATGTGTCAATTTGGGCAGTTACAATTAAAACCGTATGCGTAAAATAGTCCCCACCTATGAAGTAGACGGGGACTCGGGTAAGCTATTTAGTAAACACGCGGCAAGTTAAAGGAAGCGAGGGGTGACCAGGGAAGCAGAGCGTCCAGCGCCATTTCGTCTTGGGGATCAGGCAGTTGCGGCAGCTTCTCCAGCAGATAGGTCAAATAGTAAAACGGATGCAACCGATTCTCTTTAGCCGTCTCGACGAGGCTGTAGATCGTCGCGCTTCACCTGGGCCCCTCTCGGCGTGTTGGCAAACAGCCAGTTCTTCCGCCCAATGACGAATGGCTTGATCGCCCGCTCGCTTCGATTGTTGTCGATCTCCAACCGTCCGTCCAAGAGATACGCCTTCAGTCGTCCCCATTGGTTCAGGCAACAGGTAATAGCCGCTCCACTCAAACTTTTGGGCAGTACCCTCGTTTTTTGTTTCTCCAGCCAAACGAAACAGCATCCAGTACCGGGCGGCTTTGCTCCTGGCGGTAGCCCTTCGGCTTTTCGCTCAACCGCATAGAGGCGATTGCAGAAGTCCAATCCCTGCTGCGCCGCCGTGCCGGTAGCCGGCGTGTTTTGGGCAGCGCCTGAACCGTCTCGACAAACTTGTGCCGAGTGTGCGCCCAGCAGCCCACCCGCTCACACCGGTGACCTGGTCGTTGCTGTCGTACCCGTATGTATGCAGGTAGCCCGTCAAGCCCGTCAAAAAGCGCTGCGGATGCTTGCCCGCTCGCGTCGGTTGGTACTCGTACAGGATGATCAACGGGCTCCAAGGGCCGGTTCGGTATAGCCACAGGTACGATTTCTGATCTGCAGTCCGTCCGGGCTCCCGCAGCACTTGCAGCGTCGTTTCATCCGCTCGTATACGTGGGTGAGCCACTGGGCGCCGTGTAGCATCCAGTTGGCCATCGTCTGCCGGGACAACTCGACCCCGTCGCAAGTACACGAAGTCCTTCAAGAAATCGTTCCGCGGGCAAAAGGCAGTCTCAGTTCGAACGGCGCTGGGAGCCTTGATGAGACGATGGGGACGTTCGTTGAAAACCGTACCTCCAATACTTCCTCGGCTTGCCGGGCTATCAGGATCGACCGCCGTTCCATTGAATCGGATGAACAATACTTGCTCCGTCATCTCCCCGTAATAATTAATCAGATGAGAAAGTATAAAAAGAAAGTCAGTTCACTTGATAGTATTAAGAGATTTAGTCCAATGTATAGAAATACTACAGAAGAGTTAGACGAAAAAATTATTCAGCAACTGAAGGTATATGTTAATTACTTTGATAATTGAAGTGAATGTTGATAACGAGCCAAGGAATAGTCAAGTATTCAACTAGTTCCTCGGCTCTTTTTGTGACGTACAAATGGTCAAGCTCGTTTAGGTATAATTATTGTGATTTTTTTAAAAACTCCATCGGAGTTGGGCAACTTACGTCGATAATCACTAAATATATGCGTTCGTAGTACCAGTTTTTTGGAGAGTAAAGTAGGAAGGAAGCAGTTGTTGTCGAAAAAGATAATTAACAATCTATGGTCGATGATTAAACAAAGAAATTCTGCATTGTAAAGGAGCGTAATCAATGTACATTTCTCAAATAGAAATACAGAATTTTCGTAATTATAAAGGACCTAATAATGTTATTGAATTTAATGAAGGCATAAACGTAGTAATTGGTCATAATAACTCGGGGAAATCTAATTTGCTAAAAGCTTTAGACTTAGTTTTAAATTTTGGTTCATCGAAAAAATTATCTGTTGATGATTTTAATAAAGAAATAAGTATTAAAGAGTTGAAAGAGAAGCCGCCGAAGGTTTCTATTACCGTTACATTTACGGAATCGAAGAATGAAGAAGAGTATTCTGAAGATCTAGTTACTGTCTCTACATGGTTAACGGATCTGAAAAGTCCTTATAAAGCGCAATTAACATATGTGTTTTATTTGCCAGAGAAGGAAGAGGCAGAATATAAACAAGCTCTGGCAAATATCACTTCAGATAATATTGAGGATTATTGGTTAGCGATAAAACATAATTTTTTAAGAAAGTACAAGAGTAACATTTATGGAGGTAATCCTGACTTTAAACAAGTGGCAGACTCTGAAGCCCTTAAAAAAATTGATTTTCAATTTTTAGATGCTGTCCGGGATGTTGAAAGAGATCTCTTCACAGGGAAGAATACGTTATTACGTGAAGTGATTGACTTTTTTATGGACTACGAAATAAAAAGCGACAGAACAATAACAAAAGTAAAGCAGCAAGAAGAGATCGCACAATTGAAAAAACAATTCTCCGAGAAAGCATCTGAACTAATAAATGCCTTGCAGAAGAGAATGGAGCGAGGAAAAAAAGAAATGCTCAGTTATGCAAACGATACTGGGGCTTCGTTTGGAAATGCTGAGCCGGACTTTGATGGGCATATATTAGATTCAGAGCTGTACTCAGCTCTTAGATTAATAGTTAAGTATCAGACTGGTATTACAATCCCAGCAACTCATAACGGATTAGGCTATAATAACTTAATTTACATGTCACTTTTATTAGCCAAAATGCAGAGAGATGCTTCTGGCGATTATCTTGGAAGTAACGCCAAAATTTTTCCAATACTTGTTATTGAAGAGCCAGAAGCACACCTTCACCCGTCAATGCAGTATAAGTTTTTGAAATTTCTAAGAGAAAATTCGAAAGAGAAAGCTAGACAAATTTTTATTACGACACATTCACCGAATATTACCTCTGCAGTAAGTTTGGATGAGATTATCTGCCTTCACAGAAAGAATAATAACACTTTAAATGTCGGTTATTTAGGTAGAGCTTTTGGTGATGATCTAAAATCAAAGGCATATGTGGAAAGATTTCTAGATACTACAAAATCAGATATATTGTTTGCTAAAGGGGTAATTTTGGTCGAGGGAATAACAGAACAGTTAACCATGTCCTTGTTCGCTCAATATGTAGGCTTTGATTTAGAAAGCAGCCACATATCAGTTATCAATATAGGTGGTCGTTATTTTGAACATTTTCTCAAGCTTTTTGATTCCTCTAAAGAATATACAATACATAAAAAAATTGCGTGCATAACAGATCTCGATCCGGTTCGAAAAGAAAGGGTTAGTGATGATTCAAAATTTGAAAAATGTTATCCTTACGAGCTTGATTTAGAAGACGAAAAGTACATTTATAAGTCTTGTTCAAATGAATTGGTTGATAAACGTATTGCTGAAAATATCGAATGTTTCTCACAGGATAAAGGTAAGGGAAAGACGTTTGAATACGCACTTGCTTACATAAATCCTCATTGCAAGTTGATTCTGACAGAATCAATGTCAAATCTTAAGGAACTTAATAAATTATTTGATTATTATCAGCAAGGGAAAACATTAGATGAAATGATAGGTATATTAGGAAGTAAAGGGGGAGAGAATCTTAGAATTGCTGAAAGTATAAAAAGATACAAAGGGTCAGATAGCCGAGAGCACTTAATTGCTTCTAGATATTTAAACTCAATCTCTAAGGGTGAAAATGCTTACGAGCTATCTAAAGCATTAGAAGAAAACTTAAACAATGAGAATGCTTGCACTTATTTTAAGGTTCCACAATACATAAAGGAAGCGATAACGTGGGTATGCAGCTAATACACTCTAATTCCAAAATAGATATTGAAAAGCATTTTAAAGTTACAGCTGGCCCAGGTGCAGGGAAAACTAAGTTCTTAATAAATCATATTAAAAACGTTCTCCACAATTCTAACCGTCTGGGGCGAAATAGGAAAGTTGCTTGTATCACATATACAAATGTCGGAGTTGAAACTATAGTAAAAAGATTAGGGGATGAGACTGATCATGTAGAGGTTAGTACAATTCATAGTTTTTTGTTCACTCATATTGTTAAGCCGTATCTATTTTTAATCGGTGATAAATATGGGATTGATCCTTTGAAGGTAGATGCTCCTTACGAACATATTGTATCAACGGGTTTTTTTAAGCAGACAGACTTAGGAAGAAAATATGTAGAGGAAGAGGACCTGAAAAAAATATTCTGGTTTATTGAGGGCAGCTCTTGTAAATTGCATATAAAGGGAAGAAAAAGTGACTATCACAATAGTTTGTTGAAATACAAGAAATTGTTCTGGGAAAGAGGAATTATTCACTTTGATGATGTTTTGGCATTTTCATGGGAGCTTCTGAATAACACCCAGGAAATTTTACGAATAATACGTGCTAAATTCCCTTATTTTTACATTGATGAATTTCAAGATACTAATCCTATACAAACGGAAATCATTAAGTTAATCGCAATGAAAGAGGTCATTGTAGGGGTTATTGGAGATAAAGCACAGTCTATTTATGAGTTCCAAGGTGCCGATGTTAAGCAATTTGATAATTTCTTGCTGCCAGGCATGGCTTCTTACAAGATGGTAGATAATCATAGAAGCACTCAAGAGATAATCAATTTATTAAATTTTATCAGGAAGGACATTATACAAAAAAGCCCGAAAAAAAAGACCGGTAATCTTCCGGTAATTCTTGTTGGCACCCCTTTGCAAGCTTTGAACCATGCAAAGGATAGTGTTAACGGCGAAGAAATCTATACCTTATCATTCTCGAACCTCATGGCCAATTCTGTTAGAAATAACATGGAATATATAGATGGACAGAAATGGGCGATAATTGATGAAGCATTCGAAGATTCAGATAATGACAGAAGGAAAACTTTTATATCTATTATAAAAGCAATTGAGTATGCAAGACTTTCTCATTTCAAAGATGCGATAAGAGAATTGAGCAGACATTTAAAAACCACTGATGAGTTTAATGGACAAAAGACAGCATTGCAAGTAATTCATACATTATTGAATGATTACCATGAATTTAGTCATGAGCCATTATGGTCACTGTATCAAAAAATATTGAAACTTGGTTACTTCCAATTTTCAAAGATAAGAGAAAGTAAGGGTGGCAAATCTCCATCCAGTACAGAAAATTATTATAAAAGTACAATCTATTCGAATATTGCTTTGCATGTAAAAATTGCAGAGGATGGTAGCTTACATCGAACAATTCATAAAGCCAAAGGCAGCGAATTTGATCATGTTTTAGTGATAGTTAAAAGTAAGGACGGATACAAGTACAATGAGGACAGAGATTTAGGATTTCTGTTGAATCCCGATATTGATGGCAATGAGGATCATAGGGTTTATTATGTAGCCTGTAGTAGGGCAATGAAAAATTTGTTTGTTAATGTCCCTCAAATTTCAGAAAAAGCCATAAAAAAGTTAAATAGATATTTACATATTCAATATGTGTAGGTGGTTAGATATTTGTGGGTGTTGTGTTCGTGATTAGATTTAAAAAAATGTAAAATTCATTTGAAAATATAGAACGGGTGAAGAGGAATGGGCGGAAAAGAAGGGGCAAGAGGGTACCTGTATCAGTCAGTTGTGTCAGTACTGAATTCATTGGTCGCAAGGGATTGGCTTTTCGTTCAAATCGAACCTGACACGACAAACGATAAGGTTGATATATCGTGGTTTTATGAAAACG
Organism: Paenibacillus sp. 32352; assembly: GCF_002042965.1. Lineage (GTDB taxonomy): Bacteria > Bacillota > Bacilli > Paenibacillales > NBRC-103111 > Paenibacillus_S > Paenibacillus_S vulneris. The sequence continues at coordinate 40,961 of NZ_MZNT01000021.1, read as the reverse complement.
ATGAACAAGAAGTCACGCAAGTTAAATCTTCGATAAATAATTTTACTAAGCCCAATATTATTCATTGGTTTGAAACGCTGATTCAGGATGTGCCGAATGCAAAAGATTATAAATTAATCCTTATTGGAACTTGTAGTGATCCAACCAAACAGTTTATTAATAAACTGAACAAAAACAATTTTGATGATGACGAGCAGGATGAAATAGCTACAATCAGTCCTTTTCTTGATAAGATGACCGTCCAGTTAGAGAATTTCGAATTGGACTCAATGGAATCAAAAATTTATACGTCACTCAACAAATTCCTGTCTCATAAGGGACATACTGTTGGTCATTATTTGTTGGAAATGATGACGGGTGCAATTGTTTATCAATTTATTAAATTTTCAACAAATGGCAATAAAGTATCTAAAGCTGATTTTGAGAAGCAACTATTGGAGTGGGTGTATTTTAATTATCCAGAAGTTAAGGGTGACTTGCCGTCCAATAAATTGCTTGTTGAGTTTTACCATTCCCAAAAAGTATCTTTTTCAAATACGATGAAGTCGTTTAATCTCCAATTACTAAACACGGAGTTTATTGAAAAACGAAAACAAAAGTTAATAAAAGCAATTGATGAAATCAATAATATCCATATACCACAAAAAGACAAAGAAGTGGTGAAGGAAACTGAAATATTTGGAAATCGCATTAAATTATCATTGCACGTTTCATCAGAATACTCACCGAAGAAGCAACAAGAAATCCGTGAAAAAACACAGCGGCTTCTGGGTATTCAACTAAGTGATGATTTCTTTTATGTTGGCAATTTGAAAGAGCAGAAAACTTGGCTTCATACACCATTCTTTTCAATTCCAGTTGAGCGAATCGGGGATGAAGTTGAAAAGCAAAAGTTTGAAAAGTTAGAGGAATATGATTATGAACTTGAGAAACTTGATGCATTTGTAAAGCAATTTAAATTTCTCGAAGAATTTTCACTCATACCTCTTGTTTTAAAGAACGAGGGAAAACAGTATGACGAAAAAATTAAGGTGTTGATTAAATTACCAAGGAGTATTGAAGTTCTTACACCAGACAGTTATCTAGAACCCGAATACATTGTATTAAAACAGTTTACAGGATATGATAGCATCTTAAATCTGTGCTTGCGTCACCAAAAAGATAGCAAAGTTCAAGACAATGTGAATAATTCGTTTATTCCATTTAACCAGCATCGAGATTTGTTAGATCTTGAAGATCGAATTGAACATGATTATTCAGATTTTAGGTGGTATTTAAAAACGTTGCTTGATTTTGAAATCCATAACGAGGCAGATTATTTGGTGTTAGAGTTTCATTTCGATGAACTTAATCCTAAAGAGAACATTGCTTTCCCATCCTACATATTAGTCAAGGCGAATGAATCCTTTGTGATTAATTATGAAATCACGTCAAAGAACTCTCAGGATGTATCGACAGGGCAATTGCATTACATAGTGGATTAAACAAGTATAACTGTTAAAGTGTATAGATCGTGTACGTTCAAGAGTAAAATGAATTAGGTACATTTCAATATCCAAAGGAACATTGACTTTAGTCGGAGCGTTCGGTTTCCAACTTTCTTTACATGGTAATATCTAGTGGTTCCACACTTTCTTTTTTTCATGTTTATCACATGCCGTGGCGAGCCCAATACAATCAACAAAAATGGTTCCAGACTTTTTTATCACCTGACAAAAATTATCAAGACTTAAATTTAAAAAGCTATTATAAAATAAGGGTTTTCACATATTAGCCATGTCTAAAATGTGAAAACCCTTATTGTTCAACTATCGTTCACCGTTAGATGAACAAACTTTGTACCACGAATGAGTTTCCTTTTACTAATTAGTATCCAAAGACATACTTCAATGAACATCACAAAGGAGCAGTTCATTTCGGCAGCTCCAAGTTAATCGTATATCGTTAGCACAACCTCCTCATAATTTGATCTGCATAACAGTCCCAATCAGCATTGTCGGTGTTGATTTCCAATGTAGCAACTAAGGATTGTTGCGCACAAATACGCATTTTCTCCTGACCACTTACAAACTTGTGGCAAGCTTCCGCAGGTGAAGAAAAGCCCTTCATCACATATGACTTCCAATTTTCCCCGCGACTTTCAACATACCTGGATTCAACTACATCCGATGATATTGTAAGCAGTACACTAAGTGCATTAAGATTCGATAATCGCTGCTCCAATGTGCCTAGCCCTGTACTCGTACCAAACGCGGCTCGGTGATTTAAATGAAACCTTTCGAATATGTAAAACACACCGTGTGAAGCCTTTGTTCGACCAAGGGAAGTCATAAAGCTATGCAATTGCTCGATATAATCAACATGACGATTTAATAGTCCGAGGTGTTCTTCTTGCTGAAGATTCCTTAGAACACCATGGTCATCAACTAGAACTCCCGAATAATGCTCGCTTACTGCAATCATGGTTCTCTCAACTTTAGGATTCTGACTGTTCATTTTCTTTAATGCGGTCAATACTGAAGTTTTTCCTGCGGTAGACAACCCTTCGATAATAACTCCCCGAATCATATTTCACCTCTTCGCATTTTTCAATTTTCCTGCCCGTTTAACGTAGCAAAGATGCCGATCCTGCAGCAGTATGATCATCATGGTAAAACTCATATGGAATCAAAAGCATTTGGCTTTTTCCATAAACGTCTACTGTAAAACTCATACCACAGGGGCAATACCAACAATTGCGACTCCGATTATTTTAAGAAGTACTATCAAAATCATCATTCCTCCCTCGTGAAATACCCATTTCAATAATACCATATATTGGAACTATCCTACCCTTAGTTTAATGAGACCGCCCGATCGATCCCGCGGCGGCCTCGTTAATGCGTTTTCGTAACCCGATAGCTTAATGCCGGATAACGTTACCAACAATCTGATGAGATCGATGCCAGGATCATGGCCTACATGGGCTGGTTATAAAACACTACACTCAGATATCCTGCCTATTTATTCGTATTGAGGCTGTCCGCTTCATTGCATATAATGAAGGTACCACCCTTCGGGGAGATCATTAAGGGAGGCCGCGATGACCGAGACCGCATTTGACGAATCATTATTTGCAAGCTTGAGGCCGGGTTTAACCTCGTTCTGTTATCGAATGCTAGGCTCCATGGACGATGCGGACGATGCCGTTCAGGAGACGAGTATTCGGGTCTGGCAGAGCTGGAGCACGTTCAGACAGGAGTCCTCGTTCAAAACTTGGGTCTATCGGATTGCCTCCAACCTGTGCTTGGACAAGCTGAGACAATCCAAACGCCGCGCGCTTCCCGTTGACCTGTTCGACCCGGCCGTCGCCATCGTCGAGCCGCGCGACACGCTGCCGGACTCTGCCTGGATCTGGCCGTCTCCCGACTTTGGGGGCAATCCGGAGGATCGGCTTGTCCGCAGAGATACCCTTCAACTGTGCTTTATCGCTCTCCTGCAGACCTTGCCTCCGCGGCAGCGCGCGGTACTCATTTTGAAGGATGTATTTGAATGGTCCTCCAAGCAGATCGCGGAAACTTTGGCGATGTCGCCGGCAGCGGTGAACAGCGCCTTACAAAGAGCCCGAGAGACGATGGACCGGGTGCAGCTTCGCTCGGATGAGCTCAGCAGCATGGACGTTCAACCGGAGCAGCAGCTGTTGTCCCGGTATGTGGAGGCCTTCGAGCAATTCGATATTGCCGCGCTCGTCGCGCTGTTCCACGAGGAAGGCTGCATGTCGATGCCGCCCTTCGAGATGTGGATCCGCGGCAAGGAGGATTTGTCCGCCTTCTATTCGCTTACTCGCTGGCATTGCGAAGGTTCGCGATTTGTGCCCATTACGGTGAATGGCGGTTATCCGGCGTTGGCCCAGTATATGCCGGACAAAGAGGGCTCTGGCCTGGTACCCTGGGGCATCCACGTCATCGAAACCAAAGGAAATCAAATCCTGCACGTTCAAAACTTCATTCATACGCCATTATTTTCGCGATTTGGGCTGACCGAGCGAATTGACCGATGAATTTCGTCATTGGCTTACGTCTATATTATTGAGAATAACCAAATGACGAATATCATGAGAGAGGTGTCTATTTAAAATGGAAACAAGTAAACCGACGAAAGTAACCGTGCAAGCCGTTATTCAAGCCCCTGTCGAGAAGGTATGGCGCTATTGGACTGAGCCGGATCACATCACGAAGTGGAATCAAGCGTCCGAGGACTGGCATGCGCCGAGAGCCGAAAACGATCTGCGGGTCGGCGGTAAGTTTCTGACACGGATGGAAGCGAAGGATGGCAGCATGGGCTTTGATTTTGGCGGCGTCTACGATGTTGTGAATCGGCATGAGGCGATCGGCTACACCATGGAAGACGGAAGAAGAGTGGATATTGCTTTCGTCGATCAAGGGAATGAGACGAAGGTCATTGAAACATTCGACGCGGAAAGCTCCAATCCCGTCGAGTTCCAGCAAGCAGGCTGGCAAGCGATCATGGACAATTTCAAAGCCTATACCGAACAAAACTAATCATCGCGAAGAAGACGCCGGGGAGGATGCCCGGCGTCTTTCTTTTTGAACCCTGGTACGAGCGTGCTCTCCGTTAGCCTTAACCTTGTGCCGCATCCATGTTCATGTAATTAATGGCCCACAGATGGCCATCCAAGTCCACGAAGCCCCAATGATACATGAACCCATGATCTTCAGGTTCAGCGTGTAATTTCCCTCCCAAGGAGACCGCGGTATTCACGATTTCATCGACCTTTTCCCGGCTCTCGAAGGCCAATGCGATCGTCATCTGCGCATACTTGCTCGTATCGACGGATTCCTTCTCCGTGAGCGTATTAAAGAATGCTTGATTGATCAACATGACCTGATGGTTGCCGCCGATCACGATGGCTACCGAATTCTCGTTATCGGGGAATTGCGGGTTGAGCTCGAATCCGAGTCCGGTGAAGAACGCTTTCGATTGTTCTACGTTTTTTACAGGCAGGTTGAAGCTCGTGAATGCGGACGTTAATGCCATTTTCAAAACACCTCTTCGTCAAATTAGTTTGTGTTCATTTATGCCTTCGTTTATATAGACGACAGCCGCTCCGGAAATTCACCGGTCTCATGGATTCGGAAGAGTAAATTTTGAAAAATCGTGCTTCTTTTGTCGTAAGGCCAGGATAGCGTTTCAATTAAAACAGCAGCACTCAAGGACTTTATTTTCTCGTCCATGACTGCTGCTGTTTTGATACTTGGGTCAGTCTAATACTAATTAAGCGGAGTTCCCTTTCAGATTGTCGCGATTAGTTCAGAGGAAGTGCAACTTCGAAAACTGTACCTGAAGCATCCGATTTCGCGACTCGTATAGTTCCTCCGTGCAAATTTACAACCTTTTGGGAAATACTTAACCCTAAACCAAAACCGAATGTCGAGTGTGATTCATCACCTTGATAAAATTTGTCAAAGACATACTTTTGTTTTTCCAATGGAATACCCGGTCCTTTATCGCTGACCAGAACGAATACTTGGCCGGCCGTATCATAGATTCGAATATGTATTTCGGAATCCTGAGGAGAGAATTTGACTGCATTATCCAGTAGATTAATCCAGACTTGGCTTAATAATTCCTCATTGGCATGGATCATGACTTCCGTGGAATCAAATTGGTAATTGATATTTTTTTCAGCCCATTTTTGATCCATTAGTACAACTGCATGCCGGATTTGTTCCGTTACATTAAATAATTCTTTTTCTGTCAGAATGGTATGGTTTTCAATTTTGGAAAGATTAAGTACATTCGTCGCTAATTCAGCCAGTCGTTCCGATTCGCTTATTATAATATCCAGGTATTCTTCACGTTCTTCCGTTGATAAATTCTGGCGTTTCAACAGCTTTGCAAAGCCTCTTAAAGAAACGATGGGTGTCTTGAATTCATGGGAAAAATTATTTACAAAATCAGTACGTAACATTTCTAGGCTTCCTAATTCCTCTGCCATATGGTTAAAACTTCGGTTTAGATTTCTTAGTTCTTTAGGTCCTCTAAGATGAATACGAACATTGAAATTCCCTTTAGCAAGTTCTTCGGCTGCAAAAATCACTTGTCGAATTGGGGCAAGAGGGATTCTGCTAAAGAAAAACGAAGCCAGCAAACTCACCGTCACACTGACGGTTACAAAATAAGAGATGACCCATCCCTCGCCTGAATTGGGAGCGGGCTTATAAATCCCAAAGTAGTCTAAAGCAATGATAATTAAAAATGCGATAAAAATGGAGATAATCAAAATAAGAAATACGATAAACGTAAAAACAATCGTTAAGCCAATTCCGTTAAAATAGTTTTTATCTTTTTTTCTAAGTTTTTTAACCATGATGTATTACCGCCTTGTAACCGATGCCCCTAATCGCAATGATTTCAAATTCGGGGTAATCGTTAAACCGTTTTCTCAATCGATTGATATGAACATTCACAGTCATATCCGTTGTTTCCGAATCCATGCCCCAAATTTCATCCATTAATTGAATACGTGTAAAAATTCGATTGGGGGATGATAACAGTTTGTACAACAAATAAAATTCTTTTTGGGGTAAAGTTTGTATCTCCCCTTCTCTAAACACGCTCAAAGAATCATAATCAAGCGTCAATTTTCCAATACGGAGTTTTCTTTCGGTTGTAATCTGTGCTCTCCGAAGCAAAGCTCTGATTCGAAGAAGCATCTCCTCTTCATCAACAGGCTTAACTAAATAATCATCCGTTCCTGCAAGAAACCCCTCTCGTTTATCTTTAGGGAGCTGCTTGGCTGTGACCATAAGAATTGGAATGGTACTGCCGCTATCTCTAATAAGATGTGTCAATTCTAACCCGTCCATTCCAGGCATCATAATATCAATGATGATTAGATCAACATGATGATGCTCCATAATATCTAAAGCAGCAATTCCATTTTCCGCAAGAAATACTTCATATCCTTCGTTACTTATTACTGCTTTCATCCATTTCGCTGTATTTTTATCATCTTCTGCAATGAGAATTTTGAACAAATGGAACATTCCTTTCTTGAATGATGGAGAACTGGCTTTCCTATTCAGTTTATTTTTAGTTTATTAAAATGATATACGATTTCCAAGTAGACAATTCATTGTAGATCTATTGGAGGAATCGTTTTATGTTAAAGCTTCAATTGGACAATATTAAAAAAATCTATAAGAGCGGCGAAACCGTTACGGCCGTAAAAGGAGTTTCCATTGGGTTCCGATCAAGGGAATTGGTTTCAATACTGGGCCCATCCGGATGCGGTAAAACCTCGCTTTTGAATATTATTGGCGGTTTGGATCAATACGATAGTGGCGACCTTATAATAAACGGTGTTTCCACTAAGCAATTTAAAGACAGTGACTGGGATGCCTATCGTAACCACTCTATAGGATTCGTGTTTCAAAGCTATAATCTAATCGGACACCAAACCGTTTTGCAAAATGTTGAAATTGCAATGACTTTATCAGGAGTCAAAGCTTCGGAAAGAAAAAGAAGGGCACAGCAGGCGTTGAAGCAGGTTGGACTCTCAGAACATATGAACAAAAAGCCTAACCAATTGTCTGGAGGCCAAATGCAGCGTGTTGCTATAGCCAGAGCTTTGGTTAATGATCCGGATATTATATTGGCCGATGAACCGACTGGAGCACTTGATAGTCAGACCAGCGATCAAGTTATGGATATTTTAAAAGAAGTTTCAAAGACGCGGCTGGTGATTATGGTGACTCACAATGCTGAGCAAGCAGAAGCTTATTCAGATAGAATTATTCGTATGTTGGATGGACAAGTTCAATCAGATAGTGACCCGATTACTCAATTACTTTTTTCCTCTTCATCAAAGACAGAGCAGACTAAGCCCCAAAAAACATCGATGTCTCTACAAAGTGCAACCTTACTTTCCTTTAAGAACCTCTTAACCAAGAGAGGAAGAACGATTATAACAGCATTCGCAGGTAGTATCGGCATTATTGGCGTTGCCCTTGTTTTAGCTCTTTCTAACGGATTGTCGAACTATATAGGCTCTTTGCAATCCACTACCCTCAGTGGGTTACCGATTAATGTTAACGCGGGTATTGTTGAAGGCACAGCTGAGGAATTGAATACAACGACGAAGTACACCGAATATCCGGATCAGGATGTTGTATATTCCTATAACAATGAAACGAATGTTGCGAAACATACTAATGTTATCACTGAACCTTTTCTTGATTATGTCGCGGAACTTCAAACCAAATTTCCAAAGTCGGTCAACAATATATCTTATACCTACGGACTCCAGTTCAATCTTTTGGCCAAAGGACAAAATACCGTAGTGAATTTTAATAATGGAAATGAAATGATCGGTACGCCGTTTTGGCAGCAGCTCCCAGAGAATAAGGATATTATCCTATCGCAGTACGATTTGGTCGGTTCTGAAAGCAAGCTGCCCTCAGCAAAAGATGAAGTGGTCCTAATTGTCGATAAGTATAATCGGATCGATAAGGCTTTCTTCGAGAAAATAGGTATTACCGGAAATTCAAATTACAAAATCACCGATTTTATTGGAAAATCGATTTTAAAGGTAATTCCGAATAACGAGTATTACACTGAAAAAAGTAAAGATTCTTTTGTCGCCGCTACACCTGCTGATTACGAAAAACTTTACAACAACGGTTCAGGAACTACACTTAAAATTACAGGCATCCTCCGCCCTAAAAAAGGAACGAACGGTAGTTATTTATCGCCGGGAATTGCATACACCCATGATTTAACAACATCCGTTCTAGAGGATGCACGCAAAAGTGATATTGCACTGGCCCAAAAAAAATCGAATACAAATGTTATGTTGGGAACTCCTTTTGCGGATGAAGCATCCAAAGTTAACGCGGAAGCACTGCTAGGGGCAAATACTACACCCGCGGGCATCAGCATTTACCCCAAAGATTTGGAAGGAAAAGAAAAAATAAAAGAATACCTTGATCAGTATAACGATGGAAAGCCCAACAAGGATCAGTTACTATATTCAGATTTTTCCGCATCCCTTACATCAGTAACAAAAAAATTATTAAATGGAATAACTTATGTTCTAACAGGCTTTGCTGCAATTTCTTTATTCGTATCGACGATTATGATCGGGATAATCACCTATGTATCGGTTATCGAACGCACCAAAGAGATTGGCATACTCCGAAGTGTAGGAGCACGCAAAAAGGATATCTCCAGAGTGTTCAACGCAGAAACATTACTAATTGGATTTACGGCTGGCTTGCTTGGTGTAGGTATAACTTATGTTTTAACTGTCCCGATGAATCTTATCATACAAAAGCTTGCGGATATATCCGGTGTTGCAAATCTGAGTCCAATGCATGCTGCCTTTTTAGTTATTGGCAGTATGGTACTCACACTAATTGCTGGAATTATTCCGTCTAAAATGGCTGCCGGAAAAGACCCTGTTGTGGCTTTACGTAGCGAGTAGGGTGATTTTATCAAATGGTAATGTCACGAACAAATCGGAAAGGAGTTTAAAGAGATGACCCTTACACATAAACGCATCGTCATTCTGATTGTAGTTATCATCGTAGCAGCTGTTTTGGGACGGCTTGCGGTGCGGGCATTTATGAATTTTATGCTCGGCGGCACATTGTTCGGAGGTAACTTCCTATGAAAAATAAAGAAAAAGGCAGGAAAAAAGTATTGTGGGGATTTATTTATGTAGGTGTTTTCATTGTTGCATTTGCGGCTTCTGCAATCATCAAAATGACATATAATCCACTGTCTGGGGAAATGAAGGTTAACTGGAACGACTCCATTGGTCGTGTATATACGGATATCGCATACGGCGAGAAGGAGAAGAACAAATTTGACCTGTATGTTCCTGCGGATAATACAAAGAAAACCTACGGTCTTGTGGTATATCTCCATCCAGGGGGTTTTGCAGCCGGTGACAAAAGCGGTGACGCCGATATGCTGAAATGGCTCTGTTCAAAAGGCTATGTTGCCGCAGGTATTAATTACACGGTGTCTGATGAAAATAACCCTGAAGCCAGCGTTTATACCATGTCTCAGGAAATCAAAAACAGTATTCCAGTTGTAAAAGCGGAAGCGGAAAAGTTAGGCTACCATCTCGATAGAATGGCTATTTCCGGTGGCTCGGCGGGCGGCACTCTGGCACTATTGTATGCTTACCGTGATGCGGACACCTCCCCGATTCCTGTTAAAATGGTCTTTGAGATGGTCGGGCCGCCCAGCTTTTATCCAGAGGACTGGACTACCTACGGTTTGGATCGGAGTCCAGAGGCAGCAGCAAACTTATTCAGCATTATGTCTGGTAACACCATTACAACAGATATGATAGGAACGGCAAGATATGATGAAGCAGTCAAAAATATTTCACCGTATATGTGGATCGATGAAAATTCTGTCCCTACGCTTGCTGCCTATGGAAAATACGATAGAGTAGCTCCGTTCGGAACAGTAAAACATCTGATTAACGCATTGGAGGAAAACCATGTTCCCCACGATTATATCGAGTTCTCCCATTCGGGACACGGTCTGCAAAATGACAATAAGCTTTCTGCAAAATTAATAGAAAAGATAAATGAGTATCTGGAACGGTATTTGGGAAGTGAATAAGACGGATGCAAGCAGGAAGCAGCGGAAAACTTAAAAATAGCCGTCATTCGGCTGATTTCTGATTTCTCTTAGCCTGTCGCTCCCACCCGGCAAGGTCATAGTTGTACTGTTCCACTACAGGTTCAGCCTTGCGGAAGGTAGTCATAAACGCCTGTACATCGGGATACCCGTCCTCTTGCAGAGCATTAGGAAGCCAAATAGAATTTGCGCCGGCCAAAACCACGTTAAAACAGATTACGTGGTTTTGGCCGGTTTTTTGCGATGCAATAACCCGTCAAATTTTTCGTTTTCGAGGCAAAAACAAGGCGACAAGCGCGCCGAGAAGAATGCCGACCGCTGCCAGATAGATGGCGCTCCTCTCACCTGCAGCGATGGCTTCGCGTGTTTAAGCACTACATGCTACCTGCGTACTTTCTTAATAGGTAATTGGAAATGGAATATTATGATGAGGACGTAGCCCAAGCGAAGGCGCGGGAGCGTTCCTTTTATTAAACAGGGAGTTAGCCCCAAAACAGGAATTGCGTGGAGATCAGTCAGACGTAATAATAGAAAAGAGAGAAACAAAGTTGGGAGGCAGGAGAAAATGTCGAACATGGACAAGGAGAAAAAGGCTCTGGAGAAAGTGACAACGATATATGAAACAGGCGAGATCATAACGGCGAAAGTGTACAAGGTCAGCCAGGAGCAGAAAGAGGAACTCGATCGTCTGTCAGCTGAGAGGCACGAAAAGTTACTCGAGGATGCAATACCGAAGATCCGAGAGCGGTACGAACAGCTAGTCAAGCTCCGGCAGCAACAGCCGAAGACTGACGACGGTGGCAAGCCTCCGAGTGATTCCGCAAACGGGTAAAGTTAGTTCAATAAAATGGATCTCCAACAAGATAGTTCGAACCCCTGTGGTATTGTGGGAAATAGAGATGCCAAACAACCTCCCAATTTGATTCACATTGGAAGGTTTATTTCCAATAGCTTATGTTATTCCAAACGGAATGACTTCTTATAGAAAATTCCTCGGTATGGAAGTGAAATTACCGGTAGCCCCTATGACCTTCTTGTCGCTCCACAGCATCGCACATGCTACGGGCTTTATGTCCCAACCCCCCTGAATCATTGCCAATACATGTAGGGGTGAACATTATAGCGCTCGCGATCAAGTCCCACAAGCAGGTACGTTCGACCCGGCTACCTTCAAATGAAAAAAGGATCAACCTGAAAGAACGGCTGATCTCATAATACGAAAGGGAAGTTATGTTCAATAGAATGTTTACGGTAAAAAGTAGGAACCTTAACACGCTTTCTGCGATCCCAGCAGATTAACCAACTGTCTGATCGCCTTTATGTCAATAATTAAAGCTTCCTCAATTCACGCAGGATATTTTCCAGATCCAGCCGCTGCATAAAGTCTGGATTCACGTAGGCGGAACGGATAATGCCGGATTCGTCGATCATAAAGGTGGAAGGAATCGGCAGGATCCAGCGGTTCGTCGCGTTGTATTCCGCCAAGTCCATACCAATTTGTTTCATAATGTCCTTAATGTAAACCGGAACGTCGTAAAGAATGTTATAGAATGCGGCCACGAGACCGTGTGTGTCGCTTAACACTTGGAAAGTCAGCTCTTCTTTCTCCTGCTGGGAAAGCGTGTTGTCCGGGCTTTGCGGGCTGACAGCGATCAACTGGCCCCCGAGGGCTTCGATGTCAGGCAGTAGCTTCTGATAGGCCTTAAGCTGACTGTTGCAGAACGGGCACCATCCGCCCCTGTAGAATGTCAGAACAACAGGTCCTTTGGACAGTTCTTCATAAAGACTAATCGTTTCTCCCAAAGCATTCCTGAGTGTAAAATCCTTCGCCTTCTGCCCCTCCTGCCGGCCGTAAGCAATACCAGATTCCTGCTGCTCTCGGATCTGACGAAACATCTCCGTTTGAATCTGCAAAGGGGTATGCGCGATAAATTCCTGTTTAGCTCCCGCTAAAGCTTGAGTTAATGACATGTTTTGTAGCTCCTTATTAAAATATTACTGATTTATCGTCAGATTATAACTAAGTTAGAGATGCTTTCATTTGGCAGACATCTTGGATGGCGAGGTGAATGCCGCGATCCTGTCTTGCTTTCGCAAATGGATGATTTGAGCTGTTAGGCCAACGACAAGAATGACGAAGAGACTGGCTTGAGCGCCGAGGAGAATTGGCGAATTCAAATCGGCGACTATGGGGTGGCCGTCTGGAACACGGGTCAGGGTTTCGGTAACGGTCGGCAGCATCAGCAGAAACGCCGTCAGGCTGAGGAAGATTGTTTCAAGGTACTTGGCCGCACGCTTAAAGCTCGAAACACGCCTGATCCCGTATCCGGCGAGCAGCAGCAGGATCGTTGTCGTGCCAATGACATAGCTGACCGACTGATGTGCGATGGGAAATACTGTGATAGCGCCAATCAGCATCGAAATAAAGTAGATGACACCAGACCTTGACCGAGGAACAATCCGCCCATAGCGAGCAAACATATATATAGCCAGCGGAATGGCGGGCAAGCTGCTGAGCGTATGTACCCAGCCAAGTGATGAAATTCCAAACATAATTGTCTCCTTCCGGTCCTTAAGGACAAGGGTAATTTGTTCTGTCTTGCCGCGAGCCGATACTAGCGGTTGACAGCATCTCATATCGTGTCGGTGGGGCTTAAGATGATCGGCCATGCAGCCTTCCGCGCAAATTGGCTCAAGGTCATCCACGGGGCTGAAACAAGGAAATTGAACGTGCCTAATCCGGCATAGCAGCTACATTGATATTTGATAAGAGTATACCTACTAGTAGGTAGATTAAAATTAAATGATATGTGCCTGAACCATCGACGGGCAGCAGTGTTCGTTTCGCAATCATCCATCGCCATGACGCTCATTCGAGTTCCCAGAAGTTCAATACGGTGCTATGTTCCGGTATCCCATTGACACGCCATGATTGGCAACTCTAGCGGCTGGCCGTCATGATCCAAATGAACTTCTCGGATGAGATACGATTAGTTCATCAATAGCGATCTTATCCTCAAAAAGGTTATGTTCACCTCCTTTCATCTCGATCATGACAGCAACCATCGCCATCGTGGCTTTCATCACGAAGGGAAGCGCGAAACGAGTCGCTCCAAGAGCGTGTCTGTCACGACGCCGAATATCTTCGGATCGCCATAAGCCCGCGCCGAAAGCATCGCGCCGTGAACCGTTGCCATGAACGTTTCGGCCTCGTCACGAGGGGTATTCATCAGTTGAAATTGTCCTTGCAGCACACCGCGCTCCAGCACGGATGTCAACCATGCCGACAGGTAGCTGAAATGCGCCCGGACCTCTAGCGCAACTTCCTCGGGTAGGACCGGGAGCTGGCTTGCCAACAACGCGCAGACACAAAACGGAGCGCTGGCGTCCGCGATACAGGCTTCCCAATAGCCAGTGTAGTACCGAAGCTGTTCGAGCGGATCGGATACTTGAAGTTCGAGATTTGCCATCCCTGCTTCAGCTTCTTTCCGATACCTCGCAACTAGCGTTCGGACCAGATCGACCTTGCTAGGAAAGTGGTGATGGATGCTCGCCTTTCGAATCCCAACCACATCAGCGATGTCGGCATAACTGAAGCCGTTGTAGCCGCCAGTGACGATCAGAGTACGCGCACAAGCCAAAATGTTGTCAAATGTGGTAGATAAATTGTCCATAACCATAGTCTACCTTCTAGTAGGTACTTTGTCAAATAGCATATAACATTGGATTAATTGACAACAACAGCAGTCTGTAACGATATTGATGTCCAGAGAGTAAATGAGTTGAGTCAAGGCGAGCGGAGCCAAGCTCTATCCTAGGGCCGGATGCTCGACGGAAGCCATTTCCGGTGCTGCGGCACGAAGCCGGGTTGGTTGATCGGAAGACATGAATAGATCGCTCCTTTATTTCAATTTATTTTGAAATGAATCGAGTTGCTTATATTTCAATAATAATTGAAATGTCAAGGAGGGGATGATATAATTTTTTCATGAGACAAATTGATGAACTTGCAGTAGCCCAAGCGGCTAAAGTGCTCAGCGATCCGATACGGCTTAAAATATTGATTCTTCTGAAAGAGGGAAGACAGGAGATTTACCAAGCGCCGGTCTGTTCGGCTTATGCGCATGCCATCTGCCCGGAGGATCTGAAGCTTGGTTTGGGGGACATTTCGTCGTCGAAGCTGTCATACCATTTGAAGGAATTGAAGGACGAGGGCTTCATACAGGAGTGCAGGGAGGGAAAACGGATTTATTATCTCTTGAAGCCTGATCGTTTCAAAAGCTTAATTGAATCACTCCACAGGTTTTACTAGATTTGAAGCAAATCAGGCAGTACCTGTAGGTACAGCCTGTTACGTCAGCTCTCTTGGAAATTTTTTGACGATCAGGTTGTCTGCTCTAAAAACCGCGCCGTGAATTCGATCGACGTCCCCTAAACCGCCTGGAATCGCTGCAGATTCCAGGCTTTTCCTTATTCTTTCGGGTTTCAGTAAATAATAATCCTGGTCACTGGCATTAAGCTAACTGACAATTTAGTTGTATGGTAAAATAAACTATGACTTTAGGAAATATTGCTTGGAGGATACGATGGACCGATGCTCAATAAATCAATTATTTTTACAATTGCCAACATTAAGTAAATGGAACCTATTGCCTTCAAGCCAAATAAACCAATTAAAGTGAATACAGCCGCGTATCCACAACTGGCTGGATCGATTCTTTCCTGAGTTTACTGGGATGTTCAAGGATTGGGAAGGTAAACAGCCTTAAGAGGAAGGATTTAGGTTGGTATCCTGATATGAATCCTAATGGCGTATTAAGCGAGATTTTTAAAGGGAACATGTAATCCTTCGTTAAACTAACGGATAACGTTACGTTATAAAACACGAAAGCAGCGACACCTACTCGACAATAGATTCAAGAGCTTCTATTGCAATGGTCTTGGCTGCTTCGTTACCTTGCTCTGAGCTCCCCGCAATAGTTTGCAGTGCTTTCTGGGCGATCTCCAGCTGTGCGGTCAAACGGTCAACCATTTTGGCGAGATCGATGGTAAAGTCGTCTGTTAACTCGCCATTGCCTATTAAGACGACAGCAGTAAATTCGAACTTATTCTTCATCCTTTATTCACTCCTTCAACTTGATTTCATTGCCGGCGTAATCGGCCACAGTAGACGCTGTCCGGAATCCTACGCAATTTCCCCAATAGGTGAATATTAAAATCATAGTCTACCAAACGCTATTTTGTAAATGCCTTACACATCCTCACGAACGCGGCATCCGCTGTTACGCTATCGAGTACGTTAGTTCATTGAAGACAGCAGGAGATCGGACAACTTTAACAAACAAATCGAGTATAAATTAGGAAGGTTTAACCATTCAGAGAGATTAGGGAAGGAGTGAGAGCTAATGAGGTGGATGAAGGCTCTGGCGGGAACGCTGTTCGGCATACAAGCATTTGCAGCAGCCACCCTATCCGCTAACGCGGAAATGTTTCCTACGGATACGCCGGAATCGGGCAGAGTGCCCTCGGTTATCAGTTTGCTCGCGGATACGCCGTACTTTGATAAGTACGAAAATTCATGGGCACCTCCGGAAGGAGTTTTGGCTCCGCAGGATGTAGAGGTCGTCATTGGCGGTATGCCGTGGTCAAGCCAGCATAACTGGTGGAAGATTCATACCAGGTTCGGTGACAAATGGATTAATGTTCAGTCTCAAGATCTGGATGTCCCGCCGCCTAAAACGATATCGCTTTTGGATAATACCCCGATTTATGCCAAGCCGGATGCAGCGGAGGAGCCAACTGCCGTATTATCGCCTCAAGATGTGACGGTAGTAGGGGCGCAGAAGCAGTGGTTCGCAGAAGAAGGGTTCGACAATAGCACTATGAAATGGCTGCAGATTCATACGACTTGGCTTGGGGATCAATGGGTCCAGCTGCCGTTGAACAGGATAGGCAGTGTGCGCAGCCTGGATGAAAAGGCGTACTTTCTCAACGAGGAGAACCTGCGCCATGCCGCCTTGCAGGTGACCGGCGAGTTTGTATCTCCGTTTTATAACTCCTTATACCGGGTGGAGACGGATAACGGCCCTAAGTGGATATCGTCGCGCGGCATGAAGATCACTGATACAAAGGAATCCATAAAGCTCAATACCCGAACGACGTTGTTCGTTCATCCGTATCCATACGATGAGGAAGCAGCCATATTAGAGCCGCAGACTGTGGAGTCATTCGAACGAATCGAACGGAACAGCTACGGGAATACACCGGATGATCCTGTCTGGTACCACGTACATACTTCATCGGGGGATGGCTGGGTGAATAAGCAGTTTGCCGATCCGATCGATACCAAGCCCGCTGAGGTCGCCATTCAGTTAAATGCCAACACAGAGCTGATGAGCTATCCGACGTCGGGAATATGGTACAAATTTGCGCAGTTGTCGCCACAGATTGTGCATCCGTCGCTCTATTGGGACGATAAGCTGGGCAATCGGTGGTATCAGATTGATTCGTATGTCGGCAAAACGTGGTTCAGAATCAATCCCTACACGGACCGTATTTTGCAGCCAGGGAGCGAGCAAGCTATACAAATCTTGTTTTATACGCTCTATTATAACAGCGCCAAAGTGAATGGCGACGAGCTGCTGTTTCAGGAAAGAAAGGTCGGTTACAAGAAGGAAGGCTCTTGGTACGTCTCGGCTCCGTTTCTATCCGAAGGCTTCCGTTATACGGTCCGTGAATCGGAGGGTACCTTCACCTTGGAAAGCAATACTGGATATGGATTTCGGGTAAGGCCCGGTTCGAACACAGCGGACACCATGTGGCAGGGGAACGCTGGAAGCCATGTGAAGCTGATTCAAGCACCGGAACGCTTGGCGGACGGAGAGCTTTATTTGAATATCGCGGATGCCAGGACTCTGTTCGGCTCGCTCATTTCCGAGAAAGGCTCGGATATGGCCTTTTGGCTGCAAGCCTATCATATTGCGGCGCCATCCCTTCCGCAATCCAGCGATACCGATAGTCTGGAGTTGGTCGCCTCCTTGACGGATAACACCCAGCTTCTCCAATCCGATAATATCCAGGATCGCCCAAAGCTTGTTGTCGCAGACCGCGGGAATTTGGAGCATTCTGCGGTGGAAGCCAATGCCGAATGGGTCGCACCGCTTAGAACGGATCAGGTTTTGTACCAATACAAAGCTGTCCGGCAACTGAAGCCGGGGACTAATGAGCTTAGAGCCAGCATCAAAATCGGAGAGCGGATCTTGTGGCAGCAAGACTTCCAGGTAACCCGCACAACCCAAGCACAATAACTCGATGGCAGATGAGTATCCAAGAGTAGCTGCTGCTACGGGGCATGAAAGATAGCGGATAGGTCCTAACACTGCGCCAGAATCTATCCTAGCTGAAAAATTTAACCATGCTTGATGAGAATAGTAATGTCAACTCAATAGTCCCATACGAACTTGTGCATTGACCAATATACAGGGAACAACTTCAAGCCTTGCATTCATCTGCAGGGCTTTTTGCCATTCGACGCGCAATCTTTACCGCTCAACTTCACCTAAAATGCTATCGAGGATACTTGCATCAATTTTGCACAAGTCCATGCCATTTGCCTTATAGTTACATAGAGTATAAAACAAGCTGAACGGCTCTGGTTTCATAACGGTGAGGTGACAATCGTGACTTCTAATATTGGCTGGCATGAGTCCAAGATCATGAAAGCGGATAGACACAGGTTAAACGGACATAAAAGCTATGTATTGTGGTTTACCGGGCTGCCGGGCTCAGGGAAATCGACCTTGGCGGAACGGATGGAGCTTGAACTCCACCAAAGGTATATGCACAGCTATATCCTGGACGGAGATCATCTTCGTCATGGCTTGAATCAGGGGCTTGGCTTCAGTGCGAAGGATCGTACGGAAAACATAAGGAGAATGGGGGAAACCGCCAAGCTGTTCGTTGATGCGGGGATCATCGTTTTGGCTGCGGCTATCTCGCCTTATAGAGCGGATAGAGAGCGGCTGCGCTCAAGCTTTGAAGAGCATGAATTTATCGAGATCTACGTTCGCTGCCAGCTTGAGGAGTGTGAACGAAGAGACCCTAAAGGACTGTATAAAAAGGCAAGAGCCGGTGAGATCAAGCAGTTTACAGGCATTTCGGCCCCCTATGAGCCGCCGCTTAATCCGGAGTTGATCATTGATAGCGACCGGCTAACGATCGAGGAATCGATATGCGTGATTCTGGATTACCTCAGCGATTGTGGGTACTTATGACCCATATAGGTATTTTCCACAAAACCCAAGCTAAATGAAAAGACTAAGAGGCGGCAGGTGCTTGGCTAGCCCTGCCTTTTGCCGTACAAAAAAACCTTCCAATTGTGACCTTTTGTGGTAAAATGTATTCCCTTACTCTTAATATTTATAGGAGGAAACATGAAGCCGATAAGAAATTCTGCCAAGGCCATTATTATCGAGAACGGGAAGGTTTTATTGACCAAGAACAAGGATGATTCCGGATATTTTTATTTATTCCCGGGCGGCGGACAAGAGCATGGAGAAGAATTAAAAGACGCTGTCCAAAGGGAATGCATAGAAGAGATCGGAGAGAGCGTGCTAGTCCATGACCTGGTCTATGTTCGGGAATATATCGGAAAAAATCATGAATTTGCCTCATGGGATGGGGAAGTTCATCAAGTTGAATTTTATTTCCAATGCTCCCTGGTCTCCCGCGATGCCGGATTGACTAATGGCGAGAACCCTGATGATGACCAGGTCGGCGTAGAATGGATTGAAATTAGCCGTCTCGAGGATATTCGATTATATCCTAAGCAACTGGGAAATATATTGCAGAATCCTTCATGGAAAGGCTGCTATTTAGGGGATACGAATTAATACAGCCTGTAGATTGCTTGTCAATTATTAGGGTAATCGGCCTGAGGAAGTCCCTCACAATACATGATTAACAGCCCCGCTATTTTGGAATCAAGCCTTGATTTACATTAACCATCCGGTCCAACACATAATTTCCCATAATGTTGCGATACCCTGTCCATAATCTTTCGGTACAGTAGGGGTGTAAGGGAAACCACTTCCTTAAACCTACCAACCGAAAGGAGTTTTCAATCATGAAAACAAACCAATGGAAACGCCGTTTAACTCATACCAGCCTGCTGGCCGCTATGCTCACCATGGCTATCGGAGGGGCGGGCAGCGCCTTCGCCGCCGATGCTAACGATCAGAAGGAAGCCCAAACGCCCGCCGTATTGGCGCAGCCTGCCGTAACCATCTCGACGTTCGCTGTAGGGGGCGGCTCGAACCTTCTAATGCAGCCTGCATTGCAGCGCAATTATTTGAAGCTGCTGGCCGCTACCTATGCTCCGGAAACCCTCGGGGAGTGGAAGCAGGCGCTTGACGAGCGAAAGCAGGTAGAGAGTGAACTGCCTAAGCCGCAAATGACGAAGAGCATCACGATGACGAAAAAGCCAGTGGAAAGCGGCACGGGTGCAGATGGCGCTGAAACCGCCGATTCATCCAAGAAACGGCAAATGGTTCGCATAGTCCTGCCTGGCTCCTCCGATAAGCAAAGCTCCGAGGCGGCGGTCATTGTCAAGGAGGGGGACGATGCTGCCATGAAGGAGGTTATCCAAGCGCTTCCAGTTGAGGTGAAGGACGCTAATGATATAATAAAAGCGGAGCTTCCGGATTCGTTCAAACGCCAGCAAAAATTAGCCGAAGCGGTGGAGGCGGACGATGCAGCAACAATCCGCAGTTTGCTGCCGGAGCTGTTGAGGGATTATAAGAGCGAGACCGAGAGCCTTCGTAAACTCTCTAAAGAAATAGAAGCCGCTGCCATTCAGCCCGCTCAGGAGAATGAGCAGAGCAAATAATCAGCGTTATCTGCACATACAGTCTAATCATACGGTGGAACCGGTGCGCATGAGCGGATCGGCTCCGCCTTTTCCTATAGAGGGACCCTACAGGAGGACAAGTTCATGTACCGAATCTATTTAGTAGAAGACGAAGAGCACTTAAGCGGCGTCCTTGCCGCTTATTTGGAGAAAGAGGGGTGGCAAGTGCGGTCGTTCCGCGAGGGAACTTCAGCTCAGGTGGCGATATCGGAGCGGCCGGACTTGTGGGTCCTCGATATCATGCTGCCCGGCGTAGACGGCTTCCAGCTGATGCGTGAGATCAAGGCGGAGCTTCCGTCTCAGCCGGTTATTTTTATCTCTGCGCGTGACGCCGATATCGATCGCGTTATCGGCCTGGAATTAGGCAGCGATGATTACTTGGCGAAGCCTTTTCTCCCCCGGGAGCTCGTGATTCGCACGCGGAAGCTGCTGGAGCGGGTATATGGCGGCGCCCGTTCAATTGCAGTGCAGGAGCGCCGCAGCAAGCTGGCCGTTCCTCCCTATCTCATCGACGAGCAAGCCCGGATCGTGACAGACGGGGACGGGAGCAAGCTGGAGCTGACAAGCAAGGAATTCGAGCTGCTTGTATTCCTCGTCAGCCATAGCGGGCAGATTGTGGACCGGGAGCAGGTGCTGAATGCGGTCTGGGGAACAGACTACTACGGCTCCGACCGCGTCGTGGATGATCTGGTGCGAAGGCTGCGGCGCAAGCTGCCGGAGCTGCGGCTAGAGACCGTATACGGCTTTGGATACAGGATGGTGAGAGCATGAAGCTTAAAATCGGACAATGGCCGCTTGCAGTGAAGCTGTGGGGTGCTTTTGCCGCTTTGACCTTATTTATTTTCGGACTGCTCGCCATCCTGCTGCCTTGGACGCTGAAGGGCTTCTTTACGCAGCAAATGTACGACATTTTGCTCGATGCGCAAAGCGGGATTCAAATGGAGCAAAATACTTTAGCTATTCCGGCGGTCCGATTGGATTTGAAGCAGCTGCCCCCCAGCATGCCCTTGACACAGGCTGTTCCTATGACCAAAATGCCGGTTTCTTCCCAGGACGAAGTCACGGAGAAACAGCTGGAGCCGGATAAAATGGCGGCACTTACGATAGCGACTCGCATCAGCGCCCCGGAAGGTCCGTCTATTCAGCATGTTATGATTAACGGCAATGCGCAATCCGCGGTTACGATAGCCGCCGATCCTGTCACCCTGCCGTTTGTCCAAGCCATGGAGCAGGATGCCTTCACCCAGTCCGCCCCTGTTATGAAATATACGCGGAGCATTAATAACAGCAGTATTTTCTATGTCATTCGTAAAGAGTTCGTTCAAAACGAGCCCAACTATCTGATATCCTACGCCTCCGGCAGCTACCGCAACGACTTGGTTATGACCATGTTCTTCAGGCTGATGCTGCTCATGGTCGGTCTGATCGTGGTCAGCTGGCTCCCCTGCGTCGGATTGGCCCGCTATTTTACCCGTCCGCTCGTTCAGATCGAACGGCACGTAGGCAAGCTGGCCGAACGGGATTGGCATGAGCCGCTGGAGACGAAGCGCAAGGATGAAATCGGGCGTCTGGCGAAGGCCATCGAATCGATGCGGCAGCGCCTCGTCCGGCAGGATAAGGCACAGCAGTTTTTCCTGCAGCATACCTCGCATGAGCTCAAAACTCCCGTCATGGTGATCCGAAGCTATGCGCAGTCCATCCTGGACGGCATTTTTCCGAAGGGCAGCTTGAATGAAAGCCTTCATGTCATCATCAAGGAAGGGGAGAGGCTGGAGAAGCGAATCCGCGACCTGCTGCTGTTAAATAAGCTTAATTATTTGACCTCTCGGGACAAACCGTTTCAACCGTTTGAATTGAACGCTGTCATTGAAGACGCCGTGGACAGACTGCGCTATCGCCGGCCCGAAATCGAATGGGAGCTGGAGCTTGCGCCCCATCTTCAGGTAACGGGCGACGCCGAGCAGTGGAAGGTAGCCATCGAGAATATATTGGACAACCAGCTCCGGTACGCGGGAAGCCGCATTCACATTCAGGCTAAGCTAAGCGAGAGGAGCGCCACCCTGCCAGAGCTCATTATCGCCAATGACGGACCGCCCCTGGATGAGGCGATAGCGGCAAGTCTCTTCGAGCCGTTTCGAACCGGCGGTGACGGTCAATTCGGCCTCGGTCTCGCCATCGTCAAACAAATCGCGGAGCATCACGGGATGACCGTTAGAGCCGCTAACGAAGCTGATGGCGTTGCATTTTACTTCGAGCCGGGAGTTAACTAAATGAATCCAATGATTTGAAGGCGTGCGGCGCCTTCTTTTTTTTTCGATGAGTTCCTGTGTTACGGGCATCGATTTTGAGGCGAGCCTCCTCCTTAGTAACGAAGCCGCTTTTTCCGCTCCATGCGGATTTTTAGTTCGGTAATACAAAATTTTGAATACAATCCTTATGAAGGAACGTATTACATGATATTAGCACCTTAACAAAAAACAACACCGTTCTAGCTTTTTTTGGTAATATAGACAAGAGTGGCATCTTTGGGTCCGATTTTCCAGTTCCGATAGTTGAAGAAGCTTGGTTATTGTGACCGTTATAGCGGCGTCAGGGGGTGTAAGCATTGGAAGGCACAAAATACATAAAGCTGCTGGGACTTATGATCGGTATTATCGTTGTCAATATCGTCGTCCTATCGCCCGGATTTCTGGGAGTTCAAATAGGAGGCAGCCCTTTCGAGACGGCATTGGGTGTCACGTTACTGTTCGCCAGCGTGCTTGTGCTACTCTATGGGAGTTATGCATGGCTGTTTAGACCTAAGGTTGTACTATCCGTACAACAGATCCAAACCCATGAGGATTATGTAAAGGCTCTCACTAGCTACCGAAGAGTGAAGGTGCTGGAGAAGGATGTCTCCCTTGCCTTAAGGCAGCTGGAACGTATCGGCAAAAAGAAAGAAACCTTACTGGAAACCTTACATCAGAGATTTGAACCTACAGAGCTGAGTTATCAGAAGTTTTTCTCCGTAACGCAGGAGGTCGAAAAGCTGTTTTATCTGAATGTCAAAAGTATTTTGAACCGGCTCCTTGTGTTTGATGAATCGGAGTATGAAAGCGTCATACATCCTAGATCTACCCAGTTATCGCCGAAGATTATTCAAGAGAGAGCTATGGTCTACAACGAGTATATGACCTTCATCAAGGATTCCCTTGCCACGAACGAAGAGATTTTGTTGAAGCTGGATAAATTGATCCTCGAAATTTCCCGCCTTAACAGCCTGGAGCCTGCAGATATTGAAGCGATGGCTTGTATGCAGGAGATAGACTCATTAATCAAGCAAACGAAATATTACAAACAGTAAGAGGTGATCGCTATGCCGAGAAAGGGCAAGTTTTTCCTGTTTTCAGGTATTATTGTCGTTTTCGTCTTCGTATTAGTTTATGCAGGGGTAACTCTGACCTCGAACTTTGGAAAATCCAAAGCGCAGATTTCATCCGAGGATGCATTGAAGAAATTAAACAAGCTTTACTCCGACGTATCCGTTGCTACCGAGACGCCGGTCAAAGGGCAGATCGATCTTAATCCGGTGGATCTCGCCTCATCCTTGCCGGATATCTCCAAGTTCCCGATTACGGTGAATAACACGACGGATAATTTCGTGGAAATTTTCTCCTCCACCGAAAAGTCGGGGACCGGCGTCGACGGTTGGCTGACCGATGTTGCGACGGAATTCAATAAAGCCAGCATCGCCGTTAACGGGAAGCCCGCGTCGGTAAAAATTCGCAATATCGCTTCTGGTACCGCGGCCGATTACATTAAATCCGCCAAATATGTACCTGACGCGTTCACCCCTTCCAATGAATTGTGGGGAGAAATGGTCAAGGCCAGCGGCGTCAAGACGCAGCTCGTTGCCAAACGTCTCGTCGGGAACGTGCCTGGCATTGTGATAACGAAGCCGAAATATGATGCTATAGTGGGCAAATACGGGTCGGTCAATGTAAAAACCGTGACGGATGCTATTGCAAACAACGAATTTGCCATGGGCTATACGGACCCGTTCGCCAGCTCCACCGGATTGAATTTCCTTGTTACAGCGCTCAGTACGTTCGACAGCTCGAATATCCTAAGCGATAAAGCGGTTCAGGGCTTTGAGAAGTTCCAATCCAATGTGCCGTTTACCGCGTCGACCACGATCCAAATGCGGGATGCGGCCAAATCCGGCGCACTGGATGGTTTTGTTCTCGAATACCAAACGTATGTCAACACCCCCGATTTGAAATCGGGCTTCGTCTTTACTCCTTTTGGCGTAAGGCATGACAGTCCGTTATATGCGCTAGGCGATCTTCCTCAAACGAAGATGGAGATTCTCTCGAAATTCGCAGAATTCGTCACGCAGGAGAAATATCAGAAGGCCGCACAGCAAAAGGGCTTTAACAGTCTGGAGGAGTATAAATCCGAAGTTGGAGCCATCGACGGGAACCTTCTGTCTTCCGCACAAAAGGTCTGGAAAGAAAAGAAGGACGGCAGCAAGCCTATTGCCGCTGTTTTTGTAACGGATGTATCGGGCAGCATGGCGGGAGTGCCGATCAACCGCTTGAAGGAATCCTTAATCAAAGGCCAAAAGTATCTGGGGAAAAACAACAGCATCGGTCTTGTTGCTTATTCCAGTGGGGTCACCATTAAGCTGCCTATCGGCAAGTATGACACGACCCAGCAATCCAAATTTGTCGGGGCGGTAAATAGTCTCCAGGCTAACGGAGGAACGGCTACCTTTGACGCTGTTATTGTAGCCATGAAGATGCTGCAGGATGAGATAGCGGCGAACCCGGACGTTAAGCCGATCATTTTCGTCCTAAGTGACGGTGAAACCAATCAGGGCCATTCCTTGAATGAGATCAAGGCTCTAATCGAGACCTTCAAGATCCCTATTTATACTATCGGCTATAATGCGAATATCAAGGCCCTCGAAAGCATTTCAAGCATCAACGAGGCGGCAAGCATTAATGCGGATACCGATGATGTGGTCTACAAGCTGGGCAACTTGTTTAACGTCCAAATGTAATACAGCCAAAGGAGGAGTAACATGACATTTTCCATGGAAGTCGTAAGTCAGGAAGAGATCAAGCAAGCGATTGAGGAAGAGGTGAAGCCTGTTCCGGAGGAGATAGCCAAGCTGAAGGAGGCAGCTGATGCGAATGTTGCCGCTATTATGGCATTAGATCTGGATTCGCTTGATAAGAAGAAGGAAATACTCCAATCCATTGACAGCTATGGCTTAACTACGATGAGAATGTCCTCGAAAAAAAATACGATGCTGCAGGTAACGGTAGGGAACCTCTCCAAGATTGGCGATGAAGGGGGACCTGTTGCCAAGAGTCTTGCCGAGCTGCATACCCAGCTGAAGGATCTGGATCCGAGCGTGATAGACTTTGCCAAGAAAGGCTTTCTCGGAAAACTGTTCAATCCGCTGCGTGCGTACTTTCTAAAGTATGAAAAAGCGGATGTGGTGATCGCGGATATTATCGTGTCTCTGGAGAAGGGGAAGGCGACTCTTAAAAACGACAACACGACGCTTGAAATCGAGCAGCAGGAAATCCGGGAGCTGACGAAAAGGCTTAGAAAAGAAATTCAGCTTGGCATGTTAATGGATGAATCCATCGAAGCGCAGATTGAAGCCGCCAAATTGCGGGATGAAGATCCGGACAAAATCCGGTTCATTACGGAGGAAGTACTCTTTCCGCTGCGTCAGCGCATCATGGATATGCAGCAAATGCTGGCTGTCAATCAACAAGGCATAATGGCGTTCGAGGTGCTCATCCGCAACAATAAAGAGCTTATTCGCGGAGTAGACAGGGCTAATACGGTTACGATCTCTGCACTGCGAATTGCGGTAACTGTGGCTAGCGCGCTCTACAATCAAGGCATCGTACTGAAAAAGATCGACCTGCTGAACCAAACGACGAACGATATTATCGCAGGTACCTCCAGGATGTTGAAGGAGCAGGGAGCTGCAATACAAAAGCAGGCCATGCAAACCGGCGTCTCGGTGGATACCTTGAAGCAGGCGTTCACGGATGTCTTGTCGGCCTTTGACTCCATAAGCATGTATAAGCAAGAAGCTCTTCCGAAGATGCGGGAGACGATCGATCAATTCCGGACCTTAGCCGACGCCGGGGAGAAGCAAATCCTGCGTTTGGAGAAAGGAAATTTACTGGGGCTTTAATAGTTACAATAGTATCCTGCTATAATACTTCAATCTATCTAACACTCGACTTCCTCTTTGGGATCGGGTGTTTGTTTTATTATTCCTTCGGAATCGGTATAAAGAGTTAACACGATTTAAAAATTTAACCATATTTTTATAATTCACAGCCGTTTTTACAGCAGGAATATGATTGAGGGCCGTCGAAAGGATTATCGATTTTCATTTTCATCCTGAGAAGCCCTCTATCAAGGCCATTTCGAGGAGTGATTCTTTCAGGATTCCAAGATGGGAAGTAAGGGGTGCATCCAACGGGTCATACAGAAACAGAATCTCGTGCGGAATATTGCTGACAACTTCGAGGTGATGCAAGTAAATTGATGTGATGTTCGCGTCATAGGCAATACATTTATACGATTAAAGCTGGATGAAGACAGGATTACAACTCATAAAACATTTGGAGCGGTGTACAATTGTCCCTACTTGTCCGTATTTATCACAAATATAAGAATCGGGATTTTATCTTCACGATTCCTCTTGTGATTCTGGCGCTTGATCAAATCTTAGGCTACTATTTCTGGATTTTACGTTCGGGTCAAGGCCTCCCCCAATCTGAAGACGGTCAATGGTATATCGACTATGCAAGCGCTTTACTGAATCACTTTGCCATTGGTACGCAAATGAACGATCTGATGTATCTGGGCTATAATTTACTGCTTACCCTGCTGCTGGCTCTGTTCAAGGACCCGGCCAAAATCGTCTTTATCCAGGCGGTTACTGCGGGCTTGAGCGTTATTCTGGTATTTAAAATTACACGCATGCTGTTTAATAGAACCGCAGCGATCATAGCCTCCTATTTTTATTATGATGCATGGGAAGTGACGCTGTGGTCGATGTATATCCTTTCAGACAGTTTTTTTATCAGTCTTTTGCTTTTATGTATTTTTCTCCTCCTCAAGGTATATGAATCCAATAAACGAATATACAAAATTCTTTTTGTTGTCTCATCGCTGTACATGGTTGTTTTCCGGCCGACGGGCATCGTCATGATGGCGTTTATTCTCCTGTATATCGTTATTCGAACGAACAGGCAAACGTTGCTGCGTATGCTGAAGACATACCGCTATGTCATCGGAGGCTGCGCTCTTGCAGCTGTCGCGGCTTGCATTTATTTATTTTCCGGCAATGCATTGGATCCTCTCATTTCTTCTCTTCAATTTAATGCAAAGAAAGTGCTTTACAATATTTATGCTAAAGGCTGGATTTATGATAAAGCGACACCTCACGACCACTATTTCAAACCAAACTACGATATTAATATATTCAACAGCTTGATTCTGAGCTTCTTGATTAACAACTGGGACCATATTTCCATTATCTACGGCAAAAGAGTCATCGCATTTCTCGGCCGTTGGGTATGGGAGACGAACGTGACCAGTCTGCACGGTATAAAAGTGCTCGCGGAGCATCTGCTTCCAACGCTGCTTTTCCTCACAGGCACTGTGATGGCCATAGTGAACGGCAAGTTCAGGAAGTCGTCTATCATTTGGCTCTCCGCGCTGGCAATCTTTATTTTTTGTATCGTCCTGTTCATTGACGCGATGTACCGTTACAGGGCGCCTGCCATTCCGTTCATTGCTATTGCGGCGGGATACGGGGCAGAAAGAATTCTATATGGTGTGTTCGTTATTGCAAAAAAATATGCGGGGAAGCTGAGCCGTTATGGAACAAGGAAAAGTGTTAATAGTGATTCCGGCTTTTAATGAACAAAACAACATTTTGAAAGTCATCAGGGATATCCGGGAGAGCCTCCCTTATTCCGACATCTTAGTCATTAACGACTGCTCGCATGATAATACTTCTCTTACGGCCAGGCAGGCGGAAGGCGTCAAGGTGGTTGATCTGCCCTTTAACCTCGGCATCGGCGGGGCGGTGCAGACCGGGTTCAAGTATGCCTACACCAGAGGCTATGACTATATGGTGCAGATTGACGGCGACGGGCAGCATATAGCCAAAGAAGTGGAGAAGCTGTACGACACGATGAATCGGTCCGGGTGCGATATGGTTATCGGCTCCAGGTTCCTTGACATTCAATCCTATCGAACGACGTGGTCGCGCAGGCTGGGCATCAAGGTATTTTATTTGCTGTTCCGCATGATGATTCAGACCAAGGTGACCGACAGCACTTCGGGCTTCCGGATGTATAACCGGAGGAGCATAGAGCTCTTGTGCAAGCATTACCCGGATGATTACCCGGAACCGGACGCCATTATTTTATTGAGAAAGCATGGATTGCGCATCACGGAGGTCGGTGTTGAAATGAGGGAGCGGGAGCACGGAGCCTCCTCCATTACTCCTATCAAAAGCCCGTATTATATGGCGAAAGTGATCTTGTCCATCTTTTTCTCCTATACGAGGACGAGGTGGTGATAGCATGGATGGCGGATATCATTTGTATAGCTTTCAAGTGATGGGGATCGTATTCAGCCTCATTATTATTATTTCGGTCTTTCTTATGGTCAGAGCCAGGATGATCAAGGAAAAATATTCGCTGGTATGGTTTTTTATTGGCTTATTCACGCTCATCATGTCCGTGTTCACGGATTTAATGGATTGGTTCTCCACCTTAATCGGGGTGTACTATGCTCCATCGGCGTTTTTTGCCATCCTGATCGCATGCGCCTTTTTGCTGCTCTTGAATATGAGCGTCAGCATATCGGGACTGAAGATGCATAATAAAGCTTTGACGCAGGAGCTCGGATTAACGAAGCTGAAGCTTGAAGAGCTCGAAAAGAAAATGAACGAGGGGTAATTATTATTAAATACATCATGCTTTTCGGAAGCGTCACGATGACCGTGGCGGCTAGCACGCTGCTCAAGATAGGAAGCAGGGGCGTCAGCTTCGACTCGGGGCTGCTATCCATCCTGTTAGGCTACTTATCATCGCCGCTTATCGTGTTAGGATTCGTTCTGTATGCGCTGGCCGCCTTCTTATGGATTTACTGCCTGTCCCAGTTCGACTTAAGCTATGTTACGTTCGTATCGAGCATCCAGTATATTTTGCTGATTGCCGTCTCCATTCTGGTCTTTCATGAACAGATTAGCCTCATGAAATGGTCCGGATGCGCCTTTATATTAATCGGCGTCATTTTTTGGCTGAAAGGATAATTCATTCATGTACAGGTGCGTTGCCTATACCGAAGCCATGAAGGATGAATGGGACCGGTTCGCGCAAGCGAGGGGGACCGTATTTCATACTACGGCTTTTAGACAGATTTTGCTGGGCTCCTTCGGATACCAATGCCTTTATCATGCCGTTGTGAATGAAGATGGCCGTATCTGTGCGATCATGCCTCTGATTGCCGGCCGTAATCTGGCGCTGAAAATAGTAGGCGTGTCCCTGCCCTTTGTCAATTACACGGATCTATGCGCCGATGGCGAGGCGTCGTACCGCTTTGCGCTGAAGGCGGCGATGGACATGAAGGATCGTTATTCGCTAGGCTATACGGAGCTGCGGCTCAAGGATCAGGACATCGAGCAGCCAGGCTGGAGCCGGAATCTTCAGCATCATACGTTTCTGCTTCCATTATCGGAGAATGAGGAGGACGTGCTGTCCCTATCCTCGAGAAGCAACAGAAACCATGTACGCAAGGTATATAAAAATGACTGGTTCTCCGTGTCCTTTGATTCCGGCTACTTGGACAGCTTCTATAAAGTGTATGTAAAAAGAATGAAGCAGCTGGGATCACCGGCTCCGGATATATCCTTCTTCCGGCGGATTTTCGAACAGCTGCCGGAGCAGACATTCCTGCTGTCCGTACTGGACCGGCAATCCGGGGAGATCGTGGGCGGGATGCTGCTGCTGACGAGCCCGGGCAATTCAACGCTCTACTATCCCTACGGGGCGAATCTTATCGAATATAACAGCAAGTACCTGAACAACTTCATGTACTGGGAGGCTGTAAGATTCGGCATACGGAACGGCTTGAAGTATTTGGACCTTGGCCGGTCTCAGACAGGCTCGGGGACGTACAAATACAAGGAGCAATGGGGCGCTGAGCCGATACAGCTGAAGTACCTCGTGTATAATGGAGGCCGCGATGCTGCCGGAGCTCCTGACAAGCAAAGCTTGCATCTGTTCGTCGAGCTGTGGAAGGTCATCCCTTCCTTTATCACCGATCCTGCAGGCAAACGGTTGATGAAGTATATTTTGCCTTAGAGCTTTTCGCAGGAAAGCCGCTAAAACTCTCACCATCATATGGATGTTCCATCGGAGGATGTAAAAATAATGAGTCAATTGAACTGGAAGCAGTACTTCGATAACAAAGCCGAGACGCATGGTGCGTCGGTCAAATCGTCGGATTATTTTAACGAAGAAAGCTTTTTTATGCAGAGGGATCATACCCTGCGCTGGCTCGGAGAGTGCCGGGGCAAGCAGATATTGGACGCCGGCTGCGGAGTAGGGGCGTTCAGCGAGCCGCTGGTTAAGGATAATACCGTATACGGAGTCGACTTCTCCGAGAAAAGTCTGGAGTTTGCAGCAGCCCGCGGATTGAAAACATCGACTGACGATTTGACCGCTTTGCGGTTTGACAACAACCGTTTTGACGTTGTGCTCTGCATCGGCGTCATCCAATTAATCGAGCAATACAAGGATGTCATCCGGGAGCTTGCAAGGGTAACCAAGCCAGGCGGGACGCTGCTTATCGAGACGTTGAACAAAGGCTCCATTCAAAGAAAGCTGCTTCGTTTGTTCGAGAAAAGCAAAAAGTTCGACCAAATGTATGCGATGGAGGAGCTAAAGAAGGAGTTTATCCGGCATGGCTTCGAGGACATCCAATTTTTGAAGCTGTATCATCCTTTCAAATTCGTAAGCCAGGGCGCTGAGAGCGGCCAGCTCTCCAGCATGTTCTGCACTTCATTCGCCATCAAAGGGGTCAAGACATTTGCTTAACAACGTTAACCATACTAGCGCTTCCAGCACTCGGCCGATCGATGGCCGTGTCAGCAATATGCTCACCTTCGATATTGAGGAATGGTTTCACGCCAATTACGATAACATGGCCCCGGATACGAGCAAGGGCTCCAATTTCAGGGCCCATATGGACGAGCTCCTTCAGCTTTGCAGTGACACAGGCTGCAAGGCGACCTTCTTCGTGCTGGGCTGTATCGGCGAGAAGTACCCGGACATCGTCCAGCGGATCGCGAAGGAAGGGCATGACGTTGCTTCCCATGGCTACGGCCATGAGCTTGCATACAAGCAAACCTACGACGAATTCAAAGCCGACGTAAAAAAATCGGTCGATATACTGGAGGCTTTAACGGGATCCCCTGTTTTGGGATACCGCGCTCCTTCATGGTCCATAGTGGAACGAAATCTGCACTATTTGGAGGCGCTGGAGGAGCTGGGGATGCAATACGACGCGAGTATTTTTCCGGTGAAAACCTTTTTGTACGGCATTCCGACGGCTCCGACGGTCATTCATAAACCGCAAGTGAACGGGCGGGAGCTGGGAATCTATGAAGTCCCTATGTCTGTGATGAACGTGTCCGGCAAAAACGTCGGGTATTCGGGAGGGTTTTACTTCCGTTTTTTTCCGAAGTTCGTCATCAAATCGGCCATTCGATCGGCGAACCGCCAAGGAAAGAGCACTATCGTCTACTTGCATCCGAGGGAGATCGATGCCCGCGAGCACAAGCTGGAGCTGCCGCTTAAGGAGCATTTCATTCATTACTACAATGTGCGGGGAACGAAGTCCAAGCTGGAGGACATTATGAAGAGCTTCCGGTTCACATCCATATCGGAGTATTTGAAGCTTCACTATGAAGGGAATACCTCCATTTCTTAACTCATCAATCATTGATCTGGTTCATATTTGACGAAGCTAACATCTTTTCCGGAAGGCAAAGGAAACCCTTAGGGAACCCGAGCTGCGGAGGAGATGTTTTTTGTTGGGCACTAGGATGAATGAAGAAACGGTAGAGTGCGTCATCGTTTCGTTCCTGCATGATTTTTCACTTCAATTTCATGTTAGAAGAGTATCGTTATAGGTATTAAGCTGGACGATTGGAAAATGCTCCGTCATCCGCAGCTCCTTGGCGGCCAGATCAACGGCGAAGCCTTGGGCTACCGCTCCCAGATCGAGCCTAAACGGCTTGGTAAGCAGAACGGACTGGACCTGTTCGTCCAGCTCTGCATCTCGAAAGGAAACGTTCGTATTCAGTCCTGTTCTATCGTCTAGAATCGGCTGTCTTGTCAAATAATGATAGTTGAAGCCCCAAGGAGGCCATAGTATGACCTACAGCAGGATCGAAGCTCCCGCCAGTCATTTCGGCAATTTGAAGCGGGAAGCGAACCAGCTCGAACAGCGTATCGCTGACCATGCTGAAAAGTGTACGGCGACAAGATAGATTTAACTTACTTGGCTGTAGAAATGAGGGGAAGGACCTTGAACATTTTATTAGTGGAAGATGATGCCAGGCTTGGTGAGCTGGTTCAATACAAGCTGAAGAAAGAGCTGTTTCAAGTCGAATGGGCACAAGACGCCCAGACAGCGGAATCATTCATAGAGAGATCTGCCTTTGATATTTATATCCTGGACTGGATGCTCCCGCGCAAGAGCGGGATAGAGCTGTGCAAGCAAATCAGGGCAAGGAAGGATTTTACGCCCATTCTGATGCTGACCGCCAAAGATACGGTAACCGATCGAGTACAAGGACTCAATGCCGGGGCGGATGATTATTTGGTGAAGCCGTTTGCTTTTGAAGAATTAATTGCTCGAATCCATGCCTTGTTCAGAAGGAAAGAGACGAACTGGGAAGGGGAGAAGGTGAGCCTGGGTGATGTGCTCGTCATTCACAAGACACGCCGGGAAGTGATTCGAAGCGGGGTAGTCCTTTCGCTATCGCGGCGTGAATTCCAGCTGCTCGATTTTTTGGCGGATCATCAGGGGCAAGTATTAAGCAGGGAACAGCTGCTCGACCGCGTATGGGGCCTGGATGCGGAGGTCACCTTGAATGCGGTGGACGCAACGATCAAGCTGCTGCGCAAAAAGCTGGACGATCCTTTCCCCGATAAGCTGATTCATAATGTTCGGGGATTCGGCTACCGGTTGATGATAAAGGAGGACTCGACGTGTTCCAACGAACAAGAATGAGGCTGACTTTAGTATTCGGTTGTGTATTGGCGCTGATTTTAATTCTTGTTACGTTGGCTTACTACTTCTTTTTGCAGGAAACGATCCAAAGGAATGAACGGTCGGAGAGGGCCAACATCCTGGAGAAAACAAGCCGCCAATGGGAGCATCGCCTGGAGGAGGGGCTCAAGGATCACCGCGATGGTAAACGAGAATCCAGAGGTATCGATTGGCAGTATTTGCAATCCAATGAGCTGGTAGTGATCAAAGCTTCTGATAACAGGCTGTACGTATCATCGACGGCATATGCTGCTATGTCAGAGCAGATGGTGCAATGGGCCAGAGCAGGGCAATCCGTGAATCAGCAGAGGCTGGAAATACAGGATGGGGAGCAGAAGCAGCATTTTCTTGTCGGCAGCGCCGCAATGAATGCAGGAGGTACGGCCTGGGCAGCCATAGATATTTCTTCGGACATCATGCTGCTCAGCCAAATGAAATGGGTGCTGTTAGTGTTCTCCGTCGTCCTGCTATCAATCGCTTCGGCCGGAGGGTATTGGTTTGCGGGCAGGGCGATGGGGCCCATTAAGGACTCCTATCTCAAGCAGGTGGAATTCACCGCTAATGCTTCTCATGAGCTTAGAACGCCGCTCAGCGTGATGCATTCGTCCGTAGAGCTGCTGCAGGACTACAAGTCCAGCCTGCCTGCGTTCGAGCAGCACATTCTTGACGGGTTGAAGGATGAAGTCCAGAGAATGACCCGATTGGTCGAGTCGCTGCTGCTTCTGGCCAGAAGCGATTCGCAGTCCTGGACGTTCCAGAGGGAGCAGGTTAATCTGTGTAATCTATGTGCAGATGCGGTGCAGTCAATGCAAACGGTTGCTCAGAAGCAGGGGA
Organism: Paenibacillus sp. 32352; assembly: GCF_002042965.1. Taxonomy (GTDB): domain Bacteria; phylum Bacillota; class Bacilli; order Paenibacillales; family NBRC-103111; genus Paenibacillus_S; species Paenibacillus_S vulneris. The sequence goes on along the minus strand of NZ_MZNT01000021.1, from coordinate 6,178 downwards.
TTCAGCTTCGAATCGGTGAATCGCCATCCGGGAGTGGGGATGCATACGTTATGGGGGATGAGGACCAACTGCACCGCTTGATTTATATATTGTTAGATAATGCTATTAAATATACTCCTCCCGAAGGGGAGGTCACGGTTTCGTGCATACCGCACGGAGATAACGAGTTGATGCTAAGGGTTAGCGATACCGGGATCGGGATTCCCGAAGATGAGCTGCATCTTATCTTCGACCGGTTCTACCGGGTGGATAAGGCACGTTCGCGCGAGAGCGGCGGAGCCGGATTGGGCCTGTCTATTGCCTCCGAAATCATGAGGATGCACCGGGCAGCCGTGAGAGTCACAAGCAAGGAAGGGAAAGGAAGCTGCTTCGAGGTTATGTTTCACCGCAGCCAGGCTTAAGATATGCGGTCAAGGTCTTTTCGCTTTACCGATGGAGCAAATCAAAACGGACCGGGCTTGCCAAAAGCCGGCAGAAGATCAGTACACAAAGCTGATCACTGCCGGCTCTTTTTATTCTAGCGTCAAATCAGTGCTTTATACTTGTCCCGATATTCGGAGGGAGACATTCCCGTCGCGTGGCGGAACGCCTTGGAGAAGTAATGAATCGAAGAAAATCCGTACTTCTCGGCAATCTCCGTGATGGAAAGACGCGAGAAGCATAAATCCTCCGCTATGTGATGATATTTTAACCGGTTCAAATAATCGCTGGGCGTGTACCCAGTATCCTGCTTGAACAAATCGTGAAATCGGCTCTTGCCTAATCCAAGCTCATGGGCCAGCTTGTACAGCTGCGCAACCTCCAGCTCCAGCGGCTCATTTTCAATAAAGTCCAATATTTTTTTGATTCGCGGATCATAAGTTACGTGATGCTTTACAGCATAGGCAAGGAATTGATGCAGGAAGGTCTGGAAGGCTCCATTGTATTTCAGGAAATCCCACGGGTTGCGTCCTCCCAGCAGCTCCGGCGGCGGGGTAAATGCATTGAAATAAGAGACCCATAACGGAATATTGTTGATGGTCGTTACTTCATTCAGCTCAAGCTTCGGGCAAGGGGAGATCAGCTCCTCTATGTAGGTATCTATCCCTTTAAAATAATTCCTCTGGTATTGAAATCCCGGCCGGTCGACATATTTCCAATCAAAGTAGGCGCAGCGATGGATCATCGGGTCGCTTGCATCCGAGGTCCATTGATGGATTGTTCCCGCAGGGATATAGACAAGAGAACCCGTCTGGACCTGATATTGCTGATCATTCAAACGCAGAATGCCTTGACCGGCCTCCACCAGAATGATGGCGTTGGTATAGCAGATCCGCAGCGGACATTGCTCCCGTGGGCCAAAGACATATTTTTGCGCAAAAAGCAGTAAAGGATTGAAATCGGAGTAACGTGTGAGGTAATCCACCTGGAAGCTGTACACGGCAATTTTCAAACGGGTTCACCTTCTTAGCAATCAATGTCATTCTCTATTATATTGGAAAAAAGGACAAATAGATACGATTCTGTGCAAAGACATCAAAACAAATCGGAACTATAATGAAATGGCTTTCATAAGGCAACCGAATAAGGGATCAAATCAGTAAAAAATGAACACTGGGAGAGAATCTTATGAGCCATAACCAGCTTACCTTAAAATATCCGGCTTCATGGTGGAAAAATAAATGGAGGGAAGGCTTGCCGTCAGGGAATGGACAAATAGGCGCTTCCGTCTTCGGCGCGATTAAAGAAGAAACCATCCTCATTACTCATGAGGACTTGTGGCATTGGGGGCAAAAGGATGTGGTCCCGGATGTCAGCCATAAGCTCGATGAGACGAGGAAGCTGATGGATGAGGAGAGGTACCTCGAAGCCAGCTGGAATTTAACCAATGCCTTGAAGGAACAAGGCTATAATACCCGCTTGGCAGCCAGGTTCCCTGTAGCCGATCTGAAGCTGGTGATGCAGGGGGAGCATGCTTTCAAGCAGTACCGCCGGACGCTTCATATGGAAACAGGGGAAGTGACGGTATCGTGGAAGGACGGTGAGACCGCCTACAAAAGAAGCTTGTTCGTGTCCAGGGCGGACAATGCGATAGTCTATGAGGTTCAATCGGACAGGCCTTCCATACAAGCGGAATTAAGTCTGGTTTTTCATCCGACGGACAGCCCTCGCTTGGCAGAGAAATGCAAGGAAATGGAGGAAACCGTCCAGATCAAAGCTGAGGGCGACTATATTTATTACGCTGCACGCAACGATGACGGTACGGATTACGGAGCGGTGCTTCGGGTGATATCCGCATCAGGCGGAAGGGAAGCTTTCCCGGATGCGATTCGGGTCAGCGATTCATCGAGTCTGCTCATGGCTGTTAAGGTGTTCGTAAAAGGGCAGCGTGAACAGGAGTGGGTACGGCTTCAAGAGGAGTTAGCTCCTATACAAGCCGGTTACAAGGAGCTGCTGAACGCTCATGCCGAGCTGCACGGCCGCTTATTCCGCTCCGCTTCCCTGCAGCTTGGGGCGGCTCATGATGAGCGTACGAATGAAGAGCTTTTGCTGGAGGCATATGACGGAGAAGCTCCGACAAGCTTAATCGAGAAAATGTGGGCGTACGGCCGGTATTTATTCATATCCGGCACGCGCGAGCAAGGATATCCTTTTGGCATGTACGGTCTTTGGGGCGGTGATTACCGCTTGACCTGGTGTCACAACATGGCGAATGAGAACGTGCAAATGATGTATTGGCATGCCCCGGCAGGGGGGCTCAGTGAGCTGATGCCTGCTCTTATCCATTACTATGACAGCATGATGAACGATTTCCGTGATAACGCTCGCAAGCTGTACGGCTGCCGCGGCATTTATATTCCGGCAGGTTCTACACCGGGGATCGGCGTTCCTAACCAGATTGTTCCCGTTATTATGAATTGGACCAGTGCTGCGGGGTGGCTGGCCAGACATTATTATGAGTATTATTTGTATACCGGTGACAAAGCCTTTTTGAAACGAAAGGTGCTTCCGTTCATGAAGGAAGTAGCTCTGTTCTATGAAGATTTTCTTGTGTTGGGCAAGGACGGCTTCTATAAGTATTATCCTTCCGTTTCGCCGGAAAATACGCCGCAAAATTTTATGCCGACCGATGGCAGACCATTGGCGCATCCGATGCCTACGACGATTAATGCCACTATGGATTTTGCCGTTATGAAGGAGCTGCTGTCTCATTTGGTTGAGGGAAGCCGCGAAGCGGGAGTATACGGGGATGAGGTCGAGAAGTGGGAGCAGATGATCCGGCGGATTCCTCCTTATCAGGTGAATAAGGACGGCGCCATTCGGGAATGGATGAATGAAACGTTTGACGACCGGTATGATCATAGGCATTTGTCGCATATTTATCCGATATTCCCTGGACAGGAATTTACCAGAGAGGAGCAGCCGGAGCTGTTTGAAGCCTTCGAGACGGCTGTCAAAAAGCGGTTAATCGGAGCGCAAAGCGGCTGGTCGCTCGTCCATATGGCTGCTATTTATGCGCGGCTCGGAGACGGCAACAAGGCTTTGGAATGCCTCGATATATTGTCCCGCTCGTGCTTGCTGAACAATTTCTTCACGCTACACAACGATTGGCGGAATATGGGCGTGTGCATGAACATGACGGAAGCGCCTATCCAGATGGATGCCAACATGGGATGGGTCAATGCGGTTCAGGAAATGCTGCTCTATGTATCGCCTAAGCTGGTCAAGCTGCTTCCGGCACTGCCGGATAAATGGGAGCAAGGCTCTGTGACAGACCTTCGTTTCTGCACGGGGAAGCTGTCCATGTCCTGGGATACAAGAAAGGGTTCCTTCCGTGCGCAGCTTGTTGCTGAACGGGCAACTGCGATAACAGTAAAGCTCCCTGAAAGATTCGATGCCTATTCCTGGTCGGGACACAGCAGCAAGGTCACACCTTCTGCATTGGGCCGTCATTGCTACGGGCTTCGTTTGGAGCCGGGTGAAGCCCTGACGGTTTCATGCGGGGGATAAAGTGCATTTGGTCATAAAAAAGAGAGGGGCTTCTTTTGACGGGCCTCTCTCTAAATAAGGTGGAAAACGCACAAGGTTTTTCTACTTGCATTGGTAATCTACTATATGATACATTACAAAGCACGGTCGCTGAATGAGCGGCGTGATAGATTCATAAACAAGTGAAATGGCGCTTCTAAGCTTGCCGGGCCATCCCAAGAATGGAAAAAAAGTTTTGCTTGCAATGAAGCTAAGAGATGTGGTACATTACAAACCACGGTCGCCGAAGGGCGGCGTGATAGATTCAAAAACAAGTGAAGCATCGTTTTCTGAGCTTGCCGGACTATCCCAAGAATGGAAAAAAAGTTTTGCTTGCAATGAAGCTAGGAGATGTGGTACATTACAAACCACGGTCGCTGAAGAGCGGCACGATAGATTCAAAACAAGTTAACATCGTTTCTGAGCTTGCTGGGTAATCCCAAGAATGGAAAAAAAGTTTTACTTGCATTGAAGCTACAAGATATGATATATTACGATCTTGTCTGGTAAAACAGATGAGCAAGTGTGATAGACATTGTCCTTTGAAAACTGAACAACGAGTGAATGTTTTAACAGAGAATGAAAATTCTCGCTAGCATTGAATTTTGAGCTTAAGACAAGCTCTATTATAGATCACTTCGGTGATCACTTTAATGGAGAGTTTGATCCTGGCTCAGGACGAACGCTGGCGGCGTGCCTAATACATGCAAGTCGAGCGGTCCCTTCGGGGATAGCGGCGGACGGGTGAGTAACACGTAGGCAACCTGCCTGTAAGATCGGGATAACTATCGGAAACGATAGCTAAGACCGGATAGCTGGTTCTCTCGCATGAGGGAATCATGAAACACGGGGCAACCTGTGGCTTACAGATGGGCCTGCGGCGCATTAGCTAGTTGGTAGGGTAACGGCCTACCAAGGCGACGATGCGTAGCCGACCTGAGAGGGTGATCGGCCACACTGGGACTGAGACACGGCCCAGACTCCTACGGGAGGCAGCAGTAGGGAATCTTCCGCAATGGACGCAAGTCTGACGGAGCAACGCCGCGTGAGTGATGAAGGTTTTCGGATCGTAAAGCTCTGTTGCCAGGGAAGAACGCCTTGGAGAGTAACTGCTCTGAGGGTGACGGTACCTGAGAAGAAAGCCCCGGCTAACTACGTGCCAGCAGCCGCGGTAATACGTAGGGGGCAAGCGTTGTCCGGAATTATTGGGCGTAAAGCGCGCGCAGGCGGTCATTTAAGTTTGGTGTTTAAGCCCGGGGCTCAACCCCGGATCGCACTGAAAACTGGGTGACTTGAGTGCGGGAGAGGAAAGTGGAATTCCACGTGTAGCGGTGAAATGCGTAGAGATGTGGAGGAACACCAGTGGCGAAGGCGACTTTCTGGACCGTAACTGACGCTGAGGCGCGAAAGCGTGGGGAGCAAACAGGATTAGATACCCTGGTAGTCCACGCCGTAAACGATGAGTGCTAGGTGTTAGGGGTTTCGATACCCTTGGTGCCGAAGTCAACACAGTAAGCACTCCGCCTGGGGAGTACGCTCGCAAGAGTGAAACTCAAAGGAATTGACGGGGACCCGCACAAGCAGTGGAGTATGTGGTTTAATTCGAAGCAACGCGAAGAACCTTACCAGGTCTTGACATCCCGATGAAACACCTAGAGATAGGTGCCCTCTTCGGAGCATTGGAGACAGGTGGTGCATGGTTGTCGTCAGCTCGTGTCGTGAGATGTTGGGTTAAGTCCCGCAACGAGCGCAACCCTTGACTTTAGTTGCCAGCATTGAGTTGGGCACTCTAGAGTGACTGCCGGTGACAAACCGGAGGAAGGCGGGGATGACGTCAAATCATCATGCCCCTTATGACCTGGGCTACACACGTACTACAATGGCCGGTACAACGGGAAGCGAAGCCGCGAGGTGGAGCCAATCCTTACAAGCCGGTCTCAGTTCGGATTGCAGGCTGCAACTCGCCTGCATGAAGTCGGAATTGCTAGTAATCGCGGATCAGCATGCCGCGGTGAATACGTTCCCGGGTCTTGTACACACCGCCCGTCACACCACGAGAGTTTACAACACCCGAAGTCGGTGGGGTAACCGCAAGGAGCCAGCCGCCGAAGGTGGGGTAGATGATTGGGGTGAAGTCGTAACAAGGTAGCCGTATCGGAAGGTGCGGCTG
>NZ_MZNT01000020.1 GCF_002042965.1 Paenibacillus sp. 32352 | reverse complement strand
CAAGGAAGCTGCCATGAAGCTTCCCTTCTTTTTTCTCAATGAATGAACAAGCTCAAAAATAAAACGATAAGCAAGCCCCATGTCTTGAACGTATCCTTAATCGATAAATTGAAATATTCCTTGAACAGCCAAAACGCGGCATCGTTCACATACGTAATCGTATTGCTGGCGGAAGCGGTGGCAAGCACCATCAGCGCAGGGTCCACATGGAACGTAGGAACGAGCGGCCCCACAATGCCTGCCGCCGTAATAGCCGAGACCGTCCCCGCTCCGGTAGCCATGTCCCCCCAAAATTTATATTCTACAACGACAAAAAAAGCACAGACCGCAGAATCCGTGCCTTTTGTGTAAATAACCTTAGTACGTAAACTTCTGAATCAACGCCTTGAGCTCCTCCGCCAAAGAAGCCAGATTTTGCGCGGAAGCCGAAATTTCCTGCATCGACGCCAGCTGCTCCTCCGCCGATGCCGCAACCTCCTCCGACGTCGCCGCATTCCCTTTCGCAATAAGAGCTAGCTCATTCGCGACCGCCGTGACCTCCTGCACTCCGGCGGAAATCTGCGCGGTAATGGCTGATACCTCGTCAATATGAGGGGCTGTTTGTTTCATGCTGCCCAGTATTTGCTCGAACTTATAAATGGCCTCGTTGGATATCTGCAGCCCGCCTTCTACATCCTTGGTCACTTTCTCCGCGTTCTCGACCGATTCCTTCGTTTCCCGTTGAATTTCCTCGACAACAAAAAGGCGTTCTTATGAACGCCTGAAGTCTGTTGAGAAATCTTGTATTGCTGGAATTATGCCGAATATGGAGATGGGGTATGCCTCGGAGGAGTTTACGTCCGCCTTTGAAATCCGTGAAAATACCGCTAAAACTAATCAAATTTCACGGGTTTCAACAGCGGCCGGAGGGGGATACCCCATTGGAATTATATTGGCATATTTTCAGTCTTCATTGGTTTCTCAACAGACAAATGTCCTTAAGGACGCCTTACCTACCAGCCCAAATTCAGCGTCTTCCCCGTCTCAGCCAATGTCTTGATGTTGCTCAGGATCATCCACCAGCTGCTGGACGTATTTTTCAACGACGGATGGTTCTCACTCCATTGATCGTTCACCAGCGTCAGCTTGGTGCATTCTCCGACCGTCTCGAGCGTCATCGTAATCCTCGATTCCAATTCGGCATGGTTAGGATAATAGGACGGCCCCGGATGCTCAAGGACGCTGAACAGGCGGTTCGGTTCAAACGCGAGGATCGTCCCATACACGTGCACGGTTTCATCCCCATCATTGCCGGGACCTACATATTGAAAGGGCTCCCCGACTTGAAAGCTCGATTGCAGCTCGCTGCCAAAAAAGATTTTGCGCGTTCCTTCCGGCGTCACAAGGATATCCCACACTTGTTCAGGGGAAGCTCCGATATAAAATTCGTATTTCAGTTCCATCATCCCACTCCTTTATACGAAGTAATATGCTTTAATATAACTATAGCTTGTCCAAGCATTCATGTATTGTAAAAACGCGACATGCCCGCCTGCCCATCCGCAGCATAACGTGAACAGGAGTGAGCGTATCATGAAGAGGCACGAAACGAAGCCCAGCATGGGCATTCTGAATTTTGACAAGGCAAAATATGTTCTCAACCGTTACACGCCTTCGGAAGATATCGGTTTTTTCGTCAAGCACTACTGGATTGCCAGCTGGGATTTAACCGGCCAGGAGCCCTATTTGCAGAGCGTAGTTCCGAATCCCTGCGTGAACCTGCTCTTCCAATCCGGCCGTTCGGCCGTCTACGCAGCCGCGAAGCAAACCTACTCCATTCTGCTTCAAGGAAAAGGCTGTGTCGTGGGAGCCAAATTCAAGCCCGGCGGCTTTTATCCCTTCATCAAGAAGCCGGTGTCCGAAGCCCTTCAGCAGCCTATGGCTGTCCACGACATGCTGGGGATCGAGGCCCGGGAGGCAGAAGAGCTGCTCCTGTCCCAAAGCGATGAAACAAGAATGGTTGAGCTCTTGGAAGGCCTTCTTCGGCCGAAGCTGCCGGAGCAGGATGAGCAAGTCGTTCTGGTCAACCAGATTGTTGACCGGATTGCGGTGGAGCGCGAGATCACCAAGGTAGAGCAGGTCTCGGAATGCTTCGCTATGAACAAAAGAAAGCTGCAGCGTCTGTTCGAGCAGTACGTCGGTCTCAGCCCCAAAACCGTCATCAAGTTATACCGGCTTCAAAATGCGGCCGAAGCCATGGACCGGGGGCAGCAGCTGGATCTGCTGGAGCTCTCGCTCAAGCTGGGCTACTATGATCAATCCCATTTCATCAAAGACTTCAAGGCTACTGTCGGGAAAACCCCGGAGGCCTATGCGAAGCAGGCTTAATTTCTTAATTTGATTGAACGAAAGAATTCCCCTAACCGGCCGCCATAGAAGCAGGTTAAGGGGATTTCTTATCTAAGCCACGAACCCTGCTCCCTGCCGGGGGACGTCCAAGCATTTGTCACTTTTTCATAGCTGCTTGAATATCCTTGGCGGCTTGCTCCTCCGCCTTGCGGAATGCGGTATTCGCGTCGCTGACCTTCTGTGCGACCTCCCTAAGCGCCGTAACGGCATATTTGGACGCCAGGTCGTCATAAATCGTTCTGGGCGATACAGGCGCCGGTTTAGCCGGGTAGAACGCTTTAATATTTTTGCCCTTCAGCTGCGGCAAGTCTTGACCAAACGAATCGAGCAGCTTTGTATTTTTAACAATCGGCATTCCGGTGCCATCCTTGGCAAACTTCACCTGCATTTCATCCGATGTCAGGTACGCCAATATTTCGAAGGCGACGTCCTTATGCTTGCTGTTGCTGTAAACGCTAGCGAAGGTCGAGTACATCTGGGATCCGACTCCCGGAGCTTCCTTAAAGGTCGGGAGAGGCACCGCATCCATATTCATATCCTTCGCGGCGTTGACCATAGTACTGTTAAAGTAGGCGTACATGGCAAGGTTCTTATCCTTTGTAAACATATCCGCTTCTTTGCCGTACTTTTCCTTCGGTAGTTCCGCTCCCGGAATATTGTAAAAACGCGCGAAATTTTCGGCCATGCGCTTGTACGGCTCCGTATTTATCGCAGGCTGATTCGTCTTGCTGTCAACAAACGGCAGCGACAGCTGGTTGGTGTTCAGCATATGGCTGACAGAGGTCAGGAAGCCGTAATATTGAACGCCTCCGTCCGTACGCGATACCTGCTTCGCCAGCTCGTACAAGTCATCCCAGGTCATGCCTTCCTTAGGGTAAGGCACGCCGAATTTATCGAAAATATCTTTGTTGTACATCAGGACTTCCGCCGTAGTAAAGATCGGAAGCGAGTCGATCCTGCCTCCGCTGCCGAACTGCTTAATAAAATCGAAGGTCGTCGTTTCCAGACGGCTCGTATCGTAATTGGTTTTCTTGATGTACTCCGTCAAATCCGTTGACAAATTCAGGTTCTGAAATTGAGGGTAGTAGCCGATAGACAGGAGGATAATGTCCATATCCACTCCGGCTGAGATAACCTCCTCCATCTTCGTTCCATTCCCCCAAGGGATAAACTTCGGTGTAACGAACGGAAACTTCTCCTTGATCGCGTTCCCCATCAAATCCATAAACTGCTCTTCCGTCGTTCCGTTATTCGGGCGGTAAAACGTTATCTCGACGGGCTCGCGTTTTACATTGTCCTGACCTTTGGCAGGCTCGGATTCCTTCGTTACTCCACCGCTGCCGCATGCTGCTGTCGTTAACAAAACAGCGGCCATCAGCGAAGATAATAGTAAGCGTTTTCTTTTTGTCATGATATAGACTCCCCTCTTTACTTCATCAGGTGTTCTCTGTCGGAGGCTTCCAGACGGCTCCGTGAGTCCATCCCGGCAGACGAAGACTGTGAAACCAGACCTTGCCTGGCTTGAGAACCCCAACCACTGCATACATGGCACATTCTCATCATAAAGGAGAGGAGATAACAGATTGCTATCCAAAAATATCATAATTCTATTCATTCTCTGGATGCGCTTTCAACTTGCTCAGCACCAAAAGAAAAAGCACCGGCCCGAAAGCCCGCGCTTATCCCTTATTTCAGGCTGTGATTCAAGAAAGCCCTGGTCCTGTCAAACTGCGGATGGACGAAAATTTGCTCCGGAGAGCCGGATTCAATAATTTCTCCCTGGTCCATGAACATGACCCGGTTAGCCACTTCCTTGGCAAACCCCATCTCGTGAGTAACGACTATCATCGTCATGTGCTCCTCAGCAAGATTTTTCATTACCTGCAGCACCTCACCTGTCAGCTCAGGGTCCAATGCCGAGGTAGGCTCGTCAAACAGCAAAATGTCCGGATTCATCATTAAGGCCCGGGCAATAGCGACACGCTGCTTCTGCCCGCCGGAAAGCTTCGACGGAAGCTGTGACTCGCGGCCGGACAGGCCGACTTTGGCGAGCAGCTCCGAGCTGCGCTTGGCGATGTCCGAGGCGGATTCCCCTTTGACGATTCTCGGGGCCAGCTCCAAATTTTGCTTGACCGTTAGATGAGGAAACAGATTGAAATGCTGAAATACCATTCCCATCCTAGCCGTGATCCGTTTGATCTCCTGGGGCTTGGCGTAGACTCCGTTATTGACCAGCGTCTCCCCATGGATCTTGATCGTACCGCCGTTGATCTCTTCGAGATGGACCAGACTGCGGAGCATCGTACTTTTTCCCGAGCCGGAAGGACCGATGACCGCAACGACATCGTTCTTGTTGACCTGAAACGACATTTGCTTCAGCACGTCCAGAGTGCCGTAGGATTTCGTAAGATTGGATACTTCTATGATAGCCACATCAGCCAGTCCTTTTATTCAAATTTAAATCTTCTTTCCAGCCATTTGAACAATACGGTTAACAGAAGCGTCATGATCAAATAAATGATACCTGCGACAAAGAAAGGAACGATCGTAAAGTCGCGGTTCACCACGGTCTGGGCATAGTGCAAGAGGTCGGGAACCGCAACGGCATACAGCAGCGCGGTATCCTTGATCAGCGTGATGGATTCGTTCGATACCGACGGCAGGACGACCCGAAACATCTGAGGTAAAATAATCCGCGTCAGCGTCTGCCATTTACTGAAGCCAAGCACCTGGGAGGCCTCGTACTGGCCCTTATCGATAGCCAGCAAGCCCCCGCGGAAAATCTCCGCAAAATACGCCGCATAGTTCAGAATAAAGCCTACGCAGGCTGCGGTAAACCGGTCCAGCACCAAATATTCGCCGATTCCCGGGATCATCGGAAGACCGAAGCAGATGACCAGCAGCTGGAGCAGCAGCGGCGTACCGCGCATGACGTAAATATACGTGTGAGCGAGCCAGGATAACGGCTTGCTGCTGCTTTTGACCGCTAACGTAAGCAGGAACCCCAGCGGGATCGATACTACGATCGCAATCAGAAACAGGAGGACCGTCATTTGAGCGCCTTCCAGCATCGGTTTAATCATTGAGATCCATTTATCCAAAGACATAGAAAAACTCCCCCAAAAGCAAAACGGGATTCCCCGAAAGAAATCCGTTCTCGCTTATCTTCATCCGAAGTGCTACTTCAATACTTTATCTTCGCCGAACCATTTTTGCGAAATTTTCGCTGCGGTGCCGTCCTGATTCATCTCATCCAGCGCCTTTTGCAGCTTCTGCAGCAGCGCTTCGTTGCCTTTTTTCACGCCGATTCCATATTCTTCAGGAGCCAGCGACTCATTCATCAGCTTGAAGGTGCCCTTCTCCTTCGACATATAGTAGTCAATGACAACTTCATCGATAACTACCGCATCCACTCGGCCGATTTTCAGATCGTTAAGGGCGAGCACGTTGTCCGCGTATTCCGTCACATTTTTCACCTTGGACTTGAGCGGACTTTCATCCAAAGCGTCCGCCGCAGAAGAAAGAGATTGAAGCCCGACGACTTTGCCGGTCAGGTCATCCAGCTTGGATAGATTCGATTTGGCCAGAGTGACAACTACTTGAGCATTTTTCAAATAAGGCTTGGTGAACAATACCTTTTGCTTGCGCTCATCGGTAATGGTGTATCCGTTCCAGATCAGGTCGATCCGGCCGCTGCTCAGCTCCGACTCTTTCGTTTTCCAATCTATCGGTTGAAAAACGGCGGTTGTCCCCATTTTCTCCGCTGCCGCTTTCGCGTAGTCGATATCAAAACCGACGATATCATTCTTCTCATCTCTAAAGCCTAGAGGTGCGAACTTGTCGTCGATACCAATAACCAGTTTCTTGTTATCCCCCGAAGCGGAAGAAGCTTCCTTCCCAGCAGAGCATCCTGTAAAGATTGATATTGCCGCGGTAAGTACCAAGGCCATAGCTGCTAAACGTTTCATCCTATTAAGAACCACCTTTTACTAATTTTACTTTACTACGTTACCACTTTATCAAGAACTAAATGATATCATAGATTCACAAATAGTGTCGATAGCTGTTGAGCTAGTAAGATTATTCCATAGAATGAATAGGAAATCTTCGTGAACTTTTATAGGAAATAATACCTATATCGCATAGAAAAAGAGAGCACCTCGCAGGTACTCTCAGCATCTTCGGGATGATGGACATGCGATATTGTTAAGAGGCCCCGCACCCAAATATTAAAGTAAAATGACCGTTGGTAAGAAAAGCAGCATGAAACCATTAGCTTTACAATTTTCCCATGCGATTAAAAAAAGCACCTGCCAGGTGCTTTCTCCAAACTTATTTCGAAAACATGTTTTCCGCGTAATCTAAGGACATTTTATTTCCCATCGCCGAGTAGTCCAGCCATGGCTGATCGGGAATCGGATAGATATGGTTGGCTTTCACCGCTTTTAGCCCCTGCCAGATCGGGCTGGACTGCAGCTGCTGATACAATTTTTTGGCCCCGTCCTCATTATTAACGATGACAAAGATCGCATCCGCATCATAATCAGGAAGCACTTCCTGCGAGATCACCTCATAAGACTTGTCTTTGCTGATCTTCTCGACCCCTTTGGCAGGCTTCAAACCCAAATCCTCGAACAGCATCGGCCCCATCGGTCGTCTAAACCCAAACACCCGCAGCTCCTTGGCCGTCACGCGTACCGCCATAACCGTACCATCGCCGATTTTGCCTTGAATCAGCTTTTTGACCCGCTCCGCCTGGGCTTGATTCTCTTTGAGGAAATCCTCCGCCTGTTGTTCGCGGTTAACGAGCTTGGCGACCTTTCTTAACGTATCTCTCCAGGTTCCCTCATCCAGGTCGAAGGAAACGGTTTTGGCGATTTTTTCGTATTTGGCGATGTCTCCGGCATACTGCTTATCGATATAAATAACATCCGGCTTCAAGGCGAGCAAAGCCTCCATATCCGGCTCCGTCGCAACCCCCAACTGCTTCGTATTCTTCAGACGATCAGCGACATGGGGCAAAAAGGTTTTTAGGTCCCCGCCTACAACAGAACCGACGGGTGTGATGCCGAGAGCCAGCAGATGATTCGTCAAATGGATAGATAACGAGGCAATCCGCGGCTCTTTATTTTCGGCGGGCTTTTCCCCGGCTGCTTCCTTGTTTGGCTGGGGAGCATTGGTGCCGCACGCGGATAAAATCAGAACAAGAATAAGGCTGCATACCCATAGTGTCTTTTTCATAACGTCTCCTTATTGGGCTATTATTTGGTCTTACGGAGTAAATAAAGGAAGTACGGCGCACCGACAGCGGCAACTACGACGCCTGCCGGAATCGCGTTAGGCTGGAAGACGGACCTTCCGATCGTATCGGCCACCACCAGAATGACAAGACCGATCAAGCCTGAGATAGGCAAAATATGCTGATGCATCGGACCCACCAGGCGGCGTGCCAGATGGGGCGCCACCAAGCCGATAAACCCGATGCCCCCCACCATCGCCACACTGGCGCACGATAAGGCGACCGCGGCGGTCAGCAGCAGGAGCCGCTGTCTTCGTACCGAAGCCCCGATCCCGACAGCCAGCTCATCGCCAAGCGATAAGGCATTTAGCTGCTTGGATTGGGAAAACACATAGGGCACAAGGATTACGATCCACGGAAGCAGCGCATACACATGGACCCAATCCTTCCCCCAGACATTGCCTATCAACCATCTGGAGGCAAAGGCGTATGTCTTATCGTCAAGACTTAACGACAAGAAGAGCGTAGCCGCGCTAAAGCCCGCTGATATGGCGATTCCGATTAAGATTAAGCGGACCGGCAGCCAGCCTTTTTGGCGGTCATATGACAGCAGAACAATGAGCACCGCCGTTATCATGCCTCCTACAAACGTGAATAACGGGATCAGAAGCGCGATCGCGCCCGTCATCGTATTAAAATAAGTCACAAAAACAATAAGGCCTAGCGAAGCGCCGGCATGAATGCCGAGAATACCGGGGTCCGCCAATGCATTGCGCGAGAGCCCCTGCAAAATGGCGCCCGAGATGCCCAACCCGATCCCGGCCAGCATGGTGATTAAAATACGCGGCAGCCGAAAATCAAACAAAACCATCGTATCGTCCGGGCTGCCTCGTCCAATCAGCGTTTGGATCACCGCTGACGGAGACAGCCGAATCGAGCCTGTGTTTAAGCTGATAATGACCGCGCTTAAACAAATGAGGATTAAGATAAAGCCGACGGTCACCGCTTTCTTCTCTCTTGCGCGCAGGTGCTGCATGGCTATAAGCTCCTCCTTTCTTTATGGGCCAGATAAAGGAAGAAGGGAACGCCTACAAGAGCAACCATCACGCCGATAGCCAGCTCTCTTGGCGGATTGACCATCCGTGCTCCCAAGTCGGCAAATACCAGCAGGACCGCGCCCAGTACGGCGGACACCGGAATAACGAACCGATAATCGACGCCAACGAGCCTGCGGGAAATATGCGGAATCACGAGGCCGACAAAACCGATTGAGCCTACAGCCGATACGGAAACCCCGGCCAGAATCAAGGCCGCTATCATGGCTAAGATTCTTACCCGCTTCGTTTTGACCCCAAGATTAACGGCCACCTCGTCTCCTAAGGAGATTAGCGACAGGGACCGGCTCATCAGCAGCGTCCAGAGGATCGTCACCGTAATGACGGGCACCAATAGCTTCAGCTGTGACCATTTGACGCCGGCTACGCCGCCCGCATACCAATAAGCCAAATCCTGGCTTAACTGATAATAGATAGCGACCCCGGAGCTGAGAGAGTGCAGCAAGGCCGCAACGACAGCACCCGCAATGGTCAGCCTTAGAGGAGTTAAGCCTCCGGCCGTCGTAGAGCTGAGCGCAAAAATAAACAGGGCGCTCAAGGACGCTCCCGCAAATGACAGCAGCACCAAGGCCGTGTACGGCACATTCGGAAAAAATGCAAAGCTAAGTGCGACCATGAACGTCGCACCCGCATTGACTCCAAGAATCCCCGCATCCGCCAGCGGGTTGCGCGTGACGCCTTGCATTAAAGCTCCGGCAACGGCAAAGGCTGCACCCATGACAGCGGCGGCAATCACCCTGGGGAGCCTCAGCTCGTGAATAATCTGATGCGTCGTCAAGGCCGGATTATATTGAGCGACGGCGGTCCATACGGTTCCGATGGTCATCTCTTTCGCGCCGAACGAGATGGCCAGAAACATCGAGCATGCGAGAGCGGCAATCGATAAAAGCAGGACAATACCAAACACCGAGCCCTTCACCCGGGTCCGATTCTGCTTGAACACCCTATGTAAGAAGCCTGGATTCATGTGGCAGCCGTTCCTTTGCTTTTAATAAACAGCTCAAAGGGCAGGCAGAGCGGAACGCCCGTACGGGGATCTGTTAAAATATCCGCCTCGATCCCGAATACTTGACGAAGGACGTCCTTCGTCATGACCTGCTCCGGCGGCCCTTCGCTGACGACGCGGCCTTGCTGAATCGCGACCATGTGGTGGGCATAGCGGGCCGCATGGTTCAAATCGTGGACCACCATGACGATCGTTCGGTTTTCCTCCGCATTGAGCTTCTGGAGGAGCTTCAACACCTCCAGCTGGTGAGCCATGTCCAAAAACGTGGTCGGCTCATCAAGGAACAATATGTCCGTCTTCTGAGCCAATGCCATGGCAATCCAGGCGCGCTGTCTCTGCCCGCCGGACAGCTGATCCACCGGACGATCGGCGAACTCCGTCATCCCTGTAATATCCAGCGCCCACTGGATGACATCCCAGTCTTCCTTGCCGAGGGAGCCGAAGCCCTTCTGGTGCGGAAACCGTCCATAGGAAATAAGCTCGCTCACGGTCAATCCGTCAGGAGCCGTAGGATTCTGAGGCAGGATAGCGAGCTGCTTCGCCACTGCTTTGGTCGGCTGCTCGTGGATGGACTTTCCGTCCAGCCATACTTGTCCCTTCTTGGGGTGGGTAATCCTCGCCATGGTCTTCAAAATAGTGGACTTGCCGGATCCGTTGGAGCCAACAAGCGCTGTAATTTTGCCGATGGGGATCGACAAATTCAAGTCGTTCACGATCAGTCGATCGTCATATGCAATATCCAAACTTTGGGTATATAATTCTTTCGCCTCGGAGGTCATCTCATTTGCCTTCCTTACGTTTCATAATTTATGAAAATGAGAATCATTATCGTTAATGATTGTAACTTCAAGGATTTGGATTGTCAACAGAAAAAAAGCGGCCATCTCCCCACCAGATACAGGGAAATGGCCGCTGCCTCGTCTTGATCTATGCGCTGCCGGGTCACCCCAGCCAGGCATACCTATGCCATACTAGAATCAACTGACTTATTTGCTTCTCAATACCTTTTTCCGGCCTAGGGTTGCGCCCAGGATTATCAATAGGAAGCCTGCCAGCTGCACGTATAGATGACTGGCTTCCCCGGTTACGGGGAGTGTCTCTACAGGCGTTCCATCCGCATTTAACGTTGCCTTTTCGTTCCCTTGCGGCTGGTTGTTGTCCCCATCACTAGTCGGGGAGCCTCCCAGAGGTACCTTGATATTACCTTCTATCGCCATATCCTGGTTCGGCACTTCCTGCGGTGCAGGAGTCTCAGGCTTTGGTTCTGTGCCTGGCTTTTCTCCAGGTTCCGATGCAGGATCTGGCTTCGCTGAAGCTTCCGGCGTCGTTGTCGATTCAGGTCCTGAGGAACCCGGCGTCCCGGTAGAATCCGGCCGCTTTGTTGGCTCCGACGAGTCACCGGAATCGGAATCCGACGATCCGCCGCCAGGAGTTACTGGCGGTGTTACTGGAGGCGTCACCGGTGGATCAACCGGCGGTTTCACCGGAGGCGTCACAGGCGGTGTCACCGGTGGTGTTACCGGAGGATCTACCGGCGGTTTCACCGGTGGATCAACTGGCGGCTTTACCGGCGGAGT
Source organism: Paenibacillus sp. 32352 (assembly GCF_002042965.1). Classification (GTDB taxonomy): domain Bacteria; phylum Bacillota; class Bacilli; order Paenibacillales; family NBRC-103111; genus Paenibacillus_S; species Paenibacillus_S vulneris. The sequence goes on along the minus strand of NZ_MZNT01000020.1, from coordinate 125,634 downwards.
TGATGTCTTCACATTCGATATGCGCAATATGTTACTATTTGTAGAGTCTACAGTTACAAAATGTATCGTTGTATCCAAAACATATCCCACTGGAGCCGCCTTTTCCTTTATGGCGTAATCCCCGGTGTACAGGTTAGGAAATATGATTTTTCCCGCTGCATCTGTTGTCTGGGTTTGAATATACAGTAACTCTGAGCCCGATTTCCGATACAAGTCGAACGTCGCGCCGCTTAGATGCAACCGGCTATCAGCGGAATCTGTCTTCTCAATGGTCAGCCAGCCTCTCTTGCCGCTGCCTGTACCCGACCCGCTGGAGACACCGACCACAATATCTTGTGTCGTTTCTTGGGTCACCGTTCTTACGTTGTTGCCGCTGAAGCTGACTTTGTTGGACACCGTTTCCTGATCCTTGGCAACGATGAGTGACTGGTACTCCAAAATATAAGCCGAACGGATCTCGTTCTTGAAGCTTAGCTCAAATGTCTGCTTCCCGTTAGCATCGGTATGGAAGACAACCGTATAATCCGTTCCCTTTACTAGCTCCGCCGACCTGGTCAGGCTTCCGTCAGCCGCAATAGTTGTGGCATACAAGTGAAAGGTATCCGGTAACAGCAGCTGGTTATCCGTAGGCGTGTCGATGATCTTGGCGTCAGCAACGGTTGATTGCCCGCGGTTAATGTAGATCGTCCAGTTAATTTTGTCACCGTCCTGCTTACCGTTTTTACTTGCATACTCTCCCCCTCGAGGGATCGTTACGGAAGCGGTCAGCTTGCCGGAAACAGGATTCGTACCGTCGAACAATTGCGCTGTGTTGCTGACACTGCTGCTTATCAGCTCTCCATCAAGACTTGTATTGAAGACAAGATAATACGGTGTCGAGATCGGTTGTAAGAACTTCACGGCCAGCTTGTTGCTGTTATCGACCGTATAGCTGTAATACGTGCTATCGACTACCGTCCCCTTCGACGGGTTTCCGTTCGGAGGAATCGTCATGTTATACAGCTTAAGGGAGCCTTCAACCAGCTTCTGCTTCGATTCCAATAGATCCTCGATCACGGCACCCGCAACGGGTTTCCCGTTGTAATTGACACCTACCGTCCACGTGATCTCTTTGGACGAAGCATTGTAAGAACCATTCTTGAAGCCGTTTTGCTTCACTTCGTTTCTTGGAGTGAACGTTGCGGTAACCTTTTTCGTCCTTGCGTTAGAAGCGTCGTCCATCCAGTCGATTTGAGCTTCATTAATAAAACTAATCGTGCTCCCCGCAGGACTGATCCAATCAGGATGGAATTCCGTCGTGTAGCTTACCGTGACAGGCTCCGTAAGAGGGGCCTTCCAATTCAATATGAACCCTTGATCCGGTTGAACGCTGCTGTCCACAGCATATTGGGCTGCCGGAATCACCGTGCCGTCTTTGGCTTTCACAACGAGCGAATCAGGAATGAGGCGCAGCCCTTTTTTAGGGAAGGTGTCCGTCACCTTGATGCTGCTCATCGGCTGACTGTCGCCATTAATGGTGAGCTTCCATGCGACGGTCTTGGCGGCATAATCCACGGATCCAACGCTTTTCACGATAACCGCTTGCTTGATATCCTGCTTGGACGGATTTGCGGAAGTCCCGCTGCCCGAATAAACATTGTTCGTTATCGTGGCATCGTCAATCACACGGTTGACGCCTTTCGTCTGATACGTAATCTTGTAGGCCGATGTCACCGGATGCTTGAACTGCAGCTTGAAGCCTGCTTTACCCGCGGCGGCAGCTACAGGGCTTACCGTATACTCCGAGGCAGGCAGCTCCGTGCCCAGAAGCTCCTTGCCGGTAGCATCCAACGTTACAGGATATACGTGGAAAGAGCCGGTAACCAATTCTTGCGAGTCATTGAAAGAATCGAATAAATAGGCCTCTGATTGTGCTATGGACTTCTCGTTGTAGTTGTACTGGATGGCCCAATCGATCGTTTGTGCAGCCTGGTCATACTTGGAAGGATGCTTGTCCAGATCGCTCACGCGCTGGATGGTCACCGTCGCCTCAGCTTGAGAGGCCGGCTTGTTGCTTCCTTCAAACGTTGCCGTATTCACGAACGTTCTTACGCCGGAATCCGTGATCGGAGTCGTGTACTGTATCCGGTATGCACTTTGGATCGGGTTATCCGTAAAGCTTACTTGCAGAACATTTCCTGTCGTGTCCACCTTGTATTTGCTGGCGTCAACCAAGGAGCCTTGGGTTACCGAGCCGTCCAGGTTTACATTCAGGCTATAAACAGCAACCGTTACCGGTGCCGCCAGGCCTGCCGGCATAGGGTCGGTGACAACCGCATGCTGCACGGAATCCAGCGACTTGTTCACATCAATCGTCCAATCGATGTTCTTAGGGTTAAAGCCTTGAGGAACACCGCTTTTTCCGATGGTCGATGTGACGTTAGGCTTAAAGATAAGGGTAAATACCTGCTCTCCGGATTGAACCGGAATTTTAATAACTTGTGTCGTGCTTCCTGTTACTGTCTTGATGTCGAATTGCGTGTCAATGGTGAGGGTCCCCCGCACCTGGCTATGACTTTCGATATAGCTGTTAAAGGTCATGAGCACTTGGTGACTGTCCTTGCTGACCTTGAACGTTCCTATGTCTTCATCACCGTTCCGTAATGGCCCGCTGATATCATTGAAGAGCAAGAACGCTTGCGGCAGCGTGAAGGCAAAGGTATCCCCGCTGTGGTAACCATGGTTGTCAGGCAAGGACCAGGTGTAATCCAATCGGACCTTGGAGCCCTGCTCGTATACATTGCCGGTGACGACTTGTCCAGCTTTGTCGTATACCGTCATGGTTACGCTGTTGATGATGTTGCCGGTAATAGTGCCTGAGGCAAAGGCCTGAGTCAAACAACCGACTCCCGATAGGCTCTGGATAACAAACAATAGAGCGATCAGCAGCGCACTGGTTTTTTTCCTCCACATATGTTTTTCCCTTCCCTCGTCTTACTATGAATGAAACCCTTCTTATCACCCCTCTCACGTAGTCTAATTTCATAAATCCTTCTACGGTTTCATTACCGAAGTCATTGTAAATCACCGATCTGAATAATTTCTGAACAACAGGCCGCCGTTCGATTGCACAAAAAAAAGAACCCGCATCAAATGCAGATTCTTCAGGCTGCGATTTCCCGCCGGCTAGGCGAATGGATGTTACTTAATAGATCTCAGTAACAACATAATCGGCACTGTTTTTTATCATAGTTGTCTCTTGCCCGCTTTGTACACGGGACGCGTCATAGGTGGTGTCGATAATGACCCATTCTTGAAGATCCTTGAGATATACTTGATTCCACGCATGATACACCTCCGGGGCATGGACCTCGTATCCCATTACCAATCGGGTCGGGATTCCCAAGCTTCTGGCCATTGCCGTGAAGGTAGCAGCATAATCAAAGCATATTCCGCCGGATTCCTCGTATACCTTATCCAAGTCAGGGGTATAGCCTGTGTCTACAGTTTGCGCTTTACTCTCACTATATTTGTAGTTTTGCGTCAAAAAAGCATAAATCGCTTTGACTTTATCTTCATCGGTTGCAGCATGCGCGGCTAGTTTCTTTGCCTCCACTACAGCTTTGGTCGTCTCGTTCCAGCTCGCTATAGATATGGACTGCAAAAACACGGCCTGCTCATTCACCGTCTTCACGTCGACATTTTCCTGCAAAATCACTTGATATTTGTTGTCGGAAATCTGTTTCGCAACCAGTACATGGTAGCTGCCGTCACCCAATTGCAGAGGGTAGGAGGCCCCGTCCACCAGGTTATAATCCATTTGGACCTCACCCTTGGTTACACGCACAAGCGCCTTATGCTCCGGATCCGCATAATGGACCTTAATAATCCCGTTGCTCAGAGAACTCTTATCCAGAACAGGTTGTCCGGCAGCGGCTTGGGTAACTTTAGGCGCCGTAGTCAGAAATAGCGCAGCGATCAGCAACAATGCTCCTAATGTACGAAACATAGACTCTCCTTTCGGTAACTGGCTGCCATCCTGGTAGATTGACCAGGGAAGGCCCTATAGCTTTGCGTCTCCAGCTTTCGCTGAATTTGCCTTTATCGGTGGAAAGCACCGAAAACTTATTTGGTTATCTATGAGTATAGCATACCATTTGTTTCCTCTCTAGTTCTAAATGCTCACTCTTCTATCAATTTTCCTTTAACTATGATGCGATGTGTCGGATTTTCCATAGGATGGCAGGTAATTAGCGTAATTTGCCGATCTTTGCCGTTTCCTTTCAGCACCCATACTTCCTCGGGAAGTACGTATTGCTTGCTTTCTACCTTATAGCGATACTGCTTGCTCCCCGTATCTACCTCTATGAGATCGCCCTCGGTCACTTCATCCAAGCGGTTAAAATTTTTGCCGTGCGTAAGATTCCTATGTCCCGCAATGGCATAATTGCCGATTTCACCCGGCTTGCCTGTATTCGCCATACTGGCAACCGACAGCTTCAGATTGGCCGCCGTTGCGTTCTTGATGATAGGAAGCTTCAAGTCGATCTTATCGATCTTGAGGACGCCCTCCACATTCTTCTGCCCGATAGATATAGGGACTGGGGTCGGTTCCGCCTTCAATGGCGCGGGCTGGACCTCTACCATATCCGTACTCAATGGAACGGGCGCAGGCAAAGAAACCGTTACCGGTTCCTGCTCCGGATCTGAACCGGCTTGATCTAGATACTGCAAGCTTTCCTGCCACTGCTCTAAAATCTGCTGCTGCTTATAGCTCTCGTAACGGTCATTCACCGTCGGGTAGGCCATCACAGCAATTCCAACGACAATGCACGCTGCGGAAATGATTTTTTTGATCCTCATGGCTTCTACCTCCGGTGATGGTTCGATCTATCTCATTCATTATAAACATTTTCTATTTGGTAAAAAAGGGCAGCCGGTCCGACAAACGGCCAGCTTCCTTTTCGACTGTAGAGTCCTATCGCTCGTATACTAAACAAACGCATTGCTGAAAATTCGTTACACATGCAAAAGGAGCACTGTGCAGTGCTCCTTCTTGTCCAATATCTTCTATTCTACGATGTGTGCGTCGATATCAATAATGTCCTGGTGGTTGACGGCATCGTCTCCGAAAAGATCCTTCAGCTTCTCTTTGGCTTTTTGCTTAACGGAATTGTCTATGTTCATGGCAACGGCACCAATGGCCAGCATCAAAGCGCCTAAATCATCCACATAGCCTACGACAGGCAGCATATCCGGAACGATATCAATCGGCAGGATCAAATAGCCGAGCGCACCATAAATTTGAATCTTCGCTTTTGTCGGCGTAGATGGACTTTGAAGCGCATAGTATAAGAGCAGCCCGCTGTAAACGACTTTGGATCCGGCATCCTTCGCATGCTTTTTCAGCTTGGACCAGAATCCTTGCTCCGAATAGTGCTTTTCGTATTTGGAGTTTTCCATTTCCGATCACATCCTTTTCTCAATCAGCCGGACCCTTATACGAACATAGCGCAGGTTCAGCATCCGCTCCATTTCTACACCCACCGCCCTATTTCCTTCTTTTTCAACTAATTTATCCATTACCCCGTCAGGAAGCGTTTACCAATTATTATCAACCTGCTATTATGAGTATAATGTCACCAAGGATCCGAAGGGATGTTTGTATCATGTTTTCTATCCTTCATGTCTTTTTAGGATTATTCTCTTTTTTCTTCCTGCTGTTTATATTCAAAACCCTCCTATCCCTTATCCAATGGAATGGGCGGTTCAAGCAAAACCTTCTCATCACAGTGATCTTGTTTGCGGCTGCGTTCGTCCTGTCGCGATTCATTGAGGATGGCTTTCGAATTCCTATCGTCGACGATTTCCCTGTCGTCCAAGGTTTGTTCATCATTGCTCTCGCCATATGGCTTATCATGACCTATGTGAACAACAAACGGCTTGGGAAGCAGTATCGAATGGGGGCACACAGCAGCTTTTCATGCCTTCATAAGTACGGCATTCCACAGATTCCGCAGACCGCGATGACCGCAATATATGTTACACCGGATAAGGTTGTTATAGATTGGAAAAACAAATATTTTGAGCTGCCGCTATATAAAATCACAGGGGCCGCTGCGGTGACGCAATCCATTTTGTCCAACAACTACGGCTATCTCACTCCTGAAGCAACGAAAAGGATAGGCCGGTATCTGGCCATACAGTATGGACTTCCCGGAGAACCGGCGAAGCTGCTCATTTTCGATATGAGTACGGTATTCAAAGCGAAAGCAGCCGCCTCTGCGGTAACCTATCATTTACAGGAGTCGGCCCGGTCTGCGAATGGGACCATCCAGCTGTAGCCGAAATAAGTGATGCTGCGAGACATCCATAGGATGTCTTTTTTTGTCGGGAAATCCATTTCCCGTTGCGGAGCCGCCCCGAAACAAAGGTATATAAGAGTCCCGGACTTTGTTATACTCAAATGGCTAGACATTTCCCCTCAAAAGATGGTGGCTCCTAATGGATTGGCTCTTGGACGCAAAAACAATCTTTATCGCTCTAGGCATCGGACATTTATTTACCTTAATCCTCATAAGCGCTTATTGGCATGATCACGCCAAAGAGGTTACCGTCAAAGCCTTCTTTTTAGCCAAATGCGCTCAGACCACGACTTGGTTTCTTCAGGCATTCCGCGGAGAAATTCCCGACTTGCTGTCGATATCCCTTGCCAATTCCATCCTGTTTATTGGAGCGTCCTTTGAGATCTTAGCCATTATGAGTCTGCAAAAAGAGCTTCGCCCAGCGACTCGAAAGATATATTTTATCGTGACGGTCCTAAGCATCCTTGGATTCCAGCTGATAGTGCTCTTGTATAACAAAGAAAATTGGAGAGTTGCATACTCCTCTTTTATAACTGCGGCTATTGTATTCCCCGTCTACCGGCTGGTCGTCGTAAAGGCCCATACCCTGCTTATGAAGATTATGGGATACCTTTATCTTTTTGTTATTGCTTCCTCTATGGTTAGAGGAACCGTTGCTCTGCTTGCCCCTCCAAAGAGCAGCCTGTTTACCCCCGGAATTTTTCAGACGATTGCGTTCCTGGCTCTCTACATCGTGATGATTTTGGGGAACACGGGATTTATTCTGCTGCTAAAAGAAAAAGCGGACCAGGAGCTGATCCGCCTCGCAAGCTATGATGATTTGACAGGCACGCTGAACCGTCGAACGTTCACTTCCCATGCAGTTCAGTATCTCAACGATTATGCCAAGAGGAAACAGCCGCTATCTTATATGCTGTTCGATATCGACTGGTTCAAAGCCATTAATGATACTTACGGCCATAACGCCGGGGATCAAGTGCTTCAAGATCTTACTGCCCGAATCAAGCAGATTCTTGGTCCGGACGATTTGTTCGTACGTTATGGCGGCGATGAATTTGGCATTCTGCTGCCCGGCAAAGACGAAACCCGGTCCAACGAGGTTGCCCAGCAGATAAAAGAGACGCTTAATGGGCCCATGAGCTCTCATTTACCGATGAAATACACCATTAGTATGGGAGTTCTCACTGTCGTTCCCGAGCCGCGCACATTGCCGGAGACGCTGTACACTTCTTGCGACAAAGCCCTTTACATGGCCAAAAATAACGGAAGAAACGGCTGGTATCGCGGCCGAGTGGAAGAGCCTGGCACGCAAGTGCAGCCGATCGATTAAAAGACCTATTACTTTCTTATTTGTCCCTGAATTTGCTCGAATAGCTGCTTCGTTTGTGACGGATCCTTCTCATTATAGAAAATGTAGCCCTCATCCAGCTTGATCCGAATATACGGCGGATTGTTTTTGAAAATATACATTCTTGCATTGCCTAGATCCTTGAGGCGAAAATGGCCGCGGGCCTGCTTATCCGTCGCTTCCCCGTTCGTTTTGATCCCGGAAGGAACCGTATCTACAAGGTCCATTTGTTTAATATCTGCCAGCTGAAAGTCATAAGAATACATCGGGTAATCGATTTGGATTCTCTGCCCGTCGGTCACGGTTAGGACAGGCGGGGTCAGCTCGGAACGGATCAGCATGAACGAGACTCCGATGATGACAGCAGCCGCCATCCCGATGCTTCCTCCCACGATAATTTTTCCAGCCCAAGTGCCCGTGTTCACCGTTTCCCCTATCCCGACCCGCTTCGGAACCAAAATACTCCGGTCCTGAGGATTATGGTACGTAAATCCATTGCTCCAATACTCGTCGTCGTCCGTATAGATTATTTTGCCGTCCTGTTCCAATGTTTCCCGCTCCAAGGATGCAATCTTGCGATACACATACAAGATGACCCCTACAGGAACCGCTATAAACAGCAAGGTAACTGTGACCCATACACCCTCCATCGGTTCATTGCTGCTAGTCATAAACAAGCCAATAAGCCAAAAGTGAATATTCTCAACAATCGCTATTACCAACCACAAGTAAGACGTATACCGGCGCCTTGCCTGGTTCAAGACGAGATTCACTTCGCTGTTTGCGCTGTATACCTTCGCCTTGGTTCTGCGCATCATGAGTGTAGCGAGAAAGAATAGGAGAGTCAGGATGGACACGCTTAGGGTGATGCCCAGCAGATTCGGATCGCCTTTTCCCCAAAGCAGCATACCGATAGCCATGGCAAAAGGAATCGCGAACAGCCATAGGGGCGCGGAACGCTGGTTTTTTAAATGCGCCACACGCAGATCGCTTCGAAGCACCCGTTTGGCGCCGACGAACCAATCCCTCTCACGTTTTAATGCAAGTGTTTCCCGGAAAGCATGACGAAATAGAACGGATGTCCATAAAAAGAATGTAACAAGCCATACAAAAAAATAAATCACTTGGTATGCGGAATAATCATGGAGCAGCGCCAATGGAATTATAAACGCGGCCATTCCTATACTTGCTCGGTTCAGCCGCTTGTTGAACTTCGCTTGAATCCCCCGTATATCCGCATCGTCCATCACGTGAGCGGGCAAAGTAACGGCAAACAGCATGCCTTTGCTGTATTTAGCCTGGGGCTTGTAAGTTGTTAATACCACAATGAAAATGAGAATGGCTGCGCCACATAAAATCGCCGTGAGTATGGTAATCCTCTCCTCTCTCTTATACGTTGGAAGGCCGGTAAGTCATTCTGGAAAAAATCTGTGAGCATAACATCTGGAACCGCGACTGGTCCATCCCTTGGATCGTTGCTTGCGCAATAATTAATTGAAGCTGTGCTTCCAATTGCGCGGATGGTTCAGCGTCCTCTGGCATCCTGGGACTTACTTTAGCTCCATGCCGCCGGTCAATGACAATATAGCCTTCCTGCTTCAGGATCGAATAGGCTTTGTTCACCGTCATCGTATTGATGCCCAAATCATCGGCCAGCTGACGAACGGTCGGCAGCTTCTCTTGAGCCGCAAGCTCCCCTGTCGCAATACCGATCACGATTTGGTTGCGCAGCTGTTCATATAGAGGAGTTTCGCTGTCTAGTTGCAAGGAGATAAGCATAGGGTTCATCACCTCCGAGTTTTGTATTATATATTATAATACAAATAATACTTAAATTTTGCAATAGCAGCAACTTATCTACCTTTGTTCTGTAAAGTCAGAATTGTGAATAGATAGGATTGTGGATATGTTTATATCTTTGCCAAAAGTTATGCACAGTATAGGTTTCGGGCCTGTTTATAGTGTGTATAACCTGTGAATAACGAACAGTGGAATGGATATTTTATTCCTCTGGCTGCCCTGAGGCCCTTCGTAATTGATTCGCCAGCCAATGAATATAATCTGCCTGCTGCTGGTGCTGCGCCGCTGCAGCATCATCGCCTTTTAACGCGGCTTCCGCCTTAGCGTCCATGCATGTTTGCCAGCCAGGCCCCATCCACGTGTTGATAATTGTATTGGCTACATCAGCATCTAGCATCGGCTCTTCCGCCTCCTTATCAAAATGTTCAAGCCCGCAGCTCGTAATGAGACTGTTCAATTTGGAGGCATACATCGGATCCGTAGCATACCCGCACAAATATAGTGCATTCGTCTGATCCTGCGGGCAGCCAGCGGCCCGAACCCGGTCATACCGGCTCCAGTTGAATAACAAGTCTTGATCTTTAAAGCAATCCTCAATGCAATCGTAAGCGCGCCAATTGGCCTGCACTCCGTCTACTTTAATCCCGTCATATACCTCCCATGTTGTTGTGCTAACACTTCGACCACGCCAGTAGGCATTAGGCTGTCCGCTGCCGACTTTGAAGCCAACGAGATTGTTCCATTCGTGCAGCACACAGCCGGTTTCCAGCATTGCCTGGGCTATCCGCACCGAAGGAAATAGCGGTGATCCTTCCTTGCGCAGCTTCACGGCAATGGGGGCGATAGTGGAGATGAATTCGTGCCTGTCTATGATTCATCACCATCCAAATACTTCTTCTTTTCTTCTACTCTTTTGGCTGCTCTAGCCATCTTATGTTCAATTTCATCAGCCACCGCGTTCATCACCCAAACCGGAACCCACTTGTCCCACCCTGCCCTGACCGTATTTGCGGTCATACTCTTCCAAATATGCAAGCCAGCCGCTCCAGTTAGAAAACCAAAAGCAACCATCGGCATACCTATAATTTGATCGACCAAGTGGCCTGCAGCAGGAACAAATAGGAGAAATAAGGATCTAAATGCACCATCTATGCCATATTCAGAAGCATAGGATCCATCTTTCAATGAAGCCCTGTACCCGGCTATCCAATCCATAACAATAAGCAGCACATACAGTGTTAAAACAAGGTATTTTACAGGCTCATCACCATAAAGGAACTGAAAGCACGTCATAAAATAAGCGCCCAAGGCGCCTGTAGTGTAATGAAGTAACTTCATGTTATACACCCTTCTTTCCATTTGGATTTAAGAAAGCCCTGCTTATGCAGGGCTTCGTGTCACTTGAATTTCAGGACGCTTTGTATGAATTTGTTCAGCCACCAAGTCTGAATCCTCGATGGACATCTTGTAGCTATCCACAATTTGAATTATGGAACCTTCGCCAGCGTCATAGCGAATCAAGCAGGCATTTGCGATAATGCGAATCTTCTCCATAGCCATTGCCATGTTATTTCCCCCTCTCCATTAGAATCTCAGCCATGACGAGCTCCATGTCTCCAAGTCTAGCTTTCAAATCCTCCTTCTCTGCTTCCAGCCTTGTTATTTTCTCAGTATCCGTTTCAGAGGGTTGCTGGTTTCGGATGGCTGCCAACTCCTCGGGAGTTATCCCTTCTACCCAAAACGTTGCAATCTGTTGGGCTTTAGGTTTGTTCACGGTTTCACACCCATCTGTTTCTAATTCAAATTCTCCCCTTGCCACTAGATCTAATCGCTGGTTATATAATTCCCAAGCAGCAAGATCGAACCTAGGCTTATAAAGACCTTCTGGCACTGGAATAGCCACGGTATAACCTACTAATTCTTGTTCCAGTACAGTATCTTTGAAAGTTTCAACCGATTCAAAATTATCCTTTGGACCAGACTGCTTATAGATAGGAAAAACGCCTGTCACATTATCTGTGACAAGCGTTACGTCTGTGATATATCCGTTTAAATCGATAATAATTGCTTCTTTCATGGCGTCCTCCTTATTGTTCTGCTCGGAATGAGATACCATTTAGAATAAACCAGTTATTTCCGCCCATTCTAAACTGAACTTCTCCGTTTATTTCAACAGATGCACTTGAAACAACCTCAGCTGTTCCATTGTTCGATAATGTTACTAGTCTAAGATAGTGACTGGGTCTATACCCTTTTGGCAATATAAAAATTGGTACCCCTGCATTCGTGGCACCATCTTTTATAGATCCTCTTAAATGTACAATCCCTTGATCATCCAAATAATAACTTGCTGGCGGATTAGGGGCGCCATAGTTAACCCAGCCATTTAACAATGTTGATGTAATCCATTGCGGTTGAACCTTCTGCGCTTTCGTGTTTTCAAGCACACTAACCCTTTTCACGATGTCCGCCTGATTCTTAGTTAAAGTATCGACATTTGTCCTTAGGTTAGCTGAATATTCCCCCTGCACATCCTGAATATTGGATGTTAGGCTGTGCTGGTCAAGAGCCAGATATGTGACAGTGTAGGTTGCAGATGGGTCATATTCAGCTATTTGTTTATAAGCTCTCTCCCCAAGGTAGGGTGTCATTTTCATGCCAGTTGATGATATAGTCCAAACTTTATCTACCTGTTCATTTTTATGCACATATACAATTTTTTTTGCGCGGTATTTAAGAGCCGATTGTGGTTCGATCGAGTCATTAATGTATGCCCATCCTAAATCTCCTCGATAAGGTATGCTTGCCTTTTCTCTAACTATGACACCTGTACCAACCTCGATCTGGTTCAGATCATCATGAAGCATGATAGCTCCTTCGGGAATAATTTTTTCAAATAGAGGTTGTGATAGTTGATATTGAAGTTTGTAAGGCGTTGACCACTCAGGGTATGAAAAAGTTGGTGTTGTTGTTGTCCAATTTGCAGTTCCACCCGCATCCCCATTCATGGAGTTGATGAATTTAATTTTTGCCCAATACTTTGTGCCAGACGTGTATGGTTTTCTCGCGTCACTAGAACCATCGAACATCTTCCAACCGTTAAAATAAGCTTGAATCTCAGCTTGGGATGGTTGAAAATCATCGCCCCAACCGCTATCCGCATTAGATATTGATATATACAAAAGTCCATCATTCCATAAATTAAAAGCATCGGTTGGATATGATGTTTGCCAAGCGGTTGAAAGTTGGTTGGTTAAAATTTTTCCATCAAATTTAACTATCTGGGCATTCGAATCATAAGGTATGAATCCACTAATTGGAATCCTAACTTGTTTTTTGCCTGTTGATTTTTGGGAGTATACCCAATGCAAATTGCCGTCCAAATCCATTGTTCTAAACTTCGCTAGTTTATAATAATCATGCCCTATACGATATAGTTGATCCGATACAGAGCCATCAATATTGGAGCACCATTGACCTGGAAAGAATAAATAATTATCTTCACGTGGTTTGAACGGTTTTGGTATTTCACCGCAAGTTAGCGTCGGATTAGAATATATTGCTGTGCCTAGAAGCCCTGTGCCAGACGAATCTAGCGTATTAAGGACTATTTCTAAGTAAATCGTATCATTTAAAGTGTTTATGGATTCTCCCGTTAGTTTATTCGATAATCTCCGTTTATAAGCATCACACAGATAATAATATGGCTTAAAGTTAGCACCCGTTATTGTTACTCTGAAATAATACGTTTGGTTTCTAGCTACAGGCACGTAATAGCGAATAAAGCTTCCATTTACAGAATCATTCGATGTAACCGAGATTTTGTAAGGATCCATAATTACATATGAACTTGTTCCCTGCATTCCTGTTTCCCATTCTGTAAAAGGAGGCAACAAATTCTCCCCATACTTTATTACATAAGGATTCATTATCGACTTCATATCATCTACATAGGGATATCTTGCTGCGATTTGCTCTGTTGTCATGCTATCTATTTCATTGTATTCTTCATCCGAAATTTCATATACTCGACAAGAATCAAAATATCCATAAGTACCCGGTTCCCCAATAGTGATTGCATTAAAACCGGATGTTTGAGTATCTTCCGTCGGAGAAAATTTTTTATAAACAGTGGTGAATTTGGTAGTATCCGTAACAGGTGGTATAACACCAATACCACTAGGTACAAGCGATGTTAATTGGATTTGTACCCCTGTTGCGTTCCCATTTTTAACATCGCCGATTAAGATATATTTCCTCCCTGCATGAAATTGGTAGGCCGAATTAGTTGCTCCAGCTCCCAATGGGTAGCCCGTTGCTACAGTGACTTTTAGTCCATTCATTCCAGATGTGGTATTTGTGGGGTCCAGTGCTATTGATGATTGGTATGCAAAATATCGTGATATTGACTCAAATCCACCATCCTGACCAAGCAAATTTATAAGCGTACGCCCCTTAAAACCAGTAACATTATATGGAGCTACCCTGTCAGACTGGACGACCTGGGTACCATATCGTAAATTCAGAGCCGTCGGCTCAGGACTATCAATTCCTTCCGCGTGAGCATCCTTAATCCCTTGCTCCAAACGGTTCATATCATGTTCCGTCACAATCTCCTCAAATTTCCAATTCGTTTTTGCGTTATACGTCACGTTCTATACCTCCTTGATTCCTATCGTTTGCTTTATAATCGTGTCGCTGGTAATCGGCACATAGACGGCGTTGGAGCTAATGACGGCGTCATCTTGGCTTTTTAGCTCGATAAGCGTCACTTCCGTTACGGAGCCGTAAGGGATAACATACTCCATTTCAACCGTGCCGGCCGTCACTTGCTTTATAGAAAAACTGGATATCGCATAGCTCTCATTCACAACAACCTTGGCAATCCGATTATTCGTAAATGAAGCCAGTTCAGACAAATATGTCGTCGGTATCATACTAACTGCACCTCCTGCCCTTTTACTGCAAATGGCGTTTGACCCAGCTTCCAGCCGCTCCCTAACCGGGTTCCGCGAATTAGTGGCGTAGCACTCACATGCTCCTGTAACACGATAGTATCGAGTAACGAGGTCGATTGATGGTAGACAATGTTAGCCGGTTTAATCGTATGAATCGTATATTCGATCTCTTTAAAATAGGCGGCGTCCGGAACGTCAAATGTTACTTTGAGAATATAATTTTGCTCGTCGATCTCCACGGTGGCACGCCCCTCGCCGGCAAGTACATCCAATCGGGTCTGTAGATAACGCGCAGTAAAGGGGGGCTTGGTGGAGTAGCGGTTGATCAGTCTTCTGCGCCGGAAATCCAGGGACTCTGTCGTTGAGTCAGCTCGAATCCCCAGCATTTGCTCCCTGCGTTTGATAGCCTGGATGCTGGACGTATCTACGAATTGGTCATCCAGCAGCCTTTGAACGGCTTCGGCTAGAGCGTCAAGCTCCGCATCTTCCGTTGTAGCAAGCTCCGCGAAATCGGTTATCTCCTCATAGAACTCAGGTAAGTAATGAATCAGCTTAGACAAACAAGCTCACCACCCCAAGCACCGGAATTTGCTCGCTCGTTAATGTCAGATTAGCACCGGCTCCATTAAGCATCGTATTGGATACATCCGTAACACCAGGTACGGTCAGAATTCGCGCCTCAATCTGACTGACCCTGATAACAAGCTGTGATTCACTCATCCACGCTTGCCGCAAGGATAACAGGTATGCTTCGAGCACCGCTTCGATTTCAGCTTGAACTTGTCCCAATGTCATGCCATTTTCTAACGTAAGGCTTGTTTCTAGATTGAGAGTGACATTCTCAACTCCAGCTATGGTGACCTTATGTCCGATAGGGGCAAACCCAAGCCCTTCCGCGCTGTTAACGGTTGGATCCATAGCGGTCTGGACATCGTTAACCAACATGGGAGACGGTGAGCTGTAGTCGGAAGAAATAATAGTGCATTTCACCGTCCCTCCGCCCTGCCACACCGGAAATACTTTGACTCCCCCTATGCCCGGGATATCCCCGATCTTCTTCTTATAATCGGCAACATTGCCTCCGAAGGGCTGCTCGTTCAGGGTCGCAAAGTACCGCTTCCGTAGCGAAGCGTCGCTTTCCACATCCTCGCCGGGCACGAGCACTTCCGAAAGCTCTGCTTTGGCCAGCCCGGATAAATTATTAATAGGCAGCAGTGTACCGTAGTATTGGTTTCCAGCCGCTCCCGCCGTCTCGCACTCCAATTCAAAAGCACCGGCCGCAAGCTTTCGAATGACGGTGTAATTCAGTGAACTGCCTGAGAATCGGCTGCCGATAGGCACGTCGAAGGGAGCATTGCCCGAGCCATAGAACAACGCTTTGCGAAGAGATTTTGTAGCAGGCTTGCGTTCAATTCCAAATTCCAGCGTACGACGCTCCAGATAATCTCCTGCCGCTGTGTCGGCAAAGGAGAGATTACGGTTAATGTCCAGCTCGGTGTACAATCCTGCCAGTTCCCATGCGGCCGGTGCCAGCGCATCATAAATGATGCTGCCTTCCCGTTTATCTATATCCGAAGGAATCCGGTCCAGCATTCTATTTAAAATGGCTTGAAATGTTTGATGCTCATACACTTTCTCCAACCCCCTTGGTTAATGCGACACTCCCATACAGTGAAACAACCGTAAAGGAAGCCGTAATGTCATCCCCGTTTATCTCGACTTCAAAGTGCTGAATGTCTTTGATCCGGTCATCCTGCAATAATGCTTCCCGGATTCGCCTGTTCAGCTCGGTTTGAACAAAGGACGGGCTGCGTCCCGGAATATTGGAAAATTCACTGCCGTAATTTCCGCTATAGATGATATGTTCAAACCGCTCCGTCGCCAGTATTTTTAATGCCGCTTGCTTTACGGCTTCCAAACCATCTACCATACCCAGGATCCTCTTCAAACCCGGATCGATCCGGTAGGTCCTGCCGGGCTGCCGTACGGTTTGAGTCACCTTGCCTAATATGCCGCCTTGCGGAATCATCCCTCCACCACCTTATCCAGAACGATGAACTTAAGCCCGCCCTGCATTCTAAGCAGGAGCACCACATCGCCTGCTTCCAATCCTTTTCGAATGACGATAGGTTCGGCAAGGGCTTCTTCCGTATTTCCCCCATTAATGGAATGCGTATGCTTCAAATCCAATTGCAGAGGGGTAAGGCTTTCCGGAACAAGCAAAAAATCCTCCGTAAGCGGCTCTCTTTGCGGATCGAAGCTCACTTCTAGAGGATTTACTTGTGTTACATTTCCTGTAAATATGGAGACGGGATATCCGGCATGAACCGCATCGGCCCCCGCCTGCTTGATTAAATCTAATAATCTCATTTCTCAATCACCACCTTAGGGTCATCCATTCTGATATCAAACAGGTCGAGTGACATGGAATGGTCGCTGCCTTCAAATTTATGCGTACACTCATTGACCAAAAACCTCATGTTAATCCCCTCTTCCGCAATGTTAATAGATAAATAGCTGCCGGCTCTTACGCGAATATCCCCAATAGCCTCCACCTGAAAGCTTCTGCCCACTCTATTCTTAAGATTCATCAAGTTGGCCAGCGACTTCTTCACCTGGTCATCGTCCATCTTCTCGTCCACCGATTGGTACAGCATCAACAGTCCCCATTTGGCGATATTGCTGCTGTCCTGTTTTATAAATAGCTCGCGCTTTCCAA
Source organism: Paenibacillus sp. 32352 (assembly GCF_002042965.1). GTDB lineage: Bacteria > Bacillota > Bacilli > Paenibacillales > NBRC-103111 > Paenibacillus_S > Paenibacillus_S vulneris. The sequence goes on along the minus strand of NZ_MZNT01000020.1, from coordinate 108,465 downwards.
GCTCCTTATTGTCCCGGCCGAGAACAACCATATTGTATGAATTCTCGATGGTTACTTTTTGCTTGTAATCGTACAGAAGACTTCCGTCACCTAGGGATAGATTAAGCACCCTATCCTCAACGTTTTGGATAACCAGCTCGCCGAAGTCATCCAGAAGCAGGAACTGTTTGCCGGTTCCGAGCAGCGTATTGTCCATAGCCTTGCAAATAATATCCATCGTCTTCACGCCATCCTCCGATATCTTCGGAATCTTATACTCGGTATCGATCAGCGTGCCTGTTTTCAACTGGTATTTATCTGCAAAATGCTGTACGACCTCCGTAGCCGTCATGTCGGATTTTAGAAGGTAATCATTGACCATCAGGTATCGCATTTGATCATATGCCGTAATTTTGACTTCCTCGTCCCGGCCGCTGCTAATCACAAAAATGTACCCATAGAATACTTTGACGCCATCCTTGCGTACGCGGACTATATCGCCGACGTTGTACTTAAAGTCCTTATCCTCGTACCAGCCGCCTTTAATCAGTGTAAACTCAAAAGTAGAAGCGCTGCCCTTTCGGCTTGTCTTATAGGTCGCATCAGAAATGATTCCTGAGACATCCCACAAATGACCGTCCCGATTATCCAGGATAATCTCTAACATCTATGACCACCTCCTAGTACTGTGGAATTCTTACCAACGTACCTGCCGGTAGTTCCATAACCTTATCGTTTGTAATTCCGTTAAATGCTTGAAGCTCAGTCCATCTATTTTCATCACCAAACAAACGTTTTGCTACTTCCCTCAGCTGTTCCCCCGCCCTTAAAGTGTACGTCTCCGGTTTAACCCGCTCGTCCGGGCGCATCGGCTGCTGCTGCACTATTGCCGTTTCTCCATTTTCCAATTCCACTGTGCTTACACCGCGTGCTGAATAAAATACATATTCCTTAAGCTTCAAGGTGTATTCAATATCGCCGGAGGATCCTGCCGATTGCTTCCATTCGAAGGATTCAATAGATGCAGGGAAGTTGAGGTCTGATAATCCCGTAACGCCGCTTGCCTTGGCCAAAGCATTGTAATCTCCCGCGAAAATAAATCGGATGGGGTGCTTGCTCTCCATCCATTTTCGGATCAGGTTAACATAATACATAGGCACAAATAATGTGACTTCCTCATTGACAAAAGGGTAGTACTGATTAGGGAAAAAGCTGCTGAAACTAACTTCCTTCAGCTTCGGGTTTTTGATGACATTGATCTCGCCCGCCCGAGTCTCATCCGTGCCTCCGCCCCTGCCGACAATATTGTAGGTTTTCCCCTGCCCTTCTTCTTTGACGTCCAGAGACTCGGGATTTACGGGTAATTGGAACCCTTCCGCTTGATTGTTCCAGCTCAGCGATATTCTGTAGTTGTTCAATAGCTGCACTCCTTTCCTTTATTTCCTACATAAAAAAGAAAGGCACCCTGGAGGGTGCGCTTTTTACTAATTACCCATATACTCCTTGGGCTGAGTTAGAAATTTCTCTTACCATAACGTCTTCAATACGGCGAATCATCTCATTCACATCGGTCGGATTATTAATATCTCCCGTTGTGACTTGAACCGTAGGGGTTAAAGTAACGAAGTTCTGGATATTTTGCATTTCCGCCAGGTCCCGCATCACCTTGATATCCTCGCTCGTTACGTCAACCGTATCATCGATCTGGCCGACGACGCCAACCCTGTCGATATTATTGTTTTTTTGGTTCCAACCGTCCAGGATAGAGGTTTGCTTGTTAGGGTCAAGGGAGCCTTGCAGTGAAGACAGCTTATTGACAAGGGTCGCTCCGCTGCTATAGCCAAAATCGAATTCGTTCTTCAAATCCTTGTAATCCATCCGTCCTATGACAGCTACGTCCTTGTCACTGACAGGCTTCTCAAGCTGGTCCATCATATCCCTCATACTATCGCTGATGGCATGAATGTTATTCTCATCAAAGAGCTTGGCTTGGCCGATATTGAGTCCGAACATGCTGTTTACTCCATCTGCCAGCCAATTAAAGCCTTTCAAAATTCCATTTATACCCTTCAGGATGGTTGTCATAAAACCGCCCGCGAAATCTTCAACACCCTGAGCCATGCTTATTAGGAAGCCGCCAAATGTCACAGCTAAATCGTAGAACAGTTTTTTCACGGAATAAGTCGAGTCTATAAATATATTGATTAGACCTTCTCCAAAGCTCGCGAAAACGTTCCATAGCATGGCGACAATATTCCATACTACTCCATATAGCACCATGAAACTCCCTACTATAACACCGACAATTTGCTCTGCAGTAATGCCGCAGTTTAAAAGATAATAAACCAATATTCCTACAGCAGCAGCTACTAATAGGATGGGCCAGCTTGCGAGAGCCAGCTCCAATATGGGAACAAGCGCGGCCCATAGTACAGGAATGAGCATGGTAGCAATGGCTGCAGCAACGGCCAGGATAATATTGCTGGCAGTGGACCAATTACTTTGAATGGCATCGGATACTTGCAGGAATCTGTCCACTAAAGACGTTACGAGCCAAGCAACTACGTTCAAGCCTGCTTGTAGTGCGTTAAAAAACGGGTCAAATTTCCCTTCCTGGAATGCCGTGTTGAGTGTCGCGAGCAGAGGCTGCAGAGCTTGTAATGCCCCTTGGCCAGCAGTGGCGAGAGATGTTTGGAAATGGTTACCCAACGCCTCCACTTGCTTGGCCGGTGTCGCTAACATCGTTTCAAGTGCTTTCTTTCCCATATTTTCCTTTTCAAGCAGTTTATCAAAAGCATTTATAAAACCATTCAAATCGCCGGCTTTTCCGAGATCCTCAATTTTTGAAGCCTTAATGCTTGCCTCGGACATGTTGTAACGCCCTGCCAGCGAAGCGGTATTTCCGCTCATCGCTTCTTTCAGTACGGAGATGTTATCCCCCAGTCCTTTACCCTCGTTATCGAATGCATTTAGGCGAAGCGCCAAATTATTGATTTTCTCAAGTTGATTCGTGTTCTTGGTCTGAGGAAAGAATGATAACGTTCCCTTCAAAAATTCATTGACGTCCACACCCGACTTGACAGCATCCGCCTTGAACTTTTGAAACATCGCAGTACCTACTTGATCGTCACCGGTTCTTGCCTTAAACGTATCTTGCAGCTTCTGCAGCTCCATTCCGCCGGACAGGGCTTTTCCTCCGAGCTCTTTGAACGTATCGAAGTTTAAATACTGGCCGGCCAACCCTTTGATTTTGTCCAAAAGCCCGCCCCCGGCCCCCCCGCCTTGCTTGCCCTTACCGTTCAATTTATCCTGCAGCTGATTAACCTTTTCCTCCAGCTCGGCGATTTTCTTTAGGTCCTCCTGCATTTGCTTTACTCCGGTATTGGAAAGCTTAAACAGTCTGGCCGTTTGGACGATTAACGTCAATAAGCGTAATATATTTGTTAATCCTCCAGCTGATAATTTAGGCATTGCCGGTGCTGGGTTCATTGGGGGATTAGCTGCACCCGCAGCCTTCGCGGCATTAACGACATTTGCAACCTTTGCTACATTTGCCACATTCGCAACTTTTGCCACATTCGCCACATTTGAAATTTTTGCATTTGTGATATTCGCAGTCTTTACTGCATTGGCAGCGTTGGCAACAGTGATCTTGATATTAGCCTGTATAGATTGTTTCAACAATACAGTAGAATTGAAAACCGTGCCCATACCCGATTTGGATATTGTTGACGCTTGTGAAAATTGTTTAATCAATTTCAACGATGCTCCTATGGTTGCCAGCGGCTCTCCCTCCTTTCTTGCACAAGTAAACCTCTCTGCGGCTACCTGCTTTTCTTCGCCTGGGCCTTTTTCTCCTGATCGATTCGAATATCAATCATGGCATAGATCACGGCCCTTTGACGGGAAGTCATGTTCATTAGATCATGCGGTAAAATGTTTAATTCATGGAGGGCGTAGTAAGCATAATTAGCCTCACCGTCCCCCTCCATAACTAGTTTTTTGCTTCTTCGACCAGCTCGTTCATATTTTTGTCGAAGGCGTTAAGCTCCTGGATTTTTTCAATCAGCGCCGCATACTCCCCTGCCAACAGCATTTTCCGGAGAAGGTTCTCTGCGCCCATGACGCCGTAGGATTTTTGCAGCTCGGCATCTTTCAGATTCGGGAATACGACGCTGGCAACCGCCAGCTTCACCATATATTCCGTTGGATCGGTTTCCTGCGTTGCCACACCTCTCTTTCCTTGAACGCGCTTGGTCGCCGACTTACGAATCGATTCGTTCTCTTCCTCCGTCATACTTCTCAGCTTCCAAGGGACCGGCTTCCCGTCCTTGTCCTTAAAGCGTTCCGAAACAACCAGTTCCTCCGTCAAGCCGCTAACATTTTGTGCATAGAATACGCTCAAATCGCTCATTGTTTAATACCCTCCATTAATTAACCCAGAACGGGCTTTCCGAATTGGTCTAGAATATCCACATCATCAAACGTAAAACTTACTTCCTCTTCCAAAGCATCCGAGCCCGTGTCCAGCAGCGCCATAATGACGCTATCCAAATTCACGCCCTTCAGGACAACCGTTTGTTTTCCTACGGAAGAGGACGGATCCTCGTTGATCACCTGCACATCGAAATAGGTATCCTTGCCCTGCTTGATATAATCCAGCATCATTTCTCTGAACACCGAGGTGATGTAATAAATCGTCATGCTGCCTGAGCCTTTCCAGCCCTTAGCCTTATGCTGCGTGCCGCGTCGTCCCAGAGTCTTCACCTCAGACTTTTCCTTTTCGACCTTGCCCTCAAGCTTCTTGATGTAGAACATCTCTTCCACCTGACCGTTAATTGTGGCATAAGCCCGGCCCTCTTGACCGGAAATCGTATCGCTCGCTCTTAAGAAAGACATATTATTGCACCGTCACTTTCATATAAATTTTTTCAACCGAATCGACCGGCTGTACTCCAACTTCCACATACACGCTATCCGCCTCATTGCCTTCCAGCACCACTACGTCGCTTTGAGAATCGAAGTTTTGAACCGCATTGATTCCCTGCAATGTGCTCAAGTACGAATTGCATTCGCCGCGCAGTAGATTTCTGCCATCCGCGTTATTGTCCACTTTTCCGATAAAGAACGATTCGAAGATTCGTTTGAAGTCATTGTTGATGCCGTCGAGCACGCGAATGACCCGATTTTTGCGGAACTCCTTGCCTTTGGCCGGAGAAAAGCCCGTAAAGGTATTGATGTCCAGCTCCACCTTGGCTTTCCCTTGGCTTGGCGTAAACACAAATTCCCCATTATTGATGGCTGTGATGATCTGCTCGTTGGTATAGCGGGGCTCCACGTCGACAGCATCATCGTAAGCATCATAGGTCAGCGATTCGTTCACCTGCGCTCCGGCCGTTGCAGCAGCAACCCATGCCACAGCTTGTGCCGCCTTCAGCCTTGTCCCATCCGAGAGAATAACGCCGTTCTTGACGCTAATGACGCCTTCATAGTCCGCCGTTGGATAGTTTTCCAGCACGACCTGGACCTTCTTGCCTTCATCATCCCGAAGCCGGCGCACGAAGGAAGTGTATACCGATTTGAGGGTGCTGTCCGTTGACGGGAGAGCCATCGTTTGGAAGTCGACCAGCTCGGCAGCCGCCAAATAGTCCATATGGTCCTGGTTGGTCACCGTACCGTCTGTACCGCCGGCCAGCGCAGTTCCTGCCGTTTCCGTTAAAGCGCCGGTTCCGCTGAATGCAACCCAGTCATTAGACTTGAGGCCATCCGCATCGGTGACCGATTGACTATCTGCGATTTTCCCCGCCAGCAGCGTCTTCACATCCCATTTGGTTTCGTCGTCGAAATTCTTTTGGATAACCAGAGAGATATCGTTGCCGCGCAATCCGCCATATTGGGCAGTTGCCGTTAGAGTGCCTAGCGTTGCTTTCGCCTTGGCTCCTTCGTTCAAGCGATAGACAAGGACCGTCTTAACCCGCTTCAGCGCTTCCTTGACCAGCAGCAGCTGCAATGCCGTCACATCGTATCCGAGCAGCTTGGATACATCCTCGCCAGCTTGAATCTTGAGCATTTGCTTCGACGATCCCCAGCTTAGCGATAAAGGCATGGTCATCACGCCGCGGTCCCCTACGGCTCCAACTGGTTTCCCCTCCCCGACAAATTCAATGTATACCCCTGCACGATCTTTATTTTGCGTTGTCCATGTTCCTCCAGCCATTTAGTTAGCCACCTTTCTTGAAAACTCCGTCATATATTTTTTTACTTGCTCCATGGTGTAAGCTGCATCCTCCTGCAGTAAGGCGTTCAGCACATCTTTTTGCTGCGCCGTATACCGGCTCGAATCCAAAAACTGCTGCTTGGTATATGTGGATACCGCAGCTTCATCACTTTTACTTCTTGTACTCATTTGTACCGTTCCTCCTGTTCTAAATGCATCATTTTTACTGCGGGCGGTTTCTGCTTCATCATGCGGATATCGAAGCTGATATAAAATCGGAGCGAATCCTCCGCGATTTCATGATGAAGATCATATCCCCGGTATTTGTTTCCTTCCCGTTCGATGGTTTCCAGCTCCTCATACAACCGTTCGGCCATCGCATGATAGCCTAATGGGCTGTTCCGGTCTGCCGGATCCGGGTAGTATTCGATCCTGAACAAAGTAGGATATCGATACCGCCCATTGACTTCCTTGACTTGCTTGCTGCTCACTAAATGAACTAGTAAAGCAGGCCTCTGCCAATTCTGATCCGGATACTCATCGTAAACGGGGAGATTAAATCCCAGGGACTGCAGCCGCTGTAGTAAGGCTTGTTTCATTTCCTCAAAAATCATAGATCCACCTCAAATGCGTTGGATAATGGTTCCAGCCCAGTCCGAACGCTGCTAGAATCCCTTGCTTTGAACCGAAACCGCCGCCTCTCCCTTGGGAAGCTCGTCTGTGTTTTCCCTGTAAACAATAGGGCTGCTAGCTACTTCCGCCAGAAAGGCAGCCGGCCGGCTCTTGATTCGAAACCTCGTGAACGGACTGCTATCGCAATCGTTCATCTCCAATTGCCTTATCCGCTATCCTATGTGCTCGAAGATGCCACACCTCCTTCATTCATGGTGTTGGTGATTGCTGCTGCAACCCGGAGTGTTTCTCGGCGATCCAAGGGGTTTCTAACCCCGCCTCATCTTCACACCATCGACGACTAGCGTCTAAGGTGGAATATCATGTCCACCCACAGCATGACCGAGTCCTCCGATGATCAGGGTACAGTAGGAATCACCCGAGCCGTAGCTCTATGAACCTAATGTACATCCTGACCGTAGACATTTTGTTGACACGCTTTGGACATGAATTGGACATCCTCATTCCAAATAGAGAAGTGTATTGGCTACGGAGACGACCCCTTCATCCAATTTGCGGTCAATGGTTTTATCGCAGTAATTCCACCCGCTGAATTTGAGAATAGTCGCCGCGCGGGTATGGCCTTGGATATAGCGAAAGGTCACAACCGCCCTGATATTCTCGTCCGCAATCTGCTCTACGGCTCTTTCTATTAAGCTAGTGAACCGCAGCAGAGATTGCTGAACATGTTTTTGCATGTCGTTAGCAGGGGGATTTTGGTCAAATAGCTCCAGCTTCTTCTTTCTGTCTTTGTATTGCTTGAGATATTCCTTCGCGATCTTGATTTCCTTTACCGTTGCTGCCGGAAATGCTTCATTCTTCATAAGCAACATGCTTCTCACCCTTCTTCATATGAAATAGAAATAAGTACTCTCCTGTAGAAAAACAAATAGGCAGCTATTCTTGACGAATCCAAGCTCAGCCGTTCTGATCAGGCCGTTACGCTGCCTCAAAGTAATTACACCTTGGGTTCCTTGCTTCCAAAAGCTACATGCAAGGAATCGCTTCCTTGCCAGCTTGTCCGCTAACAGCTATACTAAAAACAAGCATCTTGCTTCATAGCTAACGTCTAAGCCGCCCCGCCAGGCGGCTTTTTCGTATTGCTGTCATGCATTCTCCACATCTTTCACCCAGCCCGCATAACCGACGAAGTACATTTGCCGATATCTCAAATAGGTCTCCCCCCTTTCTATCAATCACTTTTTAGCGATGGATGACACTATTTAGTCAATCGTTGACCAAATAGTACCATCGTGTCACTTTATAGTCAACGATTGTTTGTCACTTTTTAGTGATACCGTTGAATTTTTGGTCAACTTTTACTAATATAAAGATAGAGAGGGGATTGAGACCCGTGAAATACCATGAACTGTTATCCCGTTATATAGAAGAAAGCAAGCTAAGCCTTGGAGAGCTTGTCTTGAGGCTTAAAAATCGTGATATCGATATTACAAAGTCGTATATCAGCAAGCTCAAAAACGGCAATAAACCCCCAGCCTCGGAGGAAATTACCCGCGCTCTGGCCGAAGTCACAGGCGGTGACCCCGATGCTCTGGTTATGGCCGCCTACATAGATAAAGCCCCCACGGAAGTGAAGGATGCTCTCCGGGAGGCCGAAAAATATAGATTTGCCTTTCATCTGACTCGCAAGCTGATGGATTTCATGGAGTTTTACAACGAGCACCAAGAAATTCAAGAAGACTTGTTGCACGAAATTCAATCTATGGGAGATGAGCTAAGGGAAGCCTACCATTATGACTATCCCTTCGATAAGCTTAAAGAGGCTCCCGAGTCCGCTCTGCAGCTGATAGGTTCCCTTCGTTCCCGCTTTTTCCCGCAGTCGCCTTCAGTCACCATGGGAAGCGAAACGATCCATTTTGCCAATTATCTTGACGATAAAGGTCAAATCGTACGCCCGTTTCCTCGGACAGAAAACGCTGCTTCTCCCTCTTACAATAAAGCGGCAGATTCCGGGAATGATCCGGATGTGACCCGGCGCATGCTGGAGGCTGCCCGCGATCTTATGAAAGAAACCGACGATTACATCGATTTTCTTGAAAATATGGGCGTCGAAGCGGAATATGTCGAAGACATTCTCAAAGACGTCATCTATATGAAACGCTATATGAACAAGCTGTATAACAACATCCATGGCTTGCAGCATACCCTTCAGGAAGGGAAGCGGCCAGGAAAGTCAACTCGTAACCCTATAGGCGCCTTGGGGATTGTGACGGAGGAATCCGGAGAGTATCTGAGCCAGGCGGCCTATAATGGGAAACCGGCTCCTCTTACCGAGCAAGAACGCAAGGAGTTTGAAGCCAAACGGAAATTATTCGAAAAATTTAACGGCGAACACTAGGTTATTGTTGCCCTCTGCTAATTTGGAAAGCCCCTACAGGGCTTTTCTTTATCAAATAAAATAGAACATACGTTCTGTTGGGAGGTAAATATATGGATCTTTCTTTATACAAACCGACTGAAACAGAAGAATGGATTTCCTTCATATATCAAAAACATGGAATCTGCTACGCGGCAGATATGGATATAGATCATATCGCAGCTATTTTTCGTGCTATGGTAGAGCTTCACCCTCACGAATCGAAAGTGATCTGGAGCAGCAATTTTGCCTTAATTTATTTGCACGCCCTGCTAAGCAAAGAACAACAGCGCGAAAATTTCTTTCACGAGCTCGGGCACATCGTCCGCCATTGCGGCGATCAATATGGAATGCCCGAAACATTCATAGAGCTGCAGGAGCAGCAAGCGGCGCAGTTCCAGCTGTATGCTGCCATGCCGGCCTTTATGCTGCACGAGTTTATACATGATGTGTACAGCTGGGGCGCATTTGAAAAGGTGTTGGCCGAAGCCTTTTGTCTTCCGATCCGGTTCGTTCAGAAACGGCTTAATCAAATCCTAAATCGTCTCTGCCTTGCGCAAATAGATAAGGAGCGGCGGGATCGGACGGTGGACACCAGCTATATTACGACCGATTACATAAGGCAAAAGCAGGCTGAAATGGGGCGGCAGAGACTAATTAGAGAGAAATCGTGGGGGATCCTATGACAAAAATCCGTGTCTATTATGAAGAACATCAGGGGCTCGACGGCGTTTGCCTGGTTCCTATGAAGCTTATTGTGCGGTTTCCCCGCGGTAAGATGCTCTGGGACAAGCCTGCGGTGTATATTCCCTTAGACGTCCCGTTTCGCCGTCACTATTCGGAGGATTTTCTTGAAGATCTAATGAGCATTGCCATCGGGATTGACGACATGATGATGAGCTTTGATAAACCAAAGCATATCGGTATCTCACTCACTCGTGTGATGGAGCGTATGGAAAAGATGAAGGAACGCGATATGCTGGTGTTTCAATATGAGGACATCGAACAGTTCATTATTCAAATCGACGATATCGAGCAGGTATTACAAATGCAGGTAAGGCCGTTCTATGTATTATCATAAAAAACACAAAAGAGACGCGTAAACCGCGCCTCTTCCGTCCCATCTTTATTGTTCTGCTTGAATAGGCTTCACTTTGCCTAACAGGAACAAATAATTCAAAATACCGATAACGATCAGCGCCGCGGAGAACAGCAGAGCCGGTACGAAGGAGCCGTAAGTCGCTACGAAAAAGCCGGTGATAATCGGTCCGACGACGCCGCCCATATTGGATACCGTGTTCTGCATACCTGCAACGACCGAGGTCATATTTTTCGGAGCCACGTCGCTAGGCAGCGCCCACACCTGGGATGCCGCCACTGTGGTACCCGACTTGGCGATACAGAGGAGCACCACGGCCAGCACGGCCGATTGAGCGAAGGCGGCGAAGCCGATGCACGATGCCATCAGCAATCCGATGATAAGGAACAGCTTGCGTGTCGCCGTCAATGACAACAGCCCCTTTGCATAAATGCGGTCGGACAGCCATCCGGCGATAACCTCAACAACCATCGCGCACAGCAGCGGCAGCGACGCCATGAAGCCCATCTCGATCAGGCCCATACCTCTTTCCTTGACGAGATACGTCGGCAGCCAAGTAATGAAGAAGTAGGAATTATAATTGATCATGAAGAACCCGATACACATCGCCCAAATATTACGATACTTCAGCAGCTGATACCATTTCATCGGCTGCTCGGTGTCCAGTCCCTCCTGCTTGGACTGTCCTTCCCGGATATGCTTCAATTCCGCTTCGTTAACGCCCTTATGCTCTTCCGGCGTTTCCTTAAAGTACAGAATCCAGACGATTGCCCAAACGATCCCGAGTCCCCCGATGATCAGAAAGGTCATCTTCCAATCGAACATGGCGATCAGCCACACGATGAGCGGCATCGCTATAGCTCCGCCGAATTTGGATCCGCTATCAAAAATTCCCGCTACCGTCGCGCGTTCCTTATCCGGGAACCATTTGGACGAGATGCCCGCATTGCTCGGATAAGCCGCGGCTTCCCCGACGCCTAGAGCGACACGAAAGCCAAGAATGGACTTGAAGCCGGTTGCAAGACCGGTTACCGCTGTAGATAGCGACCACCAGGCAACGGCGAAGCCGAGCGTTTTCTTCTGTCCGATCCGGTCGGCCACCCAGCCGGAAGGAACCTGCAGCAGCGCGTAGGACCAGAAGAAGCCGGAGAGAACGACGCCCATTTGGGCGGCATTCAGTCCGAATTCCTTCGTAATGTATGGCGCTGCGGCCGAGAGTACTGTTCGATCGATATAGTTGATCGCTATTGCTGCCCACATAAGAATGGCGACGACCCAGCGCACATTGGATTTCTTAGTCAGTGTTTGCAAGATGTATCTCTCCGTCTCTTGATGATGTAGTAAAAGAATAATGTATGAAGATGGCAATCCGATGGACTGATGTTGACGAATTACAACCCATTCATAACGTGATCAGGTCTTTGCCCGTTCACCAGGACGTTCACGATATTGCGAACGCAAGTCATGCCGAGCGCGTTCACCGCCCCGCTAGTATAGCCGGCAATATGAGGCAGAGCAATAAAGTTAGGCAGAGCGAACAGCGGATGCTCCTTCAGCGGCTCAAGCTCGAATACATCCAATGCCGCCCCGGCTATCGTCCCGGCAGTCAGCGCTTGATACAGCGCCTCCTCATGAACGATTCCGCCTCGAGCAGCGTTGATCAAATAAGCGCTTTCTTTCATCCGCTTCAGCTGCTCGGCACCGATAAAATGCTTGGTCTCTTCCGTCAGGGCGATATGAAGGGTAACGAAGTCGCTTCGGCTGAGCAACTCGTCCAGCGTGACGAAGGACACTCCATGCTGCTCTGCAAAGGCATGATCCGGGTACGGATCATAAGCCAATATGTTCATATCGAAGCCGCCCGCTCTTCTCGCAACCTCCTTGCCGATGCTTCCGAGCCCGATAATACCTACCGTTTTATTATATACATCGGAGCCGAAGATTCGAGGCCATTCACCCTTCTTCGTCAGCTCGTTCGCCAGCGGAATTTGCCGAGCCAGCGACAGCATCAGGGCGAATGCGAAGTCGGCCACCGCATGCTTGTTGGCGCTTGGGACGTTCGTCACCCAAACCTGATGCTTCTTCGCCGCCTCCAAATCAATATTATCCACGCCGACGCCATGCTTGCACACCAGCTTCAGGCGAGGGGCACGGGCGAGAACATTCTCCGTAATCTGATTAAAGGCTACGATAGCCGCGTCCACATCCTGAATCGCATCAATAAACGCTTCCTCTGTAATATCTTCCGGCAAATGCTGAAGCTCGATGCCGTACTTCTCCAAATATTCAATAGGTTCATTAGAGTATTTGGCGAAGGACGGCGATGTCGATACAACCTTCATGGAATACTCGCTCTCCTTCTATGTTGTCTATAATCTATGATGTTTAACGGGTCGCTTCCGTCTTCGGCGCCAAATCCGCTCCGGACTGGATCGCCGCGAGCATGCTGCGTTCATCGGCGATGTTTTTCCCTGCAATATCGAAGGCCGTTCCGTGATCGACGGAAGTGCGCACGATGCCGCCTTTCAGACCGACCGTAATATTAACGCCTTCCTCAAGCCCGAGCACCTTGATCGGCACATGGCCTTGATCGTGATAGCAGGCGACGACGATATCGAAATCTTTGCGGACAGCACGGAAAAACAACGTATCCGCAGGATAAGGGCCGGTGACCTGAATGCCTTCGGCGGCCGCCTTTTCGATGCCCGGAATCAGCTTCTCCTCTTCCTCCCCGTTACCGAAAAGACCGTTCTCTCCCGCATGAGGGTTAATGCCGCAAACCGCAATGCGCGGATTCGCATATCCAGCGCGGGTTAATGTCTCATGCGCCAGCTTGACGACCTTGTAGGTCCGCTCGGGGTTGATCGTCTCAATAGCTTTGATCAAGCCTACATGCGTCGTCAAATGGATGACCTTCAGCTTCGGCGAGGACAGCATCATCGAATAATCCTCGGTACCTGTCAAATCGGCCAGGATCTCGGTATGCCCCGGATACAGATGCCCTCCCTTTTGCAGCGCTTCCTTATTCAGCGGCGCTGTGCAGATCGCCTGAATCTCCTGCTCCTTGGCGAGGTCAACCGCTTTCTTCAAATATTGAAAGGCCGCGTCGCCGGCTTGCGGAGACATCACACCGAACGGCAAATCCGCCGGAAGCAGATTCATGTCGAGACAATCGATCGTGCCATGAACAAAGGCCCCTTCGCTTACCCGCTCAACCCGGCGAAGCTGGACCGGCGTTCCCGTAACGTCAACGGCGCGCTGCAAAATGCCGTAATCGCCGATGACTACTGGACGGCAAATATCATAAACCGATGCATGTCCGAGCGCTTTCACAATAACCTCCGGGCCGATGCCTGCCGCATCTCCCATCGTAATTCCGATAATTGGCTTCATAGTTCTCCTCCTTGCAGCTTGCGGGCAGCCTTGATCATAGCTGACTCCGAGCCGAAATTTCCTGCCTTGGTTACGGCATAGATATCCTTCCCCGATATACGAACGGCTCCAAGAGGAATCCCCGATTCGACTTCATCCAGCAGATGGAACTCATCCGCCTTCAGCTGCTGGAATACTTGGCGTGCCGTATCGCCGCCTGTCAGGAACATGCGGCGCAGATCATATTGATCTGCAAGCGCCATCGCCCACTCCCCAAGCACTCGAGAAATCCGATTGCTGATGTCGACAAGGTTGTAGCCGAACTCCCGCCCGAGCCGCTGCGTCCGATCAACATCGTTGGAGGAATACAGCGCGATATGACGCCCCGACTTTAGGGCGGCCTCCGCTTCCAGAAGCACACGGCTCCATTCGGCTTCTCTGGAAGCCTCCTCCCGGATGATCTCCTCCGACCGAATCTCGATTCCGGCCACATCCGGCTCCTGAAGCAGCCGTTCCAGCTGCTTGCGGCCGATAGCGCTTACGCTGCCTACAACAAGGAGGACCGGCGTTCCATGAGCCGGGATCGTAACCGGCTTCGGCTCCGGCTCGAGCCCATAAGCCAGGGGCAGCACATTCATAAGTCCGGCCGAGCCTACCCAGATAACCGACTTACCGGTGCCCAGCATATGCCGGACAAGCCGCTCCAGATCGGAGACGTCTGCCGAATCCGCCACTACGTACACGACGCCCCGCTCCTGCATCGAAGTGAGCTTGGCAGCCACATGCTCCGACGTTTGCTGCAGATCGCCGCGGGACAAGTGCCCGACCTCCCTGCCTGCCTGCTCCCGAATGAGCCGCGTGATGAGCGAGTCGCGGACCGGAGTCTTCGGGTCCCTCGCCACTTCGGTCTCATGAAGCGGTTTGCCACCCAGGTACATGACGCCTTCCTCAATGGTACGTCCGTTCTGCGGAAAGCCCGGGGCGATGACGACAAGATCCGGACGGAACACATCGTATACCGCGTTGATTTCCTGCCCGATGTTCCCTCTCATTGTGGAATCGATTTTTTTATAAATGATATCGAACGGCTCGCCCTGAAGCGATTCACAGGCTTCCTTCACCCTGCCGTATGCCTCCTCGGAAGTCACGGATCGGCTGTCCGTATCGATGATGACGGCGTCCTTGCTTCTTAAGCCCTCTGCTTGCGGCTCCAAAATAACCGATACCTGGAAGCCATAGCGGATCAACTGACCGCCGCAGTCGCTCGCACCTGTCAAATCATCCGAAATGACAGATATTCTCATGCCCGTTCACTCCTTTATCATGGAAATGGGAAATGCAGGCTCCAAGCTGCGACCACTTCATGCCAATTTTCCTAATCTGTAGCCTGAAGCCGCATTATTTTCCATGACTTCGTTTCGTTGTATCTAGTTATGCCAGTAATTTGCGGTAAATCGCTTCCATGTCCTGCAGGCTGAGCTCTTTTGGATTATTATTCAGCAGGCGGGTTACTTTGGACGCCGATACGGCGAGTTCAGGTACGTCATCCGGCTTAACTCCGAAGCTGCTCAAATCCTGCGGTATTTCCAGAACGGTCGTCCAATCGACGATACGCTCGACCACTTTGGCCGCGGCCTGTGAGGATGTCAGCCCTTGCACCTGAATACCCATAGGTTCAGCCACTTGATATAACCGATCCTCAATCGCATCCATATTGAACTCCATCACATGCGGAAGCAGCATTGAATTGGCTACGCCATGCGCGATTTTGAATTTGCCGCCGAGCGGATAGGCCAATGCATGAACTGCTGCGGTACCCGCGGCCGTCAATGCCATCCCGCCGTACATGGAGCCGAGCAGCATCTTTTCTCTGGCATCAACGTTAGTTCCGTTCTGATAAGCTTCCACAATGCTGGACGAAATCAGACGAATCGATTCCAGCGCGAACATATCGCTGATCGGATTCGCTTTATTCGAAATGAAGGATTCAAGCGAATGGGTGAACGCATCCATTCCAGTAGCCGCCGTAATCGGCTTTGGCAATCCCAGTGTCAGCATCGGATCAAGGAAGACGACCTTTGGAAGCATATGCTTGCTGACGATGCCTATCTTCAGCTCTTCGTCAGGCAATGTAACGATAGCGTTCGGAGTAACCTCCGCCCCCGTACCTGAGGTGGTCGGAATCAGAATCGTCGGGATTCCCGGCTTCTTGACCAAATCCGTTCCGAGCAGGTCGCGGATGGAGCATTCGTTCGTAGCGAGAACGGCCAAAATTTTGGCGGAATCGAGAACGCTTCCCCCACCGAACCCGATCAAGACATCGTAAGCTTTGTCCGCCATGCCGGCAAACACCTGCTCAATGTTCTCTACCGTCGGTTCCGGCAAAATGTTTGTATTAACGTCGGCCGTCACGCCCTTGGCTGCCAGTTGGCTGACCAAGGCATCGACAAAGCCTAATGATTTAATCGAAGGCTGTGTAAGGATAAGCACCGATTTCACATCGACGCCGGTAAGGTGCAGATGCTCTCCCACGCTTTGCAGCGAGTTTCGCCCTGCGATAATATGATCTGCGGTTTGAAACTGGTACAGCGTTTTCATGAATTCAACCCCTTGGATGGATTTGAAACAACTGAGATTTAACGGCTTTGATAGGAATCCACCATAGCCTGAATCTTCTTCAGCGCCTCTCCCGAAACAACAGATACAGGCGATTTCGGCGGTCCTACCGGAATACCGCTCAATTCTACGGCCTTTTTCAAAACGGATGGGAGCGTCCCCAGAGCAAACGTATCGCGAAGCGGCTGAAGCGCGTCCTGCGCTTTTTGTGCTTCTTCGATATTGCCGTTCTGCCAGTGATTGTAGATCGATACAACGGTTTCAGGAAGCATATTGGCTGTCGCGGCCACCGCACCCACGCCGCCGGCAAGCAATGTTTTCAAAATCAGCGAATCCGTGCCTGCGAAGACGGTAAAAGCTTCGCCTTGGGTTGCCTTAATGTAATTCTCGATATTGGCGAAATTGCCGCTGCTGTCCTTAATACCGACAATGTTAGGAAGCTTGGCCAAGACGGCTGCCGTCTCCGGCTCCAGGTTTACACCGGTTCTTGAAGGAATGTTGTACAGCACGATCGGCAGCTTCGTCGATTCGGCGATTCGGGTATAATGAACGATGAGCTCCTCTTGTGAAGGCGCTATGAAGAAGGGCGTAATAATCGAAACCGCATCGGCTCCCAATTGCTCCATCTGTCTGGAAAGCTCAATCACTTCCTCCGTCGTCCCGCCCCCAGTACCAACGATCACGGGAACTCTGCCTTTTACCTCTTCTATCACGATGCGAGCCATAGCCAGCTTCTCTTCCGTAGAGAGCAAATGGAATTCGCCGTTCGTTCCGAGAATAAAAATCCCATGAACCCCGGATTCAATAAGCCGGTTCGTCAACTGGCGTACCACGGGCTCGTTAACCTTCTGATCTTCCGTAAGCGGTGTCAGCATAGCAGGAATAATCCCTTTTAATTCCACCATAAAGGCCTCCTTCTATTTCCCATCCTATAAAAACGTTTTATTTCACAACAGTTATCATCAATATGTCTTTCGTAATGAATTATAAATAATATAGTTCGAAATATCAACATTTTTATTGTATTTTGCATCATATACTTTCTAATTGTTGCATTACGCAACATATATAGTTGCGATTTGCAACACAAATAACCCTACATCCGGACTGGATATAGGGCTTAATGCACACCACACTTCTAATGTTTTATATCGGATCCTTCAATATTCTCCACAGCGTTGAACGATTAATCCCGAGCCTTTTGGCTGCACGGGACTGATTCATGTTCTCCTCCTGGAGCACCAGCTGAATGATCTCCTTCTGGATACTCTGCAGAGGCTGATCCAGATTAATCGTACGGGCGCCGCTTGCCGGGCCGTGCCCGATTCTTTGCTTTTCCAGCACAGTGAGAAGCTCTTCGTCGATATACTCGCCTTCTGCCGCTTTTACCAGCTCTTTCACCGTGTCTCGAAGCTCTATCAGATTACCCTTCCACGGGTATTCGTAGAGCGCTTCCTGTGCTTTAGGACGAATGCCGACAACCTGCTTGCCGTATTTCTCGTTATTCTCCGAAATAAAAATACGGATCAGCTCCTCCAGCTCCTGAGGATTTGTTCGGAGCGGCTTCATCTCGACGGCTGCCCCTTCGATCAGCGAGAGCAGCTCCGGCTCCAGAAGCCCTTCCTCCCGCAGCTGCCCGGGCGCTTTCTCGAAGGAGCAGATCAGGTATGCAGCGCATTGGGGCACCGACTCCGCCAGCCTTCTCTGGTATTTGGGCGAGAGCCGTTCCGCACCGCGCAAATAGATCATGCTGCCAGGCAGAGCCTCTCCCAGCAGATGCTTCAAGTGCATGAAGGCTTCCTCGGAGCCTCGTACAACGTTCACCTCCAGCAGCTCGCCTCCTTCAGGATGCAGCTGCCGCCATACCGTGCCCGCAAAAATCCGTTTTCCTGTTCCCTGCTCTCCGTATACGGCGAGAGGTCGTACCCGCTGCAGCCGTTCCGCAGCTGAGGCAAGTGCTTCCTGGAAATCGGAGCGGGCCCGAATCAGATGAGGAAACGTCTCAATAAACGGCTCCAACCGCCGAACCTGAATATCGTTCTCGTTATCCGTTACCGGACGCACATAGAGATTAAACGCAGCCTCCGGCTCCCCTTCCCCCCGGATCACAGTAAGCTTATGACGGAACGTCATGTCGTACAGCTCGAAGGAGGAGGCTTCACCAACCTTGCCGCCTGACTTTTGCATCATAGCAAGCAATTTGGGGAACCTCTGCCGCATTATGACATCCGCATCTTGATCGTGGCGAATGCCCAGCATATCCCGGAACGCAGCATTCATATAATGCAGTCTGCCGCCGGTCTGCATCACCGCCATCCCCTGTTCCGCACCTTGAGCGAGCGAGTTCAGCATCTGCCCCTCAGCTTTGTAGCAACTGACGGCCTGGCACACATTTCTCGCGTTCTCGAACGCCTCCAGCACGGATTCTTTACCGGACGTGATCAGAATGCCCTGAAGCCCTTGCTCCTTGGCCAGCCGCACCGTATTCGTCCCGCCGACAATCACAAGTGCCCCTTTGCTCCGTGCCGCCTCAAGGACCTCGTTCACATCATCCTGCTCGTTAATGATCGTATAGGGAATATCGACATCCAGCAGCCGTGATACGGCGACAACCGCCTCGATAATATTAGGAAATCCTATCATTTCAATAGGAATTTTGTATTCCTTCAGCAGCGTGATTAGCCGCAAAATGTCAAAGCCGGATATTTTGATCTCCACTACCGGAAGTGAGCTGAGCTTACGGATCAGTCTGGCCGTCCCGCCACGGCTAATAATGATGTCATAGCCTTCCTTCTCATATTGATGAACAGGCAAAGGCTCCGACAAATCGCCTTGTATCACCGTTACTTCAAAATCATCCAGTTGATCTTTGAGATTGGAGGTCAGCTCCACCAACCCGCGGTAGGGCGCGATGACCAATGCCTTTATTTTTTTCATAGAATGCCCCTCTTCTAAACCTCACAGGAACGATATATTGATTTATTTTCGTTCACTTTATAGCTAAAATATACTGATTCATCTCCATAGTGTCAATTTGGTGTGGCTTATTGCAACGATTCCATCAGAGATCCTGCGGTCAACACGGGAAAGAAGGTTAATCTTTTAGTCCCATTTACATCCAACTGCTGCTAGTATATACAAGAATAGAGAACTTAACTTAACCAGGGAGAGGATTAAATGACATCCCAGCAGCAAGCTGCTATGCAATCTATGATCAATTGGCTGTCGGATGAACGAGAGCTCGGCCAAAAACCTAGCAAAATTGAAATTGCAGGCGAATTCGATTTGCATGGTATGCACTACTACATCTTCAAGTACAAAAAAACATGGCTGGGAAAATGGCTCCTTGGTGTCTGCGGCGGCTATGAGCATCCATCGGATACGGAGCATTGCGGCCATATCTTCAGTGAGATGCAGCCCTATGACCCGGCTACTGCGAAGCAGGAAGCTATAGCTATGGTAGAAATGATCCGCGAGTATTGGATGAAGCAGGCGGCAGCAATCGAGGCGACTCAAACGCAAGAGGACGCCACGGAGTCTCAGGACGAGCCCTCCGGAGGTTTATTTAACGGGTTCGTGCTGCTGAACTCTCCGGAATGCGATCTGGATCAGGTCAAAGAGAACCTGATGAAGGATTGGAATATCTCTTGTTCATCAGCATCAGGGGAAGGTGAGGGCCCTGAGGAAGAAAAGGAAGGAATCCTCGTTTTTGAAACGGACGGCTTCACTGCCGCTATAAGCTTTGTGGATGCTCCAATTCCAGACGGGGAGGCAGAGCATTATGCAGGAGGCAACTATCTCTGGCGGGAGGCCGCTGACGTTACCAAAACCCATGTGGCCCAAATCATTCTGGCTGTATTTACCCGCTCCGGCTCTCCGTTGGATAGCGGCAGGCTGTACACCAAGCTGGCGGCCAGCTGCTTGAAGCTTCCGAACGCAATCGGATTCTATTCGTCGGGTACCGTATTCCAGCCGGAGCTTTATGTGGAAATGGCTGAGCTGATGAAGACGGAGGATACGTTTCCTTTATTGAATCTGGTTCACTTTGGTCTTGTCAGAACGGAGTCGGGAATGAATGGATATACCTGTGGACTGCGGCCATTCGGCAAGGAAGAGATCGAAGTGCTGGACAGTCAGGCTTCTCCTGCCGATCTGCGTGATTTTCTGATCGATATTTCCGCATATATCGTGGAAAGCAACGTCACTTTAAGGGACGGGGAAACCATCGGCTTTTCAGCAGAGCACAAGCTGCCGATTACCCGTTCCCAAGGCGTATATGTAGACGGAGAGAGCCTCAAAATCGAATATTAATCCCGAGACGTCAGGGAGGCGGCGGATTTGATCCCCGTACTCCCTTCGCTCGCTCCAGACCATGCGGACTGAACATCATCTTTATTTAAAAGCACTTGTGCTACAGGCATTGAGGGCACCGTTGAGGAAATTGCAGTCCTTCGTTCGTGTAATAATCCGGATTCGACTCGTCCAATAAGAACGGATTCCCGCACTTCCCACATGCTAATATAATGGGATTGTCCGACCGAAGGAGCAAGGAGTGGGCCATCTCACCCACCAACTGGCCCCACTGCTTATCATTCATTCCCTCACGTTGCTCCAACGCTTCAATCACATGCCGAATCTCCCTCTGAACCTTCTTGAATTCCACCTGCTCCCACAATCTCAAGTAAGGAATGTATTTCTTATTAGCGGAGCACAAGATTTTATACAGAAACAGGAGCATCATCCCCCGGTTCCGTTCTTTCAAATATTCCATACTGACCGGTGTTACGTTATGCTCAAGCCAATGATCCCACTCTTGTAAAAACTCTTGGGCGCGCTGTTCTCGTTCGACAGCCCATCCATACGGTGTGAAAATGATCATGGGCAGCTTACCCTGTCTTTCCGTCCCCAAAAATCCCGTGTCTATCATAGTATCCACTTTGTCCATGATCTGCTCCAACGTAAGATCCCTGTAGAAACCATAAGAAGGGTTTTGATCCAATCCTAGCTCCAATACTTTCCGCTCTTTCGAGCCCTTCAATATTTTGACAAGCAACGTCCTTCCGCCTTGGGCAATGATATCGTCTGCTGCCCGCAAAATAGCGCGGTATTCCGTTTCTGGCAACGTCCTGCGGCTTCGCTTCATTTTGGTATCAGTCCTGTTATTCAAAGTATTAGAACCATAATACCATAGGAAGGTAAAAATAACTTTCATGTTCCTGATTAACGAAAACGAACGGTAAATGATTTTTTAGTTAGTACCTGGAATCTAAAGCCTTGCCTCCTCAGCCCTTTGATTACAGCCGGCAGGCATTTGGGCGTATTGGGGTTGAAATCATGGAATAGGACGATGATTTTACGTTTGTTTTTGCTGCCGCGCAGTACATTGCGAATCATAGCTTCCGTGGTGGGACGAGGGATTTCGGAGTCGCCGGACTCGACATTCCAGTCAAAATACCGGTATCCTCTTCTCGTCATGACTTGGTTCACCTTGGTCATCTGGGCCCTATTCCCATACAACGGGTTCACTGCGTTTTGGGACCCTCCTGGAAATCGAAAGATCTTCGGCTTTACATGTACTTGTCGCTGCAATAGGGACTCCAGCTTACGGAAATCCTTAAGAAATGCCGATATGGAGCTGTAAATGACCGGATAATTGTGAGAAAACGTATGATTGCCGATGGCATGGCCTTCTTGTACCATTCTTTTATACAAGCGAATTCCTTTGGGAGTACGGTTGCCAAGGACAAAAAAGGTCGCCTTAACCCCATGCTCCCTTAGCTGATCCAGAATGGCTCCTGTATAGCGGGCAGGACCATCGTCAAAAGTCAGATAAGCTACTTTAATAAGCCCGTCCTCCTAAGAATCGATAGCATACGTTTTGCCCGATTCGTGTAATTATGCCTATAAACCGTACGGTTCCCTTGCCTACGAATGCGTTCTCGAGCTGATGGGTGCTCTAGATAATGATGTACCAGCCGCACCGTATCTTCAGGCGAGGTCGACACTGCAAAATCGCGTCCCGGTTTACCGACCCGTCTTACCCCCGGTGTGTCGATGGTAAGAAGGAACCCCCCTGAACCTAATATTTCATAGGTTCGCTGGGTTACCATATCCCTGTAATTTTGCAGACCCAGCATGATTTGCGATGAACTATAAACTTGATTCGCATTTTGGTAAGGCAGCTTCCCATGTATCCAGCCTCGTGGAACGGTTTTACCCAAGTAAGGCTTCATCTTCTCCCAATCTGCCCCGTAGAAATCTACCCGAATACCCGCAGAAAGCAGCGGACGTATCAGAAGATTCAATGCCTTTCGCCGAAAATGCTTCGGATATCTGCTTAAGACTTGAGGATAGGCGTTCGCTACGACGGCAATTTTATGTCTATACTTTTGAAGCGGCTTTACCCTTCGATGAATACTAGGAGAAAAACCAAAATCGAGATGAGCTGCGCGGATACCAAGCTTCCGATAATAGGCGGCTGTCCGGGCGGAAATGGTAAATACAAAATCCGGTTTCATTCTTCGGATCAACGGAAGTGTAAATTCTGCTGTGAAATTGGGATCCTCTGTTGACCAATAGATCAATGGAATACCCGAAATGCTGGCGTATTGGCGCATCCACCGCTGCTTTTCCTTTGTTTGTTCAGGACCCCAACCCACAGTCATAAGCAGCTGCGGCTTGTAGGAGGAAATCAATGAAGCTATTTTTTTCTTGGTCAAGGGACCTGAAATCTTTACGTTATGACCCAAATCACGCAATCCATCAGTGAGCCCCCTCGACCAGATGGGCCCGCTTTCCAAAAAGAGAATTTTCATAGTCACTCCCCTTCGCAGGCCGCCACACAGTCAGGCTTTCCCGCTTTCGGAATATAATGCGAATGAATAACTTTTTAGGAGGAGATCCGTTTGGGCGATAGTGATGCTTTTTACCGTTTCCCGACAAATAAGCGATATATCGCGCTCACATTTGATATCGGATGGGGGAACCAGGTACCAGGGACCGTACTGTGGGTGCTGCAGCAAAAAAACGTGAAAAATGCAACTTTCTTTTTGTCGGCCGCCTGGGCAGCCAAACATCCCCGATTAGCACGTAAAATTCATTCCCTGGGCTATGAAATCGGCTCGCACGGGTTTTTGCATCAAGACTATACCAAACACCGCGAAGATTGGATTCGGGTCCAGGTAAAGAAAGCGGAAAGAATCATAAAAAACGTGACAGGGGTTCGGACCCGATTGATTCGGACACCTTACGGCAGTATCAATGCCAAGGTTGTAAAAAAACTAAGAACGTTAAACTATCGAACGATCCATTGGAGTGTAGATTCCCTGGACTGGACCAATCCAGGGGTTGATGCCATTGCCAAGCGGGTACTCTCTCAGACTAAGGCCGGGGACATCATTCTTATGCATGCAAGCGATTCTGCAACCCAAACGGCGAAGGCCCTTCCGATAATGATAGACCGATTAAGAGCCAAAGGATTCCGGTTCGTCACGGTTTCCGAGCTCATAAACGGGCGAACCGGTTCTGGTTCATCGCGCGTTAAATGATTTTTTGTCGGTTTGCTTTAGGACGGATCCCAGATAGCAGTTCATTCACGGTTACCAATGTGTAACCCTTCTTTTTTATTCCATCCAGAATAATGGGTAAGGCTTTCAACGTCTGGGGCCATGGGTCACAGCCGTGGAGCAATACGATCGCACCCGGATGTATATTAGGCAGCACCCGCTGAACGATTTTTTTTACATTCTTGTATTTCCAATCTAACGAATCCGTGTCCCAATGAACAATCGTTTGCTTCATGCTCAGCAGCTTCTTAATGACTCGCAAATCGAGGTCGCCGCTTGGCGTGCGAATCATATTGGTCTTGGCTCCGGTTGCGTTAACAATAGCCCGCTTGGCAGCTTTCACATCCCGCTCTATCCAAGCATTCGAATGAGAGGTGTAATCCTCATGACGATGTCCATGGGAAGCAATGTCAAAACCCATCTGCTGTATTCGCTTGGCAATACCAGGGTTGAGCTGTACCCACTCCCCAGTGACAAAAAATGTCGCTTTTTTTACGCCTCTTGCTTTCAATAAGGAAAGTAATTGGACAGGGACCCGATGACCATAAGCCATATTGAAGGTTAAGGCGAGGATCCGTTTACGGGTCGGCACATTGTAGATAACGCGATTTATCTTCACGGGTGATCTTCTCTTTCTTTTCCTTGTTATTTTAGAATGCTTCGTTTCTTTAGCTCAAGTAGCATCCGAATGGCACGATGCTTGTACGTATGCTTGGCGACAGCCTGCTTGCCGGCTTTTCTAATTTGTTCCCTTTTGTCAGGGTGTTTGAGATAATATCTGACAAGCCGTACCGTTTCTTCCGGAGAGCGTGAGACAACAAGGTGCTTTCCCGGCTTAAAGAGCCGTCGTATTTCCGGTGTGTCGCTTGTAAGCAAGAATCCTCCCGACCCGAGGATTTCATAAGTTCTTTGCGTTACTTGCTTTAATTGGTTTTGCGGACCAATAATAATTTTCGCGGAGTTGTAAACCTTATATGCCTCTTGATAAGGCAAATAACCGTGAATCCACTTCTCAGGAATCCGAATGCCTAGTACGGGCTTGACTTCATTCCACTGCCTTCCCCAGAAATCGACCCTGATTTTCCTTTTTACCAGCGGATGGATTAAAGTGGACAAGGACTTGATGCGAAAATGGCGAGGATATTTTTGTAATATTCGAGAATAGCCGTTGGCTACGATGGCGATATCGCTGCGAAACCCGGCATGCTCCCTCCCGTTCCTATGAACGTTCCGGTGGTGGCCGAAATCTGAATGAGCAGCGGGAATGCCCATTTTCTCGTACTTCTTTACCATGTCACGGCAGATGGTAAAGACAAAATCCGGTTTGACCGCTTTTACGTATGGGAGAGTAAAAGTATGGTGGTGCGTAGGATCTTCTGTTGCCCAGTAGACATGCGGAATGCCGGATCGGCCAACATAGTGCCGAATCCATTTGCGCTTGAGGGGGCTGTGTTCTTCCGTCCAACCCAAAGTAATGATCAAATGCGGCCGGAAATCCGCTATTAAGCGAGGAAGCTTTTTTCTCGTGAGAGGACCAGACACTTTCA
Source organism: Paenibacillus sp. 32352 (assembly GCF_002042965.1). Classification (GTDB taxonomy): domain Bacteria; phylum Bacillota; class Bacilli; order Paenibacillales; family NBRC-103111; genus Paenibacillus_S; species Paenibacillus_S vulneris. The sequence goes on along the minus strand of NZ_MZNT01000020.1, from coordinate 83,021 downwards.
CCTGGTGTCCCGCATCCCGGAAGCCATTGGGAAGGCCATGAATCCACATGGGGTGGCTTTCTAAAAAAAGTACCCTCAAAGTCGGAACCCCCTGTTGTTATATTTCGCGGTCATTGCCTGTATCCAGGAAGCCTTGACCATAAAATAGATTATGCGTGCAGAATACAAAGGAAAGTTGTCCGTTCGCTGCAGGCGATGCCTAAATTCGGGCAACAAAAAAGCCGGCTTTTCGAAGCCCGGCTGGCGATAGGCGATACTATGTTTAACTAGCATTGCTGTACCTTTTTTAAAAGCTGAATCCCGCCCCACTCTCTGAACAGCCTTTGTGTCTTTATTATAATCTCCCTTCGGGTAGGTATGTGCCCATTTCCCCTTCCGGACTTCGGAAAAACTAAATAGAATACATTCTCTTGATTTCCTGTTCCGCCCGTTCTTGGATTCGAGTTGATGCCCAGCACTCTAGCTAATGCAATGGAGCCTTCACCAATACCAACATCCGTATCCGCGTAAACAGCAAAAGCCAATCTTCCATTCTTTATGTTATAAACTACGGCCATATCGCCCAAAACTGCACCAAAGCTTCTCCTTTGGGGTAAAACGATAAAGGGGATTTTCTCCGAATTCACATAAGCGTTCGGATCGGTAAAGCGCTTGTTAAAATCACTTAGGGCTGTTTGGGAAACATAAAAGCCGGGGGCGGGATCCGTACGTTTTTGTATGACCGGCCTTCCCGAAGGCTTGCCGTTGTGTGTAACAATCCCTACCCAATGGCCGGGTCTGCCAGCGTGGCTCAAATCGTCAAGCCCGGTATTTTGGGGATTGTAGGCGCGGGGGGATCCATCTGCGTCAATGTCCATGATGCTGCGGTAGAAAAATGCCGGAGGTTTATGCCCGGGAATCGTATAAATGAATACCTTTTTATTAAATCGGTTCAGCACGACGCCGATTCTACGCACCTTAACAGCTGCAGGCTTAAATTTTTTTATATGGATCATTCCTTCCGGTAAGAACCTTTATTGCCTATACTATTTTTATTTGGTGCGCATGGTTCCTATAAGCTCGCAGCGTGCATGAAAAAAGGGGCTTATAAATAGAAAAAACACCATTTCCATGATGTTTTTTCTATTTATAAGGGTGGGGAAATACCGAGCGCTTTACAGCAATTCCCTTCTAAGCTGCTCGCCCGATTTGGGGGATAAGTAGCTGAAAGGAATATCGAATGCCGTTTTGGTCCCTGTAAAGCCTTCCTTCGCGAATCTGCTGATAGCTCTGGCATAGGCGACCAACACGCTTCCCGTAAATTCGGGATTGCTGGCAAGGTTGAGTCCAAATTCGATAATCTGCTTGCTGTTGTCACCTGTCTTCCCGCTTCTGAGAACAAGTCCGCCATGAGGCATGGCGGAGTGCTTTTCCTGCAGCTCTTCTGCACTAATAAAGTTCACCCGAGTCTCATAATCGGCAAAATAATCCGGCATCGTGGTAATTTCATGTTCAATTCGGGACAAATCTTCTCCTGGCTCCACTACAACATAGCACTCTCTCAAATGCTTGTCCCTTGCGGTCAGTACCGGATCCTCCCCCCTTCTTACCTTATCCACCGCATCCATGCTGGGGATGGTATATTGAACCGCATTGTCGACGCCCCGAATTCGGCGAATCGCATCCGAATGCCCCTGGCTCACGCCTTTTCCCCAAAACGTGTACTCATTTCCTTCCGGCAGCACCGCCTCAGCGAGCAGACGGTTTAATGAAAATAAGCCCGGATCCCAACCCGTTGAAATCACACTTGCATGCCCGCCTCTTCTTGCCGATGCATCTACCGCATCGAAGTATTCTGGAATTTTGGCGTGCCTGTCGAAGCTGTCCACCGTATGGAACATGGAAGCGAAGTACGGGCCTTGCTCCGGTAAATCCGTTGCAGAACCGCCGCATAATATCATGACATCGATCTTTCCTATGTATTGTTCAGCTTCAGAGATGTGCTTGATTAGCCCTGTCGAGGCCATGTTCCCGGGCTGACGTCTCGTGAAGATCGCTGCAAGCTCCATATCCGGGTTCTGCCGAATGGCCTTTTCAACCCCGCGGCCCAAATTGCCATAACCTACAATCCCGACTCTTATCATTGACATATAATTCCCTCCACGCTTTTATATCAATCCTTGTCGTAACGGACAAGGCCTTACGTTCAAACAAAAACATCGTGCCCGCAAGCAAATCGCAAGCACGACGTGATCTCTTTTTTTACATGATGTAACGAAAGCTAAGGCTTAACGACGGAAAGCAGGAACTCGTGGGCCTCGGAAATCACCGTCACCTCAGACGCAAACTCCACATCCTTGACGTACAACGTTTCTCCAATGCCCATCGTGCTAATATTCAATTCCACTACATCCGGCAAATGCTTAGGCAATGCCTCTACCTCGATAGCCGAGCATTGAATCTGCACGACGCCGCCTTCCTTTGTTCCGATAGGAGTTCCTTTGAACTTGACCGGAATCTTCGTGCGAATGCGCTCGCCCATCTGAACCTGCTGAAAATCGACATGCAATAAATCCCTCGTCACCGGGTCCCGCTGGAAGTCCTCCAGCAGTACGGTCAGCGAGCCTTCGCCTTCAAAATGCAGCTCAATGAATCCTGACCCGCCTTGCTTCAGCCATTTTTGAAACTGGGTCGCCGAAATATGAATCCGCTCATTCTCCGCATGTTTTCTGAAAATAACGCCCGGCAGACGTCCGGATCTGCGCAGTTCCCGAAGTCCGGAAGAATTTAACGGTACGCGGGGTTCCGCTTGAAACCTTGTAGTCATGCTATGCTCGCTCCTTCTCATCAAATGATCTTTGCCTGCTGCCCACGGTCATCCAATATCCCCTTAACGGGGCTGCAAAGAGAAACATAGCATCACCACCTCCATGTCCTATCGAACCGATTTACAAGACATTTAATGTAAATTTCCCATAAATATGCACCAAGGCACCCTACTCCGAAAGAGTAGAATGCCTATGGGATACTTTTACCATATCATAGATATCCTGTTTTGTCGATCTGATCTAGATATGTAAAATTCATACTTCTATAATGATCGTAATTGGGTATTACCCGGTTATCCATTCATTTCAAAATACCATGTAATAATGTATAATTGTTATAACAGTTGAATAATATGATAAGGAGTTGATTACAATATGAGCAAGGTGATAGAAATGGAACGCAAAGTCTCGAAGTTTGGAAACAGCTTGGGCTTAACGATGACAGACGCTCTTAAACAACTCGGATTGGATGCCGGTGATTCCGTCCGTATTGAAGTCCATGAAAATGATGGGGAAATCGTTATTAAAAAAATCAATAAGGTAAATCTGCCGACTGGAATCAGCACTGATTTTCTAGATACCCTTTCCAAAGTTATGGAGGAGTATGACGAAACATTAAAAGGACTGAAAGATAGATAATGGACAAAACCCGGTTTATTACCGTCCAAGAGGTTATAGCTATTAACGTTGCTATGATACAAAAATATAGTCCCGGAGAACATATTGGTGTAAAAAACAACAGTCTATTGGAATCCGCTGTGTTACGCCCGCAATCATCAGCTTTTGGCAAAGATGCCTATGAAACCCTTTATGAGAAAGCGGCTGCGCTTTTTGAATCCCTCGGTCAAAACCATCCCTTTCAAAACGCAAATAAGCGAACGGCTTTTACTGCCCTGGTCATCTTCTTGCGGTATAATGGCAGTCATTTCATAATGGGCAGCAAAGACGCGGAGAATTTTACTGTAGATATGGTAAATCATCAGTTTGGTTTTCAAGAGCTCACTGAGATGATTCAAAGGAGCTGCAGGATGTTAGAATAAACTAAGAGACACCAGCCCTGGAAGGCCGATGTCTCTTTTTATTATGGCGATGGTTCGGCTGCTCCCGCCGGAAATCGCTGGCTGCAGAGCCGCATTCTCACCAAAAGGATCCGCTCATTCTTGAACAGGCCGTTCCTGCACACCCTGGTATGTTTGCCTAGCTCCCTTGCTTTCTTTCATCATGCTGTTCAAGCTTAGGGCCGCAAGGATTGCGATAGCTACACCAATGGCTCCAAACCATGTGATCGAGGATAAGGATACCTGCTCAACGGCAATGGCTCCTATCCCTGCACCTGCCGCCATCGCGAGCTGCAGCATAGATTGATTGAGACCCAGCATAATCCCGGAGTATTCCGGCTTAATCCGAACCAGATTATATTGCTGCGTAGGACCGGTAGACCATGCCGAGAATGACCATAAGATCAACAGTGCGGCAATGACGAACATATTAGCTGATACGGCAATCGCCAGCGAAAGCAAAATGAGAGCAGCGACGTGCACAGTCATTCCGCCGAGTAATGTGGAGGATACCCCCCATTTATCTGTGCTGTAGCCCCCTGTTTTGGAGCCTATTAAGCTTGCAATACCGAATGCCAATAAAACCCCGCTTAACATCCCCTCATTCACCCCTGCAACGTTAAGAAGATAGGGAGAAATGTACGTATAAGCTATTGAATATCCCCCTAACCAAAAGAGGGTAATAGATAAGCCAACTGCAACCTTTTTGTTTTTCAACAACGCTAACTGTTGCGTTAGAGGTACGGGGGCGTCCCCTTTAATTCGAGGAATGGTGTAGAAAAGAACAAAGACGGCCACAAGTCCCGCTAAAGCAATGAAACCGAATACCGATCGCCATCCGTATTCAGCAGCAGCCATTCGCCCAAGAGGAACGCCAATAATTAACGATGCCGTAAATCCCATAACGACCGTAGCGATTGAGCTTGCCTGCTTACCTGCAGGCGCAATTTTGGCTGCAATATCCAAGGCTGTAACCACCACCACGCCCGCTCCCAAAGCCATGATCACACGGGATATAATAAACAGTCCAAATCCAGGCAAAGCAAAGGACATCACATTGGCTAAGATGAATATTCCCAATGCTCCTACCAGCAGGTTCTTTCTATCCAGCTTTGATGTCAGGGCCATTGTAACCGGTGTGCACAGCCCATATACCAATGAAAAAATAGTTACAAGCTGTCCCGCCGCGGTAATCGAAATTGCCATCGAGTCCGAGATCTTATCCAGGACACCTGAGATCACATATTCGGACGTCCCCACTAAAAAGCTAACCAATGCTAAAAAATAAACCTTCCATGTACTAGACAAAAAAATCACCCATCCTTTACTATATTCACATCTATATATTATAAATTGTCGATGTGTTGAACCATACAAAAACATATCGTGATATGTCGATACGTTTTTCTTAAATAAAACTGAATTCTCAAGATGAGCATTCAGTTTAGCCCTGCTTATATTTCATTGTTCAGAAATGCGGCAATCTCACGCAGCTTTTCGTCATCCCTTGTATAGTAGGTGTATTTGCCAATGCGCTCTGCCTTGATCAGACCTGCCCGTTGAAGAATGGACAAATACTGGGACGCCGTGGATTGGGTCATATTTAATTTTTCAGTAACCTGACAGACGCATACCCCGGTTTTTCTCATATCAATCCCTTCATGGGGCTTAAAATGTTTTTCGGGTTCCTTTAACCACTGTAGAATTTGCAATCTCGACTCGTTGGACAACGCTTTGAAAATTTCGATGGGATTCATACATATAATCATATCGGGAATTATCGATTTGTCAAGTGGGCTTTAGTGAAATCATCTGCAAATCTGTCATGATTTAACCCTTTATAGTTTCTTAACTTTATTATTTGCCCCGTTATGGTATTATTTGGTACAAACCTTGGAGAAATGGGGAGGGATATTCTAGATGAGCAAGTATCAAAGACTTATTAATGATTTGAATAACGACCTCGAATCGAATAATGAGACCTTGACCATACACATTTGGAGCACAGATGCTTTCCTTGAAAAAATGGACCCAGCACAGGCAGAAGATTGGAAGGAACAGTTTATTTTGAACATTATCCAGAAGGAAAAAAACTAACGGTAATGTCCCGAAATGCAAAAAACACCGACTAAATCGTCGATGCTATTCGCATTTATTGGGAACGAACTGCAGTTTAGCAAATCAGTGATCCGCCACGTCATGGTGTGGATGTTCGGGCGTAAAGGCAGAAACCAGGCTTCATACTCGTGCCGCGGCTTTTAACTTATCCTGCTCGATGGCCGATAAAGCGATCTTTTGTATGGTAGCGTCATCCATAGGCGGATTATGCAAGCCGGCTCTTACATCCCGATAGTATCGCTGCAATGGATTGCTGCGGTGGATGCTTTTGATTCCCAGGATTCTCATCGCTTTGTCCACAACAGCAATCGCCGTATTGGTGACTGCATGTTTGGCCGCGCCGAGCTCGTTCGTGAGGAACGGTCTTCGCGATAAATCATCGTAGGCTTCGGCAGCACTATATAAAAAATGCCTTACTTTCATCAGCTCAAGATCCATTTCGCCTATAAGCTGTTGAATGTTGGACAGCTGACTGATCGGCCCGCTTATACTATTAGGCGAATAATGATTGGCAAACCGGACCGCATAGTCTCTCGCAGCCTGCGCGACGCCCAGATAACAAGCCGGAATATGGAGCAGCCAGCCGTTCACTTCTTTTCCTCTGCCAAGAATATCGGGTTCAACAAGCAGATCCTCATGGACAGTGACTTGTTCCAGGACAAGATCGTGGCTGCCTGTTCCCCGTAACGAAATGGTATCCCAAGTTTCATCAATTCTAATTCCCTCTAAATCCTTATGCACCAGGAAGTACCCGATCGTCTCCGTTTCCTCTATCCATGCCGAAACAAGAAAATAAGTTAACATAGGAGCAAGCGATGTAAACACCTTACGTCCCGAGATCACCCAATGGTTCCCTTTTTTTATGGCCTTGGTCTCGGGGCGGCCGCCTCTTGTCGGGCTTCCTGTCTGCGCCTCAGAGGCAGCTCGATTGATTAAGGCCCCCTTGGCAATTTCTTCAGCTATAAAATTCAGGTCTCGATCCGACCATAATTTTTTCTCAAACAGCTCCCCGATCACGGACAAATGCCACCCAATAGCTAAGGCAGTAGAGGCATCGAAGCTCGCGACTGTTTCCTGGAGCAGCACCATATCATATACGTTTAGCCCTTCCCCGCCATAAGCTTTTGGAAGTGTCGACCGGGTGTAGCCCAGTTCGATTAAATCTACTATATTTTCCGTAGGGAAGAGCCCCTCCTCATCGATTCGCGCGGCTTTATTTTTGAAATCAGCCTCCTTCTCGTATAGCTTGTTCAGCCATTCTTGTTGAATATCCCGCCGTATAAATAAATTCATCCTGATTCCCCCTCTATGCGATAAAAGTACCCTCTTGCCTAACGATCCAAAATATCATATAATTCCGATTGGATTTATTTAGTATTATGTTATTTCCAATGCCGGTTATTTGTCAAGAAAGAAAGACCCTTTGATCCATTTTAATTCCTACTTTACTGATTGGATTTCTTGTGTTAATATTTGGTTCATCAAAAAAAGGTTCACGTTGGTTTATCATTCTACCGGGTTTCTAACAAACTTTATAGATCATTTCAAAGGAGATTTGCGTGATGAGAAAAAAATGGTTATCTATGGCTGTCACTAGTTTAGCGTTGGTCACTCTACTGGCGGGATGCGGTTCAAGCACAACGGCTTCCACAGACGCATCGAAGGGCTCATCGGATGTTAAAGACTCCAAAGCCAGAGTCGTCAAAATAGCGTATGATCAAGCTTCCAAACCTATAAGCTACACGGACGACAAGGGAAATCCAACGGGATATGATGTCGAAGCTATGAAGTTAGTGGGCCAATTACTCCCTCAATACAAATTCGAATTCGTTGGAACATCCAGCGACGACTTATTATTAGGCGTTGAACAAGGTAAGTATCAAGTGGGTATTAAAAATGCTTTTTGGACAGAGGAGCGAACCAAAAAATTTATTTTCCCCAAAGAATTTCTGGGCTTAAGCAGCACCGGACTTGTATTAAAGAAAAAGAATGAAAACATTAAAAACCTGTCGGATTTCGCTTCAGCCGGATTTACGCTAGCGCCTATTGCTGCTAATAACGCGCAATATACCATTATTGACGAATACAACAAGACGAATCCTAATAATAAAGTAAAATTGCAAGCCGGCGATTCGTTCACAGTGGATGTAGTTCAATGGGTAAATGAAGGGCGCGTGGACGGAGGTGTCATGATTGAAGGTCCTTTCCAAAAGCAAGTCACCGAGCCGGACGGCCCCTATTATAAGTTCAAGGATCAGATTGTCTACAATGAGTTCGCCGTGATCAAAACGTGGCCGTTGTTCAATAAGAAGGAACAGGAATTCGCAGATGCTTACGATGAGGCTATTAAAAAGCTGAAAAATGACAAGAAGCTCAATGAATTGAGCACCAAATTTTATGGCCGGGATTTGTTCGAGGTATTAAATGCCGTTAAAAGGTAATGGCCTATTGCCTAGCTAGTTTCCCAAAGTCAAATAAAAGCTTGTCACTTGAGTGGCAAGTTTTTTCGATTAATGCTTTTACCTATTCATAAGCCAGAATGAAGGTGAACCATGAACCACTATTTCGATGCAAAATATATCTTTGACTCCATTCCCGTGCTAATTCCGTTTTTAAAAGTAACCTTTATGGTTACCGGTTTCTCTGTATTGTTCGGCACCCTTCTAGGCTTCCTTCTAGCGGCGGCAAAAATAGGGAAGAATCGCTGGGCTAGTAAAACGGCTCATGGGTACACCACTATAATCCGATGCACGCCGTCCATTGTGCTTCTATTTCTAACGTATTACGGAATCCCGTTCCTATTCAATCAGTTTGGCATCGACTTGAACAGCATTGATAAATCCGTATTTGTGGTTATTACGTTCTCGCTTCAATTCGCGGCAGCGATGTCCGAGGTCATCCGAACCGCCTATGAATCTGTAGATAAAGGGCAGTATGAAGCTGCGGTAAGTGTAGGATTGAGCAGCACGCAGGCTTACAGGAGAATCATTTTTCCCCAGGCTTTTGTAGTGGCACTGCCCAATTTTGGCAACAGCCTGCTAGCGCTGATTAAGGAAGGCTCCTTGGCGTATACGATCGGATTGATCGATGTCATCGGGAAAGCAAGTTTAATTATTTCAAGCAATTACAACGCTCACGCGTTAGAAATTTATTTGGCCTTGTCCCTGATTTACTGGGTAATTTCCATTGCTATTGAGCAGCTGTTCTCGAAGCTGGAACGAGTATTCAGCAAAGGAAAACAAGCTCTAAAAACCGTATAAGGAGGTGGGGAACGTGTCGGAAGGGCTCGATTGGGGATTTTTGGTGAAAACCTTTTTTATAGCATTATCCGGTGCTCCTACTGCGCTAGCCATTACAGTGGTCGCGCTGCTGATTGCGGCTCCACTAGGCTTTATGGGGGCGTTAACCAGAATTAACAAAATCCCGGTTTTGCACCGGCTCGCTCAGATCTATATTTCTTTTGTAAGAGGAACACCTATCATCGTCCAAATTTTTATTATCTATAGCAGCGTGCCCTTATTGCTAACTAATCTATTTGCCAAGCTTCATATTCAAGTTGACATTTACAAAGTGAATCCCATTTGGTACGCATTCATCGTATTTTCCTTGTACACGACAGCTACGCTGATCGAGGTATTCCGTTCGGCCATCAACACAGTCAACAAAGGGCAGCTTGAAGCCGCTTTGTCTGTCGGATTAACTACCGTCCAAGCTTTTAGAAGGATTATCGTTCCGCAAGCTTTGGTCGTGGCATTACCCAATATTTGTACTGCGACAACCAATCTCATTAAAGCTACCTCTTTGGGCTATGCGATGTCCTTGCAAGAAATTACATTAAAAGCTAAAGTAGCGGCCAACGTCGGGTACAACTACGTAGAGGCTTATATCGATATTTTTCTTATCTATTTGATTATTTGCAGTCTGGTGGAATACGGATTTAAGCGGTATGAGAAATATTTGAGAACCTACAAAACGGTAAATGCCTAAGAATGAGCAAGGGGGGCCACACACGTGTTAGAGATTCGGGATGTCTATAAATCATTTGGTAAACAGGAGATTTTAAAGGGAGTCAGCCTAAAAATAGATAAGGGCGACGTGGTCGTCATCCTTGGTCCCAGCGGCTCGGGTAAAACCACCTTACTCCGATGCATTAATTTTTTGGAAAGATCCGACCAGGGGCACGCCGTGTTTGGAAATGTCGATGTGAACCTTCGAACAGCAACAAAAAAACAAATTCACGACATTCGCCAAAAGGTCGCTTTCGTATTCCAAAATTATAATTTGTTCAACAACAAAACAGCGTTAGAAAATGTGACCGAAGGACTGATTATCGGAAGAAAGGTACCTAAACAGGAGGCGGATGAAATCGGCAGGGCCATGCTCGATAAAGTAGGGCTTTCAGACAAATACAACGCGTATCCCAGCCAATTATCAGGAGGCCAGCAGCAACGGGTTGGCATTGCGAGGGCTCTTGCATTAAATCCTGACATCATTTTATTTGATGAGCCTACTTCTGCGCTTGATCCGGAATTAGTCGGGGAAGTGTTAACCGTCATGAGAAACATTGCGAAGGAAGGAACAACGATGCTAGTGGTTACTCACGAAATGTCCTTTGCCAGGGATGTGGCTAACACAGTTATTTTTATGGATGGCGGAAGCATTGTGGAGCAAGGAACGCCGAAGGACATATTTACAAGCCCAAAAGAAGAACGTACCCAACAGTTCTTAAGGAGAGTTTTGCCGGCGGATTACTCTTATGACATTTAAGTGAGCTACAGATTTGGATAGGCTGATAGTTTCCAGCGAGCAGGAAAAAGTACCCTATAGGCAGACTACTTTATGTGTCTACTCTATAGGGTACAGTTTGTCGTGTGGACAAGGTTCCACTATTCCAAACCCGTTAAGCGTAAGCGTGCTACTCTTCAAATATCTTCGTAAGCAGCCCGCCCAATTGGGTTAATGCTTGCTCTTCTTGCTCACCGTCTATTTCCAGCGTTACTTCATCATTTTGCTGAATGCCCAGGGTCAGCATACTAAGAGAACTTTTCCCGTTCACCTTCTTATCCCCTTTAATCACGCTGATCTTGCAAGGGAACGCGCTGGCGGCCTGAACAAATTCTTTTGTAGGCCGTGCATGGAAACCGGATGGATTCAGTACTTTAAAAGTTTGAGTTTTCATATCTGGTTACTCCTTGGTCTTTTGATGTACGAATTGAACAATGCCCTCATGACTGCTCATCGCCATTATTTGCTCCGTATAATCCGCCCACTCTCTGCGGTTTAACCGCTTGATGAGAGCTCTCGTCGACAAAATGGAGCCTGCACTCATGCTGAACTCATGGAGCCCCATTCCGAGCAGGATCGGAACCGCCGTTTCATCCCCGGCCATTTCTCCGCACATACCAACCCATTTGCCTTCTTTCTCCGCGGCTTGAATCACCATGCGGATTAATCTTAACACAGAGGGGTGGCACGGCTGATACAAATACGCCACGTTCTCGTTCATGCGGTCGGCGGCCATCGTATATTGAATCAGATCATTGGTGCCGATGCTGAAAAAGTCGACCTCTTTGGCTAAGTGATCGGCAGCCAGTGCCGCGGCAGGAATCTCTATCATGATTCCGATCTCGATGATATCGGATACGGCTGTTCCTTCGCCAATCAGCTTCTCCTTTTCCTCCTGCAGCAGCCGCTTCGCCTCCAGAAGCTCTTCTCTTACCGCAATCATAGGAAACATGATTTTTAAATTGCCGAAGCTGCTTGCACGCAGCAAAGCTCTAAGCTGGGTACGGAACAAATCCTGTCGGCTGAGGCATAAACGCACCGCGCGCAGTCCAAGGAACGGATTGCTTTCCGCTGGAAGCTTCATATATGGCAATTCCTTGTCGCCGCCGATATCCAGCGTACGAATGACAACAGGCTTGTTCTTCATTCGTTCCAGCACATGTTTATATACCTGGAACTGCTCATCTTCGCTGGGAAGAGCACTACGGCCCATATATAAAAATTCCGTCCGCAGCAAGCCGATGCCTTCCGCTCCGTTCTCAAGCACCTTCTGCAAATCTTCCACGCTGCCGATATTGGCCGCCAGTTCTACATGGTGGCCATCCTGCGAAATAGTCGGCTGATCCAGCAGCTTGCGCAGCTCGCGTCTACGCTCGTCATACGCCGCTTTGCTCGCTTGGTACGCCGCTAGCTCCTCATCGGTCGGATTGACGATCACGGTTCCGCCCACAGCGTCCATAATGATCGGTGTTCCCGTATCGATGAGTGCCGCTGCCTCGCCTGCCCCCACGATGGCAGGTACCTCAAGGGAACGCGCCATAATCGCCGAATGCGAGGTGCGGCTGCCGATTTCGGTTACAAACCCGAGCACATAATCAAGATTTAACTGCGCCGTATCCGAAGGGGTCAAATCCTCCGCAACAAGAACACACGGCTCATGGATGGCCGATACCGATGCATGAGGGATTCCCCTCAAATGGCTCATTATACGGCCTGATACGTCGCGCACATCTGCCGCACGTTCCCGCAGCAACTCATTATCCATTGCGCTCAGTGCCTCGATGAAGACAGTGGAAACCTCGTGGAGCGCATATTGGGCGTTATCACCCTCGTTTTCGATTTTCTCAATGATGGCATCGATCAAATCGGGATCTTCTAACAGCATCAGATGCGCTTCAAAAATTTCCGCCTTCGCCGCACCCATTCGAGCTTCCGTCATACTGCGAATCTGTTCGAGCTCTTGCTTTGCGCGCTCTACCGCCTCGCGAAAGAGCGTTAGCTCGCGTTGTACATCGGCTGCCTTGTCAGCCCCAGGAACATACTGCTCCTGACGCAGGCGAAAAGCTTTGCCGATAGCAATACCCGGTGAGGCAGCGATACCGGACAGACGATTGGTTGCCATTTCAGTCATGCTCATACCTCCTTAACACCCGCTTTTAACTGTTCATAATGAATAATAATGGCTTTATGCAGCGGGTGCTCCTTGTCGATCGAAGTATAGCTCGTAATGGTTTGATCCAAGCCATGCTCGGATAAGGACTTCTGAATTTCCGCAGCTTCCGGGTCGGACGCAATGTCAAACAGAAGCGCGGAAGCAATGCCCATTGTTAGGTACCGTGTGGACAGACCAAGCTCAAAAGCCTGCAAGGCCGGACGAACAAAACGGTCGTTACGGGATATTTTGCGAATCGGTGATCTGCCGATACGTTCGATGTGATCCGTCAAATAAGGGTTGGAGAAACGGCCTAGTATTTTATCAATATACTGCTCATGCTCCCCACGATCAAATCCATATTTACGGGTTAGCAGCGCTCCTGTTTCTTCCATGATATGCCGTACGTTTTTTGCGATTTCGGAATCCGCCATCGCTTCTTGAATGGTGCCGTAGCCTTGCAGATATCCGAGGTAAGCCGCGAAGCCGTGCCCTGTGTTAACTGTAAACAGCTTACGCTCAATATAAGGCTCTAGCTCGGAAACGTAATGTACGCCTTCGATTCGATGAAAGCCCGGAAGCATTTTCGATTCATCCACGACCCATTCATAAAATGGCTCCACCCTCACTTCGAGAGGGTCCTCATTGTGCTGAATAGGAACGATGCGGTCAACCGCCGAATCCGGAAAAGCAGCGAATTTCCCTACGATCTCTTGAAGTTCCGGGCTTAAATGGCTGTATACATGCTCTTTAAGCTGAGTGCTTCCTCCGATCGCATTTTCGCAGGCGATAATGTGGAGCGGGGCGGCACCGCGTTCTGCACGTTTAGCAAGCCCCATTGCTATACCTTCAGCAATATGTTTAAGAATGTTAACCCCAACCGCCGTTGTCACAAGATCGGCCTGTGCGACGGCTTCCGCAACATCCTCCAGATTCTTACCATTTATCGCCGTCACGTTCGATACATAGAACGAATCTTGTGCAGCGTTCGCCAAACGAACGGTATATGCTTTTCTTTCCTTCAGCAATTCCACCAAGCTGTCGTTCACATCGGAGAAGCAAACTTCATAACCCGCTTGGGACAATACTAGCCCGATGAAGCCCCTGCCAATGTTCCCGGCGCCAAAATGCAGAGCTCTCATGATTCCATCCCGCTTTCGAATATACCGATAATTTCCTCAGCTGTGGACGCTTTTTGAATACTCTCCATATTTTCCTCTTCAGAACAAACCATCGCTACATTGGTCAAAATGTCCAAATGCTCACCGCCGGCGGCAGCAATACCGATAACGAGCGTTGCCTTTTCTCCGTCTCCGAAATCGACACCCTGCGGAATTTGTACAATCGACAAGCCTGTGGAATGAATCAACGATTTGGAATCCTGCGTACCGTGAGGAATGGCCAGCCCATTGCCCATATAAGTGGACAGCGTCGCCTCGCGCTCAAGCATTTTTTCGATATACCCTGCCGAGGCATGACCGGCATCGACCAGCAGCTGGCCAGCCATGCGAATCGCTTCGAATTTGTCTTTAGGTTGTGCATTTAGTTTCACTTTGTTTGCAGACAGTATGCTCATAGTAGATCTCTCCATTATCCGTTTATTTTTTATTTTCCACAAAAACAGCCAGCTCTCTCGATAGAAATTGTTTGATCTCCGCTGTTTCACCCGTTTTGAGCAGCTCGATCATTTCCGGATTGATCAGGTAAGAGCTTATTTCACTAAGCACCTCCAAGCTTTCCTTGGAAAGCTCTTTCGGACCCAGCATCAGAAGCAGCTGCCTGACACCCGCGGGGGCAGGCTCTAGAAGATTTAAGTCTTCCCTCAGCCGAAACAGTGTAAAAGAAGGCGCCTTAACCTTATCGCTCCTTATATGGAACAACGCAATGCCCAGGTCAGGGATGATCTGGCTGCTCTGCCGTTCTCTTTGCAGCAGCAGCTCGACAATCGGCTCCACTTCCTCAATCGTGCCGGACTCCTTGACATATTCACACATGGCTGCAAGCATTTCGGATAAGACCTTGCACTTCTGCTCCAGATAATAAACCTTGAATTGGTCGATAATCTTCCTGATTTCATCCGTGTATCGTTCAAGCCGTTGAAGCTTATGCGAAGCTACCTGATCTTCTTCTATCCTTTCGCGTGGAGTCTCTTTTTCTCTCTCCTGCTGAAGCGTTACATTATGAATAAACAAACGCAGCCTTTCTGCTTCTTCCTTCGTTAGCAGCGGGCTTACCTTGATATATTGGTCGTCTTGCAGCGGCAGGTCCACGGTGGAAATGATCAGATCGTACTCGCTTTCCGGTATGCGGGCCGCTTCAAACCACGAGGCCTGACCGGCGATAACGACTTGAGGAAGCACATTGGAAAGGCGAACCGCCAGCATGTTGGACGTTCCGATCCCGCTCGTGCAGACCAGGATCGCTCTGACGTTGCGGCGAAATTGCTTCTGCTTTTCAATAGAAGCTCCAAAATGCATAACCAGAAATCCGATTTCCTCATCCGGAGCGAAGAGCTCCGGCATGGTCTCATCCATCGCCTGACGAACGGCCGCGAACAGCTCTTCGTAATCTCTCTTGATTTGCCCAAGCAAAGGATTGCGTATACTCCCCTTCGAACGGAGACGGGTAATCGCAGATTCCAGATGATGGAGCAACCCGTCTCGAAGCGATCGGTCCTCGCTGAACCGGATGCCCATGCGCTCTTCCATATTGCGGATCAGCCGCCATACGATTTCCATATAGCTCAGTTCTTCAGCCGGAAGCAGCTGATTGGGATGTACCGTCTCTTCAGGCTCAAGCAGCGTGGACAGATGGGCTATCTCCGCTGTTATAAACTCCACAGGTATCGCTTCCGTTAGCTCCTGAATGATGCGGATAAGCAGCTCACTGCGGCGAATAGAGGCATGCTCGGCTTGGAGTGCTACCTGCTTCCCCTGTTTGATTCGGGAGATAGCGACCGATATCCCGAGCAGCAGATGCGTATATTCCTCTTCTCCAAGCTCACTTAGGCCGGCCTCCTCAGCATGCCACAGTGCAGCCTCCACCTTGGCAAAGTAAGGCTTGCCGATAAGCTCAAGCAGCTTCCCTTCTGCAGACTGGGGCGGAGGAGGATGCTTCCCGAACATATCGGATTCATCCAGATATTGCCTTGCCAGCTGATTGATCAGCTTTCGCTTATTGGCCTCCGTTCCGGTTAACTCCACTCCATATCCCCTTCTGCGCACAAGAAGCAGGTTCGCCTTCCGGATCACATCCTCAAGCTCATTCAAGTCGTTCGTAACGGTCGGTGTAGAGACGTGCAGCTCGTGCGATAAGGTAAACAGCTTTACAGGCTCCTCTTCCGTAAGAAGCTTGCACAAAATAAAGAGTTTGCGCTCCTGTGCCGAATTTTCGAGCATGGCTTCGTCCTGTAGTCTTCGTCTTAACGCATCAAGCTGCTCAGGCTTTCCCTGAAGCTGAATGCCTTTACCGGTTTTTTTGAGCAGCGTCAGTCCGAATGCAGCCAGACTTGTCTCCAGCTCGTAGAGCTCCCTGTGAATGGTTCTCGTGCTTACACCGATTTCCGAGGCGATTTCTCCAACGGTGATCTCCTCATGACGGCTGAGGAGTAAATCCACGATTTGACGATGCCGGTGATGCTGGCTCATGCCTATGCTCCTTATCAGTAGAATGGAGATAAACGCCGGCAATGAAGCCGACGTCTGAAAATTGGCATTATTTTAATCGCTCTACAAGCTCGTCGTACTCCGGGCTCTTCAAGAAATTATCGATCGAAATGTGTTCCGCTTGCGGTGCCTGTTTACGAGCTCGGTCTGTCAGCGACTTGTGCGTCACGATGATATCAGCGTCGCTTGGAATCTCGCTAATCGCTGTGTTGATTACCGTGACATTCACACCGGCTTGGTTCAGCTTCTTTCTTAGCATAGAAGCCCCCATAGCGCTCGAACCCATCCCCGCATCGCAGGAGAACACGATTTTATGAACTTCCGAAGCTGGTTTCACTTGAACTGCATGGTCCGCCACAGCTGCAGCAGCGGGTACAGATGCGTTTGGAGCTTGCTTCATTTGCTGTACTTTTGCTTTAGCCTGTTCCAGATCCTCTTCATCCGCCGATTGCTTGCTTGTTTTCAAGAGCAGAGCAGCCACTACAAAAGAGACGATGGTTGCCGTAATAACCCCGGTAAAGATGGACAGCAAGCCGCCCTTTGGCGCCATGGCAATGTAGGCAAAAATACTTCCGGGCGATGGAGGAGCCACAAGACCTGCATGAAATAAGGAGAAGGTGAATGTACCCGTCACGCCGCCGGCGATAACCGCCAAAATCAAGCGCGGGTTCATTAGAATGTATGGGAAATAAATTTCATGAATACCGCCAAAGAAATGAATGATCACGGCACCCGGAGCGGAAAGCTTAGCCGAGCCGCGTCCGACAAGCCAGTATGCGAGCAGAATGCCAAGTCCTGGTCCTGGATTCGATTCCAGCATGAACAAGATCGATTTGCCCGTCGTAGCGGCCTGATCAACCGCAATAGGACTAAGTACGCCGTGATTGATGGCGTTGTTAAGGAACAAGATTTTGCCCGGCTCAATCAGCACATTCGCAAGAGGCAATAGGCCGGCATTGATAAGCATTTGCACACCTGCGGCCAAAGTTTTGCTTACGACCTGAACCGCGGGACCTACAACCGCATAGGCAAGCACAGCCAAAATCCCGCCGATAATCCCTGAGGAGAAGTTATTCACCAGCATTTCGAAGCCGGACTTAACCTTACCCTCGATGGATTTATCAAACTTTTTCAATACCCAAGCCGCGAACGGCCCGACGAGCATGGCTCCCATGAACATTGGAATGTCCGTACCGATGATAACGCCCATCGTCGTCACCGCACCGATGACACCGCCGCGCGTACCGTGAACCATGTTCCCGCCCGTGTAACCGATGAGCAGTGGAAGCAGATAAGTAATCATAGGTCCGACTAACTTAGCCAAATATTCATTTGGAAACCAGCCTGTCGGAATAAATAATGCAGTAATTAATCCCCAAGCGATGAAAGCACCGATATTAGGCATAACCATACCGCTTAAAAAACGCCCAAAGCGTTGAACCTGTACGCGAACGTCAACTGAAGACTGTTGCTGGTCATTTGTCAATGCGCTCACTGTCATAACCTCCTACTTCGTTATGAGCTAATGGTATATGATGTACGCTTTCACGATCAATAAAATCAAAATCACCTTTCGTCATCATCAATGTTGACAAATTTTTAATTTAGCGGTTTAAATGAGTAAAATCTTCAATGAAAATGCGGTACCGGAGCTTAGTCATGATTTACTATTTCCTAAGAGACCAAGAATTATGTTGCATTTTCCAGATTGAACTCCCCATTATTGTGCAAAGAAAAAATCCCCGGGAGATTTTCCCGAGGATATGAAGTATGGATTAGCTGTGCCATATTACTTTCCGGTTTGCGATTGAACGTATTTATTAATCTCATCTTCGGCTTCACGAAGCGCCGTATTCGTATCCTTTGCCCCGTCAACATATTGTCTGAAGTGACTTTCGAGAATGCTGACAGCCTTGGAATAGTAGGTTGATAGCCGCGGCGCAGGCGCAGGCTTGCTCTTGAAGATCCCTTCCAGATGCTTCCCTTTCAAAATAGGCATATCCGCACCGTAAGCCTGCTGGAATTTCGGATCGTTCAGCAGCGAAATGCGTCCGGTCTTTTTCGTAGCGATCATTTGCACTTCATCCGAAAACAGAACCTCAAGCACTTTCATCGCTTCTTCCTTGTGCTGGCTCGTTTTGCTGATGGACATGATGTGTAAGTCGTACATCCCGGCGACATTAGGCTTATCCTGATAGCTCGGATACTGGACAACATCCCAATTGAATTCAGGAGCTTGCGCGATGTAAGGGAACATATTGACGGTGGCCGTCATGGCGACTGTTTTATCCTTGATAAAAGAATCGTTTGTGCTGGTCCCCCATTTAGGCGGCTTGTTCTCTGGTAAAGCGTATACATCCTTCCCCAGTTCAAACAGTTTTTTAAACGTATCGTAGTTATCGCTGATAGTTGTTTTATTAGTCGCAGCATCCACTATATTTAAGGACAAAGGGAAGCTCAATCTTTGGATGCTTTCCGGATCCAGCCCGCGATATGCAACGCCGTCTACCGTCCTTGTTAGCTTCTTGGACAACTGGATCACCTCTTCCCAGGTCATGCCGTCCTTCGGATACTCGACTCCGAATTTATCAAAAATATCTTTATTGTAATAAAGAGCATTAAACTGTCTGTTGTAAGGCAGGCCATACAGCTTCCCGTCGTTAGAAATAGTTTTAATGGTCTCGAGCGCTTGCTGGTCAAACCGGCCTAAGTCAAACCCATCTGCTTTCGCCAAAGGCGTCAGATCCTCGAACACGCCCAGATCCATTGCCGCAGACATACTGCCGTTCCAGGTAGTAATGAGATCCAATTGACTTCCTGAAGCTACATGATTCTCCAAATTATTTTTGGTTCTGTCTATCACCTGCACGGTAATATAGGGATATTTACGGTGGAGCGGTTCATTAATCATAAGCTCCAAGTCTTCCGGTGTGATCATTTGGCCAGGGTGCAGCATTAACGTCACAGGCTCGTGATGTTCTTCGCTTTTCCCCGTACCCGCGGCCGGAGATGCCCCTGAATCCGTACTGCCTGAACTGCAGCCCGCCAATAGACTCGTCAAAAGAACGACAACTAATGCAAATCCCATGTTCAACTTCGCTTTCATCGGTTTCAATCCCTTCATTCCAGTTTTACAAAACCTTAATAAAGTGGAAAAAATTGCAGCAAAATTTGAATATTTACATTATGTATTGCCTTGCACAAGTTGAATATTATAATAGATTTAACTGGACCTCAATGGTAATGAATTATCGTAAAAGGGTAAAAAATTGCAAGGGGATGCGCTATGAGTGTTTTCGGTTTTCAATTCAAGGATGGTCCAACGACGCCATTTGCTGAAATCGTTTACGTAGGCTGGGAAAAGAGGAATCAGAATTACTATTGGGATGGATTGCAGAGGGCTACCAACCATCAATGCATTTTCCAATACACGCTTGCCGGGAGAGGGGAAATTCGCATCGGAACCCAAACCTACCCGCTCGAACAACATTCCGCCTTTCTAGTCGTAACCGGAACCGACCACCGATACTATCTTCCAGAAGACAGTGAGCTTTGGGAGTTTATCTTTATTACCTTGATGGGGCCGGAAGCTTTGGAGTGCTGGTCCGCGGTCCACAATCATTCGGGTCCCGTCATTCGTTTCGTCCCTGACACGCCGGTGATTCGCACATTGGAACACATTTATCTGGAAGCGAGCAAAAAGTCCATCACCAACGGCTACAAAGCATCGGGCTTGGCCGCCCAGTTTGTCATGGAGGTTTACCAGTCCCTGAAATATAATCAAGCTTCGCCGGATACTTGGCCCGAAGTGGTTGTCAAAGCGTTAAAGCTCATTCATGAAAATTACGCGGTCATCAACAGCATTGAAGAACTTAGCCGGTCGCTTGGCATCTCCAAGTACAAATTTTCGAGGCTGTTTCACGCCACATGCGGCGTAACCGCTATGCAGTATTTAACAAAAATCCGCATGGAAAAAGCGATGGAGCTGCTTCGTCATACCAAGCTCAATTTGAGCGAAATCGCACGGCTTACGGGGTATTCGGACGAGAACTACTTTAATAAAGTGTTCCGCAAGTCAACGGGTGTATCTCCAGGTAGATTTCGTTCAAGCAAGCAAACGATCCGTGTCGATCATATCTCGTTTAATTAGAAATTGGGCTTTCTCGTGAGGAGACTTAAGCCTTTAAACGCTATCTCTTTTTATTCCACAAATCAAGAGCAATCTCGTAGATTTCCCTATCATTATCATTATGTACTCTTGCAATATGTTGTGTAAGGATATGCAATTGTTGCTTGCATTCTTCGTTGAGTCTCCCATCGGAAATTAGCGGTAAAAAGGTAACTACAATTGGTATAATTACCAAAAAAATATCCCTCTAATTCTAAAGATCCGATAACGTCGGGTCTCTAAAAATCGGAGGGATATTATTATGAAGACCTCTTCCGAGAAACTTAAAATCATAAGGTACTGTACCCGTCACCCTCTTCGAAGGAGCAACGGTTCTCCAAAGGATCGCCAACCCAAGCAAATAGAACGAACTATGGCGAGCTCGATCTGCCATATGAGTCATGTACGTAGCAGGCAATTCGGAGTAGCCCTTACCTGATCTACCTGTTGAATAACGGGCGTATTTTTCACTCTAAACCTCTGTTACTCACTTGATTTGCCTGCGGGTCAAATAGATAAAAAAGGGAGCCCCCGTAAAGGACGCCTTGGGTAAGGGCATCCGAACCGATAAGAAGAAACGAAGAACAACTTATCGCATCTTGTCCGACCAGACGTCTCGCCTAATATGCGGACCTATGAGCCAATAAAACCGAAGACGCCTGCGATAGTACCCTCAGGCCGTAAGCAGATCTGAAAGGAACAACGGACCTATCCGTACCAAACGGACCAGCAAATTGATTCGCAAGACGATGCCGTCACCAAGTTGCGGTGGGTTCGCCTCCCCGCGCTCACGCAACGGAGATTTCTTAATATGTTAGATTTAACTGCTCAAAGTATCATTAATGGTATAAACTCCGCCTTGACCCTCTTCTACTAAATAAACATCAAAATTATTTGATCCCCACATGACAAATTTAAATTCCTTGCCTCGAGGGGCTCTCAAATGCACTGTTTTAAAAGGGCTGTCTGTATCGCTTATTTTTCCAAGTAAAGAAACTGTACGGTCTGCACCTGCTAATAGTAAACCTTTATCCAAACTTTCGGTATCGTTATAGAAATGAAGGATATGATGCGTATCAGCAGTATTGTCCGAAACGGCTCTGACGGATACTCCACCATCCGCAATGTTAGCAATGGTGAATCTTTTTCCATCCTTCAGTTCCAAGTAATGTTCATGCTCGGAAACATATTTTTCTACACGACCGCTTTCGAGGTTGTAAAATAAATCGGCTGATAATGTATTGGGCCACATCCCATTAACCTCGGAACCATCCGCTAAAGTCGCCTTCATGAAATATAAAATCGTGGTTTCGCTAGGCATTCTCCTTGTAGGTACCAGCTTTGCGGTAACATCGCTAATCCAGTTTTTTAATACGCTATCGCTTACTCTCAAGTCCTCTGATCCCCATCCTAAACGAAGCAAAGCGATCTGAGCTTGAGATAAAGCATAGTACATTCCAAGCTGAGGAATGATACGTTCAAATGCCGTTATCGTTTTGGCAATGGCTGTAACCGTCTCGGATGCACCTATCGCTGAAATTCCGCACGTAGAAACGACTTCTGCTTTAAAATGAGAGTCAAGGAACATAAGTACGCCCTCATTCTTATTCAATGTAACTTTCAGTGTCGAGTGTGCAGTTCCTTCATTAACAATCTCTAAAGCTCTGTTAAAGCCAAAGGACTCTCTATACTTGCCTGTGTCGGAAATTATACCGAATCGTCTCACCAATAAATCATTTAAATCCTCAAGCAAAAGATCTTTATTAGCTTCATTACTTAATGAAGCGGCGTCAAGACCCAATAATCTGACAATCCCTTCGAGCTGGAAAGGGTCAACTGGATGGTTGATCGTTTTAGCAAAATGTTCTTTAAGTCGTTCAGATAATAATATCAGTTCTGACTTCAGCAACAAATCACATAGAGATAACACATCCTCGTTCAAATACATATATACGAAACTTTCATTTGCAATAATCGTTTCCAGAATATCCGCAAGAAATATATCGCCTACCAGAAAATCAGACCCTACTCGCACAGCAAGACGACCATCATCTGAAAATCCGGCTCTAACAGGAGGAAGAGAAAGTTCAACATGATGATCTAACTTCAAGGCGACTCCAGGCTCCTTTGATGTAGCATCATTTTCGTCAATCGCTGACTTTAGTGTCATACGCATCTAAACTCACTTATACATGACTCCCCCGTGGGGAAGGATATTTTAAATGGTTGTTTGCTTGCTCTCTCGTGCAATCTCTTTTCGAACGATCGGTGCAACGCGGGTGCCAAACAACTCGATGGCGCGTAAGACTTCGCGATGTGGCAACGTACCGATATTGAGATGTAAGAAGAACCGGTTTGTTCCTAGATTTTTGCGGATGAGAAGAATCTTCTCCGCGACATATTCAGGATCACCGACATAGAGGGCACCATCGATCTTCCGTGCAGCATCGTAGGATGCACGGCTGTATGGCGGCCATCCCAACACTTTGCCAAGTTCGTTCATTTGAACTACCGTGTAAGGTTGGTGTAATTGGACAGCCTGTTCTGTTGTTTCTCCAACGTAGCCGTGCGAGTGTGTCGCAATTCTAAGCTTACTTATATCGTGACCAGCTCTGGCGGCAGCTTCTTTATACAATTCAACTAACGGAGCAAATCTTTCCGGCATCCCGCCAATGATGGCAAAAACGATGGGTAATCCAAGCGTTCCAGCCCGAATCGCCGATTCCGGGCGCCCTCCAGATCCAACCCACACCGGAAGCGGGTCTTGGACGGATCGCGGATAGACGCCGAGATTATCAATCGCTGGGCGATGACCGCCTCGCCATGTGACTTTTTCCGAAGCTCTAATCTTTAGAAGCAACTCAAGATGTTCTTCAAACAATTCGCTGTAGTCATTCAAGCTATAGCCAAACAACGGGAACGAATCAATAAAGGATCCTCGACCTACCATAATTTCTGCCCGGCCATTACTGATGCTGTCAAGAGTAGAAAAAGATTGGTATATGCGAACCGGATCGTCCGAGGAAAGAACGGTAACGGCACTTGTGAGCCGAATTCGCTTGGTTAAAGCTGCCGCCGCAGCAAGCACCACGGCTGGCGATTCAGAGGCATAATCAAACCGTTGATGCTCTCCGATTCCAAACACATCAAGACCGACTTGATCGGCAATAACGATCTCTTCGATCCCGTTCCGAATCCGCTCGGGATGGCTGATCCTCTTGCCCGTTACAGGATCAGGCGAGGTCTCTAGAAAGGTATTGATGCCTATCTCAAAGTCTGTGGATTCAGTCATAGTGATCCTCCTTCATTTCCTGTAATTACCGATGTCCTGCTGCAACGTTTTTCGGCGCTACTTCATTAATACGTCTAAGATCCGAATCCGTAAGCTCAACCTGCAAAGATCCAATGTTTTCCTCCAAATACTTTCTTCTTTTCGTTCCTGGAATAGGTACGATATCGCTGCCTTGCATCAATATCCATTTCAGCGCCAATTGAGGTGCGGTGCATCCCTTTTCAGCAGCCATCTCTTGAATCCGTGTAACAAATTGAAGGTTTTTCTGTAAGTTTTGTACTTGAAATCTAGGGAAGTTCCGTCTTATATCATCGTACCCCAAATCCTCGTATCGTTGAATTGTACCGGTTAGGAACCCGCGTCCAAGCGGGCTGTAGGCTACAAAACCGATGCCAAGCTCTCTGAGGGTAGGAAGAACTTCGTCTTCAATGTCTCGGGACCATAAGGAATATTCCGTTTGCACTGCCGATATTGGATGAACTGCATGTGCTCTGCGTATCATATCTGGCGAGGCTTCTGAAAGGCCGATATAACGAACCTTCCCTTCCTTCACCAAATCAGCCATCGCCCCCACAGTCTCCTCAATTGGTGTATAGGGATCGATACGATGCAGATAATACAGGTCGATGTGGTCAACGCCTAATCTGCGCAAGCTTGCTTCGGCGGCAGCCTTAACATATTCCGCTCTTCCGTTATATCCCCAGGAACTCCCCCATTTGTCGCGTACTACCCCGAACTTGGTAGCCAAAACGACCTCGTCACGCCGATCTTTAATCGCTTTACCCACCAGTTTTTCATTTTCTCCGACGCCATACATATCTGAGGTATCCAAGAAGCCCACACCAAGGTCCAATGATCGATGAATCGTCCGTATGGATTCCTGTTCATCCCGGTCGCTACCGTAAAAGTCGGACATGGTCATGCAGCCTAATCCCAGAGCAGATACTTCCAACCCGCTTGATCCAAGCGCTCTTTTTTCCATAAAAATCACTCCTCATGTTCAATGTTGAAATCACAATACGGTATGCTTTGCATATTCGATATCTATTTCTTATACGCTTTTGAGCTGTTCAGCTACATTCTGTTTATTTTTCAAAGCAATCGAAATCAATGCAAATACAGTTGCAAGCAATACGATTAGTCCTCCGACCCAACCAATTGATGATAGCGAGAGTTGTTCGACAACCACTCCACCTAGAGCTGCTCCCACGGCGACACCAAGATGGAATGCAGAGGAATTCAAACTCAAAATAATATCGGTTGATTGAGGAGCCATAGTAACCAGATTAAACTGCTGTGCTGGGGCCGTTGTCCAAGCCCCAAGCATCCAAAGGGCGAGTATAAACAAGGCGCCTGCAAAGGTAACGGCAGCAATCGGAAGAAAGAACAGGGCCATCACATGAAGGAGCAGACTTGCAATAAGAGTACGAGCAATTCCCCATTTATCGGCACCGTGGCCTCCTACACGTGCTCCTACAACAGCCATTAGTCCCATGCCTAACAAGACAAGGCTAATCGTATTGGTGTTAAGACCTGCGTTTTCGCGCAGCAACGGAGCTAAATACGTAGAAACAACAGAGTAACCTGTAATAAAGAATAAAGAGGTTAACAAACCGCTTATTACTTTGAATTTTTTGAGTACGGCCAGTTGTTTAGACAGCGGAATCGCTTCTTGACCGGATAACTTTGGAACGGCTTTTGCGATGGCAACAATCGTTATCAAGGTGATTAAGCCAAGAATAGCGAAGATCCAGCGCCATCCCATATACTCCCCGATCAAAGTTCCTAAAGGAAGACCGACGACGAGTGCAAGACTTGTTCCCATTAAGACAGTACCGATCGAGCTTCCTCTTTTCTCCGGCGGAGCCATTTGTGCGGCTACACCCAAGGCAACTACGGCGAAAACGCCTGCGCTTACTCCTAAGACAGCCCGGGAAATCATAAGTAATGCAAAATTAGGGCTCAAAACAGCGACGATATTACCGATAACGAAAATACATAATGCCATCAATAGTAACTTTTTCCGATCGAGCCCTGAGGTGAACGCAATCAGAATCGGCGTACCCACTGCGTAGCCAATGGAATATATGGTAACCAATTGTCCGGCAAGACCTATCGACACATTTATATCTGAGGCAAGCATGTCAAGAATTCCAGTAATAATCGATTCGGCTGTACCGACCACGGTCGCACCTAGTGCAAGAAAATAAATAATCAACTTATAGTTCTTCATGAACGCTAGTCTCCCCGTCTGTATTTCTTAAAGAATATTGATATTGAATCTGAATAAAAAAATCAATTCTTCAACAGGTTTTCCTAGGCATCAGGATGCCCTCGGCCTTTGGTAGCAAGCATACGAACATTCACCTCCTTTCTATCGAACGATCGATCAATTTAGATTAAAATTTTATCGAACGATCGATCAATTTGGATCAAAAAAATATATCGATCGTTCGATCAATATTTTTCAAAAAAATGTGCTGCCTATGCTTTAATAGCATTCCAGCTCATTTGAACCATTTTCTCGATATTAGCAGAACTGAATTCATATTCGCCATTTATATATTCTTTCCCCATTTGGACAAATGGCAGACAGGAGTAAGTAACCAAAAGATTCGTTTCCGAGTCCTTGAATAAACCTTCCCTGACCCCCCTCTCGAATAAGGCATACATCGGCTTGAATACACCACCGTTTTGATCTTTACAGCTTTTGCGTATAAACGGTGAGTCAAGAAACTGTTCCATCAACAGAAAGTTAGCTTTATTGTTCATAATATAATTGGAATAATTACGTAATATCTTCTCAAAACCATCCTTGACTGGCATATCTGCCGTTACACCTTTAAACATCATCTGATGCATTTGTTCCTTGAGGTTAAAATATAGTTTAATCAGCAAGTCTTCTTTACTTTCAAAATAAAAGTAAATAGATGATGAAGAGATGCCTGCCCTCTTCGCAATTTTGGACATGGAGATATCGGACAGACCTATTTCATTGAGAAGCTCAATGGTTGTTTGATAGATGAGTTCCATTTTGTTATCGGTTTTATTTTTCATGAACACAGTATAATCGAACGTTCGATCAAAGTCAATTTAATGACCGAAACATTCTTCCAGCGTTTCAAAGTATTCAGCTTGATCTAATAGCTGCTGAACCTGATATTATCTTCTTCAGCTAGCCCCAAGCGGAGACTAGACAGCGTATCCCATTATAGGTTGAGCCCCTATCCCGCCACATACATCGAGACGAGGGGAGTCTTTACCTAGAAAGTACTTATTATGAGGCTCCCCCATACAAACAAATTTTGTGCTGGTTCTTAGCGCTAATCTACGTATTCTGCCCAGAGATTTGTGCTGATATCCTCATTGTTATTGAACTATCGTACCCGTTAGCTTAACGATGTTTCAGCCAAGATTTTCTCAGCTCCCTTGCCGATCAGTAATTTTGCTACATCTTCACCTACTTGTATAGGGGATTCCCCAGTATAGGTTTCTCTAAGTATAATGGAGCCGTCCGGTTTTCCCACCATTCCCGTTAACGAAATCTGCTGTAGACTATGTTCAGTTGTTTCTGCATCTCTTTTTAGAGCTTGATTCAATACTGCAAATGCACCAATTGGCACGTGACATCCACCGTTCAATACCCCGAGAAATGCTCTCTCCGCAGTTACCTCCAGAGCTGTTTGTGGATCATTATACAAGTCCAGCAACTTCCTTAACTCAGTATCATCTTCACGGCATTCAATACCAAGAGCACCTTGCCCGACAGCAGGCAAGAACGTTTCTGGAGATAGAACTTCAGTAATACGGTCTTCCCAGCCCATCCTTTTAAGTCCCGCGACTGCTAAGATGATCGCGTCAAATTCACCATTATCTAACTTACGAAGACGTGAGTCAATATTCCCCCGTAACGGCTCAATGATAAGATCCGGTCGTAGTGCCGCTATTTGGCTCGATCGCCGCAGACTGCTGGTACCTACACGCGCACCAAACAATAAATCCTTAAGTCCGGCGCCGCTGATAGAGATCAGACAATCGCGCGGGTCCTCACGTTTTGGAACGGCACCATTTACAAGGCCTCTAGGAAGATCGAAGGGCATGTCCTTTAGACAGTGCACCGCCATGTCGATTTCCTTGTCAAGCATGGCCTGTTCAATCTCTTTTACGAAAAGACCCTTACCCCCCACTTTAGACAATGTTACATCCAAAATCAGGTCACCCTTGGTGACTATTTTTTTTAACTCGAACGTAAATTCCATTCCGTGCGCTTGGCTAAGCAGTGTCAAATCGGAAATTACTTGTTCCGTTTGTGTCAACGCAAGTGCACTCTTTCTGCATCCAACCACAATTTTTCTCATTCCATTTCTCCCTATCTTTTTATAAGTCACCACTACAGGCGATACATGCAAACTATTTCAATCATAGCATAACTGACTATAACGATTAAAACTAATCTGCCAGTTAGCGCAATGACGGCTGCCCCGCGGCAGCCGTTTTGGTGTTGAACTATCGTTACCCGATAGCTTAATCAATACTTTTCGAAATAATCAACAAAACGGCAGCCGTGCTTTGACTGCCATTGTTTATTATTACTCTCTTGTTAGAATAAGGGCTGATGCAGCACCAGTCGTTGGACTGGGCTGCTGATCAGACCTTATCTTTAAGGTCTTCGCCGGGAAGTATCCAGCCATTCCGGTGTCCAAGCAGAATTTTGACCGTCCATTCTGCTCCCGGGGGGCACAATCGCATCTATGGCGTCCAGTAGATCGGGGCTAAGTGTCAGATCCGCTCCGTTTATATATTGTCTCAATTGCTCTGATGTGCGCGGCCCCACAATAATTGAAGTGACAGCCGGATGGGTCCGGGCAAACGCTACAGCCATATGGGCCAGCGGCATTCCTGCTTGGTCGGCTACATGCTTCAACTTTTCGATGATCGCGAACTTTTGCGCATTTTCAGGCAATTCGGGATCGAGCATGCGGCCGACCGCTCCCTTTAATAGTGCCGCTCGCGACCCACTCTCCGCCACGCTACCGGACGCGTACTTGCCCGTCAGTAGACCACCTGCCAGCGGACTGTATGTCAACAAAGCAAAATCGTGACGCCGAGCGACTTCGACAATGTCCATCTCTATGCTTCGGTTAAGAATCGAGTATGGAGATTGTTCGCTGACAAACCGCTGCAAGTTGCGACGCTCGCTCTCTGCCTGCGATTCTGATAACTGCCAAGCTTGATGGTTGGAAGTGCCGATATAATGGACCTTGCCTTCTTGGACAAGATCGCTTAACACGCCCAATATTTCTTCGAAAGCAACGTCCCCAAACGGACGGTGCAACTGATAAAGATCGATATAATCCGTTTGCAGCCGTAGCAGACTTTGTTCGACCGCTTGCCGAACCCAGCGGCGAGAAACGCCGCTTTGATTCCGCTCGTCATTCGGTTCAGCCCCGAATTTCGTTGCCAGAATCACCTTTTCCCGCCTGCCCTTAATCGCTTCGCCGATGATTCTTTCCGATTCTCCGTCTCCATAACGGTTGGAAGTATCGATCATATTGATGCCGGCGTCCAGTGCTTCGTCAATAATGCGGCTCCCCTCTTCTTTGCCGGCAAGCGCTCCGAAAACGCCCCCTCCAAGGGCAAATTGACTCACGCTAATCCCCGTGCGCGCTAAATCTCGATATTGCATAAGTACCCTTCTCCTTTCAAATGAACACGTGTTGATATGCGTCATGGGGTATATTATAATAAGCCCAATCGTTCGGAACAATCAACATTACAGCCGATCTGTTCAATAAGGAACACTGTAGAAATACTGTACATTACGTTAGAAAGGAGTATGGATAATGGAGGGAAATACGGATCTGCGGGCGATTCGTAGCCGCAAGCTCATCGAACATGCACTGTTGGACATCCTAAAAAATCAGGGGATCAAGGAGTTAACCGTTAAGAATCTGTCGCAACAAGCTGGTATCAACCGCGGCACCTTTTATTTGCATTACAAAGATATTTACGACCTGATTGAGCAAACGGAGTGGATGCGTGGCTTGCTGGATATATTCGAGCCCATTCAGCTGGGTGATCTGTTTAAGCATTCGGATGAGAGATCGCCTTTCCCGGCTATCGCCGAAGCCTTTCGATATTTGCAACATCATGCTTCTTTTTTCAAGGCTGTCTTTCATCCCTCCGCTCCCATCGAATTCAGAGAGCGGCTTCAGTACCTTGTCGGAACCCGATTGTACGAAAGTCTTAAGAAAGATCACCCCGATTCGAGTTGGTCTGATCAACCAGCCGGTTATATCATTGCTTATCTGGGCACTGGCCAGTTCGGGTTGATTCAGCATTGGTTCATAACCGGTCGAACGCTTCCCCCGGACGAAATTGCCATGATGCTGACTCGATTTATCCGTCATTCTCCCTGCCTGTCCCCTCATTTTAGCGGAAGCTGATAGCACACAAGACGCAGATTGGATCCGGCGTCTAAGGATGGCTATTTCGCTGTAATAGGGGGACCTCCAGGATTAATAACTATGGTTGCAGAAGAAGCCGGAGTAGAAGATTCTACGCAGCTTTTCGGCGGAATTTACGGATCAGATACTAACCGTAAAACAAATTGCTAATATAAATACCATTCGAG
Source organism: Paenibacillus sp. 32352 (assembly GCF_002042965.1). Lineage (GTDB taxonomy): Bacteria > Bacillota > Bacilli > Paenibacillales > NBRC-103111 > Paenibacillus_S > Paenibacillus_S vulneris. The sequence continues at coordinate 52,342 of NZ_MZNT01000020.1, read as the reverse complement.
TAAGTTGCGTTATCCTGCCCGTTAGTTTAATAAAAGTGTTTTAAATGAAAAAGGCACAACCTCATCTTTTTTGGTGAGATTGTGCCTTTTTTTCTATCCGATTTCTCGGACAGGGTACTGGAGACGAGGGGAGTCGAACCCCTGTCCGAAGATAACGCCACATAGGCTTCTACGGGTGTAGTCACAGTTTTGATGTCACCCGAGCAGCGCCCCGAGTTCTCTATATGTAGTAATTCTAGCCACAAATTCTGTAGTTACTTAGTTTGTTAATTTATTCACTTCTGATAGAATTTCTTGAAAATCATCTTGATCAAGGTGCTCTATAGTTCCAATCTTTTTACCTATACCATTTAAGGATGGACCAACTTTAAAACCCTTCTGTGTGACCTTCGACAACCAGAATCTATCATGAAATTCTTCTGTGGTGTATAATCTAACCATTATATTCGATGAAGCTATTCTTTTCTCAAATTCAGCAAATAAATCTTTATTAAACGAAGGCAGCGTAATTATTTTCAGTGATCTTACTTTTGATTCATTCAATATTCTTATGAGAAAATCCAAATAATCATCATCTGCTCTATTCGGGAAAAGGAAGTTGTCAACTATTATAAGTTCCTCATTGGCAATTTCAATCTCATTCAGGAACTTGATCAAAGTTACTGCTTTTTCTTCACTAGTCATGTTCTTCCAGAGCACCTGCTCAAGTAAAATCTCCCCAACAAACATTTTGGATTTAAAAAGTGCTTCAATAGCTTGCTCATGTGTATATGCAACATTTGCAAGTGTTAACCCTGTTTCCTTGTACAACAAATGATTAAATTTTGCCATTATAGGGCCGATTTGGTCATCCGAAACCTTGCTTCTACTTGTATCGAGTGAATATACAAAGCTCATGTCGATAATACCTCATATTATAGTAATTTGGTTTGAATACTCAGATCAGTTCATCCATTCGAATAACAGGCGAGATGCGTCATAATTTTGATTGCCACCAAAGGAAAATATCCTAGGAAATCTTTAAAAATTCTAAAATCTCATCAAAGAAATTCATTTCAATATTCAAGTTGATTAATTCTGCATCAATTTGTTGTTTTTTAATTTCTTTAATAATGTCCTCTGTAACTCTCTTATTATAACTGCCAATACGGTCTCCCCAATATTCTTTTGGAGCAGACCAAGAAGTATCATTATAAAGTTTTCCTCTAGTACGATCATAATGCTCATTTCTTGAATTAGTATACAATCTTGAATATACTTTATTGATTTCATCAATAATCGATTGGTAACATGTTAATTCCATCTCATCACAGTTTTCGAAGGTTTCATTAATTAACGCCAAAATAACTTCTTTTTGATTATGACACCTTTCAGAAAATTCCTCCCCACCACATCTTTGGAAAGTGGCATAAACATCGGCAGTTCTTCCAATTCCATTATGATTTACAGCACCACGAAGAGATGCATGATATATCTTTAATGTGGCCTCTTCGAACCGCTTAACTATATTGTTACTATTCATTGCAGCCTTTTCTTTTCCTTGTTCAATAAACCTTCGACAACTAATAAACTTCTCAATAGTCTTCTGTGTTATTTTTCCATTCGCTAATTGATTAAGAGTTTTTAAAGAATCACAAACCTCTTCATAGTAATTAGCATACATCCTTTCTAGGACTTCTCTTAGATCCTTGAAAAACTTCTCTTGTTCTACTGCTCTCTTTTTCAGATCAATTTTGGTAATTATACTATCTTGAATACTTAAACCAGGTGCTGAGTTGGTAAAGAACATATTTCTATTTTCAAAGTACACACTGTTATCGGTGAACTTTTTTTGTGCTTGGGATAGTTTACTTGCCATCCCTTCCGATCTATTGCCTTCAAAATCAGTTATATTGTCAAGCTCTCTGCCTTTTTCCAACCCAAGAAGAATCGTTCTATATTTAATATCCTTATTCTCTTTAATTAGAACCTGCTTGAGTATAGATAATATTGATTCATTTCCACCAAAGCCATTAACCTCGTCGCACATTAAAGAAATACTATTGTTTAATGTTAAATATTTCTGGATGTCTGACCGTTCACCAACGCCATCTATTCCTCGTGTATCGATCACAGAATCAATAAATTCTGGTAAGTTTAACTTAAGATCATCTTCACATATATACACTAAAATTTTAGAGGGCATCGGACATGACTTGATTTTCCCATCATTGATGCTCTCATACGTGTTTTTAAGCCAAACATTAAAATCATTCTCGTCATGTGGAAAATTAAAAACAGTATCCACACGCTCTTTATAAGCGATTGTATTCAATAAATAATTGAACTTATTGTCTGTCAACGATTTAAGGAATTCGTTAACTTCATCAGAGGTTTTTAACTTAAGTGGAATTTCACACATGTTTTTTATTACACGACTCTCTTCCTCTGAGAAATCCGAAACTTCTCCATCTAACCACTTACAAAATTCGTTCAAATATTTCTCAAATTCATCGCTTTCAACTTTCTCAATTTCGATATAACTTTTATTTGAGTTTGGAATAATTTTTGTCTCACAAACTGTTGTTCGGCCACTTCCTGTTTTCAGCAATAGAGGTTGATTTATACGGCTATCTTCTAATAATTTTGTTGAATCGATCAAGTTAAGAAGATTACAAATCGTAGTCGATTTACCCAAACCCACTTTTCCATTGAAGTACAAATTGTACTTCTCAACAGAACATAACTCCTCTATAATTTCTACTCTATTCTTTATTTGTTGGGCCATCTTTTTTATAATAACGTGATGGTCCACATTTAATTGTATCTCATTTGCAGCAACTACTGCTTTTTCACAAAATTCAAGGATCTCTTTTCTCTTATTGTTATGATTCATCACTTTACTCTCGGCCTCCGTATTTCGACTCGACATATGTTTAACTCTTTCGTATTTTCGACTGTCATAATTCATTATTCAAACTAATCACTGCTAAAGGCGGGCAACAAATATCTTATTCAGGCAAATACTGGCTGTACTTCTCTTTTAAATACCTCATACCTTCTTCATTGTCTTTCACGAACAACTCTAATTTATCTTGTAGGTATCTATGCTTACCTTTCGCTTCCTGAATAACTTGTTTCCATTCTTTAACCCAAACTTCCATATTATCACCACGATAAAGAAGTCCAGGTTCCCGATCAGACTGTGTTACCTTTTTTGCAGCAAATTTATCCATCTTGATGCCGAGGAGTATTATTTTCCATTTTGTTTTATCCTTGTCAAAATACTCATTCTCCTCTATGGCTACAGCATATTTCTCAATCTGGTTAAGCTCATCCTGACTTATCGTACAGGAAGGTCTCTTAAGTTCAATTACTAGGTTTTCAAAGTGGTCGCCACTACCAGTGACACATTGACGATATAGTCCAATGTCTGGTATATCATTCAAGTCTTTTATATTTGTATAGTCAATTTCTTCAGACAAATCACTTCTACCAAGAAGTTGCAAATGCTTCTTAAGAGCATTTTTTAGGGAAATATCATCGTAGGCGTATGTATACTGCTCACCGAATAACCACAACTCACCCAATAGAATCTTATGCAACTGACTTCTTTCTTTTAAGCGTTTGTGATATTCATCGGTATAAAGTATCTGTTCCAGGCCATTAATAAACGAAACTCGATCCGATATTAATTTCGTTGTATTTATTATGGATTCTAGACTGGTCTTATCGAGTATCGCGGCGAACTCTTCCTGTTGATCTATTGGTAAATTTAAAACTTCATTTAATATCTTGCTTAAACTCGTTGGATTTGCCTGTAAAGCTTCTTTAAGAAGTCTATAGGTGAATTTTTTTGATCCTTTATTTAGATTACTGAATTCGGGTAAATACTGATTTATTTTTACAGCGCAGATATCAAAAACCTGCCTCTCAGCAATCTCAATTACTGAAGTTGCCTTGCCTGAGTATGGATAAACCTTTTCTTCCTTAAGCTTCTTAACTTCTTTAGATGCTTCATTTGCAAGTCTACTTCGGTAAACGGATTTAAGTATCTCATAGGCTTCATCTCTAAGTGCATTATATTCGAGTGACATCTCTCTTACTTCTAGTTGATTTTCATTAACCAGCTTTTCAATTACATCACTATGAAGATAGGCAGTATGGGAAAATCCTCCTGTACTCTTAACTCCAGATGATTCTTCCTCGTAAGTAATTCCTTCGTTATTGCATAAGAATAATTTCTTATTTGAACCCGTTTTCCATTCAATGACTTTTAATAATCCTTTAATTTCTCCATTATGATAGTTTACATTAATTATATAGTTCTGTTGGGAAGCAATTACTTTGTTTGGGTCCAACTTTCTCCCATCAATGATAATCTTTATTCCACTATATGCGAGTAAATACGGAGCGAAGATTACTGTTAATTCACTGGCTAATCTTTCACTATCTGCTAATTCATTGACCTTCTCATCGAATAGTTCTGTTATACTTACGCTAACTCCAGTCCTAATCCCTATTATTTTCTTAGGTTCGGAAAATTGAAAGTAGTTCATATTCCCTAACCGACCTATTATATTATATTCGTATAGTTCCTCATCTTCCCTGAAGATACAAACCCACTCTACACTTTTACCTAAAGCAAATCCATTATAACGTCCCTGACCAAGTTTACCATGATACCTCCTTCCCCCAGGACTAAACCTTGCATTAATTTTATGAGAGCCGCCTAATTTCCCAAAGCGGTCATTGATATATCCAAAGTTTATACCATCACCGTTATCCACGATGTAAATATGTTCAATTCCCCCAAGACCATTTTTATCAAATTTCACCTCAACCTCAGTTGCGTCTGCATCAAGAGCATTCCATATTAACTCAGCTAATGCCTTAAGAGGTTTTGTTTTTGAGAATTTGTTAAGATGTTCATTTGATAACTTAACCTCTAATTGTCTCAGTCCCATAATATCACCGACTTTCGTTTGCAGTTTGGTTGACTTTGAAATTAACATGGGTCTCTAAGATCGGTTATGCATAAATTCATTATTTGTATAGTTTCATCTGCATAGACTGTTCGTACATTTTATTTAAATATTTAGATAAGGGTCGGTTTAGCTCAGTATGTTCCTTGATGATAATATCCTTATCCGAATCGATCAGATGGCCCTCATAGAAAAGCCACCCAAATAATTGAGGAGTTGTCTGCACCTTATCATTTTCCATAAACATTGCAGCTAGTTTCCTTGCTCCCTGATCATCAGTTAAAAATGCTTGTCCCATTCTTTTAGCAAAAGCAATTGATGAAAGTTCCCCTTTTGACAGATTTTTGCTACTTTGAAGTATTTCCACTTCCTGCAAATCTGAAATGCTTAGGTGATAATCTCTAAGTCTACCCTTATTACGCTCGGATATTAAGCGATCTTTTAGAATCTCTTCTTCTGTTGTGCTACTTCTTCTTGGTTTTTGCAGACATTCATAGAGTACAAACCGAGTACATATTAAAGTACATTTCGCTTGAAGAACAGCCGAATAAAAAACAGTTGAAGAAAGAATATTCCAAATCGAGCAGGTGTCTATAACATTATGTAAGTAAAAGTTCTTAATCTGGTTGGACATATCGAATATTCACCCCAAAGATGCTCATTATTTCTCGCAGTTCTCTCTCGTGAACCATAAGCATTTCTGCCATTCTAGAGGCTGTTATAATATCCTTTGCATATGCATCTAAGCACAATTGTAAATAATCACTAGTAAGTCCACGCTCCAATAGAGTTTTTCTTCTTTCTTCTCCTTTGGGCGATAATCCTCGTAATTCTGGATCAATCTTTAAATTTCTAGGCACTTTCACTGATTTAATTAATCTCTCCGTATTGGAGTCAATTAAACGTTCATCTTTCAATGCTATCGCCAAAACTTCCGTGTTTACATTAAGTTTCACTGACCAATAAAGAACTTTCTCATCGTCCCAACTGTGCGAACTAGGAATTAAGTTTGTGAAATTCCGAGGCAATAAAAAATGAGCAGCGAAGGTATTCGCACGAATTTCTACTAAGTCATTTTTAGACCACTTAGTAAAAGAAACAACGGCTTGATGCTCGTCATCCAAAATACTATGAGCAACTTCATGTGCCGCTGTAAATCGTTGCCTAAACATATCTTCTGAATAGTTCACAAGAATGCATTTCCCTGCAATTGGGTGATTAATATATAATCCTGAGATATTAGAGTTATCTAGTTTACGACGATATACTTTTACTCCTAGCTTTCGAAAATCTCTGTATATATTTAACGGAATCTCATTATCGCTATAATTTAAATACGACCTAAGTCTTGATGCTGCTGCTCTGCCATGATATTTATAATTCGAGCCTTCTTTCTCAAAGTAAAAAGCCGTATGCTGGAGACCAAGATTTTGAGTTAAGAAAGCCTCATTCTCAGCTAAGAATAAAACCTCTTGTATAGCCCACCGATCTGATTTAGAAAGTTTTCCGCCATATTTTCTAAACAAATAATCTGTTTGTTCAAATGAGGTTACTTGTTTATTGGTAATAAAGAATCGAAAATCACATTTATAATAATCGGCAAGTATCAGAATTTCATCACCAGAAGGCTCCAAAAAACCCTGTTCAAAAGCAGATAATCGATCCACTTCAATACCTGTATAGAGCGCTAACTCCTCATTTGATATCTGAAATTGCTCTCTATATCTACGAAGCTTTTCGGGTAGTGACGCCAGTTCAATCGCCAAGATTGATCCCCTCTAACCAATAAAATATTTGTTCAGTTAAATAAGGCATTAACAATTTGGTGCAGATCTTGTATGTATCTGACACTGAATTTCTTTGACAGAGTTGATTGTGTGAAACTAACAGCCTCCTAATACTTTATTACATTATTATACAATATTCGTCATGGGTTTTCCTTTTCCTTTTCCTTTTCCTTCCTCAATAGTATTAAAATGAACAACTTCGGAAACACGTATTTACAGTTCCCTTCAGTCTCGGTTCAACAAATTCAGGAAATAGTTTTTTATCGTTAAGAATAAAAAGAGGCTATTGCTTCAGATCCGCTCGATCTGTACCCTCAAAGGATCTCCCCCTTGGCGTCTCTATAAAGCAAAAAGACACCCTCTCGAGTGTCTTTGCTTGTACTTATGGAGACGAGGGGAGTCGAACCCCTGTCCGAAGATAACGCCACATAGGCTTCTACGGGTGTAGTCACAGTTTTGATGTCACCCGAGCAGCGCCCCGTAACCGGCTCTGCGTTGGGTCAGCCTGGTTGTCTTCTTCAGCTAGCCGCAGGCGGAGACTAGACAGCGTATCCCACTATAGGTTGAGCCCCTATCCCGCCACATGGGCGATGGAAGGTAGGAGCGCTCCAGCAGTTTCTTAGGCTGCTAAAAGAGCAGGTTGTTGTTGTTTGCCATTTAATAGGCTTTAGCGTTGATAAAGCGGTCGCGTCCCCACTACCCGCTACCTATGCTCGAACTATCCCCGTCGAATCCAGAAACGTCCCCGCATAGGTGGGCTTTCTGCCAGGAAAGCCGCAATAGATGAAGCATGCATCCGCTTGGGATGCTTACTTAGTATACCATATTTCCGAACAAAGTGAAGCCTATCTTGCTGGAAGCCGAACCAATTTCGCATTGAAATTGGCGATGGGTGCTATCGGGCAATCTTCTGCTTCTCGCGAAGGGCCCGTTGAATATCACGCTGCGCATCGCGTTTGGCCGCGGATTCGCGCTTATCGTACTGCTTCTTCCCTCGACCGAGACCGAGCAGCAGCTTCGCGTAGCCGTTCCGCACATAAATCTTGAGCGGCACGAGCGTATACCCTTCCTGCTTGGCTTGACCAAGCAGCTTGCGGATCTCCGCTTTCTTCAGCAGCAGCTTGCGGGTACGGGTCGGATCGGACGGATTATGCCGATTTCCCTGCTCGAACGGGCTGATATGCACATTATGAATGAAGGCCTCGCCGTTCCGTATGGTGGCAAAAGCATCACCGATATTAGCTCGTCCCAGCCTTAGCGACTTGATCTCCGTGCCGGTCAGCACCATGCCGCACTCGTAAGTATCCTCAATAAAATAATCATGGGAAGCTTTCTTGTTCTGCGCAAGAACCTTACCATCGGCCTTTTTGGTAGTCATCGTTCCCCAACTCCTTCCCTACAGCGCTCCGAAAAAGGGATTGGAGTTCATTTTACCAAACTCCAATCCCCCGAAGCAAGCGAAAAAGCTACTTTTTCAGCTTTTTCTTGCGCTTGCGCGGCGCTGGACGCCCGCCTTCGGCTGCTGCTCCCTTGCCGGAGCCATGCGCCTCCAGCGCGCGCGCCTTGGCGGCCTCGACCCCGGTGCCCCGCGAGGTACCGGCCGACAGAGCCGCCCCGCCGCTGGCGCTGCCCTTGCGCGTCCGCGCGCTCTTGCTGCCGGCTGCGCCTTTGCTCGCGCTGGCGCCGGACTTGCTGCGCTTGCCGCCGCGCGCGGCCTCCGCTGCTGTACGCTCGCGATCGCCTCCGCGGCCAGCGCGTCCTGCGCGTCCGCCGGCAGCTTCGCCACGGCGTCCGCGAGCCTTATTGCCGCGGCGCGCACCCTTCAGCGCGTCGACCAAGCTCATCTTCTGCTTCCGCGGCTTCATATCCACCAGCTCAAAATCGATGGTGTGTTCATCCATGCTGACGCGGGAGACGCGTACCTTCACTTCATCGCCGAGGCGGTAAATTCGGGACGTCCGCTCTCCGATCAGCGCGTGCTGCGCCTCATGATAATGGTAATAATCATCATGCATATCGCTCAGTCGAATAAGTCCTTCGACTGTATTGTCCAACTCGACGAAAATTCCGAAGTTCGTCACACTGCTAATAATGCCCTCGAATTCCTCGCCGACCTTATCCATCATATACTCGGCCTTCTTCAGCGCCTCGGTTTCCCGCTCCGCATCGACAGAAGCACGCTCGCGCTCCGACGATTGCTTCGCGATATCTTCCATGCGTCCTGCCAAGTACTCTAGACGCTTATCATCCAGCGTGCCGCTTTCCAGCACCTCGCGAATCACACGATGAATAATCAAATCCGGATAACGTCGAATAGGGGACGTAAAGTGAGAATAAAACTCAGCCGCCAAGCCAAAGTGCCCCAAGCTATGAGCGTCATACCGCGCCTGCTTCATGGAACGAAGCATTACGGTGCTGATGACCGTCTCTTCCTTGGTTCCCTTGATTTCCTCCAGCAGCGTCTGAAGCGCACGAGGATGCACCGTATTACCTTTGCCGCGAACAACATAGCCGAAGTTCGTAATGAACTCCATGAAATGCATTAGCTTCTCCGAATCCGGCTCCTCATGAATCCGGTACAGGAACGGAACCTTCAACCAGTGAAAATGCTCCGCCACTGTTTCATTAGCCGCCAGCATGAACTCCTCGATAATCATCTCGGCGATGGTACGGTCCCTTTTGATAATGTCCGTCGGCTTGCCGTTCTCATCGACCAGAATCTTGGATTCCTGGAAGTCAAAATCGATAGCTCCGCGATTCATCCTCCGGCCGCGAAGCTTCATAGCCAGCTCTTCCATCAGCTTGAAGTCATCCATCAAGTAAGCGTAACGCTCCTGAAGCTCTTCATCCGCCTCGCCTGTCAGCAGCTTACGCACATTCGTGTAGGTCATGCGCTCGCTGGTCTTAATCACACTTGTAAAAATATCATGTCGAACGACATTCAAGCTGGCGTCGAACTCCATCTCGCAGGACATCGTCAACCGGTCTACCTGCGGATTCAATGAGCAAATCCCATTAGACAGCCTATGCGGCAGCATCGGGATAACCCGGTCCACCAGATAGACGCTGCAGCCGCGATTATACGCCTCTCTGTCCAGCGGAGTGCCCTCCCGGACATAATAGCTTACGTCAGCAATATGAACGCCCAGCAGGTAGTTTCCGTTCGGCAGACGCTCTACGTTAACCGCATCGTCCAGATCCTTGGCATCTTCCCCGTCAATCGTGACAATCCGCTTATTCCGCAAATCGCGGCGGCCGGCCAGATCCTCCTCCGATATGACCTCAGGCACTTCCTGAGCTTGCTCCATAACCTCATCCGGAAATGCTTCCGGCAGCATATGTTTACGGATGATGGAAATAATATCGACTCCTGGATCATTTTTATGACCCAAAATCTCAATGACTTCCCCTTCCGCTGCAGCACGGCCTTCCGGGTACGACACGATGTTAACGACAACCTTATGTCCGTCCATCGCTCCGTTAAACGCATGCTTAGGAATAAAAATATCCCGTATCACTCTTTTATCATCCGGAATGACAAAGGCGTAGCCGCCCTCATGGGATTGAAACAAGCCTACCATTTGCGTATTAGCCCGGGTAACGACTCGGACTACCTCACCCTCCAGCTTGCCGCCGTGGGTGCTTTTCGTCGTGATCCGAACCAGAATCGTATCTCCGTTCATCGCACCGGCCATGTCATTGGCGTGAATGTATACGTCCGGATGATCCCTGTCCTCAGGAATTAGGAATCCAAAGCCCTTGGGGTGAGCCTGCAGCTTGCCTCGCAGCAAATTCATTCTTTCCGGCACGCCGTAGCGCTCCGTTCTGGTCCGCAGAATCAAGCCCTCATTTTCCAGCTCGTTCAATAACTTAAGGAAATCTTTGAACTCCAAGGCACTTTCGATCTGAAAATGCTTCTCCAATTCCTGGTATGTCATCGGCTTGTAGGCCGTTTCCTTCATGAAGTCCAATATCGCTTCTCTTGTAATCAACATTTCACCTTCCTTCTCTCTTTCATATAGTTTTACCCATTTCCCTGCTAAGATAACACCGCACCGTCACTTGACCAGCCTAATGCACGCACAAGCGCCGCATGATGCTGAACCATCATCACAAAACGATGAATATCTTCATATACCTTCTCCCGCTCTTTATCCAGCAGCACAGCATGAGAAGAGTTCGGATAATACGTAAGCTGCTTCATTTGGGACGATACGTGCTGATAAATATAGGCAGCGCTTTTGGGACGAACCACGCCGTCATGCTCCCCTTGGGCGATAAAAATCGGAACATTCACCTTCTCCAGTCTGGATTTGACCAGCTTCATCAGCTTTCTCAAATCGACGATGCAGGGAACCGGCATTTTGGTATATGTACACGCTTCCTCGATAATATAATCGGCAGCAGCAGGCTTTGCCTCCATATAATTCATCACATATTTCAAAAGGACAGCCATGATCGTCTTCCTGCTTTTCAGAAATATCGGCGCGGACAAGGAGATAACGCCCTCCAGCCTGCGTTCCATAGCCAGCTTCATCGCCAATAAGCCTCCCATGGAATGGCCAATCACGATAACCTGTTTCCCGTTCCGGTTCTTAATCGCGTCATAATGCTGCACCACATAGCCTGACCAATCCTTCCAGCCTGTTGTCATCATATCCTCCGGCGAGGTCCCATGACCAGGAAGCAAGATTCCGTCTACCGTGTAGCCGATGTCATGCAAATAATATCCGAGCCGGCGAAATTCCGCCGGTGAACTGGTAAACCCGTGTATCATCATTATATGAGTCGAAGCACGTTCCCCGTGACCCTGTAGAAAAAAAGGTTCCGTTGTTTTCTCATTGCGGCTCATGACCCGACCTCCGAAAGCTGTGCTTGAACAAAAAAACAGCAGGAGTATCATTCCCCTGCTGCGTGTGTTTTATTACCCTAATTTTACGAAGTAAGCAGCGACCAGCGACAGAATGAAGAATGCTGCTGCCAATCCGATCGTCAATCGCGATAAAAACAACTCCAAGCCGCGCGCCTTTTGTTTTCCGAACAGATGCTCCGCACCTCCGGAGATGGCACCGGACAACCCTGAGCTCTTCCCTGGCTGAAGCAGTACGACCGCGATCAAGCCGAGAGAGGCGATGACCAGTACGATTTTCAAAACAAGTTCCATGTTTCCACCTCCTGCGAGCAATCATTCCTGGATTAAACAAAAGCTAACGGTATAGCCACAATAAGACCCTAAAATAGACAGCATTTGTATTATATCACAGACTTGTCCTAGTGGCAAATAAGCCCCCTATATCCTCTTAACGGTATTCGTTATAACGGGGCTGTTCCGATTGCCGTGCCGGTCTCCTGCGCTCCAGAAAGGCGGTGATCGCTTTTTTGGCGCACCATAACCCGAATAGGCTGAAGAATACCGCCCAGCCCAAGGCCGGTATGAATGTGATTCGGCTTAAGTTGGCCGCATCCCCTGCCGATGCCGGATTCTCCAGCGCATACACGATCAGCGAAATCGGACCGACCACCGATTCCTCCAAGGTGAGGAACGCGAGCAGCAAATAATAAAAATCCGTCAGCCAGCGTGGAGATAATGCCAGCATAATGATGTTCAAAGCGATGAAACCGACCAGCCACATGACGCCGAACTCGTTGCGAACGAATAAAATGAGGGAGATGATAGCAATCACGGTAATGACCTGAAGCCCGAGCCGCTGTCTGCCCCCAGCCCGCATTTTGAATAAGAAGACGGCGAACAAGGACGCTGTCATATAGCCGGCGAGCGATACCGGAATGGAACTCCAATTATTCATGATCTGGGAGTACGTAACCCCGCTGTGATTGGCGTACAGCTCAATGTACATAACCTTACCCGAAAGCGCCAGCGTCATCACCGCATGGCCAAATTCGTGAATCATCGTGTCCAAGTTGCGGAAAAAAGATGAAAAGGGGATCAACCGTGTCAGAAAGGCTGACCCTATTAAAAATAATACAGTCTTTAACCCGTTACCCATGATTGACCCCCTGGAACGGGTTGTATGAACAGCGCAGAGTCTTATCGGACCTGTGCTTCTGCCTGCGAATGAGACACTGCCTCCGGCGTCTGTTGAAAACGGGCTCTTTAATCATTTCCCTTGCGGTAACAACCCGTTTTCAAAGGCCGCACGTAAACTCTCCGGCAGCTGTCTCTTTCTCCGGCCGAATCCTTCGATGAAAATAGCTGTTCATACAACCCATTTATTATTAAATAAGCACAAAAGACGGATTTAGAACCCGTCTTTTGATTATACCAAGTACTACTATCTTATTTGAAGTTCTTCAAGTTGTAGAACGCTTTTTTACCAGCGTATTGAGCTGTGCCGCCCAATTGGTCTTCGATGCGAAGCAATTGGTTGTACTTCGCTACGCGGTCTGTACGGGAAGGAGCACCTGTTTTGATTTGACCCGCGTTAGTTGCAACCGCGATATCGGCGATGGTGCTGTCTTCGCTCTCACCGGAACGGTGGGAGATAACTGCAGTATAGCCAGCGCGCTTAGCCATTTCGATAGCATCGAAGGTTTCAGTCAAAGTACCGATTTGGTTCACTTTAACCAAGATGGAGTTTGCGATGTCTTGCTCGATACCTTGGGACAAGCGAACTGTATTCGTTACGAACAGGTCGTCGCCAACCAATTGTACTTTGCCGCCCAATTTCTCAGTGAGCAATTTCCAGCCTTCCCAATCGTCTTCGGAGCAGCCGTCTTCGATTGTGATGATTGGATATTTTTCAACCCAGTTCGCCAAGAAGTCTACGAACTCAGCGGAAGTGAAGGATTTGCCTTCGCCTTCGAGGTGGTATTTGCCGTCTTTGAAGAACTCAGTGGAAGCCACGTCCATACCCAAGAATACGTCAACGCCTGGTTTGTAGCCAGCACGCTCGATAGCGGTCAGGATGGAAGTGATAGCTTCTTCGTTGGAAGCGAAGTTAGGAGCAAAGCCGCCCTCGTCGCCAACTGCTGTGTTCAAGCCTTTTTCTTTCAATACGGATTTCAGGCTGTGGAAGATCTCAGCACCCGTACGAAGAGCTTCTTTAAATGTAGGAGCGCCTACAGGAAGAACCATGAATTCTTGAACGTCCACGTTGTTGTCAGCGTGAGCGCCGCCGTTGATGATGTTCATCATAGGTACTGGAAGCTGTTTTGCGTTGAATCCGCCCAAATATACGTACAGAGGGATGTCCAAAGCTTCAGCAGCTGCACGAGCTACAGCCATGGAAACCGCCAAAATAGCGTTAGCGCCCAACTTAGCTTTGTTAGGAGTACCGTCCAGCTCGATCATTTTGTTGTCGATTGCGACTTGATCCAAAGCGTCGAAACCGATCAATTCAGGAGCGATGATATCATTTACGTTCTCAACAGCTTTCAGAACGCCTTTACCCAAGTAGCGGGATTTGTCGCCGTCGCGAAGCTCAACTGCTTCGTATGCGCCTGTGGATGCGCCGGATGGAACGATAGCGCGGCCTTTTGCGCCGGACTCCAGATATACTTCTACTTCTACTGTTGGATTCCCGCGGGAATCCAGCACTTCACGAGCATAAACATTAGTAATCATTGTCATGACTTGATACACTCCTTATTCTTTGTAAGATGGTTATTGAATTAAAGCTTGACCGGTCATTTCCTCAGGCTGCTGTACTCCGAGAAGCTTCAGCACCGTAGGGGCGATATCCGCCAAAATGCCACCATTTCTTAGTGTAACATGTTTGTCGGTCACAATAAAAGGTACCGGATTGGTCGTATGCGCCGTGTTGCGGCTGCCGTCCGGATTCGTCACCACATCGGCATTTCCGTGGTCCGCTGTAATCAAGGCTACGCCGCCTTGTGCAAGGATCGCTTCAACGACTTTGCCCAAGCACTCGTCCGTAGCTTCAATCGCTTTGACCGTCGGCTCAAGCAAACCGGAGTGACCTACCATGTCCGGATTCGCGAAGTTCAGGATGATGACATCGTGGCGTCCGGCTTCGATCTCCTTCACCGTCGACTCGGCCAGCTCATACGCGCTCATCTCCGGCTGCAGATCATACGTCGCTACTTTCGGCGAATTGATCAAGACGCGGGTTTCACCTGGAAGCTCTACATCGCGTCCGCCGCTGAAGAAGAACGTTACGTGCGGGTATTTCTCCGTCTCTGCCGTACGCAGCTGCTTCAGGTTGTTTTGCGCCAACACCTCACCTAGCGTGTTATCCAGGTTCTTAGGCTTGTAAGCAACGAATCCGTCCACGCTCTCGCTGAATAGCGTCAAGCAGACATAGTGCAGATTCGAAGGGCATTTCGGCCCGCGATCGAAGCCGCGGAAATCGCTGTTCGTGAACACTTGAGACAGCTGAATGGCGCGATCCGGACGGAAGTTGAAGAAGATAACGGAATCGCCCGATTCAACCAATCCAACAGGAGTTCCGTCAGCCTTCACAATAACGGTCGGCATCACAAATTCGTCGAATACCGATTTCTCGTACGATTCGACGATCGCTTTCATCGGATCCGTATAGGTTGGACCTTCGCCGTATACCATCGCGCGGTAGGATTTCTCCGTACGCTCCCACCGTTTGTCGCGGTCCATCGCATAGTAACGGCCTTGCACCGTAGCGATTTTACCTACGCCAAGCTCGCTGATTTTGGACTGCAATTTCTCCATGTACATTTTAGCGCTGTCCGGAGCCACGTCGCGGCCGTCCAGGAACGCATGAATGTACACTTCGTCGAATTGTTCCTTTTTGCAGGCTTCGAGCAATGCGAACAGGTGATCGATGTGGCTGTGAACGCCCCCATCGGACAGTAAGCCGTACAGATGCAGCTTCTTGCCGTTCTGCTTCGCGCTGCGAATGGCTCCTAGAATCGTCTCGTTATCGAAGAATTCGCCGTCGCGAATCGATTTGGAGATCCGAGTCAAATCCTGATACACAATACGGCCTGCACCGATGTTCAAGTGGCCAACCTCGGAGTTGCCCATTTGTCCCTCAGGAAGCCCTACGGCTTCGCCGCAAGCGGTCAATGTCGTATGAGGGTATTCCGCCCAGTAACGGTCGTAGTTCGGCTTTTTCGCTTGAGCGACGGCATTGCCCATCACTTCGCCGCGAAGGCCGAAGCCGTCAAGTATAATCAGTGCTACCGGTTTCGGTCTGGACATCTTACTTCGCCCCCTCGACGAGTGCGATGTAGGAAGCCGGCTCCAAGCTCGCTCCGCCTACGAGAGCGCCGTCGATGTCGGACTCTTGCATATATTCGCTGATGTTGTTAGGCTTCACGCTGCCGCCGTATTGAATACGAACCGCATCCGCTGTCGCTTGGCCGTACAAGCCTGCCACCAATTCGCGGATATAGCTGATAACTTCATTAGCGTCCGCAGCTGTGGAGGATTTGCCCGTTCCGATCGCCCAGATCGGCTCGTATGCAATAACAACTTGTGCTGCCTGCTCTGCGCTAAGGCCAGCAAAAGCCGCTTCCGTTTGCACTTTGCAAACATCCTTCGTTTGGCCTGCTTCGCGCTCTTCGAGCTTCTCGCCTACGCAGAGGATTGGAGTCAAGCCATGCTTGAAGGCCGCATGTACTTTTTTATTTACGATCTCGTCTGTTTCCGCGAAATAAGCGCGGCGCTCAGAGTGTCCGATGATCACGTAGTCTACGCCAAGGTCCTTCAGCATCACACCGCTGATTTCACCTGTGAACGCGCCGCTGTCTTCAAAATGAAGGTTTTGGGCGCCGACTTTCAGCGTCGTTCCTTTTACAGCCTCAACCAGGGCAGGCAGGTTGGTGAATGGAGCGCAGATGACGCTCTCCACGCCGTCTACTTCGGCTTTGCCTTTGACTTCGTTAACGAAAGCTACCGCTTCGCTTACGGTTTTGAACATTTTCCAGTTACCGGCAATGATCGGTTTACGCATTTTCGTCACTCCTTGTAGGTAGATTTCCGGCGAGTAACCGGACCAGCTTCAAGCAGGCCGGTCATTCACCGGTCTATGTGAAATGTCTTATTTATCGTTCAAAGCTACAACGCCTGGAAGAGCTTTTCCTTCCATGAACTCCAGGGAAGCGCCGCCGCCTGTGGAGATATGGTCCATTTTGTCGGCAAGATGGAACTTCTCAACTGCTGCTGCAGAGTCGCCGCCGCCGATTACCGTATAGCCGGAAGTAGCTGCGCAAGCTTCTGCAACTGCACGAGTACCGTGGGAGAATGGCTCGATTTCGAATACGCCCATAGGTCCGTTCCATACAACCAGCTTGGATTCCGCAATCGTTTTGGCATATTTCTCACGGGTTTTTGGTCCGATGTCGATACCTTCCCAATCCGCAGGAATTCCGCTGATCGAAACAGCCTTCGTATTCGCCGTAGGGCTGAAGTCGTCCGTTACGATGATGTCTTCCGGAAGCAGGAAGTTCACGCCTTTTTCCTTCGCTTTGTTAATGAAGCTGAGAGCAAGGTCGATTTTCTCGTTGTCTACCAACGACTTGCCGATCTCGTGACCTAGAGCTTTCAAGAACGTGTAGGACAAGCCGCCGCCGATGATGATGTTGTCTGCGATGTTCAGCAGGTTGTTGATAACATCGATCTTATCTTTAACCTTTGCGCCGCCAACGATAGCTGTGAAAGGACGCTCCGGATTGTTCAACGCTTTACCCAATACATCCAGCTCTTTCTCCATCAACAGACCGGAAACTGCCGGCAAGTGATGTGCGATACCTTCTGTTGAAGCGTGGGCACGGTGAGCAGCGCCGAACGCATCATTAACATACAGGTCAGCCAGCTCAGCGAATGATTTAGCCAGTTCCGCATCGTTCTTCTCTTCACCAGCATAGAAACGCACGTTCTCAAGCAGCAGTACATCGCCTTCGTTCAAAGCTGCAACTTGCGCTTTTACCGCGTCGCCGATAGCTTCGTCCGCTTTAGCAACCGGTTTGCCCAACAGCTCAGCCAAACGAACAGCAGCCGGAGTCAAGCGAAGCTCTTCCACAACTTGTCCTTTTGGACGTCCCAAGTGGCTCGCCAAAATAACTTTAGCGCCTCTTTCCGTCAAATATTGAATCGTAGGAACCGTTTCGCGAATCCGCGTATCGTCCGTGATTTGTCCATTTTCCAACGGAACGTTGAAATCTACCCGTACAAATACTCTTTTGCCTTTTACTTCTACGTCACGAACGCTTTTTTTGTTCATTGTTCTCCCGCGCCTCCTCTATATTTTACCATTGCGACTGGACCTATCCAAACATAAAAAATGTGGTTCTGCCTGACTCCGTTACAAACGTTCCCGCCTATAAAACAATAGAGGATGTACTACAGAGCGCCAGCGTGGTTCCTTTGAGATTCTATTCATACCGCTATGAAGTCCAATCAAAAGAATACCCTCTCAACAGCACCTGAAAGTACATCCCCTTTGCATAATAGAGCGAAGCGTTTTATAACCCGTTCAGTTCATAACCACAGTTGGTTGATCTAAATTACAGACCTTTTTTTGCGATGAAGGATACCAAGTCAACTACACGGTTGGAGTAGCCCCACTCGTTGTCGTACCAGGAAACCACTTTAACCAGGTTGTCGCCAACTACCATAGTCGACAAAGCGTCGATGGTGGAGGAAGCTGGGTCACCGTTGTAGTCGCTCGATACAAGCGGCTCAGCGGAATAGTTCAAGATTCCTTTCAAAGGGCCGTTAGCTGCTTCTTGCAATGCTGCGTTTACTTCGTCAACCGTTACGTTCACTTTCAATTCAGCAACCAGGTCAGTTACGGAAACGTTAGGAGTAGGAACGCGGAATGCCATACCGTTCAATTTGCCTTTCAACTCAGGAAGCACCAAGGAAACGGCTTTAGCTGCACCTGTAGTGGAAGGAATGATGTTCTCAGCCGCTGCACGAGCACGACGAAGATCTTTATGCGGAAGATCCAATACGGATTGGTCGTTAGTGTAGGAGTGAATAGTTGTCATCATACCTTTAACGATACCGAATTTGTCGTTCAACACTTTAGCGAATGGAGCCAAGCAGTTGGTTGTGCAAGAAGCGTTGGAGATGATAGTGTGACTAGCTGGATCGTATTTATCTTCGTTAACGCCAAGAACGATAGTGATATCTTCGTCTGTTGCAGGAGCGGAGATGATAACTTTCTTAGCGCCGCCTTTCAAGTGAAGGGAAGCTTTTTCTTTCGCTGTGAAAATACCTGTGGATTCAACAACGATCTCAACGCCGTTAGCAGCCCAAGGCAGGTTCTCTGGGTTACGCTCAGCAAATACTTTTACTGTTTTGCCGTTAACGATCAAAGCGCCTTCTGTTGCTTCAACAGTGCCTGCGAATTTACCGTGAGTCGTGTCATACTTCAACAGGTGAGCCAAAGTTTTAACATCAGTCAAGTCGTTGATAGCTACAACTTCTACTTCAGGGTTGTTGAATGCTGCGCGGAATACGTTACGACCAATACGTCCAAAACCGTTAATACCTACTTTAGTTGCCATGTGAGATAGCCTCCTAATTATTAGTCATTTGGATTTATGTCAAGACAGGATAACCTGTCATGATGGCAATGTCTGAACTATGACCTGCGCTGCCGCTTCGTCAATGACGACAATATCTTCTCTGCCGAACCGCAGCACCGCCGCGATCGCTTCGCCCTTGCTCTTGCCCCCGGCTACGCCGATCACGCAGTCCATTTCTTGAATATCTTCGATTCTCAAGCCGACGGTCGGCATATTGTGCAGGATTTTGCCGTCCCGGTCAAAATAATAACCGAACGCCTCCGCCAACGCGCCGTCGTTCCGCAAGCTTGCTGTGGTAGCTTCATCGACCTTCCGCCGTCTAGCCATCACCATAGCGTCACCCATTCCATGAATAACGATACGGGCTTTGCGGATAAACTGGATAATCTCCAGGATGTTGCTGTCCTGCATCAAGGTTTGATAAGCTTCCTCGCCCAGATGATAAGGCACATGAAGCAGCCGGTACTTGGCACCCGTCTTCTTGGCCATCGTCGAAGCGATTGTGTTCGCCTGGACATCCATGCTTTCTCCAAGCCCGCCTCGAGCCGGTACGAACCAGCTGCCCTTAAGCGAGGTGGAGGAGGACAAATGATAGGCGACCTCTGCCATCGTAGAGCCTCCGGTTACGGCAATCACTTCATCCTTGGATACGTACTTGCTGAGTACGGCAGCTCCGGCGCGCCCCAGCTCCTTCTTCGTATGAGGAGAAGTGTCCGAATCTCCGGGCACGACAACGACCTGCTTCAGCCCGAAGTGCGCGCGAATTCGTTCTTCAAGCTCCGTTAAGCCGAACAAATCTTTAACGAGCGGCTCGATTTTCTCCAGAAGCTGTCTTCCGGCTTCGCTGATTTTCATGCCCGAGGCATCGACATTGAGCAATCCCTGCGCTTTCAGAAAATCGACCTCGGCCCGAAGGATACGCTCCGTCTTGTTCAGCGACGCCGCAAGCGTTCTGCGGCCTACGATACCGGATACCATGATATGGTGCAGGATGGTATACCGTTCTTTCAACGTGTCCAGCAAGTCCGGCAGAAGCTGCTTTTGAATATCGAGTAACTCTCTCATAAAACACACTCCCGCTGGCTATTGGACTTTTTTCGTCCCAGTACTACATTTTAAGTCCCACAGACTTCAAAAAAACAACTAAGCTTTCACTTAGCTAAGTTCATTATATAAAATCTGAAAACCATTTTCAACTAAAACTCACAAAATGGACAAAAAAATAGTTCTATCGTTGAAACATCTGACCTCTGCTCCGGGAATCTTTTTTCATCTCTATATACCCAATGCCAATTTTACTCAGAGGGTTGCTTTTTTGTGCCCGGTATCATATAATAACTCTTGCTTCACTTTTTGTAAGACAATCTATTATGCGCCCGTGGTCCAATGGATATGACGTAGGCCTCCGGAGCCTGAGATTAAGGTTCGATTCCTTACGGGCGCGCCACTTTACTTTACGAAGATCAAGCCTCTATACCTGGCAGCTATGCAGGTTGGAGGTTTTTTTGCAGGTGTTGTTTGACCTTTCTTGACCTTTGTTTGATTTTACGCTATGATGGTTATAGTGTTACCATATATGATCCTTAAGGAGGCTGCAGCATATGAGTTTCATTCCAATGGTCGTTGAACCGGATGCAAGAGGAGAGCGCGCTTATGACATTTACTCCCGTTTGCTGAAGGATCGCATTATTTTTCTGGGAACTCCGGTAAACGACGTTGTGGCCAATGCGATTATTGCCCAACTGTTGTTCTTGGCCGCGCAGGATCCGGATAAAGACATTCACTTGTACATTAACAGCCCTGGCGGTTCCATCACAGCCGGGATGGCCATCTACGATACGATGCAGTTTATTAAACCGGACGTGTCGACGATCTGCGTCGGTATGGCCGCGTCCATGGGAGCGTTCCTGCTTGCGGCAGGCGCCAAGGGCAAACGCTTTGCGCTGCCTAACAGCGAAGTGATGATTCACCAGCCTCTGGGCGGAGCGGAAGGACAAGCAAGCGATATCGAGATTCGTGCTAAGCGCATTCTGAAAATGCGCGACAAGCTGAATCACATCTTGGCTGAACGTACGGGCCAGCCGTTCGAGAAAATCGAGAAGGATACCGATCGCGACAACTTCATGTACGCTGAAGAAGCCGCTGCATACGGCTTGATCGATAAAGTAATCGAACGCGTATAACCACAAAAAAGTTCCGGCCGCTGCCGTCAGGCAGTACCGGAACTTTTTTGTGTGCTTGTATTACTCTTTATCATCTAAAGGATAGAAGATGAGATCGATAGGGAATGCCGAGCCCGCCGGAGGCGTAAATTCAATATCCAGCGATGGTTCCTTGCCTGTCGTCTTAGCCAGAATTTGCATGCCGTCGAATGCGGTCAACACGCCGGATTGCGGCACGAGCTGCATCTCGCCGTTAATTTTGAACGGGCCTTTAAATACGCCGCCGTACGCCAGAATCATAATGGCCATTTTGCGCGGCTTATCGGAATGAATCTTGTACACCACGCCGTAGTTGCCTTCGTTCTTCACATTCTGCTTCCTCATCGGGTCATAGCCCGGCTGGAACGGATCCGTCTCGCCGTCACCGATAATAAGCCGCGATGGCGTAGTGAACGAGCTTGCGTTAATATTCCAGGTCACTTCCGATACCGGGAACGAGCCCCGTACATGACCGGTGAACGGCAGAAGCGGAAGCTGTGTCAACGTGTTTTGCGCAATCCGGTCTGTCGCGACAAAGGAGAATTGAATTTCTCCGTCCGTTTCAACATCATAGAACAAGTTCACGCCCTGACCTGGATAAAATTCCGGCATCTGCGAGTAAATCAAGGTCTGATTGGCCGGAATGACCATCTCTTCATTGCGGGGGTCTTTCATCAAGAATTCAACCGACGCTTCGTTACCGATCAAATTCGCATACACAGAAGGCCATACCTCGCCTTTGTTGGTCGTCTTGATAGTGACCGGCTTGTTCGACGTATTCTTGGCCAGAATAGCCATAGTCACCTTTTCCTTCGTTCCATTCACGTGGTCGGCGTACAGCCTTCCTTTTCCGTTCACGGTGTCTTGATACAAAATACCTTTTTCCGTGAATTCCTCCGGACTATCACTCACCAGAAGCTTTCTGGTGGAATCCGCGGTGACCTGCTTAGGCAGCTGCGGCAAATTCCAGAAGTTCCCCCACAGCGTGCTCCAATCCGTTTTGATGAAGCCGCCCGGAGGCTTGGTGTAAATTGGGTATTCCACTGCACTTAAGTACGTTTCACTGCTTATCGTTATGTTTCGGGTATAAGGCTCACTTTTGTTCCCATGAGCATCCCATACAGTCAGAGTAATCGGATACGTCCCCGGCGTGAAGAAAGCTTCGTTATTGCCGGTCCATTCATATTTTGCGATTCCTTCTGCATCCGGATCATAGCTGAGATCCACGTATTTCACCGGTTCGCCGATCCGGTAGGTGTCTTTTGCAAAGGCGAATTTCGCTACAGGCTTCGAATTCCCCGAGTTCGGAATATAAATCCCTGCCGGAGTTTTCGTATGGATGATCTCTACACGTCTCAATTCGTCATTGTACGTATAGCGGGCACCCATGTAGTCGGCCAGCCAAGTCAGCTTGATCAGCAAACGTCCTTCCGGACTGATCGCGGCTACGGAGTCAAACGGCTCCATCACGCCATTGATCCATACAGCTTTACGGTCGCTATCAAGCACGATGTTGAAGCCTGGTGTTGCCATTTCAATCTGACGTGTCTTGTCGTTCCATTCCACCTTCAGACCCATTGCATCCCCCAGGAACTTGGCAGGCACAAACATTTTGTCTTTGATGATCGTAGCTGGGGAGTCTAACGTTACCTGTTTCCCGTTCAAAAACGCCTCCGCTTTATCGACATAGAGCAGAATGTAGGTCGAAGTCGACGCTACGCTCTGTGCCGAAGCCAACGGAGAGAAGAGGACGGTGAACAACAAGGTGATGATCATCATCAGAGACATTTCTCTTTTCATCTGTTTCATCTCTCTTACTCCTTCTAAAAATAAAAATAAAAATATAAAAATAAGAACAGCAAAAAACCTTTTCTGCAGAAGACACGTCATTATAGACGCTCCGCTCAAGAAAAGGTTGCGCTTTTCTGTGCATCCCATACCACCCATTGTCTTCCATCCGGTAACGTAATCTCATTACCCGAATTCTCAGCATGGGCGACTGCGTACAGCAGCAGGTTATCGCCAGTAAGATATGCTCTTTGCTGCGCCGATCGGGCGCTTAAGCGAACACTTAAAACCTTCCCAAGTGGTGAAAAAGCTTCCTTAACGGAAGCCTGTGGCGGTTGTTATTGATTCTCCAGTTCCTCTTTGCTGACCAAAGCAACTAAAGCGTTTACAGCCTGCTCGGCGTCCGAACCTTCTGCACTAATGTACACTTCCGTACCTGTGCTGATAGCCAAGCTCATTATGCCCAGGATACTCTTGGCATTGACTTTCTTCTCGTCCTTCTCGACGAAGATCTCCGAAGAAAACTTGTTAGCTTCCTGCACAAATAGTGCCGCTGGTCTGGCATGAAGGCCAGTTTTCAACTTTACGACTACTGGGCGTTTCGACATTCCAACCCATACCCCCTACTTCTTAATAACAAATGACCATCCAGATGAATGACCATGAAAAAGCGATTTTTCAAATATTATACCATTTATCCATCCGATACACTAGGCGTATCGTAAAATAACACAAAAAATCTATATTTTCCGTAAAGTGCTATGATTTACGAATTTTTTCCGCTAGCTCATCAATTTTCCGTAGACGGTGATTGACGCCGGACTTGCTGACATTGCCTTTTAGCAGATCGCCGACTTCTTTCAAATTCATGTCCGGATGCATAAGACGGATCTCCGCAACCTCGCGAAGCTTCTCAGGCAGATTCTCCAGGCCGATTTCCTTTTGAAGCAGACGAATATTATCGATTTGCCTTACGGCCGCGCCGATCGTTTTATTCAGATTCGCCGTCTCGCAGTTGACCAGCCGATTGACCGAATTGCGCATATCCTTCATAATACGCACATCCTCAAACCGCAGCAGCGCCTGATGCGCGCCGATCAAATTGAGAAACTCGATAATTTTCTCGCCTTCCTTAATGTAAAATACAAAGCCCTTCTTCCTCTCGATGCAGCGGGCGTTCAAATCAAATTCGTTGGCTAGCCGGCACAACGCTTGACAGTGCTCCTCATACATGGAGGAAATCTCCAGGTGATAGGAAGAACCCTCGGGATTGTTGACCGATCCGCCGGCAAGGAAGGCTCCGCGCAAATAGGCGCGCTTGCAGCAATCCTCCTTGATAATATCCTCTGCGATACCGGGTGTAAATAGAAACCCTTCGGATACGATCTGCAATCTGGACAAAATCTCCTGCACCTGATTTGGTACACGGACAATGTAGACGTTATTTTTTTTCAACCGCATTTTTTTACGCACCAACAGCTCGGTATGGACATTGAATTCCTTCTTCAACAGCGTGTACATACGACGTGCAATAGCCGCATTCTCGGTTGAAACATCCAGAACGATACGCTGATTGGTCAGCTGAACGGACCCGTTCATTCGGATAAGCGCGGACAGCTCAGCCGTCTCACAGCAGGCATCGGACTGGATCATCGTCAGTTCTTTTTTCGTTTGTGCGGCGAAGGACATGGCAAATCACCTCTTCTTGTGCATCCAGCTCTCCACCAGTTGATATATGTGATGACTTAATTTGACGGCATCATGGCGCAGATAAGTCCGGAATAGAACAAGCTGGTCGCCGATTACCTTGTACCCGTTTTTCGTGACCTCTTCGAGGTCCAACGGAACGACCTTGGCTCCCTTTTCGGCATATCTGCTTTGTACTTGGGCGGGGATTTCTCCGTTATTGACGATAACATAATCGAACAAGTGATGTCCGACATGGTGGTATACGGCTTTCAAATGGTCGCTGACCGTATAATTATCGGTTTCTCCGGGCTGGGTCATAACATTGCAAATAAACATTTTCAGCGCCTTGGATTCTACAATCGTGCGTGTGATTTCTGGTACAAGCAGGTTTGGCATAATGCTCGTGTACAGGCTGCCGGGACCGACGAGAATGGCATCGGCCTGCTTGAGCGCATCAACCGCTTCATCCAGCGGGGGCACATCGGAAGGCTCGATAAAGACGCGCTTGATCACCTTGCCGGCCTTCGGGATCTTGGACTCTCCCACGATGACCGTTCCATCGGTCATCTCCGCCTTCAATACGATGGGATCATTGGCTGCGGGAAGAACGCGCCCGCGAACGGCAAATACACGGCTTAGCTCGCGTACGCCGGTAACGAAATCACCGGTAATATCTCGCATCGCTGCCAAGATTAGATTGCCCAAACTATGGCCGGCTAATCCTTGACCTTTCTCAAAGCGGTACTCCAGCATGTTGCCGAGCAGGGGCTCTACATCGGCCAATGCCGTCAATACGTTGCGGATATCACCTGGAGGCACCATTTCCAGCTCGGACCTGAGGATGCCGGAGCTCCCTCCGTCATCCGCTACGGTCACGATCGCCGTAATATCCATCGGCTTCTCCTTCAAGCCGCGGAGCATTACCGATAGGCCAGTGCCTCCCCCTATGACAACGATTTTAGGGCGCGCACTCTCAAGACGGGTATCCGTCATTTCTTCACCTCAACCCGGTCACGCTCGGAGTCCCGGTGGCTGACCCGTACCGTCTCCGTCTCGCTGTTCCCCATCACTTTACCCAGATATTCCGCAATGGCAACGGAACGGTGCTTGCCCCCTGTACAACCGATGCCTACGACAACCTGACTTTTGCCTTCCTTCTTGTACTGGGGAACAAGAAAGTTCAGCATATCGAGAAGCTTGCTGAGAAATTCCTGCGTCTCGTTCCATTTCATGACATAGTCGTATACTTCCGGATCTTGGCCTGTATTAGGCCGGAGTGTCTCCACATAATGCGGATTAGGAAGGAACCTGACGTCGAAGATAAGATCCGCATCGATAGGAACCCCGTATTTGAAGCCGAAGGAAATCACATTGATCGAGATACCGTTCGATTCCAGATTCGTGAACCGCGACACGATCCGCTCCTTCAGCTGCGCAGGCTTCAGACTGCTCGTATCGATCACCTGGGTCGCCATGCCCTTGAGCTCCTCCAGAAGCTTGCGCTCCTGTACAATGCCTTCCAGAGGCGCGCCTGCAGGCGCCAGCGGATGCTTCCGCCGGCTTTCCTTATACCGCTGTACCAGGACGGAATCCGTCGCATCGAGAAACAGAATCTCATACGTCAGCGTATGGTTCTCCTTAATATAACGTAACGATTCCGAAAGGGAAGTGAAGAATTCCCTTCCCCGAAGGTCAATAACTAGAGCTACTTTGCCGATACGGCCTTTGGATTGTTCAATCAATTCGGCAAATTTAGGTATGAGTACGGGGGGAAGATTATCCACGCAGAAAAAGCCCAAGTCCTCCAAGCTTTGCACGGCAATGGTTTTGCCGGCACCTGACATTCCGGTAATAATCACGAGTTTGCCTAAGGTATGCATTTCTTCCATGGGACTTTCCACCTCCAGAGCCCGGATTCCCGTCGGCTTGCCGCCTGAAACCCGAGCTGTTTTAACGAAACAAGCGCTTAAAACAAGCAGAACTCTTCCATCTCTATTTATATCAAACCGCGTCGACTAGGAGTGCAGATTCAAACCGGCGGCTCCTACCACTCCGGCATCATTGCCCAGACTTGCAGGGACGATTTCGACGCCCTCTTTGGCGGATTCCTGAGCAAATTCGTTGAAATACTTGCGAATGGCATCAAACAGAATATCTCCGGCCTTCGATACGCCGCCGCCGACGATAAACCTCTGCGGGTTCAATACGACCGACACAAGCGCCATAGATTTGCCTAAATAATAGGCTGCACGGTTAATGATCCGCAGTGAGACCTCGTCTCCGGATTTCGCCGCGTCAAAGACGTCCTTCGCCATAATGTTCTCTACCAATGCAAGCGAGGTATGCTCGCCGCGTTCCACCGCTTCTTTGGCCATGCGGATAATGCCCGTCGCCGAAGATACAGTTTCCAAGCAGCCTTTCATCCCGCATCCGCATTGAATAGCTTCCAGATCGGGAACGACGATCATATGGCCCAATTCGCCGGCCATTCCCTTAAACCCTTGGACGATGCTGCTGTTAACGATGATGCCGCCGCCGACACCGGTTCCAAGAGTATAGCATACGAGGTTCGGAATGCCCGCTCCCGCGCCGCTCCAGGCTTCTCCCAATGCCGCTACATTCGCGTCATTGTCGATTTTTACGGTTTTGCCGAGCTTCTCTTCAAGAATTGTTTTGATAGGTACGTTACGCCAGCCCAAGTTGGGGGATAGCTTAATAAAGCCTTCCGGGATATCCATAAATCCGGCGATGCCTGCTCCGATCCCGGCAACCTGATCCCATTCATATGGAGAATCCGCCACCAGCTTGCGCACATATTGCGCGATGTTCTCCAATACGACGTCGACACCATGTTCCGTTCCTGTCGGTCCTTCAAAGGTTTGCAGCAGCTTCCCATTCTCGTCGCAAAGCCCTACCTTAATGGCTGTTCCTCCCAGATCGACTCCAACGTACACTTTCTCTCCCATTTTCCTGGTCACCTCATAAACTTTGATCGCGTATTGTTTCCTGTTCCAACTATAAGCCAACCCCTTGCACAGGTCAAGAAGCCGAAATGAAAAAACGCGGAACCCCGGTCCCACGTTTTCCCCCTTATTACAGCGATTGACTCCAGTCGTGAACGGCATGTCCTTCCAAGAACTTCTCACACTCAAGAGCGGCCATACATCCGCTTCCGGCAGCGGTGATCGCTTGGCGATACTTGCTGTCCTGTACATCGCCGCAAGCAAAAACGCCTTCCACATTTGTCTGCGTCGTGCCTGGCTTCACTACTATGTAGCCGTGATCGTCGGTTGTAATCTGTCCGCCCAGGAAATCCGTATTCGGCTTATGGCCGATCGCAACGAAAATACCGTCGGTTTCGAGAACTTCTTCGCTACCTGTCGCGTTATCCTTCACTCTCAAGCCGGTAACGCCCTTCTCACCCATAACGACGCCGAGCGGAGTTTTGTTCAGGCTCCACGTCACCTTGGAGTTCGCGCGAGCGCGGTCCTGCATGATTTTGGAAGCGCGAAGCTCGCTGCGGCGATGCACCAGACGAACCTCTGTTGCAAACCTCGTCAGGAAGTTCGCTTCCTCCATGGCCGAGTCTCCTCCGCCGACAACAATAATTTTTTTGCCGCGGAAGAAGAAGCCGTCACAGGTTGCGCAAGTGCTTACGCCGCGGCCGATGCTTTCCTTCTCATTCTCAATGCCAAGCAGCTTCGCCGAAGCTCCGGTGGAAATGATCAGCGTTTCCGATTCGATATCTCCCAAGCCTTCAACCGAAAGCTTGAACGGACGCTTCGAAAGATCCACTTGATTCACCCAGCCGGTTTTAAATTCCGCTCCGAAGCGTTCCGCCTGCTTGCGCATGTTATCCATTAATTCAGGACCCATAATGCCTTGAGGAAAACCAGGGAAGTTCTCAACCTCCGTAGTCGTTGTCAATTGTCCGCCCGGCTCCGGACCTTCAATGACCAAAGGATTCAAATTCGCACGAGCCAAGTAAATGGCTGCCGTAAGCCCGGCAGGACCGGTTCCGATTACTATTGCTTTGTACATGTTCAGTTCCTCCTTAAAGTTTCCCTCTTCATCGCCATCCGTGTTGCTTGTTACTTCACCTTATTATCAAAGCTTGAGAACGTCGGGAAGATGGCTTCCATCTTCTCGCGAATGCCGCAAGCCTCATCAATCATTTTGACATTCTTGCTGATCGTCGCCGGAGTAACCTGGTAACGAGTCGACAGCTCGTGAAAAGAGATGGAGCGGCGGTGCATTTTGGCCGTCAAATATTCCAGCGCTGCCGCCCAGCCCTCGCTCTTCGTTATTTTCGGCACATTCGGGTAAACTCTCGATAAATATTCTACCCATAATGTTTGCAAATCGTACTGCTGTACCATATCATACCTGCGGTTCATCTCCTGCATGGCACGATCCATAACCTCCTGCCATTTCCGCTCCCAAACCGGCAAATTCGGCGAGAACGGCGAAGCAGGAATCGTCAGCCGATTCCCGTCGATGACTGCTGTGACCGGTTCACGCAGCCCGATATTGCGCAGCACGAAGATGGCTACCTTTTTCAGGTAATCGTCCTCTTTCGGCTCCTGGATAAAATCCAGAAGCGCCTCCTTGACCTCGCTGTCGCCAATCAGGCCAAAGGCTTGAATGACCTGCAGCTTCGTCTCGGTATCTCCATGACGCAGCGCCCAGAAGAAGGACGAACGGACCAAAGGATCCCGCTTCAAGTGGTCG
This sequence comes from Paenibacillus sp. 32352, assembly GCF_002042965.1. GTDB lineage: Bacteria > Bacillota > Bacilli > Paenibacillales > NBRC-103111 > Paenibacillus_S > Paenibacillus_S vulneris. Next base: position 22,687 of record NZ_MZNT01000020.1, on the reverse strand, counting down.
GGCAATCCCTCCGTAGACTTTTCCAGCCCGCGGAACTGCTCTTCAAAAGGAAGATGGTAGTGATAGCTGACCGAAGGCTTCACCTGCTCAGTGCGGGCCTTCTCCAGCTGGCTCAAATAAAACTTCGGAATTTCGGAGCCGGGATCGAACTTATCCGCCTGACGCCATTGACGCTCCGCCTCGTCGTACCGTTGGGTATTATAAGCCGCCACCGCCGTATAGTGGAACAGACACGGATCGAGTCCTGCCTCCCCCGTCTTCAGCAAGCGCTTGAACAGACGGTAAGCCGTCTCGTGCTCGCTCAAGATCCCCATCGTTGTGGCCAGCTTAAACACATGATCCTGATGGAACGGATACGTTTTGCGCAGAACGCCGAGCAGCTCGGATAAGTTCTCCTTATCTCCGAAATGCTGGTAGAAAATGGCCAGATTGCACAACCCGTGCAGATTGCCCGGATCCAGCTCGAGCACCTGGCGTATCATATCAACGGATTTTTCAAAATGCCCCATGTAATAATAGGCCAAAGCCAGATTATTGCGCGCAGCCATGAAATCCGGATGCTTCTTGATAATTTTCTCTAAAATACGAACCGCTTCCGCAAATTTGCCCTCTTCCAGCATACTGCGTGCCCGGTCATGCTCGAACATGCCTTCCCGGCTTTTGATCGAGGTCAGCTTGGTCGGACGGTCCAGCTCATAGCTGAGCAGCTCGATCATTTCCTCCGACTCTTCAAGGAACTGGCCTGTAGGGTCGTTTTCGAGGTAATGAATGATCGCCTTTTCCGCCGATTCATAATTCTCCATATTGGCATAATTGTTGGCCATGTAGAAGTAACATTCCGTCATACTCGGATCAATATGATCCAGTACGTGCTGAAGAATGCGGTTGGATTCCTCGTAATTCCCCATCTCCGAAAGCAATCCCGCCAGATTGCAATGATTCACCGGATTCTCCGGTTCGTAATCAGCAGCCCGACGAAAATACTTTAATGCCTTATCGTAATGATATCGGTCCAAGGACTGAACGGCTCTTTCGAAAAAGAACGTGGCATCCATTTTCATCGGTATGACTTTCTCATGCTGACTCGGGTTAGCACGCTTTTTCTTTTCCATTAAATAAGGCACCTCCGGTTCCGACTGGAATTCACATAGGAAACCAGTGTTAGTTGATACAAAAAGTATAGCATAAAGAGTATGATACCCATACGCAGATTACATCTTATACCCTGCCGTATTTGAACAAGGAGCTGATGGAACCGCCGTCTTTTATAATTCGAATCGCATTGGATAATAATCCGGCTACGGAAAGCACCTGGAATCGGGATGAATGATCTTCAGGAATCGCAATAGAGTCTGTAATCACGACTTCCTTAATGTTCGGGTGATCCAGACGCTGCAGGGCAGGTCCCGAGAATACCGGGTGCGTCGCACAGATGTAGACATCGTTGGCCCCCCGTTCCTTCAAGCCCTCGACTACATTGACAATGGTCGTTCCGGTATCGATCAAGTCCTCGAAGATCACCGGCGTTTTGCCTTTTACATCCCCGATTACGTGAGTAACGACCGCTTCATTGTGCGCATAGCGCTTTTTAAACATCATAGCGATAGGGGCTTCCAGCACGTTCGCCAGATTCTCCGCTCTAGTCACACCGCCCGCATCCGGAGAGACGACGATCAGATCGTCGATTTCCTTCTTCTTGATATGAGCGCTCAACAGATCCAACGCCGTCAAATGATCGACAGGAATGTTGAAAAATCCTTGGATGGCAGGCGCATGCAGATCGATCGTGATAACACGGTCCGCACCGGCTGCATTCAACAGGTCCGCAACCAATTTCGCAGAAATCGGTTCGCGTGGAGCCGCTTTACGCTCTTGGCGGGAATAACCATAGTATGGAATGACAAGATTGATAGTTTTTGCCGACGCGCGCTTGGCTGCATCCATCATAACCAGGAGCTCCATGAAGTTCTCGTTGATGGGATGAGAAAATGTTTGTACCAAAAACACGTGGCAGTTCCGAATCGTTTCTTCGAAGCAGCAGTAAATTTCCCCGCACTTGAATCGGGAAAGCTTGACTTGGCCTAATGGAACACCCAGCTCGTTACTTATCCGTTCGGCTAGCTTAGGGTTGGATGATCCGGAAAAGATTTTCAATTTGTCGCTATACATGGTTACAGGTTACCTCCGCTATGGAATGTTTACGTAAATTTTCGTGGGTTGTTTTCCGATGCATCTATAACATCAACAGTCATTATACAATAAAAATGTCCACAACCCCAGTATACATGAAAACAAACGAATTATAAAAAGGCATTTCCGTGAAAAAAAGGGGATAAAGTGCATAACAGCGGGCTTTTTACCATTATAAGGGGCGTTTTGGGCATTGATTATTTCCGTTTGCCAAGCTTTCCCTCGCAAGACACAGAGCAAGGGCATAAACGGAAGCCCTCTCGTCGAACGGTCGGTCTTGCGCTCCATGCCCTTTTGTACTATAGCGGATTGCACCAGTTAAGAGGCTGCAGCGAGCTGGCATAGGCGGAAACATCACCTTACTTAGTTGTACGCTGCGCCCTATCGGCGGTTTCGGTTATTTTTTATGTCTTTTATCGAGTTCTTTCATGACTTCGTCCAACGGAAGCTTCGCTTCGCGAAGAAGAACCATCAAGTGGAAGATCAGGTCGCTTGATTCATAACGAAGCTCGTCATTGTCGCGGTTTTTGGCTGCGATAATAACCTCGGCGGTTTCTTCGCCGACTTTCTTCAATATTTTGTCGATTCCTTTTTCGAACAGGTATGTCGTATAAGCGCCCTCCGGACGTTCCGCTTCGCGCTGTGCGATGACGGACTCCAGCTTGGACAGCATGGCAAAACGATCGTTTGCAGCCGTTGCAGGCTCTGCGGAAGCCTGGCCCTTGACAGGGACTTCATTATAGAAGCAGCTGTAGCGCCCCGTATGGCAGGCAGGACCGTTCTGAATGACTTGGACGAGCAGCGTATCGCCGTCACAATCATACTTCAGAGCACGAACCTGCTGCGTGTGTCCGGAGGTTGCTCCTTTGTGCCACAGCTCGCTGCGAGAGCGGCTCCAGAACCAGGTTTCTCCCGATTCCAGCGTCAGCTTCAGCGACTCCTCATTCATGTACGCCATCATAAGGACATCCTTGCTTACCGCATCCTGCACGATCGCCGGTACCAGACCTTGAGCATCCCACTTGATCGCTGCCGAGAGCTCCTCCCAGGAAAGCCCGGCTTGTTGTTCATTGTCCACGTTACTCATCGCACTTCGACCCCTTTATGTCTGAGGTTGCTCTTAACCTCATCGATTGTAAGCTCTTTATAATGAAAAATCGTCGCGGCCAATCCCGCGTCCGCTTTGCCTTCTGCAAACACATCGTAAAAATGGTCCTTCGTCCCCGCACCGCCGGAGGCGATAACCGGGATGTTCACCAGCTCGGACACGGCACGGGTTAACGGGATGTCAAAACCGTCCTTCGTACCGTCGGCATCCATACTGGTCAGGAGAATTTCTCCTGCGCCGAGCTGCTCCGCCTGCTTCACCCATTCCAGCGCCTTGATCCCCGTGCCATTGCGCCCGCCATGGGTGAATACTTCCCATTCTCCCCAGGCCTCGTTAAACCGGGCGTCGATCGCCACAACGATGCATTGGGATCCGTAACGGCGCGCTCCGTCGGAAATCAGCTGCGGATTCTTGACGGCGGCCGTGTTGATGCCGATCTTGTCTGCGCCTGCGCGGAGCAGCCGCTTCATGTCATCCACGCTGGAGATCCCGCCTCCTACCGTAAACGGGATTGTGATCTCGCCTGCGGTTTTCTTAACCACCTCGACCATCGTCGCCCGCCCTTCGACGGAAGCGGAGATATCGAGAAACACAAGCTCGTCTGCACCCTCCCGGTCGTAAATCGCCGCCAGCTCGACCGGATCACCCGCATCGCGCAGATTGACGAAGTTTACACCTTTGACAACCCGCCCATCCTTAACGTCGAGACAAGGAATAATACGTTTGGCAAGCATCGGTTCGTCCTCCCCGTTTCTTTACTCATTGATTCGGCTGTGCAGCCGCAATCCCCGTTCGTCGGAAGCTGGTACTAACAGCTGACCCTGCACAGCTCGAGAAAATTACCTAGCAGCTTCATGCCGATGCTGCCGCTCTTTTCGGGATGGAACTGCATCCCGTATATTTGATTCCGTCCGACGATGGCTGTTACCTGCTGGTAATAATCCGTCGTCGCAAGCAGATCCGACCGCTGCTCCGGTTGAACATGATAGGAGTGCACGAAGTAGACATGCCCTTGCTCGATGCCCTTGAATAACGGGCTCGACTGCACGAATTGCAGCCGGTTCCAGCCCATGTGCGGCACCTTGTAGCTGCCGCGGAAGCGGACCACGCTGCCCGGCAGCAGGTTCAAGCCTTCGTGCGAGCCGTGCTCCTCACTGCGGCTGAACAAAAGCTGCATGCCGAGACAGATGCCGAGAAGCGGCTTGCCGGATTCCGCATAACGCTTAACCGCACCGTCCAGCTGCGATTCGCGCAGATGCTCCATCGCATCGCCGAAGGCGCCAACGCCCGGCAGGATGGCGCCGTCCGCAGCCATAATCTGCTGCTCGTCGGAGGTGATCACCGCCTCATAGCCAAGGCGCTCAACGGCCTTGCTGACGCTGTGCAGATTGCCCATGCCATAGTCGATAATGGCGATCATGGCTACAGCACTCCCTTCGTGGATGGCACGCCTTTCACGCGCGGATCGATGCTCGTCGCTTCGTCCAGCGCACGGCCGAGCGCTTTGAATATCGCTTCGATCATGTGATGCGTGTTTTGGCCGTAGTGGACAATGACATGCAGAGTAATGCGGGCTTCCAATGCGAATTTCCAGAGGAATTCTTGAACCATCTCCGTCGAGAAGCTGCCGACCTGATTGGATGGGTACTGGGCACGGTATTCGAAGTGCGGACGGTTGCTCACGTCGATCACGACTTGGGCCAGTGCTTCATCCATAGGGATGAATACGTTGGCGTACCGTTTGATCCCTTTCTTGTCGCCCAGCGCTTCACGCAGTGTTGAGCCTAAGCAAATCCCGATATCCTCCACCGTATGGTGGTCGTCGATATCGATATCTCCGATGGCCTTAACCTGCAGGTCAAATTGGCCGTGCTTCGTAAACAAGTCAAGCATATGGTTCAGGAACGGCACGTCTGTTTCGATTTCCGAGACACCGGAGCCGTCCACGTTAAAGTTCAGTTGAATGTCCGTTTCATTCGTTTTACGGGCAATGCTTGCCGAGCGGGTCGCTTGTTGATCAGCCACGGGAAATCCCTTCTTTCTCAAGTCGTATTTGTATCGCCCTTGCGTGGGCTTCGAGCCCTTCATGGCGGGCTAATGCGATAATTTTGTCCCCGTTCTTAAGGAGCGCATCCTTGCTATAATAAATGACGCTCGATTTCTTCATGAAATCATCCACATTCAATGGGGAAGAGAAACGAGCCGTGCCGTTCGTCGGCAGCACATGGTTCGGGCCGGCGAAATAATCGCCTACCGGCTCGGAGCTGTACGGTCCAAGGAAGATGGCGCCGGCATTTTCGATAGCGCTCAAATACTGGAACGGCTCCTTCACGAGCACCTCGAGATGCTCGGGCGCCAGCCGGTTGACGGCGCGCACGCCCTCCTCGAGACTGTCTACCGTGAGGATCGCCCCATAATCGCGGATCGATGCAGAAGCGATGTCCTTCTTCGGCAGCGTCTCCAGCTGGCGGGCTACCTCCGCCTGCACCGCCTCGGCAAGCGGCTTGGACGGCGTGATGAGGATCGCCGAAGCCATCTCGTCGTGCTCCGCCTGCGACAGCAGGTCGGCCGCCACGTAGGCCGCGTCGGCCGACTCATCGGCCAGCACCACGATCTCGCTCGGGCCGGCGATGCTATCGATGTCCACTGCACCGAACACGTAGCGCTTGGCCAGCGCTACATAGATGTTGCCCGGCCCCACGATCTTATCCGCTGCCGGAATCGACTCCGTACCGTAGGCCAGAGCGGCTACCGCCTGCGCTCCTCCGACACGGTAAATCTCTTTGACACCCGCTTCCGCAGCTGCAACTAGGATGTGCGGGTCGATGCCTTCGACCCCGGCGGTTGCCGGTGGGGTGACCATTACAATCTCGGGCACTCCGGCTACCTGTGCGGGAATGGCGTTCATCAGCACGGAGGACGGATACGCCGCCTTTCCGCCCGGAACATACAGGCCTACCCGGCGAAGCGGACGGATCACTTGCCCCAGGATGCTGCCATCCGGCTGCAAATCCATCCAGGAGGTGCGCATCTGCTTCTCGTGGAACCGCCGAATATTATCCGCCGCTTCCCTGATCGCGGTGAGGAAGCTCTCGTCTACCTTCGCGTAGGCCGCCTCAGTCTCCGCATCGCTCACGCGCAGCTCATCGACCGTAATTTTATCGAATTGCTGTGCGAACCGTCTGAGCGCTGCGTCGCCTTCCCTGCGCACGCTCTCAATAATGCTTTTGACCCGCTCGTTCTGCTCTTCCGAGCCGTACTCCACTTCACGCTGAAGCGCAAATTCGCTGGCCGGCATGATTTTCATCACGATTTCCCCCTTGCCCTTGTAATTGCCATTTATGATATAGATAAGCTCTTTATTTTCTTTCTCTACGCTTTTCCTGAGGCTGCCATCATTTGCTGCAGCTTATCGCACAAAACCTGAATCGCTTCATTCTTCATCCGGTAGCTGACACGATTGGCAATCAGCCTGCTCGTGATAGAGAAGATCTCCTCCTGCTCGACCAGTCCGTTCTCTCTAAGCGTCTGTCCGGTCTCCACCATATCCACGATACGGTCGGCGAGCCCGATCAGCGGGGCCAGCTCAATGGAACCGTTCAGCTTGATCACTTCCACCTGCTGTCCGCGCTCGCGAAAATATTGCGAAGCCACATTCGGATATTTCGTGGCAACCCTCGGATTCAGTACCGGCTTCCAATCAGGAAGACCGATGACGGACATCCGGCACCTTGCAATGCCAAGATCCAGCAGCTCATACACATCGCGGTTCTCTTCCATCAGAACGTCCTTACCGACAACGCCGATATCCGCTACGCCATATTCCACGTACGTCGCTACATCGACCGGCTTGGCCATAATAAATTCCAGCCCCGCTTCCGGCACCGGAATGATGAGCTTGCGCGAATCGTCCATATCGTCCTGAATCGGAAAGCCCGCTTCTCGGAACAGCTTGGAAGCCTGCTTATATATACGCCCTTTGGGCATCGCCACTTTCAATACATCCTGCATATCCATGCTCCTTTACCCAAACTCGATGACGTCTTGGTAGATAGCTCCGTTAACGAAGAACGTTCCATCATCTTTACGTACCGGCTGGAACTCGTTCAATCTGTCCGGGATCAACCGCGTTTCTACCATCGTACCGCCCTGCTGACGCATTTCGTGCGCTTTCTTGAACGCTTCCCCGCGTTTAGACGCGGTATATGCAATCAGTACCTTGGAAGGCGTTATAATCGGCTGTTTGCTCACAGCCTCGAGAATCCGGTTCGTCTTAAGAGCAAAGCCCGTTGCCGGAGCCGGACGGCCGAATTGGGTCAATAAGTTGTCATATCTGCCTCCACTGCAAACCGGAAATCCTAGATCTGCCGCGTAGCCCTCGAACGTCATTCCCGTATAATAGGAGAAGTCTCCAATCATGGTCAAATCGATGACTACATGCTCGCTAACACCGTAAGCCTCCAGCACATCCCACACCTCGCACAAGTGCTCGATGGATTGCTGCGCCATCGGATCGCGAGCCACCTGCTTGGCTTGAGCGCAGATTTCCTGCCCCCCGCGCAAGCGCAGAATGCCTTCCAGCTCCTGTTGCATGTCAGCTGAAAGCCCCAGGGATTTAATCGTATCCCGGTAGCCTACATAATCCCGATTGAGCAAGCATTCCTTTAATGCCTGCTGCGCTTCGCTTCTCTCTTTCAGCGTTTCATTAAATAATCCGGTCAAAAAGCCGACATGACCCAATGCGATTTTAAAGCGCTCTACCCCCGCCGCCTGTAAGCTCGCAATGGCAAGAGCAATAACCTCCGCATCGGATTCCGAGGAAGCGTCTCCTACCAGCTCCACGCCTGCCTGGAAAAACTCTGCGTCCCGCCCCGCTTCCGCTTCAAAAGCACGAAATACGTTAGCATGATAGGATAGCCGGATCGGAAAAGGCTTCTCCTTCAATAACGAGGATACAACCCGGGCGATCGGCGCCGTTACATCCGAACGCATAACCAGCGTCGTCCCGTTACGGTCCAGCAGCTTGAACAGCTTCCGATCCTCTGTCGAGCTGGCTACCCCTACTGTATCATAGAATTCCAGCGTCGGCGTAATAATTTCCGAATAACCCCAGCGCTCCATGCATTGCAGAACATTGGTTTCAATAGAGCGGAGTTTAGCTGCCGCCTCTGGAAGATAATCTTTAACTCCGGTCGGTTTTTCAAACACTTTTGGTTTCGACACCGATCTTCACCCGCCTAATAGTAACAGTCATCTTTTTTCAACGTATTCGCTTTAGTTCGCTAATATGCTACCATACTACCAAAATAAAGAATGTATTCGTAAGTGTACCACCGAACACCTGCGGCGTCAATGAATACACAGCAAAAATTGATGGAAAAAAGCCTTTGTCAGCGCACTTTTACAGAAGCACTTACTCGTAAGGCGAACTACCTTATACATGATGAAGCGGGACAATGCCAAACCGCAACCGTCTGTCATTCAGCGGAACCGGCTTACTCCGGACATGGGATATGAATTATTGCTTATTCGAATAAGCCACTACATCTTTGTAGGACAGCTTCCCCCCGAAGATATCCAATGCGCTGCCTATCGTAAGATCCAGCTTTCCATCACAAAGCGACCGGAACAGCTCCATATCCTCCATAGACCTTGCTCCCCCCGCATACGTCGTAGGGATCGACACGCATTCGGCTAGATGACGGACCAGACTTTGCTGAATGCCGGACTGCTTGCCCTCCACATCCACCGCGTGAACGAGGAATTCATCACAAAACTGCTCCAAATAACGGATATTATCCGGACTCACTTCAAAATTGCTGAACGTCTTCCACTGGTTGGTGACCACGTACCATTTGCCATCTTTTTCCTTACAGCTTAAATCGATCACTAACCGGTCTTTCCCGACCTCTGACACGATGCTGTTCAGGTTGCCGGTATTCAGCTCTCCGTCCCGGAAAATGTAGGAGGTGACGATAACATGCGATGCTCCCTGCTCCAAATAATAAGCCGCATTGTCCGATGTGATGCCGCCCCCGATCTGGAGCCCTCCTTCATACTGGCGCAGCGCTTTCACAGCCGCTTCTTCATTGCCGCCGCCCAGCATGATGACATGTCCGCCTAACAGACGATCCTGCTTGAACATTTCGGCATAGTAAGCGGAATCATACTCGGATACGAAATTTTCAACGACGCCCTGCTGACCTGCATTCAGCGTTTCCCCTACAATTTGCTTCACTTTCCCCTGATGAAGATCAATACATGGTCTAAACTTCATTCTTGTTCCCCGTCCCCTCTGTTGATTGTCCCTCTCTCACATCTTCGCGGATAACGCGCAGCGGATTTCCCGCGACAAAGCTGTACGCCGCTACATCCTTATGAACGACGGATCCCGCCCCAATCACCGCATGGTCACCGATTGTGACCCCCGGCAGTATTGTCGTGTTCGCTCCGATCATTACGTTCGACCCGATACGCACGGTGCCTATCCGGTATTCTTTAATCAAGTATTCATGCGTCAATATCGTAGTATTGTATCCGATAATAGAATTGCTGCCGACCTCGATTCGTTCAGGGAAGAATACATCCACCATAACCATTAACGCAAAGGAGGTATGCTCCCCCACCTTCATCCCAAGCACATGGCGGTAAATCCAGCGCTTAAAGGACAAGAAGGGTGCATACCGCGTCAATTGGATAAAGATAAAATTGCGGACCGCCTTCCAAAAGCTGACGGTCCTGTACATTTGCCATAATGAATTCGGTCCTTCCACCGAAAATCTATCTGTTTGTCTCAAGCGAACTCTCCTCGATTCCTGCAATAGGAAGCAGTTCTCTTATATCGTCAATAATATAGGTCGGATTATATTGCTTTAAATAAGGGATTCCCTTCAAGGACCAGGCAACGCCTACAGCAGGGATTCCCGCATTATGGGCGGCCTCCAGATCATAGTGGCTGTCACCGACCATTAACGCTCCCGACGTATCGGAGCCGAGCTCCTTCAGCGCCTTGCGTATTCCTTCCGGATCCGGCTTCGCGCGCTGCACTTCATCTACTGTTACAATCGCACCGAAATAATCGTAAATGCCGCATAGCTTCAAGCCCATCTCCGTAGTCAGCCTTACTTTGCTCGTCACGACGCCCAGTTTGATGCCCGCGGCATGCAGACGTGCAAGCGTATCACGAACATGCGGGAATTCCTTTACCAGTTCGTCATGCTTTTCGACATTGAACTTCCGGTATTTCTGCACCAGGTCATCCACCGTATCTCTACCGGAGAAGAACTGCATTTGCTCCACAAGCGGCCTTCCCATATTGGGAATAATATGCTCGCGGGTAACCGGCTCTTTCGTTACGCCTTCAAACGTATGCAAAAACGATTGGATGATCAGCTCATTCGTATCGAGTATCGTTCCATCGAGGTCAAATAACATCGTATGAATCATGAATTAAGCTCCTTTATCATGCTGTTCGGGTAGAGAGAGCCTTACGGCTCTCTTAATGATCCGTGGTAGGGTCCGACGGCTTGGCGGAAGCGGATGATTCCACAGTATCCTTAGGGCCGCCAGACGGATGCTCTTGTGTATCCTTTCCCTTCACTCGCTCGATCGGATCGGAATAGCGAGCCGATGCCGCCCCGGTCTTTCTGCGAACGAACATCAGAATGAAGGCTGCAATAACAATCAGCACGGCCAATAGCTGCGAAATTCTAACATTGCCGCCGTACGTCATGTATCCGGGCTCGAAGCCCATCCATGTCATCGGCGCCCACAAACCGTTCATTAAGGAAGCCAGCCATTCCGGACCCGTGAAGTCCAGACTATCCGTTCTCAGACCTTCCACGAAGAAACGTCCGATGGAATACCAGATGAAATAGCTCATAAACAGCTCCCCCGCACGCAGGAAAGGCCTTCTGCGCAGGATAAGGAGCAGTACCAGCCCTACAATATTCCACAGCGACTCATACAAGAAGGTAGGATGGTAGAACTGTCCGTCAATGAACATTTGATTCACAATAAAATCCGGCAGATGAAGCGAGTTCCTCAAGAAGGTCTCGCTGACAGGCCCGCCGTGAGCTTCCTGGTTCATAAAGTTGCCCCAGCGTCCGATCGCTTGTCCGACGATTAACCCGGGAGCGCAAATATCGGCAATGCGCCAGAACGAGTATCCTTTTCTCCGGACATAAATAAGAGCTGCTATGATCGCTCCTATCAGAGCACCATATATGGCGATCCCGCCATGCCATACTTTAATAATTTCCGATAAATTATCTCTGTAATCTTCCCATTTGAACGCTACATAATAAATCCGGGCCCCGATAATGGCTGAAGGAACACCTATCAGCACCAAATCCATGAAAAAATCCGGATTCATTCCGAACCGTTTGCCTTCCTGAATAGCCAACAGAAGTCCGACGAGAGCCGCCGTTCCCAGAATAATCCCGTACCAATGTACCTGCAGAGATCCTATGCCGAACGCGATAGGATTAATTGCCAGCAGCATGTTGCTCCTCCTTCATAAGAATGACTCAGCATTCTAATTATTCCATATCGTCGATATCTTCCGACAACGATTCGGTCAGCTTGTTCGTGAACTGAAGCGCCGCGTTATAGCCCATCCGTTTCAGACGGAAGTTCATCGCCGCCACTTCAATAATGACCGCCAGGTTACGTCCCGGACGAACCGGAATGGTAACCAGAGGAACGTCGGTGTCAATAATGCGGGTCGTTTCCTCATCCAGACCAAGACGGTCGTATTGCTTCTCCTGCTGCCAAGTCTCCAGCTTGACAACAACGGAGATCTTCTTCACGTTACGAACCGCCCCTGCGCCGAACAGGGTCATAACGTTAATAATACCGACACCGCGGATTTCAAGCAGATGGCGGATCAGCTCAGGCGCATTTCCGTTAAGTACATGGTCCGCCGTCTGGCGAATTTCTACCGCATCGTCCGCAATCAAACGATGTCCCCGCTTAACAAGCTCCAGAGCCGTTTCGCTCTTACCGATACCGCTGCTGCCGGAAATCAGCATCCCGATACCGTAAACGTCTACAAGAACGCCGTGAATCGTTGTAGAAGGGGCCAATTTATTTTCCAGAAACCCCGTAATGCGGCTCGCAAGGATGGTAGTCGACACTTTGGTTCGAAGCACCGGAATATTGCAATCATTGGCGGCAGCCAATAGCTCGATCGGTACATCCAGCCCGCGGCTGATCAAAATACAAGGTGTATCCTCCGGCTCGCACAGCTTTCTCATCCGGGTCATTCGGTCATCCGAAGTTAAACCGTCAAAGAAGGTCAGCTCGGTTTTCCCGAGAATCTGCACCCGTTCTGTCGGATGGAATTCGTAAAAGCCCGCCATAACCAGCCCGGGGCGATATAAGTCAGCGACAGTAATGGGACGTTTAAGACCGCCCTCACCGCAAATCACTTCGAGGTGAAACTCTTCAACCAAGTCAGATACTTTTACTTTTCTAGGCATCTTTGTTCCGTCTCCTTCGTTTTCCCAATAATCCCATCGTATAAAAAATACAAGCATAAATCAACAAGCTTTGGGATTTCATCTATGGAAGATTTAACGCTGCTATCCTTGAAATTGCCTAAGCTTTTGAATAAACATTTTGGCTGCCATTGTTTCTACGGCCGACCTTTTGTCCCGCAGAAGCCTGAAATCCCGGAGCAGCCGGGTCTGTTTCACCGGAATGCTGCATAATTCCCCTGTCTCCAGCTCCTTGCGTACGACAAGCCTGGACAGCATGGCAACCCCGAGACCTGCGACAACGGCTTCCTTTACCCCTTGACTGCTGCTGAATACGTAGGAACGCCTCATTCTGATGCCCGATTTCTCCATGAACTGATCGCTGAACGCTCTTGTTCCCGATCCGGGTTCCCTCAAGACCCATACATGATCCTGGAGCATCTCGATATCGACGGCTTTTTTCACGACACATAACGGGTGGTCCGCCGGAGCGACAAGAACCAACTCATCTTCCATAAAAGGGGGCTGCAGTTCAATTTCGGCATGCTCCACATTCCCTTCAACCAGACCAATATCCAGTTCATGGGAACGAACCGCTTGGGCAATTTCCTCCGTATTCCCGATCGTCACGCTAATATCGATTTGCGGGTACTGAGCTGTGAATTCCGCCAAAAACCGGGGCAGCACATATTCCCCGATCGTCAAGCTCGCTCCTATCTTCAACGTTCCGGCCACCTCATCGCGCAATTGACGTATGGCTTCCTTCGCCGAATCATAGAGGGCGAGCATTTGCTTGGCCTGTTGATACAATATCTCCCCCGCTTCCGTAACCTTTACCTGTTTGGAGGAGCGGTGAACAAGCTTGGCGCCGAATTCATTTTCCAAATTGCGTATATGCAAACTGACCCCTGGCTGAGAAAGATTCAGCATTTCAGCGGCCCGTGAGAAATGGCTCTGTTCAACTACCATGACGAACACTCTTAATGTATCTACAATCATAACCTGCTCCTTCGCTGTCTGCCCTGCCTGCAAAGCTCATCCTGCTGTAATCCCCATTGTATCCTTTTCATTCCAACGGAACAATCCCGTATAATCCGCGCTTGAAGCATAACAATAACTAATCCTACGCATAGCATATCGGTATTTCACTTTTCATTCTGCTCATCTTATAGTTAGAGGCAAGTTAAAGAAAAAGGAGTCGATAGTACCATGAGTCAAGCACAGGCGCTTTCCTCGCAAAAACAAAGCAAACCGTGGGTCGGTTTCCTCATAGGCATCGCTTTAACCTTGCTGATTGCATTGGCTGCGAAATATTTGTCCGGCTTTCCGTTCCTGAGCATTATGGGTCAGCTGGTCATTGCCATATTACTAGGCATCATTTGGAGGGCATCCATTGGCATGCCGGCCAGGGCTGCAGCAGGAACCCAGTTTTCCAGCAAAAAGCTGCTCAGGCTAGGCATAATCCTCCTGGGGATGCGTCTCAACCTGGTGGATATTGTTCACGCCGGACCGAAAGTATTTGTACTGGCCGTTATCGTCATCGTGTTTACGCTGAGTGTCGTCTATGGACTGACCCGTCTGTTTAAGGTAGAAAAAGGGCTGGGCATTTTGACGGCCTGCGGAACCGCAATTTGCGGGGCTGCCGCCGTCGTCGCCATAGCGCCTCAAATTAAAGCCAGAGATGAAGAAACGGCCATAGGCGCTGCCATCGTAGCTATTCTGGGTACGATATTTACTCTGCTCTATACGTTCCTGTTCCCTGTGCTGGGTCTTTCCCCTCTGGGTTACGGAGTGTTCTCAGGAGCTACCCTTCACGAAATTGCCCACGTTATTGCCGCCGCTGCGCCGGGGGGGAACGATGCGGTAGATATGGCGGTTATCGTTAAGCTCACCCGTGTCGCGCTTCTTGTTCCTGTAGCCATTGTCATCGGCATTTGGGCCAATCGTTCCCAGCGCAAGGAAGGGACGGGTTCAGCCGCAGCCTCGTGGAAATCCATTCCGATTCCCTGGTTCATTCTCGGGTTCCTCGTCGTGAGCGGGATCCATTCGCTTAATATCGTTCCGGAAGCTGCAGCAAGCGCTATGGTTACGGCTGCTTATATGCTTATCGCAATGGCCATGGCCGGACTCGGTCTCGGTGTCGATCTTGCCGCATTCCGCCGACTGGGCATGAAGTCCTTCGCCGCAGGGCTTATCGGCTCCGTATTGCTATCCGGATTAGGCTTTGCGATGGTGCATCTGCTCCACCTAGCCTAGAGAATGAGCCTTCGCTTTAAGGTCCCTAACTAGCTCCTCTTGCTATGTAAGAGGGCTTTTTTTTTGAGTGCCCTTTGCATCCTTCGGCCGATCCTTTGCGGGGGTCCTGGCAAACGACAAGCAATACCAAAAAAGGACCAGCCATTACGACTGGTCCTCAGTTTATATCAATTAGTTGTTTACAAGGATAGACAAAGTAGTTTGTGGATCGAAGAAGTGAACTTTGTTCATATCGATCGCCAACTTCACGTTTGTGCCTTCTTTGACGCTTGCACGGCCGTCAACACGAGCTACGACGCTGTTTTTGCCAATGCCGTTCAAGTGCAATAGCATTTCGTGACCCAAATTCTCGGAAACCTCGATGTGAGCGTTCACGATAGTGTTAGGGGAAGCTTCCAGGAATACCGGCTCTTCATGGAAATCCTCTGGACGAACACCCATAACCACTTCTTTACCGATGTAGCCTTTTTCGCGAAGCAATTTTGCTTTGCCTTCTGGAATTTCGACGCTAACGCCGTTAGCTTTGAAGTAGACGCTGCCGCCTTGCTCCGCCAAAGAACCAGGAACAAAGTTCATGGATGGAGATCCGATGAAGCCTGCAACGAACATGTTCAACGGGAAGTTGTAAATTTCTTCCGGAGTAGCCGCTTGTTGAATGATCCCTTTATCCATAACGACGATACGATCGCCCATGGTCATAGCTTCTGTTTGGTCATGCGTTACGTAGATAATAGTTGTTTCAAGACGTTTGTGCAATTTGCCGATTTCAGCACGCATCTGTACGCGCAATTTAGCATCCAGGTTGGACAACGGCTCATCCATCAAGAACACTTGCGGTTCACGAACGATCGCACGGCCCAAGGCAACCCGCTGACGTTGACCACCGGAAAGAGCTTTTGGCTTACGATCCAGCAAATGCTCGATGTCAAGAATTTTTGCAGCTTCGCGTACGCGAGCTTCGATGTCGGCTTTTTTGAACTTACGAAGCTTCAAACCAAAAGCCATGTTTTGATACACGTTCATATGTGGATACAAAGCGTAAGATTGGAATACCATCGCGATGTCGCGGTCTTTAGGTGCAACATCGTTTACCAAACGGTCGCCAATGTAAAGTTCGCCTTCAGTGATCTCTTCCAAACCTGCAATCATACGAAGAGTTGTGGACTTACCGCAACCGGATGCGCCTACAAGAACCAAGAACTCTTTATCTTTGATTTCAAGATGGAAATCTTTCACTGTCGCTTCTTCAGCACCTGCGTATCTTTTAACGATGTGGTTTAAACGTACACCTGCCATGGTTTATTCCCCCTACGAATTTTAGTATCAAGTTATATTGCTATCTTACCGTAGGAATGGTTTTGTGACTATGCACAATCTTCACAAAAAAATCACTTTCTTTTCGTTACTTTGTACAATAGCAATGCGATCTTGACCAAAACCGCGTCGTTAAAGGTCCGGACATCCAGTCCAGTCTCCTGCTTGAACTTGTCCAATCGATATAATAACGTATTCCGGTGAATATAGAGCTTCTTGGCCGTTTCGCTGACATTGCAGTCCAATTGAAAAAACTGCTCCAGCGTCGTCATCGTCTCCGCATCGAGAACCGCATCCAGCCGCTTCAGCACGCGTTCGAGGAAGCTCGCCTTCTCCCCTTCGGGAATCAGGTTAATCAGCTTCTCCAGCTGCAGCATCCATGGAAGATGCATATTACTGCCCATGTGGTAAGTACGGCCGAGCATCATCGTTTCTCTTAGCTGCAGCACCGTAGCGTAGAGAGATTTGGACGGCATAATCGGATAGTGAATGGCCAGGTGGCTGTCGCCGACCCATTCGTTTTCGAGCATTTCATGGAGGCCGTAACCAATAGCGGCGAGCGTATCCTCCAGACTATCCTCCTCGCCATAATCCCGTTCGTCGCTGGTATCCATCGTCAGCATTTTTTCCGAACCGAGAATAAGCCATTCCTTGTCCATTAACGGAATAAGCACGATCTCCGAATCAAAGAACGACTCCAGCAGCTTCTTGAGCTCCTGGTAGCTGACTCTCCTGGACTGTGAATAGTCTCCATACAGCAGAAGTGGAATTTTAGTAGAGTATAAAGATAATTGCGATACCAGCGTGTCCGGCATCTCTGCATTGGTTAAGCCCAAATCCTGCTGCTGCTTGAACCAGTCGCGGACCATGCCAACCCTTCGCTCTTCTTCGCTGATAGAAAGGATCGGCTTCTTCTCCTGCATCCGGTTGGATTCCAGCATCAGCTCGATCAGCTGGCGCTCCGCCTGATTCAGCCGGTTCGCTTCAATGCTTAGCACGATGGCATCCGCATGATCCTTATTCAGCAAAAAGATGAGCTGCTGCTCCTTCTGCAAGCTTTTGGGCGGCGCTCCTTTGCCGAGAGCCTCTGTATCCGCCTCACGGAGCCATTGCTCCCATGTCCATCTTGTCAACCTTACGGGTGCATCAAATATTTGTTCAAGCTGCTGCCTTAACGGTTCCCAGTCCATACCCGAACTCCCAACGTAAGTGTATTTATCTATATACCTTCATCATAGCAAAAAAAAGCACAGCATAAAACCAAAAATGCTTCGCCGACCCCTTGCATCCGCGAAGCTTAATTATCCCCCTCCCAAAGCAAGTCACAAGCCGATCTGTTGACTGAAAATAGTATCGGCTTCGCAGGATATTTTCGATCGGTTTGGTAATAATTGAACTGTTCGAATCTCGACTAGGGGGCCGCCGCAATTTTCCATTTACCTTATGGCAAGACGACCATACCTCTTTCAGTACCCGAGGGCCTGCCGGCGGATATCATCACGTACCGGGCAGACCAAACCGAGGAGAAGCAACTTTCGTCCCGGAACCGGATTCTTCAAGCACTGTCCCAGCCCATCGGGTCACCGAGGCTCTCCGAGCTTGCGGCAGGGCGTCATAGCGCCGTTATTATCATTAGTGACGGAACCAGGCTTAGTCCGAGTCATCTGCTTCTTCCTCCGCTATTGGAGGAGTTGAACCAAGCGGGCATCCCGGACCCATCGATTGATATTATCATTGCCCTGGGCATGCATCGGAAGCATACGCGGGAAGAAATGGAGCAGCTCGTAGGGCCGGCCGTCTACAAGCGGATCCGGGTTCACAACCACTCGGCCGCAGCCGAGGACTGTATTCGGCTTGGAACCACCTCCTTCGGGACGCCGATTGAAATCAACCGGCTGGCCGTCAAGGCCGATCTTCGAATCGCAACCGGCAATATGGAGCCCCACGCTTTGGCGGGAATATCGGGCGGAATCAAAGCCGTCGTACCGGGAATCGCCTCCAGAAGATGCATTGAGCATAACCATAGCTTATCGCAGCAATTCAAGGCAGTTCCAGGTCATCCTGACAATCCGATTCATCAAGATATGGAGGAAGCACTCCGCTTTATTACGGTCGATTTTATGCTTAATGTCGTTGTCGACCATGAGAAGCACGTGCTGGAGGCCGCAGCAGGCCATATTACGGCAGCACATAAAGCGTTAATCAGCCAAGCTGCATCCCGTTTCGTGGTCCCTGTTAAGCAAACCTACGACCTTACGGTGGTCTCTCCAGGCGGGCGTCCCAAAGATCTCCAGCTGTATCAAGCCATCAAGGCGCTTCGTAATGCATCGGCTCTAACAAGAACGGGCGGAACGATTATTATGGCGGCGGAATGCCCGGAAATGCTCGGGAACGGCATCTTTCAATTCTGGGTAGAGACGATGAAGGACCGCCAAACCATGGTAGATCAACTGAAGCGGGAGTTTCAGCTGGGCGCTCATAAAATCCTTCATTTGGACGAGGTTTTGACCAAACAGCGCGTTTACCTTTATTCGGCGCTGCCCCGTCCTATTGTAGAGCTGCTGGGCCTCTTGCCTGTGGACGATGTACAAGCCGCTTTTACCGAATCGATTTCCGGACAAGGCAAATCCATTGCTCTTATGCCTTACGGCTCTCTAACCTACCCTCAACTGCCCTAAAAAACTAACCGTATGACGAATGGAGGAAGCCCCATTGCAGCATTGGACCTACTGGACATTGGACCGCATGGTCATTTTATTTGTCGGGATTGCCTTTATAGCGATCGGCGCTCAAGTAACCCTGTCCCATTACCGGCAAAATTTCCATCACAAATCCATGTGGCTGCCTGTTATCTCCGCCCCTATATTCAGTCTCGCCGGTATTGTTCTTGCCCTTGTCCGGCTGGAGTGGCTTTTCTACCTGTTTACCCTTCTGATGTGGGTGGGTGTTGTCATCGGTACCGTAGGCTTCTATTTTCATTTTCACGGTGTCGGTGTCAGAGTCGGAGGGTATAAAATGCGCAACTTCCTGGCCGGTCCTCCCGTCATTCTGCCCGTTTTGTTTATCGCTATGTGTGCTCTTGGTCTACTAGTCATGTATTGGAGGTAGCTTGTATGAACCCGAACCTAAGCCGTTACCCTACGTACGACGTCATGTCCGCACAGCACGAATGGGATCAGCATACCCGCACCATTGTCAATGAAAGGCTTCATACCGGCGGGGATTATCTGTTTTTGTCCGTAACCGAAGCGGAAATACTCCGAAGCTGGTGCTCCCTTCTTATGGACGACGCAAGAGGAGAAATCATACAGTATGTCATTGAGCATATCGACCATACCTTATCAGCTGGCATAGAAAGCGAACGTAAATCTGACGTTCCCCACGCTGCGGCGCTCATTAGAGCGGGACTGGAGGCGCTTGATGACTCTTGCCAGGTTCTTTATACGGAACGATTCTTTCATCTGGATACCGAACGGCAGCTTCAGATCATGACCTCCATCAGTGAAAATGACGCCTTGCCGCACGATACATGGAAGACTATTCCTCAAAGCGTTTTTTTTCAGAAGCTGCTGCGCTTGACTACGGAAGCCTATTATTCCCACCCCCGTGTTTGGTCGGATATTGGGTATGGAGGACCCGCTTATCCTCGGGGATACGTACGTATGCATCCCGGGCAGCTGGACCCATGGGAGGCGAAGCCCAAAAATGAAGCGTAAATATGAAGGACAAGAAGTCGATGTTGTCATCGTCGGTGCCGGAGCTGCCGGAGGCGTGCTGGCCAAGGAGCTCAGCGAAGCCGGAATGAGTGTAGTCGTGCTGGATGCCGGGCCTTTCCTTGATCCGCAGCATGACTTTGCCAGTGACGAGCTGTCCATGCAGCGGCTTGGCTGGCAGGATACCCGAATCGTCGCAGGCGATAACCCACTGCAGATGGGACATAATAACTCGGGCAGAGGGGTCGGAGGGGGGACCGTCCATTTTACAGGAGTGTTCCTAAGGTTCCACGATACAGACTTTCTGGCCCGAACGCGAGACGGCGTAGCGGAAGATTGGCCCATCCGTTATGAAGATCTGGCGCCCTACTACGACAAGATCGAAAAGGAAATTGCAGTGGCCGGTCCCAGACATTTTCCATGGGGGAATTTTCACGGACCTTACCCTTATCCCGAACGGGATAGATTAAGCCCCAACGCTTTCATGTTCCAAAAAGGGTGCGAAAAGCTGGGCATCCGTTCTACGGTTACCCCTCTGGCTATTCTTTCAGCGCCGTTTGAAGACAGACCGCCTTGCATCAATCGGGGCTTTTGCAACCAAGGATGTATGCCGAACGCCAAATTCAGCACTCTCATCGTACATATTCCCAAAGCGATCCGTGCCGGCGCCGAGGTGCTCGCCGATTGTATGGTGACCCAAGTCCTGATGAAGCCCGACGGAAAAGCGACAGGCGTTACGTTCATCCATAACGGGGTAACGTATGAGCAAAAGGCGAAACTGGTCATCCTCTCGGCCTATGTAGTGGAGACGCCGCGGCTTCTTCTGAATTCTGCAAACAGCCGGTTTCCCGATGGCCTGGCCAATAGCAGCGGTTGGGTGGGCAAAGCTATTATGACCCATAGCAGCCATGACGTGTATGCAAAGTTCAAAGAGGATATCCGGCTGTACAAAGGAACCCCGGTCTTGGCCAGTACGCAGGACTTTTATGAAACATCGCCTGATCATGACTTCGTCAGAGGCTACACGCTTCACTCTCACGGGGCGAGACCGGTCAGCTTCGCTCAAGGCGTCACTCAATCATCCAGCACTCCGGTTTGGGGATCACGGCTGCGCCAAATCATGCTTGATTATAATTTTTACGGCCGAGCCACCATGGTCGGCGAAGTGCTTCCCCATCCGGACAACCGTGTAACCTTAAGCGATGAGCTGGACTCATACGGGCTCCCAAGAGCCAAGGTCACCTTCAGCTATGGCGAAAATGATCAACGGCTCATCCAACACGCGGTTCAGAAGATGAAGGATATTTTAGAAGCGGCTGGAGGTCAGCCTGAAATGACCGTTTCCGATACCGCTCATTTGATGGGAGGCTGCCGGATGGGCAACGACCCGAAGGAATCGGTTGTGAATTCGTTTGGCCAAACCCATGATATTTCCAATCTGTTTGTCTGCGACGCCAGCATATTCGTTACCTCCGGGGCGGGGAACCCGACGAATACCGTAATGGCTCTAGCGGCGCGAACCGCAGATTACATCCGCAACCAAGCTGCCCGCTTGGAGCTGTAAGAAGCCTCTTGCCTCCATCCGGGGGAAAGAGGTTTTTATTTGATGCTTCCTGACATAAGCGATACAATGAGAGACAAACCTAATTTTCAATCAATGGAGGAAGCTTTCATGGCTATTGTTGAATTAACCATTATCCCCATAGGCACTGCAACGACCAGCTTAAGTCAATATGTTGCGGATATTCAAAAGGTTCTGGAGCAGGCCAACGAGCCTATTCATTACGAAATGACCTCGATGAGCACCATTATTGAAGGGGAGCTCGACGATTTGATGACCGTTATCCGCCGTCTTCATGAGGTTCCTTTCAGCCACGGTGCTGAACGCGTATCTACGTCCATCAAAATCGATGACCGGCGGGATAAAAAGGCATCTATGGAGCAAAAACTAAAATCGGTCGCAGAGAAGATGAAATGAGTTAACACCAGAACCTTGGGCTCTGTTCAGGTTCTTTGCAAGGATCCCAGAAATTTAGAACGACAGAAGGCCATAGTAGCAGTATGAACAAAAATGTTCCTTTATCAAGGATGTTTCCCACCGCATAGAAGTCTATAAAACTAAAAAAAGCGGGGCCCAGCGGCTCCGCTTTTTTCCATGTCGTTGTATGCTGTTAGTTGCTCATAAAACTTGCTCATAAAACAAAAAAGAGACCTTACGGTCTCTCTTCAGATGAGTCATGAAGGACTCGAACCTTCGACACCCTGATTAAAAGTCAGGTGCTCTACCAACTGAGCTAATGACTCACATGAAATGGTGGAGGCTGATGGATTCGAACCACCGAACTCAATGAGAACAGATTTACAGTCTGCTGCGTTTGGCCACTTCGCTAAGCCTCCATATGATGCGGCTTCCTGCTTTTGCAGTACGCCTATGGTGGCTCGGGACGGAATCGAACCGCCGACACGAGGATTTTCAGTCCTCTGCTCTACCGACTGAGCTACCGAGCCTTATAAGAATATCTTGTCCAATCTTACGCATTTCTATTTTGAAAAATGGCGGAGCCGACGGGATTCGAACCCGCGGTCTCCTGCGTGACAGGCAGGCATGTTAGGCCTCTACACCACGG
>NZ_MZNT01000001.1 GCF_002042965.1 Paenibacillus sp. 32352 | reverse complement strand
GGAATCTCGCAATTCCGGCCTCATGAGGTAAGATGGTCATCTTACCTGCAGCACGATAACGTGTGCCATTCCGTTTGAAACTACTCACCGCTTCCTGCCTTCATAGGGACAGAGGTACGGCTTTCGGGACAAAGGCTCCGAGACGACTTCGCACAAAGGATTATGGCGAAGGTTTCAGCTTTCCCTCCGCTCTCTGGGCATAAGAGCCCCTGCGCTTTCTTCTCTTCATAGCAAACTGGATATTCTTGTTGGTCACTATATTAACATATGCAAACTTGATTTTTCAATACCCCGAGCATCCATTCTTTTACTTTTGAATAAAAGCTTAAGGTAAGGTCACCGCAGCAATTCCTAAGAAGTATTACTCCCTGCGGCCATGGAGTCCATTATTTTCCTGATCTATTCAGGGAAGTCATTTTACTTTGCCTTCCCCGGCATAATGCTGTACAAAGTCGATGCGCTGGGCCAAGGTCGGATGCGAGCCGACGAAGAATTGCACCAGCGGCGGAGGATTGACATCCGACAGGCTGTTGGCAGCCAGCTGTTGAAATGCCCGTATCCCCTCATCGGGATTCTCTCTCAGCTGAATGGCATATTCATCGGCACTGTGCTCCTGCATTCTGGAAATCGCATTGTCGATGGGAGATGCTGCAAAGGTAAGCACGGATACCACCAGCAGCAGGATGGGAAGACCGGCAATATCCGTAAGACCCCTGAGTCGCAAGGTGGGGCCCCATCGCTGATGAATCCAGTTCCATAAGCGGTATACCAGCCAAAACCCGATAAAGCTTTCTACAATACCCCATAACGTCCCCCACAGTACATGCTTCTTCACGTAATGCCCCATCTCATGAGCCATAATGAACAAGATTTCATCCGGCTTCAGCTTTTGCAGCGTCGTGTCCCAGAGCACGATTCGGGTCGTAGCTCCGATCCCGCTGACATAGGCATTCAAGGTATTCGTCTGCCGGGATTTATCAACCTGGTACACCTGATCCGCAGGGATGTTCGCCTGCCTGGCTTCGTCCAATATTTGCTGCTTCAGCTCCTGATTCTGTAAAGGCTTGAAATCATTAAAGATCGGCTCCATGACCACCGGCTGGATAAAGGTAAAGAACAACGTCAGCGGGATTGAGGCCGCCCAGCCTATTAGCCACCACCGTCTCGGGCTTTTGTTAATGACCCAGTACAAAAGCCAGTACATCGGAATGGAGACGATCAGATTCACGCCGAAGCTTTTGCCAAGATCCAGCATCCACGCTCCGAAGCTTTGATTGGTCAATCCGTAGGATCGGTCTAATTGATGCAAATAATAGCTTAACGGAAATTGGATCAGCTCCAGCAGAAGCTGCAGCATCAGCAGATAGACGGCCATTTGCAATAGCGACCATCGAAAGAGCCCCTCAGATCGCCGTCGCAGCCAGGCTGAAATCCCCAAAGTCAGCAGCAGAAATAGAATCCCCCACATGACCGGGGTCGATATAAAGTAAGAGAGATAGCCGATTGTTGACAGCCGGTGTATGCTTCGAATTTGCTCGTCCGTCATAAAGGTTCCCGGATCGGCAGGACCTCCGCGAAGCGCCTCCGGTACATAAGCCTCGGGCTGATGAAGGAAGTAGTAGCTTACCGCAGCGCAGTAAACGATTAGAATGACCAAGCCGATGAGTCCTCGTTTCATAATTCTCCTCCCCTTCGGATGTCTCGGATCAAACAGGCTATCTCCTCATTATAGTCCATTCTTTTCCTATTTATCACATCGAGGGAGGAGCAAGTCTTAACTTTAACCCTGTAAAGTGAAGCCTTGGCTTCGAAGCGGATTCTGTCACTTTGCGGGGAGCCCCGAAATTCATAGAACAAAAAAACCTTGGCTGATGCCAAGGCTTCGTTCTCTACACATGCGAAGCTTGTTACTGCTTCACCGTTTTATTATACTGCTGAATCTTGGACGTAATCTCCTTAGCGGCAGCGTCGAGCGCGTCCTTCGGCGATTTTTTGTTATTTAATACCTCCTCAATGGCTCCCTCAACGATCTGTCTGGCTTCAGGGAACACGCCCATCACAGCTCCTTGGGTCGCAGTATTCAGCTTCGTTTGATGCAGCTGATTGATGGCTGTCTGGAATTGCGGGAATTTCTTCAGATTGTCTTTCACGCTTTGTTCGTCATAAGCTTTCTTAGTAATCGGGAAGTAACCGGTATTAATATGCCAGTAGGCCTGCTCCTTAGGTGAAGTCAGGAATTTGATGAATTCCCAGGCCGCCTTCTGTTCGTCGTTCGGCTTGTCATTCATTATCCATAAGCTGGCTCCGCCGACGACAACACCGCCTTCCTTGGCATTCGCCGGCTTCGGCAGGAAGCCTGTTCCTACCTGGAATTTCCCTTCCGCATTATCGACCAGCCCTTTCAGGGAAGCCGTCGATTCCAGAATCATCCCGACCTGCCCGGCCGAGAACGCCTTCTTGGAATCATCGGTTTTGCGGCCGAGGTTGTTAGCCGCCTTCGTATCGATCATTTCCTTCCACCAGGTCAGCGTCTTGATACCCGCTTCACTGTTCACGATAGATTCCGTTGCCAACGACGTCCTTCCGTTGCCGTTATTCACGTACTCGGCTCCCTGGTTGGCAAAAAACTGCTCCATGAACCAACCGTATATGGCAAAGTTCGCTCCTGTCGCTTTCCCGGTTTTCGTAATCGCATCCGCCGCTTTTTGCACCTCCTCGAACGTTTTGGGCGGCTTCTCCGGATCCAGTCCCGCTGCTTTGAACAGATCTTTATTGTAATAAAGGATAGGGTTGGACGTGTTGAACGGCATGGAATTCAGCTTCCCGTTCAGAGTATAGTAGCCGGTAATATTGGGCTCCAGCTGAGTTAAATCGAATTTGTCCTCGTCGATGAATTTTTGCATAGGGGTAATCGTCTTGGAGTCAATCATAAAGCGGCTTCCAATCTCGTACATCTGGACAAGACTCGGGCCGTCCTTGGAGCCCATGCTCGCTTTCAGCTTGCTGAGCAAATCGTCATAGGTGCCTTGAAAAATCGCCTCTACCTTGATCTTATCCTGGGATGCGTTAAAATCCGCTACAAGCTGATCGACCACTTTGGTATTGGATCCGCCCATGGCATGCCAGAATACCACTTTTTTCTGTCCTGAAGACGAGCTTCCCCCCTTGTCGCCAGCTCCTGTTTCCTGGTTGCCTCCACAGGCGGTCGTAGCTAACACGATAGCTGCAACCGCGAGACTCCATAACCCCTTTTTGCTCCTAAGCTTCATCGTTTCACGCCCCTAATCTGTTTGATGTATAGAAAACTTCGATATCGAAGTATCTCTAACCGATTGATTCTCTCGCCTATCCCTTGATAGCACCGGCTGTAATGCCGCGAATCAGCTGTTTGACGCCGAAGGCCAGCATAATAAAGGATGGCAGCAATACAAGGGAAACACCAGCCAATATTAAATTCCAGGACATGACCTCTTCATGCTGAAGCATGGACACCCCGATCTGAACCGTTCTCATCGTCGGTTTGTTCGTAATGAGCAGAGGCCATAAATAGGCGTTCCAGTGGTTGATGAACACGTACACGAACAAGGTAGCTACTGCAGGACGCGACAATGGAAGAACGATTGAGAAAAAGGTGCGAAGCTGTCCGCAGCCGTCGATTTTGGCCGCATCGAACAGCTCGTTCGGAAGCTGCAGGAAAAATTGCCGCAGCAGGAATACGCCGAAAGCGCCGGCCATGAAAGGAACGATCAGCCCTTGATAGCTGTCCATCCACCCTAACGACTTGATAGTCAAGTAGTTGGGAATGACAGTGACCTCCCAAGGAATCATCATGGTGGACAAATATAACAGGAAGAGCGCATTCTTAAACCTGAAGGTCAAGAACGCAAATGCAAAGGCCGCCATGCTGGAAGTAACAACTTGACAGACGGTAATGGCTGAGGATACGACAAAGCTGTTCACGATAAAGCGGATAATAGGCACAGTCTGGAGAGCCTTAGTAAAATTGCCGAGATACAGCTGATGCGGGAATAACGGCGGCGGGAAGACTGCGACCTCTTTTTCCGTCATGAACGAGGAAAGGATCGTGAACAAAAGCGGATACAGCACAGCCAACGCGAGTGCGGCCAGCAGAAGATACAGAAGCGTTCGGAATAGTCCTCGTAGGATCACTGGTAATGCACCTTCTTTTCCAGAACTTTAAACTGGACGATTGTCAGGAGCAAAATAATAAGGAACAATATCAAGGCCTGCGCACTGCCGATGCCGAAGCGGAAATTGATGAATGCATCCTGATAGATGGAGAAAACAACGACGTTGGTGCTGTTAATCGGACCGCCCTTGGTCAAAATATTGATTTGGCCGAAGGCCTGAAAGGCGGAAATGACCGAGACGATGAGGACAAAGAATAAAGTCGGGGACAACAAAGGAAGCACGATCTGGATGAAGGTTCGGACAGGTCCGGAGCCGTCGATTTTGGCGCTCTCATACAGCTCTTCCGGCACACCCTGCAAGCCGCTCAATAGGATAATATAGACGAAGCCCATATTCATCCAGACTGTCATTAACGAAACCGATAGCAACGCCCAAGAGGGATCGGCCAGCCAGGAGATAGGAGATATCCCCAGGAATCCGATAAAATAATTCAGCATCCCGGCCGTAGGGTGGAACAGCAGCAGCCAAATGATCGAGCCTGTACCGACGGAAATGACAATCGGCAGCGAAAATACGAACTGAAATACCTTCATTCCTCTCAGCTTGTTATGTGTCAGCGCCGCCAGCAAGAGAGACCATACAATCGTCGTTGGCACCGTCAGCACAATAAACATCAGGGTTACCTTCAGATTGGAATAAAATTGACCGGAGGAAAACAGGTCCACATAGTTATCCAGCCAGACGAAGGCGGCTACACGCCCGCGCGGATCCGTTAAAGTCATGCTAAGATAGACGGAGCGGAGCATCGGATAAAACAGGAAGCAGATAAACACAAGCAGCGATGGAGCCAAGAACAAGAACCCCAGCAGCTCTTCTTTCTTTTGGGATTTTTTTGCAGAAGCATTCGTTGACGCAGACATTGATGAGCCTCCTTTCCTTTTCAAAATTGGACAAAAAGGTAAAGCGCTTACTCCTGTCGCCTAAATAACCCCTTCCCTGCGGCTTCACCATTAGAAGAAACTTAGTATTCTCCGCAATGTTCGAGATCTATGGGCAAACAAAAACACATAAATCGCCTTCATCAATCGAAGCAACCTATGTGTATATTCTCCGGATCTCCTACACAATGTATTAACTTGTGAACTTATTGTAAACGCTATCAATCATACTGTCAACCATTATTTTCCGTTTTTATTTGTCCTGCGGTCTATTACTTCTAATAAGGTTATGTCCCGCCGTCCACTTCTTGTGTTCCGGAAACAGAACAGGCGGATGTATCGCATCCGCCCTTAATATCAGATTATTTCACTTTTTCCAGTGGAATGGTCCAGTCTGCTTCCGGAATCCAGGTGCTGTTCGCGAACTCCCAGCCCCTTACGGTTACCTTATCCTCGTAGACCTGCACGTACATGCCTTGCGATTTGGTCAGAGGCTCCGGATTGCGCGTAAGCCCTACAGAAGCATTGACGAACCAATGGAACGTCTCTTTGGTGTAGTGGTTGGAGCCGTTGTCGAAATCCTGATGCGTATGGCCGGAAATGACGAAGACATTCGGATACGGCTTCAAGATTTCCCTGAATTGATTGGCCCGAATTAATCGATGCGACCCTCCGTCCTGCCCGATCGCAGGCAGAGGCTGATGAATGAGCACGAAGATCGGCTTCCCGTCCGTAGTCTCCTTCAGCTTGGCTTCCAACCATGCCATCTGCGCGTCGGAATACCAGGCGCCTTCCCCTACCTCCGGCATTTCCTGAAGATAGGATTCCTGTGACATGAGGATGAAATGGTAGCCCTTGATATCAAAATCGTTATACGGCTTCGTATACCAGAACATCTTCTGGAATCGTTCCCTCGACTCGGCATCGGTCTTGCCGTTCGGCATCGAGGCCGTATTGAATGCGCCGCTCTTGTCGATCCATATATTATAATAATCATGATTGCCCATATTGGCGTACAGCTGCGGCAGCTTGTAGCTGCTCAATATCGATTGCAGCGACTTGTACTCGAGTTCCGTGCCGTAATCCGTTAAATCCCCGCCTAACAGCAGCGCATCTACCGGATGGCTGAAATACTGAATCTGGTACAGCGCGTTTCTCAATTTACGCGGCGTATTTTTATCATAGATCGAAACATGCAGGTCGCTTAATACAAAAAATGACAACAGCGGCTCTGTCGAAGCCACGGGCTTTACTTCTTCTATGACCGTATCTGTCTTGGTTTCTTGCTCCGTCCTCGAAGTAAAAGATTGGTACAGCATTTTAAATAAAGCGTTGACCGATCCGTCTACTACAACACTCATGCTAAGCAGCATTTTTACAAATTCACGTCTAGTCATACGATCCCTTCCGTTGTTACGCAACAATATCGTTATGTAATCCAGGACTTGGAGCCCTTACCCTATCATAACAATAACCCTCGTTATCTTCAAATCTACGATAGACCTATTTATAATGATAGACTAGGTGGAAAGAGTGCGCGGAGATAAAGAGGCTGAGCAGCTCTCTGTCCGCCCAGCCTCGACTATTACAGATTATTTAAATACCTTCATCCGTTCCTCTATCGTTTTGAACTGCTTCTCTCCGGGAGGAGCCGTCGGCTTTCCGAACGGCATTTGGGCAATCAGCTTCCAGGTATCAGGCAGCTTCCAGGCTTCTCTCACCTTCTCGTCGATCAACGGATTGTAATGCTGTAGATTGGCGCCAAGCCCTTCGCTTTCCAGAGCAGTCCAAATGACCATCTGAAGCATACCGTTCGATTGCATCGACCAGTTCGGGAAATGCTCCTTATACGAGGCGAATTGGGCCTGCAAGCCTTCGACGACAGCCATGTCTTCAAAATACAAAATGGTTCCGTAGCCGCTCCGAAACCCGTTCATTTTTTGCTCCGTTGACTGGAAGTCTCCCTTCACGATGGCGCGCAGCGTTTCTTTGGTCAAATCCCACAGCTTGTTATGCTGCTCTCCGAACAAAACCACCACTCTTGCGCTTTGCGAATTAAAGGCGGATGGCGTATGCTTCACCGACTCTTCGATAATTTGAACAATCCGGTCATCGGGGATCGGCGACTCCTTGCCGAGGCCATAAATCGTACGTCTTTCGCGTACGGCCGTCATAAAGTCCTTGTCCGTACTAACGGTTCCTGCCATAGTCTATCCCTCCAATATCCAAGTATTTTTAGCAACTGGCGTAGTATTTGCCTTAATATGGATGGCTATACCATGGGGAAGGCAAGAAAAAACGAACTGCCTGCGCAGTCCGTTCCCTGAATCATTGCTCTAGATTATTAGCCTTCCTGTCCGTTTCCAGCAGCTTGACCTTGGCATTCGTCAGAACATTGTTCTCCACCGTATAATTGGAGCTGCCCGTACCTGCATATCGGGTCGATATCCCTTCGGACTCAATGTTAGAGGTCAGCGTATTGCCTCTGATGATAGCCTCTTTAACGGTAGAAGGATTAGTCCGGGTCCAATAATCTCCGATCATGACCATGTAATCCGTCGGTCTGGCAAATTGATTCGCTTCGAGCACGTTATTTTCGAACACGACCTTAGCAGCTTTGACCGCTTTAAAGGCATACAGCTTATCAATCAACTCAAAGGAAGAATCGGTTACAGTCACTTCAGCCTTCTCATTGTTAACCAGAATGCCTTGATTCACTCTTATCGTACACCCGTTAAACGCATACGGTCCTGCATCATCCAGCATGATGCCCCCGTTAATCGAACCGCCTAATGACTCCAGATCGCAATCATTGTACGTACCAAGGGGTAAATTCATCGAGGTAGCATTGACAATTTTGATCCGATCAAAAATACTCCCTTTAGCTACGCCTCCGGTCATTGCTCCCCCGTTCAAGACAATGTTGCTTAAATGTATCGGGCTTCCCCAGATGGACAGCTCGCCGCTCTTATTGTTGTTCATCGTTACATTGGAAGCTTCAACGCCGAAGGGCTGTTTGCTGCTGATCGCAAACTTGGAATCCGTGAATGTCATACCGTCTATGCTAATATTCGGCCCCTCGAGGAATGTATAGGAATTATTCATCTCATTCCCTTCGAACTTCACATCGTGGTACGCATAAATGCTGGTACCGTCAAAATGATTGTCCTTGATCAAGGCGTTCGTAAAAGGAGGCGACACCGCCAAGCCAATGACGCCTTTCGAGGCCAGATGATTCCCCTCGACCGTTGCATTATGGCCATCATACAGAACCACATCATAGGATGCATTGTTATAGAACCGGTTCTCTTTAATAAAAATATTGCTGTTCATATGGCCGTTCTCGCCGTATCCCGCTTCCACATCAATCCCTGCCTGCGGAGCCGTTCCCTTGATGTCATGCAGCTCATTATTAGTGATCGTGACTTGATCGCCCCCGGCAATCGTTATCCCTTGTCTGCGGTTAAACGCAAACTCCGAATTTTTGACCACGACCTCCTTGGATACGGCACGCTGCCAAAATTCCACATAGGACCCGACGCTTCCCGCTTGCTTGAATACGATATTGAAGCTGGCTGCTCCATCAGGGATTTTCATAATTTGACGTACCTGCTGATCCTTTAAGCTTGTCAAAAAGCTGCCGTCCTGCTTGTAGAAAAAGACATCGAATGTATTCGGGAGCTTCTGCCGGTTGGACAGCTCGAATTCCCGCTCCGTTTGAAAAATAGGATTATTAAAGTTTAGCAGGCTCTTTAGACGGATTTTGCCGGGATCTGCAATCGGGTTGCCCTTCTCATCGATAGAACCCGATACAAAGCTCGTTTCGTAGAGATCCTGAATCATCGTCCCTTTGCCGCCTATAAATAAACCGTCGCCGGTAAAATTAACCGATTTGACCCCATCAATCGTCACGTTAATAGCGCCTTCGGTAACGATCCCGTAGCCGCCTTCGTGGGTTCCTCTTGCGGAGTAATCATGGCTATCCTTATCTCCCCGAAAGGTTCCTCCTTTGATGGTCACGTTATTGGCCCCGTAGCCGATGTGCAAAGTCTGATATCCTGTGAAGCCGTTCGTTTCCTTCTGGATGACCGCCTTCTCGTCAAGCTCGAAGGTCATATCGGGGACCATATTGATCCGAGCCGAGGTATCCAAAAATAATTTGGGATCCTGCTTTTTAATAAGATACGTTCCTGCCGGAACCTTGAATGTAGTCTTTCCATTCTCATGCGCCCATTTTAACGCATCATTAAAGCCCTTGGTCGTTTCTACCGGATGCGTGCCGTCGTCGTAGATTCCCCAATCCTTGGGAACCAATTGATACACCTTATCCGATGCATCGGCAGCTGTCCCGGTTGAATCCGCCGCGGCCGCGCTCCATTGAAAGGAAAATAATAAAACCAGAAGTAAAATAAGCCTCATATCATTTCTCCACCACTCTCCGCATTGGTTATCCTCTATTTTCAAAACCAGATGGACCGTCATACCCTGCTAGTACAAATCTATACGGTTCCCCCTTCCGTATTTGTCTCTCTATTAAGCCCTAGGAAGATTTTGTCATACTATGGCATATGTTTCAAGAAAGACCAAAGTCACAAAATCAAGCTAATGCTCGTTATCCCATAGGTATGTTAGGAGAGGGGATGAAAATACATGACAATAGAACTATCCGCGGTCTGGGTCTAAAGACATGAGAAGAGTCTGCAATGCGAAGTCATGGGTTCAAAAGCCGGATCAGATACTTTGCGGGGAACTCCCGGAACTTATATAGGATCAAAAAAGCATCCTCATCCCTCGCCATGGGCAAAGGATAAGGATGCTTCAAGCTAAAGCTTACGGATAAAAGGTGTTTTGCGGGGTCGTTGTCGGACACCAGCGGGATTTCAGCAGAAAGTCGATCAGCACGTTTTTGGCTGTATCCGTACCGATGTAATGCAGCGCTTCCGCCGCATGACCACGAACGTACCGGTTATCGTCCTCCAATGCCTGCTCCAGCGCAGGAACCGCTTTATCTGCCGCTGCTCCCATCCGGCAAAGCGACAGACCTGCTGTGAAACGGACCTGGACGTCCTCATCTTGAAGACATTGGATCAATCCGTCCACAACCTGTTCGGTTGGTTCACCGATCAAGGCAATCGCCTCGGTAACGGTTTGGCGAATCACAGTAGGGGTGGACGGCTCCAGCAAGGCCAGAAGCTTCGGAACGGAAGAGGAAGCCAGCCCGCGCAGCTCACCGAGAGCGAAGGCGGCATGAACAACGGTCTCCGTGCGCTCTGCAGAGAGAGCTGCCTCCAGCCCGGCCACGGCTCCGGCACCTGCTGCCGATAATCCGTAGGCGGCTGTCCGCGACACCTTAACGCTACTGTGATGGAGCCCTTGAAGCAGCGCTTCGATTCCCTTGGCTCCCCTAGCGGCCAGACCGTATGCGGCGTTAATCGCATTAGGCTCGAAAGCATCCTCAAGCTGAGCTGCAAGCTCCTGAACTTGAGCGTCATCCGCCTGAACGGTGTCGGCCAGACTCCCTACTTGACCGGAGAGCCAGTTCCAGGTGTCTCTCCACATCTCTTCATGCTCTACGATGCTGGTGCTGAATGACACCGGCTTCCTCCATTCCCGGTCCGTGCAATCCCAGCTCGGAGACGTCGGGGCTTCTGTTCTCATGAATTCGAACTTGAGCATATATCTTGGCTTGCCAAGAATGTTCGGTGTCGAGCGATGCCAAATATCGTAATGGATCAAAGCAAAGGTCCCTGCCTTGCCGCTTGCAACGGCTTCTCCCTCCACATCATCCGATTCAAATGTACGGGTCTCGTAATTTTGAGTTCCCGGCAAGACACCGGTAGGTCCCAGCTCCACCGGAGTATCCTGTGGGAAATACATGACCATTGCCCACCAAGGATGGTGATTGCGCATTTTTTTGTAGCCCCAGTAGCTGTCCTTGTGCCACCCTCCCGCTTTAGGAGAGGCATTGAAATGACCGTGACGGTGAGTATGCATTAGGTAGTTCGGTCCAAGCACACTCGTTAAAGCCCCGGTCACGATAGGGTGGTCAAACACCTTCTGCAAATCGCGGAGACGCGGCAGCAGGTTATTGCCCGGATTGCCCTCTTCCTCGTATACCTGATTCAGCTGCTCTGTGAGCCTTTGATGAAATTCCTCCGGAAAATCTGTCTTAAGGATCAAAAACCCTTCCGTGATAAACCTTCTCATTTGCTCATCATTTAATAATACAGGTACTTCGCGGCCCATGACATTGCCTCCTTAAATTTGGTTCATATTGTGTTCTTGAATCAAATTATAGTCATCGGGCTGGAGGCTTCACATACAGAATGCTAATTCAAATTTGCACAAAAGTAAGGATTATTCGAACAAACCAAGGTCCTCCATGTCGAGAACACGGTCCGCCCACTCCTGATAAAACGACTGTTCATGAGATACGAGCAGGATACTACCCGTAAATTTGATTAAAGCACTCTGCAGCGCATCTTTGGTCTCGGCATCCAGATGATTGGTCGGCTCATCCAGAATCAGGACGTTGGAACCCTTAAGCAGCATTCGGCACAGCTTCACCTTGGATTGCTCTCCGCCGCTCAGCGTTCGGATGGATTGCATGACATGAGCTTCCTTGATACCGCATCGGGACAGATGCCGGCGTATATCCTTCCCATTCATTTGCGGGAAGGCCTCGGCTATAATCTGGACCGGTGTCATTCCGTCGTCCTCCCAGCGCAAATCCTGCTCAAAATAGCCGAGCTTTGCTTGCTCCGCAAATTTGAAGGTGCCGGAAAGACGGGGAAGCTTTCCTACCAAGGTCTTCAGCAGAGTGGACTTGCCTATGCCGTTAAAGCCGGTAATAACCAGCTTCTCCCCGCCGGCCATGGAAAAATTCAATTTAGGCAGCAGCGGCTTACCGTAGCCTACCTCCAATTGACTGACCTCAAGCACCGCCTGCGAGGTAAGCGGCAGCTCCCTGAATGTAATGGACGGCTTAGAGACGAAAGTCGGAGGGGCGATTCGTTCCAACCGGTCAAGCTGCTTTTGCCGGCCTCTTGCGATTCGGGAATTGACACCCGCTTTATTTTTACGGATATAGGCTTCGGTCTGCTCGATCTTCTTCTGCTGGGCATGGTATTGACGTATATGGTCCTCCCGCAAGTGAGCCTTCTGCTTCAAAAATTGCTTGAAGGTGCCGTAATATTTCCTTACGGTTTGGCCTTCAATATCGCAGATGCTCGTAGCCACGGCTTCCAGGAACTCATAATGGTGGGTTACCACAATGAAGGCCTGCTTGCTAAGGGATAAATACTCGGCCAGCCAGTCAACGTGCTCCTTATCAAGAAAATTCGTCGGTTCGTCCAGCAGCAGCACGTCCGGCTTCTCGAGCAGTAGCTTTGCCAGGATGACTTTAGCTCTCTGGCCGCCGCTTAAGCTCTCAATGGACCGGTCAATCCCTATCGCATCGATTCCTAAACCGTGCACTACTTTGCTGATAAGGCTATCGATAGAAAAATAATCGAGAGCGTCAAGGCGCTCTTGTACCTCCGCGGCTTTCAGCAGCAGCGCTTCGTCGCCCGTGGCTGCGCTCTGTTCATATAATCGGTTCAGCTCCGCTTCCAGCTCGTAAGCCTCCGCAAAAGCGGCTTGGAGGTACTGCAGAATCGACTTGCTTCCGCTGATTTCGGCGTATTGATCAAGATGGCCGATTTTACAATGGGGCTGCCATTTAATAGTTCCGCTATCCGGGATGATCTCGCCCGTCAAAATACGGATCAGGGTGCTTTTCCCCGTCCCGTTTTGGCCGACGACTCCCAAATGCTCTCCCTTATAAAGCTCCAGCTGAACGTTTCTGTATAAAACTTTATCCCCGTAAGCATGGGACATATCGTACACTTCAAGCAAACTCATTTTGCATTCCTCTTTTCCTTAAATATGTGAAAAACAAAAAAAGCAGAAGGCAACTGCACCCTCAGGTGCAAGCCTTCTGCTTCTCTGTACACAGCAAGCCGTGTACCGGGAATATAACTTCAGCGATGGAAGCTGAACGGTTATACACAAAAGGCCGCAGACAAAACCTTGTCTGCAGCCTCTTAATCTCTATCACCAACCGACGGCACGACAAAATAAGCGTGATGAACACACTCTTTTTTTCGGGCTATCGGTCGATGAAATAAAAAGCAATTCGCTTTTTTGATTAAGCTCCGGACAACGTTTCATCGTTTTTATCCGTTTGTACGGAGCGGCCTTTGGCAATGCGTTTAACCGTTTTCAAGCGTTCCATTTGAAACCTTCCTTTCATTTGGTCACAGTTTATTATGGTTGCTTTCTTTTGTCAAGTTCCATTTACCCTAAGGGAATTTAAATGAATTCAAGCTCACCTGAGCAATGAAGGCAGTCAGGGAAGCTTGGATGGATGAGACATCGGCACGCGTTCTAAGCTCATAAACGCGCTGTGCCAAGCCACTCAGCTGATCCTAGACCAATATCACACCGGAATGACTCTCCAGAATTGTTGCATCCCTCATGCACCCCTGCTAATCCGCCTGCAATGGCCGCTATCGAATCGGCATCGCCACCTTAATACGCTGCTTGTTGCACAGCATCCAGGAAGGATCCTTAATGGGCTTCCTTTCGAAGTGCATCCGCAGCCTTAAATGCCAGTGCAGCTCGCGCCGGAGCCGTATTTAGCCCGATAGCGGCCAATAGTAAAGCGGCAAAAACGACGGAAAGCAAGGCGAATGGATACCCCGATGTCAAACTTTCCTGAAAGGACTCCCGGCTTACCTGAAACAATTGCTTAATCAAATGCGCCCCTGTCGAACCAATCAGCCAGCCTACAGCTAAGCCAACAGCACTAATCATGACGCCCTCGGTCAAAAACATATAATAAATGATACGGTCGCTAACGCCAATACAGCGCATCATCGCCACTTCCTTGCTTCGTTCCCTGATTGCTCTGAACTGTATGACCGCAAGACCCAGCAGGCCGATAAAAGCCGACAAAATCGTAAATCCGATAAACCCGTTGCCCATCTGACGGTACATAAGCTGCTCTGCGCTATTGCTCAAATAAGGAACCTTAAAGGTATGCACTTGATGGAGCAGAAATTGCTCTTCCAACTGCTGCGAAAGCTTTATATTTTTGTAATCAAATCTGAATAATACGATGCCTTTATTGCTTTGGTTAGGCCATTTAAAGCCATATGCCTTGAGCTCCTGCGCGATTTCCGGGTGTACATAGGTTGCCCCATATAAATCAATAAGCGTATTTTTGGCCTGATCCGGAGTAAAGCCAGCGATCACAAACGCTTTTTCCAGCATGACCTGCCGCTGCTTTCCTTCCGCTATCAAGCCACTCTCAAGTACATGCAGTGTAATCGTATCGCCCGCCTTCAACCCTTCTGCCTGCCCCTCTATTTTTCGGCCCATGTAAAAGTGCGGCAAAATAATGTACTGCTGATCATTGGCCACCCGCTCCCATGCTGCTTGATCCGAGCTGAACTCTGAATCCCTGCCGAGCAGCTCGATTCCTGATTGAAGAATTGGCTTCGTCACAGGCACAATAGCTTGACCAAGATCGTATTCGCGAGATTGTATCATAAAGGGTTCGATCACGACCTGATCCTCAAGCTGTTCTTGAATAAGCACCGCTGCCTGTTCAATGCTGCGCCTCTCTTCGTCTGTCTGGTAGGTCGCATAGCCGCCAAAGCCGATAATCGTCTGCTCATTGCGCTCCACATCCCGCATCTCGTCCAGCAGCTGATTGAGACTTGCCGTAAAAGTAATCGTCAGCATGACAAGGGCAAACAGCAGCCCGGTTGTATAGGTCCGGCCCAGTTGCCTCCGCGGATACTTAACTGCAAGCAGCAGCGACAGCTTGGGTACTCCCAACAAGCGCAGCAAACGATGCAGCGGCTTCTCCAGGGCATGCAAAAAGTAGATCAGCAGGAACAACAGCGTGAAGCAAGCACCAAGCCAGGCAACTGCCGTCAGCAAAATGCCGGAGTTGTCCGGATCAGGCGTTGTGATAAATACGTCGCGCACATGCTTGCCCATCACTAGCAATCCAAGCAACACAAGCCCGGTGACCAGCAGCTTTCGTCCAAAGATCGCATCTGACTTTACGCTGGAGTCCCCGCGAAGGGCCGCGACAATTTGCAGCTTGCTCGCTTTTCGGGCAGCTGCGACAGCTGTGAGAAACAGCACAAACCATATAAACGCCAGCAGCCAAACAGCTGTATCCACCGTAAAATGCGGCCTGACCGGGATATGGTCGCTCGTCAGTCTTTGGAGCACTTCTGCAAAACTGCCATACAGCCAATGAATCAGACCATAGGATGCCGCGGCGCCAAGCAGAACTCCCGCCAAGGCGCTCAATAGGGAGAGCATCGAAGCTTCCACCAGAAACATGGAGAAAATATGCCTGCGGGAAAGCCCGATCGCCCGCAAAGTGCCGTATATTTCTGTCCGGGAATCCGCGATCATCAGCAGCACCTGTCTCATAAACAACAAGCTAGTCGCAATCGCCGCCAGACTGATCAGGCCAATCAAATAGGTAAAATTCATTTTCCCTATTTTTTGCTGCGCCTCCACCTTCAAATATTGCGGCTGCCAGCTCAGCTCGGATATCATCGGCATCGCCTGCGGGCTTGTTTGCGGATCAATGCTCGCGATCAGCACTGCCGGATAATGGCCGTCAGCCTCCAGTCCCGCCAGCTCACGCACGACAGACTCCGCACCAAAGACGGTTGCTGTCTGGGTACCCGATTCCCGATAGCCGGCGAGCCCCCGTTCCTCAACGATCATTCGAACCTGCAGCTTTCGGCTCCCCCGGCTTGATGTCACCTCGACAACATCGCCTTCCATCAGCTTCAGCTGCCCGGCCAGTCCGCTGTTCACAATGACTTCATTATCGGCCAGCTCCGCAGGCCACTGTACCGAAGCATCCCCTTCCAGCTTGGCCGCGGC
The DNA here is from genome assembly GCF_002042965.1 of Paenibacillus sp. 32352. Classification (GTDB taxonomy): domain Bacteria; phylum Bacillota; class Bacilli; order Paenibacillales; family NBRC-103111; genus Paenibacillus_S; species Paenibacillus_S vulneris. The sequence continues at coordinate 1,022,942 of NZ_MZNT01000001.1, read as the reverse complement.
TTGCAAGGAAAAGCCCATAAGCAGCACCTGCGAGAGCGCTGACGCATCCCGCTGCTGATCTTGACTGCGCACCACAGATACCTCTGTGGTCACATAAGGAAGAAAACGATAATCATGGTTCAACTTTTCCGCATACTGATCCATCAATTTCAGCTGATCGGGGTTAAAGGCTTGCTGCTGGTCCGGCGTTACTTTCCAGCTTATCGCGCCTAGTCTTTGCTCCAGCCAATCCTGCCCGCTTCGCTTCACCGACTCATAGTTGACGACACTAATGGTAATAAGCAGAGCCCCGATTACCCCGGCCACAAGGGTAAGCAGAGTTTGCCGCCAATGCCGTGTTAGATGGCTTGCGGCCATTTTCCATACTAAACGGGAAAAAATCATACAGCCCGCCCTCCATCATGCACGACCCGGCCGTTTTGCAAGCGAATGATGCGTTCCGCGCGTTCTGCGACGCCTTGATCATGAGTTACCATGACGATCGTCGTTCCGTGATGGCGATTCAGCATTTCCAGCAACCCGACAATTTGCTTAGCCGTCTCGGAATCCAGCGCGCCCGTCGGCTCGTCCGCCCAGATCAGCTCAGGCTTGCCGGCAATGGCCCTGGCTATCGCCACACGCTGATTTTGTCCGCCCGATAACTGGGAAGGATACGCTCCAAGCTTGTCCTTCAGGCCAACCTCCTTCAGCGCTTCAATCGCCCGCCGCTTCGCTTCTCTCGTACTTACGCCTCTGGCCAGGAGCGGCATTGCCGCATTCTCCCAGGCATTCAGCACCGGAATCAAGTGATAGGATTGAAAAATAAAGCCCATATGCTCAAGCCGAAATTGGGAAATTTGCTTCTCTTTGGCTTCATGCAAGGGCATATCGCCAATCCAAACCTCCCCGGTATCGATCGATTCGATGCCGGCCATAATATGCAGCAGCGTCGTTTTGCCGCAGCCTGAAGGACCTGTGACCGACACGAGCTCGCCCTTGCCGATTTCCAGGTTCACTTCACGGAGCGCGTGAGCCGCAGCCTCCCCTTTGCCGAACGTTTTACTTAACCCTGACACTCGTATGAACATCGTTTACAGTACCTCTCTTTCTCTAGAATGTCTCTACAGTATCAAAAGGATGTGCATACACGATGAAGCGAATGTGCAGAACTTGTGCAGATTTTACGATTCGTACATCACGGGCAAGCATACGGTGAAAGTCGTGCCTATCCCGAATGTGCTGTTCACGCTCACTGAGCCTCCGTGCACCTGTGCGTATTCTCTGACAATCGCCAGTCCAAGTCCCAGCCCTGTCCCCCTTGCCTGCCGATTCATCCCTTTTCGGCCGCGGTAAAAGCGGTCGAACACATAAGGCAGCTCCTCCTGCTCGATCCCCCACCCGTCGTCGTTGACCGTAATCGCAGTCTCACTGTCCGTTAGGGAGAGCTCCACGTGCACACGGCTGCGCGCATGGCGGAAAGCGTTGCCCAACAAATTGAGCAGTATGCTTCTGACTCGCTCCTTATCCGCAAAAATGCGCACCTCTTGCGCTTTGCTGAAGCTCGCGGTAATAGCCCTCTCCTCGCCCTCGACAGACAAAAACTCGAGCACCTCCTCGACAAGCGCCGAATAGGCAAACCACGCCTTGTGCAGATGCAGGTTTCCTGTCTCCGCCAGCGATAAATCCTGCAAGTCATGAACCAGCTTGGAAAGCCGCAGCGTCTCGTCATGAAGACCTACAATTTTATCGACGGTCAAGCTCGTTTCGCCCTGCAGGGCGTGTTCAAGCTGCGTTCGCATTATGGCAATGGGTGTACGCAGCTCATGCGCAATATCAGCGACCATAGAGCGCCTCACCTTCTCCAGACGGCTAATCGTCTCATGCAGCTGGTCGGCAGCGGCAAGCGCCTCCTGCACGGCAGCTGCGGCGTCCGCCGCTGTCGCTTGCCGCCACAGAGGGACAAGGTCTCCCGCATCAGGCTGCATCCGTTTGCGCAGTTGAGCGGCGAGTCCGTACATGTCCCGATGCTTCTGCTTTAGCATGCGCCTGTTGTACAGGAAGGCAGTCCCGTACAGCAGCAGTCCGAATACGGCTGCGCCAGATACAATCGCACGGCGCGCTGAGCGATCCTTCTCGGCACTAGCCTGCGTATAACCTACAAGCTGACCTCCTGACAGCACTGGGATGCTGCGGCCTGTATCGGCCGTTCGGCTCTCCTGTCCTGCTTGCGGCTGCAGTCCCGAAGAAGCGGAATCTTCTGCCGCCGGCTCCCAGCTCAGCCGATCCGCCTTAGCTCCAAAAGCCCCCGTCAACAGACTTCTGTCCATAGACTCCCAGCTGCCGGTCTGCTCGTAAACCGTTTTTGCGTAGCTGTTCCACAGCAGCTCTACGCTTTGCAGCTCTGCCTGCTCGGCTCGTTCCTGCAGCCACAGGACCAGGCCTCCAAGCACACAGGCTGCTCCAATACTTATAAATGCAAGCGCCAGATGAAGCCGCAGGGTGAAAGCCTGCACACCACCCGCCCCCTTTCGTTTGTCGTTGAAGGGCCGTTAGCCTTCAGCCGCCAGTTCGGCAAATCGGTACCCGACGCCGTATACTGTCTGAATATACTCGCAGTGCGCCCCGCCTTCCTCCAGCTTGCGTCGTAAATTGCGTATATGCGAGTCCAGCGTCCGCTCGTAGCCGATAAACACATCGCCAAGCGCCTCATCCATCAGATGAGTGCGGGTAAACACCCTTCCCGGATTAGAAGCCAGCCTCCACAGCAGCAGAAATTCGGTCCGCGTCAATTCCAGCCTCGTCTGCTCCAATTGCGCCGTAAACCGCACGAAGTCGAGCCTTAACTGCCCCCGCTGAACAACCTGCTCGTCCTGCTGTTCCTTATCTTGCGTCTTGCCTTTCCCAGTACGGCGCAGAACGGCTTTGATACGTGCGCTAAGCTCGCGAAGTCCAAAGGGCTTCGTCAAATAATCATCGGCTCCAAGCTCGAGGGCAAGCACCTTGTCCAGCTCGTCTCCTTTGGCCGTGACCATAATAAAAGGAAGCCCCCAATGCCTCTCGTTCCATTTGCACAGCTCAAGTCCGCTTTCTCCGCCGGGAAGCATCCAGTCCACAAGCAGCATATCAGGCTTCTTCTCTTCGACCAGCGCTTTGGCCTCGGCTACTGTCTCCGCTCCAAAAACCTCAATCGATTCCTTCTTCAAATATTGTGTCCATTCCTGCAGCAGCTGCCTCTCATCCTCGATCCATACGACTTTCAAAATCGCGCACCTCCGCCCCTTAATGTGCAATTATAGCTCTAGCCCTGTAACAGAGCAAAACAAAGCCGGGCTTGAACCAATCATTTTCAAGCTCGGCCTATGGCCCGCAGGAATACAGGTTCCCTTATGCCTGCAGACAATAAACGCCGATTCTCATCGAGGCGAAATGCGATATACGCAACGGCTCGCTCCGGATAGTGTTTCTCTATAAAGTCAAGCTGCCGTCTTCATGCTCTATCGTTTCCGCCATATAGCCCTCGTCTGTGCGCGATTGCGCAAGGGCCCCGAGCCGTTCCGCCAGCGTCAGCTCGGGAGGCGCTTTACGCGAATACCCCTCAAGCAAATGGCGATTGCTTCGGAAATCACCCTGGTCGTCAAGCACGTGGTGAACATGGAGATGCCGATTATCGTGCATAACCCGAGTGGTGTCCTCCGTGTTCTTCCAGACACAGCCTAGAATACCATCGTCCTCCTCATCGCTAGCAGGGAAGACAAACTTCTCCTTTTCGAATCAAACGACCATAACCTGGTTCACGAATTTATAGTACTTGAAGTTGGCTCCCGTACCCGATCCAATCTCCAGTACCTTTCCCCTGGCTTGTCCGATCAGCCGCTTACGGATCGCGCCAAAGGCGTAATGCTCTAAAGGCTGCATCCACAGGTCATAGGTTTTGTGAAAAAATGAACTCATTGCCCGTCCCCTTTTTTCATACGGATTCTAAACGGTACACATCCAACCACCTCTTATTATACAGGGTGACTGACGTCATATACTTACTTAAAATGAACTGTTTTAAGCAAAAATATGGTACAAAATTACATAATTATGAAAACTTTGTTCAGGTAAAATATGGTATAATTCATGACCTGAGCGAATGAAGTTGAAATTCACGGAGTCAGGCTTTTTCTATCCAATGTCGCGCGTGTTCTATTATCCTTCTGAATCGAGGTGTGTAAGGTAGCATGATATCAAGTAAAATCAAGTCCGATCTTTCCGTTCTAAAATGGGCATTCCAAAAAGCGTGGGAGATCGATCGGCGCAACCTTCTGTTCTGGGCGGTTATTTGTACGGTCGGGGCGGTGCTCCCTGTGCTGTTCTTGATAGTAACCAAGCGGATCGTCGATATGATTACCTCGGAAGCAGCACAGCTAGGCGGGTTCGGCACGATCGTAGCGTGGATTGGTGCGCTGGTCGGCTTTCTGTTCCTGAACGCGGTATTTAACATGCTGCCGAGCATATTTGATTTCACGCTCTTCACCCGCTATGCGGTGGGCATGCAGAAGCAGTTAGGCGACATGATGCGGCGAGTGCCGCTTCGAATGTTTGACGATCCGGAATTGGCTCTGAAAATTGACATGACAACGCCAACGATTAAACGGCTATCCTATTTTCTTACCAGTGTGTTGAAGCTGCTTGCCGAAACCGTCGCCCTCATCAGCATGCTTGTCCTGGCTGCCTCCACCTCATGGATACTCCTTCTGTTTGCAGTCATTCTTGTGATGACATCGCTGACAATGGGTTTTAAAAACGCAGTCGAAGGCAACAAGCGCTGGCTGGATGAAGGGGATAACGAACGGCTGGCAGAGTACTACTACTCCCAAGTATTCCGCAATGACATTGCGATGGAATACCGGATGCTGGAGTTGGATTCTTTTATCCGCAAAAAATGGTATGACATCATTAAGCCGATGCAGGAACGAACGCTTGCGTTTATGAATAAAGCCAACTTGCGAACGAACTCCTCGCTGATTTTATCGACCCTTTTCAAGTGTGCACTAATTGCGGCCGGGCTCTATTTGACGGCGATAGGGCGAATTACGGTTGGCACGCTGGTCATGTTCGTCGCGACATTCGATCACATTGCGGGAACGTCGATGGGCTACGGCCGATTGTTCATGAGCTCGTACCGGTATGTGAAGGATTTTGAACTGCAAAAGCAGTTTTTCGAAATGGACTTCGATGATCGGCCAAGCAGCGCGATCCAAACAGAGCCGACGCCGAATGAACGGCAAGATAAGCCGGTTGTATTCGAATTGCAGGGCGTCAGCTTTAAATACAGCTCGGCAAGCAATGATTATGCACTCAAGGACGTTTCGCTGAAAATCCACCAAGGCGAAATGATCGCCCTTGTCGGCGGCAACGGGGCGGGAAAATCGACCCTCGTCAAAGTGCTTCTCGGATTTTATAAACCGATGGAGGGGAACGTCTTTTTCGAGGGAAAACATTACGATGAGATCGACCTGTCCAAGCTGGCCGCACGAATGGGCGTTACATTCCAGGACTTTGCCAAGTTCGAGTTTACGTTAAGAGAAAATATCGCTTTCGGAGACTTGTCCAAGCTTCACGATGATGCTGCACTCCATGATGCCGCAGAGAAAGGCGGGGCAACAAAGATTTTGAAGCGGCAAAGCAGCGGACTGGATACGCACTTGGGGAGATGGTATCACAAAAATGCGATCCAGCTATCGGGAGGAGAGTGGCAGCGAATCGCCGTATCACGTGCGCATATAAGCAGCCGGGACATCCTGATTATGGACGAGCCTGCAGCCATGCTGGATCCAATCGCTGAGATGGAGCAGTTCTACCACATCCGAAACAGCATCCAGAACCGGACAGGCGTGTTGATTTCACACCGTATCGGATTTGCAAGACTAGCCGATAAAGTTGCTGTCATGGATGGAGGCAGGCTGGTCGAATTTGGCACGCATGACGAATTGATGGCGAAGCAAGGAATGTATCACAAGCTTTTTATGACCCAGGCGGAATGGTACCGGAAAGAGGAGGCGATGTAAGATGGCTGAACCCTTACAGCAAAAACGAAAACGGGCGCGGATCGACAAAACCGTCCTGTCGAGTCTTCGGCTGGTGTTGGAGGCTGCCAGCTTTAAGGATTTGTTCTTTACAAATTTGGGGCTTGCCACCGGGGTCATCGGGACCATCGCCGCGATTTTTGAAAAACACTTCTTTAACGAAGCCGCTCACGTCGTAACCGAAGGAATAGGCGGAGGATCGTTCATGCGGGCCGTCGAATGGCTCGCCTTATGGATGGGAATCGTTCTCCTGACGAATATCATGGTGATTGTCTCCGGCCGGACGAATAACATCTTATGGAGCAAGATGCAGTATTATATTCAGGAAAAGCTGATGATCAAAATTTCGCGCATCCGTGTCGATTATTTTGCCAGCACGGATACCTACCAGAAGTTCGAATGGGTGAAGAATGAATTGACCCGCAAGCTCCCGCTTATTCTGAATGCGACGTTTGGTATTTTTCTTTGTGCGATTCAACTGGTGACTGCAGTACTTATTATCGCGACAGATAGTTGGCTGATCGCTGTTATTATTCTGGCCGGCTGCATCCCTTCCATTCTGCTCAAGCAGGCACAGACAGAAGCCAACTATTATCAAGAACAGAACAACTCGCATGAGCTCCGTTACCAGACATACATTTCATGGGCCTGTTTAAGCGTCCCAGCATGAAGGAAATGCGGTACGGCAATTTATACGACTACGTGAACCAGCGCTATGATGAGTCTGTCACAGAGTTGTACAAGCAGCGAATCGGCTTGATTAAACGGTTTACGATATATAACGGCGGCGCCCGGCTCATCAATCTGATCACGATCGGAATTGCACTCGTTATGATTTCTTACGATATTTACCAAGGCGGCTCGGGGATCGGCTCATTTATGCTTGTATACAGTACGGCGAAGGTGATGCAGACCGCATTCCAAGGGCTGTTTGACAATCTGGTATTAATCGGCAGCGACGGAAGATTTATCGACGACTATCGGGAGATTATGAGCTACAAGGAGTATGGAACCGGGGAGGGCACCGTCGAGACACTCGTCAAAGGAGGCAAGCTGTCACAGCAATCCCCTGCCATACCTGTACCGGCTCAAATGGATATCGAGTTCCGAAATGTTCACTTTACATACCCGGAGACGGAGCGGCAGATATTGAAGGATGTGTCCGTAACGATCAGACAGGGAGAGAAAATCGCCATCGTCGGTGAGAACGGTTCTGGTAAAAGCACGTTCATTTCTCTGCTGTGCGGTATGTATGAACCGGACAGCGGCTGTGTTCTGATGGGCGGTGTGGAAGCGCATCGGCATCAAGCACTCGTGAAACAGGCGGTATCCTGCACCTTTCAAATGTTCGGCCGCTACGCGTTGTCGATCGCGGATAACATTCGAATAGGCGATCTGTACCGGGAATACTCGGATGACGAAATTATCGCAGCAGCGAAGCTGACGGGAGCCTATGAATTCGCCGCTAGATTGAAAGACGGCTTTGAGACGCATCTTAGCAATTATAAGGCGGGCAACACCGACTTATCCGGAGGCGAGTGGCAGAAGATCGCAATCGCCAGAGCCATATTGAAAAAGGATGCACGGGTGCTAATTCTGGATGAACCGACCGCCGCATTGGATCCGATAGCTGAAGCGAAGCTGTACGAGGATTTCAACAGCATAACCGGCGATAAAACAACGATATTAATTTCCCACCGGCTTGGCGCAACCAGACTTGCCGATAAAATATTGGTGTTCGATAACGGCCGCATAGCCGAGCAAGGCACGCACGAGCAGCTTATGGCGTTGAACGGAATATACGCGGAGATGTATAGAGCACAGTCGCAATGGTATGTCGCCTAAAGAAAACAACAAGGCGTACCGCAGTCGTATGACCGTGGTACGCCTTGTTCTTCATATCCCGTTGTATCTAGTGGATAAGCTATACCTAGCTTGTACGTGCAATCTGCCGCTGAGCGAACTCCAATACTTTTCGCAGATGTTGTTCCCCTGTAGAATGCCCTCGGAACGGGTAGATGTGCAGCTCCTTCTCCGACTGGATGCGGTTGTAGGCAGCAAACACCGTCTCCGGCATGCAGACAGGGTCCTTCATGCTGACGGATACCATAATGGGTATCTCAATCCGGTCAGCCAGGTTCATGTTGTCAAAATAACTCAGCGTCCGCATAACCTTCTGCCAACGTTCAGGATAGCGGGATATATATTCGGCCGCTTCGGTTAATGAGCCTGTCGAATGAAAAATTCCCCAGTCCATATGGCACATGTTCGGAATATCTGCAATGGCAAAGGAAGGCTTCCGGCTTAGCGCGCTCAAGATCATAGCCAGTCCGCCTCCCTGGCTCGCTCCAGCTACTCCTATGCGGTTCGGGTCGACCTCCGGCTGCTCGCTAACCCAATCTACCGCACGCAGGCAATCTATAACCAAAGCCTTATAGTAGCAGGTATCCTTATCGTCAATGCCTTTGGTAATCCAGCCCTTCGCCATGCCTCCTTCTTGAGGCAGCAAATCGCCTGTTCCTCCCGTTTGGCCCCTAAGATCGATTGCAAACACCGCCATGCCGGCCAATAGCCATGAAGCGTAGCTCTCAGGCAGTCCGCTGCTCCCGGAATAACCGTGAAACATTACGACACAAGGATAGGCTGCCTCCTGCCACATGCTCGGGACAAGGTACCACCCGGATACTCTCGTATCGTCATAGCCTTTATAGTGTACTTGGTAGGCTTGTACACCGCGCATCGTGGTGGAAACCTGCACTCGTTCGGCTTCGACCTTCCCCTGAGTAGCCCATTCTTCCAAGGTCTTGCTCCAATAAAGATGCAGATCTGCGGGAGCCGTCAGCTCCGGAGTATATTGATATAATTCCTTTATTTTTCGATCCAAATAACCCATAAGGACTGCCTCCCCGCCTGAAACCTCCAGGCACGCATTATTTATGTACCGATGAGATTTTTTCAAAAATATGTACGAAGGTCTCCAGCTCCTCCTCGTTTAAAGGGGACAGGTATCTCTCCAGAATTCGGCTGTAATGCTGCAGCTCCTGCTTGAGCACGTCGCTTCCATATTCCGTGATGGAGACGAACACTTTTCTACGGTCATCGTGACTGTATTCCCGGGAGATCAGGTTGTCCTGAACCAGTTTATTCAGCATCGTCGAAACCGAGCTCGTATGGATCCCGAATTTTCTGGCCAGCTCTGTAATCGTGCAGGGTCCGTCCTCCGATATCAATTTTAGAATGTAAAATTGCGCCCTTGTCAGCTCCAGCTGGAACTGGCTTTGCATCGCGTTTGCAATTTCCCTCTGTGTCTTGTGCATCGCAATCCGTATACGGAGAGCGTAGGAGCTCAAATCGCTCATCCCTCAACCTCCTTTCTAATGTTTTGTTAACTCCCCTTACTAAATATATGTACTAGTCTCATTATAACAGGTCAGGCTCCTTCTTGAAGCGCTTTATATTGAAGAAATGCCGAACCTGATACAACATAAAAAACAACCAGACCGCCGGTCCCGCCCGGCAGCCTGGCTGCAATGGAATGGTTATTTTTAAATCACGGTCCTGCATGTTCCTTGCAGCGCTTAGCGGATTTGAATACTGCCGCTGAAACTTTGCCCCCGGATCTCGGCAGCAGGCGTTCCTTCCGCGGCATTCCCTTTCCAAATCAGGATGCTGATCAAGGAGGAAGAGCTGCGGCGCTCGTTTTCTACCATGATTCGTACGGTATAGCTAGCTCCCTGCTCATCTACAGCACCGCCTTGGATAAAAGCGCTTGAATCCGATGCCGCGATCCAATCTGCGTCGTTCATCGTCAGACGAAGTCCTTGCGGTTCTGCGTGAATGGTTGCGGATCCGCTCACTTTGCCCGCATTACGTTCCCACTTGCTTTCCAAATGAACCTTGTTCGCCTTGGCGCCGAATAGCCCGGAAGGAACAGGAGTATTCGTATGTCCGTTCACCTGAACGGAGCCGTAGGTGGCCGCATTCACCGTCATTACAGCCGATGCGGAATGCTCCGTATAATAAGGATTGGCTCCGATCGCCGCTTTCACCTCGTACAATCCGGCTGGCAATGTCTCTGTAAGATTCGCTTGACCGTATACGTTCGTCTGCACCGTCGAGGACAGAACGGGCACGGAAGTGCCGTCAGCCCGCAATGCTCTCAGATCAAAAACAACTGGAAGATCGTTTACCGCCCCCGGCTCTCCATCATCCTGCTGCTGAATAATGGCAAAAAGCGTCACATTCGTCCGATCCCAGTTCAAAGGGGTGGACAGAGCGAGGGTCGCCTCCTCCTTCTGCACGGTCAGCTTCCCGGAGGCTGAGCTAGGCTGAAGTGCCTGATCGGCAGATCCCGCGAATACCGCCTTCAAGTCATATGGTGCAGAAGAGCCTGACGGCACACCTGCCTGGACACGGTAATTCAGCGGTGCTTCTCCCGAAGCGTCCGTTACGGCCTCCCCAATATGTGCCTCATTCAGGAAAAATGACACTGCTTGCCCCTGCAGCGGCTTCCCGTCCTTGTCTGTTAGGTACGCATGAAGGGATGCCGTATCACTGTAGCTGTAGACGGCGTCGCTAACCGATAGGCTCAGCTTGGTCGCGGACGTATGACCTGCTGCAAACACTTCATTGAGATTGTTCCAGGCATCCTTGGTGTTGCCGTGGCCGCTGTACTTCACATAACGGGCTTGAGACGGCTCAAATGAGAATAGCTGTAGTCCTGCAGTCTTTCCATTGCTTTGACCGCTGTACACCCGTTTCCAATCGGTCCCGTCCACGGAGATGTCCAGATCAAAGAAATAAGTATCCTTGTCGCCATTTAAAAATGATGCGATGAAGGTATCGATCCCCTTGCTCTCCCCCAGGTCGAAGGTAATCCAATGCTCACCTTTGGCAGCATAGCGCGTAGCCAAATTACCATCAATCGCATTGGACGGAGGAAAGCCGGAGTTATAACCAGGGCTCGCCGTAACACCATGAATGTGGTAAGGAACCAACCCTGACGGCTCATCCCCGTAAATCGGTATCGGAGTGAATCGAACGGAATACTGGGTTTGCGATCTCGGATCCTGACGGTCCTTGACTGTAATAATCGCGGTGCCGAACGGTTCCTGGGCCTGAGCCACCTCAATCCCATTCGATCCGGTCGCGCTGACGACAGGAATGACAGCGGTTCCTGCCGGCATGGCGAATTTATAGCTGAATACCGCCGGATCGAATCCCGCAATTGGCTGCCCATTCACCTGAATGCCATCCAGCTTGGGGGATGGAAAGACGGGCGGCGTGCCATTGGCCGTTGCGCTGAATTCCATTCGGAAGGACGGATGCCCTTCGAATGTGCGCTGCGGCCTTAATTGCTCCGCCGTATTGCTATCGATGGCCAGGGCATGGTCATCCGCTGTGACGATATAGGTAAGTCCGTTCCTCTTCTCAACATGATCCACCAGGAACATTTCACTAAAGCCCTTCTGCTCGCTAATCCCGTTCGGGTACGAGCCGTTTGCGTCGGGAATGACCTTGTAGGTGCCGAATTGCAGGGACACCCATTTTCCTTTCCATGCATCGCCTTCCGGAAGGTTCGCGTCCGTAATTAGCGCGTTGACATCCGAGCCGTCCGCGATTCGAACTGCTCCTGTCACGGTCCCTTGATAAGAGGCAGGCCCGATAGTCAGCGCCTTATCTCCGTATTGGAATTTGCTTCCGGAAATCAGATAAGGCTTTGTGAAGCCGCTTCGTTCATACATAATTCCGATCTTGCCGTTCAAGGAATATTGCCCGTCGGCGGTTGTAACGGATTGGTCCACTGGGTTGCTTCCAGTGATATCCGGATGGTTCAAGTTCACCAGCACGACGTCCTCACGGCCGTTGTTGAATTTGACGGAGAGCGCCACATGCTCCGGGTCGTTATCCTTAAGCGGTACCCGGCTAATGCTTGCTATGGCCGATTCACCGTTCAACGGCTCCATGACACTGATAAACAAGCTGTCCAGATTGTCTTGGCCCGGGACCTCCCGCTTAACCATCAGCGACGGACGCCAGAATTGATAGATGTCATCATACTGCTTATCCCGGTAGGAATGAGGGCTCTTGCCAAGGTAGACCTGATTCTTTCCATCATCTACCATCATAATCCGTGTTCCGATTCCCCCATCCTCCGCATCGCGGAAGGTAACGTCCCATTGACCCGGAGATTGGCCTGTGCTGACGTCCCTGAACATGCCGTACCAGTTCCGCACGTCTCCTTCCTTTACCGGATCGGTCCATGTTTCGTTATCCGGGAGGAGCGGATAAGGCTTATTTATGTTTTGCAGCGGAAAGCTGGCTTCCGCCGTTTCGTCAAACTGGGTGGAGCCATGAAGGAAATATTCATGCGTGCTTCCGCCCGTAACCTTGAACAAGTCGATCAGATAGGGATGCTCCGGATCGATAGTATTCATCACGTTCACGCGCTGATATCTTGATGCTGTGCCGGGGTAAGCCCAGTTGCTGTACACCTCGGACGCCTCGATGCCGTCGATGCCGGGCTCATACAGGGCAAGATTGCCGCCTGTAAACGCATGGCCGACGTTACCGGCACCCTGCTTATTCCCGCGAAATTGATTCGATTGATTCACGACAACCGTGTTCATAGCCAGCGTATCGCTTGTAAAATCGCGTGCCGCGGTGTGGGAATAACGTATCCCCCCGATCAATTCCTTCCCGAAGCCGAATAAGGTCGCAGAGAGCACATTCGGATGAACATGATTCGCCATGTCGTTGAAGTTGAGGTTGTACTGCGTTTGCAATCTCCCTGTCCCGTCACCCAGCATGAGATGACCGTATGCGGGAAGCAGCCGGGACTGCGTCGCATTGCGTTTGGAGGCTCCTCCCTTGGTCGTATCGCCGAACGGAGGCAAATCCCCATCCGGAAACGCAACGATCTTCTGGGCCTCCTTGGCATTCGCCAGGAAATCGGATTGTCTGACGATCTTCTCTTTCAACGCTTGCTGAGCAGGCGATTCCGGCTGATGCGCCTGGAAATAGGTTTGGATCAATTGCGAAATCGTGTAGTTGGAGTTGGCATAGCCGGCGTGGTAGGAGAACGATTCAGGAAACATGCCATCCCGCTTGAAATTTTCTCCGACGGTGATATCCATGTATTGGCTCAGCCAATCCAACAGCTGCGGCTGGTGAAGAACCGTAGCCACGCGGGCAATGGCCTCAACAGCTCCGGAGAGGTTAGTGGATGTATGGACCTTCATCGACTGATAGGTGGTCAGCCAGTTTACGACATTGAGAAAAAAGTCAGCGCGGGTTATGCTCCCGCACATCGTATCCCTTGCTTTGGGACAGCTCTTGGAGCGCCGCACTATCATAGATCCGGTCGAAAGCGAAGATCTCGCCGGAATGCATTTCATGCGCGATCCCGTTATGGTCGCTGACCCGTTGGATATCCGTATTGTAATATTTGGCAACCTCATCGGCGCTGATGAGATTAGCCACATTTTTGCTGGTCATGTAGAAATCCGGCACAGCGGTAGCCCACGCATCCAAAGCGATAGCGGCTCTGCGGGCGTATTTCTCATCTCCGGTCGCCAAGTAAGCGTTTGCCAAAATCGGAAGGTTGCTCGACATGAAGCTGGTTTTTTCATAATCAATGCGCGCCTGGATGAGGTATTTCTTCCCGTTGTATTGCACATAGGGGACCTCCACCGTCTTCCCGCTCATGACTTTTACGGATGTATACTGATAAGGATACTGGGAGTTTGGGAAGGCAAGGCCTTTCATCGTTTGAATCTTATCGGGGGTTGCGGGGCTCCATACCCAGCCATCGCTTCCATCGAACGGCTCGTTCAATACCGAACGCGGGGACTGCTTGGGCACGAGATTCAGCCATTGCTCTTCCGTGTACTGGCTAAGCAATCTATCAGCAGTTGCGATCGACGCCTGCAGCTCGGAGGCACTTGGCGGGTAATAGGGATGAGCCGGCGCCGAAGCAGCCGAGACGGTCGGGCTGGCATCAGCAGGGTTCACCGCTGCGGCTGAAGCGCCGCCTGCATCCGTGACTGCAAACATTTGAAATAATAAAATCAAGCTTGCCATCGTTGAACGGTGTTTCATTATGAAAATCAACTCACTTTCTTACGGATGGGTTTGGTAAGTGGATGGTCAATGACCGAACTGAACTAACCGCTATTCAAAAAATCCCCCCATTCTCTTTTATTTGCTGCAATGGTCCGGCAAAAGTCGAGAGTGCCCGAAGCGCCGGGAAGCCGCCAAAGGTTCCCTGTCGTTTCGATGTGTTCTCATTATAGAAACAAACCTGTAGGATGACTATGGAACAAATTAACCACTACTTGTTTAAAATTAACATTTCATTACACAAGATGCCGACCTCAAGGAATCAATCAGCACACTGCTCCTTATTGCCCCCACTGTACCGATACAGTTCAGTAAATGAAGGTTGTTTGGGTCGGTCCTTTGCTATACCATGCAAGTAATGGAACATGTTCGCGGACAATAAACCGAGCTTTGATCGGATGAGGTGGTAATGATGATGAATACTGACAAAAGCTTAAGACTAGCTTATGTATGCATGATTTTAAACGCAGTAATTATTGGCTTCTCCTTCTTGTTTACCAAAATGGCGCTGGCGCAAGCGAGCCCTATAGACACCCTGGCGTTTCGATTCGCCGCTTCGTTCGGGGTCATGTCGATCCCGGTTGCGTTCGGATGGGTTAAGCTGAACTACCGCGGGAAACCGCTATATAAAGCGCTGCTGCTTGCAGCGATGTATCCGTTAGGCTTCTTTGCATTTCAAGCCTTCGGGCTGCAGCACGCCACCTCCGCCGAGGGGGGCATCCTGTTTGCATTCACTCCCGTCATGACGGCAGCGCTCGCCTCTATCTTTTTAAAGGAAACAACAACCAGCCTGCAAAAGCTGTCAATCTTCCTGTCGGTATTCGGTGTAGCGTTCATTTTTGTGATGAAAGGGGGCGGCTTCGAGCTGTCCAGTACGCTGGGGATTCTGCTGTTGATTCTCTCGAGCCTGGCTTCTGCCGGTTACAGCGTACTGGCCCGCTCGCTTATGAAGGCTTATACCCCTGCGGAAATCAGCTACTTCATGCTGGGTGTCGGGTTCGTCTCGTTTCTGGTCATTTCCTTAGTGGATCATACGTCGTCCGGGACAGTTGACGTTCTTCTAAAACCGCTTTCCGACGGTTTCTTTATTCTCTCAGTGCTTTATCTGGGGATTATGTCCTCACTAGTCACGGCTTTAACATCCAACTACGCTTTGTCCAAAATCGAAGCATCCAGGATGAGTGTGTTCAACAATTTAGCGACCATAGTCTCTATCGCGGCAGGGGCGCTATTTCTTGGGGAAAACGTTACGGTGTATCACCTTATCGGCTCTCTCTTGATTATTGCGGGGGTTCTAGGGACGAATCTTCTGGGGCGAAAAAAAAGCGCTGCTACGGTAAAACAGCCCGCATCAGTAGACGTATAGATCGTTAGGTAAGCATTAGTGCCATTCATGTTCTGTCTGCTGGGATATAGGTGGAATAACAGATCAACCGAAAGAGCCAAGAACTGGAATATCCCATGGATGTCCAGACCCTTGGCTCTTTATTTTAACAACAACCGTTTCAGCGCTTTTGTACGTATGCTTACCCAGCCGCGTCTGTTTCGCCAAGGGATCTCTCCGGCATCGTCCGCTGAGGATGCAAGCAGCACTGCTGCAAATAGGCTGCGAAGCTCGTCATATTCATCTGCATGTGCCTGTTGCTGCCCTCCAGCTTGCTAAGCATGATGCCTCCCTCCAATAAGGAAAAGGCAAAAGTAGCCAAGGCGTCGGCATTCAAATCTTCCTTCAATTCCCCCATCCGAATCCCCTCCTGGATAATGATTTTCATTGCGTCCAAGGTCGAATGGAGTCCTCGCCTGGCTCTGTCACGCAGGACAGGATGAGTGTCATCACTCTCTACGGCTGTATTCTGCAGAGGGCACCCGCCGATAAACGGTGGGTTGTTCACGACGTCCTCATAAACGCGGAAGTAGGCGAGCAGCCTGCCTGCTGCAGATTCCTCCTGTTCTATAGCCTCCGAAAACTTGCTGCCGACCCTGCTTGCCGCATATTGATACGCTTCCAGGGCGATTTCATCTTTGCTGTTAAAATGACGATAAATGCCACCCTTCTTGATCCCAGTTGCGGCAATGATATCGTTTAACGACGAACCCGCATAGCCCTGCTGATTAAACAGCTCTGCCGATTTCATGATAATATGCTCCCGTGTTTTATCCCCTTTTTTCATGAGCCCTCCGTACGCGTGTAGTCTGCCCTCATTATACCAAATATTTACGGCATTGCCTCTTGCCAACCGCCTGATATGTGCTACAATAAAAGATACCGATCGGTATCTTTTATGAATTTATTATAAAGGCGGGATAGAGTTGACGCAAGCTCGATGGTATTCGCGGCACTATGCATGGATTGGACTAATAGCCCTATGGGTTATCGGATTTATTGGGACGATTTCCCGCTTCATTATGACCTCCTACCAGGTCCAAATGGCAGAGGACTTGCAAGTGGGCAGAGGATTTATATCCGCAGCTTGGTCGACAAATTTATTTATTGCCGCTTTATGCGCTCCAATAGGCGGCCGGCTCGTCGATCGGTATGGACCCAAGAGGATCATGTTCATCAGCAGCCTGTTCGGCATTGCTGGCACTGCTCTTGTTTTTCTGGGACATCATCCGGCCTTCTTCTTTGCCGGCTACGGTATTTTATCCGGATTGACCGGTCTTGGAGCCTCGACAGCTTATGTGCTGGTATTCAAATGGTTTGGCCGTCATAAAGCTAAAGCGGCGGGCCTATTGAGCAGCGCATCCTCCGTCGGTCTTGCCGTCTGCACCCCCTTGTTCGTAACCAACAGTCAGCTGACATGGGAATATGCATTTTTGATTTCAGCATTACTGGGATTGGCGATAACCTTACCCCTCATTTTGTTTGTAATACGGCCCGCAGAAATGGACGTCGACATCGAGGATGCTGCCGAGCAATCCCGTCCTGTTGAGGAGTCCGCTCCTGCGGTAAAGGAGACTGCCGTCAAGCTTGTTCACTTGCCTTTCCTGATCGTCGCCTTCGCACTCTTTACGTGTGGAATCAACATGGGGACAGTGGAGATGAATCTGGTTGCCATCCATCAGCAGGCTGAGGTATCGACGGGAATGATTGCCCTGTCGATGGGGGTTCTTGGAGTTATGGAGATAGCCGGGTCGCTGGTGTTCGGATTCACCATGGATGCCATCAACAAGCGGTTGGCCATGGCCTTGTTGTACGGGATTAGGGTAATCAGCTTTTTGATTCTGCTGTGGCACCCCTCCTGGTCCCCCGTCGCATTTGCCGTGACCTTCGGCTTGACCTACTTAAGCGCTGTTCCGGGAGGAATGGTCATTGCGAACGAGCTTACGAGCAGCAAAGGGACGTTGATCGGCAATTTAATACTCTTTCATCAAGCCGGCGGCATCCTTGGCGCTTTGGTCGGCGGCATTGCTTATGATATGTTCAATAGCTATCAGATCTTGATTGGCATAGACGCCGTACTCTGCGTAGTAGCGGCAGCCGGATATATGATTCTGAAGCTTCACCCGTTTAGCCAAGGAAAAAGAGAGCTGTATCAAGCGGGTTAAAGAGCCATTACATGGGACAGTACCTGATTCTCCTTCGTGAATCCGGACCTCATGAAAAGGATGGGAACCGGCAGGTATCATCCATCTGTCCATAGTCGAAAAAGCAAAAACAAGCAGCACAGGACTTCAAAAATCCGTCCGGGTGCTGCTTGCTTATATTTTACTCCTAAACATCCATATAGAGGGAAATATCCCTCTTGGGTTTAGAGCTCCTCACTTAACCGCTCGATCTCGGTACTTGCGAGAAGCAAAGGTGCGACACCCATAAGCACATCGCTAACAACAGGTTCGCTCAAATAATATTCATACGAGCCATCGCGGTATTTGCGCCCTCCAAGCCCTGCACCTTGACAAATGCTGTGCAAGTGCACTCCCTGTTCGTCCTCAGAGACGAATCGGGTGAGGATTCCTACGTAAGCACGCTCCACGACCTTGCGGTCAATCTCGGATAAATAATGAAGCCGAATCCCCTTCGCCAAGGCATAGGTGAGCATGCACGAGCCCGATGCCTCCAGATAGTTGCCCTCGCGTCCGTTGCAATCCATCACCTGATACCAGAGGCCGCTCTCCTGGTCCTGTACGCGCACGACAGCATTCGCCATGCGTTCAAAGATGCCTAGCAGCTGTCCGCGCTTCGGATGACGGGCAGGAAAGTGCTCCAGTGCGTCGACGATAGCCATTGCATACCAGCCCATCGCTCTCCCCCAAACATGGCGCGAACGTCCGGTAGCGCCGTCGCACCAGCGCTGCTCCTTGCTCTCGTCCCAGGCATGGTGAAGCAGGCCGGTCTCAGGGTTACGCGTATGACGTTCGACAAGCAGCAGCTGGTGAGCCGCTTCATCGAACCAGCCGTGCTCCCCAAACGCAGCGGCAAATTCCGCCATGAAGGGCGATGACATATACAACCCGTCCAGCCACATCTGGAAAGGATAAATCTTCTTGTGCCAGAATCCGCCTTCTTCCGTGCGCGGCTGGCCGATCAGCTGCGTTTCCAGCTCTCGTGCCGCCTTCTCATACTTGTCCTCGCCTGTTTCCTTCCACAGCCGCATCAAATGCTTGCCTTTATTGATATGATCGAGATTGTAATCCTCCAGCCTAAAGCCGCCTTGGATGGTACCGTCCTCCTGGATGAACACATCCATTTGACGCTTTACGAACTCGTGATAACGGGAATCTTTCGTCCAGTCGCCAAGACGGCTTATCGCGGTTAACGCCATGCCGGCGACATATCCCCATTTGTTGCTGATGTTGGGATGATATCCGTCCACGCAGCGGGATAGAATCGTCTCAGCAATTTTGACGGACATGCGCTGTTCCGTCTGTGTTTGAGCAGTTGCCTGCATAATGGATACCTCCTGGATTAGGGCGTACATAATGGCAAGCTGTTGAAATCGTCCGGAACCTGGACCAGATACAGATTGCCGTACCCGTTCTTATCGCTTGTAAATAAGACTTGCTTTCCGTCGGCGCTGAAGCGCGGGTGAGCATGCACCTTCTGGGAATGAAAGCTGCAGCGGAGCTCGCAGAGCGTTCGGGGGCCATCATAGACCCCGTTGATTTTACGCCACATCGTAAGCGACTTCACGGCACCCTTGCCGTCCACGATCGCTTGACCCCGCCCGTCCGCATAGGCATGCCACGTATCGAAAGCGAATTCCGTCTCCTCCATCTCCGTATTATCATAACGGATGGAGCCGAAGAAGTTAGTGCCGTTTGTGCGGAAGCCGTGATACCCGATCGTCAGCCCGTCCGGATAAAAGAACTCGTGTCCTACCTTTTCACCTGGTTCAAGCCGCCGTCTGATTTGCCACGCTTCCCCGGTCCGCAGGTCCAGCCCCCAAATCCGGTGGTCTACAAGATGCCATGGCCCTTCATGGCAAAAGGTCAAAAGCCAGGGCTCGACAGGTGAAGCATTGATGTGGGTGATGAAGCGCCGGGCCTCATAAACCGTCTCCGACGTACCCCGCAAAGAGTCAATCCGGACGATCATACTGTGGGGAGCCGCTTCCATAAGCTCGCGGTGACCGACGTATCCGTTCCCGAGGTCCAGGCGGATGCGGGAAGAGAGGTCCTCCTGCACGCAGGTCAAGACGAATTTGCCATCTGCGGTCGCGCTTGCGTTTCCGAGATGATAGCCCTCGGGCGCTTCGTACAGGAGCTTTTCTTCCAGCGTCGATAAGTCCAGCCGGAATAGGCAGCGGTCTTTTTTGACAAAGGCCGCCCTTCCGTCGGGCTGCAAGCATGCATCCAAATGATCGTTTGCAGAATAGTCCGTAAGCTGGGTGATGAGCCCGCTCGTCAGGTGCAGGCTGTACAGGTTCGTACTGTTTGCCCTGTCGGAGATCATCAACAGACGCTCTCCCCCGTCGTACCAGCCGTTTTCGGTAAAATATAGATGATGGCTGTGTGCCTTATAATCCGTCAATTGCGTAACCTCAAGCCCTGTCAGCCGGTCGGCATACGTCTTCCGCTCTGACGGCCAGATGGTGCCTTTAGCCATTTGCGTGCTCCTTTCATGAAGGTTTATTACAGCCAGGGCTTAAGCCCCTCCCATGCTACCTTCCAGCTCCCATCCTTCGGAAAGCCCGGATTGTTCGCCTGCTCATTGCCTTTCCAGCCGCAGGCCATCATGGCGACGGCGGTCAACAAGCCTCCGTTACCCGGCAAATAGGCTGTTAAGCCTGGGCGCTGATAATTATGCCCGTTAGTCAAATAGGTGTTCTTGGTCGCATCCATCAGCAGGAAATCAACGGCAAGCTCCGGCTCTCCGAGCCTTGCCGCGGTCATGGCGCACATCGGAAAATCCCAGCCCCAGGCGGAATCCCACATCCATACCTCCTTGACCTTCATCAAGGTATTCCGCATCACTTCGCGATTGATGAGCGTTCCGGGCAGTATGCCGAGAGCGCCCAGCATGGAAGGATGGTCCCGGTTTTTACCGGTAAAGGTATCCGGGCACAGCTCGTGAGCGAGATAGACCCCATCCGCCTGCGGAGGCGGTGCCATGGATGCTGCTACTTCAACCCACCGCGGGTTGACGGGCGCCTGCAATCTCTCGGCCCATTGAACCGCGATCTCCAGTCCCTGCTTCCAATACTCCAGCTCATACGGAGGATTTTTGCTGCTCTGCAGATGGTGGCATTCTTGTGCCGGAATCAGCGGAGGTCCTAGATCGTACACGCGCTTTTCTTCATCCAGATGCGCGTAGGATACCATGAAATCGGCGGCCTCGAATACGATGTCGCGGTATTGCTCCAGCGTTTCGCGTGTCGGATTCGCCTGGTAGCACATCTCGGCAAGCACCATCGGATGCGGCTGCTGCCAGATCAGTCCGGGAGCAACCGGGGAAGGGCACGGTTTGCCGTCGAACCCGACCATTTTAGGCCAGCGGGCGCCCTCGTAGCCTTGTGACGCTGCCAAGTCACGCGCGGCAGGAAGGATATCACGGTACCAGCCCATGCTCTTAAGCAGGTAGGCTTCTCTACCCCACAATGGAAAATGTGCCGCATGCCACCAATGCATCTCCAAATGCGCCTTGCCGAACCAGCTGTTGTACATCAGCCCAGTTTCCTGAGGCGGTATGGAACCCCCGCTGTGCATGGCGCACAGGAACTGGGACAAGACCACACGGCGCTCCAGCTCGAAGGCTCGTGGGTCGGAGCTGCCGGCAAAATCTATGGCCGCTCCGCTCATCCAAAAGTCCTCCCAGCGGCGTTCACTGGATTGGATGATGCTATCGACGGATGCCGTTCTTGGTGCTTCCGGAGCAAATGAGACAGAAAATTCAAACAATTCACCTTGCACTTCAGGCACTAATGTGATCTCATGCGGGCCGGTTCTTTCCAGCCGTCCCTGAGTCCATTCCCAGCCTACCTCGTATCGGTCCTCATCCATGGTTCTTTCCAACAACGCCCTGCAAGCTTCCTGTTGAAGCAGCTCTGTTCGGTGTCTGTCATCATGGTCCCAATCGGGAAACACCGCTTTCGCCCATGCCGTATGAACCATATCGGGCGCAGGAAACCGCATGAACACCTGAAGCCGTCCTTGGGAAATCAGTGGCGACTCCACACGGACGCCGATCGTATCGGCTTCGCCGTGGCAAGCGGTTGTTACTCTTACAGGCACGCCTTGTACGTCATATTCGCTCGTTAGCACGCCTGTCCACAAGTTCAGCCGCTGGCATATATTCGTTATATCGCTTGCCGTAGCTTCCTCGCCGGATTCGAGCAGAAACCGGAAGGAAATTCGGCCAAGCTGCAGTCGATGAGGATTTTGCCGCAGCCAGTGATAGGCTTCAGCCTTCTCTCCCGGCTTCATAGGATAGCCTACAAGCCGCCCGTAGGTATCGAACATTTGATGCTCGGCGTCCTTCTCCGTAAATCGGTGACGCCCTCCTGTGTAATGCCATCCCCAGTTGGATTGGGTGCCAAGCGGCACCTCATATTGATCCGGGAAGGTCTGCAAGCCGGTAATGTCGCTGCTGAAGGCAAATTCCGAATTGCCTACCGAGAAGGGCGACAGCGGGTCTAATTTGTTCAATTCTGGATGGTGCCGCTCAACAATTTGTCGTCTGTTCATGGGTTCCTCCTTGGAATGAACCCGGAGGGCACAGTCGGCTATTCGATCTGAAAATCCATCCGGGTTTTCATCATATCCCGGTACTTGCCCGGGGTGATATCTTTATATTTGCGGAAGATACGGATGAAGCTGTTCTCATGCTGATATCCCACCATGACGGCGATGTCCGAAATTCGGGAGTCCGTCTTGAGCAGCAGCTCGGCCGCCCGGTCCATGCGCAGTTGAGTCAAGTAGTTATATATGGTCTCGCCTGTCTCTTGCTTGAAGACCTGGCTGGCGAGACTGCTGCTGATGCCTATGGAATCGGCAATCTCCGGAATGCCGATCGGTTCGCCGAGATGCTGCTTCATATAGTCGATCATCCGTTGGCACATCATGAAATCCTTACTGTCGGCCAGACGGCGGTACTGCTCCACAATAGGAGCAATTCTGGAGTTCAGCTCGTGCCTCATGTCATCCAGATGCAGGGTTTCGAACCGTTCATATGCAGCCTCTGTCTCCTGCTGCTCCCCGGGCTGCAGCTGCCCAATCCGCTCGACAAGCTCCTGCAGAAAACTGACCACAGCCGAAGGATATTCGTACTGGATACGCAATTGCTCGAAAATCTGGTCCGCAGCCTTTGATATAGCGGGCTCATCCCCCGCTTGGATGGCATGCAGCAGCTCTTCTACGGCACGTCCGCCGGGCAGCGGCTCTTTGACTTCGTGCTCGGATACTTTATGGAACGGAATCACTTGGCCATAGCCCTGATATACACGATAAGCAAGCGCATTCTCCGCCTCCAGCATCGCCTGCTTCAAACGGGTGATGTCCGTCTGGGGCGTGCTGATGCCTGCCGTAACGCTGAATTTGAGCAATTCTAGCACCACATTCGTCGATTCCTTCAGCTTTTTTTCCGGTGAGGCGCCAGGCTCCCTCGGCTGCATCAGGATAGCCGTCTTGTCCTTGCCGAAATCAGCGCATACGATTCTCCACTGCGGCTCGAACAGCTCCGCCATAATATTGGCAAGGGCGAATTTCAAGAGCGACCGGTCCGAGTCGGAATAAGAAGCCGACCATTCCTTATAACGGTCGATGGAAAGTATGGCTACGGTAACCGGAGCCTGCTCTTGCCAATCGCCAAAATAACGGTTCCATTTGTCCTGAATATCCCTTTTGCCGGTTAAATGGCCGGAATAAATATCGCTTAGCAGCTTGGAGGATGCCTCCGACATCGTCTCCCTGACGAGCTGGGACAGATGGGCATGGTTGCTCAGCAGTTCATCGGTCAGCTTCTCCAGATCAATTCCCCCGGCGCCGCTCTCCTTACGTTCATAAGCGCTGAACAATTGCCTCAGCCGCCTCACGGGACGGAAGGCCGCCGC
Organism: Paenibacillus sp. 32352; assembly: GCF_002042965.1. GTDB lineage: Bacteria > Bacillota > Bacilli > Paenibacillales > NBRC-103111 > Paenibacillus_S > Paenibacillus_S vulneris. The sequence continues at coordinate 999,280 of NZ_MZNT01000001.1, read as the reverse complement.
ATTGATATAGAAGATGGTCGCTCCGCCAAGCGCCAATGCGGCGATCGATACCAGCAATACGGTATCCCTTACCTTCTTGGACTTGGCCAACAGGCTGTCCTGTACAACAATAGAGACATACCTCCAACCGGTGACTGGCGATGTCAGCTGATTCACCAGCAGCTTGCGGTTCTGGTAGGTGATATCACCTGTATTATCTTCCTTCACTACGGCAAGCGCCTGCCGGATTGCATCCTGATCGAATTCATAATTCGATACCGAATATAAGACATCGTCATGCTCATCGATGATGTACCGCATCCTGTTAATGTTGTTAAAGCTGGAGTCCAGCCGGGCGAACAGCTCTTCATCCTTGAGGTTCACAGCCACAATGCCTCTAAACTCGCCTTGAATCTTGATCTTTCGAAACAGTGTCACATCGGAGCCGCCCCGGCTGGCACCCTCCGGCACCTCCCGCTTCTTGATCACGGTCGGCTTGTCCCCGAATTCATCGGCCACGCTGACCCAATCCGAATCACCGAATGTCAGCTTGCTGGAGCTGTACCCCTGGGGAATGGCCACGAAGCTTTCTCGTTTAAGATCATAGACATAAATGCTTTTCACATATTTCGAATTGTTAACCAAAGTGGTCAACAGCTGATAGATTTCCGTGATATTACTGAATGAATTCTGGTTCTCGCTCGTCAAGAATTGATATACATTGGCGCTTAACGTGACTTGAATCGCAGCCTGATCACTTTCCTTGATGGATTCGTCAATCACATTCATATTGAGCTGAAGCATTTGCCGTTGGGGCTCACTCAGCTCCTCCTGCAGCACCGCCTTGGACGTGTAATAAGAGGTTAAGCTGACAGCCAGAATAATGAGGAAAACCGATACGGTCAAAATCAAGACAAGCCGGATCTGCGTATGGGCCCAGTTGTACTTCAGCCATTTCTTGAGGGATTGCATCACGGGTTCCTTCCCACCTTATGTCGAATATGTTTCATTATAACGCGATTTCTCCCCCCAAGATACCCATTTTGACCTGGCTTTCCTCTTGTTTCAGCCTGTGATGCCTAATTGCTCCTTCATTCGCTGCGTTTCGATACCAGCAAGAAGCACAATGCCGATGCCGTGCGTATCGTTGAGGTTCCAGCCCAAATCATGCTTATAATAAGCATGGTGATAGGACCAGCTGGAGCCCTTGCAGACACCATACAGGTTACCTTGCTTATCGATGGCTCGCTCGCACAAGCCCTGCCATCCGGACAGTACAGCCTGGATATATGGCTCAGGCTGCTCCAACCACCCGTGCCGAACGCCAAGCGCGAAGCCATACATAAACATGGAAGTGCAGGAAGCCTCTTCGTAGGATTCGGGATCGGTCAGCACCTGATGCCATAAGCCATAAACACCCTGGAGCTTCCGGTATCCCTCTGCCAGCTCACGGTAAAACGAGAGAATATCAGGATAGGCTGCATGATCTTGAGGCAGTACCGCAAGCAAAACCGCCAGCGAAAAGAATACCCAGCCATTCCCTCTGCCCCAGGCGGTCTGTGAGCGTTTGCCCAGATTCACATCATACACGTGGGACATAATGCTTTGTTCCGGCATAAACAAATAGTTCTTATAAAGTAATAGCTGCCGTGCCGCTTCATCGATATAACGTATATCTCTGGTGTGCTCTGCGTATCTGCATAGGAACGGCACGCTCATATACATATCGTCGCACCACATAGTGTTGTGCATGCTTGGTGAAACCCCGATGTGCCTGTACAGTGCGCCGTCCGGCATACGATCCTGTACGTCCATAATGTAGTGGGCGATGTCGTCAAATACGGCTGGCGCTCCCTTCAGCGGACGCAGCCGATTCGCAAGAATAGCAAGTGCGCCGAACGATCCGCAATCATCGAGGCTGTCGATGTGCGAGAGCTGGTTGTTCAAGCCTGCTGCTCCGTAACGCTCCCGGTCCCACAGCGAGTAGGCGTACGTCGAAGTAGCAAACTCGACATGCTTCAGGACATAATCGGACAAGTCCGTCCGCTGCAGGACATGGCTCGTTTCCAGCAAGCCAAACAGTGTGACGCCAAGCGGGTAATTCCAGCGGCCAAATAGCTCGTTCTCGAGAAAAGGCCGAATATTGGCATCCGGCTGCTCGGTGGTCCAGAAAAGAGAGCCCTCTTCTCCATAAGCTACCGTATCCAATGCCAAATAATCAGATACATCCACTTGTGTACCGGGAGCAAACGGACCCAAATAGAGCCAGCTGCCACGATAACCATGGATTCTGCGCGGGGCCGTTAACGACGCTCCAGCGGACAAGCTGCGGAGCACGAATCCCCAGCCGTCTTCACCCGCGATACATTGAGCCACCAAATCCGCTTTGCCGGGACCCGCATCGAATTGCAGGACAAAATCACCGCTCTGCGGTACGCCAAGCACTTTTCCGCCATTAAGCGTGAAGGATACAGGGCCATAGGCTGTGCCCTCAACTGTTATTCGTTGGACAGAGGAGGCGGCATTAGAAATTGCCGTCCATGCATAGGCCGTGGCACCCGGACGCAGCCCGTACATTTGCTCCAGCCTTCCAGCCTGTAAATGCGGCGTTTCCCGCTCAGGAAGCCATTTCGCTCCGGTTTCCTCCTCGGATTGGCTTCCGCCGGGGATTGACCGGATAGCGAAGCTCAATGGGGCCGTATAAATCCATCCTTCTTCCCCGTCACGCTCGGCTGAAGGAGCCAGGAAATGAAACGGCTTGTTCTTCCTGTTACCCGTGCCGAATTCCGCTCCGCAGCCTCCGCCGGCATTTTTCCCTAACTCAAACACGAAGTGATTCCACCCGCGAGTAAGAGATATTTTCAGCTTAATCGGCAGGGTACCGGAATCTCCCTTCTCCTCCTCCGGCGCGGAGCCGAACCGTTTGACGCCATTATGATAAAGCCGCACAGGCCCATAACAGCGCAAATGGAAAATAAAGTCCTCCGGCTGTTCACTCCACAGCTTGCCCCAAGCATAAACACGCTCGGTTTCATTCATTTCGGGGAACATGCTGCTTACAGGAAATTGATACAGATGATGATCCTGCTTGCGGATTTCACTAGTTCTTGTAACCCGGTAGACGGGCTCGTGAGGCGGATTGGCTCCAATGTACCGCTGGGCCATGACAGCCAGAACATGCGGAATATCGCACCCGGCTGTTTGTGAACCCATGCTTTCGATTGGGTGAAAGTAGCTGCTCACTGCTATGGTTCCTCCTTCATTTCCCTTTACTATTGGATAGGCTATGCAGCCTATTCATGTCTATCCGCGAACACCCTTGAGCACCTCGTCAATGGTAACCGGACGGTGCTCCTTGACGGAACGCCATACGGCTTCTCCCGTCGCCACGGAATAAGCTCCGTCTACAGCGCCGGATAAAATCCGGTAAGGCCGCCTTGGGTCTTCTCCCATGAACAAATCCTCCAGGAGCAGCGGATCGCCTCCGCCATGTCCCCCTTCCCGGTGAACCACATGAATCGTTTCCTTGGAGCCGAAGAGCGGGAAATAATCGATGGTTTGGACCGGCGTCGGAAACGGCGTTCTGCCCGGCATATGATATTCCAATGTTTCCAGCCGGCCTTTGGTTCCGTTGATAGCAAGACGATAGCCCTCGTACGGCAGCGAGAAATTCACCGAATAGCTGAGCAGCGCCCCTTCGTTATACTTGATCGAAGCGGAATAGGTGTCCTCGATATCAATTTGCGAGTCGAAGATGCACTGGTCCGGCCGATAATCGGAATAAGGGAAGGACGACGACGTTCCCGAATCCAGCGAGCCCAGATGATCATCGGGTACCCGGATGTTTTTGCTGCGGGCGTTCCAGCGTGAATAGTAGGCGCAATCGCTTGTATATTCACAGGTGCTGCAGAACCGGCCATCCTCCTTCTTAGGATTCAGCTCTCCTTCTGCGCCGTAGTAATTCAGCGCCCCATAAGCGAACACTTCCACCGGCTTTTGTCCGATCCACCAGTTTACCAAATCAAAATGGTGTGTGCATTTGTGAATCGACAAGCCTCCGGACAGCTCGCGAACCCGGTTCCAGCGCTTGAAATAGCTGGAGCCGTGGAAGGTATCCAAATACCAGTTCAGATCGATCGAGGTAATCCGTCCCAGCTTTCCTTCCAGTATCATCTCCTTGATCCGGGTATGGATGGGAGCGTACCGGTAATTAAACGTTACCGTGACAGACCCCTTGCTTTGCTGCTCCGCTTCCATCACGCGCCGGCTATCTTCTCCTGTCGTCACCATCGGCTTCTCCGTGATGACATCCAAATCGAGCTGCAGCGCTTGAATCAAATACTGCGCGTGCGTATCGTCCCGGCCGGCGACGATGATGACATCCGGGCGCGTTTCATCAACCATCCGGTCGAACTCCTGCTCGTTGTACGTTTTCACGTCCGCATGCTCGGGAAACCTTGACCGGTACAGGTCAAAACGCATCGGGTCCCGATCGAGCAGACCTACAAGCTCACAGGTGCCTGCAAACGTGGTTAAGATCGGCTTGGCGAACATGCCGAGCGCCCTTCCGCTAACTCCGCAGATTGCATATCGTTTTTTCATTATTTGTACAGTCCTTTCTTCCTATCAGCCAGATGTGCTTGGGAATGAGCAGCAGGTGCCGGTGCCGGGTTGAAGATAGCCGGCAGGTCACCTGCTGATGATTCCCTATTTTTTGTTCACCTTCGCATACCATTCCTGAACGCGCTTCGTAACGGCTTCGCCGCCTGATTTATTCCAGCGGTCCACGAATTCGTCGAACTTGTCCAGAGGCCAGTCGCCGATGACGATTTTGGTCAAATATTCCTGGAACAGCTTGTGGGATTGAATATCCGGATAGCCTTCATAGACGGTGTTCGGAAGTCCGTCTCCCGCGATGCGGCGGGCGTCAGCCGTATTGACAACAAAGATATCCTGAACCATCTTCTGCATATTCTCCGGAACCGTTTCCTTAATACGGATATCCATATCTGCTTTTGTCGTCAAATTCTTCATGCCGAGTGCGAGCGGCCGGCTGTCCTCAGGAGGAAGAAGCACCTTCTTGCCGTTCTCCACTTTATGCTGTAAGCCCTCGATACCGAACCGGACGAAATCGTCATTCTTCTCATCATAGAAGAAGTCAAGCAGCTTCAGGGAAGCCTCTGCTTTGCCTTTGGCCGCCGCCGGGATAATCCACTCCGGTTCCCCCATGCTCTTCTGGGTAACAAAGCCTTGGAAGCCTTCGGCTTTAGGCACCGGCATTCCCACGATATACGCATCCGGTGCCCCTTTCAGCATAGCGGTGTAACGATCGCGTACGTTGGCTGGAAGATGATACCAGCTGCCGACCAGGTTGTTATTGATTTTAGCCTGCCAAACGTCACCTTTGTTCAAGAAAGTCTCGTTGTCGAGGAGCTTCTCCTTATAAAGGTCGCGAATAAAGGCAATAGCAGCCTTCATGTTCGGTGTCACGCCGGCATATTGAATTTTACCGTCATAAATATCCCATTCCGGACTTCCTTCCCACATCGCAACGCCATACATTCCGAAGAGATGATCCATCCATTTGCCGAATTCACGTCCGGAGGTCGGGAGCTCGTCCTTCTGGCCGTTCCCGTTCGGGTCCTTGTCACGGAAGGCTTTCAGAACCTCTTTGTATTCTTCCACCGTCTTCGGCATCGGTAAGCCTACCTTGTCCAGCCAGTCCTTGCGAATCATCGGAGCGCGCTCCGGCACCAGGAATACCTTCGGCACGTAATAAATATGTCCATCCGGCGAAGCCGAGCGTACGATATCCCAAGCTTCCTTCGGAATGTTCTTCCATACATTCGGGGCGTATTTCGGCAGCAAGTCATCCAGAGGCAAAGCGCCGCCCTGCTGAATCAGCGTCTGCTCGACACCGCCGATCGGACGAAGAATATCCGGCAGGTCATCCGATGCTATCAGCAGATTCAGAAACTCCGTAGGCTCCGAGCCTGGAGGCGTAGTGATCAGCTTATACTCCACGCCTGTCTTCTCGGCGACATATTTCACATGAGCGTTGTTGCTGTCCGGGATGGTCCCGACCCCCATATGACTTTTGAACACTTTGACTTGTACGGGCTTGCCGTCCTTAGATTGTGAAGCAGATGATTTCTCCCCTGCATTGGAGCATCCGCTGAGCGCGGCTGCCGTGACGAGCGCGATCAACGCGGACCATGTCGTCGTTTTCTTCAGCACATGTTTGGCCATGCTGTTGTCCTCCCTTTTCTTTATGTTCTATATATCAAGCTGAGCATGAAGCTTAATATCGCATTGTGTTACTCTTTGAGCGACCCCAGCATGGAGCCTTTGACAAAGTACTTCTGCAAATAAGGATATACCAGGACGATAGGAATCGTCGCGAATAATATAGTGGCGGCCTTCAAGGTAGTTGTATTGAAATCATAGTCACCCAGGAACATGTTGACGGCAGCCAATTCCTCGGGAGAGGTCAGATAAGCGCGTAGCTTCACCTGAAGCGGCCACTTGTCCGGGTTTCGAATGAACAGAACGGCACGCTGGAACGTATTCCAATACCCGACGGCATAGAATAAGCTTACTGTCGCCAGGACGGGCTTGGACAGAGGCAAATAAATCCGGAATAATACCCCTCCGTCATTACAGCCGTCAATCCGGGCCGAATCATACAGCTCCGCGGGAAGCCCCATAAAGAAGGTTCGTATGATAATCATATTGAAGGTTCCTATCAAACCCGGAAGAATCAAAGACCAGAGCGAATTCATCATGCCTAGCTCCCGTACCGTAATGAAAAACGGAATGAGCGGCGCGTTGAAAATCATAGTAATTATGATGCCCAGCATGATCGGCTTGCGGATAAGAAACTCCTTATGGGACAACGGGTAGGCCATGAGCACGGAGAACAGCATACTGAGCAGCGTACCCACGACGGTTATATATATGGTGATGCCAAAGGCCGTCCATAACCCTTTATTTTGCAAAATATGGCTCCAGGATGCCGTTGTGAACTCGACAGGAAGTAAAAACACCTGCTTGGAATCTGCGGCAATGGGCGAGCTGAAGGATACAGCCAACAGATTCAATAAAGGAAACAGCATCGTCGCCGCAGCGGCTGTAAGCAGCAAATAGTTGAATACTTGAAATATTTTTTCTCCTAAGGTTTGTTTCATTACCATAACCCCTGTTCTGTTTTTCGCGCCATCCGGTTAAAAATCCACAGCAGCACAAACCCGATGACGGATTGAAATAATCCAATGGCGGTCGTTACGCTATATTGCCCCTGCAGAACCCCGGCCCGGTACACATACGTTTCAATGATATCACCGACCGAATAGGTCATTGGCGTTAACAGGTTGTACATCTGATCGAAGCCAAGCTCCAGGAAGTTACCGATATGCAGCAGGAAGAGGACCAGGATGGTCGGGAACATGACCGGAAGCGTAATATGAATGGTTTGCTTCCAGCGGTTCGCTCCGTCCATGACCGCCGCTTCATACAAGTTCGGGTTAATCCCTGCGATCGCGGCCAGATAAATGATCGTCCCCCACCCTATTTCCTTCCATATACCGGATATGACGACGATAGTGCGGAAGTAAGCTTGCTGCTGCATGAACAGAATCGGTTCAAAGCCGAACCAACCACGAATCATATTGACTACGCCCTGGGAGGACAGCAGTTCAAATACAATCCCTCCCACAACAACCCACGACAGAAAATGCGGGAGATAGAACAAGCTTTGAATCACCCTTTTGGCCATCATAATTCTTAGTTCATTCAAGAGCAGCGCCAGGATGATCGGTGCCGGAAAACTGAACAGCAATTGATAGAATGCGATGGTTGCCGTGTTTCTTAATACAAGGTAGAAATCCTGATACGTAAAAATAAACTTAAAGTTGTCCAACCCTACCCAAGTGCTGCCTGTTATTCCTTTTAATATCTGATAGTTTTGGAACGCTATCACACTTCCCGTCAGCGGCACGTATTTAAATACAATGTAAAAGAGCACGCCGGGAAGAACCATCAAATACAGCATCCAATGTCTTTTTACATTGGTCAGGAAAAGATTCAAATAATGATATATCCTGTTTGCTGGCGCTTTGGTGGATCTGGTATTCGTTTGAGTATATGCTTCTGCCACCACCACAACCTCCTTCGTTAGTCGTTACCGACATCATACCGTCCCATGCCTGGGGGGACAATCGTTCATTCCTCTATCGCATGCACAAATCCGCTATCCTCAAGCCATTGTCCAATTCGTGTGCGGCATGTCGGAATCATTGATGAGTCATGGGGCCAAAAAGCGCATAAAACAAGGAAATACCGCTTTCCAATGGAGGAGCGGTTGGTTGCGTGGCGGATTGGTTGGTTGCATTTTGGTGAATCGATATGGGGAATTAGCCTTCTGTTGGAGTGCAAAAAAGTGCAAAACAAAACGACCGCCCCCGATTGGTGTCGAAGGGCAGCCGTTATGCTGAATCTGAGCCGCTTGCTTAATGATCAAAGATGAGATCACTCCTCTTTACCTCTTTGGTTGATAAAGAAGGATACATCGTATAGATTCATATTCAAAAAATTATATCGCAGCCGTGCCGCTTATAACGGAAGCGACAGCACGCTTCCAGCCATCGTAGTAACGGGTCCGCTCGTTCTGCTCCATTTGCGGTTCGTAGGTTCGGGAATCCCTTCGGTTTCTTACTATATCCTCCAGTGAGGTCCAGTAGCCTACAGCAAGCCCTCCCATGTAGGCAGAGCCCAGCGCGGAGAGCTCGGCAATACCGGACTTCCGCACTCGTTTCCCCAGCATATCCGCTTGAAACTGCATCAGCGTACCATTATTCGAGGCGCCCCCGTCCGCACGCAGCTCGCGAAGATCCATGCCTGATTTCGTCTGGAGCAGCTCGACGGCATCGCACACCTGATAGGCGATGCTCTCCAGCGCCGCGCGAATCATATGGCCCTTACCCGTTCCGCGATTCATTCCTGTAATGGCGGCTCTTGCATGCGGCTTCCAATGAGGCGCCCCCAATCCAACAAAAGCGGGAACCAGATACACACCATCGTTAGCGGGGGTTTCGGCCAGTAGCTGTTCCATTTCATCAAAGGTTTGGAACAACCCCAGATTATCCCGGATCCACTTGATGCTGTCGCCCGATGTCCGGATAACGGCCTCCAGAGCATACGTCACGCCGCCTCCCTGTCCCCAGGCAATGGCTTGCACCAGGCCGTCGCTTGCCGGTGCAGGCGTCGGACCTACATTCATCAGCACCGACGTTCCGGTCCCGTAGGTGGCCTTGGCCATTCCCTTCTCAAAGCACAGGTTGCCGAACAACGCAGCTTGTGAATCGCCGATTAAGCCGGCAATAGGAATGCCGTCTGCAAGCGATCCTGCCCCGCTCGTATAACCGAAAATGACGTCTGATGGCCTCACGGCCGGTAACAGGCTGGCAGGCACACCGAACAGCCTGCACAAATCTTCATCCCACTGCAAAGTATGAATGTTAAAAAGCGACGTTCGGCTCGCATTCGTATAATCCGTTGCGTGAGCCGCCCCGCCTGTAAGCTTCCACAGCAGCCAGCTGTCGATGGTTCCCGCAAGCAAATCCCCGGCGGCCAGCTTCTCCTGCGCGCCTTCCGTATGCTTCAATATCCAGTGCCATTTCGTCGCGGAAAAATAGGGATCCAGCATAAGCCCGGTCCGTTCCATCACGATGCTTTCATGCCCTTCCAAGGTTAGACGTTCACAAATCGCTGCCGTTCGCTGGCATTGCCATACGATGGCTCGGGAAATCGGCATCCCCGTCCGTTTATCCCATACAACAGCCGTTTCACGCTGATTCGTTATCGTGACCGCCGCTATCCGTTCGGGCCCGATGCCTACTTTGCACAGTACGTCCGCCGAGCATTTCAGCACCTGATCGTAGATTTCCAGCACGTCATGCTCCACCCATCCTGGTGCAGGATAATATTGTGTGTGCTGGGAGGTGCTAACAGCTGCGATACAGCCCTCCCGGTCCACGATCAATGCTTTGGTGCCGGACGTGCTTTGATCAATAGCCAGAATGTAGTTGTCCATTGGGGGTCACCTTACCGTTCCATAAGCTCAAGCGCCGCCTTCTTGAGGCCCTGCACGCTGATTCCGTAATGCTCGAATACCTCCGAGGTTTTGCCGGCAATAGCGGGCTCGTCGGGAATGCCGATGATCCGCATCGGCACCGGATGGTTCTGAATAACCACTTCAGCCACGGCAGCGCCGAGACCTCCATGAATGCTATGCTCCTCGACCGATAAGATGCGTCCTGTCTCCCGGGCTGCCCGAAGAACCGCTTCCTCATCAAGCGGCTTGATCGTATGCATGTTTAGAACGCGGCAGGAAATCCCTGATTCCTTCAAAGCCGCCGCCGTATCCAGGGCTACGCGAACCGTCTCCCCTGAAGCGATGAGGGTCAGATCCGTGCCCTCTTGCAGTGTGACGGCCTTGCCGATCGTGAACTCGTAATCGTCCGATTCGTATACATCCTCTACCGGATTCCTCCCGATTCGGATATATGCGCCTCCCTTGTAGCCGACAAGCGCCTCCGTCATTCGTTTCATCTCATGCCTGTCGGCCGGCATGAGCACGGCAAGCCCCGGAATGGCGCGGGTGACCGCAAGATCCTGCACCGAATGGTGCGACATTCCGAGAGCGCCGTAGCTGATGCCGCCGCTAATCCCTATAAGCTTCACATTCGTTGCCGAGTAAGCCACATCCACTTTGATCTGCTCGATGCTGCGCATACTGAGAAAGCATGCCGGTGAGGTGACGAACGGCTTCTTGCCGCTGTGTGCGAGACCGGCGGCAATGCCGACGATGTTTTGCTCGGCGATGCCAACCTCGACAAATTGCTCCGGATAGGCGCTCGCAAATGGCGCCATGGCGGCAGAGCCCCGGGAATCGCTGGCAAGCACCATAATGTCCCGGTCCTGCCGGGCCAGTTCAAGCAAGGTCTCGCATAGAGCTTGCCGATTAGGTATTTTATTGGCCATGGCTCTGCACCTTCCCTTCCTGCTTCAAGCTGTCCAACTGAGCAGTCAGCTCAGCCAGCGCCTTCTCCAGCTCCTCGTCATTGGGCACATGATGGTGCCAATACGGCACATTCTCGGCGAACGATACGCCTTTTCCCTTTACGGTGTTCGCCAGGATCAGCGTCGGCTTGCCTGCTGCGGACGGAGCTGCTTCCAAAGCCTCAACCAGCTCCCCCATATGATTGCCGTCAAGAGAGACGACGTTCCACCCGAAGGCCACCCATTTCTCATCGAGCGGGTCGAGTCCCATAACCTCCTCTGTTGAGCCGCTGATCTGGAGCCGGTTGCGGTCTACAATGCCTACCAAATTATCGAGCCTGTAGTGCGCCCCGGCCATTGCCGCTTCCCATACGGAGCCCTCGGCCTGCTCCCCGTCGCCCATCAGGCAGAATACGCGATATGCCCTTCCGTCCCGCTTGGCAGCCAGCGCCATGCCTACGGAGATTGCGAGTCCATGACCCAGCGCTCCTGTGTTCATTTCGATGCCGGGCACCTTATTGTTGGGATGACCGATAAGCTGGGTCCCGAAACGGCTGAAGGTACTTAAATCCTCCTTCGGAAAGAAGCCGCGGTCTGCCAAAATGCACCATATAGACTCCACCGAATGTCCCTTGCTCGCAACAAAACGGTCACGGTCGGGATGCTTCGGATCCGCCGGGTCCACCTTCATAACGCGATAATAAAGTGCGGTAAGAATATCCGTATTGCTGAGGGATCCGCCCGTATGCCCGGTTTGCGCCCCGTGGATCATACGAAGCAAATCCATGCGAATTTGGATGGCTTTTTCCTGCAGTTCCCTTATGTCCATAGCCATCCTCCTTTACAGCCCCGAGCCGCGGAGCCAAGCCTTGATTTCCTGCTCGGTCGGATCAACCGGATCCGGCGTCAGACCCGGAATATACTGACAGGCCTCATATAAGGCCGGGATTGCATTCGCATGAATGCCTACGGAATGATGGACGTAAGGCCCTTTCACCAATTTTTCCTCCCATAACGGCCAATCGTTGACCTCAACCCACACATAGGAGCCTCTTGTGTAGGGACCCGAAATCCCGCGGGCCTTGCCAAGGAACAGCTGGTATTCGCCATGATCGCCGTCGAATCGCGCCAGCGTCATAGAGCCTCCCTTGATCTCGCCCTCATGGGTTCCGGGGGAATGGTCATCGAACAGAAAATGCTTCCTAAGCTTCGGCTTCTCCTCCACACTCAGGGATACCGGGAAATTGCCGCAATGGAAAAGCAGCTCCCCGTTGGGATTCTCGGGATGCCGAACCGTCAGATCCGCGAAAAAGGTAGGATGCTGGTTCATCGTCGCCGCCTGCACCATGACGGAGGTAATTGCGCCGTGAATATCGGTCTCACAGGTGACCGGAATCTGCTCATCGGTCAGTATCGCATTTGCGAGACAAGGCATAATGCCCATAGCGTCCTGCAAGGAGGACCAGCACTGGATAGCTATGGCCGAGCTGCCTGTCTCCGTCGCAAGCTGCTTCATGGCCACCTTAAGGGCGGCGATCCGTTTCACATCCGCCTCTGTCACTTCCGACCAATCCAGCTTAGCTTTAATAAGATCCACTGCCTCGGCAAGCTCCGAGCTGTTACCGCTTTCAATGCGCTTCGAAGCACGTTGGATATCCACCAGCGTTATCGGATGAATCTCAATGCCGAAGCGCTCCAGCAGTTCACCTTCGTTGCACATCATCGTCCAGAAAGAAGACGGGCGGGGCCCGATCTGAAGAATGCGCAGACTGCGGAACTGGCGAACGACATTGGCGGCGGCGATAAAATTGGTAAAGCCGCGCTCGAAGACAGGGTCATCCACCCTGCAGTTCGTCACATAGGTAAAAGGTACATTGAACCTCCGCAGCACTTTGCCTGTGGCAAACAGACCGCACTGTGTGTCACGCAGACGCATGCCATCTTCGAGCGGGGATTCGTCCCTTGGCCCCCACAAAAGCACCGGCTTGCCAAGCGCCTTCCCGACCCTCGCCACCGTATCCTCGGTACCAAAGTTGCAATGCGGGAAAAATACCGCGTCCACATTCTCCTGGCGGAACCGCTCCGCAATCTGGTCGGCATTGATGTGGTCGTTGTACAGAAGCCCTTCCTCATTCAGACCTTCGAGATCGACAATATCAATGTCCATACCGAAGCTTTCTATTTTCTCCTTGATCAATACCTTGTAACGAAAAGCATCCTCCGCACTGAATACAAACCGGCGCGTAGGCGCGTACCCCAGCTTAAGCTTCTTCATCCCTGCACCCTCTCCCAATGAAATTATAAGGAATAAAATTGTCCACTAAACAAACTAAACATTTTACTAAATAAATCCGGTAATAACTGTAATTTATTTATGTTTAACTATAAAATATCATCAATATTTTCCATGGTCAACCCTATTTTTAGTTGTTGTTTAGTCGGTTTCACTTTGAAAATCAACATATATTTAGTAGAAAATCATTTTTTTAAATATTCGCTCACAATAAAGAAACTAAATTTGTTTAGAATATTTTCATATTACAATAATAATAGGACAGCAAAAAGAGGCAGACGATAATCCGTATCGTCTGCCTCTTTTTACACTACCTATCGAACAACCGGCATAAGTTACCTCGGCTTCATTGACGAGATTTACTTTCTCTCCATGACAGCAAAGTAATTGTCTTCATGGTCTGCAAAGTTAAATACTCTTCCGGAAGGAATGGTAACGATGTCTCCGACCTTAACATCTTTATTGGTCAAGTCGGCATGCAATTGCTCCAGATTTTCCGTGAAAAACATTAACGAAGGTGTCCCTAGATTTAACTCGGGCGACATTTTAGCAACAAACTCCTTATTATGAAGCACGATACTTGTTTCGGCTCCCTCCGCCGGAGCGATTTCGATCCATCTCATGCCCTGCCCGTTATTTTCTTCTGATACGACTTTAAACCCTACTTTTTCCGTCCAAAATTCCACAGCACCGTCCTGGTTGTTTACATACAGCATAATTTGACCGATTTTACTAATCATGCATTATCACTCCTTGTCTAAAGTTTACCAAAATTCAGGTACCCTTAAACCCTTCCAATGATAACGTGTAAGGTTATCGGGCAGACTTGTTCCGCTTGTTTTACTGAAACTAGAGTAGCATATGGAGAATGCAGTGATTTCTTCTCGATTGCGAATTTCATTTAGAAAAACGAGTTAAGCCCCTCCACAAAATAATCGTAATCCTCATCCGTTATTATTTTCGCGCCATAACCGTCAAAGAACGCACGTTGATCATGGCTGGATTGGAATATATTCGGCTTGGGTCTTACGGCTAAGGACACATCATACCGCGGATCCCCATAGGCTCCTCCGCTCCAATCTATGATTCCAGCTACGCTGCCTTCATGAACAAGGACATTATCGATTGTAAAATCGCCATGTATCAGTGTCTGTTCCATTTCTTTGGGCCTCTGATACCTGATTTTCTCGAGTAAAGCAGGGGTACCATCTACCTGATAATGCTTCAAATGGTACTCGGCTTGGGTAAGCATAGCGTCGAGCCAGATCTCGCTTTTCTTAAGCTCATCTGGACAAGGTGTCGAATGGATTTTCTGCAGAATCCTTCCATAAGCATAAATAATATCGTACCTTCGGGCAGAATCTTTCTCATATGTAAGAGCGCTGCGCAAGGTCTCCCCCTGCAGGTATTCCATTAACAGCCAGCATTGAATCCCTTCTTGTTCCCCCGCCTGCATAAAATGATAGACTTTAGGGACTCGAAGCCCTGTGGAAGCTAAACAAGACAAAACGGATGCTTCTCTTTCCAGCCATTCGCTGTATTGCTTTCCTCTGGCTCTCTTGAGTACGGCCTTTCCATGCCTCGCGTCAATGATGCCGACATCCGATGTATAGCCCTGCCGGGGAAAAGTAATTCCGTTGATGTTACCCAACTTGGCCCTGATTTCAAACGGGATTTCTTGCCCGGAAATTGGCGGCATTCATCTTTCCTCCTCTGGAATTCATTCTAATTACAGCCCGTCAGGAACTAATCGGTCGGCGAATCCGAAGCGTACGCCTTTACCGATTCTCTAATGACCAGCTCTGGCGGAACACTCCACCTAATCAAGGCATCTTTGCAATCCAGGGTCTTGTTCAGCAGCTTGATAGCCGCTTGACACATGCCGGGGACATCTACGCGCATCGTCGTTAAGCCCAGGTTCAAGGTATCGGCCATCTGCAAATCGTCGTAGCCCATGACGGAAACGTCCTCCGGGACGCGAAGATTCGCCTTGCGAAGCAGCTGGATGAGCAGAATCGCCGCGCGGTCATTTCCGCAAAATATTGCGGTCGGCTTGGTCTGCATCCTTTCCCGGTAGCTGCCTATTTCCTCCTCATTGGCGTTGAATCCCTTCGACTCCGTCAAGCACATGGCGGGGTCAATCGGCAGCCCCGCATCCCGCATTGCCGTCCAATACCCCATCCAGCGCTCTTCGTGGCTGGTCGTCAGGTTGGTTGGCCCGATGAAGCCGATGCGTCGATGACCGCAGCCGGCCAAATAAGTGACGGCTTCGTAAGCACCTTCTATGTTGGCCGAGGTCACAGATGGCGCTTTAATTCCGCGATGGTACGAATCAAGCATGACGAAGGGCTTGCCCTGCTTAGCTACCATCGCCGTATAAGAGCTGCTCACGATACCGAATAATATGGCACCGATGAAGTCTATATCGTGAAAAAGATTAGGGAGCTGCAACTCCTCCTCCATTTGCCCGTCAATGCGTGCAATAACAGCGTTATACCCATTATTTCGAATCTCTTTTTCCAGCGTCCATATCAGATTGTGATAGAACAGAAAGTGATCATTATCTTCATAGCTGATGATCCTCTCCGGAACGAGTACCAATATATTTAAAGGCTTCTTGTCCTCTTCGTTGTACTTTCCATAACCAAGCTCCTTGGCGGCTAACCAAATCCGTTCGCGCATTTCTTGACTGACGCCCTTCTTATTCCCGAGAGCAATCGATACGGCATTTTTCGATATTTGCAAATAGTCGGCTATATCCTGCATGGACACTTTTTTTCTGCGAATCATGATTTCCCCCACCCCAAGAATATGGTACAATTCATTTACATATTGCTTGATTTATCGATGTTTTGTCAAGTGATGTAAAGTAAATTGTGGAGGTCATATCATGAATTATGCAATCGGCATTGACATCGGAGGCACCAAAACCGCGATCGGACTCGTCGATTCCACTGGACATATCGAATCCAAGCGGATTCTATCCACAGAGGGTTCACCGGGGACAATGGTGGAGCGCATAGCTGCCGCAATCCGCGAGCTGTGCGGCGAAGCTTCGGTCGAACCCGCCCATTTACAAGGGATTGGAATTGGCGCCCCAGGTCCGCTGCACCCAACAAGCGGCTTGATTGTATGTCCGCCAAACTTGCCGGACTGGAAAGGATTTCAGCTCGTAGGCGAGCTGCACAAATATTTCGATAACCCTGTCCTTATGGAAAATGATGCTACAGCCGCGACATTAGCCGAAAAATGGATCGGGGCCGGGAAGGATAGCGATCACTTTATTTACTTGACGATCAGTACGGGAATCGGCGCAGGTATTTACCTGCACGGCAAGCTCATTACCGGCTCCACCGGCAATGCAGGGGATGCCGGGCATATGGTCGTCGACCCTGCGGCAGGACGCTGCTCATGCGGTCAAGACGGATGCTGGGAATTCGCAGCTTCCGGAACGGCCATCGCACGTCAAGCATCCTCCATGCTTGGCCGTCAGGTTACCGCACAAGAGGCATTCTCATTGGCCGAGCAAGGAGACGACTCTATGAGACAGCTGTTTCAAACCATTTTTCGCCAAATTGGCGTTGGCTGTGTCTCCTTAATTAATGTATTAGACCCTGAGAAAATCATCATCGGCGGCGGTGTATCCAAAATCGGCGGGCTCTTGTTCCAGGAAATTCAGAACTATGTCGCTCTGCACGCACTGAATCCGTCAGGCCGCAATACGCCTATCATTCCGGCGGCACTCGGTCAAGATGCCGGGCTCATCGGAGCGGCCGCACTTATTCACATAGGCAAGGAGCCGGGGGTTAGCCCGAAGGAAGAGAGGCTGCAAGAGCGCCCGTCGATTGAAAAGAGGAACCATCCTCTATTTCTGGAGCCTGTCTTCCAAGAACGAATTTGGGGCGGAACGAAGCTGAGGGATAAATTTGGTTATGACATTCCCTATGCCAATACAGGCGAATGTTGGGCGGTCTCTGCCCATCCAAACGGTCAAAGCATCGTCCGTAACGGCGAATATCAAGGACTGCCTCTCGGTGAGCTGTGGGGGCGGCATCGCTTCTTATTCTGCGATCCGGCGCTGGTCAGCCCCGACGCGCCGTTCCCGTTATTGATCAAAATTCTCGACGCTTCGGACGATCTATCCGTACAAGTCCATCCTGACGATACCTACGCCGCCGTTCACGAGAACGGAGAGCTTGGCAAGACCGAGTGCTGGTACATCCTCGACGCCGAGCCTGATGCGGAAATTATTTACGGACACCGGGCACAATCCAAGGAGCAGTTCGTTGAAGAGGTGCGCAGCGGGAATTGGTCCAGCTTACTAACCAGAGTCAAAGTAAAAGCCGGGGACTTCTATTACATCCCGAGTGGAACCCTTCATGCCCTCGGCAGAGGGATCGTTGTGTTGGAAACGCAGCAAAGCTCCGATACTACGTACCGGGTCTATGATTATAACCGTATCGGACAGGATGGGAAGCCGCGTGAGCTGCATCTGGATAAAGCCATGGATGTGACCAGCGTACCTCACCAACCGGTAGAGCCTCTTATCCGTTCCACCGTTCAGGGGGATTGCGTGCGGACGACAATGATCAGCAACACATTTTTTACCGTTCAAAAATGGGACATTACCGGAACTGCTCTATTCGAAGAGCCCTCTGACCATTTTCTAATCGTCAGCGTCATCGACGGTACAGGCGCCCTCGAATGCGAGGATACGTTGTATTCGTTGCGCAAAGGCGACCATTTCCTGCTTCCGCGAAACGTTGGTCCCTATCGGATCAGTGGCAGGCTCGAGCTCATAGTTTCCGGTCCCGGCGAGAAATAATCCAGCCATCATACATTTTACACCCCGCAAAGTGACGCTTCGGCTTTGAGGCTGATTCAGGTAATTCGCGGGGAGCCCCGAAATTTATACTATTAACGGCAAACGGACGGCCCTCCTGCTGGAGAGCCGTCCATTTCTTACGCCCATGAACTGAATAATCGTGATCTGATCAATGACGGCATTCGGATCAAAGGATCCGCCTGTCAGGTCATTTTCACGGAGATTTATTTAATTTTGTACGTTAACGGTCACTTGGCCAGGCCGGTAGACCGTCTTCAGATGTCCTTCCGTATCCGCCGCAAACATTACGGTGCGCTCGCTTTCCAGATCAAAGGAATAAACCTTTCCTGTTTTCGGATCACGAACGGCGATTCGTGAGGGATATCCGTATTCCGATACAAAGATGAACAACGCGCCTTGAGCGAAGGACAGCTTCCTGCCGTAGACGCCGGCAAGCTCTCCGCCCTCCAGCCACTCGAGCTCCTCTAGGATATGTGCCTCCTGAAGGGCATGGGCATAGACCGCTTTGATCGCACCCGTCCGATGGTTCAGCTCTACGGGCAGCGGACACCATAACAGAGTTCCTTTTCCGACCGCGACCTTTTGAATTCCGGCTGGACGAGTCGCTTCAACAGGGGTCACCAGCTGTTTGTTCGTATCCGCGATTCTCGCCCCGCCGAAGGAAACCGGTACTAGCTCATCACCGATTTGTACCATCTCCTCACGCAGTACGTTCGTCACAGCACCCGCAGGAAGCACATCGGCAAGCCGGTCGACCGGACGCCAGTATTCGTCGAGTCCTACCGGTCCCGTGAAGAGAAGCGTCCCCCCATGAGCTTCAATATGGCGAAGCAATTCCTGCAGCGACGAGCTTCGGAAGTTATGGGCACTCGGCACGATAATCAGCTTCGGCTTGTGCGTAGAGAGCGATGCCAGATGATATTCGCCGATCCCTCGCGGGTGCACATTCATTTCATAGGCTAGCGTACGGATCGCGCGGGTGGTTGCTTCCCCCGCAAGCGGGCGGTTGGAGAAATCATTGGAATAAGGATACACAACAGCAACCTCTTCCAGCTCTCTGCCTGCAAAAAGCTCTTTCTCGCTTTCCATAAACGCGCCGAAATCATAGGACACTTCCGCTTCAGGCTTCTCCGTTCCATCTGCGCGCAAGGCCCCGATGTTGGACTCGTTAACATTATTCATATAAAAATTAATATTCCATATCCATTGAACAGCACCGGCGCCGCCTGTCGAGAATGCATAGGCATATTTTCTTTCCAATATATTGCGAAGCTCGGCTTCGCTGCGCTTCGCGCGGCCGTCCGGCGTTTCTACATACATGATTCCTGTTTCTTGAATCAGGTTCGGCTTATTCGTATCCTTAGCGAATATACCGTCCCAGACAAGATCGTCCATCTTCCACCACGAATGGACGGTTGTATAATCAACCGCTTCCGCATAGAAAAACGGTGAAGGCCGCTGCGCGCCAAGCCCTTCGTCCTGACCGACGGTCACCAGTTGCTTAGGCTGTATTTCACGAATCGTCTCTATCAATTGGGCAGCCCAGCGGTTATGCATCTCCATAGAGAACAGCGTGTAGTCGAGCCATTGACCGCTCTTCTTGGGCAATGATTCCGTCGTATTAAATCCGATAAGCTCCGGCTCCGGCAGCTCTGCCGCTTCAAAAGAAGGGAGCTCCTCCGGCGTCATGCTCCAGCGTTCTTGAAGCTGCCGGATGGAACCGTGCCGTTCACGAAGAAATTCGATATAGCATTGGCGTTCAAAGCGGTCCTGACTTGACCGCGGCCCCTGCTGAAAGATCCGTTTCGGATCGAACATCGACGGCTCGTTGATCAGATCCCAATGAACATGCTTGGATTCAGCATGGCGGGAAACGATGGCGGAAATAAAGCGTTTCTGGGCTTCAATGCTTCTTGGGTCCAGATAAGGATTGACGCCTTCCCAAGTCTCCGGTGTAAAGGCAAAGAAATTAAAAGTCACTTCCAGATCATAGCGCTTGGCTGTCAGGATGAAGGCATCGATGGCGCGAAGCACTTCCTCATAGGCATGGCCATCCACGAACATGACCTGCCGCCAAGCCGACCAAATGCCTGTGCGGATCAGATTGATGCCGGCCCTTTTCATTTGCGCCATATCCCGATCCCATACCGCAATGTTCGGCATAAACAAGAACTTCCGAGCCACATCGCTTGTCATATAGGTCATCCCGACGACCGGCAGCGGCTTCCCGTTCTTCCAGAAGTAATCGCGGTCGCAAGTGATATAGTCACCTTGCTTCAATAGCTCCTCATCCATGCCCCAGAAGCCTTGGCGCAACAACCTCGTCTCTCCCTCTTCGGATACCGCTTTGCATTCTGCAATATAAAGTCCGGCTTCCAGTGCCGCCGAAACATGCATTTTTACAAACCCAAGCTCCTTGCCTGCCTGAAGCTCAAGCACCTTCTCTTCCAGGCAGTCGAAATCAGCCTCTTCATACGTAAAAGCAGGGTCAGGTTTAACGCATACCGACTCCTTAGCCTTGAGCACTCGAATGTTGAACGTCCATTTCGTTTTCTGTGCGGCTTGACTGCCAAGCTTTTGCGCTTGCAGGGTTAGCGTCGCACGGTCCCCGGGCTCATAGGACGCATAGTTCGATTTGAACCAGAGCTCTGTCACACCGCGAGCCGTAAACTCAGCCCACTCCCCTAGTGCTTGCGCGCCGCCATGCTGCCAAAAACAGCTTGAAATCTCTTGTTGGATGAGAATCCACCGGCCGCCGGCAAAGTCTCCCTTTGTATTCTCCAGAAGCACCGCAGGTGCCGCAACCTCGCGGAGAAGCGGCTCCTCGCCGATGCCCTTCAGCAACGGATAAATATGCGCATCCATAGGGCCTGAGGATCCTAGCTGCCCCGGCTGATCGTCCGTGCGGGTTACGTGAAGCACAAGACCATAGGTGGGCGCGACGGTGAACAGCTGCTCCCATCCTTGAAATATAGGAATATCCGGGTTGGCAGCCAGCTTCTTGATCGGAGCCGGGTCTACCGGCAAAGCTTCATGAATTTGCAATTGGCGGTGATAGCCCGTTTGCTTCGGTTCGCAGATCCACTTCCCATCCTCTTCGTACACCGGTGTCGTAAAGGGAGCGCCGCCAACGGTCAGCAAGCCTTTGCCCCTGCGCAGAAAGGATAATACGTGATTCCAGGCCGCCTTCGGAACATAAGGTCCGTGCAAGTGGATTAACGCATCCGCTTCTTCTAAAGCTTCCGGCAGTCCGGCCGCATCGGTTACCCTATAATTGACCCGGAGCGCCTGGAGCGCCGTTTCATCGGGCCTTTCGCCGGCATATGGAAAGCTTGAATCGTAAAAGACGACTATCGTACTCATTGTGTGTCCTCCAGAATGTGAATAGTTGCTGCGTATTTGTTGCTGCCACGGAATTTTACAGCCCCGCGGCAGCAAGCTTCGTCCTATATATCCCCTTATAAGGCTATGTTTGTTTGCGGGATTATTTGACGGAAGCTCTCGCTTCCTTCCAGCTTTTGTTCAACGCGTCCAGCTCCGTCTTTAGGTCATTGGCTTCCAGCACCTTTTGAATGTACTTGCCGCCGAAGAAATCAATTTTTGCGGTGTTGCCGATATCGTTCCATTTGGAGGAGGTCGCTACATTTTCAATGAAATTAGGGTTATAAGATTTGAATTCTTTTAGCTGAGCCAGACCGGGCTCCTTGGATTTTTGCGGCGGAATATAGCCGGAAGCTTCTACATAGCCCGCTTCTTCCACCATGAACTTGATCCAGGCTTTGGCCGTCTCTTGATTTTTGCTCGCAACGCTGACGCCATAGAAGTAATCATAGTTGAGCGGAGCATTAAGCTTGCCGCTGTTGTCGTAAGGGAGCGGGAAGAAGCCGATATCCTCGGATTTGGCTCCAGCTCCGATAACCTGATTGATAACCCAATTGCCTAGGAAGTACATGCCCGCTTTGCCTGAGGCGAGCTCTCCTTTGGATGCTTCCCAGACGTTGGAATGCAGATCCTTCTCCACATAGCCCCTCTCTTTCAACGTTCGCACAATCGTAAAGGCTTTGCCGAATTCATTATCCACTTTAAACGGCTCATCCGTGTTAACCATCGTGTTCAAATAATCAGCCTTGCCGCTCATGAACGGAGCCAGAACCTCACCCCACTGCTTCATCGGCCATTGGGCGCCATTGTTGATGTAGATCGGGACGATACCTGCCGCTTTCAGCTTCTCGCAGGCTGCGTAAAATTCATCCAAGGTTTTTGGAATCGAAGTGATGCCGGCTTTCTCGAAGGCTTTTTTGTTGTACACGATCCCCTCTGTGCTGACACCGGATACGATGCCGTATATTTTTCCCTCATACGCTTTGATATCATTGAAGTACAGGCTCCCGAGAGCATCCGCCGCATCATTGACCGGAGCGAAGAACTTACCGAGATCCTGCGTGGAGATGTTCGAAGGAAGCATGAGCACGTCTCCGACGTTATTCGCTGATAAGCGGACACGGATATCGCTCTCATAGTTCGTGATCCCCTCGAACTCCACATCCTGCACACCAGGGTATTTTTTCTTGAAGGCCTGCTTGTATTTATCGAACGTACCGTCGTTAATAAGATCCGTACGGTTCGTTACCACCGTAATTTTCCCTTTGACATTGGCGTTGCCGCCTGCCGTTGCGGTTGCTTGCTGATCTCCCCCCGGTGCGGTCCCGTTTGTGCTATCCGTCGAGCATCCTGCAAGAGCCGTTGCGGAAAGAGCTACCGCGAGCATGGTTCCTACTACTTTCTTCATTTGATACATACTCCCCTTCTACAAGTTGATATCGCTTACAAGGAGATTGTATAGGGAAAAGAGAACGATTACATTGGTTTAGGTTAATAATTCTTGTCTTCAATTATCCTCTTGCGGCCTTGGGTCAGGCTTAGAACACAACAAAAAACAAGCTTCCATACCGGCAGTGGCAGAAAGCTTGTTATTAGCAGGTTGATTATTCTTTAACAGATCCGCTCGTGACACCTGCATAAATGAATTTTTGAAGAAACAAGAACAAAATAATGGCCGGAATAAAAATAACGATAATCATAGCCGAGATATAGTTCCAGCTTGCCGCGTTAGGGCCGACGAACTGGAATATCGAGGTCGAAACCACCTGCAAGGACGACTTGGTCATATACAGAAACGGGATATAAAAATCATTATAAATGTAAATCGTCCGCAAAATAACAACGGTTACTGTGGCTGGAAGCAGCAGCGGGAAAAATAGATTCCAATAAATTCGGAACAAAGAAGCCCCTTCGATCATTGCGCTTTCGTCCAATGTATAAGAAATGTTTCGGCTAAACTGCAAATATATAATGATTGAAATGACGTCGGCCCCTAGATTCAATAAAATAGGTGCATGAATGTTATTGATTAATCCGAGCGTGTTCATCAGCTTGTAAGTGGCTACCTGTGTGGTCACAAGAGGAATCACAGAGGCCAGCAGGTAAGCGCCGATGATGAATTTTTTAAGCCGGAATTCGAATCTCCCGAGCGCATAAGCAACCATTGTCCCAAGAATGATGTTACCGCCAACGGAAAGCAAGATAATATACAACGTATTTGGCAGCGCTGTGGAGATGATTTTGGTTTTCTGAAAAATATAGATATAGTTATCCAGGTTGAGCCAATGCTCCGGAAGCGCAAACCGGCTTTGCAAAAACTCCTGCTTCGTCTTTAACGATGTGATAAAGATCGTATACGGAGGAAACAATACGACGAAGGCTCCGATAAGCAATGTCAGGTAGTAAAAGGATTTAATAGATTTGGATTCCTCTCCCCTCATACGTTCTCCCCTCCCTTAAACAATAGGCGCTGAAGTCCTACAAATAGCAATACGATGATTAGCATGATGACAGCCATAGCTGATCCCAAGCCCACTTCCTTGAACTGGAAAGCGACTTCGACGGTCTTTATTATGAACGTGTCCGTGCCATTGGCGCCGAGCATCATAATATAAGGAATTTCAAACGCTTCCAAAGCACCGGTCAGTGTAAGCAGCAGCAAGAGCTCCATCACCCTGCGAATGCTCGGCAGCGTAATTCTCCAAAACTGCTGAAAAGTCGATGCTCCGTCGATTCTTGCGGCTTCGTATAAGTCGTGGGGGATCGATTGAAGGGAGCCCAGGAAGATGACCATGCTGAGTCCCATATATTTCCACATCGATACGAAGGCTAAAGCGTAATTCACCAGCTTTTTGTTGCCGAGCCAATCCTGCTGCAGACTGCCCAGTCCGACCGCGTCGAGCAGCGCGTTTAAGGTGCCGTACTGATTATTGTAAAGCGCTTGAAACATAAACACGATGGCCACACTGTGCATGATATAAGGCAGAAACAAAATAACCCGGAACACATTGCGGCCTCTTAGCTTCGAGTTGAGCACCACGGCAAAATACAAGGCAAACATCGTCTGCAGGAGACCGCCTGCAAAGTAGTACAGGTTATTCTTAAGCACCCCGAAATACTCGATATTCGTCAATATTTCCTTGTAGTTTTGCAGCCCTACGAACGTTTTATCGGTCAATCCATCCCACTTCAGAAAGCTGTAATAAATCAGGTTGATTGCCGGATAATATGAGAACATGGCTAAGAGCAATAAGGGGATAGTCAAAAAGGAAACCAATATGACTGTCCTTTGCGTTTTGTAGCTTAAATTCACCTTGGTTCATCCCTTTCCTCTCGATCTGATGTCGTTACTTTGCCGGTCCACCCATTTGACCGTATTGGGCACGGAATTTGCCCTCTTTCCATTTCTTGTTCAGCTCCTCAAAGCTGCTGCTTAAGTCATCCGCAATGGCCGCTCTTTGCAAATACTCTCCTTCAAAGAAATCAATTTTGGATGCATTCGCTATGGCATACCACAAGGGTGAGGCAGGCGCATTCTCAAATAGCTCCGGACCGTATGAGAAAAATTCATCCAGCTGGGGAAGCGTCCACTCTCTCTCAATCTGAGGAGGGATAAAGCCGGATCGGATATTGTATCCCGATTCCTCCACCATAAAGCGGATCCATGCTTTCGCGGTCTCTTTATTCTTGCTGACCTTGCTTACGGCATAAAACCAATCGTTATTCATCAAAGCATGGTATGTCCCGCTATTATCGTAAGGAAACGGGAAAAAGCCGATGTCCTCCGATTTCGCCCCCGCTCCGATTAACTGATTGATAGCCCAATTGCCCAGGAAATACATCCCCGCTTTGCCGGTGGATAGATCCATCTTGGAAGCTTCCCAGCTGCTATTCCTTAGATCCGGTTCAACATAGCGGTTTTGGATCAGGGTGCGAAGAATGGTCAATGACTTTCCGAATTCGTTACCGATTTGAAAAGGGGCGTCTTGACCGGTCATTTCATCCAGAAAGCTGCCTTTACCGCTCATCATCGTCGCCAAGATCTCGCTCCATTGCTTCAAGGGCCACTGGTCGCCATAATTCACATAGAGGGGGATCTTGCCGGCACGCTTCAGCATGCTGCAGGCTTCATAAAATTCATCCAGCGTCGTCGGAGGCCGCGTGATCTGGGCATCGGCAAACGCTTTTTTGTTATAGATGATCCCCTCGACGGAAACGCCGGAAACTATGCCGTAAATGTCCTGGTTGTAAGCTTTAAAATCTTTGAAATGCAGCTTCCCCAGGCTGTCGGCCACATCTCCAATCGGCTCAAAAAAATCTCCCAGCTGATCTTGGGCAATATTGCCCGGGATCAGCAGCACATCGCCGGCGGAGCCCGTCGTAAGACGAATTCGGATATCACTTTCGTAATTGGAGATGGGCTCGAATACAACGCTTTCAACATCGGGATACTTGGCCTTGAACGCATTGGCATATTGCTGGAACGTGCCGTCATTCACCAAATCCACACGGTTGGTTGTAACGGTGATGGTCCCTTTTACTTTCGGTTCCGGGGACGGATGCTTCGCGCCCTGCACCGAATCCGGTACAGCCGGGGGACGATGGATCTCATCGGCTTCGCAGGATGCTAGCAGCAGCGATACAGAGAAAAGCAGGAATAGTGTCTTTTTCATCTTTTAGCAGGAATCTCCTAGTCTCTTTTTACATAGCATACCCCGGCAGGCTGTTTGATATCGTTTTCATGGATTCATTATAATGAGCCGCGGATGCTTGTTAAATGTACTCAATTCGTATTTCTTGTCTTCTTTTACACAAAAACGATCAAATGGACAAGCAAATAGCCCTATCGCTAGGGCAATCTAACCTTATCCTTATATTCTTTTGGCGTTAGACCTACGATGCGTTTAAACAGCTTGTTGAAATAGGCGGGATCCGGATAGCCCACCAGGTCCCCCACCTCGTAGGACTTCATTTCGGCATGATGCTTTAACAGCTCCTTGGCCTTTTCGATACGAATGCTGATCAAATACTCGGTTAACGTCTGGCCTGTTTCCGACTTGAAATATTTGCTCAAATAGCTTGGCGTCAAGTACACCTGGTCTGCAAGCCGGGGCAGCTCAATATCGTTCCGGTACTGCTCGGCAATGATTCTTTTGATTTTGTCGATAACACGGCTCTTGCTTCCGTCCCGCGTATCCTTGACCAGAGTTAGTGTCTCCGTAACCAGACGGACCATTTGATTCTGAATGTCATGAAAGCGAAGATGACGGAACAACAGCGTCTCGACAGCGAGGTCCTGGCCGAAGTGCAGCGCAGCAGCCTCATGGAATTCCGGCACTTCATGCTGAATGAAGTAGATCCATTTCGAGCAGGCTTCGATAACTCGCTTCTTCTCAGCCTTCATTTGGGCCATCTCCACAAAGGCAGCTTGCAGCTCCTCACGGATTTTATGAATATCCAGCAGGTCCAGGGACGACTTCATTCTCTTCTCAAGCTTGCCTATGGCTATGGAAGCCGGAGCCGCGGGAAGATCCTTGGAGCCTACGGTCTGTGTTCGATATGGAGAATAGATGGCATAATCACACGCGCGAATTGCTTCCTGATAGGCATCGCCAAGCTTAAAGCAATCCGAAACGGCAGGTCCGATTCCCGCGGATAAAATACCGCTAAGCCGACTCATTAACGATTCCGCAAGCCCTGCAGACTTTTCATACCGTTCCTGCTCGGTCATAGGCTCATGGGTGCA
Source organism: Paenibacillus sp. 32352 (assembly GCF_002042965.1). GTDB lineage: Bacteria > Bacillota > Bacilli > Paenibacillales > NBRC-103111 > Paenibacillus_S > Paenibacillus_S vulneris. Next base: position 971,977 of record NZ_MZNT01000001.1, on the reverse strand, counting down.
GACAACGCAGGCCTCCCATTCGGAAAACATCAGAACCTTGAAGAACGAAGAAGCACACTGTTCCTTCTCCCATGTCTCTACAGCCTTTCTTGCCATAGGCAGATCGGATTTTACGCAGAGTACGGTGACAGGTTTAGCCAATAAATCCTGAGGTAAATGGCGAATGGCTTTCTCCGCCTCCTCAGCGGAGCCTTGTATGTCTAACAGCTTCTTCAAGGATTCCGCCTGCTCGTTCTGTTGGCGTAATTGCTCCGTTCGAATCGCTTCGTGCAGCCGCTCCAAGGCGCCGTACAGTTCCTGCTTATTCACCGGCTTAAGCAAATACTCGCTGACACCAAATCTTAAGGCTTGCCGCGCATATTCGAATTCGCTATAGCCGCTTAAAACGATGAAAGCAAGCGATGGTTTTATTTTTTTGAGCTGCTCAATGAGCTCCAGTCCGTTCAGTGCGGGCATCTGGATATCCGTGATCACGACATGGACCTCCAGATCCGTCAAAGCCTGCAGCGCCTCCATGCCATTCGTGTATGAGCCGACGACTTCATACTGGGCGCTGGCTTTCCTAATGATTTTGCTTAATCCCAAACGAATACGTTCTTCATCATCTACTATCGCTATTTTGAGCATACTAACGTTCCTTTCCTTCCAAGCTTCGAACCCTTAGGCGCACTTCCGTACCTATACCGGGCATACTATCGACTTCTAGCCCGTAATGCTCTCCATAATACAGCTTCAGCCGTTCATTCACGTTGCGAAGGCCGATACTGCGCTTATTCTTGTCTCGACCTGCTGCCGCGGGATTCATCAGTGAAACCCGCAGGTTATGCAACACCTCCGGCTCCATTCCCAACCCGTTATCCCTGATCAGGATGACTATATCGGAGCCGGTAACTTGAAAGGATACCCGAAGCATCATAATCGGCTTCGAAGCGTCCTTTCCATGGAATACGGCATTCTCTACGATGGGCTGTAGCACCAATTTCAGCATCGGAAGGCTGCTGTAATCCTCATAAGGATCAATGTGGAGCCGGAATTGATCCGGATACCGGTACTCCTGCAGCTTCATATAATTTCTTAAGTGATCCAGCTCCTCCTCCAGGGTTACAAATTCTTTGCCCATGGAGATGCTGTAGCGAAGCAGCTTGCCGAGTATTTCCGTCATATCGGCAACTTCCTCATCGTCGTTGATCTCGGCCGTCATTCGAATCGATTCCAGCGTATTATAGATAAAATGCGGATTGATCTGGGATTGAAGCGCATCCAGCTCCGCTTCTCTTTTCCGCTCTCCGATCACCTGATTTTCATGGATTAAATCCTGAATCCGCTCCAGCATCCGGTTAAATTGATGGCCAAGCCGTCCAATCTCATCGTCAACCGTGATCGGGTATCTGACCTCCAATTTCCCTTGCTGGACCACTTTCATTAAATTAATCAGCTTACGCAGCGAACGCGTCACGGCGAATGATAAGAAAATGGAAGCGGTTAATGCTAAGCCAACGGTAACAATCGTAGGATAAAAGGCCAGCTTTTGATTTCGCTGTACATCCTTCGTTAATTCCTTCAAGGGCACGGTGATGACCATTTTCCATTGTGTCCGCTCCGAGGCGACATACACCACGAGCGACTGCACCCCGTTAACGTCATCCACGAAGCTTCCTTGCTGACCGCTAGCCTTTTGCAGCCATTGGGAATCCGGAATTTGGCGGGTGATGTAAGCACGATCGCTATCATAAATAACCAGATTATTGGGGTCCATGATATAGGTTTTGCCTCTTGTGACCTTGTCCAGGCTGCTTACGAACCGCTCAATGGTACTCATGTTTGCATCCACGACTATTAATCCGATCGACTGATAGGCGTCATTGAACACTTCCCGAACCACCGAAAAAACATAGCTTCGCCCTTTGGTGTTGCTAATAATTTCTTCCGTTCCTATTAATGCAGGAATTCCTTTTTGCTGTTCGACGGCTCTTTTCCAATCCGGATACCGGGTATTGATGTCCGTCCGATAGCCATTCTTATAACGATAGTAGGCATTTCCATATTTATCGAAAAGATATACGGATGTCGTTTCTTCCTTTATATTGTTCAGAAAATTGATGCTCGATTCCACTTTCTGCCTGATTTCAACTGAAGTCGGCGTAATGGGGTTCAAAGGCAGCGGCTGCTTGAGTCCCGTTTGGCTGCGCAGACGCTCGGTTTCGTAATATTGATTGGACAGCTCCAAATTCTCCTTAATTTCTGTCACGTAGGCGGGGATCGTCGACAACTGCTCTATATCCTTAATGTACTCGTCGAGCCGATGCATCATCTCCGTGGACACCTCCATGACATATGCTTGGGTGTTATCCTGGAGCGATTGGTTAAAATTTCTATTGGTCACGTATTGCAGCAAGGCTATTGGAATCATAATGAGCACAATAAAAATCAAGATCAGCTTGCTTTCCATTCGGAGACTAGCCAAGGTCAGAATATGTTTGCGTCTTGATACCGGGCTTGCCCATTTGCGCATGATTGCTTCCTCATTCTTATAGATTGTTTGCGAGTCTCACGGATATAGTATCATACTTCAACACAAGGAGCTCTATTTCAAAATTTCTAGGCAGAAACTCCATTCATCGGTAATAATGGGAGATATTTCTTCACCGTTGAAAAAGCCATTCCATCCTGTAAGCGGTTACCTTGATCATACCTTGTAAAAGCTGTCCCTCCTATGTCTTCAATTGTGATTTCTTGTTCTGGATTGTTCTGTTGAATAAGGCGAGATAACTCCACAGAGCGGAGTCTCGGTTTCGAAGCGCATGTCAAAAAGCCCGTGCTAGCAATGACACGAGCCTGTCTCATTATTAAATACTCATAGTGCTGTATTCAAAAAGCAGCTTAAGCCTCCCTTGTCAGAGAGGCTGTGCATACCTTGATGTTATTTTCCGTTTTGGTTGTCGAGCTTCACATCCAACTGGTTTAGGAAGATGGATAGTGTCCCCAACGGATTATGGAAATCGAACTCGGGAGACTGGATATATTTACTAGTCCCTGTAACTCGCAGCAGCATGGGCATTGGAGCATGGCCCTCCGGCTTCCATGTGGCGGAAATTTTGTACCGGCCGAGCGGTATTTTATCCACTCCGTGGCCGCCTGTCGGCAGTACATCGGCACGTGTCGTAATCGTTTTGCCGGCACTTCCGTCAAATAATGGTCCTACCGGCGTAAGGGTAACCTCCAAGTCGTTCATTTGGAATTGCGGCAAGCTATCGTCAAACGACCAAAAATCGGGATGGATTTCAATATGTCCCACAACATCCTTCAAGGTAAAATTGCGAACCGCACCTGTACTTCCGGCGAATGGTTGATCGACGTCAGACCTTAAATAAAACTTCTGCTCCTTGCCGTTATATTCACGGGAAAATTTTGCGGACATAATCCAGGTCGTAGGAAGTTGGGGCATTTCAATCCGATAATATCCGTTCTCATCGGTCACCGCTCCCAAGCTGCTGTCGTAGAACAATTGGTTATCTGCATTGATCTCAGCTCCTGCGATTGGATTCCCCTGCTTGTTAAGCAGGTAGCCTTTCACAACATAGGGCTCAACTTCCCCTGCAGAGGGTACAGGAGTCGGGGGCGGTGCAGGTTCCGTTACCGGGGTTGGGACTGGTGCTGGAGTCGGCTCAGGCTCCGGTGCTGGTGTTGGTGTTGGTGTTGGTGCCGAATCCGTGCCCGGGCTGGCTTCCTCAATCCGAACCGTCCACACATTGGCGCTGCTGGAGAAAGCGACCCGGTAGCCGCTGCTCTCCGAAACGAAGCGTAAAGGCACCATGGTGCGACCGTCAATGATTTGTGCAGGTACGTCTAGAGTGACCGCTTTTCCATTTACGATCGCATTCGTACTATGAATCGTCAATTCAATGGAGAGTCCGTCTTTGGTTCCGATCGCTTTCCGGGCAGCTCCTTCTTCCACCCATTTCACCGTAAAGCCTAATGTTTCAAACAACAGCCGGAATGGAACGAGTGTTCGCCCATCTTTCACTATCGGCTGCGCATCGTCAAAATGAAGCTCGGTTCCTTTGAAAAACACTTGGATGGCAATATCCTTCGATCCATCTGCAGGAACGGGGGCCGGAGCAGGCGTTGGGTCAGTTGTCGGCACTGGATTCGGTAACGGAGCCGGTGTTGGGCCAGGTGTCGGATTCGGGCCAGTTGAAGGTGACGGGCTTGGCACAGTCGCCGGTGTCCCCTCCGAAACCATAGGCTTTTTAAAACGGATCGGCTTGGAGACAACTGTGCCCTGCGGTGTTTCTATCTCTAGCACGTAGTACTGTGTCTCCTTGATTGTTCCGTTATCGCTCGCATATAAATCGAAGGTAAGATCCCCCTCAAATTCTCCGACAGGCTCTTTCACATCCTTGCGAAAACCCGGGTTGACGACGATGCTTTCATGGGTTGTACCGCTTGCCGTTGTAACTGTTGTGTCCTGCACGATACCGAGCAGCCATCCGGTAGTTACACGGTTGGTTCGCCATACCCCTTGATCATTGTCCTTCCCGTAAGCATCCGTTGAACGCAATACGACGGAACGAATAACGGTCTTCTGAGCAAGCTTCAGCTGCAGCTTGAAGTGTCCGTCCTTCTTGCCCTCCGGTGTAAAATCTGCCGAACCGACAACATCCGACGCTGTATCGAGCAAGCTGAATTCCTTAATCTGCACACCTGCAGGCGGTGTCTCGCCAAAAGCGCCGGCTGTGCCGCCGAACGCCAAGCAGCCTGCCAGTAAAAGTGAAATTACCGATACTTGTTTTCTTCTAATCATTCTCTTTCGTTCTCCTTTTCATAAACAGGTTATAAATCCCGATACTGTGGAATTTGCTTCCTGAATCCAGCATACAACGCGAGCGCTCCTATTTCATGAGACACGGCCCGGGAGATGCTTGGGATAAAATTAGGAAGGAAACCGGGAAGCGGCCGGGAATCCTTTTTCCATAGAACGGCCCCATCTCTTTCGAATGTATGGCTAAATACAGGGTCTTCATGTAAAATTAATATGTTATGTATGAACGACCACCTGGAGGCCCTAATGAAATTCCGATCCCCTTCCTATTTATTGAAGCTGATGTTATTTTCCATCTTGATCGGCACCCTGCCCGTCATTGTGCTGGGCACCTTTGCGTATTACAATTCATCCCGAACTGTACAGGAGAAGGTAAACGAGGGAAATAAACAGCTTTTGCAGCAAATGCAGATGCGTGTCGAGCAAACGCTTAGGACAATTGATAACTCAGCGACGCAGCTGCTGCAGTCCCCTACCGTTACCAACGCCTTCGATAAAGATATATCCAACCATGATTTCGAAATGGTACACGAGCTGTTTAAAGGCATTTCCCAAATTCAAACCTATGAGCTTGGCATCAAGGATGTATTTCTGCTCAGTCTGAGCAAGGACTGGATGGTCTCAAGCACCGGGGTTAACGAATACAGCTCACCGGACTTTAAGCCTCAGCTTCTGGCATTCTCCCAAGAAGCGGCCGGGTCTTTCTGGGCAAGCGGAACGGATGACTCAGCATCCTCCTCCCAAAGGATCTACTTTGTCAAGAAATATCCCTTCAACTCCGTCAATCCGAAAGGGATCATTTGCGTCGTGCTTTCCTCCGATGTGATGAAGGAATTTGCGCCGGATCAGAATGACAAATTCGGCAGCTCGTTTATTCTGGATCAAAAGTTCCGGATCATAGATCATCAAGACCGTTCGAAGCTGCGAAGCAATATGTCGAACCAGCCTTATCTGAAGCCTCTTTTCGAAGCGAACAATGCCCTTGGCCAATATACGGATGAGATAGATGGCGAGGCAGTGACGGTAACCTACCGGAAATCCTCATACAACGGCTGGAGCTATGTCTCCTTAGCCTCGAACGAGCAAGTAAACGGACAAAATAAAGTGATTGGTTGGATGACATTGCTCGTATGTATGGCCATACTTGTCGTTACGCTGATTCTCGCATGGATAGGTTCCAAGAGGATGTACAGCCCCATTCAATCCATTTATACCACTCTTGTCGGCATTCCTTCCGCAGCCGACGGAGGGAAGGATGCAGCACATTCAAACGGCGAGCTTCATGTTATCGGAGAACGGGTCGACTATTTGATCAGAAATCAGTCCTTGATCATGAATGAACTCAAAGGACAGCAGGTTCAGCTGAAGGAATTTTTCGTGCAGAAATTGTTTAACGGGACCATTCGTCCGGCCGAATTTGAAGAAAAATTAGGCTTGTACGGTTTGGACGAGCCATGGTCCTCCATGTGCATACTCGCCATCCAAATCGACACGCTGAAGGATACGAGGTATGAAGAGACGAACCGGGATTTACTCATGTTTGCCATCAATAATATCGTCGGTGAGCTTGTACTCGCAGAGCAAAGACTGGTGCCGGTTGTCACCTCGGACTTTCAAGTGACCCTGATCGGTTCCTCCGAGGAAGGGCAGGACTTTAAAGAACAGATTTTCGCTCTGTCCGATGAGATCCAGAAAGCGGTTGTTCAATATTTGGGGATCAAAATAAGCATAGGAATCAGCCGTACCTTCCATTCGTTCTCAGAAACCCAGCAGGCACTGCATGAAGCTATGACCTCTTTGAAATATAGGGCAGGACTGGGGCAAGAATCGATTCTGTTTATTGAAGATGTACAGCCGCAGAAGAGCAATCTGTACTGGTTTCCTCACGAAGGGGAGCAGGCCTTATTCGATGCGATTCGGGCGGGGGATCCGCAGCAGTCGGAGCTAGCCTTGAAGCATTTTATCGGAGAGCTGTTCCGGCCTCATACGCAGCATCAGAGCTATCAGCTGTCACTGCTGCGATTTCTTGTCGACCTGCTCAAATTCGGTCAGGAGCTTTCCATTCCCATGGACCGGGTTGCAGAGGATGAAGCCTCCTTGTTCCCAGCTCTATTTAAGCTTCGAAATGTCAAGGAGATGGAGGACTGGTTCTGGACGAGGTTCGTCCTTCCTTACATCCAAGAGCTCGGCAACCGCCGGGAGTCCCAGTTCAAGCATATATCGGAAGCCGTCATCGATATGATTCAGCGGGAATTTGATTCGGAACTGACGCTGGAAAAATGCGCTTCCCGCATTAACTACCATCCCCATTACGTGAGCCGTGTTTTCCGTCAGGAGGCAGGGGTTAATTTTGGAGAATATTTAGCGCAGTATCGGATTGATATGGCCAAGAAATGGCTGAAGGAGTCCGATTTGAAGATTGTTGAGATCGCAGAGCGGTTACAGTACAACAACTCAGCAAACTTTATCCGCTCCTTTCGAAAAATCGTAGGTATGACACCGGGACAGTACCGGGAAGAGGAAAAAAAAGCCCCCATTTAGTCAACAGACCATGCTGTCCACTTTATGGGGGGGCGAGTCCCTTTCAGGGATCCTCATTTAAGTTAGACAGGCAGAAAAGAAGGACCGCGAGAACGGAACCCTCTTCTGCCTGTCTATTTATTATCAAGCCTTATGGCTTCGCAACCTTGGCGTATTCAGCATTGATTTCCTCAATGACCTTGCTTCCGCCACTTTGCAGCCATTTATCAACCGCCTGTTTCCAATCCGCTTCCGTCAATGCACCCATGATGAATTTTACCGTGGCATCCTGAATGATTTTGGAGAGCTCCTTGCCCTTTTCGACCTCGGTGTTGGAGATAAACGGCGCTGCAGGGTTGGCCAGAGCGAAGGTAGCGTTATCCTGGAACAGCTTGGTACTGAGCTTCTCCAACTCGTTTCCATAGTTGATAACTTCGTTTTGCAGGATCATAAACTGATTGCCGTCTGTGATTTCGGCCTTTATTTTCGCATCGGTATTTTGCTTGTATTGGCCGTTCTCGACCGTGTATTGCTTTCCTTCGATACCATACTTCATCAGGTTCTGAATATCCTTTTCGGAAACCTTATCAAAATAAGCCAAAATTTGCTTAAGCTCAGCTTCCGTCTTCACGCTCGTCTTAGGAATCATATACATGCCCAGGTATCCGGCACCGGCACGGGTTCTCTCGCCTTTCGGACCGGAGATGCGGTTGATTAGATTGATTTTGGCATTAGGATCAACCTTCTTGATGTTATTTTCGATATTTTGGCCGTCCAGCATATTATCGATCCATAGCCCGGCCTGACCTTTATTCATAACGGCCCTGCCGTCCGGGATGAGCGCAAAATCCTGATTGATGATCTTTTCGTCATACAATTTTTTGTAGAACTTCATGGTGTCCATATAGGCATCCGTCATATGAGCCGGAATGAGCTTGCCGTCCTTCAGTTCCCATTCGTTCGGGCCGCCCATATAGGTCAGGATGTCTTTAAAACCGGCGATAACTCCCCCTTGCATCCCTACGGCAAGCCCGATGGTATCCTGTTTTCCGTTCTTATCCGGATCCCCTGTCGTAAAGGCTTTCAGAACCGTATACAGCTCATCCATATTTTTCGGCTGCTGCAAGCCCAAGTTATTTAACCAATCCTGGCGGATCATCAAACCGAAGCGGGCCAGATCCCGTTCACGATACACGCCGTAAATTTTGCCGTCAATCGATACGTTCTTCAGAACGATATCCGACATCTTACTCAGATTCGGATAGCTTTTCAAGTAAGGTCCGACCTCCCAGAACATACCGGTACGGGCGGCATTCACGATGAAGGAAGCCTTCGGCTCCAGCGCTACAAAGGTCTTCGGCAATTCGCCGGAAGCCACGGTGGCGCTTAATTTATCAGTGTAGGACGAGGAAGGCACCCAGGATACCGTAAGCTTCGTATTCGTCTTCTCCTCAAGCAGCTTTAAAACCGAGCTGTCCGCAGGCATAGTCTCCGGATTGTAGCTCGGCAGCATCATCGTCAGTTGGTACGGACCTTGATTGCCCCCTGCTTCGCCGCCTTGAGAAGCTCCTTGATTATTCCCGCCGCAGGCGGTCAGAGCCAGAGTCACGGATGCGAGCAAAGCTCCTGTTTTGACAAGTGTCTTCTGATGTCTTCTGTTCATTTTGTGAATCCTCCCTTTTCCATGTTCCTATTATATCTTCATCCCTTAACCGAGCCTAGCAGTACCCCTTTGGCAAAATGTTTCTGTAAGAAAGGGTATACCAGCAGGATCGGAAGAGTAGATACCACAATGACTGCCATCTTCACCGATTGCTCCGGAGGAGTAACATATTCTGCTCCCATACTGGCGGAGTCTCCAATTCCGCCGGAGGCCAGGATAACAATTTGTCTTAGAAGCACTTGTATCGGCCATTTGGCGCTATCGTTGATATACAGCACAGCGCTGAAGAACGTATTCCAATGACCTACGGCGTAGAAGAGCGAGAATGTTGCGATCGCAGGCATAGATAGCGGAAGGACGATCCGGAAAAAGATGCCCAGATCATTACATCCGTCCATTTTGGCGGATTCCTCAAGTCCATCCGGCAGCTGTTGAAAAAAGTTCCGTATAATAATTAAGTTGAATGCACTGATAGCGCCCGGGATCAGCAAGGACCAGTACGTATTGATCATTCCCAATTGCTTGACAACCAGAAATGTAGGTATCATTCCACCGCTGAACAGCATCGTGAATACGACAAGCATCAGGATTGGCCTGCGGAAATCCATATCTTTGCGGGCTAACGGATACGCCATTAAGCATGTAAGGAAAATGTTGATCAGCGTACCTGCGACCGTAATATAAACGGTAACCAGCAAGCTTCTAACCAGTGTCTGCGTGGAAAAAATATACTTGTATGCATCCAGCGTAAATTCCGTCGGGAATAAGATGAAGCCACGCTGCAGCAATTCCTTCTGTGTAGCAAATGATCCGGCGATAACATAAATGAATGGAATTACCGTAAGTAAAGCGAATAGAATCAACAGCGTCATATTAAAGCTGTCAAATACCCGGCTACCCCAGCTTGTTTTGATCCGCATAACGTTTCAGCCCTCCTATCTAGTAAATACCTTCTTCTCCGAATTTTTTGGCCAAATAATTGGACACGACAACAAGAATGAAGCCGATCAACGACTTGAACAAGCCGACCGCGGTACTGAAGCTGTACTGTCCTTGACTAATGCCGACGGAGTAGACATAAGTATCGAAGACTTCCCCTACCTCGCGGTTCATCGCATTAAGCATCAGGAAAATTTGCTCGAAGCCTGTATCAAGAAAGCTTCCCAGCCGGAGGATCAGCAGAATGACAATAGTGCTGCGAATAGCCGGCAAGGTAATATGCCACAGCTGGCGGAGACGGTTTGCCCCATCCATGCGTGCGGCTTCATACAGCTGGGGATCGACACCTGCCAAGGCCGCCAGGAAAATGATAGTCCCCCATCCGGTTTCCTTCCATATCACCTCTGCAGTAATAATGGTCCGGAACCACTCGTTGCTTACAAGAAAATTGATCTTGTCTCCCCCGTAACGGGCCAGCAAATCGTTCACAATGCCGCCTTCCGTCGTCAAAAAGATGTAGGCGATCCCAACCACGACGACCCAGGACATAAAGTGAGGAATATAAACTAGCGTTTGAACGGTCCGCTTAACGAATTCAAGCCTCAGCTCGTTTAGCATGAGCGCAATCACGATCGGCAGCGGAAAGAAAAACAGGATATTGTAAGTAGCAAGAATTAGCGTGTTGCGAAACAGGACGAGAAAATTGGAGTCGCTAAAAAAGCGCTCGAAGTGCTTAAGCCCGACAAACGGACTGTCCCAAAAGCCAAGAAACGGTTGATAGTCTTTAAATGCAATAAAAATTCCATACATGGGCCAGTACTTAAATATGAGAAAGTACAAAAGACCTGGGACGACCATAAAATAGAGCCAGCGGTTCCGCACCAGCCTCCCCATCAACGTCGATGACCTCGCTGCCGGAGGTGAAGAGACCCGCGCATTCATATTGGTTTGCATGTGACTTCCTTCCTTTCGATTCTCCATGACATCTTGTGAAATTGCAGATTCATCATACGGCGGGATGGAGATTTCCGTCGATAGTCCCTACTTGTTCAGATCGGCTTGGATCGGCCGTGGCTTACCACTCATAGAATGATGATGATGGCAAACAGTCATTAATTGCACTCGTTGTCATTAGTTGCGTATGAAAAAAATCCCCGTTCGATAAGGCATTTGAGGATCAATGCCTTTATCAAACGGGGATTACTATTCTGAAATGAGTAGATAAAACGCTAGGCTAGCAAACTTGTGCCTTCAAAATGATTCGAATTTCTTTTCCTGACGATCCCTGGAATTGGTTGTTTGCTTTCCAATAGGCTTCGCCGCTTGAGACAGCAAGCCTGCGACACTTACAGCGATAAGCACGATAATGAGGGCACGAAGCAGGCCAACCGATTCGCCAAGAAGTCCCAGGAAGGGCGGACCGACAAGAAATGCGAGGTATCCGGCCGTCGATACGGCGCCTACCCTGGCCGCCACTCCACGCGGATCGTCTCCCGCAGCGGATAAACCCACCGGAAAACCGAACGCCGCACCAAGTCCCCAAAACACAATCCCGACTGCTGCGGCAAATGCCATCCCTAGTACAATGATACCGATCAGAACCGTACGCCGCTCTTTCCATACAGCCATGCGTTCCCTGGCGCTCATTGGCGGCTCCATCGAGTTGGTGCCAGTTTCCTTCCCGGTACCTGCGGGTACGAACCTGTATAAATATGCGATAGATAGCAAGATAACAACCCCTGCAACCGCCATGTGGACAGGAACTGAGACACCGAGCTTAAGGAAAGCCGATCCAGCCAGTGCTCCTAGCAGTGTACCCACGCTGAATGCGGCATGAAAGCCGGTTAGGAGCGACTTTTGAACCGCTTTCTCAACTGCCGTTCCTTCTACGTTCATCGCAACATCGCATATTCCGTTCCCGAAACCGAAAACAGCTAATCCCAAAAAGACCGTAATGCTGCTAGCCAGCCACGAGCCGCCCATACCGACAACTACGATACCGATCGAGCTGACCACCAAGCCGGCTACCATGACAAAGCGACCGCCCTTATGTGCTATAAGATGGCTGGCAGACAATAGACCCACAATGGAGCCTACGGCCAATCCGAATATAATCCAGCCCATTTGTGCCGTTGAAGCACCCAAAGCATCACGAATTGTTGGCGTACGCGATACCCATGATGCTATGGAGAACCCGGGAATCGCAAAGATGAAATAAATCGCAAGACGCCATAAATGAATTTGTCGAGTGTTTAATGAATGATGGTTCATGCTTTTCCCCCTGGAGCTGATTATTCTTCAATCCGCTGCCATCATACTCTGTACAGTCAACCTATGAAGTCCGTGAACATAATCCTGTTCCCAATCGCTGCTCACGAGATCAGGCAAATTTTCCTCCGGAATCATCAGGGCGCTTCGTTGTCGGATCTGTACAAGATCCGTAGCCGTTAGCTCCGAGCTGCTGAAGATGACAGCATGCGGATTCAGGGTGGCCGCGAAGGAGACGATGAGGCGACTTATCGCCTCAATAAGTATCGACCGGCTCTCATTGCTGCCATATGTTTCGCTAGCCGCATCCAGCATCTGACCGAAATTCTGTGAATCGGACACCGGAACATAGGAAACCTCGCCTGAAAAAAAGGATTTTCCCCTTACAATGTGTCCATTTACCATAATCCCGGCTCCCGGTCCGTTCTTGCCCAAGTAAAGGTATACAAGAGAGAGTGAATCATCGCTGCCCGTGCGGTCGTAATAACCGAAAACCGTGGTATTCATGTCATTCTCGACTTGGACCCGAAGAGGAAACCGCTCCTCATAGAAAGCTTTGAAGCTGAAATCCCTAAACCGTTCGTAGCCTGGAATGTGGAACGCTCGGCCGTTATCCACCGCACCGGGGATACCCAGCGTCAGCACCCGCATGGATGGATATCGCGTCAGGAACGTATTGATTTGCTCGGTCAGGAGCTCGGGACCAGCTTGCAGAGCAGCGGGAAATTCCTCCCGGACGAGGACGTCCCCCACGTAATTAAGCAGCGAGTAAGAGGTGAAATCCTTCTCCAGATAGACGGCTAGCCCCGTCATATAGTCGGGATTCAGCTTATAAGTTCTTGGACGTCTGCCACCGCTGGATAAGCCTATCCCGGTTAGCAGCACCTCTGCGGAATCATTCATTTCATCAAGTACTTTGCTGATGGTAGGAAAGCTGATGCCCGTGTTCTGCGCAAGCTCAGCCTTGGTCGATTCGGCATCTTGATAGAGCTCGGCACGAATAAGCTGGCGAATCCTTTCGCCCATCATTTTGGGATTAATAAAAGGCTGCTTTATTATAATCACCACCCCTACTTATTAAACATCTTTAATAAGTTAATATTCTAGCACAAAGTAAAGAATTTACACAATATGTATGACAGGTGTGCACCCTTGACTCGAACATTTGGCAGCCTGCACGCCAAAAGACCTGCTATCCTTCCTATTTACAGGTGGATTGAGGCAGCATTATAATTAGGCAACAAGACCCAAACAAATCTAGGTCTTTAAGCTTAGTCAAATTGCAAGCGCTTGAATTGGCATCCTATGAAAAGATTGCCGATTTAAAGAAAATGTACAACAGGAGTGCTGCCTTATCGTTACTGAGCCTGATAGTCTCGCTCCGTTACGAACCAAGCCACCTGCATGAGCTAGGAGGGAACCGATATGTTCAGCCCCAACAGGCTTTTATACATAATTACAGGGTTTATTATTATGCAATATCTTTTGTTTCCTTATTTACGAGACTGTCCCAGCTTGATCCTTGCCATAGAGACTATTCCTTACTTATTATCTTTTTTCACACTGCGGTACGCGGCCCGTAAGCAGCATGGGCATTACCGCCGGTTTTGGAGTCTATTATCGTGGGCGGACATCCTTTACATCCTTGCCCTGCTCTCGTGGATTGTATACGATTGGGTTCTCGGCATCGAGGCTCCGGTTCCCAGCATCGGAGATGTTTTCTGGAACCTGCAAAACATGACCTATGTTAGCGCCCTCGTGTATTTGTTGGTAAAAGAAAGGAGCATTTATCAAGGCGTTCGTTTTTTGTTTGATACCCTGATTGTCTTTATTATTGTTAGCATAATGAGCTGGGAATACGTCATTCACCCGCAGCTTGCACAGCTTCTTAAAAGGACAACCGTGTGGGGGGCCGTGGCGACCTCCTCCTATCCGGTAACAGACCTGGTCATCTTTATCAGCTTATTCATGCTTTTTTATACCCGCCGCTTTCCTTATCCGAAAAAGGTATTTTTCCCTTTTGCCTCGGGATTCGTCGTGTTCGTTATTACAGATACATTATACTTGACCCAGCTCACAACCAATACATACATGATCGGCGGATGGATTGACCCTCTGTACAGCGCGTCGGCTATGCTGGTTGCTATCGCCGGATTGAGTTCCACTAGGCTAAAGCCCGACACTGCTCGTATTGCAGTTCCTCAGGAGGCCGGCTCGAAGCTGCGATATCTCCTGCCCTATAGCAGTGCGATCGTTTTTCTCGCCTTTTCGGTATGTCGGATCGATTCGCAAATGATGGATGCCATTTTTATTGCAAGCACGGCTACGGTAGCGCTTATCGTTATTCGGCAAATCACCGTATTACTGGAGAACGATAAGCTGATGCACAAATGGCAGCTGATGCTTGGCCAAGCTGAATTTTTGGCTTCCTACGACCAGCTGTCGCTTCTCCCCAACCGGCGTATGTTTGAAATTCAGGCAGCACAAGACATTGACATGGCAGCTGCAGACGAAGGCGGGCAGCATAGCTTGGCTGTTCTGTTTTTCGATCTCGATCGCTTTAAATATGTTAACGACAGCTATGGCCACAGCACCGGGGATGCCCTCATTAAAGCGGTCGCCGCCCGATTGACTACACTTGCGGATAAACGGCATTTTGTAGCCCGCATGGGCGGCGACGAATTTACAATGCTGTGCAAAACCTGCTCCGAGGAAGAATTGCTGGAGTTTTCCCAGCACATTATCGAGGAAATCAGCCGTCCGTTTCAGCTCGAGCAAGGGGAAGTATGTACGTCGGCAAGCATCGGGATTTCCGTATACCCGAAAGATGGAACTACCGTATCTGCGCTGCTCAGGAATGCGGATATCGCTTTGTATAAAGCGAAATCACTTGGTAAAAATCGCGCGGTCTTCTATGACGAGGAGTTTAATCAGGCCCTGTCTCTTAAGATGGCGATGGTGACCGACCTTCGAAAGGCATTGGAGCAAGGGGATTTTATTCTTTACTATCAGCCACAAATCGATACTGACAGTCAGAAGCTCGTTGGTATTGAGGCCCTGATTCGCTGGCAGAAGCCGCCCGGAATCATGGTGTCCCCCGCTGAATTTATTCCGCTCGCAGAGGAGACCGGCTTGATCGTCCCCATCGGCGAATGGGTCATCCGCACGGCTTGTAATCAGGCGAAGCTTTGGATGAATGAGGGGGCTCCAGCCTTTCATTTATCCGTCAATGTCTCGCCCCGGCAGTTCAACGAAGCCAATTTTGTGAATATGGTGATCTCCGTACTGGAAACCTCAGGACTTCCGCCCGAGCTGCTCGTGCTTGAAATAACCGAGGGAATCGCGATTCAGGAAGAAAGAGAAACCGTCGAGAAGCTGCATAGACTCAAACGGCTCGGTGTGCAAATCGCGATGGACGACTTCGGGACCGGGTATTCATCTCTAGGCTATTTAGAGCTGCTGCAGGTTGACGTGCTAAAAATGGCTCAGACATTCATTTCCGAGGTTTCCGGCGATTCCGGCAAAGCTTCGATAGTCAAGGCCATCCTGGCGATGGCAAGCAGCTTGAAGCTGACGGTCATTGCCGAGGGGGTAGAAACGGAGGAGCAGTTCCTATTCCTCAAACAGCATGGCTGTGACTGGATTCAAGGCTATTATTTTCAAAAGCCGCTGCCTGCCGATGAAATGAGCGAGGTTTTTGCCGGACAAGCAGCCTCTGTGAAGGCTGCATTATAAACGGGCTGGTTATAAGCTAAGAACCTTCTTTCGCCGAACATGGCGGTTGAAGGTTCTTTTTTCGCACCAATAAAACAAAACGACTGCTCCCCGATTCTCGCATCGGGAAGCAATCGTCTTTACCCTTTCTTAGGGTTGATCCTTAGCTTGTCTTATTAAATAATCGATATCCGAAAGCAGATGCTGTGCGAAGGACGCATCAATGTGCTTTCCTGCCTGCGCTTTTAGTTCGTTCTCAAGCGAATTCAACGCGTTGATGATCTTCGCAGGATCCGTTTCGCTTTGGATACGGTTCACTTTGGCGAGCAGGCTGTTCAGGATACCTTTATTCGTGATAAGGCCCTGATCATACGCCGACTGTAAGGCTTCATCCAAGTAACCGCGGTTCATCACAACCTTCAATACCCCGTGCTGAACCGTTACGTTGCCGGCATGATCTGTCGCCGTTACCGTCATTGCGTGATCACCGATCGATAGCTCATAGGGAGCAGCTGTAATCGGCAGACTTACTTCTTTGCCGTCAAGCGTCGCTTTCACTTGATCCACGCCGCTCAGCGCATCCGTAATATCCAGACGGATATTCACGGCATCCGAATGATAGACCGATTCTGTAACGGACAGCGGAACGGCCGGTCCGGTAAGATCGATGCTCACCTGTGCAGATTGGACGTCTTCCCGGTTGCCTGATGCATCAATGCTGTAATAACGGAGCGTATGCACTCCTTCTTGACCGATCTCGATCCGATTGCCTGCCTGGAATGGAGCGTCGTCTACGCTGTAATAGGTTGATACAGCAGAGCCCTCGGCATCAATCGCAATCAGATTGATCGTTTGAGCGGTGTTATGCCAGCCTGGCTGGGCGTCCGTCGTCGTAACAGGCGGCGTTATGTCCTTGGATGTCTCCGGCGTCTTGACCGTTACCCGATTGGACGGCCCCGATTCCCCGCTCGCGTTTTTCCCGGTGATATAGTAGGTGTATTCTACCCCCGGCTTGACGGTACGATCGTAGAACGTATCCACCTTGGCATATCCTACATATTGCATCGGTTCTCCTGCTGATTCCCGGTACACATTATATTGGGTCGCCCCGCCATGGGATGTCCAGATAAGCCCGACGAACGTCTCTCCCTTTAATCCGACAAAAAGCTGCGAAGGCGTCGCGGGCAGCGGCATATCAATAGCCAGCTCGCGAGATGCTGCCGATTCGCCCATTTCATTCTCCGCCGTCACCTTGTAGATGTAACTGGCGCGGTCCGCGCTTACCGTATCATCGAGATAACGAGGCGAAAGCGTACTGCCGAGCCGGGTAAAATCGTTGTCGCCGATCCCTTTCCTGTAAACGTAGTAACGTTCTGCCGAATTAACCGGATTCCACTGAATGGCGAACGCGGCGGCTGTCACCTCACCCGCTGTCAAGCCTTCCGGCGCTTGCGGTTGCGCAACCTGCGGTTTCGTCGTCGTGCTGACACCCTCGGACAGGGCGGATGCACCTCCGACTCCCGCCGCAGCTACTTTATAGGAATACGACGTGGACGGGCTAACCGTCTTGTCGGTGAATGCGGCCTTGGATACGGCCGCGATCTTCTGATACGCGCCGTTCGGTAAAGCGGCTCTGTAGATTTCGTAGCTGACAGCACCATTCACAGGTGACCATTTCAGTGCTACGGACATACTTTTCGCATCCGCTACCTGCAGTCCTGTAGGAACCGACGGCTTCGGCTTCGACGGATCGAAGGCAAGCACTTCCACAGGGCTCGATTGCGGGGATTCGCCGCCCGCATTGACGGCGGACACTTTATACTGATACGTAATCCCGAGCTCCGTGGCGGCATCCGTGTACTCCGTGGATTTGGAGCTTCCGATGACTTTAAAGTACGGCATCGTCGACGTGGATCGATAAATCAAATACTGATCCGCACCATCGACAGGCTCCCATTGGAGCGAAATCGCGGGCCCTGCCGTTAGCTCACCCGCAAGCCCCGAAGGCGTTGCCGCTGGAGCCTTCGTGTCCGGGCTTACCGGCTTCAGAATAACGAAATAGTTCATGTTGGAGGTGTTGTTATTTGCCCCCATGACTACGCGAGAGCCTGCCGGATAACGCTTTTTGAACAGCTTGTACTGTACCGGCTGGTCATCGGCGATGACCATTCCCGTATCTTCGTATGCCGATGTCAGCCATTGCGGGCGGGACGAAATCCTCGAATCATGGGCGACATATACGTCCGCATCCGCAGCTAAATAGAAGGATAGCAAATCCGCACTGGTCGAGCTTCTGGAGGCTACCGCGGAGCGAATCCACTCCATGCCCTTGAGTTCATCCGGTATGGTCACAAATTTATACGTTTTGCTTCCAGTCATACGATCTCCGGCTACAAAATCGCCAGGCTGAAAATTACTTTGTACCGACCAGTTTGCCGCATTGGCGGTACCGCTGCCGCTGTTATCGTGAATGACGACATTTCGCAGCGTTTTCCCGTCCATGCTAGGTGCAGGCTCCGGCTCAGGCTGCTCTGTCGCGGGCTGTGCCGGCGGATCGAATGGCGTTCCCGACCACGCAGGCGGCGTTTGAGGATAATTCGCAGGGAAGCCCGGAGCCGCCAGTTCGTTCAGATAGTCCTCGAGGTTGGTGTAACCGTCACCATTGAGATCGCCGTTTCGATCCTCAGGGTCGTTCGGGTTCAAACCTTTGGCTATCTCCCATGCGTCCGGCATTCCATCGCGGTCCGTGTCGAGAGGAGCCTTGGTTCTGGCCAGCTGAGGAAACCCTCCGACATCATTTTCATTCCCGATAATAGCTCCGGTCTGATGACGCACGCTATCGATCACCCGCTCGTCCACTTTGTCCCGAGAGATCGATGCGCCGGAGTGACTCAGTATATCTTCATAAGCCGCTTCGGGCTCTTGCGTATGTACCGGCGGATATTCGAAGCGTTCCGGCACGATGAGGCTAGGTCTTTCCGCTTCCATCATCCCGGTTCCCGTATCCGTTCCATCGAGAATCCCGTTCTTGTTGCTGTCGATACGGTTGTTTTTAAGATAAAGATTGTAGTTCTCATTACCGCGAACAACCCCATATTGCGGGTTGGCGGAATTCATGCCTGCGATGAAATAGTTGCCGACGACATTACCGTAGCCTTTCGTACCAGATTCGCCTCCGGCCACATAAGGGTAACCGCCCCAGTTATAAATAATGTTATTCACAAAATCCATTATACCCTTGGTCTTCGGGTTGCGGTCGTTGTTATGAGCATACAGATTATGATGCATTGTAATCGTATTCATTTCTACCAGTCCGCCCATGGAATGCGTGAGCAAGCCTTCCGAAATGATCGACCATTGAACCGTAATATTTTTGGATTTCGGATTGTTGTAATCTTTGCTCTTGATGGACAGTACTTCATCGGTTCCCCAGGAAAAGGAGGAGTGATCGATCATCACATTGCGGCAGTCCTCCAAATACATCGAATCGTCGTTAAAGCCTTGCGCCCCCATCCGGAACCGCATATACCGAATGATGATATCGCTGCAGTTAACAAACCGGATGTTGTTGCCGCGGATCGTCACTCCGTCCCCCGGCGCAGTCTGGCCTGCAATGGTAATCTTGGACTTGCCTGAAACGATGATCTGAGGGATCGTGAGCTCGCCCGAAATATCGAATACAATCGTCCGCGGCGTCGATCCGGCCGTTGTCAGTGCGTCATGGAACGTCCCCGGTCCTGTGAGGTCGTAGCTGGTGACGTGGTACACTTCACCTCCGCGCCCTCCGGCAGCGGCATAACCGAAGCCTTCCGCCCCCGGGAACGCCGGCAGCGAATCATAAGCGGCGAATGCTGCAGGCATCGGCAGCTGGAATAATGAAAGACCCATAGCAACACTTAAAATAAGAGCCAACCGTCTTCTTTTCATACCCATCCTCCTGTTTTCAAATGTTCCTGCCTCTCAACCACAAATGTAACTGCTTACAATTTTGGTCGTGGTCATGCAATTCAGCGTTCTTGATCTCCCTCCCTTACCGGCATGTACCGCCATCTTACTCACTTTGCATCAGAGATGACAATGGTCCATTCCTATACCACATGAACCAAAACGGGATTTTGACAGGCTGATACGAATCTTGGAGGAATAGTTCGGCAGCTGGCGTTATTGTATATTGCAAATCCGACACCGTTGGGCATTTGAACCTCTATATCCTGTTATTGGAATATAGGTCTTACAGAAAAAACTTAGCCCTGAATTCCATGGGGCTGTGGCTGTTTAGTTTTTTTCTGTAATCGTTCGTAATTGTAAAAGTGAATATAAGCATCAATGTCGTTCTTTAATTGCTCAAAGGTCTGGTATTTATGCAAATAATACTTCTCACATTTCAAGTTCCCCAAAAGGATTCCATGGGTCCGTTATCAATGCAACGACCAACAGAATTTTATATTAATTGTAAATTGTTTCATATAGAAATTAATGCTGCGAAAACACAAAAAAGCCGCCATTAGGGCAACTAATGCGTTAAAGAGGAACGAGCGGCTTGGATGTAGTCCATAATGGACAATGCTACTAAGAATAACCGGCCGGGATTACACCATAAGGTCCGCCAAGCGGTAAATGATTCCGAACTAAACTGCAATACTGTAACATATAAACACGAACTAGTTGGATAAAGTTCGAGACAAATGTTAATTAAGTTCGCATATGAATGTTACTGGACACGGCCGCACCACTACCAACAAGAAGAGCCCTAATAGGGCTTTTTCATATAGACATTCACACAAAAGTCGAATTTTGTATTATTTATTATAATAATTATATTATATCCCTCATTAATGACACAATTCTCCCCTTATTAGTGTCACTGCTTCTGTTTACCGTTTACTATAAGGAGAAATTTGTGTCATTCCGCATACTACAAGTCAGATAGGGTTAATGGTGTTCGTAATAGTGTCTAAAAGTCCTGGAAAACGTGAATCTAATTCCTCACGACGTATTGATACACTTTGCGAGGTCCCCACTGGTTCTACTAAAACAAGTCCCGATTCTCGTAAAATTCGTAAGTGATGAGATCGAGTTGATTTTGGGATGTTCGGATAGCGAGCAGAGCAATTGAATAAAGGATCTAGTAGCATTCCCCTTACCATGTCCAAGCGAGTCGGATCACTCAGGGCATGAAACACCATTGTTAATTGAATATCCTCTATTTTCGGGTGAAAAAGTGTCCTCATTTTTTTAAACCTCCTGAACTTATTGTTCCATATTCCTAGAACTATTGTCAAACTCCTTTCTCCATGTTATATTGTTCCGTATTACTAGAACAATAGTACTTATAATAATCTACAGAAAGGAGTAATGTTATGAGACATAATTATTCTAAATCAGTTTTGTTTTGGATAATTGCGTATACATTGTGTGCTGTCATGCTTGGGACAAATGTTCCTTCACCGCTTTATGGGGTTTACAGCAGTATATGGCACTTTTCGAGTGGTACGATAACCCTAATGTTCGCCATCTACGCATTTGTGTTGATTCCATCCAGTTTGATCTTCGGTCAACTGTCTGATGGTTTTGGCAGAAAGAAAATGTTGGTAAGTGGCGTTTTGTTAGCAACGATTGGGACGATCATCTTCGCTGTTGCTCAAGAAACTTGGATGTTATTTCTAGCTCGTGCCATTCAAGGCCTCTGTGTAGGTATTCTCAACGGAAGTGCCATAGCGGCCTTAGCTGAATTACGACCCACTAACCGTAAAAGGGCATCCCTTGTTGCCTCGGTAGCCATTGCGATTGGTAGTGCTATCGGTCCATTATACTCGGGAATAGTCGCTCAATACACAATTTTCCCAATTCGTTTGCCATATTTCATTCATTTAATTCTTCTCGTACCTGCAATTATTTTTACCTTGACTATGAAAGACTCTTTCCACCAAAGAACTGACAAACCTCATCTTCATCTGCCAAAATTACCAAGAAGTATTCGTTTTGAATTTCTTACGGCTTGTTTTGTTGGAGTGCTCGCTTGGGCGGTGGCTGGATTTTTCATGGTTGTGGCACCAACATTTGTAACAACCTTAGTTGGCATCAAGAATCTTGCCATTTCGGGAGCAGTTGTCTTTCTTATGCTTGGCTCTTCGTCTGTCATGCAGATTGTACTAAACAAACTGACATTTAAAAGTTCAATTCTTACAGGTTTCAGTCTCTTAACTATTGGTATCATTTGTGTAAGTATCTCAATCCCTACTCATGCTCTATGGTTACTTTTGGTGAGTACGTTGATTGCTGGGGCTGGACACGGTCCAACTTCATCATTAAGTTTGCATTTTGTATCGGAAATTGCCCCAAAAGAGAGCAAAGCCGACGCTGTATCCATTTACTATGCAATTGCGTATCTTGGTGTTAGCGTTCCAGTTTTAGGACTCGGATTTATTGCGGAAAGGCTTGGAATGTATTATGGAATTTTACTGTTTTCAGTTGTCATACTCGCCGTACTTGTAGTGCTAACTCGCTTTGTTATTTTGTCGTCGAAAGGATCAAAGTTATTGTTAGGGCAAGAAGAAACAACTTAGAATATGAGTCAGATCGAATCTCATTAAACAATGTTCTGTTAAAAGTGGATAGCGTTATAAAAATAGGTTCTCCTTATTGTTTTATCTCTTTTGGTCTATCTTTGCTTATAACTGATAAACCAACTAAATTGTCAGTGGGGTTAAGCTGTAACCCTATATCTTCAATAATCATATGTTCTACTGGATGCTAATTCACAATTTGGTAACGATCACGTTTCGGAACATCAAAAGCTTCTACAACAACAGCATGAGTTACATCTAAAAGTTTTTTAAGCTTTCATTATCTCTTCCTTTAATAAAGTCAAAACGAAGTAACGGCATATTTTTTCTCTTTTATTGTTGGTAATGGACTTCAATAGCTTGAGATGCATAACTGCTTTGTATTAGATATTATTTCTCTTTAAAATTAACTCACCTATCTCATTTGCAAGTGTTTCCAATGCAAAATGACCAGTATCTAATAGATGAATCTCAGCACTAGGTAAATAAAGTGAACCACAAGAAGGTTCAGCGGATCATTAAGGAGATGGGCTTTAAATGACTAGTCCGCATGAAAAAGTATAAGTCACATAAAGGGACAGTCGGCAAGACTGCACCGGATCATCTGGATCGCCAGTTCAGGCGGAGGCGCCAAATGTGATGTGGGTAACGGACATCACCGAGTTTAAGTTATTTGGAGAAAAGCTGTATCTCTCGCCTATTTTGGACTTATTCAATGGGGAAATTATTACCTATACCATTGGTTCACGAACAACATATTCTCTGGTAGCTGAGATGCTGAATGCAGGACTGGAGCGTCTGCCGGAAAAGCACCATCTTCTCTTTCATTCAGATCAAGGTTGGCATTACCAAATGAAGCAATATCACTATGCGCTTAAGTCAAGAGGCATTCTCCAAAGCATGTCACGAAAAGGGAATTGTTACGACAACGTCGTCATAGAGAATTTCTTTGGCATTCTCAAAACAGAGTTTCTGTACTATAAAGAGTTTAAAAGCATGGAACATTTCAAGGAAGAATTGAAAAAATATATTGAATACTACAAAACCAAACGGTTAAAAGCAAAAATCAAAATGAGTCCGGTACAGTACCGAACTCATTCTGAGAAAGCTGCCTGATGAAATAACCGTGTCTAACTTTTTGGGGTCACTTCACGATGCGGCTTTTAAGCGTGTATGTTCTTGTCGTCTTACATTATATGATGAATGATAGACAGTGAGGGGATGGGATTCACTAACAATTAATTGTTACAAAATCTGACGACTATCTTTAAGTAGAACATCGTGTGCGCTACCCTCAACAATACTTGTAGAGGAAACCAAGGTTAGCTTGGCATTTTTTTGTAGTTCAGGAATTGTCAAGAAACCACAATTACACATTGTTGAACGTACTTTGCTTAACGAAAGTCCAACATTATCTTCTAAGCTTCCTGCATAGGGCACAAAGGAATCAACTCCTTCTTCAAAAGAAAGTTTTTCGTCACCTCCTAAGTCATATCTCTGCCAATTTTTTGCCCTTGTACTTCCTTCTCCCCAATACTCCTTCATATAATTACCGTTTATATTCACTTTTTTAGTGGGGCTTTCATCAAATCGGGCAAAATATCTTCCTAACATTAGAAAATCTGCTCCCATAGCTAGTGCCAATGTAATGTGATAATCGTGTACAATACCTCCATCAGAACAAATTGGTACATAGATTCCTGTCTCAATAAAATATTCATCACGAGCTTTCGCTACCTCAATTAATGCGGTAGCTTGACCTCTCCCGATGCCTTTTTGTTCTCGTGTAATACAAATTGCACCGCCGCCAATTCCTACTTTTACAAAATCAGCACCAGCTTCGGCAAGGAAACGGAAGCCTTCTTTATCAACTATATTTCCTGCCCCTATTTTCACGGTATCACCATAATTCTTCCGGGTGTATTCAAGAACAATCTTTTGCCATTCTGTAAATCCTTCGGAACTGTCAATACAAAGAACATCTACTCCAGCTTGAAGTAATGCTGGAATTCGTTCGACATAATCTCTAGTATTAATACCTGCACCAACCATATATCTTTTAGATTCATCAATCAACTCATTCTCATTTTTCTTATTCGTATTGTAATCTTTTCGAAATACCATAGAAATCAATCTTTGTTCTTCATCAATGATTGGTAGGCAATTTAATTTGTGCTCCCATATAATATTATTCGCTTCTTTTAATGTGGTATCTTTATTACCACAGATTAAGTCTTCGAATGGTGTCATAAAATCTTTAACTTTAGTGTCTAAAGTCATCCGACTAACTCGATAATCTCTACTAGTTACAATGCCTACTAATTTCCCCCTAGAACTTCCATCAATTGTTACTGCTACAGTCGAATGATTTGTCTTCTTCTTTAACATTAACAGTTCGTCTAAAGTACCTTCAGGAGATATGTTAGAATCACTAACAACAAAGCCAGCTCTATAACTTTTAACACGAGCAACCATTTGTGCCTGACTTTCAATAGATTGTGCTCCGTAAATAAAAGAAAGTCCACCTTCTTTTGCTAAAGATATTGCCATTGTATCATCAGAAACAGACTGCATAATTGCTGATGTCAAAGGAATATTCAAAGACATAGGAGGTTTATTTCCTTTTTTAAATTTCACTAAGGGTGTCTGTAAACTAACATTTGCCGGTATACACTCTACAGATGAGTAACCTGGAATTAGTAAATACTCACCGAAGGTGCGCGATACTTCATTCATATAAACTGCCATATTATTTTCCTCCTTGTTCTTGAGCTGTTTTTTCCATAAGTTTATTTAGTCCTCGATACAATCCCATAAGCATTTCATCATCAAAGTCAGCAAACAACTCCTCCAAATACTGTTCTTCCTTCTTACCTCTTTCCAAGTAATACACTTTGCCCTTAGCTGTTAAAGCAACACGCAAACTCCTTCTGTCAGATTCATCTTTTCCTACCTTTACAAAACCTTTTTTCTCAAGAATATTAATGATTTTTTTCACATTCTGACTCGAAGTACCAACCATATGAGCAATGTCTTTTAGGTTAAGAAAGTAATCATCAAAAAGAGAGATATTCCACAACACAAAAGCTTGTTTTAATGAAAGCTCCTTGTATCTTCTATCACCTAAAAGTTGCAAACGATTAGATAATGAGAAAATTGATCCATAAATATATGCTTTAGGTGTGATTTCTTTTTTGATTGGTAATTTCATTTTTCCACCCCCTCCAATAGGTAACTGGTTATGTATTAAATTATCTAACTAGTTACCTTTTGTCAAGTAATTAAGAGAATACAAAGTAAAGAATTAATAGAGAAAGTGGATTTTTGAGGGGGCCTTTGCACTCGG
This sequence comes from Paenibacillus sp. 32352, assembly GCF_002042965.1. Taxonomy (GTDB): domain Bacteria; phylum Bacillota; class Bacilli; order Paenibacillales; family NBRC-103111; genus Paenibacillus_S; species Paenibacillus_S vulneris. The sequence continues at coordinate 946,139 of NZ_MZNT01000001.1, read as the reverse complement.
GTAGATGAACGAGCGAAATCGTCCGTTAGGAAAGAATCTTACCATATAGTCAGAACGGCTTCGGCGATAGCGCATCCCTGCTCCCGCCCGGCGATCGCTGTTACGCTGCGGCGGGCCGCGTCGTATGGATTTGGGCCGATGGCCACAACGCTGCGCTCATCGGGAGTTATGAGATAAACGTCCGCGCTTGTACGCATGCTTGCCGCATCTTCCGCTGCTCCCGGGATGGAGCCATAACCATTTGGCATCGGAGAGAGAATCACGATCCGTTCGTAGCCTTCAGCTAGTCGTGAATTGGTCGTGGACACCATTCCTCCGTCGGTCCAGAAGCGGTCACCGATCGATACAAGCGGCCAAATTCCCGGAACGGCTCCGCTGGCCGACACGGCATCGAGCAAAGAAACTCCCGATTGATGATCGAAAGTATGAAGTTGCCCGGTGTCGGCATCGATGGCGGTCACCTTAAGATTCGCCGGCCATTTTCTGGTCACAAGGCGACTCTCGACCACGGTGCGCCGCTGTTCAGGCGATACGGGGGAGGGATTATTTTTGGCGATAAGGCCAAATTCTGCCCCGACTTTTCGCGGATCGCTTCCTCCCGTGGCAAATGCCCGATACCACGCTTGCCTCAATTCATCGGACGCGGCGACCGGTATCTCGGCCGAGTTCGTTTCCGACTGGGCGACAAACAGATTATTCATGTCGTATCCACTGGCCAAGGCTGCTCCGACAAATGCACCAGCTGACGTTCCGATGATCACGTCTGCTCGATGGAGGTCTACTCCGGATTCGAGCAGTCCCGCTAAGACGCCAACCTCCCATGCGATGCCCGTCACGCCACCGCCCCCCAAAACTACAGCTCTGGTCGGTAAATTTCTTTTCTGAGCGTTCATTCACAGCTCCTCCTTCTGATCGACAATTGTGCCAATGGGTTTGACAAGGTTCCATTAGACCTCTAAAGTATAAACTATAAAGTTTACTTGAAGGTCAAGCCTTACATGGGAGGAAAGTATGAAAATTCATGTGCTGGCACAGAAGACCGGGTTAAATCCGCCGACCATTCGTTATTACGAGAAGGAAGGATTGCTGGATAGACGCCACGTTGACCGCAGAGACAATAATTATCGCGACTATACCGAGGAAGCGGTCGAACACCTTTTACTGATCAAAAGGGTTCAGGCTGCGGGTTTTACGATAAGGGAAATCAAAGTTATTTTGAAGGAAGTAGACAAACTTGAACTCTCCCGGGCCATTGAATTTTTGCGGAAGAAGATGAAGGAGATGGACCATAGGAAAAGAGAATTGGAACAATCGCAGTCTCTTCTCGCCCGGATGCTAGACAACAAATTGGCGCTGCTGGCGAAGAAGGGAACCGAAGATGGGAACAGTAGTAAATAAACCGTTGCCGTAATGAAGGATGGACTTCTGTAACCGTAACTCGTTTTGACGCTAAAAACTACATATGTATTGAGGATCTTATCAATCACGGTTAACCATATGTGTTCTTGTCTTTTTCGGCAAACGATATATGTTCTTGTCGTCTTGCAATTGGTTACTTTTCTAAGGCATCCTTACATTCAACTGAGAGCAATCAAAACGTGATATGCCTTCAAATTAATCCTTGTTCAAGGTTCAATTACTGGATCCAGTTTGGTCTCCTCTAACCCCTTTCTACAAGCCAACACATACTCATCAAAGTGTTCTCCAGTATATGTCGGGAGGTTTTTATAATATCCAATCGCAATACCGTTAATAGCATGAACAACTCCATCGATACTTACAACCATTGCACCCATCCCACTATTCGGACACCCTATAATATCTCCGTAAAAAATTGTTCTATAGGCGCTAGAGTCTGGATGACTTTCAAGTGTATCCAATATCCAATACTTTAAGTTCATCTTTTTGAATTCCTGCTAGCCGATGCTTAAAGCACATCGCCGGCTATTGCAGCAAATGATTGATTGAAGGAAGCTGGTCGGAATAAGCTTTTTGGTACTAAACTTCGTCATTACGATGTTATGTAACCATTGTCGGGAATGGGATAAAGTTCTTGTCATTGAGATTTGACAAGAACTTTATCCCATAACAAAAAAAAATCCGCGATTTACGCGACATTTAATGAGATAATGTTCTTGTCACCCGACATATATGGTGTCATACATTATATAGCTCTTTTTTCGATGATGAAATAATAAGTTCTACATAAAATGATACGTATTTTTGGCTTGGTAACAAAGCCGTACACCCCGTTACCGGTTAGCTTCTGTGCTGCATTCAAGAAATCATCATACGTCCAATCGTCTTTCGGATAAGGAACGTTGTCGAATAAAGTTTTGTTATAGAAAATCGCTCAGGTCGGAGCATTACCGGCTGCAAGCGATGTGAATATTTTCTGCTCATAGCTGTCCGGCACGGATTCAACCTGTACTTTAATGTTCGGATATTTAGCCTGAAAACCAGCCACGACCGCTTTGTACGTTTCTAGGGAACTAGCCGTATCCCATGTCGCAAAACGGATGGTCACATTCGCATCCTTGGTATCGGATTTTGAGCCATCGGCAGCGGAGCTGTTGTTGGATGGGCCGGCCGGTTCTGCACCTCCGCAAGCGGCGGCAGTGAGCAAAAGGACATACTAATCGAAAGTGACGTCATTTTTTTCAACATCGTTCTTCCCCCTCAGTATGGTAAGTTTTCAGTTGAAACAGGGCATCGGGTAATCATGATTAAAATCGGATCCTTCTTTCCGCTTTAATCGAATCGACCGCCCTGCACACCATTTCCCAGCTATGCAGATTATCGCCTATATGGGTGCTCGGTTTACGGCCTTCCCGTATCGATTGAAGCATCTCGACCAGCGAATACTTAAGTCCCGTGCAGGCCATATCCGGCAGCGGAATACGCTCTTTGGATCCATCCAGTTTTATGATGACAGGAGGTTCGTCATACGATTCGATCGCGCCATCACTGCCGATCAGACGGAAATAACCGTGCCAAGGCGTATCGGTTCCGCGATTGATAAAGCTTCCGTAATAGTGAACCATCACGTCCTGTTCAAACCGGATAATGGCGGAAACGGCTCCGTTGCTATCGAGAAAATTCCAGGATGGACTCGAACTCTCGGCATAGACAGATACCGCATTGGTCCCTAAGAGATATCGCATCAAATCGAAATGATGAACGCACATTTCTTTCAAAAACATCTCTTCCATTTGCTTGCGCCAAACGACGAACGAGCTGGATGCCGTATGATTGCGAGCGAATAACCATTCTACTTCCTCAATACGGCCGACAGCATTGGAATCCACGGCGGCTTTGACCGCCTGCACAACGGGATTCCAGCGGTAATTTTGGCTGATCATGACATACTTGCTTCTTTTGTCGGCGAAATCCGCCATTTCTATGGATTCGTTCCAATCCGAGGAAATCGGTTTTTCCATAATGACGTGGAGTCCCGCATTCAGCATATCCTCCATGATTTTTTTGTGCGTGTCGGGAGGGGTGACCACCACCGCGATGTCCGCCTTCGTCTCCTGAAGCGCCTCATTGTAATCCGTATAAGCGGGGACAGCGCGGCCACCCAGCAGAGGCTGCGCCTTCTCTAAGTTGTCCGTGCTCGCATCCACGATTGCCGCCAATTCGACTTCTTCCGTTGAGAGGATGGTTGTGATCCAGTGCAGTCCATGCAATCCTGTACCGATTTGAATAATTCTGGCTTTGTCCATGTCTTAACCTCGCTTTCAATTCATTTCAGTAATAGGCCATTATGAAGCGCTTTCAAGCCAGTCCGAAATTCCACTCACCCGTTCAAGAACGGAGTCCCCTGAGGGACTCCCTAACTTTATAGGTTCATCGTCAAAGCCAAGCTCCTTCACCGCTTCTTTACATTTGATTTTTATGTCGGGACGGACCGGCGTGACACCAGACGACGACAATCGGATCTTCCACACTTGAAATGAGATGATGGTCCTCTCCCGGCTCAATAATGACGACGTCTCCCGTCTTTACGGGATACATGTGCTGTTTATTGATTTCAACCTCGCCCCTGCCCTGCAGGATCAAGAAAGCTTCGCAATCTTCGTGCACATGATAGTCGATGCCTCCCGGACCGTCATTCGTATGAGCGCGTGCCCCCGGCTTCTCGAAGGCAAGCCCGCCGTGAGAAATGTAATCCCCCGGCATAATGTCTTTCAAAATATGTCCTTCCGTAACATCGGCCAACTGCTGTAAACGATAAGTTCTCATTTCAAATCACTCCTTCTTTTAATGTAAGCTCTTTCACGCTTGACAATCTGGGCTATAAATGTAAAAATTTAATAGACTTTTATGAAAAATCGATATCTAATAACCGGAGTGAAGCATATGGATATCCTCTCCATGCATTACGGGAAGCACTGCGTTCCGGAATGGAAATGGAATGTTCCCGTCGGTTGTCATCCAGGGTTTACTTTGTGGAGCGTTTGGGGCGGAAACGGCCAGATCATGCTGGGCAAGAACTGCTACAAATTAAGTGTCGGCGACGTTTTCTTTATCGATTATAAGAAGGCGGTCAATGCCCATCAGAATGATCCTGCCAGTCTTGACGTTCGTTATATTGATTTTACATTGCGGAATCCGGATGTCTTAGGTGACCTGCCTGAGCATCGCCATTTTGATCAATACCATTTCGTATTGGAGCTTCTCAATCGCTTTCGTTTAGCCGAAGAAAGAAATAACTTGCCGCAGATGGAAGTATGGCTGCAAGCGCTTATTACGGAATATCAGAATAAACCGCCAACATCGGCCGGGGCCTATTCATTAAAAATAGATGAGCTGTGCCGCATGTTTCAACAGCATCCCCAGAAGCAATATGATATAAGCGAACTCGCCCGGCATTTTTCTCTTACGACAGATCACTTTATACGCATTTTCAAACAGGAACGCGGCGTTACGCCCTACGCCTATTTGCAGCATTGCAGACTGGAAACGGCCAAAACGCTGCTGCGCATGTCTACTCTCAGTATCACGGATATTGCGAACGCTTGCGGTTTTTCCGATATCTACAACTTTTCTCGTTTTTTTCAATCCAAGACAGGCTTATCGCCAAGAAAATTCCGTACTTGAATCCTAATTTACATCGACCATGATTCAATTCTGATTGGCATACCTTTTTCAGCGCTGTAGTAAACCATATCTAACATTTGGGTAATCCTAAGTCCTTGCTGCGGCGTACATGGCACCTCCTCATCTTTGACGATGGCATCCAGAAACGCTTGCCGAACGTTCGGCATCTTGGAAACCCTTAACTCTTCTATAGGAATGTCATGAATCTCTCCGTCGGTTTCCAAAAACACTTTATTATAGGCCGCATTACCCTCTCCAACGGTTGTATGCAGAACCGCACCGCCCTTGGAGCCGTAGATCCGCGTTGTAATGATCTCCTTCTCACGGTTGCTGGCCCAGGATGCTTCTAGTTCAAGCATGGTTCCGTTTGTCATACGGAACATGGCGACACCCATGTCTTCAAGCTCGAAATTCGGAATGCCTCTGCGCATGGCCTCGTCCTTGGAAACCTTACAAAAGGTGTTTCCCAGTACCCATTCCGGCTCCGGATACCCGCAAAACCACATGGCACGGTCAAGCACATGGACGCCGAGATCAATGATGGCCCCGCCGCCGCATATTTCTTTTCCGCTTGAAAGCGGATACCACCATGGCAGCCCCCGTCTGCGCTGCCACACCGTACGTACATAATAGATATCGCCGAGTTTGCCTTCGTCGATCACGGATTTTAACGTTTGGCATTCCTGTTGAAATCGCTGATTGAAGTTGATCATCAGCTTCTTGTTGTGCTTTTGAGAGGCTTCCAGCATGCTTCTCGCCTCTGCCTCATTTCTCGCCATGTTTCTCACACAGCACATGCGCTCCCGCTTCCATCGCCCGAATGGCAAACGGCATATGCAAAAAATTAGGAACGGCTACGCTGATGGCGTCCAGCTTTTCCTCCTTCAGCATTTTATCGAAATCCGTATATTTTTTGGATATGTTATATTTATCGCCGATCTCGTGCAGTCTTGATTCATTCACGTCGCACAGCACAATTTCTTGAACGGTGTCACTTTTAGCGTAGTCTTTGACATGACTTGCCCCTACAGCCAAGCCGACCACACCTACTTTTAGTTTTCTGCTGCTCATGCTTATCCTCCCGTTATAGTATCGCTGAAGCTTGTGATGATGTTTTAAAAAGGCATTCTCGATAAATTAATCATATGCCTGACAAACTGGACTGTAAATGTAAAAATACGATGATCATTTATGAAAAATCGATATGAATGGCGAATTTGGTTTTGACAAGAACTTTATCCCAAAAAATAATAATGCCGCGATTTACGCGGCAATTAATGAGATAATGTACTTGTCACCCGACAGCCACCATGCGATAACGCATGGCCCCTCCTCTTCGGCTCAGAAATTCGTCATTCATCAATCTTCGGGGTTTCCTGAACTTTTTGGTTTCTTTTAACCGCCTTTTTCCCATTGATTTTTTGAGGCGCTCACATACAATTGTTAATTGTTTTTTAGTTTTATTTGATGGCCAGCTGGAGCTTTGTTCGAATTATTCCAAAGTGCCTTCCGCTTTCTCCGTCCGGTGTTCGGCTCTTTTACTCATGATGCCGAGCACTACAATAACCAGGGCCATGCCGGCCGGTAAAATGTAATGAATTTGCGGAAACATAGCTTCCGCCAGCCGGTTTACCAGACTGTCACCCGCGATCATCTCGCCCGCCGTATAACCGAGCAGCCCAGCACCGAGCAGAACGATGATCGGGAACCGGTTCATTAATCCCATTATCAGCTGGCTTCCCCAAATAATTAACGGTATGCTGATCAACAAGCCGAGCCCGATTAATACATAATTTCCTCCGGCCGCACCGGCTACGGCATACACGTTATCGAGGATCTATATTAGTTGAACCAAAGAACATCGGAGAGAAGCCCAATGAAATGGAAAAAGGGAATGGTCTTGCAGGCGAATTTTGGTTCACAAGTTTCTTCCAGCTGAAGGCCCATATGATCAAAGAAACTTGGGAACAAAATGTCTGAAGCTGCAAGGCCATCCCGTTTGGAATGCAATGGGCCCGCATAGTGGTTCAACTTATTAAAGCGGCCAATCGATGCCGTACCGCTTGCCGACCGCTTCAAGCTCCTGCAGGACGGAACCGGTTAGCGGGATGCCGCTCATCTTTCTTTCCTCCGCCTTCTCATGCTCAAGCTCCCCCGGTATGTAAATTTTCTCGAACCCTTCCGCCAACGGGATTTGCCTGATTTCGCGAATCATTTGATCGATCCGCCGTTTGAACTCCTCCAACGGTTCAAATAAGTCTGCCCTCATGACAAAAAAGAACTGGCCGATCCGCTGATTCCGGTCCAAATCTTTGTACAAGCTGCCTATATAGGGTCCGAATGCCGCGCCGGTGAGGAGTCCCGATAAAACGTCCACTAAAAACGCCAAGCCGTACCCTTTCGGGCCCCCTACGGGAAGCACCAGACCGTCCAAAGCTTCGTCAGGATCGGTTGTCGGCTTTCCTTCTTTAGTGATTGCCCAGCCTAACGGAATTTGCTCTTTGTTTTTCCGGGCTAACGTTATTTTTCCGCGTGCGACGACGCTTGTCGCCATATCGAAAATAATGTCCCGTTCTTCTCCAGCCGGCACGCCGTAAGAGAACGGGTTGGTGCCGAAAAAGCCCTGTTTCCCGCCCCAAGGCGCCATATTCGAGGGCGCATTGGTCGTGGCGAGAGCTAGACATTGATGCCGTGCCGCATATTGCGTGTAATCCGCCAGCATTCCGCAATGGCCCGAGTTTTTGATCCCGACGACCGCAAGTCCCGTTCCCTTCGCCTTCTCGACCGCAATCTCGATGCCTTTTGATGCCAAAACGATGCCCATTCCATTGTCGCCATCGATCAGCATGCTGGACGCGGTTTCTTTAACAATGCGCACCGCCGTCTTTTTTCGTTCCAGGCCGTAGTCCAGCCTTTTCGTATAAATATCAACCCGGCTGACTCCGTGGGAGTCGATGCCTCTTAAATTGGCTAACACTAGGTGCCTCGCGATGATCGCCGCCTGTTCTTCATCCATTCCCGCTTCTTGAAAAAGAGCGCTCACGTATTGTTCAAGCTTCTCATGGTTCACTTTAAAGCCGGTAGGTTCTGCCATGCGATTGTTCTCCTCCCGATTTAGACTGCTTCTCCCGCAAGGAAAAAGTGCTTAACATAAACAACAATGCGTTTGACCAAAAACCCGGAAAAAAACCTAATATGGAGCCAAGCGATCCGAAGGCAACTAAAATAGCATTTGTTGGCTTCCTTTTTCATGCGGCTAAATGAAGTGTTAATCGAAAGCGGCGGCCAAGTCCTGTGTGCGAGAACCCGGCGCCGCTCAAAGAACGCGGTACATAACGGATTTATTTTGCTGAAAGGCTACATCTCCACATCTTCTGTAATGATGCGCTTGTTTCTTACCGAAGAAACAATGCTGAATACTAGCGAAAGGACAGCAATCACTAAAATCGTTCCGGAGATCGGCCGTGTAAAGAAGCCCAAAAAGCTGCCCTGGAAAATGGTAAGCGACTGCAATAACGTTTTCTCCAGCAGGCTTCCGAGTACAAAGGTCAAAATAACTGGCGCCAGCGGAATTTCCGCCTTTTTAAATAGGTAGCCTAAAATTCCGAACACCAGCATCGCTCCTACGTCAAACATGCTGTTGTTCAAGCTGTAAGTGCCTACGATCGTAATCATGATAATGATTGGGAATAGCAGCTTGAACGGAACCATCGTAATACGTGCCCACAGGTTGGCCATCGGCAGGTTCATAATGAGAAGGATCGCGTTGCCGATAAACATGCTGGCGATAATGCTCCAAACAAGATCCGGGTTTTTCTGGAACAACGTAGGCCCCGGCGTAAGACCATGCATAATAAACGCGCCCAGTAATACGGCAATCGTCGGGGAGCTCGGGATGCCTAATGTGAACAGCGGAATCAGCGCGCCACCGCAATACGAATTGTTCGCCGTCTCCGGACCTGCGACCCCTTCCAAAGCGCCTTTCCCGAAGCGGGAAGGATTTTTCGACAGCTTTTTTTCCATCGAATAGCTTAAAATTGTCGGGATAACCGAGTTGGTCCCCGGAATTAACCCGATAATAAAGCCGAGAACACTTCCTCGGCTAATCGCCTTCATGGATGGTACCCATTCTTCCTTTTTAGGAAGCAGCCCTGTTACCTTCGGAGGCTCGGGCGCTTTGCCGCGCAAGCTGGCTTCCGCACTGAGAAACAGCTCGGACAATCCGAACATCCCCATCGCGATTGAAATAAAATCGATGCCTTTCATCAGCTCTGTCTGCCCGAAGCCGAACCGGACGATGCCCGAGCTTTGGTCCAGGCCGACAAACGCTAGCGAAAGACCGAAAAGTGCCCCGATCAACCCTTTCAGCAGCGATTTTCCCATGAGACCAAGCAGCAGGGATAGCCCCAAAATGACAAGCGCAAAAAATTCCGGAGGCCCGAACTTAAGCGCCTGTTTGGCGAGAAACGGACCGATTAACACCAGACCAATAATGGAAATAATGCCCCCGATAAACGACCCGATGCCTGCGATGCCTAGCGCCGCGCCCGCCCGTCCCTGCTTGGCCAGCGGATACCCGTCCAGGCAGGTGATTAAGGAAGCGGCTTCGCCCGGCGTATTGATCAGCACTGAGGTGATCGTCCCGCCGTACATGGAGCCGTAATAAATGCCCGCGAGCATAATGATAGCTGAAACCGGCTCCAAGGCAAAAGTCAGCGGCAGCAGCAGCGCCGTTCCGGCCGTCGGACCAAGCCCGGGCAATACCCCGATAAACATCCCGAAAGTGACGCCGATCAGGCAATAAAGCAGATTGGTCCAGGTTAACGCCGTTTCAAATCCGTTCAGCAAGTACCCAAGTGATTCCATGATGCATTCTCCTCCTACCAACCAAGATCGTTTACCGGCAGCGGTACTTGCAGCATAACGCCAAATACCCAAAATATGATAAAGGCGACGGAAGCGGAAAATCCTAGGCTCCAATACCATTTGTAGCCGCGCATGAAAAGGATGAACAACGTGACGGTGCTACCGATCAAAAAACCCGTCAACGGTACCAGAACCATAAAAAGCACGAGCGATCCCATGCAGACGAGCACGTTGACAAGCCCTTCTCCTTTCGGCAATACACGGGCAAAAAGAATAATGTCCTTCTTAAACGCTGTCACAAGATATACCGCCGATAACAAGAAAATAAAGCCGCTGACCCACAGCGGCAGCAGCCCGGGACCCGGACCGTACTCACTGTAGTAGCTCATCGATAATGATTCCCAGAACATGACGCCACTAAAAAGAAGAAAGAAGACAGCCATATAAACGCTTATATTTTTCAACGGAAGACACGTCCTTTAATATAAATTGCATCCATCGCCTTACCAGCCGAGCAAGCTTTTTAATTCGTTAACGCTCGCTTCTTCTTTTTTCAGCATTTGCTTGAAGTCTGCACCTTTGGTCGTGTCGATATTTAATCCCATGTCGCTCATCTTCTTGGCGTGCTCCGGATTTTTCATCGCTTTCTCAAACGCGTCCTGGAGCTTGGCGACGATTTGCGGATCCATGCCTTTCGGTCCGGCGATGCCGCGAATGGAGTAATTGTCGATACTCACGCCAACCGCTTCTTTTAACGTCGGCACATCCGGCAGCTGCGGCACGCGATTCGGCATCATGACCGCAAGCACCTTTAACTGGCCTTCTTTCATCGGCTCCACCACTTCCCCGACTTTCGCCATAAGCACGTCCACGTGGCTGCCAAGCACGCTCGTCAATGCCTCCGCCGTACCGCCGAATTGAACCGCTCTCAATTTGGTGCCAAGCTGCTTGTTCATTTGCAGGGAAGCAAAATGGTTCCCTGAGCCGACACCGTTGCTGCTTGCGGAAAGCTCGTTTTTCTTGGCGTATTCGACCAGATCATTGATGTTGGAAAACCGTTTGTCGTCCGTGCGGACGGCGATAACGCCTGCATCGAGAACATGGTTAATAATAAAATCGAAGCTGTCCAAGTTTTCTTTGCGCTTCGCCGTCGGATTAACATAACCGGTAATGAGGCCCGGCGTATTTACGTATGCAAGCGTGTAGCCGTCGGGCTTCGCCCCAAGCAGCTCGGAATAACCGATCCAGCCGCCTCCGCCCGGCTTATTTTCTACAACGACAGGAACCCCCAGTTCCTTTTCCAATATAGGAGTCAACAAACGTGCACCGAGATCGGTACCGCCGCCGGCCGCAAACGAAACAATCAACGTGATCGGCTTTTTCGGATAATCCAACTGCGTGGTACTAGCTTGAGTGCCCGCCTGCTGCTCGCCACCTTTTTTGGAGGTGACCGGCGATTTCGCCGTACAGCCAATCAAAGTACCTAATCCCAAAACGCAAACTGCTGTAAGCGCAGCCATTTTTTTCATAAAAAAATACTCCTCCCGTCTATAAAATACTTTTTACCTCATTGCCGTTGCATAGCCGTAATGACATCCAGCCATTTCGCCGGTGTTTTGCCCTCGAATTTTTCCTTCAGGTTAAAGTCGGAGAGCAAGCGCAGTTTATCCCTTGCCGCTTGCGACATTAACGAATCCAACCCGGCTGCCTTCAGCATCTGGATAGAGCCTTCGAGTTCGGCCGCTCTTCTTACGGCGTGGATCGAGGTTCCCGTCACCAGCCGGTTCATGCTTTGCTCAAAGCTTTTGCCGTCCATCGTTTCGCCGATCGAGCCAACTACCAAGTCCTCGACCTGGAAACGATGGGCTGCTTCCAGCATTTCAATCAAAAGAGCCGCGGTGCCTTTCATGTAAATGCTGCGGATTAATTTTACCGCGGAGGCGTCCCCGGGATTTTCACTAACTTTGCTAATTTCCATTCCGTAAGACGACATGTGCCGGATCAGAGCGTCCGTTCCGTCACCGCTTGCAAGGATGGGAACTTTATGCCTGTAAACCGGCAAAGGCCCCATCATGGCCGCATCGACAAAGCAAACTTCCTTCTCTTTGACGTTGCCGCTTATTTTGTTTTTGACATCAGGATTGGAAGCGGATACATCAACATAAATGCAACCCTTTTTTAAATGCGGTTTTAATGTATCGCTCACTTCATATGCTTTGTCCGCGGGTACGGCGACGATGAGAATGTCTGCCTGGTCCAAGACCCCCTCCGATTCGGTCTTTAGTTCCACTTCAGCTTTAAACGCCCTCTCTTTTACAAGCGAGCCGAATACAGGATGATTCCACAGCGGGTCATATGCAATAATTTTTCCAAAACCTTGCTCTTTTAGTCCTGACGACATTTCAAAAGCAGCTTCTCCAAAGCCGATAAATCCCAGTTGCATGTTCACTTATCCTTTCACTTATCCTTTCAATTGATTTCCTTCTGGCTGCTGCCCCACGGACTACAAGCCGAAAGGTTCCATCTTCGCTTTGAGCCACGCGGGCTCGACATTGCCGCTTCTTATCGCTTGCTTGCGTTTCTCCTCATAATCCGCTTTTTTCTCGGCCAAGCCCAGCACGCTTTCAATCATGTCTCTCGGTACGACAACAACGCCATCGTCATCGCCGACGATTAAATCGCCAGGCTGCACGGCAACTCCGCCGCACGATACCGGTGTATTCAGCGTGCCCGGTCCGTCTTTATGCGGCCCGTTAGGAACGAAGCCTTTGCAAAAAATCGGGAGATTCAATTCACAAAGTGCCTCACGATCGCGCACCGCCCCGTCTATAACAATACCTTCCAGCCCTAACGTCTTTGCTGCTTCGGCCATTAGCTCCCCAAGGTAAGCGTTTGCAACATGTCCCTTCCCATCCGCAACCAATACGTAACCTTTTTGCCCGATGCTAATTGCCTTATGGAGAAAAAGGTTGTCGCCGGGTCTTAAGCTAACGGTCATCGCGGTGCCGAACACCTTCATCCCGGAAGCGACGGGTTTGATCGCATAATCCATGGCGCCGGCGCAGCCCATTACATCGCTGAGCAGCGTCGTATTTAGCAGTTTGGCGCGTTTGATGATGTCTTCAGACAATAAAGGCGGATTATTCCCGGAATACAAACTAGTCATTTATGATTCCCCATCTTCCTGCTATAATTTTAAAAGTAGTAAATATAACAACATTAATATAACGATGTAATATTTATTACTTTCTTCATCGTAATAGTAACATTGATTTTTTTTGATGTAAACCCTTTTTTCAGATGTGCCGAACAAAACGAAAAAACGTCAGGAAACAAGGCCCGCTGTGAAGGGACGGCCCTAATTCGCTGACGCGCGCATGTATAAGTTTTGCCGAAAGCTGCCGAAGGAATGAACGACAGAGAAACATTTTCAAGTTAAATGATAATTCGTTTCCTTAAGAATTGAATCCAGCTTATCCAGACGCTGTTTTGTTTTCTCGGGAACGTTAATGGCGACTGCGCTTATGATGTAATCGGCTACAAACATCGGGGCGATCACTGAATTATGAAATGCGACGCTGCCCACATTGCAGGGCAGTATAATATCCGAATATTTGGCTAAGGGGGATGAATAGCTGTCGGTAATCGATATCACTTGCGCGTTGTTTTCTCTGGCTGTTTTTACATATTCGAACACCTTTCTGGCGTATCTGGGGAATGATGTGGCGATGACCAGATCCGATGAGGTGTAATTGTGTACTCTTTCCGTCCATTCAAAATGATCCGCATGAACCAATTCGCAGTTGCCAAGCAGCCGATTCAGCCCGTAGTTTAAGCATTGCGCGACCGGAAGACCGCTTCTAACGCCGGTGCAGTAGATGTGGCCAGCAGAAACGATCATGCTTAACGCTTTGCTTAACGTTTCCCCGGAAACCATTTCCACGGTCGATTGAATGTTATTAATATGGTTTTCGGCGCAGCGGATCCATAGATCGCTTCTATTTACGTCTTTTAGATTAGCTGCCAGCCGGGTATTCGGATCCGCCCGATTCCGCAAAATTTCCTGAAGCCCTTTTTGAAATTCGGTATAACCCGAATAACCGAGACTGAACGCTAATCTCATAATTGTCGTCGTGCTCGTTCCAACGATACCGGCAAGCTGATCGACCGTCAGGAAAGCGACGTCCACCGGATTTTTAATAATGTAGTCGGCCACCTTGCGCTGCGTTTCCGTCAGTTCGGAAATTTTATTTTTTAACTGAAGGATAGGATTGTCCATAGATCGGCTCCATTTGTTGTAATTTTTATTACTTTCTAACGGATGCATTGTAACATTTTTATTTCTCCAATAAAAGGGGACTTCTATCACAGAGGAGTTGTTCTCGTGGAAGCTCCACGCTATCGTATCCCGAAAACTTAATAAGCCGCTGCTTTCGATCTGCGAAAAGCCTACCGCGATTATGCGCATATGTTTGTGTCTCAAAACGGTTAAGCACATATGTTTGTGTCGTGAGACTGCGACACAAACATATGTGCTTTCAAATAAAAAATCCCCAATTAATATTCCTCGAGTACAGTGCACTTGTTAGCCCTATTTTGATACTAATAAAATTCGCCAGTTCTTTTTACTTTAGATTTGGCATAATTGACGTAGGAATGGGTGCTGCTTCTGCAGCTTTAACATATTCTTCGACTCTGTATGGCAATATGACACCTGCATCTTTAGCTGCAATTGCTGCTGCTTCCACCTTTTGCACATATGCCTCATGCGTTGGGTAAAGTTCTTTAAGCTGTGCTTCTGTAAATGGAATGGTGTATCCACCAAGGGCAATTGTTGGTCCAGCTATATATCGGGCAATCGGTACTTCAAGTTCTGGAAGGCGAATTCCTCCTTTTGCGTTCCCGTATTGGTCATTCATATAACTGGTTTTTGTCGAGGATAGTTCCATCGGTTGCATCTGAGGAGGAGGATCACCTCCGTTGATCCATACATTAATATGTTGGAATGCTGCATCGACTGTATATATCCAATTCACTTCACTTGATCGTATCGCTGAATAAGTATTTATAGAGTCTGTTAACCCGTCACGGTCTGTCTTTTGTCTTATGAGTTGCATTGTTCTTACTGGTGCATGTGAACCACCTGCGATCTCCCATGATCGAAAAAAGTAAGTGTCTGGTTGTCTCTGTGTATAATAGTAGAGCGACTCGGTTTGAGAGTTAATCTGCATGACAGCACTTGCAGCCTGAGACCATTTCCTTCCACAGAATTGAGAGGAACCCCGAATGTAACTCCAACAAAGAAGAGCCTTGGGTTCAAAACTGAAATCAGTACTTTGTGGGGACCCCGAAACTTATAAACTCTATAATGACAAAAAAGAGCAGGATTTCCCCTGCCCTTAACGTTCGCCAAGTCATCTAGTTCCTTCATCTGCGTATTGTATTAAATCCTACTTGATATAATTATCGCCTTTTAATGTTTTGAGGGCATGAAGGGCAAGATCGCCTGTCTTCTTCTAACTTTATATAATAACTCTTTCCAAAACCGGAAGCCTCATTTTTCCTGCTTTTGTCCAGTTCCGAAATCGAACCCCGATATGGGCGCTCGAGTTCGCTCGATCTGCGCGTGATGACGTAACCCCCGGCTCCGTTATAATAGTTTCATATTTGATTGAGCTCCATACAAAACTAAGGCTTCCCATTCAGTTTGCCGGAATGGTCCGGTGTTCATCAAGCCACGCTGCCGAAGCTTCCACATCGTGTAAGCTCCGAAGCTCGAGTACCCAAGCCCCCGTATAATCGGATGCCTGAAGTAAATAAACCACTTCTCGTAATGGCACTGTGCCTGCGCCAAGTCTCATGTGATCGTCATGCTCCCCATTGTTGTCGCTCCAATGTATGCCAACGACATAAGGCAATACCTCCCGCAACGCAGACATGCACTTGCCTGCCCCAGTCAAATGCACATGCCCTACGTCAAAAATAATTCCGAAGCCGGAAGGCGGCAGCTTGTGAAGCACTTGAAGCAAGAAGTCTGCATCCGCACCGAGCAGTCCCGGATAAGGAGGCACATTTTCGAGCGCCATGATGATATCCGTGCCCCCGGTAATCCGCAAGGCATCGGATAGCACGGCAGCAGCACGCGCCGCCGCTGCTTCCGTATCGGACCACGTCACACCGCCCTCTTCGGGAGCAAGCTCGCCGGGGTGAATGACAACATGCGTACATTCCAGCTTGTGTGCCACCTCCAGGCTGCGCTCGAGCATTTGGACGGTAGTGCGAACCTCCTCTTCCCTGGTGGAGGCTAGATTCAAGCCGGTGATAGGCGCATGCAGCGACCAGATTACCCTGTGGTCCTGACCCAACCGCTTCAGCGCATCCAGCCGTTCCTCCGGCCAGTCGAACACTTCGGCATGCCGTCCTTCACCCATAATCTCGATCATTGTCCAGCCTTCGTGCAGCAGGCGCTGCACTGCCTCTTCCAAAGGCAGCTCAATTAAAGCATAGGTAGATACGGAGTATTTGCTTTGTTCCTTCATTTGATTCTCCTCCTTATGGATCCTATCCTCTCTTTCTATCAATCGGGAACTGCGTGCCTTCTTTACTTAATCCCGGAATGGATAAAGCTGTTTATGAACTGACGTTGGAACAGCAGGAATCCGACCATTAATGGAGCAATGACCAACAGTGTCGCTGCACTGACCTCCGTCCACTGAGCACCGATCTCATAGGATTGCGCAAAAATGGCAAGCCCCACCGTAAGCGGGCGATTCTCCACGGAGTTGGTGACTATGAGCGGCCAAAGGAAATTATTCCAATGATAGCTCACGGAGACAAGCCCGAACGCTATATACGAAGGGCGCGCCAGAGGGAAATAAATCTGCCACATGATTCTCCATTTTGAGAATCCTTCCATTACAGCGGCCTCATCCAGCTCCGGCGGAATCGTCTTGAACATTTGGCGCAGCAAAAATATGCCGAAGGCCGAGGCGAAATACGGGAGCATAATGCCCAGCTTCGTATCCAGCAGCGACAATTCCTTTAATACCGTATAGTTTGGAAAAATGAGTACATCGGCAGGCACCATCAATTGAACGAGGAACAGAAGAAATATGATATTTTTCCCGGCAAAGCTGACCCGGGCAAATGCGAACCCGGCCATGGTCGCCGTAACCATCTGAACTGCAAAGACACCCACTACAATCAAGACCGTATTGAAATAATACTGTGCGAACGGCGCAGCCGACCACACTGTCGCGAAGTTTTGCAAAGTAAATTCAAGGGAAAAACCCGGACTCAGCGCAATCTGCTTCGGCCGGAATGCCGTTTGGAGCATCCAAACCAGCGGCACGAGCCACAGCAGCGCGAATAGGAAGAGGAGCCCCCGGCCCCAGGTTATCTTATTATACCGCATGGTATCGCCTGTCTTTCTTCTTCAATGATAGTGTATCTTTTTGTCCAGTCCGAAAAAGTTCAACGCTGCGAACAACAGCAGCACCGCGATCATGACGACCGTCAAGGTCGAAGCCATCCCTTGATCCCAGAAGCTGAACGCCGTTTCGTAGATATAGTACAGCAGCAGGTTGCTCGCGTTGTTCGGCCCGCCCTTGGTCATGATCATAATGTGATCGACCAGCTTGAACGAATTGGTCAGCGCCACAATGGTGACGAACAAGGTGGTTGGCATGAGCAGAGGGAACGTGATTTTGCGAAAAATCGTCCATCGCGATACCCCGTCAACTTGTGCGGATTCATACAGGTCCGGCGAAATATTTTGCAGCCCTGCCAAATAAAAAATCATAAAATAACCCGCTTCCTTCCAAATAACCATAATGACCATCGCCCACATCACAAGCTGAGACGAGCCAAGCAATTGCAGCTCCCCGACACTGATCATTTTCATCAACCGGCTTAAGAGCCCGTATTGCGGTGTATAAATAAATAGCCAAATGTTCGCTACAGCAATCATAGGAATCATCGTCGGGTAAAAAAAGGCGGCGCGCACGAGACCGGTCCCGCGCATGGCTTTGTTGGCGAAAATCGCCATCACGATGGCTAGCGCTATCGAGGTAGGTACCGTACCGATGGCAAACCACAGGTTATTGCTCATTACTTTCCAGAAGATCTCATCCTCAGCCAAGTGCTTGTAGTTGTCCAGCCCGATAAACATCGGGACCGGAGTGGCCAAATCCGCTTGGTACAAGCTCAGCTTGATCGTTTTGGCCATCGGGTAAAACGTGAATAGGAACAAAAATAAGAGCGAAGGCAGCAGCAGCAGCCAAGCAAAGGCGTTTGTTCTCCAATGTTTCTTTAACGCCGTAGCGCCCATACAGGAACCTCCTTCAGTAAAGCGATCCATCGATAAGTGATTTGTCGAGCTGTGAAAAGAAAATGGGCTGCCGCCGCAAAGCGCAAGTATGAGCCGAAAGGCTTAGCCCCATGCAGCGGAACCCATTCCGAATGTTATTTGTTGAACGGAGCTAGCGCTTTGTCCGCTTCCTCCTGAGCCTTCTTCAACGCTTCCTCCGGCGTCGCCGCACCGGTCAGCGCTGCCTGCACCTGGTCATTCAGCGTCTTCATTACTTTCCCGTTGTTGTGTGTGGACAGCTCGGCCGCAGAATATTGCAGCTGGTCACGGGCAACAAGTGCCGCAGGGAAGTCAGCCGCGTACTTTTTCATACGGTCCGTATCGTATGCGGATTTCTTTACTGCAACATAACCGGTGTCAATACTCCATTGCGCCGCACGCTCGGTCTCGGTCATGAACTTGACGAATTTCCAGGCTGCATCCTGCTTCTTCTTGTCGATGTCCTTGAAGATGTAGAAGTTGCCGCCGCCTGTCGGGCTGCCGAAGCTTGTATTTTTCGGCAAGAAGCTGACGCCGAAATTGAATTTGGCGTTCTTTTTCACATTGGACAGGTTACCCGTCGTATGGTACATCATAGCCGTTTTCCCTTCCAGGAAGTCGGAAGGCACTGTTCCCCAATCGGTTACTCCCTCCGGCATCACTTTGCCCTTATGGGACAAATCGTACCAATACTTCAAGCCAGCAACGTTCTCAGGTGTGTTGAACATGACCTTTTTGCCATCCTCGGTCATCAGGTTTTTGCCGCTTTGCAGGGCGAAGGTTTGAAGCATCCAGTAGCCATAGCCTGTCACCGGAATTTCCAGTCCCCAGGTGCCGTTCTTGGTCAGCTTTTGAGCGTATTCCTTCATTTCCGCCCATGTCTGAGGCGCCTTCTCCGGGTCGAGACCCGCCTGCTTGAACATATCCTTGTTATAGTAAAGCACGATGGTGCTGCGCTGGAACGGAATGCTGTAGGTTTTGCCGCCGGTTTGGGAATTCGCCATAAATGCCGGGTAAAAATCGGACAAATACTTGTCCCCGCCCTCTTTGGCTATGTAATCGTCCAGCGGAATTACCGCGTTCATGTCCAACAGGCTGAACAGCTCCGTCGATTGCAGCACTGCAACATCTGGCGGGTTTTTGCCTTGTACGCCCGCTTGTGTTTTCACTGCAGTATCTGCATAGCTGCCTGTATATACCGGCTTCACGGTAATATTCGGATTTTGCTTCGTGAACTCTTGCGCCATCGACTCAATGGTTGCCGTCAATGGACCGCCTACCGCGATAGGGTAATAGAAGGTCAGCTCGACTTTTTCGTCTGCTTTCGTTTCACTAGCAGGCGCGGTTGACGCTGCCGGTGGCGCTGCCTGCTTGGAAGTTGTGCCTGTTTGCCCGCAAGCCGCCAAGGTAGAGCAGCAAAGCGCGAGGCTAATCATTTTCTTCATCATGGAACTCATGGTATCTCTCCTTATACAATGAATTAGGTGCATGCATAAGCCCCGCTTCACTTTTGTCTATTCCCACTGTAACGGACAAGTGTAAACATGTGATTAGGACTGTGTGAAGACAGGGTTAAATATCGATCTCATTTTCACTTAACGCTTGAGCAATAACAGGTCACTCAGCGCATCCCATACGTAGTCCGGCTGTACCTGAAACTGGCGCAGCTGCGCCTTATCGGTGACACCCGTCAGCACTAGGGCGGTTCGCATACCGTTGGTAACCCCGAACATAATATCGGTCTCCAGACGGTCGCCGACCATTAAGCACCGTTCTGCGGACAATCCGCTCCGCTCCAGCACCATGGCGCCGTAATGAGGCGACGGCTTGCCGAGAATGACAACCGAAGCCGTACAGCTCGCCGCTTCAATCGCCTTCACAAGGGGCCATGTATCCGGGATTTCATCCCCGTCGATCGGACAGAACGGGTCCGGATTGGTTGCAATGAGCTCCGCTCCGTTGCGCACAGCTTTCATAGCCTGATGCAGCTTGTCATAATGAAAATGCATGTCCATACCAACAAGCACATGAGTCGCCTTCAACGGGTCTGCGGTAACCCGAATCTGCTGGGCTTCCAGTTCTTTCGTAAGAGCACTCTCACCGACTACGAATACTGTTGTACGCCTTCCTTGATCGCGCAAGTAAAGCGCTGAGGCATAAGCAGCCGTCATAATCTCGCCGACTTCCGCCGCAAGCCCGAGCCTCTGAAGCCGAAGGCTGCATTCAGCCCGCGTCCGGGTTGTCGTATTCGTCAAGAACAAAACCTGTTTGCCGGCTGCACGAAGCGCCCCCAATGTTTCCGGAACACCGGGAAGCAGCTGCTCCCCTAGCAGAATCGTTCCGTCCAAGTCAAAAAAATAGCCGTCAAATTCGTTCACATCCGGCAAGTTTCATGCAGCCCCCTCCCTAGAAGACAACACAAAAAACCCCCTATCCACCGAATAATCCTCGTCCAAGCCAGTATTGGCCTGTACAGCTCTCATCCGGTGCATAAAGGGTTTTCTCCTCGTCTCGTACCCTTGCATCTATTCATCTTGCTTCTTGCTTACACTATAAGTATAAACGACCACTGTTATCGCAAAATCAAGGGAAAGTGAAGGATTTGTAAAAGTGCAGCCCCGACTTCAGCATCTGCATTCCATTAATTGATAAAGCCTGCCTTGCCCAAGAAGCGTTTCAATAGCACAGCCGATTGTGCCCGAGTTGCAAAGCTTTGCGGATCGATCGTATCGGATGTCATGCCGTTCATTAATCCGGCCTGCAGCGCCGCAGCCACGTCGGCCTTGGCCCAGCCGATCTGTCCGGCATCCTTGAACGCCGCCAGCATTTCCTGCTGCTTCGCTTGGGTCATTCCAGTCTCGAGCCCCACGTTGCGAAGCGCGCGGACCATCATGGCCGCTTGCTCCTCCCGCGTAATTTCACGGTTTGGACGGAACGTTCCGTCCTCGTATCCGCCAAGCAAGCCTGCGGTTGCAGCCGCTTCAACTGCTTCCGCATACCAATCGTTCGCCGCCACGTCGCTAAAGCCGGACTTGTTCGTTGCTGCAGCTGCGTCAAGCCCCAGCGCCCTTACCAGCAGTGTCGCAAACTCCGCACGGGTAATGTGACGGTCTGCGTCAAAGCGTTTCTCGTCGACACCATCCACAACAAGCTTATTGGCTAACAGTTCGATGTCATTCTTCGCCCAATGCTTGTCCAAATCGGAGAATGCCTTATGATTCTCGATAATCATAAACGCAGCTTGGTCTCTGCCGCCTTTCAACATAGCTGTCATTTGACCGTCTTTCATCGTGAACACAGCCGGAACAAACCGCAGTTGATGGCTTCCCGGTACCAACTGCACGACGGTCGCATTGCCTGGAACAACGGCTTGATCCAGTTTGATCTCTTTTACTGCCGTTTGGGTATTCATAGCAATCGCCACCGATTTCCCTTCCTTAGTAGCAGCTTCCACATCAAAGCGTACCGCTTCCGTCAATGGCTTGCCTCCAGCTGCTGCTGATAGCTTCTGTAAATCGGCAGCTTCCGTTCCTCCCTGCTTATTGGCTGTAAAGCGGATCCATACATTCTCAATCCCGGTTCCAAGTTGCTGGGCAATAGCATCCAGCTTCAATCCCGACAGCGGGATTGTATAGGAAGTCCGTTCTCCGGAAAGCTGCAGCGTTTTACCGCCAGCCTGAGCAGCCTTTGTAAGCCCTGATGCTGCAAACTCTACGGAATGGCCTGTAAATTGCACTTGTACTTTGTCGTGGGCGCCATAGGCTCGCTTCAGCTCATCTGCGTTCGCTGTCCCTTCCATAGCTGCCACAACCTGAACGGCAGGTGTTGATGCAGACGAGTCGCCGCCAGGAGTTGTTGTGCCGCCCGAGTGACTGTGTCCGCTTCCGGTGCTGCTGCCGGAATCACCATCATCGCTACCGGAATCGCCACTGTCACCGCCTCCGGTGTTGCCGCCGTCACCGCCTCCGGTATTGCCACCATTACCGCTGCCGTTGTTGCCACCGTCACCGCCTCCAGTGTTGCCACCGTTACCGCCTCCGGTGTTGCCACTATCACCGCCTCCAGTGTTGCCGCCTGCCACTTGAATTGTGATAGGCTGCGTATAAATATCGTAAACGTTGCTTTCATCCAGCGAAGCCGTGTATCTCAATAGCACATGGGCTGTCCCTGCTTTCCTGGCAATCACATTCGATCCGTTCACTTCGACTGTATCTTGTCCTTCGATCACAATCACGGCAGGCTTCACGTTCGTTTCTGTTCCTTTGTAAGATTTCACTATAGCGGATACATCTACACTTCCGTCTGCCGCAAGCTCATATTTGTCCTTCTCGGGACGAATGGATGCTGCCCAATCGGATGCCCATAGGGAGTAATCCGTTGTGATGCCGAAAGCACCCATTTTCATAAATTTAATAAAGTCACTCTTCTTGTTGAAGGTCCAGGGAGAAATGACGAGTCCCCGGTGTTTTGAAGCCTCCATAAAGTTAGGTCCTATCTCTCCGTAACCAGGGTTGTACGAAGCATTAATGCCTTGAAGCGCCTTTAATGTCTCACGAAGCGATTTCTTTACGTTCGTCTCATTCGCATAGCCGCCGCCGAGCAAGCCAAGCGGCATTTCCGGCATCAGCGCCGACATCCGCTTCAGCTGATTCAGGTCAAATGACATCGTATTGACGATCCCAACGGCATTTTTATCTTTCAACAGCTTAACATAAGCGTCGACCGCCGCCGGTGTTGCTGTCTTGATTTCAGCCATCACCATCGCGCCGTATTCATTAGCCAGATCAATCTGCTCATCCAGCGTAGGTATTTTGACATCCGGATACCCGGCGGGATACGGCTTGTTGGCATTAAGCTGTTTCAGCTCCGCCAGTGTATAATTTTCAATGTTTCCAGTACCGTTCGTCGTCCTTTCCAATGACCCGTCATGCAGGATTACAATATGTCCATCCTTGGAAATGTACATATCATTCTCAATAAATTCAGCGCCGGCTTTTAAGCCCTCCCGATTGCTCTCGATTGTATTTTCAGGAGAGTTCGCAGGCATTCCCCGGTGAGCTACGATGTAGGGTTTGCGGATCAGCGTCGTGTTATTGGAATACACCTTGAGCGCTTTCCAAGCCGCTTCCGGTGCAGCGGTCACAATGCCGTTGACGCCGGACGTAATCATTTGATGCATTTGGACTGTGGATTCCGACTCCGAAGCCGTCGTTCCTGCTTTGGTCCAAACCGTAATCATCCGCTGCTGCAAATAAGCGACGTTATCTCTCGAAGCCAGCTTTTGCGGCAATATCGCGATTCTGGCTTGGGCTGCAGCCGTTTGACTGCGGATATCCAGCAGCTCCGCTTTCGTCAGCTTATCGTTGGCACTGAAATCGAGAATGCCCCTGATACTCGGGTAAGCCGTCCGCGCCCTTTGAATCAGTGCTGCTTGATCGGAAATGATATCCGCATCCTCCCAGCCTTGATCCGCCAAAAATGCCGTCAATTGATCCACGGTTGCGGCATCCGTTACATAAAAAGCAGGAATCATACGCCCGTCAATCGCGCTAAGAAGCGTGTCCAGGCTGCCAATCGTCTTTTGACCGGAGTTGTCGGTTACCTTCAACCCTTCCGCCACATGGAAAATGACAGTGGATGGAAGCATCGGCTGATTCAGCTTCACCAAATCATCGGTGCTTTGAATGTCCGTTACAATGGAAGCCGCCATAGCGATCTTCGTGTCAGGCTCCTGCACATCCGCGAAATGTCCGTTCGGAAGCGGCGGAAGTGCATCCTGCTGCAGCGTGACGCGCAGATTGTCGAGTCTCATTGTACTTCCGTTGGACTGCAAACCGATTTCGCCTTTCGCATAGGCAGTGGCCGCATCTGTATCGATAATGACCTTATTATTAATCGATTCCTGAACCCTGCTGCCGTAAGCTTTCACCGTATAGTAATACATTTTGGCCGAATCAATCGCTTCCGTATTGGAAGCCCGATCGATGACGTTCCAAGCGTTAGCCGGTGTTCTCTCCGCAAATTCGACGCCATTGGCTGCGGTCGCATCTTTTCTTACCGCCATTTGGTAATAAGGGTAATCGTGATTTTGAATTCGGAACATCAGGGAATGCCATCTTGCCGTATCGTTAGCCGCCAAATGGGTAACATCGGCTTCAATCTTATAGTTTCCGAATAAGCCCAAATAGGAAGGGAGCAGCACCCGGGAGGGGTTATCCGGTGAGGCTGCTGCATTGATTTCGAACGCCCCGTTCATTACAGCCGCTGCCGACGGTGTCGCTCCTTCCTTTCTTGTCCAGCCGGGAGGCAAGGTTCCGTCAGGCAAAGCGTCGAAGTTTTCCTCATACAGCACATACTCCGCATCTGCCGCGTCTTTGGCTACGACGACCAGCGAGACTGCTGCATTATCCTTCGTTCCGGTGATCGTATAAATCCCTTTCTTGTTGATGATAAGCTGCCCGCCGGATACGGCAGCATCCGGGCTGCTCGAGGTCCAGCTCAATTGATCTCCGGTTGTTGTGCCCGTCGTCAAATCGTTATACTCGGCTTTTAGCGTCACCTTGCTCAAATCGAGAGGCTGATGGGTGACTGCCAGCAAATAACCTTCGTCATGCTTCAAGGCAACTGTCTTCAAGCCGGTCAGAGAAGGCGTCACAGTAATCTCCTGCTTCGCTTCTGCGTTGGCATAGACCGCCTTTATCGTTACTTTGCCTGGCTTGAGCGGCACCAGCTGATTATTTATGATCTTAATAATGCTCTCATCCCCGGAGTACAGCTTCACGCGATCGGCTGCAACCGGCTCCGTAATTCCGTCGGAGTAGTATACACTGCTTGTCACGGTCTGTCCGCTTGTCAGCGCCTCCAGTGTACTCGGCATCGTCACGTCCAACCGGTCAGCCGTAATTCGTGTCACCTTCACATTGTCGAACGAAACCTTGCTCTGGTCTGCCTGCAAGCCGATCTTCCCGCGCTCCAGCAGGTTGGTAGTAAAGCTCTTATCCATCAAAAGCGTATAAGCCGGGTCCGTCTTGGCTTTAATATATTCTTTTACATTGTTGTCGAACACGCGCACCTTCATCGTATAATACGTATTCATCGCGAGTGTCTGCCACGTTCCCGAAACCGGCGTCGGAGAAGCCCAGTTGTTATCCGGCATCCGATAAGCCAGCTCATAGGTGCCGTTGCGGCGAATCGCCATCTGGTCGTACGGATTTTTACCGTTTGCAGGCACGCGGAACATAATCGACGCCCATCTGGCATCGTTCACTACGGCCTCAAACCGCATATCCGCTTCGATGGCATAATTGTCCCATTGCACTGGAGCTGTAATCCGGCTCTGCTTGCCGGACGAGCTGCCATTGAAAGTCATTCTTCCATCACCATACGTATCCTTGACTACCGAGAACTCCGGACTTCCCGCATTCACATCGGAAATCCAGTTCGCCGGGATTTGCCCGGCTGGCACACCATCGAAATTTTCCTGCAGCAGCACCGGATTGACCGTCCCGGATACCGGGTTCGCTTCCACGAGGTTCAAGATGCCGTATCCGGATGTATCGTTCCAAAAGGAGGAGGATTGGTAAGCGCTCCAGTAGCTTGACCGTTGTTCCGCTGCAGCTGTACCGTATCTATCCGTCACTCCGATCTCCATCCCCAGCTGTTTTTTCAAATTAGGATCGAAATTTAGCATATCCCACGGTATCGCCACTTCCGTAGACCAACCCGCAGGCGATTGGCTGATGGCTCGTAATATTTTCTTCTCGTCCTTCCCGCTGTGTCCATTCAGCGCCGCACCGAAATGAAATTCCGGCGTGCTTGAATTAGGCTGGTATACAAGGCCGACCTGCATGTCGTCATTCTGATAAGGAGCGGATTGATGCAGCGTAGGATCAAGGAACACATTGATGTTATCCTGCTCGAACCAATTGCCGGTTCCGTTATGTATCAAGCTGTCATCATCCGATTTCACACCGATATATAAGTACTGGTTGTCCCACAGCAGCCCGAATTTGGCGTCCTTAAACGTGCCTTGTCCGACCTGGACGGCCAGCGGTTGATCGACTTTCCACAAGCTTTCATCCAGCTTGCCGTCGATAACAGGAGCGGTTAACGTTTTGCGGACATCGAGCGATTTCCTGCCGGTATCCGCCGCTTGAGCGTGCGGAAGGGCCGCAATAGGCTGAAGAAGACCAGCGATCAGCGCAGTGACCGTAGCCATGCGTACGAGCTTGGTTGATGTTCTTTTCACGGGATCTCATTCCTTTTTCTCATGATAGGTTCACGTAAAGCCTCTTACCGAACTGACACCGCCTGGTATTTTTTAAAAGCTGGCTTTTTTGGCTATCCGCCTCCTTTGTCTTTTACTCAACACAAAAAACCCTTTATCCAACACAAAACGAAAACTGGGATCCCTTTGACAGGGGCGTTTCCATCTGTTGCATAAAGGGTTTTCTCCTCGACTCGTACCCTCGTTATTCTTTTGTCCGTTACAAGTCCTACTCTACCAACGGTTTGTTATCGCTGCATCAACTAGTGTTGAAAAAATTGTAAATTTCCTTCCTCCCTAGGGACCCACAGATGCTTGCTGCCCATCGAAACCGCACTAGCCCCTGCCTGCAACGCGGTGTCAATCTCGCTGCGGTCTTGAATCAGCCCACCGGCAATAATCGGCAATGAAATGCGGTTCTTCAATGTTGTAATGACGCGCGGAATCAGCCCCGGCATAATTTCCACCGCATCGGGACCGCTTTGTTCGATGTTCTGAATTCCATGCTCCAACGCCGACGTATCGATAAGAAAAAGACGCTGAATCGCCAGCAGCCCGTTCTTTTTGGCATGCTTGATGAAATGGCTTTTGGTAGAAATAATGCCTGTCGGCTTTACCCGCTCCGCTATAAATTTCATTACGATCGGGTCCCCGCCGAGCCCGTTAATGAAATCGACGTGCAAAAACACCTTTTTCCCTGCACGCTGCACTTGTGTGACATAATCCTCTACCGTAAATAAATCACCGGTCAGCAAAAATACCGCCAGCCACTCGCCACGGCAAGCTGCCGATAAATCCTCCGGTCTGCGCACAGCCGGAATGATTCTATCGTTGCCCCAATAATTGTGCAGTTCATGCTTCAAAGTATACCGCTCCCCCTTCGTTCCCATAACTCAAATTTGTTATCCTGTATCTAACTTAACAAATGATTGTTATTGGAACGTTAAAAGGGCAGAAAAAAGAGTGAAAATTTCGACTTCAATCAAATCTGATTAGCCAAGCATTCCGTCGGTCCCTTATTGAGATAAAGCAAAAAGACCCCGCACCCGAAATGGAACCAGCTTTCGGGGCTGCTGGGTCTTTGCCTCTTGCGCAGTTGTCTTAACCGGCTGCACAACCGGCAAGCTGTAAGCGGAGCCGCTTCCATTCAGGTTACGGCCGATAACCACGATTTCGCTGATTGTCACCGTGATCAATCATGCCGTACGCCCCGCTTCGCTCATTTTTTGTTAAATAACATGGATAACAAGCTGACCCGGAGCCATTCCATCAGAGTAGGCGGATAATACGACACGGCCTCTTTCTCCTGTAAACCGGAGGACCGTACTGACACATCCCCGATACATATGCATCCAATGCCTGTCGTAGGCTTCACTCGAGCAAAGATCCCCGTTATCAACAGCAACGATCTCAGCCGGCCCGGTTACACGAAAACTGACTTTTGAACTCTCCTGGAATACCGGTATGTCCCCGCTGTCCTTGGCACGAACGGTAAATAATGTATGGTAGCCCTCTTTGGCTTCCAGACGGAGCTCTTCTGAATCAAAACCAAGCTTTACGGCAGGCCCTGCAGTTTTCAACGTATACGTACATACCTCTTGCCCGCTAATAAAACCTCTGACCGTTATAGTTCCCGGTGAATAGGGAAGAAAGCCTGTGATCATTCGATTGGGATAGGAGGACGGTTTATTCACATAGAACGGTTTGCCGTTCAAATCGACGGTGACTTCTTCACAGTTCGTTGCGATCATATAAGGAATCACCGTCTTGTTAAACTGCGGAAAGTTCCAATGGCTTGCGTATCTTGGGGCATCCCAATGTTCCTTGGCCCCTTCGTCCTGCAAAGAATAGTCCATCACAGCCAAATAGACCATCGGTTCCTCTGTCCAATAGCTTTGATAGAGGTAGGAAAGCGGCTTACGCTCGTTGTTCGTCCAGAACAAGGAGCCTGCCCATCCTTTGGCAGGATACCCCATGGATTCGCCCAAATAATCGATGCCTGTCCAAAGCATGCCGCCTATGACATAATCATGCTTTTCCACATCCATCCATGGGACTTCCTCACTGAAATTTTGCATCTGATCCGGATGCCCCCTGAAATATTGGAAGGTCTCCGTTCCCAATATCAACTTATCAGGAACGGCCTTATGGATGGCCGGGTACCATTGCTCCTGATAATTACAACCGATTACGTCGACAAGTTCGGCAATCCTCCGGATGCGCTCCACTCTTTCATCGGAATTATAGATTTCCGTATCGCTCACTTCATCTACGAACTGTTGAATATCCTTCACCTTGGAAAGATCCACGTTACTCTCGTATTTAAAGTGGGGGTTCATGGCATAAGAAACCGGTCTGGTATCATCAAGCGTCACAAGATGCTCCTTAAGCATTTTCAAAATCTTGAGCATGGATTCCTGCCCTTGGTTTTCAACTTCGTTTCCAACGCCCCACATAAAGATAGACGGATGGTTCCGATCCCTTCTCACCATACATTCCAGGTCGCCTTGCCACTCCGTCTCAAAGTACCTTCTATAGGAACCGCCGGTCCATTTATCAAACGGCTCTTCGTATACAAGCATTCCCAGTTCATCACATAGATCCAGAAGCTCCGATGCAGGGATGTGGTGAGCCGTTCGAATAGCATTACACCCCATGGCCTTGAATTGTAGCAGTCTCTCCTTCCAGATTTCCGATGGGACGGCAACTCCCAGGCAGCCTGCATCCTGATGAATGCAAAATCCCTTGATCTTCGTCATTTTGCCGTTGATAAACATCCCTTTGCCTGCAATCATTTGGATGTCTCTTACTCCAATCCGCAACTCATACGTATCTACGACTTGATTTCCTTCATACAGTGACAGTTCCAATGGATATAAATACGGCTGCTCGGGACTCCACAGCTTTACCTGCGGGATTTCAATGCGGATCGTCCCGTTCTCAGATTCACCAGTCATGCGCAAAGCTCCATCCGAAATACATGCTTTCACCAAGGAGGAGACCCCTGTCATGATGGTCACTGCACCCGTATCCCCATGGATGGCTGTTTTCACTTGAATGTCTTCCGGCTTCAGGTGGTGTTTGTTGAGTTCAAGAAGCTTCACGGTCCGGTATATGCCTGCCCCCGAATACCATCTGTCTACCGGGAAGGAAGTGTTGTCCACCTTAACCAGAATCAGATTGTCTCCCGGATGAATGTAATCCGTTATATCCAGTGTAAACCGGGAATAGCCATATTTTCGTCCGCCCGCTTCTCGGCCGTTCACCCATACCGTACTGTTCTCGTAAACTCCATCGAATTGCAGCTGGTACACATACCCCTCCCTTATCTCATGAAATACAAGATTTCTCCTATACCAACCGATTCCCCATCTGTCCCTGAATCCTTGAGCTTCCCCCTGCTTCATATTCCGGTTAATGGGTGCGTGAATAGCCCAATCATGAGGCAGGTTGACCGCTTCGAAGTTAGAATCTTCAGGCTCTTTTAACGTAAATTCCCATCCATTCATTAATTGGATCTCGTTCCGGCTCATAATGAATATCATCCTTTCGTTGCCGTCGTGGCGATTTCTTTGTTATATTCAAATTATAGGGTTCAATAATCAGCCGAACAATCTAACAATTTTAAGTATCTTATTAAAATATTAAGGTGATCTAATGGTAAAAAGACGCATACCTATCATTACGGAATCCGATAAGGAACTCCCCTATTATCTTGTAGATGTGGGATCCAATTGGAATCAGGAGCATGTCGTACGTCCGAATGGATATTTGTATCAGTGGATTCAGTGCATTGAGGGAGAGGGGGAGCTTCTGACGGAGGGACGAACCTTTCGAGTGAAGGAAGGTATGGCGATGCTTTTGTTCAAAGGAACCCCCCACGAGTATTATGCCATTAGTCCTTCTTGGATTGTGGATTGGATAGTTTTCGACGGTCATCAAGTAGAAGACTTTTTAGTGAAAACGGCCGGGATTACAAAATCCGGTGTGTTATATATATCCAGGCCCGATATGTTTTTATCCAAAATTCAAAGTGTGCTGGACATTGAACAATCGGATTCCGCTTTAAAAAGCATCCAATGCTCCAGCGTGATCTATTCCCTTCTCACGGACTTGGTGCAGTATACCTCTGTAAATCCTAACAATAGCGCGTCTAATCTGCATTTCAAGCTTAAGCCATTATTCCTTTATATTGATCAAAACTTTAACAAGCCTCTCACTTTGGAAGCCATGGCCGAGATTACCGGAATGACGCCGCAGCACTTATGTACCGTATTTAAAAAAGCAACGAATATAAGAATCTTCCAGTATATTAATTCCGTTAGAATAAATAAAAGCAAGGAGCTCCTCTTGCAAAACCCGCAGATGCATATTAGGGAGATTGCCTTTTTGACCGGTTTTGAGGATGCGAACTACTTCAGCTACGTCTTTAAACAGCTGGAGCATTTAAGTCCCAGCCAGTTCAGAAGGATCCATCATTGAGAGGAACTAGATCCGCAAGTGAATCAGCACTCTTCCTTGAAATATAAAAAGAGCAGATAAGACCTTTCTCTTATCAGCTCTTTTTGCTACCTGTGCCCTTCCCTGTTCACAACGGGTTTGATGATTATTTTTTTACCTTTGCATACCATTCTCTGGCACGCTTCGTAACCTCTTCGCCACCCGATTTGTTCCACTTGTCTACGAATTCATCAAATTTGCTGATCGGGTACTGCCCGAGAATAATCTTGGTGGCATATTCCACGTACAGTGTACGATTGTTGATGTCCGGGAATCCGTCGTACACACTGGCTGGCATACCGTCGCCGGCAATGACCTTAGCATACTTCTGAGCTTCCTGCATGTTTCGGTTCACCTGATTAATAGCCCACATTCTGTCTTCCGAGGCTGTATTCTTATTCAGATCCATCATGAAATCGAGTGTGGATATTTTGGAATATGGATCAAGAATCAAGTTTTCCTGTGTGCTTTTGTCATCTGGAAGTTTAGCCGGCTTGCCGTCCTTTATCGTATGGTGCATGCCTTCCACGCCAAGATACAGCGGGATCCAATTCTTTTTATCATACATGTTGTTCAGCAGCTTCAGGGTTGCCATCAATTTCTTCTGATCCTTGTTATTCTTGACGACCCAGGCAGGCGGCTGAAACCTCTTCCACGTGTAGAAGCCCTTATAGCCCGCGACCTCCGGTACTGGGAGAACGGAAAATTCAGCCTTAACGCCGGTGTTTTTAAACAGATTTTCTAAAGGCAAATAGCCGGTTTCTACCCAATGGAAATAGTTCCCTCCTTTATTCGCCTCCACCTTGCCGTCCCATTTGGCCTTGTCGTTCAGGAGCGTTTCCTTATCCAACAAACCGTCCTTATACAGCTTGGCGATAAATTCCAAGGCGGCCTTCATATTCGGGGTTACTGCAGAATAAGTCAGCTTCCCGTCATATAGGTCCCAATCCGGATATCCTTCGAACATGGCCACCCCATACATGGCGAACAGATGGTCCATCCAGCGCGCCTCCTGACGGCCTCCCGTGGGGAGCTCATCCTTCTGGCCGTTGCCATTAGGATCCTTGTCCCGGAAAGCCTCCAGCACCTTGACGTAGTCGTCCTGAGTCTTCGGCATTGTCATTCCCAACTTATCGAGCCAATCCTTGCGAATCAAGCCGGCGTATCTGCCGTAGTCCACCATACCCGGGATGTAATAAATTTTCCCCTGACCGGTAGGGTCATTAGCCTTGACCACATCCCACATTTCCTTCGGAATAGCTTGCCATAGGTTCGGCGCATATTTGGGCAGCAGCTCCGTCAGATCGGCAATCGCGCCATTTTTTGCCAAGCTGTCTTCGATGCCCTGCTGGGGCAGGAACAGGTCCGGCATTTCGTTTGCTGCGATCTTCAGGTTCAGCTGATTCAGATAGTTGGTCCCCCCGTTCCACTCCACGTACGGATGGATGACGCCGACACCAAGCTTTTCCTTATACAATTCATACAGCTTACTTCCTT
The DNA here is from genome assembly GCF_002042965.1 of Paenibacillus sp. 32352. Lineage (GTDB taxonomy): Bacteria > Bacillota > Bacilli > Paenibacillales > NBRC-103111 > Paenibacillus_S > Paenibacillus_S vulneris. Next base: position 913,560 of record NZ_MZNT01000001.1, on the reverse strand, counting down.
TGGTGATCGGTTTGTAACCGATGTTGGTACCCCATACTTCAATGTCGACAATCTCATCAGCATTGGCGCTTGGGCTCTGAGTCGACCCTTCCGAAGATTTCGTGTTTCCGCTGCAGCCAGTGACTGCCGTAATTGCGAGGATGCCTGCCGCCGATAATAACCCCATTTTTTTAAAATTCATGTTTCGATCCCCCTCGTAATGAATGTGTGAGGCTTCTAATACCTTTTACGGTGCCATGTTGCTCAAGACTTTGAATCCGCTTACATTGATACTATACAACCGGAGGTTAGGAGGCTCAATTGGGCATTTTTAAGTTTAAACAAGGGCATTTTTAAGAATTTATTCAAGCAGGAAACATTATGATACCGGGTTGCAGACATAGCGAAACGGCCTCAATCCACTGGGAAAGGGACGAGGCCTGTTGATATGGCATATAAAGAAAATAAACCTCACTGGATGACATTTCGCTACTTCCGGCAATTCCATTTTATATGATGCTTTTCACCTTGACAGGCCCGATGAGTCCGCTTGGTTCCTGCTGAGCAAAGGAAGACAAGAAGTCACGCTGATCTTTCACTAGCGTATTCGTAACTTCGATGACAAGCTTGTTGCTGCCCTTCTTTAGACCGCCTATCTGTATGTGATAAGGAGGACAGATGCGCACCCCGGCCTGTTCGCCGTTTACCCATACCTCTGCTGTCTCATAGACCTCGCCCAAATCCAATAGAGCCTGGCTTGCGGATTCGCTCCACTCAAATTCCGTTTCATACCGGAAGGTGCCCGTAAACCGTGGTAAATGGTCAGGCCTGCTCATGTTCACTAAGGCCGTCAGTTTTCCCCACTCCGTAAAGTGAGGGTAGCTCTCAGCATTCGCTGTGGAAACAGTCCAATCGCCTTGGAGCTCTAAAGACGTTCCAATTGTATGCGGCGGGTGTGCTGCATACCCTTCAAGATCAATTCCATGCAGAAGGACGATAGATTCATACGGATGCAGGACAAGCTGTACCGCCGTTGCGTCCCTCTCCCTTTCCACATTTAATAGGATCAACCGATTCAGGAAGGCATCATAAGCATAGACATCACCCTGAACGGGCAAAACAATCTCCGTGCTAATCGGTTGATTTGGATGTTCATTAAAGAACATAAACACATCCGAACCATCATGAACATAGTGATAGTTCCGAAGATAAGGCTGGTATTGGTCAACTCGAATATCATAATGTCCGTCCGCAATAAGGTCTTGTGCCAGGTTGTCGAGAGCTGCAAGCTTCACATTGCGGTGATTGGCAAGACAAGCCAGTTCGGCAGAAACATCGCTGCCCTCACTCGATCGAAGCGGCAGCCCGTCAACAAAACGAACAGCTAATCCTTGTTCGGCAAACCGGACCAAACGCTGAATCATCGCCGCCGGAAGCGCTTCTGCATAGGGCACGATCAGGCACTCGTAGTCCTCGCCACTCACAAGCAGCTTGTTGTCCTTTACGTTCCCCGTTTCCAAAAGCACGTCGATGGGGAGAACGTCGCAGTCAATCTGATGCTGCATTAATTTCTTCACGGGTTTATGAAAATACATCGCCTCCCCGGACCATTCGGCCTCAGCATGGTACACGACCGCCGCGGTCGCCACATGTCTTCCTCCTGAGATTAAGTGACTGATTCGATTCATATAGTGATTCAAATGCTTATAATAACGGTACTGCGGATTTTGCCCGCTCGCATACATGTGCGGAGGACAATCCGGGTCCGGAAAAGCTTTTTGAGTAAAGGCATGCGGGACAAAATAGTTTACGCCGCGGACGAGCATATGGTCTGTGAGCCATTTCATCAGCTTTAAGCCTTCCGTCCAGCCATAGGCTCCATACAATTCGCACATCGTTCGGCCTTGTTTCTTCGGATCGAGGTGTCCCAAAGACACACCAAGCTTGGCGAGGCCATAGTGGTAAAATTCACTATCCGTCTCCCCGCTCGTTGGCTGGCGGAAAGACATTTCATCGAAGCCGGGAACGATCTGCCACAGTACCACATCAAGCCCTGACATGTCTTGCCCCCAGAGCGAGCGGAAGAAGTGTCCGGTGCCGGGACCGAGCCTTGCATGAACGTTGTTATCTTCAAGGACATGCCCGATGTACTCTACTCCGCGGCCTCTGCACCATTCTCCGATTTGATTGCAGAAGCTTTCCGCATAGAGCTTGCTGACAATATTCATATAGTGATACCGTACCCTATTCGACCGTTCTCCTTCATCATGCCAGAGGAGATGCAAATGCTTCCGATAATCAGGCCCCAGAGCTTCCTCCAGCAGGGTCGGCATGTCCCGGCTCCATGGAAGCGGCACTCCCTGCTTTCCGGGTTTGGAGTTGAAGTCGAACGTTTTCTCATCGTTGTAAAATCCGGGCTCATCCGAAAAGAAGCCAACGAATGTCTTTCCAAAATCCGCCTTGTACCGATCATAAAAAGCCTCATATACCGTATCGAGCAAAATCCGAACGGAATCCCGATCCAGCGGGTTCAAATAATCGGCCTGCTGCTTGCTGCCGCCTTCCTTAGTTTCCGAAATAATAAATATGCGCCAATACCCTTTGGGTATATCCCAATACAGGATACCCTCTTGTACAAGTTCAGTTAAATCGATCGAGTCATCGGTTAATGATCCGTTAGACGGATTGCGACGAACCGCAACGACCGAAACCAGCTTGTTTCGGCCACTCGCGCTTTGGCTATTCGAGATGGTCGGTCTAAGTCCGCGCAGCAGCAGGGTTTCCAGCAGCAGAGACGTGCCCTCAGCCGGACCGATGGTATCGATATATCGCTCACCCAGGAACACGCGATGAAGCTCCTCCGGCGCCTCCTTCACCTTACCTGCCGCATGACCCGTCGGAAAATGGTCGTCATCGAGCATCCATACCTTCATTCCCCGATTCCGTGCTTCCTCCATAATGATGTCCATGTCCTTCCACCATTTCGGTCCGAGAAAATCAGGATGTGGTCGCGCCTCCACGCAAACGGCCCCGATTCCGGATTCATGAACACGGGCCATCTCCTCCCGAATTGCCTGTTCCTCCTCGCCGTGCTGCCAGAGAAAAGGAAGGATATAATTATGCTCTTGCCCCTCGAGTACTTCTCTAATTCGATTGCTCATGTGTTAGCCCCCCTATTATTGAAACATCCGCCCGACTTCGAATCGAAGCAAGGCGGATTGTACTTGATCAAACGATTATTTCTTCATTTTTGCGTACCAGTCTCTCGCGCGCTTTGTTACTTCTTCGCCGCCCGATTTGTTCCACTTGTCTACAAATTCGTCGAACTTACTAATCGGATATTGTCCAAGGATAATCTTGGTTGCGTATTCGATATACAGAGTTCGATTGTTGATGTCCGGGTAGCCGTCGTAGACACTTACCGGCAAGCCATCGCCAGCAATGTGCTTGGTATATTTCTGAGCTTCTTGCATATTTTTGACGGTCTGATCAATCTCCCACATATCGTCTGCCGATGCAGTACTCTTAAGAAGATCGATTGTAAAATCAAGGGTCGCCAGAGGTGAAGCCGGATTAAATAACCCAATATTCTCCTGTGTGCTCTTGTCATCCGGAAGTTTGACAGCTTTGCCATCCTTCATCGTATAGTGCATTCCTTCTACACCAAGGTACAGATCCTTCCAATTCTTCTTGTCGTACATATTGTTAAGCAGCTTCAAAGAAGCCATCAGCTTCGTCTGGTCCTTACTGTTTTTGATGACCCATTGCGGGGACATCCTTCTTTTCGAAGTATAGAAACCTTTATAGCCCGGGACTTCCGGTATCGGAAGTATAGAGAACTGGGCCTTCACGCCCGTGTTCTTTTGCATAGCGTCCAAATTAAGATTGAGCGTTTCTACCCATTGGAAGTAGTTACCTGCCTTATTCGAGTTCACTTTGCCCTCCCACTTGGGCTTGTCGTTCAAAAGGGATTCCTTATCCAATAATCCGTCCTTGTACAATTTGGCAAGGAATTCCAAGGCGGCTTTCATATTCGGCGTTACTGCGGAATAAGTCAGCTTGCCGTCGTACATATCCCAATCGGGTTGGCCTTCGAACATGGCCACACCGTACATAGCAAACAAATGGTCCATCCAACGAGCTTCTTGACGCCCCCCGGTAGGCACCTCATCCTTCTGTCCGTTTCCATTGGGATCCTTATCCCGAAATGCTTCAAGAACTTTTACGTAATCCTCTTGCGTCTTCGGCATTTGCAAGCCCAGCTTGTCCAGCCAATCCTGACGAATCATGCCAGCGTATCTTCCGTAGTCCACGACCTGAGGAATATAATAGATTCTCCCCTGCCCGGTAGGGTCGTTTGCTTTGACAACCTCCCAAACATCCTGCGGAATGTTATTCCATACATTCGGCGCATATTTCGGCAGCAGGTCGGTCAGATCGGCGATAGCGCCGTTTTTGGCCAAGCTGCTTTCGCTGCCGTTATAGGGAAGGAACAAATCGGGCATTTCGTTTGCGGCGATCTTCAGATTCAACTGGTTCAAGTAGTTGGTGCCTCCGCCCCACTCTACATACGGACTGATCACGCCGACGCCCAGCTTCTCCTTAAGAAAATCATAAGTTTTACTGCCTTTGGTGATGGGTTTGTAGCCGATATTGGTTCCCCATACTTCAATATCGACAACTCCATCCCCCGACGCTTGGTTCTGACCTGATGATGAATCTGCTGAGGAATTCGAGTTTCCGGCGCAGCCGGTTACAGCAGTAATCGCAAGGACACCTGCCGCTGATAATAACCCCATCTTTATAAAATTCATGTGTTGTTCCCCCTTATATCGTAATGTTCTTGTTGATGTGATCTTGCCTTTAAACCGAAAATGCCGTATTACCCCTTTACCGAGCCAATCATGGCTCCTTTGACGAAGTATTTCTGCAAGAATGGATAGACCAAGATAATTGGGATAATCGCAAAGATAACGGTCGCTGCTCTTAAAGTCCGCTCATTGAAGTTTAGATCACTCGTAGAAACAGCACCCGCCATGATCACATTGTCGTCGGTGATGAACTGCCGGATCTTGATCTGCAGCGGGAACCAGTCCGGATTTTGCAAGAAAAGGAGCGGATGTTGAAACTGGTTCCACAGCACGACACCATAGAATAAAGCAAGGGTCGCCAGCACTGCCTTGGACAACGGAAGGACGAATTGGAACAGCATCCGGAAATATCCGCAGCCTTCAAGAAAGGCGGCTTCCTCCAATTCCTTGGAAAATCCCTTAAAGAAAGTTCTCATGATAATCAAGTTGAACGGATTCAAAATATGCGGCAGGACCAGGACCAGCGGGTTATTGTAAAGACCAATGCCGCGGACCGTTAGAAAGTAAGGTACAATGGGTGCCTTGAAGATCATCGCGATGACCACGCCGACCATAATGACAGGCCCCCAGGTAAACTCTTGTTTTGACAGCGGGTACGCCAGTAAAGCGGTCATTAGCAAAGCGAGTGCAGTGCCGATCACTGTCGAGCCGAGCGTCAGGAAGAACGACTTCCATAGGTCGGGGCGGTCGATGATATGTCCCCAAGAAGCAAACGTAAATTGTTTCGGCCAGATGGTGACCAGGTTCATATCGACTGCGCTTTTGGAACTGAACGATGTCGAGATCACGGACAGGAGCGGTATGAGCGCTATGATAGACAGTAGGATGAGAACGACTGTAATTGTTGAAACAAATATTTTTTCCCCTCTAGATTCAAACATATCTACCAGAGCCCCCCATCCGAAACTTTCTTCGACATCTTATTGAAGATGAATACCAAGATAAATCCAATCACTGACTGAAATAATCCCACCGCCGTAGCGAAACTATATTGGGCCTGCTGAATTCCTGTTCGGAACACATACGTGTCGAGAATATCTCCTACACTGTAAGTCATAGGAGTGAGCATGTTGAACACTTGATCAAAGCCCAGATCCAAGAAGTTACCGATTTCAAGCAGGAACAGCACCAACACAGTAGGTAAAAGAAGCGGAAACGTAATGTGTCGAATTTGCTTAAACTTGGATGCACCGTCAATCATTGCTGATTCATAAAGCTGAGGATCTATCGCACTGATCGCAGCCATGTATACCACAGTTCCCCAACCGGCATCCCTCCATATAGATGCAATCACGTAGACAGGCCGGAAGTATGCGCTTTCCTGCATGGCGAGCAAAGGTTCATGCCCAAACCAGCCCATGACAATATTGAACAATCCGCTTATAGAGAAAAAATCGAAGATAATACCCGCAACGATAACCCAAGACAAGAAGTGCGGAATATACAGAGCGGTCTGAATCCCTTTCTTCAGCGCCGATTTTCGAATTTCGTTGATCATCAGCGCCAGCAAAACAGGTACAGGGAAGACCAGAACAAGCTTAAGAAATCCTAGCATCATTGTGTTACCGAACACTTTTGCGAAGTCTGGATGATGAATCAAAGTTTCAAAATGTTTGAGACCCACCCAGGGACTATCGATAAATCCTTTGAAAACCGAATAATCCTTAAAGGCAATAACGGCACCGGCAAGTGGGATATATTTAAAAACAATAAGAAAAATGATCCCCGGTATCGCCATGACATATAGCGGCCAATATACCTTCATTCGATGAAATGCAACTGCTTTCAATTTGTTCCCCCCAATATCTAGTTGCTAAATTCGCTTACACAGTAACTATACATTCAGGGGGAAAAGCTCTCAACGGGGCATTTTTAAGTTTAAACAAGGTCTTTTTTAAGAATTTAAACCTCTACATAGTGGTGGGAGATTGTTGAAAACCTGAACCCTGATGGATACTCCTTCCGGCCAAACGGCTATATAACATCGATTTACATTTTAGACAGATTCTTGCGGTATTCGCTTGGCTTGCTCCCGGTCAATTTCTCGAACAGCCGGGTAAAATGCTGCGAATCGGAGTAGCCTACCATCTGGCAAATCTCATATACTTTCAAATCTGTCTTCTCGAGCAGCTCTTTTGCCTTGCCGATTCGGACCTGCGACAAAAAATTCACATAAGTATCCCCTGTCTTTTGTTTGAAAAACTGGCTTAAATAATAGGGGCTTATGAAAAACCGTGCAGCTAAGTCTGCTAGGGTAATCGGTTCATTATAGTGTGTAGACACATATTCCTTGACCTCACTGATAATGTCCTTCTTCTTAGGTATGTTATGCTCAATCTTGAACGCAATAATTCTTCGGATGACTTCAACCATCCATTCCTCCAGAGAGACCAGCGTCTGAAACCGTGAAATACCCTCTAGAGACAAAATATGCCGGCCCAGGAAATCGTTTTGCTGCAGCTGCTGAAAGGACATCTTCCGGACACTTGATAAAAGAATGTTCAAGCACTGCAGCTGAAGGTCAGCCGGACTCATGCCGGGCTCGGCTTCCATCCCCCGAAAGATCTCGCGGATGATGCCTGCACATTCCATCTCGTCCATATTGTCGATGCCTGCTTCCAGCTTAGCAATCATGGCTTCGGGAACAGGCTGGCTGCGTCCCGACAGATTCATGATCTCAGGAAATGGGATTACGGTGTCTGCCCCTTTGACAACTTTATAGCTTAACGCATAACGGGCTTCCTCAAAGGATTGGCTGATTCCGGCGGCCCGATTCTGAACCGTTCCTATACCGACGGTCATGGACAGTCCCAGCTGCCCGAACAGCTCCTCCTTAAGACGCCGTACCGAACGAACAAGATCTGCATACCCGATAGTTCCTCCCTGAGTAACTACCATGGCAAATTGCGCACCCGAATAACGCAGCGGATACACTCCGCGGTATTGCCTCAGGACTCGGTCTATTTGAGCCAATACCGGCTGAAGACCATGCTCCTTTAAGGCATCGACATTGCCATAGAATTCAAGCAGGATACATGCGTAATTAGTCCCCTCCGTTGGTATCTGCGCAATTCGAAGCAGTTTCTCCGCAAGAGTATTATCGCTGCCGATATCGAGGATATCGCGCAAGGCGCTCTCTTGAATCCGGCTTTGAACCTCCTGCTTCAGTTCGTCGACCTCCTGCAGCTTTGCCTTGTCCGCACGGACTGCCTCGATGACCTGATAAACACATTCGCGGAGCTCCTCCTCCTCAACCGGTTTATTAATATAAAACTGCACACCAAGCTGTATACCCCTTCGGGCATATTCGAAGTCGGCATATCCGCTTAAGAGAATGAACTTAGCCTGGCTGCCCTTTTCCTTCAGCATCTTAATCATATCGAGCCCGTCGGCCTGAGGCATCCGAATATCTGTAATGACAATGTCGGGTCGAAGTTTTTGAATTAATTGGAACCCTTCCACCCCATTGTAAGCTGCGCCGACAATCTCGCATTCCGGAATATAGCGGCTTATCATTATTTTGAGACCATCTACAATGCCCTTCTCATCATCCACCAAGATCAACCTCATCCCAAAGCACCTCTCCTTCTCTGTTTGTATCCAGCGCGTTGATCTAAAGCTTAGGGATTAAGATTTCGACCGTCGTTCCGCGCTCCGCTCCAGGACGAATCGTCAGATAATACCGGTCGCCGTAATGGAGTTTAATCCGTTCGGCGATATTTTTGAGGCCTAGACCGCCGCTTTCCGCTACATCGGTTTCTTCCAGCTTGTATTTGTCCGATTTAGCATCCTCCAGCATGGCGATCAGTTCCTCTCGCTTCTCCATAGGAATACCGGCTCCGTCGTCTGTGATCCGGATTCGAATTTCCTCCTCTTCGGTCCAGACGCCTTCAATCTCGATATTCATGGGCCGGCTATAGTCCTCGAATCCGTGGTTAATACTGTTCTCCACAATAGGCTGAAATACCAGTGGAATCATACTGCAATCGAGCATCTCATCGGGGATTCTGATATGCAGCCTGAACATATTATCAAACCGGATGTTTTGAAGCTCTAAGTAATTCGTCGTATAATCCAGTTCATGCCTCACAGAATGGTGCTTGCCTTCTTTACCCAATGCCAGCCGAAACATGCGGGCCAAAATTTTAATCATGCCGGCTGTCTCCTCGTCGTCCTTCACCAGCGCTTTCATGCGGATGGATTCCAGGGTATTATACAGCATGTGGGGGTTGATCTGATTCTGAAGCGCGATGAATTTGGCTTGACGCTGCTTGATCTCAGCAATATACACATCTTCAATCAGGGTTCGGATCGTTATAATCATTTTGTTATAGCTATAAACCAGACTTCCAATCTCATCATTAGCCTGCTCCTTCTCTATGGGCAGATATTGGCCTGCTTCCGCCTGCTTCATGCTTCGGCGGAGCGACTTAATAGGCTTTGTGATCGTATAGCTCAACCCAAGCGAGATAAGAGTTATGACCAGACAGCTCATCAGAATAACGGCCACCGTCATTCCTTTGATCCGATTGATCTTCTGAAGCAGCTTCGAGCGCGGAATCTCGGTTTTGATAAACAGGTTCCCCTGCGAGGTGCTTCCCGATAATACAATCTGGTCATGGCTGTTGTCATCCTTGAGGTACTCCGCTCCGGATTCAAGCACCTGCTGCCAGGACAACCGGCCGCTGGCCGCATCGGAATGATAGACGATTTCGTTTTGCCGATTGCTTATGATGACACTCATGCCGTACTTATCACGAGCCAATACAAAATCATGATCGAGCTGGAGCAATGTAAACGGATCCAGATCGATGAGCAGGATGCCCGCATAGGCGCCGTCGTAGCTAAATAGAACCCTTCCTACCGTTACTACGGCTCCAGCACCTTTATCCTCGTAATAAGAACGGTCATGCAGTCCGGTAATGAAAAAGGTATCCTCCGAGCCGCGAAGCCCCTTGTACCAGTCACGGGATAGTAACATGTTCTCATTCACTCTGCTTGTTGTCGTCGTATACTGATATACACTGTTATCGCGGCTTATCAGCATCACGGTACTGATCTCCGGTTTAAGCAAGGCGACCCGCATCAGGAGCCGCTGGACGGCAACCTTCTGGATAATCAACTCGTCCATGGGCAAGCTTCGCTCTTGTCCGATTTTATAGATTAAATCGTTGTCAACCAGCACCGACTTCGTGACCTTGTCGTATTCTTTGATGAATTCGTTCAAGGTGGTTCTGATTTGGGATGTATACAGTGAAGCGAATTCTTGAGAGGAATCCTCAAGTCCAGCTGCCGATTGGTGGAAAATGATGGCGCTTACACCTAGCAGCGGAATGACACAGGCCAGAAGGTAGCCTGCCAACAATTTATTTTGGAATCTCATGTTTCTTATCATGAACATAATCCTTCGCATCCGGCTTCTACGCTCCATACCCTGCCCCTTCTTGTCAAACGCCTTTTCTAACTATTGTACATGCCGCGATGTATCGACGCTACCAAAGTTCTATGGTAGAAGATGGCAATGGCCATTGTTCTTTTTTTGTATCCGTTTACATGAAATATACTTTAAGAGGATTCATTTATCAAAGGGGCAATTTTAAGTTTATACAAGGGCATTTTTATGATTTTCTATTAGATCCTGAGCAGCTTCATAGTCCTGTTAAGTCTGTTTTTTGGAGCTGCTACTCCAACAATGTTATTATGCAACCTTAAAAATGACCCTGCAAAAACTTAAAAACGACCTGTTGAGTAATTTTTTACCAAATCATATATTGAATTTTGTAACCGGATACAATTTCCTGACGGGAGGTGAATTGGGTCAAGGTAATTTTACATTTGCAGGTTTGGATAGTTCTAAAGCAAGCTAGGCTCTTCATTGGGAAAAATGGATTGAGCCCTACGCAGTAACCTGGTCAATTATTCATTTGGAGGCGAGCATGATGAAAAAAAGAATCGTTCCTGTACTGGTAGCGATGAGTCTTTTATTTTCCGTGGCAGCACCGGCATCGGCTTCGAACGCACCTTCTGACAGTAACAGTCTGGAAGCCAGCAGCAATGGAATTGGAAGGGTAGCTATAAGCACTATTCCACTGCCGGGTTCGGTTAAGAAGCTGGAGAGCAGCACTTATACGTACTCTGGAAAAGTACTCCTTATTTATAAAACGGAAACGGATATCCATACTCCGGATTATTGGAACATAGCGGTAATGAACGATGATGGAACGAATTTCAAAGTCATCTTCTCTGGGGTCATACCTACAAAGCCAAAGTCACCTGGTATCCGGATTATGCCCTTTCAGGATAATAAGCGGATATTGCTGGGAGATTACGTGCTTGAATGCGGGCCCAGCATCGACAGCAGCACCAGCGCTAAATTAATACCTGTCGTCTATCCATCGACCTTGGTAGATGATGCACGCATAACCGCCCATTGGTCAGAAATAATCATAGCGCCTGACAATAAACACATGAGCTGGACGATACTCCGCTCGGATATTGGCGGTGCAGCAGCTATCGGTGTCCTGACACGTAAAACGGATACCTATGTAATTGAAAAGGCTCAGCTTATCAGCAGTATCCCCACCTTCAAGGACGATCCGAACAAACCGGGCTATATGATTCCTAATCCGTTAAGAGGAGGAGAAGTGAAGCAGTTTGTAAAGGGAGGAAATGCCATATCCGTTGTCGGAGGGAAGGCATTCAGCACTCCAGATTCTGTTGTACAGGATTTGAATACTGAAAATACTACGCAAATTACTTATACTCCAGGTTACGATGAAACAACTATCTTTTCCCCGGATGAACGATTGGGTATGGTCATGAGCACCCGATTCTCAAACCATACGGACCCGGCCATATTTGGGCTTATGCCAAGACCCTACGGTATATATACCTTTACGGATATGATGTGGCCGCTGTATACATATGCAGTAACTGGGGTTCGGAATTTCAGGGAGGGTAACATAGGTCCCGTATTGATCGACATTGATCGTTCTACAAACGAATCAGGGTATAAAGGAATACAGCTTACTACGGATCCAAATTGGGTGTACTACTCGCCAATGTCCTGGCATCCGAACGGCAAGCGTGCGATGTGGCTGGAAGTATACAGGGGCAGTGGCGGCTCGCAAATGCGGATTCAGAAAGTAAGCCTGCTTGATTATAAGCCTAAACCGACAGTACCGATTAAACCCACTACAGATAATATCCCGTATGGGATCAAAGACTTAACCGTACTCAATTCCGTTAATCCCAATGTAAATGGGAAGATTGCAGGAAAAGCCTCCGGGTACCTCTCTTATGTTCGAAATGCCTCGTCTATCTTCTCAGGACAAACGGAAGTACAATATGTGAATTATAGTGATGATGGCGTGAACTTCTACAATGGATTTGAGAAGACCAATATTAATGCAGGCGGGGAAAGCCGTTATGAAGCAAATGTACAATTGACCGGTCCAAAACAGGGTGAAATGAAGTTTAGAGCAACGTTTTCCGCGCTTGGTGGTGCGACACCTGCTAAGCTGCTGTTCGATACCGATGCAGACGGAAAGCCCAAAAGCTACGGATATGCTTCCTATGGCGGCGTCACCCTGAATATCGAAGATCTGTTAGAGTAAAAAGACGAGCCTGTTCGTTTCATTAAACACTCAGAAGCACCCCGAAATAAATTATGGGGTGCTTCTATCTCAATAGAAAAAGAAACGCAACTGTTACAGCCTGCATCTACCGGCCGTTTCCAAGCTGCGTTCCTTCCAAAAGCTTATTCCAATATTTTTTGGGCAAGTGTCGCCAAGTCTACAAGGTCAACGATGCCGTCGTTGTTGATATCCGCTTGCTGGTATTGAGCCCAATCAGGATCAGCGGAAGTTTTGCCGTATGCCGCGGCAACAATCGCCAAATCGCCGACGGAGAACCTGCCGTCACCATTGACATCGCCATGATGCGGAGTATTAACCGAATGAATAAACGTTTGCAGGGCCGCATTCAAATCGTTAACTGCCTGCTCGACTTGTGCCTTAGTAGCTGCCGCATTGTTATAAACAGCCTGTGCCAGATCAATCGCTGCTTGCAGCGCCGCTTTGGAGCCAGGCTTATATTGACCAATCGCAGTACCTTCCGTTGCAGCATCATGCTTGCTTTGGGCCGTTGCGATCAATGAGCTCAATGCGCTCTTATCCACGCCTGCCTCGATACGAATGCTAAGCGATGCTGGCTCAAGCTCCGTCTCTTTCCCCTGTCCGTTCGCAATGATAAGCTTGTTGAGCGAAATCGTGCTGCTATTTTGTGCACCTGCATCTTTCGCTTTCCATTGAAGCTTGAACAATTCACCGGAAGCGGCAGCTCCGTTAATATTCGCAGTGATCAAACGGACATGTCCGGGCTCAGCCTTCTTATCGACGATGATCCAACCATTCATCAAACTATCGGCGGAGACGAACTCCAGTTCATTCGCATCATAAGTGAAGTTCAAATCCTGCGCATAGACGCTGCCTGTCACGCTATCCAAGCGGACAGCGGTATCGAAGGTTTGCCCCCTCGTAACTGAGGCAGGACCTGTAAGCACTGCTGCAGGATCATTTGTGACCGGACCGACCGAGAAATAATCAAACTTCGCTTGAATAGATGTTCCGTCCGATGCCGAAATGGCATAGAAACCGACCTTAGGATTCGATATTTCTACTGTCATCGGATCTGCTGCTTGCTTCCAGCTGGAGCCATCCCAATAATAAGTGGTATATACGTTACCTACCTTGCGGATTTGCATGTAGGAGGTATCGTAGCCCGGATGCAGTGCCATGTTCGTTGCTTTAGTATACTTTGCATTTTTCTCATATGCCGTTTCCAGCGACTTGCCTGTAGCTCCCTGCGTATCCCAGACGTGACCGAATCTCACATAGTTATCTTCATCCTGCCAAACGAGGAGTCCGGCCTGCTGGAAGTTTTTCCTTACCGATGCATTTACCTTCGCCGTTATAACAAAATCGCCGGAAGGAGCATTTTGTAAAAATGCATTTTTAAGCGCATTTGATTTTTCGAAGCTGTCCCCAGTTTGGGTCTGAATGGTAAGATTGCCAGGATTCGAGGTTAGGCTCCAATTATCATTATTCGGCCGATAAATGCTCCAAGCGCTGTTCAGTGTCGTGCTGTCGAAGTTATCTACGACAGAACCTTTTGGAATCGGATCATGCACCAGTGTAAATAGAAGCTGCTGCTCCGTCGCTAAACTGTTCAGTGATGCTTGATAATCGCTTGCAGTTGACCCAGGGGCGGCAAGCACCTGTCTGGCAGCATTGATGGCGTCACGGAAGCGATTCAGCACTTCCGGCGCATATTCGCCAGGCTTATCCCCTGCTTTCAACGTAGTAAAAAACTGCTCTGCTGACTGAATGCCCTTAGACAAATCCTCGGTGTTAGTTGTCCCGATTAATTCGCGATGCGCTTTGGCAATACGGTCAAAGTCCAGCTTCTCCACTTTGCGGTCATAAGACAGCAAGCCATTAATCTCATATTCCACATCGGAGATTTGGGTATAGATCGCAGCGCTAAGGCCAGGGCTGACCTTAAGATTCTTCAATTGGTTTATGAAGTCGATGTACTTATCCGTAATTTCCTTCTTATTTTTCATTTCCTGATAAGAGAATACGAGTGGGCTCCATTCATGCCCCGGCGTGTGTATGCCAAGTCCTCCATATTCCCCCAGAACGGCTGCCCGAGCATCTGTAGGTACCGGCGAATTAGGAGCAGGATAGGAGTGCATGTCGACCAAATCGCCAGTTCCTGAATCCTGCCAGCCGCTTGCGTTATTGATGAGGCGAGTAGAATCGAGACTCTTTACATAATTGACGGCGTCCTTCGTCTGCTGTCCGCCCCAATCGAATTCTCCCCAGCCTTCGTTAAATACAGTCCACTCTATGATAGACGGCACACTTCGCAGCTGGTCGACCATTTCCTTATATTCCTTAAGCCATTGGGTTTTGGCCGCTTGCGAAATATCGGAGCCATGGTTGCCTTGGCGATCCTCCAGACTCGGCATATCCTGCCATACCAGCACACCCAGTTTGTCGGCCCAATAGTACCAGCGGGCAGGCTCAACCTTAATATGCTTGCGGATCGTGTTCATGCCAATGCGTTTCACTGTTTGAATATCAAATTTCAATGCGTCATCGGTTGGCGCCGTATAAATACCGTCTGGATAGAAACCTTGATCCAACGGCCCCATTTGGAAGACGAACTTGCCGTTCAAGAGAGGTCTTGTAATACCATCGACTTTGCCAAGCTTAATTTCTCTCATACCGAAATAGCTCTTGACCTGATCCACGATTTGATCCCCGTTTTTTAATCGAACCTGCAAATCATATAAGAACGGGTCATCCGGAGACCAAAGCCTCGCATTCGGCACCGGCAGCTTGAGCTCCTGACCAGCAGGCCCGCTAATTCTTCCTGCTTCCTGCCCCTCCTTGAAAGCAATCGCTTCTACGGTCAGATTGCCCGCCTGTTCGGAAGGTACAGTAAATTTCAGCACCTGATTCTGAATGTCAGGCGTCATATCCAGCTTGGCGATATGTGCTGGTGCCACAGGCTCCAGCCATACGGTCTGCCAAATGCCTGATACGGACGTATACCAGATGCCGCCCAGCTTTTTCACCGTTTGCTTACCGACCGCCTGGTCCTCGCCCATATCCGTGTTATCCATTACGTGAACAATAAGCTCATTCTCTCCTGGCTTCAATTGGTCGGTAATATCCAGGCTGAACGAAGTGTAGCCGCCTTTGTGCGTACCAGCCTGCTTGCCGTTGACGTAGACCGTTGCCAAATAGTCGACAGCGCCAAAATTCAGCATCACCCTTTGACCCTTCCAATTGTCTGGTACCGTGAAGGAACGCTTATACCACATTAGGTTCTCCACGCGATGGATACCCGAGAGCACGGATTCCGTGGCAAATGGAACGACAATCTTTTCTTTCAGGGTTTGCCCTGTAGGTATGGCCTCTCCCGCTTTTGCCGTTTGAAACTCCCATTCGCCGTTCAAGTTTTGCCACTGCTCCCGGACAAGCTGCGGTCTAGGATATTCAGGCAGCACATTTTCTTTGGTCACCTGATTCGCCCACGGCGTCATAATCTGATATTTGGAATCATTCTGAAGCCATTTCTCAAATGCCGGAACAGCTGCTCCGTCCTTTCCTTTCAGCCCTCCTTGACCGTCATAGCTTGCATTAACCAGCCACACATCCTTCGAATATACAGGATACTCGAAGTTCAGGAGCAATGCGCTATCGTCGCCGGGCTTCAGAGCTGCTGAAGTGATCGGCCAATTTGTGCCCATAATCTTCACCTTGAAATGATCTGCAGCTCCCGCAGGGAGCGCTTGAACTGCCTGATCCAGCTTCACCTCAGCGGTATTCCCGTCCACAGAAACTTTGCCTCCGTAGGAAAATCCGCTTGGCGGTGTCAAAGCTTCTGAGGGCACTGCGCTTTTCGCTACTGACGGGCTGGACCAGCGCAGATGAATATTGGAGCCGCCGGTATCTTCGAAATACTCCACTTTAATCGGATATTTTTGGCCAGCTGTCAAATGAATCGGTGTACCGACCTGTTCCTTATCCCAATCGTTTACCCAATGGTCGATCACGAGCTTGTTATCTACCCAAAGGCGAAATCCGTTATCCCCAATAATGTAAAAAGTATAATCCTCAGAAAACTCCGGTTCGATAAACCCGCTCCAGCGTACATTGACTTTGTCCTGCTGCCCTGTGAGAATACCGAATGCGGTCTCCAAGCTTCCAAAGTCCAGATTCGGATCCAGCACAGTTGACTTCAACGTCCCGAAATTAAACGACGGGGAACCCGAATTGGTGTAGTACTCCCCTTTCAGCCCATGAACAACGGGATTGGTATCCGCTGCCTGTACGGTTGGGGATAGCAGGCCGCCTGTCGTTAATCCGGCCAACGCAGTGGCAATGACAAGCAGCTTGCTAAGCGTTCGTTTGAGCTTCATCTTTTTTGCATCCTCCTTAGAATCCATAATTTTATGAGCAAGAGAAAGCCGGTTACGGCTCCCTCCATGCTTTAGAATGAAAATGCTGCGGTTGCTTCAAGTACGTCATGTGACAAAACGAAAGGAGACGGAAACCTCCTCCGTGACAAGCTTTAACGTACCAGAGCGATATTAGCCGCTATGGCTGCCAAATCGATAATATCGACTCGGCCATCCTGATTGATATCCGCTTTGCGGTAAGCTTCCCAGTCTGTATCCGCAGATGTCTTACCGTATGCCGCAGCAGCTATTCCCAAATCTCCAATGGAATATTTGCCGTCCCCATTAAGATCGCCCTGAAGCACATGGACGGAATGGATGAAGGCTTGTATGGCAGCCGTCAAATCAGTAACGGCTTGCTGTACCTCAAGCGGTGTTGCTTCCGGTGACTCAGCTACCGCTCTGGCTTTATTGATGGCGGATTGGAGCACTGCCTTGGAGCCTGCGGGATATTGTCCCGGATGAGTACCTTCTACAGCCGCATCCAGCTTGGCTTGCGCATCTCCGATCAAATCCAGAAGCGCTTTCTTATCAACTGCCATGATTTGCACGCTGTGAGATACAGCAGGCAATGATGTCTCGTGTCCAGATGCATTGGCAATCATAACCTTGGACAGCGTAATGACTGCGACTTGCGGTTGAGAGCTCGGCTTAGCTCTCCAATGCAGCACGATTTGATCGCCATCCGCACCAGCGGAGGCAGGATTCGTGCTCGCTGCAAGTATTCGGACTTGACCGTTCTTCACGGCCTGATCCGCAATCACTAATCCATTCTTGACCGTCTCCGCCGAAATGAAATCCATTTGACTCGGATCATACGTGAAGGTGAGATCCTGAGCATAGATACCCTCACCATGCTTGAGCTGGTAACCGACTGTAAATTCAGCTCCGGCGCTTACTGTGTCTGCTCCGGTCAATATCGCTTGCGGCGTGGAAGGCGTCTTCTCCGTAACGGTTAGAGTAAACGTTGTCTGCAAACTGCCGACAGCCGCTGAAATCGTGGCTTGGCCCGGACTGATGGCCCTGAGGATGCCTTTCCCATCAATATCAACAATGTGCCTGTCACTGCTTCCATACACAACCCCTTCCGTGATAGGTTTCGTACTCATATCGCTATAGGTTGCATATACAACGGATGCCACGGTATCGCCCACCTTTAGCTGCGCAGGTATGTTGGCAAGTTTGATTGCAACTGGGAGAAGCCCCTGCGGCACAGCCTTGATGGGCACTGAATAACCGCTCTCCCCGTTAGCATTGACTCCCGATACTACGTAATAGTATGTTGTGCCGTTCACCAAGCCCGTATCTGTAAATTCAGGTTTGCTGATTTGCGAAGCAATGCTTACGAACGGTCCTTCCGCCGTCAATCCCCGGTATACGTTGTAGCTGTCGGCTCCCGTTAACGGAGTCCAGGTGAGCTGAGCCTGTGCATCCCCGGCAGTGGCGGTTAAGCCTTGTGGCGGAGACAGCTTCATCTCGCCGAGCTTGCTTAACGTGAACGAGTCGAATACCATGTTATAGCTCGAGGAGGAGCTGTTCTTGCCGACGGCTTTGAACTTCAGCTCAAGAGCATTGCCTTGAACCGGAATATGTCCGAAATCTACGGTATAGTAGTCGAACGGTCCGTGAGTATCCTTCGGTCCCCCGTACGCCTGATCATTGACATACAACTGAAAGATACCTCGGTTCGCTTCCGACTTCACTCTCGCTTTTACATCGTAGATCCCTGCGGAAGCTACCGGTATTGTGTAAGTAAGTGAATCGCCAGCAGAAGTTGCCTCCAGAATGGCAGCTCTTCCTCCGCTTGCTTCCTTTTCCTCGAACGTCCGGTACACTCGGCCGGCGGTTCCTTGAGCCTGGAGCGATTCGGCCTCTACTGTATAGGATGGAGCCTCCGCTGTGCCGGATGAAACATAAATCCGGTAGGCTGCCTTCGGTAACAAGGGCGGCAGCTTGATCGACACCGAGCCGTTAGCTGCGGCATAATCCCCTTCCAGCATCGTATAAGGAGACATCAGCGTATCAGCAGTAGGTACCATCTCCGCCTTCAGATGCAGCTTGCCATTCCGGAGCAAATAGGAGGCATGATCCAGGTGATTCAGACGCAAAGTAATTTCCTCAGGCTCCCTCCAATGTTCACTACCGATTAAGATGACAGAACGGTTCATGACCGGATCCTGACTCGCCAATACTTCGATCTTGTTCTTATTGGATGATCGCGCTTCCACTAAACGTCCTGACATATCTTTATAGGCGTTGTACACCCACCATATGCCTTTAGGCATCGTGACGCTGTTCCGGTCCGCAAGATCTCCCAGGCTCGCTGCGAATTTGGGATCGTCTCCCGAATAATCCCAGGCCGATTTGAGTCCGTACGCCAGCCCGTTCTTCACGGATCTTTCCAGTCTCGCGATATAGGAAACTGCCATACCGCTTTCCCAACCGTTGATATTGTTGTAAGTGCAGCAACCTTGGTATTCCGTGATTGCAATGGGCATCGGGGTAATCCCGTTCGCCAGCATCCAATTCTTGATCTCCGCCGTGTGAGCTTCTATGTCCGATGCTCCTTCTGACAGCTCATGCCAGCTCAGAATATCGGGGAGACAGCCCTGTTCCTTGCAATAGGTCAGAAACTTTTTCATGAATTCAAAGTTATAGGAATTATCCTCTGGTGCCTGGATCCTCGCTGAAGGATTCAGCGACTTCATCTTACGATAAGCCACTTTATGAGCTTCCAAATATTTATCCACGTTCCTGACCGCGGTTGTCCATTGCAGCCGAGGTTCATTCCAGGGAATCCAGGAATAAACGTCGAGTCCCTTCGTCACCGATTCCTGATAGACACTTTCCACAACGCTTTCCCATGTTTTCCAGTCCCCATTATCCCCTGGCCAATACGTATTGCCGGGTTGGCTGGTGTAATAATAAAGCCCTACCATCAGCTTCGCGCCAGTTTCTTTGACCCGGGTATAGGTTTTCTCTTCAAAGAGACTAGGCAGATTCGGGTGGTGGTCAGATCCGCGTATCGCACGGACCTTAACCCCGTCAATCAAGTATTGCGCGGGCTCCTCCCCTGTAATCCCGTGTAAAAAACCGCTGGCAACCTGATTCGATGTCCCGTTATCCACGGCGTAATCTATATCTACTTCATCTGCAGTAACAGCGGAGGCAGGTGAAGTCAGCATGCCTAGACATAACGCCGTAACGAGGAGAACAGACATGAATCCTTTTTTCCTCATCCTGTTCACTCCTTCATTTTATTCCTTTGCTGCAGATAGCTTGGAAATCAAGAGCTTGTAAATCAGCGTCGCCGCTTGCGCTCGATTCGTCGTTTCTTTGGGATAAATCCCCTGATTGTAGCCTTCGACGATGCCTGATCCCACAAGTGCTGTGATGCTTTCCAAGGCATAGCCTGAAATATCCGCTTTATCCGTATAGCTCTTCAAAATGGACTCATCTGCCCGTGTCAACTGTTTATTGACGGCACGCAGTGCACGATCCGTCAAAACCATCATGTCTTCCCGGGTGACAGGTTGCTGAGGATGGAATTGATTGTATTCATCCCCCTCCACAATACCTAAGCTTCTGGCAGCCGCCACAGACTGCTCATAATAGGCTCCTGGCGGCACGTCGACGAATGGGTCCGCCGTATTCCCCTTAATCTGAAGCGCTCTCATAAGCAGCAGCAGGTAATCGGCACGGGTTACAGGCTGACCCGGACTGAAGGTATGGTCGGATGTGCCATTAACAATTCCTTTGTTCGTCAAGTAAGCAATAGCCTCTTTTGCCCAGCCATAATCCCCCAGATCATCGAAAGGAAAGGAGCTGTCAATCGCTAAGGCAACCTGGGTATCTGTTTGCAGCACGTTGCTTGTCAGGATAGAATCAACCAATTTGACTTTCTCAATAGTTAAAGTCGTTGCTCCCTGCTCTAGTGCTTCGAACTTTAGCGTGTACAAGGTTTGTTCCCCCTCATCTCCCCTGACCCTACCAATTCGTGTGTGTGCAAGCTGAATACGATTGTCCTTCACTATAGGGGAAACAGAGAAGCCGGGAATCTCTGTAGTAGCTTCCTTCAATTGCAACAGGCTGGGATCAAAATCCAAATTCACCTCGTAGGCGTAAACATCCTTAAGCTGATGTCCTTTGACAACAACCTCCACATTTTCCCCCTTTGACGGCTTATCGGTAGACAGTGTAAGACTGAAGGTAGGCGGTGCCGTATCCGTTGAAGCTGAAGCTGTTCTTTCAGGTATGACTGCTAGAGCGGTTAACATTAGAATGAGATAGCACGACAGCGACAACGACATCTTTTTTGACAATTTCACGATGGCTGGCTCCTTTCTGCATGGTATCTGTGATACTAATCCTTGTTCAGCAACCCCTTTCAGATACGATATGTATCAAGACTGAGTCTGGCTATTTTGGAAAAGCCTTAAGCGCAAGCTTTCTCCTGCATTAGCGTCCCCCCTAAGCATTAATTTCACCCTATGTTTTAAATATAAGTAACTTTGTTCACGAAGTATTTAGATTAAAAAGTAATAATTTGCTTTATTCGGCTATTTGGGAATCCAAACAAAAAAAAGACATGATCCCCTGGTACCTTACCGAGAATCATGCCCCACAGATAAGCCTAATATAATAAGGTATTTCACTTAATACTTCCGCATAGCAATATCCCGCTTCGCTGTTTCCTGCGAGAAAATTCCTTCCGCCGTAATGATATTGACGGGAATTTCCTTCGAGGCCGCAAGCTCCTTCGCCGCCTTAATAATTTGCGGACCTAGCAAAGGATTGCATTCAACAGACATATTGAGCTTTCCTGCAAGCATAGCCTGAAAAGCCAGCTTGGTGGCATCTACAGAAATAACAATGATATCCTTGCCCGGCTTCAATCCCGCCTGCTCCAACGCTTTGATGGCGCCTAACGCCATATCGTCATTATGAGCGAATACAGCCTGCGGGACAATTCCTTTGTCAATGACCTGCTTCATTAATTGTAAGCCGCTGTCATAAGTGAATTCGCCGATCTCTGAAGCAACAATGCTGAAGGAGGCATTTTGCGATAGAACCTCATTGAAGCCTTGTCTTCTCTCAATAGCTGGAGCTGAACCAGCTGTTCCTTGCAGCTCTACGATGGTGCTCAAGCTCTCATCCTTTTCTTTATTCTCGATAAGCCACCGGGCCGCCCGCCGGCCTTCCTCAACAAAATCGGAGCCGATGAACGTAGTCCACAATGAGTCATTCTCCACTTTGACCTTCCTGTCTGTCAAAATAACAGGAATCCCTGCTTCCCGTGCCTCCTTCAGAACGTCTTCCCAACCCGTCTCTACAATAGGAGTGAACACTATGACATCCACTTTCTTTTGAATAAAACTACGTATGATTTCAATTTCCTTCTCCTGACTGCCCTCTGCATTCTGTGTCAAAAGGTCGATATCGAGATCCTGCCTGGCCGCTGATTTAATAGATTCTGTATTCGCCTCCCGCCAGCTGCTCTCCGAGCCGACAATAGCGACGCCTAATTTCATTTTTTGCTTGTATCCATCGAGATTGGGCTGCGGCTTCGTAACATAACGATAGCTATCGGTCATGTCAGATTTTTCGCTTTTATTGGTGATCAAATGACTGCGCAAAATGATTTTTTTGGGGATTACCTTCTCCCCGTTCAAAATATCGATTGCATATTGAATCGATTCCCTGCCCCCCGTCGGACTCGTCACGCTGCCGCTCAGGATCCGCTGTTGAACCATATCAAACCCGCCGTTTACCGTGTCCAATCCATCAATCCCGATAATATGGATATCGGATAAGCCTAGCGATTTGATCGCACGGTAGGCTCCAAGCGCCATAGCGTCACTATGGGCGAATACAAGTTTAATTTCCGGATGCAACGGCAAAATGCTTCTTAACTCATCCTCCGACCGGTCACGCTGCCAGTTTCCGTCGATTTCCCGGGTAATGTGAATCAACGGATTTCGAGTTACATAATCCTTAAAGCCACGGCTCGTTTCCTCCTCGGACTTAGAATTCATAGCTCCCTTAATTTCCAGGATTTCGGCTTCCATCCCTTCGAGTAAATCCGATGCCAGCTTGCCTGATATTTTGCCTATTGAAAAGTTGTCCGAGCCTATAAACATCGTATAATTATAGCCTGTCACCCCGCGTCCCAGGACAATGACCGGTATGCTTTTATACGCCTCAGTCACAATAGGCGTCAGCTTCTCAGAATCATTTAATGAAATAATAAGCAGATCAATGCCATAGTCCAACAACTTCTGAACATCATGAATTTGCTTCTCGCTATTTTCAGCCGCATCCGTAAAAATAAGCCGTACATTCTTGTGCTTTTCCGCCTCTTTGCGGATTTCGTTATTCATCACAACCTGCCGGGGTTCATTCAAGTTGGGCTGGCTGATCCCTATCAGGAAGATTCCTTTCGTATCCGCAGGCTTCATCTTCAAGATACTGTGCGATACAAGAGCAACCGTAAAGATAAGTAAACCGGCAATGACAATCCATATTAGCTCTCTTTTGAATGACCTCTTCATCTAGTTATCCCCGCGTTTCCTGTACTCCATAGGTGAGAAACCCGTCATTTTCTTAAAAGCATGACTGAAATAATGCTGGGATTGATAGCCGACTTTATTAGCTATTTCATACATTTTATAGGTAGGATCGTTCAAATATTGAATCGCTTTTTTAATTCGGATATCGGTGAGATAGTCAACGAATGATTTGCCCAAATCCCTTTTTAGCAGTTTACTTAAGTAGGTTGCATTCACGTTCATCTGATCGGCTACTTCTGTCAAGGAAAGGTCCTCTTTATAGTAGTTGGTTTCCAAATATTTTTTGGTCATCATGATAATGGGGGTCAACGCGCTTTCACGAACAAGCTCCTCACGGAGTGCTTGATAATGCTCAGGAATCTGCTCAAGCCGGTCTGTAACGCTATGGAGCAGCAGCACATTCACCCCTAGACAAGTCATCACTGTTTGTTCAAATTCTTGATAGATCGACCGGAGTACCGTTAAATCCGAAACTTGGGTCAGTGCGCCAATCATGTTCTTCCCCGTACTGAACACTGCAGAAACCGGAAGCTGAGGGAGCATTTCGCCTAAAATGTTCTTAATTGCGAACGCCAGCAGCGACGGATCCCACGTTTTATTTGGCACGTTCATCATAATTTTACTAAGCGGCTTCACCAGGAGAATGCTTACCTTTCCATGAAAATGAAGCTGATAAAACGGCCTCTCTTCCTCAAACTGTTCCTTCGTCAGCTGACCCGTTACCCAATTCCGCAAGAAGTCTTCACGCAATGTTAATGCGCTATGCTCCAATGTATTATGTATCCACTGGGCATATTTTTGACCGACACGCTCTTTCTTCAACGCATCCAATGCTTTCTGGACGACCGCTCTAAGTTCAGATTTCTGAACAGGCTTCAGTAAATAATCGAATACGTTCAATCGTACAGCTTGCTGCGCGAAAGCAAATTCATCATGTCCTGAGATGATAATGATCAGACAACCCGGATTATGCACCTGCAGCTGCTCAATCAGCTCAAGGCCGTTCATGAATGGCATGTTGATATCTACGAACATAAGATCGGCGTTGATTCCCACTGCCTGCTCCAATGCTTCTCTGCCGTTTTCCGCTTCAGCAGCAACCTCAATATCCATCTCGGCCCATGGAAGCGCTTTACAAAGTCCGTTTCGAATACGAGGCTCATCATCCGCAATCAACAATTTCCACAAGTATAGTCACCTCAACCTGTTTTATTGCCCAACTGAACCATAGGATGCCTGATCTCTACCGTCGTCCCTTTTCCAACCTCACTATAGATCTGAAGCCCATAGGCCGCTCCATATGTCAATTGAATGCGCTCATTCACATTGAATAGGCCAATCCCATATTTCTCTTCTCGCTTCTTGAGGCCGCGCAGGATCTCGTTAATCTCCTGGAGTTTATCCGGCGGAATACCTGCCCCGTCATCTGTAATCCGAAAACAAAGAGTATCTTCCTGTCTCTCTGCACTGATCGTAATCAATCCCTTGCCTGTTCTTGCCTTGATGCCATGATAAATGGCATTTTCCATTATGGGCTGAAGAATCAGCTTAAGCACATGATATTTGAGCAACTCCTGAGGGATATCAAACCGAAAGTCCAGCTTATCCATATAACGTGACATTTGAATAATCATATAGCTCTCCGCATGCTTCACCTCATCCCTAATCGGAATCCATTCATGTCCGCGGTTTAACCCGATCCGGAATAAATTCGTCAGTGCGCCTATGATTTCAATAATATCGTCCGCTTCGTATTCCTGAGCCATCCATTGGATCGTATCCAGCGTATTATACAAAAAATGAGGCTTAATTTGCGCCTGAAGCACCTGGAGCTCCGCTTCGCGCTTCTGCTTCTGCTCGTTATAAACGAGATGGATTAGATTGTTGATTTCCTCCAGCATATGGTTAAAGCTGTGACCCAGCTGACCGATTTCATCTTTGGTTTCGGAGACAAATCGCTGATTTAATCCCCCGTAGCGGACCTTACTCATCAAGCTCATCAGCTTGCGGATCGGACGTACCAGCGTTCCTGTAAAATACGTTGACAATAACGATGCCAGTACAATCGTGATGCAGGTGACAATGATGGTATAGAGCTGAATATCCTTGACCACCCTTAAATAATCGTCATTCGGAATGACTCCGATAAACTTCCACTTATTAGTCGATGGGTCCGAGTCATTGTATAAAATCCGGTAATCATGCCCTTTAATGTTTTGCGTCACACTTCCCTGAAATCCGAATTGCAGCGAGTGGCTTTGAATCCGGTAGACGATTCCGTTCGTGGGAGCGTATACAATTTCGCCTTTCTCATCTAAAATATAAATGAATCCGGACTTGCCAAGCTTAATATTTTCAAAAATCGACTTCAGCATGTCCATTCGCAGGTCCATTAAAATAACACCGGCAATCTGCTGTGTCTTCGGATCCCTAACGGCGCGGACGAGCGACAAGACGTCATAGGAGCTGTAATTTTGATAGGCAGATACATTGCGGCCAATCGGATTGCTGATAATAAGCGTTTCGTCCGGCCTCAACACAGCCTCCCGGTACCAGCTCTCTTCCGTTAACGGGTCTCGCGTAATCCGGTACATTTCGTGCGACACGAAGGCACCGTTTCTATTGACCAGCATAACACCGGTCACTTCCTTGTTATGCGACGCATACATGGACATGGTCTTTTGAATCTGCAATACCATCGCTTCCTGAGGCTCTCTCCCATTCAGGTTAACAAATTCCAGTATCGACGAATCCTCACCCAAGTAATGCAGTACATCGTTTAGGTGCTTGATATACAAATCGACATGGCTTTCTACCTGATGAATCATTTGGAGCGTACTCTGGTCCGCTTGATTCTCGGAATACGTACTATAGGTGCGGCTTCCCCAGAAGCCTAACGACAAGATCGAGATAAGAATAATTAAGAGAAAGATGCAGTTCAGCTTAAATCGAATGCTGCGGTCTTGCCAGTAATGAAGATAGGCCTTCACTGCAATCCTCTCCTCGGTTATTCGACAATATATTACAATTTCAGCATTTTATGTAATGATCGCAGAATCATAATATCACAGGTGAGCCGTATTAGCGATATGGCTTTTCCGTTTTTTTGGTTTTTGCGGGTTGCGGCTTCGTTCCTTTCGCGAGACAATGACCCTTTGCAAAGCAATAAAAGCAAACAACAAAAATCCGATTACAATTTTGGTCCACCAGGAGCTTAATGTTCCTTGGAACATGATCATGGTTTGGATGACTCCTGTGCTCAATACCCCCAGCATAGGACCAATCACATAGCCGAACCCCCCGGTAAGCAAAATCCCTCCAATGACGCATGCGGCAATTGCATCCATTTCTCCACCCATCAAGTGAAGCCCATATCCGGACAGCATATAAAAGGTAAACACAATGCCGCTTATTGCCGAGCAGAAGCCGCTTAGCGTATAAACGGCCAACTTCGTCGCAAACACGGGAAGACCCATCAATTCAGCCGATCGTTCATTGCTGCCAATCGCATATACATTCCGGCCGAATGCCGTGTATCTGGATACATACACCGCAGCAATTACCGTGATGAGAGCAACCACAACACCGATCGAAATCTTACCTTCACCCAGCAACAGAATGCGATAGTTCGATATGGCGCTATAGGTAGGGTTGTCGATGACAATGCTTTCCGGACTGATTAAAAAGCAAGTCCCCCTTGCCAGAAACATGCCTCCTAACGTTACAATCCATGGATGAATATGGAATTTGCATATGAGATAGCCCTGCAGTAAACCGAACAGCGTTCCTAGGAGCAGCATGACCGGCATGACGATAAAGGGATGTACGCCTGCCTTCAGCATGATCGCCGAAACGACACTCACCAAAGCAATTAATGAAGCGACAGAAAGATCTATACCTCCCGTAATAATAACAAAAGCCAAGCCGGTAGCCACAATAATTAAAAACGCATTATCTACAAACAGATTAAGAAATACTTGAATAGAGAAAAAGCTGTCAAACATCGCGGAGCCGGCCGCATATAAAGAGAAAAATAATACCACCGTAGCCAGAATAGTGATATTGGACGATGTAACATTAAGCGGCAGCTTCATTGACGAGCACCTTCTTCCTGATTTTTTTGCGGATCATGCGGCTGAGCTTAACCCGAAGCACTTCGGATTGAATCAAACTGATAAATAGAATGACAAATGCCTTGACGACCATAACCGATTCGGAAGGAACCCCAAGGGTGTAAATCGTTGTTGTTAGGGTTTGGATAAAAAGTGCCCCAAGAACCGTGCCGCCCAAATAAAATCGCCCGCCACGCATGGAGGTACCTCCGATAACTACCGCCAATATAGCGTCCAGTTCAAACCATAAGCCGGCGTTGTTCGAGTCGGCACCGGTTATATTGGAGCTGACAATAATACCTGCAAGTGCTGCACAAAATCCGCAAATGACATAAACCGTAATCATAATACGCGTGGACCGAATCCCTGCGAATTCGCTTGATATACGATTGGAACCGACAGCTTCGAGAAATAGGCCGAACGCTGTCTTTCTGGTGACAAAGTACAAAATAATAAATACAAAGGCAGCCAGTATGACCGCGAAGGGTAACCCCAGCCAATAGCCTCCGCCTACAAAACGGTAAGCTGGATCGGAGATCGTAATAATTTTCCCGCCGGAAATAAGCTGTGCAATTCCCCGTCCAACTGTTAACAAGATCAGCGTTGCGATCATGGGCTGTATTTTCAACTTAGCGACCAGCAAGCCATTCCAGTAGCCGCACAAAGCGCCGATTCCTAAGCCTGCGGCCAAAGCGGTAACAAATGGAAGCTGCTTCTGCAGCAAAAATGCAGCCATGGAGGCAGCAATCGCAAGCACCGAGCCTACGGAAATATCAATCCCTTCCTTGGCAATAACAAGCGTCATGCCTAATGAGATAATTAATATCGGCGTTCCGCGGTTTAATATATCAATCAGACTGCCGAATAAATGGCCATCCTGTATACGAATATGAAAAAATCCGGGTGTAAAAAACGCATTGAACAGCAAAATAACAGCAATCCCGATGGATGGCCACAGCAGCTTTAAGCGGACCATATTAATATACTGGCTCTTGAGTAATCGCATCCCGGACTCCTCCTTCCGCTATCATTTGCATGATCTGCTGTTCGCTGATCTCATGATCCGCCAGCTCTCCGATAATATGACGATCCCGTAAGACAATAATCCTGTCGCAGCAGCCCACCATCTCTTCCCATTCAGATGTAATCATAATGATGGCCATCCCTTCGGCAGCAAGGGATAGGATCAGCTTGCGGATTTCCGCCTTCGAGCCAACGTCAATCCCGCGTGTCGGCTCATCTAAGATAAGCAGCTTCGGATTCGTCGCTAACCATCGGGCCAAAATTGCTTTCTGCTGATTGCCGCCGCTTAACTGATCGATCCTTTGCTCCATATCGGAAGCTTTGATACTGAGTAGATCCATATAATAGGCTGCCATCTCCTGCTGCTTGCGCAGCGATAAATAGTTCAGAAAGCCTCTTTTGGCTTGCAGGGCAAGAACAATATTTTCCCGAACCGTCAGTTCGCCGATGATCCCTTCGACCTTACGCTCCTCAGGGCAGAAGGCCAGCCCGCGCTCAATCGCTTTCTTCGGAAACATGGTACGAATCTTCTCGTTCTCGATGGTAATGACCCCTTGGTCCGCTTTATCAATTCCAAAAATAAGCTTGGCAATTTCGGTACGACCTGATCCAAGCAGTCCGGCCAAACCTAATACTTCCCCTTTGCGAATAGCCAGGCTGAACGGCTCCATCGAACCCCGTCGCCCCAGTTGAGCAACGGAAACCCAGTCCTCTACTTTCCTTCTGCCAGTAACGGTTCGAGTCTGTTCCTCCTCGCTCCACTCCCGGCCAATCATTTTGGAAATCAGCTCAATCCTTGGCAGCTCCTCCGTCATATACTCACCGACAAGCTCACCGTTGCGAAGTACTGTTATCCGGTCCGATACTTCATAGACTTGATCCATAAAATGAGTCACGAACACGATAGCCATTCCTTCGTCCTTCAGCTGCCTCATAATCCGGAACAGCTCCCGCACTTCCTGCTGATCCAGACTAGAGGTAGGCTCATCCAAGATAAGCAGACCGGATGAGATATCTACGGCTCGCGCGATAGCAACCATCTGTTGAATCGCAATCGAATATTCGGACAGTGGTTTGGAAACATCAAGGTAAATGCTTAACCTATCCAATAGCTCCTCCGCATTAGCGTTCAATGCCTTCCAATCGATAGCTCCTCCGCGTCTTCTCGGCAGCCGGCCTATGAACAAATTTTCCGCTACGGATAAATTAGGGCACAGGTTGACTTCCTGATATACGGTACTGATCCCCAAAGCCTGCGCATCTTTGGGCGATTTAATCCGAACCTTGCTGCCGTTCAAAGAGACCGTTCCGCTGTCCATTTCATATACACCCGTCAAAACTTTAATCAAGGTGGATTTGCCTGCCCCATTCTGCCCCATCAAAGCATGGATCTCACCCGTTCTAAGTTGAAAATCCACATTCGTTAAAGCTTTGACACCAGGGAATAGCTTACTGACCCCTTTCATTAGTAATACCGGCTCCTGCATCCAACTCCACTCCTTTGTCAATTATGAAACGAAATCAAGAGCGCGGTGCTCACTCTTGATTTCGCTTTTATCTATATTGGCAAGCGTTAGGCTTAATATTTGCGGTTTGGCAAAGCGTCGATAGCCTTTTGACCGGAGAATACATCTTCATTCGATTTAATCCATTTTGGCACTTCTTTGCCTGCCTTCAAGTCTTTGGCTGCTTGGAATAATTGAGGTCCTAGCAGCGGGTTGCACTCGACAACCGTATTCAGCTTGCCTGCCTTAATGGCTTCAAACGCTTCTTTGATGCCGTCCACGGAAACCAGCTTAATGTCTACTCCGGGTTTCTTGCCCGCTTCTTCAATCGCTTGAATAGCTCCCAACGCCATGTCGTCGTTATGGGCATACACGCCTTGGATATCTTTGCCTTCCGGCGATTTTAGAATCGCTTCCATGACTTGCTTGCCTTGTGCGCGTGTAAAATCACCGCTTTGGGATTTCACAATTTTGATGTTCGGATGCTTCTTTATTTCATCGTCAAAGCCTTTTTTACGGTCGATTGCGGCGCTTGCGCCGACGGTCCCTTCAAGCTCAACGATATTCCCCTTATCCCCGATATGCTCTGCCATCGCCTTAGCGGCGTTTTGGCCTTCGAGAATAAAATCGGAGCCAATGAACGTGGTGTACAGGTCTTCATTTTTCTTGTCGATGCCGCGGTCAACCAAGATCACAGGGATTTTGGCATCCTTCGCTTCTTTAAGCACAGCCTCCCATCCCGTTTCTACCACCGGTGCCATCGCAATCACATCGACTTTTTGCGCAATGAAGGAACGGATCGCTTTAATTTGATTTTCCTGCTTCTGCTGTGCGTCGGAGAATTTCAACTCAATCGTCGGATCCGCCTTTGCCGTATCTTGAATCGATTGTGTCTCCGCGCCCCGCCAGCCACTCTCAGCACCAACCTGAGAAAAGCCTACAACGACTTTGCCGCTCGCCGGCTTAGCAGCATCAGACGCTTTGGGAGTCGCCGTCGTCTCCGTTGTTTTTGCTCCACAGCCGGTTACAAGCGATATTAAAACAGCTGCTGCAACAAGTGCCCCCATGAAATTTTTTCTTTCTGCCATTTGCGCTTCCTCCTCCAATTAAGTAATTACACATTTATTGTAAATTGGATGAAGGACAGCGTCTTTACACGCAAAAGTCATTTTTTGCTTTATTCAGTCATACGGAATCAGTGGTCACTGTTTTGAATAGGAATACACCAATAAAATAAAAAGTGCACTCATGGGTGCACTGGGGAAATAAATTATTCAATACCTGATTTGACTTTTTCTATTATCCGAGTGAATCCATTCTTACCGATTTCATTGTTGTTGATTTATTCGAACGAAAACCTCCGTCAGGGCGATCCCAAAATGGAAAGTAACTTTGCAGTGTCTTCTTCTGAAATTCTTCCAAATTTGGACTGTCCTTCAATAATCACTTCTAGTATGTCTTTCTTTGGCGAGAGCCAAATGGCATAAGTTACTGGTTCATAACTAACTGTTGGGTCTATATTGACGGTTGTAATTTTATAATCAGGCTGTCCCAGCATGGATACTTTTTCATTTGCCCATGGCACATGTATGAAAATATCCAATATCGTTTGGACTGTTTCATTATCTTCAATTTTCTTATAAATCATGTAGCCCTGCCCATCGGGTTTGCTGACATGAAGATGTACAGGTTTAGGGAAACGAGGATCTAGCTTCTGCTCATATGATAATTCTTTTTGACTGCAAGCAACTGCGATATGCAAGATAAACAGCAGCACACCGGCAATAAAGATTTTTTTCATCATATCCCCCCAATCGTTTGAGATGCAGCTTTATAAGTAATTCTATCGTTAGCAGTGGAACTTTTTTGCAATCATTCCCTGTAAGCTAAATAACGGGAACCCATCAGATTTTGTTGCAACAGCAAAAAAAGCCAGGACCCTCTTGCTTTGAGGATTCCTGGCCTTAACCGCGGGCTACGCGCCCTTAATTTGACTCCATATGGTCACCTATCGATCCAGCCGCGGTGCTCGGTGATCTTGCCTTTTGCCAGCCGATATTGGCGGTACAACGTGACGTCGATCGAATGGCCAGTAGGCGGCGTTCCGAAAAACACCCCCTCATGCGTACCCCTCACTGTCATTCTCACGAGAACCTTCTCCCCTTGAGCTACGATATCTTCCACCGTGTAGTGTTTGTCCGGGAAAGCCTCCAATATTTTGCCGGCAAACTGCTTCAGCCCTTCCCGGGACCCGTAGGCAAGCTCCTGATAATCCTCTGACAAAAACCGATCTATACAGTCAAAATCACTCTCGTTCCAAAAATCCTTGATAAACGCGGTCACCGTCTCGATATTTTGCTGTTCTACCGATATCAACGTTCAGCACCTCAATGAACGCGACAGCCGTTTCCGTATTTTTCTGTTCGATCGTTTGCATCATTCTTTCATCTCCTTTATATGGTTATCCTTGAGCCGCTGTGATGCCAGGGGCAATCGCCCGGGTCAGCCGCACGAACGACGTGACTGCGGATTGGATCCTCGCCTTCAGGTCTTCATCGAGTGGGGTACTGTCGGCATCGCAGCTGAGGTAGCCGCCTCCTGTGGAAATCCATTCCGGGTTATTGACGCAGTGCAAATTGCGCACAATGCTTTGCAAGTGCAGCAGCGAGCCGACTCCCACCGGACCGCCGGCGGAGCTGACGGCAAGCACCGTCTTTCCTGCAACCTGACTGGGCTGAAGATAATCCAGAGCATTCTTGAGCGCCCCCGAGATGGACCCATGATATTCCGGCGTCGCCAGAACCAAACCGTCTGCACTGATGACCTCCTCCACTACCATGCCGGCATTCGGATGAAGCTCCCCCGATTGAGGCGAAAATAGGGGCAAGGGCAGCTCGTATAGATCTATGAATGAAACGGAAATACCATTTGATTTCAACTGGCGTTCGATATATCGGAGAAGCATCGTGCTCGCCGCACCTTCCCGGTTACTTCCTGCTATCATTGTTATTTTCATTTTCATATCACCTTTCACTATGGTATCGTTGTATCGTTATCCAGGCACTCCGGCGCAGCTATCGCTTTCGTGCGAAATATTCGGAAGATGGAATCGGAAACGAATCATCGGAGCGCTTCGGGAGCCGGCCGGTCCCCCCTCGCTGCCCGCCGTTTTCGTTGTTCACTACATTGACGGAGCGCATTCCGAAGATGTGACCGATCCGAGTAAAAAAAATTGGCGGCCGGAGAACGGCCCGCTGGTTAAGACTTTTGGTCACATTCATCGGGTCTTATACGTCATTATTATGAGATCAACGTTTATCGGCGTCCTAGTATGGATGTTCGACCGCGTTCAAAGGTAGTTTTTATCGCCAATCAGAATGCGGCTCCTACCACATTAGCCGCTGCAATGAACTTAAACATTCTGATGTAGTAATAAATAGAGAGGAATGGGAAGATCGAATGGAGACACAGGAATGGTTGGCGGAGCAATTCGAGGCGCACCGGAGTCATCTTCAGGCAGTAGCTTACCGGATGCTGGGGTCGCTTAGTGAGGCGGACGACGCCGTTCAGGAGTCTTGGTTCCGCCTCAGCCGCTCTGACACGAGCGGCATCGGGAATATTGGCGGCTGGCTGACGACCGTCGTTTCGCGGGTATGCCTTGACATGCTTCGCTCGCGCAAATCAAGGCGCGAGGAGCCTCTCGCGACGTACGCGTCCGAGCCCGGCTCAAGCCGCGGAGACGGGAGCGATCCCGAGCAAGAGGCGCTGCTGGCCGACTCCGTCGGACTCGCCATGCTCGTCGTGCTTGGCAGCTTGAATCCGGCCGAACGGATCGCGTTCGTGCTGCATGATGTGTTCGCGCTGCCTTTCGAGGAGATCGCCCCGATCGTCGGGCGTTCCAAGGAGGCGGCAAGGCAGCTGGCCAGCCGTGCGCGGCGACGGGTGCAGGGGACGGGGACGGACCAACGCCCCGATCTGGCGCATCAGCGGGAACTTGTCGACGCCTTCCTCGCGGCGACTCGCGCGGGCAATTTCGAAGCGCTGCTCAAGGTGCTCGACCCGAACGTCGTGCTGCAGGACGACCGGGGTGTGGACAGCGCAGCAAGAGTGATACGCGGCGTGCAGGCCGTTTCGGGGCAGGTGGTCGCAGGTGGAGCCCGGGCCGCTCATCCGATGCTCATCGACGGAGCCGTGGGCATTGTAGTTGCTCCGCGCGGCGAGCTGCTGTTCGTAATCAAGGTGGCGATCGCAGACGGCAAAATCACCGGGTTCCATATCATCTCCGACAAGGAGCAAATCGGTCAGATGGATCTTGCCGTTCTGAGCGCTGGCGACTAACTGTTCCCGGTGCACGGCATTTGATCCTTCAAACAACAAGAAAGCCCCCGAGGTTTGTGCCATCGAAAAAAAGCACGAGCCTTGGGGGCTTTCTTATTCATGATAAATTTCAAAAATTACAGCAATCGCTTCAACAGAACCACGCTTAGGGTAAGTACGGAAGCTATTTAGGAGCAAACGTCTATTCAGTGATGCCTTCAATTATATTCGCAGCTAGCATCCATTTTTCTATTAAATTCAGTCTTCACGATTCTGGATTATTTTGGAAGATTAATTCCAAGGTACTACGTATACAGTATTAGAGTCAATATAAGGAGAAGGAGGTGAGGTCATTGAATAGCCCCATTGCAGGAAATTTGGGAACACACGAGATTTTGGAGCTGCATGAAATCTTGTCCTTTAAAAATGTATGTTTAACTAAGTCCGCTGCGATGCAAAATTTAGTTCAGGATCCCAACTTAAAGAGCATCATTGTTCAGGATATCACTCAATCTAAACAGGATATCCAAGAGCTTCAAAACGTGCTGGCTAAAGTTTAAAACAGAAAGTGAGGAAGAATGGAATGAATACACTTGTCCAAAATATGGCTGGAATGGGTCAAATGACGGATCAAGTAATAGCCAATGACATGCTGATTTCAGCAAAAAGCGGCATTAAGTCTTATGCTGCTGCTCTTTCCGAGACAAGTACTCCGGAAGTAAGACAAATTCTTCGTAAACAATTGGATCATGCAATTATGGCGCATGAGCAAATATCCAATTATATGATTCAAAATGGATTCTATCACCCTACTCAGGTGAAGCAGCAAATCCAATTGGATATTCAAAATGCTCAAACCGCGTTAAGCTTGGGTTAGACGAATATCCCTTCAACTCTTAACCGCATTCAAATTGGATCGACATCCGTTTATAACAAAATTCGGAGTATAAGGATGTTAAAGAACAGCCTCTTTCTTTTGAAATCGGCTGTTCTTTGCAATGCGGATCGTCAACAGGCGAGATCCTAAAATATTTTTACCAAGGAAGCTTTTCCTCCATGTAGTAGAAACCGCCCGTTGGTCCGTCTTCCGGCAATACAGCTAAACGAACAGCAGTCTTCGCTCCCTCCTCTACGGACAGCTCCGCCTTATCGCCGCCTATTCGCGTTTTTACCAAGCCCGGGTGTACAGAATTAATTTTCAGCTTGGTCGACTTGTATTTTTGCGCCCAGTAGGCTGTAAGCATGTTTAAAGCCGCCTTGGAGGCCGAGTAGGCAGGAGTGGCGATGCGCTGAGCCAGTTCATTCGTTAGCAGCATTTGTATCGATCCGAGTGCACTGCTCTGGTTGACAATCCGTCCGGCATCGCTTTTTAGCAGCAGCGGCAGCAATGCCTCTGTGATCAAGTAAGGGGCGAAGGTGTTGACTTCAAACGTATCTCGGAATGCATCCCCTTCGTAGCCTGGCTTTTCCACCCAAATTCCCGCATTGTTCACCAGAATATCCAGCCGTCCATATTCCTTCTCGATAAACCGTACCGTTTCAGCGATATGTTCCGCGTTCGTCACCTCAAGCTGAAGACCGACGGCTTGAATGCCCTCATCCTGTAATTGAACTGCAGCCTCATCAGCTGCGCCTTGTGTCCTTGCTGTTACTAATACCGTGATGCCTTGCTGGCCCAGTTGTCTGGCAATTTCAAATCCAAGTCCTTTGCTTGCTCCTGTGATCAATGCAATTTTCTTAGTCATGGACATTGTCCTCCTAGTTTTAGATTAGTTTAATATGACGATGGGTTCGCTCGATTGAACATGCTGCACAGATGCCAAGTGCTTTACATAAGCAGCCCCACTGGAAGCGATCTGCTCATCCGTCAAGTGATGTGCATTATGTAATGCAAACGGCGGAAGGTAATGGGCGCTTACATAATTGGCAAGTGCCTCCATTGGTTTGGCGATATCCCGTATGGTGAACAAATTGTATCCGCCCGGCTGATAAGAGGCTGCAGTGCCTGCTGTGGAGATGGCTATGCCAATTTCTTTGCCCTTTAAGTGCTCCCCTCCCGGACCGAAAGCCCAGCCATAAGCCAAGACTTCATCAAACCATTGCTTGAGCAGAGGAGGTGTACTGTACCAATAGAGCGGGTATTGGAAAATGATGCGGTCATGGCTGTCCAAGAGCTGCTGTTCATGCGCGACATCGATATTGTGATCCGGATACGTGTCATACAGCTCGTGAACGGTCGTATCCTTTTGCTGCTTCATGGTTTCTGTCCAAAACCGGTTGATTCGGGAACTCTGCAAATGGGGATGTGCAACGATAATTAAAGTTTTCATGGAAATCGCTCCTTATCATGTGCTTCATTTATAAGAATGATCATTCTAAAAATGAAGCAGCGGTTATTATGTTAGTAATAATGATCCGGAAGCAGGAATCTGCCTGCAGGTCCGTTATCAAGCAGTGCGGAAACGTCAGATTAGTTTTACCGCCTGCATCGGATCTATGTAAAGATGGGTCTATGATCATTTGTCCGGCCCTAGAGAACACCATCATTCTATTAGAACGACCGTTCTCCAATTAGAACGTTAAAGATTAGGCTGTTCGCTCCGCACGTTCAACCGGTAGCGCTGCTTGCTGATGCGGCTGATTCGAGAGCCATAGCACGGCTTCGTCCCAATCGGTGAAGCTTTCTTGCTGGTAAGGCAGCGAGCCGAGACCTTCTACGGTTCGATTGACGCTCAGCTTGGCTATCACGCTCTCCGGCTGAACCATTGCAAGATGGCGTAGGCCGCTTTCGTAGGCACGCTCGATGAAGATCTCCCCAATCCAAAGTTTGTCCTCCGCCTTGATGGCCGAGCCGTGACGGATATCCATCAACACTTTGCTGCCGTTCTTTATTTGCAGAAGCTCCGCTCCCTTGAGAAAAATGGTTTGAAACTCCTGACCGTAAGCGAAGCCTCTCCATTCCATGATCACGCTCTGCAGATCATCACTCCAGCTTACTACCCCGTGTGCCGATTCAAAATAACTCATTTCATTCCATCTCCTTTCATCTGGTAACAGCTGGTTTTTCCATTTGAGAATGATCATTCTATTTTGAAGATGATTTATTTGTTTCCTTCTTTTCGAAAAGTATCGTAACATATTGGGAACGATCGGTAAAGAATTATTTTTTTACCGATCATTCTCTTATGCTTTTTTCAAATCACCCAGCCATCATGACTCCCTCGTGCCAAGAATTGGAACACCGTTCCCGGGCCGCGGCACAATCCACAACTCATTATTTTTCCATAGGATTGCGAATGGTCCTCTTGTAGTTGTTCCCCCATTCCTTCATAGCGGCAATAATCGGAGTCAATGTTTCCCCGAATGCCGTTAGGGAATATTCTACCTTGGGCGGTACCTGGTGATACACTTCCCGGTGTACGACTCCGTCTTCCTCCAGCTCTCTAAGCTGCAGCGTAAGCATCCGTTGGGTAATGGTCGGACAAATTCGACGAAATTCATTAAAGCGCTTGGGTCCTTCCATCAGATGATAAAGCAATACCCCTTTCCATTTCCCCCCAATAACATCCAAAGTGAATTCAACGGGGCAGCCCTCGTCATTTGGACAATGCCCGTACCCGCTTTTACGGTCTCGCATGTATACTCAGCTCCTCAATCCAGGTTTCCTGCTCATCCCAACACTTATGTTCAATATAAATAAATTCGCCGTGGATGCCAAGGGAAAAGAAGATTTTCCAATCATGAGGAGCTCCTTGTGATGGATTCGATGATGTCCGTTTCCAAATCCAAACCCGTACCAGTCACAAAATGACTCTGGATTAAGTAAATTGCGCTTGAGGCTGCGGCATGCGATTGACCGACTCGCTTCTATAAAGTTAAAAACCTTCCAAAACCACTTTTCCGACGGTTCGACCCGTTTCCAGCATGGCATGCGCTTTTCGCAGGTTCTCGGCATTTATCGGCCTCAGCGTTACGTTTGTGGTAGTCCGAAGCACTCCTTCGTCCACGAGACGCGCGACTTCATTCAACAGCTTGTGCTGTTCGATCAGGTCCGGGGTTTGGTACATGGAACGGGTAAACATCAATTCCCACACGAACGTGACACTCTTGTTTTTCAGCAATGTCAGATTTAATAATTCATCGGTCTCAACGATTGAGCAAATTTTGCCTTGTGGTGCAATCGCTTCGGCCATGTTCGTCCAATGCTTCTCCGTGCTGTTCAAGCAGAGAATATAGTCAACTTGATCGAATCCGACAGCCTTTAGTTGCGGCACGAACGCCTCAAAATGGTTAATAACGTAATCCGCTCCAAGTTCCTTTGCCCATTCGGCTGATTCAGGGCGGGAAGCCGTACCGATGACAGTCAATCCCGAATATTTCGCTAATTGCGTGGCAATCGAGCCTACGCCCCCTGCTGCTCCAATAATCAGGATAGTCCTGCCGGCGTTATCAGCTTTATTTGGTGAAATTCCCAGCCGATCGTACAAGCTTTCCCAAGCCGTAATCGATGTTAAAGGCAAAGCCGCCGCATGTGCAAAATCGAGTCTGGAAGGCTTCCTTCCAACGATGCGTTCATCCACCAGGTGAAACTCGCTATTCCCCCCGGGGCGCGTAATGCTGCCGGCATAGAAGACTTCATCGCCAGGGCGGAACAAGGAGCAGTCGGGGCCCACCTGTTCGACCACGCCCGCAACATCCCAACCCAACACCCTCGGTGCACTCTCCTCACGCTCTTTGGGCGACCGGACCTTGTAATCGACAGGATTTACGGAGATTGCCTTTACCTTCACGAGAAGATCCTTTCCTGCCGGTCTTGGCTTATCCAGCTCCACATCGATCAGACTATCCGGATTTTCAATAGGAAAATACTTGTAAAGACCTACTGCTTTCATTTTTTCTGCTGCCATTTTACATCTCTCCTTCAAATGTTTTGTTGAATTGATTATGATCGAAGTATAGTTTATACACCATATTTTAAAAAGTACGCACATTCGTGTTATATAGTATCAATATTTATACTGTTACTGCTTTTAAACATGTCTTACAGAAAGACTTAGACCCTCTGTAGCAATAAAAGAACCTTTCTTTACCTTTCGTTCTCAATATGTTATATTGCGTTCAGGAGGCAAGAAGAACATGGCAAGAAGCAAACAATTCGAAGAGAACGCTGTATTGGAGAAAGCCATGAAGCTGTTCTGGGAGCAAGGGTACGAGAAGACGTCCATGCAAGATCTGGTCGAAAACATGGGCATTCACCGCAGAAGCCTCTACGACACGTTTTCCGACAAACGGACGTTGTTTTTGAAGGCCGTAGAGCGTTTCGACAATCGGGTCGACACCTGGCTAAAAAGCGGAGTGGACCGCTCCGAAACGGCAAGGGGGGCACTGCGTTTCATCTTCGACTTCATGATCTACGGTCAGGAGGACGCGCCGCCCGGGTGCATGATCGTCAATTCGGCAGTGGAGCTGGCAGCACGCGATCCGGAAATTGACGCGAAGACACAGCAAGGATTTGCGAAGATGGAGCACTTGCTCGAAGGCATTATCGCCCGCGGACAACGGGACGGTGAATTTAATACGCAGCAGGAGGCGAAGCTATACGCCGAATTCCTTCATA
This sequence comes from Paenibacillus sp. 32352, assembly GCF_002042965.1. Classification (GTDB taxonomy): domain Bacteria; phylum Bacillota; class Bacilli; order Paenibacillales; family NBRC-103111; genus Paenibacillus_S; species Paenibacillus_S vulneris. The sequence goes on along the minus strand of NZ_MZNT01000001.1, from coordinate 873,533 downwards.
ACTCGTTAGTCGGACTGCGGGTCTTGGCGCGAACTACCGCACCAAAAGAGAAGCTGGAACGCATCGCGGCGATGTCGCTGAGCTTGTTAGAGAAGGGTAGCTAATTTGAGGGGATAAATTAGAATGATCATTCCCATCATGTAAGGAATTTCATTGAATATTGCCATTAACGGAATGTTCAAATAGCCACGAAACGAGTCATCTATGGACATACTTTGGTAACCGGTGGGGTATCCCCCTCCGGTCGCTCCTACAAGGAATACCCCACCTATCACCTTTCGCATTTTTCACTAAATAGTTTTTTCAACAACCAGGCTGCTATTGATTTTGCTGTAACAAATTACGTATCGTTTCTATAACCAGATCGGGCTCGTCGTGAATGACCATATGACCGCTGTTCTTTGCCACGATAAGCTCGCTGTTGGTTGAAATGTTCAGCATATTTCTCTGGCCCGCCTGCCATATCTCCTCCAGCCGCTTGCCCCCGTCTTCTGAAATCCCGAACGCAGTATAATTCTGAGGAAGTCCTCTGGCAATGACCCTTACCGGGAGCGATCCCAAGGTTTGTCCCCGGACTGCATCCTCCGTAGATTGCGCCAAATTCCCTTCTTGTTCCTTAGCTTCAAAATAGCTAGGCGTCGCTATAACATCGAGGAACTGTCCTCGATCGGCTTCCGAAACCAGCCCTTCCAACAAATAATTCTGGAATAACCGGAAGCCTCCTGACATTTTAAGAAGCTTTAAAATCGATGCAGGCGGCGTTTTAGCAAAATTCTCTTTTTCGAGAATAGGTTTGGTTTCTCTCTCATCGTTTTCGGGTCTGGCGTCGATAAGTACTAAGCCCATGACTTCATTGGAATATGTCTGTGCAAACAATCTTGCATATAGCCCCCCCAATGAATGACCGACGAGCAGATAAGGCCCGCCAACTCCCTCTTTTTCCAAAGCAGCGTGCAGCTCTTGTACGATGTTTGCTCCCGTTCGTTCCGTACTTGCGCTCTCGCTCCAAGCATAGCCGGCGCGATCATAGGCAACAACGGTAGCATTCTTCGCCAGTCGATCAGGGATATTTCTCCAGGATAGGCTCGTTTCTCCGCTTCCTGCTTCAAGAATGATTGTCGGAGATCCGCTTCCTTGTTTCTTGAGATGTAGTCTATGCCCGCCAACATCCACTAATTTGCCAGGTGGAGGAAAGTTCTTCTTTGCCTCCATTGACGCCACACGTTCGTAAATCATCCCGGATCCTGCCAGGATGATAACGGCAGTGACTACACCGAGCGATAATCTTTTCCACTTTGATGTTTTCTTTTGTCTAGCCCTACGATTCATTGAAGTATGATTCCTCTCTTTTTAGTACATTGTATTAATAAACAAAGTTATTATAGCACAATGTACTATAAAAAGAAATGTTGAGCTATCACTCATGAAGCAATAGATCCTTTTGAAATTCATCATGCAGTTTTTTTAACACATTGTATTGTGAAATCAAATTGATATAATAAAATTATGCCTAAAATTGTTGATCATGAGAAACAGAGACATATTGTTGCTCAAGCCGCCCTGAGAGTCATTCGGAAATATGGACTGGAACAGGCCACGGTACGAAATATTGCGAAGGAAGCCGGTCTGTCGGTAGGGTCGATGAGGCACTACTTTTCCACACAGGCTGAGCTCTTTGCCTTTTGCATGAGCATCTTTGTTCAACGCGTTCAAGAGCGTGTCGAATCGCTTATTATTGCGAAACCGTTTTTACCAGATTTGAAACAACTGATCATGCAATTCTTGCCTATGGATGAGGAAAGAACTATGGAGATGGAGGTTTGGTTTTTATTTAACGCCAAGGTATTTATTTACCCGGAGCTTAAGCATGTAAGCGAAGAAATGCAGAATGGGTTATACAATGCCTCTAGATTTGTAATTGAATGCTTGCAAACGAACAATCTGGCCAAGCCGGGACTGGATGCCGATCTGGAAACGGAGAAATTGTATGCGCTTGTCGACGGACTAGCTATACATCAAATGATGAGGCCGGCACGACTCACTGCCGGGCAAGTGGAACACCTGCTGGATCATTACTTGAGATCCTTATGTGTGAAGGAGTTAGATGAGCGTTAGATGAGCCGTCCATGCCCGGAAACGAAATAAAGGCAATCGATCTATACCGATTTGCCTTCGTTTCGCGTGATTAAATACATGCTTACTTGCTTTTCTCCGTTTGAATAGCCTGGTTTATCGATTCCTCGGCACTGCGCATAACGGTATTCAAATCCGTACCCTGTAAAATTGCTTTTTCCAATTCCTTGATAAATAAGCTCTGAGCGTCTATCGTGACCAATTCTGGTTTTCTGGCAGCTGCCACCGCCGGATATTTGTTGAAATAGAAGGAGGAAACATGCTTTCCTCGGTAAATCTCGTCGTTTTGGCGGTATGCTTTTTGAATCTCCTGATTTTTAAGGACTGTCAGAAAGCCTTTGTTTTTGGCTAGCGCGGTTTGAACCTCATCATGGGTTAACCAGGCGGCAAATTGAAACGCGACATCCTTGTTTTTGCTGCTTTTCGTAATATAAAGATATCTGACGCTTGCAGGTGCTCCGATGCCCTCCTTCTCAGCATAGGTGGGCATACTGACCACATCCCAATTGAAATTCCAGTCCTGCATATTCATTGCCCATACCGTCATCGCCGATGTTCCTTTTTGAAATACCTTTCGGTCCTCCTCCTTGTTTATCGTTTTAGAGTCGAATTGAAGCCCGGGAAGTGTGTAAAAACGCTTCCAATTCTCGGCGACCTTCCTCCAGCCCTCGTTATTAACAGCAGCCTTATCTTCATCGGGAGCTAAGTAGCTTAAACCGAATGGGTTTTGTGCAAAGAATGTGTCCATCCATCGGTCGCTGAAGCCGCGATACAATGTACCGTTCTCATTGCGAGTAAGCTGCTTAGCCAGATCATAGACCTCATCCCATGTCATTCCGTCTTTAGGATAGGAAAGGCCGAATTTATCAAAGATATCTTTATTGTAATGAAGAGCATTCACTGCAAAATCAAGCGGAATACCGGCTACCATTCCGTTTGCATCGTTCTTCATCAGTTCGAGGGTAACAGGCTCCAAGCGATTCGTGTCATAGTGGTATTTCTTGATATAGTCTTCAAGATCAACCAGAAGGTCCCGTTTTTTCAGATCAGTGGAGAAGCGGTTTACGAAGATGTCAGGCATGGTTCCAAGGGTTAATAGTTCATCTATACTGTTACCACTGGTTTGAGGTGCAACCGCTTTTAGCGTCAAGTTGGGGAACTGGGTTTTAGCTAGCTCGGCAATGTAATCAAATTCCTGTTGGGATAATGACCATAAGTAAATACTTAGCTCGGCAGGTTCGCCGCTTTCAAGGGCGGTTTTGTTCCTTGGGTCTACGTCCGTTGTCGGCGATTGCGGTCCACTGGTGCAAGCAGTAAGTAGAAGAATCCCAAGCAGCGTCGGCAGAACACCCTTTTTTATTTTCATGGCTTATCGACCCTTTCCTTGTTTTTAGGTACCTTTACTAATTAAAACCGAATAATGATTTCTCTGCTTGCATCTTCAAGAGAATCCGGGAGGTCTTGGATCTGGATACACTTTGCTTGTTTGTCATAGGTCCACACTTCTCCTCCTGCGTGATTTCCATCGATGGTAACGGACAGCGGGCATGCCTCCGCCAAAATGGATACCTTATAAGATCGATGTGCGGGCATTCCATCATAGCTTCCCCGGCGTACACCAATGGTTAATACAAATTCGTTGCCTCTGGTCTGACTAAGAAATTCGGTTACAGCTATCTTCCCTTCTTTATATTGATAGCTAACACCGTCATCTTCGTATAAGACAAAGCTGCTGCTCCCGCCGGTATAGACCTGCAGGTGTATTTCTTGTGCGGACTTCTGTCCGATGTAGTCCCTTTCCGACCATGTGGGAATAATCGCTCCCCCCTTAACCAACAGCGGTCCTCCACGGTGTACTGGAAATCCGACAACGACCTCCCGGCCGCCTTCCCAGGTTCTTCCCGACCAAAAATCCCACCATTTCCCTTTTGGTAAATACATATGATTAGTAAATGCACCTACCAGTAAATGCTCCCCCAACATATATTGATTTACTAAATGATCTATTTGGGGTTCTTCATTCAATACGAGCGGCATTGCACGAAGGATCGGCATCCCCGTTAGGGCCGCATTGTGTGCGGCTGAATATATATAAGGAATTAGCCTGTATCGAAGCCTGGCGTAATCTTTGAATATGGGGAGCAATCTCTCCCCAAGGAGCCAGGGCTGGCGCCAATAAGCCCAGCTATTAACTTGAGACCATGGCTGAAGAAATCCGAAATGGATCCCCTCCGGTGTAAATACGTCCATATCACAGCTGGTGTTGGAATGGCCTGACAGACCATGGTTTAACAAGGAGATCAGCGGCTTGGGACCACCGCCCGTATCACCGGCCCAAGTTGCAGCAAATTGCTGTATTCCCGTATACCCTCCCGAGCTATAGATCATCGACCTGCGCCCAGTATGCTCCGAGTAGCCTTGATGCATCTGCTTATTTAAGATGGTTGGGTACAAATTATGCATTTCCTCATCATCCATCCCGTTCGCCCATTTCCTGTCCGGGTGCTCATTCACTTGACGGGCCCCATCCATTTTAAAAGCGGAAACACCCTGATCGACGAATTTCTTGAGATGTTGAAACCAAGGCTCTTCTTTGTTTGTAATCTGATCCATATAGATTGGTGTATGGGCGCGAAGATCCTGCTCAAAATCCTCCGGGTGATATAGGGGTTCACCTTGATTAAGCTCTTGCTCGCTTCCTTCACGCTCCCTTTCCTCATGATGTGTCACATCATAATCGCTGCATAGCCACAGACTTAGTTTAAAGCCTAGACGTTCAAGTGCCCCTGTGAAATTTTGAGGCCCCGTTGGCGCCCAGGGCGGAATGTAAAAACGTTCCGGATGCCATGTTTTCTTTGTAGAATAATCGTAATGCCGCGCCATCCACCCCGGTTCCAAACCGATCAGGTCACAGGGGATCCCTTCTCTGCGAAAATTCAATGCATCGTCCAGCATTTGTTTTGCATCCGCCTGTTCGTTACATACAAAGGTTAGACCGTATGCCCAAATGGGAAGCACATGAGGTTTTCCTGTGATGTCCGTAAACCGGTTAATTAACTGGGGCAAGCTCTCCCCGGCGATTAAATAGTAATCCAGCTCTCCGCGTTTGGCGAACACGCTCCATCTCTCTTTGTTGGTATAACCTAGATCGAAGAAATGCCTCCAGGTCGTATTGAAGAAAAACGCCCACCCTCTGCTGCTCATCACATAAGGTATCGGTGCATAGCAATCTACATTTTTCACCCACATCTTAGCCCTATGGCCGCGCTTTTGAATTCCTTCTCTTGATTCATCTCCAAGCCCATACAATCGTTCCTCATCGCTAAGCTCAAATTCTGCCCTCAAGCCAGCCGGGCCGTTTGCTTGTCCCGGGACAGCTTCCCGCAGAAGAATCTGTCCTTTGGCATCCTTCAATACGATCCGTCCGTCGTATTTGCTTACTGACAGCTGAGCACCGCTTGTTCGTATCTGCCATCCGTCACCCGTCTCTTGCAGCTCAAACCGCACTTTCGGCCAGTTTCCCCGAACAATGCCATATTTCAATAATGCAGCATCTTTAAATTGCCCGTCTCTAGAGAGCTGAATCCGGAATGTCCATTCGCCAATAACTTCAACTCGCACGAAGCCTCCGCTCTCTACACGGAGGGTCACAGATGAATTCATTACCTTACCATCCTTCTCTCTGGGGTTATGCCTCCATTCTACTGAGTTTTCATGAATTGAACATGCAGCATTTCTTAGTCACCTGTACAATTTCTCGTTCTTTGTTATAATTTGGTTCAGGTTACATGATCTCAATTAAGTGAACGGAGGATCGTATGGATTCATTGCCGGAGTATCCATTTTTAGTGCCTACCCTGTATCATATTGTAGATCGGCATACCCATAAATCCTGGTGCGTTCCCGTAGGAAAACGCAATTTTCACAATTTGATGCTGATTGTGGAAGGGGAAGGAGCCGCATGGACAAACGGGAAAGAAACAAGGCTGTCGCCCGGGATGCTTGTCTATCATCCCACCAATGAGGAATTTGGTTACGAAACATCCCGAACGAACTATCTCCGGTGTATGGGAGGGAACTTCGTGCTAACGGCCGTCATTCCTGAAGGATCTCAGACCAGGTCATACGATGTGCCCAAACTCCCCTTTGATACCTACACTGTCCCCGATAATTTTGACCGCTTCGTTCGGCTATTCATGGATCTTTCCCTTGCTTGGGGCAATGGCATAGATCACAGAATGCTAGCCTGCAGAAGCCACTTCATGAAAATCCTGGATGAGCTATTTCAAGTTTATTCTCTCAATACAGAAAGTCATAAATACAAAGAGCGGATTCAACATGTCATTAAATATATGGAAACTCACTATCATCAAAAGCTCACGCTCAGCGCTCTATCAGAGCTTGCAGGATTAACGCCTTCTTATTTCGGCCAATCTTTTCGCCGCATCATGGGAATGACGCCCATAGAGTATCTCAATTCGATTCGTATTGACGAAGCCCAGTTCTTGTTGGAAAAGGGCTGCACTATTAGTGAGGTCACGGCTAAAGTGGGCTTCAGCGATCCATTCTATTTCAGCCGCATATTCAAAAAAAATAAGGGCATAAGCCCTTCGGAATATATTAAACGAGCTACCCTTTTTTAAGCCCTGCTTACTCCCGCCATTGACCCGGGGTTGTACCCCAGTATTCGCGAAAAATTCGTATGAAATAGCCCGGGTCTTTGTAACCTAGACGTTCTCCTACAACAGCTACCTTGCAGCCTTGATTGAGAAGCTTTCGAGCATGCAGCATTTTACGTTCTAATACATATTGGGAGAATGTTATGGATGTAGATTGTTTAAACAGTCTGCTCAGATGGGAAGCATTCGTATGAAGTCGTTCTGCTGCAGCACGTAATGTAATCTCATGCTCTAACTCTTGCTCGACAAGAGCTTTTGTTTGTTCAATAAGAGGGTGCTCTCTTGGACGGGCTTGTTTACGAGCATGCTGCGCCAGGCGTTCGGCGGCACTTCGTAACCTATGCAGGCTTTCTTCTACGGATGAAGCGGCCGTGGCTTCCAGGAAGGACGCATATTCTTCCCTTAAAATTTCATGAAGCGACCAGCCGCGTGATACGGCACAATGAATGAGCAATCCCCCCAGGTGCAGCAACTGCTCCCGTGCCTTGACTGTCGAAGGATGTAAATTTTCCAACTGATAGAGAAGATCTTCCACGCGAATAACGTCAAGGTCTGCTCCGTGACTCCCTTTCTGGCGCAATTTGTGCTCAGCGCCTTGTTCTTGTGGAATAGCTGCAGCCGTTATTACTTGAAAGCGAGCTTCATTCGCCGGTTTGCGATGCGGACTGCAATGGATGTGAATCGTCTGGCTATCGCGGTTTCTACCCTGGTCCGAGATCCCCTCTTCCAAGTAGAGACGAAGACATCCGGACTTTCGATGAAAAGTCCAGCCGTCCGTTCCTTTCTTCAATAAAGCAGCCGAATGTTCCTGACGCTCCATCCCGTTCACCTTGACCCACGATGGCTTGGCGGTTGTATACACCAATATTTCATAACTTCTGAGATGAGGAATGCCCGCGCAGCTTCCTTTTCTTTTCTCTATTGTTATTTCAATGTCTCCGTCTTGAGCTGAACAGGCTATATTGGTTAGAAATGCACCATCCTTCATGTAATCCAACGATATTCCATCATCTTCGTAAAGGCTATAAGCGCTCGTACCTTCCGGATATATATGTAAGCTTATTTGCTCCACCGGCTTTTCACTTATGTACTCTGCATCCGAATACATGGGAATTATCGAACCGGCGCGTACCAACAGAGGGCCTCCTGTCCCTTCAGGCGTGAGATAGTCCAATTGCTTAGGCCCCGTATGGCTCTCTCCTGTCCAATAATCGATCCACCTGCCTTTTGGCAAATAGATGGTGCGGGTATAGGCCCCAACTAATAAAGCATCCCCGAACATATACTGGCGCTCATAGGTCCAGGCTTGGACATCGTTATGAAATACGATTGGCATCGCCCGCATGATAGGCATTCCTTTACAATAAGCAGTGTAGGCGGCGGAATAGATGTAAGGCAGCAATCTATACCTCAGCTTCGCGTAGCGTTTGAAAATTTCCCGAAGATCATGCGGCAGCAGACAAGGATGCCTCCAATATGCCCAGCTGTTAACCATAGCCCAAGGCTGCAAGAAGCCGAAATGGATACCTTCCGCGGTATGAATATCCATGTCGGCCGACAGGTTCGTCATTCCGCTTAAACCTAGATTCAGCATGGCATATAAAGAAGGTAGATCAGCCCCCTGCACCGCAAGCCCCCCTGTCCACATGGCCGAGTATTGCTGCAGCCCCATATAACCTACCTCGGAGTAGATCATAGGACGACGGCTGGTCTGTTCAACAAAACCTTGATGCATTTGTTTTGCGAGCAGCAAGGGATATAGGTTGCACATGGACTCGGTCGTTAGACCGTTAGCCCACTGTCTATTGCTGTTGTTCGGCCGGATATAAGCAGCGCTTAGCTTGAAGGCAGCCGTCCCTTGATCCACGAATGTCTCCCAATGCTGATACCACCTCTCTTCACTCCCGTAAACGGGATCTCCTCCAGGCTCGCCGGAAGGACCACTGCTGATTCGTATGCTTCCCCCGATTCTTTCCTCCTCGTAGCGGCTTAGATCATAATAGCAGGTCATCCATAAGCTAAGCTTGAAGCCCCTATTGCGGAGAGCGCCGATAAAAGTGTGCTGTCCTTTGGGGCTCCATTGCGGAACATAGAACCGCTCAGGATGCCATTGTTTATGGATAGAGCCTTCATCCCCCGGTTTCATCCAACCCGGCTCCAACCCAATGACATCGCATGGTATTCCTTCTTCCCTGAATTTCATCGCATCTTCCAGGACTTCGCGCGCATCCGCCTGCTGATTACAAACGAAGGTAAGGCCATAGGCCCAGATTGGCAGCAAAACCGGCCGGCCTGATACTTCCGTAAATAATTCCAATATGTGAGCCATATGTTGTCCGGCAAAAAGAAACAAGTCCAGTTTGTCGTCCTGCCCGCTTATCGTCAACCGATTGCTATCCGTACTGCCGATATCAAAAAGGTGCGGACTCGTTGTATTCAGGAACACTCCCCAACCGCAGCTGCTCATCAAGAAGGGTACCGGAGCACGTGCTCCATGCTCGCTTGCGATCATGTGAGTCCGATGCCCCCGTTTCATAAGCATGTTCCTGTTCTCATCTCCAAGGCCGTATAGCCTTTCTTCCGGACTAAGCATGAAGCAAATGGAAGACGGATACCTTTCATCCTGCAAAGAACTAGTAAGCTGCTCCAACTGAAATCTGCCTGTTGAACTCTCGAATAACAGCTCGCCGGACGAATGCTTAATGGTTAGAGCAGCCTGCTTCGTGTGAACTTTCGTATACTGGTCAGTTGCTATCATTTGATAGACCTTCATCGTCGGTTCGCCTTGTTGTATGAAACCATAGCGTTCAAGGATAGAGCGCACCCAATCCTCCGAATTCTGAATGCGGACACGGAATACGTTCTCGTTCCACACATCGATACGAATCATTTTCCCTGAGACGGTACGGATAACCATGGGATACTCTGCATTCATTCAGCCATACTCTCCTTTGGTTAAAATTTTATGAAACATTGCAACGGATAAGCAAAAAAAAGCACGAGAAATTGCAATTATTTTCACTATTTTCTAAGCAATAGCCTGTTGTATTATGAAAGCGATTACTAAATGGAGGAGTGAATAAAATGAATCCAGTAGATCCGCATAAGCACCATAGTGAGAATGCTGACTCCGGTGAGGATATTCAGGATGGGAAGCTATCTCGCAGAAAGCTTCTGTTATCTTTAGGAATGACAGGAGCTGCGGCAGTAACCGGATTTGGTTTGCTGGGAAACAAAAGCTTTGGTATGTCAACCGTTACCAATGCCGTATATGAAAACCCGGGGCCGAATCCGGATCCTCGTATCGATACCATTATGCGTAAGCAAGCGAATTTATGGATTGATCTGGAAGAGGATTTCCCGGTTATTCCACCTGAAAGCGACGATACGGGACGATTTCTTCGTGCCATTGCTCATATCGAGACGAGCGGCACTAATAATCGTAAGCTCTATTTGACCAAACCGGATTATGTCATCTCTTCTACAATCCATATTCGCAAAAGGGGCGTTCAAATCATAGGGCTGCGCCACGGCCGGCCAACGGATCCTTCCGGGAAAACCGAAGGAGGCACTCGTATCAATTATGCAGGAACAGGAGCATGCTTTGAGCTTGGAGAGCACGCAACCGGATTTGCCGATACGGTCCAGGGCTTCACTCTCGATCATATCACATTGACCTCAACGGGAAGTACTCGCGTATCTCTTAACAACCCCATGGCGGTATCAACCGGAAGAGGGAATTACGGAGCGGGTACATACGGGGTCAAAGATAATAATAATGGAAATGTCGAGTTTCGAAATGTACAAATTGAACGCTTCGAATATGGGTTCTGGGGCATGTACAGTGATGTTAATACCTTCGACCTGGTCAATCTTTTCTACAACAAGGTAGGCATGTTTTTGGGATTGGCCTGCAGCCAAAATACGCTTCGTGAATTATACACCATAGGTAATGATACAGCATTATGGATTAAGGGCGCATCCGGTTTAAGAGTACAAGATTGCCAGTTCGTTAAGGATGGCAGCGGCAGCACGGCTCCGATTATTATCGAAGACCATCATTCTCCATATGACTCTGTATATTTTCATCGTTGCTGGTTCGAAGTAGGCTCCTCTCACCGTCTGGATTCCTTTGTGCAAATTTCATGCGGAACCAATGCAGAGCCTTCCAAAAGCATCATTTTTAGAGACTCCTGCATGGCTATAGGGGCGAAAGTGAATGGAGAGCCTGTGTGTAAGTACTTTGTACGAATTGGTAATGCCAGTCAGATCCTGATTGATGAAGTTACGGCGTTTCCGCACAATCTGAAGAAACTAGTTGCCTTTGAAGGGAGCTATACCCGACAGCGCGCCACCTTTCGCGGATGTGTAGACTGGGATTATGGCGATGGCTTGATGGCTGACAAGCTGGGCACAGGTGAGGCCAAAATGATTACAGAAACTTACACCAATGAGGGCGTCGTATTTGGAGAGAGCGTTACGATCAAAAAGCCTAGCTTCGTTCATGCTTACGCAGATGTCAGTCAGTTTGTTTCAGCAGGTGTATTAACAAAAATCGCATTTCCATCCATAAAACTGGACAATATTGGCGAATTCGATCTGATTTCTTCCAGCTTCAAAGCTAAAACCTCTGGAATTTACCTGGTTACGGTTTGTGCCACTTGGAGTCAGCCGGTTCTAGCTAATCGTATTAAGATGTCTATTCATATAGGAAATAGCAGCACTCCCCTGGCTTATATAGATGATGCGCTGGCTGAATTCATCAGCTCCAAGGGATCTTTCCCCGTCAAGCTTAACAACGGTGAAACTTTCGATATAAGAGTATGGACGGAGCATGATGCAGCGATACAAGCAGGTATGCCCAATACTTATTTATGCATAGTAAAATTATCGTAATTATGAGAATTCGGCTTATTACACTATGCCGGTACCATGATGATGATCGTGGATGACTTCGAGGCACCAATCATTGCACTCGTCATCGGCACCAGCTGATTCTATCCAAAGCCACCACTCCATTCTAAGTGGTGGCTTTGGACTTTTACCTATTGATGTAATTTCGCTGCTGCAATCCTGCATGCCAGAGTTGGTCGGCAGCTCACGTTCGCATGAAGCCGTTACCGGAAGAACAGCTGCCAGTACGCCGCCCAGGTGATAAACAGCACGCTTGCCGCAAGAAGTGCCCCGCTGCGGACTCTGACAGCCGCCGCTGCCATGGCGAATCTAGCCGCCCAAAGCGATTTTGCATGAACTAATGCGGCAGCCAGCGCAGTGTAGGCAAGTCCTTGCAGCACCAGCCAAACCAAGGAGCGGCCAAGCCATACCGGCGCAAGCTGTTTTGCTCCCGAAGTGAGCAGGAATCCGAAATAAAGCAGGAACCCGAGCACGGTCAAGGAAGCGGCGGCGCACAGGACGATTTTCGAACGTCGTCCCGGTTCCGAAGCAGCTGTTCCCGCATTCTTGCGCAGCGTACGAAATGCGGTGCGGATGCCAACTCCAGCAAAGCCGAAGAGTAGAACCAGCGCTATGGCGGCCTGCAGCCATACACTATTATGCCAGTGCAATTTGCCAATGCCGGAAGGAGCGTGTCTTTCCTGCTTAGGCCATTCACCGACAACCGCCGATTCAGGGGCGTTCCCGCCCGCCGTTTGCTGAATCCATGACGTCATAGACTCCGCATAACCCGCCGGATAGGTATCGAGCTGTTTAATGCCATCCGCTGTCTCTTTCAGCAAATGGCCTGCGTTGGCAAAAAAACGAAGGGTCACCTTGTCGTTCCCGCCCCGCTGAAGTGCCTGCTGAATCCGTTTCGAGCTGTCCAGCGCTGGCTCTACCCGGTCCCGGCTCCCCCAGATGGCAAGCACCGGCTGCTTCACCTGTTCAAACGTCGGCATGGGATCGTATAAAGCTTCGGCAAACATGCCTCCGGACAAAGCCAGCTGCAAGCTTTTCTCGGAGAACGCTCTTGCCATCCCGGGAGACGATACGCCTTGATCCTGCATCCGGTTCGCCAGCTGCCACGACTGCTGCTCGATCGGCAGCACACCTACGGCGCCGACGGTGATTAGGAAAGCCGCCGGACTAGCTTCCCGGGTTGCGGCGAGCGAGGCGACCCAAGCTCCTTCGCTGATGCCCCACAGACCGACCGCCTTCCGGTTTATGTCCGAACGGGCGCTTAATGCCGACGCTGCCGCGTTCACATCCTCCGCCAGGATGGAATACGACCGGCCGCCGGCGCGGGATTGGGAGAATCCGTCCGCCCGCTTGTCATAGATAAGCGCCGCTATGCCGGCTGCCGCGAACATCTCCGCTTCGCTGCGATATTTTTCCCTGTCGGATGAATTGGAGCCATGCACAAGTACGACGGCCGGATGAGGGCCCGGCGTGTTCGGCATCAGAACCGTTCCACTTAACTTCGTTTCTCCGCTTTGAAATTGAATCGGTTCTTCCTTATAGCGAGAGGACTCTGCATGTGCTGCAGAAGGGGTCAGCAGGGCATGCGCCGCAACAGCGACAGCCAGCGCAAGCCAGGCGAGTTTTTTGGTGATGCTTAAGTATCGTTTCAATGAGTTCAGCCTTCTTCCGTTGTTTTTTTCGGTCAACAGCTTGTTGACGCTTTAAGCTTATAAAAAAACAACGGATGCCAAAACGTTCCATAACCGTATTTTCGTCTAAGACCACGGTCTTAGACATCTCAGACCGAACTCGTCCTAACGGAAAACCGATCACAACAAGCCGTTGCGGTGAACGTAAACCGCGGCTTTCGTACGATCCTCTACACCGAGCTTGGCAAAAATGTTCGTGATATGCGTTTTCACTGTTTTCATCGCGATAATAAGCTCCTCCGAAATTTCCTGATTCGACTTCCCGAGTGCGATGAGCCGGAGCACCTCGAGTTCCCTGGCCGTCAGCGCTTCATGCGGCTTCGGCTCGTCTCCGCGGCGTAATTTGGACAGCACCTTGCCCGTTACTTTGGCCTCAAGCACGGATTCTCCCCGGCCGGCCGCTCGAATCGCCTCGGCGATTTGCTCCGCTCGGGACGTTTTTAACAAATAGCTGAGCGCTCCCGCTTCCAAAACGGGATAGACTTTATCGTCATCCAAAAAGCTGGTCAGCACGATGACCTTGACCGGATCGCCGCTGCTGCAAATCGCTCGGGTTGCTTCAATCCCGTCCATCTGTTCCATGACCAGATCCATAACGACGACATCAGGCTTCAGCTCATCGGCCAGCCGAACCCCTTCCTTGCCGTCCGAGGCTTCGCCGACCACTTCGATATCCTGCTGCATCTCCAAGTAAGCGGATAACCCCATTCTGACCATTTCGTGGTCGTCCACCAATAATACTCGTATCATGAACTGCGCTCCCCTTCCTGCTCCTGCTCCCGGTCCGAACACGGCACCAGGACGTGAACCTGAGTCCCTGATCCCGGTAGCGATACGATATCGGCAATGCCCCCGATTTCAACGGCGCGTTCCCTAATAATCCGCAAGCCGTACGATGAGGCTTGCACCCTAGCTTTGTCGAAGCCTATGCCGTCGTCCGTTATTTTAAGATGGATTTGGCCGCCGGACAAAAATAGCTTTACGGTAATCGATGCGGCTTGCGAATGCTTCGCCGCGTTAGATAAGCTTTCCTGCAGTATACGAACGAGATGATCGGCGACCCCGCCGGCCATTCCGTGCAAATCCTCGATCTCGGATTGAATCGACACATCATGCTTCTCCGCATACTGCTGCAGCAGCTCCTCGAAGCCTTCCTTCAAGGTTGCTCTTTGAAGAACCGCGGGACGCAGCTGCAGCAGCAGCGCCCGCATTTCCTTCTGCGCCTCTTCGGCCAGCGACTGTACGGCAGCAAGGCGCTTGCGTGATTTATCCGCGTTCAAATCTTCGCTTTCGGCCAGTGCCGACGTCATCATCGTTATGGCAAACAGCTGCTGGCTAACCGCATCGTGCAGGTCGCGCGCAATGCGCTGTCTCTCTTCGAGCACAGCAGCAGCCTTGAGCCGCTCGCCTAGCTCCGACTTTTCCGACGCTAGACGCTGCAGCGACTCCACCTGCAGCTCGACGCGCTCCGCCATCGTATTCAAATGGGCACCCAGAACGCCGATTTCATCGTTCCCCAGGGTCATGTTCCCCGGTATGCGATGGGTAAAATACCCCCGCTCATAGTGATAAACCGCGTCGGCCAGCTGCTCCAGCTTCCGCTTCATTCGTCCGCCGTATACGTAACCCGGGACGGTCCCGGCCGCAGCGATCAGTACGGCGGCGCCTAACAGTGTCGGAGTATGGGCTAGCAGCAAGAATGGAATTGGCAGCCCGAACAAAGCCGTTATCGCGACAGCCGATGCCGACATAACGAGAACGGCTGCGAGCAGCTGCACGCAGACCCATTTCCACCGGATTCCCGTAAATGGAGTTCGTTTCATAGATACTTCACCGCCACATCTCCGGCCATAGTCGTCACGACGATATGGAGCCTCGTGCCTGACTGGGAATATTTCTCTGATTGATACTCTACGCACCGGTTGAACCGGGTTGATTTGCTGCCCAACACATCCATGCTGCCCGCGCCCGCCTTACCTACGACGCTTACTTCGACATCGGGCGGAACGTAAACAACAATACTTCCCACCCATCGCTCGACCAACACTCTGTGCTCACCTTTCGGGATGATCGCGCTAGACAAATCAAGCCGAACGTCGCCCATACCGCGATCAATGCGGACAGGCTCCATATAGTCTAACCGAATGTGCATACCGGTCCATCGAAGCCGTTTCCACACGCGGCCTGGAGAAAAGTCCGCCAAGAGCAAATATCCGCAGCCCATCACTGCGGCGGCCATAAGCGTACCGCTCTTCGATAGTCCCAGACTCACAGCCGCCTGGACCACGGCGTACGCCCATGGCAAGACGGCGGCCGCTCTCGATAGATAGCGGTAAACAAGTAAACCTGCTCCGAGCCCGAACAACGGATCAAGCCAATCGCCGTATCCATATCGGACTGCAATGAAATACAATACAGCAAACCCGACGACAAAAAACGTGACCGGATGCCGGCCCATACGTTTGATCATGCCACGGTTCCCGGAAAGGTGATGCCGTTCATTTAATCGTGATTTCACCGGCGGACACCTCCACGTTGATTGGAATGCGGCCTTCCCCGCTGGATGCCAAGAGCTCTTTTTCAGAACGCTTATCTATGTTCTCGAATGGGTACCGGCTGTCGACGTTACCGCGTTCGACCTTCGCTTCTATCCGGGCGTCCGCAGGTGCTGGCAAATGAACCTCGGCCCTTCCGTTCCCTACTCGAGCATAAGCCGGACCGGTCAGCTCGCGAAAGTCCGCTACCAGCTCGCCGGACTGCATTTCAGCGCGCAGCGGGCCGCTGTACTGCTCCAAGCGGACTTCACCGCTCCTTACATTAACGTCGCCCCCGTTTACCGTCATATGGGCAGCAGAAAGCTCCCCCGCCTGCTTTAAAACGACGCTCAGCTTGCCGGCAAAGGTATCGAGTTGGACGTCACCGGTCTGCAGCTCGATGGACGCGCTTCCGGCAACGACCGATTCCGCTCGGAACGAGCCGGACGTTGCCGTATACTGCAGCCTATCTGCATGTACGCCTGCCAGCTTCGCCTGTCCTGTCCTGGCTTGAATCGTCAGCTCTGCCAGCGACAAGCCGCCTCCCTCCGCTTCCTTCGGTACTTCGAAAGCGAAGTCTCCTTCGTCATAATTCACTGACAGCCGATTTCGATAAGCCGACGGAAGGTGCACGACCAGTGTGGAGCGAAGCGGGAACAGCGTAAGCCGGCCGCGCTCCGCGCTGATTTCGACCGCTTGGCCGACAGTACCGGCATGCAGTGCTCCGCTGCCCTCCATCACGGCAAGCACGTCATCCCTTTCTTCCGTAACGATTCTTACATTCATTCCGGATGCATGAACCCCTATCGTCTGCGGCAGGCTTCCCCCGCCCACGGCCGCTTCGTTGGGCTTCCACGTAATCCCTTCTTTCGGAACAGCACTGATTAAGAGGATCAAACCGATCCCTAGCAATGCCATACCGACTTGCTTTTTACCTTTCATACCGCTCCTGCCTTCCCGATACCCATGTTCCCCCCATCATACCAAATTCGTATCCGCCTGTAACCCGTCCTCCATCCAGAAATGCTCTAAGACCCCGGTCTTAGTAGAAGCTGTCAGCAGATTTTGGTTTGTACGGAAAAGATGTTAGCTCTCAAAAAATGGTAAGGTCTCCCTCCTTCTCTCCGGTAATAGAGGAAGTTAAGTCTTAAATTAATGTATATGTTCAATATTGTCATAGGGATGGTACATTATGAGCTGTAGACCAGCCTTACCATGCATGGGTCATTTACGTTTTTTTCGAAGGAGGTGAGATGCTTATCGCCGGCAAGACCGAGAATCCTGTTTGTTGTCAGCGCTTCCAATCAGGTGTTTAGATTGATTGAGCCGAGCCTTGTTTAACAAGATGAAAGCTAAGGAGGAACATGTAGAATGAGAAAAATTAGCTGGCGAAAAGCACTTGCCGCTAAGATGGTTAGCACGCTGCTGCTTTCCATCATCAGCCCTGTGCCGTTTTCCGCCCCGGTTCAGGCTGCGGCTATGGCTGCTCCGGTGACAGCGAACTGGTACAATACCTACCAGACTATGGACGGTGCAGGCGCTGCTTATGCATACACCGATTCCGTACATATGATGCAGCTTGCTGCCGCAGGCCATCAGGATACCGTAAGGCATCTGCTTAATCTGACATTCAGCGAGAAGGACGGCACCGGCCACGACATCGTACGCGTGATCATTGGCGATAACGGCGGCCTCACCGCCAGCGGGACGGCAGCAAGCCCTGGCTTTAACCCGGTAACGGGTTTGCTTGCCGATGTAACAAAGCCCGGCTTTGACGTCCAGGGGACTCCCATCCCCATGAGAGGAACGGCCGGCCAATACGGTTATAAAATAGAAGGAAGCGATCGTTATTACGACGGCAACACCGATAGTATCTGGCCTAACGAGCCGGAGCATGACCCGGGTACGCTGGTGCCTGTGGAGGGCTTCGTATGGGATTACCCGTCTTGGAATCAGCCGATTGCCAATGACGACGGAGGCCCTACCAACCTCCTCAGCTCACCTGACAGCGATCCTGTTGTGATCAAAAACTCTCCTCGTACGAGAAAAGAGCTCTTCGATTTCGACCAGGTGTGGACAATGCGCCAGGCTATGCAGTATGGCGTTAAGCAATTCTACGCCTGCACGTGGACGGTACCTTACTGGATGAGCAATTCCTCGACCAATGCTCCTAACAAAATTATCCGCGGCGACACAGCCACAATCGATGGAAAAACCGTAAAAATTTATTATCAGGCTTATGCCGATTATCTCGTCAATTATATCCGCGGCATGTGGGAGCAATGGGGGATCCCCATTACCCATATCAACCCCTTTAATGAGGTTGACCTCGCAGGCGGGACCGCAGCCTATGTCCAGGAGCTTATTGACGGCTATATAGGTCCTGCCCTAAAAAAATCCATGCAGCCCGGCGGCGCGCTCTACGATATCAAGAATCCTGACGGAAAGGTCATTGATTTTATCCCTCAGCTTGCTGCGTTGGACGGAACCAACCTCAGTGCTTCTCTAAGCAGAGGCGGCGCCGTTTTTTCCGAAACCGACGAAGCCAATGCGTTAAACAAAAATCCATACCTCGACGTGTTTACTACCCATTTGTATGGCACCGTCGGCATCGGCACGGATGAGACAAAGCTTTACCATACGGGAGACTTTTCCCAGAGCCCGTTGGATTATACGAAGGACGGATCCAAGTATCCGGAATACCTGACCCGGTATAAGCTGTGGCAGGCAGAGTTCATGAATCAGGACACGAGCGACGGATCAGCCGGTGCTTACACCCAGCGCTACGGAAATCAGAACATCTATGACGCCGTACGCTGGTCCAATCTGATGACCAATATGTTCACCAGCAATCCGGGCTTTAACGGCTTCGTCTGGTGGAGTATGTGGGATAGCAATGGTGCAGACGGCTCCGACCTGATTCGCTTCGTTACTACCAACTCCCAGCAAAAGTCCGGACGCATCAGCACGCTGACCGGCGAATACCGCGTGTTCAAGCGCTTTTACGGCTTCGGCCATTTCTCCCGCTTTATGAAGCCGGGCGACGTACGCTTCGATATCACACGGGTACCCGCAACCGATGTGAATGTGGTCGGCTTCAAGAACCCGAACAACAATGATTTCTCCATCACGGTCACCAACGCCAATAACGACGACAGCATTCAGCCTTTGGAATTTACGCTGAAGGACTTCCCGGCAGGCACCAAGAGCGTAACTGTATTCCGTACCTCAGGCAGCGAGAATCAGAAGAAGCTCGATGCGATTCCCGTAACAAACGGCAAGTTCCGTATAGACATTCCATCGGCCAGTATCGTCACCATTGTACCGTCCCAGGGCACTTATGCCTCATATAACGGTCTTGACGGTGAGCGCGATATTTTCTCCTCCCTGGAAGCGGAAGGAAACGACAATGGCGTTACAGGCGACACCGCAGGCAATGCCGGCCGTGCCAATGAAGCTGTTACACTGAGTGACGGAAAATATCTCGCATACAAAAACGTGAACTTTGCAGATGGATCCGCTAACGGCGGTGTGGTCCGCAGACACTTGTTGTATCTAAACGCACAGGTGAAGTCAACACAAGGCGGCAGTCTTCTTGCCTACGTCCTGCCAACTGGTACCGCAGTGAACGACA
Source organism: Paenibacillus sp. 32352 (assembly GCF_002042965.1). Classification (GTDB taxonomy): domain Bacteria; phylum Bacillota; class Bacilli; order Paenibacillales; family NBRC-103111; genus Paenibacillus_S; species Paenibacillus_S vulneris. The sequence goes on along the minus strand of NZ_MZNT01000001.1, from coordinate 853,948 downwards.
CGGCCGATATAGTATCGCAAGGTACGCAGGTAGCCAAAATTCAGGTACCGGCTAACGACAAGTACGGCAAATATCAAGACATGGTAGCTACAGGGGACCTTAGCGCATATGGACATAAGGATCTTTATATCGTAGCAGCGACGAACGGGACCAATGGTTCCCTAACCGTTGACCGGTTCTTATTCGGAGCCAATGATTCCGACTGGAGTACCGCTGCTAACAACTCGACCGTTTCCATACCAGGCAATATTCTTCTTAACGGGGACTTTGATACCGCCAATGCCTCCAATACAAACAATTGGGCCACCGGCAGATTCAATAACGGGACATTTCTACAATCGGTAACAGAGCCTTCCTTAACTGCCGATACCATTCAGAGTTACTCGGGTCTTTCGCGTTATCTCAAGAACAGCTCCACATCGAAGGTTGCCGGCTCTGTAAAAATTTCCGGCCGCATTGATGCCGCTGGCCAATATGACGGGATATGGCAGGATGTTACCGGCAAGCTGACAAAAGGAGAAAAATACAACTTCAAGGGGTATTTTCTCTCCATGAAGAGCCGTCCGGAGAGCTATGATGTTGCTGCGGAAAACCCGGGCGACGTCGAAATTGCCCTGGTATATTACGACAGCGAAGGAAAACAGCTGGGCCTAACTCCTATCAATGGCCGTGATATGCCTGAGCCGTACGCAGCTCGTGAAGCCGGAGATCCAGCCTACTGGAACGCCAATGGCCAACTTGTGGGCCGCATCCTTGAGGGCGGACCGCTCGGCCTCACCTCCTTCCAGCCTGTCGACGTTCAGGTGGCAGACTGGCATGAGACCCCTAACCAACCGTTCACTTATAATGAGCCGGATGGCACAGCCAAGGTGGTTTTGGCCCTGTATGCGAAGGATTCCAACATCCTCTTTGCCGATCAGCTTTCGCTAACACCCGAAGTTGTATCCACTTATCATATTTTCGTTGACGGAGTCCAACCTTCCGATTTTGATGTGAGTAAGTCCGATTATTCGTATACCGTTACTGGAAGCACCGTACCCATAGTAACGGCGTCATCAAGTGATCCGGATGAACAAGTAAGTATTTCCCAGGCCGAAAGTAATCTAGGTACAGCTGTTGTACGTTTTATTAAAGGACAGAATGTGAAAACGTATAGAATAGCATTTAATTCAAATGAAGTCATAAGCTTTGCCAATGGGCTTCCGGCAGGCTGGGAGATCCTGAACCCGGACCATGTTGAAGCTTCTATCAGTACAACCAAGAGCGCTGTAGCTGTTAAAGCCTTTAAGGCGGATGCGGATTACCCCAATAACCGTAACATACTGCAGTTACCGGTTTCACTAGCTGGGAATTGGACCCTTACAGCGACCATTAACACGAATATAGCACTTAGTGCATCCGATACAAACGGCACACAAGCGGGTATTGGCATCTACAATACTTCCAGTGGAGATAATTATGAAATTGATGCCCAAAAGGTAAACACGAATACCAAAGTTCATAATGCGAGTAAATCGGGTACCAGCACGACGAATAATACTTCGAGCACCAACCTGAATGGTTCAAGCTATTGGATTCGGATAGTGAAGAATGGAACCGGTGTACAGGGGTATTATTCAACGACCGGCGGCTCCACTTGGAATACGATGGGAACGAATGTGTCATTTACCCCTGATTTCTTCCAAAATGCCAAGCTTCGTCTGTTTGCTGTAAACAAAAGCAGCTCCATCGATTTGGATGCGGCATTCTCCAATGTGACTTTATTGATGACTGCGGCTGATCCTGGGAATGTTAATTCCGACCAACAGGCGGTGGAGCAAGCAGCGGCTCTAATAGGAAACCGTATTGCCGTTCCAAATGCAGCCGGGAATGACGCAGTAACCTTGCAAGCAAAAGCACAAGATTTACTTGCTCATGATGCAAAGCTAAAATCACTTGGAGTTACCTGCCATATTTCCATTGAGGATGGGAAATTTGTACTGACCATAACTAAAGGAGCCGCCAGTATAAGCATCCGCTCGCTTACCATCGCAGGAGACGGATCGGCAGCTATTACCAAAGATTTTGAGGATCAGACGCTTCAAGGCTTCACTCCGCAGGGCAGCGCTACCGTAACCCTAACCCCGACAAACGAAGCCAATCATACGACAGGCGGAACGTACGCTTTGAAAGTAACCGGAAGAAATGCCAATTCGGATGGGCCTTCCATCCATGTGAAGAACGCCGTCAAGATCGGCCACGAATACAAAGCTGCCGTATGGGTCAAGCTCGCCAGCCCGACAAGCGCGCAATTAAAGCTTACCGCAGTCGTTCATGCGGCAACACCTTACTATATTAGCCTTCAGCAGCAAACAGTAAGTGACACAGCCGGCTGGGTCAAGCTGGAAGGCACCTATCGTTTTTTGGACGATGATGTAACTTTATATGTGGAAAGCCCTAACAGCACTACAGCCTCCTACTATATCGACGATTTCAGCTTCGAGGACACGGGTTTGCCAAATATAGTTCCTCTCAAAGAGGCTTATAAGAATGACTTCCTGCTCGGAAATGTGCCTGGACCCAATGATCTGACACCGGGCAACGGGCAGAATGCCTTCTATAACTATCATTTTAACACCGTGACCTTTGGCAATGAGATGAAGCCGGACGCTTTGCAGAAAAACAAGGGTACCTTTACATTTACTACCGCAGACAGCATGGTTGCGAAGTCCCAGAGTATGGGAATGAATATCCATGGCCATGTGCTGGTGTGGCACAGCCAGACCCCTGCGTGGTTTACTCAAAAGGTAGACGCAGCTGGAAATGCATTGAAGGATGCAGCTGGTAATCCGATCTACCTCAGCCGTGACGAGGCTCTTGCCAATATGAGGACTCATATCAAAACCGTGATGGAGCACTACGGAGATCAAGTAATCTCTTGGGACGTCGTCAATGAGGCTATGCAGGATGGACCGCCGGCTGTTGCCAATTGGAAAGATGCGATGCGGAAATCGCCATGGTATTATTCCGTAGGCCCGGACTTCGTAGAGCAAGCATTCCTCGCGGCTAGAGCCGTGCTGAATGACCATCCCGAGTGGAACATAAAGCTGTACTATAACGATTTCAATGAGGAATTCCCTGCGAAGAGAGATGCTATCTACGACATGATAAAAGAAATGAACGATAGATATGCTCAGACCCACCCGGGAAAGCTCCTCGTTGACGGTATCGGTCTGCAGTCTCATTACGATATGAGAACAAACCCGGCCAATGTTGAGGCTGCAATTGTGAAGTACGCCTCGTTGGGCGTTGAGCTCAGCATCAGCGAGCTTGATGTTCTGGCTGGAATGAACTCCTCTCTATCTGCGGAATGGGCGGATAAACAGGCAAGTCTATACGCGCAATTATTCAAAATCTATAAGAAGCACGCCGATAAAATAGCACGAGTGACCATCTGGGGATATGCGGATAATTTCAGCTGGAGAACCAGCCAAAATCCGCTGCCTTTCGTTGGTTCTCTGGCGCCGAAGCCGGCCTACTACGCAATCATTGATCCGGATAAATACCTGACAGAGCATCCGCTCTATACACCGCCTGAGACGAGCAGCTCCACGGCTCCGTATGGCACACCTGCAATCGACGGAACCGTCGATGATATTTGGAACCATGCCCCAGAGATGCAGATTAATCATTTTCTAATGGCAACGGCAGGAGCTTCAGGAACTGCGAGAGCTCTCTGGGATGAGAACCATCTGTATGTACTGTTCCAGGTAAAAGATACGCAGCTCAGTAAATCAAGCACGAATAAGGCGAACCAGGACTCCGTTGAAGCTTATGTGGACGAAGACCGGGTGGACGCATGGCCTTATCGCGAAGATGACGGAGAGTACAGAGTCAACTACGCAAATGAGCAATCCTTCAAGTTCCTCAGCAATTCGACGCCGGCCACATCCCCCGGTTTTGAGTCGGCAGCTGCTGTAGACGGAACGAATTATGTGGTCGAAATGAAGATACCGTTTAAAACGATAACACCGCAAAACGGTACAAGGATCCGGTTCGATGCGCAGGTAAACGATGCAACCGGGTCTACGCTTCAGAGCGTGGCTACATGGAATGATATTCTTGGAAGAGCGAATAAATCCACAGAGGTATTCGGGAACCTCACCCTCATCGGCAGGACAGCGGCTGACACGACCCCGCCGACATGGGCACAAGGCAGCAGGCTCGAAGAATCCAATGTAATCAGCACGGGGCTCACATTAACGTGGACGGCGGCTGAGGACGTAAGCGGGGTGGCCGGCTACAGGATATACAATGGAGTAGATGCTGAACCAATTCCTGTATCCGGAGCTGTATATAGCTATCCTGTTACTGGCTTAATGCCGAATACGAGCTACACATTTAAGGTTGAAGCAGGAGATACGGCCGGCAATTGGAGTACGAACGGTCCCTCCAAATCGGTTAGAACGCTCCCCTCGAACGTACTTTCAGCAGCATTAACGGGTGTAGATCGTGTCGTTCCCGGCCAGTCCTTTAACGTGAACTATGGATTGAGTAACGTAACACAGAGTGTCTACGCCCAGGATGTAACCGTCAATTATAACGCTTCCCAACTAGAGCTTCTAGGCATTCAATCTTTGAAGACTGGACTTTCCGTCGTTGACAGCCATGAAGCGGCACCGGGCCAAATACGTATTCTGGCGGCCTCTCAAGGCGGGAAGAACGCCGTGAACGGCGACGGGGACCTGCTTCAGCTTCAGTTCAAGGCGCTTCCCGTGTCCAGCACGGTCACTAGCGCCGTATACCTGACGAATGTAAAGGTATCTGACGGTAACGGAACAGTCTCGAACGTTAGCAGCGGGCCTGCCTATCGAGTCGTTATAAGCTCAGTTGATAAAACAGCACTGAATCGCGCTATTGAAACGGCCGTTGTGAGCTTGAATGCTGCCACGGAAGGCACTCTCTGGGGACAATATCCAGTCGGGTCCAAGGTGGCCCTGCAGGCAGCGGTCAACGCTGCACAGGCAACAGCCTCGAATCCTTCCGCTGCCCAAGAGCAGGTGGAGCAGGCTCTCTCTCAGCTTAACCTTGCGCTGCAAGCCTTCCAAAGCTCCCTTCAGACCCAAGCTACCATCGGGGATTTGGGAGTCATGGCCAATAACTACAATAAAACCTCCGATTCACCGGACTGGAGCCTTTATATGCGCTACGATTTGAATCAAAATGGCCGGATAGATATTTCCGACCTGGCGTATATCGCAAGATTGATTCTGAAATATTGAAGCAAGCCATGGTTTTTCCGGAGGAAGGTAGCCTTAGCCCTTATCCTTTACCTTCCTTCCGGCATTTTGGGTAGAAAGGACTTATCATTATGCCTAGAAGATACGGTTTGATAGGAATGATTCTTGCGATCATATTCATAAGCTCCATTAGTTCGGCCTCCATATCGCATGCGTATGCGGAAGGATCACCCCGGTTCATATTGACAACAAACGCAGACTCGGCTGCCGTCGGCAGCGAATGGAAGGTCAGTGTTAAAGGATTACAGCTGGAGGACTTATATGCATACGAAGTCAACCTTACCTATGATGCAACGAGGCTCAAGTTCCATTCCGCTGAAAGCAATGCATCCGGAGGGTTTACTGTCGACCCCATTATCAATGGCAACAGGATTCTGCTCGCACATACAGGCGTAGGGGCAGTACAGGGATTGAACGGGGACCAAACCCTTTTTACTCTTACCTTCACAGGGATAGCTGCCGGAACGGCTGATATTGGGCTTGATCAAATGACCTTGGTGAATGTTGTTGATTCCCAATTGCATACTTCAGAAGCAGCCATTGGTGTCAAGAAAACCGTTAGCATTGTGAATAGAAGCAGCGGCAATAACGGCGGAGGCCATAGCAGCGGAGGAGCTTCCGGCGGTGCTAACGGACCGTCCTCTACTCCTGCTCCTGTAAAAATGACGGATGATGGTCATGGCAAAAAAACCGTAGAGCTTCCTGCCGGCGCCACGGAAGTGAAAATAGCAATGAGCCAGATTGGCACCGACCCCCGGACCCGCCTCGAGATCAGGAACGACAATCTGAGCGTGGAGCTGCCTCCCGAGGTGCTTCTGCAGTTAAAAGGAGCTGTATCCGAGGAACAATTGAATACCAGTACACTCTATTTCGTCATGAATCCGCTGCCTCCCGATGACGCAGGGAAGCTGATAGACCGGCTTCAGCATTCCCATCACGTCGGTTTAAGGCTGTCCGGCAACGTATACGAATTCAGCCTGCAATTGATTACAGGAGAAAATCAGACCATTTCCTTGACAACCTTCACAAAGCCGATTACTTTGCGATTGAAAGTAGATCCTTCCTTAGACGCCAAGCTGGTCTCCGTTTATCACATAACGAAAGATGAAGCGCTTGAGTTTATGGGCGGAACCTTCACCAATGGGGAAATTTCCGCCGACCTTCATCATTTTAGCCAATATGCCGCCTTAGAATATACCAAAGTATTCGAGGATGTTCCCCATAGTCATTGGGCGAAGAAGGTCATTACGGAGCTTGCTGCCAAGCATATTGTAGCTGGTACCAGCGACATGAATTATGAGCCGGAACGGATGATCACCCGGGCTGAATTCACCTCTTTGCTGGTTAGGGCCCTTCATTTAACCGACAAAGGGGATATCCGCTTCTCGGATGTTTCGGAATCTGACTGGTTCTTCCCTGAGGTTTCCATTGCAGTGAAGGCCGGAATGGTTGAAGGAACGAGCGAAACGACCTTCGAGCCCGGGACTCCGATCTCACGGGAAGAAATGGTTGCCATGCTTATGCGTACCTATCTAATTCAGCATAAGGCAGATGCTATACCTGCCGGAGCTGCCTTTGATGATGAGGACGCGGTTTCTCCATGGGCCTTGCCTTATGTCAGGAATGCGAAAGGCTTGCATCTTATCGAGGGCCGGGAGGATAACAGGTTCATCCCTCAAGGAGTCGGAACTAGAGCGGAGGCAGCCCAAGTGATTTACAATTTCTTGAGTTTGTAATGCTGCAGCTTCTGACGGTCCCTTGGAATCGGTAAAATGCAATCAGCCTCCCTTAAGCCGGGAGGCTGATCCTTTATCGTTTAGGAGATTATACGCAGTAATTTCCTGCGGATATCCGGGGATTTGTTCTTCTTACCTACTGAGCAGAAACATGCGTACTGTCTATATTGGGTCCTTCCGTACCGATAGTTACCACCTTGAACGTATTGGTCCCGCTATTCATGGGCACCTGAATGATCTCCCCCCCAATGGGTCCAACTTCCCGTTGCTGCAAAGGCTCATTCATCGGGCTGTATTGCCTGCGGATGTACCACCATACATAGGCTTGAAAGTCTCCCTCTGCCAGAGCATTGTGCCTATGATAAGCCACCTCCAAAGCCCCGGGCCAGCGATCCGCCGAGTTGTTGTCGCTATTCGGATAATAAACCTCCGTCATCCAAAGCTCGCCTGAGCAGCAGAGAGAGCAAGCCCGAACTGGCTGCTTGCTATCTCGCTGCAATGTTCTGTTTCACTTCGTTTCTAATCATGACGACTAGCTAATCACCTATTCAAATATTTTGGACGCAACATACGCCAAATCCATAATATCTATCTTATTATCGCTATTCATATCCGCCATCTTGGCTGTTGTCCAGTCTGCACTGCTGGAATCCTTACCGTAATGGTAAGCAACCATTGCAAGGTCACCTACATCAATGATTCCATCCTTGTTGAGATCTGCAGACACTTCCTTAATCTCGGCCGCCTTGAAGGTAGCTACCGCGCTGTTCAGTGCGGTAACCGCATTGTCAACCTGGGACTGCGTCGCGCTTGGGCTGTCTTTGACGGCTTTGGCTGCATTGATTGCTATGCCGAACACATCCTTGGCTGCTTGCGGGTATTGACCCGGCAGTGTGCCCACTACGGCAGCGTCATACAAGCTCTGTGCACTCGTAATGGCTGTTGTCAGTGCCGTCTTGTCTACAACGGCATCAATCTTGCCTATAGCAATGCTCTTGCTTCCAAGAGCCGCCTGAATCACCGTTCCCTCGGGAGCCACGCCCAGCTTGGCTTGGGCAGCCGCAATCGTTCCGGTCGTATTCTGTACGCCGGCCTTGACCTTGAAGGTTAGATTCAGAACCGGCGTGCTGCCCCCGGATACCCCTCCGATATTGGCGGCAATGAGCCTCACTTTTCCTGCGGTCGCTTTATCCTCTGTCACGACCTGGATGTTGTTGTTTGCACCTACCGCACTTACATAGTCGAATACGTTAGAATCATAAGACAAGGTGGTGTCCTGGGCAAACACGCTTTGTGTCAGATTGTTCAGGCTAACGCCCACAGTAAAGCTGCTTCCAGGCTTCACGCTGCTATCTGCGGTAAGTGCGGCCGTTGCTTCTTGTGCTTGTTTGTTGATGCTTAAGGTATAAGCTGTTTCTGTTACCCCATCCTCGGCAACCACTCTAACGTTCAAAGTTGTCGTGTCAGATAGTAAAGTTACTTTTCTGTCTGCTGTATCGTCAATTAAGATATTATCAACATATACCAAAGCATTCGCGTTTTCGGGAGTGAATTTAACTAGAGCCTCTGTAGAATGAGCAGGAACAGAAACTGAATAATGGTTATCCGTCAATGCCGCTGACGTTCCGCCTGCAGTAACGCTCTGAAGCTTCGTGCTATTGTTATAGTCTTTCAGAATGGAAACCGTTCCGAACAATCTGCCCACGTAACCCGATCCTTTGTTGGCGAACTTTACAGTTACTTTTGTTTTTCCCGCTATCAAATTCGCCGGAATTTGATATCTAACCTCATAAAATTGGTCGGGGGTTTTGGCTGCTATGGTTTCTTCCTTAATGAGATTGCCATCAACATATACATTAAAGGTTCTTCCTTTATCACCGCTATAATATTTGGTGGATATATAATTAGTAACGGAAGGATCGACTGCCATATCATAACTTATCCATGCGGCTCCTGTTGCCCCGCCCCATGCTTGACGATACTGTTCCCCGCCGTAGGAACCTCCTCCCGTATTTCCTTGCAAGTTATGCGCTAATTCATGCTGGTCATTCGTAATTTGCACTTCATCGATCTTGGCAATGGCCCTTTTTGCCGCATTCTTTTTATTCAAAATATTTTTCTGGAACGTCGGGGAATCTAAGGCAGATAAATAGAAGTAGATCCCATATCTTTCTTTGTATAGTGAATAATAGGGTGTAAACTTCAAATGATTATCTTCATCCGTATTCCGCAAAGTGAATTCCAGCTTTCCTTCCGTCTTAACCAGATTATTTTTGACATTATGTATCCAGTCTGTAACAGAGCCATCTTTAACAAGGATATAATCCTTAAAGGTTACGCCCGGGGGCAAATTTGCTTTCTGCGAAGCAAGATGCGGAATCGCGACCATCTGCTCCGTTCCAAGTCCTGCACTTAAAACAAGAGGACCATACGTAAATGCTGCCGCTTCAGGATTATCTATAAGGGTTGATACCTGTACTTCCAAAGGGAACGTCAATTCAACAACATCCCCCTTCTTCCATACACGATTTATATCTATATATCCGTTGGCTGCTTCCACATTCAATGCTGCCCCGTTAATCGTCACAGCTGCTTTTTGACCTTGGGCAATCCACTCTGGCGATCTAAATTTAATATTCATGGCCTCGGAAGGTGCAGCATTAATTGTAAACGTTGCCTTATCGCTTTGAGGGATATTGGTTTCTTGTGTTAGCTGAAAGCCTTTTTCAGCCCAGTTCAGCGTCGAGCTCAGGTACATGTTGACATAAAGATCTTGATCGGTATGATAGTAGATACTGTCATCCAATTTGGTGAAATTCTCCATACCGCTTCCGGTATCGCACCAGAAGCTATCGAACTCTGTAGAAAATACTTTGAAATATCCGGTTCCCATCGGTTTAAAGTACGTACTCATACCAGTCTCCGGATTAATGGAGGACATGATCTCATTTTGCAATGTCTTTTCATAATAATTTGCATATTTGATATCTCCGGTAAGCCTGAACAACTCTCTTGTAAGCTTCAACATGTTATAGGAATTACAAGTTTCATCGTTTATGTTATTCCTGTAATTATCCAACTGCCCGGGTTCCCTGAAATGCTCGTTTTCGCTATTTCCACCTGTTACATAGGTATGGTCGTTGACCACCATTTCCCAAAAATTCTCCGCTGCTTTCAAATAGAACGATTCCGCTTCACCTAATGTACGATATCGGTTCAATGCGCCGATAAACTTGGGAATTTGTGTATTTGCATGCTTGTTCGACAATACATCTTGACCGTTAACGATGGGGGTAAACAAGGAATCCTCATCAAACCTATGGGCTGCCGTTAAATGATTCGGGCTACTGGTGTATTTATAGAGTTCATATAGCGCGTCGTTGATACCGCCATATTCTACGTTCAATACTCTTGTATGAGTTGAATCGTCCCATGTTTGAGTCCTGTTATATGCCCAATCTCCCAACTTGCTTGCAATCTGCAAGGCATCTCCATTTCCTTCGTACTTATAAATATCTACAAGCCCTGCAATAATTTTATGCATGGTATACCACGGTACCCAGCTTTGCCCCTCGATCTTGCCTTCAATCACATCAAAATGAGCCTCCGGTGTTGCAAAAACATATCCATTGCTGCTTGCATTCTGACATGCCTTCAATTCACTGATAATGTAATCGATTTTGCTCTTCACTTGCGCATTCAGAGCCGGATTATTTTTGGTTTGTTTATATGCCTGTGATAACGCTGTCATGTAATGTCCCAATGTATGCCCTCTAAGATAGCTCCAGCTGCCTTCCCAACCGTTATAAAGCTCTGCTTTCTTTGGTAAACCTGCTACCGTTCTGAATCCCGACAAAAGACGATCCGGATCAAGCTTTAACAAATATTCAACATCTTTATTGAATGCATTCACATAAAAGGGATCTGTAACATCTACCTGCTCCATGTCAAAGTTTTTGAGCTTTGCAGAATCTCCTGCATACTTACTGGTTATCACAACGACAGAAAATTCTTTGGTTAACGTTACGGAACCATAGGTTATAGTGGCTGTTATTGTAATTGGAGTATCTACCCCTGGATCCGTGACCACTCCTGTATTTGAAATTACATTTTCATTTGAAGTACTCCATGAGATGGAGCTTCCATTGATCCCTTTTGCCGGGAACGTAAGATTGCCTCTCGTTGTCTCCGGTAGAATGATTGCATCCTTATCTTGCTGTGCAATGATCTTTTCGTCTATAAACCCGCCTTCCGCTTTATAAACGTTCCGAATAGCTTCATCTGACGCAGCGACACTGTAAATCTTGAATTCATCCACGTTCAGTTTTGAATAGCCTCCGCCGTAGAGGGGGGAGTTAAAGCCTAAATACTTATGATCGGTATTATTTGCTACAATGCTGCCGCCCTGCTTATTATAAGAAACCTTTTGAGCAATACCATTACGGTAAATTCCCACATTTTTTGTTGCACTATCATAGGTGACCGCAATATGAGTCCACTCTCCAACGGGAAAGAATGCACTTCTGTCCCCTGTCACATACGATTCCTGCACACTTGTTCCCGTGGAAAGCTTTAATGGAACTGTATCGCTCAGGATGCTTAAATACCATCCTTCTCCCATCCAATTTCCACTTGGCTTGTTCCACATGATCATATGCTCGCCTTTTAACGCAGAATCTGGCTTTACCCAAAAAGAAACGGTCAGATTTTGCGGTTGTAATGCGGGTGACGTACCTAAATCAATATAATTATTCGTTCCGTTTAGCTGCAATGCTTTCCCGACTTTTCCGTCAACATAATTTGCGTTGCCGTTCAGTACCCCTTGAATTCTATTACTAGAGGAATCTGCAATATTATTTTCAAATTTTAACTCCAGCTGCTTTGAACCATCTAATTCTGCTGCATATGTCGGAATAGCGAAACCAGAAAAACCCGACATTAGATTTGCCATTAATGTTAAGGATATTAACTTAGGTGCGCTCTTCCTCATTGGCCTATTTATTCCTTTTAACCGTTTCATGACGTTGCTCCTTTTGAAAGTTTTTTACTTTCATTTCCCTGCTTGATACAGTCTGTAGATTACGGTTGCAGCTTGTGCCCTCGTTGATACACCCTTTGGTTCAAAATGCCCTTCTGCCACTCCGTCCATTAAGCCCGTCTGTTTAGCAAATAAAACAGCATCCTTCGCATAGGCAGAGATTCGATCCTGATCAAGGAAATCCCCGGTTGTCCCGTTTGCTTGAACAGCTGCGGAACTAATCATCCTGGATGCCCGGTAAATCAGCACCGCCATATCTTCGCGGGTGATCGGATCGTTCACACCGAAGCTGCCGTCGTCTTTGCCTTGCACAAGGCTGGCCTTTTGCGCAGAAGCAATGGAATTGTAATACCATGCACCTGGAGCAACATCCGTAAATGACGCCATTGCAGAGGAGTCCTCCAAATCAAACAGTTGAATCAGCATTTTCACGAATTCGGCTCTTGTTACCTCCCCATCCGGTGTAAAACGACCCTCGCTTCTACCATTCACTACTTCACGGGCCGCCAAGCCAAGAACGGCGTCATTCGCCCAAGTGTGCCCATCCATATCGTTAAAGGAAACCTGAACATGGTTAGCCGCATACATGCCGAAGCGGGCAGGATGGAACTGTACCTTCCCTGCAGCCGGGTTGTAATACCCGTTCCTAACCACATCTAATTTTCCATCATCAGATACATGGTAAAGGACTACCTGATTTGGATTTTCATTCGCTAACAACGTATACGGTACTTCTACTGCAACACGGTTCTTGTTAAAGTTTGTGATTGGGCTGCCGTCTAAACTCAATTGAAGCTCATTTATAACGGAATTTCCGATCTTTGCTCTAACATCCTGTGAATAGCTGGCAGGATCTGCCTTTGCGATCTGTAGTTGCAAATTGGATATTTCTGATACCACGCTGCCATCAAGTACATCCCGATGAATGGAAACGGAAGCAAGATCTGTCTCAATCCTAACCATCTTTACTTTGCCTGGTTCCGAGCTGAGCTGTTGAAGCTGATATGCCGGCAGATTCAGCTGGATTTTGTTTACGTCCAAACCTGTGTTGACCTTAATTGTTACCGAGCTGTCTTTGGAATTGCTGCCTGCTTCAAGTAGATCATTGGACCCTACATTAATGCACGCAATACCATTGGTGGCAGACCATATATCGAAAAACAAAGCAGAGATCCCTTGGGAGCTTCGCGATAACAGCGTTGACGCCTGTAGGGAGCAGGTATTAGGAGCAGAATAGGAGCCGGAACGGGAGCCCGAGTGTGATTGAATGACCGACATGGTTATTCCGCTGCCTATATTCCCGATGGTTTTTCTCGGCTCACTGTTGACTGGCGTCAAGGAGCTTAGGGAAACGGAAGCTGTCCCTACCCGGGATGCTTTAAACGAAAGGGTGAATAAATCCTTATCGCCGGTTATTCCCGGTTTATCGCCCGTTAGAGTGAATAGCAGCCGGATTTTGTTTCCCTGTACTTTAGGCTCCAGCACGTAGGCTTGATTGCTTAGACTGCTGGAATAACCGGTATACTCTAGCAGCTGTGCATCATAGGTTAGCTCCATCCCCGCAGCATATAAATCTGTAAGTGCATGGCCAGCAACAGAAATAGTCACGTTATCACCCAGCTTCACATTGGTGGCCGAGGAACGCAACACGAATTCATCCGGAACTTGCGCTGCAGCCGAAGAAGATAATAGCGTGGCGGCTAACATAAGAGCCAGGCAATAAAGTGGAAGTTTGTGCATCTTCATTATGATCCCTCACTATAAGGAACGGATGGGAGACAAACGTCTCCCATCGCCCTTTTCTTGATTTATTAGTCTATCTTGGTTGCAACATACGCCAGATCCATAATATCGATCTTATTATCGTTGTTCATATCCGCCATCTTAGCTGCTGCCCAGTCTGCGCTGGTGGAATCTTTACCGTAATGGTAGGCAACGATCGCGAGGTCGCCTACATCAATGATTCCATCCTTGTTGAGGTCTGCGGACACTTCCTTAATGACAGCTGCTTTGAAGGTATCTACCGCGCTGTTCAGTGCGGTGACTGCATTGTCAACCTGAGACTGCGTCGCGCTTGAGCTGTCTTTGACGGCTTTGGCTGCGTTGATCGCGATGCCGAGTGCATCCTTGGCTGCTTGCGGGTATTGTCCCGGCAATGTGCCAACCACAGCAGCGTCATACAAGCTTTGTGCATTCGTAATCGCGGTTGTCAATGCCGTCTTGTCTACAACGACATCAATCTTGCCTATAGCTATGCTCTTGCTGCTGAGCGCCGCCTGAATCACAGTTCCCTCGGGAGCCACACCCAGCTTGGCTTGGGTTGCCGCAATCGTTCCGGTTGTATTCTGAACACCGGCCTTAACCTTGAAGGTTACATTCAGAACCGGTGTGCTTGCCCCGGATACCCCTCCGATATTGGCGGCAATGAGTCTCACTTTTCCGGCGGTCGCCTTATCCTCTGTCACGATCTGGACGTTATTATTTGCACCTACCGCACTCACATAGTCAAATACGTTGGAATCATAAGACAAGGTGATGTCCTGGGCAAACACACTTTGTGTCAGGTTGTTCAGGCTAACGCCTACGGTAAAGCTGCTTCCAGGCTTCACGCTGCTGTCTGCGCTAAGTGCGGCTGTAGGCACCTTAGTCTCCGGCCAAACCGGATCTGTCGTTGCCGCACTCGTGGTCAAATAGATCCGGTCTATGGCAAGGCCGGATTCCCTTCCCCAAAAGTTCAATTCATGCACGCCGGCGGAAATATTCAAAGGAATACCTCCCGTCACAACCGTACCGCCGTTGCTGAGATTCACCCATTTAAACTGACCGCCACTGACACCTTCAATCCCGTTGGAGGTGAATTTATATTGATTATCCAACCCAACATGGACGGAGTCCGTTTGGTAGCTATGACTCTTGGCAAGGATCCAAACATAGTAGGTTCCGGCAGTCGTGAAGTTGATTTTATAATTCAATCTGGACCCGGCAGCAAGGCTGGCTGCATCTGTGCCCGGCGTCACCGAAGTGCCATCGTCAGGCAAAAACTGCATGGCTTTCGTAGATAGGCCGTCCACAAGCGACCAGATATGGCCGTTGGCGGTGCCATATACATAAGCGTTGACCGAGTTTTCCGCTGCTGTTTCCGCCTCAATAGCCACAACAGCAGGAGTATTGACGCTTATCCGAATTTGCGCGGTTGCTGCTTCGCCCAATGCTCCCTTGTAGCTAACCACCACGTTAGCTGTTCCACTGGCCTTGGCCGTAATGGTGCCGTTGGAGACGTCAGCAACGTCCGGATTCGGATTGCTGTAGGTCGCTAATTTGGTTACATCCTCCGTATGCCCGTCGAAATACTCTGCCGTGACTTTGAATGCAGCGGTTTTACCGGAATCGAGTGCGACGGAGCTATTGTCCACTGTAATCTGCTTCACCTTCAGCTCGCTGCTCAAGTCTTTCACCAGCAGATTCAGTGAATCTGTTTTTCCGCCATAGCTGATGTCGATGCTTGTCGAACCATAGCCGACGCCGGTTATGATTCCGCTGCTGATACTTACAATGCCGTTTTGCGCCGGTGCAGCAACTGCCTGGGCCGTAACATCTTCACTCGTTCCATCGGAATAGATCGCCATAACCTTCATGCTTGCCGTGTTGGTCCCGGAAACGGTATCAATCTTTTGTTTATCGATGGACGCGTTGATGGCAGCCAGTTGATGGGCAGCGCTCTTTTGCTCGAACTGCCAATAATCGACCTTGAACAGATTACCGGTTGGTGCTCCCCTGTATACCATATACAGGTCATGAACACCCGTGGCACCGGAAATGCTGGTTGTTTTTGTCTTCCAGCTATTTTCCCCTCCTGTGTTGGAAATGGGAAGCGTACCCGCCAACGGGCCATCCGCACTATCGAGATGCAGCTCTATCGTTCCTCCGCTCGAACCGCTGGCAACATTGGCTGTAAATGTCCCGGCGCCTGTCGCGCCAAAATCCACTTTGGATGCGGCCGTCCAGTCCCCGTCATTAATATTGCTGACAGCCAGGTTGATGCTGCTTACCATGCCTCCGGGTTCGGTAATGCTCTCCGTGGTTATTCCCCCGTTCCAAGCAATGGTTTCGGCCTCAACCCTTGCGTAGGGATTCGCATTTTTCAGCTGCGGAACACCTGCATAATCTCCGGTAATATTCTGGATGACTCCGTTTCCATCGAAGCTTACCTTATTAATGTGTGCATTTCGGTATCCATGGGGCTGCCCTCCCATTTGTGGTACCGTCCCGCTTTCCGCCATGGCCTTTGCAAGAGTTTGGGCATGGTAAGTGATATACCATTGACCGTTGAATTCAAAGATGGCATGGTGATTGTTGCCTCCCACTCCGAAGAAGGTAGCGGGGTTGGGCAGTATGGTTTTGACAAAGGTAAAAGGGCCCATCGGGTTGTCGCTTACCATATAGGCAATAGCTCCTGTAGGAATATCCGATGGATGTCCGCCTGAGAAGTTAGTGCAATAAGAGTAATAATATTTCCCGTTGTATTTGTGAATTCCAGAGTCCTCAAACAACCATGGCGGGTTAATAGGCTTAACCGCTCCTCCGCTAGCAGCCAGATCCAAACTGATCATATCCGCTCCAAGCTTTGCAACACGTGCGGTTCCCGGGTCAGCGTCCTTACCTGTCGGAACACCGCCGCCAAAATAGATATACCCGCTTCCATCATCATCAATCAGTACCGCTGGGTCAAAAAGCCATGTAACATCACTAGCTCCCGGGGTATTTCTATTGACCAGAGCCTTTCCAATGGGATCTGTAAACGGTCCGATCGGACTGTCCGCTGAGAGCACGCCGATCCCGTTTGCACTATCTGCAAAATAGAGGAAGAATTTCTCCTTCCCGTCTATCGTTTTATGTGCTGCTGCCGGGGCCCAGGAGTTTCTTGCCCATTTAGCGGCACCCTGCGGCCCGGCTACAGGGATTTCCCCGTGGTCTGTCCAGTTGACCATGTCGTCAGACGAAACAACCGTTATCTTATTAATCAAACTATACCCGTTATCCTTAACGGTCCCGTCAGCATTGTACTCCAACGTATCGTTTGTCATATAAACATAAACTCTTCCGTTATAAACCATTGCATAGGGATCTGCACCAAACTTTTGCGTAAATAGCGGATTGCCTTTTCCAGGCGTTTTTGCAAGTGCTGGGGCGACCGCAGCTGTTGCGGCCTCTGCCCTATCCATGACCGGGGTTAATGGGGCCATGAGCGTTAAAGCCATCGTCACTGACATCATTTTTTTCCATAGCTTCACTGAATCCTTCCACCTCTCTTTTAATAGTAGCTGCTGTTGTTACCTGCTCTTGAAAATAAACACCTCCTTTGAGTAGTGAAACAACTCTACATGTTCAACAAGCGGTATATGATAACGGCTGCTTCCGCTCTTCTAGCCGTATCCGTCGGTTTAATCATTCCATTGTAGCCTTGGATGACTCCTTTCTTGACCAGTTGAGCCAAGGGGCTTACTGCATAATCCGCTACTTCACCGGCATCGCTGAACCCTCCTAAGTCTGAAATGGACTCATCCAGCATTCTTCCGGCCATTTTCATCGCTCGTGCAGCCACTACCATCATGTCCTGTCTGGATATGCTAACTCTCGGCTCGAACAGGTTGTCGCCTGTACCCTGAGCAATGCCAAGCTTTTTGGCAATTCCTACTTCTTTGTAATAATAGTCGGACTGCTCTACATCCTTGAAATTCTCGTCTATTTCTGCATTAAGATTTAATGCTCTGACCAGCAAGCATAGGAAGTCTGCCCTGGTGATGTCGGCTCCCGGGCTAAAGGTAGTAGCCGACGTACCCTTGATAATTCCTGAGGACGCGAGGGCCTCAATCTCCATCTTGGCCCATTCGTAGCCCGCCAGATCGTCAAAAGTGGTCCCATAGCTATAGACCGTCGCTGTCAGATTCGGATTCAACGCTTTCACGGATACCAGCTTAATATTGGCATCTCCCTGAGACTTCCCTTTGAAGGCAATGGTACTCAAGGCTGTGCTTCCCTGCTCTCCTTCCTTCTTGCCAATTTTCGTAAAGGCCATCGTTATTTTGCCGTTATCTATCTTTGGTGGTATAAAAAAACCTTCCAGCTTCGATTCTGCCTTATCCAGCTCAACCATATCAGGGTCGAATGTAATCAAAACCTCGTAGGCATAGAGATCCTTTAAGTTGCTTCCATTCAACGTAACTTCTAGAGCTTGGTTTGGCAGAGCCTTTTCCGCACTTTGACTCAGAGTGAAGATCGTATTTTCTTCTGCATAACCGGCACCGGACATGCAAGTAACCATCATGACAGCAATAAGACACATTACAAAAGTTAATTTTCCTTTTCTCATGTGGTAATCTCCTTATCTTGAGAATTAGGAAGGAATACTGAGCATCCCGACCTGAACAATAATGATAGCGCTTTAACTATGACGAGCATTCATGCTTGAAATCCAAAGTTATGCAGGGTTGCCTCGCTGTTCCTCTACCTTATTTTGCACCCCTCCCATTTTTTGCCTTTATTATAGCTAAGTCACTAGAAAATCACGATGGAATTTCTTCTTTAAAAAGTTGATTTTTTAAGGATTAGCATTTTGTGCAATGATGCGTTTGGAACGATTCTAGTGCGCCCTATCCCCAATGAAGTCCCTTCCCAAGATAGGGCATCACCAGAACTTTGTTATTCATATAACGAAAATGGTAAGCAGTACTGCCTGCATTGAACGTACCGATGACTTAATCGATTATCTTGGTTGCAACATACGCCAGATCCATAATATCGATCTTATTATCGTAGTTCATATCCGCCATCTTAGCTGCTGCCCAGTCTGCGCTGGTGGAATCCTTACCGTAATGGTAAGCAACGATCGCGAGGTCGCCAACGTCAATGATTCCGTCCTTATTGAGGTCTGCGGACACTTCCTTGATCACAGCCGCCTTGAACGTATCTGCTGCACTGTTCAGTGCGGTGACCGCATTGTCGACCTGGGACTGCGTCGCGCTTGAGCTGTCTTTGACTGCTTTGGCTGCATTGATCGCCACGCCGAACGCATCCTTGGCTGCTTGCGGGTATTGACCCGGCAGTGTGCCAACCGCCGCAGCATCATACAAGCTTTGTGCATTCGTAATCGCTGTTGCCAATGCCGTCTTGTCTACAACGGCATCAATCTTGCCTATAGCTATGCTCTTGCTGCTGAGCGCCGCCTGAATCACGGTTCCCTCGGGAGCCACGCCCAGCTTGGCTTGGGTCGCCGCAATCGTTCCGGTTGTATTCTGGACACCGGCTTTGACCCTTAAGGTTACATTCAGAACCGGCGTGCTGCCTCCGGATACGCCTCCGATATTGGCGGCAATGAGTCTCACTTTTCCGGCGGTCGCCTTATCCTCTGTCACGATCTGGATATTGCTGTTCGCACCTGCCGTACTCACGTAGTCAAATACGTTGGAATCATAAGCCAAGGTGATGTCCTGGGCAAACACGCTTTGTGTCAGATGGTTCAGGCTAACGCCTACGGTAAAGCTGCTTCCGGGCTTCACGCTGCTGTCTGCGGTAAGTGCAGCTGTAGTGCCTGTGCTGTCAACATTCTCAGCTACAAAGGTTGTAACGCTTTGAGCCGGAAGCTCGGCTGTGAAGGAGCCGTTCGACACTGGCATAGGTGCTCCGGCTGCAAGATTCCTGCTGCTGTCCGTTACCCAGGAGGCTACTTGCGCTGCAGACCCGTTCTGCAGAACAAACCTTTCACTCACTGCAGAAGTACCTTTGTTGATAGCGACAATAACTACCTTATTGTCACCTTTATATGCAGATGTGAACACTTGCGGATCGGGATTTTTGGTCGCTTCTACCCTAACATAGCCAGATCGAACAAATTTTGAGTAATGAGCCATGCTGTAACCCCGCTTGCTTATCGTACCGTCATCCTTCATAGGACCGTAATGCCTGCGGATATACCACCAGACGTAGGTCTGAAAATTCCCTTCTACCATGGCGTTATACATATGCTCGGCAACACCCAATGCCTCAGGCCAGCGATCCGCCGAATTCGTGTCGCTGTTCGGGTAGTATACTTCCGTCATCCAGAGTTCTTTGCCTGCGCCTTTTTGTTCAAACAAGGGGTAAGGGAAATCATTATAACTAGTGCCGTACGTGTGAGCGCCAAGAATATCCATATTGGCCAATGCTTCCGGGTCGTTCAGAATGGGGTCTGACATCTGTTTTACGTAAGAAAACGACTCTGGTGCAATGACTCTGTTATGGATGGATCCGGCATTTTCTTTCATAAAACGAAGCATTTCTTCCTTACTCCACCATGTCCAGTCATGTGCATAGTCCGGCTCGTTTTGAACCGAAATAGCATACAGCTCCACTCCGTTGCTCTTCATGAAGGAATCGAATTCATTCAGATACTGCGCATATTCAGCGTACATATTATGTTTTAGCCGTTTCGCTGTTGCGTCCACAGCATAGGCGGTAACGTAGATGTTATCTATGCTTGGTCCTTCTTCATTGGTAGCTACAAACTGTAACGTGTTAGTCCCACTGCTCATGGGCACCTGGATCGATTGTTCGCTCCAGGCAGCCGGGCTGCCGGTTGCTGCAAAGGCCACCTGACTGAGCACTTTCGTCCCGTTAACATAAACATCCAGATTACTTGTCCCTGACTGGAGAGCATATCGGACTTTAACGTTCTTGGTTCCTGTCGTGCCAATGCCGATGCTGTTCCACTGAATGGCTGCCCCGGATGAAGCTTGAAATTGGACATACCCGCTACCGCTATAGCCCGAATAGGAGCTTTGCACTGAAGAATCACTCAATGTCGTGCCCGACTCCGCTTCATAAGTGGTACCATTGCCTGAGCTCATACCCAAAGTGAAGGTCTCTACCATTTCACTTGGAGGATTCCATGGGGAAGCAAATACGATAGCTCCATGCTCAATGGCTTTTTTGGCTGTTTCCACCTCTTTTTGCCAATTGCTTTTGTTCCAATGTATAGGAATTCTTAATATAGAAAAACCCAGCTGGTTCTCCCCATTGCCAAAAGCGGTTTCTCTTTGGGCCGGTGTCAAATCTCCGATCCAGACGGAGTGATTCATGCCTCCAAAGCCGCGAATCACTTGTTTCTCCGCCGATAAATTAACGATAACCTCCTTTGCAGCTGCAGCCGCTGAAACTTCAGCAGATACCGGCACGTAAACTAGTGGCAGCGCAGTGACACATGCCAGAAATACGCAAAGTGATTTCCTCAATCGCGATATCATGGTTTTCATCTCCTGTTAAGGGCTATGGAGGGGGAGAGCGAATCCCCGTCCATAGCTTCTTGTGTCCTGTTTTACTCCGTTATTTTCGATGCAACATACGCCAGGTCCATAATATCGATCTTATTATCGTAGTTCATATCCGCCGTCTTAGCTGCTGCCCAGTCTGCGCCGGTGGAATCTTTACCGTAATGGTAAGCAACGATCGCGAGGTCGCCTACATCAATGATTCCATCCTTATTGAGGTCTGCAGACACTTCCTTAATGACAGCTGCTTTGAAGGTATCTATCGCGCTGTTCAGTGCGGTGACTGCATTGTCAACCTGAGACTGCGTTGCGCTTGGGCTGTCCTTGACGGCTTTGGCTGCATTGATTGCTACGCCGAACGCATCCTTGGCTGCTTGCGGGTATTGACCCGGCAGTGTGCCAACCACAGCAGCGTCATACAAGCTTTGTGCATTCGTAATCGCTGTTGCCAATGCCGTCTTGTCTACAACGGCATCAATCTTGCCTATAGCTATGCTCTTGCTGCTGAGCGCCGCCTGAATCACAGTTCCCTCAGGAGCCACACCCAGCTTGGCTTGGACTGCCGCAATCGTTCCGGTTGTATTCTGGACACCGGCTTTGACCCTGAAGGTTACATTCAGAACCGGCGTGCTGACTCCAGATACGCCTCCGATATCGGCGGCAATGAGCCTTACTTTTCCGGAAGTCGCCTTATCCTCTGTCACGATCTGGATATTGCTGTTCGCACCTGCCGCACTTACATAGTCAAATACGTTGGAATCATAAGACAAGGTGATGTCCTGGGCAAACACATTTTGTGTCAAATTGTTCAGGCTAACGCCCACGGTAAAGCTGCTTCCAGGCTTCACGCTGCTATCTGCGCTAAGTGCGGCTGTAGGTACCTTAGCCTCTGGCCAAACCGGATCTGTGGCTGCGGTACTTGTGGTCAAATAGATCCGGTCTATGGCAAGGCCGGATTCCCTTCCCCAAAAGTTCAATTCATGCGCGCCGGCAGAAATATTCAAAGGAATACCTCCGGTCACTACTGTACCGCCGTTGCTGAGATTCACCCATTTAAACTGACCGCCACTGACACCTTCAATCCCGTTGGAGGTGAATTTATATTGATTATCCAACCCAACATGGACGGAGTCCGTTTGGTAGCTATGACTCTTGGCAAGGATCCAAACATAGTAGGTTCCGGCAGTCGTGAAGTTGATTTTATAATTCAATCTGGACCCGGCAGCAAGGCTGGCTGCATCTGTGCCCGGCGTCACCGAAGTGCCATCGTCAGGCAAAAACTGCATGGCTTTCGTAGAAAGTCCGTCCACAAGCGACCAGGTATGGCCGTTGGCGGTGCCATGTACGTACGCCTCAGCGGAATTTTCCGCTGCTGTTTCTGCCTCAATAGCTACGGAAACAGGCGTATTAAACTGAATGGTATAGACCGCTGTTTGTAGGCCTTCCCTGCTTACAGTGACCGTGGCTTTTCCCGGCACCCCTGATGCTTGGGTAATAGAAACACTCGCAGCAGGATCATTGGGAGTCGCGGTAACTTGGGGGACCGATCCTGCAGGAACATCCAGGGAATAGTCGTATCTACTCGGACTGAACCCGCTCACTTGCGCCCCGTTCACCTGGAGGGACTTCAAATTCGTATCAAAGTTGGAGCCTGCTAACTTGTCATCTATTTTGAAATAATCGAAATCAATATAACCGCCTGTCGTCTTTGTGGCAAAATTGAATAAGGCAAATCGGTAACCCATAAAATGCGGCAGCGTATAGGACATTTGAAGTGTGTTACCTATGGATGCCCAACGCTCACCGTCAAGACTGTAATAGAAATAGGCTTTGTCCGTCCTATTCTTATAATCCAATTCAGTCCTTAAATAGATGACATTCTGAGTGACAGGGATACTTGCTGCTTCCACTGCCGTCCCTGAGCTTCCATTTACCATCACAACAGATTTGGTAGTCCCGCTCATTTTCACACCGACAAACCCGTAGTTCTGCTGAAATGCGGCAATGCCGGCATAGTCTCCGTCTTTCATATGGCTGACATCTATAGCAACCGTTCCCGAGCTTTCCGGACCGAAGGTTCTTTGGGAAAGCGTATTTCGGGCATTAAGAATACTGCTGCTAGTGCTCCCCGTAGTGAGTCTCAAATACCCCGGCCGGTCGGTTAGGGACCAGTACCGATTGTCGGGATTATGGTTCCACTGCCACACCAGGGCAAGATTGGATCCGTTGTCATCGTTTTCTCCGTTTGCCGCCTCTGTATGATAAGCGCCAACTTTCTCTGCTCTTTGATCAAAGCTATCCGATGAGACCCATGTTCTTGAGAGTCCTGCAGCAATTCCCGTATCATTGACATCCCCGAAGACGGGCCATCCATCCTCGCTCCATGTCATCGGAACAATGTAAGGTATGCGCCCGACGGAGCCGTAGTCCTGGAACAACACTCCGTACCATTTTCCGTCAGGAGATTGAACAATCCCTCCTTGTGCCACACCGGCGCTGTTTGAATTACTGCCCGATTTTAAAGCAATCTTTCCTTCATAGGTACCATCGATAGTATCCGCCCTATGCACTAATTCCGTGCGGATGCCCCCTGATGGCCATGAGATATTGAAGATGTAATACTTACCGTTTATTTTATAAACGTGTGAGCCCTCAGCTCCAAGGCCACCCGATCCTCCGGGAGCGCTTGCATTTTGAATGATCGTTTTATTCATTCCGCCTGCTTTGATGGCTGTGGCATCTGAGGTCAGCTCAATAATCTTTATGGTTCCATTACCGTAGACCATATAGACGCGTCCGTCATCATCGAACAGCAGGGACATATCATGATACACTCCGCCGGCTAACTCATACTTTTCCCATGGACCCTTTTCTATGTCGGCCGTTTGAAAGATATATGTCTTTCCAATATCATTGGAGGCAAAAACCACATAAAACTTGCCGTTATGAAAACGGATGCTGCTGGCCCATGAGCCTTTCCCATATATGTTTTCTCCGTTGGAGAGGGTTTGTTTGTCAGTAGACGCGAGGATATCATATACGTAATTGACGATCTCCCAATTGACGAGATCCTTGGATTTCATGATTGGAACCCCAGGGTTCATGTGCATTGTCGTGCTGGTCATATAGTAAGTATCATTTACCCTAATCACATCGACATCCGGCACATCTGCCCATATAATGGGGTTCTTGGCCGTGATGCCATCCGCATGTGCAGTTAAACCTGGCAAAGAGCTTATGATTAATGAAAAAACGAGTACGAATACCAATAATTTCCCCATGGATTTCAAACCTCCCGTATTGGCTCAATCTACATTTTTGAAAATGCAAAGGTTTTTCCAGTTTTTTGGCAGCGCTTTAATTTTTGTTAATAGCAGCTTTCGGAACCTTTGTTTGAAAGCTTAGGCATTCCTGCAGCAATCCGTCGGGTTGCTCGGTGCTAAAGAATTTCTACAGCATTTAGGAAAATAAGGTAACTATCTATGTTGGCGAGCTGAAACGGACTAGGGGATTTGGTAGAGTAGTTAAGACCAGCCGTTACTGGAAATGTTATCGTTGAAGTCTGAACAATCGAGGGCGTTAGTTTGTTTTATGTAGTGGGAACAAGCTCAGTTATCTGCAAGATGCAATGGTTCGAAGGGCTTAAGTTGTCTTTTCTAGCATGGCTTTATGCTTCTAATTTACAGCAATCATCTTGCCAATCCCCCCCTTATTAACGATCTTGTAATTTCCCTGCGTTATTAAAAAAATAACCCCCTTTGTAAGCGCTATCTGTCCACATTATAAAGGGGGGCTATTCCAAATTCTATAGAATAACTAGATACTATTTGTAATTACTAAAGAAATAGTGATTTTCCCAAATGATACGGTTCCAAGCTTTGAGCCCAATCGGAGATGAGAAAACCGTCTATCGACGTCTTTTCAATGATGAGCGACCGCGTTCAGCGGTAGTTTTTATCGCCAATAGAAATGATCTTTATCCACGCTGGCGCTTTAATAAAGTTAAACATTTATGTGGTAAGAACAGTCCGCTATAGGCGGACCCAGATTGTCGAGAAACCTATAAGGCTTGAACTATTGCTAATATACTACGGTGGGGTATGCCCCTCTAGCCAGGCTTCCGAAGCAGGCTTTGCTACACAAAGCCCATAGCTGTTGAAACCCGTGAAAGGGATCAGATTTAGTGGTATTTTCACGGGTTTCAAAGGCAGACGTAAACTCTTCCGAGGAATACCCCACCTCCATATTTAGCAAAGTTCTCGCAAAACTAGGTTTCTCGACAGACTCAGTCCGCTATAGGCGGACCACTCTTTCTCCCCCCGTTTATTTGATTACATAAGACAAATCATAGCGGGCGAATAAATCCGACATCGCTTTCTTGGCTTCCTCCGCATCCGGGCCCATCACATACAGCTCATAATTGTGATGATCAACTAGGGTCACAAACACACTAAGAATGCTTTTCGCGTCAACAATGACATCCCCGAATTTCAGCACACAAGATGAACGGAATTGATTCGCCGTCTTTGAAATTTCCCAGCCGATTTCTGTTGTATTATGCATATCAGACGACCTCCCCGCCAGCCTTCTTTCTAGTGCCAAGCAGCTTTTGCAGTACGATAAACAAGAATAGCAGCAGTCCGATTGCAATTTTGGTCCACCAGGAGCTAAGGGTTCCTTCAAACATGATCAACGTTTGGATGATACCTTGAATCAACACACCAACCAGCGTGCCCGCAATATAACCGGTGCCACCGGTCAGCAAGGTGCCGCCAATGACGACAGCCGCTATCGTATCCAACTCCGTCCCCAGCGCATGTAAGCCGTAACCCGACAGCATATAAAAGGTAAAGACCACACCCGCAAGTGAAGAGCAGAAGCCGCTTAAGGTATAGACAAGTACTTTTGTCCGTTTGACGGGCAACCCCATTAACATAGCCGAATGCTCGTTGCCGCCTAATGCATAAATATTGCGTCCAAATCGGGTATAATGTGCAAGTAGGATAGCTCCAGCAACCATACATAGAGCGATAATGACACTAATGGAAACATAGGAGCTGCCAAATACGTACACTTTGGTCTGTGAAACCGCCTTATACCATTCATTCTCGATCGTAATACTCTCAATGCTGATGACATAGCATAGTCCTCTTGCCAAAAACATTCCCGCCAATGTTACGATAAACGGCTGCAGATTGAAATGATAAATCAAACTGCCCATGCACCATCCAAACACGCTTCCCATAAGCAGCACTAACGGAATAACGGCACCTGGCGGCCAATGATGATTTTGGACCAAGCTTGCGGATATCATAGTAGTTAATGCAATCATGGAACCGACGGATAAATCGATCCCGCCCGAAATGATGACAAAGGTCATCCCAATGGCTGCAATGAGCAGGAATGAATTATCGATCAGCAAATTAAAGAAAACTTGCAGTGAGAAAAATCCCCTATACTCCAC
This sequence comes from Paenibacillus sp. 32352, assembly GCF_002042965.1. Lineage (GTDB taxonomy): Bacteria > Bacillota > Bacilli > Paenibacillales > NBRC-103111 > Paenibacillus_S > Paenibacillus_S vulneris. The sequence continues at coordinate 827,129 of NZ_MZNT01000001.1, read as the reverse complement.
TGAGCCCGCCGCAAACATAACAACAAATAAGGCTATAGTCACCAGAAGCGGTAAATATCTTTTATCTATGCTGCGCAGCCTCATACGGTAACCCCCTGCTCCACGTTTTTTTGTTTGGCTTTGCGCTTGGCTGCAAGCGATGCGCGGAAGGCATCCGATTGAATCAGGCAGACGATCAGCACAACGATAGCCTTGACGACCAATGTAATTTCCGGCGGTACACCGATGGAATAGATGGAAGTCGTGAGTGTTTGAATGATGAGCGCGCCGATGATGGTGCCTGATAAATAAAATCTCCCGCCGTTCAATGAGTTGCCGCCAATCACAACGGCCAGAATCGCATCAAGCTCATACCATAGCCCGGCATTATTCCCATCTGCGCTGGATACGTTCGAGCTTAAGATAATACCGGCAAGCCCGCTTAAAAAGGCACAGAGTACATATACGATAAAAATGATTGAGCTCGACCGGATTCCTGCAAGCCGGCTCGCCGTCGGATTGGAGCCGACTGATTCGATAAACAGCCCTATCGCTGTTTTTCTTGTTAGGATCACTGCTATAAGAAAGAAGAACGTAATAATAAAAATCGAGAACGGAAGGCCAAATAAATACCCTCCTCCTATAAAGGAGTAAGGTTTGGAGGACACGGTGATGATTTGTCCGTTCGTAATTAATTGTGCCACCCCGCGCCCTGCGACCATTAGGATTAAGGTTGCGACGATCGGTTGAATGCCCAAGAAGCTGACTAATAGCCCGTTCCAAGCACCTGCAGCCAAGGAAAGCAGCAACGCAATGCCTAAAGCCATAAACAGTGTGCTTATGTCGCTGGTGCCCTGCTTAGAGATGAGCAGGCAGGCCATCGCACCTGCGATGGAAACGATGGAGCCAACCGACAAATCAATCCCCTTGGTAGCGATGACGAATGTCATACCGATGGAGATTAGGACAAGAGGCGCTGCGCGGTTCAAAATATCAATCAGGCTGCCGAACAGATGGCCTTCCTTCATCGTAATGGAGAAAAAATCATGATTATGAACGACATTGGCGATCAATAAGAAAGCCAATGTCACTAAAGGCCACAACAAACGGTTGCTCATTCGCCTCCCCCTCCTGCAATTAATTTCATAATATCCTGCTGGCTCACACCTTCGTTTCTTATTTCAGCAATTTTTTTCCTGTCCCTCAGGACGGCAATTTTTTGAGAGGAACGAACGACTTCCTCCAGCTCGGAGGAAATGAACAAGATGGACATTCCTTTCTCGCACAGCAGCGCCATCTGTTTCTGAATTTCCGCCTTCGCCCCGACGTCAATCCCCCGTGTAGGTTCATCCAGAATGAGCAGCTCGGGATTGGTCAACAGCCATCGTGCCAAGATCACCTTCTGCTGATTACCGCCGCTTAAATTTTTGATTAAAGCCTCAGGACCCGGCGTTTTGATATTGAGCAGCTCGATATATTGATCCGCAAGCTCGGTTTGCTTCTTCTTCGTCAAATACCGGAATGTGCCAAATGTTGCTTGCATTGCAAGAATAATATTTTCCCTCACCGTCAAATCCTCAATAATGGCCTCCGTTTTCCGGTTTTCGGGGCAAAAGGCTATTCTTGCGTCTATCGCTTGGCGCGGGGAATTCAGCTGCACCACTTTTCCGCTGATTTTCATTTCCCCCTGATCCGCCCGGTCGGCTCCGAACAAAATACGGGCGATTTCCGTACGGCCGGAACCAAGTAATCCCGCAAGGCTCAACACTTCACCCGGATACAAGTTCAAATCGAACGGTTCGATGGAGCCTTTTCGCGCAACCTGCTTTGCCTGCAGGAAAGGCTGCTTTCCGCTGTTCTTTTTATGTGAAGCCGTCATATTCGGCAGCTGTTCCAACTCAGTTACCTCTTTGCCGATCATTTTGGATACGAGATCCATGCGGGACAGCTCTTCCGTCAAGTACTCCCCTTCGAATTGGCCGTTTCGCAATATCGTGATCCGATCGGACATTTCATAGACTTGATCCAGGAAATGCGTAACGAATAAAATCGCCAAGCCTTCCGATTTCAATTTTCGCATGACGTTAAATAATTGCTTCACTTCATTCGAATCTAAGCTGGATGTCGGCTCATCCAAAATTAATATCTTCGCCGAAACATTGAGGGCTCTGGCAATGGCGACCATTTGTTGAATGGCTATGGAATAGGAACCGAGCAGCTTGGAGGGATCAATGTCTACATTTAGCCGCTTCAGCAGCTCTCGGGAACGGGAATTCATTTCTTTCCAATCAATAAAACCTCTTCGCATCGGCTCGCGCCCGATAAAAATATTTTCAGAAACCGTTAAATTGGTACATAAATTGACCTCCTGATAAACGGTGCTAATCCCGAGCTCCTGAGCTTCCAACGGGCTTTTAGCGCGAATTTGCTGCTCGTCGAGCCATACTTGGCCTTCGTCGATGGCATGTACACCTGTCAATACTTTAATGAGGGTTGATTTGCCTGCACCGTTTTGACCCATCAAAGCGTGAATTTCACCTGAAAACATTCGAAAGTATACGTTGGTCAAAGCCTTCACTCCGGGAAACTGCTTATGAATTCGCTCCATGCGCAATCGAGGTTTTTTATCTGTCACCTTGCTGCCTCCTATCCTGAATACATTCTATATCCCAAACTCTCCCGCCAAGCTGCGTTTTTTGATGCAGAGTTACATTGTTTCAGCCGGCGGGAGACATTCTCTTTCACAATATGGTCAGATTAATATTGACGATTCGGTAATTCCTTCGCAGCTGTTTCTTGCGGGAACACGCCTTCTTTGGTCAAAATACGCTTAGGCACCTCTTTGCCAGCGACAATATCCTTGACAATTTGCATCACTTGCGGCCCCATTAGCGGGTTACATTCGATAATTACGTTAATCTTGCCGTCCTTCATGGCTTGGAAAGCATCCTTGGTTCCGTCCATGGAAATGATGAGAATATCTTTGCCCGGCTTCATGCCCGCTTCCTCAAGGGCCTGAATGGCACCAAGCGCCATATCGTCGTTATGCGCGTACAAGACATCCATTTTGGTGTTCTCCGCCTTCGCGGACTTGATGAACGCCTCCATAACTTCCTTCCCTTTAGCGCGAGTAAAGTCACCTGTCTGGGACTTCACGATTTTCAGGTTCGCGTTATCTTTAATCACTTCTTCAAAGCCTTTCTTGCGATCGATCGCCGGTGCGGAGCCTGTCGTACCTTGCAGCTCGACAATGTTGACCGGACCTTTCTGATCCTTCACTTTTTCGAGCAGCCATTTCCCTGCATTGCGTCCTTCTTCTACGAAATCGGAGCCCAGAAAAGTTTTATACAGCGATGTATCCTTGGAATCTACCGCACGGTCGGTCAGTACTACCGGAATATTCGCATCCTTCGCTTCCTTTAGCACCGTATCCCAGCCAGACTCAACCACCGGGGAGAATGCGATGACATCCACCTTTTGTGCAATATAACTGCGGATCGCCTTGATTTGGTTTTCCTGCTTTTGCTGCGCGTCGGAGAATTTCAGTTCAATTCCCGCTTCCTTAGCCGAATCCTGGATGGACTTGGTATTAGCCGTGCGCCAGCCGCTCTCCGCTCCAACCTGAGCGAAGCCAAGCACAATTTTCTTGTCGGCCGGTTTCGGCGTATCGCCGCCTTTGGCAGTTGTGTCCTTAGCCCCGCCTGTCGTCGCATTACCGCCGCACGCCGCGGTTAGAAGCATAGATGCCATCATCAAGACGGCCGCGCCTGATTTCCACTTCATTTTCATCCGTTAAACCCTCCTTTTATTTCACCATCGATGGGTGTAGCTTTATTTTAAAACGCTTTCAAATGCGATTGAATAGAATCCATTCTGAATAAATTAGAGTCTTTTTCGGTGTTTTCGAGCCTCGAGAATCGAAATTTTGTTTTTTTATGAAGTAATTTGAATTTTTTCGTCCCGCCGCGTCAAAGAATAAACAAAAAAAGCCCGGTAATTGGGCTTTATACGGAGCTATTACAGCTTTATATCCTAATATTTACGATTGCCGATCTCACGGGCGGCGGTCCCCTGCGTGAACACCCCCTCTTTAACAATAATTCGCTTCGGGATATTCCTTCCCGCCATAAGCTCCCGAACCGCCTGCATTAAGAGCGGTCCGAACAGCGGATTACATTCCACCGTACAGTTGAGCCTGCCATCCAGCATCGCTTGAAAGGCTTCCTTCCCGCCATCGACCGAAACGATCACGATATCCTTGCCGGGTCTTAAGCCTATTTCCTCCATGGCTTCCATGGCTCCGAACGCCATATCATCATTGTGGGCGAACAGCACCTGAATATCGCGGCCATGCTTCTTTAAAAAACGGGTCATGACTTCCTTGCCTTCTTCTCTTGTAAAATTGCCCGTTTCGCTGGCGATGATTTCCATGTTCGGGTTATCCTTAATAATTTCCTCAAATCCCCGCTTCCGATCCAGCGCAGGTGCCGAGTTCTCCGTACCGCGGATTTCGGCAATACGGATGGACCCGTTAACGTTCCTCATTTTATCGATGACATATTTCCCTGCTTTGCGGCCTTCTTCCACAAAATTAGAGCCAATAAGCGTAATATACAAGGAGTGGTCCTTCACGTCCACAGACCGATCCGTTATAATGACGGGAATACCAGCCTCTTTCGCTTCCATAAGTACGTTGTCCCAGCCTGTCTCAATGACAGGAGAGAAGGCTATCACGTCAACCTTTGCCGCAATATAGGAACGGATCGCTTCAATTTGCTTGCTTTGCTGCTGCTCGGCATCCGAAAATTTCAAGTCGATTCCCGCTTGCCTGGCGGCATCCTGAATGGATTTGGTATTCGCGTTACGAAAGCGGCTTTCCGCTCCAACCTGCGAGAACCCAAGTACGACTGGCCGCTCGTCTTGCTTGAGAGCCGTTGTCAGGCTGGAATCCGTTTGGAGCACGGCGGGAGCTTGTACAAGGGTCTCCTTCGGTACAGGCACAGATGTACACGCGCAGAGAAATACCAACAAAAGGATGACCGCCTTCCCCCAACGATTATACACCCCATTCACCTTCCCTTATCGAAATGAAGACACATTGTATTATTTAATGCTCTTCAATGATTGCTGCGTTACAAAGGTCGGCTCTAACTGATTCCATTCCTGCACCGCCTTTCCGTCGCAAGCATCATTTAGCAGCTGGATGATCCTGTCCCCCCAAGCATCCTCCTGAAGCGACATTAGAGCGGTAATCTGCTTGTTCATAACCCCGTCCAACAGCTCCGGGGAACCGCTGGTTGTTACCGATAATTGGCTTAAACCCTTTGCTTTCCAAACAAGAATCGCCGCAGAGCCCGCTAACGAATCCAGGGCGGCATAGGCTTCAAAATGCGGATGTGCATCTATCATCTTTTCTACATTTGCTATCGCTTTATCAAGACTATCCCCGTCCGTTCTCAGTTCAAGGAGCTGCATTTCCGGCAACCTGGCCAAGTAGTCTCTAAGCCCGGCAACCCGCTGCTGTATACTGGAATAGGATATCGTACCTGTCTCGGCAATGATCATTCCCTTCCCGTCCAATGCGCGATCAATATACGAAGCAAGCATACGGCCAGCCTCATAATTATTGACACCTATGAAGGCGGCACGTTTGCTTTGCGGTGCGTCATTATCGAAGCAGATGACTTGAATACCGGCATCCACCGCTTTATTAATGTAAGGCGCTAATGCATCCGCATTAACCGGACTAACTGCAATGCCGTCCACGCGCTGCTTGATCAGATTTTCCATCATCCGAATTTGCTGCTCGAGATTCGCCTCATCCGGTGCCTTAATCACGAGCTGTGCACCCAGCTTGCTTGCAACGGCTTCTGCCCTGCTCGTCACTACCTTGTGAAACACATCGGCAGTCGAGTAGACGATAGCGAACGTACGGCCCTTCTTCTGCACACTCCCTCCCGCTCCATGCTGCTGAATAGTTGAAGATGCTGCCGTCGGCTCTTGCTTGCAGCCGCTGGTCAGGCTTATCATAATGCAGCATAGAATCAGTAAAGCCCGGTTTGTAACTAGGGCCTGCATGGCCGTTCCCCCCTTCTTATCGCTATGCCTGATTACGGAATACTTTGGTTGTAACACCAGTGATTTTTTTAAATACCGTATTAAAATAATGCGGGTCGTTATAGCCCACCATGGCAGCGATTTCATATGATTTGGCACTCGTTGTTTTGAGCAGCTCCATCGCCCTCTTAATGCGCGTCTTAATTAAATAATCGATAAATGTCTGCCCTGTCCCCTGAGAGAAAATCCCGCTGAAATGGCTGGGGCTTACGTTCACATAGGCTGCAACAGCCTGCAAGGAGAGGTCCGGATTATCAAAATTTTTATCGATATAATCCTTCGCCTTGGCGAGCAGCTCGCCGTATTTGTCAGTTATGCGCTCCCGATGCTGAAAGGCAAGCATGAGAACTGTGGTGGCACATGCCCGCACCTCCTCCAGCGTATTGCTCATTAACAGCGTTTCCTCCACCGGTGCCATCTCGGATAGAAATGCCTGCACGTCTCCGTTCGATTCATGGATAACCGCCATTACAGAGGCAATCATATCCAGAATAAGATAATGCCAGTAAAACTTGCTTTCCGCCCCCGTCTGCTTATCAATGCTATGAATGTAACCGCAAACAAAACTCTCGATCCTGGAAGCATCGCCCATTTTCAAAAAATTGGTCACTTGATGACGGTCATAGCCCGCCAAGCCTCCTTTATCCACGCTGACGATCGGACGATTGCGTAAAAAATAATGGTAGCACTTATTTTGCTCTGCTTCAGAAAACGACGCGGCAATTTCCTGGACTCGCCCTTTCACGGTTCCTTTGCCATAATAAAGGATGCAGCCAAGTCCTTCTTCTATCTGCTTCAGCTTGCGGATAAGGCCGTGGGCAGTATTCTCCACCCCTACCGTTTCTTCCCCTTTTATTATCCAGACATGCTCTTTTTTGCTGCGTTTCACATGCAGATGGCCCAACATGTCACTCAATAATTGTTTAAATAACGAGTGTGTCTCAGCTTCATCCGTCAACTCCGCAAGCACTACCAGGTAATGCCTTGCAATGAGACCAATACCAAGCGCCTCGGCCGCATGAATAGCATCCGCTGTCGGAATAGCGCCGGAGCACAAGTCGATCAGCAGCTGTTCCCTGACGGTTTCCTGGTTGATGCTCGCTCTCATCTGCAGCAGCTCTTTATTTTTCTGTTCCTCGCGCTCCATATCGATTTTGGCCGCAACCCCTTGGAGTACTTGAAGCAGCTCCTTCGCGTTAATCGGTTTTAAGCAGTATTCCTCTACCCCAATCCGCAAAGCTTCCCTTGCATAGTGAAATTCATCGTGCCCGCTTAAAATGATGATTTTGACCGCAGGCATCTTCTCTTTCACAATCCGGCTAAGCTGGAGTCCGTCCATAAAAGGCATTTTAATATCGGTTAACAAAATATCCGGTGCCAGGTTCTCGATTAAGGGGAGCGCCATCTCCCCGTCCGATGCGTCGCCGCAATAAATAAACCCCTCTTTCTCCCACTGTATCCGGTTGCAGATACCTTCCCGAACGAGGATTTCATCATCCACCAACAACACCTTTTTCATCTTGCTCTCTCCTTATCGGTATACTCACGAGCACTGTCGTGCCAAAGCCATATTCGCTTTCGATCCGAATACCGTACGGGTCTCCGTTATAAAGATTAATTCTCTGGTGCACATTGATAATTCCGAACCCCGCCGGCTGGGCTTGAAGGTGCTTGCTCTCTGCAAGAAGCTGTCTAAGCTGCTCTTGCTTCTCCGCCGTCATGCCTGCGCCGTTATCCGATACGCACAGCTCGATATTGCCGTTAGCTCCAAACCCGCCTGTGATTCGAATACAGCCCCTCCCCCGCTTGTTCTTAATGCCGTGATACAAAGCATTTTCAACCAGCGGTTGGAGTGTCATTTTCAAAACACTGCAGCTAAGCACGCTGTCCTGCACATCAATTTCATAGTCCAGAATGTCCCTGTACCTCATCTGCTGGATCGTGAGATAGTTGGCGATATGATCCAGCTCTTCTTTAATCGTAATCTCATCCCTGCCTTTGCTTAACGAAATCCTGAAGAAGCTTGCGAGCGCATTCACAATGCCGATCACTTCCTCGCTTTTTCCGTTTTCCGCCAGCCAAATAATCGAATCGAGCGTATTGTACAAAAAATGCGGGTTAATTTGAGCCTGCAGGGTCCGGAGCTCCGCAAGCTTGATCTGCTCTTGCTCCTTAATACTAGCTTCAATCAGCAGCTTGATCTGGTCGAGCATCATGTTGAAGCTGACCCCCAAATCGGCTATTTCATCCTGACCCCCGCCAGGCACCTTAGCATCCAAATAACCGGAGGCCGCTTGGCGCATTTTATTTTTTAAGTACCGGATCGGTCGGATCAACCGGTTGGATACGTAGGCGTATAAAGCAATAGTAAAGGCAATCGTAAAGATGACGCTGACAAATATAAGGGTCTGAATCTGATCCGCATCCTTGGTCACTTCCTCCAGAGGCACTTCCCCGACGACCTTCCAGCCTGTAAGCTCTGAAGTCTTGTACACGATAAACTGTCTCTTCCCCGCCAGCTCACGAATGTCGTTCCCCGACACAGCACTTAATTGCTGCTTCGTCAAGCCTGCTACAGCCCCTGTTGATTTTAGCCTTTCTGGCAAAATAATCGGCTTGCCCTGCGGGTCCATGACATAAAAGAAGCCGCTGTCCCCCATCTTGGTATTGTTGCAAAAATTTTCGATAACCGATACATCCAAATTCATCACCATAAAACCGATGACTTCGTCCGTAATCTCCTGCTTTACCGTGGAAATAATCGAAATTAATGGCGGACGCTCCTCCTCTGCCCGGTCCAAATTGCTGATCCCTTGCGAGCCGGCAGGCGGAATGATAAGCACCTCGTCGGGATGAGCCAACAAGCTCTTGAACTCAGGATAGAAGAACGGGTCCTCCTCCATTTGAAAAATACCTCGCTTCTCGCTAATCCCCTTGCCATAGCGGTTAAACAATATAATATTCGTCAGGCCATTGCTGAACCTGTATGTATCCCGGTAAAGGCTGAACGTTTTTAATATATCCTTAGCCTCGTTATATGTCTCGCTCTGAATGAGCAGAAACCTCAGCACATTGGAGTTTCTGCTGATGTCCAAAAATTTCCGGTTGTCCGAAAACAGCACATCGATATCGTTTTTCAGATGCTCCGCTACAAGCTCCGTCGTTGCAATGCTGTGCTTGGAAACGGTGTTATACGATTTCGTGTAGCTGATAATCCCTATCACTATTAAGGGAACCGCCGTCAGCATCACAAACATGACTAACATTTTTGCCCTTAAACTGGAGGCGATCCAACGGTACCATCTCATGCCGGTCCCCCCGGTTCTCATCGTTTCGTTGCTTAATTAAAGCGCTTGCGCCATTACATATTTTAAGCTTTTTTACAGATTAAGAAAATAGAAAATGATGCGAATTTGTTATGATTTTTTCAGTTTAAAACAAGAATAGAAGCAGCCTGATCACCCCGACCCGGATCATACAGGCTGCTTTTGTCAAGCAAGCTTCATTTTAAAGTGTCGGAAGACGGTACCCTTCCAATGAAACTCTCATTAATTTTGGGATTGCTGTATAATAAACTGGTCCAATTGTTCCTCCGCATTCTTCAATGCGGTGTTCACGTTCGTACCCTTAAGCAGCACATCGTTTGCAGCTGAATTTACAAGGGATCTGCCTTTATCCTCAAATTTAGTAAATTCTTTCACTGCCGGCTTCAGGGCAAAGAGAGCATTCACGTTTTTCCCTTTGACTGTGGGAATTTCCGCGCCATACTCCTTTATCAACTCAGGCGTTTTTTTCAAGGAGGTAAGTACGCCGTTTTTATTCAGCAGATTCTGCACCTCATCGCTAGTCATCACTGACAGAACGCAGTTGATACTACGGCCAGTCTCAATTTAACGGGTTCCGTATTTACAGAAGCATCCCCGCTGGTCTCTACTGCGCCATTTTTCTGACTTGCGCAAGCCGTTAACGAAAGCAGCGATAGCATAACCGTGACAATCAAATAATTCCTCGTCTTCATTCTGATCCTCCCCATATCATTCATGATTTCTCGTATGTATCATAGCAGAACAGCTTTCAACGATAGTGGTTTACAATAAGAAAACTTGCATTTACAGACCAGAAAAGTTTGTAATTTTATAATTCAGCTTTAGGGCAGTGAACCTCCATCCGGCACGTCATACGGCGTTTCCATGCGGTCCCGTTCCGTCATGTCTAATCGGCTTAGGCTTGTGGCATTTCTAATGGATTCATTATATAGTAAAAACGCTTTCATAATCCATGGAGGAATTAGATTTTATTTGTAATTATTAAATAATTTTTGTCTGGCATCTCTTTATTGCGCCATGAATCAATGTTACTATGGTCTTGTACGATGACTTTTGTTGAGGCACCCGGTTATTTTCGATTTGATACAGGTGGTGGGCAAAGTTGAACATGGAACAGCTTCAAACAAGACTCCCCGGTATTATCCATTTTGTAGATAGGCGCTGCTTCCCGGAATGGAAGATTGAAAGGGATATCATCCAATTCCATGATCTTACCTTTGTTGTTGAGGGGAAATCAAACTATTACGTCAACGGTGTAAAATATACGGTGGAAGCAGGCGATGTCATCTACATCCCTTTGGGAAGCGAACGCGAGGCTCATACTATTAAGGAAACCCCCATGCATTCCTATGCCTTCAATTTCAACTGGTTACCCATGGGCAGCCCGGATGCGCTTCCGCTCGATATTGTGACCAAAAATATCATTACAAGTGAAATGTTAAATTACATCCGACAGTTCAATCAGGTTTGGGCCGGCAGGCAGCCGGGATATATCATGCAATCAAGGGCGTTATTCATGCTGATCATGCATCAGGTTATGACCATCTACTATCGCAAAGAGGCTGCGGTTCGATCCGACAAAAGGATCAATCAAGTGCTGGAATACGTCATGGAGCATTATTCGGAGGAATTGGACTTAACCAAGATAGCCAGGATCGTCAATCTTCATCCGGCTTATCTGGGGAAGCTGTTTAAAATCAATACCGGCTGCTCGTTTAAGGAATATTTGAACCAGATCCGTGTCAATCATGCCGAGATGCTTTTGTCGACCGGGGGATTTTCTGTAACGGGGGTTGCCGAACGTTGTGGCTTTCACGATATTTCCTATTTTAGTAATGTCTTCAAATCGATTAAGGGATACCCGCCTTCTGCTGTGAGGAAGTGAGTCAATGCCCTACATCGCGCCTCGCATAGCAGAACTGCTTTATTGCTATTATTGTCATGGAAAGGTGAACGATAGTGCCCAAAAAGGATGATAGCCCTCTACCAGGGATTCAATACGGTTATTCTAAATCAGTTCTTATTAAATCCAGCTATCATTATCATGACAATTATGAAATTTATTTTCTTATTTCCGGCAGCAGCGAGTACTTTGTAAAGGATAAAACTTATTCGGTTTCTGATCATAATATCCTTTTTATTCCCAAAGGAACGTTACACAAGAATAATTATATTTCGCGAAGCTATGAGAGGGCCGTCATTAACTTTACCGAGGACTACATAGGTTCAAAATTCATATGCAAATTGAGACCTCTTTTTGAGCAGTGTATTTACAAGCCACAGGACCCTGAACGGATTAAAAAGCTATTCTTTATGATAGGAGAGGAAATGGATAGGAATGATGACTTATCCTCTGATCTTATTAAAAGTTATTTCATCCAGCTGCTTTCCTACTTTATTAGAAACAAGTCGGAATTCGTCTATAATAGCAGCAGCAATGCAAACCCCACTATAGAAAGACTTGTTCGGTACATTAATGCAAATTATCATTTATCGATAACATTGGACTCTGCGTCTGACATGCTTAATTTAAGCAAATCTCATCTATCCAGACTTTTTCTTAAAACTACAGGGCTGGGCTTTAAAGAGTATGTGCAGATCATAAGAATCAACAAGGCCAAGCAGATGTTAAAAGGTACAAATCATTCTATCAGGCAAATCGCTTTCGACTGCGGGTTTAATGACAGTAATTATTTTTCAAAAGCTTTCAAAGAATCAACAGGGTTGTCACCTTTGCAGTACAGGAAGTATCAAAAAAGAAAAAGTCCATGATCATCATGGGCTTTTTCAGTAACCGAACGGTTTATTTTTTTAGTTTTTCCTCAATTGCTTTGTTCGCCTTTTCTTCGGTTTCCCGTAAGACCGTATTAACATCTTTCCCTGCTGCCAATTCTTTAGCCGCGGAATCAAGTGCCGAACGAACTAAACCGTCATATTCCGTAAGAGGATCGTTTATTTTGCGTGTTTTTGACTTAAATATACCGCTTACGTTCTTTCCTTTTAGATAAGGTACATTGGTGCCATACTGAGTTTGAATGTCCGCTTTGGCTACAACGGAAATTTTTCCGCTTTTACTCAGCTCTGCTTGCACCTCATCGGAAGTAAAGATCGACATCACTTCAAAAGCTTCATTCTTATATTTGCTGTGCTTGTTCAGCATAATCGTATGTGGGGTAATGATGCGGCCTGTACCGATGGCTTCAGGGTAGTTAGGAAGCGAGACGAAATCCCATGGAAATTTATCAGCGATACTCGGATCCGTGCTCGCTATCATATCGGGAATCCAAGCAGTCAGCATGGCTATATTCCCGTTCTTAAAGAAATCGCCGCTGCCATAATTGAGCTTCTTATCCTCTCCGAGAAATCCGGGGATATCGATCATCGCTTTCATCGTGGTAAGAACTTTTTTCCAATTATCATTATTAATGGTCGCTTTGTTCGTAGCCGGATCAACGTACGGTAAAGAAAGTCCATAGCCTAAACGGGAAACCGTATCGGGACTCAGCCCTATGTATCGGACCCCGTTTTCGGTTTTGGTCAGCTGGCGGGCTAACTGGATGATCTCATCCCAATTCATCCCGTCTTTCGGATACGGGACAGCGAATTTATCAAAAATATCTTTATTATAGAGAAGAGCTGCAATATTTTGAGCGACCGGTAAAGCGTAGATTGCACCTTTTCCGCCGCTGTAAACTTTTACAGCATCTATGGCATTAGGGTCGAAACGGTTCAAATCGAAGTTGTTGCTCTTAATCAAATTATTCAGATCCTCCGGCACATCAAGTTCTCGCCAAAGAGGGGTGTTAGCGTCTGTCGTATAGATCAGATCCGGGACGATGCCTGCGGCCACTAATTCCTCCGGATTGGTGCCTGTCCCTTTACGTACAATATTAAACGAAATGTTAGGATATTTCTTTTGTACAGGCTGAACTATAAATTTGTCTATTTCCTCATTGCTGATCGCCGCGTGCTGGTAAAGCGTAAGCGTTATCGGTTCGTTTGTAACTTTCGGTTGACCCGCCCCTTTGTCAACAATCCCTTTATCATCCTTTGTGCCTGTTCCTTGGCTGCAACCCGCAAGCACTGTGATCAATACAACAGAAGATGCAATTCTAGTCAATTTCATCTTTTTTCCCCTCCTAATGGTGTCACCTAACTAATAAAAATTTTTAGTAAGCGGTTTCAAGGGTCGTGATACATGTTATATTTAATCTGGAAACGCCACATGAGATATAGCATAAACTAAATTTTTTTAGAATTCATTGAGTAATTTGATCATTTTTTATCCATTTCTTGATTTTATTGCTGTAATTCTCCTTTTACACGTATGAAAGTTTCATGAAGAAGAATGAAGATCTCCCGGCCGTATAAAAGTTCATCATTGGTTAACTATATAAAGGAAAGAACGGAAAGTCATGGGGGTAAGGAAAGAAGCTGACCCATGAAATCATGATAAATAGGAGGCTAGAACAATGCCTAACGAGCACATCGATATCGAAACGGATGGCAACCCGGAAACCATGTACGAGGATACGACAGCACACGAACGTATCGGCTTTAGAGCCGATGACGACACGCCGCTTCGCAATTACGGCAAGCGTGGCGAGAAAATGGACGGCGTTCCGATCGAATAGGATTCCCACGATAAAAAACAGACTGTCCTCTCCATAGGGGTTGGTCAGTCTGTGCATTTGACTTAACTTTTGCAATAATAATAGGAATATCGGCTTTCCATATCCATGAATGTGGACACCTTCACGACAACTAGCCAGAAGATGTTTCTGTTTTTATTAACGTCATTTTTCGCATAGCATTTAATGGGTAACCTGGGTCTTCTGGTTTTATTATGATATGTACATGATCTTCATAGAAAGGCACTCTTCTAAGTAAAGGGAAATTAATGATAATACATTTGAAACCTGTATCAGGGTCATCGATCAGCTTATCTCCAATTTTAAGGACTTCTCCTCCAGAAATTCGGCCATAAACAATAACGCAATCCTCGAATTTTTTATCTCGTTTCATAACACTATTGATAATATATGCCTCTTTAAGTTCAATTTTTCCCATATCATCATATCCCCCGAAACGCAAGCTGCCCCATTATATTTTATATTTGAGCTCCACCTTACTCCATACTATCTCTACACTAGCCCCATTGATAAAAATCTAAAACATAAACTTTAGATCCGATATCAAAATAAATCTGCGCCCATTCAAATTCATCTTCACCATTGGAAGGATTCGTTGTTAGTTGGTATACCTTAAGATTTGAACCTAAAAATGCCTTAAGCATCGTTATTAGTTGAGTAGAAACTGTATTGTACTCTTTGTTATTTTCTAATGGTACAACTTTACCATCTGTATAATAATTCTCACCCAAGACGATGTTTCTCATCTTTAACATTGAAAAAAACCAATACGTACAGAGATCAGATAAGCTCTCTTCCCATGATTCTAATTCCTCTAAACCGATAATCTCAACATACTTATGAGTGGAAAGATTGCTGTTTTTATTAAACTGGCGCACAGCCTCACTGATGCTTACATTCAGTTCAACCAACCTGTATTGATGACCATAACAACTACCAAGAAAAGTGTTTATATTAGCCAAGGCTTCAAGATAGCCATTTATCTTACTTATTTCGCTTTTCATTAACTAGCCCCTCTTTAGTACGGTATATATCTGTGACCTATAATTACAAGAAAAGCTCTGCTAAATAAGATGGAATATTTTCCCAATGGATGTACGTTTGATGAAAAAATAGACTCGAAACGGTTGTGCAGCCAGACTCTCATGAAAGAAAAAAATACCTACAAGCTTCTTGTACCTCTCTTAGGAAAGTGAAAATCAGTTCCGATAAAACCAAAGAACCCGCGATTGATGCGGGTCTGAATCCGTTCATAATGTAGTCATTCGGATGCTGAAGTCTATTACCCCATACAGATCATGTCATAAACCTACTTTAAACGACCCTTAACTTTCTTCATTAAGCTCCGCATCCTGCCTCAATATGACCAGGTCATGATGTTCCACCTTGGTAATGAGGTTATTCTCATCGACAAAGACAACCGAAGGCTTTAATTGGTTCATCTCCTGCTCTGAGAACAGTCCGAGACTGAGCACGATGACCAAATCTCCTGGCTGAAACAAGTGCGCAGGCGGACCGTTCAAACATACTTTGCCCGAGCCTTCGGGTGCTGGAATGGCGTATGTTTTCCAGCGAGTGGCATTGCGGAGGCTTGTGATCTGCACCATCTCATACGGCTGGATATTGGCCTTTTTCATCAGCAGTTCATCTAATGTTATACTTCCGACGTAATCAAGCCGAGCTTCCGTGACGGTCGCCCGGTGAATTTTGCCTTTACACATCAAACGGAGCAATGGAATTCCTCCTTTAAGAAATTACACCACATCCTATGGAGAGCAACGCCTAATGTTTCCTTAATTTCTGATAATTAGGTCAAAGCCGTCGCATTACAGCCGAAAAAACGTATCGTAATACGAATTCGCTCTGTCGTATTAAACACTATGAGGTGACAGTACGAGGAGGTGCGGCTTGTGAGCAGATTTCGTCAAAAGTGCACTCGCTGCAGCAAACACTTTCCCTTTTCCCTGAAAGGAAGGTGCGAATGCGGCGGTACTTTGCTCGTGGAGTACGATTTGGAACAGGTGAGCCGAAGCTTACATCCTTCTGTTCTGAGGGAGAGGTCCGCCACCATGTGGCGCTATATGGAACTGCTTCCACTGGAACATGAAAAGTCTATTGTTACATTAGGAGAAGGCTGGACACCGCTCCTGCCGATGAACCCCCTTGAGCGAGAGCTAGATATACAAGGCGTGTATTTGAAAAGAGAGGAGCAAAATCCTACTGGCAGCTTCAAGTCAAGAGGTTTCTCTTCAACCTTATCCCTTTTGAAAGAGCACGGGGTTGACCATGTTGCCGTGCCATCCAACGGGAATGCAGCCTCAGCCATGGCCGCTTATGCGGCGAGGGCGCAAATAAAATCAACCGTCATCGTTCCCAAGGATTGCCCGGGTATCATCATTGAGGAGTGCCTGCGTTACGGTGCTTTGACTTATGTGGTCGACGGTATGATTCACGATGCGAGCTGCATTATCGAAGAAGGAGTAAAAGAGCAAGGCTGGTTCCACGCCGGCACTTTAAAGGAGCCCGGAAGAGTTGAAGGAAAAAAGACCATGGGGCTGGAGCTTGCCGAGCAGCTCGGCTGGAAGCTTCCCGATGTGATTCTGTATCCAACAGGAGGCGGATCGGGCATCATCGGCATGTGGAAAGCATTTCAAGAGCTGCATCAATTGGGATGGGTAAGCGGGAGCCTCCCTCGTATGGTCAGCATACAGGAAGAAGGATGCCAACCTTTAGTAGACGCGATGACTAGGGGGGCATTCACTGCATCACCGCCCGATTCAGTCCGGTCCAACCCAACAGGTCTTCGTGTGCCAAATCCGCCGGATGGCGAGCTTGTGGTGCGCATCCTGAAGCAATCCCAGGGCGCAGCCGTCAGCGTGACGGCCGAAGAAATCCAAAGCGCCCAAAAGCGGTTGGGGCGTCTCGGAATCTCCAGCTCGCCCGAAGGAGCCGCCACGCTTGCTGGCCTGCTGCAGCTGCAGGAGAAGGGGTGGATTGCCCGTTCGGAGACCGTTGTACTATTCAACACGTCCCACGCTGACAAATATTTACCGTACGCACCTTCAGCGACTGTCCCTATCATCAAGACCTACGCAGATCTTCGTAAGCATCTGCAAAAGTCATCTGGTGCGAACTAAGTCTAAGGCCGGGTGTTCCCCACCACCTAGTCATATACAATACCCTACACACAAAAACAAACCACAGGCGTCTGTTGACAATGCGGTTTGTTTTTGTGTGGATTTAACCCTTCGACTATAAGTAGAGTGCGAGACTTAGACATGTTTTTGTTTTCTTTTATGAAAAGCGGCAAGCTGTTTCATTGTTCGGTAAACGGATGGCTCTGAACGAAATAGATTATGAGCCGGTACGGCTGGGTTCGTTTCTATAAACCATACCTTGCCTTTACGGTCAATAGCAATGTCGTAACCTATCTGCCAGTCGTATCGGCTTTTACTATGGGTACGGGTGCATAATTCAGCTACTTGAATCATTTCGTTTTTTTTCTTTGCAATCCTTGAACCAGAAAGCCCTAATGATTCCCGTAACGCCCTATCAATGGGTAAAACGTACCCTTTTCCTCTAGCCACATTAGTGATTATGCTTTTGGTTCCAGCAACTTTGGCGACCATTCCGATATAGTTCCATCGTTCTTGTCGATCCCTCATCATCATCACGCGAATATCAAAAGGGCGGCCGTTGATTCTTGCAAGATCAATGGCTTGCTGAACGATATGAACCGGTTTATTTAATTTCAACTTAAGAAATAATTCTTTAACGGAATTAACGCTCTGCACATCGCCTTTTACCTTTACGTAATAAATCAAATTCCCCTTTTTCCAAGCTTTAATGACACCTTTTCCGCGTCCGCCTCCATCCGGTTTAATGTATACTGCTGGATAACGGTCTAAATAATCGGCTAACCTTGCTTCGTTGCACAGTGCAGTTTCCGGCAAATATTTCCTAAGTTGAGGCACCTTCTGAAACATACGGTGAAATCGAATCTTCCACAAGTAAACCCTCTCCTTTTGTTCGAACCGTGAACTCCCAATAAGATATGTGCCTTAGGCGAATTTTGTCAGGGCGTATTCGGTCTTATTTCCTTCATTTCCCATATCATGGATCACCGCCATAACAATCTTCTTCCATTTGGCATTCCTTAACGGGAGCTCACAAAGGGAATCAAGTGGACTTTTTCGGGAAATATACGGCTCGTCCATCGGTGCCGCCCGTCCTGCAAGTCAATGGAAAGACTTGCTCTAGTCAGTCTAAAACAATAAAAAAGAAAGCGGCCATTTATAAACGGCTGCCTTCTTTTTCATTAAAGCTCTGTTTGTCTTACTTTGCGGGCTTGTTAGTAAAAGCCCTTATGGCCATTCTTCAGATGCTGCAGCTCCCGAATCCGGGTATCCGATGTTACATTCGCCAACCGTTGCCGTTTTGCACCCTGGTTTGCTTAGTCCGGCGGATACTCCAGCACATTCAACTCATGAATGGACCAATAATTGCCCACGCTTCCTGTCTGTACGACCTTGATATAGCGCGCTGTCTTCGCTTCCGGGAAACGGATCGTTAGCTTTTGCGTGCCGGCGCCTGCAGCAACGGCCGTCCCCCAATTCACCCCATCCGAGGATACGTAGACTTCATAGCCTCTCGGATAGTCGTAAGCACTTCCGGCAGCGTCCAATTCGAGGCCGTTGAAGATGTTCTGCGTACCCATATCCACCTGAAACCACTGCCCGCTTAGCTGATGTACCCCCGTATCCCACCGGGTAGCAAGATTACCGTCCAGTGCGCTCACAGCCTTAGCTGGTTGATGGGATGCCGCAGCCGTCCAGCCGGTCCGTTCCAGCTTATAGACTCCTCCCGGTGAAGCGTAGGTTGCAGCCGTGACAGGCAGCGAATCCTGCGATTCGAGCCCTGCTGCCGTTTTGGTCTTGACCGTAAACGTATAGGACGTAGCCGGAGCCAAGCCGGATACCGTGTACGTCGTCCCCGTCACCGTCTGGCTGTTCACTTTCTCGGATCCCTTGTATACCTCGTAGCCTGCGATAGCTGTATGCCCTACTGGCTCGCTCCAGCCAAGCCGGACTGAGGAAGCCGTTCTTCCAAGCACAGTCAGATTGGCAGGTGCTTGCGGAGGATTAGTCTCTGCGGCAGGCACGCCTTGAGCGAAGATATAGACGGGGTCGCCAGCGGGTCCGTCGCCGCTTCCGTTGAAGCCTGTGATCCGGTACGTGTAGAACACGCCGGGGCTGAGCCCTTCGTCGTGATAAGTCGTTCCCGTAACCGAGGCAGCTACAGTCTGCCAGGCGGCGCTTCCCCCGCTGCGCCGTTCTACCCGATAACCGGAGGCCAGCGGATCGGACGCCCAAGACAAGACAGCCGACGAGGCCGTAATCCGTGTCACGCCGAGGAATTGAACTGCTCCGGGTGCCGGCGGCGCCAGCTGAACCAGTTCATCTACAGCTGCGGTGAGACCTGCAATATCATTCGCTATGACATTTAGCGCCTGATATTCTCCGACAAAGGGCGAATTCGCCAGGCTAACCGCCGCGTGTCCCGGCTGAAGCCCGGTTCCCTGCTCCGGTAGCAAATAGCCTCGTGCCTGGTCCAGCAGCAGCACATTAGTGGATGATGTACCCAGCAGCACAAGATCGGAATCGATCGTGCTCCATTGCGGATATTTGTTGATCGATTGGTAGGTTTGCAGGCTCTTCACGACACCTCCGGGCTCAGCCAAGCCGAGCGATACGCTCCTGCCCTGCCGCGTATAATGCTGCGCAAGCCGGTCAGCCTGCGCCAACCAGACCGGATCAGCCTGCTGTGCCTTCGTCAGCGCGATCGTCAGCGGAACATCCGTCCGGGAACCGAAAGTGCGAATAGCTGCCGCCCGGTCCATCTTAACGGACGTTTCCGGCTCAGAGGCCGCAGGCTGTATGGTTACTTGCACGGTCGTCTCCAGGCCGCTCAGCAGTTCCTTTGCCTTCACATGATAGAGCCCGGGGACATCGGTGACATGCAGCGGCAGCTTGGCGGTCAAGCCGGTCGCCGTATATACCGTTGCGCTATCGCCGCTTGACGCGTTCGACACCGTCACCTCCACCGGGATGCCGGCCATGGCATCGGGATTGCGGATCGCCGTGAAAGCCTCGTAATACCCGGTACTGGACGGGGTGACTGTGATCTCCGGCGCAGTGACCTCGGCAGGGGGCAATGCATACCACTGGAACCCGTGCGATTGAAGGTCAACCTGTGCCGCCTCTGCAGAAGTGAGCTTCCGCCCTGCCCTAATATCATAAATCGGACGTGACGTGCTCCACTGCAGCGCGGCCGTCTGGCCAACCAGATGCTGGCTTTCTCCGGCAGCAGGGTCATGCTGCTCGTTCAGAACGGTAACGTATTCCGTATCGCCCGCCCGGGCAGGAACGGCCCAAACGGTGGTGCTGCTCGAGGATGCCGCCGGTCTTGGCACAGCCGCCATCGCCGACCGCAGCTTGGCTATATTCGCCTCGTTACGGCTCAAGAGCAAATTCGTCTGGTCCGTATTGCTCTGAATCACGTAGGATGCAACCTGCATGCCCGTTCCGATAGCGCTTACCGGGGAGACGGATTCGTCGTCCTTCAGAATCAATCCGCCTTGATCGACGAAGCTCTGTAGTTCAGGAACGAGACCGTCATACCATCGCCAGCTTGCGTCGAATTCATTCAGC
This sequence comes from Paenibacillus sp. 32352, assembly GCF_002042965.1. GTDB lineage: Bacteria > Bacillota > Bacilli > Paenibacillales > NBRC-103111 > Paenibacillus_S > Paenibacillus_S vulneris. Next base: position 806,345 of record NZ_MZNT01000001.1, on the reverse strand, counting down.
CCAACGAGCAGGATCGCCTTGATCGACGACGGAAGCCCGCGTTTTAACTCTTCCGGCGTAATGATTTTAGAAGGCCAACCTGCCGCATGCGTCAGGAACAAAGCTTCCGTGACCTTGCCTTCATGTGAGCCTTTCAGCAGTTGCGTTTCGGTCGGATGTTCACCCCCGACAACACCCCGCAGCAGCGCCTGATCGTTCACATACATAATACCGATTGACGGCGTAGGCTCCGTTATGGAATACACCCCGCCGTATTTGTGAATCCAGTCATACAGCTCCTTCTGCTCCGCAATCATCTGCGGGCGGGCCAGCGAGCCGCGGTCGTTGGGCAGCACATTGGTGCCGATCGCCTGTACGCCACGTGTTAGCGTCATCGCATATGACTTCTCCCGGTCGGCTTTGCCGAAGAACAGGGAGAAATCGTCCTGCAGCGCCCATGTCGTTTTATTCGGTGCATAGCTGCGCAGCTTGTCGACCAGCGAGACCAGATGCAGCGGCTTGGAGGAGCTTAGCTCGTTCCAGTCGTAAGCGCTCTGTACCGGCAATGATTCATGCATTTCCTTACCGGGAATGGTGGCCCACAGCCAGCCCCCGCGTCCGCCTACCCCGGGAGAGCTTCCGTAGGAACCCGTTGTCGTTATATAGGATGGCTTCACCTCGGCGGCTGCTTGAGCAAAATAGCCGTATCCCTTAAACGTATCGTTATACCGAGCGATATAATCCAGAAACGGTTTGCTGCCGCTGGCCCAATACTCATGGGACTTAAGCGTGTACTGCCCCTGCAAACTCGGGGCAATCGGCGTCGTCGGAGGCTCGCCCGCAGCAGATTGGAACGGCGTGAACGCCCGCCCCCAAGGCCGGTTCGGATTAGGCGGAGCCCAGTCCCAATACTGGGCATAAGCCGCATTGTCGGCACCCAGACTGATCCCGGCCAAATTCGGATAGCGGCTCAGCCGCTGCAGACCCAGCTGAAGCTCCCGGTACAGCGGAGCGTGAAAATCCGCGATGTAAGAACTGTAAAACGGCAGGTTCTGGCTGGCGGCGTCTACCACATCCCAATCCGTGCGCGGGATAATGCCCAGCTGAACACCACGGCGTGCAAGCGCCTGTGCCATATTCTCGTGGCTCTTGGCGCTGGAAGATTCGGAGAACGTGCCGAATTCAAAGACTCGATCATAGCCAGTGTCGCCGACATAGGCCGCATAGTCGTCGACCGTTCCAAGATCCTGATACGCTTGAGCAATGTCCCGGTGCTCCGAATGATAGAACCCGCCGGAGCTCATCCCATGGGGTAAATACACAAAGTTGATCGTCTCCGGAGAACGGGGTACCTCCGTTCCGAGATGCCGCGCAATGGAGCCTGTCTCCTGCTCATACTTCGGCGATGACGGCTTTGCCCCAGCCAGTGCTTGTACATCGGCATCCCACGCGCTCTGATGCGGAAACGTTTCAGGCGCTTCCACACTGGTAACCGTAAACTTCGGCCCCGTACCCGGTACCGTCTTGTTCAGCTTCAGCGGCACATCCTTAGGATGACCGGGAACCACCGGTGCCAGCCCGACGTCGAATGCCACCGGTCCCCGGCCGTCCACCCATAACTCGTAAGGCTTGCCCGTTTCATTTTGCGGCAGCAGCAGGGTTAGGGAATTAAGGGTTTGCGTCCCGCTATTGTAGATTTCTTTGCCGTCATTTTTCAATATGACGGATTGTACCGCTCCCGGAACGTCCCCGGTGATTTTGACCGGGAAGGTCCACAGCTCATAGTCCCAGGTCCATGAGCGGGCCGTCAGATCCGTGGTATACACGTTGGTCTGCCCCCATCGCCATGCAACTCCACGGAACCAATGGTTTCCCGGCGAGAGTACATTGTCATAGGACTGCTGCACAATGGGCATGTTCGCGGGCTGCTGATGCAGCAGGATCTCCGTCTTGTATTCCGCTCCGTCAGCGAATGGCTGTACCCTACGGATGGAGGAACCTTGGTTATCCTGAGGAAGAGCCAGCTCCATCTGAGGCCAATCCACCGCATCAGGCCCGCCCTTTCGCATCGCATTCTGATGAATCTTGGCATTTCCCTTGGTAAACAATCCGGTCGGAGTATCGAAACGGACCAGCCGCAGCGTTACGTATTTAGTCGGGGCAGTGAAGTCGCTGTCTTCAGCTGATCGTGTGATAATCGTATTGTTCATATCCGCCTGAACCTGGGGCTGGGACAGCGGGGCGGCATACATTCGAAGTGAGTCGATCGCTCCCCGGAAGCCGTATTTCACCATCGAACGGGTGGTGCTGTCGTAATGCCACTCGGTCCCGAGCAGTATGGGCAGATCATTGGGCAGCAGATCGGTAAATACGCTGCTTGCCGGTACCTGACCGACCAGCTTGCCGTTGACGTAAAGCCAGACCCCTTCGTACTTCTCAAAGACAGCCGCTACGTGCGACCATTGGCCGGCGGTCAGTTCGGGGGCCGCGAACGACCAATTGTACCATTTCTCCCCGTAGTCGGAGCCAAAGTACAGCTTGTTCCCCTGAAGACCAAGGTAGAAGGTCGTTCCCTTCCAATTGGCATCCCTCTTGGATGCGATCGGCTGGTATCCATTCAGATCATCGGGCTTGACCCAAGCGGAGATCGTGAAAGCCGAGGAAACCCGGTTTAACAGGCCAGGCTTCGTAATCGTCGCCTGGTCGCTTCCGCTAAGGACAAGCGCCTGGCCTGCTCCCGGGCGTCCAGGAGCATATGCGGCCGGAGCCTTCAGCAAGCCGGCATTCTCGGGCTGGGCCGGATTATGCGTATCCCAAATGGCAGTTGGGGCGGAAGCCTGGGGCTCCATTTCATACTTCGCGATCAGCGGGAGCTCCATCACCGGCAGTGTTGTGACCGATAGAGCGGCGGGAGCGGATTCATTGCCGTACAAATCACGGGCTTTGACCTCCAGCGAATATGACGAATTCGGAGTCAGGCCCGTGAAGCGATAGGTTCGCACTGCCGCCGGAGTGGACGCGACCTTGGCGGAATTCAAGTAGAGGTTATATCCCGCCACCCCGGTATCATCGGTGGAAGCATCCCAGACCGCGTCAAATTGGGTATCCATCAACTTCCTGACCGTTAAATTCCCTGGCGTTGTCGGCGGATTATAATCAGGGTCGGGCACCCCGTACAGATTCAGCTCGTGAATCGACCAATAGCTGCCACTCGCTTTCGTCAGAGTAAGACGGAGGAACCGGGATGTCTGGGCCGGAAATATCGCGCTGACGATAGCGGAATTTCCGGTAAATGTCCCGACGGGAGCGCTCCAGTTCACGCCATCCTCGGATACGGACAGCTGAAATTCGCGCGGATAATCCCCGTTTGAACCGGTGGCGTCGAGCACCAGTTTGTTATACGACTTGCCTCCCCCTCCCGTATCTAGCTGCAGCCACATGCCGGGCGACTGGGCTGCCCCGCTCGTCCATCGGGTGGAAGGGGCGCCGTCCACAGCTAACGCTGTACTGCTTCCGCCATGTGAAGCACTGAGCTTCCATAAGGCCCGCTCCAGCGAGGCTTGCGTTGTAAGGCTTAACGGCGGGCTGGCCTCCGACCGGTTACCGGCCATATCCACTGCCAGAACTTGATAAGTGTAAGCTGTATGAGGAACCAGCCCCTTCAAGGTCAAAGCGGGCTGCCGCGTGAACCCCGCATATGCTGTCCCGGAATAAACTTCGTAGCCGAGTACTGCCACATTATCGGCGCTTGGGCTCCACGACAGCGAAGCTTCCGTGTCCGTAACCGAATTCACTGTTAAAGCGCTTGGAATTGTAGGCGCTTCCAAATCTTCCGTTTGTGAACCGAACAGCTTCAAATTCTGAATCGACCAGTAGCTTCCGACGCTTTTGGTCAGCGTGATCCGCAGGTAACGGGCCGTCTGATCCGGAAACTCGACTTGAGTCAGTGCACTGCCGTTACCGGATGCAATCGGGCTGCTCCAAGTCAGACCGTCGTCGGATACGCTCAACGAGTATCCCCGAGGATAGTCTCCACTGAAGCCCGTCGAATCCAGTACCAGCTTATGGTAGGACTTTGCCCCCGGCCCGGTATCGACCTGAAACCACATGCCCGGCACCTGAGCCGTGCCGCTGCTCCAGCGCGAGGAGGATAGCGGATCTACCGCCTGACGGGGCGCCCCCCCTCCGTTGTTATGCGAAGCGCTAACCGTCCACAACGCACGGTCGAGCTCCTCGAGATTGACAACGAACGGGGTGCTATCGGCAGAGCTATTCCCTGCTGCATCCTTCGCTCTCACGGTGAACGCATAATCCGTTCCGGGAATTAAGCCGTCCGCTTGGTACAGCGGGGCGCCGCTTGCGCTCCCCAGCAGCACGCCGTCCCGGTATACGTCATAGCCGGTCACACCGGTAGAGTCAGACGGGGGCGACCAAGTCAGCTGCACCGAGGTATCGGTGCGCCAGACGGACTCTACGTTAGTCGGAATCCCCGGAGCCTGCGTGCCTGCCCCCAGAGCCGGGACCGATTGAAGCGGCAGCAGACCGGCGATCAGCATCCCTGCCAGCCACATTGCCCTTATGCGATGCATGGATTTCCACATTCTTTCCTCTCTCCTTTCATCGACTTTTTAATGATCCAGCCCAGTCATTGGCGGCCTCGCTTGGAAGCCAAGCCGCATCACCTCCTTTCTGCCGTAACCGGCGGGGAGCAGCAGGAACCATGCCATGAGACGCTTCTTATCCCTTTACAGCTCCTATTAGGACGCCTTTCACAAAGTACTTCTGAAGGAACGGGTATACCACAAGCAGCGGGATCAGCATAACCATAATCCCTGCCGATCGGATCGACTCCGGCGTCAGTATCTGATCGGCCTCCTGTGGCTGCACATTGTTCAGGTTCTGCAGCAGCGACTGGTTGGCGACCATATTCTGCACCAGTACAGCGAGATTGAACTTGGATGAATCATGGATGTTGATCAACACGCTCTGGAAGGAATTCCAGTAGCCGACACCGTAGAACAGCGTCAATGTCGCAAGAACCGGCAGCGACAACGGCAGCACAATCTGCCAGAGCAGCCGCCACTCGCTGCAGCCGTCAATCTGGGCGGCCTCATTCATTTCTTCAGGAATTTGTTCAAAGAAGGACTTGAGCACGAGCATGTTATAAGCGCTGACCAGCCCCGGCAGCCACAGCGCCCAGTACGTGTCTACGATTCCAAGCGCCCGGTTGACAAGAAAGGCAGGAATCGCCTGGATACCGAACAGCATCGTGAAAACGATCCCCAATGTAAAAAACCGCCGGGCGTAGAAATAGCTCTTGGACAACGGATAGGCCGCCAAAACGGTAAACAGCATACTGAACAGGACCCCAAGGCCGGTAATGACCAGACTGTTGCGGAACGTGCGCATAATTGGCGTGCCGTCGATCAGCATCTTGTAGGATTCCAACGAGAAGCCCACAGGCCAAATGCCGACTCGGCCTGCTGCGACGGCCTCGTATTCGCTGAGAGAGATGGCCGCCAGATTCAGAAGAGGAATCAGACAGCTCATCCCGGCAATAAACAGCAAAGTGTTATTGATCGCATAAAACCATTTTTCACTGCGTGAAAGTCTCATGACCTTCCTCCCTTCTTACCACATCAGAATGTTTAAGTTCTTTACAGCGATAAAGAGCGTATGAACAGCATTCTGATTGGCGATAAAAACTACCTTAACCGTGGTCGAACATCCATGAAAGGGTGTCGATAGACGTTTTTCTCACCACAACGCTTGGTCGAACAGCTTGGCCAAACGATTGGCCCCCACCACCAGGACGAGACCGATGACGGCTTCGAACAGTCCCATTGCCGTCGTCATACTGTACAGCCCGCCTTGAATCCCGACGGTATAAATATAAGTGCTGATGACGTTGGACACATCCGATACAACCGCATTCTGCAGATTGTATACCTGATCAAAGCCGACCTCCATGACATTGCCCATAGAAATGATGAGCATCAGGGTCATGACAGGCATAATCCCCGGCAGCGTTACGTACCCGATCTGCTTGAGCTTGCTCGCCCCGTCGATACTCGCCGCCTCATACAGCGAAGGGTCGATGGAGCCTATGGCCGCCAGATAGATGATGGCCGAAAATCCGGCTTCCTTCCAAATGCCGGAGCCGAAGAAGATCGCGAGCCAGGAACCGGTCTGATACAGGAAATTGACCGGTTCGCCGCCGAAGTACCTGATAACCGCATTCAAGGCGCCTGCCTGGGATCCAAAAAGCATGACGGCGATTCCCCCGACAATTACCCAGGAGAAGAAGTGAGGCAAATACAGCAGCGTCTGCACAGAGCGTTTGAACCATGCCTTGCGCACCTCGTTCAGCATGACCGCAATCAGAATCGGGAATGGGAAGCCAATGACGATTTTAAGGAGACTAAGGATGAATGTGTTACGAATGATGGCGATGGACTGCGGGTTGGAAAACATCATCCGGTAATAATCCAGTCCCGCCCAAGGGCTTCCCCAGATGCCTTGCATCAGATTGTAATGCTTGAAGGCGATAATATTGCCCAACATAGGCACATAGCGGAATACGATGAAGAATACGATGACCGGCGCAAACATCATCAGCAGCGGCACATTACGCCGGAATCTGCTGCGGCCTTGTGTCCGCAGTACTCCGCCCACAGCCGAAGCATTGGCTTGCTGGCCGGTGAGGCTCACGCCACCTTCTATTGCCCTTTCCTTAGTTTTCATTACAGCTCCTCCTCATGGTTTCCTATCCTTTAATGGCTTTGTATTCTGGCCGAGGATGAAACCGGGCCCGTTCGGCAGCCGACCGGACCCGTTCCCCCTCCCTATTATTTATTGGCGTACAGTTTCGCGGCATCCTCACCAAACTGATACAGGTCCTTCAGCAGGAAGGCGTTAGCCTTGTTCGTTTCGTACCACTTGGCGTAGAATTCGTCGACTCGCAGACCGCCCGACTTCTCCCAGACGCTCTTGGCATCCTTCTCGGCCTGGTCCGGGGTATAGTTGCCGCCGCTCACGACCGCCTTCATCCACATGTCCTTCATCTGCTGCTCCGTGTTTTTCACGATCAATGCCAGATCCTGCGGCAGGACAGGGAGATATTCCGGCTTGAGCGTCGGAATCTGGCGCTCCTTGCTCACATAAGCCTGATTCGCCTTAATCGCGAGCTCGCGCAGCGTCTTCTGCGTCTCCGTATCCTGCGGACGCTGTTCCACGAACGAGCACTTGCCCAGCAGAAGCACGGAGGACATCATCCGCAGATCGGAGGTGTAGGAGATTTCCTTCTTGTTCTTCTCCGCGTCCAGCGGTTTTGGGCATCCCGCCTCGTCCTTGCTCCAATGAATGCCTTCCTCACCGCTCTCCAGCGTGCGTGCCGTCTCCGGTTTGATCATGAAATCAATATATTGCATGACCGCCTTGGGATCCTTTGCTCCCGCATTGATTGCACCGACCATTTGAATCGGGCTGCCGATGACCGGGCTGAACTGGCCAAACTGGGATTTGGGTAAAGGGAGGATTGCCAATTTCGCGCCGGGGTCGTTTTTCTTCAGCGCATCGTAATCCTTGTCCGCGATCTCCTGATATAAGTACATGCCTAGCTTGCCAGATAAGAAATCCTGCTTGGCCTTCTCACCGTTTTTGTCCGTGAGAAAGTCCTTATCCACGATCCCCGCGTCGAACAGCTGCTTTTGGAAGGCGGTCGCGGCCTTCAGCCGGTCCCATTCATGAACAAAGGTATCGCCCTCAAAGCGCCACTGCACCTCGCCAAAACCGAACATATGCTGAATGATCGACATGCCGTTGCCGCTAAGATTCAAGCCGAACGTATCGGCCTTGCCGTTGCCGTCCGGATCCTGGGCGGCGAACGCTTTCGCCACCTGCAGAAACTCCTCCGACGTTTGCGGCATCTTGAGATTCAGCTTCTGCAGCCAGTCCTCGCGGATGTAGATCCGATGCCCCGCCATCAGCGGGGTGACCTTGCCGATTTCATAGAGCTTACCGTCATCCTTGGTACCGAGCTTCTTCAGCTGCGGGAATTGCTTCATCAGGTCCTTGTACGTGGTGCTGTACTTGTCGATCACCTCATCCAGCGGCATGAGCAGTCTCTGCGAGTACCATTGATTCCGGTAGCCCGTATCGTACTCCAGGATCAGGTCGGGCGCGCCGCCGGTCGCGAACAGCGCATTAAACTTCTGAAGCGACTCCCAGCGCGGCACAGTTATATATTTCACATCGACGGGACCGTTTTTATTCACCCATTCCGTCCAGCGGTTTTTGTCCCAGTTGCCCTCCTCCGGCGGAATATTGTTGCGTTCATACATCGAGACGGTAATGCTTCCCCGTTTATCGGGGGAGGTGTCCTTCTCTCCCTCCTTGGAGGAAGGCGTCTGTTCTGCGCTGCATCCTGCGACTACAACACCTGCCAGTGCCATGGCGGTCATGCCCGCTCTAATGAACTGTCTTTGTCTCTTGATCATTGAATCATGCTCCCCTCGGTTGACGTGATTTCCATGCGGCTCGTTGCCCTGATTGCAGAATACCTCATGGCTGCATTTTTCAGCAATGGATATGATTCTTAGGGCTAACCGATTATCCAAAAACGCGGAATGAACCAAATTACAACGATGAACCGAATAGCAAAAAGCCCGTCGTGACGGGCTTTGATAAGATTCTGAGTCTCGGAAGCAACATTCTATTTGGCGATAAAAACTTCCGCTAATCGCGGTCGCACCTCTATGAGAAGGCATCGTTAGACGTTTTTATCATAGTTTTTGCGGTAATCGCCCGGCGTGGTCCCCATTACCTTTTTAAAGGCGCGGATATACGAAATATCATGGAGGTAGCCGACCTCCGCCGCGATTTGCTTGAGCGACAAGGAAGTTTCCTCGAGGAGACGACGGCTTTGAGCGATCCGGACGCCCACCAGATAATCGACCAGCTTCTCGCCAAAAGTTTCCTTGAACAGCCGGCTTATGTATTTGCCGTTGAGACCGAATTTATCGCAGAGCTGATTCAGGGAGAGGTTGGGATCGGCATATTCACGGTCAATGTAGCTTTTGACTTCCAAGATCAGCTTGTAATGACTGCGGTTCTCCTGCTGCTCCCGCAGCTTGCCGCTAAGGTCTTCGAGGATGGCAGTGAACCGCCCCTCCATTTCCCCGCTCCAGTCGAATGTATCGCGCAATTCGCCAAGCTTCCCGACCGTCTCGTTCCTCCATATCTCCTGAGCGCCCTCCGGAAGCTCGACCATTTCCCGATACAAATGATCGATGAAGGCATTCAGCACCTGCACAAGCTCATCTCTAGGCAGCCGCTGAGTCCGAAGCTCACGAAATACAGACTGAACCATGTCCCTCCATTCGTCATCTCCCGTCCGGAAGGCTCGGGCGAAGTTGCGGATCAGCTGGAGGTAGCGGTAGGTCTCGCCCTCATTGAAATCCGCATCGCGGTAAGAAATAACGCGGCTCAAACCAAGGCTCGCCTTGAAGCCTAGCGCCTGCAGCGACTGCGCATAGGATTCCGTTACGTGCAGCGTGTCGTCCACGGAAGCGCCAAGACCGGCCGTTACCGTAAATTCCAGATTGGCGTTCACCCAGGCTTGTACTTCGTCCGCAATCTGCCGTACCCGTTCCTCCGCCTCCTCCCCCTCGCGTATGCAAGCATACAGGGCGGCCAGCTGCTGCTGAGCGGTCCATTCCGTCCATACCGTCACCCGATGCGTCTCCGCCAGCTCCTTGATGACGCTGTTCAGCACGAATTTCAGCAAAAACAAGTCCCGCTGGGAATAATTGGACTGCACCGAGGCGTATTTGTCGATTTCATACGTCACGACAACCAGCGTGCGAAACTCCCCCTGCAGACCGAAGCGTTCCGTTTCCCTGTCCCATTCTTCACGGCCGATGGGCCGGCTCCCCTCCAGCAGCTCCATGAAAAAATGCCGGCTCCGGTAGACGGAGTCCTCTTCATGCATTTTCTGATACGTATTGGACTGATCGATTAAGCTGTCCAACGCTTGCTCGATAAATTTGAACTCGTCTTGTCCGCTGCGCGATAACTTGGAGCTGCGGTTTGCGGAGTAGTGTTGAATGCGATCTATAATCGATTCCAGCGGCCTATAGTTCCGCCGGGTGACATACGTCATCCAAACGGTACCTACGATCACCACGACCAGACCCGCCGCAATCCATACGTACGAAAATATCGATACATATCGCATCATATTGTCGTCATGTACACCGCCGGTATAAGACCAGCCGGTGTAGTCGGAGCTGAGCCTGGACAGCGTTGTGCCGGGCAGCTGTCCGTCGCCGTCCGCCGGACCTGCTATGACATTGCCGTTCGCATCGCGTATTTCGATGAAGCTGCCGGAGCCTGTCAGCTCCGCAAGCCGCTTGCCTATCTTGGCCAGGCTGATGTTGACAACGACCAAGCCCTGGCCTCCTTGAAGCAGCGGGTACTTGCGTACCATGGATACGACGGAGACCGGAAACCGTTCCTGGCCCTGAAACTCCATATAGGTGCGAGGGCCAGACAGCTCATAGAGCAATCCCCGCTCCTCCCTGCTGGATGCAAACTCCCGGTCTCCGAACTGTTCCAGAGGGATGAATGTATTGGGGCTGAGCACCATGTGATCCGTGAAACGGTACAAATAGATAGAATCAATCAGATTATCGATTCCTTCCATCTGATGAATCCGCTTCGATATTTCGTAATTGTCAAAATAAGAAATGGCGCCCTGGCCCTGGAAGAACCCGCTGAGCTTCTCATCGGATTCCAGCTCTTTGATGAGAGCGCTATCCATTTCCTTCAGCGAATAGTCGATTAATTGCATGAGATGCCGCACGAGCTGCTGATTACTGTTCGCTGTTTCCCGTTGGGACATTTGGCTCAGCAGCAGGAAGGTAACCAGAATGAGTATCGAGGTGAGGCTAAAGAATATGGGGAAATATGAGAACAGTAAACGATAAAACCAGGACTTCTTCATGTTGTCCTCCTTCGGGACTTGGAGATAACCAGAATAAGGGGGAAATGCCTATGGGCAAAATCCCTATGGCACGAATGATAACACGTGATATCTCTGACTGTAAAGAAGCCGGTAAGAAGGTACTGAGTTCTTTCGAAATCACTCTATCGCTCAGATATAAAAATGGATATAATCTTCAGGCGCTCCCCGTCACCTCGTCGCCGTCCCGATGCAGACGAAGACGCGAAAGCTTGCTGCCTCCAAATTAACACCTGCATTAACAACCATTTTCTTATCTCAGCCCGGCCGATTGATATTGGAAACTAAATCGATCGGCGCTTTAAAAATCTCATTTTCTTTTTTTATCGCACCTTTATAACGGGACGGGCTGCTGCTGAAATGTTGCTACCTGTAACGAAGATTAAGGCACCCACATGGGGTGCCTCACAGAGATACGGAGATCTTTTTTATCAATGCCACGTTTATATCGCGGAGGCTTGGCGGCTGAGAAATCGTCGAACAGAAGCATCTGTACTTAATCCGATAGCATGGCTATATGCAGAACGGGCAGCTTCTTTTCGATTCATCTGTTTGTATAGATGACCGGCAAGCGCCCAATACGGCTGATAATTCACCACTTTTTCAGATGGAATAGCTTCCACCAAGGTAATGCCCCGCTCTGGTCCGTAAGCCTCTGCGACCGCAGCAGCTCGACCGACTAATGCGCCCAATGTTGGGTGCATACGTATGAGGCCCTCGTATAACTGCGCGATCGCCTCCCACTCGGTACGCCCAGTCCATAAACGCTGAGCATGTACCGATTGAATCGCGGCCATGAGCTGAAAGCGGCCGATTCCACCAGCTTGCGAAGCGGTATGCAGATAACGCTCCGCCTCCATGATCAAGTCTTGCTCCCATCGCGTACATTTTTGCTCAGAGAGGGGAACATAGTTCCCCTCGTCATCATATCGTGCCTCGCGGCGTGCCTCACAGTGCAGCATTAGCGCCAGCAGACCATAAACCTCCGGTTCGCGGGGGGCAAATTGGAGAAGAAGCTTTCCCAGGTAAATCGCCTCCTCCGCCAAGCTCCTGCGAGGTGAATCGGCAATAGCTGCCTCGTCCCACCCGCTCCCATAAGCAGCATAAATGGCTTCCAGAACGGAATCGAGACGATTCGGGATCTCTTCCGCACCAGGCATTTCAAATACGAGGCGTTCGGCACGGATTTTTGCTTTTGCCCGTGTAAGACGCTGGCTCATAGTTGAGGGCTTGATGATAAATGCAGACGCTATTCTAGCTGCATCGATTCCCAGCACTGTCTGCAGCATAAGGGGTGTGCGCATCACTGGATCAATTGCCGGGTGAGTACAAAGAAACATCATCCTTAGGCGTTCGTCCGGAAAAGCAGCGTTTGAAGAAGTTAGGCACTGCGTATCCTCGGACATGGCAAGGAGTGTCGGCAGAGCACTTTCGGAGATACGTGTACGACGGGCACGGTCAATAAGCCTCCTGCGGGCGGCCGTAACCAGCCATGCCTCAGGCTTATCGGGTATGCCGATCTTGGGCCAAGTTTCTAACGCGGCGAGAAAAGCATCTCCAACGGCATCCTCGACAGCCTGCAGATCCCGCCAATTTACAACCAAATAGGCGAGCAATCGACCATAAGCAGCACGTGCCGTTTCTTCAATGATCTGATGAGTTTCCATAGAACGATTACTTCAACGCGGGGATGTTCTGTCTGACCTCAACCGTATCGACAGGCCCTCGAGCAGCCCACTCCAATGCAGTGTCAATGTCTGGAACATCAATCACGAATATCCCGCCGAGCTGCTCTTTCGTCTCGGGAAATGGCCCGTCCTGAACCTCCATCTCGCCGCCGCGCCGCTTCAGCGTTGCAGCTGTCTCAGGGGCATAGAGACCCGAACCGAATACTACAATTCCAGCCTGCCGCAAAGCATGCACATAGTGCGTCCAGCCTGCCAGGTATTGTTGTTGTCTAGCTGGATCCGTTCTCGCCGCAAAGTCCTCCTGACTTTCGTAAAACATCAAAGTGTAATTCATACAAAAACTCCTCTCTTCAAACTGTATAAGATTTGGTTTCACTATAATGTCGTATAAGCTGTGCTGATTTCTACATTGCACAAAATTTTTATTTTTAACAACTTGCCATTCCTTGCGGTAAGGTTCGGCTTAATAGTCATAACGGCGAAATATGCAGAAGAAGCAGCCTATGCAGCTTCCTTTGTTGCACTAAAGGACTTGAACCTGCTGTCAGTGAACAATGTTTGTTTGCCCCAATGATATGATTCGTGAATCCCGTCTACATCAGGTGAGCCGTATCGGATCGCTGATTACATTGGCCGCTTGGGCTACCTCAGATTCATGATCATGTCTCATGAAATCATTATACTCGCTCCATGTTGACAATTCAAATATTTTTGAAATATAATGACCTGGAACGTTTCAAAAATATTTGAATTATAGAGGTGATATACTAGTGTCTAACGATCAACAAACTCGACTTTGTGCTTCTGCATCTGAATTGGCTGCTGTTAAACAGCAGGCCATGGGGTGGAGTTTGGCACTGCTCGCTTTAGCCCAGCTTATTTACGGGCTCGACATCAATATCGTTTTCGTAGCTTTGCCTGAGATCGGCCATGGTCTTGGATTCTCGGAACAGTCGCTGCAATGGGTGGTCAGTGCCTACACTGTTTTCTGTGGGGGCTTCCTGCTTCTTGGAGGGCGTGCTGCCGATTTACTCGGACAAAAACGAATGTTTATTTTCGCGTTGCTCCTTTACGCGCTTTCGTCTTTATTGGGAGGCTTGGCCTGGAACCCGCTCGTCATCATTATAGCCCGTGCCATTCAAGGTATAGGAGCAGCGTTTCTGTTCCCGGCCACATTATCGCTAATCAATCGATTGTTTGAGGAAGGTCCGCGTCGCAATCGGGCTCTTGCCGTATGGGGCGGTGCCGGAGCCAGCGGATTGACAATCGGCTCTATCCTGGGTGGAGTACTGACCAATGCGTTCGGCTGGGAAGCAGTCTTCTTGGTTAATGTTCCATTAGCAGGGATTGTTGCACTGGCTGCGCTGTACGTGATTCCCCGTGATGAGCATCGGAACCAAAAACGTCCGTTTGATTTACCCGGCGCCGCCACCGTAACCGCAGGAGCTACTCTTCTAGTCTATGTTCTTGTACAAGGACCCGAATTGGGATGGGGTGCCGGAGAAATTATCATTAGCACCGTGCTTTCTTTGATCCTCTTGTCGATCTTCGCCATTATCGAAATTCGCAGCACCGCTCCTTTAATGTCGATACATCTTTTCCATAACCGCAGCCTGGTTACCAGCATGGTCATAACATTCATCTACATGGCCACATTCGGTGCTCTACCTTACTTCCTGACAACCTTATTTCAGAACGTGCACGGATACAGTGCTCTGCAAACCGGGCTTGCCTTCATCATTCCTTCATTGGCGATTGCAGCAGGCACCCAGCTCGGCGAACGGCTCGCGACCCGTTTGGAGGCACGAAGCACATTGCTTATCGGTATGATTATCGGAATTGTCGGGACGCTGCTGATTCCGTTAGGGGCGTACACCGGCAGCAGCTATCTGATGATTGTTCCGGGGCTCATTATTTCCGGCATCGGCCAGGGCATCACATGGACCGGCATGTGGATCGCAGCTTCAAACGGCGTAGCCCCGGAGGATCAAGGTGTAGCGTCAGGGATAGCGTCGACCACATTAAACATCGGCAATGCCATCGGGCTTGCCATTTTGATTGCCATCGCCAACTCGGGCATTCGGGGAATAACGGGTGAAGCTCTGCGTGAAGCATTAGCTGTGGGTAATCGGACAGCTATTTATATGGCGGCGCTCGGCATCCTTCTCGGCGCGATTGTCACCTTGTTTTTGCCTCGAAAACGAAAAATATAACGGCTAACACAGAAGTTTGACCCTTCCTGATTGTTCGTTAGCTCAACAAAGGCAACCGATATCAAACGGCTGCCTTTTTGTCTTTATTGAATTAACATGACACCTTGCCGGAAAAGCCCGGCTCGGCGGCGATACACAACTCTATAATGGCTGTCCGGCACAAAGCCAGATGCTCTTTTATATTTTCTTACTCGTCTTTTAACCTCCGTTGATACAAAACAACAGACACAATCGTTAATACAACCGTCCATGCCAAAGTAATAAGGACAGGCTTTAATAAATCTACCGTCGTAAAGCCTATATTACGTATATTTAGCAGATGCACAAGCTGAACGCTTGGCGCATACTCCAGCACTTTGAAGATCGGAAAATCATCCGCTAGCAACACCCCCCATGGTGCCCCAGTGAATACGAGCGCTACAGGCATTATAGATAATGATGCTTCAAGTAACGTCTTGGAATACAAACCACATATCGTCCCAGCTGCGGTGTATAGAATAATCGAAAAAATGATGGTCGCCACAAACGCCCACAGACTAGCTGGCACATAGCCTAATATATAGGTAGCAATAGCCAGAACAACAGCAGACATAACAAAGACTAAAGTACTTTTACCGATTAGAACATCCATGGTCGTGGCCGGAGTCATCATTAATGATCGTAAAGTGTTACGCTCCTTTTCCTCCGCAATCAAGCATGCTTGTGCTAAACTCGTTAGAATCACAAACGAAGTATTTAGAACAAAACCGGCAGCTACAGTCAAAGACGGGCTAGAAACCCGAAAAAGTAATGCGAACATAATTGGAAAAGTCAAAATAATGGAGATCGCATAATTGCGTGAAAACTCTTTGTAATCCTTCACAAATATCGCTCGCGCACGTTTTAATGAGATACTCATAGTAACTCACTTCCTGTCATTTTAATAAAAATATCACCTAGACTTGGCTCTTTTGTTTCCAATCTATCAATTAATCCTCGTTTCATCCAGTCAGCTATTTGATCAGCCGTTCCCTCATCGATCGGAAGCTCGTAGGCTTGCCCATTGATTAACTCAACACTAACTACGTCTTCCCGATGCTGTTTTTTAAGCTCCTTGGGTGAGCCGATGGTTTGGATTTGTCCCTGATATAAAATCGCTACACGGTTACATAGCAATTCCGCCTCAGCCATATCATGCGTAGTTAAAAAAATCGTTGTCCCTTTCTCATTTAAGTACCGTAAGCCTTTATAAATGTGTGCGGAGTTTACCGGATCTAAAGCCGAAGTAGGCTCATCCAAAAATAATAATTCCGGCTCATGGATAATGGCGCATGCCAATATGACACGCTGACGCATCCCTTTCGATAATCGACTGACTTTCTTTTTGCGTTCTCCGCCTAAGTTAACAAATTGCAGCACCTTATCGATCGATGATTTAGGAAGATCATATAATTGGCAATACAGCTCTAGATTTTCCTCAATCGTTAATCTCTCATATAGACCGCTGTTATCCGTCAAAATGCCAAAACGCATCTTCTGTGCAGACTGTTGCATCATCTCCGCTGGCTGGTTAAATACACTTGCCTGTCCGCTTGTCGGATTTAATTGCGCCGTTAAAATCTTAATTAATGTTGTTTTTCCCGAACCACTCGGACCCAGGAAACCAAAAATTTCCCCTTTCGGAATGGAAAAGGACACGTCTGATAACGCATCCTTATTTCCGAATCTCTTTCGAATATGTTCTACTTGAATAACATCCATGAACACCACTTCCTTCAAGTTGATGCCTTAAGCATATAAAGATTGCATGCTTTCAGCCATCAAAACCCGCCGAAATGTAGCCGTTGTCGCCCGAATGGTACCATGGAATGCTTGACTGGTTCGCTATTGCCCAGGAAATTAAATATTAAGTAGTGCTTTTAATTCATGCAATTTTGAACGAGATAACGGAACCACGGCATCTTTGCCTGTGTTTAATCGCAAGCTGTAGCTATTCTTCGTCCATGTAATAATTTCTCTTACTTTTTGCAGATTAACGATGTAGGAACGATGACACCTGAAAAACCCGAAATTTACCAATCTCTGCTCAAGCTCGGTTAGCGTCAAACCACAGACATAATTTTCTCCACCCACATGAACCAGGATCGAACCATCCATACTTTCTATGTAATCGACTTCCGGCGGATCAAATAAAATCACTTTGTCATTTTTTTTCGTAGAAATCTTCTGCAAGGTGATAATGGCCTGATCTTGCTCCTGCACTTCCTGCTTATCCTCTTCGGAGTCCCGAATATCCAATGGATGAAATCCGAGTTCGTTCAATCGATAAATGGCATCACAGGAAATGATGGCGTCCTCTAAATTCGAAGTTAAAATCAAAATCTGCTTTTCGTTCGAAAGGTCATCCAAAATCCGTTTCAAATGGCGACGATCTTCTTCTTCCAAATAAAAATAGGGTTCTTCCAACACCAGTGTAGGCTGATGCGCAAAAAAGACACGCAGCAATGTCACATACATCCTTTTTGATGAGCTTAGATCCTTGATTTTCACTTTACGTTCTTCGTTTAATGCAAAATAATCCATTAACCGAGCGACACGCTCATCCCGCCCCGATACTTTGATTAGAAAAGTGATCAGCTCTTCCACGGTTAAACGCATATACTCGCCTTGTTGAACTCGAAATACATAATACATGGAATGATCCGTCAATTGATCCATTAATAGCTGCTTACGCTTCAAGTCCGTTATAATGCCAATCGATTGGTTCGATGTCATATTTAATTCGATCTTAGGCAGGAATAGCTCCCCATTATAAAAGATTGGTTGAAATTGCATGCCGTCCTCCAGGTCCGCGCCACATATTTATATCAATTATAATGTCGGGATCCTTTTTTGTCAGTTTCTATTAAAATATACCAGCTTGGGGCCCTTATTTTATTCTTTCTTGTGTTCAGGTATAAGAAAAAAAACGCCAACACAATAAAGCAATAATGTGCTGACGTCTTACCCATAATTATGTTTAGCCACTTTTCTTTTTCAACTTTTTATTTATATGAAAAGTTAGTTAAAGCACGTTCTTCCGCAAAAATTCCCGCTTTTTCAGCGATACCCACATCTGTGCTGCGATAAAAATAGAGGAATACGTTCCACTGACCAATCCGAAAATCAGCGCCAGTGAGAAATTGCGGATTCCTTCACTGCCGAGTACGGCGATTGCCAATGCGGTAATGAATACGGTCGCTACCGTAAAAATCGAGCGGCGCATCGTCTGCCATAAGCTAATGTTGACCATCTGCTGCAGCTCTTCAACGGTTTTGACTTTCATCGTCCTAAGATTTTCCCGAATCCGGTCAAAAATGACAATCGTGTCATTGATTGAATAGCCGACGATCGTCAGAATCGCTGCAATGAACGTCAGGTCAATCTCCAGTTGGAACACAGAGAAGAGAGCAAGCGGAATAAACACGTCATGCAGGAGCGCGATGATACACGCCACCCCAAACAATAATTGAAACCGGATGGCGATGTAGATACAAATCCCGACCGCTGCGAGCAGCAAGGCAATCGCTGCTTTTTTCACAAGCTCGTCAGCAATGACGGGAGAGACCGTCGATTCTTGCCTGCTAACCTGATCGCCATATGTTTGCTGCAGGTCCTTTTGAATCATCTCCAGCTGAGCTTTGGAAACAGGCTGATCGAACGTTGTCGTCGCCCATTCGTTGTTGTTGCCAAACGTCGTAACAGGCTTAAAGGCAATGTCCGGAACATTTTTTTGAATCACACCGGCGATGTCGGCCGTGTTAAACTGCTTGCCGATCATCACGTCAAGCCTCGTCCCAGCTTTGAAGTCGACTCCCAGGTTAAGTCCGAAAATCAGCATGCTAGCCAGCCCCAACACCAAAATACTCAAGGAGAAGGCGTAAAACTTCCGCCGGCTTTTAACGATGTCGAATTTGACTGGGGCGACCGGGGCTGACCTGCCAATGTCTTGCTCAGCTACCGCGTACCAGGCAGGCTTTTTAAACAAATTGGACTTGATCAGCAGCCAGAGCAGGGAACGGGAACCGAAGACGTTCGTCAGAAGACTAACGATCAACGTCATGATCAGAATGATCGCGAAGCCTTGAATCGAGCTGGAGCCGAATAGCATCAACACCGCGGCCGCGATGATCGTCGTCACGTGCGAGTCGACGATGGTGATGAACGATTGGCGCTGACCCATGCGAAAGGAGGACAGAATCGTCTTGCCGCTGCGGATCTCCTCCTGAACTCGCTCGTAGGTGATGATGTTGGCGTCGACAGCCATTCCCACCGAGAGTATGAATCCGGCGATTCCCGGCAAGGTCAAGGTCGCTTGCATCCAGTACAACACGACCAGGCTGGCGTATGTGAAAAAGACAAGAGCTATGTTGGCGATCAACCCCGGCAGGCGATAGACCCACAGCATGAACAAGAGAACGACGCTAAAACCGACGTATCCAGCAAACATTGTCTTGTCAAACGCCAACGCTCCCAGGCTGGCACCGACCGAGTTGGCTTGCAGCTCGACCAACTTGGCAGGAAGCGCCCCCGTATTTAAAATTTTCGCGATTTGAGTCGCTTCCTCCACGGTGCGCTGACCCCTGATTTGTGCGCTGCCGCTTGTAATCACTTCGTCAATGACCGGATCAGTCAGCAGCGTTTCATCAAGGTAGATAACCACCTTTTTGTGCAGGTTTTCCCGGGTCACTTGAGTAAATTTATCTGCATTGGTAAACTTCAACAAAATTAATGGCCGATGCAAATCGTCATAGCCTACGCTTGCCCCATTTGGCGCGAGGTCACTGCCCTGCATCACGCGGTTTCCCTGTTCATCACGGAATGTCAGTACCGCCGGTTTGCCGATCAAGGAACGCAGCATTTCCTGGTCTGTCACCCCGGCTAATTTGACGCGGACGCGATCAGGCTGTTCGATCGTAACCTCCGGCTCTTTTACACCACCAATGTTGACGCGTTTTTCGATCATTGTCGCCATCGCTTTCAAGGTGTCCATCGTCACGGCTTCGCTCTGCTGCAATGGCTCCACCTTGTACAAGATCTCGAAGCCGCCCTGCAAATCAAGCCCGAGATTAATGTCCTTGGCAATGTTGGGTGCTGTAGAAAAAAACAACGTGCCGGTTACGGCAACAATCAAGATAAACCATAGTATTTTTGAAGATTTTATCATTCAGTTCGTACCCCATTTCAATGTAATGTTTCGTTGAAATGGGGCTGGTCTATGTAACAGGATTCATATTTGATCGGGTAAAGCAGAAAGAAGCGTTTAAAGATGGGGATAAAGGAATAAATATATCGCCTTATTTTATATTCGGGGAACATAAGGAAAAGTGCTGCGGATAAACAGAACAGAAGAAGAATGTTCGTGAACGAAAGGGAATGGTCCCTTTCCTTCAGCAAAGTTGCGTGCTCATCGATATATGAGTGATCAAGCAGTAAAGGCTGAGCAGAAGCTGCAACAGCTCCGCTTGGTAGTTGAATGGAGACAAGACAGCACAGGATAATCATAATCGCTGCCAGGAAAACTTTCAGAAGCTTTGTCACGTAATCACCCCCTTTCGCCGGTCGATAAGGACTTCGCCAAAAGTGGAGCGAAGCCAGAATTCAAGCATTTGGGTAAGAAGGGTTAGAAAACCCGACCGAAATGCTTGCTATTTGAATACGACATGGATTTCGAAAAGTTTCAGTTTTTTAATAACGCTTCGCAATGCATGATTTTTTTGTAAAATCTATGAGTCTACTGCATTTTCACATAGTGTTATAAAAAAAGAGCCCTTCCGTTGTCGACTTTTAATAAGTTATGTTTCATTTTTATTAATTGAAACCAATCACTCATTATCGAAGTATAACCTTATATGTAAAAAAAAGGGGGGTCTGATTTTGAAGAAGATTTTAAAAGACACGGCGATTTTGACTGTATTGATCTTCAGTATTAAATTCGTTCTTAGACTTATTATTAACCCCGATAGTATCATAAGAACATTCGAAAAAGGAGTTTGGATAGGTTTAGGGGTTTATTTCACTTCATTAATAATGATATATGTTGTTATTTTTGTGATACTTTTTGTAAGAAGAGTTATTTTCAAACCAAAAAACTCTTAGATCATGATGGTACTTTCCGATTGATAACACACTCATATTCTTTTCCTCCAGCGCTGCAAGCTCATTATTTTTCGTGCATATCAACGACAAAGGGAGTTATAATTGAGGAGATTTAATAATCAATGATCAGAGAAGGCTAAAATGGATTCTCGAAACGAACGGAGCGAAAATATGATTAACGTACAGTTGTGGAAAAATCAGCCGGAGACTTCTTACCGTATTATTGCGTTTGGCTCCAGCAATACTGAGCTGACATGGTCGAGCGAAGGCCGACACAATTGGGTGGATTGGCTCGGGATTAATCTGAGGGCACATATTGGAAAACATGTTTGCATAATCAATCAAGGAATTGGCGGGGACACAAGCTCCGATCTGCTGCGGCGGCTGGACCGGGACGTTCTGTCTTTTCTGCCTGCAGCCGTCATCATTACGGTCGGCGGGAACGATGCTGCGAAAGGCGGGTCAGTCGAACAGTATATCGACAATGTACGTCAAATCTGTTCGAGACTGCGGGAATTGAAATCCGAACCGGTGCTCCATTCGTATTATTGCCCGCTGTATCACCTTCATCCTGAGGGATTTGAGCAAATCTTCAAGGATATTGTGGAAGCCAACCGGCTGCTGTCCAGGGAGATGAACCTGACCCATCTCGACACATACAGTCGTTTCGAGCCCTTCTACCTCCACGAGCCCGAGGAATACACAAGGCTGATGCGCGACCCGCTGCATGTTAATCATTTAGGAAATCTCCTTATGGGCATGCACGTTTCTGAGGAACTCAAGCTTCCCAAGCTGCAGTTCCCCCTAGACATTAAGGGTGAGGCTGAAATGTTGTGGGAGCGAATGAACCGATGGTATGGGAGATGAGCGTAGAAAGTCGCTCCATTCGTATCCCTCCCTCCCATTTGGTTGATGCATCTTTTTGAAGTAACGTGATCGGGCTTTTCCGACTTCGTCGTCATCCAACTCCCAATAAAAGAACATACCGAGCATCGCTATTCTTCCACATTCATCTCTTTGGCTGCTTCAGCAATTTCACTGCGTGTGACGGTTGTCAGGAAGGACAGATCCTTGCTGAGCGCCTGCTTCATCTGTTCAGCAGCCTCCTCGTTCTTCCCGAGCTTTTTAAGGGTCAACGCATAGTAATAGTACGGCTCGGCGCGTTTCGGCGATTTGGACATCAGTTTCTCGAACAGTGCCTCTGCCTCTGTCATTTGGCCAAGCATGTAATAGTTCAATGCGCAGTTGTCCAGAATCGTCTTATCGTCGCTGTTGAATTCATACGCTGCGAGATTGAATTCCAGCGATTCTCTCAGGTCGCCGTGCATCAGCTTGAAATAGCCCAGATTGCCGTAGATTAGCGTGTTTTTGTATTGCTCGAACACGTCTTCCAGTTCTTTGACGGCTTCGTCCCGCTTCCCTTGCAGCCAGTATGCGGTAGCCAGATTGCAGGAAGCCTGCATCTTGATCTCGTGATTGCCGGTGCGGCCAAGCAGCTTCTGCAGCACGGCTTCCGCCTGCACCGACTCACCTGTCCTCATCAGCATATAGGCGTATCCGATCTGATGGTTCTCCGGACACGGCTTGCTGTTATATGCCTTCCGGTACCAGGCAAGCGCCTGCTCGAACTGGTCGGCTGCGAACGCCGAGCTGCCTCGAATGGCATAGTAGCTTGATCTGGAGACATACACCATAGCCCCGGCTAGTACGATAACGAGTCCCCACCCGAGCAGCGTATGTAAGCGAAATGCTATAATCATAATCAGTATAAGTGCGGCGACGGCAAGCGCCACTTTGATGAGCAGCTTCATTGAATCATCCCCTTTTTTCGCTCTAGTACTATAATAGCCGGAAGTGAAGAATTAGCCAAATGGAGTCTGGAAAAGTATAGGATTCTTTTGCCCCATGCTGCGAATATAAAAAAAAGGATGCCCACATCACTATTAACGAGGATGTAGGCATAATGAAAAGATTTTATCGCCGCGCGATTGCGCTGCTAATTGATTAAGTATTTCATCATTTGTTTCGCTACAACATTCGCAGCTTCTTCGATTGAATACTTGCTTGTATCGATTTCAATTACCGGGTTCCCGGTGGCATCATTTGTGCTCGAGCTTCCTGCAAGCGGTTCGTTTACATATACTTCTATATAATCTTTTCCAAGGATGTCCCGCGCAATTTCCCGGTCGTTGTCGTATGGGGAATCAATCGATACCAATGCAATAAGTCCTGCATCATTCATCCACTTTGCGACTTCCACCATTCGCCGCGCTGATTCTCCCTGGCCATTCTCAAGTAACATGGTATGGTAGCCTGCCGATACCAACCGTTTTTCTACTTCCTTCGCAAGGGGTGATTTATCCGAAACCGAACCGGTGAACCAGAGGGTTAATGGTTTCTGTCCTTTTTGTTGTGCACGAACCTCTCTGGTGATTTCCGTATCTAACTTGACCAATCTATCGGAGCTTTGAAGGGCTTGATCAATAACGCCGCAAGCGGATGTCATATTGGTTACGCGATCGATCAGAATAAATCCGCCAATGCTTTTGTACTGCTCAAAGGAATCAAACACAATGTTATCCGATAAGGAAAACTCGCATTTTGCCAGTTCATTTTTGACAATACGATCTGCCGGAACTGTATTTCCAGTATTAACATCGATTTTATGCAGAATTGCTGTCAAGGTGCCTGGCAGGACTTTCGTTCCTACTTTGACCAAATAATTTTTACCTGGTGTCAGTACGGAATCATCCATCCAAAGAATTGTGGCACTGAAACTATCAGCCTCTTTTATATGACTGTCTTTGGTGAACACACAGCCCCGCGAAACGTCGACCTCGCGATCCAATTGAATGGTTACAGGTTGTCCAGCATAGGCTGAGTCTCTGTCCTGGTCTGTCACTAGGATGCGTTTGACTTTCGCCTTTTCGCGGCTAGGTAAAGTCGTCAGCTCATCGCCTACCGCGATGCTGCCTGCCTCAATCTGGCCTTGGAAACCGCGAAACGTGTGGTCTGGCCGGCATACACGCTGAATTGGCATCATAAAGTGTTTCGCTTCATCCGTGTTATGAACATCCACATTTTCTAAGTACGACAATAAAGGAAGGCCTTCATACCAAGGTGTATTTTGCGATTTTTTTGTAATATTATCCCCTTCTGTAGCAGAAACAGGGATCACCTGTATGCTTTGAAGGTTGAATTCAGCGGTCGTTTGGAAGAAATCTTCTTTGATCTCCGCAAACTTGGTTTGATCAAAATCCACTAAATCCATTTTGTTCACAGCTAATACCAGATGCTTAATTCCCATGAGTGAACAAATCCGTGCATGGCGTTTGGTTTGGGTAATGACCCCTTTTGTTGCGTCCACAAGAATGACTGCGAGATCGGCAAAGGATGCGCCTACTGCCATATTACGTGTATATTCTTCATGTCCCGGTGTATCCGCTACAATGAAGGAACGATGATCTGTCGTAAAATACCGATAGGCCACATCAATCGTTATCCCTTGTTCGCGCTCTGCCAGTAACCCATCAAGAAGCAGGGAATAGTCAATTTTTCCACCGCGACTGCCAAGCCTGCTGTCCAGCTCTAATGCTCTTTCTTGATCGGCGAACAAGAGCTTAGCATCATAAAGCATATGTCCAATTAAAGTGGACTTTCCGTCATCTACACTTCCGCATGTAATAAATTTAAGTAGACTTTTCATTTTAGAAATAGCCCTCCCGTTTCCGTCTTTCCATACTTCCAGCCGCTTCTTGGTCAATAACCCGAGTTGTCCGTTCGGATGAAACTGCACCAAGTGTTTCTTCGATGATGGCATCTAGCGTATCCGCCTCAGACTCGGCTCCGCCAGTAAGAGGATAGCAGCCTAATGTGCGAAACCGCATCTTCTTCATTTCAATTTTTTCATGGGGTTCGAGTTTCAATCGGTCATCGTCGACCATGATGAGATGTCCATCACGCTGGAGGACCGGTCTTTCTTTTGCAAAATAGAGAGGCACAATATCAATGTTTTCTCTGCGAATGTATTGCCAGATGTCTTTTTCCGTCCAGTTGGATATTGGGAAGACGCGGATGCTTTCGCCTTTATTAATTCTTGTGTTGAACAGCTTCCACATTTCCGGCCGCTGGTTTTTCGGATCCCATGCATGGTTCTTATTCCGGAACGAAAAAATCCGCTCCTTCGCACGCGACTTTTCCTCGTCACGTCTTCCACCGCCGAACGCAGCCGTAAATCCGTACTTGTCCAATCCCTGTTTTAATGCTTGGGTTTTCATAATGTCGGTATACGCGGAACCATGATCAAATGGGTTGATCCCTTGATTAATACCTTCCTGATTCGAATGAACAATCATTTCGATCCCAAATTCTTTAGCTTTGCGATCGCGGAATTCGATCATTTCTTTAAATTTCCACGTTGTATCAATATGCATGAAAGGAAATGGCGGTTTCTCGGGGTAAAAAGCTTTCAGCGCCAAATGCAGCATCACGGAACTATCCTTCCCGATCGAATACAGCATCACGGGATTCTCACATTCCGCCGCTACTTCTCGTATAATATAAATCGCTTCAGCTTCGAGCTGATCCAAATGCGTCATTTCTTGCGTGGAATCAAGTTGATCCAGCTGCGTCAGTTTTTGCATGGAAAGGAGCCTCCTATTAATCCCTACTAAGTTTATAGTATTTGTTTATATTCTATCAGATTCTTACTTTTATGCAAAGTGGTAGAATCTAAAATTCTCAGTAATTCTATTATTTTGCGTCGAATACTATAGTATTTTTTTGGAACATAACGCCCCCTTAACACAATAATCACTGTGTGTGACGGTAAAACCTGCTGCGTTGCGCGCAAATAACAGCGGTTCTTGTATGCTGCGGGAGTCGAACCTCTGTTCATTTATCCATGCGAAAATGAAGTCCAAAACCCTAATTCAGTAAAACAAAGAGTAAACTTCATTTAAGAATGATAAAAAGCAGTTCCACAAAATGAATCTGCAGAATCAGTTCATAATTGCTGAACCGATGCTTTATTTTGGAAAGCGAATCAAGTATGATTATCGTAACAGCTGCTGTCCAAATATTTATTCTTTGAGGGATGTCTATGAAGCCGCAAATATTACATTTCATTGCCCCTCCGATCCCTTATTTTCTGGATTTCGGAAGCGCTTTCTACAAAAAGGGAGAACGGCATATTAGCAGAACTAACATCGGAGCCTTCGATTTAATCGTAGTTAAGAAAGGATCTCTTTTCATAGGAGAGGACACGCATACTTGGCAGATCCAACAACACGATGCCCTTATTCTTAGACCGGACTTGCACCACTACGGGAGCGCCCCTTGCGAGCATGAAACGGAGATCATTTGGATTCATTTTTATACGCATGGTGCCTGGGAAGAATATGAGGATATGAACGCATGTCTGGAAAATCAAGCTTCCCTCATAGAGAACCATAAGCAGAGCGCTTTTTTGAATCATGCCGAAGTAAACTCGATCTTTATCCCGAAATATGTAAAGTTAACGCAGAAGGCACTGGGCAGCATCGAATATTTTTTTCAGCTGGAGCATGAATCGCGTTCGATCCGCAACTGGAGAAAGCAAAACGCCTTCCAGTTGTTTATGCAGCATATTAGCCGGGAATTGATCGCAACGACGGATATGACGGCTTTCCATTTGGCCGAAAAGGTCGAACTATTCATCCGTCAAAACTACACTCAAAAAATTTCCAATGCCATGCTGCAGGAGCATTTGAACTATCATCCCAACTACTTGGCCAAATGCATGCTAAAAGTGTTCGGTATGACACCGAATGATTATTTGCTTCAATATCGCATCGAGCAAGCCAAGAAGCTATTAATTCAAACAAACTGGTCGATGGCAAGGATCGCAGAAGAAAGCGGATTCCAGCATGCCTCCTATTTTTCCTCCTGCTTTTCGAATAAAGAAGGTATCTCTCCGCTAAACTTCCGCAAAAATTTCACCGGCCAACCTGTGCCGGGGCGCCCTATGCACGACTAAACCGACCCTTACGATAAAAAAACTCCCCTGTTCTGAAGGGAGTTTTTATCTTTCAACTTCGACACTAGGTGCTTGAAATTTCCGGGCGGGCATCTAAAGCTCATCTTAAGCAAGGACACTTAGCCTTCCTTCACCCAGACACGCATCTCCCCTGCTCCGCGGTTGCCCCAAGCATAATACGGGATGAAGGTGGATTGAACAGGGTGCAGCTTCCACTGCGCATCGTTGAAATACAAATGATCCTTTTCTGCTGGGACCTCGATGCGCTTTGCCGGGGCCATAATTTTATACACCCCTCCAAGCAAATTCGAATCGTACTCTACTTTGTAAGTATTGTCTCCCTGCAGCTGAAATAAGTGAAGCTCCTTCCCGTTATCTGCTTCTTCTATGCAATAGATGAACGGTCCCCGCTGAAGAGCGATTTGTCCGGCGGTTTGCCGGATGAGCGGATGCCCTTTTACCCTCCGGACCGTCATGTCAAACTGCAAGTCGATTGTATCGCCGTTTTGCCAATCTCTTGTGATGAATCCATAGCCGTCCCTTATCATGTCAGGTTCATAACGTACACCGTTTACCCGATAATCCATCCGGTCGGACCATTCCGGCAGTCTAAATGCCAGGGTAAAAGCGGCGGACGTCTTCTCTGTCTGCACCCGGAACCGGACACAGCCATCTGTAGTGTAATCGGAGCTTTGGACGACGGTTACGTGCTGTTCCCCAAGAACGACGTTGGCCTCGCTTCCAATATAGAGATGAGTATATAAAATCGTATCCCTCTGAGAATATACATAATGATTTAAAGATGCAATCAATCTGGCAATATTCGGAGGGCAGCAGGAACAGCCGAACCATGGCTGCCGCTGTAATTTGACATGGGCGTACTTTGGGTTAATCTGAATAGCTTTGGGATACACTTCGAGCGGATTGACATAGAAGAAATGCTTGCCGTCTCTCGCCATCCCGCTTAGAACCGCGTTGTATAAGGCCCGTTCGAGCACATCGGCATACTCGCTTCTAGGCTCCAAATCCAGCATTCGCTTCGCAAAAAAGATAAGACCGATGGAAGCGCACGTCTCCCCATAGATCGTATCGTTCGGCAGATCGTAATCTATCGTAAAAGACTCCCCATAAGCCATGGCGCCGATAGCCCCGGTAATATACATCTGCTTCCTGACCATATTGGACCACAGCTTGCGGCACGCTTCAATCAAGCCTTCATCTTGAGTGACTGCCGCAACATGGGCCATCCCTGTGCACATATATACGGCACGAACGGCATGACCTACGGCTGTGTCCTGCTGGCGGACGGGCAGGTGCGCCTGACTGTATTTCAAATCGTGGACGATATCCAGCTCGGGAAAATGCACCTTCTTCCCCCGCTTCACAAATTCCTGACCATAGAAGCCGGGCTGCTTCCCGCGTTCGTCAAGGAAAAACTGGCTAAGACGCAAATACCGCATTTCCCCTGTCGCTTCATACAGTTTCATAAGGGCAAGCTCAATTTCCTGATGTCCGTCATAACCTTGCAGCTTCCCAGGCTCGCTTCCGAATACCGTATCTATGTAATCCGCGTACCGGCAGCATATATCCAGCAGCTTGCGCTTGCCTGTACTTTGGTAATACGCAACACCCGCTTCAAACAAATGGCCCGCACAGTAAAGCTCATGGCACTCCGCCAGATTCGTCCAGCGGCCGTCCGGTTCCTTCAATGTAAAATACGTATTCAAATAGCCATCAGGCCGCTGCGCTTTCTCAAGCAGCTCGATGACATCATCCGCTACCTGCTCCAATTCCATGTCAGGCTCTGCCTGTAACATAAACCCGACAGCCTCAAGCCATTTGTATACATCGCTGTCCTGAAAGACCATGCCGCCGAATTCCCCGTGCTCTTCACCCGCGGCGATCCGGAAATTCCGTATGGCGTGACTTGGTTCGGCGCCCTTAATCAAATCGTTCAATGCATCCCATTGGTAGGGAAGCACGATGTTTTTGACAAGCTGAATATAGGGGGACCAGAAAGGGTCTGCGATTCGTACGTGTAATGAAATTGAACCGCTCTCGATTATCGGCTTTTGGTTCGTCATATGCAAGCACCACTCTCATCTTCTTATTTTCTCTATCCCTTAACCCCGCCAACGGTAAGCCCCTCAATAAAGAAGCGCTGGAAGAACACAAATAAAATGAATATCGGCACAATAGACAGCACAGCTCCGGCAATTAAAACATCATAGTTATCGCTGAGTGGAGACAGGAACGTAGCCAGCCCAATAGGCAAAGTAAACTGATCGGTCGTACGCAAAACAATGATCGGCCACAAGAAATTGTTCCAGCTAGCCAGCGCCTGCAGAATTGCCATGGAGGCATAGGCAGGTACCAATAGTGGCATCATAATCCGAAAAAATACGCCACCTTCGGAACAGCCGTCCATCCGCGCAGCATCCATGAACTCTTTGGGCAGACTTAAAGCAAACTGGCGGAAGAAAAATATCGGCAGCGGAGCAACCGCAAAAGGTAAAATAATACCCCAGATCGTGTTGATCAGCCGAAGGGCAATCATTTCCTTGTATAAAGGAAGAATAATGATTTCTACTGGAACCATCATAGTTAGCAGCACAAGGGAAAACACTAAATTTCTGCCAACAAACTTATACATGGCTAAACCGTATCCGACCAAAGAGGATAACAATAGACTGATGACAGTGAACAAGACCGTAATGACGATACTGTTCTTATACCAAGTAAAATAATGGCGTGCTGCGCCCTTAGCCTCGAAAATCGCCTGATAGTTTTTGAAGCTCATCAACGAGAAATCCCACCGGACATTCAGCCCATAGCGGAAAAATTCGGTCGCCGGCTTCATGGAACCGAGCAGCAGTGCATAGAGCGGGAACAGTGCCATGATGGATAAAATAACAAACAGGAGCGCGAGAATCGCACGGGGCACGATCCGGGTCCGTTTCGATTCCATACCGGTCATTCCTCCTTCCGAAACAAGCCAAAACAGAGTAGTTGAATCAGATTGATGAGCATGGTAATAACCAACAGGGCTATCCCAATCGCAGCACCGTAACCGAGATTAAAGTACTGAAACCCTTGCTGGTAAATATATCCGACGATAGTGAGTCCGATATTTTGGGGTGAAGGCTTCCCGGCCCACAGCATATAGCTCTCGGTAAACATCGCGAACCCGCCATAAATGCTGATCGTTAGAACGTAAATGGTGATCGGTCTTAGCATGGGAACGGTAATACGAAAAAACTTTGCACCTATCCCCGCCCCGTCGATCTCGGCAGACTCATACAAATCCCGCGGTATGCTTTGCAGTGCGGATAAATAGTAGAGAATATTAATGCCCATCCATCGCCAGGAAGCCAACACAACCATAGCGAACATGGCCGAATGCTGATGCAGCAGCCATTTTTGGCTGGGCAGTCCGAATACATGCAGCACGGAGTTCATCAACGATCCATCCAGCTCGCCGAAGATAAGCCGGAAAATAGCCCCGGCCACGACAACCGAAGTCAATGCAGGTATGAACAAAGCCGAACGGAAGACGTTGCGTCCCGGCAGCCACTTCGAGTTCAGGAACACTGCGAGCACCATGGGAATCGGAATTAGTACAAGAATAGTCCAAAAGGTATAGCTGACGTTGTTAAGGATCGCTTTGAAAAAATCGGGATTCCACAGCTTGATGTAATTATCGAAGCCGATAAAAGTCTCTTCCCCTGACTCAATATGCTGGAAGCTCATGATGAAAGAGCTGACTATCGGGTACGCGAAAAAAAGCAAAAAAGATAGGATAAATGGCGATATAAACAAGTACGGTGCCCAACGAACCGTTTTCGTTCTCTTCTTGCGGACCGCATGCACCTTGGCTATTCCATTTTCACTGAGCATGTTTCAACCCCTTCACCCGCATCCATCCTGTACGCTGGCATAGACTAATTTAGCTATGCCAGCGACAGGCATACCGACTATTTTTTTCTTAGTTCGTCCCCTACGGCTTTTAATACCTGAGCGGGATCTTTCTTTTCCAGGAAAATCTGCGGCATCGCTTTATTGCGAATGGCGTCAAATACCAGCGGCTCATTATCGGTGATGTTAACTGGCACGATCTCATTTTTCACTTTCAATAACGTATCGAATATATCGTTGCCGAAGTAGTCCGTGAATTTGTTCGATTGTTTCATTGCCGGGTCCGTCCAGGCTGCCGTGACGATAGGATCGAATCCAAGCTGCTTCCAAATTTGAATCCCGCTTTCCTTAGTCAGCTTAGAATAGGCAAGGAATTTTTTTGCCAGTTCCACATGCTTGGATTGATCGGTAATGGAGGTCGCAGTGCCTCCCATGCCTGCGGATCGATTCCCGCCCGGCTCCCATGCAGGCATCGGACGAATGATCATTTTCCCTTTCAAATCCGGCATTTTATCGGTAAAACGTCCCATGAACCAGAACGGCATAAATACCGATGCAGCACCGCCTCTGTTCATATAGCCAAAATATTCTTCTGTATCATGACCGGCACCGGGCGCTACTGCCGCTACCTTCTCATTAACAAGCTTTTGGAAAAATTGCATCGTCTTAATATTAACCTCATTATCGATCGTCACGTTGCCCTGTGCGTCGACTTGATCCGATTTCTGCTGCGAAATCGCCGGCCACCAGGACCAGTTACCATTTCCCTCAAAAGTAATGATCGGCTTGCCTGTTTTTTCAAGAACCTGTTTGCCTGCTGCTTCCAAATCACTCCATAGCTTGATAGTGTCCGGATTCACACCGGCCTTATCTAAAATCTCCTTATTGTAATAAATCACGGTAGCCCCTACATGATAATCGATTCCATAATATTTGCTGTTCTTGCTGTAAATATCAACGCGTGATTTCTCGATGTCAGGTAATGCCGGAGTCACGATATCGTCGAGCGGAACCAGATTCGTTTGTCCCCGAACAAAATTCGGAAATTTGCTTTGCTCGATATCGACCAGATCGGGCGCCCCCGTCTTGGTCTGCAGAGCAATGAGCAGCTTGGAATGCATATCATCATACGGGATGGTCGTCGCTTCCAATTGAATCTGCTCATCCGGGTGCGATTGGTTCCAGCTCTGCGCCATACTCTCCCAATATTTCTGATGCAGGTCGACGAACGTCCAGAACGTTAGCTTCGTTGGCGCTCCCGGTTTTGCAGTGTTGTCGGGCTTGCTGGTACAAGCGCTTAGCACAGCCGAAGTAGCTAAGGCAAAGGCCAACGCAATAAACAGAGTTCTTTTCAAAGTTCTCATCCCCCATTATGTTGTATTGATGAAAGCGCTACAAATGAATTATAGCTAAATATGGAAATCTTGACGACAAAGGATCTCAACCAATTTTTTAAAAATATCAACCTTGTGGAAACCACCATATCGTCGAATACAAGCTGCCGGCGGGTAAAAAAAGCTGCCCATCGAGGTCTGTATGAACCTGCATGAGCAGCTTTCGTCGTCCTATTAAGGTATTATAAATATTTCATAATGGTGGAATATTCCACGAAACTTTATTAAATAATGAAATTGCTGTAATATATAATAAAACAAATTGGATAGAGCAGAAGGGGAAGTCTATGGATGAAAGAACACTGCTGCTGCTTGGAATATTGAAGTCTCAAAGTCTGCATGGTTATCAAATTAATGAATTTATCGATAAAAATTTGAGCCGGATTACCTCCATGAAAAAAGCTACAGCTTACTCCATTTTGGACAAGCTGAACACTGCAGGCTTTATCAGCGTACGCGAGGACCAGGAAGGAAATCGCCCGCCAAGAAAAGTATACTCCATTACTCCTGCCGGGGAAGAGGAATTTTACTTACTACTTCGTGGGAACCTGTCCGAGCAGGATACTACTTCTTTCAAAGGTGATATTGGACTTATGTTTATGGACCATCTGTCCAAGGAAGAAGCGATCGATTGTCTCTTGTTACGTTTGAATGGTTTGACTGAACAGATCGAAGAATTGCAGCAAACACCTAAACATAATTTCTCAAGAGGGATTGATTTATCTATCGAACATCATCTTGTATGCAAACAGGCTGAGAGGGACTGGTTGAAATCTGTAATTGAAAAATTAAAAAATGAATAAATTTCGATCGGTACAATTATTTTTATAGGGCTTTGCGCAGCAGCGCAGAGCCCTTTTTATATAGGTTCTAACCTGTATATTTCAAAGCAAATTGGTAAATAGTCACAAACGGAATAGTCAGGATTGACTATTCGAAAATCGGGGTATATAATCAACGTGTATTAGTCGTAATTGACTATTCAACCACAAACTAATCAGGAGGAAATTATGTTGCTATTTTTTGCGGTTTTGTTTATAAACTTGGCGTTGGTTGCTTATACTATCGGTGTTTGGGCTGAAAAAATTTCGGGGCGACTGAAACCGAAGCATCTTGCTTTCTTCTTTTCCGGTTTATTGTTTGATGGAATTGGCACTGGTTTTATGGGGCAGCTGAATCCAAACAAAGAGATTAATTTGCATGGTATTACCGGCATGGTCGCCCTATTATTGATGCTAATTCATGCAATATGGGCAGCAATTGTATTATGGAGGAAGAAGGAAAAGCAAATTGGTCAATTCCATACATTTAGCTTGGTGGTTTGGGGATTGTGGTTAGTACCTTACTTGATTGGAGTTGGATTAAGTATTTTTAAGTAAGCCATGATGCTTAAAGCGTTTGCCTTCGAACGCCACATGGCCTTCATCAACCTGATTGCCGAGATATCGCTAAATATAAGCCGAGTCGGAGCTTAAGTTGCTCCTGAACTCGGCATTTTTTCGTACCTTTACACTTATGACGGTACATAACCCGCTTCTTTGCCATCCTGAGGCACTCGATGACCATCGAACAGAGCATCCTTAATCTCTTCCTCCGATTACTTCTGCGGGCTCACCATATGCTCCGGGCGGACGAATTGGTCAAACTGTTCCGCAGACAAAAATCCGCTTTGAATCGCCGCTTCCTTCAAGGTAAGATGCTCCTTGTGAGCCAACTTGGCGATAATAGCCGCTTTCTCGTACCCGATATGAGGATTTAATGCAGTGACGAGCATTAACGACTCCTGCAGGTACCGGTTAATCACTTCCCGGTTCGGCTCAATACCTACTGCACAATGATCGTTGAACGACACCATAACGTCCGCCAGCAGGCAGGTTGATTGCAGAAAGTTATGGATCAGCACCGGCTTGAACACATTCAACTCGAAATTGCCCTGGCTTGCCGCGAAGCCTATCACCGCATCGTTACCCATGACCTGGCAGGCAACCATCGTCATGGCCTCGCTCTGGGTCGGATTCACTTTACCAGGCATGATGGAGCTTCCAGGCTCGTTTTCAGGAATCACCAGCTCTCCAATGCCGCACCGCGGCCCGCTCGCGAGCCATCGAACGTCATTAGCGATTTTCATCAAATCAGCCGCCAATGCTTTCAACGCTCCATGTACGAACACAAGCTGGTCATGGCTTGTCAAAGCATGGAACTTGTTAGCTGCAGATAAGAACGTTATGCCGGTATCCTTGCTGATCGCCTCGGCTACCTTGTCGCAGAATTTCGGGTGGGCGTTCAAGCCTGTACCGACTGCCGTGCCGCCGATCGCGAGCTCCTTCATCGTATCCACGCTGCTTGTGATCATCTGCTCCGTCTTCTCCAGCATAGCCCACCATCCGCTGATTTCCTGCCCCAAGGTTAACGGAGTTGCATCCTGGAGATGGGTGCGGCCAATTTTGATGATGTCAGCGAACTGCTCCATTTTGGAGCGCATAGTTCCCTTCAGCTTCGCAAGCGCCGGTAGCAAATGATTCTCTACAGCAAGAACTCCCGCGATATGCATTGCCGTAGGAAACGCGTCGTT
This sequence comes from Paenibacillus sp. 32352, assembly GCF_002042965.1. Classification (GTDB taxonomy): domain Bacteria; phylum Bacillota; class Bacilli; order Paenibacillales; family NBRC-103111; genus Paenibacillus_S; species Paenibacillus_S vulneris. The sequence goes on along the minus strand of NZ_MZNT01000001.1, from coordinate 771,428 downwards.
AGAGCTTTGTGAACGGTTTACGTCGTCGTTCGGGTGCACCTTTTTATCGATTCCCTGGCCTTCAAGAAGCTGATTGGCGCGATGTGCAATCACTTCATTCACATTCATATTGGACTGCGTGCCGCTACCGGTCTGCCATACGACCAGCGGAAATTCATCGTCCCATTGTCCCGCTAATATTTCCTCGGCAGCAGCCTGGATAGCCACTGCTTTGTCCGGATCCAGCTTACCCAAATCCTTGTTGGCCTGTGCAGCTGATTTTTTCAGTATGGCAAAAGCCCTGATAATCTCCATCGGCATCCGCTCCGAACCGATTCTGAAATTTTCGATGCTGCGCTGGGTTTGCGCTCCCCACAGCCTGTCGGCCGGCACTTGAATTTCGCCCATTGTATCATACTCTATTCTGTATTTCATAAGTACAGCATCTCCTTTTCTGCCTGATATTTTACCGAATACCACCTTTGAACAACATCGGGTTGGCTGCATCCGTAGGAACTTAGGATCAGGTCGTTTCGCTTGACTCAAAGAAGGCGGGGCACTCCCTACTTGGCCTGATAAGGAAATGGTTTATTCACGACTTAATCGTTTCACTATATTAGCGAGCAGCCTTGTTTTTGGCACCAAGCTTTCGATAACCAAAAATTCGTCCGCAGTATGCGCATTTCCACCACGTGGACCTAAGGCATCAATCGTTGCAATCCCTACGGCCGCAGTCAGATTACCGTCCGACCCTGACCCTATTCTCTTATCGGTTAACGACTCTCCCAATTGTATCGCTTCTTCTTGAACGATACTCAATAAATGCTCGGAATTCGCACTTTTGATCATCGGTAGTCTTGTAATACCGCCTTGCAAGACTGATGTTGTTCCTTCAATCATTGTAGTCGAGCAAATGCGTTTGATTTTGCGCTCCAGCTCCATAGCCTGTTCCGGTGTCTCCATTCGTACATCAATCGAAGCCTTGGCATGTGCAGCAATCGTGTTGCTGGTTGTTCCCCCGCTAATCACCCCGACATTGACATGTACGCCCGCATTTGGATCGGTCAATGCATGAAGTTGAACAATTTTATACGCGATTTCACCAATTGCGCTTCGCCCTTTTTCCGGTTCTTCTCCGGAATGCGCCGCCTTCCCAGTTACAAGCAATTCAAATTTACCACCACCGCGCCTACCGGTTATAAGCTTCCCTGTCATATCGCTCGGTTCAACGATCAAAGCATACTTAACGCCTGCCGCCTCCCGCTCAATCAGATTCCTTGAATAAATCGAACCGTGCTCTTCGTCCGAATTCAGAATGATTTTGATCTGCTTGAAACTCTCGTCCCCTGCTTCGATCAAAGATTGTATCGCAAACAGCATCATGACCAAGCTGGCCTTCATGTCATATACACCGGGTCCGTAAGCAAAAAATTCATCGCGCGAAAAAGGCCGGCTTTGCGTTGTACCTACAGGAAATACGGTGTCCAAATGTCCAATCATCAAAATATTTGGATGTTGCGCCTCGGGATGAACGATGATCAAATGATCACCTCGTTCCGACTGCCGGTCAACACTAACTTGAAATCCCAGAGCCTGATATGCAGAAGCCAGCACATTCCCTACCCGATCCACACCCGCTTTATAAAACGTCCCGCTATCGATATTAACAAGCTTCTCCAGCAGCTTGAGCATATCCGCTTCCTTAGCTTCCCAACATTTTGTTGGCATCGCGCCTCATCCTTTCTTTTCCGCTTTTCTTGTATTTTCACAAAAACAATCGATGAGATAATTCGATCCATTCACATCCGCGATCCGAATTCCTTTTGTTCGTTCCGAATCCGCATAGAGGTCCTCATGCTTAACAGTATCGTGCCGCACCGCCTGCTCCTCGCAGCCTTGCAAACCTTCATATAAAACTCTTCCTGAAAAGCCGCTTTCTCCAGTAACTCCAATCAAGTGCAAAACCGTTGGCGCAATGTCAATAATGCCCGCCGGAATATGCGTTACATAGCCCTTTTTAAAGCTGGGGCCGATTCCCATGCAAAACGGCTGCATATCTTCATTTCGGATAGAGCCATGGTACGATTTATTCTCCGTTTTGGCGTTTAAGTAATGAACAACTCCTTGAACGCCATCCTGATTCGCTTCATCGGTCCATGTTGGAACAACGGCTAACAGAGGGGCTCTGTCGTGAGTAATGCTTCCGAGCACCGCGCTTAAAGGCAGCGCATGATTCAATTGCTGATGAAGCGGTTCTTTCGCCAGCAGCATACCGCACCAGGTTTGGGCAGATAGCCAGTCAGCGAGCGCCTGCAATTCCTCTACCTGATTTTCGTCCCCGTAGATAAAAGCATCCACTGCAACGAAATTCAGTTCTCTGTTCAATTCCCTCCGGGCTTGATCCAAATAATGTTCCAGGCTGCCTATCATGTTTGCTGTCGAATGCCCGTGATCGCTGATGAGCAATATATCCAATTCATCCTCCATGCCAAGTCGTGAGATAGCTTCCAAAATCTCGGACAGACATTGGTCCACAAGCCTCTGGGCTTGCTTGGTCTCTTGCGATGCGATGCCGAAATAATGCTGCGTATCGTCCGGTTCAGGAAGCCACAGCACCATAACGGTATTCTTTTCATCAGGCAATTGCTGTTCAATGAGCGTCCGAGTCGCCCATAAAGTGCGTTCCTTCTTTCGGATCGAGGCATCCGATTCGGCAGCGGCTGCGCCTCGATCGGCATGCAACCGGCTAAGCTCCAATATCCCGTAGTCGGTAGAAGGATTCATGACATGCTGCGGATGATTAAAATTCCAAATCAACGAAGCACCGGGCGAGCTTCCAGCCGAAACTGTCAACCGCAAATCCGCTTGAGCTAATCGGTCCCCTAACGTCGGCCGCAAGAGCAACGCTTCCCCTGTTCGTTTCTGAAATTGGAATAATTCTCGATGGTCTCCTGTTTGGAGCAGTCCGTCTTCCGAAAAACCAGGAGCATACATAAGATTGTTCATCAGTCCATGCTCTCCCGGATAGCATCCTGTAGTTAAAGAGGCCATGCATACCCGTGTAAGAGACGGATATACGGAATAAAAAGATTTGAATACCGTCCCGCTTTTCATTAACTGGCAATACGTAGGCATCGTATCGGCTTTAACCTGATCCGGCCTTAATCCGTCCGTTCCGATAATGAGTACCCGCCGTCCCGAAGGACTCTTCTTTTCAGCTGTTTTTCCCATGGATTTCATTCCTTTTTGTTTTATAGTCATCCGTTTTTTTCGCTATGCTTTATTTCTTCATGATCGCACGTATCTGGGCGGCAGCTTCCTTCATCGATTCTTGGGCCGGAACATTTTGTGCATAGGTTTTACCGATTGCCTTTTGGATTTCTGCTTCGATTTTATCGAAGTCAGGTACGACCGGGAGCGCCTTTCCGTAGGGAAGCTCATCGACAGCGGTTTTAAAGAATGGATTTTGTTCATAAAACTTCACCATTTCAGGCGCTGTAACGGCAGATTTTCGAATCGGCATGTATCCGGTGTGTTGGGTGAAATAAATGGTTTGCTGTTTATCGGTAAGAAACTTGATGAACTTCCAGGCCGCGTCTTGCTTTTCCTTAGGGGCCTTCGCTACAATAGCGAGATTTCCCCCGGAAGACGTAGTTACGGCATACTCTTTAAATTTTGGCACGAAACCGACGCCAAGGTTAAATTTGATACTTTTTTGAATCTCACTCAAGTCGGCTGTCGAGGCCACCAGGAAAGCCACCTTGCCATTTTTAAAATTGACGAGTTCCTGCCCGCTGTCGGTAGTCGTCCCGCCCGTAGGCTGCATCATCGTTTTTGTCTCATAGATCATGTTCCGGTACATCTCCAAACCTTGAACCGCCGGCGCTTGGTCGAGCACAACCTCCTTTTGATCCGGGCTGAAAAGATCACCGCCATTGGACCACATCAACGAGTAGTAGTAGAGGGGCGGCAAATAGGTTGAGAAGCCGAATCGTTCTGTTTTCCCATCCTTAACGACGGTCGCTTTCTTCGCAGCAGCCACCAATTCGTCCCATGTGGACACCGGATGCTCCGGATCAAGCCCGATCTCCTTCACGATATCTTTGTTGTAATACAAGATCGATGTACTCCGATTGAATGGAAGGGTGTAGGTCTTTCCATCGATTAAGGTGTTCTTTACAAAGCTGTCCACAAAATCACCGTAATCAAACTTCGAATCGTTTTGAATATAAGAGTCAAGCGGCAGCAGTGCTTTATTGTAAGCAAAGGTTGGCCAGAATCTTGCGTTCAACTGAATAACATCCGGTACAGCATTGCCCACAATGGCCGTCAATAGCTTCTTGCCTATATTATTCGTAGTCTCCTGAAACACCGCATTGACCTTTACTTCATTCTGCGATTGATTAAATTGTTCAACCAAACTCTTCGTGGCTTCCCCGATCACCCCGCCATTACCATACCAAAACTCAATTTGCACCGGGTTCCCCTGCTTGTTCTGTGATGAGGAGGAAGCTTCTTGTCCGCAGCCTGCAAGTACCGTAACCAAACATGACGTCGCGAGAACACTACTAATGAATTTACGTTTCAATGGTTTCACCTCGTTATTTTAATAGCCTGTCTCTTACTTTAAGCCCGTAGTGGCCACGCCTTTGACAATAAACTTCTGCATGGAAATGAACAGTACGGCCAATGGCGCGATAATGACTGTAGCAACGGCCATGACCAGATTCCACTGCGTTCCTCCTTCTGTAATAAATCGCGTCAGTCCTAACTGAACCGTTCGCAAATTTTCATTATTGGTCACAATAAGCGGCCAGAACAATTCATTGTAACTCTTGATAAAGCACAACAATATATACGTCACAACGGCGGCTCCCGACAAAGGGAGCATGAGATGGCGCATGATTCTGGCGTGTCCGCAGCCATCGAGAATGGCGGCTTCCTCCAACTCCTTCGGTACTTGCATAAAGGCTTGCCGCAGCATAAATATGCCAAAGGCGCTCACGCTGAATGGCGCGATCAAGCCCGCATACGTATCCACCCAGCCTAATTGTTTGATCGTCAAGAAATTAGGGATAAACGTAATTTGGTTCGGGATCATCATGGTAGCCAGAACCGAGAGAAAAAGAATGCCGCTTCCTTTGAACCGTAGTCTGGCAAAAGCATAAGCCGCCGGGATGATCAGAAGCAGTTGCACTATGATAATGACGCTTGCTGTAAACAGGCTGTTGAATAGATACCGAAGCAGCGGAGCCGACTTCCATATTTCTACGTAGTTTTCCAAACGGAATACTTCCGGGATCAAGGTCGGCGGAAACACGTACACCTGGTCAAAGCTCTTTAATGAAGTGCTCAACAACCAAACAAAAGGAAATAGCATAATGAATGAAAAAAGACTCAAAAAGGCGTATCCGAACCATCGAAATACAAATTGTTGCCATCTCATTGATAGTGCACCCACCTTTTGGAAACCTTCATCTGGATAAATGTAATGAGCAGAAGGATAACAAAAAGTGCTGTCGCAGCTGCGGAAGCATAGCCGATATCAAAAAAATCGAAGGCATGCTGGTAAATGTAATAAATCATCATATTTGTGCTTTCAGCAGGCCCGCCTCGCGTCATCGAATACAGAAGATCAAAATCCTCAAAAGCGCCGATTAATGCGACAATAAGAACAAAAAAGATATATGGAGAGAGCAATGGCATTGTAATATGTTTAAACAACTGCAGCTTTCCTGCTCCATCCATCTTGGCCGCTTCATACAGCGATTCTGCTATGTTCTGCTTGCCGGCAAGCAGCACCACCATGTAGTAGCCAACCACCTTCCATACTTTCGTGATGATTAGTGCAACCATTGCCCACCCCGGCTTTGCCAGCCAGGGGGCAGGAGGAATGGAGAATAAACCGAGCGCCCAGTTGATAAGACCGAAATCCTGGCTGTACATCCATACCCATAGGGTTCCAATAGCTGCCATGGGTGTAATGTAGGGTAAAAATACGACCGAACGAAACAACCTGACGCCCCGCAGTTTTTCGTCCAGTACAACAGCAAGTACAGTAGCCAGTAAGACTGTAAAGCCGACCGAGAAGACACCAAATATAAACGTGTTTCCAACGACCTTCCAAAATTCGGACGAGGTAAGCATCTTCGTATAATTGCCTGCGAAAATCCAATTAAAATCAGGGGCAATCAGATTCCAATCCGTCAGGCTTAGAAAAAATGTCATACACATCGGATAAAGATGAAATATAAAAAGTAGAACAATAGCTGGAAAAACTAATAAATAAGCAGTTAAGTTCGCATACGCCCATTTGACTATACTTTTATTGCGTTTCACCGATGGCTCGCTCAAACCCCTCTGCCTTCCCAAAACCCTATGATTATCCATATGCACTCCTTTGTATCCATTGATGACTCACAGAATTCGAATAATATTTGGAATTGGCTCGCATTCGGATTCCACTTCGTAAGCTCTTCCTTGCTGCAGGATAGTATGGGCTACCCGGTTCATCGATAGATAAGCGCTGCGCAGCAGATGATTGGCATAAATGACGATATTCACTCCCGCTGACTCCAACTCCGTCTCCGTCACACTTGAAAATGTGCTGGGTACTACAACGACAGTGATATCCTTGAACTGCAGTTTGAATTCCCGCAGAAAAGCAAAGATTTCATCGGGCTGTTCCTTTTTGCTATGGATTAATATCCCGTCCGCCCCCGCTTGCACATACGCTTCGGCCCGCTGCAAAGCATCCGGCAGGCCTTTGTTCAAAATCAAACTTTCAATACGCGCTATCACCATAAAGTCCGAATGAACTTGTGCTTGCTTGCATGCTCTAATTTTGCTTTGAAAATGAGTAATGCTGTCTTGTTGTTGATCGGCCTCCGTTCCGAACAAAGAATTTTTCTTCAAACCAATCTTATCTTCGAGAATGATGGCTGAGACGCCCCATCTTTCCAAGGTCTTGATATGAAATACCAGATGTTCAATTTGACCGCCGGTGTCCCCATCGAGAATAATAGGTTTTGTAGATATTTCCTGAATTTGATGCAAAGTTTCGAGTCGGGAGGTAAAATCAACAAGTTCGATGTCCGGTTTACCTTTAGCAGTGGAATCGCATAAACTGCTTAACCACATGCCATCGTAAGCCTTGGTTTGTCCATTCTCGAGTGTAGCCATCGCCCGATCTACAATTAATCCCGTCAATCCGTTATGCGCCTCTAAAAATCGGAGCAATCGTCCCTCTTGTAACAATGAACGTAGCGATGATGGATTCATTTCGGATCCTCCTCTCCCATTACCAATTGAGACAACGCCGCCTTAATCAATGTAACTGCCTCTTGCAATTGCGTCATAGATGTGGCGTATGAAAGCCGAATAAAACGGGGAGCCTGAAACATTTCCCCTGGCGTCACAACGACGCCGGCTTGATCTAACAAGTATTCGGCAAAGTCCTTGCTATTGGCGATCGTCCCCTTCTCATAAACAGAACCAAAATACCGGGACACATCAACCATCAAGTAAAATGCGCCTCTTGCATTGGGACACGTCAATCCTCGAATCGATCGAATTTCACGAATCAGATATTTCCTCCGTTCATCAAAAGACTTTGTCATTTCCTTTACCGAGTCACCTTCATCTATCAGTGCAGCAATCGCTGCATATTGACCGATCGAACTTGGATTGGAGGTCGTATAGCTTTGAATGATTGTCATTGCACGAATCACAGGCAGTGGGCCGCAGGCGTAACCGATTCGCCAGCCTGTCATGGAGAACGCCTTGGATAACCCGTTTATCGTAATCGTCAGCGATTTAATTTCCTCACTTAAAGATGCGATCGAAGGAACTTTATCGCCGTAGATTAAATGTTCATAGATTTCATCCGCGATAATGTAGAGATGATGACGAACGGCGATCATGCCAATGGCATACAACGTTTCTCGATTAAGCACCGTTCCGGTCGGATTGTTGGGATTTGTGAGCAAAATAGCTCGCGTCTTGGAAGTTACTTTACTTTCCAGTCGCTCCACGCTTAGTCCGAAATCTTGTTCCGGGTCGGTTTCAACAAACACGGGAGCCGCCCCTGCATGCGCGATCATTTCCGGGTAGCTACCCCAGCAAGGAATCGGCAGAAGAACCTCGTCCCCCTCGTTGCATATCGAGAGCAACGCATTGGCCACTGCCTGTTTGGCCCCAGTGGTGATTATCACTTCCTCCGGGGCATAACTAAGACCGTTGTCCCGCTTGAGTTTTTCACAGACTGCTTGCCGAACTTCATATGTACCCTGCACCGGGGTATATTTCGTTACGCCTTTAATTATTGCTTCTATACCTGCATGAGCGATATGGACCGGTGTGGAAAAATCTGGTTCGCCCACGTTAAGAGCTATGAGCTTGCGTCCCGATCTGCGGAGCGCTTCAACTTTATCCCTTAATTCCGCTCCGATGTAAGGATTTAACGCACTGACACGATGACTAAGTTGGTATTTCAACGTTGTTGCCCCTTTCGTTTCATGTTGTTTTTACAAATAAATCTTATCATACAAATGTAATACAAGCGTAAAAACAACGTAAATATATTGTAAATTATATAAAAACAAATATATTACAAAATAAAAACAACACGCCATTTGTTTCCAAACGACGTGTTGTTTTATCTCAAATCACTTGAATTTAGGTAGAAACCCATTTTAATGTGGATAATTCGATGTATGATTTCCATTCTTCAGGCAAATCCGTATCCGTAATAATGATGTCCACTTCATGTAAATTTGCTACTTTATATAGATGTTTGACTCCTATTTTAGATGCATCCGCTACCAGCACCTTCTTTTGGCTTTGTGCCAACAAAATTTTCATCATTACTGCGCTCTCACTTTGAAACGTACTGATATTTTCTGGAGTAAAGCCTCCACAAGAAAAAAAAGCTTTATTTACAGTAATGTCCCTTAACATGTCTTGAGCGAGTACACCCGACATCCCCATCGAAGAAACTTGAAGCTCCCCGCCAATCTGAATCACTCGCCCGTCAAACTCTCCATTTCGTTTATATTGAGCAAATTCAAAAATGATCGGAACGGAATTGCTGACTACCGTAAGCTCCTTCTTGTCTCTTAAGAATGATGGCATTTGGGCGATGGTGCTCCCTGCCTGGAGAAATATAATATCGTTGTCCTCCACCCATTTGGCTGCCTCGGCCGCCAGTTTTCTTTTGACCTCCAGATTAAGCGACTCCCGATCGTTATATGCCCATTCCAGCTTTTGATGGCTCGTTTTGATCGCACCGCCAAATATTTTTTTTAATTTATTCTGACTCTCCAGCTTGTCCATGTCTCGACGAATGGTCTCAGTTGTCACGCCGAATTTCTCAGCAAGCTCTTTTACATAGACTTTGTCGTGCTCCTCTAGTTCCTTTAAGATCTCTTTCCTTCTTTTCTCCACATCACTATAGGAAGAATGCATCCTTACCCTCCACACTTTGTATGTCATTCCATTACATTTATCTTAATCGAATCACACCAAAGAATCCACGGGGAATAACATCATTTACAATTTAATTACAACGTAATATCGTTCATTTCATAAATTCACTTGGAACTTACAACATAAAAACCACATAAAAGGTTCTTCATATGTAGTACCTCAACACTGAACTTTCCTTTTGGGCCATAATCGTATTTAGACACTTAGTAACCAGTCTCCCTTTGCAACCAGTTGTACCTTACCGCCAATCTGGATATCATAGGTCCCATTTGTTAATTTGGCGGCAATATTCACATTTGACTGATTTCCCTGATATTTTTCTTCAGCAAAAACGTCTACAATATAAAAATCCATGCTTTCCCTCACGTTCCATGTGTTCCCCTTAAGGCCAAAGGTGAACATCAGCTTTTTGGAATATTATATGAAACCTTTGTAATTTTTCTCCATATGATTGTTCTATGACGACATAGTTCATATTAATTTTGGAGAATTTTAACCCGAATCCATGCCGTTACGAATAGGAGCAGGCCAAGAGCAACATAGAAGAAATCGAACACGACTTGACTCGTTCCCAAGTAGGTCTCGAAAACGTCTACACTGGAAGGTCCCCACATGCTGATTGCGAGAATAAAAAAGCCTATCGGGAAAACCAGTGCCCGGTATTGTTTGAGCCCAAGCCATTGGGCCGCCCCCAATGATGCAGTATACAAATAGGAGGTCAATTGAACGAACGTTCCGAGAAGCCAAACAGCCAACATTAAAGCATCAATATGCTGGAAGAATTCCCCAACCCCAATATAGCGAACAACCTCAATGAACGGATAATTCAACGTATGAGCATGCTTGCCGAACAGTAAAACCGATACAAGCCCAGAGACGGACAGCGTAACCATGAGTCCAAACCAGGTTATTATTACGTACCTCGTCGTTTTCCTCTGATCTGACACAAAAGGAAAGTACAATCCAAGCATCAAATAGCCGGAGAACCAGCTTAAGGGGATGATGGCCCCCTTAGCGGAAGGAGCGATCCCTTTACCCATGATCGGCAAAATACGATTTGCGTCCCAATCGGGAACCGATAAGACGACTAGCAGCCCGAACACCAAGAACGTGATCGGCAGGAACAGCTGCGCCAACCGACCCAACACCTCCACGCCCCCCCTGACCGCGAAGGACACAAGAAGCAGCATCCCCCCTATAGCAACAACAGCCGGCGTTTTTTGCAAAAAGACGACAGAAATGAAGTCGCCATACTCTCTTAAAACGACAGAAGTCAAATTGACACCGTAAATGATCACAGTAAGGCCCGCCGCTTTGCCTAACCACGAACCAAGTATACGCCCGCTGTACTGTATGATGGTTTCCGTCGGAAACATACGGCTAAGCCAAAGCATCGCAAGCACGAAGAGCAAACCGATCAAATGAGCCCAGATCGGCGATAGCCACAGATCTCGTCCGGCTTCCTCCCCCGTTATCCTCGGAATAAAAAGGATCCCATCGTAAGCGGCGACCGCATAAAAAAGAAGCCCTAGCTGTGATGCGGAAATTTTCCCTCCTTCTACCATCAGCAAACCTCTCCCCTCACTTTAACCCGCTGGCTAGCGGTTTGAGTATTTTGTTGAATAGCTCGATCGGTCCGGGCATATTCGGAAAAACAAGGACTAGCACGGCTACAAGCCAGCCGGCGGCAGCGATGGCAATTAAGGCCGCCCGTTCCCTCTTGCAATCGAATTCGAGACCGCGCCATTCGGCCCAAACCATCAACGCGGTTACGCACGTTACTCCAGTTAAGTTCAACCAAGTCACTGGCTCTCACACCTCTTATTGCGGTTCATCCGGTGGGCTCGTTGTACATCCCGATATGTCGAACGTTCACCTTGACCTCCACTTTGACTTGCATAGAAGGAAAAATCATGTCCCAGCGGTCTTGCAATTGTTGCCATTCTCCAGGATAATGGCGATTAATCACTTCGCCGAAACCGAAAATGTCAGCCCCCATCTCTTGGGATTGCTTAATTGCGGTCTCTACATTGCGTCGTATGTCGTCGGATGCCGATTTTTCGACTTGACGGATGAAATTCGGATCAGACGTTTTAAAGCGAGTTGTATTTTGAACGACGTTCACCTCGGCTTCAATCCCGACCTCAATTCTTGGCATTCCCTCCTGCAGTTCAGTAACGAGCTGGGTGCTGGATGAAAGAATGCCAATTGATATGAGTGACGAAATGGGCTTCCTCATCTTCACGGTCTCGACATCACCTTTAACTTGATGAAGTATCCACTTCGCTCCCGAGAACGAATCCCCTTGGATCACTCCAGCCATACGCTCGCGGGAAAATACGGCATAACCTTTCACATAGGGTATACTTTTGTTACCCTCCTGTGTGATATCGAGGTATGGCAGCATTGCCGATTGCGTATTTTTACCAAGCCCTTGCACCAAGAGGTTAAGCGTTATCGACCGATGGAAGACGCGATCAGCTTCACCACCCAGAAAGTCCGCTTTTGTTTGTTCGAGTGGAGAGGCAGAAGCGAGAAAATCGCTCACGGCCCCCTTGCAGACGAACGGTTGCACCCTCAGGCGAATATTATTATCGCGCACGATATAATCCAACTGTTCCCGAAAACGATCGCGGGACAACGCTTCCCCTACGACCAACAGCTCCAGTTGCCCCCAATAGATGGCGCGAGATAGCTTGCGTTGCAGCTTGGAGACTGCGTCAGCAACCGTAGCTCCTGAAGCGGACCAGATTAAAGTTGGACCGCTTTCTTTAGAAGCGTTGCCGCTTATCTGTGTCTTGCCGCCTTCCTGCTTAGGCACGACGATCTCCACTGACAACTCGATCTCCCCGTTGTCTTTCCGGTCTATCCCGGCGATTGTTACGATCGCCAGATCGTTCACTTCCTTTCGGTCCCAGCAGCCAGTCGACAATAGCAAAGCTGTCACCACCATCGCGAATGTAAGCCATTTGCAGGCAAATATCCAGGAAGATGCCCATTTACTCACCATATTCCTTTAGCTTCTGCCTCCTTTACCGGGCTCCGGTTTCTGTCCTCGGGCTAGTCGCCGGCGGCTTCGCATACTCGAAAAACCGGGACGCATCGTCATTTTCCACCTTGGAGCCCGAATCGCTGTGTCCTTCATTTCACTTGCCTCAAATGGCGCGAACGGAGATAAATAAGGGACACCGTAAGAGCGAAGCATACACAAATGGATGGCAACAGCTATAATTCCGAACATAACTCCAAGCATGCCTAGCGTCCCTCCTAGCACGATCAGCGGCAGCCGCAAAAGGCGTATGGCGAGCTCCAACGAATAATGGGGAGCCGTAAATCCCGCAATACCCGTGAACGCGATGATGATGACAATCGGCGCCGACACGAGCCCCGCCGATACTGCAGCTTCTCCAACAACAAGCGCGCCGACAATCGTAACGGCCGAACCGATCTGCCGCGGAAGGCGAAGCCCAGCTTCTCGCAGCACCTCGAATGCGAGCTCCATCATCATCACCTCCACGAACGTCGGAAACGGAATTGCCTCACGTGCGGAGGCAATGCTGGTCAATAATTTGCCCGGTACCATTTCATGATGAAAATTCAAAATCGCGACGTACATCGCCGGAAGAATCATGGAAATGAGCAACGTTATGTAGCGTAAACAGCGCAGAACGCTGGTGTATAACGCTCGGTTGTAATAATCGTCCGCAGCCTGTAGAAGTGTCGCAAGTGTCGCGGGTACGATCAGCACATCGGGCGTACCGTCAACCAGCAGAACGATACGGCCTTCGAGCAAACTAGCAGCCGCTATATCGACCCGTTCTGTAAATTGCTGTTGAGGAAACGGCGAGAACGGGCTGTCTTCCGTCAGTTCTTCGATGTATCCGGATTCCAGTACACCGTCCAGATCAATACGTTCGAGTCGATTTTGCACCTCTTGCAGCAAGGAAGGCTTAGCCAGGTCATCCATATAAGCGATATAGACTTCCGTCCCTGTATAGCGGCCGATCTTTTGCGATTTGAGCTTTAGCTTGACACTCTGGATTTTGCGCCGCAACAGCGACAGATTGGTCTCAATCGATTCAGTAAAACCTTCTCGCGGCCCCCGAAGCGACGGTTCGGTCTTCGGCTCTTCTACGCTTCGCTTGTCCCATTGGGGAATTCCAAGCAGTAAAGCACCGGTGCAACCGTCAATCAGAAGCACGGGATACCCTTTGATTAATTGTCCCGCGCATTCCTCAACGGTCGAAGCCTCATCGGCGGACACGACGTGCAAAAGTCTGTGCTTAACCGTTTGCAAATCGGCACACACCACGTCCTGGGATTGCATAAGCGGCTTTAGTACACTGTTGTCAATCTCCTGCTTGTCCGACATGCCGGGGATGCTGACAAGCTCCGCCCTAACCCTTCCGGCTATCAAGAAGGAGCGGAACGAAACATCGTCGGCTTCACCCAATACCTGTTTGAGTGCCTCAACATTACGGTCCAATTCCGGACCCAATGCCGTGTGATCATCGGATTCGAAGCTGACGTTACGGGTAGAATTTCGTGTCCGCATAGCACTCTCCCTGCCAATCGATTCCTTTACTGGCCGTTTCATCTTGTAAACGCACCATTATTTTATCCATATAACGGCTTTTCATTCCAACTTCCGCCAGCAGCACCCGTACCCCATCACAGGCTGCCAATCATTTTTGTTGTTTCCATTTGTTTTGCACAGTAAAATATACCAAATAATAATTTGAGGGGAAGAAGGATAGGAATTGATGAGATTATTCGTGTAGTTCCTTATGATGAGAACATACGATGAAATCTACATTTTCCTCTAAATAAAAGAACCTTCCGGCATAAAAGGAAGGTTCTTTGGTAGGCCCGCTTTCACTTTAAGGGCAGGCTATTGTTGAAAGCTCTTGACCAGACGTTCAGCTTCGCCGTTCGGCGTTGTAATGACTTCGTACATATTCACGGTGATTGGAGACGAGAATTCGTCGGATTGGATGCTGTTTGAATTAATCGTCTGTTTGCCGCTGATCAATTTTTTGGGACCCGTAAAGGAAGCGTCCGTCGTGCCGACAATCCGGCCCGCAGGATCGACAATTTCGAATCGCAGCATCGGGAAATTCGTATCGACAACGACATTCTCCTTCTGTTTGATATCCATATCAACATTAATCTTGTACGTATAGGTAATAGGATTACCGGCCATAGTCGAGTAGCTGACGCTATAATCATTCAGTGTAATATCATACGGATACATGGAGAACGTATCCCCGCCCTCTTCCTGCTGCGCCCCCGTCCGAATCGAAGCGACAGTTGTCTTGTAAGGAGCTGCCGTAAGCGGATCAAGAAGCTTTAATTGGAATTGACCGCCGCTCTCGGAACGAGGCAGATGAAAGGAGTAGGCTGCAATGTAGCTTAATCCAGGTTCCAGTGTTGGAGATACGTTCGTTTGACGCACACCTGTGAAGGTTAAGCTGTTGCTATCGGCCAATTCAGCTTGAAGCTCCGGCATAGAGACGGGAGAACTGCCGTTATTCGTAAATTTGAGCTTGGCAATGGCCGTTTTGTACCCGGATTCCGGGTTTTCGTGCAAATGGAGCTCCACCAGCGAAACTTCGGTTTGTTTATCGATCACCTTGGTTAAGGAATCGAAAGGGATGGGGGTTCCCATCGTATACGACACCGCAGGGCTTTTCATTTGATCCGCAGTCGGCCAAGCTATGGCCGCTTTTCCTGTGGAAATGGGCACTTCCTGATTCCCTGTTTTGGAAATAAACGCATCTGTCGAAACCACGAGCAGATCCGTCATGGCTGCATCCTGATCAACCGGGATGGAAAAATGAATATATGCTTTTTCGCCTGCCTCCAACGAAACCGGATCGGTTTCTGAACGTTTGCCTTCGTACGTTTTTTGGCCGGATCGAGCGTCGATCCGAAATGATGGGATCATTTGCCGGCCTGCACTCGGATTTTCGGCTAATAAAGTGACCAGAAGAACCGGCCCGGCCGCCGTGCTTTGCTTGGAAGCTTCAGCCGATGCCGCAGGAGCTGCGCTCGCGCTTTGTTTAGAAACTTCGGCTGGCGTGTACACCAGATCCGAATTGACTCCCGGGATGCTGAAAGGCTGGCCCCATGGGAGCGAAACCATCTGATTCGTTCCGTTATTCCCGTACCATACTGACGTTGCGGGCATGGAGAGCAGCGTGGTTTCTTGCTTCGGATACGTATAAACATCGGTGTGAACAAATGATAGCTGGTCGATACCGGTAATCTCTTTACTCTCCACCGTCGCCATATACACCAATTCGCTAATTTCCTTAGGCTGCAAAGCCGTCTTGTTATTTGCACTCGGGACAAGCTTGTACTCTACGCCGCCCGTCGTTCGCACGCGGAGTTCATGCTCCGGCACCCGGTTCTGAGCAGCCCCCCCGTTATACAGACGCACTGTTGCCGCAATTTGCGATCCCGATGCCGTTGGAATAACGGAAACATTCTTGATTGCGGCGCGAATGTCGTCCGTTAACCCATAGTTGCTACTTGGCGCCGATACAGCCGGTTCCGGGGCCAAAGCCGCAAGAGCCGGGACGCTTGACTGAATCATCGCTGCGCTTAGCAGCATGGCTGTAAGACTCGTTTTCCACGTTTTGTTCTTCATGATCTACCGCTCCTTCTTGATGATGTTCCATGCTTATTTGGCATTCGTTGCCGGTGCCGCAGGTTCAGCCTGTTGGCCGTCCTTGAGCGTATGCTGTCCGGTTACAACGAGCTGCTCGCCGTCTTTAACACCGGTCAGCACCTCCTGATACTCCCCGTTAATACGCCCAAGCGAAACTTTACGCTTCTGATACTGATTGCCTTGCTGCACAAAAACGTAGGCGTCGGAGTCTTCACGGATCACGCTTAACGTAGGCACGGCAATAACTTGCTCTTCCGCTTCCGTCGTAAGCTGAACCATGAATCTTTTGCCCGGTTGAAGCTGCCGGTTTGTGTTCGGAATCTCCAGCTCCAGCGAGTACGTCTTGGTAGCTGCGCTCATAATGGGCGCCAAATAGCTGATTTTGGCCGTTCCTTTGACCGAGGGAGTATCGGGGTCATAATATACAAGCTCCTGCTTCCCTCTAACCAGCTGAACATTGTTTTCCGACAATTCGGCCGTCACTTTGATCGGATCGATCTGCTGGACTTGGCCTATTTTCCCTGAGGAAGACGATACCACTTGGCCCGCCACAACATTAAAATCGGTTAAAACACCGCTTCCGGGCGCTTTCAAACTGTAATTCTCTAAGGACATAGCAGCCTCATCGAGAGTCAGCTGCGCTGTTTGAAGCTGGGTTTCGTAGGACGCCAACGAATTGGAATTATCATTGGCGTTCAGCTTGTTCTGAGCGGATTGCAAACTCATCGCCGCATTATCCACCGCTTGCTTCGCTTGATCGACCTCGTGCTGCGTGATGACACCCGAGTCGAAATCGTTGCGCAGCTTATTGTAATCCTGCTGCGCATTTTGCAAAGCGGTCTGTGCGCGAGTAACCTCATCCTGCAAGCTTTGATGATTGATGGCTTTGTCGTCCTTCGCTTTCTTTAATGCTTCCTGTGCATTTTGAAGCGCAACCTCGCTTTTCCTTTTGGAGATTTCGGCTTCCTTGCTGTCGATGACAAACAGCACGTCTCCTTTTTCAACATAATCTCCGCGCTTCTTCAGGACGTTCACCACTTCCCCGTTCGCTTTGGCGACAACATCCAACGTCGTTCCCGCCTTAACTTCCGCTACTTGCTCTATAGGCGCGCCGATCGTCTGTTTCTTGATCAGCTCCGTCTTGACCGGTCTTGGCTCCAGTTGCACGGTAGCCAGACCTGTGCCTGCGGAACAGCCTGACGTCGCGATGACCGCTGCAATGAACATTAGTAATAAAACCGCTCTTTTTTTCCCTTTTCTCCCCCGACTAGCCTTCTTCATCGGAAAACCTCCTCTGTATCTCTATCTATTATGCTTGGAGCTCATTGCTTGTCTGCCGCTTTAATTTCCTTGCGAATCCAAGCTTCATATGCTCGATCAGCTCGTAGACAATCGGAACGACAACCAGTGTCAACACCGTAGATGTCAGCAAGCCTCCGATAACTACAATGCCGAGTCCTTTGCCGATCAGAACCCCTTCACCTGAAAATCCCAGCGCGAGCGGAAGCAGCGCGACAATCGTCGCTCCGGCGGTCATTATGATGGGACGCGGCCGCACCTTGCCGGCTTGGACTAACGCATCGCGGACTATAAAGCCTTCTTCCCGTAGCTGCTGCGCTCTATCTATCAAAACAATGGCATTGGTGACCACAATTCCGATAAGCATCAGAAATCCTATCATGGAGGTGGCATTAAGCGGTTCACCTGTAAGGAATAGACCCAGCAGTCCGCCGATAGCGGCAAGCGGAAGCGAGAACAGGATGGCGAACGGTGCGCTCGCATTGCCAAAGGCCAGAACCATGATCAAGTAAACAATAAGCACGGCTGCAGCCATGGCAACGAACAATTGGGAGAAGCTTTCGTTAATATCGTCCGTTATCCCGCCGGCTTTCGGCGTTACCCCGTCGGGAAGCTCCAGCTCCTTCAGAGCTTGCCCGACTTTGCTGCTGATGCCGCCTTTATCTTGTCCGGTAATTTTGGCGGTCACTTTGACAAGCTGCTGCTGACCTTCGCGCGTCAATGACGCAGCTCCTTTGATTTCATTCACTTTAGCGACCTCTTTCAATAAAACAACCGAGCCGTTATCGCTCTTCAACGGAATGTTGCCCAGCTTTTCGAGCGTATCTTTGTCCGATTTATCCATAGACACCTTGGTGGCATAGACAATATTGTCAAACTTCAAGTCGCCCAGCTTCTGCTCCTGGATCCACGCGCGCGCGGTGTCTCTCACGGTTGCGGGATTTAAGCCGAACGCTCTGGCTTTGCTCTGGTCAACGGCAATCTCGATCTCCGTCTTGGCGTCGCTGAGATTGTCCTCCACTTCCGTAAGCTCAGGTATCGTGTTAAGCTTGGCTTTTACCATCGCCGCCGCCTTCTCTAATTGAAGCTGGTCCTCCCCTTGCAGGCTGTACTCAAAGTCGGGCGATGTCCCCATGCTTCCTCCCATCGATTTGGGCTCTACTTCAGAGCCGGCAGGCAGCTCGGAGAGGATGAAAGCTTTGACCTGATCCTTCACTTTATCAGCATCAACCTTATCGTTCAATTCAACGAAAATTTGCGACGCGTAAGGAGTTCGTTCTTTATCATCGCCGGCGTACCCTACCAACGCTTCGACGAAGGTAAACACCGGTTCACCGTTGGAATCCTTTTTATCCGACAAGATCATTTCAAGCTCTTTGGTCTTTGCGTCAGTTGATTCATACGAGGTTTCATAAGGCATCTTGATTTGAAAGTACATGGTTTGGGACGTTTTTGCACTCGGCATCAGCGATACCGATAGCGAAGGAACAGTAACGACAATCGTAGCCACAAACACGAGACCTGATAGAAGCAGCGTCTTGACACGATGCTTCAAGCTCCAGATGAGCGCCTTCTCGTAGAACTCGGTCAACCCGGATGGCTTGGAATCGTCATGATGCGCCTTCGGCGGTTTCCCCCGCAGTACCAGAATCTTGGCCAGCATAGGGATCACCGTTAAAGCAACAAGCAAGGAAGCCAATAGGGAACAGACGATCGTTATTGCGAACGGTTTGATAAATTCTCCAATAAAGCCGGATACCAGCGCCAACGGAACGAACACACCCGCGGTCGCCAACGTCGAAGACGTGATGGCGGACGATACTTCCTTGGTGGCCAAGGCAATGACGGATTCATTCCGCTCATGAGCTTTTTCCAGCTTGGCATAAATGTTCTCGATGACGACGATTGAATCGTCGACGACCCGTCCTATGGCCATAAATATGCCGCCCAGCGACATCGTATTGAGCGTGATTCCCAGCTCATACATGCACAGCAAGGTAATCAATATGGACAGCGGCAGCGATACGAGAACGATTAGGGTCATCCGCACATTACGTAAAAATAACAAAATCATGACCGCTGCCAAAATGGCTCCTACTATACCTTCACGAATCAAGCCATCTATCGAATGCTTGATTTCATCCGCGCTGTCAAACGTATTTTTGAACGTAATATTCGGCAGCGTGGTTTGCCATTCTTGAAGCTTGTTATGAATGGCATCGGAGAAATCCACCGCATTCGCGCTGCTTGCTTTATATAAAATCATGGCAATAGCAGGCTGCCCGTCCAGTCTTCCTTTAAATTTCGATTCGGAGATAGCCTTGACTTTCGCCAATTGATTAAGAGTAACGATGCTTCCCTTTGGAGTTGTTATTTCCATTCGTTCCAGGTCATACAGACTTTGGAGATCGCCTGTGACCCGGGTCATTTTGCTGTTTCCGCTAATCTCCACGCTGCCGATCGGGCTCTTGGTTGCAGCCGCATTAATGGCATTGCTGACTTGCGACGGGGACAGACCGTAGAAATCCAGCGCGCCCGCATCCAGTTGAATATCCAGCGATGTCTCGCGGTTGCCGATGAAATCGATATGGTCGACTCCCTTAATCCCTTCCAGGCCTGGCTTGATGATGTCTTTAAAATCTTTATCCAGCTCGCTCTGGCTCATCCCGCTGCCGGCATAAGCAACCAAATAGTTGGATGGGGATGATGCCGCCCCGAAGGTTGAGGCTTTGGGCGTGCCCGCACTTTGCGGCAATGTCACTTCGGCCAATAAATCCTGGACGTCCGTCTTTTTCTTGTCCATATCCACTCCCTGTTTGAACATGAGAATGATCGTGGAATAATTATCGCTGGATGTCGAGGACATGGAATCCAGATCCTCCACATTCGCCAGTTTCTTTTCGATCGGATCGGTAATCTCATCCATTACATCCTTCGGAGACCCCGTATACGTTGTCGTTATAACCAATACCGGAAACGACACATCGGGCATGTTTTCTACCTTCAGCTTGGTCGTTGAATAAAAACCGCCCACAAAAAGCATGATTACAATGATGAATAACGCCGAGACGTTTTTCATAGAAAAACGCGTTAATTGATTCATTCCTGCACTCCTTTCATGACCTTCGATTCATTCAATCTGCCTCCTCATCTTATAGGTTTTGAGCACAAAAAAAATCGTACCTAAGGGCAGACGCCTTATGTACGATCGGGCATTAAAGGTGCAGAATTCCACGCTCCACGGCAACCGCTACAGCTTCGGAACGGGAATCTACGCCAAGCTTGTTATAAATATTCGTCAGATGCGCCTTGACGGTCCGTTCGGAAATCCCCATGTCGAACGCGATCTCTTTGCTTCGAAAGCCCCGTGCGACGGCCTGCAGGATGATCAGCTCCTTTTCGGACATCATCGGTTTTTCAGGTTTGGAGACAGGAGTCATGTCCTGCTCCTTCATGGCAAATACTCTAGCCGTAATTTCCGGTTGAAGCAGCGTCTCTCCTCTTATGGCCGATTCAAGCGTTCGAAACAAATGGTCGCGGCCGGTATCCTTCAATAAGTACCCCTTAGCTCCCAACGCCAGCCCCCTTATCATCAGCTCATCCTCGTTATAGGTGGTAAGAATAATGACAGGAACGTCATACTGTCTTTCTTTTAACACCTGCATCGTTTCCAGACCGCTCATTTTGGGCATATTCAAATCCATCAGGATCACGTCGGGCCGCAGCTCTTCCAGCAAACGTAAAGCCACCTCTCCGTTCTCCGCTTCCCCGATGACCTGAAATTGATCATTGGTTTCCAGTATTAGCTTGAGTCCTTCTCTAACGACAAAATGATCATCTACGATCAGCACTTGATGTTTCATGACAAATCTCCTTTCCTAAGCGGAGCCTTGACCTCTATGTGAGTGCCTTCAGTCCCGCTGCTGATATCCAACGTTCCTCCTATTAATCGGGTGCGCTCCATCATCCCCAGTAAACCATAGTGACTAGGTTGTTTACCAATTGTATGGGTGTTAAATCCGATGCCGTTATCCCGGATCCCGATCAGAAGGGAATCGCTGTCAGTGATTACTTCGATCCAGGCTCGTTCGGCTTGAGCATGCCGTGCTATATTGGTCAATCCCTCACTTACGAGATGCAGCCCGTGTTCCATGATGAGACCGGATAATGGAGCTTGAATTCTTATGTCCGAGGTCACATGGATGCCTGTGGCATTTGTGAAACGTTGGATTTCTTCGCGGACGGCTTCAGCAAAATCCGTTTCCGCTGCAGGCTTGGAGCGCAGATCGTCGATGGCTCCTCTGGCATCGCCCAGTGTTCTTCTTGCTTGAGCCATAGACTGTGTCACGATGTCCTGAGCCCTTCGTATATTGTTGTTCGACAAATGGGCATCTACCGCCTCTAACTGCATAATGAGCCCTGCCAGGCCTTGCGCCAACGTATCGTGCAGATCCCTTGCCATTCTTTGGCGCTCGTTGGCCAAGGTCAGCTCCTCTACTTTCCGGTGGGTATGCTCCAGCTCTCGAAGAAACGTTTGCGTTCGAATTCGGGCGTGCACCTGTTGAAAAAACAACGTGGCATAGGCAACGGTAATAATCGTATACAGGATTAAAAAGCATAAAAATAGCAGCGGATAGTTTGTTTCTTTAATATAAACGAAAGCGGAATAATACAAAATGTATACGAACAGGCATACAAAAAAAACTTTCGTCACGTTATAATAAACTCCAACGCTCTGACCGATCAATATCGGGAATAAGCCAATGAGAACGGCTTCAAAGCCGCTCGGCATAACGTAACCGCATGCCAGGATCAAGAATCCTTGGATAACAAAATACATCCACGCTCTCTTAGTTACAAGCTGGCTTGAAAACCAATACAAACCCGCATGAAGGCACATGAGTCCTGTAAAAAGAAGCATTTGGGTCAGTAACGGAGCGGATGTTACTTCTAAAATGATCGCTGTGAGATAGACCAGGCTAAGCCAAATAAGAATGGGGCCCCTTGAAACGGATAATTGCTCATGGCTTGGGCTAGATTCCATTTTACCACCTCTTTTTAAATCCTATTATAGTATTATCTTCCCCCTAATACTTGTACTTTAGTGCATGCCCGTAGGTACAGTCCTTCGGAAATACAAACAAAAGCCGAATCCCGGACAGGTTTCGGCTTTCGCTGCTCCTTGCCTACTCCCCTTTATTTTTGTAAGCTAAAAGGGATAGGAGTGAAGGATATGTCTTATATTGAATCTCTCGACTTGAATGAGCTTAAGCTTTATTTTGCCTACAAAAGACAAAGCACGGAAATCGAGCCGTTTCGAGGCACGTTCCATGCCCATCAAGGCATTGAAATATTGATCGTCCATGAAGGGAAAGGAACGCTGATCGTCGATCAAAAAAGCTACGAAGTCACCTCGGGCACGCTTTGTCTCTTTCAGCCTTATCAACTGCATCATATCCAAATGGAAGTTACCCGGCAGACACCTTTCATTCGCTCCATCATTCAGTTTGAGCCTTCGCTCTATGAAGCTTATTTCGAGAAATGGCCCAGTCTGGCGGCTTTTTTCAGACATATTCATACAAGCAAGCTGCCATATCCGTGCCTGTATCAGCTTGAACCGTCGATGCAGTTTCACTCGCTGCTGCAAAGCATGGAGCACAGACTGCCCGCTTTAAACAAAAAAGATGCGCTCGAAGAATACTCCTTGTTTCTCATCTCGTTCTTCCGCGAATTCAAGCCGCTTTGGGAGCAAAAAAGCAAGGGCCAGATCAGCAAGAGCGTAACGCGAAAACCCCACCAAGCCGAGCGAATTCTCGCCTGGCTGGAGGGGCATTATACCGAACCGCTTCGTCTGGAGAAGATGGCGGGAGAGCTGCATCTGTCTCCGCACCATCTATCCCACTTGTTCAAGGAGTGCACAGGCTCCAGCATTTCCGACTACGTGATCGCGAGGCGGATGCAGCAGGCCGTGAAGCTGCTTATCTCCACCGATCAATCCGTAGCGTACATCGGGGAATCCGTCGGGATGCCCAACTGCTCCTTTTTTTGCAAAACATTTAAAAAACAACTGGGAGTCACACCGCACCAATACCGGAAGCAGTGGCAAAACCAATCCGTCTTTACGACAACTCCCGACTTTTAACAATATCGATCGCATCGCGTTGGGCAATCAGGCACAGCTCCGCTGCTTTGAAGGCATGCTCCTGCGTCATCGCCGTCTCCGTGCGGTTGAGGCAATCCAGAATCAGCTGTCCGAAGTAAGGGAAGCCGACTTTTCCGTTTACGGCAAAATGATGCTCACCCTCTTGATTTACCAAATAGACGTGGTCGCTTGTCAGATCGCGGGCGATATCCACATATTTGCGAAGCTCGATGTATCCATCCGTACCGAGGATCGTCAAGCGCCCGTCCCCCCAGGTGCTTAACCCGTCGGGCGTCAACCAATCGACGCGGAAATAACCGGTCGCCCCGTTATCTCCGATCAACGTCGCATCGCCAAAATCTTCAAAGTTGGGGTACTGAGGGTAATGATAATTAGCGACCTTGCTGTGGACAACCTTGGCATCCTTCGCCCCGGTGAAATAAAGGAACTGCTCGATTTGATGGCTGCCGATATCGCACAGAATACCGCCGAACTTCTCCTTCTCAAAGAACCAGTCCGGTCTGCTGCTGGCGTTGATCCGGTGCGGCCCTAAGCCAATCACCTGAAGGACGCGGCCGATAGCCCCTTGCTGGATAAGCTGCCCGGCATAAACCGCGCTTTCCACATGCAAACGCTCGCTGTAATAGACCGCATATTTACGTCCGGTCTCGGCCGTCTTCTTCCTGGCCGCCTCCAGCTGCTCCAGTGTCGTGAAAGGCGCTTTGTCCGTGAAATAATCTTTGCCATGATCCATGACGCGAAGCCCGAGAGGCCCGCGGTCCGAAGGAATGGCGGCTGCAGCGACCAGCTTGACCTCATCATCTTGCAAAATCTCCTCCAGCGAGCGGGCCGCCCGCACTTCCGGATAAGCGTTCACGAATGCCTCCACTTTCGCCGGATCCGGGTCATACACCCATTTTAACTGGCCGCCCGCCTCCCTCAATCCGTTGCACATGCCGTATATATGACCATGGTCCAGTGCCGCCGCAGCGAAGATGAACTCTCCGGGCCCGCAGACCGCATTAAAATTGCCTTTCGGCGCGTAATTCATTCCGTCACTCTTTTGCATGTTCTATAGATCCCCTTTTTTTATTGATAAGTGCTTCCCGTTGTAATCGACTGTGACGCGAAATTTTCAATCGACGTTTTTTTCTCATAAAATCGCGTGGCATTAGCTTGAACCCCGCTTCTTGTGTAGAACGGATCTTGTTCGGTAAGCGGAAGCTTGACCTTCTCGCCGGTGCTGGCCGACTTGTAGATCGCGGTGATGAGCTCCAGGGTCTGGCGGCCGCTAATACCGTCAATCAGCACGGGAGCGCCCGTCTCTATAGCGGTTAATACATTATCGATTTGTCCCGTATGCGCTTCATAGGCCACCTCGGGCAGCCCGTCATACAAAGCTTGAAGCTGAGCTTCCAGCGCTGTATTCGGCTCGGGGAACCCGTTCGCTCGCGAGTTGGACGCGTTCACCTTCCATGGTGCCGAAACCCTCGCTTTTTCCCCCTGGAAGATAAGCTGCTGCTCTTCGCCATGATGGACAACCGAGCTGGTCAGCTGTCCCAGAGCGCCGTCCGCATACCGGAGCATGCCGATCGAAAGATCCTCGACCTCCGCATTGTCATGCGCAACATTGCTCATCATAGCCTGCAGCTCCACCGGACTTCCCATCATCCAGAGCAGTGCGTCGATATGATGCACGGCATGGTTTAAGGTCGGCCCTCCCCCTTCCTTCTCCCAGGTTCCGCGCCACCACAGATCGTAGTAGCAGTGTCCCCGCCACCAGAACGAATCGACCTGCACATGGAGGACTTTTCCGATGAGGCCGCTCTCCAGAACCGCCTTCATTTTCATCATGGGCGTTTTGAACCGGTTCTGCGCCACTACGGATAGCATTTTGCCTGTCCTTCGGGCCGCTTCATTCATCCTGTCGCATTCTTCAAGAGAAGAGGCCATCGGCTTCTCCACCAGAACATGAGCACCGGCTTCCATAAATTGGACAGCCAATTCCGCATGCGTATAGGGCGGCGTGCAGATGGAGACGAGATCGATATCCTCCTGCAAAAGCTCCTTGTAATCCTTGACCGCCCGGGCCTCAAGCCCGAACTGGTCGATGCGCTCCTGCGCCTTTTCAACATAAATATCGCTGACTGCAACAATGCGGCATCGCTCCGGAAATTGCAAATATCCTTCCATATGCGCCGCTGAAATCGCGCCCGCTCCGATAATAGCTACCTTCAACACGTTCTTATGCCTCCCATCGTTTGGTTGCTCCCAGCATATCAAGAATACAGAGCCCCATGTAACGCTGCTTTGTTTAAAAATAATACTACTTTGCGGTTTCCTACAGACCCTGCCGTTATTTCATGCCGGAGGTCACCATTCCGCTCACAAATTGCCGTTGGAAAATAATGAATACAACAAGCGCCGGGATCATCGTAATAACAGACATCGCGAGCAGACTGCCCCAGTCCACATTGAATTCCCCCATAAAGTTGGACAGGGCCAATTGAATGGTATACAAGGACGGATCGCTGATGCCGATCAACGGCCATAGAAAATCGTCCCACCGCCACATAAAAGAGAAAATCGCAAGAACCGATAATATAGGCTTGCACAGCGGCAAAATGATCCGCGAATAAATCCGCCATTCGGTTGCCCCGTCCATCCGCGCTGCTTCGAGCAGCTCGTCCGGAACGCTAAGCAAGTACTGTCTGATCAGAAATACCCCGGTCGGGGTGGCCGCAGGAGGAATGATAAGAGCCAGCAGGGTGTTGAACAGACCCAGAAAGCTGAGCACCTTAAAGATCGGGATCATAATCACCTCAAGCGGAATCATCAATGTAGACACGAATCCGACAAGCAGCAGGGAATCCCCTTTAAATTTGTATTTTGCCAGCGCGAACCCCGCCATCGAGTTGATCAGCAGCAGCAGCACCGTCGAGCTAATCGTTACTATGGCACTGTTCATAAAGTACCGGCCGAAATTACCCTTCTCGAAAGCATCGGTAAAGTGCTCGAAAGTAAACGGCTCGGGCCAAAACCGCGGAGGAAAGCTGTACAAATCGTTGTTCGTCTTGAAGGACGAGAGGACGATCCAAAGCACGGGAAACAGCCATGCGGCAGCCAGTACAAACAGAAGAAGGTACAAGGATATTTTGGCAGATGTTTTCAGTTCCACGTTAGTCGGCGCCTCCCTTGGACAGTCTGAACTGCAATGCGGTAAACAGCGAAATCAGTATAAACAGCAGCACCGACATGGCGCTGGCCATCCCCAGCTCCTGCTTGGCAAAGCCGGTTTCATAAATATATTGCACGACATACGTCGTTTCTTTGCCAGGTCCGCCGCCTGTCAGAGCAAACAATAGAGGATAGGCCTTTACCGCCTCGATCAGGGAAAGCATAATGACAAGAACGGTCGTCGGCTTGAGCAGAGGCAGTGTAATGCTCCGGAATACCCGAAGCTTGGAAGCCCCATCCAGTCTTGCCGCTTCGTAAAAATCGGTCGGAATGGCTTGCAAACCGGCCATAAAAATGACCATATAAAATCCAAGACGCGACCAGGCGGTGGCGATAATAACGGAACCGTTCGCAAAAAAGGAATCGGACAGAAAATGTACGGGCTCGATACCAAAAAGCGTCAGGAAGTAATTCAAAACGCCGAAATCACCGAAAATCCATTTCCAAGTCAAACCGACAATGATATAAGAAATCATCGTAGGCCAATAAAAGACGGAGCGAAACAGGCCTTTCCACTTGAGCGGCTGAATCAGCATCATCGCTACGGCGAGCGACAAGCAGTAAATCAAGGGCACTACGATAAGCGCATAGAGGGCCGTTTTTCCCAGCGCCGTCCAAAACTCGCCGTTGGTAAACAGCTCTTTGTAATTATCCAGACCGACGAATTCCATCGGATTCAATCCGTCATACTCATGAAATGAATAGACAAACCCGGTAATCATAGGAATGACGATAAACGTGGTGAAAATGAGCAAGTTAGGCAGCACAAACAGATACGGAATCCAACCCATGGATGGATTGGGCCGCTTCCTTTTTTGTATCGCCTTGGCGGCCGAGGCTTGTGCAGACATCAGGGTTGCCCCCTCTTTTCATCTTTAATCGCTTTATCGATCAAGCCGGCAATCTTATCAAGACCTGCCTGCGCCGTCGTTTTTCCTGCAACGATTTCCGATATCGTCGTTTTCAAATCGTTGCTGAATTTCGGCACGACCGTTTGTCTGGACCAATCCTCCGCCGCAGCCGGTACCGTGTTGTTCAGTTCGTTCGAGAACACTTCCATCATGTCTTTGCCGAAAGCGTAGTCCAGCTTGGCGCTGTCTTTGCGCGGACTCAGGAATAGCGCTTCTTGTGTAAATTTGGAGTTCACTTCTTTGCTCGAAATGTAGTTGATGAAATCCGTCGCTTCTTTTTCCACGCCGGAATTTTTGAACGCCATGGCGAATTTGCCGCCGGGCACCGAGGAGCGCACTTTGCCCTTCGGCATATACGTAACGCCCCACTCAAAGTTCGTAATATCTTTATAGTTGCTGATCATCCAGTTTCCTGCGAAATGAGCGGCAACCGTTCCGGTGCGGAACAAATTATTCGGGTTTTCCCCGCCTAGCCAAACAGATGTCGGGGCGATGCCGTCCGTATGGAGCTTCTTAAAATATTCCGCCGCCTGCACGCCTGCTTCGTTGTTGATCGTCGCTTTCGCACCGTCTTGACTCATCATGCTGCCTCCGAATTGATACAGCAAGGTCGACCAGCGCTGCGGCGTATAGTCCCATACGAGACCGTATTTGGCTCCGCCCTTGTCCATAACCTGCTTCAAGGCAGCGGAGAACTCGTCCCATGTCCAGACATTGTCAGGAGATGTCGGCACTTTGACCCCCGCTTTGTCAAACAGAGTTTTGTTGTAGATCAATCCGTTGGCCGTCACGTCCATGGGAGCAGCCACCGCTTTGCCATTGACGACATAGAACGGTTTCAATGAATCGAGGAACTGACCGGTAAAGGAATCCAAACCGCCGCTGTTCTGGCTCAAATCTACCGCTTGATTGGCGAATGCCCCAAGATCTGTCGTGACGCGGGCAAGCGCAGGGGGTTGTCCGCCAGCGATCATCGTTTTCAGCTTCGTATTCAAGTCCTTGAAAGGAACCTCGATCATATTAATTTTGATATTCGTGTTTTTAGCCTCATAATCTTTAATGATGCCTTTCATGATCTCGCCTTCATTGCCGTCCGAGAACCAAACGAAATCCAGCTTTGCGTTCTTTTTGGCACCGGCCGCCTTCCCGGCATCCCCCGGCTCTTTCTTGGAGCAAGCAGCTACCATTAATGTCATCAAAACCAGAACCATAGTGATAGATACCGCTTTCATAATCTTGTTCATACATACTCCCCTTTTCCTTTAAATCCTCGTTAGCATATGATGCTCCTAGTTTGCAAATCGGGCTTCTTGCCTAGCGCGCTCCCCGTTTCACAACTTCGCCTCCTGCTTCCTAGCATATCAAGAATGCGCTTACTTAAGTAACGCTACTTTGTGAAAAAATAACACTACTTTGTGGTTGAGTGACTTTTTGCATTGAAAAAACATTGAGATTCGCGTTTAGAGAAAAGTTAATTTGAGCACTGTCAATTTTGCAGTGCATGCCCGTAGGTACAGTCCTTCGAAATACGTACAAAAGCCGGGGCCCGGATAGGCCTCGGCATAATTGGTGTTCTTTTTTAGTTGTGCTGCAGCTTGAATATGCAGCCGGTTATTCACTTCGACAAATACTGAGGCGGATTCACATTATTGATGAGCAGAATTCCGTCGTATTGATCGCGGGCGATGATGCTTTCCGGAATCATTCCCCAGCTGTAGGCAAAACGGGGCTCGAACATCCATGAGCTGCCAGCTCCATTGTTCCGATAGCGCATATCAACAAAGGTATAAGGAGAACCGGCAGACGATAAAATGGATTCGATCGAGCCGGGATCAAGTGGGGCAACGTCATGCAATTTTCTTAAGTTATCGGCGGTTTTCCCGCTGGCTGGATAAAGACCAAGCACGTAACTATACTTTTTCATTTCATCGGAGAGCATTTCCCCCATCAATGAAACCGGGTACGGCGTGCCCATCACTTCAGAGTGCGCTTTACGGATATGATCGTTGTGAGCCCAGACGATAAACTTCTCGTTAGGATATACCTGGGTAGCGAGCCACATGAGATTATCAAGCATGGCCCTGTCCCGCCATGTCATCGATTCGTAAAAAGGGGCGGGATCACCGGCTTCCAGGCCGATGTTGGACCTGATCGAGATCTCCACATACTCCTCCGCTACCCGAATCCGGTCGTTCAGGCTTCTTTCGAGCAGAACTGCGAGTTTTGGATTATTGGGATAGTTTATTTTTAAATAATCTTGATTCGCATCCGACTGCAATGATACTAACGCTTCCTTATATACCTCGATCAACGGTTTCTTCTCTTGGCGGTAAGCCTCCAGCTCTTTGCCGAGCGAGTAATTGGACAGTTTTTGCTCCGCTTCGGCAAGCCGCTTGGCTACCGCCTCATCTTTAAGCCATGTACCGTCAAATAACGGGTACTGCAGCTGCATGTCGAAGCCTGTTAATATGAGAGGCTGCCGGCTGTTTTGTGACGCATGAATATAATCGAATAAGGGCAAGGTTTCCTTGGATGCCCACACACCGACAATGGACTGCTTCAACGTCTGTTCCGCACTCTGTTGTCCGGACTTGCCGTAAGCCAAAGCGGCGTTTCCTAGGGAGCTCTCAAAGGCCAGTACGTTATAGCCCATTTCTTGATGAAGAAATTGAATGAGCCGGGTCTTCGCGAGGTTGAACTCAGCAACACCATGGGAGCTTTCGCCCAGAAAAACAATACGTTTGTCATACAGCAGAGGCTTCAGCATGTTCAGATCCCGGAACGAGTCCGTCCCACCATCACCATTAGAGGGCTGGATCGTATCCAGACGGTATACGTTCTCTTTGGCCCATGATTTCCAATCAGCGATTTTTTCATCGGATGTACGGGCGCCCTTCCCTTCGGCAGCCTGGTTCTGAGAATTTTCGGCGGCATAAGCCGTCCGAGAACCTCCTTCTAAAGTAACGGCGGCTCCCAGAATGGAGACCGTCAGCAGAAATGCCGCAGAAACTTTACTTATACTAGAAATTGATTTCATGGTAGACTATTCTCCTTTACGTGTTCTATTCCTCTTCCCAGAACAGATCGTCGAGCGTGCAAGACAGCGCCTTGCAAATGGCCACACACAAACTGAGAGACGGATTATATTTGCCCAATTCGATTAATCCTATGGTTTGTCTGGAAACACCGACGATCCGGGCAAGCTCTTCCTGAGAAAGATCCTTTTCCACCCGAGCCATCTTGAGTTTGATATTTTTCATTGCGCGTCCGCCTCATCTCTTCTCTACGATTCCAGATCGTTGTGCGACATATTCCGGCTTACTTTGTTGGCAAAATAATGAAGACCCGAGACGGCCGCCACAAAAAACGGGATATAGATGATTAGCGAGACGAAGAAGACGATAAAGAAATATTTGATTGTGGTTGCACCGCCGCCATCCCCATAAAGTACTGCGCTTCGAATACCGAGCAGCATGGCGATAGAAAAGCCGATAACGAGACCCGTAAATGCGATTCGTTTGCTGAACGACATTTTTCTTTTCCTGTCGTGCACCTCTACTTCGTCGGAATACAATCCCAGCGTTACGCTGCGGATAAAGCAATAAAGGCTCCCTCCCGCAAGAATGAGCAGCTCCAGCATAACGGATTCCATATCGGAGGACATAAAGGTTTTCACAATGACGGAAATACTGCAGATCGTCATGATCAGCGCATAAGCTTCTTTAAAAATTTTGTTTTTCATGTTAACAATACGTTCATCCTCCACAGCGCTCTTCCTGGTCCAAATCATGACTCCCACTCCTCTGTATAAGATTTCTCGTGTGTATTGTAACAAATATATATGTCATAATGCAACATATATATTACATTTTGACATATATACTTATCTTCACTACAAAAACAAGGTGGAAGAACCTTCAC
The DNA here is from genome assembly GCF_002042965.1 of Paenibacillus sp. 32352. Lineage (GTDB taxonomy): Bacteria > Bacillota > Bacilli > Paenibacillales > NBRC-103111 > Paenibacillus_S > Paenibacillus_S vulneris. The sequence goes on along the minus strand of NZ_MZNT01000001.1, from coordinate 739,780 downwards.
GAAATTTTATAAACCTATCATGTTTGCCCGGTGACTTATTGCATTGAGATAGCCGATGTATACTCTGTCATTTTGCTCCTCCGCGTTCGAAAAGATAAAAATAAAAACCCACGATTGATGTGGGTCTGAAATAGTATTCTTCCTTGTCATCCGACACGTTGTCGAAATACTGGCACAAACTTATGCTTTAACAGGCTCTGCCGCATGGATTTCTGAGCTTTCGGAAGAAACCGAAGCCGAAGCGGGCTGCTCCTTTGCTTTCTTTTTTTCTCTCAGCAAAAAGACAAGAGGAATACAAATGAATGCTGGTATAGCTGAAACGTAGAAAGTATCTGCGATACCGCGAACCAGCGCTTCCTTTTGCATTATGCCTGCCAGATAACTTATCGCCGTGCTGTTGCTGGTCGCTGAATCGACGCCTCCCTGCATAAGCACCCCGGATAAAGTCAAGATGAAGGAAGCGGCAGCCTCCGAATAGCTCGGCACATCTTCTGTAATGCGGTAGTAATGAAAATATTGCCGTGAATTCATGATGGTGGTCAAGATTGCGATCCCCATGGAGCTCATTACTTGACGGGTTACGTTAGAAAGCGGCGACGCATCATTGATCAGTTCTTTTGGGACGCTGCTCATCCCGACCGTTGAAATCGGCATCATACATAGCCCGATACCAAAGCCACGAATCGTTAATACAACATTAATCCACAGATGAGATGTATCCGCTGTAAGCTTACAAAGATCATACGTTGTTACACCAAGGATGAGCAGCCCGATGACGCCTAACGGGAGAACACCAATCTTCTCCTGGAGCTTCCCGCTTATCGGCATCATAAGTGCCATAGCTACCGACTGTGGAAGCAGTAAAATACCGGAATCCAGTGCTGTCATGGATTGCACGTTCTGCAGATAAATCGGCATCATGAACGTACCACCCATCATGGCCATAGTGATAAGTCCTGCGGTCAACGTACTTGCGCTAAATTGCGGATTCTTGAACACCTTCAAATTGAGAAGGGGCGCCTCAGCGGTCAATTCTGCCCATAAAAGCAGTGCAAAGCTTACTGCGGAAATGAAGAACAAAGTGACGATATACTGGGAGGTCCATCCTTCCGTTTGCCCTTTACTCAAGGCAAGCAGCAGTGATCCGAAAAAAATGACCGACATTGCGGCCCCAAGCGTATCGAATTTCAGATTGGTCTGCTTCACGCCGTCCTTTAGAAAAAAGTAGCTGGCTATTGCAGCGACAACGCCAACCGGCACATTTAAAAAGAACAGCGTTCTCCAGCTGTAGTACTGAATCAAAAAGCCGCCTAGCGTAGGACCGAGGGCCGGCGCAACCATTGCTGCAACACCCCAGATCCCCATCGCCAGACCGATTTGCTGTCGCGGTACGATCGTATAGATAACAGCCATACCGACCGGCATGATGAAACCGCCCGTCAACCCTTGAAAAATCCGGAATGCAATCAAGCTTGTATCATTCCACGCAAGGCCGCACAATAAAGATCCCATCGTAAAACCGATAACGGAAAGAAGGAGCACCTGCTTGCTGCCGAATCGGGCGGACAAAAAGCCGCTCGCCGGAATAACAACCGCCGACGCCAGCATGAAACCGGTGACAACCCATTGAATTGTTGTCGTCGGTACTCCGAATACAGTTGACAGCTTGGGAAGCGCAACGTTCACCAAGCTGCTGCTTAGTACCGAAACGAAGGTAGCCAGAATAATAGCAATAAGAGGCAGCCAAAAGTTAGACTCCTCCGTATGATCGAGCGGAGGGGCCGCTGCTGCAGCTTGAGACGGGTCTGACATGTTTAATGCCTCCTATTTACTCTTGACTTGGTACCAGAACGAGCACCCGCCCCCAGCTGCAACAATCATCGATACGGCGAGAATCATATATTTCCTGTTCATGGTTCTTCCTCAACCTTCTTCTCCAAATAACTGGTCAGCAGATCCAATGACCGGATAATGCTATCCAGTTCCTCCGGTGCCAAATCCTCCAGAAGACTCTCTACCTCAATCCCCATCGGAGTATTGAAAATAATAGTCAGTTTATTTATAGATTCGCCGATGTGCATTTTGCTCATTTGTTATTGACCCTTCGTTTTATTTCGTACACGAAATATAGATCCAAAAGATCGGCTTCTTAGAAGCCTGCTGTCCACCCGGCGTCTGCGGTGATGACCGTGCCATTCACAAAGCTTGATTCATCGGATGCAAGGAAGAGAGCCACTTGTGCGATTTCTTCGGCTTGGCCGATGCGCGGAATAACTCCTTGGGTTACTTTTGTTCGGGAAGCACCGAACTCATTCACGTTATGGATCGATGATGTGATGTTCGTCATCGTCGCACCCGGTGCTATCGCATTGCAGCGTATGCCTTTTTGCGCGTACATAAAGCCTGTGTTTTTGGTGATACCGACAACGGCATGCTTAGAAGCTGTATAGGCTGCTCCCGCATGGGCGCCGCTGAAACCGCCCGTAGAGGCTGTGTTTATAATAACGCCCTTCCCCTTTTCCAGGAAGATGGGAATCGATTTACGGATTGCACGCATAACGCTTTTCGTATTTACATCAAAAATAAGATCCCATTTATCGTCGTCCACGTCGCATACGGGTGCCATGTTATCCATAATGCCGGCGTTGTTAACCAAAATATCAAGCGTTCCGTACTCATTAACAGCCGTATCGATCATACTATTAATGTCATTCAAGTCGGCAACATTCGTTTTCACAGCAATGGCTTCGCCGCCGTTGGATTTAATGCTCTCTACAACTGCTGCAGCACCTTCCATATTCAAATCGGAGACGACCACCTTTGCTCCTTCTTTTGCATACAGTTCAGCAATGGCTTTGCCCATGCCTGAGGCTGCCCCGGTAACGACCGCTACTTTACCTTCCAAACGCATAATAAATCCCTCCAAATAGTTTACTGAGATATGAAGATTTTCCAGCCTCAATGAGGATCATTCAAGAATCTCACCATCTTCTTATTTTAGTCATCAAGCTGATCGTGACTTAGTTTACATCTTGTTGTATAGTTAACAATATATAAATTAGATTATAAATAAGACAGCCGTATTTACAAGCGACACATAATGATGAAGTGTAAATTAGAATACAGAACACATTATTTCTGTAGCTAATCCTGAAAAAATACTACGTCCGGCAAATCATTTGTAGTTTTTATATAAAAAGGAAAGGATAGAATCCGATGGACAAAACGCCGCCTCGTATGGATCCCCGTGTACTTCGTACACGTCAACTTCTTAGAAATGCTTTAATTGAATTGCTTCAGGAAATGGAGATTGAGAAAATATCGGTCAATCGCCTCTCTGAGAGGGCAACCATTAACCGAGTTACCTTTTATCTGCATTATAGGGATATTCCAGATATGCTGGAGAAGATGGCGGATGACATGATTATAGAAATTACAGGGGTTTTGCAAAAAACACCGACTAGCTCTAATTCCTCGGAAGAAGAGCTGCCGGCGCTGATTAGTTTACTCGAGCATATTGCCGAGCATGCCTCATTTTATAAAGTCGTTCTTGCATCCAAACGTATTCCGATCTTTACGGATCGTCTGTTAAAGCTATTGTCAGAATTGATTAGCGCAAGAATAGAAGAGATCATGGAGGGCGGTTCCCGTTCGACAGACGGCATTCAAAAAGATATTGCTATCTGGTACGGTTCTTCCGCCTTAATCGGGACAATCGTTTCTTGGCTTCGAAATGACATGCCTTATACGCCGCTTTTTCTTGCCAAACAGTTTACTTTGTTGCGGACAACCATGCGATAATCGATCTCTATTTACCCAATCGGCCTACATTGGAAATCCTGGAAGGAACAGCTTAAGCTTGGTGCCCATGGGATTATTTCATCATCACTTATAAAGCGGGGAACGGACGGTATAAGGTTGTAAGGCAGTACAGCCGATACTACATTGACCATTTACCCTTACACCATCGATCGAGAACATTAGGCAGGTCCTCTCTCATATGAATTGTAGTCAGGCAGCATCAAGTTGTAATCCTATGTTCCTTCCCTTATATCCGATGGATACATAGGCATGAGAGGTACGGTAGACTCGCATAATGGAACCTCCGGGGGCAATGGCCCCCCCCCTATAAGTACCGGTTACGATAATCCGTTGGAGTTAGTCCGAACTGCTTCTTGAAGCTCTCCCGGAAATGATCCTGATCCGAATACCCGATCCGCTCGCAGATCTCGTATATTTTGACGGATGGGTCTTTCAGCAGCCGGGCCGCTTCCTCCATTCGCAGACGAATCATCGAATGATGGATGGTCGTTCCGGTCACTTCTTTAAACAGCTGATTCAAATATTTGTCGCTCAGCCCGACTGCCGCCGCCACGTCCGAGAGCATCAGCTCTTGACGCAGATCTGCTTCCTTCATGTAGCGGAGCGCACGCTCCGCCAGCTTTTTCTTCTTCACGCTTCCTGCCCATTCCGCGGGAGGCAGCGCTTCCGATAAATGCGGCAGATGATCCTTGGCGGCTTGTTCCGCGAACGCCAGTGTCCGCCGCTCTTCCCTCCCCTTATGCAGCGACTCGACCGCGCTTGATACGACCCGTTCCAGCTCATCCATGTCGATCGGCTTCAGAATATAGTCGAGCACCTGCAGCTTGATAGCCTGCCGTGCATGATCAAATTCATTCAGTCCGGATAAGATGATGCATGCGAGCTCCGGCTTAAGAGCTTTTGCCGACTCGATCAATTCCAGGCCGTTCATGCCGGGCATCCCGATATCGGTTAGGAGCAAATCCGCTTCTTCTCGCACAAGCCGGTCGAGTGCCTCTTCCCCATCCTCTGCAGCGCCCAGCAGTTCGATGCCCAAGGCATGCCAAGGAACGGAGCGTACCAGCGTTTCCCTGACCGTTCTTACATCTTCGGCAATCAATAGTTTATACATCTGTTCCCCTCCGTTGTCCAGCCGCTTCCCGTACAGCCTGGCTATAAGGCAGCACGACTTCCACGCAGGTACCTTCCACTGCATCCACATAACGCAGACCGAATGCTTCTCCGCAGTGAAGCTGGATTCTCCGGTGGACATTCATTGTACCATAGCCGTTGGCAACGATCAGTTTGCCGCCTGTATCGATCTCCGGCTGCTGCCCCAGCATCCGGTTCATTCGCTCCGCGTCGCAGCCGCGGCCGTTGTCCTTCACCCGCAGCACCAGCTCCGTTCCTTCCTTGCGGGCTGAGATGACGATCCGGCAGTCGGACCGTCGGCCGGCAAAGCCGTGTATAATCGCGTTCTCCGCCAGCGGCTGCAGTGTCAGATGCACAACTTTCGCGGATAAACAGGAGTCTGGCACATGAATCTCCACGTGAAGGTCGTTCATCAGCATCTTCTGGATGTGGAGATAGGCTTCAACCTGCTTCAGCTCATCCTCCAGAGTAATCCAGGTTTGTCCTTGATTTAGCCCGTAGCGGAATACATTGGCCAAGGAACGAACGATCCGGCTTGTTTCCCGGTCACCTGCCATAATGGCTCGGCAGTTGATAAGATCGAGCGTATTGTACAAAAAATGCGGATTGATCTGAGCATGCAGCAGCTCCAGACGCAGCTCCCGGCGCTCCAGCTCTTCCTTAAAGGATTGCTCGATCAAATCATGAATCGTCTTCAGCATGGAAGCAAATTTCTCATTCAGCTCATCCACTTCATAGATGCCGGTATTCCGGTACACGAACGGCTCCTTTCGCTCGACGACCCCTGGGCGCTGAATGGCGCCAACCAATCTGGAGATCGGAACGGTCACCCGTACGACAATGCTTCGCAGCCAGATGCCAGCAACCAGCAGCGCGATAAGGGCGGTCGCGACCGCGATAGCTGATATGGCGAACGTATAGCGGCTGAAGTGGCTTTCCGGTACAACCGCCAGCAGCTTCCACCCGTTTCCTAACGCTTCGGACATCACACGGTGGTTCTCCCCGTCGATCTTCGTCACAACTGAGGCATTGCTACCGGATAGCGAGTCAACGAAAGGAAGCGCTCCCGCATCTTCCAGAAAAGCGTACCGCTCGCTGTATATAACCTGGTTTTTTTCATCAAGCAGAAGATGATAGCCTTTCTCGAGCGGAGCATTGTCAAATACCCCCTGAATGCTGCGCGTATCCGCGCCAACGATAACTGTGCCGATCGTCCTGCCGTCCTTGATGCTCGTCTTCTTTCTCGCGGAATAAATCATCGGGGCGTGCAGTGTGTCCGTGTTCTGCGCCCACCAGACGGTCTGTCGTTCCCCATGCTGCAGCTGCTGGAACCATTCCTCGTTTTTCAAGTCCGCCTCCTTGAAAATTCCCGTGGAAGGATCGAAATGGTCCGAGGCCATAGTGTACAGTCCGCTGCCGGGAGCCAGGGTGACTGCCACAACGTAGGATTGCTGTGCAACCGAGAGGGGGCCGAAATTGTTAAGCAGCGACAATAGGGACAAATTCTGCAAATTCATCTGCAGCGTGTAAAAGTCGTCGACGGCATCATACGGCTGCGGGTGCGTCTTCTCCAGCAAATTTTCTATCGACTGATTGCTCATAATAAACGCCGCCATGTTATTCATCGTATCGAACTGGTATTCGATGTTTCTATCGACGAATTTCATCGACTGCTCCGCCAGCTTGAGGTTATGTTCATTTTGCACCCGGATGAGGATGTAGCTGGCCGCTGCTGCAAAAAGAGCGATGAAGGTGACGATCAACACGAAGATTGGTATCCCGAGCCTGGCTAACAAGCCGGAATACCCGGTCCGCTTGGATATAAGCAAAATCATCGTCCCCCCTCTCTCTATTGCTCTCATCCAGCGGGAGCTTCATCAGCCGAGACAGACCCGATCCGATGAAGCTCTCCCTATGCCTCCGAAAATCATGCCCGGCTTACCAAAGCCTTTCGGACCGGCACCCGCTTGCCGGGGCCAGGCTGTGGTACCGTACCCTATCCCCGCTTATCTTAAAAAAAGTATCTTTATTTCATGCTTCGCCGCAAATACTCGATATCCTCCAACAAGCGTGAAGCGAATGCTGCGTCTATGTGTTTGCCAGCTTGGGCCTCCATTTCATGAATCAGCGGCGTGAAATCGAACTTCTGATTGCCTCGGGCGGCGTCTTTCAGAGCGGCCTCCACTTTGGCTAGCAAGCTGTCACGGATGCCCCGGCCATCGATCCAGCCTTTGTTGTACCCATACCTAATCAAGTCGCCCAGCTCCTCTACGGTCAACATAACTGTCAACACCTGCTGCACCGTCGTCTTGTTGCCTGCCGCATCTGTGCCTTCCAGCATCAGTTGATGCTCCCCAACGCTCAGTGACATCGGTTCGATCGTATAAGGGCTTTGGATCGGCTTGCCGTCCAGCCGGTACGAGACTTCCTTTACGCCGCTTAGCGTATCCTCCGCGACAAAGGTCAGGGTTCCGTAAGCCGCACGGGACACCGTAAGCGGCCCGATCACTTGAAACGACGGCGGAGCGGAGTCGATACGGATCACCGCCGTTTTGGGAACTTCCCGGTTGCCAGCCCGGTCCGTGCTTGTGTATACGAGTACATGCATTCCGTCACCGTTCACTTGAACCGATGTCCCTTCCGACAGAGGCCTGTCGTCAAGCCGATACTCCGTCCGGGCGGTACCGCTTAAGGCATCGTAAACGGACAAGGTTACGGTCTGCCCTGCTCGCTGCCACCCTGGAGCAGCGTCGTCGGCCGTTACCGGTGGCGTGCCGTCCACGATCACGGCAGCTGAGGCCTTGTAGCTGCCGTCAGTGGTCGTCGCCGTCACAGCGGTCCTGCCTTCGCTAACGCCGGTGACGACGCCGCCGTAAGTGACCTCGGCAACTGATGCGTTGCTGGTCGACCAGGACAACGACTTATCCGTTGCGTCCTTCGGCGTAACGACGGCTATTAACGCAGCCCCCTGTCCCGGCTGGAGCAGCAGCTCCTCTGGCTGCACCGCAACACCTGAAACGCCGGTTGCCGGAAGCTGTGGCTGATAATCAATGAACGTAAACGCATCATACAGGGCCGTATTCTTCGAATCCGCCGTGCCGGGGGTCCATTGGATGAAGTTGTCCCTTCCGTTCTGCAGATCCGCGTCGTTCACTGCGACATTCAAGCCGATTTTCCCTCCGAGTCCAGGTTTCAAATCCTTCACATAAGCGGATGGAATTTTGAATTCATAAATCGTCCGTTTGGCCGTTTCATCCCGAACCGCCTTGAAAGGAACACGGCCGCTTACTTCGCCGTTCGGATTGGGCGGGGCTGAATAGAAAATATGAACGGGCAGACTACCGTCGTTCGTCAAAGCGAATCCCCATTCGGTATCGTCCGCCCCGTACGGAGCCTCCCGATTGCTCAGAGGATCCAGGCTGATCTGAACGGAATCGTTCTTCCACATATTCGCCGCATTCTCCGATTGCTTATGGATATTATCGCGGACCGACACGGCGAAATACATCCCGTCCTCGGCCCATTTGGCATAAGCCGTCGCTTCCAGATTACCGGGATCGTGAAAGCCGTCCGCATTCTGATCGTTCCTGCGGAGATGGAACGGATAAGCATCGTTCCAATCGCTCAGATCACCGTCGATCGTTATGGCCTGTGCCTTCTGCACCAGGTTGAAGTCGACGGGCATCGCAGGATCGCGGAAGATCACTTTACCGCTTGCCGTATCCTCGACTTGCAGGTCGATGCCGTATTCGTTGAATGCAGCAGGTTTATGATACGTCCAGCGGAAATCCAGCTGAAGCCGGTCGCCCTTCTTCAAGCTGCTGAACGTATCGGAGGTGATAGGCTCAAGCGCAACGCCATCCGGGCCCTTAACCGTTACTCGGCCCGATTTCTCAAACGACGACGTTCCCGTCAGCTGCACGGAGACGACATCCAATTGTTCGATCGTTTTTTTGACGGGCAGCAGTTTCAGGCCGATGCCGTCTTCTATGGTCAGTTGAACCTTCTTTGTATCCAGAACCGCTCCGTCGAAGACGATATCTAATGCGATTTCATAACGTCCCTTGACCGTACGGTCCGGGACCTTCACTTGGTAAAGCCGATCAAGCGATGCGTGCGGCGAAATCATCACGGTGGCTTCCGCCGGATCCGTTTGTGCGGCTTCCCAACCCTCCGGCAGCTTCATCCGCACAGTCACTGGCTGCGGAGTATCTGTATCGTTGACAAGGGATAGCTGGAATCCGCTTGGATGGCCGGCTTCCCCGGTAATTTCCGTCGGTACGACACTAGCCTTGACGCCGACGAATTTAACCGGCTCGGAACGAACTATCGCCAATGCCGCACCGGCGAATTCCCGTGCCAGCAGATTGTAGGCGTAGCTATCCGCATAGCTGCCTCTGGCCGAAGCAGCTTCCGCCAAGCGGCCGTACCGGTTCATGCGGAGCACGGCAGACGCCGAGACGGGCATTACGCTGTAATCGCCCTTCTTCGTGTTGAAGGCGGCGGTGGCCGTCTGCACGGCTGCCGCATAATCGAGGGTATTCGCGCCCACGCCTTGAAGTGTGTAGGATAAGGTAACAGAGGCGCTCTCCGCCGCGTTATACAGTGCCTCCAGAGCCACGTAGCCGGGAGCTCGCTCTAGGGAGCCTGCCTCGATCTGACCCGCTATCCGGGTCATCAGCCGGTAGATGTCCTTGATTCCCTGTTCCAGTCCGGACGAGCTCCTTCCGCTCCCCAAGGCTGTCTCCCATTCCATAGTTATGCGACTAAGCTCCGCCTTATCCCCGTCCACAAGGACGGCGTTAGCTGGCGTGCGCATCCGGTCCAGCTTGGCGGCCGCCTCCTGCGCCTTATTTTTCAGCAGCTGTGCGGCAGCGCCAAGCACGAAATCCTCAGGCACACCCGTGAGGTAAACGGGTGATCCACTGACAGTGATCTGTACACCCCCACCTGCACCCGTTACCGGAAGCTCCGCGCCGTTAACATTCTTCAGCTTCACCCCTGCCGCAGCAAAAGGCAGTGTGATGGCGCTTTCAGGTGCGCGAACCGCCGGATCGTCCTTGTGGTCGACCTTTCTCCAAGCGACCGTCACCGGTAATCCTTCGTTCAGGAAAACCTGCACGGCGACATCCGCATCTCCGGTATCGTACGTTCCGACATACCGCGCCTTGTCCAGAGAGGTCATCAATTGATTGACCGCAGTATAAGCGAGCTTCGGTCTTCCGTCATTGTCCGTGATACCCCAGAAAATATCATAGTACCGGTCATCCGTACCGTCGTTTTTATAGTTATAATATTCGTAGACCTTCACTTGATCGGTAATCATATAGTTGAGAAAAGCCCGGACGATATAGTCCCGCTGGGTTTCCTCCGAAACTGACGGGTAGCCTGCTTTGGCCGTCGGCCATCCGCCCTCGGTCAAATAATAATCTTTCCAGCCTCCATAAGCGTTTACAAGCTGTTTGACTCCATCCATCATATTTTGGAGATTCCCGTCCGGCATCGAATTGTATACGTACGGATGATAAGAATAAGCGTCGGCATAGTCGAAGGAGCCCAGCTCCAGCTCGCTTGGAAGCACGCTCAATACGCTGGATGTGTGGTCACCGGCCAGCAGCATGGCGTCCGGATCCGCCTTTTTCATCGCCAGATAGGCGGTTTTCTGCAGCTGTACGAATTCCTCCGGGATATAAGGCTTGGAGAAAATCTCAGGCTCGTTCGGCATTTCCCACTGCCGGATTTTGCCCTTGTAGCGGCTGACGGCATTCGCAACGAAGTCACCCATTGCTTTAAGAGCAGCTGGCGTGTTGGCCGTTCCCTGTTGATAATAAGCGTTCCGGTCAATACCGAGCACCGGAATCTGATTAAACCCGTAGGAGAATAGCTTATTTAGCAAAGAATCGGTCCCGCTGTAATTGTAAACCGTCCGGCCGGAGCTGTCCTTCATATTTCTGTCGACATCCTCCCAAGAAATCCCGGAACGGTGGCTGCGGGCACCCATCTTCCGCGCGCCGTCTATGATATCGTCTCTCCAGTTCAATGCGTAATGCGTATTCAAGCCGAATTTACTCTCGTTGTCCAGATCGGCTTGCGGGATAGGCGCCGCTTTGGTAATGATCGCAAGGCGCATCCGCTTTGATTGTTCGGGCTGCTTCACGCCGTCCACCGTAAAGTCGGCCGATACCTCGTAGGTCCCGATCTCCTTGAGGTCCGGGGTGAAGGGAATCGTGTCCCGCTGATTTGCATATCTGGCCAAGCTGTACGTTTTTGAGCCTGATGCGGCAAGCGCTCCGTCACCGTCCGCCCGTCGTACGGTATAATCGATCCGCAGCTCATGAGGCTCTGCTCCGGCTTCCAAAGCGAGACTAAGGCCCGGTGACTCCTCCTTCGAATAAATTCCAGCATAATTGCCGGCAGGTTGGAGATCGATCACATAGGGCACAGGCAGCGGATCGATGGAAAAATCGTCAATCATCAGGTTAATTCCGCCAACAACATTCCATTGAAAATAGCCTTTCTTCAAAGCGAGTGGATCAGAATCGTCACCGCTTGCCGTCTCCACACCATCTATGAGCAGCTTATGGGTAATGCCGCTGACGCGCAGCTCATAGTCATGCCAGTCGCCGAGCAGCGATTTGACATAGTTGGCGATATAGTAATTGCCCCCAAGCGTCGTCTTCCGCATGAGAAAATATTTGGAATTATGCGTTGCCCATTCCAGCGCATTGTTGTTCGCGTCGTCTGCGGCGCGGTATCGCAGCCGCCATGTGTTCTGCACCGCTGTACTGGTCCGCTCATACTTGGCCTTAAACTTGACGACGAAGTTATCGGCATTCTGATACATGGGAAGATTCAGCTTGGCGCTCCCCGACCCATTCAGATTCAGCACCTTGTTCCCATCCGGCAGCTGAATCACCTTCGTCCCGGCCCCCGTCACGGACCAACCGACAGGGGCTGTATTTGCCGGCTCCGCTTCAAAATCGTTCCGGTAAGGCGTTATTTCCCTGATCGCGACCTCGATTGCTCCCGTTGCCGGATAGCGCGCGGTTTGGCCGGAGCTGTCTTGGGCGGTAATATAATAGCGAATACGGTCGGACCGGTTCGTTCCCGGAATCGTGCCCGAATACGATCTGCCGCCTCCCGATGCCTGAACCGTCTGTTCGGTTCCGTCGCTTCCGTAAGCATAGCGGATCTGAGCCGTCACTGCCGAGGCGGCATTCGCTACGGTAAAGGCAACCGGTACATCGGCATTGTACGGAACCTCGGTTAGAGGCGTATGAACGATCCCGAACGCTGATTGTGAGGAAAGCGGCCAGACCGCGATACGATCTACGCTCAAATGAACGGCCGGACCGATACTTTTCAGTGAGAAGCCTACCCCGCCAGCCGCAAGGGACGAGTCGTTGAAGGCAGCAGCTTTAGCGCCGTCGACGAGCAATGAGAAACCGCTTCCATTTATCTCAATCCGATAGGAATGCGTATCCGCAAGCTGAAATCCATGAACTGCTGCGCTAATATCTGCGGAAGCCCCCACCTGCACGGCGGAGGGCGACTCTGGGTATTTCCATAGTTCGACGAAACTGGAGTTTTTGAATTCCATGAAATAGTAGCTGGTACCGGAGCTGTAGCGGAACAGCGCCCGAAACCGGTCTCCTTTGGCCGTAAACTCCATGACGTAATCCTTGGAGCTGTACGGTAGCGAAGACGTCTTCACAATAGCCCGCTGAGGGGAGGTCGCTGTCGTCGAGCCTGTTAGCACCGCCTCTGCTCCGCTGCCCGCGGTTTGCCATGCCGTGCTGCCGAACATATCCCAATTACCAAGCCCTCCGGCAAAGCTGTCCTCGAACAACGGTGCCGAATCCGCCGCCTCTACGGAAACCGGAAGCGGCTGTATCAGCAACGTCACAATTAACAGCATGCTTATCTTGCCGAACCACCTTTTCATTACGGAATCACCCCTTGCCTGATTTCTTCTTCAGCGACTCCTCCAGCTCTTTCAAAATTTGTGCGCCTCCCTGCGCCTTCCACTTCTCCGTGAACTCGTCGAATTTCTTGATGTCACCGCCCATAATGATCTGTGTGAAGACGGAGTCGCGCATTGTATTCAACTCCACCAGCTTGGCGATTTTGGTCGGGGAATCCAGATAATTGGAAGCATCGGTAATCTGGTACGGATTATGGATTGCTATATCAAGTGCCTGTGCATTTCGCACCGGGAGCGATTCAAGGTATCGCGGCCACCCTTGCAGCCCGGGAGCGAACAGATAGCCCTGCGTCCCGCGGAAATTCCCGTTCTTGTCCAGCTGTGTCTTGGGGTCGATCAGATCGGTGGCCAGCTTCATCTTGCCGTTCTCGATCTTGTAGTCTTCTCCTTCGATGCCCCAAACGGTCAGCATCTGGTTGTCGAGAGACAACGATTGCTCGATAATGCCCAGCACTTTTTTGGGATCCTTGGTTTTCGCGCTGATGGCGTGCATCTGGGAGAAAGGCGCTCCCATTGGAGCCACCGCCTTGCCGTCCGGACCCGTAAGCGAACCGGTCAGGGTCAAATATTTGAACGGCTGATCGGCTTGATTCGGGAGATTCCCGTCTGCGGCCAGCTTGCCTCTTTTCTTAAGCTCGCTTGTCTCGATCTGGGTGTCGTAATCGCTTGCCGTAGACCACCAGCCCATCCAGGAGAACAGCTTGCCGCTATACAGCTTCGCCCGCAGCTGCTCCTCCTTGATGGTGGCGAACTCCTTATCGATCAGACCTTCCGCATACATTTTTTGCAAATATTGAAGGGCTTGCTTCATTCTCGGATCGATGTCATAGTTGCTGAACTTGCCGTCTTTCTCCGTAAAATAACCCGGCGTCACTCCGAACGCGCCGAAGATGTGGTCGAAGGAATTGTTGGCGTACTTGGGCTGCCCGATTTGAGCTGTATACCCACCGAGCGGGATAACCTCCGGCTTTTCCGCTTTGATCTTTTTCAGCAGATTGTAATATTCGTCAAGCGTCTTCGGCACCGCGCTTCCCGCCGCTTCAAGATAGTCCTTGCGAAGGACCAAATTCCACCGGTACCCGGCACCAGGCCCTCCTTGATAAGGAATCCCGTACATTTTGCCGTTGACCTTTGCCTGTTCGAAAACGTCCTTCGGTACCTCCTTCAGAATGTTCGGAGTATCCTTCTCGTTAATCAGATTGGTCAGATCGACGAAGGCTCCCTGCAGGGCATACTTCTGGAAATCGTCAGCAAAATCGATTCTTGCTACATCGGGAATGTCACCGCTGGACATTTTCAGATTCAGCTTCGTCTTGTACTGCTGAACATCAACCAGCTCGGGCACAATCTTCACACCGAGCTTTTGCTCGATCGCCTGCTTGACTACATCTTTTGAAGGGTCGTAAGGCTTAGAAATGTCTTGAGCCCGGAGCCATTTAAGCTCATAGGGGGGTTCCGCCTTCGCCTGAGGCGATCCTGAATCCCCTGTGGGCGCAGGCGGAGTGCTTCCTACCCCATTCTCCTTGCTGCAACCCGCAACAGTTACGGTCCCGGCCAGTACGGCGGTCAGTATGCCGAGCGGCCATCTTTTCTTTGAACTCGCCATCATTCATAAACCTCCTTATTTTCCTTCCAATCAGTTGTCTATTTCTCCCCGGCTGCAATCCTATTTACGGCGGACGATCCCACTATCCTTTCACTGATCCGACCAGCATGCCCTGCTCGAAATATTTTTGCACGAACGGGTAAATGATCAGCATTGGCAGCGCTACAATGACAATGGCAGCCATCTGGATGCCTATCGTGGGCGGTGGCGTCGAGCCTGCCGCTTCCAGCAGCTCCGGCGGGAGGCTGGAGCTGGCGACGATCGTGCGAAGAACAAGCTGCACAGGCGCTTTGTGCCAATCGGTCACATACAGCATGGCGTTGAAGAAATCGTTCCAGTACACCACCAAATACAGCAAACCGATGGTAGCTATCACCGGCATGGACAGCGGCAGCACAATCTGCCACAGCATTCTGAGCTCCGAGGCTCCGTCGATCGAGGCGGATTCCTTCAAGCTGTCCGGGATACCCTCGAAGAACGACTTCATAATGATCATGTTAAATGCGCTGTAAGCCATAACCAGGATGAGCACATAGCCGGTGTTGAGCAGCCCGAGCTGCTTGATCGTGATATAGGTGGGAATCATCCCGCCTTTGAACAGCATCGTAAAGAGAAAGTACAGCAGGATGATCCGCCTGCCTGGCAGCTTTTTCTCTGCCAGCGCGTAAGCGGCCGTTGTGGTCAGGAACAGAGCCAGTAGGACACCCGCCGCCGTGTTGCGGATCGTGGTGCCGTAGGCGGTATAGATCAGGGAGCCTTTCTGCAGTAAATATTCGTAGTACTGCAAGCTGAAGGAGGTCGGAAACAGGATGAATCCGTTTTTCTCGCTGAACAGGTGATACGGTGTCACCGAGATGGTTATGACGTACCAGAAAGGAATGACGATTAGTACGGTTAAGGCGGTGAGTACGGTATAGTTGACGGTAACAAAGGCGGTCTCGCCTCTCGTGAGCTTCATCGTTTCTCTTCTCCTTCGCTAGAAAATGCCGGAATCGTTGATGCGCCTGGCGATATGATTGGCGATCAGCACCAGTGCGAGCCCGATGACACCTTTGATGACGTCGGCTGCAGCGGCGAGGCTGAGGCTGAACTGCTCGATGCCTACCCGGTATATGTAGGTATCCAGAATATCGCCAACTTCAAACACCATCGGATTGTACAGGTTGATCACCTGATCCAGCCCGGCGCTCATGATGTATCCGACTCTAAGGATGAAGATAACGACGATCGTTCCTGTGATGCCCGGCAAAGTGACGTGAAGGATCCGCTGAAGCCGCGTCGCTCCGTCCATCACCGCCGCCTCGTATACCTCCGGGTTCAGCCCGGCGATGGCGGCCATATAGATGATGGCTGCCCAGCCCATCTCCTTCATCGCGTCGGTCACGACCAGTATCGTCCGGAAGTAGGCGGGCTCGACGAGCAGATAAGCGGGCGTTCCGCCGAACAGCTCGACGATTTTGTTGACGACGCCAGTCTCTGGCGAAAGCAGCAGTGTAATGATCCCGCCGTATACGACCCAGGAAACAAATCTTGGCAGGTAGACGGCGGTTTGAAGCGTCTTCTTGAACCAGACGGCGCGAATTTCGTTCAAGGCAAGCGCCAGAACGATCGGGCACAGGAAGCCGCTGATCATTTTGTACAAGCTGATCAGCAGCGTGTTCTTGAACGCATTGCGGAACATCTCGGATTCGAACAGCATCCGGAAATATTTGAGCCCCGCCCACTCGCTTCCGGAGAAGCCCTGAATGACGTTGTAATCCATAAACGCGATGCTGATCCCGTACAGGGGGAGATAATCGAACAGGAACACCCAAATAAAAGCAGGCATCAGCAGCAGGTATAGCAGCTTGTATTTCCATAACCTTCCAAGTCGACTCCGGGGAGTCGTCTTCTTTTCAACAGCGGTTCCGGCGGTCACCAGCTCCATCTTCATGTCCTCCTGCAAGAAAGTGCTTACAAAGGATAGTGTATCGGAAAGCGGATGACCGGAAAACCGGAGTGAAGAACCATTATACCGGGGAAAAGTCCGATTTTACTGCTTCCTATTCCCCTGCTGCGCCGCCGGAGCAACCGAGCGGGTGATCGTCCAATCGGCGAAATTGTAGGTCAACGACTCGCCTCCCTGAGATGCAGTGAACGTAACGGCGTTTTGCCCCTGCTGCAGCCAAGGTGTGTCGAACAGTTTGAAGGCGGAATAATCGACGGGCGTATTGTTGATTTTATGTGTATTGTTGTATGCGTCCGCAGCGGAATCAAACGTAATGTCCATCCAATCCCCACTTAAGCTTTTATAAATCAGACGCGGGTTGGCCTCGTTGATATGCGTGCTGTCGACTGTCGTATTCGCAAGAACCGCGTTCTTGAAGGCAGCAAAGTCCTTATACTCGGAAGCGTCTGCGGTTTCAAGCACCCATCCATTCGTATCGGCCTGACTGCGAAGGATATGGTAGCTGTAGAGCAATTGTTTGGTAGGATGAAGCTGGGCCGTCGTCTTGACCTTGTTCGCCGGATCGGTTGGCGTCTGTTCATACCATGAATACGGCTTAATCATCTTAAAAGCGAAATACATCGGTCCGGCATCGCATAATACCCATCCCGCCTGCTCTTCTCTCGCAATAATCGAACCGGTGTCCGGGAACATGGCGTTAATAAAATTGGAACTCGGAGTATTTAGCAGTTTGTACACGCCCACCGCCGCTTTACCGTCCTGCATAATCCGATGGTTGGCCGGCTGGTCATAATTGCCAATGGGTGCATCCCCCTGATCGACGGACAGACGGAAGAGTGGATTCGGCTTGGGAGAATGCCAGCGCAGCACCACGGGGATATCTTCAATCCAGTTGTCGACGCGGTCATACGTTACCTCGGTAGACAAGCCCCAAGTCGGCCGGACATAGGCCTGACGGTACGTGCGAAGATTGCGGCCGCTCGAATTTTGCAGATTGGCTTTGCGGGACACGTAGCTTTTATCAGCGGTTTGGCCGATTCGGACAGCCATTTCTGGCGGTGCATAGCTCATACCTCGGTACAGTACCAGGCCCAAATATTCGAGATACGGGCGGTACGTTACAGGCGCCATCCCTTCCGATTCGCCGATTCTCTCCTGCGCCCGGTAGGAGCCGAAATACATCCAAGACAGAGCGGTATGGTCCGCTCCCCTCCATGTCGGATCGCTTGCCGAAACCGAGTCTCCCTTGGCCCGGTTGGATGTAGAGATGAACGTTCCATTGATCCAGTCGTTCGCCCACTCGAACCACATGATGTCCATGGCCATTTTAACCTTCTGCTTGAAATCTGGTTCATCCGAATACTGGTACAAGGCGTTCAAGCACAAATAGGTCATGAACGTATATTCCGGACTTTCATATTCGGCCCATCCGTAGCGAACTCCCGAATCGAGCATCTCCTCGAGATTAGCCCGGTTCTCAGCTTTCAGCACAGCCCCGGACTTGCCGTTCAAATCCTTCAAATCGGGCAAATACTGCCCTACCAAATAACCTGCTGTGTAATTGCTCATTCGGAGATTTTCGGTTTGGGGGAGCTTTGCATAGGCATATTGCGAGAAATACCACCGGACATGATCCGTCATCGCGCTGCTGAACCGGTCGCCGACCAGCAAATAGGCATACATTTTGGCGACCGTTTTGTACTGCTCCCAGTCGTACGTTTGGAACATAGCGTCGAGCTTTTGAAGATTAGCGGTGACATTCTGCCCGTCGAGAATTTGCGCGACGTACTGTGTAATATTGAGCTGTCCACCCAGCTCTGACATCGATTTCGTCTTGCCCCACAGCCATTGTCTTCGGCTGTCTAAAGTGCCGGGAAAAGGTGCATTCGTGCTGTCCGAAGGCGGAATGGGACCGACGCTCACATTATCGAATTCCGCCGCCGCCAGCCGGTTGTTGTTATGACTTGTTACCGCCAGACCGAAATAAACCGTTTCCGGCAGATTCATCGCCTCTTTCTTAACGAACGTCCAGTTCGTGCCATCGGCCGAATCGTACGCGCTGATCACATTATTCTGCCGCACCAGCTTCACCCAGTAAGGCGCGGATGCTTTGGTTCCTGCCGTCTGGCTGGAGTCCGCTCCTGGCTGCAGCCGTTCCTGGAAGAAGACCCCTCCCGCAGGCGTCACCTCCATCATTGTGTAAGGGGACTGCTTCGTTATATCGCCTCGGATCATAACCCCTGCCTTGGTCCATTGGGCTGTATTCTCGACGCTGTAGACGCGCGCCACCACCTGCCCGTCGCCCGTCCATGGCCGGTATACATAGTGGAACGCATCCTCCGTTCCCCAGATATCCGTTCCGGAGCCCTGAACCTTGAAGGTGCCGGTATCCCGGTTATAAACGGCACGGCCCACCGTGCCCACACTGCCGATATCCGTATCTCCGAATGGCTCCGGCATCCCGCTGATCGAGGGCAATGTAGTGACGATGGCTTCATTGCTCAGCCCCGATACGTTCCCTGCTCCGTCCCTCGCTTTGACGGTAAACCGGTAAGCCGTATTTGGCATCAATCCGGGTACAAGATCGCTCGTTGTGAAACCGCTTACTGTTTTCAGTAGCTTGCCATCTCGATACATATCGTATCCTGTTACTCCGACATTATCCGTCGAAGCCGTCCAGCTCAGGCTAACGCTCGTATCTGTTTTCCCCGTGACCGTCAAATTCGACGGTGCCGCAGGCGGTACAGTATCCTGATTTTGCCCGCTTGCCACCTCGTAGACCGCCAAATCGTCGACGATGTAGGCATCATCCGTACCGCCGGTGTCGACGCGGACGGAGAAGGCCAGCTTGATGCTCGTAATCGTTTTCTGCCCGCCGTTCGGAACGATCTTGAAACGATAGCTCGGAATGTCACTGTCGTTAATCGTTCCCATCGCATTCGGATCGCTGTTCAGATAAGCCGCTGTACCGGAAATGCTCGGATAACCGGCCGGAAAGCGGGGAATCAACACGTTGTCGTACGGCGCGAACTGCAGCTGGGCATAGATGTCCTTGGCCACTGGCTTGTCGCTGGCGGCGCTGCGCTTCAGCTTGTATTCCAGGATGAATTCCACCGGAGCGCTTCCCGTCGGCATACCGTAAATCGCATTAATCCTGTCCTTTAGCTTGCCGTTGTTCAATTGATAATAGAAATAACTTGCGGCATTGGTGCCGAGCGAAGCGTCACGAAACTCAAGCGCATTGTTACCGTTCCATTGCACGATTCTTTGCGAACCGCCGCTGCTGCTGTTATCCAGCGTAAAAGGACTTACTCCGCCGTCGAAATGGGTGTCCATATCCTGCTCCAGCCAGTTGATCATGACCGGCTGGCCGCTCTCCGACGCATGCGTGATAGGAATGCTGCTAATGGCCATTAGCCATACAAGCACAAAACTTAGCAATTTTCTGGTTTTTCGCGTCAACATCATTCATCCACCTCCAAAGTTCAAAGCATTCGGTTCGGTACACCGCAATTGACCGGCTTTTTGGTTGCTTGCTATTTCACCCCCTTTCACGCCGCTGCCTGCTGCGGCTTGCCGTTATTCGCTCTTTTGCTCTCGATATTGGTTCGGTGTTAAGCCCGTATACTTTTTGAATGAAGTAAAAAACGTCGTTTTCGATTGAAACCCGGATCGTTCCGCAATGTGAAGCACTGGCCAATCTGTGGAAACAAGCAATTGCTTGGCCTGCTCCAGCCGTTCCTGGTGTATGAAATCGGAAAGTGTAATCAAGTAGGTCTCTTTGAATACCAATCGGACGTAGCTGACGGAAAGCATCAAATAATCCGCAATCCCCTCCAAAGAAAGCATCGGATCCTGAAGATGCTGTTTGACATAATCAAAAATTTCCGCAGCCAATTCTTCCTTCCGGTTTGAATTGGAATGCTTGATGGCAATGCTGTCAATAATACCGGCAAGCTGCTGGCAGATCCATTCCTTCACATCGGCTAAGGTGTCGAATCTTCGTAATAAGTCCACCCCGCCCAGCTCCTGATCGAGCATCACTTTATTGAAAGCTTTGAAAATATAGAAAAACAGCAGCTTCAGCTGAAACTGGCATTCCGCATAGGACAAATGGTGAAGCTCGGCGAAGATCGCGTCCAATAGCTCTTGAACCTGATCCTTCCGGGATTTGCGAACGGCCTGGATCAGCTCCTGAACCAGCTTCTCGTCGAGCCCCGACTGCGGCTTCGGCCAGTAATCCGGCATATCTTCTTCTACATACACGCTGTCCTTCTCGTTGAAAAATCCCAGCAAAGTCAGGTCGTAAATACGGTCATACAGGCTGCGCATATTGCCCTCCTTGGGCGTTCTGCCGCTAATTGCTGCGGTAACCCGAATTTGCAGCCAGCGGCCGATCTCTTCCCGCGCTTCATTCAGTGCCTGGAGCGGAGTCCTCTCCTGCTTTCCACCGCCGATAAACACGACCAAATGATCGCTGCCCACGTCCACATTCTCGATAGCAAAGCCGTGCCTCCCCATCACTTCACTTGTAATATTGCCCATTGCATACAGAAGAAGCTTCCTCGAAGCGTAGGAATAGCGGTCCGAGAAAGACTTGAACCGGTTAATACGCAGAACGGCCAAATATAGTTCAGGAAAGAGCAGCAGCTTCATGCTTTTATTTTCCAGGAAGGATTCATGGTAGGTCCCCTGCAGCAGCCATTGCCGCAAAAATTCGTTCTTGACCACTTCCTGATGGTTTCTTATGATGTGGTTCATCTCTTCTACGGTTTTGACCATATGGTCTAGACCCGATTTGATGATGGCGAATTCCGTATTTCGGCTGGGTTCGGGGACGGACACGGCCGTGGCAACCGTCTGCCTGATCTGGCTCGCCAATTGACTGAACGGCAGGAAATGGCGTCGTGAATTCCAGTAGGTAAGCCCGGAAAGCAGCAGCAGCAGGAAAAGGCACATCCCCAGTATTTCCATTTGGATTCGGTCGATTTTGCCGCTGATGTCTTTCAGTCGGACGGTGGAATACAGCGTCCAGTCCTCTAATTTAAAGGCATGGGAATGGATTAGAAAGACATTGCCTTCAACTACGAATTGATGGTTAGCCGAGTTTTGACGCAGCATCTGCTTCTCGCGGAACGCGCCGGAGCTGCCAAGAATGACGTTCTGCTCGCTGTCGGTAATGACGATGCCAGTGGCGGGATCGTTCAGATTTTGCAGCAAATAGGTTTCGAGCAGGCTTTTGTTCAATAAAATGACCAGATATCCTTGGCTTGCGATTTGGGAGCGGTTCGCAGGCACGATCAAGGCCAGAAAGGACTCGTCTCCGAGCGTATGATCGAAAAATCTTAAAGTCATCGGAGGCTGGCTGCTAATGCGTGCCAGCATCTTCTGATCCGAAAATTCGGCAAACGTATGGATGCCTTCCTTGGAGTCGATTACCCGCTGCGTTTTGGTGTTCACCAGATAGGTCGTTCCAATATACGACTGCAGGCTCATGAATTTCGAAACCGATTTAAAGGACGAAGCCGCAGCCAAAGGATCGTTAAGATCGGACATCAGCCAGTTGAAGATGTCCGGATCCTGATACATGCTTAAGGCGTAAGAACGAAGATGATCCAGCTGGTACTCGAAGCCTTGGCTCAGACTGTCCGTCTTGATTTCCATCAAATGGTTTATGTCGTCATAAGCTTGCTTGGCATATTGCTGCCTTAATAAATAGGAGAAGATGAGAATGATCACCGTAAACAAAATTCCCATATTCAAAACGTTACGAAGGTATGTTTTTTCAGGCCGTAATCGCAGCATTCTTATTCCCCTTCATTTCTTTTTTCCTATTCATTAAAGCACAAATTCTCGTATTTGATGAAGCGTCCCGCTATTTTTTGCCAGCAAGAAATGCGTCGATCTGCTTTTGCTCTTCCAATTGAATTTTCTTGGCTAGCGGTGCAGCCTCCGCTTTGAATTTGGACCAGTAGGTTTCAGGATCTACCACGCCGTTGAACAAGGCTGAGTAGTATTTGGCTTCGATACTAACGTATTGCGAGATTTCATTGCTGACTGCTGCGTTGTTGAATGTAAATCCAGACAGCTTGTCGATCTTGAAGTTGCTTGCATCGGAGGTCCACTTGTTCAGCCTTTTCGTCTCCTCGTCCTGGCTCGCATCCTGCCTGTCGGTCGTTGGATTCCAAACCCATACGAACGGGAACCATTTGTAACCGTCGCCTTCGAATTTGTACTGGTCGTCCCCGACGGCTTCCCAGTTTTTATCCTTAATCCCGTACACCAGCAAATCATAATTTTCCTTCTGATTGGCCCATTCGAGGAATTGGATGGCACGCTCCTTATGCTTGCTGACGACGGGAACGGAAATGAAGTTGTATTGAAGGGAATTCGTCACCATGGCGCCTTTTTCCAAATTCATGAAAGTCACCGCTTCCAATTCCGCTTTGGGGTTAGCGTTTTTCAACGCTTTCTGCACGTCGTCCCTCACTCCGAAATCATTGCTGGCAATGATGGCCGCCTTGCCCTGCTTGAGCAGCTCGGCTTCGTCCTTGATCGCCAGAACATCCTGGCTGATGATCTTATCCTGATACAGCTTGCGGGCGTTTTGAATCCAGGACCAGACCATGGGCTCCATCTGATCGAATAGATTGTAAATTTTTCCGTCGTTATTTTTGGTATACAAGACGAGCGATTCCGAAAGCGCCGGGCTCGGGGCGATATTCTCCTTATTATCTGCCCAATAATGACGGAATGCGCCCTCCGACAATCCTTTCTTCACGTCCTGGCCGGCCGGAATGAACGGTGTGATGTTAGGAACTCCGTCTCTGACGGCATAGGCGAAGCGGATCAGCTCGTCATAGGTCTTGATCGGCGGGATATTCAACTGCTCACGCAAATCTTTTCGCACGTAGTAAACGCGGCCCTGCAGGAAGGAATTTCCGTTCGGGATACCCATAATTTTTCCGTCGAATTTGTTGGCGTCCCACATCTGCTGCGGACGGTTCTTTAAAATCGTCGGTCCGTACTGCCGGAGCAGATCGTCCAACGGCGCGTAGCTGCCTGCAGCGATTTGCTGTGTAAGATGCAGCCACGGTGCATCGAAGATCAAATCGATCTCTTCGCCGGACGAGAGGGTAACCTGCGTTTTTTGCGCCAGGTCGGCCCACGGTACGAAGACCACATCCAATTTGACGTTAACGGAGTTGGCCATTCGCTTCTCCGCCTCCTGGATGACCTCATCGAAATCCTTGGGGCGGTCGCCCGGGACCATGATTTTCAGTGTCACTGGCTCTTGCTTTTTCCCATCTCCCGTATTATCGGCTTTCTTGGCCGTGTCGGAAAGCTCCGCTCCGCTGTTCGTACATGCCATCAACAGAGCTGTAAGCAAAAGCATGGCTGCGGCTGCGCCGGTCGTTTTTTTCTTGTTCATGTGCAAATGACCTCCTATGTATCGTTGAATTAGCCTTTGACGGCCCCAATGGTAATGCCTTTTACGAAATACTTTTGCAGCAGCGGATAGAGGAAGACGATCGGTCCGATGGTAAGGCAGACAATCGCCAGCTGAATGGCATTTGTCGGCGCCGTCACCTGGTAGCTCGCCCCGCCCCCTACGTAAGCGGATACATTGAGATTGGAAAGTAACTGGCGAATCATTAACTGCAAGGGATGCAGCTTGTGATTGTCAATGAATAAGAGCGACAAATACCAGTCATTCCAATATTGAATCGCATAGAAGAGTGAGACTGTCGCAATGACCGGCGTGGATATCGGAATGATGATCGTATAAAACAGCCTCATCTCCCCCGCTCCGTCGATCGTCGCCGCCTCGTTGATTTCATATGGAAGCGATTTATAGAACGCAACGAGAATAAAGGCATAGAATGGATTTAACAAATAAGGAAGAATCAGTGCCCACAAGGAATCCTTCAAATGCAGCCAATTCGCCACCATGATGTAGAAGCCGACTAGCCCGCCGCCCAACACCATCGCCAGATACGTCAGAAAGGATAAAATATGGCGGTATTTCACCATCGGATGGGCAAGCACATAAGCGAACATCGACGTCATGAGGACGGCCAGTACCGTTCCGACGACGGTGACGATCAGTGAATTTTTGTAGCTGGAAATAAATTGCTCCCCTTGCAGCAAATATATATATGCATCGAGACTCCATTCACTCGGAAGAAGCTGATAGCCATGCTGCAAAAAGCTCGTCTCGGAAGCGAACGAATCCGCCAGCACGATCCAGAACGGAATGACGCACACCAGACTGAACAAAATAACGACGGCGTAGATGAGGACTACGAATAATTTCTCCCCCCAGGACTGGTCTTCCCGGATTCGGGTTCGAGCGCGTTTTCCAGGTAAAGCCACAGCGGTATGTTCCATAAGCCCTCCTAAAATAAGCTCGACTCGCGGTCGATTTTTTTAGCGATTTTGTTAAAGATCAAAATGGCCGCCAAGCCCATAACGGATTGATACAGAACGACGGCGGAAGACATGCCGAAGTTGCCCAGCTGGCGCAGCGCGCGGAACGAATACGTATCGATCACATCCGTGGTCGGATACAAAATGGAGTTGTCCCCGACGATGCCGTAGATCATCCCGAAATCGCCGAAGAAAATTCTTCCGACTCCGAGCAGCAGCAGGACAACAATTACAGAACGGATCGATGGAATCGTAATAAAAACGATTTGCTGGAACCGGGTCGCCCCGTCGATCCTTGCCGATTCGTAATATTCCGAAGAAATGCCGACGATCGCCGCCAAAAATATAATCGAGTAATAGCCCGCGAATTTCCAGACGTAGACCAAGGTTAAAATAAACGGCCACAGTTTGGCATTCTGGTACCAGTTGATCCCGCCAATCCCGATCTGCTTCAGTCCGTTGTTCAAAATACCGTCGGTGCTCATAAAGGCGAGCATCATCAGGCTGACGACCAGCCAGGAGATGAAATATGGAAGAAATATCAGTGATTGGCTGAGCTTCTTGACGATGACCGAGCGAATTTCATTGATCAGAATGGCGAGCACGATGGCAAAGCCGATCCCGAAGAGGAGGAATAACAGATTCAAGTACACCGTATTGAAGGTGACCCGCAGCCAATCGCTCCCTCCGAAAAAAAACTTAAAATTGTCCAGCCCTACCCAAGGGCTGCCCCATATTCCCTTCACAGGCTGAAAGCGTTCAAACGCTATGAGATGCCCGAACATCGGAATATACGAGAAGATGGCCAAAAAAATAATGCCCGGCAAGGCCAGTAAATAGAGCTGGCGTTTTTTTACAATTTCCTCGATAAACCCTGTCAAATGTAACGGCCCCTTTCTTCATGATGGTTTTCCCTTTCACCATAAAGAAATTTCGGCGGATTGGATAGTTCGAATACTGTTTTTCAGGTTCCGATTTTGCGATAAACCGGGGATTTACCGAGGAAAGTCAAATTTCAAACCGCATTTTAAGGCCCTACCTACCATAAGCGGCACTGCATCTGTGTAGTCGTCAGCGTTATTTGGGTGAGTTTAAATAATAGGTATAAAATAAGCGGGTAGTCCTGTCATCTGTGATGACATCAGGACGGCCCGCTTGAGCTTTCGGATTTATAATACACTTGACTTTAGGCGTCAGCCACTACCTCAACGGACGCTTCCAGCAAAGCGTCGCTCAGCTCCCGGTCAGGGAGGCTATCCGTTATCAGCCTGTTCACAGCATTCAAAGCCGCGAAGGAGAACAAGTCCTGCTTGCCGAACTTGGTATGGTCCATGACAATATTCACTTCAGCCGACTGTGCGATAGCGATACGCTTAATCTCTGTCTCGTACATATTGGAATTACTGAAGCCATGCTTGACAGCCATCCCCGTTGCTCCGATGAACGCCCGGTCGAACGCCATGGTCGACAGCGCGTTGGCTGCAACGGGGCCGATCAGAGTATCCGTCGCATCCAGCATCATGCCGCCGACGATAATAGTCGGAATCCGCTTCCCTCGAAGCTCGGCGGCGATATTCAGCGCGTTGGTAACGACGGTCATATTGCGGTCCGGCGCCAAGCATCGCGCCACCTGCAGAGTCGTCGAGCCTCCATCGAGAAAGATCGAATCTCCGGGCTGCACTAGCTCAGCCGCACGCCTGCCGATTCGCATCTTCTCCTCGATCAAGACGCCGATACGCTCCTGCAGCTCGATATCCTTGCCGAGCAGGATTGCCCCACCGAAGGTGCGCTTTATATGCCCCCACTGCTCCAGCTTTTCCATGTCCCTACGCAAGGTCATTTCGGTAACATCGAACATCTCCTTCAGCTCGGCGATTTTTACCTCGCCGGTCAGAGCCATCCGATCCAAAATTTGCTGTTGGCGTTGGTTTACTTGATTATGCGACTGTGACATGTGAACCCCCGTAACTTTTCTTCATGCTTCTATTATCCCAGTAACCTGTTCCACATTCAACCTGATTTCATACCGCACGATTTGGCCTGGCTCCAAATACACAAGTGTTCCTTGCTCCCGCTCCTTCCGTCTGCCCTCTACACGGCAATTGGCCGGCTCCAGGCCAAGCACATGCGTTCCGGCTCCTGGCATGTACCATTGTACAAGCAGCGGAAGCGTCTCAGCCGACCAGCAAAGCCTAACCCGAATCCTTCCGGCACCTTGCGCCAGCGGGAAGTTAGCGTTTTCAATACGGACTTCCGGTTGAGCCCCGCAGCTATGATAGTACACTTTTTCTTGAAAAGCGGGATCGGGTGACTGCCAACGGTCGTATCCGTCAATCAACACCGAGCTCTCCCTCGCCTGAACGGCTTCATTGCTGCCGATGTAAATCCGCGTATCTTCACATAATAAGGGAAAACCAAAATTAAAATGATACAAGAGCATATGAGGACAGCGAGAGAAGCCCATATTCCGCACCTCATCGCGGATGATGATTTCGTTTCTGCCGAGTTGACTGCGAATTTGCCTGGAGAGACGAAGCGTTCCGCCGAATATGGACGTTTCTTCTACTACGCCGGAAATCGTCATGTCCATTTCGTCTCCCTGCCACACGCTTGTTGCCGCAACCTGGCCTGCAGGGGTATGATGCGCCCGGCCGTGCAAGCCGAGCTGCTCCCCTTGATCCTCGCAAGCCGATCCGACTTGAGTCAAGCCGCAGGTCATCAGCAAGCCTCCTGACGCCGTGCGAAGCCATTCATTCTCCTGTGCGGCATAATAGCCGGGGTGGACGTCAGTGTTAGGGGACTGCCAGCTGATAGGCGTTCCGCCGAATTCTGCTAAGGAAATATCCAATCCCTTGGTTGGGGTTACATAATAACATAGCCCCGCGCCGGTGCGAACCTGAATCTGCTCAACACCCGACTCCTTCCCTTCCGTGCTGAGGAATCGCCGAATGCCGGCTATTTGCTCAACTCTGCCTACACGCGCCTCCAACTCGCGACGAGACCAATCTTTTCCGTACAGCCTCATGTCCGATCCTGCCCGTCCTCTTCGATAACCGGCAGCCTTGCGATACGAGGATCGGTGAACTGATCGTACTCATCCCGGCTGGTGCTGGAAAATTCGGATACGACGGCCCCTTCCTCGCCCGCTTGAAACCAATGCTTGACTCCAGGTGCGATCGTATACTGCTCTCCCGGATTCAGCTCCACTTCATGGAAAACGGTGTAATATGCCTCACTGCCCGGCGGAAGCGCGGCCTGAATGTCGGAAGCGGCCTCGCCCTCGACATAGAGCAATACTTTTCCTAACCGGCAGCGAAACGTTTCCATTTTGCCGGGTTCATGGTCTATCGGCGGATGCAGATGCTCGGGGCATGTTTGCATCGGGAACAGGACCAGCTCCTTGGCGCAGTAACGATCCGAATTTACATAGGTAATTAATTGCAAACCCTGAACTTCAAGGTCTCCTAGCCCGAAATCCGCGACTTCGATATGCTCGGCTTCCGGCTCTGCAATCACAATGCCGCCGGATTTCAGAATGGCCGCCGCCCTTTCTTGAGCCCGTTGGTATTCGCTTCTTTTCATCGTTCATTCCTGCCCTTCAACATAGAATTGATGGTGCGGGCCGACCCATAATCCAGGCTCCAGCAGGCTCCATCCAGTTAGATCTAGCTTCATCCCGTGCTTGGCCCATCCCCGGCCGATTCGCTCCCAGACCTCTTGCCAGCTCGGAATCCCGCTTGTCGCATCCGCCCGCTCTACATTGAACGCACCGGCCCCGACTGCGGCATGAAGCGACTCTTTCAGTGACAAGCCCCTTAATAACCCTGTCAGGAAACCCGCTATCGTGCAATCGCCGGCACCCGTCGTCCCCACAGCATCCACCTCGTAGCAGGCCGTCAGCATCTCACACCCGAGCCAATGCTCCGCGATCGCTTGTTCAGGCGCACACGGCCCCATGGCTCTCAGACGGTCTGCATCGGATGTCGTTCGCACGTACAATCCGTGCTCTCCCAGCTTAATCGCAGCGATAGCTGTTCCCATCTGCAATAACTGCTCCGACATTTCACTCAAAAGCCCTCCGTCAGCGGCGTAAGACAGCAGATTACCTTCAGGAGCCTCCCCCAGCAGGCGCTCGAAGCTCTCTCGCTGCAGCATATACAGAATCTCTTCGAAGCTAGGCATGAAAATATCAACATATGGCAGCGCATGGGTAAGGACAGCGGTCCAATCGACCTTTCCTGCTGCGGAATCAGGGTCGGGCCTCGCCATATCGAGAGATACGGTAAGGTCGTGATCCTTTGCTTTCTTTAACAGTAAGGCCAGCTCTTCTCCTTGATTTTCATACATTTTGCGCATGAGAGGGGGATATCCAAAATGAAACAGCCTCGCACCTTGCAGGTGTGCAGGAGTCAAATCCGCAGCCGAATAACTATCGTTCGCTCCCGTCGAATGCAGAAAGGTGCGGTCTCTATGCGGGGGGCTGATGACGATGGAATACGAGCTGTGCTCATGAGGTGCGATGATCATGCCGTCAGCCAATGCCGGGCTATGCTGGCGTAATATCGTCAGTATTGTCTCACCGAACGGATCGGTTCCGATCTTGCCCATCAATTTCACTTTGCCGCCGAGCCGGTGAAGTGCAAGACCTGTGTTGGAGACGGCGCCTCCGGTAGAGAGGATTGCCGGTCCGATATTGACAAGCTTGCCCGGAGCAAGGAAAGCGCTCGTTCCCGCATGCGTCTCCTCCATTGCCGGGATGATATCCAGACAAATGTGTCCGGCAACAATCACATCCATCTCATCGGGTTTCAATATCAATTCCTCCAGTCAATTGGAATCGTTTGTCCGGTCCGGTTCGACTCCAATGCCGCCGTGAAGATTTTGTGGCTGCCGGCTGCTTCTTCCGGCGTCGCGCAGTGGAAGGGGAGCCTTGCGTCCTTCCCGTGCGCTAACTCATCACAGAAGGCCGCCCACATTTGGAGGATCGAATCCGAGAAGCCAAACTCGAAGATGCCTCCGGTAATGGTGCCGTAGGCCGATTGATAGGGCGCATCCTCCACATGCCATGCCTGAACGCCTCCCGGCGTATACGGCAAATAGGTGATCTGCTTTGGATGCTTGGTCGTAAATTCCGCGGAACATTCCGTTCCCGCGATCCGGATAAACCAGGTGTTAGCATGCCCGGGGGCGATGCGTTTGGTCGATAGAACCATCGGAAACCGCTGGTCTTCCAGCTCGACGTCGCAGGCAAGAATCGCGTTGTCCCAAGTTTCGCAAGGAACTGGGCTCCCCGAAGCATCCGGCCGCTGCCGTATAATGTTGGCCAGCAGCGCTCGAACGGACTTCGGCTTCCAGCCGAAACGCATCGGCAGATGCAGGACATGCATGCCCAAGTCCCCCATACATCCATATTCGCCGTTCGAAGCGATTTGCCTTTTCCAATTCATCGGTTTTCCCGGGTCCAGATCGCTGGAATGCCAGAAGCCCGCCTCCACCTCCATAATTGTACCGAACTTCTTCTCCTTCACCCACTGAACGATTCGCTGAGCCCCCGGAAAAAACGGAAATTCCGAAGAGCAGCGTACGATAACATCGGGATGCTTCAGGACAGCTTCCTGAATGAGGCGGTTCGCGTCCTGATCGATTCCGAACGGCTTCTCGCCTAGCAAATGCTTGCCAGATTCTATAATATCGACATAGATTTGTGCGTGCAGATGATGCGGCACGGCGCAGTATACGGCGTCAACGGAGGGGTCGGCCAGCAGCTCCTTATAATCCGTATACACGGCCTCCACACTTGGCACATGCTCCTTGAACCATTGCGTCGCTGAGATGTTGGCGTCGCAAACAGCGGTAATTTGGGGTTCGAAATCGATATTGGCCAAATGACACCAGCGGGCCGCTGCGCTGGCAAATTCTTTGCCCATTAATCCGCAGCCAATGACGCCGAAACGTATGATCGTTTTTGACATAACCTATCTTCTCTCCTTATTTTGCAGATTCCCCGGCGAGCAGAGCTAATGCTTGCGCTTCAGCAGCCCCGTGATGAACAATCGCCATCAAGGCCCGGGTCATGCCGGCCGGATTCGGGTGCTGAACGACATTACGGCCGTATACAATGCCGGAAGCGCCCTGCTTCATCAATTGCACGGTACGGCTGACGATTTCCTCATCCCCGGCCCGGCCGCCGCCCCGCACAAGAACGGGAATTCCGGAAGCGATCTCGATAACGCGATGATATTCTTCCACATGATCGCACGGATCCGCTTTGATCACATCTGCGCCCAGCTCCACCGCTTGCCGGACAAGCGGCAAAATCTTGTCGATATCACCGTCTACCATGTAGCCGCCCTTTGCTTCGTTAGGCAGCATGACCAGCGGTTCGACCATAAGCGGCATGCCGTATTTCTCGCACTCCGTCTTGAGCAAAGAGACGTTCTTGACGCATTGATGGTGAAGCTCCGGCTGGCCTGGAAGCAGCAGTAAATTCACGCAAACCGCCACCGCATCCATGCGCAGGGCGTGCTCTACGGCCTTGTCGATCAACTCGCTATACAAAAAGCGCGGAAGCGTATGACCGTAAATATTAGCCGCATCGGTACGCAAAACAAGTCCGGGCTTGCGTCCACCGGGAATCGATTGTAAATGGCGAGCCTGGCCAAGGCTTAATTGGATACAATCCGGGCCCGCTTCGACGACTGCCGTGATCGCCTGCTTCATATTCTCGATGCCGGACAAGAAGGAAGTCTCGTTGAAAAAGCCGTGATCCATAGCGACGTCAAAGCATTTTCCCTGGGCGCTGAACATCCGGTTTAATCTGGGTTTTGGTATCAATAGAGTTCATCCTTTCATAGCATTAGGTTAATTTATAACATTTGTGTTCGTTTACAACATAATATTATGTTATTTTATAACATATGTCTATAAAAAAATAAACCGCCCATAGGCGGTTTGGGACTGACCCACAGCATGAAACTAAACAAAACACCTTCAAGAGAAAGCTTCCATGTCGTCAAATGTGGAAGACAACTTTGGAGGTCTACTGCCGCTTTCTTTAGCAAATTATGGGCAAGCGAAAGCCACCCGACCTCTAAGCTTACTTTGGGTAAGCCTCGAAGCAGGAATCTTTTGAATCCCCGATTGTTCTTGATATCACCAAATACAGTCTCCGGTTCGATCATCCGCCTTACCGACTGGCAGTGCTTTCATCGAAACTGTGGGGCGGGAAGAAATCCGAAAAGTTGGAAATTAGTACACGATTGATTGTAGAATAGAAAGGAAAGCAAGAAAAGGAGTGTGTCCGATGAACGAACAAAATGAATATCGGTTTCAGGTCAATTTGAGCGGCATGATCAACATTTTATCCAACCATTTGTATAGCAGTCCGAAGGTATACTTGCGCGAGCTGCTGCAGAACGCAACGGACGCCATTACGGCAAGAAATACAATCGACCCGGCAAACGCGGGACAAGTGTCGGTGGACATTGCGGGCAGCGGGTCCAATCGGACGATGACCATCGAAGATAACGGCATCGGCTTAACCGAGGAGGATATCCACCGTTTCCTGGCCATGATCGGCCATTCCTCCAAGGTCGGGGAAGATTTCCTGGCGGCCGAAACGTCCTTTATCGGGCGTTTCGGCATCGGCCTGCTGTCCTGCTTTATGGTCAGTGATGAAATTATCGTCCTGACGCAATCGGCCGAGGGCGGGCCTTCGATGGAATGGCGCGGCAAGCCTGACGGCACGTATACGATCCGCAAGCTGGATACCCGTCTGTCCACGGGAACCCGCGTCTACTTGCGCAGCAAGCCGGGTTGCGAATCATATTTCGAGCCGGAGACGATCAAGGAACTGCTCTTCTATTACGGCGCTCTGCTGCCTTACCCCGTCACTCTCAGAGCGGACGGAATGCAGGAGATTATCAACAGCTCCCGCCCTGCCTGGATCGAAGAGCCTGAATTGGCTCGTGGCAGCCGCCACGAGGTACTGGCTTTCGGACAGCGGCTGCTCGGGGAACGATTCCAGGACTTCATTCCGCTGCGCACTTCAAACGGCCGGACCGGCGGCATAGCCTTCATCCTGCCGCATACCGTCAACTTGAACGCACGGCGGGCGCACAGAGTCTATTTAAAGCAAATGCTTGTATCGGATCAAGCGGACAACATTTTGCCGGAATGGGCTTTCTTCGTCAAATGTCTCGTTTGGACCGACGAGCTGCAGCCGACCGCCTCGCGCGAGCATTTCTATGAGGATGAACGACTGCAGGAAGTCAGAAACGAGCTGGGGCAGGCCATTCGGGATGAGCTGATGCGGATGGGAGAGTATGAGCCGGACCGGCTGCAGCACGTGATCGGACTTCATGTGCTATCCATGAAAGCGCTGGCGGCCGAAGACGCGGATTTTCTCTCGGTTATTTATCGCTGGCTGGCCTTCGAAAGCACCTATGGCGAGCGTACGCTGGGAGAGCTGCTCAATGAGCGAAGAAAGCTTTACTATACCCTCTCTGTGGATGAATATCGGCAGATTGCCCATGTAGCGGCGGCGCAATCGCAGCTTGTCCTGAACGGGGGCTATATCTACAATGCAGAGCTGCTGGAGGGGCTGGCCTACCTGAAACCGGAACTGGAGCTGGAACGCCTTGTTCCGGAAGATGTATCTTTGGCCTTCGCCGATCTTACCCTTGAGGAAAAAAGCCGTTATTACGAAGCGATCCGTCTGGCGGATGCGGCGCTGCAAAGCTTTAAATGCCAGGTGCAGCTGAAACGGTTCAAGCCGTCCGAGCTACCCGCGCTCTATACGTTATCAAAAGAATCGTCGGCTCTCCGCTCCATCGAGAATGCCCGGGAATCGAGCCCCGATTTGCTGGCCTCTGTGCTGGGTAATTTGAGTGCGGGACTGAACGAATCCGCCTATTCCACCCTCTACTTTAATCTGGACAATCCGATGATAGCGCGCGTATTCGCGTCTGCTCATCCACAGATGCTTCCGGCCGCGGTAGAAGTGCTGTACACAAACGCCTTGATGATGGGACATTATCCGATGACCCGGCGGGAATTGAATACGATGAATCAAGGCATCGTCCGCTTTATCGAATGGGGACTTGCCGCCACGTCCAAGAATGGGGGGACTTCCGAATGAATCAGGATTTGCAGGCTTTGCTTCAGGAGGCAGGATCGCTTCCGGACGGCGCGGCAAAACTCGAGGTACTGGAGGCGGCGGTGCGCATCGCCGATGCCGAAGGACTGCTGGAGCTGGCTTACGATATAAGGAGCGATATCGTCCGAACGTCTATTTTTAACGGATTTCCGCTGAAAGCCGTCGTTGCGTTCTCGTGGCAGCTGGGACAGTACGACCGGCATCCCGAATTATTCGACAGCTACGATCTGTTATGGTCGTACAAATGGATTCTCGGGGAAATCTCCCACTTCCCGGATATTCCGCTGCAGCAGATCGAAGCGCTGGCCGAGGATTTGGGCAAACGATACCAGGAGCACGGGTATGGCCCCCGCACGTATTGGTATTACCGCTTCCGGCTGGCCATGGATCTGGGCCGTTTGCAAGAAGCCGGGACATTCATGGAACGCTTTCAAACATTGCGAAGAGACGACATGAGCGACTGCATCGCCTGCGAGCAAAATCAAATTGTGCAGTACTACGCCGAAGCCGGGGACGACGAGAAGGCGCTGGAAGCGGCTAAGCCTATCTTGTCCGGCTCGATGCGCTGCGCCGAGGTGCCTCATATTACGATCTCCCATCTTCTGCTTCCGCTGTATCGCGCGCGGTCCGTGGAGGAAGCGGCTAAGGCGCATACCCGCGGCTACAGGCTGGTCAAAGGAAAGCGGGATTTTGTCGGGGCCCTTGCGAGGCATATCGAGTATTTGGCGGTAGCCAATCAGAAGAAAGGGATCGAATTGTTCGAACAGCATATCGCCTTGACGCTGCAGCATGAGGATCCATACCAGACGATGCTGTTCCACCTGTATTCGTCAAAGCTGCTGCGAAGGATCGCCGCGGAGGATCCGGTTTACCGGCCCAGGCTGCCGGCATCATTCGTATCGGCGAACGGGGATATGTCCTTGGAAGAGTTGGCCCAGCATTTGGGCGGGCTTGCGATCTCCGCAGCACAGAAGTACGACCAGCGCAACGGCAATACAGTTTATTCCGAACTGGCCTCGGCCGCATTGCGCGATTAAGCCGTTCGAAATCGAAAACGGACCGCCCGGTTATCTTCCGAGCGGTCCTTGCGCATGTTCTTATCGCTATTTATGTATCCATCGGGATATGATCCCATTCCTCGTCGTCGCAGCCGACCATCCAGAACAATCCTCTGCGCCTCTCCATCACGACGCTCTCGTTCATGCCTGCAGGGGCTTCCTGTCCCTGGATGCGGCTGTTTACGCACGCCCATTGCAGGCGATAGATTTTGTCCGCCTCATCCAAAATTTCCTCCCGGCTGCGCATAGCCGTCTGCCGGTAAAATTCCTCGAACGAGCCGCAGCGGGAGACGACCTCAATCGCATAGTTGCAATCGCAAATCCGGTCGGGGAACTCCAGCGTCTCCACCAGCTGCAGCGCCCAGATCAGCGGCCAGTACGCTTCGTACTGCCATGCGATATTGACGGCCTCTTGCGGCGCCGGTTCTTCCGCTTCCAGCAGCCGGCGTTCGCTTGGGGTCAGCTCGTCCTCTACGCCGAATGTCCGCAGCGTATTCATAACAAAATCCTTAGACTCGGCGAGGTCGCCGCCTTGTGCGATGTCGCAAGCGTACTGGATCACGATCAGCAGAGCAACCGCTCTCCTGGCGATCTCTTCCTGCGACTTCCATCGGCATTCGGCTGCGGACGGCAGCTGAGGCAAAGCTTCCAGATACGGGACACCGTGCTCCCGGATATAATCGATGGAGGCTCTTTTTCTTCGCTCGCCCTCATCGGATACAGCCTCCGGCCCGAGCACTTTCACGGTGCAGGCCCGGGGCCGGAAATCGGCCGGACCCGACGTTCCGTCAGGATACACAATGACTTGACCGTCGTAATCAAGAAGCGTTCCATCCTGCAAAAAGCCGATCCCTTCGACCTTGGACAGCAGCGCCATGCATAGCTGCAGCTGCTTCTCGTTCAGCTCCTTCTCCGCTTCGAGCGCGATTATCGTATTCAATACTGAGATTTGCGTTAAGACCAGTCCCTTCCGATGGTCGTCGGCAAAAGGAATGCGGTCGTAAAACCCCATCATCCCGGGAATATTCGTTTCGAAGTAAGCGGGATTCGTGCGTTCATTCGACACCCGGATAATCGTCTTCCGCTTGTTGAACAGCGAGCCTGTCTCGACAGTATAATCATTTCTATTTTTCTCGATGGTATGGTCTTTCGCATACAGGTCCGTAATGATATCTTCGATATCGTCCGTATCGTTTCTGGATGCAAATATAGTAAAATATTTCAATGCCATGCCTCCTCTGGGAATACTATTACTAGATTACTTGACCCCAAAAGCGGCTGTCAAATTCTAGCATGACCGGCAGACGCTTGCAGTTCCATATCCATAATCACATCCGCTCTTCCGCCCGAATCCGCGCCCCCGCAACTCGGGTGTAACGCTCATTTGGGAGAGCTCGAACACGCCAGCCCCAGTCGGCACGAGAGCAACGCATCCGAATAGGGGACTTATCTTAACCTAAGTATCTATCCCATACTAAAAAACACACCCTAAGGTGTGTTCTCCATAAACTTCTCTATAATTGCAGCTACCGCATTCATACTAATCGGTTTACTCACATATTCATCCATTCCCTGGGATAAATATCTTTCGCGATCGCCTTTTATGGCATGAGCCGTTACCGCTACAATGAATGGAGTTTTCCCACCCGTCATATTGGCTTTAATCTGCCGGGTGGCTTCCAATCCGTCCATTCCCGGCATTTGCACATCCATAAAAATAATATCATAAGGGAAGCGTTGAACCGCTTCAACCGCATCAAGGCCATTTTCCACGATAGCAGGCCGATATCCCAGCTTCTCAACCATCTTCTTCAACACGATCTGATTCACGGCATTATCCTCAGCTATCAGAATATGAAGAGTATTGTCCGTCGTACTTATAGGATCAAGAGCATATTCTAAGGAATTTGTCTCCGAATGGGGTTCAAGCTGAAATTGGGTCGTGAAGACAAACCGCGATCCGGATGGTTCAGCCGAGGCTTCATAGGTGATTTCCCCGCCCATAAGCTGAACCAGCTTTTTACAAATAGCTAAGCCTAAGCCTGTCCCCTCTGTCTTACGGGTCATGAAATTATCGACTTGGTAAAATGGTTCAAATAAGTATGCGGCCTTGTCCTTAGGAATACCAATCCCCGTGTCCTGAACAGAAAACTGAAGACAAACATGATCCCGTTCGAGGGACAGACACTCCACCGAAACGGATATCGTGCCTTCCGCTGTAAATTTCACAGCATTACTAAGCAAATTAATAAGCACTTGCCTTAATTTCGTGTCGTCGCCACCTACAATATTAGGAACATTAGGACAAACCGAGGTAGAAATCACCAAGCTCTTTTCCAATGCTCTTGGCATAATAATATTGATAGTTTCCGAGACAATGACTCGAACATTGAACGGTTCCATAGCGACCTCAGAAACCCCTGACTCGATTTTGGAAAAATCCAGAATATCGTTAATGATCGTGAGAAGTGTGTTCCCGCTTTTTTTTATAATTTGCACATACTCCTGCTGCTCCGAATCCAATTGGGTCTCCAACAGTAAATCCGTCATGCCGATAACCCCATTCATAGGGGTCCGGATCTCATGACTCATCATGGCCAAAAACTCGCTCTTGGCCTTGTTCGTTTTCTCAGCAGCCTCTTTTTCTATAAGCAGCCGCTTTTGCTCCGTCATATCCTTGGCAATGAGATAAAATCCGAAGTTCTTACTATGTATAAAAATGGGAGCCAAAGTGGCCAGCACTTCAACCGTATGTCCATCTTTGTGATAAATATAATTAATATTTTTTTCTACAGACGAATAATCCTGAGCTGAGGAAAAAATATCAGCCAAAATTTTAGGTCCCAGGATTTTGGAGATACTCTCTCCGATTAGCTTTTCTATTTTATAGCCGGTTAATTGCTCCGCCATTTGATTACCGTTAATAATATTACCATCCAGTCCAAAAGATATGATAGCGTCATGATTGTATTTTTTTAATGAAGTATAGCGTTCTATGCTTTCCTGCAGCTTTTGCTCGGCAAGCTTATTCCTCGTATTGTCAATGATCTGGAAAATGAAATATTGCGGACTTCCATCATTCTCATCGCGAACCAGAGAAACGTGCAAGGAAGCCCAAATCATTTCGCCGTTTTTCTGTACGAAACGTTCGTCCGCTTGGCAGGATTCTCTCCCGTTATCTAGCAATTCACTTATTAGAACCTCCGTCTGGCTTTCGGCTGCTTCAAAGAGCAGGTCTCTCATAGTAAGTTCCCTCAGCTCTTCTACCGAATAACCGAATATTCTGCACATGGTGGGATTTACATTGACCCACTTTCTGTCTAATGAGACAAAAGCGATGCCTATGGGAGCAATGCGATATACTTGTTCAAAAAGAACCTGGTGGTCGATTTCCGTTAATTGCTGCATAGTCCGCCCTTCTTTCCTTTCTCATATCTCATATAATAAAGAACATATGATTCAACCTTTATTACCCCAAGACGATAGATTTGAAACAAGGTCACATGCTAAAAATAAATTACCAGCTTGATCGCATCCGGTCTGATAATAAATAAGGACGCAGGTTGCTCCCGCGTCCCAATCTTTCGTCAAATAAAGTTAGCGATCTTCACCATGATTTTCGGCAGCATGATCGTTATCGTCAACATTTGCTCCGACACTTTCTCCTGCCTTGTTACCTACAGCAGCGCCAACAATGCCGCCAACAATAGTGCCTACAGGACCCAATGCAGAGCCGACTACGGCTCCCAGGGCTCCACCTCCGGCAGTACCTACGGAGCTTTTCCTGCCAAAGCGTTTCGAGCTTTTTCTTGGCGTATCACCTTGAACGAGTTTTGAAAGATGCCCGCCATTGTACGGCGGGTTTTTCAGCTAAAGAGTTCTCCGTAACTGACTCTCAATGAACCTGTGTTTCCAAATTAATGACTACCTTGCCTACCACGCGACCTTCTCCAAAATACTCAAGTGCTTTTGCTGTGTCCTTTAAAGAAAACCGCCGATCTATAACTGGCGTGACCTGACCTGTTTCAATAAAGGATTTCCAAACCAACTGATCGTTATGGTTCGGTTTATGAACTAGTACCTTCACTTTCTTCTTTTCAACCCAAGCGATCAACGGTGACACCAGCAGAGCCTGAAGGATCCGAGGCAGAGAACCGCCAACCATGACATACGTGCCTCCTGATTTGAGTGCTTTCTTGATCTCGAAAATCGAACGATTCCCGACAACATCAAGGATCACGTCGTAACGCCGACCGCTGTTGGTGAAATCTTCTTTCGTATAATCCAGCACGTGATCTGCTCCGATTGAACGCAGCATTTCCAGCTTCTCAGCTCTATCCACACCAGTCACATCAACCTCAAGCAATTTGGCATATTGAATTCCAAATGTACCTACACCGCCGCCCGCCCCATTAATCAAAACCTGATAACCTTTTGAAAGCTTTCCTTTATCACGTAATCCTTGTAAGGCTAGAACAGCCGCTTGTGGAATGGCGGCTGCCTGTTCAAAACTCAAACCTTCAGGTTTTTGCGTCAATGCTTCTTCGTTAGCGCATACATATTCAGCAAACCCGCCCCAACCGCAACCAGAAATGTCTCCAAAAACTTCGTCCCCCTGCCTAAACTTATTGACAGCAGCGCCCACAGAGACTACCCGCCCCGCTATGTCAGCGCCTAGGGTGCGGTAACGGGGCTTGCGAAGTCCGCCAAGTCGGGTCACAAACGGTTTTCCACGTAGGAGATCCCAATCCCAGGAATTCACCGACGCAGCGTGCACTCTGATCAGCACTTCATGATCCAAAGGTTGGGGGATTTCCACTTCTTCCATTCGTAGGACATCGGGTGTTCCGTAGGTATCATACACCAGTGCCCTCATTTTACCTACCCCTTGTTTCACTTGACGACCTCCTTCCAATCCTAAACTAATGTTCATTGCATAGGTCTTTTCTAACATGGTTGAGTCCGACCATTCGCAAAGCACACATTTCTGGTTTCAGCCTAAACTATACTCGCGATCACTCAACAGTATGCCATCCGTCGAAGCCTAGCGTTCATATTCTTCACAGAAAACAGGCATGAGGACACCCACATGTTTTTCTTATTCGACGTTGTGTTCTCATATTCCTTGCTGTCAAGATAGCGGAACCACGCCAGGTAATGCTCCAAATATTTAGTTGCCACACCGTTGGAACGGTCCATCCACTTCTTCAGACGCTATGGTAGCTGTTGACGTTCTGGATATGGTAAACGCCTTTGACGCGCTGTTTCCCATCGGACTTGAAACGGTAATGTGCTTAAGCGCAGCGAGAATTTTATGGCGCCAGTAAAAGAGGGTCACGAATAAACCTCTTCATACATCAGTTCGGCGCATTTTCGCAGCGAAAATCCTTCAATCATCAGTTCGATAAAGCGAACCCACAGATGAGGTCGCCGCGTCCGCTGGAGAGGCGTATTCGTCAGGTCATTGAACGTCTGAAGGCAAGACTTGCAGCGATAACGTTGGCGTTTGACCGCTCCCGCTCGTGTTGTAATTGTGTACTTTCCGAAACGAACAACGCTATGGCTATATGATTACCCTTGCTATAGAACGAATGTTCGTAAACATCAAATATCAACAATAAGGTTTAACATAGCCTAAATAAAAAAAAGAGAGGGATGTGATATTCCAAAATTAATTAGAAAACGGAGCCCGCAAACCCGCGTGGCTCCGTTATTTTTGTTTCAGAAATAATTAGAACTCGATGTGAACCGCGGCGAAATTGGCGATTTGTTGCAGAATACGTTAGAATAAATTCTCACACCTAAAATCAATGTTTGTATAAATATACACCTCTTTGTACAACATACCAAATTGAAGTGCGACTCCAACCAGCATTCAGAGATCAACGTTTTCTTTTTCGCTTTTTCTTAAAGACAGTCTTTCCAACTTTTAATAGATATTTTTTTACGCTCTCATCTTCTTGAGAAATTTTATCATCAAATCTTGTTTCATAATCGAAGATCTTTACACCGAACTCACCATATGTAATCCCCTTAATGCACTGTCTTCTTCTGTCCTTTTCAAACATTACTTGTCTTGGCTTTTTCAAAAACTTTAAAAGTTTTTCAGTAGTAATTTCCCCATTTAATTCTGGATAGATATTAAACTCGAGCTGCTTTCGTGCTGATAATGCAGTGATACCTGGCTTTTTTCTTTCGAAGAAGGTAGATAACGCTGAATAGTCTATCACAAATGTATTATTAATATTTTCGCACATACCGACAGGAGGGGTCACTATCAACAATTTATAAATTTTTGTTGGAGACCACATTTCTGGAAGGCCTAGCTGAGACCTTACTATATGTATGTTATTGCTATAAAATTCTGAAATAGATTCAAGTTGAACCGTAGCTTCTTCCTTCTTTTTCAAGAGTTCATAAAATCCTCTATGTGTTGTCGGTTGTGAAAAAGCCTTTATTTCGCATAAAAACAGATCATTACCTAATATAAAAGCTAGATCACATTGAAAAGTTCTTTCCGTACCATTGACCAAAAGGCCTTTTGTATTCAAACCACCAGCAACTATATTCTGCTTTAACAAATCAGCTATGATAACTTTTTCAAATCCATACCCTTTAAAATCCATATTGGATTCTTTCTTTAAGAAGTTGCACATTAATACTCGAGTTATATCCATGGAAGCAACTATGGATGGGACTATGACGAATTGGCTTTCATTAACTCTTAGTAGCGGTGTATCAAACAAATCAGTGTCTTTTGTGGAAAATGTGAGCTGGTCTATAATTTTTATTACATTATCTTTGGCAATTCCATGGTTAGTAAAATGATTCTCTATTTCTTTCTTATCAACAACCAAACATAAACTCAGTAATGTAATTGGGTCGTCAACTTTTCTATTACCCTTATGCTTCTTGCACATTATCTTCAGTATAGTAAGTGCTCTAATCCATTCCATAAGCGATACATCTGATATCATCTGATCAAAAGTATCCAAATAAAAATATTCCATACACGAGTAGAATGTCATCACCTCATCAGTATCAATAAATTGAGTTGGAGCAAGTTCGCTGGCCTCACTATTTATTGGATGCACTGCGTATTCTTTATGATGATGTCCTATTTCAATGTTTATTTTTTCTCTTCTGGTTTCGAATCTGGAAAGTGATATTTCGTTTGCTAGATAATTTGTTTTGTTTTTAGCTTCAAAATAAATAGTCTTTCCAGTAAGTTTCATCTTATATTGATTATATTTCCAATAATCAACAATATCTTTCAGGATGTAGATTTTATCATATGAGGTAATATGATTCATTGAGTTAATAATTGTGCCTTCAATTAACCTCAAATCTGGTTGTATTGTTACCTTCGGCTTTTTGTGGAATATTAAATAATTAAGGATAGCACCCGAAATATTCGAAAAATGATCGAAAAGTTTGGCCTTAGCCAATGAAATTGAATCGTGTTTCGAAAAAGCATGGCCAAAATTAAATTTATTAGTGAGAGGAAGAGGTTCATTTAATAAAGACGATAACGATATTTCCAATGCGGCAATAAAAGCTTCGACTTCTATCTCTCTTGGTATATTTTCTGCCTCAAGATATTCATCGCTCTGATAACTTATCTGAAATAAGGTATTAATTACCTCAGCTTGTCCTTTAATTTCGTTCCACAATATTATCGCCTTTGAATCTTGCCAGGACTCAATTAATTTTTCAACGTCGTCTATTAATTTTTGATATTTATGACGCCCGGGATATTGATTAATTAACAAACCAGTACTTTTAATAATTTGAATTGTATCGGTAACTCCTCTTTCAATTGTTAATTTTTTAATCATTTCGAGAAATTCGATACTGTTATTTAGCTTTGCCTCAATGTTCCGAAATTCTAAATATTTTAGCATGGTTCTCCCTCTAGTATGATACTCTACTTTTTCGTTGTCATTCTAATCATTCCTATTAAATATAATGCATCGTTTATTTTGATAATTTGTCGGTATGTATAGTGAACGAAATCTACTATTAAAAATATATTAATTTTTAGTTCAATACTATTACCCTGTTCATTTATTAAGATTAATATTAGAACTTTCCGAATGAATTATCATTGAACTCTTAGCGCGAGTCAATGCTACATACAATTCTTTTGTTGTCAATTTATCCGCATCTAGAATTATTGAATTATCATACTCAAGTCCTTTTATTAAAAGCACTCGAGTCGAAACTTTAGACCAAAGCTTTTTCTTTGAGAATCGTTGGTGCTGCCTATACCTTTTAGCTACTTCCATAAGACTCTCGGTTCCATTAAAAATTCTAAAAACATTTTTCATATCGCTCCATAGTTCTGGTCTAAAAATCCTAGCTCCAGGAACCTGCTCAAGGATAGTCATTACTGCATAAAATCCTTGATACCCTCCTTGCTCATTTAATCCAAACAGGGCACTTGCAATCTCTCTGTTTTTTGATATCCTCCCTATACTCAAGTCGTTCTTTTTAAGTTTGCCTTTAATTGTAGAAAGTTCTGTTGAAATTTTCGTTAAACATTTCTCAGTAAAATCAAGAAATTTCAAAACTCTTTCCACTCCAATAGATTTTTCAAGTAAAGAACATGTCTGAATTAGGTCGTTTGCTTCGACCTCTTCCATCGATATATAGGAGCCGCCAAGTCCTCTTGCAAGTTGATGTGCTTGATGTTTCCATTTATTTATTGCTACAACCGATCCTTGCTCTCTTAAAAAAGCATAACAGCTCATTCTCTGATTATCTGGTGTTGAGTTAAATCTTTTTACTCCTTTTGGTAATGAATTTAACTGTAGCTTTTGATCCGTTTCTAGAATCTTTCTTATATCAAGCAGCCAGTATCCCAATTGAGGATTTGTTTTGATCCATCTCCATGGCGAAGTTAAATTGGGAAGCGACTCAAAAAAAGAAAAAACCGATTTTCCCCAATCAACAAGCGGTTCGAATTCAAATATTCCTTGTAGAGGGTCCCCTAGCACTCGACAGGG
Organism: Paenibacillus sp. 32352; assembly: GCF_002042965.1. GTDB lineage: Bacteria > Bacillota > Bacilli > Paenibacillales > NBRC-103111 > Paenibacillus_S > Paenibacillus_S vulneris. The sequence goes on along the minus strand of NZ_MZNT01000001.1, from coordinate 695,636 downwards.
TAAATTGTTAGCCAAATTTTGAACTAGCAAATGCTGAATTTCAGTACAGTCCTGATATTCATCAACAAACACCCCTTTGTATGATGCCGAAATAATTTTCTTCCCGAAATTACTTTTTAAAACTTCAATCGCACCTATATAAATTTCATTCCAGATTAAACTTTCATCTCTTAATACAAAAGATGATGTTTTGGGGAATGCTGCTGAGTATTCCAAGGCAAAACTAGCAATTGTCTGCACTTTATATTTTGAAGAAGAGACCCCAATACGTTTAAATCGCTGATTAAGAGAATCTACCCCTGCATTTGTATGAGTAAGTACTAGTTGCTTACCTGAGCTCCCCAAACTTACTGCATTAACAATGAGTTCTGTTTTTCCACAACCAGCAGGAGCTACTACAACAGCTCTTTTGGAATTTATCAATTGTTCTGGTGTTGTTTCATTCATAGATCCATCCCTCAACTTTCCCTAGAGTAATACTTAGATCTTTGTCTGAAATCGATACTAAAGCTTCTGAAATAACACCCCCTAACATTTCACCATAATCAATTCTTTTGTACCATGCATTTTGCTTTGACACTTTACCTAAAATTATCCTGTAATCTTGCTCGTCCACCCTCAAGTTTGACGAATCATACAATTCCTCAAATTCTTTTATTTTACTGCCAAGTTTTGATGAAATTGCACTCTTTACGCTTTCTTCGCTTTTATTATCCTTTGCTATATCTAGAAGAGACTTAAAAGATGAATTTGGCACATCCAAAAAAATTCTTTCTTCAGTAGAAACAGAATCTCCCCAATGAATTACTTTAACCCCTTCTCTTTGTAATTGTTCTACTGGGGGGGACAGTTCATCGATCTTGTCTGAATCCATAAATAAACAAACATCATATCCTAGTTTTGAAAGTTGCAAGGCTCTGTTTGGTGCAGAATCACCGCCGCCTTCAATAAGAATAACACCAAGGTATGCCAAGTATTCCTTCCCCTGCGTAGCCCAATGATTCTCAAGTGAACGAAAAATTCCATACTCGGTCTTCCCCTCACATACAAGTACTTTATTGGCTAGCAATGCTTCAGGTGCTGATCTTATTGTACCTTGCATCTCGCTCGATATGTATTTACAAGTCGTAATCCCCTCATGAGATCTAACAACACACAAGTGTTCCACTCCTAGCTCCTGAAGTGTTGTTGAAGAATGGCTTGTGATAATTACTTGCCTGGTTCCAGCTCCGTGCTTCAGTTGCCTTAGTAAATGCCTTAGTCTATACGGCTCGAGACCATTCTCTACCTCATCGATTAGAATAATTCCACCTTCTGATGAATTTTCATATTGAAGCCCTAATGTAAGCAGTCTACGAGTTCCTAATCCCTGTGCCCTCAGTGGTATTTTCCCATCATGTAATAATACTGCCGACAAACCTGCCGAAAAAGACTTTGTGTCAAAACTTGGTTCATAATGTGATTTCGGTTTTACACCAAACCGTTTACCTGCAACAACTGCTTTTGCGGCAACATTGATGAGTGCTTCTACATTATTAAAATCAGTTGAATCTTTTACTTTTCGGTTTGCGGATTTTACAATTTGAGTTGCTGCTTCATAATGTTCAGTCAACTTCATTAATGGAGAACCTTTGCTCCAAGACAAATGTCTATCTACATAATTTCCAAGTCTGTTTACGTTCAATCGCTCTCTATCACGGTTTGATATTGGTTTACCGTCTGTCCTATCATTTATTACCATCCAAGATGGTTCCAAAGAATCATCTATTTTCAAACTAATCGTTAATACTAGCTCATCAAGCTCACCTGGTTCATCAATAATACCATTCGACTGGTTCCAGCCACGCACAAATAATCCAAACTTGTCATCACTCAATAATGAAGTAGGTATGTCTCCTACTGTAATTGCAATTTCAATTGGGTTACTGATATCAGTATTAAAAAAATCGCTATCATCCACATTAAAGTACCAACTTGGTAAGAGGGCTAACTCAATCGCATCCAAAATTGTTGTCTTTGTCGAATCACCAGGCCCAATAAGACAATTAACTGATTGTGTTATATGCCATTCTAAAGATCGAATGCCTCTAAAATTAGTTATTTTTAAGTTGCGAATTTTCATTTTCCATCCCCTCTTTTTCCAATGTTTAACACTTAAAATTCGACAACTTATAGGTAATTCCTCCCAACTCACCTGAAGCAAAAAATAAACAAGAAACCAAGTTGACGTGTCACCTGTTTCTTGTTTATTTTTTGTTTTCAGGATTATTATTGGGGAAATAAAATATATATCGTTAAATGAGATCAAACACCATTTCACAAAACAGCAAGGAAAGCTTTTATGAGTTAATGGAAAAGAAATGCAAAACGATAATAGAAAAAGTATAATCTCAAATCGCAGCTGAACAGTTGAATCGTTACACAATATCAAAAAAATATTTTACAAACTCTCAATTATTAGATCTTTTTACTTTTAGTAAGAGCCTAGGTCACACTCATGCAAGTCCGATTCCTAACGGAATGTATATATTAAGTCTGAACCATTTTTTTATAAACACAGAACTGTTTCTTCAAGCTTCATTTTTCCAACCTTAATAATTATTTTTCCTGCAACCTCCACTCAAGAATCTTCATGTACTCAATCATTTCTTTATGCAAATTAGGTAACAATTTGTACTCATATTGATTGATATTTATCAGCTTTTCAAAATGAACGCTCTTGTTTAAATCCTTTACACCTGATCGTATCACTGAATATTTTTTCATTAATTCGAGAGATCGGGTCCAAATATCTACTTCTCTGTAAAACAATAAGCTGATAATAATGTTCGCAGTTATCCGTGAATGGATAATCATAATATTTTTTTCTACCGTTGATATTCGATTTATAAGCATCAACAACTCTTTCAACTTCTTCAATCATCTCCTGCTGTTAAAAGAAAATAAACCATTAGACTGGGAAAATAAAGTATTAGACTGGCGTTAGCGTTAACGTGCAGTTTAACGTCAAATTCATAGGAAGCTGTGTACTGGACATTATCCAAAGATTTTAGTCTCCAACAATGCTTGCATTTCTTCTGGGGTTTCATGCATACCTCGGTGAATCCATTCCTCGATCCAGCCGAAAAGAGCTCCTGCAAACCACGCTTTCATATAAGCAGGAACATTCTGTGACTCGCTTTCCACACCAACCACTTCTTTGATAATTATTAGAATATAATGAGATAATCCACAGCGATAAAGCAGCAAATAGAAATTCTTGTGCTTGTAGTAATGCTTTAATAAACTTCCAGCCCAATCGGGATCTCCTGCAGCTTCAAATTCTTTTCCCCATGTTTTGATTAATAACATCATATAGTGTTGAATAACATCTTTCCGGCTATTATAGTTTCGGTAAAAAGATGCCCTACCAACACCGGCATTCTGCACAATCTGAGTGACTGTAATTTCTTCGAAAGGATAATGTTCCATCAGTCCTAGCAAAGAATTTGTAATTTGTTGCTGTACATAGGATAATTTTTCTTCATTTTTCATGATACAAATACCTCGTAATTGTCTCATTTTTACCAAACCTCTTGTAAAGCACTAGAGGTTTTGATAAACTCGTCTCACTCTTAATGATACAAATGTCTCACACAAAAAGTCAAAAGGGAAGAAGGATATGATATGAAAAAAGCTATCAAAATTGTGCTATTGACCGTTTTAGGAATCATTACTGCACTGATTCTTTTATTTATCTTTGTTTCCCGTCAGCCTGTCGTAAAGGATACCTTCTTTGAGAAAGTTGTGACGGATCGAGTACTGGAACAGAAGTATACGCTGAAGGGAAACTACGCGGTCTCTACATGGGAGCAGGATGCTGAAGATAAAAAAATTGGAAGGTACAAGGTATGGTATCCTACCACATTGGATAACGATGGCTATAAATATCCGCTGGTGGTAATGGCAAACGGTACTGGTGTGCCGGCATCTAAATATGCGGCTATTTTTGACCACTTGGCATCTTGGGGCTTCATTGTCATTGGTAACGAAGACGAAAGCTCATGGGATGGTTCATCCTCAGCAAAAAGTCTTGAACTTATTCTAAAACTAAACAATACTGACAGTAGCATCTTTTATAGAAAAGTAGACCTTGATAATATTGGTATTGCCGGACATTCTCAAGGTGGTGTAGGTGCAATTAATGCTGTATCCGCTCAAGGAAACGGAAATAGCTATAAAACGATTTACACTGCAAGCACAACGCATCATGCTCTTGCTGAAGGACTAAAGTGGCCGTATGACGTCAGCAAAATTAAAATTCCATACTTTATGACTGCTGGAACACTGAAAATGGATGCTGGTGATGGTAAAAATCCTGGTATTGCGCCACTTTTCTCTCTTCAAGAAAACTATCAGGTTATTTCTAAAGATGTAACAAAAATCTACGCAAGACGCGTCAAAACTGATCATGGTAATATGCTTCCTTTGGCAGACGGTTACATGACAGCATGGTTTAGGTATTATTTGCAGGGTGATAAAGAAGCTGGAAATGTGTTTTTCGGTGAGGATGCAGAGATTCTGACTAATTCCAACTGGCAGGATGTTGAAATCAATCGATAATAAGATTTTAAGCGCAACAACAAATAAGCAAATTCATATAATTGCTTCATTGTTTGTATACACAAAGTTGAATGATGCTAAAGCAACACTAACAAGTGGTCACTTTTTTTATTATTATCGGGTACGTTAGTTGAATGACAACAGCGGCAGTCTAAGACTTTATTTTTCAAGTCTTGGTCAGCCGCTGTTTCTTTTTAATGGATCAGTCTAAAACTTATATTTCAAAAGCTGAGATTTCTTCAATTCGAAAACCGCGTTAAATCAACGATTCCAGTCTAAGACTTTATTTTCAACGGACACCTGCATAAAAACACTCTCCTTTCGAAAAGGTTACTTTGATCAAAATTTTGCTCAATCACTTAAGATCATGCATTCTTCCTCATCATGGCTAACGCTAGAACTTCAGATTTATTATAGAAATAACGGTTCCGTCCATTTCGACTTCTGATAACTTTGACAGGCTCAAGAACTTTCTGTTCCGCCATATGTTTTAGCGTTTTCTCACCAACCCGTAGAATACGCATAACATCAGACATGAAATATCCCTGCTCATTGATTTTATTATTTTTAATGATCTGAAGACATTTTTCTATCTCGTGAATATTAAAGTAATTATCAGCTAGGCTTCCACAGGCATTAGCATTAATAGGCTTCAATTGCCCGTCCAAAGTAAACTGAATTAAATCAATGATCTTTAATCCATTCACGGAATACTTGATTAATGCTTCATGGAAGCTGATTCCGTTAATTTCTTTAACAAGCTCGCCGCGGCAGCGGATTACGAGATCTTGTAATTCCGCTAAATTCAATTTTTCTACACCTTTAGGGGTTAATTTATATTTCTTTAACAAACCTGCATTGATTAACTTGGGAACTGAGTCCCGCTGAATTCCCAAAACTAGAGCAGCTTCTTTCTTGGAAATGAACATATTCTTTTGGTCCAAAACAGAAGTCAACGAGTCTTTTTCAATCATATATCGACTGAGTTTGCCTTTCTGTGATGTTACCATCAATAATTTGCTGTTCTCACTCAACTGTTCGACCATTTCGTAACTCATACCTACGTCCGTCCTAATTTCATCTTTACTGATAAATTTTCTTTGTTCCAGGAGGGTAGGCGCTTTTTTGAATATGGAAAAATCTTTTCTGACAATGCCTTTGTCTAATTTGTCGAGCCAAAACTGTTCGTATGCCTCTTTGAGTGTTGGATGATTTATTAACCCAAAAATCCGCTCAAATTGTTCTTTTTTTCCATACAAGTTTTGTTTTTTTTTATATTTATGGCCATGAAAATCAGACAGCAATCTAAAAAAATGATTTGGGAAATCCTGAAGCATCCAATAAACGTTCCCCAAAGCTATCATCATGGCTGAACTATCCCGATAACCATTCGACTTATTATGAAATATTTTTACTTTTTCATTTTTATTAGCTATGTAGCTCCTCATTCCATCAAGTAAATGAAAAGTGTGAAAAGATAGTAGGAAAAAATCCTTTAAAGAAAGGCCCAATGGGAGGATGCTTTTATTGTTGTAATGAAACGCTTGGCTTAAGTCTAACTGAGAAACGAACAAATAATCACTGCGGTCAACTATTACTCCGTTCGTAGATGCGAATGAGAACCCGCACTGGGAGCAGAATCCATTCATGAATGAGTTTAAAGGTATTGTTTTCCCACAACATTGGCAGCAATCAACCAATTCTATATGATGGTCAAAACATATGTTAAGTGGAAGGAGTCCCCATGCATGATGATGATATAGTGCATCTTTAATACAGTGTGGGCAAAATTTAACTTTATTCTTTAGCAATATCTTACTAAGAAGCTTTGGACCCAGGTAATTGTCGAGCTCAGAATAGGTGGAATGAAAAAGGTCAGTCCTGCAAGTATCAGAGATATAACTAATCATACTTAACTGCTTTTCATTAAACGTATTATTATTCATTTTCGGAACAGTAGTACTAAGCATTGTTGCAAAATAGAAAACGGTAGAATAGTGATTAACTAATGCCAACCTATACAAATAGCTAGCCACGCTTTCCTTTGACCAAATGGATGGTCGCACACGTAACTTCTCCATATAATTCACCCTTTATTTCAATTACGATATGTCATTACCATAGACTTCAGCGAATATTTTTCGATATTTATTTCTTCGTTTATTACGCGCACGAATAACCTTCAAATAATTTATTTTATTGTGATACTGTTCTACATCTTCCGGAAGGACATTATCCAATTGAATTACAATTTGATTCGCAACAGCCACACGCCCATCTTCTAATAGTACCAATATGGAGTCTGAAACTTGAGGATCGAAATAAATGAATACTTCCCAATTACCTTCCTCTAAAGCTCTTTGAAACCATTTTTGTTTGATCGCAGCGTTACATGTGTAAATTTTCTCTCGAAAATAGACACCTTCACTTTTTACAATCGCTACATCAAGGGATAAATAAGAAGAAAGCATTTGCATTAAGAACACCTCACTATTAATCTATGATTTTTTATTAATCTATCATTATCATTTCCAATCCTTTAGATTTAATACATATAAATATCAATTTAAGTAATTGATAATAAACAACCTATGTTTGCTTAATTATGCATTGTCTACACTTCAGTTAAGAGGTGTGGATATGGCCGACCAAATACTTAAACTTATAGGAATTAGAATACGTGACCTGCGTAAAGAACGCGGATTATCACAAGAACAATTAGGGGAAAAGGCAGATTTTCACTTCTCTTATATTGGAGGTATTGAACGCGCCGAGAAAAATATCTCGATCCTGAACCTTGCTAAGATTGCCGCGGCATTAGAAGTGCATATTGGGGAGTTATTTGTATATATAAAATCACATCACAATGTGCACTCAGAGAAGGAAGCGGAGCTAGGAGAAATTTTACAAATACTTTTGGAACAGGATATTAAGGGACTTCGTAAGGCAAAGACAATCCTAAAGGAACTATATGAATGAGAAAAAGCAGAAGAGAGGGCTCCTTTTCTGCTTTTTTTGTTATCTAGATCGTACCGTATCCTTGCCTTTGCATGTCTTGCAGTTCCGTCCGTACAGGGTAGCTAAATTGGGGTCATAGAACTCGGATAAATCCTTCATCTGACCGCATTTTCCACACTTTTTGATTTGCTTGCTTTCGATTTTATCATAGGTTTCCGCAACTTCCTTGCGCAGATCGTCATCTTCTTCAGTTTCCGTTATTTTAAAGGTCCGAGCAAATTGTCGATCCATATACTGCAACGGGTTGTCACGAATAACGAACTTGTTGAGACGAATGAAGGGGTAACCGTAGGATTCAATCGTTTTCTGTCGCTCAACATCAGACTCTACATAGTAGCGAGTGTAGGTAAACTCATTTATGGAATCACTGGACTTAAAATGAAACTCAAAGCCGTCATATTCAATGATCGCAGAACGCGCCCGATCACCCGGCTTCCAGAAAATCAACAGGAAGTCAATACGGTAAGCCGGAATCTTAGCCATAGGATCTAATTGTTTGATATACCTGCCAATATCAAATTGTGGAATGATCTCGATGTGTTCCTTATTTTGTTTATAAAACTTTGTCTGTTGGATCCATTGCAGGACCATGGGCTCCATTTTGGATCTACCATCGGTTTGTTCCAACAATCTAGCCTCATCCGGACCTTGTAGCATATTCTTGAAATATTGAAGAACCCGGCCTGTCTCATGTTGGATTTCTTCCGGTTGTTTGCTCAGGATAAAGCGAATACTTTCCTTCGCACGACTAAAGCCAACATTTAGACGTTGCGCTTTGAGTGTTCCATTCTCCTCCTCTGCAGCCTTATCCAACTTAACAGGGAATATGTACTTCAGACTATCTTCACCCGGTTTCTCAACCATGGAGTAGTAGATAATATCCCTTTCCTCGCCCTGGCAGGAGTCAAATGTCATGATCTTTAGGTGAAACTTCTCCATGTAGTACTCCCAATCCTTAGAAGCCAGAATCCTGCTTGTCAGCAACTTCTGCTGATTGGTAAACGGTGTAATGATTCCAACTGTTCCTTGATAATTCATTTGCTTCAACCGATTAAGCTCATCAAGGATATAGTTAATCTCATCGGCATTCGTGTTTTTTAGCCTTTCTTTACGAGGATCCGCATGGATGACATGAAACTGCAGCACGTCGTTCAGACTAACACCACGTATCTTCATCACCTGGAGGGAATCCTGGTAAAAGTTTTTATTTGAATAACTTATGAGCTCAATATAACCCCTAAAGTGCTTCTTCAGGCTGCATTCGTAATTGGGTATATTTTTCATAAAATCGAGGATGGAGTTCTTGATATTGAAATTTTCGATCTTCATCTCTAGACTCTCACGCTCAGATTCAGGACGGTTAACAATATCCTTCTTGAAAGCATCCCGCACGCGATTGAATAAGACGTTGTTTACTCTGATGGAAGCGTTATGTGATTTCACATTCGCAAACTGCTTAGTATCCCCTAGGACGACCGTTTTCTTACCGCGTATGATGGCTGGAAAGGCTTGAGCAATGCTGACCTGAGAAGCTTCGTCAATGATCACAACATCAAACAGATTCGCTTCCAATGGTATGAATTCTCCTAGTTCTCGAATCCCAACAATGAGACAAGGAAAGGCTTGCACTAATGGCTCCAACAAATGTTTAGGGATTTTCTTCTTTGCCCGAAAAATTTTGTGCAGCTCCTCAGCATCATTCCTGTAATTCTCACGAAATTGGACGACACTGTCATCAAGGATATTGGTCATCTTCAAGATGAGTCTGTTCTCTAAAATTCCTCGCTGCTCTACATATAAATTAGCCGGTGACTCCTTACCTTCGTTAATAAAGTAGTGGGTTTGCAAGTATGAAACGACACTTAGTATTTCTTCTTCAGAAGTTTTCGCAAATGACCAGAGCAGCTCATTATCCAGCTGATCCGAATCCACCCCAAGAGCTAGAACCGTCTTAACAAGCTCCTTTTTTGTTTTCTCTACTTCACGGATCTGGCCTATAATTTTCTCTAACAACTCCATGAGATTCGAGAGTTTGTCTTCACGTATCGTCCTAAAGAGATCGAGGGATTCTTTTATCCACTTCTGTTCCAGCTTATACGATTGTTTATAATACTGGAGTTCATTTTGAAGTGTCATCCGTTCCACCTTTAATGAAAATTTCTCACTCCCGAAGAACTCTTCAGATAGACGTTGCTCCAGAGCCTTGATCTTTTTCCCGGCGAATAGAAACCCGAACAAAGGATTTCTTAGCTCATCGAGTTCCTTCATGCATTGATCAAGCACTTGAACTTTGGTGGCTTCAATAACACGAAGAAACTTGAAGGTTTTCTGTTCCTTATTCAAGCTTGAATGTATTGGCTGTAGCTCCTTCAAGAGTGCTTCGAGGCTAGACTTCCATTTGTCAAAAGTCATTCCATTAAAATGAAAGTTGATTTGGCTTATTTCCCTTAACTGATCCACAGCATGGAGAATTCCGGACAACGATCTCCACAGATCAAAAAGACACTCCGGTTTCTTACCATCTCCTAACTCAGCTAAATTCAACCGATTCTTCCATTCCTGTTCGAAAGTCGATTCATAAGCAACATACTTTTGAACCTGGTCTGAATGAAGGAAATATTGGGAGTCGATTTCACTCTCAATATCATACTTCATTTTGGAATGTGTACCCTTAATTTCGGATTCAACCTGTTCCTTATGTCTACGGTATGCCCCATGCCGGGTCTTGATCTTCTCGTAATTGACTGCTTTGAAAATACCGGCGAAATTTGAATCCTTCTTACCAAGGCGAAGAATTGGATTTTGCACGAAGTCTTCGAGTTTCATTTTATCCAAGACTGAGTTTATCTTATCTTCGACAACATCCAAAGCTTCCTTCTTGTCGCTAACCATCAGAACTGATTTACCGCCCATTAGAGCATTAAAAATGATGGCCGTGATCGTATGGCTCTTCCCGGTACCAGGAGGCCCCTCTATAATGATTCGGTCACAACCCTCAGTATCAATCGACTTAAGGACTTGGATTTGCTCTTTGTTTAGCGGAATAGGACTCGTATAGCCAAGTCTCTCACTACATGTCTTGTTCTCGTAATCCTCTTCAATGACCCTAGCAAAGGACTTCGGGTTGCGGACGAGAAAGTCTTCACTGAGCTTGTTAAATAGAGCCAAAGCCTCGGAATTCTCCCCGGACTGGAGCAGAGTTAGCAATTCCTCGTAATCATTAAGCAATGATTCGTCTGACTTGTCAGCGAGAACAAAATAACATTGATTCGTGATCTCATATTTACCGTTCTTAGTTTTCAATTCTGAATCTTGTGATCTCTTAAGATCGATTGTTCGCATCCCTAGGAAGTCAGTTAGTTCACTGATTATACTTTTAAGATAAGTAATGAACTCCGTTTCACTTTGAAAATTGGCCAAGTAAATATGCCGCGGCGGAAGCTCAACCTGCCAATCCTTTTTTTGTTCTTCCGCGTATAAACCCGTTACGTATTCGATGGCCTTCTTGTTTATGAGCAACACAGAATCAAACTCAACGGAGAAACTACCATGCTCATTTTGCTCGACTGAAAGTGGTATATAGAAGACGGGATATCGATGCTCCTCGTAACAGATATCAAAGAAATACAAATAAAACTCATGCTTATCTGTTAAAAGTTTATTTTTCCAAAGGTCATAAAGCTCATCATATAGACCGGCAAGGCGATATTCATTAAGATAATTTGTTACATCAGAAAGTGTCGGCTCCACAACTTCTTCAAGCAACTGTTCTATCTTGAATTTCCCCGGTAGCTTCCTCTTACGCAATTCACGATTAATGTAGGTTTCAATGGAGGCAAAATCTATATTTTCATCATCGATTTGATTCACTGCTTGTTTACAAATACTCTCTGGAATTCGAATTACTGCGGAGTCACGGTTTATCGCTCCGAAAGGATTAATGTTGAAATGAGACAATAAGGCTTTAAGTGCCATCTCATTGACACCTGGATAATCCGTCAAGTGAACTTCCGATTCAGGTTCCGCACCAATCTTGCGACTTGGGGCTGAGCGACCGGAAAAATCGGATTCCAAAAACGCCATATAATAACGGGCTAGTTCAGAAAGAAATTCCTTCGAATGCGTTATGCCATCAATCATGCTTTTCCACTCCATAGTCCTTGATAGGTCTTTCTTCACATTCCTATTTTACCATATGGTGGAGTATGCTGGCTTAAATATTAGACATTTTCAGTTTCACAAGCAACTTAATGTGTTTAATAGACATCCTATTATAGTATAATTACTCAAAATTTGGGCAAACCGATTTGTTCAAATGCTTGCTTCTCCAGATGAGTCAATTTGTACAGCAAAGAGGTTTGTTTTGTCAGAAACACCGAGCGATGGCTTCACAGAATTGTGGAGTAGAGGAAGACTGGATCTTACAGTCGAAGCACTTGTTGGCTTCCATGAAGAATTTAAAGCACTTTTTTCCGTAGTTGAAATAGAAGCTGCACGTAAACGCTTAATTGATATGGGGTATAAGCCGAGCTAATTTTTGCTCGGCTTTTCTTTTTCCAACGCCACTTTTAAATCAAATGTTTTACCATGAAATGGATTAACAACCTTGGGTCTGGTTTCAAATGATAGTAAAGTGAATCCATTCTCTAAATCGCGTTCTTCCAGTTTATCCTTTCCAGACCTTAGAGCATGTATTAGGGAATGATGCAGTAGATGATACAGGGTTCGGGGTATTCCTAGTGTAGCGTAGAAGACTTTCTCCGCAAGTAAAGGATCATATAGATGTGAACTCTCTGGAAGTGGTAACTGAATATCCATACTTTTTAAAAATCCTCTAAACTCCTTTCTTTGGTCATCAGTTAGATAATTAAATCCAAAGAATGAAGGCTTATGTGGAAATCGCTCATCTAACTGGCGGTTTGAAGCAAAGATTCGCTTCGCGTCTTCCTTGATACCACCAAAGATAATAGGTATATTAATATCATTCAAAAGTTGTTTTAACCAATCCGCAGCCTTCCTTATTACACGTTGTGTTTCTGTATCGATTAGGTGCTGTAATTCATCGATGATTAACAGCTCAACTTCAGCATCTTTAAGATGTTCCTTTACTCGAGCAGTAAGCTGCTTCTCTGTTCCTTTATCATAAAAGGGATCACCTAGTTGTTGCAGTAATTTTGACGCAACGTTTGCGGGCTTAGAATTTGAATCCAACTCTACGCAAAGGACCGGAACAATATCACACTCTACTTTGTGACCATTAAGTATTTTTATTTTTTTCGTCCGTGGGTGACGCTCCTCGTAAGTCTTAAATAACGTAGATTTACCCGCACCAGTATCCCCTAATATTGCGGCGCCATTCTTTAATAAATGAGAATCGTGAATAACCTGGTAAAGCTCCTGAAACCTCCGGTGATGAATAACAATTTTCTTAAGGTCCGAAAGTCGAATCTGTAAATCTTCTTCAGTTATCGGAGAACCATTCAAGCGGATATAGTTCTGCATCCTATCCTCCTAATCGGGAGACCCCGTAAACCGGCAAATCATCATCTGCAGTTATCGAGTTCAATTGGTCAGGTATTCTTTCATCCATTTTTTTTTCGACTGCCTGATGAGTCATTCTTTCCTTAGATCGTATTTGCTCTTTTTTTGTCAAAGCCTCAGTTATCTCACCTAAGTATTGAAGGGTTTCGGTATTCTCAGGTAGACCTAAGTCCTCGTAATTAAAAGTTTGGAGGGCAAGTCCCTCGATTATTCGGGCTTCTTCAGCAAGAGTTTTTTTATACTTATTACGTTTATCCTTGTTTTGATCTTCTTGAATTTGTTTCAAATTGGTTAAAGCATTGATAATATGAGTATCATCAAAAGAGCGGCGTTTTCTTCCTTCAGATAAACAGATCGCTCTCATTTGTTGAAAGGGAAGGGGTAGTATCGGGTCCACATCGTAATGTTTTTCAAAATCATGCATACGATTGGGGTCTATATAAGCCTCGATAAAGGAGGTTTTATCATAGGGATCCTCGATATAAACCTTCTTAACATTTGAATGATCAAACCGCACCACTACCTGGGTATCGTCATCCCCATTTTGTTTTAAACGATACCTTAATTTCATGAGTTCATCACTTGTATACCACGTTTCGTCGAGAACAATCCCCTTATTTTGAATCATTCTCTTCTCTCTGCCTCCACACAAGGCCAAGGTGATTTCTTTTTTACTAAAGGGCAATTCTTTAATAAGACTGGGATCTTCTGAGAAAGCCTTCTCCCAAATTTGATGTGGAGTGCCGCCCATTCGGCTATGGCTCCAATTGTGAGATATGATATCGACAAATATGATGTGAGCGATATAATAAAATGCTTGGAGTGTGATACAAGCTTTTCCTTTAGAATCGTATTGCTTTTTCTCGTATATATTGGAAAAGCTCGTTCCTTTCAGTGTATGTAATATATCATTGAAGGTCTTTTGACCGCGTTCAACTGTTCCCTTCTTATGCCCGGCTTGAACCTCAGGGTAAAGCGGTTCGATTCCAAACAAGTCGAATACCTCTTCCAATTCGTAAGAGTTATTTTGTGAGGCATTATCTATCACCAATTCCTTAGGAATTCCGTAAGCAGTCCATTCATTCTGAACTGCGGAGTATAACTTTTTCAAATACACTTTCGGTAAAAAACAATGTAACAAACACTGTTTAATGGCAAACGTGTCTGGATATTCAAATGTTATATAAAAACCCATAGGCTCACCGCTATATACATCAATTGCGTAAACAAGCCAGGGTTTCTTCCTTTCAAGAGTTCTGGGATCAACTAAATATATATCAGCCGGTGTCCAATCAAGTTCTACCCGCTGTAACGGTCGGGTTGGTTTCTCAGCCATACTCCTAGAGCCATCACGTTCCAACTTGGCTGCAACATGTCCATCTCTAGCCTTATTTTGACGATACAAGTCGCGTTTTTCTTTCAATATCCTCCAAATCGTCTGAAATGATCGAAGAACTTGCTTTTGATCTGCATTCCTTAATTCATTCACTTTATTAATGCTATCCTTATATAACCGATAAATCTGCCTGTAAACGACATCTTCACCAGTATAGAGATTCTTCTCCATGATTTTTTCTAACGAAGCCATTACTTCTTTTTCAGTATGCCGAGTTTTGGGTCCAGGTTTCAGATCAACTAAATAACGTGCATCACCATATCGCTCCCAGAGCTTTTTCCAATTATAAAAAGATGCCTTTGACACTTTGTAACCCTTACCTTCACGAAGGGATGTTAAGTGATCATCAAGATTTATTTTATGATAATACCCATGTATAACCGGATGAAGAATATCTAGCTTCATCTTTAGTGTTTCTCGCTCGCTATCGCTTAGTTGACTAACATCCAATTTGACCTTGCTAGCTCTTTCTGTTAAATCTTGAAACGCAAGTCGATCTTCGTACCAAGCTTCCTCCAACTCGCTGATAGAAATGCTTTTGGTTTCCTTATACTTTATAAGCTCAACGACAACTTCATTTCGTTCAGAACGCTTTACCATATGTTCCATCCCGTCCAACAAAAATTTTGTGCCATAAGAAAAACGATTCCTAGCCACACGTATCCTCCTTCTTGGGCAAGTCCCATATTAATGAATTATCATTCAATGGTTGGTGTATTAAGTCTGTACCGATTTCACTTGCGTAAATTAATTTGTGAAGATTGAGCATGAACATCGATGCATTAACTATTACGCATGCGTTCCGCAAATCACTAACAGTTTGCGGACCAATATGTTCTAACATAGCTTTAATGTATTCGGCTATAGCCGGGTTGATTTTATAGCGTTTAACTTCATGCAGAAGCCTAAGGTTTTTTTGAAAATGTCCTTGCCGAATCTGTTCTTCCGTAACGACAATAAAAGTCCAGTCCTTTTCTTCACACAACTTAGTGGCAGCATAAAACTTTGCTCGGTTTAGATTAGATCCAACAAACTCCTTTAACTTAACCTCCACTAGGTAATAACGATTGTCCCTAGTAACAATCAAATAATCTGGAAAATACCGACGCTTCCGACCATCATAGTGAAACCTTATCCCCACCGGTTGGTAATATATTTTTATAATTGTTGGATCAAAATTACACATGCGAACATAATCTCGTTCCAGAAGACTCTCGGCATGTATAATCTTCAAGCTTTTGGATGAACCAATTTTGCTTCTATAGTGCCGCCCTCTGGTTGGCCTGATCTTACGTGCAGGAATTTTCATGTATAAATCCCCCTGTTCCAGAATTCCTTAGAATCAGTTTCGCCAGTTAAGAGTCCGCCTAAACATTCGGACCCATCCAGTTTGATTCATTGGAAAATAACCATGGAGAGTTGAAAGTCATTAGCGTCATCTTGTTCACACAACTTTATTTACAATAATGGAAGTATAGTTATATAATGACGAAAAGTCCTTGAGGACAACCTCTAGGACTTAATAAGTAAATTTTAGGAATAAAATGCCGTATGGAGATGCTGTTATTATGTTGATACATCAAATATTATGTAAACCAATAAAAACCTTGTTTTCAAGACAGTTCTATTACACCTTTGTTGAAGCATGGATATTATTATTGATTATTGTGTTAGGAATCATAAAATCAAATTCCTTATACATTCGTATTACTTTACTGAGCATTTTAATAGTTTATTATATACCTTTTATATTCTATGTTATCGACATCAACAGACAGAAGAAACAGCGAATTGTTGAAAATAGGGGAACCGGAGGTTACTTGCGCTGGGATGGAATATATGAAGTTCATATTGGAGATGTAGTATCGCCTAGAGATTTTCATCAAAGGTTGATTAAAGCTCTTCTTTATTGTAAAGAACGGAAACTACTTGCAGAATTCATAACAGCAAACAGAAGTCATGAGAGCTTACTTAAGCAACTTGGTCCTTCTGTAATAAAAATTACACATCTAGGTTTATATTCGAAAATTATTTTGAGATTTGGTAGTAAAAAGAATACTGTAGTAAATGCCTCAAATCGACCAATTAAGGTGTTGCTAGATCCATCAACACTTTCTTTCAGAAAACTAAAAACTGGAGAGAGTGTATTAATGTTAAATAAACTTGATGTACCGAATAATTAAAGGTTTTTCTTCTAAAATAAAGACTAACCTTCACTAAATATAAGAGTGGCAAAATGT
Organism: Paenibacillus sp. 32352; assembly: GCF_002042965.1. Classification (GTDB taxonomy): domain Bacteria; phylum Bacillota; class Bacilli; order Paenibacillales; family NBRC-103111; genus Paenibacillus_S; species Paenibacillus_S vulneris. The sequence continues at coordinate 678,839 of NZ_MZNT01000001.1, read as the reverse complement.
TTTTAGCCGCAACCAACAACTGAAGATATCTTAGAAAAGCATGTCGAGAATCTTATAGGGTTATGTATATACTTTTGGGATGGCGTATCACAAATGGATGTCAGAGCAATATGATGACTTCGGCGTTTCTGAGCAAAGGGACCTAATACGGGCTTTAGGCAACGAGATTACCAAATCCAATACTTTCCTGCATCGGGCCGACAAGATCCCAGAAGTGGATCCGGTGAAGCAACTTCTGGGAAACAAATCCGAACCATCTAACCTCATCGCGGCCGGCAGTTGATGCTGCCTGTTAGCTTTCGCTTGTACTCTATAAGACTTATCAATACCTTTGAAAGCCAATCCTTCGATATAGTTTTCATGCCTTCAAAGTTTTGACATGTTATGCGAAATGCTTCATATATCGCTTAAATCGACGCCTAGCAAATCTTGGATGTGTACGGCTTCCCATTACCGGGTGCAAATCCCGAAGCGTGGAATATTAATTCTGATGGCCACTTTGAAATCTAAGGATTTATAAATTCGAATTTCGCCGCTATATATCTTGCTGTATTTTCTATATATGGAAATACTGTACTATCGTTTATATTCAATACATCAAGTTCATCTAAAATCTCCTTTTTATTTCTAATTGTTATCCTCTTTACTTCAATGTCCTCAGTCCCTTTTTCATCCATAACCGCTTCATGACCAAAAAGTAAAAATGCTCCTGACTGAGAATTTATCCTACTATTTGATCTTTTGCTTTTTACACATAATATATCTTGTAAATCTGTTGGAATAATTCTTGGTTGGAAAAACGGCTTTTCTTCCATAATATAATGAAGTAATCTTCCAACAACTTGTTGTTTGTTAAATTCTTCTATATCACTATGAAACACAATATTCTCTTTGTCTCGTTTTGACAACTTCGCCAGATTTGAGATACAACTAGCTTTATCAGAATCGAAGTACTTAATATGACTTTTATTTACGTTAAAAACAATAACTTCTCCATCAATACTCATTTTATCAATTGACGAACATGCAAAATATAAAGCAATTAGTGGATTGGATGTTATATCTAACAACCGAGTAGGTAGAGAATAATGTTGCATTCTTACTAATTTGTCTAAAGTACTTGTATCCGTTGAGAAATCAGAAGAGTTTGATAAGATCATTTCATTAAACATCAGATTTTCATTATCAAGGAATTTATAGTTCCCCGATTTATCTTTCCTAAAAAGAGATGGAACAAGTTTATATTCTATTTTATCTGAATGTCCTCTATAAAAAGTATTATTATCTTTGTTATTACCTAAATGAAAAATCGCTTCAATATATGATTTTACTGATGTTACCATTAAATTACCCTTCTCTAATGGTTTAGGCAATTCAACCTTCTCATTATTTCCTTTATAATTAATAAGTTTTGCATCACTCAACCTTATTAATAGATCTTCATCTTTAATTGCCCAGTGCGTCCTGTTAATCTCCCACCCCCTAATATCTAATAACAAAGATATATTTTCTAATTCCATTGATGGTATTGGTGGTATATTTTCATCAAATGAATATTCAATTAAATAAGTTCTTCCTCTATCAGATATTTTTTTCAGGTAACCAACTTTCGATATTCCTTTAAAACCTTCATAAGTGAATAAACAAGGAAATTCTTTAAGTGCATCCAATTGTTCTTTATTGGCACTCTTAAATAGATCACTTATTTCCATATTTGTATATTCTAGAAATCTACTTTTTTCGATGATATAGCAAAGCTTTTCCCAACCTTCATCCTCACTAGTAATAAAAAGGTTGTACATTTTATCACTCCTAGGTTTATTTTGTATATTAGTAATCATTCAGATATCATATAGCTCGTTCGTTTACTAAAAAATCTTCTACTGAACTTAAATTCTGTCTGAATAACGAAGATTTTAACTCATATGAGACATCACTATGCCCTCGAAACCAGGCATATTTATGAGACTTCTTAAATTTTGTAACCTCTTGAATTACTTCTTGCCATTTCATTTTTCTTTTCTCCTTAAATAATTTCAGTTAACAGTTTATTTACAAACTACTCAGTTACAAAAGTATATTTGATAAATTCGTTGGCAAGGAAGGTCTTTCCTTAAATGTACTTAATCTGCCTTATTTTTCGCGCGGTAACTTCGTATTATAGCTTGTATAGCTCAAAAAGTTATCGATTGACTTCATGCTATTTAATTTAGTCCCAGTGACTTATAGATGGTGCTACGTATAATATGTCACGAGTTTTTGAATAAACTGTGATTTACTAAAATAAATTCTTTCAAAACCAATTCTGTTCGGATTTATAAAAGATTGGACTTCTGATTCAAATAAAAACTTGTAATACTCTCCTACGGACCTTTTAGTAATTCGGATAAAGTGCCTTTGTGCATAATAAAAATTTATTAGTTCAATGTCTTCACAGAATATTTCACTTCTTGTGATCAAATCTGTAAGCTTATCTATAAAAGACTTTTCAATTAGGATATTCCTACCTTGTCTAAAAGAATGATCCCTCGCTATCTTAATCACAGTTGTTCTTGATGTTTCCAATATTTTTTCCGCTTCTGCTACAGTAATGTATCCCTTGTGTTTTGCAATATCAATATTTATTTTATTGAAAATTTGAATATAATTCGTTTCAAGATAGTTTTTGTATTTATTTATTGATAACCTATCTAATAAAATGAGTTTCTGTCTCCACCAATAAACCGTCTTTGCTTCTATTAAACCTGCACTGATTAAAGCTGAAATGTTCTTTTTAGTTGTTTTTAAAATTGTAGAAGCTTCAGCAATACTAACATTGTCGATGAATAATCTATCTTTACTGTACTTATCATTACGAACATTTACAATATAATTTCTGTATTCATCAGTTAAAAAACGAAATTCAGGTATCTGTGACAACTTGCTCATCTGTAAATGAAATCCATCAAAATAATTCTTTAAACCACCAACCGCACGTTTTTGAGGTAACGTTTGAAACTTATCTAAAAATTTATGAAATGAGTTTGGCCAATCAATAAAGATATTGTAAGCTTCATACACTACTTTATCACAAAAGCTAAAGTCATTAGGTGTTGAGAATAAGGTCTTCCTTTGATAAAAAATACGTGCAATATTAAATGCTAATACTAAAATCAAATATATAAAGAGATCAATTTCCATGTTTTGAAGTGCCTCGATTATGGATTTTTCATCATATAAATCCTGTTTTTTGTTAGCTTTGTGAAATAATAAAATTCCTAAGGCAGAATTATCACACTCTATTGTTATATTACTTGATAATTTTTTGCCACATGTGCAGGAATCATTTACCATCGCTTTTAATTTTATATTTCTATCACAGTACGTACATCTACACAATAATAAACTATTATGAATATGACATCTTGTATATATACTTAGATCCCATAATCTCCTATGGTACTGCTTCTCAGCAAGACATAAAGGACAGAAAATTTTCATCGTATTTCTTATAGCAAACTTACTCAATTTTTTATTAACATCTGTAAATGAACTTTTTAGATTCCATAATAAATTGTCGAATTCTTGTTTATCAATTTCCGTAATATTAGAAAGTTTACCGGTATCGATGTTTATATTTTGATTTTTATACCCCTGATAACTCCGAACTTCATTTTCACTAGTTATTTGTTTGACCAACCATGTTATTTCATGATAATTTACTTTGGATAATCTATGTAAATAGCTTACTAAGCTTTCATCCTTGATTACCTTTGGAACAAAAGGCATTTTCGAACTTTTTTCCAACATCATCACCAATTTCTATTCGATAATAAAACAAAGGCAGACGATTATATCCGTCTGCCTTTGTTGTTTGTATTTTTATTCACATATTTGCATACTTGCCAAATTCTAACGAATTCTGAAACAAACTGTCTAACGAATTATGTTACAATTCCAATTAATTCTGGAATTTCACAGGGACTCCCCCGGACTCCCCCTCTCTTTACCCTTAACTACATCTGCTATAGCCGCAGTTGCTGCAGTTTTTGCAGCCCTCGGTGTTAATAAGTGAAGCACTGCCGCAGGATGGGCACAAGTCGAGCGAAGTCGCCGACTGGCGGTTCACTGCATATTGGGCCGTCGTCTCTGTGACGACTTCCTGAGTTGCTGTGACGTAAGCGTCCGCCTCGTCAGAGAAATCGCCGTGCATCTCCAGCGCCTTGGCTACCGCATCCGCAATCGATTCGACGCGGTTGGCACCGAAGCCGATCGCACCGGAGCCTCCAATGCCTTTGAGATGCTTTGTCAGAAGCTGCACCTTGTTGCCATGGTCGCCGTATCGCAAGAACAAAGAAATGACTCGGCCTAATGCCTCAGACATCGCGAACACATCGGAGCCTGCTTTCCCAACGTTCAAGAAGATTTCACTCGGAGAGCCGTTCATATCGTTAATCGTAATGTAGGCCATTCCGAACGGTGTATTGAATTTATAAGTAGCGCCGCGCAGGATTTGCGGACGGCGTTTATATTCCTTATCCACTACCGTGCCAGGCTTCGCATCGGTAGAAACCGCCATGGATTGAAGCACGCTGCTAACTGCTTTGAGTTCCTCGCCCGCTTGTGGCGCCTCCGGTTTCGCTTCAGCCTTCAACGTCTCCGCAGGAGCAGAAGTCTCCTCCTTCTTATCCGTGGAAAGCACCTGTACATCACGGCTGCCGTCACGATAAATCGTTACCCCTTTGCAGCCAAGATCGAAGGCAAGCTCATACAATCGCTTGGTTTCTTCTACGGTGAAATCGGAAGGACAGTTGGCCGTCTTCGAGATGGAGCTGTCGACCCATTTCTGAATAGCGGCTTGGGCTCGAATATGATCCTCCGCCGACAAATCCATCGCCGTCACAAAGTAGTCGGGAAGCTCCTCATTCGGATGAGCGTCCTTCCATTCTTGGGCAATAGGCACATACTGCTTGTCGAAGCCGAGACGGCTCTGACGATAGTACTCGAATGCGAAGTACGGCTCGATCCCTGTAGAGGTTCCAACCATAGTCCCTGTGCTGCCTGTAGGTGCTTGCGTAATAACGGTAACGTTGCGCATGCCCTTTTTCTGAATGGCAGTTCCAACCTCGGGATAGACGCTCGTCATCGACTTCATGAAGCCGCTTTGCAGGAACGGCTCGGCTTCGAATTTCTCGAAGCTGCCCTTCTCGGCGGCGATATCCGCCGAAGCAAGGTAAGCTTCTTTGGCGATAAAACCGTAAAGCTGATCCAGAAATACGAGCGACTCCGGACTGCCGTAACGAATCTCGAGCTTGATCATCAGCTCTGCCAGACCCATCGTACCAAGCCCTACACGGCGTTCACCCTGCTGGTTAATCCGGTTTTGCTCGAAATGGTACGGCGTTTTATCAATAACGTTATCAAGGAAGCGTGTGGAGTAGCGAACGACCTTGCCGAGTTCTTCCCATGCCACGTCCTGCTTAGTCTCATCATAGAATCGGGATAAATTGATTGCTGACAAATTGCAGACGCCCCAGGCAGGCAGCCCCTGCTCCCCGCATGGATTGGTGCAAATAATCGGATTAAAGTACCAGCTGTTGGACATCTGATTGTAGTACTCCATGAATACGACGCCAGGCTCTGCCGATTTCCACGCCGATTCAATAATCGTATGCCATACATCGCGCGCCTTCACCGTGCGGTACACGTTCACCTGCTTGCCGAGCTTCTTCCATTTGTCCAAATCTCCGTCCCACAGCTCATCATACTCAGGGTCCGTCGTATCAGGATAGACAAGATCCCAGTTCAGATCTTCCTTCACGGCCTTCATGAAGCCGTTGCTGACGCAGACGGACAGATTGGCATTCGTGATTTGTCCCATCGTTTGCTTGACAGTAATAAAGTCTACGACATCCGGGTGCCAGTCGTTCATCATGAGCATCAAGGCGCCGCGGCGGCTGCCCCCCTGCTCGATCAGACCGGTCGTATAGCTGAACAATCCGCCCCAGGATACGGCACCGCTTGAGGAGCCGTTAACTCCTTTTACTACAGCGCGGCGCGGACGCAATGAGGATAGATTGATGCCGACGCCGCCTCCGCGCACCATAATCTCTGTCATTTCGGAGAGCGTGCTCATTATGCCTCCGCGGCTGTCATGCGGTGACGGAATAACATAGCAGTTAAACAGCGTCAGCTCATCGCTGGCATCCGCGCCTGCAGCAATCCTGCCTCCGGGAACCAGCTTCCAATCATCCAATATATATCTGAATTTATGAGTCCACTCGTCCTGCTTCTCGGGGGTTGCTTCGACTGAGGCCATGGCCCGGGCCAACCGGTCCCAAAGCTGCTCTGGTGTTTTCTCCAATGTTAAAGTAAGCTTTTCTACGGAAGATTCCACTATATCTCCGCTGCGAAGCTTTACACGAACTTGCTTACCGTCTCTAGAGATGACCTCGCCGACTTCCTTGGCCGGAAATTTAGGATCGTCCTTCGTTAAAACAAGTACGGTATCTCCAACCTGTGTATGGTTCGTATCCGCGTCCTTCATCGCGTAGCGGTCTAGAAATATTTTTTCACTTAATCCCTCGAGTTTATTGCCGTTCACCATGTTCAATACAACAACCTCCCGAAAATTAAACTACAACAAATATCACAATATCTGGTATGCATTATCCATTATACAATACAATATATAGTGCTTCTAATGGGCCAGTAGCGGAATTTGGAAATTAGGACAAGACGTCGAGCCGAATGCTCCTATTTGCTCCTTTATTCGCTTTTTTTCGTTAACACCAGCTTCATTTTATTCGACAAAAATCAGTGCTTCCCAGCGGCGAAAAATGGTCAATTAGAGTCCGGAGACCTATTGGCATCCTGCTAAAAATCGTTGCACCCTCAGGGCGATCCATTCGATTTTGACATCTGTTTCTATCATTGATAACCTATTTGAGTAGCAGTGAAAATGATAATCGTCAGCCTATCTGTTGATTGGTATTATAACATAGTTTATGCAAAAAAAGCAAACATATGTTCCTGTATATTTTGCCCTAAGGAGGCCTGTTTGAATGTATTTATACCAAAATGAGTTTGTTTCCAAGGAGCAGGTCCGCATATCTCCGGATGATCGCGGCTACTATTTCGGAGACGGGGTATACGAGGTGTTCCGCGTCTACAGCGGCATTTTGTTTGAAGCCGAAGGCCACTACGAACGACTGGAGAAAAGCGCCAGAGATGTGCGGATTTCGCTCCCTTATTCAACGCGGCATCTGGATGAGCTGCTGAACCAATTGATCCGGCTGAACGAGCTTGCGGAGGGTACGGTTTATATGCAAATTACCCGTGGCGCCGCACCAAGATCTCACCCATTCCCTGCACAAGCTGAGCCGGTGCTCATGGCTTATACGACGGAGATGGCCAGACCTCTTGAAACCATGGAGAAGGGGATAACAGCAATCACCATGGAGGATATCCGCTGGCTTCGCTGTGACCTGAAGACATTGAACCTGCTTCCTAACGTTATGGCCAAGCAGCATGCGCTGGATCAAGGGGCTCATGAAGTCATACTGCACCGAAGCGGAACCGTTACGGAATGCAGTGCCTCGAACATGATGATCGTCAAGAACGGAGAGCTCAGAACGCATCCCGCCAACCACCTGATTTTGCATGGCATTACCCGGGCTTTTGTGCTTCAGCTGGCTCGCCAGCTCAACCTCCCCGTTCGGGAAGAAGCGTTTACCCTAGATGATCTGCGGACGGCTGACGAAGCTTTTATTACCGGAACGACCACGGAGATTACTCCGATCATCCGTATTGATAAGCAAACAGTAGGCCAGGGAGTACCCGGACCGGTCACAGTGAAGCTGCAAAGAGCCTTTGAAGAGCGTCTCCCCAAAGCAGCAATAAAGAGCTGATCTTTCTCCCCCTACGCAGCAAAAAACCTTCGGAGAATTATCTCCGAAGGTTCCATTCATCGTTGGCATATTTGTCTGCCATCAGCTGCTCGACTAGCGACAGCTCGTATTCCGTCAGCCCGCTTTCCTCCAGCTCTACGTTCAACCCTTCCGCCATTCCTTCCCGGAATGCGCGTTCCACATCCTGAAGCTGTACAGGCGCTCTGCCTAATTCAGAGCAAATATCGTTGATGGCCACGGCTTTTTGCGTAAATTGCTGCTTCAATCTGGCTTGAATCCGCTCATTTTTGAATTGCAGCACGCGAAACAGCTGATCGGTGTCCATGTCCAGCAGAATCGAGCCATGCTGCAGAACGACCTGCTTCTGCCGGGTTTGAGCGCTGCCGGCAATTTTGCGCCCTTCGACCACGAGCTCATACCACGATGGAGAGTCAAAGCACGCCGCAGAGCCCATGGAAGCATACTTGCTCTTCTCTTCCTCCGTAGCCAGATGAACCATTTGCGCATCCAGCCCCAGCTTCTGGAAGCCGAGCAGAAGCCCTTCACTCAGAACCCGATAGGCTTCCGTAACACCGCTCGGAATACCGGGGTAGCTCTCGGAGACGATGATGCTGTACGTCAATTCCTTATCATGCAGTACGGCACGGCCGCCTGTCGGCCTGCGGACAAAGCCAAGCCCTTCCTTTTGGAGCTGTTCAAAGTGGACCTCCTCCGACTTTTGAAAATATCCTATCGATAGCGTCGGCGGATTCCATCCGTAGAATCGGACCGTAGGCCCCGACTTTCCTTCGCTATGCGCGATCAGAATCGCTTCGTCCACAGCCATATTATAAGCGGGATGCTGCAATCCCGAGGAAATAAAACGCCATGTCGGCTTCATGCTGTCTAACCGCCTTTCATCTTTTCCCGCAAATTTCCTTGCCCGCCGTTAACTCCTCCAGCTTGAATTCAAGCTTCGGCTTCTCGGTTGCATCCAAACCGACTAAAGCAATCGCCCCGTCCTCTCCGAGAACGGCGAATTGATCGCCAAGCGTCGTGATGCTTACCGGCCGATGATCCCAAGCCAGCTGCATCTGCTTATGGCTTTTCAAATCCAGCAGAGCCAAAGGCTTCTCAATATCAGGAGTGTTGTTCGTCACGTCAAAACGATCAATTAGCATTTTACCTTGCAGAGCGGACATCGTAAAGGAATAAGGCCTCGTATTGGATACAAAATTGCTTGTAAGCTCGTAAGGCACTTGCTGCGGATTAAACTTGAATATTTTATTGGACCATTCCGTCTTCTTTCGCTGGGAGATCATCATGTATACTTCTCCGTTCGAATCGATGCTGACTTGATCGAGGGGATACCGTCTGGCCTCCTGGATCATCTTGCCCCAGTCCCCGCTTTGCAAATCGGCTTTATACAGGTTGGAGCTGGTATCCGTATTGTTGGAGGTGACGAAATAGACCTCCTTGCCGGAGCCTCTAACATCCTCTACGCCGCCGGGCACGAGCCATTCCTTCACCCATTTGTGCTCCTTGAGCTGGTAAATGCCGACCTTGGTCATGTCCGCCCCTTTTTGAGCCGTTGTTTCAGCGGACGATACGAACATCCAATCCCCATACACATAGCTGTGCTTAGGCGATAGCTGCGGAGTGGCATATTGGGCAAAATGGTCCGACTGCTTGTCCCTTATATAGAAGCCCTTGAACGCTTTGGCATCCTCCGGATTGTACACCGTGATCACCGTATGATCCGAGGTATAATTGATGCTGCTTATCGGCTGTGACGTCTGCAAAATCAGCTTGCCCTGCTGTGTCTTGCTGTTAACGGAAAATACCTGATGGTTATCGGTCACCAGCAAATCTCCGGTTTCATCGATGGCCTGAGTGGTCTCGGCGTCAATCGCAGTCAGCTTCGGTTTCACGTCCCTGCTTACATAATGGTACAGGCCAAATCCGATCAGGACAACCGCAGCAAGAGAGGTTAGCCATACCTTCAATACCCATCCTTCCTTTCCCACCTTGTATTTAATCATCATATAGCATTCATGCGGGTTATGAAAGTAGTTCTTTTCGTCCATACTAATTTTTAACGCTTTACCCTTATGTTTGCCAGCTTTCCTTCTATGTAAGGAAGCGTCAAAAGGAGTGGCATGCTAATGCAACCAACAGACAAACAAGAACACGTGCGGCCTTTTAACGAACATGTACAGCTGCATTATGAGCGGGAATGGTTCGAGCAATTACACGAAAGAGCGCTTCGCAACGGTCCGTGGGATGACTGGACGTTGTATCAGCTTGCCTATGAAGCCGAGAAGTCGACGCTGATTTCCAGCTTTGACCAGCTGCAATCACTCGTTCATATCCAAAATGTAACTCCAATGCCCCATCAAATTGAAACGGCTAAGAGAGTGCTGACCGAAATGCGCGGAAGAGCGATATTGGCCGACGAGGTGGGCTTAGGCAAAACGATTGAAGCCGGGTTGATATTAAAAGAATATATGATTCGCGGCCTGGTCAAAAAAGTGCTGATTCTCGTCCCTGCCTCCCTTGTGCTGCAATGGGTGCGGGAGCTGAATCAGAAATTCGGCATTGCAGCCGTTGCCCAGAAAAAGGAATATATGTGGGCGCAGTACGACGTTATCGTTGCTTCCATGGATACGGCCAAGCGCGATCCGCACCGGGAAATCGTCCTTGGGATGGAATACGATATGCTGATTGTCGATGAGGCTCATAAGCTTAAGAACAAGAAAACGACCAACTACCAATTCATCAATGAGCTCCGCAAAAAGTATTGCCTGCTCTTGACCGCAACGCCGGTGCAGAACGATTTGGGCGAGCTGTATAACTTGATTACGCTGCTGAAGCCTGGACAGCTTGGCGGGCATGGCAGCTTTCAGGCCAATTTCGTCGTTGATAAACGCATTCCGAAAAATGAAGATCAGCTGCAGAAGGAGCTGTCGAAGGTGATGATCCGCAATCGACGAAGCGACGGCAACGTGCACTTCACCAAGCGAATCGTCCGCAACATTCCGCTTACGCTGTCCCCCGAGGAGCAAGCGCTTTACGACGGTGTCACCGACTTCGTCAAAAACCGCTATGAAGAATCCAAGGGCGATCTCAGCAGCATCTTATCGCTCGTAACCCTTCAGCGGGAGGTATGCAGCAGCCGCGATGCTGTATTCATAACGCTGGTCAATATGTTCAAGAAGACAGCGGAGGATTCCCCGATACGTCCGCGTATTTGGCAGCTGGTGGAGCTGATCCGCAGCATTAAAGCGAATACGAAGGCGGAGAAGGTGATGGAGCTGATCCGGGAGATTAATGATAAGGTCATCATCTTCACGGAATATCGGGCCTCTCAGGAGTATTTGATTCAATATTTGAAGGAGCACAAAATTTCGGCTGTACCTTACCGCGGCGGGATGAACCGGGGCAAAAAAGACTGGATGATGGATTTATTCCGCAACCGCGCCCAGGTCCTGGTCGCTACCGAAGCCGGAGGCGAGGGCATCAATCTGCAGTTTTGCCATAACATGATCAACTTCGACCTCCCATGGAATCCGATGAGAGTGGAGCAGCGGATTGGCCGCGTCCATCGGCTCGGCCAGCAGGATGATGTACACATCTATAACTTATCTACCAAGGGAACGATAGAAGAATATATTTTGTCCCTGCTCCATGAAAAAATCAACATGTTCGAGCTCGTCATCGGGGAGCTTGATACCATTCTTGAACGGTTTGAGAAAACAAATTCGCTGGAGAAGCATTTGGCCCAAATGATTCTCTCCTCCTCCGGAGAAGAAGATATCCGCCGACAAATGGACGATCTCGGGCGGTCGTTGTCTACCATCCGCTCGGAGGTAGAAAGAGAGAGCCAGGTCCAGGAAGGGAACAGGCTGACCGCCATGCTGGATGCCGTTGGCCAAACTGCTCCGATTTCCGGCGAAGCGGAGGTGTCTCCATGAAAACGGAGGAAATTCAGAGCTTTGTTATGCGCTACTTGGAAGCGGAGAACTGCGACATTCTGGAGAAGCATCCGGCTTATGTCACCGTGAAGCTCTCTCCCTCCGCAGATAAGGAGCTTACCTACCGGCCCTATTATTGGAGCTTCGTAGAGCGCACCGGTGTCGCACCGGAGACCATGACCTGCACCTTCATCTTCGATCCGGAGGCGTACAAGGCGTCCTCCGCCGCTTCAGCCACAGCGGCAGGTCCCGGCCAGACCGTATCCCCAGCTCCTCAAGCGCAGCTGCCCGGCATGGCGGCGCAAGCTGCCGGAGCAGCTCCGGGAGGGCCGCCCGGGCCGCCTGCGCAGCAGGACAGTATCCTGGGGCGCTACTTCGGCTTCGTTCCGACCCAGATGACCGCCCGTGTTCCGAAAGACGAGGTCACGTTCGGGAGCCGCAGGCTGGAGCAAATTTTCCAGGCGGTCCGCAGCAAGGGCCGGTTTGTTCATCTATTCGAGCAGCATAAGCCCGAGCAGCAGGGCAAAGCCTCTCCCTTGTCTACAACGGCCTACGAAACCTGGATGCAGGTGAATTATAAAGTAGAGTTTGCATGTGATATGAAGCGAAGCGAAATCCATTCTCTCGGCTTCCAGATGAACACGGGGGAAATCTGCGAGAACTTCCAGGAACGGCTGCGGTACAGACGCTTGTCGCCAAGAATTCCGGCTCAGGTCTATATGATTCCTGATAAATTCACGCTGCCTCGAGCCGTCATTTACTTGGAGCAGCACCTGGAGACGATTTTGCATGGCTACGATCATTCCTGGGCTGAAGAAGCCCAGCTGCGCCTTGCCGATGAGCTTCAACGGATTCGCTCCTATTACGAACCGCTGATTCTTAATACGGATATTGAAAAACGGCAGGAAATCGAAGCTCAATATGCTAACCGCCGGCAGGAAATCGATTGGCAGTTCCGGCCCCGCATCCTAATATCCGCCATCAATTGCGGACTGTTTCACCTTCACGCAAGAAATCCGGCTATGAACTGACGAATTGCGCCAAAAAAAGAAGCAAACTTTTTTTGCAGCGTTACAGGTTCTAACAAACTTTTCAAGGCATATTTTATACAATAAGGGCATAGCAGTTCCTTCAAGTGACAGCATCCGTGCCCGATATCCAAGACAAGCAGGTGAAAGGATGAAACGATCGACAATATGGCTCGCCGGGCTTTTTCTGTGGACAAGCCTCCTGGCAGCGAAGCCGCTTCATACGGCAGCGCTTCCCGACAACCCGCCGATCCCGGCAACCGCACTTGTACCCGCGACATCGGATCTAACCGTCACCAGCCCGACCTTCATGGATGCGGTCAACGGCTGGGTGAAGCGTATTTCCAGCGAGCAGGGCTTTGAAGCCTGGAAGCAGGCCTCTTGGACGAGCTCCCCTCTCGGTCCGGGCACTCACGGTTGGATCGTGCTGCTCAAAGCAGGGACGGCGGAGGTTGGCTACATGGTTATTTACGCCGCAGACCCGAATGATCCGACCAAGTATCGTCTCGCCGAGTACGGCAGAGGCAGCAAGCCGCTATTCAGCTTGAACACTCTGTACCAGTCGCTGGTACAGCTTGAACTTATTCATTCCTCTTACAAGGCAGAACGCTGGTATTCCGGACCCTTGTACGCCGTCTGGAAAGTAACCTCGGGAACGGAGCAGTTTATCATCGATGCCAAGAGCGGAGAAGTACTCCCGCTTACCTCCGATAAGCAGCTCGAGGAGGTACCATCGGATAAAGAGCCCGCGTCATCCGTACTGACCAAGCATTCCATAATGTCAAGCCTTCAGCTTGAATCCTTCGATCCCTATGACCGGCTTCCGTGGGTCAAGGGTACTCCGGTTTCATTGGATACGTTCGGGACGCTTGCAAACGCTCTCAAGCAGCAAAGCAGGCTCACGTACGTCGCAGAGCTGTACAACGGCTCCATCACTTTACCTTTGGCCGTGACCGGGTACCATCAATGGACGAATGAAGAAGCGTTCCTGCTGCTGGAGCAGGACGGACCCAGGGCTATTCCCTATTCCGCAGCTTCCAAGCTGGGCAAACTATTCCATTAGGTTTTTCTCCTCCTCTCCTATATAGAAAAGCTTCCCGCCTCTTAAGCTCGAAGAGTATTTCTACTTCGTGGCCAAGGAGAGAAGCTTTTCATTTTTTTTTGCGCCAAATAAGGCTCTCTATCCACATTCGGAGCGCTAACGGAAGCATCCCGAACCATCGGTATTGCCATTGCTCCCGCATCTCTCTCTGGGTTGCGCGGGTTTGCTTGCGAATCTCTCTCGGCGTCTCCATATACTTGACGAATTGCTCGGTCATATATTTGACCAGCTCATCTCCTTTGGCCATAAGCCATCCGCCTCCCTGGTTCATATGGTACCATTGTTGCCACTTTGTCCAAGCGCTCATACTCTTCCAGGATGAAATTATTCGCCATAGAACCACAGTTCATCAGACCTTCCAGGTCTAGTTTCTGTAGTTCGTGTGCTGAAGGATTTGCCTTGATGAGAAAAAACGGTTTTGCGCGAACTATGCTACATATAGAGGCAGGGGATGCCTCGAGGGGGTTACGTCCAACTTTCCGTGTCTAAACCAATACGTTTGTGCATGAATGAAATGGTGTGGAGCTCCACCGAGACAAAAAAATCACCCGATCCCCTTCGTTTTCACGAGGACATCGGGTGAATGGATTACATTTTTTCCGGGGCTTCGATCCCGATTAACGCTAAACCGTTGCGGATCGTGATTTGCGTACATTTCACCAGCGCCAGACGCGCTTGGCGAAGCGCCTGATCCTCCACCAGAATCGGACATTCGTGGTAGAAACGGTTGAAGCTTTGCGACAGATCGACCAAATAGCGGCTGACAATCGAAGGCTCGAGCTTATGCATCGACTGCTCAACACGCTCCTTGAACAAGTACAGCTGCTTCAGCAGACCTTGCGACTCGGCATTTTGCAGCAGCGAGGCATCTATTTGCTCCAGCTTCGCATCGAATGCGATGGAGTCCCCGCCGTTGGCTTTGCGCAGCACGCTGCATGCGCGGGTATGTGTATATTGAACATAAGGGCCTGTCTCGCCGTCGAAGTTCAAGGCAACATCCCAGGAGAACACGATATCTTTAATCCGGTTATTGCTCAAGTCATTGAAAATGATAGCTCCCACGCCGACTTGGCGGGCAACCTCATCCTTATTTTCCAGATTCGGATTCTTTTCCTCAATAATCGCTTTGGTCTTCTCGATCGCCTGCGTCAGCAGCTCTTCCAGACGAATCACGTTGCCTTTGCGAGTCGACAGCTTGGCGCCTTCCAGGCTGACTTTACCGAATGGCACATGCACAAGGCGGTCCGCCCATTCGTAGCCCATCAGCTCGATCACTTTAAACCATTGCTGGAAGTGCAGGCTTTGCCCTGCATCCGTTACATAGATACATTTATCAAAATCATAGGTGTTCTTGCGGTAGATCGCCGCCGTAACGTCCCGCGTATGATACAGCGTGCCGCCGTCCTTCTTGATCATCAAAGCTGGAGGCATATTGTATTCGTCCAGGCGTACCAATAGCGCGCCTTGGTCCTCTTCAAGCAGATTTTTCTGCTTCAGCTCCTCTACAACAGCGGCCATTTTATCGTTATAGAAGCTCTCGCCCGCATAAGAATCAAAGTGAACGCCCAGCAGGTCATATATTTTTTGGAATTCCTTCAAGCTGATTTCAACGAACCATCTCCACAGCTGCAGCGCTTCTTCGTCCCCCTGCTCCAGCTTCACGAACCAAGAGCGGGCTTCATCTTCAAGCTCCGGCTTTACGTCGGCCTCGTCATGAAATTTCACGTACAGGCGCTGCAGCTCGTCGATTCCGTCCGCTTCAACGACACTTTTGTCCCCCCACAGCTTGTACGCCACGATGAGCTTGCCGAACTGGGTTCCCCAGTCGCCCAAATGGTTAATTCCGATACAATTATAGCCCAGAAACTCAAAAATTTTATAAATGGCGTTCCCGATCATCGTTGTACGCAGGTGACCGATATGGAAGGCTTTGGCAATATTAGGCGAAGAGAAGTCCAATGCGATGTTGCGGCCTTGGCCGATATTTTGTGAGCCGTAACGGTCTCCCTTCTCCAGAACCTCGCCAATTACGCTGGATGCGAAGCTTGCCGGCTCCAGAAATACATTGAAATAACCGGATACGGCCTCCACGCGTTGAAACGCAGGATGTTCCTCCCATTGCTGCTTCAATTCCTCTGCAATCGCCTGCGGCGCTTTACGAAGCTGCTTGCTCAATTTAAAGCAGGGTAAGGACAGGTCTCCCATTTGCGGATTCGGCGGGTATTCAACCAAATCTGCAAGGAAATCCTCCGTCACTCCTTCCAGCCTCGAGGCAAGCTGTGCCGCCAATATATTCTTATAATTCATCGTCATAGACCCCTTTCCATCCACCCTGAAATCTTCTGTTCGTTTCCGTATATTCAAGCAACAAAGCACCCCAAGCGGGGTGCTCGCCATACGTCTTGTGAGTTTGCCATCATTTACATATGTTCATATTATATCTATCATGAAAAATCGAGTCAAGCGGCAGAACCCGCCAAATCCTTACGATATGCGAAATCTCCGAACAAGCACGTTCAGCTCCTCACACATCGTTTCTATCCTATGTACCGATCCTGTAATCTGCCTCATCGATTCCAGCTGGCCGAGAGATAAGCCCGCCGCTTGGGAGGACTGCACCGAGGAGTTTTTGGCTATGGCAGCCGTCTCCAGCACCGAAGCGGATACCTCCTGCGAGCCTGCCGATATTTGTTCGGATATGGCCGAGATTTCCATAATTTGCTCGTTCGTTTTTTGCGCCTTCTCTACAATGCTGTGAAAGCCTCCCGCCATTTGATTCACATAGCTTCTACCGAGCTCCATCTCTTTCAATTCCCTCTGCATAGCCGCTACCATGTGAGCCACTTTCCCTTGAACCGCTTCTATCAATTCCGCGATGTGCTCGGAGGATCTGCCCGACTGCTCGGCCAGCTTGCGGATTTCGCCTGCGACTACGGCAAAGCCCCGTCCTTCCTCTCCAGCCCTCGACGCTTCAATCGATGCATTAAGCGCCAGCAGATTCGTCTGAGCGGACAGGTCCCTCATCACCCTTACGATTTCCCCTATCTCTTCAGAATGGGCGGACAGCTCACGTACAGCTTGTGAAGAAGATTCGACAGAATGATGAATGGAATCCATTTGGTGCAGCACTTTATCCAAATTGCCGCTTCCTTGCTCAGCCGCTTTTAACGTGTCATACATCATTTCCGCCATCGCCATCGAAGAGTCGGCAATCTCACTCATACCGCGGGAAATCTCCTCCATCGCATTGGCGCTATCCTCCGTCCCCTTCTCCTGGGCTTCGGCTCCGGCAGCTATTTCTTGTATCGCAGAGGTCATCGTATGAATAGAAGCGACCGTACGGTCCGCATCTCCCGCGAGCAGCTTGGTCGTCTTGTTTACTTCCCGGGAGGTGTCATCAATCGTTTGGATCATTTCCTTCAAATGCGAAGTCATTTGATTAACAGACTGCACCAGGCTGCCGATTTCATCCTTGCTTTTGGACGCGATCGGTTCTCCGGTCAAATCGCCGTCCGCAATGCGGCGGACTCTTTCGCTAATCGCTTCAATCGGCTTGATCATCCGGCTGATCAACAGAAAGGCTATGAATGCGGCAAGGACCGGGAAGATGCCTCCTGTCTGGAGCGTGAACCTCAGCATGGTCCATGTGCGGTTCTCCAGGATGCCGGCGTCAAAGTCGATGGCCATCAAAGCCACGATGTTTTTGGAAGCGTCATGATCTGCATAGATCGGAGCGTAGCCTGTCTTCCTTGCTCCTTCTCCGAACGTATAGACAGACGATGCCATCGGGTGCTTCATGCTGACCAGCATATCGACGGCTTCACGATCTATGTAAAAGGAGTCGCCGGCTTTAAAGCCTTCTTTCTCCAGCCGCTTGTCAGGAACGAGCAGCTTCCCGTCCAGACTCATAATGGCGGCGTTTTTGAAAATCGGCTTGTGGTCGACGATCCAGTTCACCTTATCCCTCAAGGCTTGGCTAGCCTGACCGTTGGCCAGCTCCTTGATTTCGGCCGGCGTCAGAAGCCCCGAGGTAATGCTTGCACAGCCTATCAATTCATCGCCGGCCGCTTGGTCGATTTGCTTGTAATTGACGTAATAGCCGATGACAAGCAGGGACAAAACACTTGTTACAACAGCAATGACAACTAGCCAAGTCACTTTTCCTACGATTCCTAATCTCATTGAAGACCCCTCTTTTCTTTTTAGCCAAGATGTAGATGTGATTGATTTCATAGTAGCCAGAACCGCTGCGGCCTACTGTGATTTATATCACACCCTCCCTAATTCCCATAAGCTTCCTGGCAAAATGTAATGAGTTTGTTACTCTTTGGCCATGGATTAGCTGTTATAATCGTTATGATCCGTGGCGGGCCCCGGAGTCTCTTGGAAACCTGTGAAGCTTGACTCACTGCCAATAGGCTCCGGTGAGGGTACACCCCTCCAGCCAAACAGAAAGTAGGCGAAATCAACTTGCTAGCCAAATCTTGGCCCACTATCCTGCTGCTCATGATTCTGACAGTCCTGATCAGCGGATGCTCGCTGTCCAATGATCCGCAATCCTATATGCGAATGCCCAAGCTTCCGGAAGAGAAGGAAAGCTTGAAGCAGATGATTCAATCGGCGCTGCCCAGCGGAGCCTCTATTATCCGTCCCAAGAAGTCGGCCGATACCGGCTCCATCTATATTAAGGATCTCGATAACGACGGCACGCCTGAAGCGGTCGTGTTCTATCAGACACCCGATAAAGAAATCCGCATCAAAGGCATGCTCTGGCAAAAGAATGGCGACAGCTGGAGGCTGCTGAGCGAATTTGAAGGCGACGGGTATGAGCTCGATACCCTTCTATTCGAGGACGTCACCCAGGACGGCGTCACAGACCTGTTGGTCGGTTATTCCGGCGGCGCCAAAATCAATAAGGGCCTCGTCATCTACCACTTGGACGGACAGCAGCTAACCAAGCTGTATCAGACTCCTTATACGGAAATGGTCGTGGACGATCTGAATCAAGACCAGGTGAAGGATATAACGATTTTAACTATGGATCGCGGCGTTGCCGCCAAGTTAACAACGGTCCAATATTCACGGCAGTTTCAAGCCATCGGAACCGTAGAGCTGGACCCCTATGTGAACGGGTATTACAACATCGCTGCAGGAAATGTTACCGAGTCAAAGAAAGGCATGCTGCTTGACGCCGGACTTGGGGCTCACTCGTCCAGCACGCAGCTGGTTTATTTTGATGGCGGTCAGCTTGTCAAAGCATTCCCCGGTGACAAAGCTCCCTTTAACCCGGGGTCTACCAAAAGCGGCGATTATAACGGAGACGGCATTATGGAAATCGGGCTTCTCGTTGCACCGAAGGGCTCGGAGGAGGAATCATACGCCACTACGCCGTGGATTACCGAATATTACCGTTGGGACGGTCAGCAGGGGTTGGAGAAGCAGCCGCTATATAAGCGCTATTATGATTATACCAACAGCTTTTATTTCGATATTCCGGCCGAATGGAACGACTCCTTCCGTGTTGCAAGGGATCCCGAAGGGAATGCGATTCGCTTCCTGGCTCTAGATCGGGATGAAGCTCTCGTCGAATGGAAGACGATTCCGAGCGAAAACAGGAACGACGCCGATCCCGGATGGCAGGAAATTGGAAGAACCGAAAAAACAGTCACTCTCTTGCATCTAACCGAACAAAGCAGGCCGTACGTCCAACAATTTCATTCTGTAATAGAGCTTGAGCAAAAGGGGGGTTCCCATGA
The DNA here is from genome assembly GCF_002042965.1 of Paenibacillus sp. 32352. Lineage (GTDB taxonomy): Bacteria > Bacillota > Bacilli > Paenibacillales > NBRC-103111 > Paenibacillus_S > Paenibacillus_S vulneris. Next base: position 659,111 of record NZ_MZNT01000001.1, on the reverse strand, counting down.
ATAAAGTGCTGATTCTTGAAGATGAGGAATCCATCCGAAGCTTCATTGTCGTCAATTTGAAAAGAGAAGGATTCCATAGTATCGAAGCCGCGACCGGTGAAGAAGCGCTGCAGCAGTTCCGCCGGCATCCCGATCTTGGAGTGGCGCTGCTCGATGTCATGGTGCCAGGACCTGACGGCTTCGAGGTATGCCGGCAAATCCGCGAAGCTAACGAACGGGTGGGCATTATCTTTTTGACCGCCAAGGTTCAGGAGAAAGATAAAATATTCGGTCTCTCTCTTGGAGCCGACGATTATATAAGCAAGCCGTTCAGTCCCGGCGAATTAATGGCGAGGGTACAATCCTTGCTGCGCCGCGTTCAGCTTCAAAGCTGGACACCCGTCCAGCATGACATACTCCGCTCCGGCCCTTTTGAGCTTCATAAGGAGCTGCGGGAGTTCAGGAAGAACGGCTCCGTCATCGATGTGACGCCTACCGAGCTCGCTTTGATCTGCATGTTTATGGAGCATCCCAACATTCCTTTAAGCCGCGACAAGCTGCTGGACGAAGTATGGGGAGCCAACTACATTGGCGATCCGAAAATGGTCGACGTCAATATTCGCCGTGTCCGGCAAAAGATTGAAGACGATCCTTCCAAGCCGGCCTTTATCGAAACGGTCTGGGGGCTTGGCTACAGGTGGAAGGATATGGGTCATGAAACGTAAAGGAATCAAAAGAGTCGTCGTTTCCCACTATGTGCTTGTCGTGCTGCTGACCTTAATATTGGCCGAGAGTGTCTTCCTGTATTCGGTCAGAACCTTTTACTATAACAGCATAGCGAGCAATTTGAGCAACCACGCTCAGGTGTCCGCTTCCTTCTACAACAAGTTCCATAATAATCTGAACGTGCTCATGTTCGACAGCCAGCTTCCTGAGGTGATCGAATCCTTCGCGCACGATAATGCGGAGCTTCAGATTCTGAGCAATCAAGGGATGGTGCTGGCAAGCACCAGCGGATTCGCCGTCCATGAGCAGATCAGGACCAAGGATGTAAAGTCCGCCGCACAAGGCGATACGAGCCGCTGGATTGGCAGGAATGCAAATACCGGAGAAAGGGTGCTGGCCGTCTCTACGCCGCTGGAGTGGAATGGACAGCCCATCGCCCTGCTTCGCTACGTCACTTCCTTGGAGGAGGTCGATCATGTCATCCGCAATCTGACTAATATCGCCCTGCTCATCGGCTTGGTCATTCTGGCTACCGTTTCCTTAATCAGCCTGGGGCTGGCCAACTCGATCGTAAAGCCGATTAACCGGATTACAGCCGCTTCCGCCTTAATGGCCAAGGGCCGGCTCGATACCCGGGTCGACGAAGGCTTTAAATACGAATTAGGGGATCTGGCCAAAACCTTGAATTACATGGCGCAGGAAATCGTAAAAAGCGATCAGCTCAAAAACGACTTCATCTCTTCGATCTCCCACGAGCTGCGGACCCCCTTAACCAGCATCAAGGGTTGGAGCGAGACGATCCTGCTGGGCGATATGAAGGATCATGAGGAAACAAGAACCGGGCTTAAGGTCATCTCCAAGGAGACGGACCGCTTGGTCGGGCTTGTAGAGGAGCTTCTCGATTTCTCCCGGCTGGAGCAGAAGCAGCTGGCTTTGGAGGTTCAGCAGGTTGATCTGCCTCAGCTATTGAATGAAGTGGTGCTGCAATTAGCGGCAAAAGCGAAATCCAAACAAGTCACATTCATATACGATGAGGAGGGCATCGACGGACCCATACTAATTCCGGGGGATGAAAACCGGCTGAAGCAGGTCTTTCTCAATATTGCGGACAACGCAATCAAATTCGCTTATTCCGATACGGCTATTAGGGTTACGATAACAGAAGAGGAATCGGGCTATCTTGGCATAAGGATTCATGACCAGGGAGTGATCATTCCTGAAGCGCATTTATCGAGGGTCATGGAGAAGTTTTATCAGGTTCATCCCCAAGGCGAAGGAACCGGTCTAGGTCTGGCGATTTGCTCGGAGATTGTTGCGCTGCACTCCGGCACATTGTCGATTACCTCGGATGAATCCGGAACGGAGGTTACTGTGCGGCTGCCTGGAGGACGAGAAGAAGCATGAAAAAGGCCCCTTAGACTTCATGGGCCTGGTTCTGTTGAAAAACCTATTTTGCGTGAACTATTGGTTTATTCAACAACCCTGACCCCTCGAACAACAAGGGGCCTTTTTCATAAGGGGATAAGGAATTGCAGAGCTGTTATACAGCGCTCTGCTTCGCCTCCGCCAGATACCGCTTCAGCTTGGCGATTTCGGTTCCCGCAAGCATCATGATGCCTATCCCGTGATTATCGTTGGTTACGGTCAATAAATCATACTTGTAGTAATCCGGTGTAAAGGCATACCGCGAGCCGCTGCACACGCCGTGAACATTGCCCTGCCGGTCGATGGCGCACCGGGTTAAGCCCGCCCATGCCTTGAAAGCAGCGGCAGTAAAGCGCTGCGGATCACGCAGCCATTTGAAGCGGACTCCTCGTGCGAAGGCATACGCGAACATCGCCGTGCACGATGCCTCCTCATAGGCCTCCGGATCATTCAGCACCTGATGCCACAGCCCGCTATCCGCCTGAAGCGCAGCATACCCTTCGCACAGCTCGCGGAAGAAGCCGAGCAGCTCCGGACGCAGCGCATGATCTTCCGGCAGCGCCTCCAGTACCTCGGATAACGAGAACAGCGTCCAGCCATTGCCGCGCCCCCAAGGGATACCGGTCGCAGCCCCATATTTGAAATCATACACGTGGGACATGATGCGCTCTTTGGGCAAGAACAAATAGCTGCGGAACAACAGGAACTGCCGAGCCGCTTCATCCAGCGCTTCCGGCCTCCCGGTTACTTGAGCGAACCGGCACAGGAACGGCGTGCTCATATACAAGTCGTCGGCCCATATCGTATTCTCCGAGTATTCATCTGCACATACGCGGTAGAAGGCTCCATCCTCCTTGCGCTCCAACCGGTTCAGCATGAAATCCGCGATCCGGTCCGCTACGGGAAGAAACCTTAAGTCCCCGCAATCGCGAAACGCTTCGAGCATGGCGGAGCCGAATGAGCCGCAGTTATCCAGCATCTTCATCATGACGAGCTGCTGATTGATGGCCGGGAAGCCGTATCGCTCACGGTCCCATAGCGAGTACTCGTACAAATCGGTGCATGCCTGCACATGCTCAGCCGCATACCGGACCAAATCGGGCCGCTGCAGCCATCGTCCCGTCTGCAGCAGCCCGTAGACCGTGACGCCAAGGGGATAATCCCAGCGTGCATAGTTCGTCACGTTCCCAACGGTCCATTTATTGCTCAGCATGGAGTTCTCATAATAAGGACGAATCCAGGCATCCGGCAGATCCAGCTGCCAATACGTCCAGCTATCGGCAGACGGCTGAACGGCATCAGCAGCACCGACACTTATAACCGCTGACGAATCCAGCGGGTACAGTCGATCCGTACGAACCCATTCCTCGTACGGAAGCTCCAGCTCCGCGTCGAAAGGTCCCGCGTACAGCCATGGCGTTTCTGCTCCAAGCACCGGGATCGGGGCTGCCAGCTCGGGACGGCTCGTTCCCTCTCCCGTAACCTGCAGCGAACAATCCCATGATGCCTCGCCGCAAACGCTGCGAACAAGGAGATCGTGCTTGCCCGCCGTCAGCCGGAAGCGGCCCGCGAAGGGGCCTCCGTGAGAGGCCTCGACGGCTAAGACAAGATCGCCGTCTACCCATACCTCGGCCGGACCAGACGAGCTCCCCTCAAGCGTGACCCACTCCCCTGTCATGCGGGAACAGTCCAGCTTGGTCCAGACATAGGCCTGGCTCCCAGGCCTCCTGCCGAACAACCGCTCCAGCGTCGGAAGCCTTCGCCCCTCTTCATCCCACTGTATCCGTGGCAGCCAGCGTATGTCAGAAGGATATTCGGCTCCAAGCAGTTCCGGCACGCCCCATCCCTGTGGAATGAGGTCTTCCTTCACCGGCTCCGAGAAGGCCCATCCTGCCTGTCCCTGCCGTTCGGAGAATGGGGACAGCACGTTCAGAATGCGGACCTTGGCCTCGTCCGCTCCAATCAGGCAGCCGAAGCCGGCAGCCGTACAGCGAAACGAGAGGAACAGCGCATTCCAGCCTTTGACGAAATTCAAATTCAGCTTGGCGCTGGTATCCGGTTTCATCTCGTCTATAACATTCGACCGGTAGGCCAGCTCCCCGTTAAAGTAAAATCGCACAGGACCGAGACAGCGAATCAGCAAATCAAGATTGCGTTCCCCATCGCTCCATACGAGCGCGCAGGCGTAGGCCGTCTGCCCGGGCAATGCAGCTGGAAACCGCCGGGCCAGATCAAGCTCATAGAGCCCCTCCTCATTTTGCAATATGCCGGAAGCGTAAAACGCCCGATAGGTGAAACCTGCCTGGGGATTGGCACCCACGTACCGTTCGGCCAAAACCTTCAGGATGGCTGCATCGTCATCGCCGAACCGCGATGCGACGCTTTCTTGCTCATGAAAGTAATGCGTCATACCCACCCTCCTTTTAAAGCAATCGGATCCTGACGGTTTTATCGAACGGCGTCACCCAGTTCAGATGGACATATTGGCAGCCTGCCGGATGGCTGTCCTCGCGGACCTCCGTCACGAAATGCTCGCGCCCCCCGGGAGAGAGCTCGATCGCGTGAGCCCCAGCCGAATAGCGTGCGGCACCGTTTGTCAGCACATATCGCCCTTCGCCGATCGCTTCCAAGCCCTCGCCTTCCAGCTTGCCTTCAGCGCCTAGAATAAATGTCAGCTGAGTCAATACATCCTCCCTGTCATCCGGGACGGTTCGAAGAGTCCATTCCGCTTCCCCTGGGGTCAGCTCTGCTCTCAAACGGTGGGACTGTACATGCGTCAGCGGCCTATGCTGGTGCGGAAGCAAATACCAAGGGCTGAGCTGTGTGCGCCCTTCCGGAAGCAGGTGCTTCGGGATTGGTCCTGTATAGCCTTTTTCCATCGTAATATCCAACGTATAGCCGGTTTCGCTAACGGACAGCTCATCAAACTTCACAATACCTGGTGAAAAGGACGTGGACAGCTTCAAGCCGAGCAGCCTCACCTCGCCGTGCCGCAGAGAAAAGAACGACGGCGTCCTCGTCATGATCGTGACGCTGGTCTCCCGCTCCCGAATGCGGACGAGCGGGGCACCGAACGCCAGATGCATGCTGCTGTGCTGGATTTTCATATGATGACCTACCGAATCGATAGCTTCGAGATGCTCCCGAATCGGATGTGAGCCATTGATCACCTTGACGTAATGATCCGGCAGCGCGGCACGCTCTAAACCGCTTATATCCGTCAGCTCGTGATACAGCAGCAGCTGCAGCAGAGCGTTGTTATTTACGCCTTCCGGTCCGCTAATGCAGGACCCGGCACAATCGGACATTGCGGCAAATAACGGGTCCTTATCGAGTGCCGCCATCAGCCGGTAGGAGAGAAAATACGTACCCAGGTGATACGGATGGCCGAAATCCTGTCGGCCGGAATAGTCGGTGACAATTTCGCCGGAAGGATGAATGAGGTATACCATCATGCGCAGATTGCGGCGGACCGCCTCCAGCAGCTCTGGTCTGCCCAGCACGCGGCCCGTATGATAGAGCGCAATATCGCTGACGGCATTGTAAATGCCGTTACTGCGCTCGGTCCATTCGCCGTCCTCCGTGATGTCAAGTCCTTCCGCGAGCCATTCCTCAGCCCTTGCTACAAGCCCCGGCAGCGGAAATATCTCGTAGAGCAGCGACAGCGCCGCCGTAAGCACCCAGCGGTGATTCGGCGTATGGCAGCCGCCCGTCAGCATAGCGGGGATCGTCCGCTCCAGAAACCGCCGCAGCTTCTCTGCCGTCGGCTGTACGGCGGTCCAGCTGTGCCTGTGCAGCAGCTGGTACATTTGGGTCACTCCCCCTACGACGAAACCGGTGTCGGGAGGCGAGTTGAAGTTCGTCGAGCCGAGCGACACGGTCCCGTCCGCATGCTGGCGGTTCAGCATGAAATCGGCCGCCAGATCCAGGGCCTTAAGAAGCTCCGGATCATGATAATACCTTGAATCCGGGTTAACCAATGCGCATGCCCAATAGGCCATCACACTAGGCGTGCCGCCGTGGTTCGGCCGCGGGATGCCCGAATCATCCATAATACCGCCCGCATATTTGTTCGAAGCGTCCTTTACCTGCTTGCCCAAGGTCGCTTGCGTCACGTCATCATATAATAGGACCAGCTTCTTATATGTCGAATCCATGGCTCTCTCCTCTTCTGGTTACATCATGCTAAGTACTTTGCTCTTAGGCGTTCCAATTCCCGTTCTATGCGAACCGGGATTTCCTCTGCCAAGTCAGCCCAATCTACGAACAGCCCATCAGGGATGTGATACGCTTCGAACTGCATCGACGGCTCAAATGCCAGCGAACGCAAATGCCGCTCGACCAGCCAATGGATCGCCGCATCCGCAGCAACCCGGCTACAGAACATCTCTGGTACCGTCAGGCCGTCGATGCCGGCGTCTTCATTCACCGACGACCGCATGCCCGGCAAGAGCTCGAACAGCTCGGGCAGCGGCGAAAAGGCATGCTTGCCCGGCTGAGAATACAGCCGGACCTGCGTCCCCTCGACATTACTTCGCCCAGGCAGCAGCGATTTCAAATATTTGCCGTGGAAGCTGGCTTCCGCATCCGCGACCTCCCCATCCTGCCCCACATAAATCCATACATGCTCGAGCTCGTACAAATGCTGAATATCGTAGTCCCAGTAAATGGCATATTCGATTACGCAGGCTGTATCATTCGTGAACCGTATTTTTCTGCGAAATGACGGGGATTCCCCCGGCTCCCGAAATACAGTTACTCCTACTCTAACCGGATAAAACGGCTCCCGATGATCGAAATACAGCACAGGCGCATATTTCAGAGCCAGCTCGCGGTCCATGAAATCTCCCACCTACCCTCTCAAACCATCCAGCTTGCCGGTAATAATCCGGTGGCTTTCCCCGATTTCGCCCGGCTGGCAAGCGGCTTTCAGCTCATACACCTTCACCTTCGCCTGTTCGATAGCCCCCAGGAAACGGTCAAAGCCTGTAAGATCGTTGCTGTGCACATAGGGACACCAATGGTCGGACAGCTCCAGCGTCTCATGAATATGGACGCCGTAGATATAGCGCTTAACCTGCTCCAGCTCGGCGGCGTTATCATACAAGCCCATCCGCTCCATCATGGTCGCATGACCGATATCGTACCACAGATAGACAGGCGCTCCCTGCAGGCTATCACAGATCGTCTTCGCCTCCATCAGCGTCGGCATCTGATAGCAGCGCGAACGCGTCTCTATGCCAATGGCGACGTTCCAGCCCCGTTGTGCGGCATGCTCGCTCGCCTTCTCCAGACTTTCCTGAATCCGCTTCGTATAAATCGGGCTGAGCCTCTCCCTCCGCTCCAGCATCTGCGCCCACAGCCCACGGTACGCCGCCGACTCCTTGCCTTCCTCGCGATAGACCTTCTTCAGCTCGGAGTCTATGTTGTACTCGAACGGAACCTCTCCCGGATGGACTACGACCGCTTTGGCCCCGTACCGGTGAGCATATTCCATTGACCGGATCAGCAGCTCAACGGACCGTTCCCGCTTCGCCTCGTCGTCGAAGCCGAGCATGACCGAATCGGTATCATAATCCTTGTCGGCAATATGAGGAAACACGTTGTGCACGCTGGATACTCCAATTTCCCCTTTTTCAATCATCGGTTCAATCGTAGTCATAAGCTCGTCGGTCACATTATAGTTCAGCTCGACATAACGAAATCCGAGTGACCGGATCTCCTCCACCATCTCCCTTCCGACCATGTGCCGCTTAATATTCCAGCAGGTCGAAAACGAGTATTCTCCCTTATCCAGCATTTCTGCTCCCCTCCATTGTGTATTACCTAACGAACGATCTCTGTAAGAACTTACTCTTCCCGCAATACTTTCCGCAGTATTCGTTGCCCTAATAACCGGCGCTTATCCTTTGACCGAGCCAAGCATAATCCCGGACACAAAATACCGCTGCAGCCACGGATACACGACCAGAATAGGCAGCGTCGCCACCACAATGCTGGCAGCCTTCAGGCTCTCCGGCAAAATTTGCACGATCTGCGCGCCCTCCATCTGCATCTGATCGGTCATCATGCTGTTCATAATCATCTGATACAGCTTCAGCTGAAGCGGATACAGGTTCGGGTCGGTGATGTAAAATAACGAGTCCATAAAGCCGTTCCAGCGGTTGACCGCATAGAACAAACTTAGCGTTGCAATGGCAGGCATCGACAAAGGCAGAATAATCCGGATCAGCGTTCCGAAATGAGAGCTTCCGTCCAGCTCCGCCGACTCCTCCAAGCTCTTGGGAATGCCGTTAAAAAACGTGATTAATATAATAAGGTAGAACGGATTTACCAGCAGCGGCAAAATCAGCGACCAAATGGTATTGACCAGATGAAGCTCCTTCACCAGAATGTATTCGGGGATGATCCCTCCGCTGAAAAACATCGTAAATACGATCATATACATGAACACCTTGCGACCCTTAAGCTCTGTCTTGGTTAAAGGGTAGGCCGCAAAGATGGTCATAACCATGCACAGAACGGTGAACAGCACCGTAAGTCCGACCGACAGGCCCAGAGAGCGGATCATCGCCGCATCAGCCAGTACCCGGTTGTACGCCTCCCAATTCAGATCAACCGGAAAAATCGTCACATCTCCCGACATAATCGGCTTGTTGGAGCTGAGAGATATTGACAGGATATGCAGAAAGGGGGCCAGACATAGGATCAGAGCGACCAGCAGCAGCGCCGTATTGACTCCATCGAACAGGCGATTGCCCATTTTCGTGTTCATAAACGTACTCCTTTCTCTGTACGAGGAAAAGGCTACAGAATGCCTTCGTCAGTTGTTTTCTTGGAGATGTAATTGGAGGTCAGAATGAACACCAGCCCCACGACAGCCTGGAAGAAGCCGACCGCCGTAGCAACGGAATATTCCCCTGTCTGCATCCCGATTTTGTATACGAACGTGCTAAGCACCTGGGAAAATTCCGCCACCGTCACATTGCCGATAACAAAAGGACGGTCAAAGCCGATCTGCACCATTTCCCCCAGCTTCAAAATAAGCAGCACGATGATCGTAGATCGAATCCCCGGGAGGGTAATGTTCCAAATTTTTGCAAACCGTCCCGCTCCATCTACATCAGCAGCTTCATACAGCTCCTTGTTGATGGCAGTCAAAGCAGCCAAATAAATGATTGTGCCCCATCCGGCGCTCTGCCAGATCCCTGTGCCCAAGTACGTAACAAGCCAGTAGTATTTATCCGATAGAAACGGAATCGGACCGATTCCGATGTTTCCGAGAAGATGGTTAACCACACCCGAGTTCGTAGAAAATGCCTGATACACAATGCCGCCGATAATAACCCAGGAGATAAAATGCGGCAAGTACAGGATCGTCTGGGAAAGCTTCTTGAACCAGGCTCTGCCCAGCTCGTTAAGCATCAGCGCCAGCAAAATCGGGGCGGGGAACGAAAAGATCAAATCCAAAAAATTAAGCATAAAAGTGTTTCGCAGCGCAACATAGAACGCGTCCATTTTGAAAATTTCGCCAAACGTATCCAAGCCGATCCACGGGCTCTTGTTGATGCCCTGAAACAAGTTGAAATCCTTGAACGCAATCGTCACACCGTACATCGGGCCGTACTTAAATACAAGGAAGTAAGCAATAGGCAGCATCAGCATGGCATACAGCTGCCAATAACGATTTAAATAAGTTCCTGCACCTCGCACTTCTCTCAAGCCTCCTCCTGCCTCATCTAACCGTTTGCTTGCGAACCCGTTTGGAAGGGAGCCGGAGCCCCCTCCCGGGTTCTATCTATTTGCTTTTCCAGTCAAGGGATTTTCCAAGTTGTTTACTTTTTCATCGATTTGTAGGCTTCCGTCCGTTCTTTCTTGATTTCATCGCCGCCACTGGACATATAGTCCTTCAGCATCGCGTCGTAAACCTTGTCAAAATCCTCCGGCTTGGCCATCATGCATTTGACAAGCATTTCTTCGTATTTGTCCAGCAGTACTTTTCCGTACTTGACCTCGGCTTGAATAGGACGGTCGAAGCGAAGCGGAGCGATCCCGTCAGCCAATCCGTTCTGGAAGGATATAGCTGCATCCGCACGATAGGCCTCAGGTGCCGCAAGCGCCATCGCTTTTAAGTTTTTGGTTTTGTCGCCGAGATCCAATCCGTTCGATACCAGCCTCATATCTCCGGCGTTATACAGCAGATTTTTGGTAGCTTCATCGTCCTTCAGAATAGGAAGTCCGTCCTGAAGCGTATAGTTCTTCCCTTCCTCACCGTTAGTAAGGCGGTTCAGGACATCCTTCTGCGCCATCCAGTTCAAATATTTCATGGCCGCTTCGCCGTTCTTGCTCGACTTCGGAATCATGATATACATCCCGGCCGGTTGATACGCAGGCTTGGAGTGCTTGCCTTCCTCGTTGGTATAAGGATCGATAGGCGTAATCTTGGCTCCTTGCACGTTCTTCTGCAGGATGCCTACCACTTCAGGGGCGGTGCCGTAGCTTTGCCCTGCGTCCTCCGCGTACAAGCCTACTTTGCCCGTCATTACGTCCTGCTGCAGCTTCTTCTTATCTTTATCCAGTGCGAAATCCGGCGAGATCAGTCCCTCATTGTACAGCTTGTTAAGGAATTTGACGCCTTCCTTATGTCCAGGCATCAGCGTCGGCTTATCGCCCGAACCCAGCAGCTGCATCAGCGTATAGCGTTCTTCCTCGGACGTTTTCTTAATAAACGGCCAGATGATCGGTTCATAGGAGGCCGGCGCCAGCGAGAAGCCTAACGGTATGGTACCGCTGCCGCCCGGACTTTTCTCTTTGAATGCCTTCAGCGTGTTATATACTTCCTCGGTCGTTTTCGGAACCGGCAGACCCAGCTTGTCGAGCCAGTCTTGCCGGATCATCGAGGAATACTTGCCCAAATACACGCGTTTGGCCGGGATAGCGTACTGCTTACCGTCAAATTTGCCGTAATTCAGCGTATCTTCACCGAGATAGCTTTTCAGATTGGCGCCGCCTGCATCTAGCAATTTACCCAGATCCATCAAGCCGCCCTGCTGCACATATTTGTATACAAGATTCGGGTCGTAGGTGAACACAATATCCGGAGCATCCCCGCTCGCCATCAAAACGTTCAGCTTATCTACTTCCTGAGCCCGGGGGACAGGGACGAATTCCAATTTAATGTTATTGGGATTGCCGAACGCTTCCTGCACCCATTTGGTCACCAAATTGTTCGTTACGGTCATACCCGCCGGCGAATTGCCGCGGTCGAACACTTCGACCTTCAAAGTCACTTGCTCTTTAGAGCCGCTGCCGCCGCTTCCCGCCGAGCCTGATTGCGTTTGACCCCCGTTGCTGGTACAACCGACCAATAAACCGAATGCCGTAACTGCCGCCAATGTGGATGCCGCGTTTCGTTTAAGCGCTTTCTTTTTCAAGGTGATTCATCTCCTCTACATCTGAGCTTCGTTAAGATATCCTTCATGTCCCCCTAGATATATCTGTCTTGCACTTGCTTCGCCCGATTGGAGGACCGGCGGGATGTAATTCAAGTTATACAGGTCGCCCTGGCTAAGGGTCAACCAACATGATTCTTCCGCATAAACCGATTGTCAGATAGCGCTTGATTCCTGACGACCAACCGATTTCTTATGACCAACTTTTCTCTGCGAAGTGCTCTCTTCCTTACTCCCGTGCGGATTTCTCAAGCCTCTCTCCATTGGAGCTTTCTTCCGTTAAGCCGCTTACAATCCTATTGGGATCGCATAGACGAGCCGCCGTCTTCACCAGCGTATAAAACTAAAGAAAGCTCCTCATGCTGACCATGGGAGCCTTCCGCACCTTACTCGGCTTGCATATATTTGCGGTAATCCCCGGGAGTGACGCCGACGACCTTCTTGAAGGTGCGTCCGAATGAAATCGAATGGGTATACCCTACTTTCTCCGAAATATCCTGCAAGGGCAGCTCGGTTTGCAATAGCAGCTTCTTGGCCTGCTCCATCCGTAAATTCATGAGAAAATCTACGAATTTCATTCCGTACACTTCCTTGAACAAATGGCTGCAATATTTGCCGTTCACATTAAATTGGTCCGAGATCAGATTCAGCGATAAGTCCGGATTGGCATAGTTGTCTTCAATATAATGCCGAATGTCGCTTGCCAGCTGATGATGATTTTTGGCATCCCGAAGGGATACGTATTGTCCGTGCAGCTGCTTAAGCGAGGAGACGACGATCGGAAGAAGCTCTTCTGTTGTCTCTGAAGTATCCAGCGCCTCTGTGAGCCGGGGAAGAACATGCTGCCTCCAGTATTCGATAATATCGGACGACAATCCCTCCAATGTGCGCTCAAGCAGCCGAACCCCATATTGCAGCAAATGGTGGATCTCCGCTCCCTTCAGCACATCCTGCTCCAAATACTCTGCGAACTGGTCAACATGAAGCTGCCAGCTGCTGTCGGAGATTCGAAATTCCTGGCACATTGCATCCATCAGCTGAAAATATTTATGAGTATCTCCGGAGCCGGCCGCCGCTATTTCTTCATAACGGATGACCTGATTGTTGCCGAGCGACATTTTATATTGGAGTGCTGTGACCGCCTCCTCGAAGGAATTACATACCTCCGTTAACTGCTCCGTGCTCCTTCCGACACCGACGGTTAAGGAGAACTTCAAATTCACGGCCACCCAAGTCCGAAAGCGGTCAAGCAAATCGCTCACGCCCTCGAGCTTCGCGTCCTCCTCCGTATGCAGCATGAGCAGAATCGACAGCCGTTTGTCGGATATCCACTCCGCCCAGACCGTCAGCCATTCGGAATCCGCCAGCTCCTGGGCGACATTGGTCAAAGCAAATTTGAGCAGGTTCTGGTCGGTCACACTGTAGCTTTGCTGGAAATTCGGGAATCCGTCGATTTCTGCGACACAAACAATCAGTCTAGTATAAGAACTCGGCAGCTTGTACCGGTTCATATGGGCAGCCCATTCCTGCCGGCTCATCGGAGACTGTCCACCAATCCATTCCAGGAAAAACTGCTTGCGCCTAATGATCAAATCCTCCTGATACTGCTTCTCGTAACGGTTGGTTTGCTCCATCAAACTGTCCAGCACTTTGCCGATAAACGAGAATTCGTCGCCGCCTTTTCCTCTAGGCGCACTGCGGCTCTGGTATTTGTTGATCTGCTGCATGATGCCTTCGATCGGCTTGTAATTCCGGCGTGTTACATACAGGGTATAGATAATGCTGAACAGCACGGTCGCTATGCCGATGCCAAGCCAAATATGGGAGATGGCCGAGACCCAGTTGAACATGCGTCCTCCCTTAATGCCGCTGACGAAATTCCAGCCGATGACATCGGAATGAATATCCGTTATGACACTTCCTTGTGCCGAGAGCGACTTGTCTTCCTCAAGCTCGACCGGATATACCCGCTGCCCCCCTGCATCCCTAATATCCATGAAGGTAATATCCGCGTTGATCATTTCGTCCACGATGCGCAGAAGCGAGCTGACCCTGACGTTGACCACGATAATGCCCTGATTGCCGAAAGGCAGCAGCGCCTTTTTGCTTATGGAAATGACTTTCTCCTTAGGCTGCAGGCTGAGGCCGGAATACATGCGAACGGAGGACCACCCCGTATTATTCGGATTGCCGAAGGATTCCTCGACGAATTCCTTGTCCTGGAAGTTATCCAGCTGCTGAATCGCATTGGTCGTCAGCACCAACTGATCCTGAGCGCGATACAAATAAATCGATTGAATCATCGGGTTATCGTCAAGAATTTTATGCAGCTCCTTGGACGTCTCGTAGTAAACCATTCCCCCCTCCGATTTGTTCTTCATCTCGAAAAAATCATAGAAGGCGTCGCTGTTCCCCGCTTCCTCCAAAATAACCCGCTCCACTGCCTTCAGCGAGGTTTCCATAGAATCAATCACATATTTGGCAAAAATCCGATTGGCCTTCTCGGTCTCCTTAATGGAAATTTCGCTCATCATGGAAACGGATACAAAAATAATGATACTAACGGTGATGAACAAGATCGGAAAATACGACATCAGCAATCGATTATACCAGGTCTTTTCCATACGCCTATGAACTCCTTACACGATTAATGGGATAAGTGCTTCTATAGGATCAAGCCGGCGTACACATCTTTCTTGAACCAAGAAAGCCAATGTGAACCCTAACTGCTTCGCCCGAAATGTGAAAATAAATCAACCCGCCTTTCGTTCGTCGAACAAAAACGGGTTGTCCGGGTATTTCCGCCCTATCGGTGTAGTCATTATACAGCGGAACGGATTTCTCCGACAAGCTCCACCTGCATCCTGGGAAAAACCGCCATTTGCACCCAGGTAAGCTACTTACTTTGTAACCTAACAGAAGGCTAATGACAACCAACTTTTTTCAGACGACCAACCTTTTTCCTGAGCATGACCTTTCCAACTACTCTGTCTGTTCATACCAAGCTCGCTGCCGGATAACATGCAGGAGGGGAGCCTTCCATTAGATAAACAATAGCGGGTAATACGATTAATTTGAATGTTTGCTAATGTACTCCGCCGGTACAAGCCCCCTACAGCCGTTGTACAAAGCAAAAAAAGCCGCCCAACGGCGGCTTTATGAACGATCACAGCATTTTTTGCATAAGAATAACGTCCAGCATTTTATCGAATTTGAAGCCTACTTCACGCATGACACCGATATAGTCGAAGCCGTATGTACGGTGAATGTAAATGCTGCTGTCATTGCCCTCCACTATCCGGGACAGGACGGTATGCAGCCCTGCCTGTTTGCCGGCCTCAAGCACCTTCTCCATCAGCTGCTTCCCAATGCCTTGCCCACGAAAATCATGGTGAATATACAGGGACAATTCAGAGGTGCGAGCATACGCCAGACGATCCGAATAAGCGTTAAGGGATGCCCAGCCTACAACCGTCCCTCCCAGCTCTGCCACGATAATCGGGTAACGATCGCCATGCTGCTTGAACCAGGTCTCCTGCTGCTCCAAAGTACGCGGAACCGTATCGAAGGTTGCCACGGTGTTCAGGATGGCCTCGTTATAAATGGTAAGAATAGAAGGAACATCTTCAATAACTGCGTTACGGATAATCATTGCATGTCACTCTGCCTCTCCAAATGAAAAACCATCTGGTATCCGGAGATATCAGATGGTGGTTTTGTTATAGTTGGTGCGGTCAAGAGGACTCGAACCTCCACGGGGGGTTAGCCCACACGGACCTGAACCGTGCGCGTCTGCCAATTCCGCCATGACCGCATATATTATGTCTCATTCATATTTGAAGGGGACAAGTTGTATAATATCACCTATTTTACCCAGTTGTCAAACAAAATTTTAAAAAAGCATGAAATCCGTATATTTACGATTCGGTTTGGAGATGAATTGAACATTGCTTCAAATACAGCAAGAGCAATATTGAAAATCCAAAACCGTACTTCGGAGGCGATAGACTTGGTAAAATCCATCAGTGTTCTTATGCTCGCAGCAGTTATTGCCGGCAGCAGCATCGGCTGCAGTCATTCCGGCGGAAATGCTGTACAGCCAACTCCAACCCCAGCCCCGCTAGCTACTATGACAAAAGAAAAATATGACAAAATCAATTTGGGCATGACATCTGATGAAGTGAAAGGGATTGTAGGCGGCGAGGGCAAGCTCATCTCCGAATCGGGAGATAAGTCGTCCCCTGATTATACGACAACCTATCAATACCAAGCGGAAGGAAACCCGAACGGGTCGGCAAAAATTACATTCCGCTCCAATAAAGCCATTTCCAAATCGGAATCAAACCTGTAACCAATAGAACAATCGGGTACCTCTCCTGACGAAAAGAGATACCCGAGCTATTTAATCCAAACATTCAAAAACAATCCAGGCGATAGCTCCCCAAATTGGAAGCGTAAACAAAATGCCGTACACCGTTCCTTTCAATGCGGAACCTTCCGTGGACATCTTATCTCCTCCCGCTGTTCGAATAGAATCGAATACGTTCGTTAGCTGCCGGATTACATCGTATGCAGGAATATCCTTGGATATTCCTGTTCTTTCGTGAAGCTTGTATCATGATCTCCCGCTTAAGCCCATATATATAAGGCAAGGGGGGAGCATTATGATCTTTTTGCAGCTGGCTATGGGAGTGGTTGTGGCATTATTCGTCTGGGGTTTTATCAAGCTGACCTTTCAAACGATGCTTTGGGCCATCGGAATTACGTTGATTGTCAGCTTTATTATTCCAGGAGCCATATTGTTTATAAGCGGACTCATGTTCATCATGATCGGCATGCTGGCCACTCTGGGATTGCTGTACATCGTCGGGGCATTTAAAAAGTAGCCTCTCTCATCTACCCTTCCCGGTAAGCCTGCAAGGCTCGGGCAGCCCATTCCTTTAACGCCTCCGCATCCTCAAAGCTTGGAGTATCGAACAAATGTGTAGGCGGGTGTATGGAATTCGTGTTTAATCTAATAATTTCGCCGTTGACCCCGCATTTTCCTTCTCTATGAATCCTTAACGCGTAAAAATCGTCCAAATGCACCACTTGATCATCCATCGTCAACCCTCGCCCCCACATATCTCGATTACAGAGTTAGTTTCTCTGAAGGCTCCAATATTATACGAATGCCTCAGCGGATAAAAATCAGCCAGCATGAGACTCTATCTCATGTGGAGGTGATACGAATGGCAGGCAGAAATAATAAACCCGACAACGATGGCCCTGCGGGGCATCCTTCCCGTCTGGACCAATTCGGCGACAAAATGGCCGACGGCAACAACCCTCCGAAGAAATCCGAAGGCTGTGGCCGCGGTCCCGAAGGCAGGTAACAATTACCGCACTTATTCAGAAATACAAAACCTGGGGCCCGTTCAGCAAGAACTTTGCGGGCTCCAGGTTTCATTTTTGCTGTGACAGTTCCCAGGCCTTATACCTTTGAATGGAATAAGCCATTGCTTCATACACCGTTCTTCCGATACTATAGCCAAGCTGGGTAGCTGTACCCGCATAGCGATACGAAGCTCCCTTCTGGGTAGCGGCTATAATGACCGCATCCGTTGTTGTTCCTGTCGCGGTCTCCCGACTGTCCGCTAAGCGGATATCTGCGTCCTGCAGTGCAGCGGCCTTCGACTCCGTCGCCGTAATCACGGCATTGACCATTGCCGCGTCCGTCAGGATTCCATCAATGACCACGATCAGGTTAATGGTTCCAGGGAACAGCTCATGCATGTCCCGTAAGGAGCCCGCCCTCGCTTTATTGCTTAAGCCGACAGTAGCCCAGGTGCATACCTTCAGCCCCTTATCCCCGGATTCCTGGGAGTAGCCTCTGTCCTGCACTCTTGCTGCGGTTAATAAGGCCGCTGTCTCTTCTATGCCGATGCTTCTCATACGCATAAATTGATGCATCTCAGCCAGCGGATCCGAGCTGGAATAGCTGCGGTCCACCTGTCGGTTCATCAGGCGTGAATGCCATCCGAAGCCTTCTCCCCACATCGACGAATTCAACGTGCGGAGCGGTTCGATACTCTCTATCATAAAGTAGCTGTTTAAGCCGTCTTCCGCTTCATAGTATCTCAAATTCGATATCGATGGGGTTATTGGGCGATTTGAGGCAAAGCCCGTCATAGCTCGTTCCCGTTCCAGCCCGAATAACGTTCCTCGGTCATCGGCTGGTAATGATAGCTTCGGTCCAGCTTCACGATTCTTCGATTTTGCTTACGGATCATGACCGTCGTATCGTCCCAGGCAACAACAATTCCTTTGACGTCATTCGCAGGATCCGCGTCCCTCACCACTCTAAGCTTGGTCCCCTCTATTCTATACCGGTCCAGCTGCTCCTCGCTGATCATCCTACGACCCTCCTTTGGACAAACTGTAGTTTAAGAATAGAATACACCATTCCAGGTGTACAATAAACAGAAGACGTATGCTCTCTTCTTTACAAGTGTTTTACATAAGCAGTCGTTCCGACTTTGGAAAGGAGTTTTTGTGCCGCAATGGAGAAAAAAACATATTACGTTGATGTCGGCTCAGGGGAAATAACAGAACCGGAGGAGACCGGCCAATTCGAATTTGAAATAAGGGCCAATGACGAAGAGATTAATCAGCTTCAGGCTTTGTTCGAGGAATCGGCCGAGGCTCAGGAAGGTACCGCTGCGGGAGCTTCGAGCGCACATCCGATTAATCATAACGTCAGGGACAACGTTGCGTCCGATTATTGGCTGCGGGAGATATATCGCAAGCTGTATGATCTGGGTACACCCGAGACCAAAAAACATATCGAAAGCATGAACATGCTTCACTAACCTTACGTGAGCCCATTTTACCCGCAGCATAAACAAAAACCTACCGCCTTTCGAGGACGGTAGGTTTTTTGGATATAGAATTTACCATTTTCAAACGTTTCCCGTAAAGTACCTGAATCATATCCGAAACCTTATGGGGTCATTTTATCTATCTCAGAGTGCACTAATCAGCTGACGTGTTCTTTCGAGTCATTGGTCTCAAACCAATAATCCAGCACTTTACTGGACATGACTCTCTTCTTGATATACTCGACCTGCTGCTGTGAAAACTGCTGCTGCCACTCTACATCAAGGTCTTCGCATAGCTTAACGATAGTCAACAATTCAGACCATGCCACATACCTTTTGTACCAAAAAAATTGAGGATGTTCAATCATATAGGGATACAGGTCGTCAAACTCTGTATGTTTACAATCGAGGGCACGTTCAAAGTGAATTTTAGCTTCGTTCAACTTAGTTACAAAAAAATCGGCCGGAATCTCATTCCCCATAGCAATGCCTCCTCTCTTTCGCTTGAATCCATTATAAAGGAAAAACACAGTGGAGGGAATAGTTAATAAAATTGAAAATAATTCTTGATTCGCCTCTACTCGAAGACAATCTCGCCATTTGCGAGCGATGCAATCCTTGCCAAAGACTCAACGCGAATCCCGGATTCACGGATGGTTCGACCGCCTGCTTGAAATGATTTTTCAACCGCAATGCCGACTCCGACAAGCTCCGCTCCCGAACGGCGGATGATCCGGATCAAGCCTCTTGCTGCGTCCCCGTTGGCAATAAAATCATCGATCAATAAAATCCGGTCCTGTTCACCGAGCCATTCTCTCGAGACCATAATATCGGTTACCAGCCCTTTCGTAAAGGAAGGCACCCGTTCGCTGTACATTTCGGTATTGTCCGTATTCAAGCTCTTTTTGCGTCTTGCAAATACCATAGGAACATTGAGCTCCTGCGCCGTGGCAAACGCAATGGGAATTCCGGATGATTCTATCGTAAGCACCTTGGTCACGCGGTCTTCTCTGAACAATCGGGCGAATTCCTTGCCCATCGCTGTCGTCAGCGCAGGATCAACCGCATGATTCAAGATAGCGTCCAGCTTAATAATATCATCGGAGATCACGACTCCGACCTCTCTAATTTTTTGCTTTAATAATTCCATTCGGTATCCTCCATCCGAAAAACCTTTTCCGTTAACTTATCATAACGGGAATCCGGGTTTCAAGTCCTAAACGGATAAACTTTTATAAACTTTATGCAACTTTTTCAGCCTCAAACTCGTCTATATGAATAGATAGCAAGAAACGGGGACCTAGACCATGAAAATGGTGCTTTGAAAATCATATCTAATCATTTTCATGAAATTCGCCGATATTTGTAAGTATACGATCTTTGATGATTCAATGGGTAGCGAGTATGATTAATATTGCTTTATAACGCAACCTTCTAAATTTTCCAGAAAGGAAGACTGGGATGATGAACACACTTACATACGCCGCTCGCTGGCTCGTTCCTTTCATCCTCATATTGCTGATAACCGGATGCAAACAAGGGTCCGAGGCGTTAAGCCCTACGCCTACCGCAGCTCCGACAGCTACGCCGGCTGCTGCTGCGCCTCAGCAAACCAGTAAGGATCCAACCCAAGAACAAGCCGCAGTTACATCACAGCAGCAAGTCAATCCGAATGACAAGGTATCGCTCGCAAGCGCCGAGAACGGCTCAAAGCAGGATGAGATACCGGAAACCGTCAAACCGACGGCAACACCTAAGCCGAAGATCGATATTCAAGAGACCTACAATCAAACCAAGCCGACTCTGCTTGGCTTGACCTTGAAATCATCGCCTGATGCAGTCACCAGTAAATATGGCAAGCCCAAGGAGCAATTTCAAATGGAAGACGAAACGGATCCTATTACTGTTTATGACTATACGGATTTTATGGTGGGCTACAACAAGCAAAATCAGCTTCAATTCATCGATATTCGCAGCAGCGAAATCAATCCCGGATTGAACGGGCTTAAGCTGGGCCAATCCACAAGCGATATCTACAAAGCATTAGGCAAGCCCGACTCCAATACAAGCTATGTCCTCATCTATAAATCCAAGGATGCCGTATTGAAGCTCGATATCGACCCTAAGACGGATAAGCTCAACTCCATTAAGCTGTTCGCCGAATAATGACCGCGTTCCGTCTGGGGACCCTGAAATTGAAAAAAGCTTGAGTTCAGCTGAACTCAAGCTTTTTTTGTCGTGTCAACCTGTTTTTTTCTGTTTGGACGCCCCTCGTTTTCTAAGCCACATAAACAAAGCGATGCCGATTGCTGCTACGATGACAATCACTATGGCACTGATTCCCATGTAGTGATGAATAAGATGCATAATTTTTGGCGCGTTCACACCGATAAAATGACCTAGCGTCAGGAACGATGCGCACCAGATCAGCGCTCCGGTGCCTGCGTACAGCAAATACTTCCAAAGCGATACAGCGCTGACTCCTGCCAAATAGCAGGTAAAATGCCTAACCCCCGGTACGTAATAGCCAAAAGCAACCGTCCACAGTCCGTATTTCTTGAACCATCCCTCTGCCAAGTCCAGTCTTTGCGGTGTCAGCTTCACCCATTTGCCATAGCGGTACAGGAAAGGCTTCCCTACCGTCTTCCCCAGGAAATAGCTGACCAGCATCCCGGTCATGGTCCCGGCATAGCTGACTAGTAACGATTTGCAAAAAGATAAGGGCCCTCCGTTCGAGGTCAATGAACCAACCGTCGTCATTAAGATTTCATCAGGGACCGGAAGTCCTACTATCCCTACAGCCAACAAGCCGAACAGGGCGATGTATCCGTAATGTTCAATCAGCAGCAAAATATCATCCAGCACACAGACACGCTCCTGCAAAAAAATTATATAACGGTAAAATGAGGCCTATCCTATTTTAACAGAAACCTGGCATTTTCCCAAGTTCATGTCATGTGTTCGTCCCACGGTTCATACCTTGTACTATTATGGAACAAGCCGCATGAAAGGTGGACCTATCATGATGAGAAAATTCGGCAGCATTATGCAAGTTTGCTTCACCTATGTCGGCACCGTTGTAGGAGCCGGGTTTGCTACCGGACAAGAAATCCTCACTTTTTTTACAAGGTACGGGTGGATGGCAACTCTGACGATCGGAATCGCCAGCATACTGTTTGTCTGGCTCGGAATTAAATTAATGTTTATTGCGCACGAGGTTAAAGCGCATTCCTATGAGGATTTGAATAAGCTTCTCTTCGGTCCCCGAGTAGGAGGATGGGTAAGTCTGTTTACTCTGGTCACCCTGTTCGGCGTCACGACCGTGATGCTGGCAGGAGCCGGCTCCGTCTTCGAGGAGCAATTTCATCTGCCTTATCAATCCGGTCTGTTGGTTACGCTGCTGCTCGCGTATGCCGTATTGAGCAAAGGGATGCAAGCCATCGTCGCCGTCAATTCCGTCGTCGTTCCGTTAATGCTGAGCTTCAGCATGCTTATCGTCTGGTATTCCTGGGACTTGCCCGGTTCAGGCAATTGGCTCCATCTGACTTCCGATTACCCGCTGGAGAGAATCTGGTTCGCCCCCTTCCTGTACGCCGCATTTAATCTCAGCATGGCTCAAGGGGTGCTTGTCCCGCTCGGCGCACAAATCCGGGATCGATCCGTACTATTCTGGGGCGGCATTTGGGGAGGAGTCGCTATTGGCATGATGCTGCTGGCCGGCCACTATGCTCTGTCCGCTCAGATGCCCGGCATCTCGCAATTCGAAATTCCTATGGGACAATTGATCCGGAAGGTCGGACCGACCATACAGCTGATGTTCGTCTTTGTCATTTACGGGGAAATCTTCACAACGTTTATTGCCGATGTCTACGGCCTTACCCTGCAGCTGGAGCAGCGAACCCGGCTGTCTAGGAACTGGATTCTCTGGATTGTTCTGCTGCTAAGCTACTTGATCAGCCAGCTCGGCTTTAAAGCTCTCCTGTCGACCTTGTATCCGCTATTCGGGATGATCAGCATGGCCTGGATGACTATGATGATCTGGCGCAGGAGCAGGCCCGCCAGTACGAACTAACGACAGCACCACCGCCAGCCTGGCAACCATGAACAGCATGCCGAATAGCGTGAATACAAAGCCGCATAACAAGTACCCGTAGTGGTAGAGCGGGTAGCTGTCCGCATCCCGGATGACAGCCACTACGTCGGTGAATAAAAACAAGCTGCCTATGGCAAAGACGCCAACTAAGGCGTAATCAAAAAAAGTCCACTGAAGAAGGAAGGAGGCCGCTCCCGTCTTCTGCGGGCTCTGGGAGCTCCCCTGCTCCTTGCTGCTTCTCAGCTGATAAACGAACCAAATCAGCATAATAGCCGAAGCCGTTACGATCAAGCCGACTGCTCCGCCTAATATGGCTAATGTCATTTTCAATTTCGGTATCCTCCTATTGAAGCTTCTTGTTCGGTTTCTCCTGAAGCATTCTTTGGTAAAGCACATCTATGAAAGGAGCTTCAATAGACGTTCTCATCAGTAGGGATGAATGGCTAGCCGGTACACCAGCCATAACGACAGGGCAAACATAAGCACCGGAATAACCGGCAGCACGATCAGCAGCGTTCGTTCATGAACGGTCCCCGCCTTTTTCCACATATACCGCATATTCCATCCTAGCAACCCCGATAATTTTAGCCTGCTATCAACGAGGGCATGCTCTTCCGCTACGCTTTCCGAAGGATGGGTGCCGTGATTCTGCGTAATTTTCCCCCGCTTCCAGCCTACATGATATGTAATTTCGCGGTCGGTTCGTTGTCCGGGTTCCATCCATTGCGCCTCCGTTCTTAATCCTATATACTATAGTATTTATATACTGTAAAAAAAGCAATGAGTTTCTAAATAAGGAGGCTCCTCAATGAATAAGGTTGCTGCTGTTACGGGCGGTGCCCAAGGGATCGGGAAAGCGGTGTCGCTCGCTTTTGCCAAAGCGGGCTACGAGGTATCGATCGCCGACACGGATAAGGAGGCGGGCTTGGAGGTTGTTCGGGAGATTCGCGAGGCAGGGGGCAAATCCCTCTTTATGTACGTGAACGTCGCCAAGGAAGACGAAATCTCCAAATGGATGAACGTGACGACTTCAGAGCTGGGGCGCTTGGATGTACTAGTGAACAATGCGGGCATCAGCCGCAACGGCTCCATGCTTGAGCTTCCTGTAGCCTATTTCGACGAAGTTATCGGCGTCAATCTGCGGGGAGCCTTTGTATGTTCCCGGCATGCGGCTGCTATCATGAAGCGGCAGCGCAGCGGCGTGATCATTAATATGGCCTCTACCCGTGCGCTGATGTCTGAAGCAGATACGGAGGCTTACTCCGCCTCCAAGGGCGGCTTGCTTGCTCTTACTCATGCCATGGCGGTAAGCTTGGGAGGCTACGGCATTCGCGTGAATGCCATCAGTCCGGGGTGGATTGAAACCCGCGATTGGCAGAAGGCATCGAAGCGTGAAAAGGCGGTACATAGCGAGCGCGACCGTCTGCAGCACCCTGTCGGGCGCGTGGGTACTCCGCACGATATCGCAGCGGCCTGCCTCTATCTTGCGGGAGATCAGGCCGGCTTTGTCACCGGCCAAAACCTCGTTATCGACGGCGGGATGACGGTCAAAATGATCTATGAGGAGTAAAGCAATTTTGATGGATAAGCGGCCGCTTTCTGCGGTTGTTTATATGGTGTCGATAGGAAAGCCCCTCCTCTCTCCTAAGTGCGGGGGAGGCTTTCCTTTTGCGAGAAAACAGACAGCGAGGGGTTTAATAAAACGATGTGGTTTCTATTTGCGGCAGCCTCGGCCATATGTTTCGGTTTGCGGGGCATCTTATATCAATGGACGTCGCAGTGGCCGATTGACCGCAATCTGCTCCTGCTAGGCGTTTATTTATCCGGAACGGTCATTGCGGCGGTTATCAATCTATTTGCAGGCCAGCCATGGTCCGAGGGCTGCTGGGTAGGCGTATGGATGGGGCTGTTCTCCTTTATTTCCAACGCCTCTATGTATCGGGGCTTTGCTGTAGGGAAAGCTTCGCTAATCGCGATGTTTACGGGTCTCCCTCCCGTTGTGGTCGTTATATTGGCTTATGTGCTATGGGGCGAAAAGCTCAATCTGTGGCAATCGATGGCCTTTCTCGTCATAGTGTTCGGGATTCTCATGATCAGATATTCCAACGACATATCCCTGCGCAATCTTCAGGGTGCCCAGTGGGGCATTATCACGATGATTGCCTTCGGGATTACCGACCTGTCCTCGAAGAAGGCTACCATGCTGGGAGCCGCCACCCTGCCAACCTTGCTCATGATGTATGTGACAGGAAGCCTCCTGTTCGGCATCTCCTGGTATATGAGCCGGCGCAGGCTGGCCTCTGCAAGAGCTATGGTTGCCGCAGCGGCCGAGGATCAAGAGGCCGAGTCTAGTCCGCCAGCAGCTTCGGCCAATAGAGGCTGGAGCAGCTCCAAGACGTTATTTTGGGGGATGTTCGTAGGAATCACCAATATTTCCGGAATGATGCTGGTTATGCCTGCGTTCAAGCTGGGCGTGACCGGACTTGTGTCTGTAGTCATAGCGATGAATGTGGTCTTTGTTCTTTTATATGCCCGCTTTATTTTGAAAGAAAGGTTCAGCCGCCTGGAAGCGGGCGGTTTGACCTGCGCACTGATCGGTGTTCTCATTCTTCGGCTTGCGGCTTAAAGGAATTCCCCGCAAATTGGGATTTGTGGGGAAGCTCCGAATGTATAATTTTATTCTATAATCTCATAAAAAAGACCACTCGCGGACCTGCTCCTGCGCCAGATCATTCGCTATTCGTTCAAATAGGTAGTTGCCCTATTCTGAATCAGCTTCGCCGCATCCTCTGCCGTCTTTTGACCGCTAAAGAACGATTGGGATTCTTCCGTGATGATGTCGAGCACCTTATTGTCCGTCTTGGCAAATCGATTGGCTGAGTTAATA
Organism: Paenibacillus sp. 32352; assembly: GCF_002042965.1. GTDB lineage: Bacteria > Bacillota > Bacilli > Paenibacillales > NBRC-103111 > Paenibacillus_S > Paenibacillus_S vulneris. The sequence goes on along the minus strand of NZ_MZNT01000001.1, from coordinate 633,689 downwards.
AGCTGCTTAAGCTCGACAAACGGTTTCTCGGACGTCTTGACCGATTCTCCGGACGGAAGCTTATATGATCCGCCGGCCGCTTGCTTTTGAACGTCGCCGATCTGCTTGTCGTTGACCGATTTGAGCATGGAGAAGCCTTCCCGGTTCGGCAACGATTGCGCCTCCTCCGACAACAGGAAAGCGATGAATTGCTGCGCTTCCTCCTTGACCGCCGAATGGGCCAGGATGCCTAGCTGATTCCGAACGAGGAATGTGCTTCCGTCCTTATGGCCTTGCGGATGCGGCCTTTGCAGCAGCTTCGGATTCGGGTAAAACCGGTAGGCCGTTTCGGCAACATCCAACGGCGAGAGCAAATAAGTAGAGTAAAACAGTTGATTGCCGATTTGGGCTTTATTCGCCGTCATAATGCGGTCGTCGTACAGCTTTTTAATTCGCTTCATATTTTGCACGAATAGAGGCGAATCGAATTTCGCTTTCCGGGTCGCCGGATCGATGAAATCCGTGCTGTTGTTTTCCACCAATATATTCAAAAAGTGCTCCGGCGCATAATTCGCCAAGGCGTAGCGGTCCCCTTTGCCGTTCGATTGCTGCATGAATTTGCGCGATACTTCCTCAAACTGCTCCCAGGTCCAGCTTTTGTCGTCCACCTTGATTGTCTTATCCAGCATGTCCCCGTTCCCGACAAAAACGCCTGCATAAAACGAAGTCGGTATTGTGTACAGCCCGCCGTTTATTTTCAATGCATCCAATATGTTCATATGCAGATCGCTTTTGTTCAACTTGTCCGGCATGCCGTTCATATCGAGGAGAAGCTTTTTATCGACATATTTGCTTGCAGGCAAGCTGCTCAAATCGAAAATATCCGCTCCGGCTCCCGATAAAATCGCCGAGTTCGTCGTCTTGACGTACTTTTCAAAATCGCCTTCGGCCCATTCCGCCTCCCCTTGCTTGTAAACTTGTATTTGCAGGTCGATGTCTGGATGCTTTTGCTCGAATAGCTTCTCCATCTCATCGAAGTACCAGTCCGAGCCCATTAAAGACAATGTAACAACCGTCCTACCGTCCTTCGACTTTGGCTTCTCCTTGCTCGCCGCCTCCCCTCCGCTTCCGGCTTGGCATCCGGTCGCAGCCGCCAGCGTCATGCATGTAAATCCGATTAATAGTTGCTTTTTCATTGTCTGGTTCCCCTCTTTTCTCTTTGGTTGAGCTTGTTCCGAGTAAGATCAAATCGTCCGCCACACTCGGTTCTACTCCAGTCTGACCCGATTCCCTTCCTGCAAAGGCTCGCTGCTTTCCACAATAATAAGATCATGCACTTGAACGACACTCGATTCGATCCGTGTTGCCTTGTCGTTGGAATCCATAGCTTGAACCCGGGCTTTGCGAACTATGAACACATTGCCTAGAGCGCCCCTCCGCTCTTCGATTTTGTAAACGAACCTGCCCTCGCGGTCTGAATGAACCGCCTCGTTCGAAACGATTCGCCCCTCCTGATGCGACGGCTTGGCGAGCTTGACGAATGCCTGCTCACCTCCATTCAGCCCGGGGTCCGCTACTTTCACGCGGACAGTCTTTTGTGCAATCGTCGCCTGTTTGCCGGCGGACGAGCTGTCCGTACGCGGCTCCGTTTCGGCTATCTCGTAAACGGTGCCTTCGACGATTTTCGGCAGCGGGTCGGACGGCATTCGCACTTCGACCTGCAGCTTCTCCTCCATCGCAATCCCCAAGCTCAACAGCAGCGACGCATCGACCGAAAGCTCCAACCGGTAGCCCCGGCTGTTATTCGTCATGACGACATCCGGCTCTCCGGCGGACGCCAGTCCTTCGACTGCGTTCACTTTCGTTACGATCCCGTCGAACGGCGCCGCAATCTGCTTATGTTTCGCCAAACGATCCAGCAACTCGTTTATTTTGCGCTCCTGTACGCCGAGATCGATCTTGCGAGTTTCGATATCGCGCCCCGCTCTCCGGGATTTCGCTGCATCCCCACCCGTTGCCGATGCAATGTATTGGTCTTGAACGTTTTGCAGCTCGATCTTTTGCTTTTCCAATTGAGCCAGCTCATCCTGCAGTTCCCGTTCGGCTGTTTTGCTGTCGTAGGCGACCAGCGGCTGCCCCTTGTTCACGATGTCTCCTTCTTTCACGGCAATGGCCGTCACTTTCCAGCCCGCCGGATTCGTCAGCTTCGCTTCCGCCAGAGGCTGCAATATGCCGCTTCCTTCCAGCCTGTGTTCGATGCTGCCGACGGTCGGCTTCTCCGTCTTCACCTTCGGGAGCGCCATTGATTGCAGCGTGTTGCTGAATAAAGTAAAAAATAGCAGCAGCCCGATAAACAGGCCGAACACGATTAGAATGCTTCGTTTACGGCGCCGTTGTCCAAGCTCCTCATGCTGCTCCGTCCCCACTTCCTGCTCCTCCCAACCGTTGCAGCTACCCCTTGATACCGGACAGCTGAATTCCTTTGATAAAATAAGATTCCGCATACAAAAACAGCAGCGCCATCGGAGTCATATACAGCATCGATGCAGCAAAAGCGACCCCCTGCTCGCCCTCGTTGATTTTCGATAAATAGACCGACAGCGGCTGCCTGAACGGATCGTCCAGAAAAATAAGCGGCTGCTCCACCATGTTCCAGTAATCGACGAACAATAATACGATCAGCGCAGCAGCACCCGGCTTGACCATCGGAACGATGATCGTCATGAAAATCCGTATATGGCCGGCTCCGTCAATTTTGGCCGCTTCGATATACGAATACGGAATATGCAGCATGAACTGCCGGAGCATAAACACGCCGAACGCCGCAAAAATACCCGGCAATATAACCGCAGACACACTGTTCAGCAGCCCCAGTCGATTCGCCATAATGTAATTCGGCACCAGAGTCACCTGGAATGGCATAAGCATCGTCAACACGTAAACGAGAAACAGCTGATCCCGGCCGCGAAATTGCAGCTTGGACAACGCGTACGCCGCCAGGGCCGCTACAAATGCCTGTCCCGCAATGATCGGTACGACCATCCATACCGAGTTCCAGAACATCGTCAAATATTTCGGACTGTTCACCAAAATTTCGCCGTACTGCTTGAGCGACACTTGATCGGGCAGCAGCTTCAAATTCGCGAAACGGCCGGCTTCCCCGCCGGAAGCCTCGTTCATTGTTCCGATGGGTCCGTAATTGATTTCGATTTCCCGTCCGGTCATGAGCGAGTTTGTGAAAGTAATCACTATCGGAAACAGCAGCACCGCCGCAATAATGGTCACGACAATTGTCAGCGCCCCTTTTTGCAAAAAGTTAGTCCTCCGCAATCCATCTACCCTCCCGCTATTCGGTGAACTGCCGGAAACGGCGTTCAACCGCAAACAAAGCCAGCACAATCCATAAAATGCATAGGACCATCATCGTCGCCACCGCCGTCAGCTTCTGAATATCCAGCGACATAAACGTATTGTTCATGTAGTGCTGGAGCATATAGATACTGTCGTGCGGGTAATCGCCTGCGATCAGATACGTTTCGCGAAACACCTTGAACGAATTGACAATGGACATGATGACGACAAAAAACATCGTCGGCGTTAAATAAACGAGCGTAATACCAACGAACTGCCGCACCCGGCCTGCGCCCTCCACCTTGGCGGTTTCGTAATAATCTTTCGGAATTTGCTGCAATCCCGCCAAAAACAAAATCATGTTGTACCCGATATTTTTCCACAAATAAACGGCGATCACGACAATGCGCGCCGCATTGGTCTTCATCCAATCGACCCTTTCATGGCCGAAGTAGCTTAGCCAGGCGTTGAGCGTTCCGTTCCAATCGAACAGCATCTGCCAAACGGCGATAATCGAGGCTATGGGAACGACCAACGGCAGCACATAAGCGGTTCTCAGCGCATTACGCAGGTACAGGTTTTGGTTCAGCAGCAGCGCAAAGCCCAGGGAGAGCACAACTATGAGCGGAACCGTGACAGAGGTAAAATAAAACGTGTTGGACGCTGCCTTCCGAAACGATTCACTCGCTAGCAGGCTGCGGTAGTTATCCCATCCGGCAAACCGGCCGCCGACCGCGCGATCCATGAAAGAGTAGCCGACGCCTTGGGCGAACGGGATCAGGTAAAACAGCGCAAAGCCGATCAGACTGGGCGAGAGGAACATCCATGCCGCTGCGGTATCGTTGTTTCTAAAGCAAGCATGCCAAAAACCCCATTTCTTCATTTTCGTTTTCTCCTGCCCTTCCGGTGCCAAGTCAAATCTTAAACCGCACATCCTGCGATTAGACTTACTACTGGAACAAGAATAAGGAAAACTCTTTAAAAAGAAATAGGGGAATGTTAAAACTTTTCTTAAATTGTTACTTTTGCCAAATGAAATCCCCACAAATTGGGATTTGTGGGGAAGCAGTGGAAGTTATCATTTTATTCTATAATTTCAAAAAAGATACCTCGCTAATCCAATTCAAGCTTTATTCGCTTTTCCGGTACGACCGGTACACGCTTTTCAACTGCTGTACCACCCGCGACATCGAATAGGACTTTTGTGCCTTATCCCAGGCGACCCTTCCCAAGTTATAACGATATATCGGATCGCTGATCACTTTCTCCAAGGCATTAGCCAGAGCCTGCACATCCTCGACCGGAACAAGCAGCCCATTCTGCCCATGTGAGATTTGTTCCGGAATGCCGCCTACATTCGTACCGACCAGCGCCAAGCCGCATAAAGCCGCCTCGGCAAACACAGAGCCGAACGCTTCGGCACGTGACGGAAGCACGAACACATCGAAGAAGGGCATGAAATCCTCCGGATGCAGCATATACCCGTAAAAAATAATTTCCTCATAAATGTTCAGCTCGATAGCCATCTGCTCCAGCTCTTGACGAATCGGACCATCCCCGATCAAATGAAGCACGAAGGGATTGCCCCGCTTCTTCAGCTCGGCACAAGCGAGGAGAAGAATATCCAGACCTTTGGCAGGCACAAGACGGCAGACGGTAATCAGCTGCGGAATTTTATTTTCATGAGGTACCGGTCGGAATCGCTTTTCGTCGAAGCCGTTCGGGATGACGCCGATCTTTTCCGGTTCCTGCACATAGTCGGACAAATACTGCTTGAAGGCGTTCGAAACGGTGATCAGCTGATCGACCCGCTCCTCCAATTCCCTGTATATCGAGGTCAGGAACCTATGCTCCGGACTGTTCACGCGGATTTTGCCGTTAAGGATCAGCTCACGTTCATAGCTGGAATGAACGGTCATTATAACCGGTGTGTCCGGAAACAGCTGTTTCATGACAAGGCCGGCAATAGGATGATGGGCATGGATGATATCATATTGGCTATGAAGCCGCAGCTTCGTCCACCAGACATAATCTTTATAGGTTTGAATGTATTTATCGACGACCGGATTTCCCGCATAATCCTCCCAGTTAAAGGTTGAGAACTGTACCGGCTCCGTCCCTTTGCTTCTTACCCGTTTAGGCAGCGAAAACAATTCCATTTCCCAGCCTCGTTTGTTGAAACGATCCAGCATAAAAGGAACCATAGAAGATACTCCGCCAGGCTGCTCCGGGGGAAAAAATAATGCTTGTAAAATGTTCATGATAGCCCTCCGTGACTGTCCTGCATTGATTTCATTAAAGGCACCATTGGCACATGGTGTAAAGGACGCGCTCTCCGAACTATCCCTATCTACATCGTAACAGCATTGAGAAGTCACTACAAGAGTTCCGGCAAAAAGAGCAGGAGCTTCCCTTTTCCAATTACCGGGTTCTATTTTACAGTTCTGATAGATTTCCTTTCATTCCATCAAGTATAATTAAGAGAGTAAAGCGCTTAACGAAATCCTGGCCCCAACCGAACAGGAGGATTCTTCAATACCTCTCAAAAACTGCACTTCGGTTACCGATAAAAATGAAAACGAACAGTCTAAGAACTGCATGCTGGCGATCTCTCCATGAATTCTTATATCTTTTTACCGAATGTGAGGGCTTTAATTCTTGATGAACGAATTGACTGACTTGTGGACCGGTACATCGGGTACGGTCTTCTCCTGCACCATTATTTTGAGTATTCTGCTTGTAACGCTTCTTGCTTCCGTTCGTCTGCTGCTCAGCCGACGGAAGATCGGCTATTTCTCCCTCATGCTGTCTTTGCTGATTCTCATGGTTCAATACGGGCAGCTCATCGTATTCGAAATTACGCAAACCGAGAGCGATCTTGCCAAATTCATAGCTCTCTTGCTGAAGGTGCTTTCCTTTTTGCTGGTCAATACCGGCATCTATCAATTGTATAATCCTACCAAGTGGAAGGATACGGTTGTCTTCATCCTATGTATGCTCGGAACTATCTTCGTATCGGTAACTTACTGGTATATGCCGGACTGGCTCCAGGGAAGCACGGATCAGGTAAGTTTGATGCAGCCTTTGGGAATGGAGCTGTACTTGTTCCTGCTCATTTTCATCAGCTTTTTGCTTATCAACCCGCGTATCGGGCAGAACGGCAAATACCAAGTCATGCTGACGCTGTATTTTTGCTCCCATATGATCCATATGGCCAATATGTACCTGTTTAACAACGAACAGTTCATCTTGAACAAATTTGAGCAGCTGATTCCGATGGCCTTCCATCTCGTGCTGTTCCTGTTTATTTTCGAGAGGATCATTGAAATCATGCAGGCGATTTATAATTCTTCCATTACGGACGGGTTGACGAGACTCTACAATCGAAAATACTTTTACAATCGCGTCTCACAGCATATCGCTCAACGGGTGGGCATATCCATTATTTTCAGCGATATCGATAATTTCAAAAAGCTCAACGACACCAAAGGCCATCATATGGGCGACCTGGTACTGAAGCAGGTTGCTCAAATCGTCAAGGAAGAAGCCGAGGAAATTGGGGTATGCGGCCGTTACGGCGGGGAGGAAATGGTTGTGATGGTGACGGATACCGAGGTGGACACAAGTGAGCTTGCGGAACGGATACGGGCCCGGGTCGAGGCGGAGACTATCGTTACCGTCAGCATGGGGTACAGCCGCTATAAGAAAAACATTACGGCAGACGAGCTGATCAAGCAGGCGGATGAAGCCATGTATAAAGCCAAGACTAGCGGCAAGAACAAGGTGGTCGCCTTTTGACCGATGCGGGACCATGGGGACTGTTCTTCGCCTTGCCGCAGCACAATAGATATATATTCGGGCAATGCCGGCTATTCAATAACAAACAGCATATCCAGCGGCTGCTCCAGCAGCTCGCTTAGCTTTTTGGCGGTAGCCGGCCCTACCGTTTTGACCGAACGCTCCAACAAGCTGATATAGGACGGGCTAAGTCCCGATTGCTTGGCCAGTTCCCTCTGGGACATTCCTTTGATAATGCGAGCTCTTACAAATGCATCTGTCTTCGTTCTAATCTTCATTCGATATGTCTTCCTCTCTTTTATTTCCAGTTGCCCCAAAAACATTATACTTACTTTGTTTTACTTGTGCAATGATTTTTGTTTACTTTTGCAACTTAGTACCTTCTTCCATATTTTATGGTATCGCCGACCGTTGAAATTACCTATGTTTACTGATATCATTAAAAAGCTAAACTATTGTTTACTTCTGGTAAATGCAGGTGTCATGAATGAACTTTTACGAGCAGCTGCGCGATATGCGCAAATTAAAAGGCTTCACTATCCGGGAATTGGCCGACCGTTCCGGCGTTTCCGCCGCCTACATCTCCCAACTTGAAAACGGTAACCGCGGCGTCCCGTCCCCTGATGTGCTTATGAAGCTCTCCGAGGGCTTGAACACCCCCTATTCCGAACTCATGGAGGTCGCCGGATATCTGGAGAAAACGGAAACCGAACGGGAATCGGGCTATTCCCGGCCAAGGGTCAATTTACGCCGGTTTATACGCGAAAATGAATTGACTTTTGACGGTATTGAACTCACGGAGCAGGACAAGGAATGGATCGAGAGAATGCTGACGGCATTATTTTGGCGGGATAAGAAAAGGGCCTCGTCGTCGAGCGTCGATTCCAATCATGAACTGGATTAAACCCGTACTTCCTTCCCCATAATGAAATGAAAAAAGTAAAATCCCACTGATCTTGGCTGGTAGCCGAAGGTTAGTGGGATTTTGTTATTCTTAGACTGCACTGACAGTACCCGTCATGGCAGTCACTCGTGCTTTACTTCTCACCATAAGGAGAAACTTGTATAATAGGGTCTGATGCTTAGACTTCATATTCACCGGTATTTGCTTCAACTGACAGACACGACGGCATCAAGTCAAGGAATATAAGGAGCAATGACTTCAAGATGATATCACTTCCCGAATCTTTTAAACAGCAAATGCGCGAACAGCTTGGAGAAGAAGCAGAGCGCTTCCTGGCCAGCTATGAACTGCCGCGGACACAAGGGCTGCGCATAAACCCTGCCAAGATAAATCAAGGATTACTTGAACAGCTGACGGAGCAATTCGGTCTGACTCCTGTCCCATGGTGTGAAGGCGGCTATTATTATGCCGATAACGCCAAGCCAGGCAAACACCCTTACCATGCCGCGGGCTTGTACTACATCCAGGAACCCTCCGCGATGTCCGCCGTCGCGCTGCTCGATCCGAAGCCTGGCGATATTGTGCTGGATTTGGCCGCCGCGCCTGGAGGCAAGTCGACGCAGATTGCCGCCAAGCTTCAGGGGCAAGGCTTATTGATAACCAACGAGATCCATCCGGCAAGGGCCAAAATATTGGCCGAAAATATAGAACGAATGGGCGTAGCGAACGCAGTCGTCACCCAAATGGCCCCGGACCCGTTGGCGGCGAGATTCCCTGCTTTCTTCGATAAAATGATGGTCGACGCCCCTTGCTCCGGCGAAGGCATGTTTCGCAAGGACCCCGATGCGGTAGAGGAGTGGTCGCCGGATCACGTGAGCATGTGCGCCGCGAGGCAGTGGGATATTCTCCAGGCTGCCGTGACGATGCTGAAGCCGGGCGGACTGCTTGCGTATTCGACTTGTACCTTCAATACTGCGGAAAATGAACGCACCGTCGACGCTCTGCTCGACCGTTACCCCGAGTTCGAGCTGCTGCGCCTCGAACGCATCTGGCCTCACCTTCATGCGGGTGAGGGGCATTTTGTCGCCCTGCTGCGCAAGGGCGACGGAGACGCTGCGGCGGGGGTTAGCGCTCCTGCCGCCGCCGTAGCCCCCCGCGGCAAAGCCGGCGGCAAAAGAGCCTCCTCCCCTAGACCCGAGGAGGAGGCGATGAAGCTCTTTCGCGCGTTCGCCGCGGAAGCATTGCCCGGCTTCGAGCTCCCTCCGGGAGAAGCCGTTCTGTTCGGCGAGCAGCTGTATTGGCTGCCAGCTGCGGAAGGCTGTCCGTTCGAGCGGAGCTCGCTGAACGGACTGAAGGTGCTTCGGCCGGGCCTTCACCTGGCCGAAGTGAAAAAAGCGCGCATTGAGCCGTCTCATGCGCTTGCTCTGGCTCTGCCGCGGGGGGCCGCGCGGCGTACGCTCGACTTCCCGGCGGAGTCTCCCGAAATCGGCCGCTACCTCCGCGGAGAGACACTGAACAGTCCGGCTGACGATAACGGCTGGGTGCTTATCGCCATCGACGGCTTGCCGCTCGGATGGGGCAAGCTGAGCGGCGGCCAAGTAAAGAATCATTATCCGAAGGGCTTGCGCCGAGTCGGATCATAAGTTCGCTTTGTAGTGCGGTGAACTGAACCGCACTGCTAAGCCCAGCAGCAAAAAACACTCCCGGCTGCTTTGAAATCAGGAGTATCGCCATAAGGGGTACTTCCTGCTTCAAGCCCAGCCTGCGGAGTGTTTTTAGTTTGTGATGCGCACCGATTAATGGACCTGCTCACTCTCGAACATCAATTCCTCAAATGGCTTGTTCTTGAACAGCATCGTGACGTTAAAGGTTTCAAAATCTTTTTCCTTATCCAGCTCCTGCATCAGCAGCATAGCAATCTCTTCCCTGTCGTCGGAATCGCCAGGCTCTCTGAAGTCGATAAAGCCGGTCAGCTGACGCTGGCTGATGTCAACCGTGGCGGTGCCGATCGGCAGTCCTCCGTGGGACTGCTGATAAATTTCATAGGTCAGCATATCGCCATCATCCCGGGCCAATACAATAGTATATTCGTCTTGATTCCACGAATTTGCTTCCTCGTCATCTTCCATGGAATCAAAGTCAGCATCTAATAGATCCTCGTGCGTCAACTCAATGGTTTCAATAATTTTATCGTCCCATTCCATATGAATCACGAAGGCGTCCACCGAATCTTCGTCAAAATCGCTGACCAGAAGATCCGTAATCACCTCGATCTCATCATCCTCCGGCTCGACCTGCCAGCTGACCGTTCCGTTGACCTCTCTGCCGTTAATATGAATATCGGCCTCTGCAACGAGCAGTTGCTCGTTGTCATATATATGATATTCCACTTTGTTGCGAGACTCGGCTACAATGACCAGCTCATAATACTCGTCGACACCATCGTCAATCTCCTCTTGCAAAGGACCATCCCAGGAAGGGGTAACCATTTGATAGTCATTTTGTTCATTCGGATGCTCATCCTCTAATCGATCCTCATCCGCCCAATGCCTATAATCGTAATCCTCCTCGACATTCTGAACCTCCAGGCCGGATTCCAAACGATCGGTCGATATGATGTGATCATATTCACTGTAAGTGACCAGCACGTCGCAGGTATGAATCGCCATAGCATCGATTAACGATTGAACATAGCTTTGCAGATAAGCCATAACCTGCTGCTTCGCATGGGGAGGTAGCATGGCCTGCTCCAATTGCACAGACCCGCAAATGCGGTCATTTTCGCGGTATACCAGGGTCATACTGCCGACAAATTGATGGTCCCACAAAATATCGTTTACTTCCCCGCCGGCCGTTTTCATATCCGGTCTAAGCATGATTTCGGTCATGATACTCGCCTCCAATGGGACTTTTATCGTCGTAGTGCCTTATATAAACCACCATAATTAGAGTGTCCTACTGAAGCCCAAAATATATACCTTGTGACAGGAGTCCAAACCGATCATGATGTTTGTCATAGGATATAGTAATTCCGATACCAAGTGGGGCGGCACCGCAAATGCCGCGTAAAGGATGAATACTACTGTAATGGATCTCTTGCCTATCGGAATGATATCAAATCACGAGGAGGAATCAGCATGTCCGGAGTTGGAGGAGTATTTACAAGTGTCGGTGTCATTCTCGTATTGTTTATTCTGTTGGTTATCGTAACCCGCGCTGGCTGGTTGTAATCGGATAAAGGATAATGTAATGGTACGATTTGAAAGTCATGCATCCATGACAGGAAAATAAACAGCTGCTCTGGGATTCGTCAGCTTTTAAGAAAACAACCGATAAACCAGGCAAATGCAGATAAAGCAATGAAGCTTGCGCCACAAACAGCAAGACCGGGGCTCTACGAGCTCCGGTCTTCTTCATTTATGCTTATGTTTTAAGGTTCCCCGCTTTTATTAATGTAACTATCCGTTCGCTTGTTTTAACTCCTGAAGCTCCGCTTCCGTCAGCTCCCTGTATTCCCCGGGTAATAAATGCTCATCGAGAAGCAACGGCCCCATCGAAATTCGTTTAAGAAAGACGACGCGTTTGCCCACTGCCTGAAACATCCTTTTGACCTGATGGAACTTTCCTTCCATAATCGTCAATTCAATCTTCGAGACGATCCCTTGATCGGGATGACCCGATTGCAAAATGGTCAGTTGGGCTGGCATCGTAACATAGCCGTCATCAAGCTGAACTCCCTGCTGAAACTGCTTGCCGTCTTCTTCCGTCACGGCGCCTTCCACTTCCGCAAAATAGGTTTTGGGAATGTGCTTCCGTGGTGATAACAGGTTATGGGCCAGCTTTCCGTCATTGGTCAACAACAGCAGGCCTTCGGTATCCTTGTCCAGCCTCCCGACGGGAAAAGGCTGAAAATGCTTGTATTCGTCATCCAGCAGATCAATGACCGTACGATCTCTTGTATCCTCCGTAGCCGAAACGACACCCTGCGGTTTATTCAGCATGACATAGATGAATTCACGATACCGGACCGTTTCTCCATCTACGGTTATCACATCCGTCCATGGGTTCACTTGCATCCCGCTGTCCTTGACAGGGCGATCGTTAATGATAATAGCTCCGCGTTTCACCATCACTTTAATCTCGCTTCGCGAACCGTACCCGGTATTCGCCAGCAGCTTGTCCAGCCTCATCGTTTGCTTCATGCTAAGTCCACCTCCAACCTGCGGGATACTCATTTTTGAGCATGCCGTCCATCCATTTCCCCCAGCCGACAGCATACCCGTCAACCGTAATAAGACAGTACCCTTTTTTCTTATCCAAATCTCCGGACAGAAGCACTTGCTCCTCCGTGATCTCCAACGTTTCTCCTTTAAGGTATCGAACGGTTTCCGAAGCTTTTACGGACAGCGCAATCCAGCGTCTCACATCGCTCTGCATCAAGCCCATCGCTAACGCATGGGACGGCTCGAAGCGCTGCTTGCGGACACTGCCCATATACCAGCCCGGACGAATGACCCGAATGCCGCTGAGATCAGGAAGCCCTTCGGGAGACAGGTATATATGCTCTCCATGCAGGACGACATTGGCCGTAGGCACCTCCGGCGCCAGCTCCTGCATAAACGAGTAAAACGGCTGAAGATCGATAACCGGCTGCTTTTTAAATAAAAACTTGTCTGTGCCGTAACGGTCTCTGCCTTTGGTTTTCAAGCGTTCTTTATCCGCCTTCAAAAACTTGGTCTCCGCTGCTAACCGTTCGGGAGATGCTTTATCCGCCTGATACTCAAGAACGGCTACAAAATGCCCTTCACCGGCAAGATGATGAGGCCATAATCTGGCGGTACCCGTTACCTCCTGGGCTGCAGCCGCCGCTTGCAGGGAGCCTAGCTCCGCTATATCCAGCCAATCCGGTCTTCCCGGTTGGAAGCCGTGTTCCATAGGGATAGGGACAATTCGGAATTGGGGATGGGCAGCAATAAATTGCGCGATCATCGCCTCGTTCTCTTCCGGGGAAAACGTACATGTCGAATAGACGATGCGTCCGCCGGGACGAAGCATGATAGCGGCTTGCCTTAGCAAATCCCGCTGCATGGAAGCATAACGGGTTACCCAGTCGGGATGCCAGGCTTTGGCCATCTCTTCTTCCTTGCGGAACATGCCTTCGCCGGAGCATGGAGCATCGATCAATATTTTATCAAAAAACGCCCGAAACGGGTGCTGCAGCTTGTCGGGCCGCTCATTCAACACCACCGCATTTCGAACGCCGTTCAATTCTATGTTTTTGACTAATGCCTTGACTCTGTCCGGATGAATATCGTTCGTAACCAGCAGCCCTTGCCCTTGCAGCTTGGCGGCAATTTGAGTCGATTTCCCGCCGGGGGCGGCACATAAATCCAACACCCGTTCGCCGGGCTGAACATCCAGCAGCTCTGCGGGCGCCATAGCGCTCGGCTCCTGTATGTAGTACAGCCCTGCATGATAATACGGATGCTTGCCCGGTCTATCTTCTTCTTGGTAATAGTACCCTGTCGAGGTCCAAGGAATCGGTTCCTGCAGGGAAGGCATTAAGGATAGAAATTCGTTCACACTGCATTTCAAAGTGTTGACACGGAGGCCGTACCTCCTTGCTTCCTCATAAGAGGCTATAAATGCCGGAAATTCTTCTCCCAGCAATGATTTCATCTTCGTTACAAATGCTTCAGGCAACTGACTGCCCATACCTGTTGTCCAACTTTCCGCAACTATGCACTAATTAATTTGAAAAAAGAAAATTTTATCTCCATCCGGCTGGTTCTGATAACGAGCCATCCAGCGTCCGTTCATCCAGCCGAAATCTTGATTGTCCCAATTATATTTCTTATAGCTGAAGGCTGCAACCAGGAGATCCGGCCGCGTGAAAGAGCTCGAGAACACTCTTTTGCTGACCACGTCCGCGAACATAACGACATCCTCATCCTGATGCAGCGCAACCTGCTTTGTTTTCCAGCGGCTCATATAATAGCTGTTATCCGCAACATTGACAAAAACCTGCGCTTCGGCTGCAGGAGAATAAGGCTCTATGCATATTTTACCGAATACGATATCGTTTTTATCCCAGCTGTCCGGCACATCCACCTTTTTCAGCTCCGTCATCGTGCCTGTGGCCATATCCCCGATCAGCCAGCGAACCGTTTTTTTATAGGCTGCCCCTTTGCTGTTCGTTCCTATCGTATACTGATGCAGCAGAACCGCCTTTTTGCTTTCGCTGTACCCGCCGAATTCCAGCCTGTCCTTCGAATCCTTTGGAAGCGCGAATCGTTTTAACATATTCCCCTTAAAATCAACAAGCTGAACTCCATAGGACAAGAGCAGCGTCTGATTGTCACCCTTCAAAACGTTGCTGTCGCTTCGGTCATAAGTAAAATTATAATACATAACCTTGCCTTTTGCATCCGTTCCCGGATCAACGAACCCCTGCTCTGAACTAAAAGGCTGGCGTATCGAGCCGTCGTTCATATCGATCCAAGACACATCGCTCTGATAGCGGTTAGCGCCATAGATAGCTATGCCGCTGTTCCCGATGATTTCAAAATGCTCGCCGGGATGAATTTCATTAGAGCCGCTGACGATCCACTTCCTCGCCCCTGTTTGCAAATCATAATGGGTAATGCCGTTGATGCTGTCTCGAACAAACAAATGCTTCATATCCGGAGTCAAGACGGCGGAATATATAACAGGCAAAGCCTTCCCTGCATTGCTGGGCAGCTCTTCATATCGGAACAGCTCCAGCACGGGGGTAATGGTTTTGGAGGCCAGGTTCATTTTGTTGACCTGATAAACCCATTGCTGTTCGTCATTCAGGACAGTCGTATACAAAAATTCATGATCCGACAGAAAACCGCACAGCTGTGTGGATTGCGTGAACGGCTCCGTCATGGGACCGAAGGTATAAGCAATCGTCTCTTGAACGGGCTGGTCAGCTTGAGGCTCCATGGCTGCCATGTCCACCTGTGTCCACGCCTGGTTCTCCAGCTTCTGCTCCCTCTGGATAAAATACAGCATTCCATTCCCGTCCGGGGTTGTATATTGCTTTAAGACGTGACCCTTCTTGACGTTGAGTGCCATCCCCCGGCTAATTTTTGATTTGGTTATTTGAAGCTTACCGAAATCATATATCGGCAAGTCTGCATTCTTGAGCTTGTAGTCCTCCAACACACGATAAGGAGCGGCGGACGTAAATACTTTAGCCCGGTCCTTGGTAGTTTCTGCGGCATTGACCTGTGAAGCATGCTGTGATTTGGGTATAAAGACGAAATACACCGAATAAAACAGGCCGCTCAGTACTAGAAGACCCAAGAGAAGCCATAGATAAGGATGGATGGAAATCCGTTGTTTACGCAAGTCAAATTCCCCGCAGTCTATTCGTTGTATAGTCATAAAGGCAGAACGAAAATGCTTATTGAATTATTCCACGCTTTTGTCGAAATTCCTTCAATAATCGCTCGGCAATATAACAGGAAATCCGGCCCACTCCGGCGAATGAATAGGTTTGAAACATGCTATTTTTTCCGGAAAGAGGGAATGTATGAAAAAGCTCGCTATTTATTTGTCCATTATCGTTGTCTTGTTCGCAGCCATTTACGTGATTAATCAACAATCGGATAAAGCCAAGAACAGCCAATACGCCAATAACCCCTACGGCGTAGCACCGGAGAAGCTGAATCCCGAAACCGTCAAGCTGCTGAACGACCCGAACTATCAGAATCTGATTATGCCTGCGGAGCTGGATAAGAAATTAAGCAATAAAGAGGATTTTTTCCTTTATTATTTCGCATCGACGTGTCCTCACTGTAAACGCACCACGCCAATCCTATATCCGATGACCAAAGAGTTGAACCTCGACGTGAAGCAGTTCAATTTGGAGGAGTTCAAGGACGGCTGGAGTAAATATAATATTAAGTACACTCCTACGCTGATTTACTACAAAGGCGGTAAGGAAGTGGAGCGGATCGAAGGCGGGATCGCCGCTGCCGGGGAGCAGGGACATACCGCCGATACCTTTAAGCAGTTTTTGCAAAAATATAAAAGCTCCCAGTAACACGGTTAAACTACCCTCAGCTATAACAAAAGGATTGCTTCCCATGCCCCTTCTTCGATGAGAAGACAGAGCATGAAAAGCAATCCTTTCTTTGTGCACAGCTTATTTACGCAATTTGTCCTGAATCAGCTTGTTCATTTCCTCATCCGCAGTACGAAGAGCGGTATTCAAGTCGGTCTCATCCACGATATATGCATTGAATGCTTTCGTTAAAATTTTATCGACATCTCCATCCGGCAAATATTTAAACGGTGTCATTACCGCGAACTTCAGCTTGGTCATCGCGGCCAAATTCTTGCCCTCGAATTCCCTCAAGCCTTTGCCAAATTCGGATTTCAGCTTCTCGTCCTTCAGAACGGTCATCCGGCCTCCACGCATCATCTCGGCTTGAACCTCATCGGACAAAATGGTGTCCAGCACAAGGAAGGCCGCATCCTTCACTTTACTTTGCTCTGTAATGGACAAGATCGGGGAGTCGAGCCGCTGCCCGATCCCTGGCGCCTTGCGGTGCTGCGGATACGTCACCATGTCCCAGTTGATCTGAGGAGCGGTTTTTAGCGTGTTCAGCAGGTTGCTGTGACTGGCAATCATCGCCAAAGTGCCGTTCACGAAGGCCGTTTGATTTTTACCCGCGTTCGGCACCTTGAAATCGCCTTCGGTTAAGCCGGGAATTTTGAATTGAGCGCCCCACAGCTGGAAGGCCTCTTTCCATTGATCGCTCATAAGAAGCGATTTGTTCGAGTTAAAATCGGCGAAGGGAATGGACAGCTGCTGCTGAATGCGGCCGATGCCGTCTGGAAAAATTCCCCGGTAAGCAACGCCGTTATCCGTCCTTGTCAGCTTCTTGGCAAGCTCTGCAACCTCATCCCAATACATCCCCTCCTTGGGATAAGGAATGGCGAACTTATCGAATATATCTTTGTTATAAAACAGCGCGAAGGAGTTCGTATAGGCGGGCAGTCCGGCCAAATAATCCTGACCTCCGGCAATTTTCAGCGTTTCCAGTGCTTCAGGCGAAAATCGGCTCGTGTCGAATCTGTATTTTTTAATCAACGGCTCCATATTGAATAAAAGCTTATATTCCGCCAGATTGCTGCCCATTGGCCCCGGATAGTTAGCGACAATGTCGGGAATTTCTCCAGCCGATATCAGCTCAGGCAGCTTAGACGCAGAGGCGTTGATCCTTTCGATCGTAATTTGGGGATACTTCTTGGCAACCGGATCGGCTATATATTTCTTTACCTCATCATCGGAGAGCATTCCTCCGCTTGCCATTATTTTTACTGTGACCTTGTCCTTACTGAGCTCGGGAATGGTGTCAGAAGGCTTTTCTTGGGCTGTTGGCGCAGCGGGCTTCTCCGTTCCGTTACAGCCAACCAGCGATACGGTAAAGCAAAGTGCGAGCGAGACTACGGACAGCTTTTTCATTTTTGTATCCCCCTTTAGTTACTTTACTTTTTCAAATGCATCGCTTTTATTTTATAACGGAAACGCTTACATTTTAATGTCTGTAACTCATCTATTTATGTCTTATTCTAAGACAAATGAAGCCGCCCTCTAGTTTACGTATTGCTGCCGAATCTATCATGTACCTATATGAACGCAAAAAGACCGCTATAGCTCCGGGCTACAACGGTCTTGATCCCTATTCATGTCCGTCTTCATGAGGTTTCGGCGGGTTCTCGCACAGCTCTTCCACAAGGCGGTTCAGTACCGGATCGGAGATATGAATATCCAAATCATAAAATAGGAAGGGCTCCTCCTCTATCCGTTCCAAACGATGCAAATAGAGCTTGCTGTCCGCTACCAGCTTTGGCAGGTCTATGCCAGGCCCCTCTGCCTGCCGCGGCTCCAGCTTCTCCAAAGCCGCCGTAAAGAGCTTGACAGCACCGCTCAGATTGCCGTTGCGGTGATGATAGAGACCAACTGCGACCTGCAAGAGCCCTTGATACAAAGGAGCCCGGCCTTCCTCCATCCAAAGCTCCTCCATCACTTCATGGCATTCGAAATAATCCCGTGTCCTATTAAAGTAATAGATAAACTCCACATACAGCCTATCATACGAAGCCTGCATCCTGCACCTCCGTTATTCCTGGTGCCCTTTTTTCGCCCGTCCAATCGCCTCATCGATTTCACTTAGCAGCTCTTTGAAATACCACATGTCCTCGATTTCCCAATTTTCATTAAACCTCAGCTGAAATTGAGCAGCCTCACGCACTCGACGGTAAAAATAGAGCTCCTGAATGCCGTTCAGCACTCTCGTTACAATATTGGATTTATCCTCAAACATTTGCTGCGATTCTACGATTTCCTCGCGGATGCTGCTCATTTCTTCGTCCAGCTGATAGGCCGCTTCAGCGGCCTTGCTTAACCGCTTGATAACGTCCTCAGGCAAGCTTTCCCGGTATTTATAATTTAACGAATGCTCGATGGTAGCCCAAAAATTCATGGCAAGAGTCCGAATTTGGATTTCAGCCAGCACCCGCTTCATTCCGAGCGCTGTCTGCACAGGATACTCTACGATCATATGATAGCTTCGGTAACCGCTAGGCTTTTTATTGCGAATATAATCCTTCTCGTAGACTAGCGTCATATCCTCGCGCTCGCGGATCAGTTCGGCAAGCCGTTCGATATCCTCTACAAACTGGCACATGATGCGTATGCCCGCTATATCCTCAATCCCCGTCTCCAACTGCTCCATAGGAACATTCAATCGTTTGGCTTTTTCCAAAATGCTCGAAATCTTCTTGACACGTCCTGTTACAAACTCTATTGGAGAATACTCTTCGCGAGCCTTCAATTCGGTGCGAAGCGTCTTGAACTTAACCTTCATTTCCTCTACCGTTTGCTCGTAAGGCAATAAAAATTTTTTCCAGTCTCGTCCGTCCATCCGTGTTCCTCCATTCCTGCTAACCTGCTAACGTCTATGGGCCGATCCAACCGCTTCGGAGATATGCTTGAAGCCGTCTTTGCGCAGCAGTGACCGAAGTCCTTCGTTCAATTGTCTGATCAACCCCGGCCCTTCATAAATCATTCCCGTGTAGACCTCTACCAGGCTTGCCCCTGCACATATTTTGGCATAGGCGTCTTCTGCGGTAAAAATACCGCCGGAGCCAATAATCGGAAGCTTGCCTTCCGTAGCCGCGTAAATCGTATGAATGAGCTTCGTTGAACGCTCCGTCAACGGTCTTCCGCTCAATCCGCCTGTTTCACCTTTATGCTTATCGGTCAATCCCGCCCGGGATATGGTCGTATTGGAGGCAATGATACCGGAAACCCCGCTGTTCACTATCGTTGCAACCATGTACCCGATCTCCTCTTGCTCCAGATCCGGCGCTATTTTCACCAGTACAGGCTTCTCGGGACCTCCGTGCTTTTGATGCTGCTGATGCATTTCATCCTTCACTGCAGCCAATAATCGGGACAAATCATCCCCATGCTGCAAATTTCGCAAATCCGGTGTGTTCGGCGAGCTGATGTTCACGACAAAAAAATCGCCGTAAGCGTACAGCCCACGAATACATAAGCGGTAATCCTCTTCGGCCTGCTCGTTCGGGGTTATTTTATTTTTACCGATATTGACAGCTACAGGAATGCTTCTGTTGCCTGCTTCCCGCAGATGCCCCGCCATCGCATCAATCCCGACATTATTAAATCCCATCCGGTTAATCAAGGCATGATCCTCAGGCAATCGGAACAAGCGCGGCAGCTCGTTGCCCGGCTGCGGCTTTGGCGTTACCGTGCCGACCTCCATAAATCCGAAGCCAATGTTAGAAAAGCCGGGGACCGCCTTGGCGTTCTTATCCAAGCCTGCCGCCAACCCGACCGGATTGGCGAAGCGAAGACCCCAAAGTGTCGTTGCCAGCTCCGCATATTCGGGAACGCCGTACATCCCTTTCAGCAGAGCTTTGCCCCCCGGCAGCTTTCCTACCGTATGTAGCCCGTCTATGATCAAATGGTGCGCCTTTTCCGGATCCATCCGAAACAGCACCGGTTTTGCTATTTTCTTATAAAGCATGCAATCGTTCTCCCCTAACCGTTCTCTGTAAGTAGCTCTACTTGAACAGTTTATCGTTTTATGCGTGAAAAATAAAGAGGACCGGCTATTCAAAATGATATTGTTTAGGGGGGACATTATGTTAAAATATGCTTAAACTATGGAAAAAGGCAGGGCGAATTCCTATGAATCGAAAAAAACCTACGTACTTGCAGCAGCGTAAACCGAAAGAAACGGTCAACAAGAAGCTTATCATTTGGACGAGCTCTGTATTTGCGGCCATTGTTGTCATCATGATCTTGCTCTTTATTTTCAACAAGTAAGCGCTTAAATGAAGAAAAAAACAAAGGAGCCTCCCTTCCAACCTTAAGACGAAGGGACAGCTCCTCTTTAATTTAACCATTTATACACTTTGCCGGGGTTCGTCTCTTCCGTCTGTGCCGGCAGCTGGAGAACCGGGGCCCCCCGCTTGATCTCGGTAGGAAGCAGACCCTTGCCGATGGTCACCGGTGTCCCGAGAGGAACCATATCGAACAGCTCCTCGACATCCTCCTTCAGCATTCTGATGCAGCCAAGCGACTGATCCTTTTCGATGCTCGACGGCTTGTTCGTTCCATGTATGGCATATTGAGTATCGGATAACGTCATGCCCCGGCTTCCGAATTCACCGTTGGACTTCCCGTTCGGATTGCGGACCTTCTCTGATATTTCGAATGTGCCTTCCGGCGTACGGTCCGCGCCTAAGCCTACCGGATAGCTTCTGACAATGATCTGGCCGCTTACAAGAGCCAGCCGATGCGTGCTCTTATCCACCACGATGCGAAGCGGCTCGGTTAAAGGCTTCACCAGGCCGCCGGTGCCGATGGAGGAACCGTTAGGTTCGGCTGGCTGAGATGCTGCGCCGCCAGCTTCTCCTCCGCCGGACTCGCCTGCGGGAAGCTCTCCGCCCCCCGATGGGTTCCCCTGCTCAAACAGCTGCTCCATAAAAGGGGTTACCCCCGGCAGCACATTATTAGGATAAGGCTGGCTTAAATCCTTCAAGCTTTCCGGGGGTTTGCCGGTTCTCTGCTTGTATGAAGCCAACGCAGACCTCAGGATCAGCTCCTGTTCACGCTGTTCCGCCCAAGCCGCGAAAATTGCCTTCGGTTTGCTTGCATCTGTCGGCTGGCAGCTGCAGCTCTCTGCGTCATGATACTGGATCTGCTGCAACGCTGCATCCTCTTTCCCCTCGACAGAAAGAAGAATCGGAGGCGATTTGGTCCAGGAAATCCATTTCCCGTCCTCGGTCGATTTGCCATACGCCAAAATCGCGTAGCGGTTCACCCGTTCCTTGAGAAGCATTTCCTGCAGCGCCGCGGCGGTATTTTCCTTGCTTTTGGCTCCGGTAACGTAATAAACCTTGGTCTCCTGAACCTGCTCCCGGGTCATCCCGGCAGGCAGGGCTGCTCGTTCTCCGTCCTTATTCTGGCGCAGCTCAGGCGCCAATAAAACTCCCAGCACCATGAAGACACTCAATGCCGCCCAACGAAGCCTCCGCTGCAGCTTCTTCCTTCTGCTTTGCTGCTCCCATTGGCGCAAGGACTGCTCCGATTCAGGCGATACAGCGATCGTTTGGTTCTCGAACGCTTCATAGATCTCGCCTGCTTGCGTGTAGCAGTACAGCGCCTTTCCGCGCTTGCCCTGTGCGTCATATTCCCGTCCGAGCAGGTACCAGGCCATTTTATTGTTCGGATGCTCGCGAACATATTGTTTCAGATACGCCGGATTTTCCAACGGATGATGCTGAAAAAACTGGCGCAGCTGCTCATCATGGTCTTTTGCTTTCATGGCGACCGACCCCTTCTTTCCACCTTCTCCCATTAATATCGGCAACCGTCCCGCTTTTTTAAAGGGCCAGACAAAAACACCCGAAAACCTCAATGAACCGTATTGGCTTCATGTGGTAATCCGGGCTTGTGTGCTTGATAGAAATGCTTCTTCGGAATTATACCTGCTCCGCCAGTTTGGAATCCCCCTCCAAATAGTCCCGCTGCTCCATGACCTTCTCGAACGCCTCCACCACGACGGGATCAAAGTGAGTGCCCTTACAGCGTATGAGCTCGCTGAGGCCGTCCCGGTAGCTCCTTCCTTTCGAGTACGGCCTATCCGTAGTCATCGCGTCAAAGGCGTCGGCCACGGCAACAATTCTTGCAAAGAATGGAATTTCATCCCCCCGAAGTCCGTCCGGGTAACCGGAGCCGTCCATCTTTTCATGATGATACTTCGCTACCTCAGTCGCCTGACGCATTCTTTCCTCCGGCTCCATTCTCGATAAGATTCTTGCGCCAATGGTCGTGTGGGAGATCATGATGTGAAACTCCTCGTCATCCAGACTGTCTGCCTTCAGAAGCACCTTGTCGGGTACGCCGATTTTTCCGATGTCATGCATCAGGGCAGCCCGGTAAAAATGCTTGCACTCCTCTTCCGGAAGTTGCAGTTCTCTCGCAATCCATAGGGAATATAAGGCAACCCTTGAGGAATGGCCTGCCGTATACGGGTCTCTGGAATCCAAGGCCAGAACCAAAGAACGAATCACGCTCATCGAGACAAGCTCATCCTTGTCATTCAAGCTGCTGTACGCCAGCAGCGCCGAATAGAGCAAGAAGGAAAGCTCGTTGTTTTTTTGCTCCAATTCAGCAATTTTATCGTGAAGCTGCTGCAAGTCGGACACCGACTACTCCTCCCGTCATGACCGTATGAACTGCGATGATTTGAAGCAGCATTAATCGTTTGAGACTCTGATGAGGTCCTAATGCTTCCAAAAAAACCTATGCTGTGAAAGAATCAAAACTTCCTTTCTTTACAGTATAGGTCTTTGCACCCTGAATTTATTTATTCCTTTGCTTCGTTCGCAACAGGACCGATCTTGTCCCTTCATCCCATTGTACGTCTAGCCCGATCTCTTCAGCAAAAAAACGGACCGGGACGAATGTGAGGTCCTGCTTGATATAAGGAGCCGTATCTGTGTCTATGGCCATCTCGGGCTTACCCTGTTCCCGTTTCTTCAGCCCGGTCTTGTCTACATACAACTCTACGGTTACGCCGCCTTTTGTCAGTTGAACGCTTCTGTTCACTTCGTCATAGCTTACTTGATAGCCCAACGCTTCAGTTACAGCCCGAACCGGCACCATGGTGCGGTCATTCACGATCTCGGGCTGGGCCTCGAATGCCAGCACCGTCGATTCCAGCACAACCTTGACATGGTTATCCTTCAGCAAACCGGCGGGCAGCTTATAGAGCTGAAGCTGGCGAATCTTATTATTGAACGCATCGGCAATATAGACCGATCCGTCGTCGGCTACAGCGACATCCGTCGGCTTGTGGAACTGGGCGGAGCGCTCAATTCCGTCCGCTTCCCCGGCTGCTAATGCGGTATCTCCAGCCAGCGTGACCACCTTGCCATCATATAGGTACCGAATAGAATGATTCATGCTGTCGGCGATAAGCAAACCGCCCTCAGGCGTCAACGCAATACCCATCGGATAGTTAAAGCGTGCCTTCAAGGCATCGCCGTCCTCATACCCAGCGTCTGCATACAGACTTGTCTTACTATACAACGGCTCACCTACAGCTGTGCCGCCGGCCACCGTCGTTACCTTGCCGGTTCCAAAATCTATATACCGGATCCTTTGATTGCCGGAATCGCTTACGTACAAATTCCCTTTGCTGTCGATGGCAAGCCCCGTCGGCTCGTTAAACTTGGCGTTGGCGATATCCCCGTCCAAATATTCTCCGCTCCACACAGCTTGCCCCGGGGTTACCTCCACGACTCTTTTGGAGGGTGCGTTCAGCGTGGTCACCGTGCCGTCGGCAGCGACCTTCCTTATGACATGATTTAATGTATCAGCTACATAAACATTGCCATCTGCCCCTACTGCAACATCCTGCGGCTGATTAAAGGTCGCTTCCATCCCCTTGGCGTCTTTATTCCCGATCAATCCGTTACCCGCAAGCGTAACGACTTTGCCGGAAGCATCGATTTTTCGAATGGCATTATTGCCTGCATCAGCGACATAAAGATTCCCTTGAGCATCTTGGGCCAGCCCCGCCGGCTGTTGAAAGACGGAACGAGTGGCAATATCATCATATCGCCCGCCAATGGGGAAGCCCTTATTGTCCTTCCCGATGATCATGCCTGCCATACTGCTTACCTGGGAGCCGGAGATGCTGCGCAGCAAATGATTGCTCCGGTCAGACACAAGCAAGGTTCCGTCTTTGCGCACTAGCAAGCCGAACGGGCTGCGGAACGTTGCTTGCAGTCTGTTCGCATCATCATGACTGCCGTCATCTCCAAGACCGGCATAGGTCGTAATATCCATCATGATTTGCCCACTGCTGTTTCTTAATCCGTCCTTGGCGATAGATGCTGCCGACGCCCCGGTACCTCCGCCAATCAAGCTGACGGCAACGACCGAGGAAAATAACAGCTTCGCTGATTTTTTCATAAGATTTCTGTTCCCCTCTATGCAAGGTCTAGTTAACCGGTATTTCGACCGGATTGTTTTGCAGATTGACTTCCGCTATGACATTCCCGTTTTTGTCAACCACTTTGTAATAAAGCAGCTTTACCTTCAAGCCGTTTGTATCCGTTCCGGATAATGTCAAAGGAATCGCGGCTAGCAGCTTTTCTCCGTCAACGGTAATTAAGCCTGCATCGGCATCGGTACCAAAGTTGGTCGCCGCATAGATCAGCTCCGATTGTCCGGTCCCCTTCGACTGTTTTAATACTTCCACACTTTGGGGCAGGGAGCCGAATACTGTATTCGGATTTTTGGTTACCGTTCCATCCCCTGAATAGCTAAGCCTGTTATCATAGGCCAGATGAACCTCAGCCGCATAAAGAGCCTTGGCATTCACGAAGTTTTTCATTGCTAGGGTTGCCGTAACCGTATTATTTTGCTTGACTGCCGATTTCAGGAGCACTCCCATGGAGCCGTCAGTCGTTATTTTCGGAAGAGGCACCGGCTTCGTCTGCTTACCGTTTCTCTCGCCTACTAGTGTCAATTGATCGTAGACCTTTAATTGGTCCGTCACCAGGCTGTTTAACGGAATAGTAACCTCCCGGTCCCCCTGGCCGTCCGCTTCTGCTATCACCTGACCTTGGTTCAGGATCTTAAGCTTTGTTTGGATCGGACCTTTAGCTGCTACCACCGGCACGTTGGTAATCCAATCGGCTGTAGGACTAATCAATATAGGCATTTCCGAGATGGTGATAGGAGGTAATGATAACGATACGCTAGGTATTCCATTGCGAACGGATTCTGCTGTCAAGCGGTATGTTCCTTCCGGAAGAACGCCCAGAGTCATAGTTACTTCCTCAGAGCCCCTCCCTTCTACCGTTCCCAGCAGCTCGCTGCCATGATACACGGACACCGTCTGACCGACTGGAGCCTTCCAGCGTAACACCGCCGGATTGAAAGTCGTGATACCGGTTGTTGGACTCACCAGCTCCGGCTGGGCTGGACGGATTCCTCCCGATGGCCTTCCGCTTCCGCTGCTGCCTCCACCGACTGCTGTGCCCCCGCTCCCTGGGTTTGTACTACTGCCGTCATTATTTGCCCGATTCAGCTGCAGCCTGGCCAATTCATTCGCTTCATCCATCAGCTTCCGGTTGGCATCCGCCAACTGTCCATTCTCGATTCTAATTGCATTAATGGCATCCTTGTACATCTGAATGAGTTCCTGAAGCTTTGCATATTCCTCGGTAAACCGTCCGGGCTTCTCCTGCTGTGATTGTTTCAAGGCTTGAATGTCCGGATCGATGCCTGCCGATGTGTCCAGGACAGGCGGCGCGTTCAAATCTATCTTTTTGGACATATCCTTGAGCTGCTCATTCACTCTGTCTATGACTGCCTGATTTAGTTTTCCGGCATCAACCGCCGCTTTGGCAAGAGCAGGGATGAACGCATCGAAATTCGCGGTCACTCTGTTCAGATCTTCCAGGCTTTGCAGCTTCAGAATGCTGCCGTCCGGTTTCTGGATACCGCTTTGGAAATTGTTTAACAATCTTTGCTTGAGCTCTTCATTTTCTTTCGCAATATCGGGATAATCTCTAATTATCGTCTCCAGCACTTTCGGGGATGCTTGATGAATGATTCCCCCAAAATCCGCATAATTCGTTTGTGTCCGAAGATCGATGGACGGATCTCTGGAGTCCAGACTAATCTGCTGTGAAGGATACACATTGACACTTCGGCTAACTGGGCCAGAACCGATTGAATCCGCATTGTGAGTCTCCGCATGAACGACACCTGCCGTAGTGACCATGGTGGTCTGGCCTGTTATAGGATCTACCATGGTCAGGAAATGAGTTCCCCTTACCCCCATGACCGCCGTCGGAGTTTCAATCTCATATTCATCCTGGGAGCTGACAAGGCTCTTGACCTTGGCCCAGGCCGACCCTGCCCACATTTTGAATTTGGACGTCTTTCCATTACCCGAATCAATCAGTTCCGTAATGGAGATTTCCGTATTGTCACCCAGCGTAATTTCATCATCTCGGTCGGCTATCTTCAATGTTAAGGACGAATTGCTGCCGGTCGTGATGAAATCCCCCTGATTCAGGGTCATCTCTGTATAGGCCGTAAACGTTTTTGAACCGCCGGCTTTCCGTACGCTGACGTCGCCAATGACCTCGGTCACTATGGCCGCACGCGTCGATTTGGCATCTACGGATGGAACCCAAACGGAGGATAGCATAAAAATGAACATGCAGCCTATGACGAACATCGCTATAAATCTATTGCCGTTATGTACCCCAATCCTCTTATCGAATTTCACAATAATGCTCCTCTCAACTTACGGACATTCTATTAAATGGCGATTGCCGCTCTCTAGTTAATTGTAATTTGGCAGGCAGCAATTGGCAATGCAAAAAATGGCGATTTATGACACCTGGGACGCTTCCTTCCCCTTATCTGGAGCCGACTTCCATTCTACAACCTCAAACAGCTTCAATGGCTTGCTTTTCCCCTTCATCAGCTTTTCACCAACATAGTTGTACTCAAAATAAGACTTTGTCAGCTCATAGGTAGATTCCGAAACAAGAATTTGATTGGCGCTCGTGCTCGACTCGATTCGGGCCGCCGTATTGACATTGTCTCCGATAGCCGTGTAGTCGACCCGCAGGTAGGACCCGATATTTCCTACGACGACATCCCCTGTATTGATCCCGATCCCTACGCTGATGGTAACCCCATACTTTTTCATAACATCCGCTCGGACCTTTTCCATTCCTTTTTGAATTTCATAGGCGGTCTTCACTGCGTGATAGGGATGATGAGGCACATCCAATGGAGCATTATACAGGATCATAGCCGCATCCCCGATAAATTTATCGATGGTTCCATGATTCTCCAATGCACGCTCCGTAATCAGGTTGAACATCAAATTCAAAAAGTCTACCACCTCTTCCGGCTTCAGCTTTTCAGATAGAGGCGTGAACCCGCGCACATCCAGGAACATGACGGTCAGCTCCTTGCTGATGCCTCCCAGCTGGATTTCCGAATCGCTTTGGGCAATCTCCCTTACCAGATCCGGTGATATGTATCGTCCGAACTGCTTGGTAATATAATTCTTTTGTTTGGTCTCAAAATAGGTTTTCATGGCAAGATTGGTTAAATACGATATGAGTCCGCTGCCGACCGCCCCTATCGTATCGATATAATAATCACTGTAGGCAAAGGATAGATATTGTCCAAGCAGCAGCAGGATGGATAATATAAAGATGGCGATAAGACCGGTAATAGGCTTTAATTTCCATGTCAGAAAACCGTACAAAAGCACCATCAGGATCGCCAAAGCGACTGTGACGGCTCCGTTCCCCGGCTGAATCCACTGCTGCTTCAAGATTTGGTTCAATATATTCGCATGGGCATAGACCAGATGCATGTGCTCCTCGATAGGGGTTATCCCTTCATCCGATCCTGGAGCGGTATAGCCAATCAGGACAAAACGGTCCTTGAATGCATCATCGGGAACCGTACCGCTTACTACGCGGGAAACCGGAATCGTCTCAAAATCCAGCTCGTTCGCATCCCATTTAATGTACATCTCCGATTTGGGCCGGTTCTGGATAGCCGGAGCATTCAGATATTTGCTCACATCCACTCCACCCAGCTGCGCCATAGCCAGCCCTAACGAAGGGAGGACGCCCTCGGGCGTGTTGATTTGCAGCCAGTTGGTACGAATCGTACCTCCGCTGTCGTAGGTCGCATTGATATGCGATGGATTCGCATATTGCCGGAACAGCGGGATAGGCTGCTGGACACTCCTCGCTGTAATCCAGTCTCCTTCCTTAATCCTCATGGTGCGGGCAAATTCACTCTCTACTTCCGCATGGGACGGGAGAACAATATTTTTATATTTAGACAGGGCTTCAGCAAACGTCTTATCGCTTTCCGGATTGCCGCTCTCTGTGTAGAACTCGACGTCAAACCCGATCACCTTCGCTCCGGCATGCTCAAGACGCTCTACCAGCTCCGCATACACCTTCCTGTCCCAAGGATAGGGTCCGATCGATTTGATAGATTCAGTATCAATTCCTACGACGACAATATCCTCATGCGGCTGTCCGGTCATGGACTGCTTCAAGTTGAAATCGAACGCCTGATTGGACAGCACTCTCCAGAGACCGATAACCAAAAAACTAAAACAAAGCAGTATGACTAATGCATTGCCAATGGTAATAACCGCAGATTTACTGAATGATTTCTTCATTCGTGCTTCCAACCTCCAACCCAAGTTTCGTACCTAATAGTAACACAAATCTTCCATCATATCATAAAGATTCATTAAAGAAACATGCAAAAAGACCCATTACTAGGTATATTTACCTAATAACAGGTCTTCATCGTCTAATGAACTATCGAACTAGAGAGCATTAGTTGAACGGGCTGTCAGCAACTTTAATGGAGTCCGTTGGGCAGCCGTCTTGAGCGTCTTGCAGATCATCGTACAGATCTTCCGGAATTTCGGTTACGCCTTTGTTGCCGTCTCCCTCATAGATGACTTCTGCCAAGCCTTCATCGTCGTAGTCATAGATGTCAGGAGCGGTTGCACCACAGGCACCGCATGCGATACAGGTTTCTTTATCAACCCAAGTGTATTTTGCCATTGTAATATTCCTCCCTATATTTGAGAACCCTATTGATTTAGCGGCCTTTACCTAAAATATAATATAAAACGCAGGAAAGTTCAAATATAAAGTCTAGCAACCGTCTTCACAGGCGTTAAACTTTATATGTAAAAGAATAAATTCCGCAATGGATGCAATGTCGTCCGGGGCAAAATGTGGAACAAAATCCGGGCAGCAACCCGTCAGTTCCATCGGTGCAACGACAGCGACAGGCTCCCTGGGAAGCTGGTTTATAATATTCGCCTGTTCCTCGCTTCGGAACAAGGCAATTTGGTCGTGCTTCCCTTGTTTAAAGCCTTCTACCAGAATCAGATCCAGTGCCTCGGATTGAAGCTTTTCCACCATCTGCTCAAGCGTATGGGGTTCCCTTCGATACACGATATAAGATTCGGGTGAGACGACGATAGCGGCAGAAGCGCCTGCATGAATATATTGCGATGAGTCCGAACCGGCCGCTTCTTTATAATGCCCATGGGCATCATGTTTAATCACGCCAACCCGGATTCCTTGATTCTGGTAGTGCTTCACGAGTCTTGAGATCAGCGTGGTCTTCCCGCTGTCGGAGAAGCCAGCAAAACCAATGAACGGTATCATCCTAATCTTCCTCCAGAGGATGCTGCTTCAAATGATCCATCTGCAGCGAGGTCCCTCTTGCTTTATGATTGCGAATTAATGTCGACGGATCGTTACCTAGCATGCCAGCTGTTAGAATAGCGTGCTCGCCGAATTTATCGCGAAGCGCATCCATCGTCTGGTTAAGCTTTTCCTTCAGCGGCTGCTTCTGATAATCGAACAGATCAAGCTGTACCGGCGCCTCTGTCTTGTCGAGCAGATTCTGTAAGGTAATGCCGAGCAGCCTGACCGGCTTCCCCGCAGGCCAATGATCCTCGAACAGCTTGCATGCCATCTCGTAAATATCTTCCCGATTTTCTGTCGGATTATTTAATTTGCATGCTCTCGTGATCGTCTTCATATCGGGATCGCGGATTGTAATTTGTACGGTTTGGGTCAGCAGCTTCTGTCTGCGGAGACGTCTGCCGACCTGGTCGGCCAGATTGAGAAAAACCCGATGAATATCCGCCCGTTCCGTATAATTATTCGGCAGCGTTGTCGTATGCCCGATCGATTTGCTTGGATCCTGCTCGGACTGTACCGGTGAATCGTCCTCTCCGTTAGCCGATCGCTTCAGATGGGCTCCTAGTACGCCGAATTGCTCCGAGAGCAGCTTATCGCTGGCCTGGGCAAGCTGTCCGAGCGTATGAATGTTCAGGCGCTTAAGCTTCTCCGCCGTTTTGCCTCCGATTCCGTACAGGTAAGCGCAAGGCTTGTCCCAGAGAACGCGGGGGACATCCCGCTTCCGCAGCACCGAAATGCCGTTTGGCTTCTTCATATCGGAAGCCATCTTCGCAAGCAGCTTGTTCGGAGCAACTCCCACCGAGCAAGGCAGCATGAGCTCGTTGCGAATCCGCTTCTGAATCTGCTCCGCAATCTCCAGCGGAGTACCGAACTGCTTGGAGCCCGTAATGTCAATATAGCATTCGTCTATGGACATAGCCTCTACGAGCGGGGAGTACTCGTAAGCAATTTTCATGAAGCGTCTTGAAAACTGCCGGTATAAATCAAAATCCGGACGAATGAGGATCAGCTCCGGGCACAGCTTCTGCGCCTGTCCAACCAGCATGCCTGTCTTGATTCCTTTTGCTCTGGCAGCATAGGAGCAGGTAACAATGATGCCCTTTCGCAGCTCTACGCTGCCTGCGACTGCGGTCGGCTTGCCCTTGTACTGCTCAGGGTCCACCGCTTCGTGTACCGAGCAGTAGAATGCGTTCATATCGATATGAAGAATGACCCTTCCGTTTACAGGATAAGCTGCATTATTGAAACTGCTCATATTCGGCGGGCACCACTGCACTATATTTGAACGCAATCATCGCATCATCCGGCCGGCCCGTCGCCGGACTCAATGCCGCAAGCTCCGCACGATCCTGATGCGGACCCGGTATTGGCTTTATTCTTTGTTCAGACATGTTGTTTTTAGTACCCCCCATCATCCTATTCACCGTAAAATAGCATTAGAACAGCTAGTCTCAGCATACAATTCTGCGATATAGCGGTCAAGGCGGACATTCCATCTATTTTGTGAAAACAATATCCTTATCGGGAAATATTGTGATATAATATTACAATTATGTTTAGAGTAGTTCAGTATGATCAGGAGGACAATCCATGGCTAATCCCGTAAAAATTTTCGACACCACATTAAGAGACGGTACCCAAGGCGAAGGTATAAGCTTATCTGTCGAGGACAAAATGAAAATTGCCCGTAAGCTGGATTCTCTTGGCGTTCATTATATCGAAGGCGGCTGGCCCGGAAGCAACAATAAAGATATTGAATTTTTCAACCGCGTCAAGGAATTGGATCTGAAAAATGCCAAAATTACTGCGTTCGGCAGCACTCGCCGCAAAGATACTCTCGCAGAGAACGATGTGAACCTCAACCGCATTCTGGAGGTCGGGGTGCCTGTTGCTACGATATTCGGCAAATCGTGGGATTTCCACGTTCATCAAGCGATCCAGACGACTTTGGAAGAAAACCTGGCCATGATCTATGATTCCGTCAAATATTTAAAAAGCAACGGACTGGAAGTCATCTATGATGCGGAGCATTTCTTCGACGGCTACAAAAACAACTCCGAGTATGCGCTGCAGACGATCAAGAAGGCAGAGGAAGCAGGTGCGGACTGGATCGTTCTGTGCGATACGAACGGAGGCTCCCTGCCTCATGAGATTACGGACATTGTAACGGTGGTTAAGCAAACCGTCTCCTGCCCGGTAGGTATTCATGCTCATAACGACTGCGAGCTTGGCGTTGCGAACAGCCTGGCAGCCGTAATGGCAGGCGCCACGCAGGTTCAAGGTACGATCAACGGCTTCGGCGAAAGATGCGGGAATGCGAACCTGGTCTCTATTATCCCGAACCTGCAGCTTAAGCTGAACTATCAATGTATCAGCAGCGAACAGCTGGAGAGTCTGACTACCGTAGCGCGTTACGTGAGCGAAATCGCTAATATGCATCTGCCCATCAACCAGCCTTACGTCGGGTCGGCTGCGTTTGCTCATAAAGGCGGCATTCACGTGTCTGCGATCCTTCGTAATTCCAGCACTTACGAGCATATCGCCCCCGAGCTTGTCGGAAACAAGCAGCGAGTTCTCGTATCCGAGCTGGCCGGACAAAGCAACCTGGTATTCAAGGCGCAGGAGCTGGGACTTGATTTCGATACCAGCAATCAACAAACGAAGCAGTTAATAGAGCAAATCAAGGACATGGAGCATCAGGGCTTCCAATTCGAAGGAGCCGACGCAACCTTGGAGCTGCTGATCCGCAACGCGTATGGCAAGCTGGAAGAAGCCTTTACATTGGAATCCTTCAAGATTATGGTAGTCAAATCCGCTAACCACCCTGTAGTCACCGAAGCTATCGTTAAGCTTAGAGTGAACGGAGAGACCGTATACAACGCGGCCGAAGGCAACGGTCCAGTGAACGCACTGGACAACGCCCTTCGCAAATGTCTCCAGCAGTATTATCCTACTCTGAACAGCGTTCATTTAAGCGATTATAAGGTTCGTGTCCTCGATGAGAAGGATACGACAGCCGCTAAAGTTCGTGTGTTGATCGAATCCACCGACTTCAATAATTCGTGGAACACCGTCGGAGTGTCGGATAACGTAATCGAAGCGAGCTGGGACGCTCTCGTAGACAGTATCCGCTATGCTCTCATCGGCAAAACGGCGCTGGCGCATTCCGAAGATCTTAAGGAACGCGTAGGCATCGTGAATCATTGATCAATTCAACAGAAAAGCTGTCTTAACGCATGGTACTGTGACCTGCGTTGAAGACAGCTTTTTTTATCCTTGAATCAATGACTGAATTCTTTGCTCCAGCTGCTCCGGAGGCAGCACATGGATAACCTCGCGAAGTACCCCCTGCTTATCGATCAGGAAGCTCGTCGGAACGAACAGTATGCGGTATAGCTCCGCCGTTGTCCCCTCTTTATCCAGCAGCACGGGGAACGTAAAGCCATTCCGTTTGACGAAGCTTTGGACATCAGCCATTCGGTCCTCTCTCGTTACATTGACTGCATACAGGTCGAATTTATCCTTATATTTCTCGTACACTTTCGCCAGATCAGGGGCTTCTTCCTTACAAGGACCGCACCAGGAAGCCCAGAAGTTAATCATCAAGGGCTTGTCCCTTTGCCCTCCTACCCGATACGTTTTCCCATCGAGCCCCTGAAGCGTAAAGGACGGGACAGGCTGATTGTATTTCATTTCCCTGAAGGGAGCGGCTTCCGCTTCCAGCCCCGGATTCAGCAGCGTCTGGTAAGCCGCCAATACGACCAGGCATAATGCGATGCATACAGCAGGAACATTTCGTTTCATGAGCGCGCACTCCTTATTAAGCAACCTCTAGGAAGCCATCTTCCGTTGTACAGGTCCATACGATTATCTTTCATTTCATCTATTGTACCCAGAAAGGAGCTTTTTTAGTTCCCCCTTCCTTGGCATATGAATGAAGAATGTTGAGCCTGAAGGAAGGGTACATTAGGATTACGTTAAATAAGCAGCTGAAGAGGAGAATTTCTGCAGATGCAAAAGACCAAATCGAAAAAATTATTGAACATCACGTTCGAAAGTGATATTTCCCCGGAGCAAACGGAGACGTCCGGCAATACAGCGTCAAATAAAAAAGCCGGGGGCTCCAAAGGCTCCATATGGGAATTTATCGCTATCGCTTCCGTCCCGCTTGTGCTGGTTCTGGGCAACTCGATGCTAGTTCCGATTCTGCCGCAAATGCAGGAGCAGCTTGGAATCAGCAAATTCCAGAGCAGCTTGGTTATCACCCTGTTTTCCGTCACCGCGGGGATCATCATTCCGATTTCAGGCTATTTGTCCGACCGTTTTTCCCGCAAAGGCATTATGATCCCTTCTTTAATTATTTATGGTGCTGCAGGAGTGCTGGCCGGCTTTGGCGCTGTTTGGAAATCGTATTGGATTGTCATCATCGCAAGAGCGATTCAGGGACTCGGGGCCGCAGGAACGGCAGCCATTGCGATGGCACTGGCAGGAGACTTATACAAGGGTGCGACCGAAAGCAAGGTGCTTGGTCTTACCGAGGCGTCTAACGGGATAGGCAAGGTAGTGAGTCCTATTCTGGGCTCGCTCTTAGCGCTTATCGTCTGGTATGCGGCATTTTTTGCATTTCCTGTGTTTTGTCTGCTATCACTGCTATCCGTCATGTTTTTCCTGAAGGAGCCCAAAAAAGAACAGGCCCCGCCAAAGCTAAAGCCCTATTTGCAAAAAATCGGCTCCATCCTTAAGCAAAAAGGCCGCTGGCTCATTACCGCTTTTTTCTCCGGATCATTAGCATTGTTTATTTTGTTCGGCGTCTTGTTTTATTTGTCGGACATACTGGAGGATGCGCCGTATAATGTCAAAGGCGTTATGAAGGGGTTAGTGCTGGCCATTCCGCTATTAGGCATGGTCGTGACCTCTTATACAACGGGCGCTAATATTAAGAAAAACGGAACACTGATGAGATGGCTGATGAATATAGGGATGGTTTTGATGACTTTATCCTTGGGTGCATGTATTTTCTTCCTCGGAAAAAACATCTATTTCTTGATAGGTCTTCTCACAGTAAGCAGTATCGGTACAGGGCTGCTGCTTCCATGTCTGAATACAATGATCACCGGATCCGTTCAAAAGGAAGAGCGCGGCATGATCACCTCCATCTATAACAGCCTGCGATTTTTGGGGGTAGCGTTCGGTCCGCCGCTGTTCAGCTGGATGATGGATATATCACATCAAACGGTGTTTATATCCGTTACTGCCCTTTCACTCATTACACTAGGGCTCGTTTTTTTCCTCATTAAGCCGCAAGGGAATATCGGTTGATTGCTGAAGAACCGGCAAGCTATAATGACATCATCTGAATGTAAAAGGATGATGTCATTGTCTTATACTATCCTGCTTCCTGATAAGATTAGGACTGAGATATTGAGTTACTGTATCTGTCAGCATCCTTATGAGGCATGCGGATTCCTTCTAGGAGTTGAAACCGATGTGGGGATCTTTGTTGACGGCTTTGCTCCTATCGCTAATGCTTCGCATGATCCTTTGCGGCATTTTTCCATGGATCCGGCCGCAATGCTTCCATATATATACCCTGCCCCTGCTGAAGGAAATAAAGGAACCGTTGTAGGCATTCTGCATTCCCATCCTATGGCTGCCGCCGTTCCATCCGATGAAGATATGCAGACCTCATGGAAGCAAATTCCGACCCATTGGATTGTCTCCCTGGTTCGTCTGGATGGTCCTGATATCCGAGCCTACCGATTTGTACAGACGGACGAGCAAACGATTCATGCTCTTCCTGTGAACTGGCGGACTACTCTATGAGAACCTGCTATAAAAAGTGCCTCAGCAGTTTGAAGCTGGAAAGTCTTGTGAAATCTTTAACAAAGTCAAAAAAACCTTCGGCACCCGACTGTGCTGAAGGTTTTAATGTTGATGGCTAAGCCGGGAGTACAGATCTCCCAAATTGTGAATCCCTTTGGAGCGAATTTCTTGCAGCAGCCCTCCCCATAAGCGAGCCGTCATTTTAGCATCCTCTAGTGCATGGTGCCTGTTCGTCACTTCAATGCCGTACAGCTCCAGCAGTGTATCCAGATCATACTGCTGCAGCTTCGGGTGCAGCCATTTGGCAAGCATCATAGTATCCAGCATCCGGTGCGATAGATTGACTTTGGACGTTTTCCATAAGGCCGCATTCAAAAAATGCTTGTCATGCCCCGTTCCATGGGCAACCAGCAGCTTTTGCTGCACAAACTCGAGAAACGCGCGAAGCCCTCCGATCAAATCCTGAGCCTTGCCGGCCATTTCATTCGATATTCCCGTCAGCTCCACGATATGATCGGGTATTGGCCGTTTGGGGTTAACAAGACTGTAGAAGGTTTCCTCCTCCAACACCGAATCGCCTCTAACCGCTACGGCTCCGAACGAAATGATCTCATCCCCGTTATACGGCGAAAAACCGGTCGTTTCCAAGTCGAAAACAACCAGTTCCACCGTCTCCAGGGGGATATCGTATAAGGAGTTTTTCCTTTGCTCCTTCATAATGGATCGAATGAAAGCCATCTGCTGGGCGCTATGCGCATCAAACATGGAGGTAAGCGCAGGGGTGAGACCGCCCATTTTATAGAGATGCCACATCCGCCCCGCAGGTCTCATGTCTTTCACGTGATATCACCTCTTAAGTTTAGCGTGCTTCTAACCTTGCTCTATCTCTTTATGCACAGCTTTTTTCACGTATTTCTGGAGATCATTCCCAATCCGCAGGCACAGCTTCAATTCACTCGTGCGTTCTTTGGTCAGCCTATCAGCCGGAAGCTTCCCTCTCGTCGTATAGCTTCCATTCTCCACTTGGAAAGGGGTCAGGGAGCGGAATTTCAACGCGATGGCCAAAGCCTCCAGCCAGTCTTGGGCAATCTCCTCTTCAACAGCCCCTGCCTCCAGCAGCTTCGTTATACGCCCTTCCGTGGACGTCTCGCTCAAGCCCGCTTCGATGGCAAGAAGGCGAATACCATTTACAATGGGGATGTAAGCGCCGTATTTGATATCCACTCCTCCGGCATCTTCTCCATATCTCTCTTTAATGAGTTGGCCGAATAGGCCCAGCGATATTTTGTGATGAAGCGTATT
Source organism: Paenibacillus sp. 32352 (assembly GCF_002042965.1). Lineage (GTDB taxonomy): Bacteria > Bacillota > Bacilli > Paenibacillales > NBRC-103111 > Paenibacillus_S > Paenibacillus_S vulneris. The sequence continues at coordinate 596,650 of NZ_MZNT01000001.1, read as the reverse complement.
ATGAAGCAAATGCTCCAGGATAATGGGATTCCGTTCCACATAGCTCGTTACTTCCTGTATAAGGCGCCGGACTAATTCCCCATCGCCATATATCGCACGCATATCCGCCATAATAAGCAGATATCTCATGTGTTCCCAATGAGGATCTTGAAGCCATTCGAAGAGCATCGAGCGATAGCCGCTCCATGATTTACGCCATCTGTCATTGGTGCAGATCACGCCGCCCGAGCAGGGCGGGTAGCCCAGCTCCAGCAGCATCTGACTACTCCGCTGTGCCAGTTCTGCGAAATACGTCTTGGCTTTCTCCATCTCTTCCGAATCCGCAGGATCTGCATAGATCAATCCGTTGTCCTGATCGCTCCAGAGCGTCTGCTCTCCACGCCCTCCGCTGCCGAAGAGACAAAAGGCATAAGGGACAGGCACCGCGGCCCCCTCCTCCTGCAGCATCGTTTCCTCGGCTATTTGCACAACCCGGGCAATCATCATATCGTGAATCCGGTTTAACTCCCGATTCCAATCCAAGGAATAGGCGTGAAGGAGACGCCGCTCAAATTCCTCATGCAATTGATCCCGCAATAGACGCAGCTGCCCGGTGCAGCCTGCCGATTGAATTGCCGTTCGAATCATTTCCATTGAGTTCAGCTCCATGCAGCATCTCCTTCAGCCTGTCGAATTATTGTCTCTCTAAAACTATCTAAACTGTGTGGGCACCGCCCGCTGCCGATTTCTTCATTTGCTCCGGATAACCGTAGGTTCCGTGCTCCGACAAATCGAGACCGATAATTTCTTCTTCTTCGGTAACACGCAGACCGACGGTAGCTTTTATAATAGCCAGAATTATAAAGGATAGAATAAGAACAAAGATAAACGCTCCGAATACCCCCAATGCTTGAACTCCCAGCTGCTCCACGCCTCCGCCATACAGAAGCCCGGCTTTACCGACTCCCACTTTCTCAGCCAATTCCGGTGTTGCAAATATGCCCGTGGACAGTGTCCCCCAAATTCCTGCGATCCCGTGCACCGAGAAGGCATAAATCGGATCGTCAATGCCTGCTTTTTCAAACCATTGTGCCGTGAAGAAGGTAATGATGCCTGCCAAAGCCCCGATAATGATGGCGTCGCGTGGAGTTACAAAAGCGCATGCTGCCGTGATGGCAACCAGAGCCGCAAGAACCCCGTTCAACATGCTTGGAATGTCCGCCTTGCCGAAGTACATCCAGGATACCACCATAGCCGCTACCGCACCGGCTGCCGCCGCCAGATTCGTTGTTAAGGCCACATAGCCGAAGAATCCGTCGCCCGTTGCACTCAGAGTCGAGCCTGCATTAAATCCGAACCAGCCGATCCAAAGAATGATAACGCCGAGTACGGATAATACTTGGTTATGCCCCGGAATCAAATTTGGAGTTCTGTCTTTATTGTATTTGCCAATGCGGGGTTTAAGCAAAAGAGTAGCTACCAGCGCTGCTGTCGCACCTTGCAAATGAACAACAGTCGAACCGGCAAAATCCTGCATGCCCAGTTGACCCAGCCAGCCGCCGCCCCATACCCAGTGAGCTACTACCGGATAAATCAATACCGTGAACAAAATCCCGAAGATGAAGTACACCGGAAGCTTACCGCGCTCCGCAAAGCCGCCCCAAGCGATGGCAAGGGAAACGCCGCAAAAAGCAAGCTGAAACAAGAACAAGATACCGATAGGAATAGGAGATTCTGCAAAAAGGCTTATGGATGCTGTCGCTTGTTCTTGAGTTCCATCCAGGAAGAAGCCCCCCGTCCCTATAAAGCTGTTGCCGTCACCAAAGGCAAAGCCGAAACCGATAGCCCAGAAGGCTATTGCGCATATACCAAAGGTAAGAATGGTTTTCCCGGCAACATGGCCGGCATTTTTCATTCGAGTGGACCCAGCTTCCAGAAGTGCGAACCCCGCTTGCATGAAAATAACCAAGATCGCTGCCAGCATCACCCATACAGAGTCGATGGCGCTTGCGAGCTGTGCCGGTGTTTTATCATCTGCAGCAAAAGCCATAGTAGGTACCAGCATAGATAGGACACCTGTTGAAACAAGCAACTTCTTAAACATGGTTAACCACTTCCTCTTTAATGTTAATTTATATAACATGAATTGAAAATCTTAATGTCATTATATACAGCGTATTTTGTTTTGACAATAGATTTTTCCTAAAAAAACGGTAAAAAACGAAAAATAACCTTACATAAAATACGCATAATTCGGTTTTACAACATAATTACTAGTGTTTTTCTTATTTCAATGTTATATTTTATGACAAATGAGTACGAGCTAATGCTTTTATAATATAATTTCCCTCCTTCAAGGCTCGGTGCCTTACCTTCGTCAGCTGCACGAAAAAGCATAAGGCGTTATGCAAAAGCATAACGTTTGACTGTATGGTTTGATATCAGTTATCATAAATACTAAAGAGCATCAGATATACATACATACTAATTAATAAGATTCTATATAGGAGGGGATATCCATGGGGATATGAAGCTGTATAAAATCGGTGAGCTGGCCCGTTTGACCAATGTCAGTCCTAGAACGATTGACTATTATACGAAGCTAGGACTCATTGAGCCGGAGAAACGTTCAGATACTAATTATCGTTTGTATAGCGATGAAACTTTAACGCGACTCAAACGTATTGAAAATATGAAAAGGGAAAAGTATACCTTAGAGGAAATCAAGGCGAGCTTAAAGTTGTGGACCAAAGTAAGTCACGATGAGATCGTTACCGATAAATTGACGAATATCCAGCTTCACCTGCAGCAGCTGCAGAAGGAAGTGCAGGAGATCAGTCCGATTCTTGACAAGCTTAAGCCGTCCCAGCTGAAATATTTCAACAAGATGCTCACACCGCATACAGCTGCGTGTATCGAAGCCTTGCTGTTGCTATTGGGTAAAAGCCCCTTTTCCTAATTTGTAAGGAGGTCTGCTGCCATGTTTTTTCACCCGATGGATTTTTTGATCATCATCGCTTTTCTGCTTTCTCTCTGGGCTCAATTCCGAGTCAAAAGCACATTCAACAAATGGGCGGAAGTACCTACTTATTCCGGGATGACGGGGTATGAAGCGGCCCGCCGCATGCTCGACGCCAACGGATTGTACGATGTGCCGATCGAGCCTGTACAAGGCGCCTTGAGCGACCATTACGATCCGATTCATCGGGTTGTGCGCTTATCCGAGCCTGTGTACTATGAGAATTCGATCGCAGCCATTTCCGTTGCTTGTCACGAAGTCGGTCATGCCATCCAGCATAAAGTGTCCTATCCGATGCTTACGCTCCGGCACAATATGTTCCCGGTCGTGAACTTCGCTTCCGGCGTGTCTCCGCTGCTCATTATCGCGGGATTGATCTTCCAGCAATTCAGCTTCTTGCTCGGACTCGGTATTATTTTCTTCTCCGCGGCCGTTGCGTTCCAACTGGTGACGCTGCCTGTAGAGTTTAACGCAAGTAACCGCGCCAGAGACTTGATGGTCGCTGAAGGCTTCATTACGAACGATGAAGAGCGCGGAGTGGCCAAGGTGCTGAATGCTGCGGCGCTCACCTACGTAGCCGCTGCACTGATCTCTCTCCTTGAGCTCGTGAAGTACATTATGATCTTCACCAACCGCAACAACGACTAATCGCATACAAACAACAAAACGCCGCTTCTGCGGCGTTTTTCATTTTCTCTTTATTTTTTGCAATTAAAAAATTCAAGTAAATATTGTTGAAATACCTCAGCTACGAGCGGCAGCTTCTCCCCCGCCCTATGAATCAGCCCTACGCTGCGTGTAACCTGCGGCTCAATGACCCTTACCTTGGCAGGCTGCAGCTGGCTGATTTCGGTCAATGCCATTTCCGGCAGGAGACTGACCCCCATTCCCGCAGCAACCAAGCCGCGTATCGTGTCCGTTTCCTCGCCTTCAAATCCTATCCGGGGTACAAAACCCGCTTTGGCACAGGCTTCCAGTACGATATTCCGAAGCGAGTATTCCTCGCTGAACATAACGAACGCCTCATCCTTCAGCTGCTCCAATCGGATCACGTTATAATCGGCCAGTACATGGCCTTGGGGGACGATAGCGTACATTTCCTCCTGAAGCAGCAGTTCTCCGCTGACATGCTCATTTCTGTTCGGCAGAGGCGAAATAAAGGCCAGGTCTATCTCCCCGTTCTTCACATCGCGGATCAGACTGTTATATGTGCCTTGACGCAGCTTGAATTTGACGTTCGGATGGGACTGGCGAAAGTTCGCGACGACGGTCGGAAGCAGATAAATGCCCAGACTATGAGGAAACCCGATCCGAATTTCCCCTACCTCCGGATCGAGAAATTCGCGGACCTCAATAACCGCTCTTTCCAATTCGGTCAATACCGCTTCCGCCCGGCTTAAAAATAATTTGCCGACTGGAGTCAGCTGCAAATTGCGGCCCTTCTGAACGAACAAGGACACACCGAGCTCCTCTTCTAGTTGATGGATTTGGCGGCTCACCGCCGATTGGGCCACATGCAGCTCCTCGGCCGCTTGGGTCACATGCTGTTTTCGGGCTACCTTCACAAAATATTGCAGCTGTCTAAGTTCCACAACGGTTCTCCTTCCGATTGGACAAGTTCCTAATAAAAAGTTTATAATAAATGAAGGTTAAATACCAATCATTCTCATTGTATTTAAGGAGGCCCATTTCCATGGCACAAGAACGTACCGGAGTAGCAACGTTTAAAGGCAATCCGATTACTTTAGTAGGTCCAGAAATCAAGGTAGGAGACAAAGCTCCTGATTTTAAAGTAAACAAAAACCTGATGGAGCAAGTATCTTTGGCTGACTATGCAGGCAAAGTGAAGCTGATCAGCGTAGTTCCTTCCTTGGATACCGGTGTATGCGACGCGCAAACCCGCCGTTTCAACGAAGAAGCAGCTAAGCTTGGCGATAACGTAGTGGTGCTGACAGTCAGCGTTGACCTTCCGTTCGCTCAATCCCGCTGGTGCGGTGCTGCAGGCATCGACAAAGTCGTTACTTTGTCCGACTACAAGAACAAATCCTTCGGCGAAGCTTATGGCGTATTGATCAAAGAAATTCAATTGCTGATGAGATCCATCTTCGTTATCGATGCTAACGACACCGTTCAATACGTAGAGTACTTGGGCGAAATGACCGAGCATCCTAACTATGAAGCAGCAGTGGAAGCTGTTAAGAAGTTAGTGTAATCATACATACAGCTGCCCAAGAAAAAACAGCGAGAGAAGCCCAGCTTCTCCCGCTGTTTTTATGTTTGCTGCCTGTTCTGTAAGAAATTCGCTACTACTTGTCAACTTTATAAGCAGCAAGCCGCTTATCCAATTGTCTGTATATCTCAAGGATAGTCCGATAATTCGAACCAAGATCACCTAACGAGCCCCTGGATGCTGAATAAATATCCACAGCCGATTTTACCGGATTAATAGCAAATAAGGTTAACGTAATATCTTGCGTACGACCTGTGATCGTCTTTTTCTCTACAACGATCTCCCCGACATTCTTCACCTCATGAAGCAGCTTGTAGCCGTTCATTTTCTTAAACATATTGGTGACTTCATCCCAAACCTGATCCATCGAAAGTTTATAGTATCGGGTTTTCAAAGCCGGATCTTTCGCTCTTTCCCCTGTTGTTTCGTGGCTGCGAATAAGGCCGATTAAGGTGCGCTTTAACAAAGCCTTCCCTCCTCATTGAAGTACAATACAAAATCCGGTTTACACTGTCTTTTATCATATCATTGTTTGATGGATTGAGAAAGAGTTATTTCACATTTTTGACATCTTTATGATAAACAGATGAAGAAATATTACAGCTGGATGACAAAAAATGCCTTTATTGTACTTGGAGAACCAGATCCTTTTGGACGTTCAAAAGGGTAGCTTCTAACCGATCATTTTCTCGCGAATGACAGCGGAAACCGCACCCAAAGCACAGCAATCCTCTCCCAGCCGGGAGTAGGCCACACGGACGCTGAACGAGCTTAAATAAGAGAATCTCGAATCCAAGGACTCATGAATGCTCTCGTTGATCCAAGGGGCGTATTGTCCCATGGCGTTACCTATAACGATCATTTGCGGGTTTAGGGTATGCATCATATTCCCGATACCGACCCCCAAATGCAGACCTGCTTTACGAACCACCGCGATTGCCTCGGCATCTCCTTTATTCAGCCTGTCCAATATCCGTTCGGTAAATCCCGGAGCATATTCGACATGCAAATCATTCGCAATCGCTCTCTCGGATGCATATGTCTCCCAACATCCCCGATTGCCGCAGGAGCAGGGGCGTCCGTTCAATTCCATCGTCGTGTGCCCGATTTCCCCGGCATAGCCGTTATTGCCTCTGAATAATTCGCCTTGCAGTACAAGGCCTGCCCCGATCCCTCCGGCGACGCTTAAATACAGCATATTGGAGCAATCCGCAGCAGCGCCGAATTCCAATTCGCCCAGAGCGGCCAGGTTCGCTTCATTATCAATGATGACCGGTATACCCAGCTGTTCCTCGATCGCGTCCTTCCAATTCAGCTTTTTCCAGCCTGTATGCGGCACGAATAAGATGCGGCTGGACGGATATTCCACGAAGCCGTGAATACCTATCCCGACGCCAAGCAAGCCGAGTGGACTAGCAGGCAGAGCCGCACGCTCCTGCCTCAGGATCGACAACAGCTGCCGCAACGTCCCCTCTGCGCTTTCTCCTTGCTCGTAGGGATACCATGTTTTGCGTATCACGGCTCCGCACATATCCGTAACCAGAACGAGCATGTTGGTCGACCGAAGATCGACGCCAATAATGTGGCCTGCCTTATGGTGAATCTCCAGCATCATGGGCTTGCGGCCGCCGCTGGATTCTCCGATCCCCGTTTCAACTACCCAATGCTCGCTCATCAGCTCTTCTACAAGAGCCGATACCGTTGCCCGGGTCAGCTTGGTTCGCTTGGCAAGCTCCGCCCGGGAGATAGGTGCATGTAGTTTGATTAACTTGAGCAAAGTTGATTTATTGATCGATTTTAACAGGGAGCTATCCCCTGACATTGTCCCACGCTTCACTGCTTTCCACCATCCGTTTCCTTTAACCGCTAGCAAAATTTATTTTATATAACCAGGTACCAAAAGTCAGCAGGAATTTTCAATTTGCCTGCGAATATATTATATCACGCATTTGTTTATTTAATAAACAAAGTTAATTTATGCTTGAGGTGAAGATCATGACCTATTTTCTTGGTATCGATTTGGGGACATCCGCTGTTAAATGTATTTTAGTGGATGATCAAGGTAAGGTAAAGGCAAGTCACAGCGTGGAATATCCGCTTCTTCAGCCGCAGCCTGGCTGGGCGGAGCAGCATCCGGAGGATTGGTGGCAGGGAACGGCCGACTGCATACGTGCACTATTGGACAAGGCGGCTATAAGCGGTCAAGACGTGGCGGGCATTGGGCTGTCCGGACAAATGCACGGCTCAGTCTTCCTCGACAGCGAGCGGAAGGTGGTCCGCCCTGCCCTGCTCTGGTGTGACCAGCGGACAGCTGCACAATGCGAATGGATCGAACAAACGATTGGCTCGGAGGAGCTCGGAAGGCTTACAGGCAACAAGGCTTTGACCGGCTTTACAGCTCCGAAGGTCATCTGGCTTCGTGATGAGGAGCCGGAACATTACCGGCGGACAGCACATTTGATACTGCCGAAGGATTATGTACGGCTGCAGCTTACGGGAGAGTTCGGCATGGATATGGCCGACGCGAGCGGGACTTTATTGCTGGATGTGGCTAACCGCCGCTGGTCAACGGAAGTGGTGGAAGGGCTCGGCATTCCTATGGAATGGCTGCCTCCGCTCTATGAGAGCAATGATATTGCAGGCCGACTGACATCGGCTGCGGCTGAACGTACCGGCCTTGCACCCGGTACGCCTGTTGTCGCCGGAGGCGGCGACCAGGCCTGCGGCGCGGTGGGCGTCGGCGTTGTGAAGCAAGGCATCGCCTCCGTCGCTCTGGGCACCTCGGGTGTCGTCTTCGTACATGACGACTCCTATCAAGCCGACGAACAGCGCAGGCTGCATTCCTTCTGCCATGGCGTTCCCGGCAAATGGCATCGCATGGGCGTCATGCTCGCGGCCGGAGGGTCGTTCCAATGGTGGAAGAACCACCTTGCACAGGAGGAGCAAAAACAAGCCGCGGCAGAAGGCCGCGATGTGTATGAGCTGCTGACAGAGCTTGCAGCATCGGCTCCGCTCGGAAGCGAAGGGCTGCTGTTCATGCCTTATTTAACCGGTGAGCGTACGCCTCATCCCGATCCTAAGGCTCGCGGCGGCTTTATCGGCCTGAACCTGCGTCATGGCAAAGCTCACCTTACCCGCGCCGTTCTTGAAGGAATCACCTTCGGCCTGCGCGATTCGCTGGAGCTCATTAAGGCCTCCGGCATTGAAATCAAAGAATTGCGCGTCAATGGCGGCGGTGCTCGCAGCTTGTTCTGGAGACAAATGATCGCCGACATTTTCGGTTATCCTGTCGTCACCGTCAATTCGACGGACGGCCCTGCCTATGGTGCCGCAGTCATGGCCGCTTCAGGCGTTCTACAACGGGATATAAGCGATTTATGCGAGCAATGGATACAAGTTGTCGACCGGGTAGAACCAAAGCCTGAGAATCAAGCACAGTACGAGAAATACTATGAAGTATTCCGTACGTTGTACCCCACTCTCAAATCGACATTGCATCAATTAACGGATCTGGCCTCCTCCTCTTCGGAAGGGTAATGGCAAGGCCGGGGCGTTGCTAAGTGTGGCGTTGGCCTCTAGGCTGACCGATATCAAGATAATTGCGGGATACCCTATGAAATTAAAAAAGCCTGTTCAGTTAGCTGAACAGGCTTTTTTATATGTACCGAAATTAGAACTGGCTTAATTTCGCGCCTTCCCAGTCGGCGAGGAAACGTTCAATTCCTGCATCTGTCAAAGGATGCTTGGCCATGGACTGAATGACTTTATAAGGAACGGTTGCAATATCCGAACCTGCCAAAGCTGCTTCAATCACGTGAGCGGAATGACGAACGCTAGCCGCGATAATTTCCGAGGAAATATTGTGTACTTTGAAAATTTCGCTGATTTCTCTAATCAGGTTCATACCCACTTGGTTGATATCGTCCAAACGGCCGATGAACGGAGACACATAAGTTGCTCCTGCACGTGCTGCAAGCAATGCTTGAGTAGAGCTGAAAATCAGGGTTACGTTGGTTTTAATGCCCTCTTGCGTGAAAATCTTGGTTGCTTTCAAGCCCTCTTCCGTCATTGGCACTTTAACAACGATGCCTTCGCCCAATGCGGCCAGCTTGCGTCCTTGCTCAACCATTTCTTTAGCTTCAAGACTAATTACTTCGGCACTGATAGGAACATTTCCTACGATGGAAACAATTTCCTTAACCGTTTCGAAGAAGTCTCTGCCCTCTTTAGCGATAAGAGAAGGATTGGTTGTAACCCCCGCAATGACTCCCAGATCATTTGCTTTGCGAATTTCTTCCACATTGGCTGTGTCGATAAACAGTTTCAAAACCTAGTCACCCTTTCATATCTTTTCCTTCAATCTGTTTCTACACCGCTTTAATGCAATGAAGGTAAGATACCAAAGAGCTTGTCCCCTATCTCCTGAATTCAAAAGATGCAGGTCGTAGACATAGCATGAAATGATAAACGAATTCAACAGGAACGCTTTTGGCACTTGCTTCAATACAGACTATGAATTAAAGCAGCGAAATTACAGCAAAAAACCCGCATATGCCGTCCGATTTAGCGTTTCAAACCCGCTCTCGCAGGTGGGTGTCCGCAGAAGCGTGTTTGAGGTCCCTTTTCGGGGGCATGTCAGCAACGCTACAATGTAGGACTCCCAAGAAACAGTCATTGGTTCAAAACAACTTAAAACCGAAACGAACATCGCAGGATTTTGTTGTACATTCATTATATGATCTTCTCGACGGAATGTAAACCTTGAACAAGAAGAACTTGCTGCCATAGCAAAATTTCTATGGTTTGTCAGGTTTAGTATGCCCGCCATCATCCTGTTGATTCATTGCCGCAGCTGAGGACGGTTCCTTCTTCTCTGCATGGTCTGCCTCTGCTTGATCCGTACCGGATTCAAGCGCTGTTTGCTCGTCACTGGCGGCTTGCGCCTCCGATTCCTTCTCGGCCAACTCCTGCTGCTTCTCCTGCAGCCGGCCGAAGATATGGTTAAAGTGCCAGAACGAAATAACGGCAACAATGCTGCCCATGAAGAACGGGATCAGGAACGTAAATTTGGCGAAGCTGAAATAAATGACAACTCCATTTAATACCAGCATTGAAATCGAGCGGACAGGATGTCCAATCGAGATCAGCACCGCATTTTTAATTATTTGAAGCAGCTTCATATGAAGATGGGATAAGATGGAGAAAAAATGAAACAGCGATACCGTAAGCAGCACGGTCAGCATCAAGATCAAATATTTCAACAGACTTAAATTACCTGGCCTCGTGTTGTAGAAATATAAATTGACACCGATAACGATCCCGAACACCAAATAGATAAGACCGCCCAGCATGGCTTGCTTATAGTTTTCCTTATATCCGCGGAAAAAGGTTTTGAACAACGGCACATCTTCTTCACCGGTCAGCCACTTGCGGGCAACCGAAAACATGGCCGCAGTTGCAGGAAAAAGTGTAAACGGTGACAAAACGCCGAGTATCAGAAGGAAGAAATAAAATTGCGAAAAGGTTTCGTCAATCTGGAGCGACATGAGGCCCATCAGCCCTACGATAAAAACCGGCAGCGAGCAAAGCGCCCATAACACATTTATAACGGATAACCGCATGATCCATTCCGATATACGGTAAAATCCCCCCATTAACCCTCTAAACTCCAATATAAGCCCTCCTTAGCGATCTACATGTGCTGATATCTATATAAGCTATATTATAGCCTATTTTTCATCAACTAGGTAGCTGTCTATGCGGTTTTCGTCTATAGTCATATGCTATAGTAGCACCCGGCATTCACACAAGTAAAGGAGGTTGGCAACCATGTCCGTTGGAGCAAATGTATGGACCTCAACCGGCATCATCCTTGTCCTGTTTATCCTGCTTGTTATCATTCTTCAAGGCTGCTTCTTTTAAGATGGCTTCGAGGGTTCCCGCGAGAACCATCCCGATATGCATTTCCAATCCGTTTGCATCAAAAAAAAGGTGGGCTTTCATAAAGAAAGCTCCACCTTTTTCATTAATTTTTAACCAATTCCTCGTTGGAACGGGAAGAAGTAGAACGGTTAAACCCGCGGTCGCGATTATATTCACGGCCCTCGGAGCGTCCTCCGCGGTTATCGCGGGAGTAGTCTCTTCCGCCGCCGTCTCTGCGAGGTTTCGAAGAGTAACCGGAACGGTCGCGGTCATACGATCTGCCGTCGCCGCGGCGTGCACCGCCGGCTGTTCCGTAAGGACCGGATGGTCTGCGGCCGGAGCTGCGTACGTCTGGTCTTCTTTTCTTAGCGCGCAGCGGCTCTTCCGGAGTCAATTCGATCTCGATTTCCTTCTTATCGCCTGTCAGCAGCTTCAATGCGGAGGCAAGCAGATGAACGGAGTCATGCTGCTCCAACAATTGAATCGCCAAGCCTTTATATTCATTGTGGTCATCCTTTTGAAGCACTTCAAGGATGCGCTCGGCTGTAATTTTTTGTTTGCCTTCGATCGCTTCCGCCAGACTAGGCATCGGTTTTCTTGTAATTTTATGGCGAGTGATCTTCTCGATAAAGTACAAGTGATCGATTTCTCTTGGCGTTACGAACGTATACGCTGCGCCTTCCTTACCAGCGCGGCCGGTACGGCCGATGCGGTGAACGTAGCTCTCAGGATCCTGAGGCAAATCGAAGTTAATAACATGGGTTACGCCGGAAACGTCCAAGCCCCGGGCTGCCACGTCCGTTGCTACCAGCACGTCGATGCTTCCGTCACGGAATTTGCGCATGACATTGTCACGCTGATTCTGGGACAAATCACCATGCAGACCTTCTGCCGTATAGCCGCGTTTTTGCAGCGCTTCGGACAGCTCGTCGACACGACGCTTCGTACGTCCGAAAATAATCGCAAGATCTGGAGCTTCCATATCAATCAGGCGGCACAGAGCCTCGAATTTTTGTCTTTCGTGCAGCTCAATGTACGACTGATCGATCAGAGGTGCGCTAACTTGCTTAGGAATGACGGATACATGCTCCGGGTTGTTCAGGAACTGGTGAGCCAGCTTTTGAATGTTGACCGGCATCGTTGCGGAGAACAGCATGGTATGACGTTCTTCCGGAACCAACTTCAGGATGGATTGAATGTCCTCCATGAAGCCCATATCCAGCATTTCGTCCGCCTCGTCCAAAATAACGGTTTGCACGTCGTCCAGCTTGATGGTTTTGCGGTTGATATGATCAAGCAAACGGCCTGGAGTACCGATAATGATTTGTGGTCTCTTTTTCAATGCGCGAATTTGCTTCACGATATCTTGACCGCCGTAGATCGGAAGGGAACGGATCCCCTTGAATCTTCCAAGCTTCTCGATCTCCTCAGCCACCTGAATGGCCAATTCGCGGGTAGGGCACATGATCAAAGCGACGATTTTTTCTTCCTTCACATCGATTTTGTTAACCAACGGAATTCCGAAGGCAGCGGTTTTTCCTGTACCGGTTTGTGCTTGCCCGATCAGGTCGCGGTTATCCATTGCGATGGGAATAGCTTTTTCCTGGATTGGTGTGGATTCTTCAAAACCCATCTCTGTAATGGCTCGAAGTACCTTTGGCTCTAAGCCGAATTCTGCAAAAGTTTTCAAATGATCTAATCTCCTTTTAATGTAGGGTTCTTTGTTATTTTTACCCTTAAGTGCGACTCCTATATCCTTATATTGTATCTGCAAAATGCGTCCGAAGCATTCGAATTTAAATACGCAAGGCCGTACTTAAGAATATCTTTAGTATTATACCACAAACGGAAATGATATTCCAGAAATTTCACGGTGAAACCTTAAGTTCCGCTTGATCGTATATAATATGTATAATAGTCTCAAGAAGATCATCTTTTTATGATATATCGTAAAGGGGAAATGGCTATGTCGATTTGGAAAAGAGTGGGTAACATCATTAAAAGCAACAAAGAAGAGCCTCCTGTTAAGGCCTCAAATCCTGTTGAAGAAACCCAGGTCGGAGATATTATAAACGTGGATCTCGAGGAATATGTGGTCTCGGGAAAGCTTACTTATTTTGATAGAGGGTTTCCGCCTCACCGGTACGCCTATTACTTGCAGAACGGCAACTCCTTCGCCTGCCTGCTGGTCGAAAAGGGTCGCACCTACGAATGCTTCCTCTGCCAATTTGTTGAAGGCTCGCTGGACAGCCCTCATGACGTGCCGACCGAGCTCGATCTTGACGGCGAAGCTACGTTCCAGCTGGAAAACCATCGCAGCGACATGGTTCGGGCGGACGGACATACGGATTTCCGCGGCAATGACGAGCTCATGATCTGGCGCTATTTCGGACCGGACGGACGATACTTCTTCCTTCAATGGCAGGACGGCAAGTTTATCGCGATGGAGGGAAGCAAGACGCCGGTGGGACAAATCAAGTTCATCAAAGGCAGCCGTTAATCTTGACCTGCTGCCGCCCAAGATTCGCTCGCATCTTTGTATGGAGGTGATACTGCGATGAAAAAGCGATCGTTCAAGTGGCTTGCCATGCTGCTGGTCTTTGCCCTTCTTACGGCATGCGGCAACGCAGGCAATTATATTAAAGACAATTACTCCTTAATTGACGTTCAGGGCCAGGGTAAAAGCACGGCCAAAATTTATTCCGTCGAAGGCAAGGACGTTCCTACCGTAGCGAAGGAAATCGCGGGCAACGAAAAGCCGAAGGAAACGAGCAAGGAATCGGCGGATCAAATGTTCCTTGTATACGATAATAAAATCATCAACCTGCAGAAGGATCCTAACAACGCAAGCAACACCTTGGTAGAGCTGGATTCCATCGAGTATGCCAAGCAAAATTATGACTCCTCCTTCCTTCAAGGCTATGTAGCGGCCTCCTTGCTGCAGTCCTTGTTCGGGGGCGGCTGGTTCAACAGCAGCCGGGGAAGCAGCGATTATCGCGGATATACGGGTACGCAGCGGTATGACGATTACGGCAAAAATCAGGCTTCGCCCAATTCGTCGACATCCAAATCCGGAAGCAGCACGACGGCGCCGTCGACCACCGAGCGGAAAGGAAGCTTCAGCACCGGTTCGAAAGCGACAACGCCTCCTTCCTCCTCAGGAAGTAGCAGCTCAAGCAGCAATATTCGCAAGAACGACGGTTCGAGCCCAACCTACAAAGCTCCTAGCTCCAGCTCGAAATCTTCGCCAAGCACAAGCACCCGATCGGGTTCATTCAAAAGAAAATAAGCCGTACCCAGCCCTGCTGGCGAAAGTCCTTCGCTGCCGCAGGGCTATTTCTTGCGTATATGGTTCCCGTTATGTACCGCTCATGATTGAAATCAGGAAACAAGCTCCATACTGTATATAGATGTACAATGACATTATGGAGGCACCTTCTATGGTTTATCATTGGGCCCGTTCTATCATAGTAACGATTATCGGCTCGGTACTGGTTTCCATCGGCTTCAACTCGTTTCTTATTCCGCATCAGCTGCTAAGCGGCGGCATTTCCGGCATTTCCATGATTGTCGGATACTTGACCGGCTGGAATATCGCAATGCTATATTTTATCAGCAACCTTCCTGTCATTATATGGGGTTTGCTGAAGATCGGGCGTAAATTCATTATTCTGAGCGTCGTCTCTGTCATTGTCACCTCCTGGCTCATGAACATCATTCCTAAGCATGCTTTTGCTCAAGACGAGATACTGGCAGCTGTGACCGGAGGGGTTCTAGTCGGGATAGGCGCAGGCATCTGCATGCGGGTGGGAGGCTCCACCGGCGGGTTCGACATTATCGGCTCCATCATTACGCAAAAACGGGATTTCCCGTTAGGGACCTCTCTGTTCGTTTTGAATGGAATCGTCATAGTCACTCTCGGCTATCTCAAGGAAAATTGGGACCTGGCCTTATACTCCATGCTCTCCATCTTCATTAGCGGCAAAATTATCGATACGATCCATACCCGGCATTTGAAGGTGACCGTATTCATCGTGACCCGCAATAAAGACGCGCTGCTTGAGCAGCTGATGAAGATCCAGCGGGGTGTGACGGTCCTGAGCACCGAAGGCGCTTATACCAAGCATCAGCAGCACATGCTTATGACCGTAACGACAAGATACGAGCTCGTCGAATTGCAGCATCTGATCCGCAGAGCGGCACCCGACGCCTTCGTCAACATAGTGGAAACCATCTCCATCATGGGGCAGTTCAGACGAGGTTAGATCAAGATCGTCTAAAGAAATTATTAGAAACATATCCCATACCTTTTATCATAAAATATGTTATAATGAGGTCAGTAATTTCACTCCATCCTCATGCTTTACCTGTTCTGCTCACGGAAGTTTTGCCTATTCTTCTCCACCAGATGATGAGAAAGGGTGATGCTTGTGGAAACAGTAAAGTTATCGACGATTGTGATGAGATTGACTCCCGAGTTGTATCCTTTCCTGAAGCGGTCCGAACTCGATTTTGAGATTGTACTGCGTAACGGGCTTGAAGCGTTGGAAGCGGAGGATGCAATGGAAATTATTCAATACAGCATTTCCGAACATCAAAAAGACGCCTTGCTCCACTGAGGGCGTCTTTATTTTCGACTTTAGCCGAAAAAATTTATGTTTTCGTAATAATTTATACATATAAATACCTTAAATAATGGTATGATAGATTCAAGACTATAAAACGGAGGTTGATCGCATGGGCGCACTCTCACCATGGCATATCATACTAATCGCTCTCGTTGCTTTGCTGCTGTTCGGTCCGAACAAATTACCCGAGCTCGGACGCGGTTTCGGCAAGATGTTCCGCGAGTTTAAAGACGCTACAACAGGCAACGGCAACTCAGGTTCTACCGAAGAATCCCCTGCACCAAAGAAAGAACTCGTATCGGCTGCCGAAGCTCATCAACAGCACGATAACGCAAACCATCAAACCAACAAATAATCAACCTCTCATCCGCCATCAAGGCCGGATGATTTTTTTTGCCTGAGCAAGTAAGCATGCGTCCCCAGGATAAGAACGGCAGCAGCAGCCGTCAATACGGCTCCAAAGCTGTACATGGCGTGCCCTCCCCACTCATCCTTAATATATCCGCCTACAAATCCTCCTGTAATGCCGGCAAGGCCCAGAAAGACCGCCGACAGCATGGCTTGACCCGTAGACCGCATCGATTCCGGAACCAGCCGAACGGCATACTGCACCGCAACGATCCAAAAGACGGCAAACGTAACGGAGTGCGACATTTGAAACCAAATCAATAGATTCGGATCCGTAATCCAAGCATACAGTATCCAGCGAACGGTATACAGTACAGCTACAATGCCAAGGATCGCCAGCTCGTGAAACCGGTGCATGATTCTTCCAAATAGAGCGAATGTAGGGATTTCACTCAGCGCGGCAAGCGCCCAAGCCCATCCTGCCATCGAATCGCTGGCACCCAAATCCTTTAAATAAAGCACAAACAGCCCGTCATTCATCCGATGCGGCACCATCAAGATAAAGACAAGAAACAGAAACCATAAAAACAGCCGGTTCTGAAGCACACTCGACAACGCGCTTAATGAAATCCGCTGGCCGCTGCCCTTATCATCCTTCAAGAAATAGAGCAGAGCAAACGGAAGAATCCAGAGTGACCAATAGAGCCAAGGGATGTGCAGAACTCCGCCCATAGCGATAAGCGCAAGACCCGCCGTCATCGCCGTCAGCGTATACCCCATTGATCCCCACATCCTCACCGATCCATAGGTAAGTCCCGCCTGTATCGTCGCCTTGATGGTCAGACTATCCAGCAGCGGTACCGAGGACAGCATGAAGAAATAAAGAAGCAGCATAAAAAGAAACGCCCACATATAGCTGTTCGTATAAAAAATTCCTGCGCTAGACAGAAACGTAAGCAGCCACAGAATGCCAATAATCAGCTTCGATGTATTATAGCGATCGCTTAAATATCCCCAAAGAGGCTGTGCGAATATGGCTACGAACGGTCCGAACATCATCAATAAACCGATTTGCGATGAAGAATAGCCCCTAAGTCCGAAATAAATAGGAAGAAAAGGCATTAGAACCGCTGTAGTTGCGTAATAAGAGAAAAGAAGTCCACGCAGGGTCCATATTTGTTTTTTCATAGCACCGGTCCTCTTTTGGGTAATATAATGAAACACACATTTCTACAAAATGCGTCAAAGTTCTCTATGAACCTACTGACTCTTTTATTATAATAAAACATATCATTCTGGCAAGGAGAGATCGAATAGCATGGAATTATTATTAGCATCGCTCTTGATGGTCATGGGTCAGGTTCAAACAGATCATCCGGATGTCAGCTTCGAACAGCTGGTGCAAGCTTCGCTTGATTCGAAAAATGCCGTCGTCCAGCAGGCTTCGGGCTCGAACAGCTCTGACGGAAGCTACCTAAGACCCGTTAACAAGATAGACCCGCAGAAGGACGCACCCAAGGTCAAGGGCGTATACGTCACTGCCCACAGCGCGGGCGGTTCCAGGCTCAATACATTGATGAAGCTAATGGATGATACCGAGCTTAATTCC
This sequence comes from Paenibacillus sp. 32352, assembly GCF_002042965.1. Taxonomy (GTDB): domain Bacteria; phylum Bacillota; class Bacilli; order Paenibacillales; family NBRC-103111; genus Paenibacillus_S; species Paenibacillus_S vulneris. The sequence goes on along the minus strand of NZ_MZNT01000001.1, from coordinate 578,915 downwards.
ATGGTTATCGATATTAAGGACGACTGGGGCTACATTACATACGATACCGGCAACGCCGAGCTGGCGGCGATGGAAACGACCCAAAAGATCATTCCCGATATGCCCAAGCTCATAAGCACGCTGCAGGAGCATCAAGTGTATCCGATTGCCCGGATTGTCGTATTCAAGGATACCGTCTTGGCCAAAAAGCACCCCGAGCTTTCCTTCCTGAATCCGGACGGAAGCGTCTGGGGCAACGGAAAAGCGACGCCAGACAGCTTCGTCAATCCGTACAAAAAAGAAGTGTGGGATTATAATATTGCCATTGCCAAAGAAGCAGCCAAAGCAGGCTTCAAGGAAATCCAGTTCGATTACGTCCGCTTCCCGGAAGGCTTTGAGAAACGTGCGGATACATTAAAATATGACAAAGACGAGCGTTCAAGAATCGATGCGGTAGCCGAATTTGTGAAATATGCTCATGAGCAGCTGGCCCCTCTGGGTGTCAGAGTCTCGGTGGATATCTTCGGATATGCAGCTTCCGTGCCTGCGGCGGAAGGGATCGGACAAGATTTCGAGAAAATTTCGGAAAATGTGGACGTCATCTGCCCGATGATTTATCCAAGCCACTATGGTCCTGGCTGGTTCGGCGCCAAGGTTCCCGATGCCGAGCCTTATGTAACGATTAACGGCGCCATCAAGGATACACATAAAAAGCTCGAGCCGATCAGCAGCATCCAACCTATTGTCCGACCGTGGATTCAGGATTTCACCGCCTCCTGGGTTCAGGGCTATATCAAATACGGCAAGCATGAAATTGAAGAGCAAATCAGGGCTTTGAAGGATAACGGCGTAGACGAGTTTTTGTTGTGGAATGCGGTTAATACGTACACCGCGAATGTAGATTATAAGTGAATTTATTTTTGTCATCCCATGATAAGACCCCGTACGGAGCAGCTCCGGCGGGGTCTTCGACGATCTTGGAATATTATAAGTTCGGAATTTGCCAGTCAATTTCGGGCGAGCCGATACTCTTAAGAAATTGATTCGTTTGCGAATAGGGCTTGCTGCCGAAAAAACCTCGATAAGCCGACAACGGGCTCGGATGAACCGACCGCAGGATGAAATGATGGCGGTTCGTGATCAGCTGCATTTTTTGCTGGGCATGACTTCCCCACAGGATAAACACAATGGGCTCTTCCCTTTGGTTCAGATGCGAGATGACACGATCAGTGAATCTTTCCCAGCCCATTCCCTTATGAGAATTGGGTGACCCTTCCCTCACGGTAAGCACCGTGTTGAGCAGCAGCACGCCCTGCTCGGCCCAGCGTACCAAATATCCGTTATTAGGTATGGTACAGCCCAAGTCATCCTGAAGCTCCTTGAACATATTTTGCAATGAAGGAGGTGCAGGCACCCCCGGCTTGACCGAGAAGCTCAATCCATGCGCTTGGCCCGGTCCGTGATAAGGGTCCTGCCCCAGGATAACGACCTTTACCGAAGCATAAGGGGTCAAATGAAGGGCATTGAAAATATCATACATATCAGGATAAATGGTACGGGTGTTATACTCATTCTTCAAAAATTGGCGAAGCTCCTTGTAGTAAGGCTCTTCAAATTCCGAAGCAAGCAGAGCCTGCCAATCGTTGTTCAAGATGGTCATACCTGATTCCACTCCAACTCTTCGTTACTTGCGAAACTTGCTCACCATTTGGACAAAATAGGACAACGTCCGGTGTACCCGATCCTTCGTTTTGCTATCGGCGGGCACCCCCTCAGGAGTAAAGAGCCGCTGCTCTCCGCCAATCGAAATCCATTCCGGGCAGTTAATCCCGTGCACGTTGCGTACGATCGTTTGCAGCTGCTGCAGCGAGCTGACGCCCACCGCTCCCCCTGTTGAGCTCACAGACAGCACAACCTTCCCGTCGAAATGGTCGAAGCCTACATGATCCAGCGCATTTTTCAATACCCCTGTCGGTGCTCCATGGTATTCCGGAGTCGCCAGCACGATCCCGTCCGCCTCCAGCAGCTGTGTCTTCATGAATTGCAAATTCTCGTCTGCATATTCTGCATCCGGACTGTAGAATGGAATGGGAAGCTGATTTAATTCAATCAGCGTTACATCGCATTCATGACCTTCCAATACCGTTTGAATATAGCGGCATAATTGCGAGCTTGTGGACTGCTTGCGGTTGCTTCCTGCTAAAATGGTTATTTTCATATCGGGCAGCTCCTTTTCTGTTCGTTATTTTACATACATTTTAGTATAATATGTATAACAAGTCAATAACAGGAAGTTCCTATTTGCAGCCCTTTCTTACTTCATATGAGTCTCCATAATATAACCCGCTCCTGTCACAGCCCGCTTTTTCTCAATAATGCTTGCTTCCACCACTTCCGGATTGCTGACAAAATGGCGGACCAGGTGCTCTTCCAGGAAATCGAATGCCTGGGCTTCATTCTCTGCCAGCACGGCCATATACACCTTCTGCTCCTGTAATTCCACTTCCAGCTTGTACAAATACATAGGGCTTCTCTCCTTGAAGGACGATATTAAGCTATGTCCTTTATGGTAACAGATTCAGGACCGGCTTGCATGTGTTTTCCGCTTTTCGTTACAATGGGACTAATCATAGACCCCGATAGGAGATGAGCCTCCATGCTTGCCATAGGTCAACCCGCTCCGGCTTTCGAAGCGGAAAGCACTCTTGGGCCTGTCCGATTAAACGATTCACTAGGGCAGCAGCCGATCGTTCTTATCTTTTACCCTAAGGACGAAACACCCATTTGCACCAAACAGCTATGCGCCGTTCGCGATTCCAAATCGCAGTACGCCCGGTTTAACGCCCTTGTGCTCGGCATCAACCCGGGTACGATGGAAGAGCATCAGCGTTTTTCTCAAAAATATGCCTACGATTTCCCCCTTGTATCCGATAAGGACGAACGAATCCGGGAGCTGTACGACGTCGGCAAGGTCTTCCTTCTTGGCCAGCAGCGCATCGTATATGTCATCAATCGGGAAGGAAAGATTGTATACGCCAGAAAGGGAAATCGTCCAACGAAGGAAATTTTGGCGGCTCTTGCCGACTAATTAGAGCAACGTGCACAACAAAACCCGGTCGCAGCCTCTCCTCCCAAGGAGAAGCTCGAACGGGTTTTCCATTAGAAGACCTATGCGATTATTGGGACAAACGCTTCGTCAACTCGTATAAGTCCATGTTAAATTCTTTTTTCGTATTGACTACCAGATCGATATCCGTAGCTACAAGCTCGCCCTTAATAACACCGCAGGATTTGCCCGAATCGCCTTCAATGAGCTTGCGCACGGCAAAATCGCCCAGCTTGCTGGCCAGAATCCGGTCGTTATGCGTCGGAGTGCCTCCGCGCTGAATATGTCCCAGTACCGTCACACGAGGCTCAATGCCGTTACGCTTGGAAATTTCATTGGCGATATCCTCGCCCTTGCCGACGCCTTCGGCTACAACGATGATACTATGGCGCTTGCCTTGCCCGAAATTGACTTTCATCCGCTGAGCCATTTCGTCCAGGTCGTAAGGTACTTCCGGAACAAGGATCGTTTCGGCGCCGCTGGCAAGTCCGGCATACAATGCAATATCTCCGCAATGTCTGCCCATGACTTCCACGACGGAAGAACGCTCATGGGAGCTCATCGTATCACGAAGCTTGTTGATGGCATCCACCACGATGCTAACAGCCGTGTCGAATCCAATCGTATAGTCGGTGAACGGAATGTCGTTGTCAATGGTGCCAGGCAAGCCCATAGTTTTGATGCCCAGCTTGCTGAGCTTGTTCGCACCTTGATAAGAGCCGTCGCCGCCGATAACGACCAGTCCGTCGATACCTCTCTTGCGCAGGTTTTCGGCACCCAGCTGCTGTCCTTCCGGTGTCGTGAACTCCTTACAGCGTGCGGTTTGCAGAATCGTTCCTCCGCGTTGAATGATGTCGCCTACGCTGCGCAGGTCCATCTCGCGAATATCGTCATTGATCAGACCTGCATAGCCACGCTGTACGCCGAACACTTCAAGTCCGTGAAACAAACCGCTGCGCACCACCGCGCGCACTGCTGCATTCATACCTTGCGAATCTCCGCCGCTAGTCAAGACGGCTATTTTTTTAATAGACATGTATGGTTCCTCCCAAATGATGCACGTTCCGTGCTGGCAAATTATGATGTTTTGCGAATCCAAACACTGTTGATAAAGAAAAAGAGTCGGGTCAGCGGGCTCCCCTTCATCAATTCCCGCGATATTTGCTTAACCTGCTTCTGCTCCTTCACCTTCGGATCGGAGAGATAGAGCGCAAGCAGGCCCTCGATAATCATACGGTGAAAGGCCGGATGGTCCAGCCGATCGGCCCTGCTCCGGGCTTCCCGGACAATCAAAGCAATCCGCTCGATCGTCTGATCCATGTTAGCGTAATAGCTGCAAAAGTTTAAATCGCCGCCAAGTTCGTCCTCTTCCTGATCGATTAAGTAATCAAGCAGGATATGCAGACCGCATATGTAAGGAAAATAAGCGGCATCAATATGATTCACTGTTTCGGATTGTAATTCCGGGTCGGAAGCGGCCAGGAAAAGCATGAACATGCCTAATGTCGATCCGGTTGCGGCTGCGAACTCATTCCAGCTTATGGCCGGATATTGCGATTCGTGCTTGCTCCACCACGTCTGAAGCGCTTCTTCCCGCAAATCATGGCGTATATGCTTGTACACTTGCAGATCGCAGTATAAGCCCACCAGCCGTCTGACATGCTCCCCCACAAGCTGATACGAAGGCAGCAGCCGGATACTCGCCTGACAGGTTTTGACCAGCCCGTTCAAGTACTCCCCGTCATCCTTCTCCGTACGGTAGGCATAGTAGTCGTGCAAAGGCTCCGCCGGATCAACGGCATCCAGCATCGATTGATGCAGCATGCGGAAATCGTCAGCATCCAGCGAGGTGCTCCTGTCACACAGGTTATCCAAATAATCGCTGATCGTTTGCAGAGCCACTATGAGCGGAATCAAGACATGACGCATCGGCAAATTGGCGACGGCATAGACAGCCCCGCCTTGACAGTGAAACTGCTTGCTGGTCATGCTGGCAATGGCCTGGCTGCGCAGCTCCGGATCCGGAATGCGCTCCGCAATCTCCCGCCAGTAATTCAACTGCTCCCGAACCTCCGGAAGCACATAACGATAAACGCGCAGCATAAGATGCAAGGAATTGTTAGGAACGCGCGAAATATGACGAGACTCAAAGCTCAAGCGAGTTCCCCCCGCTCCTTTGATACGAATACTGCAGTAACAATCGGATCTCGAGCCACTGCAGCTCGATCAGCAGCTCGTCCGCCGTATCATCCTGCACTACGGTGACCTGCTGCTCAACAAGATCCGTGAACATAGCTGTATCCCATGCTGTTCCGGAAATGAACGCAGCCAGCCTGCTCTTCATCGAGTCGCTGCTGATGCTGTCGATGTCATAGCTCCTGCAAGCTTCTTGAGCAGCTGCAAGCAGCGATTCATGAACCGGATGCGCACCGGCTTGGCGAAACCAGTACTTTGCGTTGCTGTAGTCCCCTTCCATCCTGTGCATAATCCCGTGCCAATAGCTGCCTGTAGGATTATGGATCTCCTGGGATAGGGAATGGGATTTATCCAGACTCTCGTTTAATAAATGCAAGCCCGCTTTAGTCGCCAAAGCGTAGGGCTGACTTCCCGGATCCAGTCCTTCCGCCGGCAGCTTGGCTATTCGAATATCGTGCAGCTCATCCCATTCTTCCATAGGATAGAGCGACGGCTTGTGATCCTTCAGTATATTCCATACCCGGGTTACCGCTTCCGTCCATGCCAAGGTGCTTCTCACCTCTTTTCCTATCAAACTCATAACCTTTATTATATTACAAAGTAAGGACAATGCCCACCTTAAATCACTGGATGATTTTCATTGGCTGACCCGTAAAGTGATGCTTTCTATCATGATGAGAAAACTCTGCCGAGGCTTAATGATGAGCCGCCGAATCCGTAATTTCCTGATTGACTCTAAACCAGAGATGCAGCTCGTTGATCGTGCCCGCCAATTCGGCAATCTCGCTGTTCAGCTCGCAGGATACTTGAAAGTTATCCTCGACATCCAGCTGATTTTGCTTGCGTATGATAATGCGCTCGAGCTTTTTCACCTGATCCGGAATCGTTCCGCGAATCTCTTCCCAGCGCAGCAGGATCTCCGACCGTTCCGCCTCCGTATAATCCTCCCAGTCCTTTTCCAAATGCGGAAGGGGGATACCAAGGCGTTCGTCTGTTACAAAAGTCCATGTCATGGAGGTTCCGCCTTTCTTGTTTAAGCGTTCGTTTTTGTCTCCATTACTGTACCATGAAGCCGCGGCCCTCTGCCAGTAGTTATCGAAATTTTCCGCGCTCATATCAAGGAATATATGCTATACTGTTTAGCGTGCTTTGTTAACGTTAAACTACCAGGTAGGAGTGCACCTATGAACACCCAAGAACAGAAAGTAACGTTTCGGCAGCTGCTTGCTTTCTTTATCCCGCTAGGCGTTTCAGCAAGCCTGGTTACCATTTCCCACGTTATTATTAACAGTACGCTTGCGCGCTCCGCACAGCCGGAAGTGATCATCGCAAGCTATGCTCTGCCTTTAAGTATTCTGGGTCTGACCGAAAGACCGGCCGTATTGATGAGGCAAACCTGCTCGGCCCTGGTCCGCGACCGGATATCGTTCCGAGCGATGTCGGTTATCAGCTGGTACATATTAGCCTGCATTATGCTGCTAGGCGCATTGATCTGCTATACTCCCATCGGCAAATGGGTGTTTTTGCATTTCTTCGGAGCGGAGCCTTCCATGATACAGCCGATGGTCGAGGTGTATCAGATTCTTATGTTCGTCAGCATCTTCTCCGGTCTTCGGTGCCTGTATCACGGGATTATCATCTTCAATATGCGGACCAAATGGCTGACCATCGGCATGGTGATCCGGCTCGTAGCCATGTACTTGCTGTCATTGTATTTCATCCATACCGATCAAGTTAACAGCGGCCGGGTCGGAGCCATTTTATTTTTGACAGGGATGATGGTCGAGGCAGCCGTCAGTATTTGGGAAGGCAGATCACTGCTGAAGAAAATACCCGAGAAAAAGCCGGACCATCCGATTGAAAAGCCGAAGCAAATCTTCCATTTTTACCGGCCGCTGCTTTATTCTTCAGTTATTGCCGTTATTGTAGGGCCCGCTGTCAACGCGTTTTTAGGCAAAACGACGGATTTTCAGCTGGCCATCGCTTCATTTGCTATAGCCGGCAGCTTGACGAATCTGGTGCAAAGCTTTTTCTCTTATATTCATCAAATCGTTTTGAATTTTTACCGCAAAGACGCTAAAGCCGTTATGCGGTTTACGTTCGTATTAGCCTTTATTCCGAGCATTCTCATTGCTCTGTTATCTTATACCCCTGTAGGGCCGTGGTTTATGGAAAATGTAATGGGTGTCAACGAACGGCTCATGCACGCCAGCCTGGACACACTTCGAGTGTTCATGATTACGACGCTTGTGTTTCCTTGGCTTGACTTTGGAAACGGCATGATTATGCTTCGCGGTGAAACAAAGGTGATGGTCTGGTCCCAGGCTGCGAACGTGTCCGTCACGCTTATCTCCCTGGTGCTTACTATCGTGCTAACGCCGGGCTGGAACGGGATGGTGGGAGCATTGGCTCAATCACTCGGACTCGCCGCAGAGGCGTCGGTCGTATGGCTCGTGCTGCGGCAGGTGCTCAAGTCAAGCGACAAACCGCCGTTTCAAATGACATTAAAATCATAGAATCGAGTGATTAAGCAAGTGGAAAGCACCATGCAGGCAAAACAAACGAACTTCGGAATCCAGCGCGGATTCACGTTTTCTTTTTATATGACAATGGCTATTATCGTGTCCTACTTCCCGTTGTACTTCCAGTCCGCAGGCTATTCGACGATCCAGATCGGTCTCCTGTACTCTATCGGGCCTATGATCGGCATCGTATCCAATTTGTTCTGGGGAATTATCAGCGACAAGCTTCAAACGGTGAAAAAGATCTTGGTATGCATCCTTGCGGGCCAACTCATCATGGCCTTCATCGTGTTTCATACCGGACATTTCGGTCTGCTTATGTTCTTTATGGCCCTGTTTTTCTTTTTTCAGTCTCCTACCAGCTCATTAAACGACAGCCTGACGCTCCTCAGTATCAGCGGCACGAGCAAAAGCTACGCCTCTTTCCGGATTTGGGGCTCTATCGGCTTTGCCGTTGCCTCTCTTGTATTCGGCATGCTGCTCAAGCAGCAGGGGTCGAGCCTTACCGCGGTCCTAAGCCTCTGCACTATCAGCCTCTCCCTTGTGCTGTCGCTCATGCTGACGGATGCGCGGAGCCATTCCCGCAAAAAGCTGGAATTCGCCGGCCTGGTGCAGATTGTGGCCTCCCGTAGACTCTTGTTTTTCTTGCTGGCGATTACGATTGTCTCCGTTGCCCACCGGTTTAATGACGGCTTTCTGGCTTTGTTCCTGAAGCAGCTCGGAGCGGACCAAACGATCGTCGGATGGTCCTGGATGGTTTCGGCAGCCAGTGAAATACCGACCTTCTTCCTGCTTAGCAAATATGGGCATAAGTACAAGGAGCTGCCGCTGCTAGCCGTGTGCGGGATCGTCTATGCCATACGCTTTCTCTTGATGAGCCAGATCGATAATCCGTTATGGGTCATTGCCGTTCAAGCAATGCACAGCATATCCTTCGGTATTTTCTTCTTCACTGTCATCCGATATATTCAACGAAGCGTACCGGATGAATACAGGTCGACCGGTCAGGCGATTTTTGCTGTCTGCTGGTCGGGACTGGCCGGCCTGGTCAGCGGTACGCTCGGCGGTTGGCTGTTCCGCGACTTCGGTCCCCACTGGATGTATGGAATCGGATCCCTGCTCTCTTTACTCGGCGTCGCCGGATTTCTGGTGCTGCACTATGTATATCCTGAAGATTAATCCTTCATTTTTCCCGAATTTTCATCAATTATTCATAATTTCTCACAATTTTTTGCAAAAAGTGCAAGAAAATGCCCGATCCTGACGTCTATATAGGTGATGGCATGGTGTGAGTCCAGCAAAGCCCTGCTGCATTGCCTGCAACAAGGGCTTTTTTTACTATACCGGAAAGTTCCATTCTCGAAAGCAGGTTCGTCGTCTTGATCCTTCCCGATGGCGCTAAGACTAGCCAAAGAGCAGAGCAAAGCTCACTAAAAAGACTGCATTAGAGAGGCTCTGGGTTCTATCGGACTTGCCATGCTTATGTACCATGAAGATGACGGAGGGGTTATGTGCTTGCAGTAGAACATCTATCACACCGTTTCCGCAACGGAAACGAAGAAACACCGGTTCTGCATGACATCGATTTTTCCGTTGCCAAAGGGGAAATCGTTGCGCTGCTCGGGAGCTCCGGTTCCGGCAAATCGACGCTGCTGAATTTGATGGCCGGCTTGATGAAGCCGACCCAGGGCAGCATTCTGATCAGCGGTCAAGCGATCGAGAAAATGACGGAAAATCAGCTTGCGGAATTCCGCAGAATCCATATCGGATTTATTTTTCAATCCTATGAATTGATCCCTCACCTGACGGTCCGGGAAAATGTCGAGCTTCCGCTTATATTTCAGGGCGTGAAGCCCAAAATCCGCAAGGAGAAATCGATGGCCTTGCTGAACAAGGTCGGACTGGGCGAGAAGACCGAAATGTTCCCCTCTCAGCTGTCCGGCGGACAGCAGCAGCGCGTTAGTATCGCTCGTTCTTTGGTAACCGAGCCTACCATTGTGTTCGCAGATGAGCCTACCGGGAATCTGGATACCAAAACCGAGAAGGAAATTATCGACCTCCTGATTGAGCTCAATCAGACGCTACAGATTACGTTTGTTATCGTCACCCACGAGCTGGAAGTGGCCAAGCGGACCCGGCGGGTCATTCAGCTGCGGGACGGTTATTTGATCGAAGACGCGCAATGGGCTGGTGATGAGGAATGAAGGCTTATGATTATTTGCGCTTAGGATGGGAGCAGCTCCGTCGGCGAATGGTCGTAACGGCCTTATGTGCCATGGGGATTGCGATCGGCTCCGCCTCCATCATCGTAGCGTTGTCGTTCGGGGAATCCATCAACCATTACAGCCGCACCCAAATGAGCTATTATATGAAATCCGATGAAATTACGATCCGCAGCGGATCGGCTCCCAATATCGATCCTGCGGACACGAATGCCAATAAACCCTATGAGCTGAGCAAAGCGAAGATTGACATCCTGCGTACGCTGCCTCATGTGAAATCTATTGCAACGTACCAGACATTCGATCAATTTCAATTTGAAGTCGACAGCAAGAAAGGCTACATCAACAATTTATACGCTACCGAGCTGGATACGCTGGAGGCGTTCGGCTTCGAGCTTCAGCAAGGCGGAGCGGCTGATCTCGACAATACGATCATATTAAGCTACGGTGCAACGATGGGCTTGTTCGATGCCCAAATCTCCAAAGCCCGCAGCCAGATGCTGCAGGATCAGCTTGACAGCCGGGAAGCCTCCGATAATTGGAGACGGCAGATGCTGGTGTCGTATCCGTTATACCAGAAGCAAATCGTGCTGAAGCCACAAATATTCCGTTCCGACGGCATAGAGGTCTCCAATCTGCAATTCCCGCTTCGCGTGGTGGGGATTCTGAAAAAGCCGGAAGGCATGCCTGATGATGTCGTCATGCACATGAAGACCGCATTTATCTCCCCGGCCATGGGGAAAAAGCTCCGCGACGCCATGAACGCCGCCAATGCGAACGACAGCAAAAAATCAGGCGGCAGCTCAAATAGCGTCGTTACCGTTGAGCCCGAGTTTAACGAGGTGAAGATGAAGGTCGACTCCAGCTCTCATGTCCGCGAGCTCGAGGAGCTGATCAAGAAGCTGAAGCTGACGGCGGAAACGAACCTTCATCGGGAAGAGCAAATGCAAGGAGAGCTCGTCATATTGCGGCTTGTCTTCGGCGGAGTCGGCCTCTTCATCCTTTTTGTCGCCTCCATCTCCATTATCGTCGCGATGACCATGTCTACCTATCAGCGGCGCCGGCAGATCGGCATCATGAAGGTGCTCGGCGCGAACCTTAGACAAATTCGCCACATGTTCATGGTGGAATCCGCCCTGCTCGGTGTCATCGGGGGAGCCTGCGGGATCCTGTTGTCCTATTGGGTCATTTGGGGAATCAATATCGCCGTGCTGCGCTTCTCCCCTCCCCGACCGGGATCGGAACAGGAGATCCTGTTCATCAGCGGCTGGATCCTGCCTGTGGGGCTGTTCTTTGCGGTTCTGACCGGCGTCCTGTCCGGCATCTATCCTGCCGTTAAGGCCTCGCGCACCGACGCGTTAACTGCAATCAAACGAGACTAGGAGAGTCATTCAATGAAAAAGAAAACATGGATTTCGGCCATCGCCGGTATTCTCGTCATAGGCATTTCAGGAACGCTATACATCCAAAGCCATAAAGCTCCGCCGCAGCCGGCGGCGGGCACAGCTGTATCCGCATTGAGCTTCAAGGTGACCCGTGAGGATTTGACCAATTCCGTTGAGGTAAAGGGTAAAACCTCCTATCAAAAAGAGACCTACGTCAATGCGCCCTTTTCAGCCGATGTCAAAGCCTGGTCTGTCAACGACGGCGCCCAGGTCAACAAAGGGGATGTCATGTTCCAACTGGACGCCACTTCGCTGAATGACGAAATCGCCACGCTTCAGGCGAATATGAAGAAGCAGGAGCTTGAGCTTCAGCTCGCCCAATTCCAGAAGGATCTGCCTAATCAAACCATCAATGCTGACGCCGAAGGCTTATCGGAAAAAGACGCCAAGCAGCGTTATGCCGATTCCAAGAGCAAGGAGGTGCAGGAAGAGATTACCCGCTTGAATCTGGAGCATATGAAGACCCAGCTTAAGCAAAAAACGGACAAGCTCCAATCCGCCCAATATACGGCTCCCGAAACCGGTATTTTTCTGTTCGACAGCACGAAGCAGCCGCAATCCGTTAAAGAAAACGAACGCATCGGAAAAATCGTCGATCTGACCAAGCTGCAGCTGATCTGCTATATCGGTGAATATGATTTGTTTCATCTGAAGGTCGGGTTGCCGGTGGAGGTGCGCGTCGATGCGCTGAAAAATACGAAGCTGAAGGGGGAAATCAGCAATATATCCAAATTTGCCAAAAACAACGGCTCCAGCAGCGATACGGTCAATACGGCGGCTGCCCAGTTTGAAGTCGTTATCTCCCTGGAGCCTAACGAGCAGCTTATCGCGGACTTGAGCTTGACAGCGACGATTGTTACGGATAAGAAACCGAATGCTCTCGTCGTCTCCACCCTGGCCATCCAGCGGGATAAAGACCAATACTACGTTATGCTGCAAAACGGGCAGGGAGCCCTGGAAAAGCGCGAGGTCAAGATCGGACTTGAGACGCCGGATAAGACCGAAATTATCAGCGGGCTGAATGAAGGGGATACGGTTGTTATTCAATAAAACGAATCCATAGGTTGTCATTCCCACATAAACCCGATATAATTGAACGGTAGCTCATAGTACCAAGTCACAAACCATGCTTAGGCGAGCTTGAAGGGATGGAATAACCAATGCATTATGATGAATTCAAAACGATCCTCCACGAACGTAGAAGCGTTCGCAAATACACCGATCAGGAAGTTGCCATTGAAGATATAAAAGAACTTATCGACTGCGCACGTTACGCGCCAAGCGATACCAACTCCCAGACCTGGGAATTCATCGCCATTGTCAATCGCGAAAAAATCAAGCACATCGAGCAGCTCACATGGGAGCAGCTTCATAAAAAAGCGGCCGAGGCCGAAGAGCGCGGACTCAGCAAGGAAGGACGCCTGCTCGTCAAATCCTTTGGTCCTTACGCTACCGCTTTCTCGGATGCGCCTGTGCTTATCGTATGCTTGGCGACTCCATATACGTCCAAGTTTAGAGACCGCATCTTCGAGCCCGTTAAGCTGGTTCCCGAGTCGGTCTGGGAAGAGGAAGGCATCAAGAGCAGCTGTCTCGCTGCACAGAATCTGATGCTTGCCGCCCATGCCCGCGGCATGGCTACATGCCCTATGACCGGTCCGGTCCTGCTTGCTTCAGAGCAGCTGCGTGAATATCTCGAAATTCCGGCGCACTGCCAGATCAATATGGTCATCTCGCTGGGATATCCGGCTGAGCGCCCCGGCAAGCTTCCCCGCAAGGAAGTAGATGATATTTTGCGCATCGTGAACTAATTTCATTATAGAGAAATGATAGACAATCCGCCTCTGTTAGAAGGGGCGGATTTTGTTGCTCCACCCTAATACCGTTGTTCCACTGAATTGTGTACATACGAAAATATCAACAAAAAAAAGCATCCGCTCCAAAACCGAAGTTTTAGAGAGATGCTTTCTTTTTGGATGCTATGGCACTAATATATAAGAAAAACCGACGCAATACCAAGATGTAAGTCCACCCAAAAAGGATGGGGTTATTCGAGTCTCACGCCGCCGTTTTTAGATCTTATAGCTTAATGACGTTAGCTGCTTGAGGACCACGGTTTCCTTGAGTGATTTCGAACTCAACGGATTGGCCTTCTTCAAGAGTTTTGAAGCCTTCGCCTTGGATTGCGGAGAAGTGAACGAATACATCGTCGCCGCCTTCAACTTGGATAAATCCGTAGCCTTTTTCTGCGTTAAACCATTTAACTGTACCTTTCAATGAAAACAACCTCCTAGAAGTATCGCCATCTAAGGGCGAATACGTTGATTATACCATCAGAATCATTATAAAGCAATATTCAAAAGAGAATCAAGCTCTATGTCAGGATGATTTTTTTAGAATTAAAAATTCCGTAGATTCCGGAATAAAAGCAAGGCGCGATACCCCCGTCTCAACTGTAATCCCTTCAGAACTTAATTCGGCAAGCATAGAATCCAGGGCCGGGTACCGCTCCCAACGCAGTGAATACAGAGGGTATATCAGGACTCTACCGCCTTGGCGGCATACGCGAAGAAGCTCCCGTACGGCTTGTAAATGGAATGCTTCGTCAAATTGCTCCTGATACAAAAATAAAAAATGGCTGCACAGCACCAGCGAGAAGGAATCGTTATCGAACGGAAGCTCGGGTAGCCGGGCTGCCGTGTATTTGTCCGAGCCTTCATGCCGCTTAAAGTCCTCGATAAAACGTTGAAGCGACTGCTCTCTCATGGCGCGATGACGGTCCAAATCCCCGTAATAGCTCCAATCATATACATCCTTGATAGCATCCAGCTTTCTTGTGGACAGCTCAATCTCCCGTTCGCCGTGCTCCCTAATGGCTTCCGCATCCATTGAATACAATGGATCCGCTGCCTGCGACCGGTATCCCTTGGCTGCTGCCTCCGCCGAGAAGGATGACGCTCCGGACGCGACGTCAAGGATCGGGCCCTCCTGCAGTTGTTCCTTGTCCAACGCAAACATAAGCTCATACTCTGTGAATGAGCGGCACGTCATGGCGACGCCGGCCTGCTCGTAATGCTTGTTCACCATACTCATCTCTCCTGTCCTGTACTGTTCTCATCTTTGCTTACTGCGACCCCTATGCCGCAGCTGCAAGCCTGCCTGCGCCGGCTTAGTGGAATTTTACCATGCTGGCCCATTTTTTGGCAATGGCTTATTTGCATGCGCTAATTACTGCTGCGCTTGATTTCCTCCCCCTATTGAGGTATGATTCAGCCGATATCTTGTGAAAAGAAATGGAGCCGGACAAATGATTAAAAAGCACTTAATTTATAAACGCGACAAGTGGAATATGATGACGGTAGAGGTCAATGGCAAAACGATCATCTTGCGTGAAATCTCCGATCAATGGGGCGAGGAGTGCCATACCTTTCTAAGCAGGCCGGCCTTGATGCATTGGGCGGAGGACCGCTTCTCCAAAGACAAATTCGACGGTTCGCAAGAAGAATGGAATGCCATCATGCAGGCGCTAAAAGAAGTATAGCCAATTTTTGGAGCCGAGGGCTTGACTTTAAGCTTGTCCTCCCCCTATAATAAACTTAATTACATAGGACGTCCTCCAAAGGGGAGTAGCTGTCACAATAAAGTCGTCAGTTCGGGTGCAAGCCCCGGCTTTATTGGCAACGCAACGTTGTTAGCAAGACCTTTGCCTATACGGTAGAGGTCTTTTGTGTTTACTGAAGACCTTTACCGCGTACGGTAGAGGTCTTCTTTATGTAAACTATTTAACAAAGGAGCGGTATGGACATGGAATGGTTAGACCCGACATTTTTCACGGCATTACTAAGCATTATTTTGATTGATCTGGTGCTTGCCGGAGACAATGCCATCGTTATCGGACTCGCAGCAAGAAATTTACCCAAAGAGCATCAGAAGAAAGCTATCTTATGGGGGACTATCGGGGCCATCGTCATTCGTGCCGCCGCCACACTGGTTGTTGTCTGGCTGCTTAAGATGCCGGCTCTCTTGCTTATCGGCGGCGTCGTCCTCGTATGGATCGCCTATAAGCTTCTTGTTGATAAGAAGGATCACGAGATTCAAGCCAAGCCGAGCCTGTGGCCCGCTATTCAAACCATCATTGTTGCCGATGCGGTCATGGGCTTCGACAATGTGATGGCTGTAGCAGGCGCTTCACACGGAAGCTTCCTGCTGGTCATCATCGGCCTGCTTATCAGCGTTCCGATCATGGTCTGGGGCAGCACGCTGTTCATCCGCTGGATGGAGAAATTTCCTTGGATCATGTATATCGGCGCAGGCATTCTTGCTTTAACAGCCGGTAAAATGCTGACCGAGGACCCTCTGGTGCACGGCTGGTTCGACGCAAATCCTGTCATAAAATGGCTGCTGGTCGTTGTCGTTGTCGCCGGAGTGCTGCTGGCCGGATTGTGGACCAAGCTGTTCGGTTTCTTCGTATCGATCAATGACAAAGGACATCTGACCATTCCTCAAGAGCTGGTAGAGGAAGCCGACATCCAGCCGGATGACAGCTTCCAGGCAAGACGCGATGAAAAAGGCCGTCTGGTGCTCGTCAAATCCAACGGTTAATGGTTTCAACTGAAGCTCCCTCTTCGATCTTCCCTAGATTACCGGGATGACCGATGAAGGGAGCTTTCGTTCGTCTATCGGCAGCCAGCATGAAATCATGGGGCATCGGTGCATCGCCGGTTCTCTTTTGCCTTCACGGTTCGTACAATGATTGGAGAGCACCTGATCCCCTCCTCTTCATCATCCGGAAAACAAGGAATTCACGGCAGCGTGTCGAATTGGTGATAATAGGATTCTATTGCCAGAAATGGACACACTACAACCGATCTGCTGTAATGAGGTGACTTTAATGAGTAATTCCGCTTCCATTCTTACGTTTATTATCGTTTCGTTCTGCTTTGCGCTCGTATTAATTATGAAGAAAGATTCGCTGCCAAGCTCCGTCAAGCGCCCCCTCGCCATCCTGGCTCTTGTAATGGTGGCTTTCTCTTTTACCTTGATCGTCTACAGCTTTTTCAGCCTGCATTAACCGTGGATAGTTCTCTTCGTGCAGACAAAAGGATCTGTTTTACTTCGAATTCAGATTCTCTTATAATATAGCTACAATCCGGTCATACTAGGAAAAAAATTGCAGGGGGGCATGATGCACTATGCGTTTTTTTCCGTTAGTGATGACGGGTATCCTGTTTGCGGGAACCGTGCTCTCAGCGCCTACAGCCGCAGACGGTGTAACCAAACCATCCAAAAATACAAGGAGGCCTCCCATGAATCAAGTACTTAAGAGAAGTGACGTGCCTGCCGAGCATCGCTGGCAGCTCGAAGATTTGTTCCCTAACCAGGAAGCGTGGGACAAAGAGTACCAAGAGGTCAAGGAAGCCCTGCAAAAGGTTGGCGCATTTCACGGAAAGCTGAAGGATCCCGCCGCCATCAAGCAATGCTTCGAGCTGGAAGACTCTATCTCGTTACATATGGAAAGACTCTACGTGTATGCCAACATGAAGCATCATGAGGATACCGCCGATCCTACATACCAGGCATTATCCGAAAAAGCCAAAAGGTTAAGCGTAGAAACCGGCGAGGCCTTATCCTTCATCTCTCCCGAAATATTAAGCTTATCCGATGACGAGCTGCAGAAGCTAATAAGCAATCCTGAGCTCAGCTTCTACAAGCGGACGCTCGATGAAATGATCCGGGAAAAGCAGCACGTGCTCTCCAAATCGGAGGAGGCTCTGCTTGCTCAGGTCGGCAACTTGTCACAAGCGCCAAATACGATATACGGCATGCTGAATAACGCGGACATGAAATTCCCCAAAGTGAAAAATGAGCAGGGCGAAGAAGTCGAGCTGACGCACGGCCGTTACATACAATTTCTTGAAAGCCGCAATCGTGAAGTCCGCAAAAATGCGTTCGAGGCCATGTACGCTACGTATGCCAAGAATAAGAATACGATCGGCGCAACGCTGGCTGCGAATGTGACCAAAAATATTTTTTATTCCAAGGTTCGCAAGTACCCATCCACACTGGAAATGTCCCTGTACGGAGACAACATCAAAAAAGAAGTGTACACCAACCTGATCGACACCATCCATCAGTCGCTGCCGTTAATGTACCGGTACATGGAGCTTCGCAGAAAGCTACTGAAGGTCGACGAGCTGCACATGTACGATTTATTCGCTCCTCTGGTAGACGAATATAAAATGGATATTACATACGAGCAGGCGCAGGCGACCGTGAAGGAGAGCTTGAAGCCGCTGGGCCAAAATTACCTGAACATCCTGCAGGAAGGCTTCACTGACGGCTGGATTGATATTTACGAGAATGAGGGCAAGCGAAACGGAGCCTACAGCTGGGGCGCTTACGGCACGCATCCATATGTTCTGCTGAACCATAAGGATAATTTGAACAGCATGTTTACGCTCACGCACGAGATGGGCCATGCCATTCACTCGTATTTGTCCGATGCCAGCCAGGAATACCGCTATGCGCAGTATACGATTTTCCTTGCAGAGGTCGCTTCCACCCTGAACGAAGCGCTGCTTATGGATTATTTGCTCAAGAAATCGACCGATCCGAAGGAAAAAATGTATTTGCTGACCTATTACATGGATCAGTTCAGAACGACGGTGTTCCGTCAGACGATGTTTGCCGAATTCGAGAAAATCATTCATGAAAAGGCGGAGCAAGGCGAGTCTCTGACTCCTCAGGATTTCAGCAAAATTTATTATGACCTTAACGTGCTTTATTACGGCAAGGATATGGTCGTCGACAAGGACATCGAAATGGAATGGGCTCGAATCCCTCATTTCTATAACAGCTTCTACGTGTATAAGTATGCTACCGGCTTTTCGGCGGCTACCAGCTTCGCCAAGCAAATTCTTGACGAGGGCCAACCGGCTGTGGACCGTTACCTTGGCTTCCTGAAAAGCGGAGGCAGCGATTATTCCATCAATATTTTGAAACGTGCAGGTGTGGATATGTCGACTCCGGAGCCTATTCAACAGGCTATGGATGTATTCAAGGATTTGCTCGAGCAAATGGAAGAGCTGGCCAAGTAAGTTGGACTGCAAGGCTGCGGACATGATGATGCTGCAGCCTTGCTTTCTTTTATCCCATAATAACCCTGCAGCATGACAGGAGGCGTTAAGCTCATGAGGGCTCAATGGATGATTATATTCACATTATTATTTGCACTAATTACCGCCATATTTG
Source organism: Paenibacillus sp. 32352 (assembly GCF_002042965.1). Taxonomy (GTDB): domain Bacteria; phylum Bacillota; class Bacilli; order Paenibacillales; family NBRC-103111; genus Paenibacillus_S; species Paenibacillus_S vulneris. The sequence goes on along the minus strand of NZ_MZNT01000001.1, from coordinate 560,197 downwards.
CTGTTATTAACGTAGAACCGGTTCGGGTACAATTCCTGTTCACCCAAGCGGATATTCCGCTCATTCTAGTTATTCTTGGCTCTACATTATTAGGCGGCCTCATTGTCGGATTGATCGGGCTCTTCCGCCAGTACAAGCTGACCAAATCGATCAAGCAGCTGGAGAAGCAGCTTCAGGAGCTCCAAGCTGGCTCTTCCGTTGCTACAGCCAGTCCGGCCGTAGTTGAGCCTTCGGAAACAGCTCTCCCGCCCCATCCCGAGCCTTAAACATTGTACATTCAAAGCAAGGGCAGGTTGTGTATTGGAGAATGGTTAAAATCCGCCCGTTTTTTTCCATTTATCCATTGAACTCTCCCGCTTCATTCATTAAAATAAAGCTATGCCATGTTACCAATTATTGCATAATATGCAGGAAGGATTCCTCCATATGCTAGAACCGTTGAAGGAAGTCGAAGAGCAGCAGTCCTATTCTATCAGCGAGATGAACCCTACATCCTCCCCCTTTCTATCGGAAATATTGGAGAATATTTCAGACGGTATTTTTAGTCTGGACAGCTATGGACGTTTCATCTATTTGAACAGCGCCGCTGAACACTTACTGGAGCGCAGCCGCAGCGACCTGCTCGGCGCTTCGTTTTGGACATGCTTTCCTGATGCTGCCGGTACCCCTCTCTATGACTACTATCTGGCAGCGTTGACAACACAGACTCCGCAAACGTTTGAATGGTGGTTCTCCCCGCTGGGCAAATGGTTCGATGTGCGAACCTATCCGGGGAAGAATTTATTCACCATTAATCTGCGCAACATCACGATGCAAAAAAACAACGAGGCTGCCCTTCGCGAGAGTGAAGAGATGTTTCGGATGATAACCGAGAACTCGACGGATATGATTTCAAGAATTGCCATGAACGGCACTTTCCTATATGTTTCTCCCGCCTCTAGAACCCTGCTCGGTTACGAACCGGATGCCTTGATAGGGAGCAGCGTATTTGATATGCTGCACCCGGACGATCTTCAATTCACGGATGGGCATAAAGAGCCCAGCTTGACTGATCTGCGTATCGATCTGTCCGCTTATCGGATCCGAAAGAAAGACGGGACCTATATTTGGTTTGAAACGACGGCAAGGCCCATTCTCGACAAACGCGGCCTGAATAAAGAAGTTATAACGGTCTCCAGGGATATAACCGCCCGCAAGCATGTGGAGAATCAGCTTCGCGAGACGAACGAGCTGCTCCAGAGAATTTCAACCGTCGATGCTTTAACAGGGGTAGCAAACCGCCGCGGCTTTGACGAATGCCTGCTCAAGGAATGGAAGCAGGGCAGCCGAATGTCCACTCCGCTGTCGCTTATCCTGGTCGACATTGATTTTTTCAAACGATACAATGATTCATATGGGCACATCGAGGGAGATATATGCTTACAACGTGTAGCGGAGTCATTGCGGAAAGCCGCCAAGCGGCCCGGAGACTTTATTGCGCGTTATGGCGGGGAAGAATTCGTCGTTCTGCTTCCTTCCACCGACGCTGCGGGGGCCAGAACCGTTGCCGAGCATCTCAGGCAGCAGGTGGAGCTGCTCCAAATCCCCCATACCCGATCCGAGCATTCTCCTTATATCACCATCAGCTCCGGTACGGCAACGATGATCCCTTCCCGCGACATGGACCCGAGCGAGCTTTTCCTCCGAGCTGATAAAGCACTATATCAAGCAAAGCAGGAGGGCAGAAATGTTGTCAGACTCTATCACCGGGACGAATAATTCAAACTAGCCGCAGGTTCAATCGGAACAGGCGGCTGTTTTCGTCTTATGATTTCTTTTTCCTCAAATGGCGCAAACTTTAAACAGAGCGTTGTCGGAGCAAGCCGCTCTGTTCTTAGTCAATCCAAGAATGGAGGAAACAGAATTGATTATAACTATGATTTGGGTCGTAGCGTTCATCATCTTGTTCACTGTACTCGGACTAACGATATGGTATCTCAGGAGAGCTTCCTCCCGTTGACTCCTGCTTGCGCTTGTTCTTACGAGTTACAGCAAGCGGTACACCATCAGGCAAACAGCCCCTCCTAAGCATGAGCTCAACAGATTCACCGCATCGTTCGTCATCACCGAGGCTCCCCGAATCCGTTCTGCCGCCGTATCGCAGTGACGGCTCTTCTCTAATTCCCTTCCGCATACCTTACAGCGGTACATGACCTGGCATACAGCCCCAAGCCACGAATCGATAAGCGAGCCGGCCATTCCCCCCAGGGCGCCTAGGAGTACCAGACCCGTTAAGGACCCTTCATTCGCTTGGCCGGCTTCAGGTACTCCCTGAAGCTGAAGCAGCGCCCATGCGGATACGCCTATTACGATGCCCCCGGCCAGGGAAGCTGCCAGCCCGAGCCATGTAATTCCTCCTGACGTTCCGGCCGGGACCTTGCGCCCGTTGACGATAGACCTGGGCATCGACCTGCTGAGTCCGCCGATTTCCGTTGCCCACGTATCTGCATTGACCGTTGCCATGACCCCGATAAAAGCCGCCCACCAGAACGGGTGCGCCCATAGGCTGTGACCGATACAAAGAAGCATGCCGATCCCGCCGTTCGCCAATACTTGTCCCGCATCCCTTCTGCCTGATTTGGCATAATGCTGTTCTACCGCAGCCTTGCGGCGCTGCTTCCACTTGGACAATAGCGATGAGGTAATAAAAAATACGATCAGCGTCCCGAACCACGACAGGCTGCCGAACACATACATTACGGTTCCTACGATAACAGCCGCAGCCGCGCCTGACGCTGATAGTGATCTTTTGGTATAAGCCGCCGCGGCTATGACCAGGCTGCACACGATTCCAATGACCCAATCCAACATAAACCCTCCTCCGAATTCCAGGGGAACTTCCGGTTTCCTGAATATTTTCTTATAAACAAATGATTTACAGATCTTTAGTCATTATAATATGATTTTCTTAGCTGAAAAAATAGAGTCCCTTCGGGAGGATAATAATGTGAAGAGTGATCTCCCTGTGAATGCGCCCGGAAAGAAACAGGAGCATGATCCGCAGCAGCTGCTTCGGATTATTTTTCATTATGTCTCCAAAATAACGAATGAACGGTGCCTGGATCATTTGCTGCTTCTGATGGCGGATATGGGAAGAGAAATGATCGTTGCCGACCGCTGCACCGTCTGGCTGCTGGACAAACAAAAGAACGAGCTTTACTCCAAGGTCGCTCATGGCGTTCCCCCGCTCAAAATGTCTGCCGATGCCGGCCTGGTCGGACGGTCCATCGCTACGGGGCTGCCGATTTTTATTAACGATGCGTATACCAATATGGAGTATAGAGAAGTGCTGCTAAGCGGTGCCATCGCTATGGACAAAAAGACCGGCTACCGCACCAAGTCGCTGATGGTGATCCCGTTCCACAACAATGAGGGTGAAGTCATGGGAGCCTATCAAGCGGTCAATAAGCTTACAGAGGATGAAGCGTTTACGGATAAGGACGTTGAATATTTATCCCTGGCTGCATCCTACGTAGCAAAGTCGCTGGAATCCGCCTTACTATCGGCCGAAATTGAGGAAACCCAAAAAGAAATCATTTATATGATGGGTGAGATCGGCGAAAGCCGCTCCAAGGAAACCGGTAACCACGTCAAGCGCGTTGCTGAATATTCCTATCTGTTAGCTCTCGGCCACGGAATGAGTCAAGAGGAAGCAGAGCTGTTAAGGATTGCTTCCCCTATGCATGATATCGGCAAGGTCGCCATTCCGGACGAGCTGCTGCAAAAGCCGGGCAAGCTGACAGACGAAGAGTTCGCCGTTATGAAAACCCACAGTGAAATCGGGTACTCGCTGCTCAAAAACTCCAAACGACGTATATTGAAAGCCGCCGCTATCGTTGCTCACGAGCATCATGAGAAATGGAACGGAACCGGATATCCTCGGGGGTTAAAGGGCGAGGATATCCACATCTACGGAAGAATTACGGCGATAGCCGATGTATTCGATGCATTGGGAACCGAACGCGTATACAAGAAGGCATGGGAGCTTGATCAAATATTGGCTCTGTTCAAGGAAGAGCGCGGAAGCCATTTTGATCCAGCGCTCGTTGATACGTTCATGGAGCAGCTGCCCAAGCTGCTGGAGGTACGGGAAGCCTATTCCGATACGGTACGCTTCCCCTAGAAAAGGTAACAGCCATGCGGTTGCATGGCTGTTGTTGTCATGTCGTAAGCGAAGGCTCCAGCGCTTCCTTCCAATGTACTCCCGGCGGCATCAGCCTCGCAATATGCTCCCATACACCTTCGAACTCCGGACGCTCCTCACTGAAGATCGATATGATCCCGCGGTCCTCCCGCGAACGGATCAATCGACCCATCCCTTGCTTCAGACGCAGCAGCATATACGGCATATCGACTTCTTCGAAGGGGGATGCCGAAGCCTGCCGTTTGGCCATAAAGACCGGATCCTGCGGCGGGAACGGCAGCGACCAAATAATGACGTTGGAGAGCGATGGCCCCGGCACGTCCAGGCCTTCCCATAAGCTGACCGCACACAGAATGCTTGGTTCGTCATTCTGAAATGCCGCTATCAGATGGCTAATCTCCCGCTCCCCCTCAAACCCGAAGCGCATATCGGCACATTCCGGGTAGTTGACAATCTCATTCTTGAACCTCAGGAGCTCATCCTTCGCGGGGAACAGGATCAAGGCTCTCCCTTCCGTATGCTTCAATAGCCGTACGGCGGTTTTCATTTTCTCCGAGAACGTTCCTTTATGGGACCATTTGGGCACGATGACCTCCATTTGATGCTCATAATCGTAGGAGGACTCAACCGAGAACGATAAATACTTATCGATGCCCAAGCTCTCCGCAACGTAATCGAAGGAGCCCTCGACGGATAAAGTAGCCGATGAGAATATGACCGGCATCTGCGTGCTGAATACTCTCTCGCGAAGTACTTCCTTCACCATTCTCGGCATGATGACGAGCGACAGCCCGTTGATGCTTTCGGTTACCCAGCAAATCACATTGTCGGATTGATGGAACAGCGCAAGCGCCTTCTGCATCATCTCCAGATGCTCTTCGACAATCCGCAGCTGGTACTCGTTCAAAGTAAACAACTCACTCTCGAATACGAGCTCCTCCTCAATCTGAGTCAGCACATGTTGAAATGCTTGAATGGCCTGCAGCAGCCGATCATTTAGTATGACCTGCTTCCGGTCCGATCCGGCAATCGTCCTGCTCTGGGATTCGAGCACCTCAAACATCGCTTCACTCAGCATAATGGCTTCGTCTATGCGTACAGCCAGCGATTCTCGAACCTCTCCCTTGAGCAGTCGGGTGATAAGCTCCTCAAACACTACATGCTTCAGCTTATAGGTCAGTGCCTTCTGGGCAGCCGATTCCAATAAGTGCCCTTCATCGAAAACGACAGCACAGTGCTCAGGAAGCAAAGGCAGCTGCCCTTCCCGCTTTCTTCCCTCACTGGACCACACATGCTCCATATAAAAATCATGAGAGCATATGATCAAATCCGCTGCTCTCCGGTAATGATCCCGGGAAAGCGTCTGTCCGCAGCGATGCCTTCGATCGCATACGAAGCAGTCTTGGAAGGCATCCCAATTGATGTTCTCCCATTGATTATCATTGAGAGAAGGGTACTGCCTACGGTCACCATAGGCATGAAATGCCTGCATCGTATCTCTGGCATGGACAAATTCGGGCAGCTGCTCATACACATCCGAGTAGGTGTCTACGTCAACGTGTCCCAGTCTGGCTTCATCCAGCTTAACCAGACACACATATTGGTCCGGCGATTTGCCTAATCTCGCGTCGATAGCCATGTTCAAGTGGCGAGACAGCTTGGCGATGTCACCTTCCGGCTTTACCAGCTGCTCAATGAGCGATTCGTCCGCACAGGCTATGACAGCCGGTTTTCTCGTATATCTTGCGTAGCAGATCGCGTACAGCAAATAAACCAGCGTCTTGCCCGTGCCAACGCCCGCTTCGGCAAATATGGTCTGCTTTTCCGCAAAGGCCCGCTCGAGCTGGAACGCCATGTAAATCTGCTCATCGCGGACCTCAAACCCCGATTCCGGTAAAATATCGTAAAATACGTCCGCGACCCAATTCCCAACCTGTTGAAGAAAGGGCCGGGAATGATCATATTGAAAAGGATACCGCTCCAAAGTTCGTTTGCCCCCATGCTGTTCAAAATGTTGAAATCCCTCTATTGAAAAAAGGATACTGGAATCCATCCGGTATCCTTCCCCAATTATACCAATTGTACCGTAAATTCTCCCCAGGTTTCTTCTCCCCACAGGAGCTCCATCCGGTCGCCCGAGGACACAGCCGCCACACCCGCCGGTGTTCCGGTGTAAATAATATCCCCGCGACCCAGACCATAATGCTTCGCTATGTAATCGACAATGACTTGAAGGTTGAAGATCATGTCATTGATGTTGCCGCGCTGAGCCTCCGCTCCATTGCGCCGCAGAGAAAATTCCGTTTGCTTCACCTTATCCGATCCCGGGAAGGCACGAAATGCTGTAACCGCAGCCGAGTTCCGGAATCCTTTGGCCGGCAGCCAAGGCTGGCGCTTCTTCTTGATAACCGACTGCACGTCCCTCAGCGTAAAATCAATGCCCAGAGCCATCGTATCCACCAGCTGATCCACGGTCATTCCCGGTTGATAATCAGTCCCTATGTGAAGCACCAGCTCCGTCTCAAAATGAAGCTCCCCCCGATCTCCCGGAAGCGCAATCGGCTGGCCCTGGATGACAGCAAGCGCATGGGTCGGCTTCGTAAAAATCATTGGCTCATCCGGTACTTCATTGCCGAGCTCAGCCGCATGAAGGCCGTAATTGCGGCCGACGCAGTAGATATTGCGAATGGATTCCATAGAGGTCATTCCTTTTCTCATAATAGTTACTTTCCAATAGCATAATCGAATGGAGAAGAAATCTCAATGGCTGGCCTGGCTGCCTCTTCACAGCCTTTAAGAGCCGCCAGCTGCGCATGGTCAATGCCCGAACAATGGCAGGACATGCACGCCATGATTGTTTCAACTAGCGAAATCGAGTTTCAAAATATAATTATATTCTAAACCATTCCATGCTATATATCTAGTGGTTTTGAAAGTATTTATTATCCTGATTAGCCATAGTCTTTACGAAAAGCAATAAAAAAGTGAAGGCATCCGACTAGATGTCCTTCACTCTCCTAAGCGATGATTATGGGTCCTTGTTATCCGAATCCGGAGTCGGTGTTGGTTTCGGCTTGGCCGACGTTTTCGGTTTCGGTGTCGCCGTAGGTGTCGGTGTCGGCTTTGGCGATGTGCTTCCCTTAGGTTTGACCGTCTGCTGCGGTTCTCCCGGTTTGGAAGTAGCAGAACCCGTATTATTTCCGGAGGACTTCGTCGATCCGTTATCGGAGGTGATTCCCGATTTCTGCGAAGGGGCTCCCTGGTCCTTCTTCGTGTCCGTTGCTGCCGGCTTTTTCGTTGGAGTCGCCGACTTAGGTGTAGGCGTAGGAGTAGGCGTTGGCTGCGGCGGAGGAGGTCCTTCTGTTATATTCCCTTCCTTATCCACCTTGGCGTTAATGGACAGGCTGCTAAGCTTGTCAAACAGCTTGGCTCCGTCCTCATCCGTCATTCGAACCGGCTGGGCCCATTTCGTCAGGATCGGGACCATTTGCAGCTCGCAGGTCCTTTCCTTTGTACATTCCGCATGAAGAACCATGCTTTCCCATGTGGCCGGCTCCTCATTCGTCGTGAATATAAAATTACCCAGGCTGTACGCAATCCATTTGCCTTTGTATACCTCGAAGCCCTGTACGACATGCGGATGGCTCGCAATGACCAGATCAGCGCCCTGATCGATATATTTATGTGCCAGATCCGTCTGGTCCTTAACCGGACGATCTTTGCGTTCCACGCCCCAGTGAGCGATGACGACAACCAAATCCGCTTCCGCTCTCGCTTTGGCGATCGCCTCCAGGGGGAGCTTCGTGCTGTAGGATTCCGCTACACCAGGCTTGTTCTTGCCCGCGTACCAGTCCGTATTTTCCGCTACCCGGCTGAATCCGAGAAATGCGATCTTGATTCCATTGCGTTCCATAATAACCGATTGATAGGCTTCATCACTATTCCGCCCCGTTCCGACGCGCTTCATGCCTATCTTATCCAGCTCGTCCAGCGTATCGAGAAGGCCCTCCGGACCATAATCCAGAATATGGTTATTGGCGGTGTTCACCAAATCGATACCCGCTGCCTGCAGCGCAGGAAGTGCTTGCGGAGACGATCTGTATACATAATCCTTGGATTGGGCGCTTCCGCGCATCGTAATGGGAGTCTCCAGATTCGCTACTGTAATGTCGGCCTTCGATAAGTAGTCCTTTACATAACGGTATGGATAGTCCCAACCGTTCTTCTTCAGGATGTCCTCCACCTTGCTCCCGAACATGACATCCCCTACAAAGCTTAGCTTGACGGTCTGTTTGCCGCTATCCGCTGCATCTGCGGCAGGAGCGGGATCTTTGGCATTTCCGTTAAGCGCGGAATCGGTATTCCCTGTGCTGCCGTTGACGAGATTATTCCCCGGCGCGGCGCCGCTCGATCCCTTGGGAGATACTTCAACCGGAGGTGCGGATAATTCCGGATTATCCTTCTTGTTCAACCAGTTCATAAGATAACTGAATGAGGCAATGGTCAATACGGTCAGAACGCCGAGAGTGATCCAGGTCTTGCGAATATTTTTCTTTTCCTCCAGCTGTTTTTGGGTGCGTGATTCCACCAATTCCTTTTGCTCTTCGGATGGTGCTTCTATCAGTTCCTGCTGGATTTCGGATCGTGTTTCTTCTATGATGATCTACCCCTTTTTAAAAATGCTGCATGAAAGACAGCCGTCCGCTCAATGACGTCGTACGGGAAAAAGAAGACCTTCTGCCATTATACCAAATCTTCCCGAGCGGGTCATGGAACCAATCACCTATAAAGTCCTGTATAACTCGTTGGAGAATAAGCCATGGTACTAGTCGAAGGGGCAAAATGTGAATATTTCCCAAGCATATGGTACAATGAGATTAGACGGGTTAGGCGATTCTCAGGTCGCGACTCAATACGCATATGGATAGACATCAGGAAAAGAGGAGAACCGTTTTGGCAAGATGGCAAATTAATTTAATCGTCCTATGGATCGGACAATTTCTAGTGATGAGCGGCATGACGATGATTACTCCGTTTTTGCCGCTGTATATTCAGGAAATGGGCATGTCGGATCCCCATCAAATCGCGATGTGGTCAGGCTTCATCTTCGCGGGTAATTTCGTCACCTCATTTTTATTCCAGCCCATCTGGGGAGGACTCTCCGACCGTTACGGGCGCAAGGTCATGCTGCTTCGTTCCGGCTTCGGCATGGCTATTGTCATGACACTGATGGGCTTCGCAACAAGCCCCTGGCAACTGCTCGGACTCCGCATTATCAACGGCGTCATCTCCGGATTCATGCCGGCGGCCGTCGCTTTAATGTCCACCAATACGCCCAAGGACAAAATGGGGTTTGCAATGGGAACACTGCAGTCCGGCGGTGTCGCTGGCTCGATCCTTGGTCCGTTCATCGGGGGCTTGATGGCCGAATGGGTCGGCTTCCGACCGATCTTCTACATTACCGGACCGCTGCTATTCTTCGCTTCGCTGCTCGCCATGTTCCTTGTGAAGGAGAACTTCGATGCCGCCGCAGCCAAGAAAAAAGCGAATATTTCCACCATCGAGGGCTTCAAGGAAATTAAAAAAACGAAAGAGCTGCCCGCTCTTTATGCGGTTACTTTCGTCATTCAATTTTCCATGCTGAGCTCCATGACGCTGATCCCCTTGTTCGTTCAGGATTTACACGGCAAAGGCGAAATGCTGGCCTTTTATTCAGGGCTCGTCAGTTCGGTCACCGGCTTCTCCAACATGATCGCCTCACCGCTTCTGGGACGGTTAAGCGACAGAATCGGGTCGGTCAAAATCCTGGCCGTCTGTTTGATCGGCGCCGCTATCTCCTTCATCCCGCAAGCCTTTGTCACGAATATTTGGCAATTGTTTGCCGCACGTTTCATGCTCGGGGTCTTTATGGGCGGAATGCTGCCATCCGTGCAAACATTAATTAGCAGCTTTGCTCCCAAGGGAATGGAAAGCCGCGCTTACAGCTTTAATACCAGCGCCCTGAGTCTCGGCAATATGCTGGGCCCGGTTATAGGCGGTGTATTGTCCGGCTGGCTTCATATTCAAGGGCTGTTTCTTATGGCCGCCGTGCTGCTGTTCGCCAATGCATTATGGGTACGCAAAGCGCTCTTCAAGTCTCAACCCCGTACTGGGGATTCATCTTCATAACGGGGATCATTTTACGAAGTTTCGGGGGTGCTTACATGAAAGTGAGTGTAAAAAAGGTTTTGTTCGTCATCGTATGTGCAGAGCTGATGATATGGTATTGGTCACAGTGGGATGTCCATGACCACAACAAGCAGGTTGTCTACCATCAAAACAATCATGAGAAGCAAGCACCTCAGAAACCGGAAGATAACGAAACCGTACTTCAGAAGGCTTCGTAAATCGGCAAGCTCCTCTTAGGAACGGATCCTGCGGAACAACGCGGGCCAGGTATTACATAATAAATCCGCAGAGAAGGAGTGGGCCTTGAAGCCGATTCCGTTCTTTTCGGGGAAATCTTAAAAAAGCCGCTGACACCGCGCCCGATCAGGGAGCACGCATGCAGCGGCTTTGTTGTATGCGGCTTTAGCGGACTCTGGCAATAGCCAATCCGTCGTAGGCCGGCAAGATAACACCTTCCAAACGCGGATCGCGCGTGATGCCCTCATTGAACTCCCGCATCTTGATTACCCGGTTCCCGTTCTCCTCCGGGTTCATGGAATCCCCGTGCAGAAGCGTGTTATCCCCGACGATAACGGCACCCGGGTTAGCCAGCTTGATCGCCCATTCCAAATAATTCGGATAATTGCCTTTGTCCGCATCGATGAAGAACAGGTCGAACCTGTGACCTTCCGCTTCCAGCTGGGCCAGATTGTCCAAAGCCTCCCCTACCCGATACTCAACCTTATCGCCAAGCCCCACTTCCGTAAGATTGCGATGGGCCAGGTCGGCATATTCCCGCTTCAGCTCCAGCGAGTACAGCTTCCCCTGCTCCCCTAATCCGCGGGCCAGACAGATGCCGCTGTAGCCGCCGAGCGCCCCAATCTCCAGTATATTGCGTGCTCCGTTCATTTTGACAAGAAGCGTCAGCAGCTTGCCGTAGCCTTTGGCTACCGAAATGTCCCTCATGCCGCTTTCGGCAATGCTCTTCGTTACCTTTTCCAATTGCTCATCCTGTTCCAAAAGAGATTCTACGTATTGCTCCGCCGTCAGCTGCTCCATGCAATTTTTCCTCCCGAATCATTTGTATAAACGCCATGTTTATCCTATACTAGACTATTGTATGGCTTTTCCAAAAAGACTTCAACCGAAGATGAAGCGGTAATTTGGGATTGATCACAGACTACGGAGTGAATAATTGATATGTCAGAAATTCATTTGATTGCTACGGCTCCTATGGGCTTGGAGGCTATTGTAGCAAGGGAGGTTCGCGACCTCGGGTACGATCAGGTCACGGTCGAGAACGGACGGGTGACCTTCGTCGGGGATGAGCTTGCCATTGCCCGGGCCAATCTGTGGCTGCGCACCGCGGACCGCATCCTGGTCAAGATGGGACAGTTCAAGGCAGTCACCTTCGACGAGCTGTTCGAAGGAACCAAAGCGCTGCCTTGGCCGGATTGGATACCGGAGCATGCGGAATTTCCCGTGGAAGGCCGTTCCCATAAATCCCAGCTGTCGAGCGTTCCGGCCTGTCAGGGGATTGTTAAAAAGGCGATCGTCGAGAGCATGAAGCAGCGCTACCAAACGGAATGGTTCCGCGAAACCGGAGCGCGGTACGTCATTGAGGTGGCGCTGTTGAACGACGTGGCGACGCTGACCCTCGACACTACGGGCGTCGGCCTGCATAAGCGGGGCTATCGCAAGCTCGTGACGGAAGCACCGCTCAAGGAAACGATGGCTGCAGCGATGATCCTGCTAAGCCGCTGGCAGGCGGAGCGCCCGCTGTACGACCCGTTCTGCGGGTCGGGCACCATTCCGATCGAGGCTGCGATGATCGGGTGGAACTTGGCGCCGGGCCTCAGGCGCACCTTCGCCGCCGAGGCGTGGCCTGTCGTGCCGGAGGCCCTGTGGGCCGAGGCACGGGAGGAAGCCTTCGATCTCGTGCGGGACGATGTGCCGCTCGAGATCACGGGCTCGGACATCGACAGCAAGGCGATCGATGTGGCGTTGGCCGCCGCCAAGGCGGCCGGGCTGGCGAAGGAGCTGAGCCTGCAGGTGGTGCCTGTAGCCAAGGCGCATCCCCGCGGCGATTATGGCTGCATTATCACGAATCCGCCGTACGGCGAACGGCTTGGCGACAGCAGCGAGGTCGAGAAGGTGCTTCGCCAGCTTGGCGGGGTAACCGCCCATCTGCCTAGCTGGTCCACCTTCATACTGAGCCCAAGCAAGCAGCTGGAACGGTACATGGGCCGGCCGGCCGATAAGAAGCGCAAGCTGTTCAACGGACGGATCGAATGCAACCTTTATCAATACTTTGCTCCCGGCGGACTCTATGGCTGGCGCAAAGAGGAAAAGAAGGAGCCCGATACGTCGAAGTAAGTTCCGGTTCACCGTATGGAGCTCTGCCATGCAAAGCAGCAAGCCCTATCTTCCTCCCTAGAACAGGGCGGCAGATGGGGCTTTTTTTGCAGAAGATCATTCTGTTCCTACGGTTCTACATCCGTGCAGGTATGGCTGGTTGACCGGCTTCCTATATCTCTACTTCTTCCTCTCGCCATATAAAATGCTCCCGCCGAGGGCCGTTCGATATCGAGCGTATCGGAACGCCGATCTGCTTCTCCAGAAAGCGGACGTACTGCTTGGCTTCTTCCGGCAGCTCATCGAATGTCTTGATTCCCGTGATGTCACATTTCCAGCCGGGGAGCCATTCGTAGACAGGCACGGCCTGCTCCAGTCTCCCTGTCGTCGGAAACTCCTTCGTCCGTTCCCCGTTGATCTCATAAGCGGTGCAGACCGGGATGCGGTCCAGATAGCTCAATACGTCGAGCAGTGAAAGAGCGACCTCCGTAGCGCCCTGCACCATGCAGCCATAACGGGTGGCAACGGCGTCGAACCAACCTACACGGCGGGGTCTGCCTGTCTTGGAGCCGAATTCGCCCCCATCACCGCCGCGTTGGCGAAGCTCGTCCCCTTCCTCACCCTGCAGCTCGGTAACGAAGGGCCCTGCTCCCACGCAGCTGGAATACGCCTTGGCGACAGCAATAATGCGCCGGATAGCATAAGGGGGAATCCCCGCTCCTACCGGAGCGAAGCCTGCCAAAGTCGATGAGGAAGTGGAATAGGGGTATATCCCGTGATCCGGGTCGCGCAGAGCACCGAGCTGTCCCTCTATCAACACCGATTTACCTTCATGCAGCATTCGATTCAGCAGCGAAGTCGTATCGCACACAAACGGCTTAATGGCTTCGCCTTCCTGCAGCAGCTGCTCCATGAGTGATTCCACTGCAAGCGCATCTTTGTGATACAAATGCTCAAGTATAATGTTCTTCGATTCCAGCGCTTGCTCCAACCGGTTCAGCAGGCGCTGCCGATCGTATAAATCAGCGACCTGAATGCCGATTTTCAAATATTTATCCGCATAAAAAGGCGCTATCCCGGATTTCGTAGAACCGAATTGTCTGCTTCCGAGCCGTTCCTCCTCCAGCGCGTCGAACAGCAAATGATAGGGCAGAATGACCTGGCACCGATCCGAAATCCGAAGCTGAGGCTTCGGAACTTGGCTTGCCAGAAGCTTCTCATACTCCTGAACGAATCCACTTATATTGAGCGCCGCACCGGGCCCTATGACATTGATAACCCGTTCGTGGAAAACGCCGGAAGGAAGCATATGCAGCACAAACTTGCCGAATTCATTGATAATCGTATGCCCCGCGTTGTTACCTCCCTGAAATCGAACCACCACATCCGCATCGGATGCCAGTAAATCCGTTACCTTCCCTTTCCCTTCATCTCCCCAGTTCGCTCCTACGACTGCCGTTACCGTTCCTTTCAAAGAGTATCCTCTCCTTTTGATTTTGTTAGCCTCACATTGTCATTATATTGATTATTGTGATATAAAAATAATGAATAATATGAATATCTACTATAAATGGAGATAATGGATGGAGACGAATCTGGAAGGATTAAAAGTATTTTTGGCCGTGGCCAAAGCCGGGAGCTTCTCGAAGGCATCCGAAGCATTGTTTATTACCCAGCCTGCGGTCAGCCATTCGATCAAGCAGCTGGAGGAGCAGCTGGGAGGTCCTCTGTTCTTCCGAACCTCCAGGGGCGTTAAGCTGACCGCAGAGGGCGAGATGCTGCTTCGTTATGTGGATCAAGCGTTCCAGCTCCTGGCTGAAGGAGAGCGCAAGCTGACGGAAATGCATCAGATGCTTGGCGGCGTCGTGCATATCGGAGCTAATGATACCATTTGCAAGCACGTGCTGATGCCTTACCTGGAATCGTTCCACAATAGCTATCCGCAAGTGAAGATGCATGTAACGAACCGTACGACGCAGGAAACCGTCAAGCTGTTAAAGGAAGGGAAGATCGATTTCGGGGTCGTGAACCTACCCATTCAGGATCATCAGCTAACCATTCGAAGCTGGAAGCCGCTGCATGATATCTTCGTTGCCGGAGCAAGCTATGCCGAGCTGATGAATAGGCCGGTGACAGCCGCCGAGCTTGCCCTGCAGCCGCTCATTATGCTCGAGCGGGATAGCAGCATTCGTCAATATGTGGAACGTTTTTTCAATGGTCAGCAAGTTAGAATCACTCCGGAATTCGAGCTGGGAAGCATGGATCTGCTGATCCAGTTCGCCAAGGCAGGATTAGGCATTTCCTGCGTCACCAAGCAGTTCGTCAGCGATGAGCTGGCTTCGGGCGAGCTGTTCCCGGTGCTGCTGGAGCCCGAAATTCCTCCCCGTCATATCGGTATCGTGACCTTGAAGGATGTCCCGTTATCGATTGCGGCTACAACGATGCTTGATCTTTGTCTGAAGGACGGACCTGCCGCTCAATAGCCGGATGGAAGCAGCTTCTTATGAACAATTCTAAACTCCGACAAACATCTTTTTCAGTATGGCTATGTTGGTATTTGATATTTCCGAGCATTCGTTCTATCATTTGTGTAATACTATGGACGAAGAGGATTCCTTTTGGTTGAGAGGGGATAGTGAAGTATGTCAGAGGACAACATTGGATACGATCAAGTGAACATTATTTGTGCAGAAGATTGTGGAAATGCACCAAAAAAAGAATTACTTAGAGCGTTTAATGCTGCCTTTGTACGTAACGATATTGGCTTCATCACGGATACCATCATAGAAGATATCCAATGGAATTTTATCGGCAGCAATGTATTACAGGGCAAGGATCAAGTGTTCAGAATGCTTGGAAAATTGATGGACAAGAAGCCAACGGAGCTAGTTATTAGCAATATCATAACGCACGGATATTCCGGTTCTTTACATGGCACCCTGCATCTCCAAAGCAATATTAGCTACGCTTTCTGTAATATTTATCGTTTCAATAGCAGTTTGAACAAAACAAAAATTAAAGAAATTACTACTTTTATTATTGACATTTCAAAGTAGTAATAGCTAAATCAGCCGCCTTTCTATTAGGCGGTTTCCTATTTAATCGAAAAACAACAGTTTAATTTCAATAGCCATATGAAAAAAGAATGCACCGCTGCTTTCAGCAATGCATTCCTTTTGGCGGCTAAGCCAGCCTTCTTGCTTCGAGTCTGCAGCTTAAATAATCGTACAGGCTCAAAAACAAATCGTTCACGAAATCGCACCGAAACGAGAATTTCACTTCCCCGCGCCAGTAAAAGGTCAGCAGATGGCTGTTTTTACCCATAACCATCTCTACGTCCCAACAGGGATGCTGCAGCTCGAACACTTCCTGGTTAATAAACATCTTGGGTCCTTCATTAGACAAATATACGCCGATCAAATTGCTTCCGAGCTTTGTAAAAAAGCCTTGCTTGGTCATAAACTCCCGTTCTTCACCCGACATGGCGAGACCCTCCTGACTGTAACTTTTGCGTACCCAAACACGACGAAAAGACCCCTCTGAGCCTAGGCAGGAGTCCGCTATCTATGCGTAACACCGTTCCTTCGGCAGCTGGCTGGCAAGAACCTCTGCAAGGATTCGTAGCCCCTGTAGCTTTGCGTCACAAGCTTTCACCTGCTTTGCCTTTTCGAGATCGAAATCTGTCAATTCGCGCAACAAAATACGACATTCCTAGCATATAAGATAGGCCCTAAGGAATACATATTCTTTAATACCTAATTTCGCGAATTTTCCACGGACTTTAGACCTAATTTATAAAATTGTTCTCCCCTGCGGTAGAATAAGGTTCCGAACAAGGTAATCACAGCCATTGTGACAAATAGTCCCGATCCGCCCCAATGCGTAAGAAGGACACCCCCCACCATCGGACCTATGAAATGTCCCAAATTATTGAACGATTGCGCACCGAAATAAGTGCCCCTCATGCCTTCCGGTGCCAGCCGGTCTACCAGTACGTTTGCCTGCGGATAATTCAGAATTTCTCCCAGCGTGAAGAAGAACATGGATAGCATAAAGCTGATCCAGCCCGCCGACAGAGCGAATCCGATATCCCCTACGGCAAACATCACGTTCCCGATTGCAATAGCTGTCATCGGCCCCCACCGTTCGAACAGTCTTGACAACGGAACTTGAAGCAGCACGACGACAACGGCATTCAGGCTCATAAGCAGCGCGAATAATGAGGCGCCGCCGGCAATATTTTGTTCAATATATTGCGATAAGGTCACGGTCATCTGGGAGTATCCGATCGCTCCCATGATAGCGCCGCCGATATAAAAGCGGAACACCCTGTCTTTTCGTACGATATTCCATGCGGATAATATCGTTACACTGCTGCGTTTCTCCCCCTCGATCCGTTTGATGCCGAACCTGCGCAGCAGCACTCCCAGACCTGCCGCATACAGAAGATAAAATAACCCCGTAATCATAAATGGCAGCCAAACTTCCATCGTACCGAAGAAAGCGCCGAGCAGCGGCCCCACCGATACGCCTACATTAATGGCAATATACCGTAAGGAAAATACCTTGAGCCGTTTCTCCTTGACCGTCACGTCCGCCATTAACGCCTGGGATACCGGTTCGTATAAGGAACGGCAAAGTCCGTTCAGCATATTGAGCAGCATGAATGCAACCGGAGACTTCACCAAGGCAAAACCAAAAAATACGAGCACCCATCCGTACAGTGCCGCCAGCATGATGGTTTTCCGTCCCAGCCTGTCCGACAGCGCTCCGCCGACGAATCCTCCTACCGTGGAGGCTAACGGCCCTAATCCGATAATCATTCCTATGAGAACGGGACTGAGCTGCGTATCCTTGGATAAGTAGATAGCCAAAAACGGCATACTCATAGAGGAGGCTGTGCGGGCTAATATGGTTCCGAAAAGAAGAACGTGGACAATGGGATGATATTCACGAAAAAATGATGCTAATCGCTGCATGCAGTGTTCTCCTTTGCGGCCAACTCTAGTTTTTTACCATTGGTAAATAAAAGATTTACTCATTATACTTCAAAACCTCCATCCTGTCTTTAGTCAAAAAAAAGAGAGCCTCCCTCATGGGAAAGCCCTCTGGAAACATGTTATTTTAAATCTTCACTTACCTTGATCACGTACATTTGAGACGGGTTCTGGTTCAGCTTCAATTTGCCCTGATCATCGTAGCCGTCCACGCCAAAGTCGTTGTCGTTTACAACCGCAATCGTATTTTTATCAATGACCGTCAAGCCTTCCAATTTTTCATGGGGATAGCCTAGCTTGGCGACATCGACAACCAGTTCCTTCGTAACAGGAACGATTCCTTTCTCTTTCAACTGCGCTATCGTCAGCTTCTCCAGATCGTTGCTGGCCTCAGTGCCTAACAGATTCGTTGCTTTGGAAAAATCCGCTCTGTAGATCCGCTTGAGCTGCGCTTCCTCTCCCGCGTTTTTATCACGCTCGTCTACCAGAACTACGTCAGAGCTAAGCGCGGACAAGTCGCTGATGACGACATCCTTTTGTTTGACATTTTTGAAGGTGCTTGCGTTTTCAGCAACATAGACGTACTCGCCGATGATTTTCTTGGTGGACAGATCCATCTTTAAAATCCGCAGATGGCGGGATTCTTCGCCGGTCTTTTTATCGGGTACCGCCATCGGACTTTGAATGGAGGTGTACAAATACTTCCCGTCCGGAGAAATGGTTACGCCCTCAAAGCCGCGATTGGCAATGCGGTTATTGTATACTGCAGGCAGCGTATCATAGATTTCCATCTGAGCGCCGGCAGCCACAAGCTTGTCCTTTGAGCCTTGCGGCACATAGCGGCCGATGACCGTTCCATCTCTCTTCACTTGAAGGATAGACGGACGGTATTCATCGGACAGCCAGAAGGTATCGTCGCTCGGGCTGTAGGCGATGCCCTCCAGATCCAGACCATCCGGATCGTAGCCCAGCTTCTTCGTGCCGGAGCCGTCATATGGTACCTCGTCTCTTCCTTCCAGGTTCGGCATTCCGGTCAATTCCGAGGTCTTGGAATAGACATCCGTTTTGCCTTCCGGTAAATGCAGCTTGATCGTTTCCAGCACTTCGATGGTTCCGTTCGCCGCTTTTATTTTATATATGCGCGGAACGTACTTGTCGTCCGGGAACGTGCGCAGCTTGTCCTTGCCGAATTCGCCGTTCGGACCGCGATCAGCCAGCGTATAGAACACATCGGCCGGATCGTTCGGCATGTGAAGCAGTCCGGAGAAGCCGCCTTCCTTAATTCCTGCCGTAAGCTCGGACGGGTTTTTCCATTCATGGATGGCCTCTACTTTAGGCTGCTCCTTTAGCTGAATCGTCTGGGTCGCTTCATTCCACTCTACCTGCTTGCCGAGTGCTTCACTGAGCGCACGCAGCGGCACATAGGTACTGCCGTCGATGACGACTGCATCTTGATCCAGCTTAACCGGCTTGCCGTTGGATACGATATTGAACTTAACCGCTATCGCCTCCAATACATTTTGCGCCGCTCCGGCCGCCTGCGTCCCCATTAAAGCAAAAACGGCCAATGATGCGATCAACCATTTTCTTTTTCTTAACCACTTTTTCATAGAACCCCTCCGCACTCTTCATCGTAGACTCACGATTTCAAGTATAGAAGCGATTTGTTTATGGAATATGAAGGCCATTTGAAGATTTTGTAAAGACAACCTCATAGAGCAAGGACTTCACGTCGAAACCGCCCGGTACTTTGCAGAATTGAAAAAAGAACGCCTAGCTTCAGCTAAACGTTCCCTTAATGTACAACTATCCTTTTTTGACATATTTACTGGCTTTCTCGATGGCTTCGTCCTCTGTAGCCCCTGTAACGTAACGGCCATTGATATAAATGAATGCAAATCTGGAGCAAGGACCACAGTACGATTTGCACGCCACTTTAATGTCGGCGTCCGGAGCCAGTTTTTGCAGCTTGGGCAGCGCCGTCTTCATCTTCATATGTTTGCACTTATCGCAAACGCGAATATCATTCGCCATGGTGAACCCAATCCTTTCGTAACCGAAGACGGCTTAGTGGTCTCCGTGGTTACCCTTGCTAGGATTGGTAACAGCAAAGCCCTCTTCTGGCGTATAGAAATAATCGATGCGCACGCCATCCAACAACGGCTGGTCTTTTTCCAGAATGACATCGATGTTCTTGTCCGTGCTTACGACTACGTCCTTATCAGTAGGCGTATCCAGGCTCATGCCATAATGGGCATGATCGCCATGGCTGTGCGTAATGTAGACACGCAGCTTCAAATCCTTGTTTTCTTCTTTTTCCAGCTCAGCTAAAAGCATTTTGGCGGCATTGCGCGAAATTTTGCAATTCATCTGTATGACATCTCCTACTGATTGTTTTCTCCTTATTGTAAAGAAACCTGTCCGGGAAAGCAACCTGATCCTGCCGATTTATCGGGCAGTTTGTAGGAATCGGGAAATACTGGCTTCGTCAAGCTTGGAATAATGGATTGAATTGGGGAATCTACCTTTCGTCTCCTCTTCCAGATGATATTCTCTTATTGCGTCCGTATCCTTCAGTATATGCCCCGTCAATATGCAGACAGCTGTAGAGTCCTTATCTATTATACCTTGACCTGCCAGCTTGCGGAGTCCCGCAACCGAAGCCGCAGAAGCAGGCTCGCATCCAATACCGCTTCGGTCCACCTGCGCCTTGGCGTCCATAATTTCCTCATCCGTAACGGACACGGTGATTCCTTGAGTCGGCTTTAATGTGTACTGAAGGGCTTTCTTCCAGCTTGGCGGGTTTCCGATATTCAGCGCAGAAGCTCTTGTGGCAGGATTCGGCTCCGGCTTAAGCTCGCTTAAGCCTCCCTCCACCATCGCATGAAACGGACTTGCCCCGTCCGCTTGTACTATGGCAACGTTCGGCAGCTTATGGATGAATCCGAGCTCATACAGATCCTTGAGACCTTTACCCAAGGCCGTTGCGTTGCTTAAGGCACCCCCTGGCACCACGATCCAATCCGGCAGCTGCCAGCGGAGCTGATGGGCAATTTCATATAGGATGCTCTTCTGTCCCTCGATCCGGAAAGGATTGACCGAATTGCATACGTAGAAGCCGAGCGCCTCGCTGTACATTTCGCTAAACCGGATCCCGTCGTCGTAGGTTCCCGGGAATGAAATCAAATGAGCTCCGTAAGCGAGGGTTTGCAATACTTTGTTCATCGAGATGCCTCGGTCCGGCAAAAATACGTAAGAAGAACAGCCTGAAAGAGCCGCATACATGGCTAATGAAGAAGAGGTATTCCCCGTGGAGGTGCATGTAAACCTCGTGTAACCGACGGAACGTCCGTGGGAGACAGCTACCGCCATCCCATTATCCTTGAAGGAGCCGCTGGGATTCTCGCTCTGCGCTTTCAGCATCAGATTCCGTACTCCCGCATACGAGGCCAGGACGCCAGAGGAGTAAAGACCTGTGTTCCCCTCATATTTCGTCGTCATGAAGGCATCCGGCAGCAGCGGATGAATGAGCTCCTTATAGCGCCATACCCCGCTTGCATAAGGTGACAGGCGTTCCGACAACCGGTTATCGAACTCCCGCTTCAACCGTTCCGTATCGACAGACCGAAAATCCTGCACGATATCGAGCAGACCTCCGCACGAGCAAATGTAAGGGTTCCTGGCCTCGTCTATTGATAATTCCGCTTGGCAATCTATACATTGAAACCGCACCATAAGCACCTTCCTTCGGGTAGTTGAGTTTTCTATCGCTTACCCATTACAATAAAAGAAACTCATTCATAAAACTAATATATGATTTTTATAAAAATATAAATTATATTGATGCTTTAAAGGAGAAGCGATTAGGTTATGAACTTGCATGCGCTAAAGCTTTTTTACGAAACGGCCGTTCGCGGCGGGGTCACGAGGGCTGCAGAAGCTCTCCATATCAGCCAGCCGGCTGTAACGGCGCAAATTCGTAATCTGGAGCAGGAGCTCAGCCTGCAGCTGCTGGCCTCCCAAGGCCGGGGAGTCCAGCTGACGGAAGCCGGGGAACTGCTCTTCGGTTACGCAGCCAAGCTGTTTGCGCTGGAGAAGGAAATGGATGCCCGACTGAACGAATACCGCAGCGGAAAGCTCGGTATTTTATCCATTGCCGCTACGTACCTGCCTGCCAATTTTGTTCTTCCTTCCCTCATGGCCGCTTTCAAGCAGCAGAACGAGCACGTTGACCTTACATTAACAACGGCCAATTCCCAATCGGTATTCAGCAAGCTACTCCATTACGAAGCCGATCTTGCCGTCATCGGGGGCAGTAAAGAGGCCCCTGCCGGTATCGAACGCGAGGAGCTGATGGAGGATGAGCTCTGGTTCATCGTGCCTTCCGGTCATCGACTGGCCAACACCACCGTTGAACTCAAGGAAATCGTCCGCGAGCCGTTCATTCTGAGGGAGCAGGGCAGCTCTACCCGGGAGAAGCTGTTCGCGCTGTGCTCGCTGCATAATATCGAGCCCCCGAAGGTCGGCTTGCAGTTCAACGGCCTTGGGGAAACGATCCGTGCAGTTTCGTCCGGGTACGGCGCCATCCTGGTATCCGCTATGGAAGTCGGCGAGCATGTCCGTCATGGTACGGTTGCGAGAGTTCATGTGGAGGGCGTTCAGCTAACCAATCCGATCGCATTGTACAGCAGAGCGAATGAGGAGCTTTCACCGGCTGCTCAGCATTTTGGTTCCTTTGTGAAGCAAAGGATGCCCTTTGTTCCTTTGACCTAGCCATTGTGCAAGAACCAGGCTTCCTCAAAGGGATGGGGAGTGATAATGACGCGCCGGATTCGGCGGTACTGTCCCGCAGCGCCGTCACCTATGCCTGGGAATTCGCAAGCGTTGGAAAATGGCAAAGGAGGTTTTTCAACCCAGTAAAGTGGGTAAGTTAAAAAGGCATAGGATAATCGAGAGGAGCTAGCAAGAATGGATATCGCTAAAGCTGAACGCTATGCCAATATTCTGCCCATGGCCGAGCTGGATACGAAGGAGAAGAGACTGAACCCTTTTGCCGTATACAATCGTCTTCGGGAAAGCCATCCGGTCCGTTATGATGAAAGCCGCAGCTGCTGGGACGTGTTTCGTTATGAGGACGTGCATAGGATCTTGAAGGATCCCGCTACCTTCTCCTCTGTTCGCAAGCTGTCGGAGAGAGAAACCCTTCTGACGACGGATCCGCCGCGGCATACCCAGATGAGAGCTATCGTCAACAAAGCTTTTACGCCCAAAGTAGTCAACGATTTGGCTCCGCATATCGCTTCCATAACTAACGAATTGCTGGATAAGGTTATCCGCTCCGGCCAGATGGACACGGTTCATGATCTGGCAGTTCCGCTTCCCGTCATCGTTATTGCCGAGCTGCTCGGGGTTCCTCCCAAAGACCGGCATCTGTTCAAGGAATGGTCCGATGTTCTCGTTAAAGGACCGGAAGTGAATACGGATGAAGCCTTTCATCGCGTGATGACGGAAAAGGCGCAAGCCATGAAGGAGCTAAATGCTTATTTTGCTACGATTGTTGAGGATAGACGACGGCAGCCGCAGGAAGACCTGATCACGCTTCTGCTGGCTGCAGAAATCGAAGAAAAAAAGCTGGAGCAGGAGGAGCTTCTCGGTTTCTGTATCCTCTTATTGGCCGCCGGCAACGAAACCACAACGAACCTGATCACAAATGCCGTACGGCGATTGACAGAGGACCAAGAGCTGCAAAGACAGCTTCGGAATCAGCCGGAACAGACAGCCGGCTTCATCGAGGAAGTGCTGCGCTATTACCCGCCTATCCAGGCTATCGGCCGCGTAGTTACCCAAGATGTTGAAATCCACGGAACACCGATTCAAGCGGGCCAGCAAATTGTTTCATGGGTTGCGTCGGCCAATCGGGATGAATCGCATTTTCCGAATCCCGATCAGTTCATTGCAGACCGCAAGCCGAATGCCCATCTCTCCTTCGGCTTCGGCACCCATTTTTGCCTCGGCGCCCCCTTGGCCCGCCTGGAAGGGCGAATCGTCATCCAGCACTTGCTTGAACGGCTCGATGAGATTCAATTTATCGAAGGCACCGAGCTGGATACTATTCAAAGCCCGTTCGTCTATGGCGTAAAACAATTTCCGGTTCGCTTCAACGCTAAGTCATGAGGTGAACCGCTGCATAGTACCCAAAAGCCGCCCATCTCCTGAGAGAAGGACGGCTTTTTGAGTTGTCAGCCTGCTTAAGCTACTCACCCTGAAGTGGGTTGACGAAGGAGTGTAGAAGTATTCTTATCTGTAGCGGGACAGGAGCACAGCCATCTGGAAGCTACCTTGCAGCATTCTTATATCGGCCTAGCGGACGTCATCCCGAATATCCGTTCCAAGCTTCTTTGAAGGTCAACCCGCCTCCGGCTTTGCTTCCGGCTTAGCTGCATACCGCATCTCAGGCTTAGCTTCCGGTTTTGCTGCTACCTCAGGTTTTGCTTCCGGTTTGGCACTCACAGCAATTGGAACTGCAAGCGCTGCAATCACCATCGCTCCTAAGATCCATTTCAAGCCTTTTTTAACGTTCATCATCATGACCTCCATACATTGAATTTGACTTTCTTCATCCATCTTACAGCAAGGGCAGCTGGGATACATGAGACATAGCCGGGAAAAGCCCGGGAATATTCCGGGAATCAACCTGCACCTGTTCCCCCTTATGCTAAAATGAAAGCTTTGATTCAGACATTGCGAAAAAAAAGAAGCCTCTCATCCTCTACAAAGAGGATTGGGCTTCTGTACCTAACTATCCTGAACAGCTGATCTCAATCGGCCCGCATGTTTGCCGCTAATTGCGTCCTCGTGTTGATTCCCAGCTTAGAGCATATATTTTGACCTCATCTCATCCTATTCCTCGCGCGATTTTTGAACCAAACGTTTTGCAGCATTACGGTCCGTAACCTGAAGTTTATTTAAAATATTGGACACATAGTTCGCCACCGTTTTATTACTGATATGCAGCCGGTTAGCGATCTGGGCATTGGTATCCCCCTCGGCGATCCGCTCCAAAATTTCCAGCTCGCGTCTGGTCAGCTCTGCAAAGGCAGGATCATCCACAGCTACCGCTGAGGGCTGCGAGAAGTAGTGCATCATTCGGCTGGCAATATCCGAGCTGAACACCGCGCCGCCGCTGCCCACCATCCTGATGGATTGCAGCAGCTCTACTTCATCGGCATCCTTCAGTACGTACCCTTTCGCTCCCACACGCATAGCCGTAAAAACCGACTGATCATCCCTAAACATCGTCAGGATCAAAACCTCAACCGCCGGGTATCGTTCTTTGATCAGGCGAGTCGCCTCAATGCCGTTCAGACCCGGCATGCGGATATCCATCAGAATCAGATCGGGCTGCAGCTGGCCTGCCAGCTCCAGCGCCTCCTCACCTGACGATGCCTCTCCAATCACCTCCAGATCGTCTGTCGTACGAAGCAAGTTGCGCACGCCGCTGCGAAATAACGGGTGATCCTCTGCAATGACGATTCTCATATAGTGTTACCCCTTTTTTTATGAAATCGGCAGTATGGCAAGCACCCTGGTGCCGCCCTGCTCCAATCGTTCTATGGAACAATGTCCGCCCAGCTCCGCCGCTCGTTCCCGTATCGAGACGAGACCGATGCCTCCCTTACCTGGAATCAGCTGCGTATAAGATGGATGCAAGCCTGCACCGTTATCCGTTACGTCAACCAATAGCTGCTGTGCGTCGGACACGTTCAGCTTGACAGTACAGGCGGTAGCCCGACTGTGTTTAATGACATTGACCAATGACTCCGTAACGATACGGTAAGCCGCCACCTCTACGGCCGCCGGCAAATCGGGAAGCTCCGGAGGTTCTATTAAACGGATGATCAAAGCAGCGGCTCCCTGCTCATCGGCCAACAGCCGGGCCGGCTTGGTCAGCTCGCGGATTCGTTCTTGAAGGGCGCCAATCAAGCCAAGCTCATCTAGCGAAGGCGGACGTAAATCATGCACCAAGGTCCTAATTTCATCCACCGTCGAGCGAATCACCTGGCGTAAGTCGGCCAGCATCTCGATCGCGACGGCAGGCTGCTTTTCTACATACTTCTCCGCCGTTGCCGCATTCAAAGCAAGTGCAGCAAGACGCGGGGCCAAATCGTCGTGCAAATTTTTACGAATCTGCCTCCGCTCCTCTTCTCTCGCCAGCACCAGCTTCTCCCTGGATTCCTGCAAATCCTTCGCAAGCAGCTTCATCCCGAGCGTCATGTTTACATTTTCCACAATCGGTCCCGCCTGGCGAAGCAGTACGTCCAGAAACTTATTATCTTCAGAGGAAAACGCCTCACCGGGGGAACGGCTGGACAAGTACAACGTGCCGAGCTGCTCCCCTCGATGAATAATGGCAAAAGGCAGCACCTCGTGCACCGGGTTCCCGACCGAAGCAGCCAAGGTATCTTGACCGCCCACTCCTATCGCAATGCCGGCATAGGGCAAGCACAAAGATGCTTTTATCGTAGAGGCGACTGCTGTGAGCATTGCTTCCGGTGCTAGGGGCTGAATAAGCTGATTCCCGAGCTCGAGCAGAACCGCATAGGGATCATCGTGACGCCCTTTCATCATCCGGTTAATGAGGCGCTGCAGCTTCTCTTTCAGCGGCGCGAATACAACCGCTACAACCGCCGTCGCAATGAGCGAGATAAACAGGTTATCCTTCGTCTCGAAGAGGCGGCTCAAGTAATACACCGAAAATATATATATCGCGGCGACGCTGACGGACAATGCGGCATACACCAGGGTCCGGTTGACAAGCGGGTCAATATCCCATAGCCGGTGTCTTAACACAGCCATCGTCAAGGTTACGGGAATGGCCAACAAGATGAAATTAAGGATGGCATTAAGGTACACATACGTCAAGGCTGTACCGTCATTCAAGCTCGGCTGGAACAGCACGCTCATCACGACAAAGCCCGCAATGCCGATGGCTAGCCCATATACGACCCATTTGGTTTGCTGCCGCTGGGATGGTGATGATACTTTGCGAAAACGGTACACTTGAGAATAGATGAGTATAAGCGTCGAGGAAGCATACCATAGAAACTGCCAAAAAGGCGGAATACCAAGGGCGTTCCAAATGCTTCCGCCGTAAAACAAATTGCTTACGTCCACCGCGCTAATGAGGAGTATAACAACATACGTCCATCCGGGCACAAATTCTCCATTCGGAAATACAAGGAACAAAAGCGATAAACCGATCCATCCCACGGTAGCTACAAGTAAAAACCATCCGTGCAAAAAAACGGTATCCTGGGAAGCAACCGAGGTCAACGACGGAAACGAGGTGCCGAACGAAACCATGGCAAGTGAAGTGAGCACAGCCATTGGCTCGCGAAACCCTTTCCAATAGATAAGAAATGCCGCGGCATAAAAGACAAATGTAAAAATAACATCAATTAGCACAAAGATAAGTGCATACATCTCGAGCGACAGGCGCAGCTGTCCTTCGGCTTCGATAGGCATCGCCGGCACCCAGGTACCGCAGCCATTCTCGATACATGTAGAGGCAAGCCAATGATAATAGGTGGAGATCTGTGCTGTGTATAGTACCACTGTAATAAGACTGAACATTCCCGCTAACAGCTGGAGACTGAGAAGGGTTCCTTTCCTATGAAGCCAATTGACCGGGGTGCTGCCAGTCCCTGTGATTGAATGCTGCGTCTGCGGCATGGACTTCCCTCCGCTCCCATAGTTAAAATCTACCTCTATTATAGCGGCCCTCCTATACCTTGAATATGAAGATGTTTTAATTTCCCGAAAGACTTCCTGAATGTCCCGAAAAATCCCGATTTACCTTCCTATCATAATGTGATGCGCTCCTCTATTCCACATGATGCTTTTTTTCCTACAATCAATAATGTAAGAAAATGATGACGAATGAATTTTGGGGAGGATGCATCGGATATGTATGAGAAGCAAATGGTTCGATGGTTAGGCATGATATGTTTATTCGCTGGCATTACACGTATGGGAATGACGCCAAGCTCCTTGATCTGGGGGTCGGAAAGCATGCAGGGGCTCGCTTTCGGGCTTGTCGCCTGCATCCTGATGTCTATCGGTACAATGGTTACCTATATGGTTCAGGCAAAAGAGACGGGAATTACCGGATTTATTACGGTTCTTGCTATCACCGTAGGCAATATCCTGACAACGTGTATGCTATGGGCCTCCATGATTTTCGGCAATCCGGCAATAAACCCGGAAGGAATGTTGTTTAACCTTACAAGAACCATAGCACTTATCGGTTTCACAGGGGGGACAATTGTATTTACGGTGCTTACGTATCGTGCCCGTGTATTTCCACGCTGGATTTCGTTACTGCTGGTGCTTATGCTAATGTCCATTGCGCTCCCTATGGAGGACAACAAATATTTCGCCTTCTTCTGGGGGCTGGCGTACGTAGGGATGGGCTATGTCATTTGGGCTGGCAAAACAAATCAAAATAAACATGGATAAGCCGTCGAATGGAGGAATAAATCGCAAACCATCTTTTCCAATAAAATCTTAGGAAGAAGCTGTACCTTAGATGGCAGGCCTGGCTTGCTATTTTTTTCTTTGTTCTTTACTATTAATATAGTAGCGATTCTTTGATTACATAATTACCAATTAACTAGTAACTTACCCCGGTGTAATCAACTATAAAGGGAAAGGATGGTTGGCCATGTCCATGCCAGAAACGGAGAAGAACCAGGTCATTCAGAAGAACAATTACATCCCGAAGCAGCCTACCCATATCGAATGCTCTATTGAAAAAACGTTAGATGCGATCGGGGGAAAATGGTCCTTTCTAGTCCTGCGGGAATTGTTCGGCGGAACCAAGCGCTTCGGCGAGCTGCAAAAGAAAATAAAGGCCATCAGTCCCAAATCGTTAACCGAAACACTCCGCCATCTGGAGGAGCAAGGGGTTCTTGAACGTACCGCTTATCCGACTGTGCCCGTCACCGTAGAATACACGCTAACACCCAAAGGGCAGGATCTTCATCAAATACTGAAAGAAATGAAGCTGTGGGCCGCCAAATGGTCCTAACATCCCCTGCTGACGAGGTGTAGAATGATAGCGTTTTACAAGAAATATTGGAAAACTGTTTTTGATATTGCCTTACTGCTGCTCACAGTATATTTGTTTATGCTGCTGTTCAGCTATTTGTATGGCATAGCCACACCGATTTTCCTCGCCTTTATCATCTTTCTGATTATCGAGCCGTTTGCCCGCTTTCTTAATAGGAAAGGGGTAAGCAAGAGCATAGCCTCGGCTATTTCAACGATCGTGTTCATTCTTGTTATCCTGGGTGCGTTAACGGGAGTCGGCGTCATTTTTACAAGCCAAATCATGAATTTAAAAGAAAAGCTGCCGGAATACTCATCGATCCTGCAAAAGCAGCTGATTCTTAAGACAGAGCTTCTCCAGAGCCGTCTTGAAACCATGCCATCATTACCTGATGATATAGCCCAAAAAATAACGGAGTACTCCACACAAATTACGCAAAAATTGACCATGCTGGCCGGCCAGTTCTTGACCGGAACCTTCAACATGCTGACCAGCTTTTCGACCTTTGTCGTCAATTTTGTTATTGCTATCATTTTGGCCTATTTTTTAAGTATCGAGATAGAGTCATGGAAAAAACTCGCAAAGGAGAAGACGCCCAAAACGTTCAAGTCGGCCTTCACCTTTTTGCGCGAAAATGTATTGAAGGGCATTATCGGGTACATAAAAGCCCAGGCCAAGCTGATCAGTCTGACCTTCATCGTCATTTTTGTCGCCCTGCTTGTTTTGGGGGTGAAAAACTCCTTTTCCATCGCCTTACTGTCAGCTATATTCGATGTGCTTCCGCTGCTCGGCGTTTCGACGTTGTTCATTCCATGGATCATCTACTTATTTGTCGTAGGACAAACCGTGCTAGCCATATGGCTGACCGCGCTGCTTGGGGTTGTCATCCTGGTGCGTCAAATTATGGAGCCCAAAATTACGGGGGACTCTCTCGGAGTATCGGCCTTCACCATGCTGTCCTTCATGATTATTTCGCTATCCTTATTCGGAGTCGCCGGGCTTCTCTTATCCCCGGTTTTGATCATCACGATCAAAGCGCTCTACGAACAGGGATACCTGCAGCGCTGGATTCGTTGGCCCGAGGGAGAATAATCCGGTGCGGTACCCAGTCTAGACAAAATAACCCCACAAAGTGGGGCATTGGCTTCGAAGCTGATTCAGGTACTTTGCGGGGAGCCCCGAAATTTATAAATTTTATACTATCTAGTAAGACCCGAACATCCATTCGGGTCTTTCTTATTTCGTGGATAAATATTTACGTTCCACACGGCCGGTGAACAGGTTCATTAAAAACAATGTGACCGCGATATCGTCAATGGGCAGATATGGCATCAAGTCGGGCATGACCCAATAGACGATAACCGGGACGGCAAACAGCAGCTTTTCGGATAAGGGCACTCTAGGAGAGGTAAGGATCGGCCCTATGCGGCGAAACACATGTCCCCAATATTTGAATGATAACAGTCGTTTCCACATCTGTACTTCCTCCTGTAAGTGCGACTTCCCTATAGTATAACGAACTTTTCTTTAAAAACAAAAAGCCGTCCATCGGACGGCGATGTTATTGAAAAGCCTGCAGGGCTTGAACTATTGCCAGTATACTCCGGTGGGGTATACCCCTCCAGCCGCTGTTGAAACCCGCGAATAGGATTAGATTTAGCGGAATTTTCACGGGTTTCAAAGGCGGACGTAAACTCCTCCGAGGCATACCCCACCTCCATATGGAGCAAACTTCACGCAAAACAGGTTTTCAACAAACAAATCGTCCGTTGGACGGCCTACACCCTACTCCCCATGGCCATGGCTTCCAGAATCATTCGGGCAACGGCCACATACATGGCGGGAAACTGGGAAAGAGGCAACGGATTTACGCCAAGCCCCGCTTCGATCGTAAAGCCCGGCCGCCGAAATTCCTGGATGAACCAATCTTTATATCCTGCGTCGCTATCCGTTAGCTTAATAGGAATATAGCCGCTCACGAGGGAGAGCCTGCAGGCCATCTCCTCCGACTCAGGCGGTTCCAAGTCACGATAATTCCAATAAATTTCTTCCCCTTGAGTATGCAGCGCAAGAACCATCCGAAAATCACGGCTTCGCGTAAGCTCTGCGATAGCACAAGCTTCTGGCTCACTGAGCGGCTGATCACCTCCGTAATCCCTGGGTCCTGGCGCCGTCACCCCTCTGCGTTCCTTTTCCTCCCCCCAGCCTGCAGGAAACTGGTCATTAAGATCGACGCCCCTGGCATTCGCCTTCCAGCCGGAGAAATCTGCAGAGCCATGGTTCCAATCCAGCAATTGGGCATATATCGGGGACTCCGGAGCCATTCGTCCGTGTACTAGCTCAACCCCGTCGGGATTTACCATAGGAACGACCCAAAGCGTCGTCTGCCCAAGCAGCTGATCAACATCCATTCCATACAGGCTCTCCTTATTTGCGCACGCTTGGGCCAGATCTTCAACGAATTTCATTGCCAATAGCGACGTAATCCATTCATTGGCATGAAAGGATGCATTGACATGAATAGGACAATCTCCCGTTCCGATCCGAAGCACGGGTATGCTTTTGCCGAGAACACTTCTTCCTGCATGACCCGCTTCAAGAAAGGAATAACGCTGCTCAAGCTCCGCGATATCTGCCAAAAGCTCTTCATAGCCGTATACTTGGCTCGTATCTACGATACACCTCTTCATAGTCCGCCCCCTTGGCTATCATCTGAAGCTATATCAAATACATATGTATGCCATGCAAAGGCTGCCGATGATAACACCCTGCGACATATCCCCCCTCGTTTTATCCATAAAAATAAGACAGACAAGCCGGGACATTCCCAGCCTGCCTGTTCGGAATCAAATGATATGCGGGACTTGCCATACAACAGGAGATACACGAATCTGCTCATTCAGCCAAGATTGTGCAATCTGCTTAAACAGCACAGGATCCCCGCTGCACAAAAATTGATGAATCGGAATCGAATTGGAGGTCGCCAGCATTCCTTTGTGGTACAGGATGGTGCTAATTTCTCTGGCTGTCTCGTCCGCCGAGCTGATCAGCGTTACATTGGGTCCCATCACATCCGAGATCGCATCGGATAAGAACGGGTAATGCGTACAGCCAAGGATCAGGCAATCCATCGGCTCGCTCTTCAGACGCTGAAGCGACTGTTCTACGACCGAACGGGTATGCTCCGTGTAAAACTGCCCCGATTCTACCAATGAGGCGAGCTTGGGACAAGGCTCACTGACCACCCGAACGTACGGCGAGATTTGGCGCAGAGCATACTCATATGCGTTGCTTTTGATAGTCCCTTCCGTTCCGATAACGCCGATCACACCGTTACGCGTTGTCTTGATTGCAGCGCGTGCGCCCGGGTGGATAACGCCGACCACAGGAATAGACAAACGTGCGCGAATCTCGTCTAATGCGACAGCAGTTGCGGTATTGCAGGCGATAACTACCATTTTCGGCTGAAACTGCAATAAATAATCAACAATTTGATGCGTATATTGAACCACTTCATGTGGAGCTCTGGGTCCGTACGGTGCCCGAGCGGTGTCGCCAAAATAAATGATCTTCTCTTGCGGGAGCTGACGCATGACTTCCTTCACTACGGTCAGCCCGCCTACCCCGGAATCCAGAATGGCTATCGCTTGCTGCACTAGTGTTCGCTTCCTTTGACTGTGAATTGATAATACGCTGCATGCCTCTAATAGAGTATGATGGTAGAAGAAGAAAGGTACCAGCAAACAAAGCGAGACCAGCGCCAATTCATCATACCAGAAGGAAACCGGGCCCATCCATCATGCGAAGCTGAAGAAAAGCTATCATTTGGCTGACGCCGGTATATCGCTTAAAAGGGCAAATTCATAGCCTGCCTCACGCACGCCTTTAATTATGCGGTCCAGAGCCTGAATATTCTCCTCCGAGCCTTGATGCATCAGAATAATGTTGCCGTCATGCAAATTATTCATGATATCGTTGTAAGGATCGTCCGCCCCGTTCTTCCTCGGCTCCCAATCCCTCATGGCCGTAGACCAGAATACCGAAGTATATCCCATCTCGGAAACCAGGCTCAACAAATGCATATTGTAGCTCCCGTAAGGAAACCGGAAGTAAGGCTGAATGTCTTGTCCGGTTACTTTTTTATACAGCTTCTCGTAATCCTGTATTTCCTTTTTTACCTGTGCATCCGTCTGCTTATTCATATCCGTATGCGTCATCGTATGGTTGGCGACAAGGTGCCCGTCCGCTACAAGCTGACGAACAAAATCTGGATCCTTCTTCACGTTATAGCCCGCAATGAAAAAGTTAGCTTTCGCATCGTTATCCTTCAACGATTTGAGCAGCAGCTCCGTATCTCCCATCGGACCTCCCGTGTCGATCGTCAAATATACTTTTTTTCCTGTGCCGACCCAGAGTGCTTTCATATCTTTGGTAAAAGATTTCGTTTCATTCGGAAATGAAGGAACCTGTCCCTTCGGTTTCTTCATGTAGTACCATGAAAGAGCCTTCTTATCGTTAGCCGATGCAGACTTGGTTCCCGTGCCCGATTGGTAGGTCGCCGACACAGCCGTTTCCGGTTTGGGAGCAGCGGCTTCCTTAACCGGCTCAGGCGATGCAGTAACAGACGGCGCAGCCGTCGGGCCGGGTTCTGCCTTGGCATCAGCCGCTGAGGAGGACCCTGCGACTGGGGCTTGCGAGCCTGCGGACGGGGTCGGCTGGGTAGCAGGAGTATGGCTGGATGCTTCGCCTGACGGCATCGGCTTCTCCCCTGCGGTAGAGGTAGGGTTAGGGTTTGAACAAGCCAAAGTCGTCCATACGAGGCAAAAGATTACTGCAAAAGCACCTATCCTTGAGCTGTTCATCATCATCGATGTCCCCTTTAAGTAAAATGATCACACATTCAATCGGCAACTGCTTGTCCCGAAAGTTATGCAAAGACAGCAATGCGAATTTTTGTTCGTGTATATTTTACCAAATACACCTACTTGTGACAATGAAATTTCGATGATATCAGATAAGCTGTCCGGATGAGATGAGCTTGTACAGCAGCATTTAGGCTGGAGGGGCATGTCAATCGTGTAGAGCAGATGGCTGACGAGCCACATAATGTAACATATCGGATTGTTCATAGCGGGAAGGTGCTGCTAATGAAAATTGATCTTGGATGCGGGACGCAGAAGAATCCCGGATTTATCGGAATTGACAAGAAGGATGGACCCGGTGTCGATATTGTATGTGATATCCTGCAGGGCATTCCTCTGCCGGACGACTCGGCGGATTGCTTATTTGCGGTTCATTCGCTCCCCTACATAGATCCTCTGCTGGATACTATGAAGGAAATATACCGGATATGTAAGCACAAAGCTATTGTATGCATCGTCGCTCCTTATGCGCACACCTACTTTCATGCGGCTAATCCGCATTACAAAAGCTGGTTCAATGAATACAGTCCTTTCTATTTCACCGGCCGCCTTCTAAGGGAAACCTATTTGAGAGAGCTGATAACCCCCTATGCATTCCCATCGCATGATATGGATCGGGAGCCTCCCAACTACGATTTTCAGCTCTTGAGGATGGAGTTCTTCTATTCCATGCCCTTCAAGACCAACATGTACGACGAGGAGGAACGCACAATTGTAAGGCATATTCAACCGAACGTCGTCGACGAAATTATGTACCATTTTCTAGTGGTAAAGCAGCCGCTTACCGTGGATGAAATCGAAGATATGGCTATGAGGAGTCTGGAGGAGCCTATCCAAATAACAAATCGCCGCCGGGAACGGCCGGAATCCGGGCAACAGCTTGATGCAGGCCAGCTCCTGGAGAAGGCCCCCTCTTTAAACGATACCCAGCCCCCTGTCATTCACAAGCGAAGCTCATCTAAGACAAAGTCATCTTTACGCCATAAGAAAACCGGTATGACCAAAGGAAGACGCATGATAAAAAAGCAAAAAGCCAAAAACGGAACGAAATGACCTTGATTTTTGTTCCGTTTTTGCTTGTCGTCAGCTATTCTTCCTCTTCCACGACAACGACTTCCGTTCGGTTAGATCGGGCTGCTGCCCTAAACACGGCCCCCGATTCTGCGGTATATTCATATTCTGCTACCGCGTCGTTTGCAAGATGCCTGTTGGCATGAGCGGCTTCCACCCGGAATTGGACGACGGCTTCATCCCCTGGCTGTAACGTGCCAAGTGGAATTCCCCCTTCAGGAGTTAACTCCGGCTGAATCGTTCCGTTGACTTTGACACTCCCTCGTATGAATGTGCTGCCGCTCTGTAAAAGATCCGACACCCTTATCTGCCTGGCTTCAATAGGGCCGACGTTCCGAACGGTTATGGTGTATTCTATACTGTCTCCTACCGTGACTTCCCTCACATTGGCATGCTTCGTAACACGAAGCAGCGATTCCAGTACCGTGACCGAAGCCGAAGCGGCAACCGGATCGGTCTGCCCGGACTGGGCTATGACGGTATTCGTAATTAAAGAACCTGCCGCAGCCGTATCGGGTATGGTGAACAGCGAGGTAATAATTCCAGAGGCTTGAGCCAAAACCCGGACATTCTCCGGTAATGTATCAATCCGATTGTTCAGACCGAGCAGCGGGTCCACTATCGTCACTGGAGATAGTCTAACATTGCCTTCATTTGCGATTCGGATGAGGAAGGTGACGGTTTGCCCCGGCCGAGCCTCGTTCGGTACGGCGATTTTACTTAGCCCCAGCTTGGGAGCCGCACCAACTGTAACCGATGCAGACGCTTGCTGCGGCGGCGTTTGATCCGACAGCGCAGTGACCGTGTTACGAATGATGGAGCCTGCTGCTGCCGTAGACGGAATCACAAAGCCAATGACCAGTTCAACGAAGGCGCCGGCCGGGATGCTCGTGACCCATTCGGATATTCCCAGTAACGAATCTACAAACCGTACATTCGTGATATCGGCGTTTGATTGGTTGCGAAGCATGACGGTATAGTGAACGATCTCGCCGGGAACGGCGGAAGGTTTATCGACGCTCTTCTCCAACGATAGACTAAAGCCCGGTTCCACAATGACGGAAGCGGAGGTCTGATCCGCGGCAAGCTGATCCGTTTCGGCGGTGACCGTATTTACGAAAACGGCTCCTGCAGGAGCATCTAAAGGTATGGTAAAGGGCTGCTTGATAACTTCGGTCGCTCCGACAGCCAGAAAGGGCAGAGTGGCATCGAGCCCGATCAGCGTATCAGTGATATGAACCCCGGTCAGCGGAGTATTTCCGACATTGGTCACCGTCACGGAGTAGATGACCGTTTCCCCTGGGAAGGCGCTCGCCACATTCGTTGTTTTATCAATATCGATCCGCGGGTCGGCAAGCACGGTAACCGTGGCGCTGGCTTCCAGAGTCTCCGTTTGGTCGGATATAACGGTCGTTGTATTGACGATGCTGCTGCCCGCAAGCTCCGTCGCAGGAACGATGAAGGTGCCGGTGAGGACCCGTGTTTCACCAGATCCCAGCTCATCGAACCGCACCTCCAGACCGATCAGCGGATCGGACACCGTAACGCCTGTCAAGGTCACCCCGGTTCCATTCACGATAGTAATGGTATATTGAATGGCATCTCCCGGTGCGGCAAGGGTACGATCCGCTGTTTTGGCAATGGTCAATCCAACAGGAGGATCGATCGCCACTCTTGCTGTGGCTTCTTGTGGCGGCGTTTGATCGGAAACGGCGACAGC
The DNA here is from genome assembly GCF_002042965.1 of Paenibacillus sp. 32352. Classification (GTDB taxonomy): domain Bacteria; phylum Bacillota; class Bacilli; order Paenibacillales; family NBRC-103111; genus Paenibacillus_S; species Paenibacillus_S vulneris. The sequence continues at coordinate 523,692 of NZ_MZNT01000001.1, read as the reverse complement.
CGTATTCACCAGCACGGTCTGGGAAGGAGATCCGGCTGGAATCGTAAATGGGACGGTGAAGGATTGAGTCCCGCCAACCGCAAGGAGCGGAAGGGTCGTATGGAAGCCGATAATCGGATCGTCGATGGTGATATTCGTGAGCGGGATATTTCCGCCATTGTGCACGGTAATCGTATACTGAATCGTTCCTCCCGGGAGGACAAGATCAATATCGGACGTCTTATCAATCGTCAATAGAGGCGCAGCAAGGACGACGACCGCCGTCTCATCAGATGCTGGCTCCGTTTCCGCCGTAGTTACCGTAGCCGTGTTGCGGATTTGAACGCCGGCAGGCGTGTTCTCCGGTATGGTAAAGAAGGCTCTAAAGTCGACCGCTTCGCCGGGAACAAGCTTGGCAATGGATTCGTTCAAGCCGATATCAGGGTCGATAATGACCAGGTTCGTCAGATCGGCCCCGCCCGTATTTCTGACAACGATCGTATAAGACACCACTTCGCCGGGGGAAGCGCTGGATGGTTCCACCGATTTGAAAATTTCGACACCGAACGTAGGAAGAACGGAAATGGTGGCCTCTGCCTCCAGCGGCTCCGTTTGATCGGATACAACAACAGCCGTATTGGTTATAACGGTACCGGCCGGGACGGTCAGCGGGACGGTAAACGAAATATCGAAGGTTCGTACTTCGTTCGGCTGCAGCAGCGGCACAATGGTTTGGAATGATAACGCAGGATCGGTAATCCTTACATTCGTTAACGGAATGAGCCCGGTGTTGACGACGCTTATTGTATAGAGGACTGTACCTCCCTGCTGGATATGAGAATGATTGACCGTCTTCGTAAAGCCTATTGAAGGCTCCGCAACAATAGTCAAGGTGGCTGCATCCATTGCGGTTAGCCGTTCTCCGCTTGTTAGCGATTCCGCAACGGCAGTATTGACAATCGTCTGACCCGCCTGAGCGATGTCAATCGAAACTGGAATATCCAGTAAGAAAGCATCTCCTGCCTTCATATCTCCAATAGATAGATGAAGCTGGAGCGTTGCATCCGTCAAGACAACGTTAGTTAATGTCGTAGGCCCGCTATTGAACACTTCAATGGTGTACACGACCACATCTCCCGGCCTTGCAATGTCCGGGGATACGTTCTTCCTGATTCCGAGACTTCCCGGCTCCGGCAGCACGATCACGGTAGAGCTGTCAGAGATAGGCGGAGTTTCATTCGTCGAAGCTGTTACCGTATTCTCGATAACGCCGTTATGCACAAAGCTCGGATCAAACGTCAGTACATACTGGATCGTTCTCGTCTCGCCAATCCCCAAAGTAAAAGGCGGTTCGGAGATCGGAACCAGATTATCCTGCAAAGTAACGTTCGTTAACGGCACATTGCCGGTATTGGTGACTTCGACGGTATACACGATGGGCGTAGAAGGCGTCGCCGCCGCCCGATCCGGCAGTTTCACTATTTGTATCGAGGGCAATGCGGTAATAATCACAACAGCCTCGGCTTCCGCCGACACCCCTTCGTCCGTCGTAACGGCAGATAGGTTGATAAGAGTCTCTCCGCCCTGCAGCGGCGGTACGACAAAAGGAACTTGGAATACGACGGACTCACCTGGAGGAAGCTCCGCAATATGCTCCTGAATCCTAAGCAGCCCATCGGTGATGACCACATTATGTAAAAAAGCATCTCCATTATTCGTTACCGTAATGGAATAATGAATCACGTCACCCGGCAGCGCTTCAATCCTATCGACTTGCTTGGTTATTTGCACGCTCGGCGTTAGCGATCTGCGATTCGGAATCGTAGTGAACGAATAGCCTTCCAGAAACAGCACCAATGGCTCGTTTGGTTCAAAGCCCGGAGGGGTTATTTCCTTAAGGGTATATTCTCCCGGGGGAACCAGGATGACGGCAATGCCGTTGGCATCCGTAATGACGCTTTGAACAAGATTGCCTGCACTATCAAATACGTCGAATTGAACGTTCGGTATGGGGGTTTGCGTTTCTGCATCGATCTTCTGTATAAAGTTCTCCGATATCTCCGGTATATTGAAAAACTCCAGGAAAGTAACGCTTCCCGGAAACAATTCAACAAAATGCTCATGAAATTCCGGAAAAAAACCGGGCGGAGGCGCAATTTCCCTAACGATATATCTTCCTGACGGCAATTGAAGCTTCGCTCTTCCTTCGAAATCCGTAACCACTTCAAGCAGGATTTGACCCTGTTCGTTAAAGATTCCGAATATCGCGTCTGAAAGCAGTCTTCCGGTGCTTCGATCGATTTTTATAATTTCAATGGTGGAGGTCACAAAAAAATCCGGCAGAACTGCGACTCCGTAAGGCCCATTCCCTACGGGAATGCTTTGGATCGGGAATCGGCCTATGGTATCGATAACCGTCAATAAGCGATTGTTGGGCTCGACCACATAGGCCAGGCTTTGAAAAGGGTCGAATACCACACCCGCCGTTGGCCCGGAGAGCGGGATGAATCCCGATACCGTATTGGTGAAGGTGTCGATCACAATAACATTCGAACCTCCGGCATCCGTCACATAGATCGTCGTGCCGTCAGGAGAAACCGCTGCAAACAAAGGCGTCGTTCCGGCCGGAATCGTTGTGATCACGGTATCGGTTACCGCATCGATCACCGTAACAGTCCCGTCCCCCGAATTTGCCACATACACCCGTGAGCTGTCCGGCGTGACGGCAACTCCGTTCGGCGCACTGCCCACAGGAATCAACGTCAGGACCGAATTCGAAGCCGTATCGATGACCGCTACAAAGCCGTTATCCAGCGTAATGTAAGCCCGGCTGCCGTTGTTCGCAAAAGCCCCCTGATTAGGCGAACCGCTTAAAGGAATGGTGTCGATCACAGAGTTTGACGACGTCCCGATGACCGAAATCGAAGGATTTCCGCGATTCAGGGCATACACCGTCTGCTCATCGGGAGAAATGGCAATCCCGGAAGGGTTACTGCCTACCAGAATGGATTGAAATGCGAATTGCACGTTCACGTCAATAACAGAAACGGTCCCCGAGCCTGCGTTTGTGACATAGACCGAAGGCGGACCGAGATGAGGCGCAACGACTGGAATTTGCGGATTGACATCAACCGGAATAAATGCCGTGACGGTATTGAATTCCGTGCTGACGACAGCTACCGTGTTATCCAGTGAGTTGGCCACATAAACAATGGACATAATAGCCTCCTCCTCTACATGATCTTCTGCAAATATATGTAGAAACCCGCTGCATCAGACTTGATACTAATAGAGGCATGGCCCGATAATACCGCACTTCGGACGCAAAAAAACTCCCTCCAGCATTGCGCTGAAAAGGGAGTTCAATCGGTTCATTTAGACAAACTTGGGAAGCCAGTTACCGTGAGCCTCGATCAAATCGTCGCACATAGCGACAATGTCGTCAATGGACAGCTCCGCCGCCGTATGAGGATCGAGCATAGCTGCATGATAAATATGCTCCTTCTTGCCGGTTATCGCCGCTTCCAATGTCAGCAGCTGCGTGTTGATGTTCGTACGGTTCAACGCTGCCAGCTGCGGCGGAAGATCGCCTACATAGGTCGGTGTTACGCCGTCGGCATCCACAAGGCAGGAAACCTCGACGCAGGCTTCTTTCGGCAGGTTCGTAATTAAGCCGGTGTTCATCACGTTGCCGCCGATTTTGAACGGCACGTTCGTTTCCATCGCATCGAAGATATAGGAGGCGTACTCTTTGGAGCGCTTATGCTCCAGGCTTTTGTTATTGACAATCTCGTCACGCATCGTCTTCCACTTATCGATTTGACGAATGCAGCGGCGGGGATACTCATCCAATGGAATGTTGAACCGCTCAATCAGCTCAGGATAATTGCGTTTAATGAAATACGGATGGTACTCGGCGTTATGCTCGGACGATTCCGTCACATAGTAGCCAAAGCGGAACATCAGCTCATAGCGAACCATATCCTTGTGTGTTTCCTTCTGCTTCTCGCGGGCGCGGCGTTTGATTTCCGGATACAGATCGACACCGTCCTTCGTGACTTCCAACAGCCATGCCATATGATTGATGCCCGCAATTTTCCAATGAACGCCTGTCGAATCCATCTCCAGGTTTTTGAACAGATGCGATACGCATCCCTGAACGCTGTGACACAAGCCTACGGTCTTTACCCCGCCGTACGTAATCATAGCGTTGGTAAGAACCGCCATCGGGTTCGTATAGTTCAGGAACCAGGCATCCGGACATACCTCTTGAATATCCTTGGCAAAATCAAGCATGACCGGAATGGTCCGCAGATTGCGGAAAATGCCGCCGATCCCGACGGTGTCGGCAATCGTCTGGCGTAAGCCGTATTTCTTCGGAATTTCAAAATCGGTAATCGTGCACGGATCGTATCCGCCGACTTGAATGGCGTTGACGACGTACTTGGCGCCGCGAAGAGCTTCTTTACGGTCCGTATACGCTTTCACCACACACGTGCTGCCGGTCGTTGCCTTAAGGTTGTTCAGCATGTTCTCCGAATCCTTTAACCGTTCCAGATCGATATCGAACAACGCGAGCTCAAAGCCCTGCAGCGATGGGGTCAGCATGCAATCCCCAAGCACGTTTTTAGCAAATACGGTACTGCCTGCTCCAAGAAAAGTAATTTTGGACATGTTTCTTCCTCCCCTATTTCCCAAGTTAAGTCTTACTACCTTACCTAGACTATACTTGCCGGAACCGGAAATGCATATGGAGACAAACCACTTTTACATGGATAATTGTAGTTTCGTTTCACCGGCTGTTCTGACGCTCGACGGCTAGCAGCAATAGATGCAATATCGTTATGAGAGTAAAGGCTATCAACGCAAGGAACGGGATCGTAATAAAGCCCAGCCAATTAATATAGTCGACATCGCACGGAACCGGTCCGCATCCGGTTGCCGCCTCTTTAAACCAAGAAGTCTTTTGCATCAAGTAATGATAGAGTGAAATGCCCATTCCCCATACACTGAGAGGAAGCACATAGAGGTACTGCTTCGTATCCTTGCGCACGGCCGCGATGGCTAGTATAATCACGAGAGGATACATAAGAATGCGCTGATACCAGCATAATTTGCAAGGCAAGAAATGCAAAATCTCGGAAAAATAGAGACTTCCGAGCGTGGCGACAAGAGCTACCACCCATGACAGATGTAGTGAATTTTCTTTTATAAATCGGTTCCCATTCATCTTAAACGGCTCTCTCCTCAAGTCATTAGTACCATACTTCTCCAAATCTTCTATCATCATATCAAAATTGATTGAGGTGTACCATATGAAGGCATCCTATCATTCCGTATCCTTTAATCCCCGTCCCGGCAAAGGCGAGCTGACGGTTCTTTTCAGCGGTCAATCCCAGACGAAGCCGCTGCACCGGGTCGGTCCCCAGGTGCTTGACTATTATCTCGTCCATTATGTTGTATCCGGGCGCGGCACCTTCAGCTGCATGGGAACGGATTACCGTCTGGAGAAGGGGAGCAGCTTCTTTATCTTCCCCGGAGAGCTGGTCAGCTACGCTTCGGATGAGCAGGATCCTTGGTGCTACCGTTGGGTAGGGTTTAAGGGAAACAGGGCGGACGAATATTTAAGCGGATTCGGAATCTCCCCGCACCAGCCGGTGGCCTTAACCCAGAACCATCGTAAAATGCAGGCGCTGTATCATCAGATGGAGCTGACCATGCGCAGGAGGCAGCCGCATTGCGATATGCAGTGTGAAGGCTACTTGCGGCTGCTTCTGGCCGAATATGCACAGGAGCTCGGTCACGACAGCATCCCTAAGAAAGAAACCTCCGGCATCCAGCAGCAGATAGAGCAGGCGATTCGCTGGCTTACGCTGCAGTACCATCAGCCGATATCCATAGAATCGATGGCCCAAAGCCTCGGCTATCACCGTACGCATCTATCCAAAATGTTCAAGCAGCAGACAGGGCTCTCTCCCATGAATTTTCTGCTGAAAATCCGCATGGAGCGGGCCAAGCTTCTGCTGCAGGATGAGCTGACGGTCGAGCAGGTAGCCTCGTCCGTCGGCTTCAGCGATCCCTTATATTTCTCCAAGCAGTTCAAGAAATGGTACGGCCGCTCTCCTTCGGATTACCGTCAGGATCAGACGATGAATCCATATGATTGCAGCCAATAAATCAACGCAAACAAGCGGGGCCTTGGCTTCAAAGCTTATCCAGGTACTTGGCGGGAAGCCCCGACATATATACAGAACAGCAGAGCGATTCTTCAGCCTGATGCCGATGAATCGCTCTGCTGCTATACCGAAAAGCTGTAAGCAACCTGACGGGCGTTGTCCGTAAGCAGCTCCTGCCATTGGGACTCGGGGACCAGATCGACAGCTGCCTTGATGGCGATGCGGCCAAAATCCAGTTCAGGCACCTGCTCCAACGTGAATCGGTCCGTAATTAACCGGCCCAGCAGGCCCGGGAACTTGGCTTCCATTTGCTGGAGCCGGTAGATTCCGGTTTCAAAGTCCTTTCGCGAGGCATTGACCGAGCCTAGCACGCATTTATTCTCCAGGACGAGCTCCTGGTTGATCATATCCGAAGAAATCTTCAGCGTCCGGCTGCCCGGCGTGACGCCTAACAAGGCAAGCACTCCGTTCGGGCTGAGTGCGGTCATCGCTTCGAATGCGAGCGGGCTGTAGCCCGTGCATTCGAATATCAGATCGGCGCGCTTGCCGCTCCGCTCCAGGAATCCGCTGAGCGTATCCGCGGATTCCTGGTCCGGCCCGCTTGCGCCGCCGGGCTCTCCCGCCTGCCGGTACTCGGCACCGCAGGCGCGAACCAGCTCCGCCGCCGGACTGTCGGCCGGCGACTTGGACCATACCACGGTGTCGAGTCCGAGACACCGTGAGGTGAAGGCCGCCAGCAGGCCGAGCGGCCCGGAGCCCAGCACCAGCACCGAACGGGGCTGCCAGATCAGACGCTGCTGAATGCGTCCGACTTCATCCCACACCTTTTCGACGATGCTTTGGGGCTCCGTGAGCACTCCGTAATGCAAGCAGGCCGGAGGCACCTTGACCAAATATCTGGCTTCCTCGACGTAGTACTCGGACAGATAGCCATGCCGGCCCTTAATCCCCCGTTCGACGTAATGGCCGGTCTCGCAAAAATCCGCATGGCCGTTGCGGCAGTTGACGCACATCGGGTCATTGCACGGTCTTCGCACCAGCGCGCAGACCAAATCGCCTTTGGCAAGACCGTAAGCTTCATCCGCCTCGATAACAACGCCAAGCGATTCGTGACCAATCGTCAGCCCGTTCTCTCCTTCCGGAGGGACGCCGTATTTCTCCGTCATTAACTCGCGGTCGGTACCGTCAAGACCGATGCACAGCACGCGCACCAGAACGTCATCAGGCTGCTTCCGCTCCGGCTGATCCACTTCCATCAGCTCAAGCCTTACTTGATCGCCTGCCGGATTTGCGGCGGTATTCCGATTGTCTTGCTTGGCTTGGTCGCGCAGGCCTTGTTCTGCTGCCGCCGATGCATTCGCATCTTTGCCGCTTCCCTCAGCCTGGGGCTGAAGTCCGTTCAAACGTACCGTCTTCATTGGGACGCTCCCGTGGTCTGCAGCAGCTTCGCGTCGCTGATGTCCTCTTTGCCGAACTGTTTATTTTGGAGCAGCTTCTTCTTGGATATATACTCCTGTACCACCTTGACGAAGGAGGCGTGCGACCAGGTGAGCGGCGAAACGGACAGCGGAGTTCCTGTATAAGGATGAACCTGTTCCGCAAGAATGCCCGTCGGCAGGGCATGCTTCATCGTCCAGCGGATCAAATCCTCCGCTTCCTTAAGCTCGCTCTCACTGCCTGCAACGGCTATAACCCACTCCGCGTACCAAAGCGTGCAGATAAACCACGGATTCCCCGGAACCTTGCCTATATCGTGAGTAACCTGATGATAATAATCGTCGGTGTACCGGCCTATTCCTCCTACCTCCGACTGAATCCACAGCTTCTCCCGAATCGCCTTCATCGTAGAGACAATCCGTGGATCATTAGCGGCGAACATCTCAAAGTCAAACAGAGCGTACAGACTGGCGTCCAGCGTCATATCCGGCTCGTAGGTATTTTTCTCCCGATTCCAGTACAACGACCGAATAAAACGGTTCTCCTGCTCCGAAAACATATATTGCTCGACAGCGCTTTTCACCTTACCCGCCGCTTCCCGGAAATAGACCATCCGTGCTTTATCCTGGAAATGCTCGGCGAACTTGCTTGCCGCAAGCAGCCCCGCATAGACGCTCGCCACCGTGAAGGCATGAACGCCGTACCGTTCCTCCCACAGATCGTACGAAGGAAGAGGAAGCCCCGAAGCATCCCTATAGCTCGCCAGGAAGCCTGCAGCCGGAATGACGAATTTATCGTAGTCGTCTCTCGCGTTATCCAGAGTTTTGGCCAATTCATGATGATGCCACAGCGCGAACAGCACCAGGGCGGTCTCGTCCTCCTGAATCGGAAACTGCTTCTCTCCGGCCGGGTTCATCCATGGATGCCAGCTTGAGCCTACGGAGCCGTCCGGATTATACTTGTGCAGCAGGAAGCCGTCCTTCGTAATGGCTCGTTTGCAAAATTCAAAAAAACGGCTCGTCAGCGCCACATACCCCGATCTATCCAGCGCATGGGCAATCAACGCTCCATCCCTTGGCCACATATAGGAGTACGTATCCTTGGCAAACTTCAAAATATCCGAATCGTTCGCCGCTATAATAGCGCCCCGGTTATCCATATTCGCGCGCACAACGAGCAAGCTTCTTTTATAAAAGGATGCCATATCCTTATCTATCAGGCTCAGATCATGGCGATCCTTGGCAAGCCACTGTTCCCAGTAATTGTAGGTTCTTTGCAGAAACGCGTGAGGCGTCGCTTGGCGGATATTTTGCTCGATGCCGTTAATCTCATCCAGGCTTTTGCCGAAGCCAATCCAAAACCACGCCTCCGCCTTGCCGCTGGCTGGAACCTTGAGCTCCAGCTCTATCGTCCCGTCCACCGAGCCCTGTGCAATCGGGTTGCGGCCCAGCTGACCGTCCTCGGCATCTCTCCAGGTGCCTTCCATGCCATTCATTTCCTTCTGGCCTATGGCAAAGCTGGTGCAGCCGATGCCTTTCCCTCCTGCCCCGCTGCAGGATAGAGACAGGTAACGATGTCCTTTGTAAAAAATAAGTGACCGAAGATCCGGGTCATAGTACACCGTATCCCCCACACCATTTCCGTATAAGTGCAGGTCCAAATGAAAATAAAGCTTGACCACTCTCTCCTGCGGCCTCATATTCTCAACCACGACTTTACGTACGAGTACATTTTCCTGTACATCCACCCCATCGCGAAGCAGCAGCTTGAGTCCCAGCCGTTCATGAATCCCTTCCACATTGGTGACCATGGAATCGTTAAGATAAGAGGACTTGCGTACCAGCTCCGGATGGTCGATCCAGAAAAAGTCTTCCGCCGTCCATACGCCAAAGTGAGATAAATGATCCGCCGACTGATTCTCTTGCCCCACATAAGGGTAATACATATCGCGTAGGTTATAGCTTGTATCGAAATTTACCAGCACATTGCCATTACCCAAAGGTAAATCACGCGCCATACATTGCTCCTCCTTCCTATCTCTCCCTAATGTCCCCGAATACAAGCCTAATTTATGCAAATCAGCCTTAAAGTTCTTTAAGCACCAGTGAAGAAAACACAAAAAAAGCATGCAGCATCACACCGCATACTTCTTTTTTAACAACTGGCCAATATTTATTTGCGTTTACGGCCATGTTTGACCAAGGTCATCCGCCGCGAATGCCGCAGCCATGAATAGTAAGCTTTCAAATCACGCAACTGGATGTCTTCAGACACTCTTCCAAGGAAGGTGACGACAATCATTTTATGTAAAGGATTTCCCGCTATATCCACTTCGTCCTTGATGGTCATAAACTCGGCCACCATAACCAGATCTTCGTCGATTAAATACACGTCTTTTTCATTCTCGTAATAAGGCTTGATCCGTTCAAACTTTAATGCATCCCACAGATAGGAGCAAATGTGCTCAATGCCGCCTTGATCGGTCTCCACGCGTTCGGACCAGCGGGATATGGCATGGCTTGTTATGACGATATCTGCAATCTTATACCCGTTAAACGCCACATAAAAGGGCTCATAAGTGCTCCAACGGTTCATGACCTTATCTCTCATCTCCATGATCCCCCTTCATGATGATAATCAGCCCTTTATGCTAATGTAGTATTTATACTACAAACCGTCAAGATTTACTTTATTTTATTAATTATTTTTTAGATTCATGCCTAGTAACCCCTATATTTTTTTTTAAGAGCTATTTCTTTTCGGAAGCTTGTCCATTACAATAAACAAAGAAAGAGGTGATTTACAAAATGGGACAACCTATCCCTGAATTTGGTAAATTTTTAGAAGGCTTGCGCGGTTCCATGTCCTTAAGGGAAGCAGCTAAAAAAAGCGGTTTATCGCACGCATATATCCGTGATTTGGAGTTGGAAAAAAACCGGTCCACCAACGAAAAGATTACCCCTTCTCCCGATACTCTCAAAAAACTTTCCGACGCCTACTGCTACTCCTACACCGATTTGATGATCAAGGCCGGACACTTGAAAGCCCAGGACTTTAGTGACGCGCCGAGCACCAATATAGATATAGATTTGGCTACCGTCTATTATATTGAGGTAGGGACCAAAGACATTATGTACTGCAATCAAGCAACGAAAGTAAGACATAGCATCGATTCCTTACGAGACTTCAGCGAGTTCCTGGAAAAGCTGGACGATCTGGAGTTCAAAAAAGTGGACGCGGACGTCTACGCCAATTTCCAGCATATCCGCAAATATGATGAAAAGAACGGCCGGCTCTACTTCGATTCGAAGGGTGAAGGACTATTCGTCTCCATGTCCGCCCTGCGCCAACGCAAATACCACGATCTGATCCTGCGCAAAATCGCCAATAACAATCTGACCAGCCTAGAGTTTACCTTCGGCAAGACCGCCGGGATTAACCCTTCGTTTATTAAGGGGTAACTTATTCATTCGGAATACTATTGAAGAAATGATGGGACATTATGCCGACTCTACAGTTAGCTGTTTTTTATTTTTTCGGTTGGGCTTCATTGCTTTCTCTAGGTTTTGTTCTATTTCGTTTTCCCCTGAAGCCCTACTTCGTTCAGATCATACTTTCTTCCCTGTTACTGGACTATATCTCCGTTTTTCTGAGAAGCTTTGACAAAATCTACTTAATCGCAACTGTTCAGCCTATCTGTGCAATTTTGTGCTATAGGCTTCTTTTTCGCATTCGCCTAGTACCTTCTATTATCATTACGATTGTAGCGTACTCCATAAATTTTGCTCTGGAGTTTATCTTGAACATGGCTTTGGTTAAATTTAACGTTAGTCGATTTCTTGTTGTTATTCAGGACGGCACTTTTGCTATTGCAATCCTTATACTTGTTATCGATGTATTTTTATGTTACATACTATCAAAATACCGTATTGGTTTCTCTTTTTTATCTCAATATGATAAAGGGAGATTCCTATTCAAAAAACAGAACAAACCGTTTATGTACGCCTGCCTATTTGCATTAGCTTTTCTTTTGATTTCTAGTATTACTATATTTTATGTTCAACAATATGCTTTTTATTTTCAGTTAGCTGTAATCTTTGTATGGTTCATTGTGTTAAGGCTGTCTTATCAAAAGGAGCTGGCTGATTGATAGGTGAATGGGTAAATAAACTAATATGATAAATATATCATTGACATAGTGTTCGGCCTATTTGTACTATGAGTGCAATTAGGCTGATTTTATTTTTTAGGAATGGTGAATGAATGAGGCAGCTATGCGAACTTCTTATCTTCGCAGTAACTTGGACTTCTATGCTTTCTTTAAGTCTGGCACTATTTCGTTTAAAGTTTAGAAACTACATACCACAATTGACTCGATTGTCCTGCTATCTCAAATTACATACATCATTCAAAGCTTTCATTTGGCTAATAAGAAGGAAATTTCGGAGTAATTAATGAAGGGTTGGGCCTCATCCCTTATTGGCATCACTGTCTTACTATCGTCTATTTTGAAAAATCATTATGCTTTTCTATCACCTTATTATTATTGATCGTAAGCGTCATATTTCATTTATCTGATTTAAGGGAGATTGAGGATTAGGGGTGGGTTAGTTTGGAACAGATAAAAATGATTATACTTTATTTGGTATTCTGGCCCTCTGTTCAGCTAATGGGCCTTGTACTTTTTCGTATAAAGCCTCATTTATATTTAAAATGTATCATTATCAGTACTTTAGTTCTGACACAAACCTCATATTTTCTACAGTCTTATAAACTTATTTTCTTAATGTCGATTCTACATCCTATTGTTCTTTTACTTTGCTTTTGGGTGTTTTATCGTCTCCAAATAGTCCAATCCTTACTCATGACTACCTTGGTCTTCGGCCTAAATGTTGTGTTGGAATCGAGCTTTAACCTGCTGCTAGCTCAATATAATTACATTGAGTTTATCCGTATCTCAAGAAACGATTATTTCATCCAAGGTTTAGTTCTAACAACAATCAATTATTTAATTACAGTGTTACTGTACTTTTATAGAATCGGCTTTACTTTCGTAACAAGCAATATAATGATTCGAAAAAAGGCTTTACCGAAAAAACTCATCTTGATGGTTATCCTTGGATGGCTTCCTATTATGATTACTAGCCTAACTATTGAGTACTTTTCTGAAATTATCATGCTAGCTATAACGATTACGTTTTTTGCACTGGTTATTATTTTGCATCTTTCACATGAGAAAGAGATGATGGAGTGAGTAGAGGTTTTATTCTAGCACCGCATATTCCATTACTTTTTCAAGCTTAGTTAGTTTAATCATGAATTTGTTTTATAGGAATGAGTTATTAGAGTACATAATGCACAACAGCGGGGGAATTTCTAGATGGATCAGATTTGGACAACTTTTCTTCAAGCATGTTACTGGTGGTTTACACTGCAAATATTAGGACTATCTATATTTCGTTTAAAGATCACTAGATATCTAACACACGTTATTATTTGCACATTACTATTATCCCAAGTCACAATAGTACTGCTAACATTCAAAATTATATACCTCTTATCGATACTCCAGCCTGTCGGTTATTTTCTTTGTGTATTCTTAATCTATCGTTTTAGGTTGTGGCATTCATTTCTTCTAGTTTCTATAACATATCCTATCAACGTTATGTCCGAGCTTTTATTTAATATGGCCTTAGCTAACTTCGACCATGGCAAGTTTATTGAAATTACTCGTAACGATTACGACATTCAAGTCTATTTTTTATGTTCAGTGAATTTAGTTTTATCTATTGTTCTCAATAAACTTCGGATAGGATTTACCTTTATCTCATCAAGAAATCTTAGTTCAAAATCCGCAAAATTTCCATCAAAGTTTTACATAGTGCTAGTCCTTGGATCATTGTTACTATATCTGGGCAGCATTTCAATCATATTTTACGAAAAAATCATACCATTTATTATTTCCATGCTATTTCTTGTCTTTTTATACTTAATACATATGTCCTACGAAAAAGAGCTGGAGGATTGAATTTGATGGTACAAAAGATAGATTTATATTACTAAAATTTCTTATCACGTCAGGGTAACATCGCCTATGTTTGATACGTACTCGTAGCTAGAAAGCGCTTTATTCGACAATTTTCTACTTGTTAAGTTTACAATAGTATATTAAACTTAATTTAATTAAACAATATAACTTTTGACATTTCTTAAAGGGGCATCGTGATGTTTTATTTCGCCAAGATCATTGCAAATTCAATAGAGTTTGCTTCAGTAATTCTTGTAAGTTTGTCTTTTTTCCGAATATATTTTCGCTATTCACTACATAAAGTAGCCCTCATAGCATTTTTTATGTCCCTTATTTCTGTTTATTTTAGAGATGTTATAAATGAGCCCGGTCTCGCAGCTATTCCTATCATAGTCTCTGGAATTGTCTTAATTACTCTATTTTTCGGACTACCAGTAATCTTTTCTATTTTAGTTATGGTTATCGGTTCGCTAGTTACAACACTTTTTGAAGGATTAGTAGCATCAGTTGGAACCGATTTGAATTTATTTTCTCCCGAAACGTTTCAAACATCACTTTCCCAATTTATTATGAGTGAGTTGATTGTTTCTGCCCTACTATTATTACTACTATACCCGCTTCAAAAATATAAGCTAGGGTTTCATACGACTATTAATGATGCACAAAAAGGGTATAACTTTTTACTTTCTGCTGTATTAGTTATTGCCGTTGTTATTATCCAAGTGCAAACAGTTGCTTTTAAAGAATCCAAACTGCATATTATTGTTCCTATAATTATTGGAATCCTTTTTCTAGTTGGAATCTATCTATCCTATAAACATAATCAAAAATTATGGAAGAATAGACGTGAAAGGTTGTCACGAAAATGAATGTTATCGATCAATCTGCGGAATACCTTGCAAAAAGTATACGTAATAATCACGCAGGTGCTGGGTCGGAAATTGCGCTGAAGTACTCTTTGATTTTATTAATAAATACTTCTTTAGCTATGATAATCTCTATAATGATTTGTTTAGCAACCGGCCATTTATTACAGTGCTTACTTGGAATTTTCGCTTATATGCTTATACGATTTGTTTCTGGCGGCATGCATATGTCATCCTCATTATCTTGTTGTTTATTATCGATAGTTATTTTTGTAACCATCGCATTTACTACCCATACTTATAATAGTTTTTTTATTATTCTTGATATCATATCACTTATTACTTTCTTTATAACTGCTCCTAATAATATACAAGATGTGAGTAAGATTAGTCCCAAGTACTATCCATATTTGCGAATATTAGCAATTATAATTGTATCTTCCAATTTTTTCATTCAATCCTCCATTCTTTCAACCGCATTTTTTATTCAGGCATTTCTAACAACGAAGTACTCTTATATTTTAAGAGACTTCGTAGAAAGGAGGTTTATACATGAAAAATAAGCTTGCAATCTTAGCAAACAGCATTCTAATGACTCTGGCTGCATTTTTTGTCACCACTAATTCAATATCAACTCACCGCCCAGAAACACCACAAGAACTACTGAAAAAATAATATCTGGGGCTGTCCCTCAAGACAGCCTACCAATCCTTCTCTTATGGAGCTGAATTTCATGCAGAAAATTCCTGTGACACGAGACGGCAAGAGAGGGTCGGAAATTATCATCTTGGATTCGAGCAGTGTTGTCAAAATCGATAAGATTCGAGAACGTGAAGTTATCGTTCACACCAAGGATCAGCAGTATTATCTTGATTTTTCTTTCGATAATTTGGAAGAATGGCTGTTCGAGGACGGGTTTCGGCTCTTAGATAGCGCTAATATCGTCAACATGCACCACGTAGAAGATTATGATACGAAAAAAGGCATCGTTTATTTAGGTGAAAAAGACCGCAAACGTTCCAAAACAGCCTCTGCCGCACGTATTCACAAAGAGCACATCGAAAACGTAATACAATTGCTTACAACCTCTGACCCCTCTTCCGCCCATCACAATCCCATTCAACACGATGAATTGTTTGCCCGTATTGTTAATGAGACTAAAGACGATCAATTTCTGCGTTCCTATGCAACCATTCGGGCGATGAATGAACGTAAGCGGGCAGAGGAAAAAATCATTCATATGGCTTATCACGATTCGTTGACAGAGCTTCCGAACCGTCTCTATTTTGATGATCGTCTCAAAGCCTGCCTTCAGGAATCGGAGAAAACGGGAAATCGGGTAGCCGTTATTTTTTTTGATCTGGACCGATTTAAAGTCATTAATGATACGCTAGGCCATCACATTGGAGATCAGCTCTTGCAAGCTTTGGCGCGCAAGCTTCAAATATATATCAAAGACCACAATGTTGTCGCCCGTTTTGGCGGGGATGAGTTTATGATTCTGCTTTCCCAAACGACCCATGTCGATGAGCCCGCGCAGCTGGCTAAAGGGATTCTTAATCTTGTCAAGGAACCTTTTCACATTGAAAAGCATGAGCTGTTCGTAACAGCAAGCATAGGGATCAGCCTTTATCCCAATGACGGAATTGATGCCGAAACCTTGTTGAAAAACGCCGACAATGCCATGTACCGCACCAAAGAGAAAGGTGGGAATTCATACCATTATTACCATCCCGACATGAACAAACGCTCGCTGCACACGCTGAACATGGAGCTTCATCTGCGTAAAGCGTTGGAACGAAAAGAGCTTCTTATTTTATATCAGCCTTTGGTCGATTTGCACACCGGCACCATCAATGGAATGGAAGCGCTCGTTCGTTGGCACCATCCGGAATGGGGTATGATCTCTCCCGCTGAATTTATCCCCCTGGCCGAGGAAACCGGACTCATCGTCCCGATCGGTCATTGGATTCTTAAGCAATCCTGTATTCAAACCAAGCAGTGGATAGATTCCGGATATCCTGCACTATGCGTCTCCGTGAATATTTCGGCCATTCAATTCCATCAGCCGCAATTTATTCCGATGATTCAAAAGATTTTGGACGAAACCGGGCTTAAGCCTGAGCATTTGTGCTTGGAGATTACAGAGAGCGTTGCTATGAACCATATCCCGCAAGTGATCGAAACGATGCACCATTTGAAGGAGCTGGGAGTTCGAATTTCTATCGATGATTTTGGAACGGGTTACTCCTCCCTCAGTTATTTGAAACGGTTCCGCGTTCATACGTTAAAAATCGACCAATCCTTCATTCGGGACGTCACATCCGACGAGGATAATGCCGCTATCGTGACGGCGCTTATTGCAATGTCGCAGCAGCTGAAGATGAAATCATTGGCGGAGGGCGTAGAAACGATGGAGCAGCTCGAATTTCTTCTGTCCCGGGGATGCGATGAAATCCAAGGGTATGTGTTCAGCAAGCCGGTAGCTGCCGATGATTTTGAAAAGATGATAAAAGAGAAAAAACAGCTATATTTGCCGAAATAGGGAAAAAAGTGCGGTCTTGAACTGAAACTTTTTTCTCTTTTTTACGTTTATAACTGTAGAAAATCCAATATTTTGAAGGGAACGAAGACATGCCAGCCAATTTATCGAGCAGTCCTAAGACGCGTACGACAGTGGCCGTCAAGAAGCTTCCTTCCTCTCGAAAAAAGAAGAAGAAGAAACGGGCTTCCGCTCTTGTAACTCTTTTCTTTTATACGATGTCGGTATTGATGACCTTCGGGATGATCTTCAGTCTCTGGTTCTTTTTGACGGAGTCGGGAACGAATCTTCGCTATCTGATGGCGGATACGCTAATAACAACGCAGCATCGGCATTGGGCCGCTTACCTGATTGGCAATGATGAGCTGGACAAACGGGTCAATCGGTACTGGCAGCAATTTGACACTTACACGGAAGTGAAGGACCAGCACCTGGTGCAGGTCAACAAGCCGGCCGCCGCGGAGCCCAAGAAGGAACAAAAGAAGCCCCTCGTTGAGATTGAGCCGATTGAAGGCAAAAATTTCAAAGGAAAGCTGCTTATTGTGAATGACCCCAAAAAGCTGAGAATTGCCGTTCCGAACAAGGTAGGCAAAGGAGAAAAGGTATCCTCCATGGTGAAACGGCTTGGAGCTGTAGCAGGCGTCAATGCTGGCGGCTTCGTCGACCCGGAATGGATGGGCAACGGATTCCAGCCTACAGGTCTCGTCATGTCCGGGGGCAAAATTTTTTATAACGACGGAAGCATGAATACACCGAATCATATTGTAGGCATCGATAAGGACGGGCGGATGATCGCCGGGAAGTACAAGCCATCCGAGCTGCTGCAAATGGGTGTTCAGGAAGCCGTAACGTTCGCTCCGCGGTTTATCGTTAATGGAGTAGGCCAAATCAAGAATCAGGCGGACGGATGGGGAATCGCCCCTCGTACTTGTATGGCACAGAAGGAAGACGGTACTATCATGTTTGCCATTATTGACGGCAGACAGCCGGGCTATAGTATCGGCGCGACGCTGTACGATATTCAGAATATTTTTCTGGAGCATGGAGCCATTACAGCGGCCAACCTGGACGGCGGCTCGTCCACGGTATTGGTACATGATAACCAAATCATTAACAAGCCTGCCAGTGAGCATGGTGAGCGGTATTTGCCTACGGCTTGGCTCGTGTTTGACCATCCGGAAACCGCCGATATCCGCAACATATGGCAGGGACTCGATCCAAGCAAGATCGATCCTTCGAAATGGTAATGCCCCCACAAAGCGGGGGCTTGGCTCCGAAGCCGATTCAGGCACTTTGCGTGGAGCCCCGATTATAAAGCTCTACCATGTCAAAAACCATCCGCCTCAAGTCTTCTGCCTTGGACGGATGGTTTTTGTGCTATATGTCTTGTTCGGTTATTTCCCTTCCTCTTCAGCTTCCCGGTCTTCATTCACGATGACCGTTGCTGCAACAGGAACCTCAGCCGATTCGTCGGTTTTTCCGTTTTTCCAAGACAACGCTTTTTCCTTGACCTTGCCTGCCCATTCTGTAGTGGAGCTGCCGAGGGAATGAGTTTTTTCCGAAATCGTGCTGGCTAGTTGTTTGGATTTATCCAATACGTTACCTGCAACCTGCTGTGTTTTCTCGGAAACGTTGTGTACGCCTTCTGCCAGATCGGCTCTAAGCTCTTTTCCTGATTTAGGTGCAAGCAACAGAGCGGTCACCGCTCCCAAAACGGTGCCTACTACGGCTCCGATCAACATATCTTTTCCTTTTTTATCCGCTGCCATGCTGTTCATCTCCTTCGTCTTGATCATTCGCCAGTCTTG
The DNA here is from genome assembly GCF_002042965.1 of Paenibacillus sp. 32352. Lineage (GTDB taxonomy): Bacteria > Bacillota > Bacilli > Paenibacillales > NBRC-103111 > Paenibacillus_S > Paenibacillus_S vulneris. Next base: position 504,856 of record NZ_MZNT01000001.1, on the reverse strand, counting down.
CCCTTGGGGGAGGCCTTCTGGGCCTGCCATCTTTGCCATAGCTGGATTCCCGTTGTCGTCAGCTCTATCAGGTCCTTAACTGTATCCTGTCGGCTATGTAGCGATTCCCGAGCCTCCAGAACCGTATCGGACAATGTGCGGGAGACCAGCTTCACCGAATGGGATAGCGTACTGGCAGCTTCCCCCGTCTGCTCCATTGCGGCTACAAACCCATCCGTTGCCTTTAATCTTCCCTGTACGTCCTCCAGCAATTGTCTGGAAAGACGAATCGTACGGACCGATTCTTCGGTAGTCAGCTTCAGCTGCACTTGAATGGCGCTTAATGTCTCCTGAGCCTGGGCCATGGCCTTGCGGGATTCTCTCAGCATAAAGAGAAGATACCCTGCCAAGACGATGAAAGCCAAGGACGCCAGGCTTACGCTGATTTGCCAAATCACGTACCGCCACCTCCCCCACTGGCAACTTTCCTAGACGAATGCCTATGGAATAGTACATTATAAGTAGCAGGCGCCTGTTTTGACACTGAAAATGGAAAAATTTTTTCTACCCATACCAAAATAAGGCCCCCAAAGGGGCCTTAGGGGTTGTTGAGAAACCCTGTTATGCCTGAACTATGCTACATATGGAGGTGGGGTATGCCTCGGAGGAGTTTACGTCCGCCTTTGAAACCCGTGAAAATACCGCTAAATATAATAACATTTCACGGGTTTCAATAGCGGCTGGAGGGGCATACCCCACCGGAGTATATTGGCAATAGTTCAAGCTCTCCAGGTTTCTCAACAACTAAAAAGGCCCCCGAAGGGGCCTTACCTCATCACTTCCATTTTTGCTGCTGCAAAAACGAAGTGACCTTTTGAACTGCGTCTTCAGGATTTTCGACGGGAAGGTGAATGAAGTCATTCGCATGCTTTTCGCCGGAATGCTCATAACGCGGATCATAGTAATGCTCGAGAAGCAGCGCGACCGCCGCGGCATACTGGTTCATGATGAGCGCCCTTTCGATTTCAGCCGCAATCGGAGTATGGAGCCGCCGACGTATCCGTTCAAATGCCGTGAGGCATTCTTCTTTGTGAGCCGCGGGATCGTAGTCCTCCATAATGTGCCTTATCCTGGCTTCCATCGGCATGTCCAAATGCAGCTGAATTCCCTTATCCTTCGCTTGGACCAGAAAATCGGGCATGACGGCTTTGCCGATCCGCTTGCTCTCCGCCTCCATCACTATGAAGGGACGATCGTTATACCGGAGCAGATCTTGAAGCAGAAGCGCTTCAAAGGTTTTTTGATTATTCGGCTTCAGGCCGATTTGTCCGAAGATGGAGCCGCGGTGACCTGCAAGCCCCTCGATATCCAGTACGGGAATACCTTGCTCAGCCAGCCTGTGCAGCAGCGTGGTCTTCCCGGTTCCTGTATAGCCGTTGATTACGATCATTTGCGGCTTCAATTCGAAATGCTCGAGCGATTTGACAACCCACTGGCGGTAAGAGCGGATACCGCCAGCCAGCCGATAAACACGGATGCCCATAAGCGAAAGCACTGTGGCCGTTGTTCTGCTTCTCATGCCTCCGCGCCAGCAGAAGACGGCCTTGCGGGAATCAATCTCTTCGAATTGCTTAATAAATTTCGGAAGCTTGGCGGAAATAATCTCAAGCCCCCGGTCTTTGGCTGCCTGAAAGCTGACCTGCTTGTAGATCGTGCCGATTTCTGCACGCTCCGCATCGTCGAGAAGCGGAATGTTCATGCTCCCGGGAATGGTGAAATCCCGGTACTCGCCCGGCGATCGAACATCAATCAGCGTCAGGTCCTGCTGTTGCTCCAGCAGCTCTTCTACGGTGATATCTTGAAACAATTGCCTCTCTCCTTATATAAAGAACGAATTCGCTTAAGCAACCGTCCTTCATGGTTCCTGCTGCAGACCGATTCGGCTACAGCGTATCAACAACTTGAATCTGCCCCGGATGATCGCTCGTCACTTCACCGATCAAAGCAGCCTCTACGCCGGCCTGAACCAAGCTGCGAAGCAGCTTGTCAGCCTCTTCGGCCGCCACGGAGATGAGCAAGCCGCCGGAAGTGACCGCATCGCACAAAATCCATTGATCGATCTGATCCATAGAGGAAGGGAAGGTTACAGTGCCTTCCAGATGTGCGTAATTGTTCTTCGTGCCGCCTGGAACAAACCCGGCTTCAGCAAGCTCGCGGACACGCGGCAGAACCGGAACCTGGCGGAAGCCGATGCGAACGCCGACCGAGCTGCCCTTCGCCAGCTCCGCAGCGTGGCCCAGCAGGCCGAATCCGGTTACATCCGTACATCCATGCACAGAGAACGGCTCCATCACTTCAGCAGCTGTTTTGTTCAGCGTGCTCATAACTTGGGTCACACGCTTGACCTCTTCCTCGCTCAAGGCATCCTTTTTGATAGAAGTCGTCATAATGCCCACTCCGATAGGCTTGGTCAAAATTAATTTGTCGCCTGCCTTCGCTCCCGCATTCGGCTTCACTTTATCCGGATGGATAATGCCCGTAACCGCCAGACCGAATTTCGGCTCATTATCGTCAATAGAATGACCGCCTACCAAGGTCGCTCCCGCTTCCTGCACTTTATCCGCCGCCCCGCGCAAAATATCGGCCAAGACCTGCTTATCCAGCTTTTTGATAGGAAATGCCACAATATTGAGCACGGTCAGAGGCTTTCCTCCCATGGCATAGACGTCGCTGAGCGCATTGGCAGCGGCGATTTGACCGAAGGAGTACGGATCATCCACAATCGGTGTAAAAAAATCAACGGTTTGAACAAGCGCCAATTCGTCGGTCAGCTTATAGACCCCGGCGTCATCGCTCGTATCCAGGCCAACCAGCAAATTGGGATTCGGCATGGCTTGAGGCAGCGTTTTGATGACCTGCTGAAGATCCGCCGGACCGATTTTACAACCGCAGCCTCCTTTGCTCGAAAGCGAGGTTAATTTGATTTTATCTGTTAGCCCTTCACTCATGGAAATCGACTTCCTTTCTCTCTTATACAAATACCGTTTATACCAACATTATCACAGTATTCCCCGAAAATACAGATTTGGAGCTTAGATGGACAGGCAAAAAATAACCCTTCGTGATGGGGCGATTCTGATAAGAAAAACTACTTGATTTCGAAGCTGAATCAGGTATTTTGAAGGGGAACCCGTCTTATATGCAAAAAAGCCGGCGAATGAGCATAACTCATCCGCCAGCCAGCCTGTTTAGCTGAGAAACTGTCCGTTCTCCATAATCGAACGGTCATCGATGTATACCGTCGGCTTCGTAACGACGCCGTCAATATGTACTCCTGCGGCAATGACCCCGCCGAAGGTATTGTTGCTGCCGAACGCAACGTGAATCGTTCCGTATACCTTCTCATCCTCAAGCACGACGCCGGTAATCCGGGCCTTGTCGTTGGTTCCGATACCGAATTCGCCCAACTGACGCCCATCCCCGTCGCCCAGAATTTGAAGCAGCCTTGCAGCATCCGGGCCTGCCGCATCGACAATACGGCCCTTTTCGAGAGTGACCTTAAGCGGGGATTGCAGCTTGCCTATTCCCGCTACAGAGCCGTCAATAACAATCTGCCCTTCCGCCGTTCCTTCCATCGGCGCAATATAGGCCTCACCGGATGGCAGATTGCCCGACTCCCCCGGGTTCAAATACATGCCGGTGCTCGGAACTCCGTTCCTGCCAGCGATCGAGAAGGTTAAGATGCAGCCGTCCTTCTCAATCCGAACCTTTTGACCTTCGGTCAATATATCTGTGACCTTCTCCGTCAGCTCCTTCACCTTCACATAATCCGCGGAGATTGCCCCCTCCAGGAACATGTCTTCGGTAATGCCCGGCATAGTCGCCAGCCTGGCACCAGCTGCCGCTGCCTGCTTGCGGGCCTGCGTATGGGTCAAGGAATGCTTCGTGATGCAGACCACCACGTTGGAATTAGCCATTGCCGTCGCAACGGGCGCAGGCGGCTCTTCCCCCGACTTGGATCGTTCCTTCATAACAACAAGCATCGATTCCGCTCCAAGCTGCTTTCCCGCTTCGAATAGGGACTCGGCCAGCTCCTTCTTCACTTCGTCGGCAACGACCAAAAAGGTTTCGTTCTCTTTAAGCCCCAAACAGTTTTTCAGGACGTTCTTGCTAATTTCTGTAAGTTTCGGATTCATCGTCTGTCTTCCTTTATCGTCAAATCATTTCCGATACTAATTTTGCCATAAGTGCATTGGACAATACAACTGGTAATCCGGAGGCTTGGGCTGCAAGCTCCCGGGCTTCCTCAGTATAACCCATGCAGTCCATCACGATGAGATCCGCTTTGTCCTTCAGCTCGAACGCCGCCTGCCGATAATGATCCGGTTGATGAAAGTAAGGTGAAGCGACGGCAAAGAGCGGATTGAGGCCCAGAGATGTATATTTGGGCTTAAGATCCTCCTTCTGTTCCTCGAGCGGTACGATCACACCTAATCGTCTGCCTCCAGCCATAGCTTTCAACGCAGGAGGAAGAATATGGTCCGGTTCGATCAGATAAGAAGTCGTTGTGCGAAGCCCCGGAAATACACCGGTGCACAGAAGCAGGATCTGCCTGATCCCGCTCCGCTCCAGCTCCGTAATTTTCTTTTGCAGGATGGGCTGAATCTTCTCACGGGACATGACGACGGAATCCCCGTTCCTCAGTCGTGAGGTCAGCACATAATCCCCTTCTCTCGGGCTTACCTGCTGTTCTATAGCTTCCTTATCCATTCCATCCAGTACACCGACCTGTACAAGCTCCGCGCGACCCTCCAAATATTTCTCCATGATGGGCGCCACATCGGGCCGGGGAGCCTGGCCGATAGTAATCATTCCTAATTGGGCTGCCATCCTAATGCTCCTTCCCCGCCAAGGGAGGGCTGATGCCCTCGTCTAGGCCTTCCCCGAGGTTTGAAGAATTTTCATCGAGCCGTACAGCTGCTGGATTCGTGCGAACTCCTGTTTACTGTAAAATTCGCAGGTGCCGTTGGTAACCTCCTTGGCGACCTCGACGGCAAAGCGGACGGCCGTAGCAATGTCAATCTCATGGCTGGCCCCCGTACCGCAGCCGGGAACGATGGATTGTGCGGTAATCGCAACCCCCACTACCGGTGCATCCGTTGCTACAGCCGGCTGGAGGATCGAATTGATATGATATAGATCATTACCGTACGGAGTAATATCCTGTGTGGTGACCGGAAAGGTGACCGGCAGCTGTCCGGTTGTCATTTCCATAATGCGCAGCAAGTCGTCGCTGATCCGCAAAATATAGCCTTCCTTTACCGTCGGCGAAATCGCGATGCCTTTATGATTAATCACGCGGTTCCCTTTGGTCGTATCTATGGACAGAATTGCCTCCATCTCTGGAACGATCTCATGCTGGTTCATGGTTAAAATATCGACCGGCGAATCCATGAAATCAACCGGCTCATGGGGTCTGGTCGGAGCGTCCGGGCAAATGTGAGTCGTCACGATCACATCACCCTTTAACGAGTCTCCTCGCGTTTGCATTTCTGCGAGCTTCAAGGCGGAGGCCACAGCAGCCACCGCGCCGTCTGCATCAGACACAAGCCCGATGCGCGTCGGACGCGCCCCGATTCCGCCAAGACGGCCTACGATGCCGAAGGTCGGGGCGTTTCCTCCTTTGCTTTTGCCCTCCGTACCCGGAATAACCATCTTAATGAAATCCGTGCTGCCCTTCTCTCCCTTAACGACCGTTACCTGAACGGAAACGTTCGGATAATCCTTGAACAGCTGCTTGACCCTTTCTCCGTTTACAGTTCCATCGTCCAATACATCCAATGTAATAAGCGTCTGCTTTAATGTCATCCTTGGAACCCTCCGCTGCGTCTTGTTAGTTTATTTGGCATGCAAATAAGGCAGAATCGATTTGTGGATAATGTCCTCCACCGGCTTCATCAGCTTCTCGTTGCTCATCGTGGTGCTAAGCAGCAGCTTGCTCTTCGGCACAGTTATCACCGCTAATTGCTGACCCTTTTGAATGGCAGCCGTTACGATAGGCTTGGCTGTCCTGGCATCCAATGTCATGATGAGATCGGGGAACGTCGCTAATCTCTCGCCGTCCTTCTCCAGCGTCATGTACTCGTTCCAGAAGGTCATTTCGTGAGAGCTATCAATTCGCACCGTTCCGACATCGAAGCCGCCGGCCGTTTCCAGCTGGAATTCAGTGACCGTCCCTGTCACGATCACTTGTCCTCCCAGCTTGGCAACCACCGAATCGATGGCCGCTTCTCCCTTGTGAGCAAGAAGAGCCTCTCCGACCTCGATGGCTTGAGTAATAGCTCCCGGGGCACCGTTGGCCAAAGCGTAAGCCCGTGTCACAGGGTTGCGCGCCACTGCCACCAGCCCCCCGGCTTCGATCGAAGCCTTGCGAATCAAGGAAGCGGCCTTGTCAAGCGACCCGGAAATACTGATTTCCACGTAGTTATCCTCTTTACCGCCTACCCCCGCCTGGTGGGACAGGTAGCCTTCTACCTCGGACAAATTCATCGAGCCCATGGCGCCTGTAGGATGCGCCCTCCCATTGCAGGCAAAATCGACAAGCGGAATCCCTGTGATGGCGGACTGAAACCAGCCGTTGACGGTCGTACCCGCACCATTCTCGTTCGTATGAAGCGCATGAACGGTTTTGCCGATTTTTTGCGTTAAAATGTCCAAAGCCTTGCCGTAATGAATCGGCTTCACGAACTGGTCCTTGGCGGCTGGAGCGCCTACCATCGACACCGTTACAAACAGGTCGTCATCATGGAACTCGTCTATGCTGTACAGCTTAGGCTGTCCGATCTCGAGGGCCAGCCGGCCAATCTGAAGGCCGTCATCGATCCATCCGCCCCCGCCGCCTCCCAGCACGGCCCCGCCATACACCGCGTATTCCACCATTTGTTCATCCAGCTTGATAATTGCCATGGAGGTACCTCACTTTTTCATTTTGAATATCGAGTTAAAGAAGCTGTACAGCGCATCCCCGGCGATAAAGCCGGCAGCCAAAATGCTCATCGGGGTTTCGGCGACCTTGCCTTTGGTTTTGAGCACGATAAGGCGCAGCGCAATACCAACCAGCACGGCCCAGCATGCATTCGGCGTCGCTATGAGCAGCCCGGTTGCAAACAGAACGCCGATCTGCCGGGTCGGCCCGCCGAGCAATTGGACGATGGCACCCGGAATGGCCCAAATCAGCAGCTGCTTCGCCACCGTAGGTGATGTACCCGCTTCGATTGTAGATACGTATACCTTGTCAATCGGAGGGACCAGGTTCTGGGAGAAATAACTGTTGTAGGTGACAAGCACCGTCAACAGCGCGACGCCGAAGGCGATCATCCCCGTAATGTACTGTTGCTTTCTTCCCTGCAGCTCGTATTCCTTGTTCTCCCCGTTACCGCGAAGAATATAGCCTGTTTTGAGGTCGTAGCCCATATCGGCGAACGCAGGTCCTGTTGCGGCGCTGAAGCCTGCGAGCAGAGCGAGCGCAATCGGCGGGAAGCCGATCATCATTCCGAACAGAAGCGTTATGAAAGCTACGGCAAAGGCCGGGAACCAGCCGGAATGCATGGCCGCGATACCTACGATCAGCTCATGAACGAAAGCGGCAAAGGCGGCGAAAACAATGAAGCCGATCAGCATCCCCGCGGACATTTCGGAGACGATCCCGCCGATAAACGCGATAAGCAGCGCAATGACCAGATAAGCGACGAATCCCCAGCTTAGAGCTCTCCTTGCTTCTGGAACCGACCGCGTGAGCTTGCTCTCGTCGATCTCGTCGCCTGCCTGCTTTCCGTCCCTTTTTTTGGCCGGATTGCTGAAGATAAGCATCCCCGCCTGGATGAGAGCGATTATGCCTGCGCCGATCATAACGCCGTGAGCGATATACAGCTTATTGACGTCGACATGGAACCATGGAACCGAATATTGGCGGATCATCAACCCGATACCGAACATCGTAAGCGCCCAGATGTTGCCGATAAATGCGACACCGAACGCGGACATCGAAATATTGAAATAAGATCCGATTAGCCCGACAACGGCTCCTACCCCAAGCAAGCCTGCACGTTTGCCGCCCGTATCGCCTGCTTTAATGGATTCGGCTGTCGCTACTCCGGGAGCCCATGTACTGGATGCCGGGAACAGCTTCGAGTCGAACAATTTGTACAAAATCGCGGCATCGACGAACATAGCCAGCGCCGCCCCGATAAGCATCGGTATGACCAGATTAGGCGCCCCCATAGCAAAGGGGATTCCTATCGGAATCAGCAGGCTGTTGGCAGCCCCGAAGGTAGCGGACGAAATGGAGGTCTGCACCAGATTTTGACGGTGCACCGATTTATACTTTTTCAGCATTTGAACCGGTATTCTTGCGATAAGCATAGCGACCAGCGCGCCGATAATCGCCGTACTGGGCGTTACCCCGAGCGTCGTCACGATTTGCATGCCGATAATAGCTCCCAGCACCGCGGTTACAATGTTTAGAACTAGCGCAAACGGCTCGAATATACTCGGATGGTTCTTTTCATTATCCATGAAATCATCCCCCTTGGGTTGCGGCAGAATCTTCTCTGCGGCCTAGGCCCCCTGTTTTTTACATACCCATTATTCGCTTTTTCAGGTTTGAACATTCCTTCTCAGGAACAGCTTGTACTGTGCTCATTCTGGCAGTACAGGCAATTGCAGCCAGGGCATACGACCGTTTGTATCGCTTTGGATAGGTTCAAAGATTAACAACCGCGCCAAAGCATGGCATAATAGATTCATAACTTATAGATAAGGTGGATGGGTATGCTGAGGGAAGAAGGCTTGCGGCTTATTGAGCAAACGAGAATCATCGCGATTGTCCGCGGTGTAGAGGAAGGCCATATTGCCGGTGTGGCTCAAGCGCTGCTGGACGGCGGCGTAAAAGTGATGGAGGTTACCTTGAATACTTCCGGAGCGGAAAGCATGATTGCCAGGCTTCAAGAACAGTTTGGGGATCGCATGTACATAGGAGCAGGGACCGTGCTGGACCGGGAGGATGCCGAGAAGGCATTCAAGGCAGGCGCCTCTTATCTGGTCACCCCTAATATGGATGAAGACGTCATCCGCTATGCCGTAGAGCAAGGTGCTCCGGTATTCCCAGGAGCCATGACGCCGACAGAGGTGGTTAAAGCCTGGAAGGCGGGAGCGACAGCTGTAAAAATATTTCCGGGAGCCAGTCTAGGCATCGGTTACTTGAAGGAGCTGCAGGGACCGTTAAGCCATATTCCGATGGTAGCCGTCGGCGGTGTAACGGAGGACAATATCGCCCAGTTTCTGCAAATCGGCTGCTATGCTGTAGGCATAGGCGGCTCGCTCGTCAATTTGAAGGAAATCGCGAACGGCAACTACGAATGGATCCTAGAAAAAGCAGCGCGTCTAACCGCACGCACCCAATCCCAAGGGTAACCGTGTACAAAGCTTTTTTACCATTTTATGCTCAACGCAGATAATAGCTTTCCCTGAAGGGCTGTGCCTGAACGGGAGAGCTTTTTTTTACAATGGCAATGTTTTATTGCAAGGGCTTCTTCGGAACCTTGGACGGAAGGGGTTCACTCCACCGGGGCAGCGAAGCAGGTGCTCCGGTTTTTCTACAGACTCGCCCACTTGGTTGGGGCTATTTTATTGGCACAGGCTGCCTCCGGCTTTGCAGCTAGGTCACCTCCTCATTTACAACGTAACATTGTTATGCTACACTAGGTTTGCAAGGAGGTGCTGCCGCATGGAACAAGAGATCATATCCAAGAAAGACCTGCTGGAGCAAACCGGCCTGTCCTATGGCCAGCTATACCGATGGAAACGGAAAAATTTGATTCCTGAGGAATGGTTTATACGCAAATCAACCTTTACAGGGCAGGAGACCTTTTTTCCCAAGCATAAAATACTGGCCCGGATCGATAAGATCAAAAATATGAAAGACGATTTGTCATTGGATGAACTGGCTGACCTGCTTTCTCCGGCCCCTACGGAAATATCGCTCTGGAAGCAGGAGCTTATAGACCGTAACATTGTTTCGAATGTTGCTTTGAATTTCTTTACAGATCGTCTCGGGGACACGGACATCTTTCCTTTTGAACGTATTCTCTATCTATTCATTCTGGAGAAAATGCTCCAGACCGGCGAGATGAGTCTCGATGAAGGAGCAATTTTGCTGCAGGTCCTTAGCGAGCATTATCCTAAACTGCAGGATAGCCGCGGGGACATCATCTTTATAAGAAAAATGGGCATCTCCACCTTTTTACTGTGCTCCGGTTCTGGCGAAGTATTCTTTGAGTCCGGCGTTCGAGTCGTTACCCGTTTGAACGTTGCCGCTTGCATTGAAGAATTGAAATTGAAAATCAACTGAATGGAAGGTGATTCTTATGGCAGAAGCATTAAGACAAAGGCTGGTGCTTGCCGGCTCGGGAAGCGCGTCGGGGGGTGTCTATCAGGAGGTCAAAATTACAGGAGAAGGACAGGTTATCGGCAATCTGGACTGTACCGACTTCAAAATTTACGGCACAAGCCGCGTAGACGGCAATATCCAATCCCGGTCATTCAAGATTTTCGGAACGTCCGTTGTCGTAGGCAATGTAGATTCGGACCGGGCATACATTTACGGCACCTCAGATATCGGCGGAGATCTTTCCGTCAAGCGGCTTAAGCTGTACGGCAGCTCCGATATCGGAGGCAGCCTGACAGGGGATCAGCTGCAAATCGGCGGCGAGGTCACCGTGCTGAAGGATTGCGAGGCCGAATCGTTTACCGCCAAAGGAGCCTTTACCATCGGCGGTCTGCTGAACGCGGGCACGGTTCACATCCAGCTGTTCGGACCCTGCTCCGCTAGAGAAATTGGCGGGGAGACCATCAAGGTAACCCGTTCCGGGTTGGCCTACAGCCTTCACAAGCTGCTTCACTCCCTCGCTCCCCGGACCGAAAATAACCTCACGGCGGATACTATCGAAGGCGATAACATCTATCTGGAATACACGAAGGCGAGAGTCGTCCGCGGCAGCTCCGTCCATATAGGTCCAGGCTGTGAAATCGAATGTGTGGAGTACAAGGAGCATTTTGAGCAGGCCAAAAACTCCGTCGTTCATCGCAGTGACCGTGTATAGCTTAAGGTACTAGAAAAAGTTAGTACTTATGGAAGCAGACCGTTCGTCTTACAATCATCTCATAATCGACTGATCCATAATGGAAGTGAGATGACAGACATGAACGATCTGCTGCGAAAATCGTGGATTCACCTGCTGGGGGCGATGTTTATTGTAAGCTCGTTCCTCTATTTGTTCAAGTATACCTGGAGCCAGGGCTGGATTTCGGATACAGTAAAAATCGGCCTTGGTCTTGCCATTGGTATCGGCTGTGTATTGGGCGGTTTGAAATGGATGCAGCGGTTCCCTCTCTCAGGAGAAATTATCGCAGGCATGGGAGCCGCGCTGCTGTACACCACATTCAGCTTCTCCGGCATCTACTTCGCGCTGTGGGATTCCATGACCGTCTTGATCTGCATGCTGACATTGACGAGCCTCCTTGGCGTGCTGGCCTACAAGGCCCAGCTTCGGATCTTGATGAATGTCGGGCTGATTGGTGCGCTGATGTCCCCCATGATCTTGAGGCCGGAGACAGATCAAGTATTTACCCTATTTCTCTATCTGCTGGTAGTTAACGTTGTCTTCTTCTTCCTCAGTATCCGCCAAAGCTGGACCGAGCTGCGCCTCGTGTCCTTTATCGGCACCTGGGTGCTCTATACGATCTACTATATTCAATTCGATCCGGACGTCTCCACGCTTTGGAGTCTGCCTTTCGGTTATGCGTTAGCCGCCTACGGGTTCTATGTATTGGCGTTTCTGATCTCATCCTGGAAGCAGAATCTCCGCTTTGACGGCTTGAATTTGTATCTCGGGGTACTGAACGCGATCGTGTTCGGGGGATGGTCGATCGTGATTTTGAACGGAATCGTCCCTTTTGCCTACCCTCTCTTGCTTATGGGGCTTGGCTATATCCTCTTAGCCGCTCTCGTTTTCCGTTTGACTTCTTCCTTCGATGCCGCTGTGCTCACCAAATTATCGGGCGGCGGACTGCTTCTGTTAATCGCCTCGACCCAGCTTGGCAAAGAACTGGCTGTGAAGCCTCTGCTCAATGTATACTTCTGGCTGATGATTACCTTACTTCTGTATGCCGCCGGAGCTTGGAAGAGGCTTGAAGGGCTGAGGGCCTCGGCCATTGGCGTATGGTTCGCAGTCGTGGTCTATTGGTTCTTCGTCACATGGACAGCTCCTTGGGGCGTTTGGTTCGGAGTATATATCCCGTTCCTTAACTGGTCTGCGCTGGCATGGGAACTTCTTGCCGCCATGGGGTTCTACTTCTCTATACGCGGGTCTTTTGCCGTGCTGCGTCCGGAAGACAACCGCCTGTTATCCATCGTTTACTCCGTCACAAGCCACCTCATCTTAGGCGGTCTGCTGACGGTCCAGGTGAAGAATATGATTGCGGAATATGATCTATCCCGCTTCCTGGATTTGCAGCTTACTTTATCGATATCGTGGGGGCTTTATGCTTTGCTGCTATTTATGTGGGGGGCATACAGCAGACAATCGTTATTTCGCGTATTCGGCTCGCTCGTGCTCCTATGCGTAGCAGCCAAGACTCTGGTCTTCGACCTGGCCGGAAGCGAAACCTTCTATAAAGTGATTGTTTTGTTCGTCCTGGGCATCATTACTTTCGGCATTGCTTATATTAACGGAAAATGGCAAGCCGCCGGCCCCGGGATAACCAGCGAAACGGCCGAGCAGGAACCCTAGGTCATCTCAGGTATTCATTTAATAATGATCAGAAAAAAAACCATCGCCGCGCTTGAATAGAAGCGAGGGATGGTTTTAGTTTTTGGGTTGTATGACATACGAGCACTTGTTGCCGCCTTTGACCAGACATTCTACGCGTTGAACGTCGGCTTCCAGCAAGGTCTCGAACATATTCAATTCGCATTGGCACGCATGATTGTACTGATTGGCAACCTGGGATATGGGGCAATTATGTTCATTAATGACGAACTCGCCGTTCTCCCCTTCGGACCAATCGACCATGTAGCCGTTCGAGTTTTGAATCTCGGCAAGCGTCTTAACGCGTTCAGGCAGCGGCTTTCCGCTGACTTGACCTTCATAACGGCCGATCAGCCGCTCCTTGCGCTTCTCGAACAGCAAGTCCACTTTGCCTTGTCCGGCTTCCTCCACCAGCTCGCTTAACAAATCCAGCGTTAAATGATGGTACTTCTTCGGAAAGAGATCATCGGCATTCTCCGTCAGGGAGTATAAGTTGGTAGGCCGGCCCATCGCCTGACGCACCAGCTTCGCCTCGATCAGACCGTCCCGCTCCATCGTGTTCAAATGTCTCCGCACCGCCATCTCCGTAATGCCTAGCTGCTTAGCCATTTCACTAACGGTCAATGCCCCGCTCGTCTTAAGCATGGTCAATATGACTTTGCGCGTCGATACATCCTGTTCCTGGTTCATCCGGTCTCACCGCCTTCCTCGTAAGTATGGGAATCCGAGTCGTTCCCTTCAGCCATTAAACGTTCTGATACATCTCATTGTATACGAAATACGACAATAAGTAAATTAGTATACTAAAATGTATCAAAAAGCCTAATTATGGCGATTTCAGGAATAACGGATTATACCATTTCCTTACTGATAAAGGCAGGAACCGCTTCGGCGAATGCGGTTAATACCGCCGGAAGCTCTCCAATCAGCGGATGCAGCGATTCCCGCGGATAAGAGGCAAAGTCCTGAACCAATGGCCGGCGAAGCTGAACCAGACGCTTCAGCACCTGTGCCGTTGCTTCATCAAATACGCGTTCTCCCGCAAGAATTTCTATAATGTCCTCGTAGCTGCTCGCATCTCTCATCATAAAAGCGTCGATAAGCAAGCTTCCGATATCCGTCACCGTTTCAATGGCCAGATGAAGTACCCGTTCCTGCGCCAAATGAAGCAGCAGCTTCCCTTCTTCCCCCTGCCATTGCTCCGTCAGCTCGCGGCAGGCATGTGACAGCGTCGGCAAAAATTGAAGACGCACGTTAATTTGTTCATGGTTTACGTAATACATCGTTGTTATCTCCGTTTCTTATTTCTCCATTTGGACCACAGCAGAATCGCCGGAAAGGAGAGAATTAGTAAAAAAATCAGCAGGACCGCCTGCATCAGGTATTCATAGCTCATCCGTATTATTGCCCCTTCTTCAGCTTGTCTGCATCTGCCCTCAGCTGTCTGCTGTAGGCCCAATGGTTGGTCGGTCCATGTCCGGCACCGATGCCCAGCTCATCCCGAATCGCCAGCGTTATAAACCGCTTGGCCGTATGCACCGCCTCCAGCAGGCTATGCCCCTTGGCCAGCTCGGCTGCAATACAAGCGGAAAATGTGCATCCGGTGCCATGCGTATGCCGTGTCTCGTAACGCTCGGCCGTAAATAAGTGAAACCGTTCTCCATCATATAGAACATCCGTAGGCTCACCTGAGCTGTGGCCGCCCTTCACCACCGCCGCACCGGCTCCGAATTGCTGCACCAGGCGGACTGCCGCTTCCTTCATCTCATCCAGCGTCGTAATCCGGAGTCCGGTAATAACCTCCGCTTCAGGGATGTTAGGGGTTACGACAGCGGCTACCGGAAGCAGCTGCGTCCTTAATGCATGCTGGGCGCTTTGCGCAAGCAGGCTTGCTCCCCCCTTGGCGATCATAACCGGATCGACGACAAGCTTAGTGATCCCGTGCTTCTTGATTTGGGCCGACACCAGCTCGATCACCTCAGGCTGGGACAGCATCCCTGTCTTGGCCGCGTCGACGCCAATGTCGCCGATAACCGCCTCCAGCTGCTTCTCTATACCTTCCAGAGGAATATCATATATGCCGTGCACGCCTAACGTATTTTGTGCCGTCACTGCCGTAATGGCGGACATTCCATAGACATCAAGCATTTGGAACGTTTTCAAATCCGCCTGAATGCCGGCGCCCCCTCCGCTGTCCGACCCTGCTATCGTTAGTGCTTTATAGACCTTATCCACCATGATACCTCCTCGTTCAGCTTACCCAAGCCTTCCTATCTTCAATAAGTGTATCTATCCGCTTTCCCAGCGTCAAGTTTCTAGTTATTGATATTTTTATGACAACTTGGGCAAACGCTTTGACGGTGCAAAAGGGCTGCGTTATGATGAAAAGAAGAACCTTTGAGGGAGCTTTACGATGAATAAGCACGCACTGCATGTTATGACCACAGGCAAGCAGCAATTGAGCGAGGTTGCCGATATATTGAGGCAATGTCCGACCGAGTGCATCGATGTGCTGCACATTCGGGAGAAAACACGCGGAGCCCGCGAGATCACGGAGTGGTATGCACAGCTCAAGCCCTTGCTGAAGGCAAGCGCCGTCTTTATCAATGACCGTCTGGATGCGGCTCTGGCCGTTCAGGCCCCCGGTGTCCAGCTCGCTTATAACAGCTTAAGCGTATCGCAAAGCCGTCATATTCTGCCCCCGGCCGCACGAATCGGATGCTCCGTGCATTCCGTGCAGGAAGCCGTGGACGCGGCTCAACAAGGCGCCGATTATGTCCTGTTCGGCCATATTTATGAATCGAATTCGAAGCCGGGACTCGCCCCGCGCGGAATCAAGGCATTAGCCGAGGTCGTGGACGCTTGTCCTGTACCCGTGATCGCCATCGGGGGCATCGAGCCTGATCTCGTCGAAGAAGTACTATCTACAGGGTGCGCCGGCATTGCCGTGCTGTCTTCGGTTCTGCTTCATCCGCAGCCGGCCGGACAAATCGTTCGCTTTCGCGAAGCTATCGATCGTACCCATCATATACCTAGGAGTGGATTTCATTGAACAGCACGACCTCAGCTATTATTGTAGGGGGAGGCATTATCGGCAGCGCCGTTGCACTGGAGCTGATCCGCGCCGGAGTCCGCTGCACGCTGATCGATAAGGGTGCTCTGCTTCAAGAGGCCTCCACCGCTGCCGCCGGAATGCTGGGAGCTCAGGTAGAAATTCACCAGCCCGGCTCCTTCTATGAATTATGCCGCCTCAGTCAGCGGCTGTATCGGGAATGGACGGAAGAATTGGAGCAGCTAAGCGGTGTCTCTGCTCAGTATATCCAGCAAGGCATCCTGCGCATAGCATGGAACGAGGAGGACGAGCAGGAGCTTAGAAGCCGGCTGGCTTGGATTCAGGATGCGGAATGGATGGAAGCGGACGCTATGAGAGAATGGGAGCCTGCGATTGCTTCCGATGTCCGTGGAGGCCTGTATTTCTCCAAGGATCATCAGGTGCATCCGGTCCACCTGGCCAAGACGCTTCAGGCTGCTTTACATAAGCAGGGCTGCGACATTCGGGAATGGACGCCGGTCTTCAATCTCGTAGAACGAGGCGGACGCATTATCGGTGTAAGAACATCCGAAGGAGAATTGTTTGCCGATCATGTTATTGTATGCGCAGGGGCATGGAGCCCTGCGTTGACCGAACCGTTCGGCTTCCGTCTTCCGATGTTTCCGTCCAAAGGACAGTGCATCTCCGTCAAGACCGACGCCCCTTTGATCAAGAAAACGATATTTACAAAGGGCGGATATATCGTGCCGAAGCAGGACGGAACGATGCTGATCGGCGCAACCCAAGAGGAGGCCGGATTCGACAAGCGATGCCACGTTTCCGCGGTAAGCGCGCTGCATGCCAAGGCGGCCAGGCTGCTTCCTGCGCTGGAGCAGGCCGAGCTGGTCAGCACTTGGGCGGGACTTCGTCCAGGCACTCGGGACGGGCTGCCTTACATGGGAGCTTCCTCCAAGCTGCCGGGACTGATCTTCTCCACCGGTCATTACCGTAACGGGATCTTATTGGCCCCGGGCACCGGCAAGCTCATCCGTCAGCTCGTGACGGGTCAGCAGCCGGATATGGATTTATCAGCCTTTACGCCGGACCGGATGTTTGCCGCCGTAGACTAACTGCCACCTATTTAATGAACGGCATAAATTCGAACTCATTCAACCTTTTAATCTTGCCAGCATGGCCCACCGGCGTTCGAATCGCCGCCGGTATTTCGGAAGTCCGCGGTATAGCTCTACCGTCTCACGGTAAGCTCTGCGGGCTTCTTCCTTTTGCCCCAATCGCGCATACAGCTCGCCAAGGCGGTAATAGGCTTCGCACGACGAGGAATTCACCGAGCCGAACGTCTCCAAATAACGGATCGCTTTCCCCGGTTCCGTATCCGCCCAGGCTTCGGCCAGTCTCAGGTACGGCTCCCCGTACTTTACGCGCGGATTCAGCTCCAGCGCTTCCAGCAGCAGCTGCTCCCCCTCTTCTAAGGAGCCGAGCTTAAGCTTGCACACCCCAAGCTCCGCCCTGACATCAGCGGAATCTTCCATGACGGTACTAATCTGCTCCAGCAGCTGGGACGCCTCCCTATATTGGCTGCGCTCCATGAGAAGGCGGGCCATATCCAGCTTGGAAGACGTTTGATGTGGGTTCATGCTCAGCTCTTGCCGCAATCGGGCAAGTCTTCTTGCCCGCTGAATGGGCTTGAAAATGCTCGGCGTCAGCCCGATAAATCTTCGGTCCAACGCATATAAAATAATCAGCAGCACAATGAGTGCGATAAACGGATTCCCTGTCAGCCAGGTTAATGCGACAAATAACAGCAGCTTGCTCATTCCACCGTACCCTTCCTTTGTCTATTTTTCCCACCTATTGTAACATATTTTTCTAAAATGTTGACTTTCCGCCAGCGATTTGGATAGCTCAACCCAATTTTGGTATATTCTACTTAACGATTGTGAACAATTTGCGCACGAGAAGGACTTTGCCTCCGTGTCAGCGAATGAACAAGGCAAACGATACTATTGAGATGGCTACGACGTAGCAGAATCCGGGGGGATTAGTTGCATGAATGAAATGCAAGCCAGTAAATGGAGCAAGACGAGAGCCATGGGGAAAGCCAAATATGTCATGTATTTTGGCGTTCTGTCCTGGGGGCTGCCCCTGGCGGCCTTGTTTACGCTCATGGAATGGTTAACTCAGGGAACGGTCAGCACTTCCTGGGTTTACATTCGAATTATTGTCATGGCTATTATCGGCTTCTTTATCGCGAATTTCCGCTGGGAAGCCAGGGAGAAGAAGCTCGAGATGTTTCATCAACCGAAAAAATCGCAGGCGAAGGCCAAGCTTTAACGGCTTAGGGCTTGAGAGCGGGAACTTTGTTCCGGCTCTTTTTTTGTTCCCATTTACATAAAAACAATATTTTAAAGTCACTTGACAAAAGTAAGTACATAATTTATTATACTTACATAACGTAAGATGTTTATTATTTCACATCCTACTTACTTATCAATCTACGCTTATTTTCAAGGAGGAATTATTCATGTCTACTGTTCTTTTTGTCAAAGCTAATGGTCGTCCTGCCGAGCAATCCGCTACGGTAAAGCTGTACGACGCTTTCCTCGCTTCTTATAAAGAAACTCATCCTCAAGATACGATTCAAGAGCTGGACTTGTTCGCCGAAGAGCTTCCTTACTACGATGTGGACACATTGACAGGCTTGTTCAAGCAAGGCAAAGGCTTTGAATTGACGGCTGTTGAAGAGCAAAAAGCAAGCAACGTTAACAAATACCTGGAGCAATTCATCGCTGCCGACAAAGTGGTATTTGCCTTCCCATTGTGGAACTTCACCGTTCCTGCTCAATTGCTGACCTACTTCTTCTACATTCTTCAAGCAGGCAAAACTTTCGCTTATACAGCTAACGGTCCTCAAGGCTTGCAATCCGGCAAAAAGGTTGCTTTGCTGAACGCACGTGGCGGCGTATACTCCGAAGGTCCTATGGCTTCTCTGGAAATGTCCTTGAACTATGCTAAAACCATCATGGGCTTCATCGGCGTTCAGGATGTAACAACTGTTGTGGTGGAAGGCCATAACCAATTCCCTGACAAAGCGGAAGCTATTATTAGCGAAGGCGTGAAAAATGCGGCTCAAGCAGCTGCTGCATTCTAATCCTTGCCCTGCAGCCAAGACCCCCAATCCCTATAAGGGATTGGGGGCTTTCTTTTTATTGCAGACAGAAAAAGGTCCACAATCGCTCGGATTGCGGACCATCAAGTCGTTTATATTATAAAGGGGGTCGAGTTCTATTATATCCGCCCAACATTAAAGCCAGATGAATATCATATTACAATTTGATTACTGGACCGTCTCGGGATTCGGCGCTTTCTTTCTCATAATAAACAGCGCGAACAGCACCAGCACCTCCGTGTTTACAAAAGCTACACCGAAGCCGAACAATCCGAACATGCGGGAGAAGCCTTCGAACAGAGAGCTCCACCACATGCAGCTAGGCACCGTGATGGCCAGATTGACTGCAAGGGATATTAAAAATGAAACGAGCATTCTCTTCGTCTTCAGCATAATCAGGATGCCGATAAGAAGAGGAAAAACAAACGCAGCGCTTATTATTAGCCAATATATATTATCGTAAGACAACCTGCTCACTCCCGAAACCGATTCAATGAAGCTTTACTCCTTACTAAGGGTAACAAATCAACGTGGCGAAAACAACCGATTCTTCATTTTGTTTCAAAACTGTCATACTATCACTTGCCCGCCGCCATCGGTTATAATATAAATGAAATCAATTTATTGGAGGAGGTGCCTACTATGGCACAAAGTAAAGCAAAGAAAGCGCGCGCCCGAAGGGTACGTGAAGGCGGGTTGAATCCGGAGCTTCAAAGATTGCAATGGAACGGACTCGTACCGGTTGAACGAAAAACACCTACCTTGACTGAGAAGAAAGAAAGGCTTCATCGCAAGCACAAACAAAAATGGAACCGCACCCTGCAGAGCAGCGACGGTTCCATTTTTTATTTTGGCGCCTGATCCCGGTTATGACGAAGGCAGCTGCTGTCTCTGGATTTCCTGTGTCTGAGCATTCAGCTCATACAAGAGGTTCCCTCCGCTGTCATATGCATATAGCTTGCTGTCCCAAGCATTCTCGCTTGCAGGATCCTTCAGGGAAAAGGAACGTATGACCATATAGAGATTGTCCCGCGGCTCCGCTATCTGTTCCAGCCCATCCGGCCATACAATGCGAAGCCGGACTACGTTCGGATCGTGAACCTGCCCCGCATAATAATAGTGATATCGCTTATCTAACGTCGACATCCCCATTCTGAAGCTGATCAGCGTATCCGGATTCAGCTTACTGCCGAAGCCTCCGCCTCTATGGACCCACAATAACCCGAACGAGCGTGACATGAACATTTGGTGAAACAATCCATGCTCTTCATCATACAGCAGCGCCGCGAAAATGCTGTCCTCGCTCTCTATCATTGTATGAATCTGAGCAGGCGGCATTTCCATGCTGAGCAGAGCCTCCGCTGCCACCCCTTCCGGAGTCCAGGGATCGTCCGAATAGTGAAGCCTCAGCAGGAAAGTCCCTGCAGCCAATATGATGAACCAGCGCAGCAAATGACCTCTATTCCGTTGAACAAAGCGGGCTATCCTCATCTTACGTCCCCCCCGGTTAAAGGAATCATAAAGCTGAAGGATTCTCCATAAGCTTCGCTAAAGATTCGAACACTGTGAACTCCCTGCGGTACATCGCTGAATAAATAATTCCCGTCGGAGCGAAATGCTGTGTTCGTGCTGCTGTATCCCCGCGGGGTCAGTGGAATCCCGCTGTCGGTTTCCGCCAGTACCCGATTCGGCAGCTTATTGGGATTATTGCCCGTTCCGGTCATGTATACGGATAATTCCCCTTGACCGCCGTAGATAACGCCATTCACCCGCAGCTTTTTACCGAAATACAGCTGGGTCTCTGAACCGCCTTCATAAAAACTCCCCAGCCGCTTGGCTTCACGAATCTCTTTCTGGTAACTATTCATGCTAATATAAGGCCTTACGGCGAGCATCATAATTTGCAGCAACAGGGAAATGACCAGGATCCATTCCAACATACGCAGAGCCTTCCGCAACTGCTGTCCCCCCTTTGGCCGGTTATCCTCTACCTATAGAGGACGCTTTTTTCCAGCAAAAGGTTGCCGGGAGGGATTGGATTACCGAAAAAAGAGCTTATGCCTTGACGAAGACGGTCTTGATAGAGGTGAAAAATTCAATAGCCGCCTGCCCTTGCTCTCTGGAATGCGAGCTGGACTGCTTCATCCCGCCGAACGGCGCCTGCAGCTCAACACCCGCCGACTCCGCATTAATACGAACCAAACCGGCATCCATCTCCCGGATAAACGATAGCATGGAGCCGATATCCCGGGTAAAGATCGAAGCGCTTAAGCCGAACCTCACATCGTTTGCCAGCTCAATCGCTTCCTCCAGCGAGTCTGCTTTCATCAAAGCCAGCACGGGACCGAATATTTCTTCCTGTGCGATAGTCATGCCGCGGGTAACAGCTTCGAACACGGTGGGCTCGACATAGTAGCCGTCCTGCAGCTCTTCCGCTTGTGGCTGCTTACCGCCGCATAGCAGCACAGCCCCTTCTTGCTTCCCGCGTTCAATGTACCCCAATACCGTATCCAGCTGGGATTGGCTCGCGCAAGGCCCCATCCACGTATCCCCGTCCAATCCGCTGCCCACGCGAATGGCGCTGACTTTATCCAGCAGCTTCTTCTTGAACGGTTCGTACACGTCGGAATGGACGATCACCCGGCTCGTTGCCGTACATTTCTGTCCGGTCGAGCGCAAGCCACCGCTGATCGTTGCCTCCACGGCCAAATCCAGATCGGCATCGGCCGCAACGATGACCGGGTTCTTCCCGCCCATCTCCAGCTGGTATTTGGCCCCGCGCTTCAGCGCGCCCAAGCCCACCTGCTTGCCGACTTGATCGGAGCCTGTGAAGGTAATGCCTTGAATGTCGGGATGGTCGATAATCCCCTGCCCGATCACCGTCCCCCTGCCTGTTACCATGTTGATGACTCCTGCCGGGAGGCCCGCCTCATGGAAGCACTCCATGACGAGAGCAGCCGTTACCGCCGTTTCCTGTGCAGGCTTGAATACGACGGTATTGCCGTAGACAAGGGCCGGCGCAATCTTCCATACCGGAATCGCCACCGGGAAGTTCCACGGTGTAATAACGCCGACTACGCCGAGAGGGGCACGGGTGGTGAACATCAATCCCTCGCTGTCCGTTGACGGGATGACATCCCCTACCTTGCGCATGCCTTCGCCTGCATAGTAGCGGAGAATGGCGACTCCGCGGGCCGTCTCCCCCTTTGCCTCCGGAAGTGTCTTGCCCATCTCGCGCGTCATCATTTCCGCGACCTCGTTCAACCGCCGCTCCAGCGCATTGGCTGCTTTGTACAAATAGTCTCCTCTGGCGGCCCCGGATAATCTTGCCCAAGAGCGGGACGCCTCTTTAGCCGCCGCTGCAGCCGCATCCAGGTCGGCCTGTACGGATTTTTGCACAAAGCCGACGATTTCACGCCGGTTCGCCGGGTTGATGCTTCCTTCCGTTTCCCCTGAAGCCGAGGCAGTCCACTGACCCCCGATATAATTAAGATACGTGCGATTGCTGCTTCCAGTCATCGTTATTCATCCTCTCCTGGGTTTTTACCTCATTCGTAAGCGTACCGATCCCGCTAATCCCGATTTCAATGCGGTCGCCGTCCTGCAATGTGAACTCATTGGGAGGCACTATGCAGGTGCCGGTCAGCAGCACCGTTCCGTCGAAAATATCGTTGTCGCGGGTCAGGAACGACACCAGCTCTTCCAGTCTGCGCTTCAGCTGTCCGGTGCTGGCGGTTCCTTCCACCACCTTCTGCCCGTGGCGATAAATACGGCACACGATATCCAGCGCGTACGGATCGGCTACCGTATCCGCAAGCCGGATCGCAGGGCCGATCGAGCAGGACCTGCGCCACATCTTGGCCTGCGGCAGATAGAGCGGGTTCTCTCCCTCGATATCGCGGCAGCTCATGTCATTCCCGATCGTATACCCGATAATCCGTCCCGCTCTATCGATCACGAGCCCCAGCTCCGGCTCCGGAATTTGCCAAGCCGAATCGCTGCGCAGGCATAACGTGCCGCCAGGCCCCACGGTCCTAGCCGCTGTGGATTTAAAAAACAGCTCCGGCCGCTCCGCATCATACACCTTATCGTAGAAGGTGGACGCGTCCAGCTTGCCCCCTGTCGCTTCATAATTACGGGCCTGCCGGCTTCTCTCATAGGTAACTCCGGCAGCCCACACCTCCGGCGCTGTAATGGGAACGAGCAGCTCCAGCTCCTCCATGGAACTTCCGGAGGCCGTCCGGCCGGGAAGCTCCCGTTCCAGCCAAGCCGCTGCCGTTATTCCTTCCTTCTCGGCCGTTTGCACCAGTTCGAATAAGTCGCGGAATTCCAGCGGATACACGCTTCCTTCCTCTGTTACAGCTGCCATTACCGCCTTCCCTTGCTCCAAGTAGCGAATGATTCTCAAGATAGCCGCCTCCATTTGTTTTATAATATAAAACGACGTTCTGATAAAATTGCACTTGAGAACTACGTCCAGCGGCATTCTTGGCCATTGACGCAGATCCCGCGTTAAGCGGAAGCTTATGAGACCCATCAGGAAAGCTTACTTGCGGCTTTCCTGAGCTTGCTAAAAGAGATTTTGCATGAGAATCCCGTCTACCTCATGACCATCCCGAAGCCCATTCGCTGGGAAATGCTCTCACCTGCCTTTTTCAATTCCGGTAGGAAGCCTTCCAGCTCGGCGTCGTTCACATTGGATACGAGCGTGGATATGCTTACTGCAGCGATAACCTGACCGGAATGGTTGCGTACCGGAACGGCTGCGCATCGTACTCCAGGTTCGTTCTCCTGATTATCGATGGCATACCCATTCTTCCTTACCTGCTCCAGCTCGCGGATGAACGTTGCCGGGTCCGTTATCGTTCTTGGGGTGTGGACCGTGTACTCGTATCCCCGCAGGAGCTGCTCCTGCTCCTCCGCCGGCAGGAATGCCGCCAGGATCTTCCCTACGGAGCTGCAATGCAAAGGAATCCGCCTGCCGATGCGTGAATACCGGATGACCGCTCTTGCGCCCTCGACCTTATCTATGTATACGCCCTCCCTGCCCTCGCGTATGACCAAATGAGCGGTTTGCCCTGTCAAGGAAGCCAGCTCCAGCAGTACGGTACGGGAAAGCGTACGGATATCCAGCTGCTGAAGCAGCAGATGGCCGCGTTCGAGCAGCTTCATACCGAGCCGATACTTGCCGTTCTCTTCGTTCTGCTCGATGTAGCGGTGCTCCTGAAGCGTTTTCAACAGGGAATGCACCGTACTCTTATGCAGATCCATTTTTCGGCTGATTTCGGTAATTTTCAGCTCACTATCCTGTTCATCGAACAAGTCGAGGATGCGCAGAGCTCTGTCTAATGACTGAATAATCGGCATGTGGTAACTCCTTCGCACGTAGTAGATCCTTAGGTTTGATATTATAAAATGCTGTTCTGGTTGTATACTTTCCACTATAATGCAGTTGTCATAAATTGACAACCACTCTTTAACAAGAATGAATAAACGTTTGGAAAGCTTCCCATTCTAGGGTGGGGTATGTTTTCCCGAAATCCATCAAAGGAGGTCCAAGTCCTATGAGCAGATCCAAGGCACGCCGCGAGAATGAAGCCAAAATCCGCAAGCAAACGCCCCATCCGCATGGGCATATTACTTCATTGGAAGAATACGCCGAGGAGTACGAGGCGGCGAAGCAATCCTCCAACAACGGGAACCAGCAATAACATCTAGCCTGGCCCGGCCCCTCCAAGCATCTTCCTCCCGGCTTCTTCATAAAATGGGAGTAAGAACGTGAAGAAGGGGATGATTCAATGGCACCTGCGCTGTGGATCGAGCTTTGTTCCTGGATTATCGTTTTGTTCGGTATTATCGGCGGCTTCTGCTATGCGATGTACCGGTTCATCAGCAACGATACGACCGAATATGATATGGAATTCCTATGGGATAACAAATTTCGGCTGAAGGATTTGGAACTCGATCGTAAAAAACGCAGGTAAGCCTACCGAGCAAGCCCCCGGCCCCCCCGGGGGCTTGCTTTTACCGTAAGCATTGCCACAGCTTAGGGACTTAAGCGCCCCACTTCTTCTTCAAAAAGCTTAGAGCAGCCGGAAGCTCACTATCCCAATCATGAACGGTACATTCCACGGACACTCCGCCCTGATAGCCCGCCGCTCTCAGCTGCTTCACGAATTCATCATACGGGTACTGACCGGTTCCGGGAGAACATCTCCCCGTATCCGCTACATGAATATGGGCCAGCCACTCCTTGTGCTCGGCGATCGTCTCCAAGGCTTCCTGCTCTTCATCCATGTGATAAAAGTCCGCCAGCACCCGAATCTGCGGCCGATGAACAGCTTTGGCCAATGCAGCCCCTTCGGCTACGCTGTTGATGATATTGGATTCCTTCCTGTTCAACGGCTCGATAGCCACTGTTAATCCGGTTCCTTCACATTCATCCGCTATCAGGGAGAGCAGCCTTACCAGCTGATCCTCCGCTCTCTCGCGCTCCCATCCCTCCGGTACATGCCGGGATCGGCCGCTGCCCAAAACCGCGATGGAAGAACCCGCCCGGCTCATCGTATCGACAGCCTGGGCCACGTAATTGCGGATTCTCCGCTCATCCGCTTCGGGACCCACCAGCTTCATATCCCACGGAAAAAAGCTGTTCCAGGCTTTGACCGGAATAGCCAGGCTCGCATATATCGGAAGCGCTTTCTTGACAGCTTCCGGTCCCTCCTTCATCAGCGGGGAAAGAGGACATTCCATGTAATCGTACCCGTTCTCCTTGACCTGCTCGGCACGCCCAATACCTGCACACCATCCAAATTCCGTCATAAGCGATTCCTCCTCCAATATGACTATCAGGGTCATTCGCTGCCAGAACTATAGAAGGACTTCTGCTTTTATTGTAATGGAAAACCAGCTTCGTTTCCGAACCTATCTTGTTGCTTCGCGTCATTTTCTACTTTTATTGCCGTACATTTTATGCCTATGCAGCTGAAATCAAGGAGTCCAAAAAATGTACAACTCTTGTTATACGACCGATCGAAGAACTGCAGCGTTTCGGTCCAGCCGCAGCTGCTGCCGCATTACCTTCACCCTGCCGATGGCGGCCTTGCTGTCGTTGCCCCATTCAGCCGGTGTCAGGCATGAGGACGTTCCCATGCTTCCTTAAAGGACGGGGTATCCGGCTGCTTATTAACAGATAATTGCCGGATCTCCAGCTCGAACAGCGGCTTGCTGATCAAGAAGCCCTGAACATACTCGCACCCCCATTGACGGAGAAAGTCAAGCTGTTCCTGAGTCTCGACCCCTTCTGCCACAACCTCCATCCCCATTCTGTGGACCAGAATAATGATGGATTCCACAAGCGAATCTGTCACGGACTCCCGGGTGATATCCTTGATGAAGGATTTATCGATCTTCAAGGTTCGGATCGGAAGCTGTTTTAAGTAGCTTAATGAGGAGTACCCTGTACCGAAGTCATCCAAAGCAATGCTGACTCCATAATCCCGAAGCGTTTGCAGATTACCAATCGCGGATTGGAACGATTCCATCATGATGCTTTCCGTAATTTCCAGCTCCAAATATTTGGGAGCAAGCCGGGTTTCGAGCAGGATGTCGATGACCATTTGGGCAAAATCCGGCCTTTGAAGCTGAATGGCAGATATATTGACCGAAATGATCGAGTTCGGAAAATGATTTTTTTGTATGACCTTATTTCGCTCGCATGCCGTGCGAATCACCCATTCACCGATAGGAATAATCGCTCCGCTTTGTTCCGCTACCGGAATAAAATCCATTGGCGATACCGTACCCATCTGGGGATGCACCCAGCGGATTAACGCCTCAAAGCCCCGGATACGGTTCGTACGAAGATCCTTCTGCGGCTGGAATTGCAGGATCAATTCATTATGGATAAGCGCCTTGCGGAGCGCCTCTTCCAGTCTTCCTCGTTTCAGGAGCGCTTCCCTCATTTCCATATTGTAGAAGCGGTAATGGTTTTTCCCCGCGGACTTCACGTTATACATAGCGGTATCGGCGTTTTTAATCAGCTCCTCCGCATTATCCCCATCACCGGGATACAGCGCTATTCCCAGACTCATCTTCGTATAAATCTGTTCGTTCCGTATAAATTGAGGATACTGGAATTCATCTTGTATCGTTTGAATGCGGGAGAGCAAATGATGCAGCTGATCAAAGCCCTCCAACAGCAATACGAACTCGTCCTCGCCTATTCTGGCCAGCGTATCCTTGGGAGATACAAGGCGCTGCAGCTGCTGCCCAACCCGGTTCAACAGCTCGTCGCCGAAAGCATAGCCTCGGGTATCGTTGATCAGCTTGAAATTATCCAGATCCGCTACGACGACCGCCAAGCGTGTGCCCTGCTCCTGCGATACGGTTATCGCCTGATTCAGCTTCTCCATTAACAGCCTGCGGTTAGGCAGCTCGGTTAGTGCATCGTACAGGGATAATTGCAGGATGCGCCGCTCAGAATTTCTAATTCTCGTGATGTCATAGCATGTCCCGGTGATCGATTTCACCTGTTGGTCCGCACCGAGCACCGGAGACAGCGTGGTCACATACAATCGCGTGCTGCCATCCTTGTGAGCCACTTCCTTCTCAAAGGTAACGGGACGTTTCCCGTAAACAGTGTCCGTAAGCAGCTCCTGCCAGCGGGCCAGATCGTCCCTGAACCCAAGGACGTCAAAGACCCACTGCTCCTTCAGCTCCTTGGCTTCGATCCCCAAATCATCCATAAACTTCTTGTTCGCCGATAATAAATTTCCGCGCAGATCGCAGCGGAAAATCAGATCATTGGAATGCTCGACAAGCGTACGATACTGCTCCTCGCTTTCGAGCAGCTTGCCCTCCGTCTCTTTCTTACGGATTTCGTGGGTGATGAAGTAACGAATGATGATCACTACGAGCGGGTACGTCATAATCATATAAATGGCAATATGCTGAATCAGGTACTGATCCAGCCCTTTAGGTAAAACAAGGAACCATATGGCGCTTTCGAGCGCGATGATGACCCCGAACACAGCATAAGCCAGCGTAGGCTTTTTGAACCTGGGCTCATATCGATTCATCAGTACGCCAAGCACCATGGCCGTTACAATCCCGCCTACTCCGCTGATGATTCCGGCGCCGCCTAAATACGCCCTGTAGCCTCCTACGATGAGCATCGCGAGGATACCGGAGATACTGCCTCCGAAAGTCCCGGCCAATGCCACAAGGACCGTCCTGAAATCAACAATCACTCCATCGGCGATATATAGTGGATCGAGCATGACTGCAAGGCCCGTCATACCGAACCAAACGCCAAATATAGCGCTTACCCAACG
The DNA here is from genome assembly GCF_002042965.1 of Paenibacillus sp. 32352. GTDB lineage: Bacteria > Bacillota > Bacilli > Paenibacillales > NBRC-103111 > Paenibacillus_S > Paenibacillus_S vulneris. Next base: position 476,458 of record NZ_MZNT01000001.1, on the reverse strand, counting down.
TTTAGAAAGCTTAGAAATAAGAGGGTACAACCAATGGAACAAAAAGATAAACGTTAAAAGCACGGAAGCGTTGATAGCTATTTTCTCTAACGTTTCATATGTGTTCGACATCATCGCTCCCCCTCTTCTCTATTTATCGGTATCCCATGATTTATCCGCTCATTCTTTCATATCGCCTGGCCTGCTCCGCCATCACCATTCCGCCTTCACAGCAAAAAGCCTGCAGCAGCATCGAATACAGCTTTCTTGTCGAGTGAATGCCAAGCTTTTTCATAATATTGTCCAAATGGTTTTTGACCGTCTTCACGGAAATGGAGCAATGATCAGCTAATTCCTGATTAGAATATCCGTAGATCATCAAAAGAACCGCGATTTCACTTTCCCGGCGCGTTAAATGATTTCTCTCTGCGAATGAAAGCATCGTCTGCCTGACATAGTCCAAATATTTGCCTTCATATTTCGTTGATACGATTTCCAGCATGAATTACTTGACCCCCATTGTTTTGATGACTCATCTTGTTGTTCGACATTAAATGACAAAGAGTCGCATATTATGGCAATATCATCCACCATTCTTCCTATTATGAGCGAAAATTGTAAAAAAAGTTTATGGATTAATGTTAGCAAGCCATTATGCTTTTTACATATTCATAAATTTATATCCAACCCCCCATACGGTTTTGATAAACATCGGCTGCTTGGAATCCTGCTCTATTTTCTTGCGTAAATTCCCGATATGCACGTCGATGGCACGGTCGTTCACGAAGGAGTCAAATCCGCGTACCGCGTTGATCAGCTCCTCCCTGCTGTATACCTTCCCGGGGTTGGCTACGAACAGCTTCATAATTTCAAATTCGGAAAACGTCGTATCGACGTGCTGTCCGTTCACATACAGCGATCTTTTCTCATAGTTCAAAAAGATTTGGTTTGATGTGACGCTCTCTGCTCCAGGATTTTTAATTTGATGATTGTAATACGTTCTTCGGATCATTGCCGCTACCTTAGCCGACAGCTCCCTCATGCTGAACGGCTTGCATAAATAATCGTCGGCGCCGGCATGCAGCGCGTTCACCCGGTCCATGACCTCGGTTTTCATGGACACGACGAGAATGGGAACCGTCGATATTTTGCGGACTTCTCCGCACAATTGAATTCCGCTAATATCAGGCAGCACCATGTCGAGCAGTACAATATCAGGATCGAACTCTTCCAAAAGCGTCAGCGCCTCTTTTCCGCTCTCGGTGCGGTGAACCGTATAGCCTTCTTCGGATAAATACATGGAAAGCATGTCCCCGATAATAATGTCATCTTCAACAATAAATACTTTGTGCATGAACGCTCACCTTTTAGCAAGATAAATGAAGTTAATTTTTTGAATTGTAAATCTTTTGCTCAAACTTTCCTTACATTTTAGGATTTCTTTCCCTACTCGTTCCAGCCGTTCAAGGAAGCCAGAATATCCGCAAGCTCCCGCTCGAGCCCTGCAAGCTCCTGCTCCCAATCGCTGTCCGCTTCTTCCGCAAGCTTGGCATCCATGGCAGATGCGAGCTCGAATAGCTGATCCGCCGCCAAATTGCCGGCAACTCCCTTCAGAGAATGGATGCTTCGCCGTACGTTATCGAGCTGTCCGTTCTCCAGCTGGGCGCTCAGCTTCTCCGTAAAATGGCGGTATTCCATCTGAAATTGATTAAGGATATGTATCAATATCGGCATCCTGCCGTTCAACCGGTGCAGTACACGCTCCAAATCCATGCCGTGAACCTCAGGGAGCTGCTGCTGTCCGTTCCTTTCACCATCGGCTTTCGTCTCTTCCGGCCCTGGAACATCGGGGTGCTCCCCTGCGTCCTGCGTCCGTACGCCCGTCCATTTGTCCAGCATTCGGGCCAATTCCTCCGCATCGATAGGCTTGCTCAGAATATCGTTCATCCCGGATTCGAAGCATAGCTCCCGCTCCCTGGCCATCGCACTGGCGGTCAAGGCAATAATGGGAAGGTCGTCATAGCGGCGGTCTGCCCTGAGCCTGCGAACAGCCTCATATCCATCCATCTCGGGCATATGAATGTCCATAAACAGAAGGTCCCATTTCAATTGCTCGGCATAATGTAATGCTTCCCTGCCGTCACGCGCCACCGTCACTTCGAACCCTTCACTCTGCAGCAGCTCAACGGCCACCTGCTGATTGATCTCATTATCTTCAGCAAGCAGGATTCGTCCCCGGCGGCAAGCCGAAGGAGGTCTCGGCTGCGTGGCAGGCTCGGGCGCCGGAGCCTTGATACCCGGCGGTGCTTCAAGCACAGACCGGATCGCTTGCGATAGTCCCAGCCGGTTCAGAGGCTTTACCAAAATATTGTCGGGCCGCTCGTGTTCCTGCATCCGAAGCAGCTCTTCCCTGCCGTAGATCGAGGTCATCGCAATGGTTCGGGTATCGACGGATTCAGCCGTTTCCTTCCATTCAAGCCAGGTCTCCGGACCGTACATATCCTCGGCCTCCATATCGAGCAGAACGGCATGAACAGGGTTATGCTTACCGCAGGCGGCCAGCAGCCTGGCTCCTTCAGCCCATGAAGCGGCACATAGAACCTCGAGCGCAAGCGAACCAAGCAGCTCCTTGAGCTTGCTTCGAATGAAGGGATTATCCTCTACGACAAGAATCCGGTATGCAGATGGACCGGCCGTAAGCTCCAGCTTCTCATTCTTCGCCGAGGCAGCCCTCTCAAAGTACAGCGTGAACGTAAAACAGCTCCCTACTCCTTCCTTGCTGGTTACGGAGATAGAGCCCCCCATCATTTCTACGAGATTTTTGGAAATGACCAGACCGAGGCCGGTTCCTCCATATTTCCTGCTGGTTGAGCCGTCCGCTTGGGAGAATGGCTCGAACAGCTTGCTTAAATGCTCCTTTTGAATGCCTATCCCTGAATCAGCGACAGAAAATGCGATAAACATCCCTCTGCTGTCCGCTTCCAGCAGGGTCAGCGTGATCGTAATGACACCTTGCTTGGTAAATTTAATGGCATTGCTGCACAAGTTAAGCAAAACCTGCTCCAGCCGGAGCGGGTCCCCCATCAGGGCATCCGGAAGCTCCTCCGGAGTGTCGATGATAATATCAATCGGCTCTTTTCCAAGAAGCACGCTCATCATATCCGATAAATTGCGTATGATTTCGTGTATATTGAAGCATACCTTTTCCAATTCCAGCTTACCTGCCTCCACCTTGGAGTAATCCAGGATGTCATTCACAATCCGAAGCAGCGTGTTGGAGGAGGCCAAAATTTTATGGCCGTATTCTTTCTGAGCCGCACTCATTTCCGTTCTCAGCATAATCTGGGCGAATCCGATAATGCCGTTTAACGGCGTACGGATTTCATGGCTCATCCTGGCCAGGAATAGGCTTTTCGCTTCATTGGCGTCATCGGCCTCCTGTTTGGCCTGCAGCATTTCCGCCCAAATCCGGTTGTATTCCGAGATATCCCGGGCAATGACGGAATAATAAACGACCCTTTGGGATTTATCCCTGTGGGCTACTACAATAAGAGACATAGGTACCTTCCGGCCGTCCGTCGTGACGATATCGGATTTCGTTTCCCAATACCCCTTATCGCGCACCCGGTGCAGCCCTCTGATATAAATTCGGAAGGTGCCGTTATCCAGATACTGCCTGGCTTCCTTCGTGCGCTCATCCAGCTGCGGAATGCCGATAATCTCCATCCCCGCCGGATTCATGTAAAATATATTTCCTTGCGTATCAATGGAAGCGATTAAGTCTTTGGCCGCGTCTAAGATGCTTAACAAGCGGTTGCGAGTATCCTCGGTCTGCTTGTACAAGCGAATATCGTGCGCAATGCCGACGTAACCGGTCACCGATCCATGCTGGTCCCGCATGGGACTCACGTTCAAATTAACAGGAAAACGGGTCCCGTTCTTATGAATATATGTCCATTCGTAATCCTTCGGATCATGTCTGGGCGATTTGGTCAAAAACACGGATATATCCGGCTTAACCAAAACTCCGAGCTCTTCGGTCAGACGCTTCGCGCGTTCCTCCAGCTCTTGCCGGTCATGCAAAAGAAATACGCTCTCTTTAAAAATAACCTCGTCCGCGCTGTAACCCAGTATCGTCTCTGCTCTGCGGTTAAAATAGGTGATCTTGTAATCCGTATTAATAACGATTATAGCGTAATCATTCTGATTAATAATCGCATTTAACCTTTCGAACAGGTTGCGGAGATTATCCACCATCCCGTTTACCGATTGGGCCAGTGCACCGATCTCATCCTTGGAGCGGAACAAAACCGGACTCACCTTCAGATTGCCGCCGGCTACATTTTCGGTGACGTTCAATATTTGGCGAATACGGGCAACCATTTTGTTCAGCAAGTAGAACATGATGATGCCAAGGATAATTTCTGTAAAAATTACGCTAAGGACCGTGCGCCAAAAAAGAGATTGCAGCGGCTTCTGAAACGATTCCATCAGCACGCAGACCGCCATGTACCATTTGGTCCCGGGTACCTCGGAATAGAAGATAAGAGCAGGCTCTCCCTTTACCTCGGTCTCGACAAAGCCGTGGCGGTTCTGAACAAGCTCAGGGACAATCGGCTGAAACGGAGAATCCGAATCCAGCACGTTGGAGTGTAAAATTTTGCTATGATCCGGATGGTAAATGATCGTACCGTCCCTCTCGAATAACACGGTAACGTCGGACGGCCCAACCATATAATTTGTGAAGCCGTTGAAGACCTTGTCTGTCGGAAGATCCGCTTCCAGTACTTCCTTAATTTTGTAATCATTATCGAAAATAGGAACCTGCATCGTAATAATCAGCTTTCCATCCGTACTGCGAACAAATGGATTGGATACGATATCATTTCCTCGCAAAACCTCGTTAAACGTAGCCTCATCCGCAATATGCAGCGTCTCCCCGCTGATCATCCTCAGCTTCCCCGACGCATCGCTGATGCCGAAAGAGGTAAACATCCCTGTCGAGCGGTCCCTCTCTCTCAGCAAATAGTCCAGCCGATCCTTATCCTCGCCGAACCGAATCAGATCGCTGTGGCTGATCACCTTCACTTCAGCCAATCGGTTCGATATCCAGGTGGTCAAGTCTTGCGCTTGCGTTTGGACCTTGGCCCGGGAATTATCCTTGAGCGATTGAAAGATGGTCATCTTGGCGGCATTGTAATTGCTCCAGCCCACCAACGATAACGAAATGCTAGTAATAAGGAGAAACAGTACGCTAATCCGTACCCTCAGCGACGCCCTCATAGCTCCCCCTTCGTGTGACAGTATATTTTGAATGTATGGTATGGATTCTATGATAGTTTCATTATAACCCTGCCCCGCGTTTTATCCTACAGCCGCAAGCGATTTTCGACAACAAATTCGGTAACTTTTTCTAATGGGGGTAAGGCAAATCGCGGGGGAAATAGAGAGGACCGGACCTCCCGCCGGGGGCGCGAGGTCCAGTACGCAAAACGAGGCTTAGAGGCTTAGCAGGCCGAGATCCAGCTTTTAAGCGTAAGAAGATCATCCAAAGCGGCTTGATACAGCTTCTCGCGCTCTTCTCCCGGTCCTGTGCCCTCGACGAATTCCAATGTGTAGGAGCCCTGAAAGCCGGCCTTCTTCATAAGCTCTAGCTTCACGGCGATTTCTTCCGGATTGGAGCTTAACCGCCGGAAGGTTTGGCCTCCATAACGGTATTGAACATGCGCGTGAGTAATCGCCGGGCCCAAATGCTCGAACCAGTCCTCCAGCGGCCCCAGGCAATGGAACGGATGGATGATCGCCTCACAGCGATCCATAGCCTTCATCGCCGCTGCCGCCGCCCGCGGCTCCTCCATCACGGTATTCGGATGACACTCGCACAATAGACGGCATGGCTCGGGAAGCAGCTGGACCCATTCATTCCAGTTGCGGATATACGTGTCCAGCATGCCCTGCTCGCGTCCGAAATTGAACTTGACCGCTTGGGCGCCCAGCTTGGCGATAAGCTGCGCAGCCTGCCGACGCTCTTCCTCCGCCCCGTCCTCGAACGATACATACGAATTATAGACCGATACGGGCATCGCGGATGAGGCCAGCCGTTCCAGCTCGGCTCCGCCGCATAAAGCCGCATGATTCTCCCACAATTCCAAACCGTCAAACCCGTCCTGCTTCAGGCGCTCTATCCACTCGCTGACAAGATAGGAAGGCTCCTTGCCTGCAGCCCAGCGATTTCGTTCAAGAAGTATCGTGCCGAAATAAACCTCACCTTCATGACGTCTCATCTTCTTATTTCATCTCCCTTGGTTAGCATGCCTTATCCCCGATACTTCTTCCTGTGCCTCCCGTTTTCCTTCTTGCCGTGCTTTATTCCTTTCGATCAGGCTATCGCGGCATCGAAACAAGAATAAGCCTTCAATCCCGAATAGGAACTGAAGGCTTACGATTATGATTATGATTAGGGTTACAGCTGTACGGCGTCTTCCTTCACTTCAGCTCCGCGCACGACGGAGTCTTGCGTAAGGGACGGTATTTGAGTGCAGCGGATTTGCTCTGAGCCTTCTCCCGTAACGTGCAGGAATACATCGTGGCGGCCCTTGGACACGACTTGCTCAAGCTGCAAATTCCGGCTGTTGTGAACGCGGACGACCGGCCCGTTCTCCGGTACGACGGTCAATTCCCGCATCGAAATGTTCTCGGCATTCGTACACTCGATCGCCTGCTTCGCTTCGATGGATACCCGATTCAGATGGATGGAGCGAATCGGCATCTCCGGCAGGCCTTTCAGATGAATGCCGATCTCTGCACCCGCGCAGACCGTATCCTCAATGAAGATGTCGCGGAATTGAGGCGTGCCTTCATTGATTTCTGCACGGGCATCGGGATCTCCCTTGACTTCATAGTACATATTGAAGGTAATCGCTTCACGGGCGATATCCTTCATCCGGATATTGCGAATATAGATTTGCTCTACCGTTCCTCCGCGGCCCCGGGTGCTCTTGAAGCGGAGCCCGACATCCGTTCCGATGAACGAGCAGTTCGAGACGAGCAGGTTGCGTACGCCCCCTGACATTTCACTGCCGATAACGAATCCGCCGTGACCGTGGTACACGGTGCAGTCGCGAACTACAACATATTCGCAAGGCTTGCCCAGCTTGCGGCCCTCCTCGTTTTTACCCGATTTGATGCAGATGGCATCATCGCCGACATCAAAGACGGAATGAGTAACCTCCGCATAGCGGCATGATTCCAGATCCAGGCCGTCGCCGTTCTGCGAATACCACGGGTTGCGAACCGTGATATTGCGGATTGTGATGTGCTCGCTTACCCATGGATGCAAGCACCATCCGGGCGAATTCTGAAACGTCGGCCCGTCCAGCAGGATGCGGCTGCAGCTGCGCAGGCTGAGCAGCACCGGGCGCAGATAGGATTTCACAGGCTCGTAATCCTGGATGGACGTTGATCCCTGCTTACGCAGCGCTTCGACTGTCGCGGCCCCTTTCATGGCGGCTTCCGTCGGCCACCAAATCTCGCCGTCCGCGTCCACCGCTCCGCCAGAGGCAAGCAGCTTCTTCCATTGCATGTCCGTCATCTTGAAGCGTTTTACCGGACGCCAGGCATCCCCCGAGCCGTCGAAGATTCCGTGACCGGTAATCGCGATATCCTCCAGCTGCTCTCCGTACAACGGAGACATGCAGCGAACCGACGGCAACCCTTCAAAATTCGATTCGATCAGCGGGTAATCGGAATAGTTCGGGCTGAAGCGAATGACAGCCCCGTTCTCCGTATGTAAACGAATCCGGCTCTTCAGGACGATCGGCCCTGTCAGCCATACTCCGGAAGGAATGATAACCGTTCCTCCGCCCGCAGCAGCGCAGGCCTCTATCGCGGCTGCGATCGCTGCCGTATTCATAGTCACACCATCTCCGCAGGCTCCGAAATCGGTGATGGTTACGCTTCGTTCCGGTATATTCGGAAGCGCAATTTCAGGCATGTCAAACGGCGCTTTACCATCGCTGCCAACGGCTGAATTTGCAAACTTGTTCAATGCAGTTTTCCTCCTAATACAATGTAATTACAGAGCAATGCCTCTTTCATTCCGGTATATCATAGCAACGGATACCGCTATCCACAATAATCTCTATCTCAGTATTTATCCAAATTAGAGCAAAAACCGGGCCGTTATCGGGCTTTTGACCGATTCTCAGCAAGCCATGCGGCTACTGGGGTTCCGGCCGCTCCAGCCTTTCGTGATGCGTATAAACATTAAAAGAATCGCCGCGGATGAAGCCGACCACCGTAATCCCCAGATCATCCGCGAGCTGAAGGGCAAGCTGCGTCGGAGCCGATTTGGATAACAGAACGCCCACCCCGATCTTGGCGGTCTTCAGCAGTACCTCAGACGAGACGCGTCCGCTGAACACGAGCACCTTGCCTTTCAGAGGAATTCGGTGCTGCAGGCAGTGACCGTAAATTTTATCCAAGGCGTTGTGCCGCCCGATGTCGGAGCGGACGACCAACAGCTCCTCCGTGCTGGCAAGCGCCGCATTATGGACCCCGCCCGTGCTGCGAAAGTCGGAGGAGCATTGCTGAAGCTCGCGCATTAATGCAAGACATTGCTTCGCCGTGATGATCATTCGGGAAGTTATCGTTTTGGCCGTTCTGGCATCGTTATGGAAATAAAACTGACGGCTTTTGCCGCAGCAGGAGCCGATAAATCGTTTGTTGTACCAATCCTTGCCCGTATTATGGGGAGCTGCAAGCTCCACATCGGCAAAGCCGCGGTCCGCGTCCAAGGACAGCCTGCGGATCTCCTCCACCGACCGGATCATCCCTTCGGAAGCCAGAAATCCGACAACCATATCGTCCAGGTCGGAGGGAGAGCAGACGATCGTTGCGAATTCCTCGCCGTCCACCCTGACCGTCAGAGGATACTCCGCAGCCACCTCGTCCTCCCGCTCCTGCAGCCGGCCTCCATCATACTTCAATATCTTCCAGCCCGCCGTCACCGATTTCTCCATGCTCCGTCACTCCATTTCCGTCTCCAGCTCCGCAATCCGTTTCTCCACATACCGGGTATCCTTAAAGGCATGATACGTCTCCGCTTTCTCGACCACGGCCGCAATATTGTATTCCGGTATCCCTGCATGAGGCTCATAGACCCCTTTGGGGATCAGGCTGTTGCCCTCAGGCCAATGTACCTCGATATTACCCCTCCGGATGGGTACCGGCTTGCATCGCCCGTGCATCAGCCCATGGCGGTTATAGACCACGACGGCGTCTCCTGCCCGCAGGCCGATACTTCCGGCGTCCTCCTCGTTCATAAGCACATCATAGCGGTCTGCGTTGTTGAACGGATCCGTCTCGCTATAGATCATCGAATTAAACTGCTTGCCGCGGCGTGTCGTCACCATGAAATGCCCTTCGGGCTTGCGAAGCTCCGGCAGCTCAATCGGGATCAGCTGCCCGCGGCCGTCCGGCGTCGGACAAATCCCGTCCTCGCACAGCCAGGCTCCGCCCCATTGGAAGACGTCCCCCCGGTTCGCCAGATGCTGGATGCCGTCATAGTAGGGCACCGCCCTGGCGATCTCCTCCCGGATCTGCTGCGCTGTGGCAAAGCCCACCTTCTGCTGGTGCTGCGGGTCCACCCGGGCCGCAAGCTCGGCATAGATCGCCCATTCGGCGCGCGCTTCTCCTATTCTCGGCCCGTCGATCTCGGGAGAGAAATAGACCATCCGTTCCGTTGAGGTGGACGTGCCTCCTCCCGGCTGCTCGTACCGGGTCATCGCCGGAAGCACAATAACCGCTTCACGCGCCTCCGGGAGCGTGGACGTATTCAGCACGATATCCTGATGGACGCGGATATCGATCTGCTCCAGGCACCGCCTTATAAACTCCGGGTCCGGCATCGTCTCCAGGAAATTACCGCCGGACGTGTAGAATACTTTGAGTCTACGTTCGTGATCCTCCGGCAGAAGCGCATTCTCCAACGAAACGCCCACGATATCCCCCTGCCACTTTGGCAGCTCGAAGCCCCACAGACGTTCGATACGCTCTACGTCCCCTGCTTTGTAATCACCGCCCGGCAAGCTGAACGGGTCTGCCCCCATCTCCCCGGAGCCTTGCACGCCGCTATGACCGCGAATCGGCATCAAGCCGCAGTGTTCTCTGCCGAGAAACCCGCGGAGCAGAGCCAAATTCGCAACCTGTGATATATTATCCGTTCCGAACCGGTGCTGGGTCAGCCCCATACTCCAGACGAATACCGCCGAACGGGCGCCGGACAGCAGCCGGGCGAACTCGAGCATTCGTTCCCGGCTCAGGCCAGAGGACTTCTCCAGCAGAGCCCAGTCCTGCTTCATTACATGCGCCCTCAGCTCGTCGTACCCCTTCGTATGCTCGCGGACAAAGGCATGGTCGATTGCGCTGCCCGGCTGCGCTTCCTCCATCTCGAACCAATGCTTCATCACGCCGTTCATAAAGGCGATGTCCCCGCCGATGTTCACCTGGTAAAAGTCATCGGCCAGCTTCGTGCCAAACAGCGCCGATTCCGGGATAGACGGAATCCAGTACTGCTCCATGGAAGGCTCGTAGTAAGGATTGATCACGATAATTTTCGTGCCTTTTCGTTTGGCAGCATACATATATTTGGTCGAGACCGGCTGATTATTCGCCGCCACACTGCCCCAAAACACCAGTACATCCGTGCCGATCCAATCCTTGTAGTTGCAGCTGGATGCCCCTATCCCAACGGACCGCTTCAAAGCCGTTTTGGACGGGGAGTGACATATTCTGGACGCATTGTCAATGTTGTTCGTACCCAGCAGACGGGCTACCTTGGCTGCCGCATAATAGCATTCGTTCGTAATCCCTCGTGCCGTCAAATAAAACGCCAGCTGCTTAGGGTCGATCTCCCTGATTTTGCCGGCAATCGTATCTAGCGCCTCATCCCAGGATATTCGGGAGAATCGGGTCTCTCCTTTGCGGCGGATCAGGGGATAAGGGATGCGGCCGAGCTTGCGCAGCGCCGTGCTGTCGAGCTTCTCCAGCTCTCTGATATCCTGATGCAGCACCTCCGGACGAATGGCCGGCATCGTATTTAGCCGCAGTACATTCAGCCTTGTTGTGCACAGATGCGGCCCTTCAAGCGTTCGGTCGTATAAACCGGATACCCCCAAAGCGCAGCCATCGCACACACCCTGAGTTAAAATGCGATAGGCATAAGGCAGCTGATCGCGGTTCTCCCACGCAATCTTCATAGTCTCCTTAATATGATGCGGCTTTACCTGTCCAAGCCCGAACGGGGCCTTGCTGACCCACAGCTTGGGATCCGGCCGCTTCGGCAGCCGAATCGGACCGTTATGCTTCGTTGTTCCCATATGGATTCCCACCTATGATCTTGTTATTTGCAGCCTATGAGCCGGCAATGAAAAAACCGCAGCAAACAGCTTCTCTTTTTACATCTCATAAAAAAAGAAGTGTCTACTGCGGCGGTTAGTCTTAAGCAGGTACGCTGCCAAGTGCCAACGGCACAATATGAAATTATTTCTCGGCAAATTTGCTTTGAATATCCTGATCAAAAACGAAAATGGACATGCCAAAGTCTTTTTCCAGATCAATGTCGACGAACAGCTCCACAAATTTAGCCCCAAGCAGCTGCTCCATCTCTACCGGCGGATGGTTCTTGTACATTTCCTTCACCATCTCCGTTCGGGCGGTCCGCAGAGCCTGCTTGCCGTCGGTGCCGGAAGCAATAAATTTCTCAACCGGTGAAAGGTTGCCGTCCATCTCGCAGATCGCCCAATGCTTGCAGAAGGTCGTGCGGATTTCGCGGGGGCCTTTGCCCATATGGCGTTTTCGAAACGCTTTCACTAAATTGCTGAATTCCGCTTCGGTTTTGTTCATACATGGATAACCTCATTTACTTATCTTCAACCAAATTTTATCACGGAGGCCGGCTTTGTTCAATCCCAATACAAAATCGGCCTCCCCGCCATTACAGCGCATGAAGCCGATTCCGCATTTCATCTATTTCGATTCCTAATGGAGTTCTTACCTTCTATACGAGAGCTCTTCCTGAAACGATTACTGAGCATACTCGCTCTTTCCGGAATCGCCCCTGAATTGCTGCTTTAAAGGGATCATGGATTCGTCCGGAACGTAATATTTGAACGGATTATCATCAATCACACCCAGCAGCTGCTTGCGGATTGGCGATGCATCCTTTAAGAGTTTTTCCGATGCAGTTCGATAATCAATGGGTCGCATCCAAATCGGGCTGTAGCCTAGAAACAGCTGTCTCCGTGTAAAGCCGGAACGGTTAGGCGCACCGGCATGCCACAAATTTTGCGGAAAAATAAACACATCGCCGGGATTGCCGCAGATTTGGACTTCCTCCTGAAGCATATCGTCCACATTTTGCGAAACCGGCTGAAACGGCCGATTATGAGAGCCCGGGATGATCTTGGTGTTACCGCGATTAGGCTCGGACATATCGCTTAGGATATAGCATGTTTTAATATAGTAGGTGGACGTAACCCCATTGATTTTGGGAAACTGGGGATGCGGGCCATCCTGATGCCAGTTAATAAAGCTTTGCGATGCTGTTTTCTCATCCTGCGGATTCGGCTTGCGGATGGTCAAATGCGAAATATGCAGTTGAAGATTAGGGCCCAGCAATTGAACCATGAGCGGAAGCAAAGTCGGCTCGTCGATCAAGGATGCGATTTCTTCGTGACGCTCGACACTATTATAGATGTTATAAGCAAGGGCCTCCGGTTCTTGCGCAATGATTCCATCAATGGCCGCATTTAACCGCTCGACCTTCTCCGGTGTCAACACATTGCGCAGCACCAGATAGCCCTGATCCTGGAATTGGTTCACAAGGGCTTGCAAATCTAAGGACGACGAAGTCATGGAATAACACTCCTCTTTTATTATCATTGCGAAAGGGAGCCGCGGGGCTCCCGCCTCATACAGTCCAATAGCTATTTTAAATACCCGAGATCCTTAAGCTGCTTCTGTGCCGCATCCATATAGGCTTTATAATTCATCGACGTTTCGAGCGTTTTGAGGAAGCTGTCATACTCGCTAAGCGGTCGTTTGCCATAGATAAACTTCGCCAGCTCTTCTTCAATATACCGGTTCGCGTCTGCGGCATTATAGCCGTTCGGATAATCGACGAAGCCGTTCAGCGCCTGAATTCGCGGCTGCTTGTTGGCAAACTCGATAAAAGGAGCCTGCTTGGCGAACTTGACCTGCAAATATTCCATTTCCGGCCGTCCGGTGAACTGATACAACCAGAAGTACCCGCCTTCCTTGTTCATCAAATCCGTTGGAATGACCTTCGAGCCCTCCATGTTGTAATGCTTGCCTTTAACGCCATATTGCACGAGCAAAGATCCTGTATCCTTGGTAGATACATAATTAAGCAAATCGAATACCTTCTGCAGCTTCTCCGGATTTTTCTCCAGCGTCTTGGGTATGGCGAACAATCCCGCCGTTTTCCCGATATCCCATGAGCTGGCCAACTGGCCTCCAGGCCCTTTCACCGCATCGACCTGAACCCAGTTCGCATTCGGATTCACCGCTTTAATCTGATCTACGAACTGATCCTTCGTCATATTCGGCCAGTCAATATAAATGATCCCCGCCTGCCCTTTGATCGCCTTTTGCTGGTGCTGCAGCCCGGAATTCGCCATCAGCTCGGGATCTACCGCACCCGATGCCGTCAGCTTATTAATGAACGTAAGAGCATCCTTCATAGCAGGGTCGTACAGCGAATTGATCAGCTTATTGTCTTTCACGTAGAGGCTCGGGACATTTTCGGAGAACCCGATTCCATAAGCGCCGAAGATCGTATTGAATGCTCCGAATTTACCGCCAGTGATCCCAATCGTGTCCTTTTTGCCGTTGCCGTCCGGGTCTTTCTCCACGAATGCTTTGGCAGCCTCGAACAGCTCATCGGTCGTCTTCGGGATCTGCATACCAAGCTTATCGAGCCAATCCTTACGGATAAAATACGTATCGTAAGGGATTTGCGGCGTTTTGGAGACGGCATATACTTTGCCGTTCATCGTCCCTTTTTTCAGGCTTTCCGCCCCTATAAAGTCTTTGACTGTCTTCAGCTTCGAATCCATATACGGCGTCAGGTCAAGCAGCAGGCCTTGATCGGAAAACTGCTTCAGCTGCTGACGGTCTACCATGAACAAATCGGGGAAATTAGCGGAGGCCATTCGGACATTGAGCTGATTCTTATAATCGTCCCCGGACGCGTATACCGTCAAATTCAGATCCGTTCCGAGCACTTTATCCAGCTCCTGCTTAATGATGTCCTGATCGGGAGCAGGCAGGCCATTCGCATTCTCGATAATATCCAGCTTGACCGGCTTCCCCGAGGAAGCCGCTGCGGGCGTATCCTTACCTGCCGCCTGCTGTGCGGGCTTCGCCGTAGATCCGCTGTTACATCCAGCCAGAACGCTGCCGCCGACAATCATCATACTTGCGGAAACAATGAGCGCCTTACTTGTTTTGGTCAATGCCATCCCCTTCTTCCTTTATCTTTGATTAACCTTTGACGGAACCGAGCAGCATGCCTTTGGTAAAGTGCTTTTGAATAAAAGGATATATGATAATAATAGGTAAGCTCGCCATAACGACCGACGCCATCTGCATCGTTTCGGTAGGCAGCATGTTCTCCGCATTTTCAAGCGGTTGCTGCGTGAGCATCAACAGCTCGCGGATAATGACTTGAAGGGGGAACAATGTGCGGTCGGTGACATACATGATTGCTTGAAAGAATTCATTCCAATGCCCTACCATGTAAAACAAGCCAACCGTAAGCAGTGAAGGAACCGATAACGGGACAACCATCTGCATCAGAATGCGAAATTCCTTCGCTCCGTCCATCCGGGCCGATTCGAATAGCTCCTCAGGCAGGTTTTCAAAGAAGCTTTTCATAATAAGCACATTGAAGCTCCATACCGCATTGGGCAAAATCATAGACCATACCGAATCCAGCAGGCCTAGCGATTTAACAACCAGGTAGGTCGGGATCAGCCCTCCGCTGAAAAGCATCGTGAATACGACAAGCAGCAGGAAGACTTGACGGCCGGGCAGCATTTTGCGGCTAAGCGGATAAGCCATCAAAATGGTCAGCGCAAGATTAATCACCGTTCCTACTATGGTAATGTACACCGTCACCCAGAATGCGCGAGGAATAGCGGACTCGGTCAGCAGCTTCTCATAGGCGGTAAACGTCGCCGACTTGGGGAGTAAAATGAATCCCCCGTTCTTAAGCACCTCTGAAAAAGGGGTGATCGATACCGAGAAAACATACATGAGGGGAAATATGGCTGCCGCGCCCGCCAAGCCAAGCACCATGTACACCAGTACATTGATGAAGCGATCCTCGAAGCTTTTTACCATATCCCTTCCCCCCATTTCTTGGACAGCTGATTGGAGCCGATAACCAGGATCATGCCGATCACGGACTTGAAGAGCCCTACGGCGGCACCCAAGCTAAAGTTCAGCTGCTGCAGCCCGGTTCTGAACACCCAGGTATCCAAAATATCCGCAACCTGATACACTTGAATGTTATACAAAATATAAATTTGGTCGAAGCCTGCATCCAGAATGGTACCGAGCTTTAAAATAAGCAGAAGCACGATAACGTTGCGAATCCCTGGAATCGTAATATGCCATATCATCCTCAGCCTGCCGGCACCGTCCACTCTTGCAGCTTCATACAGCGTCGGATCGATCGCCGTCATCGCCGCCAAATAAATGATGGCTCCCCAGCCAAGGTCCTTCCATATTTCAGAGCCGACCAGTATCGTCCGGAAATAATCCGTAGAGGTCAAGAACCCGATCGAGCTGCCTCCCGATTCCACTAGCCAGCGGTTGACGAGACCCGAGTTTTGCGAGAATAAAGCAATCAGTACCCCATAAATGATGACCCAGGATAAAAAATGCGGCATGTACGTCAACGTTTGAACGACAGTCCTGAACCAGCGCACCCGGCATTCGTTAAGTAACAGCGCCATGAGAATCGGGGGTACCGTTCCGAAAACCAGCTTATACAGGCTGATGAGTGTCGTGTTCAGCAAAAGCTGAGAAAAGTATGGCGAGTTGAAAAACGTTTGAAAATGTTTGTACCACGGATCCGCCCATGAACTGCCGACAATCCCCTCCAGCATATTGAAATCCTTGAAGGCGATAATAACGCCGTACATCGGAAAATAGCGGAATACAATGTAATACAGGACCCCCGGCAGCAGCATGATATAAAAAGCCCGAAACCCCCATATCCTTCGGCGAAGCAGCTTCAGCCCCTGTTCCTTTTGCTTTATCATCTGTACGTCTTTTATCGAAAGCTGCCGCTCCACAAGATCACCTCCTCTTCATTTTGTATGCGTTTTCTTCTACAAAATTAAGTATACCGACCTGTTCTCAGAGGTTCTATACAGTGATCCTGCGAAACTGTCTCAATTCTTGCAAACGCTTTAATTGGTATGTATATAAGCCGGAATTTCAATCCGAATCAAGGTGCCTACGTCAGGCAAGCTGGCGATACGCAGCCCAAATTGTCCCCCGAAATGAAGCTGGATCCGCTCCTGCACATTCATGATGCCGATGCCGGTAAAGCGGTGCTTGCTGGGCGCCTTTTTGCGTTCGGAGAATACATTCTCCAACTGATCGGAGTCCATCCCCACCCCATTGTCGCGAAGATAAACAATAAGCCGTCCGCGCCGCAGTTCCGTGCGGATTCGGATCATCCCCTGGACCTTTCGCGGAGCTAAGCCATGGAAGATGGCATTTTCCATTAAAGGCTGCAGGGTCAGCTTTAAGATGCTGCAAGACAGCGTCTCAGGAGCGATCTGCATTTGAAAGGTAAACTTATCCCCGTAACGTACCGTTTGAATGTGAGCATACATCCGGAGTCCTTCCAGCTCTTCTTCCAGCGACACGAATTCACTGCTCTTGTCGAAGCTGAACGACAATAAGCCGACCAAAGAACGAATCGTCTCCCGCACGGCATCGGTTTTTTGCTGCTTGGCCAAGCTGCTTATGCAAGCCAGTGTATTATATAAGAAATGCGGCGCAATCTGGCTTTGCAGCATCTTAAGCTCGTACTGTTTCTTGCGCTGCTCCATTTCCTTTGTCTCTATCAGCAGCCCATGGATCCGCTCCATCATCGCGTTATAACTCTTGGCCAGCCGCCCGATCTCATCCTCCCGTTGAACGGATATGCTCGGCAGCACCTCAATATCGCGGACACGGTCCATTTTGGCTACGAGCATACGCACCGGATAAGTAATATAGCGGCTCATGATATAGGAGCTTATCAGCAACAGCAGAATCCATACCGCTGCAGCCGTCCTATAGTTGTTGTATAAACTAATGATGTTTTGATAAAAATAACGGTCTTCGATAAAAGAAACAAAGTACCAGCCAAGCTTATTCATCCCTGACTTGACAGCGACAAGCTTACTTCTTGCTCCGTCTATTTCTGTCACACCTACAGGCAAATCCCCTACCTGCTCGATAAAATCGCTGTTCAGATCCGGCGGAAAAACCTTCGTATTGTACGGCAGCAGATCATAATAAAACATCGGCCAGCTCGTATCGTATGTATTGACCACGTGATTTTTATTCGTAATAATCGTAAAGGTTTGATTCTTGGAGCTCATGAGCTGTAATAGCATGGTCGTTAGCCTCACTAAATCCACTTCCACGACAGCCATCCCTTTCAATTGATCGCCTGCTTTGGACCTAATAGGAAATAGGAAGGCGACCGTCTTGCCTGATAACGGAGATTCATACGGCTCGCTGATCATGACGCCGTAATTTTTACGGGCTTGCTCGTAGAGCTGAGCAAGATGCGGATTGCCGATAATATCGTAATAAACCTGGGTGTTGGACAGCACTTTACCGTCTGAACGTACGAAATATAAGGTTTTGTACAGTGTGCTGTTATTAGCTGCATAGGTGCGCAGTACATTGACTGCCTCCTCCTCTTGCCCTGGTTCGAATAGATCCTCCCGTGCCGAAAGCAGGAGAAGAATGTTTTGAACATTGTCCAGATAGGCGTCCATATAAAGGTTCGTGCGGTCAATTATCACCTGCGCGTCGGACAGCACCTGCTTCCGGAACAGCTGCTCCGCATCGTGTAAACTGTTCCAAGCCAGCAGCCCGAACAGCACCAGGGTGCCGCTAAAAAGAAACAACGAATGCTTCGTCGCTATGCTTCTGCTTCGAAACCATTTCAACAATCGTTTCATTCCCCGGCACCGCCTTTCTTATATTCCGTTGGAGAAACGCCAGTCCGGCTGCGGAAAAGTACAGAAAAATAGCGGTAGCTCGGAATCCCCACTTGCTCGGCAACCTCGTATACTTTCAGGCTTGTTGTTTGTAACAGATGAATGGCTTTGTCGATTCGCTTCATCGTCACATATTCATTGAACGACTCGCCTACCTCTTCACGGAATAATCTGCTTAAGTAAAAGGAACTGAGCCCTACCCGTTCCGCTGCCCACGTTAATGTAATCGGTTCTGCGATATGATTGGAGATGAGCTGTATCGCTTGTGCCACTTCTTTGCGATACTTCAGCTTCCCCCGGTTTTCCACCTCCCGAATGACCATCGACAGGAGCTCCGAAGCCGTTCTTGATGCTTGCAGCTTCTGGATAAGCTCCTGTTGTTGAGCGTTATCTCGCTCCCCCATCCATTCTTTCCGGTTGGAGATCAGCCACGACTTTAAGCCAGCGGGCTCAGGCCTTACTTGATTCACCCATTCCGTTAGCCGTCCCTGGCAAAATTCGATTAACAGCGCCTTATCGGCCGCTGTCTGTCTCATAAGCTCAGTCAGCATTTCAAAATTTAACGCATTGGATAGGGTTCCATCTACAGCCGATCGGCTGATTGATGGCCGGATCGTTCCTGAAGCCGCTGACATTTCATAAACAGCCCCCCCTGTATCATAGAAAACAGCCGCGGCTGGCAGCTTGGTAAGCTCAATGGCAGACAGCAAGTCTACCGCGGATGAAATGCTAGGCCCAATGACGGCATAGAGGCTTACGGCTTCACTTAAATAAGAGGCCCGCACATCGATGGCGGATTGAAGCCGCTCCAGCCACTGCCTGGTTGAGAGCAGTATGGTCGTCCCTGTTTCTGGGGCAGCCCGCTGGATCCATATATAATCCGTCGGTCCAAGCGTTATCCAACGCCAGCACGGATTGTCACGGTCATCGGTAAGCTCCCGCTCACTTAACAAAGACTGGAGCTCATGATGGGCGAACATTTCCTCCTGCGGCCGGACACTGACATGCAGACGGATAATCCTTATTGGCCATAAGACGCCCCAGCTTTTTAAAATGGCATCTATCGCTTCCACCCGTTTTGGTTCTTTGCCTGTGCTGCTTAACAGTCTTGTCAGCTCCCAGCGCTGCCTGTCTATTTCATTGCGCCTATAATTGTACTCCCGCTGAATAGCTTCACGGGCTTTATTCAGCACATGCTCCAGTTCCGTATCCAGCAGGGATACTTTGATCAAATATTCTAAAGCCCCCAGCTTCAATGCTTCCTTGGCATAGGCAAAATCACTATGACAGGTCAAGAGCACAACCTGCGTCAGCGGAAACTCCTGCTTGATCCGCCGAAATAAGTCCATACCATCCATAACGGGCATCGTAATATCTGTAATCACCACATCGGGTCTGAGCTTACGGCACAGCTCCATTGCTTCTTCACCGTTTTCCGCTTCCCCTACAAGCTCGGCGAGGCTGTTGTGCCATGGAAAGAGCCGAAGCTCCTCTCTTAACGGCAGTTCATCGTCTACCACTAACACGGTTAACAATTGCGATGGATGCATCCGCTATCCCTCCCAAGAAGACGCTTACAATCCAATAGTGATCTCATCATAGCATATCGATTTCGGAGCACCTATACAGTAATCTTGTAAAAAAGTATAAAATGCTGTTGAGCTTCGCAACTCTTTCATTTCACGTATTAAAGCAGGACAAATTCGAAGATATCAGTTCTATTTTTTCTAATAGATGCGGCCTGTCTGCTTTGGCCTTCAGTATAAAAACAAAGCGGCTTTCTTCAATCGTAAGGAAGCTGCTGTTGTTTCTATCGCCCAATGTTGGAAGACTTTGTGCCGTGAAATCTGTATAGGCACGTGCTACAATGAAGTGGCTCAAGAGAGCCCGGCAGGATGCACAACGAACCGGGCATGAGCAAACAAACAAAACTATCAGGCCGAAGCTTTCTATGAAAGCACGGGGGACCCATTCCATGGGGTGAAGCCGCGTCTTGCGGCAGGGTGCTTGCTCTTTGACCCGAATCCGTCAGCTAACCTCGCAGGCCGCGAAAAGGAGAGGATTTTGTTGTTGAACCGTTTCAAGAAAGTTGTATTGACAGGTGTACTGGCCCTTAGCCCAATCATCGGCGTTAGCGCCGTTTCCGCCGCACCGGCGAATACTGTGTCTGCTGGCGATTTGTCTCAAATCACTCAACAGTACGGAATCGATCTGAATTCCTTGCTGCAAGGCCAAGGTCAGAATCTAGGAAATATTGATTTGAATTCCTTGTTGAAAGGTCAAGAAGGAAAATGGCAAACGATTGGCTCCGGTAATAACCAAGGGCTGGCAGGAATCATCTGGAAAAACTTCCCTAACATGAACTTTAATTGCAACCCTGGTCAAGGTCAGGACCAAGGTACTACCGGCAATACGGACTCCGGCTCCGGTTCCGGCACTGTAGATAACGGCTCCGATAACGGTAGCGGTACTGCAGATAACAGCGGAACTACCGATAATGGCAGCGGAACTACCGAGAACGGCACTACGAACAATGGCAGCGGAACAGAAAATAACAGCGGTTCCCAAGAAGCTGTAACGGATTCTCAATCCGCCTTCGCGGACCAAGTCGTTACTTTGGTGAACCAAGAGCGTGCCAAAGCAGGTCTTCCTGCATTGACTTCCGACAGCAAATTGGCGAATATGGCCATGGATAAAGCTAAGGACATGTACAGCAACAACTACTTTGACCATACTTCCCCAACGTACGGTTCTCCGTTTGACATGATGAAGCAATACGGAATCAGCTACACCTATGCAGGTGAAAACATCGCCAAAGGCCAACGTAACCCTGAAGAGGTTATGAACGCTTGGATGAACAGCGCTGGTCACCGTCAAAACATCATGAGCCCTAACTACACCAAAATCGGTGTTGCTTACTACAACGGCGAATGGGTACAAGAATTTATCGCGAACTAATATTTCTTAGGATTTCACAGCCCTCGGCGCTTCATGCACCGGGGGCTTTGCCGTACATAGAGATCTTTTTTTTGCCAAGCGCCGAACCATTTTGAAACCGCTTGCATATACATAGAATAGACCCCTTATGAGGTGTTGATGGCTTATCTCAATTTTCGGGAGGTGTAATCATGGCGGTTAAAAATTTGTTGGCTGCGTTGATTGGTCTCTTGTTTGTCTTTGGCCCTCATTGGATTGATTTGACTCACGAAAGCGCCGTTATCACCAGTGTTGTCTTTGGTTCCCTTCAATTCATCGCGTCGCTTCTGGCTTTCATTTTCAAAGCATCGGGCTGGAATTCATGGCTGAATTGGATTTCGCTGTTGGCCGGCATTTGGTTTGTTATTTTTCCCTTCGCTTACTTAACGGGCCTGGGGGAATATGTCATCTACGTCGTACTTGGCATTACAAGCGTCATGCTGAATTATTATACGATGAATGAAGAATAAATAAATTTCCGTTATACTCCTTATAAAAACATTCTGATATACAATCGTCCCCGCTTCGTATATCGTAAGAATAGGCATCTATTCGAATGTAGGAGATGAGGAGTATGGCGCAATCGGAGCAAAGTCCATCAGTAAACGAGGTTTTTCTGCAAGAAAGCATTGAAGCGTTTCAAAGCATGAAGCAATTGGCCGACAAAGCGATGAAGCAAGTGGATGATTCCCAATTTCACTGCCTCCTTGATAAGGAATCGAACTCTCTTGAAGTGATGATTCTTCATATGCACGGCAATATGCTGTCCCGCTGGACGGATTTCTTGACTTCCGACGGGGAAAAGCCTACAAGAGACCGGGACGGCGAATTCGAGCCCAAAGGCTTGGATCGTCCTGCGCTGATGGCGCTGTGGGAGCAGGGCTGGAGCGTATTATTCGATGCGCTTTCCGGGCTAAAGCCGGACGATCTGCTGCGCCAGGTTGCCATTCGCGGCGAAGCCCATACAGTCATCAAAGCGATCCAGCGTCAAGTATCCCACTACGGGTATCATGTCGGCCAAATCGTATTTTTAGCCAAGCACTTGAGCAGTGAGCATTGGCAGACGCTCAGCACTGCCCGCGGACAATCCAAAGCCTTCAAGCCGTGAAAAGCTCCTATAAGCCTGGCCTTTGGCTTCTAGGCTGATTCCGGTACATGCCGGGATTATCGGAATTGAAAGCCGGTCAGGTCCATCAAAATAATTGCTGTAAAAGCTGCAAATTCCAAGGGATTTGCGGCTTTTTTCTATATTCGGCAACCATGCAATAAAAAGGCCGTATGTAACATAATAAGAAAAAGGAGAGCTGCCCAAAATGAAACTACTTACCGTTCAGCAGGCTATTGCGAAGCTTCGTGAGCAGATTTCTATCCCCGATACGCACGAATTGGTTTCCAGCGGCATTTTTCGCAATTCTTCGCCTGAACAAGCCCCCTACTATAAGGTAGAGCTCGAGTGGAACAAGCAAGGCGAACCGAGGCTGGACGACAATATGCTCGTGAACCCGCACACGATTCGGGCCGAGCTGGATGCCCTGACCGGCCAGCTGGTTGCTTTTTACCGCCATGACGATAGAGAAAGCAATAAGGAACCGAAAGAAGAGCTCAGCGATGCTCAATATGAAGCCGTCTATCCCCATGTGCTTCAATGGATCCGCAAGCTGGATGCAAGAATCAACCCCGAGGAACTGGTTCTGCGCAATAAGACGGTAATTGGACAAAAACGCTATGATTTCGTCTATGGCAGGCAGCATAACGGGATTCCGGTTAGCACTCAGCAGGCTCTTCATATCACATTGAACCGTTCCTTCGAGCTGCTTCATTACTGGTGCGTATGGGACGATTGCGAATTTGCGGGCAGCAGCGAATACATCCCTATGGATATATTCAAGGAGCAGCTAGGGCCAGACCAGCTGACGCTCTGCTATTTGAATTTGTTTCATCCCTCGGATCATCCCTTCTATCTATGCAGGCATGATGTATTTGATGCTGTAACGGGGGAGTTGGTTTATACGGATAAAAGCGATTTTATCGAAATTATCGATTTGGATACGTCTTTGCCGGAGCGCAATCAAACGGTTCATATCGTGCGTAAGCCCGTCTTTTCCGAGGCACATTATGATGAGTTAAAGCTGGAGGAGCATGTCACGGACGTGGATCTGGCGGCGCCGCATCCCTTCTACCCGCCTGTATCGGAGGAAGAAGCCGCCCGCGCTCTGGACATCGCCGTATCTTATCTCAAGCAATCCGTTTCGGAGGAGCCCTGGCAGTTCGCTTTTATTCATAAATCGGACGGCCGAATTGTAGAGAGCATGCAGGGAAATCAAATCAAGATCGAGATGCAGCGCTTCCTTCACGGGATTCCTATCATGGGCGGCAAGATCGGACTGATTATAGACCGGGACACCTGGAATATCTCTCATGTCATGGATGCCTTGAAGCTGTTCCAGGCCAGCCGCGGCGACGCGGATAAAGAAGCAAGAAGCAATCTCGGGTGCTGTGAGCCTAAGATTGTAGCCGAAACCGCATGGGAGCTGCTATTTCCTCATATCGAGGCCAGGCTGTCCTACCGGCTGGCTGACAGGCATTCGCCCGAAGAGACCGTTAAAGCGTGTCTTGTCTACACACTGACGCATTTCGATTCGATTTGCGATGCCGTCACAGGGGAACGGGTCCATTTAACTTATTGAGCCGCCGCCAAATGTACTGACGCCCCATTTATCGGGTAAGGGCATTGATCCAAGCACTGGGGCTCCCCCTTACATATACTTATTTTGGGAATAAGCAATACCCCCTTCCAAAACTAAGCATATGAGAGGAGAATTTCAAATGAGTGGTGTAGGTTTCGGATTTACTAGCGTAGGTGTTATCCTGGTTCTCTTTATCTTGTTGGTTATCGTAACCCGCGGTGTGCTTTACTAATCTATAAGGCCGTATTAAGACAGAACAACCTGCCTTTGTTGAATCAGGGCAGGTTGTTCTTTATTTCATTATACCGTACCGTAAAGCCTGTCCTCCTTACTTGAAGGGGTACAGGCTTTCTCCTTGCACGGTATTATGCTTTGTTGGACTGAGCTCGCGCTCTGTCGCCTAGCGGCAGGAACGGAAGTTTTGCAGCGATCTTATTGTAAATCCCTATGCACAGCTTGGCCAGCGGCTCTGCAAAGCCGCGATATTTAACGACCAGCATGCTGGACAGCAGGGCAAGGATGATCCCTCCGGCGATATCCGCAGGATAATGAACCCCTGTATACACGCGTCCGATGCCCGTGAGGCTGGCCAATACTATCATCAATATTCCCATCCGGCGCTTCAACAGCATGCATACCGTGAAGGCAATAGAGAACGTGAAGGTCGTATGGTCGCTTGGGAACGACGGATCTGCGTCATGGGGAACCAATTGATGCACCTGATGCTCTACGAACGGTCTCGGATGATCAACGATAGGTGAAATGATCCACCCGGCAACGAGAATTGCCAAGGCCGCTGACAGGCAGGCGTAGAATACTCCTTTTTGATTCACGCTGCGGCCGCTGATCCACAGCACAGCCAGAATGAGCAGCATAACCCAAACCAGATCGCGGGCACAGAACACCATCACGCTGTCCAGCCAGCCGCCCTGTCCCGCCCATTGATTAATAAATTGAAAAATCGCGTAGTTCAAAAGTAATCCCCCATCCAAATCAAGATGACGGGATCAGTATAAAGCATAAATCTTAATAATTTATTAATAATTCATTAAAAAACGTGTATCGCGGCAAACCATCATCTTCCACCGTATCAATGGATGCTGCTTTTGTCAAAATTACCTCCCAGCACATCGGATACCTGCTGAATGGAAATAAAGGCTCTTTCGTCTATTTCCTGAACGAGTGCTTTCAATTTGCTCAGCTCCAGCCGCGTAACGACGCAATAGATCATTTGGGTATCCTCCTTGGAATATCCTCCCTTGGCGTAAATATACGTCGTATTGCGGCCCAGCCGCTTCATGATCGCATGGGAAATTTCCTCATATTCATTCGAGATGATCGTAACCGATTTGGATTCCTCCAGACCTTGAACGACAATATCCATGACCTTGGAAGCGATGTAATAGGTGAAAATGGAATACATAGCCGAGTCCCAGCCGAACACAAAGCCGGCCAATATAAAGATAAACACGTTGATGAACATGATGATCTGACCGACAGGCAATCTGAATTTTTCTGACAGCAGGATAGCCACAATCTCGGTGCCGTCCAGCGACCCGCCGAACCTCAGCACCAGACCGACTCCCAACCCGAGAATGAGCCCTCCGAACAAAACGGCCAATATTTTCTCGTTGGTAAAAGGCTCTACATGATGCAATAAAGCTGTGACTACGGACATCAAGGCAATCGCGTACAGTGTAGAGAACGCAAACGTCTTGCCGATCTGCTTGTAGCCGACGACCAGGAAAGGGAGATTGATAAAGAAGATAAATAACCCTAACGGAAACGCCGTTAGTTTGGATAGCACGATGGAAATCCCGGTAATCCCCCCGTCGATAACATCGTTAGGCACCAGGAAAACCTCAAGGGCTACGGCCATCATCACCGCACCGATGGATATAAAAATGAAGGCCTTCAAAAATTCAAGCCAAGTTTTCTTTTTATGTACCCGGTTGTTCATTTTCCCTACCTCGTTCTCTTTTTTAACCATAGCGTTCGCTTTTTTTTCGTAAAAAAACCAACTTTTTTGAAAGAGGGACGGGTTCTTCAAAACCTCATTGTCGACAACGCCAAAAGAACCGTACGTTCAACGCACGGCTCCTAACTTATTGCGAGGCTATGATTATATAAACGATGGCTTGCGGTTCATCACTTTTCCGCTGATGACGTGAACGTATTCCTTGTCGCCGCCTTCAACGGAAGGTCCGATAAAGACGCCCGCTTTGGCATCATGCTCTTCGCGAGCCGTACCCAAGTCGGCAGAGCCTGGAGCAGCCCACCGTCCCGCTGCGGATCCGTAAATCGAAGTCCGTTTAAACCCTGCGCTTCTGTTCATCTGAATCCCCTCCAACTAAGTGACTAATGGTTGCCAGCAGCTCTTCGTTATGATGGACGATCTCTGTAAGATCCTCCTTGGATAATACTTTCAGTCCCGAAATATGCACGGATAACACATGCTCTTTATCTAGAGGATAACATAGGACATACACCTCGGCAACCTCTTTCCGCCGCAAAAATTCCCAGGTGCTGTTCAAAAAGGCTTCCAGCACGTATATTTTCTTGTCGTTCTTCTTCTCCGCGTATGTCTGGAACCGGTAAAACTTGCCTCTCCCTACATTCCCTCCCACTTGGCGGACGCCGTCATTCCCTTCCTTCTTCCAAATGGCCGCCCCGGTCACCCGAAACCCTTCGGGAGTAAGCAAGGAATTGCGAACGGCCTCGCTGAAGGAATGGTACTTCTCCTCCGGATCGGCAGCCGTCACATTCCGATTATATTCCCAGAAGAAGTGAAGGATGCTTTGCTTCCTCTCGAGCTCGGCTTCCTTCTCCGCAAGAAGCTGGTAAGGATCGGTGAAGGTCTGCTCGTCCTCGATAGCCTTGGCAATGTAGCCGCAAGCGACATCGACTGCCGCCAAATAATTGCCGCGTACCGCTTCATGATAAGTGAGCAGAGTTAACCCCTGCAAATCGGATAAAATATGAAAGTCCTTGATCGTCGTATCCCGGATGAGGTCATCCCGCTCCTGCACCGATCTCGGGACCAGGGCGAACACGCGGCTGCGCCGCAGCTTTCCCCAGAACAGCCCCATCTCGAACAGCGTATTGTCCCGGGTAATAAATACGTATTGTCCGCGATAAAGAGCAACGTCGTCCGCCGCAAACACGAACACTCCGAAGTCGCTTAGATCCAGCTGCTGCTCCAACGCTTCCATCGTGTAGGAATTGGCCCCGAATGCCGTATACCATGGAGTCACCTGGGCCGAGCGGCTTAGGCTTTCGTGAACGGCCCGCGCATAATGTATCGCTTCCCTTGAGGAGCCGATGAACAGCTCCGGTTTTCGGTCTTGCCTCGATACCGACAACGGACACTTCCCCTTTTCAAGATCAATTCTCTAGTCTCCGGTAAACCGATCCCATGCTTGTATCTCTATTAGTGTAGCAAAATTTTCCTGTTCTGTTGATAGTCCCTTCGAAGTTTTTTTATCAAACAGCAGCGACATCAATTTCCATAAAATACACTTGCATAAAGAACATGTGTTCGGTATATAATAAGAATTAAATACGAATACATGTTCGCATTACGGTGGTGTCATTTATGAGTATCAATCCAAGAGTAGAAACCGAAGAAGATATTCAAATCATCAAGGAATACACCCTGCTGCCCATTCTGTTGGATATGCTGGCGAGAGATATCGAGGAGCTGAACCTGTACAAGGACAAAATTGTTTATAACCATGTGATTTTTTATCTCAGGGAAGTCGAACGCTCCATTTATCCCGAGCTGCAAGCCCTTAAGAACAGGATGAGGGAGCGAAGCATCAAGGTGCTGCACACGGAGATGAATACACTTGGCATCGATGTGGAATATAAGGTCCGCGGTTACATCCATCATTTTAAAATGCTAAGAAGCCTGGTAAAAGCGGAGCTTATGACTACGCTTATGAATTTGCGGAGGCGGTTAAAATGATCACGAAGGGCGAGAGAACGATTTTTCTGGCGGACTGCCAGAGCTTCTATGCCAGTGTGGAAAAGGCGGACCATCCCGGGTGCAGGGATAAGCCCGTCGCTGTGGCCGGGGATCCGGCGCGCCGTTCCGGCATCATCCTGGCGGCCTGCCCCATAGCCAAAAGCTATGGAGTCACTACCGCCGAGCGGCTGGGCGAGGCGTTGAACAAATGCCCGCAGCTCGTGGTCATGCGTCCGCGCATGCAGCATTACATCGACGTCTCTCTCATGATCACGGAGATTTACAAGGAATACAGCGACCTGGTTGAAATTTTTTCAATCGACGAGCAGTTTCTGGACGTCTCCGGAAGTCTCGGGATCTGGGGAGATCCGCTGACGATAGCCCGATCCATCCAGCAGAAGGTGCTTCAGCAAACGGGAGTAAAAGTAAGAATCGGCATCAGCTCGAATAAAATACTGGCCAAAATCGCGACGGATATCTGGGCAAAGAAGAGCGATAGCGGCTTGTTCATCCTGCGCAAAGAGGAAATCGAAAATAAGCTTTGGCCTGAGCCGGTACAAAAAATGTTCGGCGTCGGGTCCCGCATGATGAAGCATTTCGCGCGGCTCGGGATGTTTACGATCGGGGATATCGCGAGAACCCCGCTCCCCCGCTTGAAGGAGAAATTCCGGGCTCGCTTCGGCAAGCAAAGCGATATTCACGCGGAGGTCATGTGGAGAACGGCTAACGGCCTGGATGACTCCCCCGTCACCCCCGGGACGTTCCATACGCCGCCCAAATCGGTGGGCCATATGATGACTCTGCCGAGAGATTATATCGAGAACAGCGAGGTAGAGACGATTCTGCTCGAGCTGACGGAGGAGGTCTGCCGCGACTGCCGGCGCAAAGGATACATGGGCGGTGTCGTATCGGTCAGCTGCATGTGCAGCCCCTACGAGGCTCCGACCGGATTCTCGAGGCAAATGAAAATGCCCGATCCGACGAATAATACCAGTGCGGTCTTCGAGGCCGTCAAAACCTTGTTCTACCGTCATTGGGATAAGATGCCCGTACGACGCCTCGGCGTTATGCTGAGCGGGTTAACGGACGATGAAGTATACCAGTTGACTTTATTCGAGGATCAACCGAAATTACGGGCACTGGACCGGGTCACCGATCAGATCAAGGAACGTTACGGCAGCGCGGCCATCGTAAGAGCGTCCTCAGTAACCGCCTCCGGGCAAGCGTTCGAGAGGGCACAAAAAATTGGAGGGCACTATAAATGAGCAAGAAACTCGAAGGGAACGGATTATGGGAATCAAGCCGCATGATGCTTCCGCAGCATAAAGAGCAGTCCCTTATTCGAAAAGACGCGCCGGCCCCGCCCCCCGAGCCGCCGACGAACAAGGAAATGGACATGATACGGGACTCCGTCCTGCTGCCCGTCGCGCTGCAAATTGTTGAAAAGAAGAGCATCGAAGTCGAGATGTCCACCCAGACATTGAAGCTCCTCTATTCCGCCGCTGCCAAAATATTAGCGAGACATATCCGCGAGGATGTCATGAAGAATAAGAGAGCTTTGCTGGAGCGGCACATTCAGGTATTTGAAGATACGAAGGACGACAACTCGCTGTGTTATCGGTACAGCTGCCGCGGCCGTGAAGACCGTTTCATTATGACAAAGGACTTTATCCGTTCGGAGATCAGCGTAAGAATCGGCCGCTATGCCAAAAGCCTGGTCGCAACGCTTCAGGAAGCCGCTAGCAGCCATAAAGTAAAATAGCCCCATATAACGTCCAAAAGCCCGACGGAGCACTCGGCTGCTCACTTCGGGCTTTTCTCAATAAATTCGATAAGTTCGGGGCTTCGCAGCATCCCATGACGGGTCCGTCCCCGGCATTGGACGCGAGCCCTGATTTCAGGCGCAAGATGAACAGTATGCTCATCCTCCTTGACGGCAAGCTTGCCTGCCATTGAATGGAAAAGCTGCATCTGCTTTTCATTCACACCCGACTCTATCAGTCCGACGGACTGCTTCGCACCATCCTCCTCGATACAGGCAAACAAGCCGAACGGCTCCTTCCGGTAACCCGAAATGACCACATCGACATATTGGTAATTGGGGATTCGGACCCAATCGTGCGATACTCTCGATACATAAGGGCTGTTTTTATGCTTGGCCATCATGCCCTGCATGGAGGAAGCAACGATAGATTGAAACAGCTCTTCTCCGTACGCTTCCGTCTGCGGAACGAGCTGAAACCGTTCATTTTGCTGCAGCAGCGATTCCAGAAGCGCCCGCCGCTTGACTAAAGGCATAGGCCTCAGATCACGGCCCTTATGAAATAAGATATCCCAAATCATATACTGTGCCGGTCTTTGTAAAGAAAAAGCCTGAATCCGCTTCTTCTGCTTCAGCTGCATTCTTTCCATCGCCAATCCGGCATCGGCCATTCCACTGTCTGGATCTATACAGTACAGCCCCCCGTCCAGCACGACATCTCCCTCCAAGGGAAGGCGGTGCAGCTCAGGGTACTGCTTGGTGCATTCAAGTCCGTCCGCCGTAAAGAGACGAGTCTCCTTCCCGCGCCTCGACAATATTATACGCTGCCCGTCGATCTTAGGCTCGAACACATAAGCCTGATCCGAAAAGGGAGTCTCCCGGCAATCCGCTAGCATCGGCGAGATAAACATACTCATCACCCACAATCATTTTAACATGAGCGGAGTGATGAATAATTAGGGAAAAGATGGGGAATCTAAAATTACCCTAACATGGAAGGAATGATGATTAATGGCACGTGGACAATCCAGAAGCAGCAACCAGATTATCGTACAGCAATCTGCAGGTGCTCTAGAGCAATTAAAGTATGAGGTAGCGCAAGAATTAGGCATTCAAATTCCGCAGGACGGCTATTACGGCTACATGGCTACCCGCGATACCGGTGCGATCGGTGGTCATATGGTTCGCCGCTTGGTGCAGATTGCCGAGCAGCAGCTTTCCTCCGCCTCCGGCGTACGCTTTCAATAGGATCGGCATAACCCATCTTCAATGATGGGTTGAGTCTATTGAAAACCTGTAGAGCTTAAACTACTGCCGATATATTCCGGTGGGATATACCCCTCCAGCCGCTGTTGAAACCCGTGAAATGTCCATTATGTTTAGCAGTATTTTCACGGGTTTCAAAGGCGGACGTAAACTCCTCCGAGGCACATCCCACCTCCATATGTTGCATAGTTCACGCAAAAGTTTTTCAACAACCTGCCCCATCACCAATGATGGGTTATTTTTTTGGGATAATGACAGGGTCGGTGGCGGAGCTATCGACCCTGTTCGCTTTTGGTTGAGCTGGCCGTAAACACGAAAAAAAGCCATCCCGCGGTCTGAAAGCCGCGGAACAGCTTCTTCGTGAAACATTGTTAGTTAATGAATTGGAGGTACTGCAGCATACGCTTCAACGCAGCTGCCGCTTGCGCGCGAGTCGCTTTGTCCTGCGGCGCAAACTCCTTATTGGACATTCCTTGGATAATGCCTGCACTCAGAGCCTGAGCAGCAGCATCCTTCGACCAGTCGCCGATGCTTGCACGGTCAGCGAATGAATCCAGGACTGCTTTGTCCAGCTTCACTTCTTTGCCGCCGACTTTGAGCGCTCTAACCAGCATGGTGACCATTTGCTCGCGAGTGATGTTATCGTTAGGCTTGAAGGTGCCGTCCTCAAAACCGGTAATTAACCCTGCCTTGTAGGCTGTACCTACATCTCCCGCGAACCAGTCGCTCGATTGTACATCGCGGAACCCGTCCGCTTGTACTTCGGCTAATCCAAGAGAGCGAACCAGCAAAGCTGCAAACTCAGCACGGGTAATGTTCGCATCCGGCGTAAACAGCTGGTCGGTTGTGCCGTTCACGATCCGCTTGTTCGCCAGAAGCTCTACATCCGCCTTGGCCCAATGCCCTTGCAAATCCGTAAACGATGTATCCGATTGAATGACCGTGTAAATGCTGTTATGCGGCGAACGAATCGTGATGTCCGATGAACCGTTGTTCGTCGTGATGACGGCGGGTACGAAATGCATCCGGTTGTTCGAATCGAACCAGACAGCCGTTATCTTGCTTGGATCTACAGCGGTTCCCAGGCCGAAGGTGCGATTGACATACACACCTCCAAAATCGGATAATTCGTTCCCGTTAACGGCGATCCTAAACTCGATCGGATTCGAAATCAGTTGCTTCGCGTTCAAGCTTTTCACCACCGCGGCAATATCATCCCCGGCTTTACCGGAAACTTTAGAGATGGTGACCGTGACAACTGCAACCTTAGGAATATGCTTGAGCACACTTACAGGCAGCTCATAAGTAACTCCATTAGCTTGAATCCGAATAATCGCATTGCTTTGCTTACCGATAGCGTTCAGAATAGCATTGCCCGGCAGCTCCACTTTCACTGTCGACTCGCTGTCCTTCACATCGATCGTAACAAGCGCGTTGGATAAGGCTTTTTCCAGCTTGTCGGCGTCAACGGTCACTTTCGTTACCGGCTTGCCATCTGCCGTTGTTTCTTTGGTCACTTTCGCATCTTTGGAAAGGTCGATAGTGCCTGCATGGCTGCCAGAATCCGATGGCTCAGCAGTACCGCCGGAACCGGATGACGAACCACCTGACGAACCGCCGCCAGGACGCGGTCCCGAGCTGGGTGGAACGGTTCTAAATGTAACCGTAGGGCCGTAAACGCTTCGGGTTCCATCCGAATCCACTGCCTGGATTGCATAAGTATAGCTGGTGTTTGGCAACAAGCCTATCAAATCATAGCTCAGAACATTGCCTAACGACGCAACCTCGGTGTAGGTCGACCCTATAACGTTATATACTTTATACCCGCTTATTCCTCTGCCCGCTTCGGCTGCCGTCCATTTTAATGTTGCCGTTCTTGGTGTCACAACGGAAACAGTGAGGCTGGAATTAGCCGGCCATACCGGCTGAGTTACTGTAACATTCGCCAACGCTTTATACGTTGTACTGGTTACCGTACCCTCTACGGTGAAGCTGCCAGCAGACGCGTACTTCGTTGGATCGATAGGATCCCACGTTACTCCTAGCTGACGGGTCGTGTTATCGCTGTACACCGCAGTAACCACCGTTGGCATTACCGGTGCTGTTCCCGCTTTGGTCGTCACGTTTTCGGGATTAATCCCTATGACCACTGGAAGCACTTGCGAATCTGTCGGGAAAGCAGGTGCTGAAATCATAAATTTACGGGAATACGGGTCTGTTCCCATGGATCTCACTGCAATTTTGGACATATCTGTTAAGGCAGCCGGTAAAGTATAGCTTGCTGCGTCTTTCGGCATATCAGCAAGTACCTTGGTGCCATCATAGACGGCATAACCTTCACTTAACGGATTTGCATCCCACTTCAAAACTTTAGCTGTAGGATCCAGCATTAGGTTTTGCGGAGGCGTTGGGGCATTAAACACTTGAACCTGCGTCAGGCGCGGAGGTCCTGTAAGATCGGCTCCTGCATTGCCGCCCGATGCGTTCTCTACCGTCACTTTGATATACCTGGAATGATAAGTCTTGCCCAGGTCGATCGGGTACGAGCTATCGTCCGTATCCGTACCGCCGCTAGTATTGCCACTAGCATACGTATACCCCTGAGCCGTCTTTTTATCCACTTGCTTAAAGGTCATGGAGTCAAACTCGGCGGCTGAAGCATGATTCGATGTATCATCGGATACATAAACCGTTGCACCTTTTAACCGGGTCGACTTGGCAAACAAACGGATTTGGCTGAAATCCATAGCCAGGCCTAGATCTATAACGAAGCTGCCTTTTTTGTCCCCATCCGTACCGAGCCACGAATAGTTCCCGATCTGATCAAGGCTTGTCACGTTGGTTACATTCCATTTCGTTGGGTCCTGCAGCACGCCGTTAGTCAGTTTATTGGCATTCCCGTACTCATTGGCCGCAGCAGATTGCTTCTGAATCGTATTGCCGGTGACCGGGCCCACATTGTATGCTTTTTTATTCAGCGCAAGGTTAACGGACGAAATCCCGGACGCCACCTTGCTTATAGTAATATCAGCCACTTGAAGCTGAACGTCAAAAGCTGAGTTATTGCCTCCATTGGAGCTTCGGTAAATCCCCCACTTCGGACGCAAATATTGATCAAACACAGCCGGATATTCGGTCTCAAAGCTGCTGCCTCTTTGCGGTCTTCTCCACAAATCCTTCACGCCGTCGCTCGCACCTTGATTGGAGAACACTTGATACACATCTGGACTGTCATAAGTATACACTTTGCCGGTTACCGTGTCCGTGATCTTAATGGTGAGCCATCCGGTATCCGATATCAGCGCATTTAGCTCCACCTTAATCCAGTGACCGTCAAGCTCACTTAACGGAATGGTCAGAAGGTTCTTATCGCCGTCGTACCGGTTATGATTCACCACAAGGTTTCTCTTTGAGGTGCCGGAGATCGACATAGCCAGAATATAAGCACCGTTCTCATCGCTGGTGTTACCTCCCGGCAATGTATTGGTCGCTTGTGCATTCGTAGCCTTCAGCTGGAAAATATGCCGGAAGCCGGACTGATTCCACTGATTGCCGTCCGGTATATTCCAGAGCCAGCTGTAGGAAACGATATCACCCTCATAGGCCGTAAAATCATGAGTCGAATCTTCGCTTGGCCGAATTTCAACTCGCTGCCTGTCGTTGATCGCCGCGCCGTAAACAACGTAGCCTACGCTTGGGTCAAACACACCTTTATGGCCGTATTCACCATCCCGGACCTTATCGGCGAATTCGTTATTTGCCCCTCTGCCATATTCAAAAAGCTTGAATACATTCTTCTTCAGCGTATCGTCCCAAACGCTTGTAATATGGTCGTCTGCTGCGGTTGCCCGGGGCAGATCGCCGTAATAATGATGGTAAGCGTCCCTGATTCTCTTGGTCACGCCTTCTACCGGTTCATCAGTACCCATTGTCCCTCCCAATACATTGTATGGAGACACGCCTTCGATGGCATTCATCTTGATTGTATTGGCATTTTCACCATACCCGCGGGCCGTCACATCAAGTGCGAAAATGGATGGGGAGCCGGTATTGAAAGCAAATGTAAATTCATTTGTGCCGAGAGGCAGCTTCGCAAGATAAGGAGCGGTAAACGTAACCGTATTTCCGGATAGCGTATAATCCGTACCTTTGACAAGCGCCGTTCCGCCCTTCGTAATCCCCGTCAGCGCCTGTCCGCCGGCAAGACTTATCGTCGTTGAGACTGCAGCAGCTTGATCCCAGGTGCTGTAAGTATCCTTGGCAGGCACTAGAGCCGTTGCATTGGCAATAGGGTCTTTGCCGTAAATAGCCAGGGCGGACAGCCCCATCATCGAGTCTTGATCCGTAGACTTGCTGCGGGACCCGGCCAGAATCGTGTTGACCATGACATACCGGGCTGTGAACGGATACAGGAATGTCTTCGTATCATAGCCCCATTGCTGCCCGCCATACGTTACGTAAGACCACAGCCCTTCAGTCTCCGTACCGCCGGCCAATGTCCAGCCGTTGGCCTGCCAGTCGTAATTGTTGGCCGTATCTGAAGCCGTCGGCGCACTTTCCCAGGATGCAGGATCATTGGAGTAGTACACCTCAAACCTGGTCGCATTGCTTTGGATGTTGGGGATGCTGTTCGGTATTTCCAGGTACAATTTATCAATCGTTTTGGGAGCGCCCAGGTCCAGCGTCAAAGCCAAGGAGGAAGGCGAGTAATCGCTCTTATACACTTTAGAGCTTGAATTACGCCAGTAGCCGCTGCCATCCGCCTTCAAAGCGTCCGCTCCCGGATGCTCCGGCGCTTCCGAGCTTACTTTAAGATTCACCCCTGCTTGCGGGGTAAAGCGTGTCTTGTCCAGCAGGTTCAATGAGCCCGTTGCTGTCGGAATATCTGCGGCATTCATGACCGTCACGGTGCTGGTTTGCCTCAGGTTCCCCTTACTTGCAGTAATCAGCGCTGTACCTTCACTTATCCCGGTTACGACGCCGTTTGCATCTACCGATGCTGCCGCCGTATTATTGGACAGCCATGTGATCGACTTATCTGGTGTACTTTCAGGCAGAACTACGGTCCTAAGTGTCTCTTGTTTGCCGATGGCAAGGTTCAGCTTTTGCTTGCTAATGGCCAAGGAGCTGTCGGACGCTGCAGAAGGTTCTCCGAATACCCGGAATTCATTGCTTTTGATTCCTCCGGCTCCTGCTTTTAGAGTGACGTCGGATACAAGCAGTACATATTGAGCCCCAACCGGTGCCGTCAAAGTTTGATCTATTTTTTGATTATTACCAGGTGAAGGGGGTGTACTTTGCCCTAATTCAGAGATGGGAATCCAGGAGCCCCCATGTGCCGTTTCAAGCGGTTTTCTCGTTGCGCTCGAGGATGCCGAGAGGGTGCCGCCCTCCACAAGCTCCGTATAAGCAGCAGCATCATTGGTATAATAGACCTGGTAATTTTTCAGCAGGCTGCTATTGCTGCCCCATTCGATTTGGATTTTGCTGATATCGATTTTCTTTTCCAGCTTGACAGCCGCCCAATATTGATAGGTTTCTGCCGCTGAAGCTCCCAAGGAGCTATGGGCTTGCCAGGAGGTATCTGATTTGTCGTCAATAAAGTTGTTCTTGGTGCCGCTGCTCTGGCTGACGACCTTGAGTTCCGCACCAGGCGTCATCGCCCAGTTCTTATAGCCCGTATTAACATTAACCTCAGCATAAGGCTGAATGTCTTTGGGGTTCGTGATCCCCGTCCCGTCAAATTGGCCCGTAATTTTATAGCTGCCCATTGCATTAGGATCATAACCGGCCGGGCTCCAGGTGACATTCACCTTCTCAACCTTCCCTGTGCTTAAGGTAACATCAAGCTGGGAAGGCAAGCCTAAGCTATTGAAGGCCGTTCCTACGGTGGTTGTAATAGCCGCAGGTCTCGCCCAAGCTACAATCTCCTTAGGCTGCGCCTTAGGGTCCCATCCGTCAGGGAAAACATAGCTGTTACTGTCCCGTTTGATCAAATGCACGTCAGCCAAATACATCGTAGCCGCCTGGAATTCATCAGCGTACGCCGCATCTCCCGCACCATTGTACATCCCGCGGTACAGCCCCCATTTGGAACGGTTTTGCTGTCCCGCTACCATGGGCTGGTCCCCTCTTTCGAGTCTGCCTGTAGCCGGATTCTTCTCTTCAGGGCGGCGCAGCGTTTCGGCTGTCATCCCGCCTTCGAACAGCACTTCGTTGGTTTCCAGATCCACCAGTTTGCCATAAACGTAGCCTTTGTCCGCAGATAAAATCGTCACCTCAAAATCAAGCCAGCGGTCAACCACCTTGTCAAAAGGAATGGTGAACAATGGTTTGATTCTGTCTGCAGCCGTACCGTCCGGATTGTTGCGGAATTCCAGCTGTCCCTTGCCGCCGCTTGAAACAAGCGTAAGGGTCGTGATCGGCTGGCCGGCTTCATCGCCTGAGATCGCTTTCAATTGAAAGATATGCCAGAAGCGATGCGGATTAATAAAATCGCCGGCTTTATAATTCGTGACGTCCTGCTGGAACCTTAACGTTTCCGATGGAAGCATCAGTCTCCAGTGGTGGGTCATAATGTCCCCGCCTACGCTGTTAGCATCGATATTGGATGCCGCAGTATTGCTCTTAATCTCCAGCCTCTGGCGGTCGCTGCCTACGGCTCCGCGATCTCCATCATCCCGGCTCACACCCTCCGGGGTTTTAAAAGGTAAAAATTCGTGATAACGCAAAATATCGGAGTTGAGCTTCTCGGTCCCCGGTATATTAGCAATGCCATACTTTGCAAGCGCATTCGCATCATTTTTGCCAATGGTCTGCAAATACATATTATCTCCGATCCAGGATTCATCTACTGTCGAAGCCGCCGGATACTCGCCGGAACGATCGTAGAAGGACTCATTCCAGTTTTTCCCGCTGTAAGAGGAGGCGGCGCCTGGACCCTCTATGGAACCGGTCGTACTGCCGTTGCCGATTTTCGATGCACCCAGCACATCCCAGGCATTTTCTCCCCTATGGATGTTAAGAGGTAAATACTTGTCGTTAGGTCCCATAGGCCCGGCGATGGCTGGAATATTGCTATCCACCGTTACCGTGATGGTGTATGTTTTGCTGTTGCTGCTATCATTTTTATCCGTAAGGACCAAATAAAAATTCGTTGGCCCGCTTGCGGACAATTGGTCCAGCTTGGCATCGTTTTTGTTGGAGGTAAAAGCGATAGCCGTTGTTCCGTCGGCTCTATAAAGCGCCGCGCTTGCTCCCGGGTTGATCGTTATATTCAGCATTTGGGACAAGGTGCCGTAGGGCAATGAGATATCGATAGTTGCCATGTTCAGATTAACGTTAACATCAACAGGTTTATTCACCTGCACATCCAATAACCCCAAGCTGTCCCCTCCGCCGCGTGAACTGTGGATACAGGGATAAAGGGTGCCGGAAAAAGGGAAATGACGAGAGCAACAATCAATATTAAGGTTAATACTCTGTTAGCGGCATGCTGCCTAAGCATCTTCAAAAGCCTCCTTTACGAAATCGGTAAAGCCTAGCGTAAATTTCTTAACTTCATAATGGAACGACAGAATATCTTGAACGGGATTATGGACAAAGCATCTGCTCTGTCAGTGGATAAAAGGAGTAGAGAGACAGGGTTGACCGCTTAGTGATTGAACTCCAGATTATACAATTCAAGGGGATGCAAGCAGAAAAACAGCCATAAATTTCGGGGCTGTCAGAAGACATCAGACGGGCCGGCTTGTGGATGTCGTTAAAAGAATAATGATCGGATTCGCGGCAATGAAGCCGTGCGGTTCTTTGGTGGTATGCACTGTAAATCAATAATTATATCAGGCTTGTCCGTCATTCGCGCCTCATGGCTCTCCCTCCTTAAAGGTAAAACATGCTATCCATAATTTCTATTTTACTCCTGCCTGTGAACAAAACTATGGATAAATCCCATCTTCATATGGACAAATGAAGGGAAAATAACAGCGCTTTCATTTTTACATGAAAAGAAAAGGACCCTCGCGGGCCCTTCTAACGGTGAATTGATTTTTGGTACTAATGTCTTGAACCTCTTTTGAACCTTAGGTCTACCACTTTAACACTAATGCAGTATGGGGTACTACAATAACGTCTCTGCGGCACATCCCCTCGCTTCTATTTAGATTCTAACAGCTTCCCCGGCATTTCTCGTTGATCGTTCAACGGAACCACACCTCTCTTTTCACCGTCAACCATAGCATGCCCCAATTGGAGGCCATTATGCATGAACTTGAAAAAGATCTTTACTGCTGTTGATCTTGACCTTGACCTTGACCTTGACCTTGACCCTGACCTTGTCCTTGCCCTTGACCGCCTTGGGATTGCTGCTGCAAAGCCTGTTCAGCCTGCTTAAGCTCTTCAGACGATTGCTGGAGCTGCTGCTGAATTTGCTGAATTTGAACCTCTTGCGTAATTTGTTTCGTTTGCTCGGCAATTTGATCCGCCTGAGCAGCCGCATGCTGAACCGCTTGTTGAAGCTGCTGCTGAGAGTCACCTTGGCCTGACTGCTGTCCCGAGCCTTGCCCGGCATTTTGCTGCTGATTTTGTCCCGGCATGACGTTCACCTCCTATAAGTTTCCTTATAAGGATTTGTCAAATATACGCCATCTATTCGCATGTAAAATCGGCATGACAAAATAACCTCAACGATATTTAACCTACAGGGTCAAACGTCCATACGCCAAGGGGGTTCCAAGCATAACTTAATTTCGGGGCTATCAATTAAGGCTCACTTCAAAAATAGCATGAAGGGAGATTTGAAACATGGGTGGACTCGTAGGTGGAGCAGGCTGTGGCGTAGGCGGCGTAGGCGGCGTATTTACAAGCGTTGGCGTTATTCTGGTTCTGTTCATTTTGTTGGTTATCGTTACTCGCGGCTGCTTGTACTAATATTTAAAAACAAACCCGCGTCCTATCAGGGACAGCGGGTTTTTATTTGGCTGGAAGGTTGGATTATTCCGCCGCTTCCGCTGCGGTCTCTGCTGCAGGCTCCGCTTCGGAGATCGTATGGAACGGCGCGGCAATGACTTCATCGGCACGGGTCAGCACATGAACCCCTTCCGGAATGTCCAAATCCTTGACGAAGATCGCCTTACCTTCCCGTATCGGCGTCAAATCAAGGGCAATGGCCTCCGGTATTTGGCCGGGCAAGCAATCGACATGAATTTCATGAAGAAACATTTGATAAGGAATCATTTTACCGTCCGGGTCCGGAATCGTTTCAATACGAACATGAACCTTAACCCGTTCATTCAATTGAATTTGATGCAGGTCGACCGCCAGAATGCGGTGATGAATCGGATCACGATCGACAGAGTGTATGACGGCCAGCTTGTTAAGGCCAGGCGCCTCCAGCTCAATAAGCGCATTAGGATAATGAAGCGCCTTTAGCAAAGCCTTCTCATCCAATGCAATGGAGACAGGCTCCGTCATTTTCCCGTATATGACTCCAGGAACTTTCTTTTCCTCACGCAGCTTGCGTATGGCAGATCTGGTTGTTGTTTGACGCAATTCCGCTTGCAGTTGTAATTTCATCGATATGTCCTCCCCTATGGTGTCAGGGCGAACACCTCAGCCAGATTTGAGCTGTCACTTCCTTATGATTGAATTGGGGAAATCCCGGAGGTGTTCTCCCTGGCTTGATCTTGTCCTCATTATTTTACCATTGTTGGCTCCGGCAGTCAGAACGCTCGTTCCGCAAAATCAGCGATCCTATCGTAAAATGAACGATAATCTCCAATCATTGAAGGCTGCTCCACCCTTTTTGTCCATTTCCTCAAAGTTGGAACGCTTTGCCGGGAGCATAAGTACAAAGGATGTATTTTCCATAGCTGCATAAGCTCCAATTGCCGTTGACAAGTCATATCTGTCCGCCTCTATTAATAGACTACTTTGTACCTGACTATTAGGAACGGAGGGTTGTCCGTGCAATATTATTATGGAGATAAAATGCCGCTGCGCATTTTGGACGAGGGAGAATTCTGGAAGCTGCAGGAGACGGAGCATACCGATGTTATTCGGGCACTGGTTCCCGACCTGGAGCAGCCGTTCGTTGAAGCCTTGCAGGAATGGGAGCAGGCGCTGGCACAAACCCAAGCGAGGTTCGTGCGCTACATAGAGCTGGTCGGAAGGACGGGCCACCAGGTCAGCGGAGAGGTGTATAAGCAAATTATGGAGCTGGTTCAGTTTGCGCTTCATCAAAGCGAGCAATTCATTCAATTGCTTAACCAGCTTGGCAGCGGAAGTGCAGCCATGAGGAAAAATCCGACGGCTATTACCGTATTAAACCATATCCGGCGAGAATCCGAATACTTTATCGGCATCGCTCAAGCGCTGCTCTCCAGGGAACAGAGTTATTAGTCTAATGATCCGGCAGTCTGCCTCATCTTCTTATAATTCCTGCCTCTATCGTTTGCGTTCCATTTGTGAGGACGTGTACAATAGAACCTAAATAAGGGATGAGGTGGATATGAAGATGAATCAAGCTGCAGCATTTGCAAGGCCTCCATTGGCGGATTGCATCCCGGATCTGGTTGCGTTTGCCCGTGGAGAAAAGAAGGCGACCCTGTTCATCCGCAACGGCAGTCTGGTTAATGTAATGTCCGGCGAAATTCTGCCGAATACCTGCGTAGCTGTCGTCGGAACGCGCATTGCCTATGTCGGCCCTTTCGTCGAGGGAATGATCGGCTCCGATACGAAGGTTATCGAGGGGGAGGGCAAATATATTGCTCCCGGCTTGTTGGACGGGCACTGCCATATTGAGAGCAGCCTGCTATCCGTAACGGAATTTGCGAACGGCGTCCTTCCGCTTGGAACGACAGGCGGCTTCTTCGATGCCCACGAAATATCGAATGTCCTTGGTCTGCCAGGACTGCGCATTATGCTGGACGAAGCAAGACAAACGCCGATGGCCGCTTATATGCAGGTAGCCTCCTGCGTCCCTTCGACGAACCCCGAGTTCGAAACGTCGGGAGCTGAGTTCGGACCGGAGGAGGTAGCCGAGGCATTAAGCTGGGGCCCGGATATGATTGCTCTTGGAGAGGTCATGAATTTCCCCGGTGTCGTCTACGGCGATCCGAAGATGATCGGTGAAATTCAGGCGACGCTCCGGGCGGGCAAGGTCGTGGACGGCCATTACACCTGGCCTGCCAATGACCCCCGGCTTGCCGCTTATGCAGCTGCAGGAGTATCGGGATGCCACGAGAGCGTCACGAAGGAAGACGTTGTCGAGCGTGTGAGACTTGGCATGTACGCCAAGATGCGCCGCGGCTCGGCATGGCATGATGTGGCCGCTACGATCAAGGCGCATACCGAGCTTGGCATTGATTCCCGCCGGA
Source organism: Paenibacillus sp. 32352 (assembly GCF_002042965.1). Lineage (GTDB taxonomy): Bacteria > Bacillota > Bacilli > Paenibacillales > NBRC-103111 > Paenibacillus_S > Paenibacillus_S vulneris. Next base: position 434,126 of record NZ_MZNT01000001.1, on the reverse strand, counting down.
TGATTCTTGTGTCGGACGACCGGATTTGCAGCTCTTTAAAAGAAGAAGGCCACATGAATTTCATCGTAAGACATGCTATCCAGCAGGGCGTGAAGCCGGTGACCGCCTTCCAAATGGCAACCTTAAATACGGCAGAGCGCTTCGGTGTCGCAAGAGATGTAGGCTCCGTAACGCCGGGCACGATCGCCGACATTATTTTGCTGGACGGCAATCTGGCTGATGTTAACGTCGTTATGACGATCGCCCGGGGGGATGTAGTCGCCGAGAACGGCGCCATGACCGTGAAGCTGACTCCGTTCGACTATCCCGATTATGCGGTGAATTCGGTTAAAATCAACAAAAAGCTGGCTCCTTCCGATTTTGAAGTACAAGCGCCGGTATCGTCGGGCACTATTAAGACCCGCGTGGCCGTCGTGAGAGAAAATCACGTGGAGACGGAGGAAATCTTCGCCGATATTCCTGTAAAGGACGGCAAGCTTCAGATCACTCCGGAGAGCACGCTGTGCAAGATGGCCTTGTTCGAGCGCCATGGCAAAACCGGCGGTTCGGCTATAGGTATTGTCGGCAATGTTGGCTTCGATCAACCGGCGGCTATCGCCATGACCGTCGCTCATGACAGCCATAACCTGCTCGTCATCGGCAACGATGACGCAGTGATGGCCCAAGCCGCGAACGCCGTCATTGGCATGCAAGGCGGCATCGCCGTTGCGACAAGCCAGACCCTCGTCGAGCTGCCGCTTCGTCTGGCCGGCCTTATGTCGACGGAGCCTTACGAGAAGGTGGTCAAGCAATCCATTGAGATCAACCAAGCGCTGGTGAAGGCTGGATGCACGATGAATTATGCGTTCATGACCCTATCCCTGCTGGCCTTGGTCGTGATCCCTACGCTGCATATTTCCGATACGGGCTTGATTCGGATATCCGACGCAGGGTTCGAGAAGGTATCCCTGTTCGCGGACGAAAGATAAGAAAATAAACAGCGGTGGCTTTGTGCCTCCGCTGTTTTTGTTTGAAACCTAAAAAATCCAAAATCGCTTGGTCCCCCCGGTAGGGTATCCCCCTCAGGCCGCTGTTGTTCTCAGGAAATATTATTCAATTCGCCCCTTAGTGGTAATTTCCCGAGAACAAAGGCGGTCGCTTCGCTCCTCCAGGGGACACCCCACCTCTCCTAGGCCGATTTTTGGTAAACCAGGTTTCACTACAACCACATCGGAGGCTTACGCCCCGACGTGGGTATTTTCTGATTTCGTCCGCGGTGCTTTAATAGGTTGTTTCGCGCTGGGGGCGGTAGCGCTCACGGGGACGATTATATTGCGCCGGGAGTTACGGCTGAGCGATAGCCTGATGAAGCGCTTCGATATAAGCGAGCGCAAGCTTGGACAGCGCCGCATTTTGGTGACAGATCCAGCCGACATGAATCGTCTCCTCGCATGCCAGAGGGACGGGAATAATCTCATTCCCGTTCAAATCGGCGCTCAGCACCCCGGTAGAGATCGTATAGCCGTTCAACCCGATCAACAAATTGAACAGCGTGGCCCGGTCATTGACACGAATGCTTTTGGGATGCGTCAGCGTGCTCAATATTTCTTCGGAGAAATGAAATGAATTATACTCCCCCTGCTCGAAGAACAGGTAAGGATAATCCTGAAGCTGGTCGATCGTCACAACGGATTGCTTGGCGAGCGGATTATGTACGCTTATAAAAATATGCGGCTTCGCCGTAAACAAGCCGGTAAATTTCAGATTGGCATCCTTCAGCAGCCGGTTGATGACCTTGGCGTTAAATTCATTGAGATACAGGATGCCGATCTCGCTGCGTTGGCTTTTGACATCCTGAATGATTTCATGTGTCTTTGTTTCGCGCAGCGCCAGCTCGTATTCCTCGTGGCCGTACTCACGAACCAAATGCACGAAGGCATTCACGGCAAATGCATAATGCTGCGTCGATACCGAGAAATGCTGGGGAGATGGCTTCGCGTTCAAGTATCTGCTCTCCAGCAGCTCGGCCTGCTCAATCACCTGACGGGCGTAGCCGAGAAACTCGGCCCCCTCCTTCGAGAGAGAAATGCCTTTGTTCGTGCGCTCGAAAATGGTGATCCCGATTTCCTCCTCGAGATCTTTTATCGCATTGGACAGACTCGGCTGGGAGATAAACAGCCGTTTGGCCGCTTCATTCATGGATCCCCGGTTGGCAACCTCAATCACATATTTCAATTGCTGCAGCGTCAATGTACTTCCTCTCTTTCGCCCTTAAATTGTTGCTTATTTGACCTGGACCACTTGTCCGCCGGTCATGGCAACCAGTTCTTCCGGCGTCAGCTCGAATACCGCCTTGGGATGTCCCGCTGCTGCCCACAGCGTCTTGTACTGGAACAGGTCCTCGTCAATGAGAGTCATCACGTCTTCTGCGTGCCCGATCGGAGCCACTCCGCCGATGACAAAACCGGTTCTCTCACGAACGTAGTCCGCGTCCGCTTTGCCGAGCCGGTCATTCAGCTTTCCGGCGATAAGCCTTTCATTAACCCGATTCACACCGCTGGCGACAACCAAAAGCGGCTTATCGGAGCTTTTAAGACGAAATATAATCGATTTGGCAATTTGCGCAACCTCGCAGCCAATAGCGTCTGCGGCCTCCTGGGCTGTGCGTGCGCTATCGGGCAGCTCCACAACCTTATTTACATAACCCCACTCCGCCAGCAAGTCCTGCACTCGCTGAGCGCTTTCTTTCAGCGAACCCATCTCATAATTCCCTCCAATCCTTGATTTATGCCCCTGATGAGGGGAGGGGTCCTCAGAAAAGGAACCCCTTCGGGATAAACCTAGACAGCAGACCCTTGCTTCGCCATATCATCCAGCAAAGCGCCGTTAATAGCATTCAAGAACGCATTCGCGCTGGCTTTAATAATATCGGTGTCCATAGCGCGGCCGGAATATGTTTTGCCTTCGTATTGGATGCGGATGTTGACACGGCCGATCGCTTCCTTGCCTCTCGACAGGCTGTTGATTTTATAATCCTTCAGCTGAACATCCATGCCTACCAAGGCTTTGATGACGCTGTACAACGCATCAATCGGACCGTCGCCTACTTCAGAGCCTTTCAAAACCTCAGAGCCCTTTCTCAATTTCACGGTAGCCGTAGGGTAAACATCGTTGGTCACCACCTGGAAGGATTCCAGCTCATACAGCTGCTTCTCGGTATCGCTGACGGTGCGGTGACTTGTCACCAAATAAAATACGTCATGATCATACACTTCTTTTTTGGCATCGGCCAGGGTAAGGAATTTTTGGAACAGCTGCTCAAAGTCCTCGTTATCGCTCGTATCGAAGCCCATCTTCTCGACGGCATTCTTGAACGCGTGACGGCCGGAACGGGCGGTAAGAATCAGCTCCATGCTCTCCGCTCCCACATCCTCCGGAGACATGATTTCATAAACCTGCTTATCCTTAAGCAGCCCGTCCTGATGAATGCCCGAGGAGTGAGCGAAGGCGTTCTCGCCTGTAATCGCTTTGTTCACCTGAACATCCAGGCCGGTCAAATGAGTGACCAAGCGGGACGTTCTCAGAAGCTCTTTGGTCTGAATTTCGGTATAGGCTTGGAAGGAGCTTTCCCTTACCTTTAAGGCCATCACGACTTCTTCCAGCGAGGCGTTACCCGCGCGCTCACCCAAGCCGTTAATCGTGCATTCGATTTTGTCCGCTCCGTTCTTGACCGCGCTGAGCGTATTCGCGGTTGCAAGCCCCAAATCGTTATGGCAGTGCACGCTGAGAATGACCTTGTCGTTCAAGTTCTTCAAACGGTCATTAATTCTGCGGATCAAGTCCCCGAATTCATCAGGGACGGCAAAGCCGACCGTATCCGGCACGTTAATCATCGTCGCCCCTGCTTTGACAACGGCTTCGATCGTTTTCCACAAATATTCGAAATCTGATCTCGATGCATCCTCTGTCGAATATTGAACGTAAGGCAGCAGCGTCTTGGCATATTTGACGGCTTCAACGCCCATCTCCATGACCGCTTCCTTGGATCGGTTGAACTTCTTCTCCACATGGATGTTGGAGGTTCCGAGAACGATATGGATGAGCGGATTTTGCGCCGCCTTAATGCTTTGATAGACAGCGTCAATATCGGTTCGAACGGCGCGGGCCAGCGCAGTAATCGATACGCTGTCGCCAAAGGTGCGGGCAATTTCCTGCACCGCCTGAAAATCTCCTTGGGAAGAAGCCGGGAAGCCCGCTTCGATAATATCTACATTCAGCCGTTTCAATTGCTGGGCGATTTCAATTTTTTGATGCATATTTAACTTAGCGCCAGGAACCTGCTCTCCGTCACGCAATGTAGTATCCAATACAATTATTTTACGATTCATGGTTAGTTCCTCCTAAACGAAATGGATATAATATATATCTATATAAAGCGAGGTTGGTTAAACCCGGAATTTAACCAACAAAAAAACCCCGTCTCTACGTATAGAGACGAGGTTGAACTCGCGGTACCACTCTAATTCATTTCATTAACGAAATGATCTCCTTCGATGGCCATCACCATCTATCCCTGTAACGGTGGAAATCCGGCTTACCCTACATATCAGGCAGCTGTTCATAGACGAGTTCGAAATGAAGGTCACTGCCGTTTCGCACCTGCCAACGGCTCTCTGAAAGGTCCAATCAATTCTACTATTTCTAATCGTAACATTTGGCTAATGAAATTAATGGTTATTATAGGGCATCCCTGGTTCATTGTCAACAGCTGAAATTGGATAAGGGGTATGGATTAGGCGAACGTTTAGATTTACAGCTGCATACAGTAACCGCATAGGGTCAAACGCCTAATATCCAATGAAAGTAGGGAATGACGTGGCCGTTTCATATATGGATTATGCCTCGCCATCGGCAGCATTTTCTTATGATTTAAGCGACAATCGATTTTTCACAAAAGATCCGCAGAACTACATTAACGCGCTTTCCATTAAACAGCTTAACACGCTTGGAAACGTATCTCTGCTCGATATTTTTCTCAGCGCCGGTAACATCGTAGAACCCCATATACATCAGAATGCTTCGGAATTGGTCTATTGCATTTCGGGAGCTGCTGTCGTCTCGTTGATCAATCCTTTTACGAAGGAATTGCTTAACTTCCCCATTCAGCCGGGTCAAGTAGCAAACGTGCCTCAAGGATGGTGGCATTATGAGGTTGCGTCCGTCGACAACACGCATTTATTAGCCATCTTCGATGCCCCGACTCCGGAATTTATCGGCGGCTCCGATCTATTGCGTCTGACGCCCGCCAACATATTCGCACGCTCCTACTGCCTCGATGAAGACAAAGTGAAGGATACGCTCTCCCCCATTACCGGGACAGTTTTCATCGGTCCTCCAAAGGATTGCGATAAGTTTGAGGTTCAGGGCACCAGTGAGAAGGAAGCCAAACCAAACTATTCGAAGCCGATGTACCCGAATCCGCCCTTCCCTAATCAAGCATTCCCTAACCAGTCCTATCCGAACCAAGCCTTCCCGAACCAGCCCAATTCCAGCATGCCGCAGTACCATCAAAGATACGAGTATCCCCTGCAGCAGCCTTATATAGGCAATGGATGGGGTTACAATTATAACAGCAATCTGTAAGACGCAGCGAACAACGGAAGACCATTCAGGACTGCTTGAGGCAGCTTGGAATGGTCTTTTTTCGTCTTCTATCCCATTGGGATAGATACTAGATGCTAATCCTTACCCAAAACCTGCTTCGCCACGGAAACGGCTGACGCTGCCCGCGGCCAGCCTACATAGAAGGCCAAATGCGTGATGACCTCAATCAGCTCTTCCTCGGTAAGGCCATTATCCATAGCCAGCTTCAAAAAGGTAGTTGGTTCGTGTGCTCGCCTGCCACAAGGGCGGCAACCGTAACGAGACTTCGGTCGCGAAGCGATAGCTCCTCTCTTCTCCATACATCCCCGAACAGCACCTCCTCCGAATAGTGTGCCAACGCCGGTGCCACATTCCCCAATGTTTCTCTCGCATTCGATACGATACGTCTGTGCTTCATCGCCTGCTCTCCTTTCACGTACTCGTTATAACGACGCTTTTCATAAAATCATCTGCGCGATCCCTTTGCCGAACGTCCAATCCTCCAGCTCGGTTTCCATCAAGACAGCGAATACGTCCTCTTCTCTGATCTCGCACTCTGCCGCCAATAGCTCAGCGAGCCTGCGGTAAAATGCTTTCTTCTGATCCCTGCTTCTCCCTGACCCTAACGTGATTTGAATATAGAGGAGCTTATCCGTTCTCTCCACATTTAGATAATGGGGACTGTAGTAAAATTCGCTTCGCTTATGCGCATGAAAAACCTGAAAGTAATCATCCTCCGGGACATGAAAATGCTCTCTTAAAGCACGCATAATACATTGACTGATGATTGGCAACTCCTTGTCCCCGTATTGCTGCTCCAAATAACCGACTCGAATGAACGGCATGCTGGTTCCCTCCCTTTCAAGATAATTTGATTGTACACCTCAATGCTTCATCTGTATAATTGAATTAATTCATAAATATTATCATTTTATTAGATGGAGATGAGTGGTATGGATTTGAAGGAGCTCACGACCTTCCGCACGATTATTCAAGAGGGTACCTTCTCCAAGGCAGCCGCCAGATTAAATTACGCGCAGTCCACGGTGACCAATCAAATACAAAGGCTGGAAAAAGAGCTTGGGATCAAGCTGTTCAAACGAGGCTGGGATGCGGAGCTTACTCCTTCCGGGAAGGTATACGCGCAAGAGGTGGACAAGCTGATTCAGCACTGGAATTATGTATTGGACCAGGCCAAATCGCTGCAAAAGGAAGAAATAGGGACTCTTCACATCGGGGTATCGGAGACGATGACGGCCAGCCTGCTGCCCGCTGTTCTGCGCAGGTTCCGCGCCCTGAAGCCGCAGATTGAGTGTCATTTCACGGTCGGCAACGCGGATATGCTGGCCCAGTCGCTTCTGCAAAACTCGCTGGATTTCGCAATAACCGGGGAGCCGCACGACATCTCCGCCCTGCGCTTCGAGCATCTGTATGATGAAAAAATCAGCTTTATCGTTTCCAAGAACCATCCCTATGCTGACGCTCCAACCGTTTCCATGGAAGCTCTGTATGATTACCCGCTCTTCGTCGGCGGCAAAACCTGCTTGTACCATATGCGTCTGGTAAAAGAATTTGCCGGATATTCCGGCACGCCGTTCTTGTATACGGTGAGTCAGATTTCCTCCATACCGTCCTTCGTACAGCAAATCCCGTCAGTCGGAGCCGTCCTCTCCTCCCTCCAGCTGCCTCCTGACATTGTGCATTTGGAGGTCAACATGAAGGAACCGTTGATCCCGATCGGCATTTTGCAGCTTAGCAAGCTGCAGTACCGCTCCTCGGCAAGCACCTTATTCCTTCAATGCTTGAAGAAAGAGCTTGAGCTTTGGCAGCGTACATGAGAAGAAGGTTTAGTCTAGCTCTAGCTTACACTTACACATGCAAAAAAACGCCGCTGCTTTTCGCAGCGACGCTTTTGCAATAACGACACGCGGTCAAGATGCAACCACCCTTTTTCCCTTGGCTGCCAGCGATAAGACAAAGCACACCAGCAATACAAGAGAGGCCGATACATACGGATACTGGATGTTAATATCGAAGAGGAACCCTGCGACAACGGGACCTACAATATTTCCCAAGCTCGTATAAGCGGAATTCAAGCCGGCTACATAGCCCTGCTGGTCTTGGGCCATTTTGGACATTTGGGTACTGACCGCCGGCCGCAAAATATCCGTTGCCAGGAAAACGATGAATGTAACCAGCAAAATCAGCCAGTAACGGCTCACAAAGAGCGTCAATAAAACAAATACCCCCGCGACAACTAGACAGACGGATATGACCCGTCTCTCGCCAAAACGGTTCAAAATCCAGCCGAAAATCGTAAGCTGTACGACAGCTCCCGCAATGGAACCGAAGGTGATGATAAAAGCAATATCCTTTGGAGTAAACCCGAATTTATGATCCACGAACAATCCGAATATCGTCTCATAATTTGCCAAGCCGAAGGACATGACGAAGACGATGATCAAGCCAAGAAAATAGGGCTCGCGGAAGGATTGCCTCAGCTGCGATATAAGACTTGGCTTGGCCTCTTGAGACGAGCTCGGAGCCGGAGACGTTCCTTTAGCTGCTTTCATCGATTCCGGAAGCAGAATTAGCGAGATGATAGCAGCTACGACTCCCGCAGCAGCTGCCGCATAGAAGGGAGCTCGAATTCCATATACCGCAATAAATCCGCCGATCCCGGGGCCAATTATGAATCCGGTCGTAATGGCCGCATTAATGAAGCCCATTCCTTTGGCCCGTTCTTCCGTCGTAGTGACGTCGGCGGCGTAAGCCATAACCGCAGGCATGATCAGCGCCGCGCCTATACCTCCGAGCATCCTCGAGACGAAGAGAAACAACGGTGTGCTCACCACTCCGAACATCCATTCCGAGACGGCGAACACGAGCATTCCGCCAATAATAATCTTCTTTCTGCCGAGGGAATCGGATAACCGGCCTGCCATAGGAGAAAATAAGAGCTGGGTTAAAGAAAATGCGGCAACCAGCAAGCCGACGATGCTGCCGTTAATATGAAGCTCCTCCATATAAGTGGGCATGATGGGTATGACAAGCCCAATGCCTGTAAAAACCAGGAAAATATTGACCATCAAAAGTAAAATTGCGCCTCTGTTTCTAAATAATAATGACATGATAATCCTCCACATGCTGTTTCTTTCATAATTATACTGAACGTTCGTTTTGTATTATTCCAAAAGGCTTCACCGAAAAGGAATATTTTCGGCTCGGGTGTCTGTCTATAAAACCGATACGGCTATCGCTCCGGCTCCTCCGGCCGCGCGGCAATGCCGTAAAGAAATATTTTTACCGCCATCTGGTACAGCTCCAGTGCTTCCTTCATACTCGATTTACGCGACATCTGACTTAGGCCAAAGAACAAGCCCTCCAGGATGACAGCCAGACTCTCAACGTTAGCTTGCTTGAATTCGCCCTTCTCCATACCTTCCCGAATCAGCTTTCCGTTGAATTTCAAGTGCCTCGTGACCATCTCGGCCATCCGGTCCTCTACGTCGCTGGTTTTCTCCTCGTTATTGAAAAACTCATCCGCTGCTTTCGTAAGTGGATGATTCAAATCATCCAGCACCATCTGCTCGGCGATTCCGTACAATTTATCTATTGTCGTTTCATACTTGGATTCTTTCTCGAGCCATTTGTGCTCCCAATCATGGTCCCATTCCTCTACCAAATACAGGAACAAGCCTTCCTTGCTTTTAAAATGATAATAAATATTCCCTTTACTGCTGCCTGTCACCTCGACAATATCTTCGATGGAGGTCGCCTTGTACCCCTTTTGTATAAATAATACTCTAGCGGCGTCAGCTATTCGCTTTTTGGTCAACTCACTCTGCAACTGCTTTTTATTCATACGGTTCACTCCGATTTGGTGGAAGTCAGCGGAATCGTGACAATAATACTGAACGTTTATTCAGTATTCTAGCAAATGCGGTCCAATTCTGCAACCCCTCGTTCCTTTCGACGCTTAAGTCGGCATCAAAATGGTCAAAAAAACACCCCAATGAAAATCCATTGGAGTGTCTCACTTTTGCTACCGCTGAGCCTCTGCCGCCAGAGACTCCGCTGCCGCCGCCAAATAATAAGCCAAACCGGTTTGCTGATCCTCCAGCATACGCAGGTGGAAGTCATCCTGCAGGAAAAACCGGGTTTGCGCAGCAAAATCTGCCGGTGAAACCGCGTGGCCATGCTCGTTCATAAACGTTAAATGGCTGTGCAGCAGCTGCTTCATTTTGTCGTCGCTGTGCTTCAAGCCGTCTCTTAAGGATTGCGCCACCTCGTTCATGAAGGCTGCTGCCTCCGCCGCCTGCTCGTTCATCTCCTGAACGTCGACTGAAGCAGTTTCAAGAATGTCCACGTTGTAGGTTTCCTTCAGATGCTGGTTTTGCTCGCTTAGCGCCTCTTTCCATGCGTCCTCGCTTTCAAAGCCTTTGAATAGATCCTGACTGTTCATTGGTTCTCCTTTCTTCTTGCTCTGTATAGTTGTTCGCAAGGTGTGAAGAATGGTGTCCAGCCGCTGCTTGCGGGCCAGGAGGAGCTTTTCTTGCTCAGCAAGCATTGCCGTCCGTTCCGTTTCTTTGTCCAGAAGCGCTTTAATGGTCTCCAGCGGAAAGTCCAGCTCCTTATAAAACAAAATGTGCTGAAGACGCTCCAGCTCCTCCCTCCCGTACAACCTGTAGCCCGCGCTGCTGATTTCGCAAGGCACCAGAAGACCGATCCTGTGGTAATGGTGCAGCGTTTTGACGGTGACGTTGGACAGGGCCGATACTTCTTTTACGGTATACAGCATGGGGTTCACCTCCTTCAAAAACAAGTCTAAAGCCTCCCCCAAGAGGAGAGTCAACACTTTTATTGAACAATTCCGATGACGAAGCCGTCATATCCTTTGCTGCCGACGGTTTGAATTGCTGCAGCTGTCACCCGCGGCTCTTCCGCCAGCATGTCGAAAAACGTTCTTACCCCAAGGACCCTGGGGTCTACGCTATGCTCATTGACCACTTCTCCGTCACGGATGACATTATCGCCAATAATAACCGTTCCCGGACGGGAGAAGCGAAGCGCCCATTGTAAATAATGGGGATTGTTCGGCTTATCCGCATCGATAAAGATGAGATCAAACGGCTCCGTGCGTTCCTCCTCCAATAGAGCTAGCTGCTCCCGCGCATCTCCTACCCGAAGCTCGACCTTATGATCCTGCTGTGCAAGGGCCAGATTGACTCTGGCGACCTCCGCATGAAGCAGGTCCACTTCAATAGTAACCAACCGCCCTTCCGGCGGCAGTGCTCTCGCCATCCAGATCGTACTGTACCCGCCCAACGTACCGATTTCCAAAATTCGCCGTGCGCCCTGCATTTGAACGAACAGGTTTAACAATTTCCCTTGTGACGGCGTTACGTCGTAAGAGGGTAACCCTGCCTTCCGATTGTTAGCCAAAGCTTCTTCAAGAATAGCGTCGTACGGAATCAGCTTCTCCGTTACATACTGATCTACCTGGTTCCAAAGGTTTAATGGATTCATAGGTATCACTTCTCCTTTATTATCGTTTGGCTGGTTCTGTTTTTATTGTAGATGATCTATAATCATAATAAAAATATATCTTTCCATCTTACTTATATAATTTATATATAAATTGTACAAAGGAGCTTACCGCAATGAATCTTCACGCCTTACGGTTATTTCATGTTATTGCCTCCACCCAAAGCGTGACACGGGCCTCGGAAATATTGAATATTAGTCAGCCTGCGATCACCGCCCAAATCAAAAAATTCGAAAAGGAATTGTCCATCCCGTTGTTCAAGCCTCAAGGCAGGGGAATCGCGTTGACGGATGCCGGTGAGAAAATGGAGCAGCTCGCCAAAAGACTGTTCGCAGTCGAGCAGCAGATCGAACAATTTACGCATGATTATCACCACGGTTCGATTGGACATATTCGAATTGCCGCGACATACTTGCCGGCCCATGTGCTGCTGCCCGCCTGGATCGCAAAGTTCAAGCAGCAGTATGAGCAAGTGGAAATGACCATCACAACGACCAATTCCAGCGATGCCTTGAAGCAGCTTCTGAATGTGGAGGCGGATCTGGCGATCTATGGGGGACTCCCGGAGGAATATCCGGATACGGTACAAACGGAGGAGCTGTTTCAGGACGAGCTGTGGTTTGTCGTAGCGCCCGGCCATAAATATGCGAACCAGCAGGTTTCTCTGCACGACATGATGAAGGAGGCTTTCGTTATGCGGGAGGAAGGAAGCTCGACACGGGAGCGATTATTGGCTCTATGCCGCACCTATAATTCCACCAATCCGAGAATTACCCTGCAGTTTAACGGATTGCATGAAGCTATTACCGCGGTGATTGCCGGGTACGGCGCAAGCTTCGTCTCGTCTCTGGTCGTGAGCCCGTATGTAGAACGCGGCGAGTTATGCCGGGTATATGTCGAAGGAATCCATTTGCAAAATACGATTGCCGTATGTACCCGCAGGCAAGAGCCTTTATCTCAAGCGGCGGCCCATTTCATCCAAATGATCCGGCAAAACCCTTATAGAAGGCCGTCCTGAAGCGGTGCCGGTACGGCTCAATAACGCTGCAAGATAAGCCCTTGCCATCAAGGCTTAAGTCTGGTGCTTTCCAAGTAATGCCAAAAAAGCCCGAACCTTTGGAGTGCCAAAGCATTCGGACTTTTTCATCATGCTGGTAGATCGGTCAATTATTGTTCCGGACCTACCTTAACGAGCATTTTACCGATATTGGTCCCTTTAAATAGCTGCACGAAAGCCTCAGGAACCTTCTCGAATCCTTCCATAATCGTTTCTTCGTATTTCAGCTTGCCTTCGGACAGCCATTTGGTCAGATGCTCCATTCCCTCCGGCAGACGATCAGCGTAATCTCCGAGCACAAAGCCTTTGATCATGGAGCGCGTCTTAATCAGCTTGGTCAAAATCCGCGGACCGACATCGCTGCCCTCCTCCTTGTTGTAGGCCGAGATGGCTCCGCACAGCGGGATTCTCGCATGATCGTTCAGCAGACTCATGACGGCGTCGGAGACGTCTCCCCCGACGTTATCGAAGTAGACATCAACTCCCTGCGGGCAGGCTTGCTCCAGCGCTTGCTTCAGGTCGGATGTCTTGTAATTCACCGCGGCGTCAAAGCCCAGCTCGTCCACCAGAAACTTCGTTTTCTCATCCGAGCCGGCAATCCCAACGACTCTGGCTCCATGAATTTTAGCGATCTGACCGACGACCATGCCGACTGCGCCTGCCGCCCCGGATACGACCACTGTCTCTCCCGCTTTCGGTCGTCCGATGTCCATGAGGCCGAAGTAGGCCGTCAAGCCGGTCAACCCGATAACGCTCAAATAGGCGGATAACGGTGCAGACTTTCCGTCAATTTTGCGGAGCGATTTGGCATCTGCGATGTTATACAGCTGCCAGCCCAGCATGCCGAGCACCTTGTCTCCTGCGCTAAACAGCTCCGAACGGGATTCGATGACTTCCCCTACGACGCCGCCGCTGATGACCTCGCCAAGCTGATACGGCGGTACATAGGACTTGGTATCATTCATTCGTCCTCTCATATAGGGATCGACGGATAAATAGATCGAGCGGACAAGGACCTGGCCTTCTTCCGGCTTGCTCGCAGGCGCCTCCTTCATTTCAAAGGTATCTTGATCGGGCCAGCCTTGCGGACGGTTTTTAAGTAAAATCATTTTGTTCATCATCATAGATCACTCTCTTTCTTGGGAATCATACTTATCAGACACGGGACGCTTCATCGGTTAGCATCGGGCATGAAATTTGAATAGTTCTAAAACTTTCAAACTATTGGATCAAAAAGAAAGTTTCTTGGCCCTTATAGGCTGTCCAAGAAACCGGGTAAATACATCTGAAATATATCGTCGACCAAATATATTTTTTTATTTTGCCCGTCGCGGACGACGCGAATCAGCTCCGCTTCGTTCATGATTTTCAAATGATACGTGACATTCGATTTGTCCATTCCCATCGCTTTGCCGATTTCCCCGCAGCTATTCCGCGTCGGCTCCGTATGGAGATAACGGACAATTTCTATACGCTTTTTTTCCGATAAAGCTTTAAAAATCCGTGCCCGCTTCTCATCGTCGGCTTGTAATTGTTCGATCATCATAGAACTATGATAAAAAGGAATGCGGTTTTTGTCAACCGGAGGGGGCAAGAACAAGCGCTGATGAAGTCAGTGCTTGGGGATGTTGAGAAACCTGAAAATCTAAAAAATTGCTTTGGTACCCCGGTGGGGTATCCCCCTCCGGTCGCTGTTGTTCTCAGGAAATGTTGATTATATTCGCTTTATAGTGGGGATTTCCTGAGAACAAAGGCGAACGCTATCGCTCCTCCAGGGGATACCCCACCTATCACCTTTCGCATTTTTTCTGTATGTTAAGGTTTCTCGAAAAACTCAAAAAAACAAGCGCTGAAAATAATCAGCGCTTGTTCTTGTATAAGAATTAATGATGAAAATCGAGTCCGGACGTTACCGCCTTCACATACCCCGTACGAATGACGAAATCGCCAAAATGTTCACCTTCCGTACGATCTGCAGCATAATGCTGAATCATAGGCCTCAGGATGTCGATAATATCTTCTTCACCGATGTTTTCCCGGTACAGCTTGCTCAAGCGGTCGCCGGAAAAGCCGGCTCCCATGTACATATTGTATTTGCCCGGGGATTTACCGATGAAGGCAATCTCGCCCAGAGCAGGGCGCGCGCAGCCATTCGGGCATCCGGTCATGCGAATGTTGATTTCCTGCTCCCGCAAGCCGGCTTCCTCCAAGATAGGCTCCAGCTTCTCGATCAGCGTAGGCAGATAACGTTCCGCCTCCGCCATCGCCAATCCGCAGGTCGGAAGCGCGACGCAGGACAAAGCGCTGCGGCGAAGAGCGGACAACTGATCGCTCTCCAGAATGCCGTATTCCTTCAGCAAGGCTTGGATCTTTGGCTTTTTCTGGCTCGATATATTAGCTATCATCAAGTTCTGATTCGCGGTGAGACGGAAGTCGCCGGTATGGATTTTGGCAACCTCGCGCAAAGCGGTTTTCAGCTTGTAGCCTTCTTCATCGGCAATCCGGCCGCTTTGAATGTAGAGCGTCAAGCTCCATTTGCCGTCTTTGCCTTTGATCCAGCCATAGCGGTCGCCGGTATGATCGAACCGGAACTCGCGAGCGGGCTTGAGCTTCCAGCCGAGACGCTCGTGCAGCTCGTCAACGAACCATTCCAGACCGTGCCGGTCGATAGTGTACTTGAAGCGCGCATATTTCCGCACGGAGCGGTTTCCGTAATCGCGCTGAATCGTTACCGTCTTCTCCGCTACATCGAGAATCCGATCCGGCGTACAGAAGCCGATGACTCTGGCCAGCTGAGGATACGTTTGGGTATCGCCATGCGTCATGCCCATGCCGCCGCCGACGGCAACGTTGAAGCCCACCAGCTTGCCTTTTTCGATAATAGCGATAAAGCCGAGATCCTGGGAGTACACATCCACATCATTGGATGGAGGAACCGCGATACCGATCTTGAACTTCCGCGGCAAATATACCGGGCCATAGATCGGCTCCACTTCCTCTTGGCTGCCGTTCTGCTCAAGGCTGTCCACAACCTTCTCGCCGTCAAGCCAAATCTCATGATACGCCGGCGTACGCGGAGCAAGATGCTTCGTTAATTGCTGCGACCAATGGTACACCTCGCTGTGCACCTCGGACTGATAGGGATTCGGGTTGCACATGACGTTACGGCTGACGTCGCCGCATGCAGCCAAAGTGGTCAGCAGCGCATCGTTGATGTCCCGAATCGTTTGCTTCAAGTTCCATTTGAGCACTCCGTGCAGCTGGAATGCCTGCCGCGTAGTGAGGCGAATGCTGCCGCTGCCGTATTTCTCCGCCAGCTCGTCGATGACCTGCCATTGCTCCGAAGTAGCTACGCCTCCGGGGGTTACGACGCGAAGCATGAATTGAAACGATGGCTCCAGCTTCTGCTTTTGCCTTTCGTTACGCAAATCGCGGTCGTCCTGCATGTAGCTGCCGTGAAATTTCAGCAGCCGGTTGTCCAGTTCAGGCAATCCGCCGGTGATCCGGTTGGACAGCGATTCGACCAAAGATCCGCGCAAGTAATTACTTTCCCGTTTCAGCAATTCCACATCGCTTGGAGGTCCGCCAATCGGCTGCACTTTTTGTTTTTCTGCCATTGCTGTCAGCTCCTTTACTTAGGCACCGTTACTAGGTGCGTCCGTACTCTCTTTTTCCTTACCTCTATCCTTACGTTTCGATTAATAGACGTCGCGTTGGTAGCGCCCTTGCTCCTGCAGCTCGGCCAAATAAGCCGCAGCCTCTTCCGCGCTCTTGCCTCCCTGCTGTTCAAGGATCGTAAGCAGCGCTTTATGCACGTCATGGGCCATATGCTTCTCGTCACCGCAAATATAGACATGAGCGCCTTCCTGAAGCCATTGGTACAGCTCGGAGGCCTTCTCCAGCATTCTGTGCTGAACGTATACCTTCTCCTTCGTATCGCGGGAGAATGCCAGATCCAAATGTGTCAGTACGCCGGATTTCAGCATGCGCTGCCAGTCGGTTTGGTACAGAAAGTCGGTTACAAAATGCCGATCCCCATAGAACAGCCACGTTTTGCCGCCTACGCCAAGCTCTTCTCTCTCCTCCAGAAAAGCCCGGAAAGGCGCTACTCCGGTTCCAGGTCCAACCATAATCACCGGTGTATCCGGATTAACGGGCGGCTTGAAGTTCGGATTTTTCTGAATAAAAATCGGAAGCGTATCGCCCGGCTGCAAGCGCTCCGACGTATAAACGGAGCATACGCCTCCCCGCTCTCTGCCATGGGCTTCATACTGCACTTTTCGGATGGTCAGATGCACTTCTTCCGGATGCGCTTTACTGCTGCTGGCGATCGAATAAAGACGTGGAGGCAGCTTGCGAAGCAGCACCGGGATATCTGCGGGACTGAGCGTCCATGGAGCAAAGTCATTCAGCAGATCCAGCAAATCTCTGCCGCTCATGTATTCCTTCAAATCCTGCTTGTTCTCCGGCTTCACCAGCTCCGCCAGCCTGCTGTTCCCCGAGAATGCCGCGGCCTTCTCCAACAACGGTTTGGTCAGAACCGTAATCTCATAATGATGAATCAGCGCGTCCCTAAGCGAAGCGGTTTCTCCCGGCTTGCCGGCTGCAACACGCTCCTCCGGATTCCATTGCAGGAAGCGAATCAGCTCGTCGACCAAGGACGGGTCGTTTTGCGGGTACACACCGACGCAGTCACCCGGCTCGTAGGTTAACCCGGAGCCTTCCAGCGACAGCTCCAAATGCCGGGTTTCACGATCCGAGCCGCGGCCGTTCAAGTTAATATTGTCAAGAACCTCCGCCTGGAACGGATTGGAGCGGCCAAATTCCGACTCCTCTCCCGAAGCGGATCTTTCGATTTCCACAACCGCAGCTGCTGAAGCCGTCGCCGCTTGTGCCGTCGCGCTTACCGCATCGGTAACAGTCGCAATCCAGGAGGATGCCGCCGCCTCGAAATCCACATCGCAATCAACGCGGTCGGCAATTCGCTGAGCGCCGAGCTCCTCCAGCCTTTTATCAAAATCCTGCCCTGTCTTGCAGAAAAACTCATAGGACGTGTCGCCAAGGGCCAGCACGGAGAATTTGACGTCATCCAGCTTCGGTGCCCGTTTGCTGAACAAAAATTCATAGAAGGTCAGCGCATTATCCGGCGGTTCTCCCTCTCCATGAGTACTGGTCAGCAGGAACAAATAACCGGCCTTTTTCAAATTGTTCGTCTTGTATTGATTCATCGCCGAGAGAGTGACCTGGAAGCCCTGCTCCTTCAGCTTATCGGATAAGCGGCCCGCCAGCCGCTGGGCGTTGCCGGTTTGGGAGCCGTACAGAATGGTCGCCTCGCAAGGCGCCTGCACCTCCGGAACCAAGGTCAGTACTTGGGGTGCCGTCGCGATCGTATTATTGACACTAGCCGGAGCTTCGCCTTGAACGGCAGAACGGTCCGGGCGATAAAAGGCTAAAAAGCCGCCCAGCCATTGAATTTGCGCCTCGGTCAACGTCGGCAGAAGCCGGTTAATCAGCTCAGCCTGCTCTTCTGTAAAAGGACTGTTCGTTACTTGGAGTTGCAACAACATCCACCTCGCATCGTTTCATAATTAGTATTATTCCAAGTTGCTTACTCTGTTTTTATTCCTGCTCTTATGCTACAGCAGTCTACCCACAGGGTCAATGCGATTCGTCGATATTTGTCTATAAAACTTTTTGTCAGTTGGTTTCAATTTTTCTTATAAATGAACATTTTGACGGATCGATTTCGCCAATAGTGCTTCGCGAGAGTGTCTAATGGTAAAATAAATCAACTGCAGCTTATTCAGTTTACATAGAGAAAGGGGCATCATTATGTCTTCAGCTCTCAATGACTCCCATATTTTTGACGTATTTCCGTTCTTACAATCGGTTCCGCATGCGGAATGGACTGCCGCACAGCCCAAAGTGTTGACCTATCCGGCACATGCCCGTGTTTTTCAAAAAAACAAAGCCGCCAATTACGCCGTGCTCCTATTGCGCGGTACGATGCGAATTACCTTGATCGGGGAGGACGGGAGTGAATCGTTATTGACCTTACTGTCCGCCGGCGAGGTTTGCTCGCTCATGGTGCTCTGCGGGCTGAGCGGCCGCGACTACCCCGGTTCTCTTACAGCCGAGACAGAGGTCGAGGTGTTGCTCGTCTCCAAGTCCAGCTTTCTGAGCTGGGTTCAGATGCAGCCGACGATTCGAACCGCCATCTTCGGCGGGCTCCTGGACGGGATAGTCCGTACGAGTCAGATGCTGCAGGCAAAATATAATGAACCGTTGGAAGCCCGACTTGCCAAGGCTCTGCTTCGCGCGACAAGCAGCGCCAATCCCATACTTCATATCACTCATCAAATGCTTGCTAATGAAATCGGATCAGCCCGCGAAGTCGTGTCTCGTGTGCTCAAGCGGTATCAGAGCGAAGGCTGGGTGGAAACAGGGCGGGGTTGGGTGCAAATTATCGATCGAGGAAGGCTGGAGGCACAGCTTGGTGACTAGGTCACAGAAGGAAGAACCGCGGTCCTGCTAAGGTAAGGCTGTAGACCAAAGGTCTGAGTTCAAACCCTCAGGAGGAATCCCTATGAATCAAAAGCTTCAGCCGGGCAGCAAGGCCCCCTTGTTTCAAGTTACCGATCAGCATGGAAAGCGTGTATCATTGGAGCAGTATCGCGGGCGCAAAGTATTGATTTCCTTTTTCCGTTACTCTGCCTGTGCGTTATGTAACCTGCGAATTCAGCATTTTATCGAGCGGTATCCGGCCTGGCAGCGGCAATCGCTAGACATCATCGCCTTCTTTGAATCGCCCGAAATCAACCTTCAAGCCTACGTCGGCAAACAAAACCCGCCGTTCCCGCTCATCGCCGATCCATCGGCTGTCATCTATGATCAATACGGGGTGGAAAGCTCGGAGGAAAAAGTGCAAAACACCTTGGCCGCCCCCTCCATTAAAGACGTCATCGCGGAAGTGGAGGCGGCGGGCTATAAGCTGACGAACGAGGAAGGCTCCAATTTCTATCGCATGCCGGCCGAGTTCCTGGTGGATGAGGATGGAATTATCCGGATTTGTCACTACAGCCAGTTGGTTACGGAGCATTTACCCTTCGACACCATTGATCTCTTTGCTGCGGCAAGCCGATAACCGCATGATCGCATTCGTCCAACAGGTCGATCCAGATTCGCCTGTTGGACCATCTCCTTGCATCAGACCGCTTGACGACGCTTGAAAAAAGCAATCACTTTGCCGCCCGAAGGCATAACGTTGACAAGCTCCCAACCGTACCGTCCCCAGTGAGACAAGGCTTCATCCAGCGTCCAGCCGCTATGCTCCATTTCATTGTTCTGCAAGCAATCCCCGAGGGCCACCTCCGTCGCATATTCCCATCGGTCCCCTGCAGTTTGCAGCTCTGCAGGAAGCGGCAGCCTTTCCTCCATACGATCCCATCTTACTCGTGCAGTTGCTTGAGAGAGTGCTGCGATGATGGATTCTCTTTCAACAGCCTCCAGTGCAAACAGCCTCGGCGCCCGAGGAAAATGAAAGGCTCTATGCGAATGATAGACCTGCAGCACCATCGTGCCGATCGAAGTCCCATTGACGTCGTAGAGAACGTACCATATACAGCGTTCCCGCTCCTCAGGCGGCCCCCAGTTTTCCATCGAATCCTTGCGATTGAATCCCGCCTTGGTGGTGTATCCTTCCGATTTCAGCTGCTCTAAGACCGGTACCATAAATTCTTGGATGCAGACTCCGTAGGCACGGTCGCCATGCTCCGCAAACATCTGTGTTAACTGCACCTTCTTATCCTCATAGACTGCCCTCCATGAAGTAGCCAATGTCTTTTCTATACCTCGAATTACCGTGTGAATGAGTGCTTTTTCCATAGATAATCATCTCCAATAGTAATATTCTAACATCGTTAGATTATATTTTAACACTGTTAGATTAATACTATATGGTATAATTGTCAAGAACTCATTGGAGGGTAGCCATGGCACGAAGAAGAACATATCCAACGCAAACTGAAATTCAAAGCGGAAGCTTGGAACAGATTCATACGCCGCTCGATCGCTCGCGGATCATCCGTACGGTCTTGACCATGCTGCAAGACGAAGGCTTGGAACAGATCAGCATGCGCAAAATTGCCGATGCCCTAGGAGTGAAGGCCGCCTCCCTCTACTATCACGTGAAGGATAAGGAGGAGCTGCTTCATTTATTGGCGGAGCAAATAAGCTCGGAGATTGAATTTCCTGACGAGCAGCTGGATTGGCGGGAGCAGCTTCGGCAGTGGTCGCTTCATTTTCGCCGGGTATTGCATCGGTATCGGGATTCAGTACAAATCATGGGGGCCACGATCGCGGCAAGCCCATACCGGCTGTCCCACATCGAATATTTATTCCGGGTATTGGCCCAGTCAGGGTTCAGAGAATCACAAATCCCTTGGCTTGCGTCTATGCTGAAAAACTACATTTACGGATTTACGGAGGAAGAGAACCGCTTGGCTGCCCGTGCCAAACAAGAGCTTGTGGATGTGGAGCAAATGGGGGACACGCAAAAGGAACGATTTCAAGCTCTCTCATCAGAGCTTTATCCCTATCTTGGCCGGTTGGCCGCGTACACGACGGCTGTCGATTGGGACCAGGAATTTACGTTTGGATTACAAGTACTGCTGGATGGGTTTGAGGCCCAGAGGTCAAATCAATAACCCCATAAGCGGGGGCTTGGTTCCAAAAAGGAAAAAAATCCATAACCGAAAAAGGTAATGGATTTGGGGGCTGCCTAACAAATTTGCCTGGAACGAGCCAAATGCTCCTTGCCCCATTGATTCATCAGATCCAGCAGCGGGATCAGGCTCTCACCGTAAGGGGTCAAGGAATATTCCACCTTCGGAGGAATTTCCGGATAGATTTCACGCTTCACCAAGCCATGAGATTCCAGCTCTCTGAGCTGGTACGTCAGTACTTTTTGCGTCAGGCCCGGAATCAATTGAGTAAACTCGCTGAATCGCTTCGTGCCGTTTCGCAGATGGCAAATAAGCAGCAGCTTCCACTTTCCTTCAAGAATGCCTAACGTTACGTTGGCGGCGTAATCAGAATCGGTCGGTCTCAAGATACCTTCTTGCTCCTTTCACAAGCTTTTATTCAAAAATACGGCAATCCCTAATAGCAATCCTATGTTACAAGCATAGTTGACTGGTTGCTGAAAATCAAAGGAAAAGAACCTGCAGCTCAGCTAGTCATGCTCTATTCTAATTGCTGCAATTCTAGGATTCCTTATGTAATCCAAGCTCTCTCGCTGTTTGGCTCAACCATTCGGCGAAATGCTCTTTTTCCTCGAACTGCGGATAGTGGGCGGATTGCTCAAACAGCACAAAATGCTTCTCCGGAGCCTCCAGCGTATCCATATAGGATTTGGCCGCTCGGGCAGAGGTCATATAGTCGTATCGCCCCATGACAAAATAGCAGGGGATTTCCAATCTTTTGACCAGGCTTGCCAAAGGATGCGCCGCTTCCTCCTTCAACAGCGGCTGCTGCGTTACGGAGACTCCTCTTAAGAAACGGATTACGTCCAGCAAATTATACTCGGGCTGTAGAAGGAAGCCTTTATAATAATCCATAATGTCGTCAATGAGCCTGGCGGCACCGCCATATTTGCGAACCATCCCCCGTGGAGTCAGCTGTGACCCTCCGGCTATAGAATCATGCAGAAGCTCCAAGCGCTTGACATCCTTCGCGTTGCCGGCCCGCTTTGCCTGCTCAAGGACAAATTCCCAGCCGTCCAGCTCGCTCTGTACCTGATCGGCTACCTGGCCTATGCCAATATAAGCCGAAAAACGCTCAGGGGATCTGGCCGCGGCCTTCATCCCGATATAGGTTCCAAACGAATGGCCTATCAGCAGCACTTTCTTTTGTCCAAGCTTCTCAGCAGCATAATCGGTCAATGCCAATAAATCATCAACGAGTACATCGGTCGAAACCTTCGTGTAATCTTCCCCAAAATGATACGATTTCCCGCTCCCCCGTTGATCGTAATGCACTATGGTGAAATGCTCTTCCAAAAGCTGCTGGTACTTCCTCACATACGGAATCTCTGAGCAGCCCGGCCCGCCATGCACAAAAATAAGGATCGGATTGCGAACATCCTTGCCTCTAATCATGACTTCATGCCCTGCTCCATTGATTTGGATTTGCTCCAACCTGCTGATACTCCGTTCTCCTTGAATCGAAGGCGTCCAGGTGGGGAATATCAACCCAAGCGCTAATAGAATAGCAATGACCGCGGCAACGGTCAGTCCTGCTTTTACTTTTATTCGGTTCAATCGATATCTCCCTATTTTGCTTCCCTCTTAATTTTATTAGCTCATGTCAAAGCCCTCTTTACCATGCAAGCATCTTTCAGCTGCCTGTTGCAAGCCTTGCATACAAATGCTAAACGTTCATTTCCCATACATTCCTGCCTTTTCTGTTTAAAGACTTTCATAGAAGTTAGTGGCTTGAGAGATATTGGTTTAGTTCTTCAATACTATCGGTTTTAAATCTAACAATATAATCCGTTTTCCTGGAATCATACTTATTTCGCCACTTATTGTATTCCGTAAGTACATATTTTTTACCGTATTTTTTATAATCAGGATCAAATTCTCCCCTGTACGAAATAGCTTTTATTTTCTTGGAGCTTATATTGGTCCCTACCATTTTGGATTCCTCATCATACGAGCCTCCATACACATTAAGTGTATACGGTTGTGAATAATGATTGTAGAAGTTAATTACAGCAAAGGTTAGTACCGTGGCTATTACTAGGAGCCCGCTTACGACATAAATTGAATAAATAGTTTTTTGATCATTTTTCATTCTTTGACTCCTCATCACTACACTTCGAATAACCCGTGGTTTCAAGCGAAGTATTGATCAACCGTCTGCAATTCACCTTTCTTCCAAGGAAAATAGTTCAATATCTTTTCTTCGAAGATATCTAGATTCTCGTGATACATATGCATATGCGGGTCTGGGTGAATTATCGGCTTATCATATTCCTCAAAACCTAATGAGTGCAATATAGATTTAAACTGTTCCACATTGCCATACGCTAAAATAAGGTTATCTTCATCAAAAACAAAATAAGTTAACTTCTCGTCGGAAGAGCGAATAACTAATCTATGCCGGCTGTCATATTCCAAAAATGCATGAAAGGATTCGAGAAACTCCTGCAGCTTGTCTAAGGTTAACCCTTCCTGCTTATATCTGGCTTCCTCGTTGTTGCATCGGGAGGTCCTTAAAATATACAGCATTTCATACGGCGCTGAACTTCCCTTTATAAGCTCAGTTAAGGTTTCTATAGCGTTGTTATTGGGCCAGATAACTAATCTAGAAAACTTCTCATAATCTTGCTGAATGTATACAAATCTATCACAGTAATCTGTAAATTCTTCAATGAAATTGGAGTCATTAAAGAAAATGAATTTTCTATGCATAGTTTATAGAGTCCTTTCGAGTGTTTAGGTTATCGAATTACTTCCTTTATTTTTTCTCGTACATTATTCCAATCATATTCACACCGGGCTAGTAATTGCTTTTTTTCTATTGAGGTTACTAAATCTTCGTATTGAGTTTGATTCTCTCTGATCCGTTCCATATCTACCTTTATATTATCGAGTTTATTTTCAGCTAAATTTAATATTTGTTTTTGCATATCTAGACCAAACCTTTTGAAACCTTTAACTAACTCAATAAAAAATTGGTTAAAGTCACAACAATATTCTCCCCGTACTTCCTTCCAAAAAGGGATTCCATTTTCATGCCTATAATCAGTTATCCAATAGATGTGAATTTTATCTTTATTCCTGATAAAAAATAAATCCGGGCCTCCGACCAAATATCCGAAGTCTAATCTTCTAGCATAAAGCCAACTTCTTGCGGTGTCATAAATATGCTCATATTGTTCTTCACTTTTGTCCCACGAATTAGTTAGCCAATTTTTCAATGCTGCCTGGTATTTTTCTAATTTATCAATGGAGTTAATTGTCTCAAATATGTCATCAGGAACTGGATTTTCGATGTATGGAAGGAGATCATAAATATCCCAAAATATGCGAGCGAATTGATAATCGATATAAGGCCAATCTGCAGACTGACCCCACTCCACCATGATTTCATCACTATACTTAGGGAAGTTTAATCCATCAAAATCAAACCAATAGTATGCGTCAGTTAATGCAAACCAATGTAGCATTAGATTCTCGTTATCTTCCCAAGGAGAGATATGTTGGATATCTTTTAATTTATAGCGGATCAGAAAAGTCACCTCCTGAATTCTATAGCCTAATAATTCGTGTTTTATGCCACCAGCAGTTATGTAGTAAAGATTATCCGTCTCACTCTCGCCCGAAATCCCTGAGAGCCTATGATTCGTAATATACCGCAGGTTTTACCTACCCCAATCAGATTCCTCTTGCAGGTCACTTACTAAATGCTTTCAATAGATTACCTCTATATCCCGTATCCTTTTCGTTCAACTCCAATATTTTTTCCTGTAAATTGATATTGATGTAAAGTTCAGAGTATAATCCTAACTCATCCTGATCATCGTAAAAGACCTTAAACTTTAAATACTCGTTAGCAAAAGCCCGTGGATCTCCCTGCAAGGCGAAGCTGGTCAATATAATGGTATCTTTCATTTGCTTTTTATCGTTTGCCAGCTCGTATAACCCTGACAGCTTCTCAATAAAGACATCGGATTCCATTCCTATCGATCTTATTTGAATCCCGCCGGGACAAAATGCATTTCTATCCAGTTCGCCATGAACGACTCCCGGTAACATATCCGGCTTAAAGACCACTTCAAATCCAACCACTTCGTTATTACAAATACCTAATGCTTTAATAATATGATTCGAATGTTCATCTCTTTTGTAATCGACAATACTAAATTCAAGATCCTGAAATCCTTCCTCGGTATTTTCGTTAATTATTCTTAAATTCATTGTCATGGTTGTAGAAACCTCCCAATATTTTATCCATACTTCCCCTGGATCGAACCCGACAGCATACATGGTTATCCCCTGCTTTAAACCTCTCGTTTCACGTTGGGCCTATATAATATTCTTCGATAATCCGAATCCTTGCTGTCCATATCACCCAAGTATCTTCTTTCGTGTTCAGGTACAAGTTCATATTTCTTTCTTAAATTTTCTCTGTAGAACTCGCTCGGATTTTCTAAATAGGAATAATAAGCTTCTCTACAAGCTTCTAGCGATGATTTTTCTCCATTCAGCTTTTTGTAAATATCCATAAGCTCCTTATACTTTTCTTCAATATTTGTGGCATATAACGGTTTGGATAAAATAACTTCGCCTAGATCCGATAAAGTAATCGGTATAGGGTTATCGTAAGTAGAGAAAAAAGTTCCATTCTCAAATAACGGCCCTATTTCTCCCACTCGATATTGCACTTCGTTCGGCAAATTGTAGATGACAACTAGCCCGTTCCTATATGCAATCAAATTAACTAAATAATGCTTCGCCTCATATTTCATAAAAATGAAAAAGCCATTTCCCTCAACAGTTTGATAAAACATTTCATTCTCTACATAAAAATCCGTCGCTCTAGGAGAATGAACGATTCTTCTCGTCTCGGATAATGTCTTCTCCCGATTTGAAATTTCGTAGATATTAACGAATTCCGGATTGAGTACTCTCATGGTCTCTTTGATATGTTTGTAATAGCTCTTTTTGTTAAACTTCCAGTTCGCTTCATCGATTCTGTATGACCCAAGGCCGTGAATGGAAATCGTATCACCGGCTGGAACAACGGGAGTTAACCAATTCGAATCTATTTTGCTTTCCAATCCTTTTAAATCGACAAGCTCCCAGCAATTCGTCATCCCATCCTCATAGATATCCACGTTGATATAAAAATAATGACCCCCATTATGAATAATCCCAGGGATTGACGTACCCTCTATCGTTTTTGTTCTTTGAATTTTTTTCAATTGTAAAACACTCCAATACAAAATAACTTTTAGTTTTAGCAAGACAGTTTAAAGCAAAGCAGGCTGCACGTTACTTCTTGATCAAAACCTAAAAAAACTTCCTCCCTACCCACTAGCAACCAGCTTCTTGCCAATTTTGTGTCCCGCCAGAACAATAGGAATAAGGATCAAGCCAAACGGTATGCTCACAAACACTTCATTCCAGCTTACTAACGATTCATTTGTCATTCGATACAGCACATAGCTTGTAAATGGAAGAACAACCAGCACTGCACTAACGACCCCCGGAGTGTAAATCCTAAGCAGCAGGGATTGCCCCAGATGCGTAAATACATGAATAAAAAATATCGTGATAAAAGCCAAGTACCCCAAATACTCGCCGCGCTCTGCTGCCAAATAGATTACGAATGTTAAAGGAATAAATTCAATCCATACAGCAACGGCAAACTGGCTGCTGGTTATATCCAGCATTGGTTCTGCTTTTGTTTTTAACCCGTTAGGTAACCGACTTAATATGGTTTTCCTATGCTTCTTGATAACCGGCTCCACCCAAATAATTTCCTCCAAGTCGTGTATGACGAACATAACCAAGGACATCCAGATTAAACCGTTTAGACTTATTAATGAGTCGATAGATTCTATCAATGAATATCACTTCCTTAACCACAGTCGTCCAAACGCCATTTCCTCTCGAGACGCTATTATTAATAGCTAATTTCAATCCCTCTATGTCTCCTTACTTGTTTAAATATTTGTCCTCCGCCATGCTCAATAACTAAACGATTTTTCCGAGACCAAGATACGTCCACAGGGGCATAGGTGATGAATAAATTTCCTTTTCTTCTTGATCCCATATTTCATCGACGTGATTTCTTTTCATTATTCCCCCCGAAAATAACACTCGCTGCAATCAGCCCTATGAAAAATCCTGATATCGATGAGACGACAAGAATTCCTGCAACATTGGTGCTTGAAGTAAACAGCAGCTTTGCGATGACGACAGCTATCCCTGTAATCAATACGACTAGCCAATAATATAGCTTTCTCTTCGAGTCTATTTTTCTAAAGTTTTTTGCAGTATTCGGGGTTTTGATTAGCAGCACTACTATTAGAAAGCCCTGGGCCGCCAAACCGATGAGAGAGAGAACGTATTGAAGCAGCTTATATAACGGGACGGATCCATACGTTTTTTGAAGAACAGGATACCTCATAACAAAATAACCAGATTGATGTGTGAACGCGTCCACAAAAATGTGACTATAGAAGCCGAGTGCAACGGAAACGACAAATACAATCCAATTCTTCACATTTCGAAAATCAAAGTGTCGGATGAGATGGCTCGCTCTGACATCTAGATGAAACACAGAAGGCAGATGGGCTGCTAAAGGTTTCATTATCAGGTGAAGCAGGATTAATAAGATTACACTTATGGGAAGCGCCTGCAATAAAAGTCCCTTATGGGTATGGCCTATCGTTTGATAAGGCTCCAGCGCAATAAAATACCCATAATCCGGAGACATGCTTCCGAGAATAAGTCCTACTAAACTAAAATATCGGGGCCTGATGTATTTAATAGGCAACGAATACAATGGGTGAGCAAATGTAAACGGCAAACCATCACTCCTTGATAAAAAGACTCAGCTTATGAAAACCCGCACTTTCATCATAACATTCGATGTAAATATTGGAAATGAAAAAGAGGCCTGCAAAGTCTTTTGCTTAAGACTCAGCGAACCCTTTTTCCAGCCCCATCTGCTATAAGCCGCGATACCGCACTCACCCTTGTTTTCTTACCTCTGCTCTGGTACGGGAAGCGCTATATTGAAAATAGTAAGCCATGAAAATAAGCACATGCAACCCGCCGAGGACGAGAAAGATATTGCTGAATATGGCGCCTCCCGGAGTGAGATTCAACGGATTCCAGGAGTGTGTGGTCCGGATATCCAATATGGTGCTGTACACCCCTGTTCCAATCGCTTGTGAAATGAAGTTCAGCATCGAGAACATCCCCATGCCGACTCCCGTTTGCTTCGGCTCCAAAGTTCTGGAGATGGTGTTGGACATCGTAATCATCATATAGGACTGGCCTACATTCCCGAGGATCAGAATGGCTGACACCCATAACGGGGAGATCCCTGAGAAGGCTGAGAGCAGCAGGAAGCATGCTATAAGAAGCAAGGATGCCGTGTTAAAAAGAAAGGCGTTGCCTCTGGCATCTGCCAGCTTTCCGCCTTTGCGGCCCAAGATAGCGGATGCAACGGCCGCCGGGACCATCGCCATGCCGATCCACTGAGGAGACAGCTGATGGACTTGTGACAGCAGCAATGGGGTAATAAAGTACAGGGACATCCCGATGCCATTGATGATAAATGCCAGTACAACCCCTGAAGCATACGGCTGATGCCGGAACAACCCCGGTTGAACGAACGGTACGGCTACCGTGTGGATTCGCCATATAAAGCCTGCCGCTGAGATCAAGCCGCCTAACGCAAACCACCATCCCCCGTTGGTAACACTGATTAAAAGCAGCACTACGGTAAGCGCTAAGGCTAGGCCGCCTATCCAATCGAAGGGAGCTGGAGTCCCCCGTTCGTCCCCCAGATGCTTGCGGTAGAAAGGAAGTGTGATCAGAATGAGCAGCGGCACGGCAAATAGCCACCTCCAGTGGGCTACGCTCACGATAAGGGAGGATACGACCGGTCCAATAGCGCTGCCTAGCGCTAACCCCGTAGCCGTCATCCCCAGAGCCACCCCTCTCCGTTCAGGGGCAAAATAGCGTACGGGAATCAGCATTGCCGTTGCAGGAATAGCGGCCGCGCCAGCTGACTGAATACATCTTCCGATTAACGCCATGACGAAGGTTTGGGAGCACAGACCGATCAATGAGCCGACTCCGAACAAGACGAGCCCGAAGGTGATGACGCTTTTCAGCTTATATTGATCGGCCAGCTTCCCATAGGTTACCGTTCCTACGGCATAAATCAACGTATAGGCCGATGAAATCCAGCTAACCTGAGCGATGGAAAGCTGAAACTCCTCACTCATTTCCGGCAGGACAATGTTAAACATGAGAGCGCTCATCGAGGACAGCATGACGGTAAACATCAGGATACGTATCAGCGAGTCCCCTTGCTGCTTTACATCCGTATTCATAAGCTTTTTCCCCTCCAGATGTTTATTATTATATGATTATTTCTTGTGTGCAAGTACTTACTTACATCACAGTTAAAAATAATACTAGGGGGTTAATGCCCTAGCAAAGGTGCGTACGCTTTCCTCAATAAATGCATTCATCGGGGCTGCGGGAAAGCTCGGACTGTCCGAGTGGAGATTGCTGACGAAGGCTCCGTAGTTCATCCACATAAACGACAAGGCCTGCAGCTCCCAATTCGCTTCGATCAGCTTTCCTTTTTCATGCATGGTCTGAAAATAGTTCGCCAGCAGCTCTTTCAATTTCTGAGGGTGTTTATTTGCTTTTTCCCGAAACTCCGAAAAGACACTCCCTTCTTTAAGGGCAATCTGGATAATTTTCCGGTTGCGGTTCATCGCCTCGTGATAGGTACGGCTGATCAAGAGCAGATCGGCGTGCAAATCCCATACAAGCTTTTCTTGAAACAGCCTCGTCATTTCTTCACTGTAATGATGCTGATGAAAGGCTGTCTCCAGAAGATTTTGCTTGCTGCCAAAAAGCCGAAACAGCGTCACTTCGTTCACTCCGGCTGCGGCTGCAATTTCTTTGGTTGAGACGCCGTTGTACCCTCTCTCGGCAACAAGCTCGATCACGGCCGTAAGCAATCTGTCACTGCTGCTCATCTCCTTGCTAATGCGGCTCTCCTCCTTTCTTTTATATGCAAGTGATCACTTACATGTGAAAACATGGTAAATCTTTTCCGTTCAAAAGTCAAGTGTCTTTTCCATAACCATCCCCTCCTTATCACGGGTTGAGCAATAACGGATGTAAGCAAAAAAACACCTCTGCCCTCTCTCTTCATTGCGTTTGGAGGGGCAAAGGTGTTCCCTAACTCTTTGTTAATTCATTAACTGTGCATATTGCAGAAGGCGTTTGACCATAACGGCGGCTTCTGCTCTTGTTGCATGTTCCGCCGGAACGAAGGTACGGTCCGTCATCCCGTTAATAATGCCCGCGTTCACAGCTTGTGCCGTCGCCTCCTTAGCCCATCCGCTAATAGACGTTTGATCCGTGAATTTATCCAGAGCTTTGATGTCGGCATCAGGCTCCTTAGTAGTGATCTTCATTGCTCTTGCAACCATGACCGCCATTTGCTCACGGGTCACGTTAGCGTCCGGTTTGAATGTGCCGTCCTCAAAGCCGTCAACCAGACCTGCTTTGGCAGCTGTACCAACCGCACCCGCATACCAGTCGGTTGTCTTTACATCGTTGAACTTGGCCGCATTGTTCTCGGAAAGTCCCAACCCGCGAACCAGGATCGCTGCAAATTCCGCGCGGGTAATCCGGTTATCCGGCATAAAGCCGGTATCCGTCATTCCTTTGACTACTAGCTTGGAGGCCAGCAGCTCTACATCGGCTTTAGCCCAATGATTGCTCATATCGGCAAAGGTTTTGGAGGACTCTGCTACTGCATAAATGCTGTTGCCCGGACGCTGGATCATCACTTGAGTGGAGCCGCCTGCAGTGGTAAAGATCGCAGGCACAAAGCTGAACTCTCCGTTCGACGGGTTATACAGCACGGCTGTTGCCTTCTTCGCGTCCACCGATTTGCCGATGTTCATCGTTCTGGTTACATAATGAAGTCCAAAATCATTTACTGCAGCCGATTTTCCTTTGCCCTCTATGGTAACTTGAAAATCAATTGCTCCCGACAGGAGCGTCAAGCCGGATTGCTTGGCTCTATCCTTGATGGCCCCCAGAATCGTATCGTTCACCTTTTCCATCGTAATTGTAATACTCAAATCCTTCATGTCTACACCAAGTGACTTAGCCATTCCAGCAAAATCAACCGCTCTAATCGGCAGATCATACGTAACATCGCCATACTTCACGGACAAGATCAATGCAGGTAATTTGGACAACGCATCCGCCAATGGCTGTGCTGGAAGCTGGAATTTCGCTGTCGCTGCGTCACCATGTTTTGCTTCGATGGTCAATTTGCTTGCTGTGGAGCCGTTAGATGTTAGTGCCTCCATTGCTTTGGCCAGCGTCGTTGTATCGAGAGCTACCTTCGCAATCGAACGGCCGTCATCCGCCTTCTCCATAACAGGATCGAGTGTCACCGTCTGTGTCCCGTCCTTGGAAGGCTGTACGCTTGGAGTACCGGTTCCTGCAGAAGTACCGCCTGAGCTTCCACTGCTGCCTCTGCCGCTGCTTACTGCATAAGGTGTGACGAACACTTCGCTTGAGTTGATGCTTTCTCCCTTAGCATTGGCGGCCGTTACAACGTAATAATACTTCGTCCCGTTCAATAAGCCGGTATCTGTATATACATTGTTTGTTACATTCGCAGCTACTGTAGAATAGTCTCCTCCCGCCGTCATACTGCGTTTCACGTTATAGTAAGTCGCACCGCTGACCGTATTCCATGACAAAAAGACTTGGCTGTTCCTTGGTACCGCTGTAAGTCCAGTTGGAGCCGCGATGACACCTGGCTCTGGTGTACCTGGGTCGGTCGTTCCTGGATCCGTTGTACCCGGATCGGTCGTGCCGGGATCGGTTGTGCCTGGGTCGCTCGTGCCAGGGTCCGTTGTGCCTGGATCCGTCGTACCTGGGTCTGTCGTACCCGGATCGGTGGTACCTGGATCGGTCGTTCCTGGGTCCGTACCCGAAGCTGGTAATGTAGTGACTTTAAGCGTCAATCCGCCCAGTGTGGAATATACGGAATTATATACAGACTCGCTTACAGCCCTCACTCTGAATGCATAATCCGTATTTGGCGATAGATTCGTTGCCTTATAGCTATATACATTAGCAGATACCGTTGCTAGCTTGCCGTTTCCTTGATAGATCTCGTAGCTCGAAGCCGGCAGGTTCGTGGTTGCGCCGCCCCAGTTAAGATCGACGCTGGTATCTGTCTTATTCACAGCCTTTAGCGCAGATGCCCCTACAAAGGAAATAGGTCCGAAAGCCTTCACTTCATTTACATTAATGTCTCCGTCCACTTCATCAACCGTAAATTTTATAAATCTTGCATTGACGGGAGCAAGGATCGTAATCCTCTCCGCAATTTTAGAAATTGCCGGATTGCCGTACTTTCCTTGACTGACACGATCGTCGGTCACGATTTTGATCCACTTGCTGCTGTTAGGATCTGTGAACGCCTCTCCATCCGTTGCATAGTAGAAAGACACCTTTTTCAGCTTATTCTGATAGCTGTAATATTCAAACGTATTGACCGGAGTGGTTTCCCCGATATCAACCATCATCCATGCCGATGCGGAGCCTTTGAGAGCAACCCAGCGGGAACTGTCCACGTCGTTATCCAAAGCTTTACCTGCGCCGTAGCTGCTCGTATCATCGTTCCAGACTCTAGAATACTGAACTTCCTTGTTAAACAATAGGTTATCGGAAGGGTTTCTGATCCCTGTAGTTATAATCTGTCCTTCCGCAGCTGCTGTCGACGGAGTACCCCGTCTTATCGAATACACCTTCACCTGGTACGGCATGCCTGGAGAAAGGTCTTTAATCGTATAACTGGTATCCTTATAATCATTAGCGATAGTTCTTTCATAACCGTCCGTAGCCAATACGACCTTGTAGCTCTGCGCATCCGATACGGCGTCCCAGCTGACGTTAATCGATTTATCCGACACGGCTGTCGCTGTAACCGATACAGGAGGGTTAGGGATGATCGGATTTCCGTCCGTATGCAGCACCTTTGCCTCACTTTCCGCGGAAAGCATCGGTTTGAACGAATACGGATCCGTATAAGCGGTTCTCACGGTAAACTGGTACTCAGCACCAGGATCTAAATTCGTCAGCTTGAAGCTGTTCGAAGCCGCATTCTCTACGAATGGTTTTCCGTTATCATAAATCACGAAATAATCAGCAGGCACCGGATCCCATGAAATCGTTGCTTCTGAACCCCCGGTGTAATCTACTTTTACATTGTTTGGCGTTTGCGGTGCGTTATAAATCTCCAGCTCCGTTAAACGCGGAGGACCTGTCATTTGCGCTGTCGTAGTGCCGGCTGTATTAGAGCCAGAACCATTTTCGAAATAAAACTTTACATATCTGGACGAATAGGCTTTTCCAAGATCGATGATGTATTGTTTATCCGCCGTATCATCTCCACCGCCATTAGCAGCGTTAAAGTAAGTCCAATCTTTGCCCCCATCTGTATACAACGGATCTACTGGTGTGAACGAAACGGATTCCAAAGCCCCTGCGTCATGATCAGCCGTATCATCTGTGATGGAGACATTAACATATTTCAATCTCAAGGTTTTTGCAAAAAGCTTTACTTGGTTAAAGTCCATTTTCTTCCCTAAATCAACAATAACATTCCCTTTTTTGGAGCTTTCGGTACCCATCCAGCTTAAGTCGCCAAGGGCGGATGTATTACTCAGGGGTACGGCAGTCAAGTTCGTATATTTCACCGGATCCACTTGTACGCCATCCGTTAGTCTCTCCGCTTTTGCGTTGGCTAACTGAAGGGCATTCCCTGTTTTTGTCCCCACATTGTAAGCCTTTTTATTATAGGCAAGGTTTACGGACGACACGCCTACGGCAGACTTGGCTACTGTCATATCGGCAAGATAAATTTTGGCATCCTTGACATTCGGGTTCGATTTGTCCGCTTTACGGTAAATCCCCCATTTCGGACGGTTAATCATATTGGACACAGCAGGATAAGGCCCTTCAAAGGTCTGATTGTTATACTTGATCTCGGGACGTCTCCACATATCCAGAACCCGGTTCGGATCGTTATATTCCATGATTACTTTGCCGGTCGCTGCATCCTTCATCGTCATGGTTACCCAGCCATACTCTGAGTTGAGCACTTTGACTGTAATATCGACCCACTTGTCCTTAACGGAGTTGAGCGGCACGCTCGCAAGCGTTTCTTGCCCGGCATCCGTTCCGATATCCGCATAACGGAACTCCAGATTCTGAGTCGCCGACGACGATATTGTGAACGTTAATATTGGATTGCCATCCTCGGAACTGGAGAAGTTCGGGTAATTTGCCACATCGTGAAGCGGTAATTTGTTGCCGACTAGACCGAAGGAATTGTAAGCCTTGTACTGGAAAATATGAAAAAAGCCGTCGGGCTTCTGAATATCCTTATCGATCTTAAGCTTCCAGTGAAAAGCTGTGATTTCATTTTCAACCGCTACCAGATTCCTGCTTTCTTCAGCCGGTCTGATTTCAATTCTTTGTCTATCGTCATTACCGCCGGTAAATTGACCGGTTGCCGGATCATACGTCGTTCCATGCAAATAACAGGTATAGCAATCATTGCCGTTGACCTCGACTTTGAATACTTCCTGTCCCAATGCGGCGTCATATATATTTTCTACATGCCTGGCCGCTTCGGGCAGAATTTGTCTTACTGTTTTGGTAGCACCCTCAACAGGATTATCCGTGCCAAATGCCTCTCCGAAAACATCAAAGGGCGATCGGTTAGGATCTGCATCGATATGGACAAAATTACCGCCATGACTTGCTATAAAATCCGGATCAAGAACGTCAACACCGGATGAACTGCTTGCGGATACGGAAGGAGCATTCCATATACCGGAACTGGTGACCATGAATGCGGTCAATAATATCGCCGTTGTTTTCTTAAAACGCATAAAACCATTCACTGCAGTTTGACCCCTTTCCTCATAAATCCATGATGAAATGACTCTGATCGGCGGAACCGTTTACAAAATGGTATGGCAGCGATCGTCTCCCCTCTTCTTGTTGCTTCATTCATTGTAGGATACAAGCGTATGGCGGGGGATGTCATTTTTTATGATAGGGGTGGTTTTTTTTATTATTATCCCGACTGCCCGATGACCATCGTTCCCCATAGCTGGGACAGCAAAAAAGCGCTAAAAATCCATCCGTATAAGTTCATGCCATTCAGTTGCCGTGCCACGTCAGGCCCGATGGTCGTAACGGCCAAACTCTCGAATGCTACCGTAGTCACAGCCAACATGATGCCGATGGTCAGCGATCGATAACCAGCATCGAATATTCCTGTCTTCCTTGCGCCTTGTTCCATGTTCTCCCCATCTACTTGCCAAAGCACTAGTTGCTATAGCAAGTATATGAATATCAAATGTGGCACTTCGTTCAAAAAAATCGTCTTGACGATAGTTGCCATAGCATCTATATAATCGTAAAAAACTTCTAGAGGTGCTCATAGGCCTCTACAAGTCCTTAACGTTGTTATACATAACAGAGAGAATTCTTCTGAAGGTCTCCACTTCTTCCTCGGTTAAGCCTTCTATCGTTTTTTTATAAGCCTCAATCGAAGGAGCAAGAATATCCTCTTTGATCTCCCTGCCTTTGGCGGTTAAATACACACGCAGCGATCTGCGGTCCGTCTCGTGGGTCACGCGATGGACAAAACCCTTCTTCTCCAGCTTGAACAGCATCCGGGCAATATTCGTCTGATCTTTATACAGCCTTTCCGCGAGATCCTTCTGAGTGATGCCTTCCTTCTCCCACAGAATCACCAGGATTTCCCACTGGTCAACGGTAATGTCAAAGGGATTAACCACTTTCTGATAAAAATTATTAAGCTTCAGATCCGCCCGGTGTACGATGACACCTATATACTTTTCTAACTCCACAGGCTGCCTCCTGTATACTAGACATGACTATAGTTGCTATGACTATTATATAGAGACTATGCCGAGGAAGTCAACCGCCGGTTATCTGACTCCACACGATAGGGATTAGAATAAGACCGCCATCATTCCACCATTCCTTTGATACCACAGCAGTTCTATTGTAGGGAATGTTAGTCATTTACACTCTGTTAGCTCTGCAAGCATAGCCTAAGCAAACGTTACCGAAGGCACGATAGTAACAGGAATCGCAACCGTGCCTCCCGTTTCAATACATTCGTCTCTCTCGTTGTTTCTGGTCAATTGATACCCCTTGTCTCAACAGCTTCTTGTCATTTGCTTACCTTCATGAATATTTTTTGCATCAGGCTCGGTCCTGAGATTCTGCTGTTCTGAAACGCCGCTATGACCCACTTGCCGTTCTGTTTAACAACCATGTTGGTATTTATAGAGTCTCTTTTGCTCGGGGCCGTTTTTTGCCATCTTAATTTGACGACGCCAAGTCCATGGAAGATCGCTGTCTCCGGCGATAAGAACCGGATCTTCTTGATCTCTCCTTCCAGCGTAGACCCCCGTAGTACACCGTTCCACAGCTGTTGATGGGTTTCGGCAATTGCTTTTCTCCCTTGCAAATGTTCCCCCTGAAAGGTCACATAATCGGCATTTTCGGTAAAACAAGAACCGTAAGCCGTTCCATCCCCTCGATCCCATGCCCATTTCAGCTTTTGAAAAAGCTCATTAATCTCTGCAATATCCTGCGAATGATTCCTATCCATGCTAATCGCTCCTCTTTTTTATTTCCACCGTCACCGGTCGGATAGGCTTAAATAAGCCATTGAACTTCAATGAGAATCAACCCATTTGTCTTACCACGATAAGATTTTTGTTCATTCAGATCACTTGTGATATACTTGGGAGGAACAAAATCTTAATGCATAAATTTTCTTCATCAATTAATTATCTTAACGAATCAAGATATATTTTTATCTTAATGCGGAGGTATGAAAATGTCAAGGGATAGTTTACCTTTTGCCGAGCTTTCATCAATACAGCAGAATTTACTCCACGAATTGCGGCAGAACAGCGCACGTGCCGTTATGTTCCACCAATTGATTTCCGACAAGCTAGGTTTGAATGCCACCGATCACAAATGTCTGGATTACTTGAACGGAATCGGGCCCGCGACAGCCGGACAGCTGGCACAGCTTACCGGTCTTACTACGGGAGCCGTTACGAGCGTAATCGACCGTCTGGAACAAGCAGGCTATGTTGTTAGAGATAAGGATCCGAAGGATCGCAGACGCGTCATCGTCAAACCCGTACCGGAAGGATCGGCTCAAATTTCACCCCTGTTCCAATCGGTCATGCAATCGACTCTCCAGATCCTCTCGCAATATACAGATCAAGAGCTGCAGTTGATCCTTACCTTTATCAAACAATGTAATGAGATGACGCTGACTGAGATGACCAAGCTGAAGAAGGACAATGACAGCGCACCGTAAGCAGGCTCCACTACGGCAATATTGGCAGGCCTTTGCCTTATTTATAGGCAGAGGCCTTAGTTTCGTTCTATCGATGCTGTATTCAGACCGTCTATCCTCCCTCTGTATCTTGTTGCATATGCCTTGCTCTTGTGCCGCGAAAACATCCCGCCACACTCCTTGTTATCCACCGATGACAGCCGCTCCCAAAAGCTGGATATCCTGAGCCTCTGGATAAGCTCCATCTAATGATGTCAAACGCTTAACAGCAGAGTAAGCTTGCATAAATTTGGCTGTTCAGGGAATGTCTAAACATAGGAGGGATGCGCTTATGTTCAAAGATATCCGCAATCCGATGTCTTTCTTGAGACAAAAAAAACGGGCGTCGGACGAAGCTAAACTGGATGAGAAGCTCAACCAGATGGAGCAAATTGCGATCAGCCATCAGCTGGAGCATAACATTCAAACGCTTCACAAATCTTTGGGCAAAAGCGATGATCTAGTCATCCGCCATTTTCATATCGGGGGAAATCCACGATACGCTGCGGCGCTGGTGTATATTGACGGATTAACCAATGCCATCATTATTGATGAATTTATTTTAAAAGCGGCAATGTTCAACACCCGCGAAGGCCTTGAGCCTGATCCATCCGCCGATTCGAGCCGTGTGTTCGATACGCTCAAGCAATACGGTTTGCCCATTAATGAGGTTGGGGAAACCAACACCTTGAACAAAGCCATCCGCAGCATTTTATCGGGGGATACCGTCTTTCTTATGGACGGAACCAATACGACGTATCTGTTAAACACCAAGGGCTGGGACAAACGGGGGATCGAGGAGCCGAGAACTGAATCGGTCGTGCGGGGCCCGCGCAACGGCTTTACTGAAACGTTGAGAGTTAACACGGCACAAATCCGGCTTCGTCTGAAGGATCCGTCGCTCGTTATTAAAAATATGACCGTCGGAAGACGGAGCAATACGGATATCGCCGTCATTTACCTGGATGGCGTAGCGAACATGAAGATCGTGAACACGGTGATTCAAAGAATTGAGGCAATCGACATCGACGCCGCCATGGAAAGCGGATATATCGAGCAGCTGATCGAGGACGCCCATTGGACTCCTTTTCCCTTAATTCAGAATACGGAACGGCCGGATAAAGCGACCGCCAATATACTGGAAGGAAAAGTGATCATCTTATGCGACGGTACGCCGTTCTGCCTCATCGCTCCTGCCGTGTTTTCCCAGTTTTATCACAGTCCAGAGGATTATTACGAACGGTTTCTCATCGGCACTCTTATCCGGCTTATCCGGTTCCTGAGCATGATTATGGCACTGCTGCTGCCTTCTCTGTACATCGCCTTCAGCTCGTTTCATCCGGAGATGATCCCTTCGAGGCTGGTCATCGCGATGGCGGCGGGACGATCCACCGTTCCTTTTCCTTCTATTGTTGAAGCGTTTCTAATGGAGGTAACGATGGAAATATTGCGGGAGGCCAGCGTTCGGCTGCCCGGACCGATCGGTCCGACCATTGGCATCGTCGGCGCCCTGGTTGTCGGACAAGCGGCGGTGCAGGCCGGCATCGTCAGCCCGATCATGGTCATTGTCGTCGCTCTGACGACGATCGGTTCCTTTGCGGCCCCTAGCTACAGCGCCGCCATCGCGCTCCGGATGCTGCGATTTCCAGTCATGATCGCCGCCGCGTTATTCGGATTGTACGGGATCATGCTGTTTCTGATCTTGATCATCATCCATTTGTGCTCGCTCAAGTCGTTCGGCGTCCCTTACCTGTCCCCTCTGGCGCCCAGCAAAATATCGGATATGAAAGATACGGTCATCCGCGCCCCACTGTACTGGATGAAGAAACGTCCGAAAATTTTTAAACCCAAAGATGAAAATAGAATGGGACCGAAGGAAGGAGGGACAACAAATTGAAGCATAACGGAGTACAGGAAAACGATTCGTCCAATACGATGACCGTACGTCAATCCTCTTGGCTCATAGCAAGCACCATCATTGGCGTCGGAGTCCTCACCCTTCCCCGCAGCTCCGTACACTATGCCCGGGAAAGCGGCTGGCTCTCGACCATTCTGGGTGCATTGCTGTCTATGTTGGCCATGTATATCATTGCGTTGCTGGCCAAACGGTTCCCGTACCAAAGCGTAGTCGAGTACTCCCGATCGATACTGGGAAGCTCCAAGTATCCTGCCGTAGGGAGGATACTCAGTCTCCTGTTCCTTCTTCCGTATTATGTGTACTGGGTAATTAGCACGGCCATTGTTGCAAGAACCTTCGGCGAAGTGGTCGTCACGACCGTCCTGATCAAAACGCCTTTGGAGGTCATTATCGTCTCCATGCTGCTGGTATCCTTTGTTCTTACGTTACACGATGTGGAAGTGCTTGCGCGCGTCAATGAAATCTTGTTCGTCATCATTGTTATCCCGCTGCTCGGTATTGCCCTCTCCTCGTACCAAAGCGCGAATTTGGAAAATTTATTTCCGATGTTTCATGTGAGCTGGCTCAATTTCCTGAAAGGAGTCGCTTCATCGTCAACCTCCTTTCTTGGATTTGAGATCATGCTTATGTTTCTAGCGTTCACCGTGACCACTCAAAAAATTATGAAAGCCAGTATGTGGGGTATAGCCATACCGGGGATCGTATATACCCTGATCGTTATTGCGGGGACGGCCGTTTTTGGGGTTGATGAACTGGAGCTGCTCGCTTGGCCCACCCTGGAGCTGGTCAAAACGACACAGGTGCCGGGACTGATCCTGGAGCGTGTAGAATCCGCGTTTCTTGGCGTGTGGGTAGCCGCCGTATTCACGACGGTCGGCAATACGTATTATGCGAGCTCACTCATGGTGAGACAAATACTTCGGTTGAAAGGGCACAGGCTGATCGCGCTTATCCATATGCCTATCTTTTACTTGCTGGCCATGTACCCTCCAAGCACGGCGAAACTGTTTCAATATGCCGACTACTTAGGATATTTCGGCAGTT
This sequence comes from Paenibacillus sp. 32352, assembly GCF_002042965.1. Lineage (GTDB taxonomy): Bacteria > Bacillota > Bacilli > Paenibacillales > NBRC-103111 > Paenibacillus_S > Paenibacillus_S vulneris. The sequence goes on along the minus strand of NZ_MZNT01000001.1, from coordinate 393,668 downwards.
TGTTCGCTTTTTCCATCCCGATCGTACTTTTGCTGCTGGCCATCGTTCGTAAGAAAGGCACCGGAGGCAAAAACATGGAAGCGCCAACCAGTCCGCAGATTAATTTGGGGGGCGGTAAGGAATGACCTTCAAGCAACCTGTATTCAAATGGGCTCTGCTTGCCTGCTTGCTTGGCTCCCAGCTCCTGATGACCGGCTGTTGGGATCGGCGCGAGATCGAGGAGCGCACCTCCGTTGTAGGTATTGCGATCGACAAATCCAAGGAGCACCCTTCCCATTTGCTCGTAACCGTACAAATTCCTATTCCGATCAAAATCGCCGGAGCCAGCGGCGGGAGAGCGGGCGGCGGCAAGCAAGCGGTTCGGGTGATGAGCTCGGAAGGAAAGACAGTCGTCGAAGCGTTTCAAAACCTGCAGAAGCGGCTGAATCAAGAGCTCTTTTACGGACATACGAGGGTCATCGCCATCGGGGAAGCCGCTGCCCGTGAGGGTGTCAACCACATATTTGATCCATTCCGCAGAGATCCTCAAATCCGGCGGCTGCTTTGGCCTTTAATCGTAAAGGGAGAAGCCCGGGATCTGCTGAAGGCCGGTCCCAATCTAGAGCAAATCCCGATCGTATACGTCATGAGCCTTATAGAAAACGGAGCCAAAAGCGAGCGCATCCCGGACATGAACCTGGGAAAATTTTATATCGATCTGACCTCCAAAACGCGCGCCCCATTTTTGAATTACGTTGAAGTGAAGGACGACGATATCCGCTGGGAAGGAGTAGCCGTTTTCCATGGGGTACGGATGGTAGGCGTCCTTCCAGGCCAGGATACGTGGCAAATTCTTAGAATCCGTGAAAAGAAAAGCGGAGGTAACGTCACCTTTCCGTATGAAGACAATCCGAGCCGGCTGGTTACCATCAATACGGAGTTCATCAAATCCCGGAATGAGATTTCTTACGTCGACGGACATGTCGTCTCCAAAACACGAATTTTCCTGGAAGGAGATATGCTTGAGAAAACGTTCGGCTCGAACCTTTTCAAAGAAGAAGAAATTTCCAAATTAGAAAAGGGTGCCGAGAAATACCTGGAGAAAGAAGCGAAAACGGTCATTGCCAAGCTTCAGAAACAATTTAATTCGGATATACTGGGGCTCGGCAGCAGAATCCATTCCTTTCATCCGGAACTATGGCGGAAGCTGGATTGGGAAAAGGACTTTGCCAAAGCAGAAATTCAAATCAGCTACGATATGAAAATCCGGAATACAGGAATGGAAATGAGGTAAGGGTGGGCGGCAGGCTCTTCCTGTTATCATTATCCTGCCCCCTTTCCATCATCTCCCCGTCCGGGTCCATGCCCAAAAGATAATGGCACAAGCGCTGACCGAGCTGCCCAGTATACATACGCCGCTCCACCCGGCAAGGGAATAAGTGAGGGTGGATGCAATCGAGCCTGTCGCGCTGCCGACCGAATAGAAGATCATATAAGCCGCAGTCAGACGGCTGCGCGATTCCGGCCTTACGCTTAGGATCATGCTCTGATTCGTGACGTGCACTGCCTGCACGGCAAAGTCCAGGATAATGACTCCAACGATCAGTATCCACAAGGAGGATTCAACCAGACGAATCAGCCCCCATGACGCAAGCAGCAGGATAAGCGCAACCCCTGTTGTCCATTGCCCTAATCCGCGATCCGCCCATTTGCCCGCCTTGGCCGCCGCCAGCGCCCCCGCTGCTCCTGCAAGACCGAATGCCCCAATCGCGCTATGCGAGAGAGACAGCGGCGGCGCGCTGAGCGGCAGAACAAGCGAGGTCCACAGAATACTGAATGCGGTAAATATGAAAAAAGCCAGCAGCCCGCGGATACGCAGCGTTCGTTCCTCTACAAACAATAAGAGGACCGATCGCAGCAGCTGCCAATAAGAAAGGGGCGAATCCTCGAGTTCCCCCTTCGGCAAAGCACGAAATAGCAAGAGGACCATAAGGAGCATCAAGGATGCAGAGACAAGATAGACCGAACGCCATCCGGCAAGGTCCGTCAGCAATCCGGCCACGGTTCTGGCAAGCAGAATGCCGATAACGATCCCGCTCGTTACCAAGCCTATGACCCGTCCGCGTTCGTGCGGAGAAGCCAGTGCAGCCGCGAAGGCCACAAGTGTCTGAGTGACCACGGCCAGAAGCCCGACGAGAGCGATGCCCGCAAAAAGCACCGTACCTGTGGGAGCCAGGCCTACCACAGACGAAGCCAGGACTAAAAGCAGCATCTGCCCTAAAATTAACCTCCGCTGATTCAACAAATCTCCAAGCGGCACCAGCAGGATCAATCCTAACGCATAGCAAACCTGCGTAACGGTAATCACGACGCCGATGGTTGAAGGGGCGATGCCAAATTCGTTTGACATAGCGTCGAGAAGCGGCTGAGCGTAGTAAATTCCGGCCACCGCCATCCCGCAAGCCACCGCAAATGTCAGTGCCGTACGGCGAGATACGGAGCTAGCGGACAAATGGGGGTTAATCCCGACGGTATCCTCGTTTGCGGCCCTTCTATCCCGGGCTCCTTCCTTCATGCAGGCCGATGACGTTTGTTCAAGCTTTTCCATTCCTTTCTCCCACCCTCTTATGTCATTGTGCAGCATAATTACATACCGAACGGTACATAACTAAGTTGAAAATAACATAACTTAGCGTCATCCTTGTTGTCAAGTCATTAAACGGACGTTATTGTTATGTATTAACTTTCCCTCGCTACCTTCTTGCTATAATATTCTTCTTCACTATCAGAGTCTCATTGACATTGTGATGGCTCGGGGATACAATAATAACGTACCAATCGGTATGAAATATTTTTTTCAGCAAGACGATTTTGAAAACAAGCTTGATGGAAATGAGGGGTATGATGGTTCGGCCTCGCGAATTTGATGAGGAGCAGGCGCTGGATGCAGCCCTGCAGCTATTTTGGGAAAAGGGGTACGAAGCTACTTCGTTAAGCGATCTGACCTCCAGAATGGGGATTCAAAAACCAAGTCTTTATGCTGCCTTCGGAGATAAGAAGGGTTTGTTCGAAGCTGCCCTGCGCAAATATACGAAAACTCATGCCGCACACGTTCGAGGTAAGCTGCAGCGGCCTTCGGTGAAAGAAGCGTTCCGCGCATTTTTGGAAGGCGTTGTAATGGAGGAATACCGGGAAGGTCCAAGCCGCGGCTGCTTTTGTATCAACACAATGGTCGAGCTTGCCCCCCACGATGAGAAATACGAAATCCTGACAAGGGAGCATCAAATGTATCTCTCCGCTTTGTTCCAGGAGACGATTGAGCGGGGCATAAGATCGGGCGAGCTCTCCGGTGAATTGAATGCCAAAGCGCTGGCGCAGACCTTGGTCGTTTCCTTAATCGGACTGACCGTCCTGCTCAAATCCCGTCCCGACAAGTCTTTCGTTGACAATTGCATTCATTCCATCCTTAGCCTGCTAAGATAATCTGCTGGCGTTATAGACAGCTCCGCCTCCTAAGCTGCCGTAAAAAATAGCCCCACGAAGTGGGGCTAGGCTGTTGAGCACACTTGCGCCTTTCACCGGAATCAAGTTATGGACGCTTCGTAAATCGATTGTATGGAATGGGACAGCTTCGAATTGAATTCCTCATCGGTCTGCTGGGCTGTTAACCCCTCCGATAAGGCGCGCGAAAAGCTGGCGATCAACCCATGGTTGCGGGCCAGTTTTTCATTAGCCTCCGTTTGATCATAGCCGCCGGACAAGGCAACAATCCTTACGACATGCGGATCGTCCATCAAATCGCGGTAAAAATCCGGCTCCGTCGGGATGGAGAGCTTCAGCATGATACGCGCATCCTGATCCAGGGCGGACAATTGTTTGTGCAGCTCATCCTTTAACAGCTGCTCCGATTTCAGCTTGTCCGCACTATGAATATCCACCTCAGGCTCGATGATCGGTACAAGCCCCGCCGACACAATCCGTTTGCCGATTTCAAACTGCTGCTCCACCACGTTTCGAATGCCCGCGGCGTTAGCTTCCTTAATAACGGAACGCATTTTGGTCCCGAAAATATGTCTTTCATTCGCCCGCTTCAGCAGGCTGTCCAGATCAGGCATCGGCTTCATAAGTTGTACGCCCTCTTCCAGCTCAGCCAGTCCCTTATCCACCTTCAAAAAAGGCACGATGCCTTTTTTCTCCCACAGGTAATCGGCCGTAAATTGCTGATCTATCATGCGGTCCATCGTATTTTCAAACAAGATCGCACCTAAAATATACTTCGAATCAAAAGCGGGACTCTTGATAATGCGTGTTCTCATTTCATGAACCTGCTCAAACATTTCTTCCTCATTGGAATAGCTGTTTTCCTTAATACCGTACTGAAGCAGCGCCTTGGGAGTGCTCCCTCCGCTCTGGTCTAACGCTGCGATAAACCCTTTTCCGGTATGAATTCGATCCAATTGCTCCTTGTTCAATGATAATTCTCCTTCCTTTTCTTGGAATAGACGACCTCTAACCCGGTACCTCGGAATAACCATCTTCGTAAGGCTTACAACGGAAACAACCAGTAACGCAATCAAAAGCTTGTGAACACTCTGCCTGCCGAAGCCACACCTGCGTAAATCGCAAGCCGGTTAGGCATGTCCATGTATCGAGATCACTGTAGCAGTTTTATTGTACACCAAAAATCATCCCTCAACCAAACCGAAGACTGCCCTAGAATCGCAGGAAAAGGATGAAAGGACTCTGATCAAGGCTGTTTAAAAGGATCGACTGCGTTCCAGGGAACCCCGGAATTGAAAAATCTATGATGCCAAAAAAAGGTTATCCTGCAAGGAAACCATAAGATTTCCTGCAGAATAACCTCTCCTCATGAATGGAGCATTACAATTACTTGGTTTTTTGTTTCAGCATGTTCAAGAGTACCGTTACCGCCTCGGCTCTTGTTGCAGGGGCTGCGGGAGCGAATTCGTTGTCTCCCTTGCCTTCTACAAGCTGCTGTTTCTTCATCGACGCTACGGCGCCTTTTGCCCATGCAGGAACGTCTTTATCGTCCGCAAAGCCGGTTACCGCATTAGCTTCGGTGGTCAGACCCAAAGCGTTCGACAGCATTACAGCCATCTCAGCACGAGTAATTTGGGCATCCGGACGGAAGCTTCCATCCTCATAGCCTTTCACAATCCCCGCTTGGAACGCCTGCGCCACGGCTTTCTGCGCCCAGGCCCCAATCTCCGCTTTATCGGTGAAGGTTAGTGCTGCTCCGTCTCCTTGCGGCTTCAATGTGTTCATCAGCATGACGGCGAATTCCGCTCTGGTTACCGAATTATTCGGCTTGAATGTACCATCCGGATAGCCGCTGACGATTCCTTTGTTTACTGCTTGCTTGACAATAGCCTCTGCCCAATGACCCGTGAGATCGCTCAGGCTTACATCAGAAGCTGGCTTCTCCGCCGCAGAATCTACTGCTAGTACGGCAAATTTCGTAAAATGATCGACTTCGACGGAAATCTTGTTTCCGTTGATCTTGCTGCCTTTGACTTCAATCCATGCTTTCTTCGCTTCGTCATAATAGAAGATGCCTGCCGCTTGATTGTTTTTCAAGCTTGCCGGATTGAACGTAAAGGTCAGCGTGACCGGATGACTGAAGTTTTCCGGGAAGTTCTTCAGAATCTCAAAGATCGAGCTGAGCAGAATCTCCTTCTTGATCAGAGACGAAGTGTCCACCAATTTTTCAATGGTGAGCTTCAGTTCCTTACTGCTGGCATTGGCAGGGATCGAGACCACAATGTCGTTGTTCAAGCTCACTTCTCCGGACTTACCTGCCGGTAACGTCAGCTTGCCGTCCGTCGAGGTCACTTTGGAGTCTCCTGGCGCAGCTCCACCCCCGCTTCCGCCACTGCTGCCACGATTGCCGCTGCTGCCGGGTACACGCGTTACGGTTACGCTGTAGGTTTTCGTAGTTCCGTCTTGCGCTGTCACTACGATCGTAATCACATTGCTGCCAATCTGCAGGTTGATAGGGCTGCTGGTTTGGCCGCTTGCCAATGAATTTCCATTCACGGTCATCGTTGCGTTCTTATCGTACACGCTGGCCGTTACTGTCAGGCTTGATACAGCGGCAGCCACATTCGACGTATAGGCTGTTGTGCCGGACGCAAAGGCAGGACTTAGAGAACCGTTCGACAGGCTCAGAGAGCTTAAGTCGGCGTTGCTGCTATTCATGATGGTCAAATCATATGTGGCTACGGCTTGCTGGATCACACCCGACGAAACAAACGTACCGTCTACCGTTGTTGCCGTGATGGTAACATTTCCTGCTGCAACGGCGGTCACTTTTCCGGTCGAATCCACGGTAGCAACAGCCGGGTTGCTGGATGTCCATATCACTTCTTTTACGGTTGCCGTATCAGGTGTCACTTGTGCCTGAAGCTGCGCAGAGCTCTTTGCAATCAGTGCTGCCGGTCCTGTGACGGTAGCTCCTGTAGGAGGCGTGTACTCCGGCTCTGCTTGAGGGAATACGGGACGAAGCCTCCAATAGTTATTCCATTGGTTCCCCGAATTTCCATTGCCTGAAATCCTAATAAAGCGAGCTTGTACAGGCTTGTCAAATGTAAACGTCTGTAAGGTGTTTGTTACCGGTAATTTTTTATTTATATCCGCGGTGATCGTTAGTGAGTTCATATACGTATTGGATTCTACGTTCCATGATGTTGGAGTCGTCGTAGTGTTGCTGACTACAGTTCCTGACGGAACAAAGGACCAGTTCTGCCCATCAGTCGAGTACTCAACTCTTAACTTATAGAAACGGGTACCGCTTGAATTTTCTACGAACCCTATTTGTACGCCATTTATCGTTTTCGCAGTCTCTCCCAAATACATTCTAATCCATGCCGATCCATTAGCTGCCCAACGAAGCGAGGCTGCACCGGCATAATCGCCAGGGTTCAGGACGTTTACCGCATAATTGGAATTGCTCGTATCCACTTGCTGGTCGCTTGCAATCACAATCGGTGACTTTTGAATAGCGATAAATGATACACTATAAAAATTCTTCACACCTTTAGCATCTGTCAGCGTAATTTGTGCCGTACCCTCTTGAGGATAGGCAATGTCAACGGTAACGCCTGCATCTGCTTGGGCGGTTATCTCCGTTTTTTTGGAGTAATCATGATCTAGAGGCAGCGTAACGGTGTAGCTGTAAACATCCGGAGAAAAACCGGAAACCGCCTGTCCGTCAACCAAAAGGTTTTTCAATTTCGGCCTTTCCGCGCTTGCCTGATCATCGATAGGTGGAACTGTTTTTTCTTCAAGATTAGCAGCGGCTTGTGGACCGTGGCTATTAATCAGCTGCTGAACATACAGGCTGTCCGGCATCTGGTTTGCCGCCGGTGTCACCTTCTGTGTCACGCTGTATTCATATGCCTCAAAATTCGGTACCTTGCCTCCGTTTAGCCCGGCATTCGCCATGTTAACGGAGTCGCCTTTATCCGGTTTCTGACGGCCAGTTATCGAGTCCGTAGCAGACCCTAACAGATTATTATTCTTGTCAAAGAAATGACCGATAACATAGTTAGGCGAAAGCTGAGGCTGCGTGGCTATAAACGGACCGGTGAAGTTATACAGCAGATAGTTAACTCCCGCCCAGCCGTGGGAGGTTCCCATGTTCCATCTATTTTGCAGATAGATCCGTGCACTGACATTATCGTACAACCCGCCCGACGACCAGCGGAAATGCGGTTCGGACGCATTGGACGTGTATTCGCTCACGCTATTATAAAAAACGTTAGGGCCCGAAGTATAGGAATCTACGATAAACGCATGACGCATATATCTCGAATATACACGCTGAGTAAACATGTATTCCGAATTTTTATAGTACACCGAATAGCGGCGTTCTCCCGCATCCATCAAGCTGACAGGATCCAGAATATTACCGTCCTGTACAGTAATGTTACGCGAATTGCCGTCTGTCACAAATGCGCTGTCAATATGGTAAGTCGTAAAGTTACGCAGCCATCCGTCGCGAACGTTCACCATCGCCACAAACACTTCAGCGTGGTTCTCGTCGTTATAAGATAAAAAGTATTTGCCATATTTATTGGACAGCAATGGCTTGTTGGTATTGTAGAAATGCGAGATGCCTTGAATATTTTCAACGCCCACATTACGGATACGACCGCTCTCTGCGGTTTTTACGACTTTGGCAACGCCCCAGCGCATATCGAGATTATCCGAAAGCGGTTCTGCAAACGTTATCGTTTTGGAAGCCGTATCGATGCTCTTGATCGTACGTTCTGCGGTGAAAGGTGTGCCGGCAAATCCGCCTTCCAGTTTGCCATTAGGCAGCCAGTTGCTTGCGCCGTCTACCTTATCCATGTACATGGCTTGTACCCAGTTTGCATTGACCGCTTTTTGCACCGTTACGAGGTCACCTGCGGACAGACCGTCTGTACTTGCAACGTGCACGGAATATTGCCCGGCTCCTACATATTGATCCGTAATGGTTGTGGATGCAGATGTCGTGACGCTTTGTCCGTTAAAGTTGATTAATGTACTGTTGGCCGTTTTTGTATAAGGACTGCCTGTTGTCGAAGCATGATCTTTCGCAGGAGTGTAGGAACTGTTGTTCACTATCGTCCAAGTTGAAATCAACTTGGTAACTCCAGGCTCAGCTTCTTCACTAGCTATTTGCTCGTCGTATGGGTTGGAAGCGGAACCATCGCCAACGACAGGAGTCACCGTTCCCGCACCAGCCCCACGTATAACAACACCGGAGGTTGTCACGTTAAGCGGCTTACTGATGCGGAATACACCCGGCTCCAAATATACGGCTCCGCGGAACCCATCCTCTTGAATCGGATACTTCGAGACGTAGTCAATGGCATCCTGAATGATTTGCCATGCATCGTCACTGTCATTGGCTAGAGGTGACACCTTTACACGCACGGGCACATTAGGAATGGCTACACCGCCGCCTTTGTATCCGACTGCCGAATAATCCATGATTTGGTTGCCTTTATAATCCGGAATATAGGTTATTTTACCGGAAGCATCCATCTGGATGGCCGGATAGACTTGATTCTCCCAGGAATCAGGATTCACGTTGGCAACGTTTGCATTATTGGAATTCTGAACATTAGGGATGGATTTGTAATTCGCAAAATCATCAATCGCCGTGAAGTAGTAGCTGTCATACAACGTATTCCCGTCTTTTATTAACGTTAATGCAGCATTATAAGTTCCCTTAACCAACGGAACGGAATCAGGGACGGTGATGACAGCATTGCCGCTTGCATCCACACTAGCCGCAGGGAAAGTATAAACAGTCCCTCCATTAGGTGCTATGAGCGTACCTGCTATGGATGTTCCTGCAAACGCTTTCGATACATTGAAAACAGGAAACTTATTGGAAGCTGCATTGGCATCTACAACAGCCGGGCGGCCAATGGTAAGGCTCATTCCCGGATAGTTCGGCGTGATGAGGGCATAGCCGCTGCCTGGATCGTTTAGATAGGTGTCGGCGTATGTAGATGATGTCACGCTAATGGTATATTGCAGCTTGGATCCGCCTGAAAAATACAATGTCAGCGAGGTGCTGCCATCCGGAAGGGAAGCAAGGTAAGTATCTGTAAATGTGACCGATTGAGTACCCCCGGAGATAGGACCGAGCTTGTAATCTTGAGTTTGATTAAGATAAACGACATCCGTTACTGATCCTGATTTTGCAATTCCGGTAAGGGAAGCGCCGTTAAGTGTGATCGTTGTCGAAGGTGCGCTGCCTGTCCCTTTTACATATGAGCTTGTTTCCGGAGAAATCGTAGGGCTAGTTGGGGTGCCTAGTATTTTAAGGTTCGACATCCCTAGTGTACCTGGATTTCCCGAAATCTGCGTAAAATGGATCATCACGTAACGAGCATTTACAGGCTTCGCTAAGGTTCCTGTAGTTGTGGCCGTCCAACTCGTATTGCTTGGCGTTAAGGATCCCCAATTCGGATCATTCGCAGCTATACTGTCTGGTACGTCAACGTGTTTGGCTAATTTCCATGATTTTGTGCTCCAATCATACGCGCTTGGAGTAGAATTATTTATCGCAGGAAGAGAAGCCCAAACATTATCATCGGAAGTGTATACTACATCATAGACAGACATACGGGCTTTCACACTAGAAAAGCTCGCCGGAATGTCGAAGCTGATTTCGTCAAAAGTTTGAGTCGTCCCCAAATCTACAGCTAACCAAAGGGAACTGGTATTACCGGCTGTTGGAAAAACATTCGCAGCGGACCCGCCATATTGCCAGAACTCGGTGCCGTTATGAGCAATGGCAAGCGGTGCTTTTTTTGTACTATTTTCCGAGCTAACCTTAACATTCGCACCTGTAGTTAATGCACTCGGCGCAACGTCAATCTTGCTTGTTGCTGCACGAGCAGCTTGCGGCGGAACAACAAAGAAACCGATCATTAAAGTGAATACTAACAGGATGGATAGTGTCTTATTCATAGTATTGTTCAATAGTGCTCACTCCCTTTAAATCGCTTACATTTCCATAAACACGTTAAACTCAAATAGTTAACTTAATCTAACTGTCCCTCACCTCCGAATCTTTAAATCTAACATTAACATAAAAAGAATCGATTCAATATCGCTAGAAAATGAAAAAATGTTGTTTGGTTACGATGAAGAGGCAAAGAGCTTTCTCCAAAATAACCTAGAAAAAAACAAAATATGCCCAAGCCTTTGTAAGGGCCAGGGCATTTCAATGCAAGCTTTATCATTATTCTGAAAAACTACATTTACTGGACAGTGTCATATTCATCTACATTGAACATTAAAATCTTATCGAAAATTACGTATTCTGTGCGAGCTTTAAATGGACCCATACTCGCAGCATTAGAAAATTTGTATCTAGCTGAACCGGTACCAGTCTCCTTCGCATCATACCAATCCATAAATGCCTGAACTTCAGACATAGAGAGGTCATATTCCTTTTCAACCCCATTAGTCATAATGAGTTTTAATATGGCTCTTCCTGATTGTTGGTTAGATAGAGAAGGGGTAGCAGAGGCTTCGTTAGATGAATAATATAAACCACTGCTGCTTTTGGCAGTAACAATATAATAATATGTTGTTCCGTTTGTTACATTTTTGTCTGAAAACTCAAGAGAATCTGTCGATCCGATTACACTATACGGACCATTTGGAGTTAATGCTCTACTAACGGTATAGTAGGTGGCACCTACAACACTTGTCCAATTAAGATTAACGGTAGAGTCACTGGATGCTGCCGTCAATTTGTTCCCGTCGACCCCAATAAGATACCCTGATGCGTCAATATCTACTGCATCCAGCATTAGATAGAGTCCATTTGTATCTGTTAACTGCACTTCAACAGTATGTACTCCGTCAGGTAATTGCGTCTTTTCGTACACAAGTCCCAAATGAACAACAGTCGGACTATATTCGCTAAAATAATCGACAGCTCCATCAACAGACACTTTTATATGACTGCTTCTGCTGTCTTTCATGGTAGCAAGCAGTCTAACTTTAGTACCTTTGAAAAGAAATTTAAAGCTGTTTCCAGGAGTATTGCCTACAGCCATTGTAACTTTGTAAGTGGAAGGATCTGTTGTAGCCGTTATCCAAGAACCGGTGTATTTTATGCTGCTATGGGTATCGTCAAAACGCTGCCATCCCGACTCGGGATTTAGTACTGACTGACCGATTGTAGCTGCATACGAAATGGAAGAAAACAGCGTTGTAAAAACAAAAACTAGTAATAATAGGGAAAAGCTAAGCCTCTTTTTCAAAGATGTACCTCCTAAAATAGAATAAAGGTATTATACAAGGAAAATAAAGGCAGGACAAGACTTTTTTCGACATTATTATACATAATCTTGAATATTTAGACTTCAATTCAAAGCACATTGTACCAATACATTGAACACTTCGTTGCTCCTCTGGACAACCTTTAACCTATCTCTGCCAGCGGAGTCCAACAAACGCCGTGCTCGTCCGCTCCGCTCTCTGCGCGTGGACTGAACCCCCTAACCTCATCGCTGCCAGCGATGCGCTCTCCCGCATTGGTCGGTTTCACTGCCCCAAATTTCAATGGAATTTATACTTGACATATTGAATGGCCATCCGAAGAATATGCTTCTATGACAACTCAAGATCCAAAACTTGACGAAGCCACTCAGCCACCTGATGCGGAGCTTCCAAAGGGTATTGATGACCAAAGGGGATGAAGGTTGTATCGATGTGCTTGAATCGTTCCGGAATATGATGTGCTGCATCCCGGTCACCCCAATGGATTCGTACTTTTTGGGCGTTCCATAATTCGGGTTTTAGCTGGAAAGACTGGACTTGTGTTAACGCTGACATGACCATTGCGTTGGTAGAACGAATGCGGACCGACTGCAGATCATGAATGACGTAGTTCGAGTAGTGATCCAGTCGTTCGCCGTCCGCGATAAAGTCATTGGCTTTCAGCAGTGTTTTTCTGAACGCGGAGCGAGATATAAGTTTCATAATCGACCTGGTAACACCTGCATATTTATATTTGGCATGAATGGGATGCAGTACGGGCTGCAATAGCAAGAGTTGTCTGATCTGCTGCTCGATTCTTTCCATGACCTTAGCAGCGATAAGTCCGCCGAACGAATGACCAATCAAAATAATAGGGCGATTCAGCTCGAGAATCATTTCGATCACAGCCTCTACATAGCCGTCCATCAGAGAAGGATGATGATGACGCGGTGAATGACCGAATCCGGGAAGGTCCACCAGCCAAGTATTGACATCATTCAATTGTTTCGCTATTGGAACGAAACAATCGGCCCCGCTGAATGTTCCGTGCAGAAAAATAACCGGTGTACCGTGATTCTCTTTTTCCAACGAAATCAGTTTGGATCTTCTGCGTTGCACGAACCCTTCGCGGTGCTCGGATGAGGGGTGGCTTAACCGGAAATCAAGATCGGTGATTACGTAGGGAAGCGTGGTCGGAACAACGGATGTCCGTACCCCGTTCTTGCGCTCAAGTTCAAACTTCGAGGTAACCGGGAATTCCGATTTCACGAGAAAATTCATCGATTCTTTGGGAATTCCCAATCGCTTGCCGATGCCAAGTCTTAATAAAGACTTCAACAAAGCAAGCGGAATTGTGCCGAAAGGCGGCGCCGCTCGCATCTCTATCGCAATTTGCCTGATCAATGAACGGATCGACGGACTATCCTTCTTGGGATCCAATAAAAAATACGTATTACTCGCAAGCTCCTTTGTTTGAACTAAGTTAACAATGAATGATGCCACATGATCAATATGTACCATCGGCAGCCAGTAGTCCTTGCCTCCTGGAACGAGTGGCATAAGATTCCTTCTCACAGAATCTACCAGTATACTAAGACCGCCAATCTGCTCCGTAATTCCCGAGTAAGAATGGCCGATGACGGTACTGGGATTAACCGTGGACAGCGGAATGCCTAACGGTTTTAGTGCTTTTCGTATATAGGAGTCCGCTTGAAATTTCATCTTCTCATACGGGGGAGCTTTCTCAAGAACCACATCCAGATTGTGAATAGCATTTTGCTCGTTATATGGACTCATATAGCCAACAACATGAATGAATTGCTTCAATCCTTTCTTCATATGGATTTTTTCGGAAAGTTCGGCCAATTCGATGGCAGGATTAAGAAAAGCTTGCTCTGCCTCAGTCTGGCTTAACTCAATATTCATGGGACCGCCCGCATGAACGATGATATCGGAATTTTGTATTCGTTTGTAATCGTTCGGGGATAGCCCTAATTTCGGTTTCGACAAATCTCCTATTACTGCAGTAACGTGTTGCGCCTCAAGCAAATGTAACCGCCCGAGGGTATGTTGAAAGCGATCAAGACTTCGCACGAGTACAATAATGTCGTGATGTTTGGATATTAACTCGGCAAGAATATGGCTACCGATATAACCCGTCCCGCCAGTCAGGAATATTTTCAATTGAATCATCTGCCTTTCGATTCATTTAATAGTACTTAACAGTACTAGTCAGTGCAAAAAAATGACTTAAGTAACTAATTACTTAAGCATCGAAGCAAAAGCTTGAATAAGATTCTGAGCTAGCATTGGATTGTTGGTGGCCTTGGTTAGGAATAGAGCTCCTTCGATGGAGGTGACAATCAATGCCGCTGTCTCATGGACGGGCAGATTCCGGCTCAATTCTTTCTTTTCTATGCCTTCTTCCAGCAGCTTCTCAACAAGTTGTAGTTGTTTATCGAAGAATGCTTTTATTTTAGCTCTCGCTTCCGAAGAGGAATGGGAAGTCTGCGTATAAAGTGTCAGGAACGGACATCCACCAACATAATCGATTTGTTCATTATCCTCCGTGAGGATTCGAAATAATCGCTCCATTTTTGCAGGAATGGACATGTCTTGCGTCAAGGTACGGGATATTCGTTCTTCGTACCGCGAGATCAATTGATCGACAATTGCTAACAAAAGCTCCTCCTTACTTTTATAGTGGTAATAAATGTTGGTTTTTGAAACTTTGCTGAGGGCAACAATTTCGTCCATGCTTGTCACTTGAAACCCTTTTGTTAGAAATAAGGTCGATGCGGTCTGCAGGACGATATCTTTGTTTGAAATGCTTGATCTTTTGTTTGTCATATTACTACTATACAGTACTACAACATGCAAGTCAAACCCTCGATGTGATTGGAAGTGATGCTCGAACATTATGGGGTTCGCTCTTTCGCCAACAACATTGCCAAATCAAAAAACACGCCGGATTGGCGTGTTTGAAGTTTATGTATGGTGGAGCCAAGGGGGATGTTTCAATCACTGATTGAACTTGCTGACGAAGCCTATTCGACGAGGACAACCTTAGCGGTAGAATTCAACGCCGTGCTCCTTCGCTTGAAGTTTGTCCTCTGTAGCCTTTTCAACCGCTCTGTCCGCGCGGACTGAACCCCTGACCCCATCGCTGCCAGCGATGCGCTCTCCCACTATTGTCAATTGCACTGCCCAGACGGGGGCGTGCTTCACCGCAACATAACTTTATACGACTAATTACACACTAAGTTTTAGCGGTCAAGCCTCCCCCATCGGCTTCTTTAAAATGGCTTATAAATATCGCTTTGATAGGCTAGAGCAACCCTTTTTCTTTTAAATGCTCCCCAGAGCTCAATATGATCAAGCATACATTTCATTAGTTGATGTTTGAATCTGTCCGTTAATCCCACTCAAAGGCCCCTGTGTACAATTGATAATAAATCCCTTTAGCTGCCAGCAACTGCTCGTGATCCCCGCGTTCCTTGATTTGGCCTTTTTCAAGAACCATAATGGCATCGGAATTTCGTACGGTAGATAACCGGTGGGCGATCACAAACACGGTTCGGCCCTCCATCAGGTTATCCATCCCCTTCTGGACCAGCGCTTCTGTTCGTGTATCGATGGATGAGGTTGCTTCATCCAGAATCATGACGGGCGGATTGGCAATCGCTGCTCTGGCAATCGCCAACAACTGACTCTGTCCCTGTGACAGTCCATTGCCGTTGCCATCAAGCTGGGTCTCATACCCGTCAGGCAAACGTTCAATAAAACTCGCCGCATACGACAGCTTCGCTGCCTGGATCACCTCATCGTCACTGGCCTCCAGCCTCCCGTATCGAATGTTCTCAGCGACCGTGCCCGAGAACAGATGGGTATCCTGCAGTACAATTCCCAGAGAACGCCGCAAATCTGCTTTTCGAATACGCTGAATATTAATGCCATCATAGATGATCTCGCCTTCTGTAATATCGTAAAAACGATTGAGCAGATTGGCTACGGTAGTCTTGCCCGCACCCGTTGCGCCTACGAACGCGAGTTTCTGTCCAGGCATAGCATATAACGTCATATTCTGAAGTACTTGTTTCTTTCCGTCATACGTAAAGCTGACGTCCTTAAACTCCACTTTGCCTTTTAGAACAACGCTTGTTCCGTCCTCCAGTTTCCAGACCCATCCGTCCTGATTCTGGTTTTTCTCCAAGGTCACACAGCCCTCATCTGCTTCAGGCTGTTCATCCATCAGGTTAAAGATCCGCTGAGCCCCTGCAAGTGCCACGACAAACATGCTGACTTGCGAGGAAATTTCGGCAATGGGCATTGTGAAATTACGGGATAAACTCAGAAAAGCAGCGATAATTCCCAGACTCAGACCGGCATTCCAGCCCGATAACGCCATAGCTCCGCCTGCAATGGCCACAAGCACATAGATTAGTGTGGCCAGATTCGCATTGATTGGCATGAGAATATTCGAATATTTGTTAGCTGTCGCCGAGTCGTCAAACAGTCTATCATTCAGGCGGGCGAATTGTTCCATCACTTTTTGCTCGCGACCGAACACCTGCACCACTTTTTGCCCATGAATGATCTCCTCAATATATCCATCCACCACACCGATCGATTCCTGCTGCCGGAAAAAGTGCTGGGTTGCCTTAGTACCCACGGTTTTGGTAATCCAGAGCATGGCAAGTGCACCAAGCACAACCACGATCGTTAACGGCACATCCAGATACAACATCGTACCGAGAACGACCAACACTGTCACCGCAGTGGACAACAGCTGGGACAATCCATCCGTCAGCATCATGTTCAGTGTGTCCACATCGTTCGTGTAATGACTCATAATATCCCCGTGGGCTTTACGGTCAAAATATTTAATCGGCAGCTTCTGCATCTGATCGAATAAGCGGTCACGAATCCTCTTCATAATCTGCTGTGAGATAGTAATCATCAGCCGTTTCGAGACAAACGTACTAATGACTCCAGCAGCGTAGATTACAGCCAGAATGATTAAAGCCTGTAACAAGGCGTCAAACACTGGATTCTGATTTCCGAGCAACGGCGTAATAAAATCGTCGATCAGCATTCGCAGAAAGGCCGCTGAAGCGACAGAGACGGCGGAACTAACCAGAACTAGGAACAGCGCCAATGCCGTTCTGAATTTATAATATTTAAAGTAGGCTAGCAGACGTTTTATTGTCCGGCCGTAATTGATGTTATCCATCCAGTGCTTCACCGCCTTTCGTCTGTGTAAAATAAGCTTCTTGATAAATGGTATTTCTACCCAGCAGTTCCTGATGGGTTCCGATATCCACCATCTTGCCTTCATCCAGCACGACAATTTGATCAGCATCTTCAACAGATGCAATACGCTGGGCAATAATAATTTTGGTTGTATTCGGTATGCTTTCCTTGAAAACGCTGCGGATTAACGCGTCGGTCCGTGTATCTACAGCGCTGGTGGAATCATCCAGAATCAGAATCTTCGGTTTTTTGAGCAAAGCTCTGGCGATACACAGTCTCTGCTTCTGACCTCCCGAAACGTTAGTACCGCCTTGTGCCAAATGAGTGTCATATCCATCCGGAAACGTGGAAATAAACTCATGTGCCTGCGCCGCTTTGCACGCTTCAATCAACTCATCATCGGTCGCATTTTCATTGCCCCAACGCAGGTTCTCCTTAATCGTACCTTCAAACAGGACGTTTTTTTGCAATACCATCGCGACCTGGCTGCGAAGAACATTTAAATCGTATTCCTTCACATTGACTCCACTGACAAGGACTTCACCCTCACTGGCATCATATAGACGTGGAATCAGTTGCACCAAGGTGGACTTTGCACTGCCCGCAGCTCCTATAATACCGATCGTCTGTCCCGAAGCCATTCGCAGATTGATACCAGACAGAGCATCATTCTCGGCTTTGTCGGAGTAACGGAAGGACACCTTACGGAATTCAATCTCTCCACTGTGCAGCTCTGTAACTGGCGATTCCGGACTGGTAATGTCCGGCTGTTCACTTAACAGATCATGAATCCGGCCTGCCGAAGCGCGAGCAATGGCAATCATAACAACGACGATGCCCAGGGTCATCAAGCTCATTAGAATTTGCATGGAATACGTGAATACACTCGTAAGCTCGCCGGTAGTCATGCTTCCACCCACAACCAGTTTGGCTCCAATCCAGGAGATGATCAGCATCACGGCATACAGCACAATTTGCATCAATGGAAGTTCGTACGACATAATGCGTTCTGCCTTAACCATCTGTGCAAATATCCGCTGAGATACGGCTTGAAACTTGGATACCTCACGCTCTTCTCGTACATAGGATTTCACGACTCGAATGCCGCGTACATTTTCCTGAACAACTTTATTCAGATCATCGTAACTGCCAAAGGCACGCTCAAAAATCGGAAAAGAATACTTCATGATGATGATCATGCCAATGGCCAGGACAGGGATAACAATCATGAACCAAGCAGCAATGGACGGGCTGATGCGATACGTCATAATCGTTGCAAAAATCATCATCACCGGACTGTGAAAGGCAATCCGGATAATCATCAGAAATGCATTTTGCACATGCGTAATATCCGTAGTCAGCCTGGTGACGATACCTGAGGTTGAGAATTTATCCATATTGGAATACGACAGCCCCTGCACATGACAGAACAGGTCATAACGCAAATTTTTTCCGAACCCCGACATGGCAATCGCAGAATGCTTACCCGCCAGCGCCCCAAAGACCAGAGACACAAGGGCAAACAACACTAGAATCAAGCCGTACTTCATCACCTGATTCATCTGCCCCCCCGTGAACCCCTGATCAATTAATTCGGCCATAAACAGCGGGATAATGGCTTCCATGGCCACTTCACCAAGTAAAAACAAAGGGGTCAGCCACGTATCTTTTTTATATTCCCGTACACTTTGCAGTAATTTCCTTACCATAAGCATTCTCCTCATCTGAAATAAGCACACTGATCTGCGATCTGAAAGTAGACTGGCAATCAGAACAAATGTATTATAAACTGTATAGCAACTATACAGTCAATCTACTTTTTGATCTGGGGGTACCTATGCATCCAAATGAAATGCTGTCCATTAGTGCTTTTTCCAAGCTGTCCGAGGTTTCGCGCAAAACCCTTATTTACTACGACCGCATCGGTCTGTTCAAACCTGCCTTTGTGGCAGATAACGGTTATCGCTATTACAGCCACAGCCAGTTTGAAACGATCGGCGTTATTCATATTTTCAAAGAGCTGGGCATGTCCCTGGAGGAAATCCAGCAGTATCTCGGTGAGCGTTCTCCGGAAACTATCCTCCAACTGCTGCGTAAACAGGAGAGGAATCTGCAACTGCAGATCACCAAACTGACTCGAGCGAAACAAATGATTATACAGCGTGCGGAAAATATAGAGCAATCCATGCATCTGGACACCAGCCCAATGCAGGTCATCTGGCAACCTAAAACCCCCTTGCTGCTGAGCCGCCGCATCTACTCATCCAAAAAGGAGTTCCCTGAGGAGCTCTGGGAGGATTTTCGGGTGCGGCTGAACAAGGAGCATGCGCCACTGGGATACCCCAGTGGGGTCATCATTCCCAAAGATGATCTGCTGAAGACGAATGGCAACATGATCTCCCATATGTACAGCTTCATGACGACAAAGCATCACAAACAGGCCTATAGACCGGAGGGATTCTATCTCGTGTCTTATGCCAGAGCAGATTATGGGGATACCGATAAGATCTATACAAAAATCTTTGATTATATCAAAGAGAAACAGTACGTCATTAAGGGGGATGCTTACGAGGATTACATGCAGGATGAGATCGTGTTGCAACATGCAGAGGATTATCTGGTTCGGGTAATGGTGCACATTGAGGAACCGGCAGATGGTTATCATTTTGGAGAATAGGCTCTATATAAAAACAACCTTTCCTCGGATAAACTCCGGAAACCAAGGCAATCGCTCTTAGGCTTCTGGCCGCCTTTCAACGGTGCATTTGGAACAGAGCAAATTGAATCGCCCTGCCTTCAACGAAGAACAGGGCGATTGCTTTTTCTTTAATACTACGCTTTCAGTGGACAAACATTCTTGTTCATAGTTAAACTGGGGTCACTATGAATCAACTTAACGTAAAACAAGTCATCGATATGCACCGATGACTTGTTTTGGGCCTCCTAATCGAAGCCTGAGTATAAAACTGCATTTGTTGCAATGGGCTCTTCAAGAGAACCTGAGTTGTGAAATAACCACTCGTCCCCTTCAACTTGTTTACTGCAAATTGTAAGGTTTTTCTCGAGATTTGTTAGCTTTTAATTAAGCATACTAAACAAAAAAAACGGCATCTCTGCCGTTTAAATTACTATGGAGCCTAGGGGGATGTTGAATTCCTCATTTTACTTGCTGACGGAGCCCCCTCCGACGACAAGCCTAGCGGTAGAATTCAACGCCGTGCTCGTCCGCTCCGCTACCTGCGCGCGGACTGAACCCCTCTCAGGGGTTCGCTCCCCCAGCGAAAATAAAAAAACGCCACTACGCTATCCGTAGTGACGCTTTTTTTATGGAGCCTAGGGGGATCGAACCCCTGACCTCATCGCTGCCAGCGATGCGCTCTCCCAGCTGAGCTAAGGCCCCGTATGATTTCGGTAAATTTTTCACCCGACAATTAGGTATTATACACGGTGCTCGGCCTATCGTCAAGCGATAATTCAATATTTTTTTCGCGGACCCATCAAGCAAATAAAACAGGTGCTCAAAGGATATCACCGATGGATTCCCCGCACCTGCTTATTACTTTTTATCTTCTCCTACTTGATGCTTGGACAAGATGTCTGTCAGCTCCCGCATGAACATGTTGATGTCTTTGAATTGGCGATAGACGGATGCGAACCGGATATAAGCGACCTCGTCCACCGGGTACAGCTGTTCCATGACGATCTCACCGATTTCGCGGCTGTCCACCTCAGCGCTTGCCGTATTGCGGATCTGCTTTTCGACTTCGGATACGATCATATCAAGCTGGTCTACAGACACCGGACGCTTCTCACAGGCGCGAATCAAGCCCCGGAGCATTTTTTCCCGGCTGAATTCCTCACGGCTGCCATCCTTCTTAATAACAATAAGAGGAGTCTCCTCCACCATTTCGAAGGTGGTGAATCGCTTGGTACATTTCTCGCATTCTCTTCTTCGACGAATCGATTTGTTCTCATTGGCCGAGCGCGAATCCAACACCTTGGTTCCGTTATAGTCACAGTATGGGCATTTCATTTCTTTATCACTCCTCTTGGTTACGAAATCAGGCGTGCAGATATTGCCAGCGAATCCCTGTAATGATCTTCAGGGAAAAGCACATAATAGGTTTACCAACTTACAAGGAGGTGAACAGACATGGGTGCAGGACAATCTCGCAGCAGTAACGCTTTGGTGGTACCTCAAGCTAACGCAGCTTTGGATCAACTGAAATATGAAGTTGCTCAAGAGTTGGGTATCGCTATCCCTCAAGACGGTTACTACGGTAACATGGCTACTCGTGACACTGGTGCCATCGGGGGTCATATTACTCGTCGCCTGGTGCAAATCGCTGAGCAAACACTTGCTGGCGGCAACCGCTAAGTAGAAGCCGGGTAGAAGTATTGGACAGTTGCTCCTTAGGGGGCCTGTCCAATGCTTCTTTATTTTTGAGGAGCGATTCCCCATTCCTTCGCATAAAGCTTATGATATTTATTATAATAATACAAAACGCGCTGAATGTAATGCCTCGTTTCACCATAAGGAATGGAATCCGAATTTTGTAAGGTGCCATCCCATTCTTTATTCTGAAGCCACCGGTTTACTTTCCCCTGACCGGCGTTATAACCGGCAATGGCAGCGATGGTGTTCCCATTAAACTCCTTATGTAGATACCCCAGGTACCATGTCCCCAGCTCAATGCTGACGGATGGATTATCCAAATCATTCTTATAGGATGGGGAAAACCGTCCGGCATCCACGATCCACTCTGAGGTGTCTGGCATAAGCTGCATTAAACCGTAGGCGCCTTTTTTGGATGAAATGTTCAACTTATAATTGGATTCAACTCGAATAATGGCTGCAACCAATAGCGGGTCCACCTCGTAGCTCGCGGCATGCTGCCGTATTTCCTCTTGATAGCGGATCGGATATAACCATTTACCCACAATATCACTGCTAAGGAACATAAGAACTACGAAGGTAATTAAAAGAAGAGCAAATACTCGCTTTTTCCGCCAAAAGCCGATGCTCATAGCAGCCTCCTTCCCCTTAAGAACGCCTCCACCTGTTTCTCCGTATCCGCAAGCGTCCCTTGATTATCTATGACAATGTCAGCCTTGGCTTTCTTCTGTTCAATATCCAATTGGGCTTTGAGCCGTGCTTCCGCTTGGTCTTCCGTGAGCTTGTCCCGGTCCATGAGACGCTGAAGCTGAAGACTGCGCGGTATGTACACTACCATGACGGCTTCGAACATCGACTGCAATCCCGATTCATATAACAAGGGAATATCGACGACCACCAGCTTGTCCGGATGCGATTGCTCATACTCCTGCATTCTTTCGCGAATTAGCGCACGGATCGAAGGATGCATGATATTTTCCAGGTCTTTTAATGCCTGCGGATTGCCAAAGACCAATGCTCCCAGCTTTTTACGAAACAACGTACCATCTGGATTCAAAACTTCCGATCCGAACCGTTCCACAATTTGCGTCAGAACGGGACTGCCAGGCTCCACTACCTCTCTGGCAATACGGTCGGCATCAACCAGCATCGCGCCGCGCTGCACCAGCATCTGGGATACGGTGCTTTTGCCGCAGGCGATGCCTCCGGTTAAACCGATATTCATAGGGAATTCTCCTTCGACGTTCTAGGTTAGTTATGCCCCGCTATAAATAGTACATTATATCAATTTCATAATACCCATAATAATCAATATACATCCGGGAAAAACCGATAACCGGCGGAGCCAGGACATATCCGAATACTTATAACCTATTCGTAAGCCGGTCGCCAGGAAAGTCCCGCTGGCCAACGCGATCACGGCGGAGGTAAGAAGCGGTGCAAAGCCGATCAAAGCGGCCCCGATCCCCGCTCCGAAGGCGTCCAGTGACAGCGCAATCCCCAGAAGCAAAGCTTCGTAAGGTGAAATATTACCCGAACGGTCCATGTCCGCAATGGATGGCGTACGCAAAATTTGAATAACCAGTCCAAAACGCTTCAACTCAATATTCAGCACTTCCCGTGTCGTCGGGACGCTGTTCCCTCCCGCAGTACGAACAGGCACTCCGGATGAATCGCGGGAATCCCCGTTGTCCGCATCCTTTTTCTCCATCATGACTTGATAGACCGCCCAGATGCCAATCCCGATCAGGATTACGCCCCCAATCGCCCTGGCAAACACCGGATCGACAAATTGGCTGATGAACACCCCGATTTGCATGGCAAGATAAATGATAAAACCCGAGCAGCAAGAAATGATAGCAACCGATAAGAGCGGCATACGTATTTTACGCAAGCCGTACATGACACCAACGCCAAATCCGTCCAGACTGACGGCTAAAGCCAATATCAACAAGGAGATAAAAGGCAGCATGGTAGTTCCCTCCCGACCTTTGTACTCCTTTACTATATGGCGGATATGGGCGGGGGGTGCATCATGCGAAACCCGTCAGAAGGCTTCTTTAAGCACCGGCTTTTCTAGCATTCTTTCGCTTCAAGGGCTGGCATTTCGGGCAAAAATGAGTTCCGCGGCCTGCGACAACCGTCTTTTCAATCTCATGTCCGCAATGCTGGCAGGGCTCGCCTTTACGGCCATACATTTGCAGCTGATGCTGAAACATTCCGATTTCCCCCTGACCGTTCACGTAGGACTTGATAGAGGACCCTCCGGCCGCTACGGCATCGTTCAAGGTTTGGATGATGGCTTCATACAAGGCAGCCAATTCCTTGCGCGAGAGCGATCCCGCTTCCCGTTCAGGGTGAATTCCTGCAGCAAACAAGGACTCATCCACATAAATATTCCCTATCCCGACGATATATTCCTGATTCAAGAGCAAGGGCTTGATTTTGGTAGTCCGTCCTTCCAGCTTTCTTATGAAGGCATCCAATGTAAACGTCTCGTCCAGCGGCTCAAGTCCGAGCTTTTTGAGCGGCTGCTCGTTAAGCTCCGTTCCTTTGGGGAACAAATGCATCGTGCCGAACTGGCGTACGTCCTTATATCTCAATTCGCTTCCATCGGTAAAATGAAACACCACATGCGTATGAAGCTCCATGGGATCGTTCTTGTCGTAGACGCCGTAACGGCCTTCCATCCGCAGATGGGAGACAAGAGTAAAATCATCCGTGCGAAGAAGGAGGAACTTTCCTCTGCGGTCCACTCCATGAAACGTCTGTCCCTGAAGCAGCAGGGCAAATTCGTCAGGCTCCTCCGGGCGCTGAATAATGCGGCGCAAACGGACGTCAACCTGCTCTATGGTTTTACCGACGATCAGCTGATTTAATGTTCGTTTAACCGTTTCTACCTCCGGCAATTCCGGCATGCTGTTCACCTCGAAGCTGTATATTTATTTCAACGTCTACCGACAAGCTATAGTGAATCTGAATGTCCCAAGCGGCTAAAAAAGGGATGAGGAACGTGCATCGGCCTCTATCACAGCTCGTCCTTCGCACATTCCCCGGATGCTTGGATCTCGGAAAGAACCTATATTATATTACTTAGCTTCATACCAGTTCAAGCCTGTGTCGACTTCCACTTTTAGAGGAACGACGAGCTTCAACGCATTCTCCATCACTTCGGCTACGGTTGTTTTCATCGTCTCGATTTCATCCTCCGGCACTTCGAACACCAGTTCATCATGCACCTGAAGAAGCATCTGGCTTTGGAGCCCGTCCCGCTTCAAGCGTTCATCCATTTGAACCATGGCCAGCTTAATGATATCGGCGGCGGTACCCTGAATCGGCGTATTCATCGCCGTCCGTTCCGCGAAGGAACGGAGATTGAAGTTAGACGCCGTAATCTCCGGCAAGTAGCGGCGGCGATTCAGCAGCGTCGTCACGTAGCCGTCCTGGCGGGCTTTCTTCACAATGTCGTCCATATATTGGCGAACGCCTTGGAAGACGGCGAAATACTGCTCAATAAACTGCGAGGCGTCTTTTCGGGTAATGTTCAGGTTCTGTGACAAGCCGTAATCGCTGATGCCGTACACAATCCCGAAATTGACGGCTTTCGCCTGACGGCGCATGTTGGAATCCACCGCATCCTCAGACACTCCGAATACGTCCATCGCCGTCTTCGTATGAATGTCCATGTCCTTGATAAAAGCTTCAATCAGCTTCTCATCCTGCGAAATATGGGCCAGCACCCGCAGCTCAATCTGCGAATAGTCCGCCGTCAGGATGGACCATCCCGGCTTAGAAGGGACGAAGACCTTGCGGATTTTGCGTCCTTCCTCCAGCCGGATCGGGATGTTCTGCAGATTCGGATACTGGCTGCTCAGGCGGCCGGTTGCCGCAATGGTCTGCCGGTAGTAGGTATGCACCTTCCCCGTATCCGGACGAACCTCTTTGAGCAGCCCTTCCACATAGGTAGACTGGAGCTTGGCCAAGGTCCGGTAGTGAAGAATATGACCGATCGCAGGATGATACGGCTCGAGCTTCTCGAGCACCTCGGCGTCGGTCGAATAGCCGGTTTTCGTCTTTTTGATCGTAGGCAGCTGCAGCTTTTCGAATAAAATCTCACCAAGCTGCTTCGGCGAGTTGATATTGAACTCCGTCCCGGTCGCGTCATAGATCGATCTCATAATAGCTTCCAGCTGTGTCCCAAGCTCCTGGCCATACTGCTTCAAAGCCTCGATATCGACCTTGATGCCCTTTTCCTCCATGTCCGCAAGGACGCTGGCCAACGGCTTCTCCAGCTCATAGAACAGCTCGTTCATTTCGCTTTGCTCCAAATCGCGCTTCATCGGCTCTACCAAGCTATGAATCGTCATCGCCTTGCGGGACAAATGATCGCTCAGCAGCTCCAGCTCCGGAATATGGAACTTGGCGCCTTTGCCGAATACCTCCTCGTCCGATTTCAGCACAGGCAAGCCGTATTTGACCGACAGCCCGCTCAAGGTCAGCGCCGATTCCGTCGGGTCCAGCAAATAAGCGGCCAAAAGGATGTCGAAGGAAGTACCGCGCAAATGAATGCCGCGCCATGCCAAAACTAGAGCCGCCCGATGCTGATCATAGATGGCTATCGATTTCTCCGGAGACTCGAGCCAGGCTTTGAACGATAGCGCTTCCTCATCCTTCCATTCAAGCAGCTCGGCTGGCACATAGTAGCATTTGTGCTCCGTGTACAGGGCAATACCTATCATCTCCGCGATATGCGGATTATCCCCGGCAGCCTCGACGTGCAGACAGGTAACCTGGGGGAGCGCCTCCACCAAGGCCGCCAAGCCTTGCCGATCCTGGACAGTAACAACGTCAATGTCGACCTGGGAAGCTTGAGCTCCATTATCGGAATCCGCGGTCGAGAAGTCCATTTTCTCGAGAAGCGATTTAAATTCCAATTTACGGAACATATCAGCGAGAGCTTGTCCGTCATAACCTGTAAAGGCAAGCTCCTCCCATTTGGTCGTGAGCGGCACCTCGCGGAAGATCGTCGCCAGCTCCTTGCTCATTCGGGCGTCGTCCGCATGCTGCTCGACCTTTTCCTTCATCTTGCCTTTCAATTGATCCGTATGGGCCAGAACGCCCTCCACCGTCTCATATTCGTGAAGCAGCTTGAGCGCAGTCTTCTCCCCTACGCCCGGAATTCCCGGGATATTATCGGAGGCATCCCCCATCAAGCCCTTCAAATCTATAATTTGCTTCGGCGTTAAGCCGTATTTTTCTTTAATCTCGCTTGTATCGTACAGCTCAACCTCACTGATGCCCTTTCGCGTCAAAGCGATGGTAACCCGGTCTGAGGCCAGCTGCAGCATATCCTTGTCCCCTGTCACGACCAGAACTTCGATATCCCCCTTCTCGTCGGCTATCCGGGTGAGCGTGCCGATAATATCGTCCGCTTCATAGCCCTCCAGCTCGAATTGGGCCATGCCGAAGGCGCGAATCAAATCGCGAAGCAGCGGAAACTGCTCAGACAGCTCAGGAGGCGTCTTGGCTCTTCCGCCTTTATAGTCAGCGTAATCCTTATGTCGAAACGTGACCTTCCCCGCATCAAAGGCAACGAGAAAGTGAGTCGGTTTTTGCTCCTCCAGCAGCTTCAACAGCATCGTCGTGAATCCGAATACGGCATTCGTATGCAGACCGCTCGAATTGCTGAGTAAAGGTAATGCATAAAATGCGCGATTAGCAATACTGTTGCCGTCAATCAAAATTAATTTCGACATCGTTACACCCCATTTTCCTTAACATCACTACTCCATGATAGCATAGGACAACAAGAGAAAAAAAGCTTAGGCGCACATTCCCATTCTTAGGGGTGACGGCGGCCGCATGAGCATAAACATAGAATATAAGGCGATGCTTTTCGCGCAAAACGGAGGTAGAATGTTATGAGCACCTCAACCCGGCCCCAGGGCAAGAAAGCCATCTGTTTTGACGTCAATCAAACCTTGATCCATCAGGGGATTCACTTCGAGCAGGCTTTCCGCTCCGTTTGGAACGACTATTACTCCCGTTCGGTCCAAAGCGATGTTCCACAAGCAGAGGAGCTGTGGAGCAAGTATCAGAACTACTGGCAGCAGCACAAAAAAAACCGTACCGCGCGGCTGCAGCTGGACGATTTGCAGCAGCAGTGCCTGCAAAGTGCGCTCAGAGAGCTTCGAGTCCCAGTCCATCAGCAGTTTACCAACGATTTTTTCCAGCTGGTGCGCAAAGCCCGGCTCGCCGCCAAATCATTAGCCCCCAAGGTAGAGGAGACGCTGCAAGCGCTGGCACCGCGCTTCAAATTGGCCATCATCAGCAATAGTCCGAGAAGCGAAGTAACCCACTTGCTCCAACGGTTCAAGCTGAACGGGTATTTTCCGGAAGAACGGATATTTACAGCCAGAAGCTCTGCAGACAAAAAGCCCAACATTCCTTTATTTAAAACGGCCATCCGTACGATGGAGTTATCTCCGAGGCAGCTGGTCATGGTAGGAAACTCATGGAAGCATGATGTTTGCGGGGCGACTAAAGCGGGGCTGGATGCCGTCTGGGTTCAATCCCACAGCACCGCAGCCAGGAAGATCTCCCAACAGAAGCTGGGAAAGCGCAATGTGTACTGCATCCAGCAAATGGATCAGCTGCTGGAGCTATTCTGATCTCGAGGCTGCTCAAGTCCAAGACATTCGCAGTGAACGATGCTGCCGGGATAACCTTTGGACAGCTTCTTCAATCTTGCCGAGGCCTTAGATATTTGCTCCAAGGTAACTGCCTCTGCCAGCTCGCATACGATCAGCGATAAAGAAATGGTTACCCCGTTCGCCTCGATCCGATTGCCGCCGCGGTCCTCCACATAGCACCAATCATCTCCTTCATAGAAGAGCCTTACGCCCTGATCGAACCGGCGAATAATCTCCCTGCACAGCTTCTCCGAGTCCACGGACGAGGTGATGGCGATAAAGTCGTCACCTCCGATATGGCCGACAAAATCGAACGGCTTCCCGCATACCACGATCGACTGCTGAATCACATCGGCCGTATATTGGATAAGCTGATCCCCTTTTTGAAATCCGTACCGGTCATTGAACCATTTAAAATAATCCAAATCCGCATAAATAACCGAAAATCGCTTCTTCTCCATCAGCCATTTATTGAGCTCCCGATGAATTTGAATGTTCCCGGGCAACCCGGTCAAAGGACTGGCTACCTTCGCACTCTCCATCCTGGCGTTAGTGATGCATTCCAATATGGCGCGAATGGAAGCGGCTCCCGCCATCTTCCCCTCGTTCGTAATGATAACCAGGTCGTACAAGTTGTTGATATCTCTCGAAGTCGCCAGCTGGGATACCGTCTCCACCGGCATATGCTGATCCACGATCAACGGCTCCGCATCCATCACCTGATCGATCGTCCGGTTCCAGAACAGAGAAAACCCGTATTGGCCGGCCAGCTGCTGAAACAATCTTTCCCGCATCATCAAACCGACGGGCACATCCTTGCAAACAATGACGACGCCAGGCGCGTTCACATTCGATTTAAAATAGTTCGCTACCTCCGATATCAGCGCCTTGTTGTCAAAGGTACGGATAGGCGCAATCAAATCGCCGATAGCCCATGTGCTGCCCGCCGAATCGTGGATTTTGCGCTGTTGGACGATGCGTTCGACCAGCTCCGGAGCCAGCGCCGCTTTCTCCAAGGAAGGTCTCCCCAATAAGTATCCTTGCCCGTAATGAATGCCCATTCGGGTCAAATGATGCAGCTCGTCCGGATGCTCGATGCCTTCCGCAATGATCTCTATATTCAGCTTTTGGGCAAAAGAAACGAAGGTTTCCAGTATCGCTTCCTTCGTTTTATGCGATTCTACGCCCTGCACCAGGGAACGGTCCATCTTTATAAAATCGGGATGCAGCTCGGCAATCGCCTGCAAGGACGAATATCCCGCACCGGCGTCATCGATGGCAATGCGGTAGCCTTGATTGCGATAATGCATAAGCAGCTTCTTAGCCATGGAAAAGTCTTCAATGGAGCTTCTCTCCGTTATTTCGAATACGATCCGATCCGGACTCATTCCTTGTGCCTGCAGCAGCTCCAACGTCCTTCCCGGCTCGAACTGGGGGTCGTAAAGAATTGCTGCGGATATATTGATGAACAAGAGCTCTGGCCCGGAGGCGAAGAAGGCTCCTTGAATCGCTTTCTCCCTTGCCAGCCTATCCAGCGGGTACAGCTGTCCTGTCTCGTCGGCATAAGTAAATAACGGCAGCGGTGAATGGAACGGGTGATTATGAGGTCCCCTCGTCAACGCTTCATAGCCTAAAATACTGCCGTCCTTCAAGGATACGATAGGCTGATAAACGGAATGGAGCATTTTATGCCGCAATATCATTTGAATTTCGTTCTGTAAATATGTCTTATCCGCGTGGAAGACCGAATTCTTGTGGACAGCGGTCATACGTCTCATCCCCTCTGTGGGCTAATGGATATATATCCCACTCTAGCATAGGATGTTTAACCCAGTGTAAAAGTCCTAAGTCAGTTTTGTAAATCTAATGTAAATCCTCTTAAGATAAGAATAAAGCCTCTTGCTCTGTCCGAATTGCGGGTTATACCTTGCCATATTAGAAGCTTTCACAAACCGATCGCCGGTTGACATCAGGGTAACACGAAAGCTGTTTTCATGATTGAGGATAAAGGCGTTGCCTCGGCGGTGCTCAAGAGAAGCCGGTTTACCATCGGGGTCATTATCGATCCCGAAAGCAACCGCATTGAAATCAAGGCCGCCGGTTCAACGGCGGCCTATCTTCCCTTCTACTCCCCCCAATCGCTTTGGCGGTCTGGGGGGATTGTTGAGCTCTTAAATTTAGAAAAATGCTAAAGGTAAGAGGTGAGGTATCCCCTGCAGGAGCGATAGCGTTCGCCTTTGTTCTCGGGAAATACCCGCTATAAAAGCGAATATGAATCAAAATTTCCCGAGAACAACAGCGACCGGAAGGGGATATCTCACCGGGGTACCGTTGCTATTTTCAATTTCTGCAAGCCCCTCAACAAACAAAAAGACCGCCAAAGCGGTCCTCCCATCATATGTTCAAATCCTTCCGCTTCCCCGTCACAATATAAATGACGCCTTCGCCGATATTCGTGCAATGGTCGGCAACCCGCTCCAAATAGTGAGCTACGAACATCAGATGCGACAGCTGACGGTTGCGGGCAAACTCGCTGTTCATCATCCCGATAATTTCGTTCATCAGGCTGCTGTACAGCTTATCGACCTCGTCATCCTTTTCGGCCAGCGCAGCCGCGCGGTGAATATTGCGCTCGGTGTAGGACAGCAGGCTTTCGTGCAGCATTTCCCGCACGAGCACCGCCATATGCGGGATATCCTCCAGCGGCTTGATAAGCTCTTCGCCGGATAAGCGGATCGCGATCTTGGCGATATCAACAGCGTGATCGCTGATCCGCTCCAGATCCGTTGCGATCTTCAACGCGGTGCCGATGATGCGCAGATCTCCTGCCATCGGCTGCTGGAGCGCGATAAGGCGCAAGCAGCGCTCCTCGATCTCCAGCATCATGCCGTCGATGATATCATCTTCGACCACGATCTTCTTCGCCAGCTTGTCATCCAGCTTGGCTAAGGCGTCAACCGCGTTCGAGATGGATTCCTCGACCAGATTGCCCATCTTCAGAAGCGATTGCTGCAGCTCATCGACATTTTGGTGAAAACTTGTTCTAGTATCCATAATAGCCCCCTCGCATCGTTTGCATTATCCGAAACGCCCGGTGATGTAATCTTCCGTTCTTTGATCCGTTGGTGCGGTAAAAATTTTATCCGTTTGATCAGATTCAATTAACTCGCCGTTCAGGAAGAAAGAAGTGAAGTCGGAAATACGTGCGGCCTGCTGCATGTTGTGCGTCACGATAATAATCGTATATTTCTCCTTCAAGGTTTGCGTCAGCTCCTCCACCTTCAAGGTAGAGATCGGGTCCAAAGCGGATGTAGGCTCATCCATCAACAGAACGTCTGGCTCTACCGCCAGCAGCCGGGCGATGCAAAGACGCTGCTGCTGACCGCCGGACAAGCCGAGAGCGGATTTATGCAGGCGATCCTTTACCTCATCCCACAACGCGGCTTGCACCAAGCTTTTTTCCACAATTTCATCCAAGACGGCTTTCTTCTTCGTGCCATGTATTCTAGGCCCATAGGCAATGTTATCGTAAATGCTCATTGGAAAAGGATTCGGGCGCTGGAATACCATGCCGACCTTTTTGCGCAAGGACACGACGTCCATCTCTTGGCCATAAATGTTTTGTCCATCCACATAAATGCTGCCTGTAATTCTAACGCTGTCGATAAGGTCGTTCATCCGGTTCAATGTGCGGAGAAAGGTCGATTTACCACAGCCGGAAGGACCGATCAGGGCCACAATGGAGTTGTTTTTGATTTCTAATCCAATGCTGTGCAGCGCCTGATTTTCTCCATAAAACAGGTTGAGCTTTTCTACTTTGATTTTGTTTTTCTCCATCATGCTTATTTCCCCCCGGAAAGTCTTTTTTGTAATAAGCGGCTAGGAATTCCGATCAGCAGGTTGAATACCAGCACGACGATAAGCAGCAGCGCTGCGCTTCCTTTGGCAATTTGCTTGGCGTCAGGAACGATAGCCTCCGATTGGACGTACCATAGATGCGTGGCCAGCGTCTCTCCCATCGCGAGCGGATTCCAATCCGGGAAGAAACGGGATACGGACAGACCGGCGGTATAGATCAGGATGGCCGACTCCCCCAAGGCCCGTCCGGCCACAAGGGTAATCCCGGTAATCAAGCTCGGCATAGCGGCAGGCAAGAGCACTTTACGAATCGCCTGCCAACGGGTCGATCCGAGTGCAAGAGATGCTTCCCAGTATGATTCCGGAACCGAACGAAGCGATTCCTCGGTTACGCGAACCAAGACCGGCAGATTCAGCAGGGATAACGTAGCCGCGCCGCCAATAATGGAAAATTTCAATCCAAACAAGTTCACAAACAGCAGGAAGCCAAACAATCCGAAAACGATGGATGGTACGGAAGACAATGCTTCCACGGAAACTCTTATGAAATCCGTAAATTTATTTTGCTTGGCATAGATCGATAAGTACACTCCCGCTCCGATCCCGATAGGAAGGGAGAACAACAGGGACAAGAACAAGATATAGAAGGAGTTGAACAGCATCGGCCCTACGCCGCCGCCAGCCATAATCTCCTGAGGCTTGCCGGTAATGAATTTCCAGGATAGCTGCGGCAATCCGTCACCCAAGATTCGAATCAGGAACCACGCCAGCAGCAGCATGATCATGATGCCGGTTATCCAGAAGAATGCCGTAGCGATACGATCCGTTGTTTTACTTGTCATTTCAATTCACTCCTCTTGGCAACCAACCGGATGATAACGATCATGGACAAGGAGATCAGGAGCAGCACCAGCGCCATCAAATAAAGCGCGTTATTCCAGGTCGTACCGTAATTCGTGTTCCCCATATCTTTAACGATCGCGGTTGTGAGTACGGTAGTCGATTCCAGCAGTGATCCCGGCATTTGCGGCGAGTTCCCGATAACCATAAACACGGCCATGGTCTCGCCGATCGCTCTGCCCATTCCAAGAATAATCCCTGTTATGATACCTGGACGAGCAGCCGGAATCAGCACTCTCCAGATCGTCTGCCAGCGGGTAGCCCCCAGTGCAAGCGACGCTTCTTCCAATCTGCCGGGCAAAGCGCGAATCGCATCTTCAGAGATGGACAGGATCGTCGGAAGGATCATAATCGCCAGAATAATCGCTGCAGGCAAAATTCCGTACCCGATTGTTCCCGTCATTTTGGCGAGCATCGGAACAACGACGGTTAATCCTATCAAGCCGTATACTACGGATGGAATCCCTACGAAAAGGTCCGTTGCCGGACGCATGATCTCACGCACCCAATTTGGCGCAATTTTTGCCATGAACACTGCACCGGATAAAGCCAGCGGTACGGAAAATACTACAGATAACAGCGTCAGCAGCAGCGTGCTGTACAAGAAGGAAAATATCCCGAATTTATTCTGGCTCGGCGTCCAATCCGTTGAGAAAAAGAACTCCCAAGGGGATACGCCGGAGAATGTCTTGACTCCTTGGATTCCTACGAATGCAATAATGGAGAATATAATGGCTGATACCAGGATGGCGCTGCCGACAAAGATCCATTTCATCACTTGATCCGTGCGGTTTTGTTGCTTGGTCCAGCGGCTAACTTTCTTTTCTACTGTTGCTCTCTCATTCAGCTTGTCAACGAAAGAATTCACGACCTTTTGCCCCCTACTTCTTTATTAAATGAACGACCACGGCTTGCTGCACCGTCATCCAACGTCCGTGCGCCTTGTATGGTTCTTTTTTATCATAGAGGACATTTGTTAAAGCCATGCCGTTGAATTGTTAAGACAATGTAAAAAATGATTGAAACGCGTTGAAAAAATCATCTTTTATGTCAAAAAAGAGACCCGGCTCTATAGAACCGGATCTCTCATGAAGCATTGTTATTTTTTCAGCAGATCAGCAGGCAGGAACTTCAGCTCTTCCACTTTCTTACCTTGGAACTCTGGGCTAGAGATATAGTCGATGAATGCTTTCACAGCGCCTTTAGCTTCGCCTTTAGTGTACATATGCTCGATACCGTACAAAGGATATTTGCCTTCCTTGATCGTTTCTTTAGAGAAAGCTACGCCTTCGAATTTCAAAGCTTTGATAGTGTCGTTCAAGTAAGGAGTATCAACATAACCGATAGAGCCTGGAGTAGACCCTACTGTTGTTGCAACCGCACCGCTGGACTCTTGAGTTACGCCGTCTTTTGTAAATTCTTGCTTATCCAATACGATTTGTTTCACAAGAGCACGGGAACCGGAGCTGTCCGGACGATGAACCACTACGATTTTAGCGTCTTTACCGCCAACTTCTTTCCAGTTCGTAATTTTACCCATGAAAATATCGGCAGCTTGAGCTTTCGTCAAGTTATCTACGTTCACATCTTTATTAACGATCAGTGCGAATGGAGCAATAGCCACTACGTGGTCAACCAAGCCTTTATCTTTGTACTCGTCACCGGCTGCGATGTCGGAGTTACCGATATCGGAAGTACCGTCAGCGACGTTTTTCAGACCTGTACCGGAACCGCCGGCCGTTACGTTAACAGTAACCTTCGGATTTTTTTCCATGAATTCAGTGGAAGCTTGTTTGACCAAAGGAAGCAATGCGCTGGATCCGGATGCCGTTACAGTTCCTGTCAATTCCGTGGCCGGTTCTGGCTTCTTGTCCGTGTTAGCAGGAGCTGCGCCGTTCGTTTGTGCTTTTGAATCAGGAGCCGGTGTTTTCGTACCGCAGGCTGCGAGAACCCCCATAAGAAGAATGGTGATCAATGCGAAGGTGAAACCTTTTTTCGAGAAATGTTTAAACATCTCTTCATGTCCTCCCTTTATTTTGGCTCGTATTTTGTTTACTTGGACATCTTAACAAGCCAATGTAAAGTTTAAACCCTCAAAACGTAAACGGAATGTAAAAGTTATTTTTGTCGAATTTCATTACTTTTTACATATATTTGGCACTGTGTTAATAAACCCTTTCTATACTATAGGAAAAAGGATCTAGGACTTCGATCGAATGTCCCGGTTCTATTAATGAAGGAAAAGTGGAGGGGTTATTCATGAGCGCAAAGACAAAGAAGCTGCCGACTCTATCAAATTGGACTTTAAAAATGAAGCTGGTGTTCGGCATGACCGCGATGCTTGTCTTGTTTCTGATCGCAGCCTTGTACAATCTTCGTCAGGTGGATCAAATGAAGGTGCATCTAAGCCAGCAGAACGATAAGGTGGAATTAAAGCTGATGGCCCTGGAATTAAAGGAAATGGTGCAGGAGCTGAATATCATTGCATCGGGTCTTGAAATTTCCAAGAAAGCCGAGTACATCCCAAAATATAATGAGAAAAGACAAGTTTTCGATGGAATGATCAAAAGAATAGGCGATACGGCCACTACAGCGGAACAAGCCAAATGGCGCAGCAAGCTGATTTCGTTAACGGTTGAATATACGAATACGTTCGACGTTGCGGCCAAGCTGGTACAGGAGAACAAGCTTCCTGCGGCGGACCTCGATAAAAATATGGAGTACTTATATAATGAATCGCAAAGATTGATGGCGGACATATTCGTCAATGTGGACCAATTCTATGTCGCCTACTCGCAGGACGCGGCGCAAGCGATAGCGGAAACCCAGACGCTGCTGGACCGTACGGTCATCGCCATGTGGGTAGCCTCCGTCCTTGTCGTCGTATCGGGTGTCACCATCGCCGCTCTGCTGATCGGTTCGTTCGTCAAGCCCATCCGCAAGCTGCAGCAGGCGGTACAAGCCATGGCCAGAGGCGACTTAAGAGCCAAAATCAACAGCAGCTCCAAGGACGAGCTCGGTGAGCTGAGCCGCAGCTTTGACCACATGATCGATCAGATTCGCGACATGCTCTCGCATATGCAATCCATCGCCTTGTCGCTGTCCGAGCACTCCAGCTCCTTCCATGGCTTCTCCAGCTCTACGGCGGCCGCCAACGCTGATATTATCCGAGCCATACAGGAAATATCTACGGGCGCTGATCAGCAGGCCGGACAAACGGAGCACAGTACGTATCTGATTGCCGAGGTGGAGCACGAGATAGAGAAAATAGCAGAGAATTCCAGAACGATTCAGCAAAAAAGCCGGGAGGCCGCATTTAACACCCATTTGGGCTCCACCTCCATGGAAACATTAAGAGCAGCTACCCAATCCTCCGAAGAGGTGCTGAACAAAGTGTACGCCGCCATGGAAAGCCTATCCGGCAGCACGGTGCAAATTCATCAAATCATCAATACCATTACCGATATCTCGCATCAGACCAATGTATTGGCTTTGAACGCCGCTATCGAGGCGGCACGTGCGGGCGCACAAGGACGCGGCTTCTCCGTTATCGCCGAAGAGGTCCGGCAGCTGTCTCAGCAGACGAATGAATCGTCCAAATCCATCGCGGTCATTATCCGTGCGCTGCTTGAGCAGACCAAGGAGCTTGAAGCGAACCTGAATGTCGCCAGACAATCGTTCGATCAGCAGAACAACAAAATGACTGAGAGCATCGACGCGTTCCAACAGATCCGCACGTCGATGGACATTTTGTCCGAGCATATCGACCATATGCAGGAGCAGATCGGCACCGCGAAGGAAATGAACGGCAAGCTGGTGGAGTCGGTTCAGTTCGTCGCAGCTATCGCTCAGGAAACCGCGGCAGGTGTGGAGGAGGTCAATTCCACCTCGGTGCAGCAGGACACCGCTATCCAGCTTATTGCTTCCCAAGCCGACGATATTCTGGAGCTGTCGAGCAAGCTGTTCCATGAAATTCATCAATTCCAGATTGATGACTATGCGGATCAGGAGACCTGTCTTCCCCCGTCTTCCGCCGGTTC
Source organism: Paenibacillus sp. 32352 (assembly GCF_002042965.1). Lineage (GTDB taxonomy): Bacteria > Bacillota > Bacilli > Paenibacillales > NBRC-103111 > Paenibacillus_S > Paenibacillus_S vulneris. The sequence goes on along the minus strand of NZ_MZNT01000001.1, from coordinate 356,751 downwards.
GATGAAAGATGAATCGCGCACGGAAGCGGACTCCGATTCGGACGGGAATGCAGCCCGTTGCCAGCTAGAAGAACCTGTTGTAGAGCAGGGAGCCGGGACAGACCCGGGAGCAGGTCCCCGCAAGCAAGAGGGGGAGAAAAAGCTCGTTAGCATAGGATAAAAAGGATAGACTTCAGGAGAAGGGCGAAGCTTGTCGCCCTTCTCTTTTTCAATTTGACCTTTTTCCCGAATTCCCCGCCTTATTGACACGCCGCCGGGAAAGATTGTCGCATCCATGACGATTGCATAGAAAAACTACTTTCTTTAGCGAATGAGCACTACCTTTGTCACCCTTGCAGGGACTCGGGGAAATGAGGCGAATAGCTAGTATCAGGAAGCAATAATTCATTTCAAGAAACAGATCGGAGGATGTGAAGATGGAATTTGTATCTACCAAAGAAGCCGCTCAGATGCTTGGGGTAAGCTCCACTACGGTGAAGCGTTGGGTTGCCTTTTTTCAAGGATGGTTTCAAAAGGATGCGCTCGGTCATTACATTTATTCTCCCGAAGACATAGAACGTCTGAGATCTATTCATGAGCAGCTTCAGCAAGGCAAGACGATGCAGGCTATCTTGAACGAGGACTCTCCTACTGTGAAGACGTCCCCGTCATTTATTCCCTCACAGCCATCTCCTGTTACGGAGGAGCTTCTTCAGCGTATCAATCAGCTGGAGCTTCAGCTGGCGAAAAAAGCGGACGATATCGTTTCCATGCAAATTTTGCAGCATCGGACCGAGCTTGAGGAAATACGCAAAACCGTTCAGGCGTTGGCGGCGGATGTTGAGAGCATTCAGCGCTCCATGTCCCGCTATTCCGAACGTACCCTCGCCTCCCTCCGCGAAACGCCGAAAGCCGCCAAGAAAAAAAGCTTCATGAGCGCATTATTCAGCTTATTCTAATGTCCCTTATACACTGTCATGAGTACAGGAAAATGCCCTGCGCTCCACCGATCGGGGATGCAGGGCACTTCCATCGTTTTCACAAGCTTCTGTCGGCTATTCTATGTGAGCAACTTCCACTCGCTGTCCCGTACGGATGGAGTCCATAACAGCCTGGGTGAACGCCATATAACGGACTCCGTCGGTGAAAGACGGACTGCCTTTGGTGCCGCTGCGCACCGCTTGAATGAAATCGCGCTCTACGGTCCACTCCTTGCGCTGCGCTTCCGGCACCTCCAACTTCCTTTCCTCGCCTCCGGTATGTAAAACCAGCTGAGTCCGTTCAGGATAACAGGTCAGCGTCCCTTTGCTTCCATAAATGGTCAGCTGGGATTGTCCACCCTGCACCGCTCCTGTGAACAAGGCTGTCAGCAGCGGCCCCCGGGCAAACTGCCCCAGAACCGTAACCGAATCCGGCAGCTCCACCCTGCTCCTGCCATCCCCGTCTTGAGGCCGTTCTTCCACCCAGATACGCCCGTCTGCACATAAAGACTGCATAGGACCGAACCATTTATTCAGTACTTCGCCCATTATCCCGACATCCAGCACATTGATGCCCTGCAAATCCGCTCTCTGTCTCCAATACAGCGGCTTGGACGCATCCGCATATTGCGATGAAGGGTGTGTCAAATGAACATGACGAACCTCGCCAAGCTCCCCGTCCTTCAGCAGCTGCATGACGAACGGCTCTACCTTCATATAATTCGGCGGAGGGCACAGCATCGTCGTCAGGCTCGTCGATTGGTCCAGCTTGTACATCTGCAAAGCATCCTCCAGATTCATAGCCATACGGGCTTGCGAGAATACATGCTTCCCTCTGGCGATGCAGTATTCCGATATTTCCCGGTGCAGAATCGGCGGCGTGCAGATAAATACGGCATCTACCTCGGAATCATCCGCAACCTCCTGCCACGTCTTATATACCTTGCGGAAGCCGAACTGCTCGGCCGCCTCCTGTGCGTTCTCGTATCTCCGATTGGCAACAGCCGCCAGCTCAACGCCTTCTATTTCCTTCAAATTGGGCAGATGACGCGATTTGGCGATCCCTCCGGCTCCGATCATCCCAATGCGAATATTCATATGCAGATCATCCTCTTTTCTTCGATAATGGCTGCGTTCACACTTTCATATATCCTTTTTCTTAACCTCTTTCATCATAATCAAATCCGTACCGCATGAAAAGACAAAAAGCTCCAAATATTTCTTTATAATAGGTCGACAATTCACGACAAATTCCCTCGCTTGGTCTATAATAGATTCATAGATTGATAGACATAATAAGGTGAGTGGAATGGATGAGCAAGTACGCGGCAATTGTAGTTATTTTGATGATCATTTTCTTAGCGGGATGCGGACAAAAACCGGTAAAACAGGAAGCCGTCGAACCGTCTCCGGCACCTGAACCGGCATTAAGCTCCACCCCCATCAGCCAGACCTCCATAACTAAGGAACCGGTTCATCACAGCAGCACCGTTGTGAACCAGGTAAAAATGGCTGAAAAACGCGTCGCATTAACATTTGATGATGGCCCCGACACCAAGTATACGCCGCGGATACTGGATATTTTGAAAAAGCACGAGATCCACGCCACCTTCTTCCTGATCGGGGACAACGCGCGCAAGCACCCTCAGATGGTCAATCGGATTCTGGAGGAGGGCCATGTGCTCGGCAATCATTCTTGGGATCATCAGCTGCTGACCAAGCAGGATGCCGAACAGGTCCAAAGCGAAATCAACAAGACCGATGACCTGCTGAAGAGCATTACCGGACAAGCTCCGGCACTCTTTCGCGCTCCTTATGGGGCGGTATCTGCCGATGTCCTGGATGCTGCTGGAGCCGCAGGGCATCAGATTATCGGCTGGTCCGTCGATACGCTGGACTGGAAGGGCAAATCCGCCGCAGAAATCATGAGCGCCGTCAAAAAAGAATTGCGTCCGGGAGCTATTATTTTGCAGCATTCCGCAGGCGGCAAAGGCGGAAATCTGAACAATACGATTGAGGCGCTACCGTTGATTATCTCCTACCTGAAGGAGAACGGTTATACCATTGTTACGGTACCCGAGCTGCTATCTGATGATCGCGTAGCCATCAAATAGAGAGGTGTCTTCACCGGCAGAAGAAGGCCGCATGACCTTGTGAAGGGTTGCGCGGTCTTTTCCTTTTGCAGGCCGCATTTCAAAGCTTCCTCCGGCTGAAAGAACGGTATGATAAAAGCGTTTCCAAACGGCGGTGCAGCCCCGAATTTTCCCTTATGTTCATGGCCCCCATGTATGCTATACTAGGATGGTGTTTACAATATTTTAATATAGATAATGTGGTGATATACATGGGGGAACTGCAGCTCGCAGTTCGCAATCAGGGGATCAAGGTCGCACGGCGGCTGCCCATGGTTGTCTGGTCTATATGGATTGTTTTTTTAGTGGAGCTCATGAGCAGAGGCGGCTGGGGAGATACCTTCAGCTGGACGTTCCATGCCCTGCCCGAGCTGTTTCTTAACACGCTGGTTGTATTGGCAGTTCTCTTTCTTTTTATCGCTATTACAGGCAGAGTTCAGCTGTCCTTCTGGCTCGTTGCGACGCTTTGTCTTATCATGGGGTTAATCAGCGGAGTCAAGCTGAGCATTCTTGGCGTTCCCTTTCTTCCGTGGGATTTGCTGCTAACGAGCGAAACGAAGGATATGGTGCAATACCTCAGCGGACTTCTTAACTTTACGGTCATTTCCGGTATTATTGCGTTTATAGCGATCAGTCTGCTGCTGCTTTACAAGCTTCCGCGGTTTCCTTTCTTCTTCCGCTGGAAGCACCGTTTAGTTCTGGGCATTGCATCCGTTCTTCTATTGGGCTCGATCTACACCGACGGCTCTCTATCCTTGAAAACCTGGACCAAGGTTCAGAATTTGGCCTGGGACCCGTCGGAGAACGTGCGTACGAACGGATTTCTGCTCTCTACGATGATGAATATGAAATTCCTCTTTATGAGCCAGCCGGAAGGGTATGACGCCGACAGTATACGAAACGTCGTTTCATCCGTAACCCCCGCCGTCAGTTATCCGGGGGACGTTAAGCCTAACATCATCGTCGTACTGAGCGAATCGTTCTGGGATGCGACGCAGATCAAGAATATCAAGTTCAGCCGCGACCCGCTTCCGTTCTATCATGAACTGGTTTCGAAGTACACCAGCGGCACCATGCTGTCCCCGCAATACGGCGGCGGAACGGCGAATGTGGAGTTTGAGGTGCTCACAGGCAATTCGATGCGTTTCCTGCCACAAGGCTCGGTAGCTTACAATCAATACATTAACAAGGATATCGATTCGCTGGCCGGAATCTTATCGCGGCAGGGCTACAAGACGACAGCCATTAACCCGTTTCACAGCTGGTTCTATAACAGCAAGAAGGTTTATGAGAAATTCGGGTTTTCCAAATTCATTTCACAGGAATTTATGAAGCAGGATTATGAGGGGCCTTATCTTGCGGATCGCGAGGTGGCAAGGCAAATATTCGAAGCAAGCGCCCGGACGGAGGGACCTGACTTTATTTTTGCCAACACGATGGAAAACCACTTCCATTACTATCCGGGTAAGTTTAAGGAAAATACGATTGAGGTGACCGGTGTCACAGGGGAATCCAAAGGCTTGCTCGAAACGTATGCCCAAGGACTGCTTGGCGCTGACGACATGCTGAAGCGCATGGTGACCCATTACGAGAGCATCGACGAACCAACGATCATCGTGTTCTTCGGGGATCATTTGCCTAGCTTGGGCGATGACTATAAAGCGTATAGAGATACAGGCTACCTGAAAGAAAACGATCCTGATTTTCTCGATAAAATGTACCGGGTTCCCGTGCTGGTGTGGAACAACTACCTGCATGTGCCGAAGGAGCATTTGGATATGAGCCCTTCGTTCCTAGGACCTTACACCTTGAAGCTGGCGCAAAGGCCAGGCAGCTATTACACGGATTACTTGTACCAGCTGTACCAGCGAATTCCGGTCATCCCGCCGGAGAACCGGTATGCGGATATGAAAATAAGCAAGGAAAGCTTAAAAACGTACGAAAGATTACAGTATGACATTATATTTGGTCAACAATTTGGCTACGATGGGCTGAAGAATAAGATCCATGACGAACATTACACGCTCGGTACGGGATCCATGGTCATCAACAGCGTTCAAGCCGAGTCTTCACAGGATGGGGATGTGTTGAAAATCTCGGGAGCGAATCTTCCGTTCAACAGCATTCTAAGCATTAACGGTGAGCAGGTTCCGACCCAATGGACCAGCGACAAGGAGCTGAAGGCCTCCATGCTTCCGGATAAGGCCAAACCAGGCTCATCCCCGCTAAAGCTTGAAATTATTGTGAAGGATTCGAAAAATGCCATCATAGCTAAATCCAACGAATACGATTATTCGAGAACCGCCGTTGGGGTCAAATAGCCTTTCTCCAAACAACAAGCTCGGCCGGATCTCTGCTTCCATGCAGACGCATCCTGCCGAGCTTTTATCATCTTAAGCCCTGACTTTTTTATACGTGACTCTGTACCTCTTGTTCTTGTGCCGCCGGAATCTGCTGCTCCTTCTCCTTATGCTGCCGCTTCTCGAGCAGTTTGCCTATAGCGACGACGAGAACGCCGAGCGCAACCGGAACCAGCGTATGAAGCGCAGGACTGAGCGACTCTACCGCATGACCGACCATCTTGTCGTTAAGCATCATTTCTCCCGATGTATAGCCGAGCAGGGCGACCCCTAGCAGCACAATAACCGGGTAGCGCTTCATCAAGCTCATCAGCAGCTTGCTTCCCCATATAATCAATGGGATGCTGAAGGCAAGTCCACATCCGATTAACAGGTAATTCCCTGCGGCGGCTCCGGCAACAGCAAGCACATTATCCAGACTCATCACCAGATCGGCGACAATAATCGTTTTGATGGCGGCTCCGAGCCGATGACTGGATGCGAGCTTCTCCTCGTGATCCTCCTGCTTCATTAATTTCAGCGCGATCCATAATAACAGCACGCCGCCCGCCAGCTGAACATAAGGAATTTGCAGCAACCATACAGCGGCAAAGGTCAGCACCACCCTGAGTACAATAGCTCCCAGGCTCCCCAGAAAGATCGCCTTCTTTTGCTGCTCCTGCGGCAAGCTGCGGCATGCAAGAGCGATAACGACCGCGTTGTCACCGCTTAAGACGATATTAATAAACATAATCTGCACAAGTCCTAACAGCAACCATTGAACATCCATAGCGGTTTGTTTCCTTTCTTAATGAGTTCTGCCAATAGGGTTCCCGATTCCAATGCAAGGAATAGTACGGGCATGGAGGACCAAATACTATATTCATATGGGATTTCCCTGCAAAAAAGAATACCTTGATAACGGATAAGCAGCAGTACCGGCTTTTTTAGCGCCGGCACTGCCGCTCCGTCCTCTTTATCCTTCTTCGTTAACCAGTACGTTCTTCCCTCTCATCTTGAGGAAGAGCGGAATTGTGATCCACAATAATCCAATGATCAGAAAGACTAATGATACCGGCTTTTGCAGAAAAATCATGAAATCGCCATTGGATATCGTCAGCGCTCTGCGCATGTTATTCTCCATCATCGGGCCCAGAATAAGTCCCAGCACGAGAGGCGCCAGCGGGTAATCATTTTTCGCCAGAAAATATCCGACAAGGCCGCAGCCCATAATGAGCAGCAGGTCGAAGGTCGAGTATTGCACGGCATACACGCCGAACACCGAGAACACAATGATCAAAGGAATTAAATATTTGGTCGGCGTCTCGATGACCTTGGCGAACACTTTCACGAGAGGCATGTTCAAAACGAGCAGCATCAAGTTGCCGACAAACATACTGGCAATAACACCCCATGCGAGCTGTGGGTGGTCCTGGAACAAGAGCGGACCCGGCTGCACGTTATACATGATAAAGGCGCCCATCAGAATCGCCGTCGTCCCTGAGGACGGGATTCCCAAGCTGAGCAGAGGGATCATGGCTCCGCCGGATGCGGCATTGTTCGCCGATTCAGGGGAGGCAACCCCCTCGATAGCCCCTTTGCCGAATTTATCCGGGTTTTTGCTGAGCTTCTTCTCAACGATGTAGGCGAAGAACGAAGCCAGAATAGCGCCTGCTCCCGGCAGCAGGCCGATGAAGAAGCCAAGTACGGAGCCCCGTGCGATCGGGGCCGCGCTATCCTTCAAATCCTGCTTCGTCGGCAAAATGCGGTTGATCTTCGCAAGCTCGCCGTCGTTGCCTTCCCGCTCCAGGATCGTCTTGAACACTTCGCCTACGGCGAATGTACCTACGGCAACCGTCAGAAATTCAAGCCCCTGGTATAGCTCCGGAATGTTGAAGGTAAACCGTTCGACTCCGGACACGCTGTCAATACCGATCGTCGCGAGCAGCAAACCGAACGCGGTCATCATAAGTGCTTTGACCATCGATTTGCCGGCGAGCCCGCTTATCGCCAGAAGGCCCAGCACCATCAGCGAGAAATATTCCGCAGGACCGAATTTGATCGCCACCGCGGATAGCGGACGTGCCAGAAAAATCAAGCCGATCAGCGAAATGATGCCTGCCGCGAAGGAGCCGATGGCTGAGATTGCGAGAGCCGCCCCAGCCCTGCCCTGTTTGGCCATCTGGTAGCCGTCAAGCGTCGTGACGACAGAGGAGGACTCTCCTGGAGTATTCAGCAGAATCGAGGTCGTCGACCCGCCGTACATAGCGCCGTAGTAGACCCCTGCAAGCAATATGATGGAGCTGGTAGCGGCTTCTTCAGGCCCCAGCCCGCTTGTCATCGTCGCCGTGATCGGGATCAAGAGCGCAACGCCGCTCATGGGGCCGATGCCTGGAAGCACACCGACGACCGTGCCGATTAACACTCCCAGGAAGACGAATACGAGGTTATGCCATTGCATCGCTGTTCCTAGTCCATGAAGCAAATAATCTATCGTGCTCAATTTCATTACCTCCTGCAAGCTTATGCATGGAACCTATGCTTCTTCCTTAAGCTCGTAAAATTATGATAAGCCTAGCCAAGTTGGGAATCCGGGAAGAGAACCGTCCAGCACGTTAACATACAGAAAATACACACCGTACGAAAAAAATGCGGAAATGAGCAGCGAGATCCAGATTCTTCCCCTTTGCATCGTCTGAAAGCCTATGAACAGGAATAAAAACGTCGAGATGACGAACCCGATATCCTCCAGAAAATATGCGTACAGGACAGCTGCCGCAAAAATAATACCAAATCTTTTATAGTCCAGGTTCTGCTTCTGTTTCTCTGCCTGCTGCCTGCGAAACGTCTCGTAGATAAGTCGAAGGCTCAAAAGAGCGAGAAAAGCGCCTAGCACCATAGGAAAAATGTTCGCCCCGACATTGCTGCCGTACGCGCTTGTCGATATGCTGCGGCTCCCGATGGCGAAGGCTGCGCCTATCGCCAGAAAAACAATTCCGGCGTAACGGTCAAACGTTTTATTCATAGCCATCCTCTCCCTACTTCTGCATGCCCAATGCGGTCAAAACATCTTTGACTTGCGTCTCCTGTGCGGTTAAATAAGCTTTGAAATCATCCGCTTTTTTATAATCCGTTTCCCAGTTATTCGCCTGCATTTCTTTTTTCCATTGCTCGGACTCTACCATCTTCTTCAGCGTATCGTCCCAGAATTTCTTGGCGTCCGCGTTCATCTCTTTCGGACCGAAAATGCCTCTCCAAATGAGGAACTCCGCGTCAATTCCCTGCTCCTTCACCGTAGGAACATCCTTCATGCTGCCGCCGAGCCGTTGAGGGGCCAATACAGCAAGCACCTTGATTTTGCCTGCCTTCAGATATTGATCCAGCGAAGAAGCATCGGTGCCGAGCACGTCCGCGTTGCCGCCGAGCAGCGCCGTTAAGGCTTCGCCGCCTCCGTCATAGGAAACGTATTTGATCTTCTTCGGATCGATTCCATATTTAAACGCCGGCAAAATTGAGACAAGGTGATCCATCGAGCCTGGCGCAGAGCCGCCGGCTACGGTCAATTTGCTCGGATCGGCCTTCATGTCGTTCAACAGCGATTTCAAATCGTTATACTTGGAGTTTGCGGCTACCGCGATCGCTCCGTAATCCTTGGTCAATTGAGCAAGCGGCGTCGTATCCTTATAGCCGAACGGCGTGTTGCCTTCTTTTTTCAAATTGTTGATCAAAATCGGCGGCGAGCTCACGAACAGCTTGTAATTGTCCTTCACATCCTTGGTCGCGTATTCCGCCATGAAGACGGTGCCGCCCCCGCCCGGCTTGTTCTCAACGGTAATCGGCTTATCCAGCGACTTGGTCTCCGAAAGCACCTTGGCTATTGTTCGGGCCGTCATATCCCAGCCGCCCCCCGCGCCGGATGGAGCAATCAAGCTGATCGCCTTTTCCGGATATTTCGATGCGGAAGGCTGAGCAGCGTCCTTGCCTTTCTCTCCTCCTGCTGCCGCAGGCTTCGATCCCGCATTGCCGCAAGCTGCCAAGCTGATAGCCAAGAGACCGATGGCTGTTATTTTTAAAGACGACGTCCAAACAGGTTTTAACATGTTAACCCCTCCGTTATTTATCCACCGTATTGTATGCGCTTTCTTTGAAGCGTTTTCAGAATACCATCACGAACGGAATTATAAAAGTTTAACGAAATTAATTTACATAAACTCCTTTGTGGGCATTTTGTTCATATTGTTCACGGCGTAAGCCGGCAAATTCCAGCACAAGCCAATTGCTCAAACGGAGGCTACCGTTTATGATTATCTGAGGAATATTCATTCCGAGTTCAAACGTGCAGTAGGATATGATAAATGAGCCGTATAACCTGTCGCCGACTTAGTCACTATCATTCATCCACAAACGGGGGTTTCTTACCATGCGGCTGCAAACCAAGCTTATTCTCATTATTTGCTCGCTTCTCTCTTTAGTTATTGTCAGCCTCGGATGTATTTTTTACTATATAACGACATCGGTGTTTGAAGATCAGATCGGCAACCGGGCGCTTAAAGTGGCCGAAACCATCGCCCTTATGCCCGAAATTCGGCATGCCTTCTATGAGCCTAATCCGTCGGAAACCATCCAGCCCATTGTGGAGACGATCCGTGAAAAAATCGATGCCGAATATATCGTGGTAGGCAATCGGGACGGCATCCGCTATTCCCATCCGGTCACGGACCGAATCGGTAAAGAAATGGTCGGCGGTGATAACGGACCCGTGCTGGAAGGTAAATCGATCATTTCCAAAGCTACCGGCTCTCTCGGTCCTTCTCTTCGGGGAAAAGCTCCCGTCTTTGATGAAAACGGTTACGTAATCGGTATCGTATCGGTCGGCTTCCTTACCGAGGATATCGATCACATCGATGACATCTATCAGCTTAGAGTAGAATGGGTTACTTTGATCGTTCTTGCCGTTGGTATAGTCGGGTCCATTTTAATTGCAAGAAGCGTTCGGCGCTCCATCCATGGCCTAGAGCCGGAGGAAATCGGCGCCCTCTATACCGAGAAGCAGGCGATTCTCGAATCAATTCACGAGGGGATCATTGCCGTGAACCGCAAGGGAATCGTTACGCTTGCCAACCGTTATGCCCTGAAGCTCCTTCAGCTGCCTGAGAATGAGAGCATCGCAGGAAAGCATATCGAAGAAGTGATTCCCAATACGCGCCTTCACGAGGTCGTTCGAACTGGAAACGCGGAGGTTGACCGTGAAATGATGATTGGCGACCTTGAAGTTGTCGTCAATCGGGTACCCATCCTGGATATGAACTCCCAGGTTACCGGGGCGGTTTCGAGCTTTCGAAGCAAATCCGAATTGTACCGGCTCGCCGAGGAGCTGTCTCAGGTTCGGCGCTTCGCCGATGCGCTTCGGGCGCAAACCCATGAATTTTCGAATAAGCTGTACGTCATTTCCGGCTTAATCCAGCTAGAATCATATCAGGAAGCCGTTGATCTCATTACAAGGGAAACGAACGTTCATCAAAATTTCGTGCAATTCATCATGCGGGAAATTCCCGATCCTATGATCGGCGGGCTCCTGATCGGTAAATATAATCATGCTCAGGAGCTGAAGCTGACCTTTGAGATTGATCACGAAAGCTCCTTCCGCGATATTCCGGAGCAGATCGACCGCAATTTACTTGTCACTATCATTGGTAATTTGATCGACAATGCCATGGAGGCGGTGCTCGCGTGCGAAGACAGACCCGAGAAGCGAGTCCAATTGTTTATGACCGATTTGGGGGAAGATCTTATTATTGAATGCGAGGATACCGGGGTAGGTATTTCAGAAGAAATGGCTCACGCTGTATATGAAAAAGGCTTTTCGACCAAGGAAGGAGACCATCGGGGAATCGGACTTGCCCTGGTGCAGCATGCAGTTGGCAAGCTGAACGGCTATATTACCTTTCACAAGAACCCTGCCGGAGGCACCATCTTTACGGTAGCCCTACCCAAAGCAGGTCAAACTCGGGAAAAGGAGGAACTGAAATGACTGTTCAAAGCCAACTTCCCACGGTTGAAGTGCTGATTGTAGAGGATGATCTAAGAATTGCCGAAATTCATCGGCGTTTTATCGAGAAGGTAGAAGGCTTCGCCGTCGTCGGCATTGCAACAGACGAATCCCAGGCCAAGGAGCAATTGGATATTTTGCGGCCCCATCTCGCGCTTCTCGACATCTATTTGCCGGGATCGAGCGGCCTGGACATCTTGCAATATATCCGGCAGCATTATCGGGATACGGATGCCGTGATGATTACGGCAGCTAAGGAAGCCGAGGCGATCCGGGAGGCCGTGCGCAGCGGCGCCTTCGATTATATTATGAAGCCGCTGATCTTTGACCGGCTGCAGGAGACGCTGCTTCGTTATCTCGATTTTCACCGCGAGCTGAACCGGTTGAACGAGAACCGAAGCATCAGCCAAAGCGATGTGGACCGCTTGCTTGCAGGATCCGCGAAGAAGGAAAGCAGCCCTGAGGTCTCCTTCCCGCCCAAAGGGATCGACAAGCTGACCCTGGTCAAAGTGACCCAGACCATCTCCCAAGCCCCGGACGGCATGACGGCCGAGCAAATTGCCAAACTCATCGGTGTCAGCCGATCCACCAGCCGGCGTTATCTTGAGCATCTGGTTAGTCTCGGCAGCGTGTATGCCGATCTATCCTATGGTGTTGTCGGACGGCCCGAAAGGGTATACCGCCAAAAGAAATGAGAACCATAAGCAGACTCGAGAGAACCAGGTTCCCGAGTCTGTTCCTGTTATTTGCTATTCCAGTGCCCCATATTGTCCAGGTCCATAGCCGCGATATGGTCGCCGGTTTGTTTGGAGCCATGATCGGCGATAAACCGGTATATTTGCTTTAAAGTATAATCGCAGGCATCATTGTAGCTATCGTGATGATAAGGCAGTGCCGGCACATGAGCACGGAAGAACGTTCCTTGCTCATATTCATCCAGCTCTTCAAACCATTCATACAGCTGATCGATCTCCTCTTCCGTTGCCATGATTTCAAACTCATAAGGGGCATCGCCCTGGTTGAGCATAATGGTTTTGGCTTGGACGGAAATATAATAAGGACGTTTATCCATAGTTACCCTCCGTAATATATAAATAACAAAGCAAGTATGACAACAGCGACCGGAAACAAAATATAGGCAATTAATGCCGGGTTGGCTACAATATTATGTTTCCTGCTTACGCTATTCATTCCTTTGTCATATTCATGTTGATTCTGCTTTCGGATAGCCATAACGGAGAAAAATAAACCTGCAACGCATATGATGGCCGCTGCGATCAAAAGATTGTACAGCAAAGCTTCACCTTCTTTACCTTTGCAAATTTACTATTACTATCCCTTCCCCGCTTTCCCTTCATACATAGATGCCTATCGGTAAAATTAGCCTGGGTATATTGACAACAGCTACAAATTAAAAAAGGACGCCATGTATTCCATGACATCCTTCTTCCTAGAGTTATGCCAAAAGCATTTTATCACCTTATTTATAAGGGTCAATCATTCGGATCGTTCCGTCTTCATTATAGGTAAGCTCTGTATACTTCACGCAGCGCTTGTGATCCACTCCGCCGGATAAGGAGCAGTCATGATAAAATAAATACCATTTCCCCTGAAATTCGACAATGGAATGATGAGTAGTCCATCCGATGACGGGAGGAAGAATCTTCCCCTTAAACACAAAGGGGCCTTTTGGATTTTTGCTCATCGCATAAACAAGATAATGAGTATTCCCCGTGGAATACGATAGATAGTAATACCCGTTATATTTATGAACCCACGGACCTTCAAAAAATCTTCTTTCTTCATCCCCGGCCAGGAGCGGGTTACCGTTCTCATCGATAATGGATATCTCTTGAGGCTGCTCAGCAAATGAAAGCATATCCTCACTTAACACCGCCACCCTTGGGCCCAAAGCCGGTGCGGTTGCAGCAGGTCCGTCAGCTTCAGGGTCAAATATTCCCCGCTGCCATTTTTCCAGCTGCCCTCCCCACAGACCGCCGAAATACATATATGCCTTGGTGTCTTCGTCTACAAATACGGCCGGATCAATGCTGAAGCTGCCTGGAATATAATTCGGTTCTGGCTTAAACGGCCCCGAAGGAGAATCGCTTGTAGCCACGCCAATACGGAAAACATCCTCTTTGTTCCTTGCCGGGAAAAACAGATAATACGTGTTGTTTTTAAACGCGGCATCGGGAGCCCAAAGCTGCTGCTTGGCCCATGGAATATCTTTAAGATGCAGCGCCTCCCCATGATCTATGCAAGGAGAAGACAGGTCATCCATGGATAGAACATGGTAATCCTCCATAGCATATTGATCGCCGTTATCGTTGGTAGGTCCATCATGATCAATATCGTGGGAAGGATAGATGTAAAGCTTGCCTTCAAATACATGAGCGGAAGGATCCGCGGTATAAATATGAGTAACTAACGGCTCATTTGGCTTTGCCATTTTATTCATGATTATTTTCCCCTTTACCCAATGCTTGTTCCTTTAACGATCTTCCAGAAGGAAGCCTTTGGCTGATGATTTTCATCGAACAGGAGCGGCCAATTTTTCCTGCTGCGGACAGGGAAATTGTGAAGCCAGGTATAATCGTCCGCTGCGCCCCAGAAGGTGACGGAGGTAATCACGTCCTTGTACTCGCGGAACAGGCGGAATACCTTCTCATAAAGCTCTGCCTGGCGTTCCAGCATCTCTTCGGTCGGCTCCAGCAAATCTGTACGCCGGTCGTTAAACTCGAACATCGATACATCCAGCTCGGTAATATGGAGCTTTAGTCCAAGCTCGGCATATTTCTCCAGCGCTTCGCGAATGGTCTCGAGGGAAGGATCGTACAGATTCCAGTGCCCTTGAAGACCAATACCATGGATCGGCACGTCCTGCTCCTTCAGTGAACGGATCAAACGAAGGATTTTGTCCCTTTTATCAGGATGGCATTCATTATAGTCGTTATAGAACAACAGTGCGTTCGGGTCAGCCTCGTGGGCGAATTGGAACGCCTTGGCAATGAAATCGTCCCCAATCTGCTGAAGCCACCTGGAATCTCTTAGCCATACCCCGCTTTTGTCCTCGATAGCTTCATTCACGACATCCCAGCAGTACACCCTTCCCTTATATCTTCCGACTACCGTATCGATATGGGACTTCATGCGTGAGAGCAGCAGCTCACGATCGGCAGGCGATCCGTCCTTTCCTGTGAACACCCAATCGGAGGTTTGGTTATGCCATACCAGAGTATGACCACGCAGCTTCATGCCATGTTGACCGGCAAAATCAGCGATCCGGTCGGCGGCGTCGAATGTATAGACTTCCTCCTCCGGATGGACACGCTCGAACTTCATATCATTCTCAGCCGTGATGCTGTTATAATGGGCGGCGATCAGCTCCTTAGCCGATTCGATGGTTTTCAAGTTGACCGCTGCGCCTATATCAAAGTAATTCCGATAGATGGAATGCAATGCGGGCACGTGCAGCATTGACGACGACATAGCTCAATCCTCCTAGTAGATCTTCCGGTGCAGCTCGTCCGGAATACCCGATTTTCGGTAAAAATACGTATTTATCACATCGCGCCATTGCCTCGCGCTCTCCAGCTGCGTCTCGATTCGCCGGCGGATATGGTCAAAGCGGCTTTCATCGATTTTGCCCTCCAGCTTCAGCCACTCGGCCTTCCATCGTTCGACCTGCTCTACGCCTTCAAAGTGCGTGTCATAAATATGCTGAATGACCGTTTTACCTGAATGAAGCTTATAGGTATACGGCACATGATGGAAAAACAGCAGCAGTTCATCCGGACAAGTATCCAAGCGGTCGTAAAGTTCCTCATTGGGTTTGGCATACTGCTTCGTGTAACCTGTACCCGTTGCCTGTGTACGGTCTACGCCGATGCCGTCGCGGTCGGCAAAGTGGTATGTTCCCCACTTGGAATATTCGTACCCGTCCACATCCGGTCCGTAATGATAGTGAGGTGTAACCATCCAGCCTACGCCGAGGGGCGACGTGTAGCTCTCATAGATCGGCCAAGAGGCCATCAAGAAGCCGACAACCGTCTTTAACACCTCAGGGTCCTGGCCGAAGGTGAGCTTCGTCCATTCTTCAGCTATGGCTTGGGCGGATAAGTCCGGGTTCCATGCCAGACGCCCGAAGCCGTACAGGTTAGCCTGCGCGAGATGATGTCCGGTCCAATTCTCATCGTCTCCGATATTCGCTACCGCCGTGATGCCGGAATAGCGGTATGGATGCACGCAGCCTGCGGCGATCGCTTTAACGGACGACCCCTCCCCTTGGATGCAGGTATCAAAATCCAGTATCTCTTTCCACTGCGGAATCAAATAGCATACATGCTTCTGCTGCCCTGTATACTCCTGGGTAATCTGGAACTCCATCAGCTGATTCGTTTGCTCCATCGCCCCGAACAGCGGTGAAACGGGCTCCCGCACCTGGAAGTCCATCGGTCCATTCTTGATCTGGAGAATGACATTGTCTGCGAACCGCCCGTCCAGCGGTTTGAAATGATCGTACGCCGCACGCGCCCGATCCGTGGAACGGTCTCTCCAGTCCTGATGGCAGTTATAGACGAAGCATCTCCATAGCACAAGACCTCCATAAGGCCTTAGAGCTTCCCCAAGCATATTGGCGCCATCCGCATGATCACGACCATAAGTGAACGGACCCGGACGATTCTCGGAATCCGCCTTGACCAGAAAGCCGCCGAAGTCGGGAATATAGCGATATACATCCTTGGCCTTGGCTTTCCACCAGTCGGCAACGACAGGATCAAGCGGGTCCGCCGTATCCAGCTCTCCAAGCTCCATCGGCCCGGCGTAATTTACGCTTAGGAACAGCTTGATGCCGTACCTGCGAAATACCTCAGCCACTCGGGCTACATCAGGCAAATAGGTCTCCGTGATGAGGAAGGTTTCCTGACGGTGTACATTGACGTTATTGATAGCAACGGCGTTGATGCCGACCGAGGCAGCCAATCTCGCATAATCCCGAATGCGCCCGGAGTCCGACAGCACCGCATTGTCGTTGAAAAATATAGACCTCCCTGCATAGCCGCGCTCGATACTGCCGTCGATGTTATCCCAGTGATTAAGCATCCGAAGCCGGTTCACCGGCGCCTCTCGTATATCCAAATCGTCGAGGCACTCGCCTGTCTGAAGCAGCCGTAAGAAATGGAAGGCGGCATACAAAGCGCCCTTCTCCGATAGACCTGCAAGCACCACATATTCGTATGAAGCATCGGCAGATCGGACCGTCCGAATCCAATAGCACTCATCCGATACGTTCTCCGTTTCATCTTGGGAGACAGCTGCGTTAACCAATGCGGAGCTGCCGTATACGCCGATAGCCAGAAAACGTCCTGAGCCGGGTATGCGCTCTGTTACTTGCAGGGCTTCACCGGAAATGCTGCCGATGGCCTCGGCAAGCTCCTGTACAGCTGTCTGCAGCGGGCCTTCTCCCGCCTTGGCAGGGATAATCAGCTGCTTCAACCACTGCAGGTCTGTCTTCCGTATCTCCTTATTTTGTCTCTCTTCATATCGAAGCCAGGCAGAATAGCCGTTATCTATCACTTTGATGTCCTCCTAGATTGGAATGCTTAAGAGCATGCCATTCTACCTCCACGGGCAGGCAGAAAGGCAATTCATCCGATTGCGATTGATGTATCAGCCTTTCACTCCGCCTACGGTCAAGCCCTTGACAAAATATTTTTGCAAGAACGGATACACGATAATGATCGGCAAGCTGGCGATAATCGTCATGGTTGCACGTATGGATGTCGGTGTTACAGCTGTAACACCACTTTGAGCGGAAGCGAATGCGTCGGCGGCAGTAGCGCCGGAATTCGCGGATGTGTTCGACGTCTGCAATATTTTCATCAGCTCGTACTGAAGGGTACTGAGATTCGTGTTCGAGGAATTGTACAGGAACACATCAAACCAGGAATTCCATTGTCCAACCGCCACGAACAGCGAAACCGTCGCGAGCGCCGGAACCGTTAGCGGGAGCACAATCTGCATGAAGGTCGTAAATTCGCCTGCACCGTCAATTCGCGCCGATTCCAGCAAGCCGTCCGGCAAGCCCTCGATGAACGAGCGAATGACGATCATGTTGAATACACCGATAATACCGGGAATGATATAGACCCAGAAGGAGTTCGTCAGACCCAGTTCACGAATCAGCAGGTATCCCGGAATGAGGCCCCCGCTGAAGTACATGGTGAAGACGAAAGCCAGCGTGACAAATTTGCGCAGCACAAACTCCCGGCGGGTGACCGTATAGGCCAGCATGGCCGTGCAGAACACGGATACGACCGTACCGAGGACCGTTCGCAGCGCGGATATTAAGGTTGCGTGATAAATGCTTGCTTCATTAAAAATGTACTCGTAGTTCTTCCAAGTAAACATTCGAGGCCATAGGTAGATACCGCCGCGAATCGAATCGTTCGCATCATTGAGCGATACAGCTACCATGTTGACAAACGGATACAGCGTGACAACCATGAGACAGCACATCGCTATCACGTTGCCTATGTCGAATAAGGTGTCCGGCAGATTGGAATATCTCCGTGACGAAGGGGTAATGTCGCTCATTCTTGCTCTGCCTCCTTAGAAAAGTCTGCTTTCGCCCAGCTTCTTCGCGATCGAATTGGCAGCGAACAGGAATATGAAGCTGACTACCGTCTTGAACATGCCTGCCGCCGTTGCAAGGGAATAATTGTTCATGTTCAATCCGTATTTCAGCACGAATATATCAAGGTTGTCGGAGAAGTCCACGGTCATCCCGTTCCCGAGCAAGTATTGCGGCTCGAAGCCCGACTCCAGAATATGCCCAAGATTCATAATCAATAAAATGACAATAACCGGCTTCAACCCGGGAAGTGTAATGTACGCAATGCGCTGCAGCCGGTTGGCTCCGTCGATTTCAGCCGCTTCATACTGTGAAGGATCGATCGTCGTGATCGCAGCCAAATAAACAATCGTATTCCAGCCTACATCTTTCCAAACCTCGGACATTCCGAGAATACCCCAGAAATATTCGCCCTTGCCAAGCCATAGCACAGGGCCCTCAATAAATCCCAGCTTCAACAAGATTATATTCACGATGCCTTCCGGCGATAACACTGTCGAAATGATGCTGGCCGCAACGACCCAAGAAATAAAATGCGGTAAGTAGCTGACGGTCTGAACTACCCGCTTGAACACCAAATGGCGCAGCTCGTTAAGCAGAATCGCCAAGGCAATCGCCGTGACGAAGCCAAGCACAAGCTTGATAGAGCTCATCACAAGCGTATTGCGCAGCACCCTGTAAAACGCATCGTCATTAAACAGAAACCGAAAGTTTGCCAAGCCTACCCATTCCTGATCAGCGAAGCTTCTCGCAGGCCGGTATTTTTGGAAGGCGATGGTCCACCCCCACAATGGAACATATTTGAACACAAACACCCATATCAAGAACGGTACCGACATCACAACCAGCGTTTTTTGCTGCATCAGCTTTTTAAAGAAAAGCGATAGCCGGGACGCTTGCGGCTTTGAGGCGTTTGCTCCTGCCTGCAGGATGGCCGTATCTGTATGCTTTCTCACCTGATGTTGCTCCTTTCCGAGCTTTTTCTATAAAGAGAAGGCCGGAGTTCATGCAAGCCGGCCTTCCGAAAACCTTTCATCGCATATTGCTTACCACTTGCCTGCCGCACGGTCCTTAACCACCTTGGTTATGGTCGCCTCATATTGCTTTTTATCCAATTTGTTCATTTCACCTACATACTCGTTCCATATCGCATCGAATTGCTCCGGCTTTGCCATGATCAGCTTCGGCAAATATTTCTTCTGCAGGTCGCCCGATTTTTGACCGAAAAGCTGTTCCGGTGTCCCTTGACCCAGGTTAATGCTCCATGCCGGGAACCAAGGACGGTTATCGGGCTTAGCGAACAAGTCGGTAAATACTTTAGCGCCATAAGCCTCCAGAATCTTCTTATCCCCTTCGGTATAGCTCATTGAAGCTACTTCCGGCTGATTTCCTACGGCGAACGCGTTGCCGTCCTTCAGCAAGGAATTGTTGCCATACCGAGGCCAGCTGTATTCAAAATATTGGAAGCCATAAGAGCGCTTAAATTCCGGGTCGTTACGCTTGGCGATCTGATCCGCGTTCATAACGAAGCGTCCCTTGTCGTTCACCGAGTAAGTCTCGTCTTTAATCCCCCATTGTGTGAGGATTTGGTTCTCTTCCTTAAGCAAATTGTCGAAATATTTGATAATGCGGACCGGGTCCTTCGCCTTTACGGAGATTCCGATTCCGCGATTGTTCACGAAGGACGGCGGATCGATGTATTGATCCTTTATGTCCTTATCGAATACGATCGGCAGGGGAGCATACCGTTTCTCATCAATCCCTGCTTTCTTCAGGTTGTTCGTAGCATCGCCTACTTGCCAGCCGTAGTTGAAATAACCAAGAACGCGGCCGGAGGTCAGCTTCGCCAAATATTGGTCTTTGTTCACGACAAACGATTCAGGGTCGAACAAGCCCTCTGCGTTAATCTCGTTCAGCTTCTGGACCCAGCGCTTCTCTAAATCCGTAGCTGCAAAAATCTTGGCTTCCTGCGTCTTCATATCGACAATGACGCCGCCATCGTTCGGATATCCGGCGAGGTGCATCGGAGGATTCGTCAGCGTAAAGAAGTTGTCCGCTACGCCTGCAAAGGAAACGAAGCCGATAGTATCCTTGCCATCCATTTGCGGATGCTTCTCCTTGTACTTCTTAATGAGATCGAAGTACTCGTCAAGCGTCTTGATCTTCGGATAATTAAACTCCTTCAACACGGAGCGCTGAATCCAGAAGGCACCCTGACCTATGTTCGGGTCCATGATATATCCTTGGTTCGCGGAGAACGGAAGGTGATAGATCTTACCGTCCTTCTGGCGGAATTTATCCATGTACGGGCCATATACCCGTTTAATATTCGGTCCGTACTTTTCGATCAGATCATCAAGTGCAATGAATGCGCCTGCATCCATCAGCTTATCGATTTCGCCTTCGGGTACTATGACGTCGGGATAATCACCGGAGGCTATCATGACGCCGGACTTCGTTTTTTGGTCTCCCACTATAAATTCCATCTTCCAGTTGACACCTGTCTGCTTCTCCAGCTCTTTACCTATCACGGTCTGGTTAGCCATGATATCCTTACCGCTCGAAAAGCTGTAATACGAGAAGGTAACCGGTGTTGTATCGTCGGATGTAGTTAGTTGTTTATCTGCCGCAGGCTGTTTGCTGCAGGCAACCGTCGCAGCTAGGAGGGACACGGCTAAGCCGGCCAGTGCTATTTTCCGTTTGACCATTTCTATATTTGTTCCCCTTTCACCATTTAGTTTCTATGTAAGCATTTTCAGTATAGCTCGTAATCGTTTTCTTGTTCACCCGGCAAACTTTAGATTATACTTTGAAAAATGCATGAAAATATAATAACCCCACTAAGTGGGGCATGCTTATTCACACATTTTACAAGGGGGGCCGATACGGAAAGCTTTCAGCCGCACCCTTGTCCTTCACATCATGTAACCGCATCGCCTGACGGAAGCCGGATTTCGACGATCGTTCCGAAGTTTTCCTCGCTCTGTATCCGAAAATCGAATGAATCGCCATAACACATTTGCAACCGCGTGTATACATTCTTGATTCCAACATGCTCTCCGAACGAGTCCTTCTCGTGAAGATATTCCATCAATTCCGCGTACTTGTCCTTCGGAATGCCCATCCCGTTATCGCTTAATCGGAATACGAGAACATCTTCTTCCAGGTATAGATCAATACAGATGAGTCCGCTCTCCGGGGATTTCTCCACACCATGAATACTGGCATTCTCAATAAAGGGGAGAAAGGACATCTTGGGAATCGAGCTGCCGTACGCCTCCTCCTGCACATTCAAACGGTATTCCAATCTATCACCGAAGCGGTACTTCTGAATTTCCAAAAAGCATAAGGCAAGCTCCATTTCCTCTCTTACCGTAACCCAGTCCCGTCCCCAGGCTATGGACCTCCGGAGCATTTTGGCCATATTCTGAATAATTCGGGCCGTTTCCTTCTCGGATTTCATCAAGCTCCGCATGCGGATCGTCTCCAGCGCATTAAATAAAAAATGCGGATTAATTTGGCTGTGAAGCGCATGCAGCTGAGCCTGCCTCTGTTTAAGCTCCAAATTCTTTTTTTGAATATCTGCCATATAGACATCCTCGATCAAGCTCTGGATTTGCAGGGTCATCCTGTTAAATTCGCCGATCAGCTGGCCGATTTCGTCTCTGGACTCCTCGTCGGGAATCGTTTCGAAATTTTGATTCTTCACCTTTTTCATATGCTTCAAAATACGAATCAGCCGCACATGCAAGGAACGGGCGATAAACACAAGGATGATTGACGGCACCAGGAAATTTAGACAGGCCAAAATAATGACGAAGGAACCGGATTTACGCACCTCCTCCAGCATGCTGACCTCATCCATAACCCCGCGCAGACTCCAGCCGTTTAAATAATTGATATTTTGATAATCTGACCGGAAGGTTAGAACACGCTGATCAGGAAAGCTGAGCGAAGCCATGGAAATATTGCTGTTCGCCCAATCAACGGAACCATCGTTAGAGTACGCGATCCGCCCTTGCGGGTCCACAAGGTAAAGCTTACCCTCAAAGGCGGAATGCTGAAGGAGCTCCTGCATCGTCTGCATATTCAGCTCCACCTTTAAAAGCTTGAGATAATTGGAATAATAAGCATAATTGTCGAGACGCTGGAGCAGGCTTAACGTATTGCCGGATTTGTAAACTAGCGGATAAGGCACCTTGGTCCGAAACAATGTTATGTACCAATCTGTTTTTTGAAGCTCTTGCGAAATATGATCGATATTGCTTGAGGTCAAAATCGTCGGATTATCGACAAACAGCTGTACTTCCTTAACGGACTTATTCGCTTGCCATACCCGGTAAAAGGACGGTCGAATATAGGACTGATAAGCCTCGATATATTCGCTGTTACTGGAATAATCCTCATCCAGCATCTGATTAAACACGGTATCCGTATAAAACAGGTAGGTGATTCCTACCGCCTCGTCGATGAAATTCCGAATCTCGCTCTTCGTTTGCTCCATAGCCGTCACGGCGTCCCGGGTCTTCTGATTTTTAACGTTATTCGTGGTGACGTAGTAAAAAATAACGTTGGTTAATACAATCGGAATAAACACAGAGAAGAAGTACATCAAAAGCAGCTTATTCCGAAGCTTGACATTATTCAAAAATAATCTTAGCATGATTGCCGCCGCCTTGGTTTTAGTGTCCGATGATTTTATTCCGGTATTCAGTAGGCGTTACACTTTCGCGCTTCTCGAATTGGGTCACAAAATAGTCTGCATTCTGAAAGCCGACCGTCTGGGCGATTTCATAAATGCGCAAATCGGTTTGGCGCAAAAGCTTCTTGGCTTCCTCAATCCGAAGCTGCAGTAAAAAATCGTTGAAATAGACGCCGTAGGTTTTGCGGAACAGCTGACCGAGGTAAGCCGGATTCATATAGAAGGCTGCCGCAATGCTCTTGAGGCTGACGTTCTCGGCATAATGGGTTTCAATATATTTTTTCACCTTATGGATGCTTCCCTTGGACTGCTCCTTACGAAGCTGATCAAGATATTCCGACGCCTGGACCAAAAATCGGACAAGCAGCTCCTTTAGCTCCTTGAGCGTTATATTCATCTGCTGCCACTGCATAATCTCCGGCAATGCTATGAGGGGCTTCTCATCGCCTTCAAGCTCCTTGACCAGCTGAATTACGCTGATAACGCAGCGGGCGATAGTATTCCCGATGGCACGGGGCGCAAAGCGCTTATATTGAAACTGGTGGAACATATGATCCACCGTGCGCAGCAAGGCTTCCTGATCCTGCTCCTCCAGCTGGTCCATCAGCTGCTTATACAGCTCCGCATCGATATCGAGCGCATACAGCGGAATCCCCTGTACCTGCTCATACATGATTACCGTCTCGCCGTCCATGGCAAATTGATACTGTGCGGCCTCACCAGCGGTTACAAAGGATTCCCTCACCTCCGTCAGCCTGCTCACCGGTTTTCCGGCGAAGATGGTTACCGTCCCCTGGGCCAGCTTCGTTAAGCTTCCCTGCAAGGCTCGAAGGCTGATCTCCAGTCTCTGGTCAAAGCTCTCCAGCCACGCGTAGTGGATGAGGAGGCTGTATTTACCGTCAGCATGCTGTATCAGAGGAATTCGGTCAACGGACATACCGGGCACATTGAACACTTGAAGAATGCAATCTATAACGTGCTCCTGTCGGGGCGCCGGAAATGTATCCCCTTTCAAGCGCAGCTCAATGAGAGCGCAGCAGAATCGGGCAGCCCCCTCCATACGGAGGGCCGATAGCAGCTCCGGTTCGTCCTCCTGCTTCACTTGTCCCTGGATTAGCAGCTCCAGCACCGATCCTCCGACACGCCTGCCCTTGCTTATCCGGGTCAGCTTCTTCATGTTGATCGTATCGCATAGCTTAAGCAGAGTGCTCTGGAGCTCCTCTTCGTCAATCGGCTTCAATATGTAATCGACAACGCCGTAGCGAAGCGCTTGCTGTGCATACTTGAAATCGTGGTAGCCGCTTATAATAATGAAGCTGGGCTGACTCCCCTCCTGCTCCGCCACAGTCCTTATCACGTCCAAACCGTCAAGAACCGGCATACGGATATCTATGATGACCAGGTCCGGCTCCAGCTCCTTTATAAGCTCAAGAGCCTCTTGGCCATTCTCCGCCTCCCCGGCGATAACATAGCCCAGCTGCTCCCAATCGATTAAGCTCATCAAGCCCTTCCTTACATACATTTCGTCATCTACCAACAGCACTTTATACACAATCGCTTCTCCTTACTCATGACATAATGAATAATCGATGAACATCTCCTTGCCGGCCTGCTTTTCGTTCAACATATCAGCGTTCAAAGCGTCTGTCAACGTCAGCACCATTCCCTCATTCCATGTGAATTAAATCACATTCATATACTTATACTAACATTGGAGGAAATGGATAACAATAATCCATATCCTGCCTAATGACATAAGGAGCTGATAATGATGTCCTACGATCCTGCGGTGTACAGTCGCATATTGACAGGGCTTACCTTGGGCTTTCACATCCTGTTCGCCACGATCGGGGTGGGCGTTCCCGTGATGATTGCCATTGCGGAGTTTCTTGGAATCAAGCTGAAGGACCCTCACTATCAACTGTTGGCCCGCCGTTGGGCACGCGGCTTCGTCATCTCCGTCGCCGTAGGGGTAGTCACCGGAACTTGCATAGGGATGCAGCTGAATTTGCTGTGGCCGAGCTTCATGCAGATAGCCGGTCAAGCTATCGCTCTGCCGCTGTTCATGGAGACCTTCGCCTTTTTCTTTGAAGCTATTTTTCTGGGCATTTATTTATATACTTGGGATCGTTTCCGCAATCCGTGGACCCACTTCTCCATCGTCATCCCGGTCATTATCGGATCCTCGTTATCCGCTTTTTTTATTACTGTGGTGAACGCCTTTATGAATACGCCTCAAGGCTTCAAGCTGGAGGGGCGAACCATCATCGATATCGACCCGCTGGTCGCTATGTTTAACCCGGCCACGCCTAGCAAGACCGCTCACGTACTGTCCTCCGCCTATATGACCAGCGCGTTTTTGCTGGCGGCCATCGCCGCTGTATCGCTGCTCGCAGGGAAAAGACATGCATATTACACCAAAGCATTGAAGCTGACGATGCTCGCCGGACTAGTGTTCTCCGTGCTGACGGCCGTCATCGGGGATATGTCCGGCAAGTTCCTTGCCGAATATCAGCCGGAGAAGCTTGCCGCCGCGGAATGGCACTTCGAGACAACTGCTCGGGCTCCGCTGGTCCTCGGCGGAATTCTCGATGAAAACCATGAAGTCCGTTATGGGCTTAAGCTTCCATTCGCCTTGAGTATTCTTGCCTTCGGCAAGCCGAATGCCGTTGTAACCGGATTGAACGACATTCCTCCGGATGAGCGGCCTCCGCTCTATATTCATTACTTGTTTGATATGATGGTGGCCATCGGCAGCCTCCTGATCGTGCTGTGCCTGGCGTACATTCTGTTCGCCCGAGGAGCCCGCCGTACCGGGGGGGGCGAGCTGCCCCGCTGGCTGCTGCGCTGTATTGTGGCTTCCGGACCTCTGGCTATGCTTGCAATCGAATGCGGCTGGATATTGGCCGAGGTCGGACGGCAGCCCTGGATTCTCCGTGGTTATATGAAAACCGTGCACGGAGCCACCACATCCGCGAATGTGGATTGGATGCTGCTGCTGTTCGCCCTATTGTACCTGGTATTGGGAGTTACGGTATGGGCTGTGCTTCGCAAAATGTTCAGGAGCAACTCGGCAGAGAAGGAATTGGCCGGACGAGGCCTGGAGGGGGGCGAAATGAGATGAATATCGAAATTATCGGCATCACGGTACTCTGGATCTTCCTTTATGGATATTTGATCGTCGCCTCGATTGACTTCGGCGCCGGATTTTTCAGTTATTACAGTACGATTACGGGAAGGAAGCATCTCGTGCATGGCATCATCGAGAGGTATTTGTCCCCCGTGTGGGAGGTTACGAACGTATTCCTCATCTTCTTCATGGTCGGAATCGTCGGCTTTTTCCCTGATACGGCCTACTACCTGGGTACCGCCCTGCTGCTGCCCGGCAGCATTGCGATCATCCTGCTTGCCATTCGCGGCTCCTATTACGCGTTCAGCACTTACGGAGCCAAGGACAACAGCATCTATTTGCTGCTGTATGGCGCTAGCGGCCTGTTCATTCCGGCGGCATTGTCCATCGTGCTGACCCTCTCGGAAGGAGGATTTATTCAGGAGCAGGACGGACAGGTCAACCTTCTGTACGGCAAGCTGTTCACCAGTCCCTACGCCTGGTCCGTCGTGGTGCTGTCGCTGGTCAGTATTCTGTTTATTTCTGCAGCGTTTCTGACCTACTACGCCAATAAAGCCAAGGACAGCCAGGCAATGGAAGTGCTGCGCGGCTTCGCTATCGGCTGGAGCGCCCCAACGATTCTGGCAAGCCTGCTCGTCTTCTTTGCCATATACCGCCATAATCCGTGGCACTTTGACAATATGCTTCATTATGCATGGATGTTCGTGCTCTCGCTCGTCTGTTTCTTAATCGCAACCTATTTGATTTGGAAGCGGCAAAGGCTGGGCTTATCCTTTATTCTGGTCATGCTGCAATTCTTCTTTGCCTTCTTTGGCTATGGAGCTGCGCATTTGCCGTACATCTTGTATCCTATCGTTTCGATCCATGAGAGCGTCACAAGCCCGGAAATGGGCATTGCGCTGATCATCGCCTTTATTGCAGGCCTGCTGCTGCTCATCCCTTCGCTGTATTTGCTTATGAGGCTGTTTCTGTTCAATGCCTCGTACGTCCAGGGCAAGGCAGGCAAGTAGCCGACCACAATCAAACCTCTCCCTTCTTCACATGTGAAAAAGCCGTGAGCGCCCCCCTCTCTGCGTAAAAAAGTAAAAAAGCCCGAGCGCCTTCTATTTTGGAAGGAACCCGGGCTTTCGCTCGTTATGCTGTAACAGGTCTCAGTCGAAATAGACGGCCTTCCCTGTTTTCGACGATTCATAGATCGCCTCTAGTATTTCCGAAACGACGCAGGCCTGCTCCGGCGTAACAACCGGCTCCTTATCCTGCTCGACAGCTTCAAGCCACAAGCGCATTTCCAGATCGGCCGGGCTTTCCTTTTTCCCGTCGTAGAAGTCTACGCCTTTGGCATCCAGCTGAATTTGATTCATGAACAGGCGGCTGTGCTTTTCACCGTTAATGCGCAAACCGTCCTGCATATCGGCCCCGCCCTCCGTGCCGCAAAGGGTGGTTTTGGCTTCTCCCGTTTGCAGCATGTTGATGGCCCAGCTGGATTCCAGCATGATCGTCGCACCGTTCTGCATGGTGATCATTCCGAACGCCGAATCTTCCACCGTAAATTTCTCCGGGTCCCACGAGCCCCAAGCATTAGCTGCATCATGCTTTTGGGACAGCTTATGGAAGGCCGTGCCCAATACTGCTTTTGGCTTATAATTGTCCATCATCCAAAGGGTCAGATCCAGCGCATGCGTCCCGATGTCGATCAACGGACCTCCGCCTTGCTTCTCCTCATCCAGGAACACACCCCAGGTCGGTACGGCACGGCGGCGAATGGCATGTGCTTTTGCAAAATAGATCTCGCCCAGCTCGCCGTCGGAGCATATTCTCTTCAGGTACTGGCTGTCGGAACGGAAGCGGTTTTGATACCCTATTGTCAGCTTCTTGCCGGTGCGCTTGGCAGCTTCCACCATCCTGCGCGCGTCAGCGGCTGTCTTGGCCATAGGCTTCTCACACATGACATGCTTGTCCGCTTCAAGCGAAGCGATCGAGATTTCGGCATGGGAATCGTTCGGTGTGCATACATGCACAATATCGATGGAGCTATCCTTCAGAAGCTCTCTATAATCCTCATATACTTTGGCATCCGGAGTTCCGAATTTGGCTGCCGCCTCCTGAGCTCTCTCCAGCTCAACATCGCAAAACGCGACCATTTCAACGTTAGCCTGATTTTTCAATGCCGGCATATGCTTCCCATTGGCAATACCGCCACAGCCGATAATCCCTATTCTAAATTTAGCAGACATTTTGTTCGTCCTCCTTGGGTACGGTCTCTCACATGAACTTGTTCCTTACTTAGCCATAGTATAGTGAAGAATGTCCCGAAAAGATATTTCTAATCTGGCTGATATTATATCCGATTTTGTCATGAAATAATGATTCGCTTCCAAATCATCCTGCCGCATCCAGTCGTCAGCAATCGACAGAAATTTCCCGGGAAATGGCAAAAGCATCGTCATTCGAAACCAGGGCTCCTCAACAGCTTCAACTTTAATGCGGGCCATGGCATCGAGTCTGATTCGGGTACTTTTCGGTGAACCCAACTAAAGTAAGTCAAAAAAAAGAAGCGCCACCTTAGCAGGCCCGCTTCTATTTTTCAGCAACTATGCTTTTTTCACCACGGAGGTGACGAGCTTATAGCCGACTCCCCGAATCGATTCAATCTGTACGCTCTGCTGATTCATCTCCAGCTTCTTGCGCAAAGAGCTGACATGCACATCCACCGTCCGCTGTCCGCCGATATAGTCGAAGCCCCAGACGATATTCATCAGATCATCCCGTGTGACGACGACTCCGGGCCGTTGAACCAAATAGAGAAGAACCTCAAACTCCTTCGGTCGAAGCGGTATGGATTCCCCGTTCAGCATAACCTCATATTTTTCCGGGTAAATATACAAATCGCCGGCGGTAATGACCTTTTCCCCGGTCGTATTTTTATCCTGCAGCTGCTCCTCGGACATCGTCCTGCGCAGCACCGCCGAGACGCGCGCCAGCAGCTCGGCTACTCCGAAGGGCTTCGTAATATAATCATCCGCACCGTATTTCAGACCTTGTACGACTTCTTCCTCCGCATTCCGTGCCGTCAAAATGATGACCGGCGTTTTATTGCCCTTCTGGCGAAGCTTGGACAAGATTTCAAACCCGTTCAACCCCGGAAGCATAATATCTAGAATGATCAAATCAAAAGCATGCTGAAGTGCGGTCTGCAGCCCTTCACTGCCGTGATCGACCACTTTCGTTTCATACCCGTCCTGAGAAAGATTATAAGAGAGCAGTCTTGCTAACGTAGGCTCGTCTTCAATAACTAAAATTTTTTGCGTCATGGGAATCCCCCGTTTTAGTTTCTAATAAGACAAGCTTATCATAGCCTAGTTTTGTTGGCAAAATGTAAAGTGTTAATTTCATGTAAAAATTTTGCCCCCTGGCATCAAATATTGGGTAAGTTTGCTGAGAAACCTATAGAGCTAGAACTATTGCCAATATACTCCGGTGGGATGCCCCTCCAGCTACCGTTTCAAGCACCAATGTTAAGAAAGCCTTATGGAATCTTGAAAAATCCATAAGGCCTCTATATACAATTAATGAATCACAGGCAGCTCAATGATGAATCGGGTCCCCATCCCCACTTCGCTTTCCACACGAATGGTTCCCTTATGCAGCTCTACAAGATGCTTTACGATGGATAGACCCAGACCGGTTCCGCCGGAGCTGCGGGATCTAGCTTTATCCACGCGATAGAACCGTTCGAAGATACGGGGCAGATCTTTTTTGGGAATGCCTATCCCGGTGTCGGAGATCGTCATAAGAATTCGCTCGTAATCATCTCCGATAGGATCGATAGGCTCTACCTTCACCTTCACCTTACCGCCCTCAGGAGTATAATTGATCCCGTTGGATAAAAGGTTGATCAAAATTTGCCGCAGCCTGTCCTCATCCGCCTCGATGTACATGTCCTCATCCACCTGCATATCAAGGGAGATCGATTTCTTCATCGCTTCCGTATTCATGACATGGAGGCAGTTGCCGACAAACGTATGCATATGCACCGGAGAGAACTGCAGCGGGATCCGTTTGGACTCGATCTTCGAGAGCTCGAGGATGTCACCGATCAGCCGGTTCAGCCGCTCACTCTCGTCAAAAATAATCTGCAGGAACGACCTCGCCGTCTCCTTATCGTTCAATGCTCCGGCAAGCAGCGTCTCCGCAAAGCCTTTGACCGCAGCAATCGGCGTTTTGAGCTCATGGGATACGTTAGCGACGAACTCGCTGCGCATCCGTTCCAGACGCCGGACAGCCGTAATATCATGGAGCACGATCAGCACGCCCGCCCACTCCTCTTCGTTCAAGGAGATAGGGATAAGGTTGATCTCTAATATGCGCTCCGACGGGTAATAAAATATCATTTCATCCCGGATCAGCTCCCGGGAGTCGATGCATTCCTGAATCAATTGCGTAAACTCATATTGCTGCTTCGCTTCGTCGAATTTTTTGCCCAGCAGCTCCTGCGCGGAGAAGCCGAGGATATCTTCCGCCGATGGGTTCAGCAGCACAATTTTCCCGTCGCGGTCGATCATAACGACCCCGCTGATCATATTCTCGAGGACGCTTTTCAACCGGCTCTCGTCTTCGAGAATCCGGTTCATCTGCAGCTGCAGACTGTCCGCCATCTGGTTAATCGCCTGCCCCAGCTGACCTACCTCGTCCTTTTTCCGAAGGTGCACTCTGGCTTTGTAGTTCATGTTCGTGATCTGATTAGCGACTCTTGTAATCATCTCAATGGGGCGGGTCAGGCCGTATGCAACCCTGTAGCTGATTAGAGCAGCAATAACGAAAACCGTCAGCAAGCCTATCAGGATGCCATACCAAACCTTGCGGATCGATGCGTCTACATCCTCCAGACTCATAGCCAGCCGGGCATAGCCTTTGATGGTTGGGCCGTCCTTGACCGGAACGACAACATAGAGCATATTGCGCTGAATCGTTGTGCTGTACCGCATGTCGGAGCCGAACTCCCCGTTTTTGGCCGCCTCGGCTACCTCTTTTCGCGACAAGTGATTTTCCATCTCCTGCGGATTCGAATCCGAATCCCCAAGCACCTTGCCATCGGCTCGTATATACGTCACGCGGGCATCGGCAGACTGCTTCAGCTGCTTCGCCAGATCGGTGAAGTATCGCATCTGCTCGCTCTCCGTACCTTCCTGCTTCCAATCCAGGGTAAACAAGATCACCTTAAGCTCTCTATCCATATTCGTCTTCAGGGCCTCAATATGAGACTCCTTCAGCATCCGTGACATGAACAGTCCGGCTGCCAGCATCGAGGCTCCGATCAGCACAATAAATAGCAAGGTGAGACGAACTCGAAATTTTTGCATAATTCCCTCCGTTTGAGGCTGCTTATCGACTTGCAGGACGTTCTATGTGCAGGAGCCTCATAGCCTTACTGCCATGCTGTCCTCCCCGCTATCACTCATTCATTTAATAGACAGTATAGTCAATAGCGTAGCTGTTCAGCAGGAGGAATACCAGTTAATTTTTTGTAAAGACGGGACTTCTCGTATTTTTTCAGGCACCAGAAGTTTAGGGTTGCAAAAGGCTGCTGGATAAGAATCGACAGTACGACCGGCACCGCCGTTAACGGCTCGAAATAAGCGAGCGCCAGCACCAGGCCTAGTGAAATATTGCGCATTCCGGAGGAATAGGCGACGGTGACGACGATATCATGCCGCTTCATCACGAACATGGACGCAAAGCCGATCAAATAGCAAAAGATAACCATCAGCACAACCAACGGGATGACGACCACCATGTCATGCTTCATTTGGATGACATAGGGCTGAATAGCCGCCGCGTTGATCGCTACGACCGTCACCATGGCCACTTTGGAGCTGGGAGCACAGAACGGCGCCGACCATTCCTTGAATCTTTGCCGCGACAGCTCGTTCACGATAACCCCCAGAACCGTCGGGACAACGATAATTTTGATCAAATCCATCATGACCTTGAGATGATCGAAATCCACTTCCGCTCCAAAAAACACGGACACCTCGAACGGAATGACGAACGGGCTCAAAGCCGAATCGATCACGATCATGGATAACGCTAGCGGAACGCTGCCTTTCGAGAGCCCGATCCAGATCACGGACGATACTCCGAGAGGAATAACCGTGAATAGTACGAATCCCACCACATAAGGCGATTGGGCGCCAAAAAAGGCGCTGCCCAGAGCGTAAGATACGATGGGCGCGATAATATGCGCAGCCGTAAAAATAAGCAGCATCGGGATGGGCATGCGGAAGGCCTGCTTAATTTGGCTCCAGCTGCAGCCGGTAGCCATTACGAAGGTCAAATAGGCGAACAAATAAGGCGCCCATCCTGTGAGTCCGTTAAGATGCGCAGAAAAAAGAAACCCAAGTATCAAGGATACTGGGACAATTAGAGATAAATATTTTTCTATGATGGCATTAAGCCTTAATCCGAATGCTCTCATCTTAGGCGAAAACCGTCTCTTTGAGCAGGGAAAGCTTCTCCAGGGAATTTTTGTCTACTTCAGCATGCAGACTGTTGCCATGGGAGTCCATCGTTACGATAGCGGCGAAGCCTTCGGTTTGAAGATGCCACATTGCCTCCGGAGTACCGAATTCCAGGAAATCGACCCCGTTAACCTTCTTGAAGCATTGAGCGTAATATTGAGCGGCACCGCCGATAGCGTTCAAATAAACTGCGCCATGCTCCTGCAGAGCGGCCAGCGTTTTGGCGCCCATTCCGCCTTTGCCGATAACCATGCGGATGCCGAACTTTTTAATGATCGTACCTTGATAAGGCTCTTCCCGGCTGCTTGTCGTAGGACCTGCCGCTTTCACGTGCCATTCGCCGGCTTCGTCCTTCGCCATGACCGGACCACAGTGGTAAATCGCAGCGCCGTTCAAGTCGATTGGAGCATCATGATCCATCAAATATTTGTGCAGAGCATCGCGGCCAGTGTACATTGGTCCGTTAATAATAACGACATCACCTACACGCAGCTGACGGATTTGCTCCTCCGTTACTGGAGTTTGCAGGACAACTTCACGGCGTTCGGACGCTTCTGCGCTCGCTGCCGCTTCCTTCTTCATCGAGACGGTCTCGCCCTTCTCGTATACCCATTCCTTGATATCGCCGCTATTCGCATCCAGCAGAACGCCTTGTCTGCGGAAAGCCCAGCAGTTGTAAGCAACGGAGACGAAGAAGCTTGCAGGCAAACGGTTCATCACGCCCACTTTACAGCCGAGCAAGGAAACTTGGCCGCCGAAGCCCATGGTACCGATTCCCAACGTATTTGCTTTTTCCATAATGTAATCTTCCAGCTTCTGGAGATCTTCGATTGGATTCACATCATCCACGCGACGGAACAGCTGCTGCTTGGCCAGCTCATAACCGCTTGTCCGGTCGCCGCCGATGCCCACGCCAATAAAGCCCGCGCTGCAGCCTTGACCTTGTGCCTGATATACCGCATGCAGGATACATTTGCGGATACCGTCCAGATCGCGGCCTGCCTTGCCGAGCCCTTCCAGCTCAGTCGGAAGACTGTATTGAATGTTTTTATTCTCACAGCCGCCGCCTTTGAGAATCAGCTTGACTTCAATCTCATCACGTTCCCATTGCTCGAAATGAACGACTGGAGTTCCTGGTCCAAGATTGTCGCCTGTGTTGGAACCGGTCAACGAATCAACGGAGTTCGAACGCAGCTTGCTATCTTTAGTCGCTTGAGCGACAGCTTCTAGAATTTGCTTTTTCATGACAATCTGATTCGCGCCTACAGGGCAATGAATGATGAACGTCGGCATCCCCGTGTCCTGACAGATAGGAGATACGTTGCATTCCGCCATATCGATGTTGTTCCCGATGGTAGATAAGGAAATGGCCGAACGCGTTCCCGCATCCTCGCGCTCCTGAGCCGATTGAATCGCCAATCGGACGTCCGCCGGAAGATTGGTCGATGTCTCGACAATCAGTTTATAGACGCTGTCTTGAAAATGCTGCATGATATAATCCCCTTTCCAAATTAGGCCCTGCTCAATATATACAATGATGCATAAGTATATAATAGCACATTCCGCCAGCTTCAAAAACCGTGAAATGCAGTGCCTGTAAGGCTTCACGTCCCTTTATCCTCCAGAAAGTCGCCTCCCTTAAAGTTTTATTTAGATTTCTAACCTTACAGCAGGAATTTACTAGTGATCATAGAATACTTAACTACACGTAATTAGGAACTTTTGACTATACGTATAAGGAGTCTCACAGCTATGAGAAAACTCGTCATCAGGGCCGTTATATTAAGCATTCTCGGGCTTTGCCTTGTTCTTCCGTCCCTGCAAGCCGCCAAGACTAATGTCCTATATAAGGACCAGGTTGCAGTCATTATGTATCATCATGTGGATGACGATGCCAAAAGCTTCGGCACTATCACCACCAAGCTGTTTCAGGATCAGCTGACCTTTTTGAAAAGCAAAGGCTACCAATTCATTACGCTGAGCCAGTTCAAGGAGTTCATGAACGGGGCCTCCGTGCCGAATAACGCCGTATTGGTCACTTTCGACGATGGCTATGAGAGCTTCTATGTGAACGCTTACCCTATTTTGAAAAGCATGCGGATCCCTGCCGTTAATTTCGTCATAACGAAGGATTTGGAGAATCCGTTAGCCAGCTACATCCCTTCATTATCCCAGGACGAGATTACCGAGATGACGAGCGATACGAATTTCATTGACGCCCAATGTCATACGGATGATTTTCACCATAAGCTGCCCGACGGTTCCGCCGCATTAATCGGCAGGCTGGTCACCAACGGCAAGAAGGAGACGGAAGAAGAATACAAGCAGCGTGTCATTAAGGATACCCAGACCTGCATAACCAAATTAAGCGCGGTGGACCCCGAGCCGCCCGACACTTTAGCTTATCCTTACGGCTTCTATGATGATAAAGCCATTGAATATATCCGCCAAGGCGGAATTAAATACGCATTCACGATCATACCGGAAATGGCGACAAGAGATGTCGATGCGATGAAAATCCCGCGAATCAATGCCGGGAACAGTCTGATTACACCCGAGGGTCTTCATAATTCCATTGTTCGCAGCATTGTAGCTCTCACACCGCCAACCAATGAGCTGCCTCTTGTGGAAACGATGGCGCAGCTGGGAGGCAAAGCCACCGTAAACGGGAATACGGTGACCATTCAGTATAAAACCGGCCAGTGGACCGGAACCGTCAACAGCCAGAAGATCGCCGCTGCCGGCAATAATCCGGGCAATACCGCCAAGCCGGTGACGCTGCAGAAGGCGTTATGGACGAAGAATCATCAACTATTTATCACGCTAAAAGATTTGGAAACTGTCATCGGAGCGCAAATCGTGTATAATCCTACTGTACAAAGCTTTTCCGCTCGGCAGACGCCGGTGATAAAGTAGTAAACAGGATAGGATGAGTTGGATGGACAGTCATTTTTTCGCTTATATGTATCGATTGCGTTACATTGAACGCTGGAGCCTCATGCGCAACATCGTTAAGGAGAATGTGGCGGAGCATTCGTTTCATGTCGCTTTGCTGACTCACGTGCTCTGCACCATTGCCAATGAGGAATTCAACCGCAACGTTCCGACCGACCGCATTGTCAGCATGGCCTTGTTCCATGACGCTACGGAAGTGTTCACAGGGGATATCCCGACGCCGGTCAAGCATCATAATCCCAAAATATTATCCAATTTCCGCGACATCGAACAGATGGCGGCAGAGCGCCTGCTGGACATGATACCTCCAAAGCTGAAGCCCGTGTACGAGCCTCTGATCGACGCCAAATCCGCCGGATTGGATCCGGAGCTGAAGCGTTATGTCAAGGCGGCCGATCTGTTAGACGCTTATTTGAAATGCGTGACCGAGCTATCGGCGGGCAACAAGGAGTTCGGCAGCGCCAAGAAGCAAATCGAGCACTCCATTCAGGAGATGAACATGCCGGAAATGGAGTATTTCCTGAAGCATATGGCACCAAGTCTGGAAAAGACGCTGGACGAATTGTCCGAGGAATAATACGCGAAAGCTTGGGGATACCTATCCCTGAGCTTTTTTGACACGCCAGAATTTATAAATTTCGGGGCTCCCCGCAAGGTACCTGAATCAGATTCGAAGCCAAGGCCTCACTTTGTGGGGTTATTTTGCTTGCGTGATCAAGGAAGGAATGAGGAGGACTTGGGCCGAATTCCAGTCGCTGCCCGATGAGCGGAAAGCGCAAGCCTATCATATTCCGGAAGAAGAGGCTGCCTTCTTGAAGCAGGCTATGACCGTATATTCTAAGAACAAGCTTCGTAACTCTAATTCAGAACGACTTGAACATGAATGAATAGGCCCGCAAGTAAAATCATCTCATAAAGTGTGGCCCAGGCTTCGAAGCTGACTCTGGTACTTTGGGGAGGCACCTGAATTGATAAGTTCTATAATATAAAAAAAGCTCAAAGGCCTTACTTGACCTTCGAGCTTTTTTGCCTATCTGCCATTAGCTGGCGTAGAACGGGAATTTCATCAAGGTGACGAGGACAAAGAAAACAATCCCTGCGATCACGCTAACCGATTTGATTTTACCGATATGGTCCTTGATTTTGCTGCCGGATGGATCAGCCAAAGCTTTGCGCATAGCGCTGCCCAGCACTCCGGTTAATGCTCCCAATGCCAGGAACAATACGACAGCCAGAACCATCCACAGAACGCTGTAATGCTGCTTGCTGACCAAATATCCGCCTGACAACAATCCGATAACCAATGCCAGCTGGCCGGCCCGATTCGCTGCGAACAGCACGCTTAAAAAGCCGAACTGCGCCGAACCGGACAAGGCTTGAACCCGCATGGACAGGAACGGAAACATGAGATAAATCCCCATAAGAATAGCGGACAGCACGTGTAAATATACGAACACTTGTATCATTCGGATGCCCCCATCTGCTTAGTTTAATCCTTTTAATTATACCTGAATTGTCCAATCCTAAGCAAATGTTGGCAGCTGTTTTGGCACATATTTCATCCCTAATTGTGAACGGCAACGCCTTTTTTGGCAGCTCGTTTATCACGCCATTTGGCCAGAATGACGAACAGGGACGGCACCACAATCAAGGTTAGCAGGGTCGAGTAAATCAAGCCCGAAATGATGGTTATCCCCATCGGCCTCCACAAGTTACCGCCCATGATGGTCATAGGAAGCAAGCCGCCGATAGCAGTTGCCATGGTTAGCAGGATCGGTCTGAGTCTCGCCTTACCCGCTTCCGCCACCGCTTCATACAGCGGTAAGCCATGCTCTCTGGCCTGCTCGATAAATTCGATGAGTATAATACCGTTTCGCACCACAATGCCAGCCAAGCTGACCAGCCCCATCAGGGCCATGAAGCCGATCGGCGAGTTCGAAAGAAATAATCCGATAACGGCGCCCCCGGCGGCCAAATACACCGTCGACAGTATGAGAATCGGGATCGATAAGGAGGAGAACTGCATGACCATAATAATGTAAATGAGCAAAACGACGACTATAGACAGCTTGCCTATCGAAGCGAAGGCGTCGTTCCTCTCCTCGTTCTCGCCTCCGAATTCTACGGTGTACCCCGCCGGAAGCTTATATTGGTTCATGTCGGCCTTCAAATCCTTAACGATTTCGTCAGGTAGCCGGTCCTGTGCATAGCTGCGGACAATGATCGTTCGTGTCTGGTTACGGTGATGTATCTGCTTCATCATTTTGCTGCTCTGAATATCGCCCAGCTCGCGCACCGTCACGGTTCCGCCGTTTTGCGCAGGAACATACATTTTACCCATCGTGTCTACAGGATTGGCATTTCTTTCCTTGGCGTAAAGGGATACGTCCAACAGCTCCTTGCCCTGCTGCAGCGTCGTAATTTTCAGACCCTCTGTTGCTATTCTCAGCGTCTGGGACAGATCTTTGTCGCTTACCCCGAACAATCTCAGCTTGTCAGGATCCGCCTTGATCTCAATCGTGTTCATATCGACGCCTACATCATCCGAAATGCTCACCGTACCCGGAATACGGGCCAGCATCCCCTTCACCTCTTCCGACAGCTGGCGCAGCTGGTCGAGATCATCGCCGCTGATTCTTACCGCAATAGGGGCTCCTACCGGAGGTCCCTGCTCCAGCTCACGAGGCGTAATTTCCACATCCTCCGGAAACATCGCTTTCAGCTGCTGTCTCCATTCGGTAATTACTTCCTTCGTGCGAATGACCTTCGGATCGATTTTGACGAATAGCTGCCCTAGCTCGATTCCTGACATGTCGGATTCCGAATAATAGAACCGCGGGGTCGAGCTGCCCGAGTATGCCGATACAAATACGACGCCCTTCTGCTTCTGCATCCAATCGGCCGCTTTACTTAGCGTATATTCCGTCTCCGCGAATACTCTGCCGGTCGGCAGCTTGAAATCGATTAGCATTTCGTCCTTTTCGGCCGGAGGAAAATACTGTACCCCCAGCAGCGGCAGCAATCCGAAGCTGCTTGTTCCGATTAACAGCGCTACAAGCCCTGTTAGTAAAGGCCTTTTTAAAAACTTATAAATCTGCTTGCCATACAGCGCGCTGAGCTTCTGAATCGGTTTGCCTAACAAGCCCGGCGCCGTATTTCCTGTATGTAATGCCTTGCCTCTCTTCAATACCCGTTCCCCGACCCACTGACGAAATATCGGAATGATGGTCAGCGACATCGCCATAGAGGCAGCGAGGGTCAACGTAATAACGACGGGCAGAGGACGGATGAAGCTTCCGATATTGCCTTTCAGGAAAAACAGCGGCATGAATGCAGCGGCAGTGGCAATCGTCGCGGTCAGAATCGAAATGGCTACGTCCCGGCTGCCCTCCAAAGACGCTTTGGCCGGATCGTCGCCCAGCTGAAGACGCCGCTGGATATTATCATTGACTACGATAGCATCATCGACCAGAATCCCAAGAACAATGACAATAGCTACAATCGTGATCTGGTTCAGGTCAATCCCCAGCGCCTCTACGGGAATAAAGCCAACCGTAATCGATATAGGGATCGCAAGCGCTACGATCAGCGAGGTTCCGAAGGTCAGGCCCAGTGAACAAACTACAATAACTACGGCAATCCCTATGAGCAGCTCTCGGCCCAATTCCTTGAATAAATGATCGAGGCTCTCTTTTTGCGAAAACAGCGAGCTTAAGGTCACCTGCTCGGGAAGCTGCGTCTTAAGCTCCGCCACTTTGCTGTCGATTCTCTTTTGCAGAGCCGGAATATCGGTCCCTTTCTCCGCATTAATAACAATATCCAGAGTAGGTTTGCCATTATGGAGCACGCTGACTTCCGTCTTCTTAGGGCGCTGCTTGACATCCGCTACATCCTTTATTTTCAGGGACTTGCCGTTAGGGAGTCCGAGTAATTCCGTATTGGCGATATCCTCGGCAGACTTCCATTCCCCGCCCAAG
The DNA here is from genome assembly GCF_002042965.1 of Paenibacillus sp. 32352. Lineage (GTDB taxonomy): Bacteria > Bacillota > Bacilli > Paenibacillales > NBRC-103111 > Paenibacillus_S > Paenibacillus_S vulneris. The sequence continues at coordinate 317,353 of NZ_MZNT01000001.1, read as the reverse complement.
TTGACGTAGTAGGATTTGCTGTCTTTATTTACCGTCCCCAAGGGAACTCGGTCATGGCCGTTCAGGAGCGCCTGCGCGACAATGCTCCAAGGCAGATGGAACGTATCCATCTTCTCGGTGTCCAGAACGACCGCCACTTCCTGATCGGGTAAGCCCACAATGTCCACGTTGCTTACTCCGCTAATCGTAGCCAGCTGCTTCTTCCAGTTTTCCATCGTCGGTCTGAGCGGCTCCAGCTGATCGGGAGTTTCCACGGTAAAATGCAGGATTTGCTCCGCTATCTTGCTTAAATCATCATTCACTTCCGGCTTATGCGCTTCGGACGGCAGCTCGCTCTCGGCGGACTGTACCTTCTGCTTCAAGGTATCCCAGGCGCGTTTAATATCCGTGTCGGCTTTCACCTCTACGTTAATAATGGACACGTTAGCCATAGAAGTGGAGCTGAGAACTGAAATATCGCTCATTTCCTTGATCTTTTCTTCGAGCGGGCGCGTTACGAACTGCTCGACTTTCTCCGGTGACGCTCCTGGATACACAGTCTTCACCAAAGCCACCGTCAGGTCAACCTCCGGATTCTCCCGCTGCTTCAAAGTAAATATATTCACAATACCAATAAGAACAGCCATGATAAAAAACAGCAGCGTCACCTTGCGGTATCGTATCAGCTTGTCGATCATTCCGCGCTCACTTCCGTTTTCATGCCTGGCGGACAATCCGATTTCACGATAGCTTCCGTTATGGCATCAATATATTCCGGACCGCATTGCTTAACGACGAACCATTGATAGGCGACCATCTCGACCATCCCGATTTTGGAAAAGGCGGCTATCTCCAGCTGCTCCTCCGTAAATTGTGGTGCATCTCCTGCTTCCATCATATGCCCTTTAATAATCAGCATCATTTCATAATAAAAGGCGTCCGATATATCTTTAATCTCCTGGGAAGCTACTCCATTACGGTACAAGATCTGGAGAATCGTCCGGTTCTGATAATAGACCGTTAATGCCCGGTGAATCATCCAATAAAACACTCCGTCATCCTCGCAGGATTCGTCCGGGCCGAGCTTGAGCGCCGCTGAAATCTCCTCCAGGCACGATGCGGCGATCTCTCTGAACAAATCCTCCTTGCTTTGAAAATACAAATAAAATGTTCCTTGAGCAACGCCTGCCTCCCGAACAATATCCGAAACCTTCGTCTGATGATAGCCCTGCTCTTCAAAAAGCTTCAGTGCGGCTTCAATCATATTGGATTTCTTGTCCTCTCCCACACTCCATCCCCCTCTTACAAATCAAGCTCTCCATTTATGACTGATGAGTCAGTCATATGTATAATAGCATCATTTTCCAACCTATGCAATGGTGTCCACTTAACGAGTGTCGGCAAAAAAATAACCAGCCAGGGACGAGTCCCCGACTGGTTATTGGATGGATGATAGGCTCTATTCGAGTCCGTTAGCCCGTAACGATTTTGATGACGTTGCGTACGGATTCGGCGGATTTGTCCAGAGCTGCTTTCTCTTCCGGAAGCAGTTCCAGCTCAAAAATTTTCTCGATGCCGTCGCCGCCGAGCAAAGTTGGTACGCCCATAAACAGGTTTTCGTAGCCATACTCGCCTTCTAGCAGTGCGATGGAAGGAAGGATGCGTTTCTTGTCTTTCACGATGGCTTCCGTCATTTGAACCAAGGAAGCTGCAGGCGCATAGTATGCACTGCCGTTGCCCAACAGGTTGACGATCTCTCCGCCGCCTGTACGGGTACGCTGCACAATAGCTTCAATGCGGTCAGCTGGAATCAGCTTCTCGATAGGAATGCCTCCAACGTTGGAGTAACGAACCAATGGAACCATGTCGTCGCCATGGCCGCCTAATACGAAGCCGCGTACGTCCTCAACGGATACATTCAGCTCTTGAGCGATAAATGTGCAGTAGCGAGCCGTATCCAAGACACCGGATTGACCGATGACACGGTTCTTAGGGAAGCCCAACGTTTGGTAGGCTACGTAAGTCATGGCATCCACAGGGTTACTCAGGATGATCACGATGGAATCCGGGCAGGATTGCTTAACGTTCTCGCAAACGGATCTTACGATACCTGCGTTCGTGTTCACGAGGTCATCGCGGCTCATGCCAGGCTTGCGGGCGATCCCTGCCGTGATGATCACGATATCGGATCCGGCTGCGTCCTCGTAGCTGGCTGTGCCTACGATGTTGCTGTCAAACCCTTGGACCGGGGAAGCTTCCATCATGTCCAATGCTTTCCCTTTTGTAGGGTTTTCCAAAGGTGCGATGTCCAGCAATACTACGTCACCAAGTTCTTTTTGAGCCAGCATCAACGCCGTAGTCGCACCAGTGAAACCAGCGCCGACAACCGTAATTTTTTTACGCTTGATTCCCATGAGTATAGCCTCCTGAAAGTTTATTTGGTGTTTGTGTATGTAACCGTGTGTTATTCGGATTTGGGATGTGCCTCCGGCCGCTGTTGAAAGTGTGTTCTTTGATTAGACCAATAAGGTGGGAACACACTTTCAAAGGCGGCACGTAAACTCTCCGGCACATTCCCAAAGTCCTTAGTTCACGTTTAAATACACAAATCAAGATTAACCTTTCCCTCGTCCAGAGTAGAAAGAATGTGCCTCAAAGAATCTGAGGCACACACAATCATATCTATCTGGTAGCGTGTCGCGGGATGCTTGGCGTCAGCTCAAGCTTCCGCGACAGACGCGGTCCACACACTCGCCATGCTTCCATCCACTTCTGCCTCTCCTTAGACAACCTTTACGTCGTCCAGGGGGCGTAACCCTTGGGGTCCCCCTTACAAAGGGGGATTTAGGGGGTTGGTTCAGGCTCTACCTGGTAGCGTGTCGCGGGATGCTTGGCGTTAGCTCAAGCTTCCGGGACAAACGCGGTCCATACACTTGCCATGCTTCCATCCGCCTCTACCTCTCCTTAGACAACTTTACGTCGTCCAGGGGGCGTATTCCTTGGGGTCCCCCTTACAAAGGGGGATTTAGGGGGTTGGTCCCTCTTACTCCATATGAGCGATAACTTGGTTAGCGAACTCGGAGCATTTAACTTCAGTTGCGCCTTCCATCAAACGAGCGAAGTCGTAAGTAACGGTTTTGTTGTTGATAGCTGTTTCCATACCTTTGTAGATCAGGTCAGCAGCTTCTTGCCAGCCCAGGTGCTCAAGCATCATAACGCCGGACAAGATAACGGAACCTGGGTTTACTACGTCCAGACCAGCATACTTCGGAGCCGTACCATGAGTAGCTTCGAAGATAGCGTGTCCTGTTACATAGTTAATGTTAGCTCCTGGGGCGATACCGATACCGCCAACTTGCGCTGCCAAAGCATCGGACAAGTAGTCGCCGTTCAGGTTCAATGTAGCGATAACGTCGAAGTCAGTAGGACGAGTCAATACTTGCTGCAAAGCGATGTCGGCGATAGCATCTTTTACGATGATTTTACCTGCAGCTTCAGCGTCTTTTTGCGCTTTGTTAGCAGCGTCAGTGCCTTGCTCCGCTTTGATTTTGTCGTATTGAGCCCAAGTGAAGGTTTTGTCGCCGAACTCTTGCTCAGCCAGCTCATAGCCCCAGTTTTTGAAGGCACCTTCAGTAAATTTCATGATGTTACCTTTATGTACCAAGGTAACCGATTTACGGTTGTGTTGAATAGCGTATTCGATAGCGGCACGGATCAAACGCTTGGAACCTTCGGACGATACAGGTTTTACGCCGATACCGGAAGTTTCTGGGAAGCGGATTTTCTTAACGCCCATTTCTTTTTGCAGGAACTCGATCACTTTTTTCACTTCAGCGGAACCGGATTCCCATTCGATACCTGCATAGATATCTTCTGTATTTTCACGGAAAATAACCATGTCAACCAATTCAGGACGTTTTACCGGGGACGGAACGCCGTTGAAGTAACGAACCGGACGGGAGCAGACGTACAGGTCAAGCTCTTGGCGAAGAGCAACGTTCAGGGAGCGGATACCGCCGCCAACTGGCGTTGTCAATGGGCCTTTGATTGCTACGATATATTCACGAATTGCTGTCAACGTATCAGCTGGCAGCCAGTTGTTGAATTTATTGAATGCTTTCTCGCCGGCAAAAACTTCGTACCAAGCAATTTTCTTTTCGCCTTTGTATGCTTTTTCTACTGCTGCGTCAAGAACGCGTTTGGAAGCCGCCCAAATGTCCGGGCCTGTTCCGTCACCTTCGATGAAAGGAATAATAGGGTTGTTTGGAACGTTCAGCTTACCGTTAACAATAGTAATTTTTTCGCCTTCTGTCGGCTGTGTGTAGTTTTCGAATTGAGCCATGTTCTTTGTTTGCCTCCTTAAAATGGTGGTAAATAAATACAAAATTGAACGGGAGCCGCAGCGCTTGTCCCCGCTCCTTAGAGGAGGAGGAACCCTCTCGCTGCAGCAACCCGCTGCTTGCTTAGCTCTTTATTGATAATCGATTAACGATTTTCAATCGGAATGTATTTTTGGTTGGAAAGACCGGTATATTCTGCGCGAGGACGAATCAAGCGATTGTTCTCATATTGCTCCAGAATGTGAGCTGTCCATCCGGATGTACGGCTGATGGCGAAGATCGGCGTAAACAAATCACGCGGAATTTCCAAGGATGTGTATACAGACGCGGAGTAGAAGTCTACGTTTGGCTTCAGGCCTTTTTGTCCGGTTACCATCTCTTCGATTTTGATGGACATGTTGTACCAGTTCATGTTGCCGGTGATTTTGCCAAGCTCTTGGGACATTTTTTGCAGGTGCTTCGCACGAGGATCGCCGTTTTTGTATACGCGGTGACCAAAGCCCATGATTTTTTCTTTGTTTTCGAGCTTGTTGTTGATGTAGCTTTCTACATTCTCGAAGGAACCGACTTCTTCCAGCATAGCCATAACCGCTTCGTTCGCACCGCCGTGAAGAGGTCCTTTCAAAGCGCCGATAGCCGATGTTACACCGGAATAAATATCGGACAAGGTAGCAACCGTTACGCGCGCTGCAAAAGTGGAAGCGTTCAGCTCATGATCAGCGTGAAGAACCAGCGCTTTATCCAACGCTTCAACGGCCACTTTATCCGGCTCTTTGCCGATCAGCATGTACAGGAAGTTTTGTGCTACGGAAGTAGCGTCGCTCTTAGGAGCAATAGGCTCCTTGCCTTCACGAATGCGGGCGAATGCTGCAATGATCGTAGGGATCTGAGCTTGCAGTTTAATCGCTTTGCGAAGGTTAGCCTCCTGCGACATATCATTGGCTTCTTTATCATAAAGCGCCAAAGAAGATACTGCCGAACGAAGAGCTGCCATAGAGTTCGTATCCTTTGGATACAATTTGATTTGCTCGATCACTTGGCTTGGAACCGGAGCGTAAGTATTCAGGTCTTTCACCAGTTGAGCCAATTCGGAGCGGTTCGGCAGTTTGCCGTACCACAGCAAATAAGCAACCTCTTCAAAGCTTGCGTTTTCAGCCAAATCATCAATGTCAATCCCACGATAGGTGAGAACACCGTCAATAATGGAGCTGATGGAGGACGTAGTAGCAACAATTCCTTCTAATCCTTTAGTAGCAGTCAAAGCAATCTCTCCTTTGCGATCAAGTTCATATAGTTACTATACCATAGATCATGGTTCTGAAAAAAACGTATCGAAGCATCCCCGACCAAGGGTCTGTACTTGCTTTTATGCGTGCAAGCAAATAACTTATACATGGAAAAGACGTCCATGCATATAAGTGAAGTTGTTCACTTATAGAGAACTTCTATAGTTCTACTATAAATGATTTAACGAACAAAGGAAACAAATTTGGACATAAAAGTTCATTATCAGCACAATAAACATATGCTATCTCTGTATTCACAGGGAATTTCCCATGAGTCAAGAAGTTTCAAAAACCGATACGGCACTGGATTTTAGTCTTTCCAATAATAGCATAATGATTCCTGAAACAACACCTTGTCCAATTGCGGGAGATAAGAGCACTACAGAAGCATCCCTCCCCTTTGTCGCCTTTATCATAAAAAAGCTTGCCCGGTGCATGAGCTTCGCGCATACATTACAAAATCGTCACTGCATGGTATACAGACTCGTTTTTAGTCACCATAGCGAAGTTGTCAGCGTATTAATAAAACGAATGTAAATTCTTAAAAAAGGATAAAACCAATGAAAAATAAGAAACAAAGAAACGGTAAAAGGTCGATTAAGAAGGATAAATTGGGTGCTTCCAGTCACGTAAATAACAAGACAATCCGGAATCAAATAAACTTTGGTAAACGACTTAACTATTCCATTAACGAGTTGGCCTTCCTATCAGACACTTCATCGAATAAATTGCCCCAATCTAAAGAAGATGACTAAACTTATAGCGGCGGGTTATTGCTTTTAGCAAAGCATAACCTGCTCTTTTTATGTCAGTTGTTCCGTTTTAGCAAAAATAGGTACATGCTGTAATGCAGACACCCTATCAATTAGAATCTCTTAGCATATCATGCTGTATAAACAATGAAAGGAGATGAGAAAATTGGGTGAAACAGGTCTCACCGGATTAACCGGTCTTACTGGACTAACTGGACTTACAGGGCCAACCGGACCCACAGGACCTACAGGGCTTACTGGTGCCACTGGACCTGCCGGGCCAGGTTCTGCAGCAACAGGCGCTCAAGGTACAGTACCTACCGCAATTACTGCTGCGGGTACTCCAGTCACTGCTGTTACGATTGCTGTCCCTGTCACAGCCGCTGCTAACCAAGTCATTGTTGACGGTATGGTAACCGTAAACCTTAGCTTTACAGCTGTACTCGCTGCTGCATTAAACCCTACATTCACTGTAACCTTACTTCAAGATAGTGTTGCTGTTGCAACAGCAGCTAGTTCTGAGCTTCTTGCCATTACTCTTCTTGGAGCTCTAACTATCAGTCGCTCTATTCCGATTACGTATTTCGCTGCATCCTTAGCACCTGGAACGCATACCTATGCCATAGAGGTGACTGTGAGCGGGGTTGTCCTTGCAGTTGGAACCACAGCAAGTATCACCTATTCGTCTCTGACTGCATCTACTCATACAGCTCCTTAATATCTGAAAAGTATCCCTACAAAATGGAGCCTTTTACTTCGAAAATTGCCGCATCCGATAACCTCGGAATCTTATCCATTCGATTATGGCAGAGTAAACCCTCATTCCCAAAGGAGTGAGGGTTTATTTTTTATAAAAAGGAAAGCAGCCAAAAAAGCCTCCGCTTGGCAGAGGAAAATGATTGAACATTATGGGTTGCTGCTATTTTATGTTTATTTGCGAAAAAAGTGCAAAACTCCTATCACTTCCAATGAAAAAGTGTTCTCGTTCAAGCGAGAAGTCCGTTTTCAGAAACATTTTGCTCCGGAGACAAACGATGGTAAAATAATGTTATTTGAAACTATGAAGCCTACGGAGGAATCCTATGCCTGCTACCCGCAGAATCGGCATCATCGATATCGGTTCCAATTCCATTCGACTTGTCGTATATGAAATCAACGCTTCTCATGCTTATAGAGTAATTGGAGAGTTCAAGCAATCGGCCCGACTGAGCCAACGGATTGACGCCGATAATACACTTTCTCAAGATAACATACAATTTATTGTTCGGATTTTGCTTCATTTTCAAACGATTTGCCGCTCCTATCATGTTACAGAAGTACGGGCGGCAGCAACGGCGGCCATTCGGAATGCCGCGAATTCCAGGCAAATTATCGATATGATACAGGAACGAAGCGGAATGACCGTCGAGCTGCTGTCCGGAGAGGATGAAGCGCGAATCGGCTTTTTGGGCATGATCCATGCGTTGAACGTAGAGCATGGTCTCCTGGTGGACATCGGCGGTGGCAGTACAGAGGTCTCTTTGTTCCGTAACCGCAAGCTCGAACGAAGCGTATCCTTTCCTTTTGGCGCGGTGAATACTACGGCCCGTTTCGCTTCAGGAAACCTGTTCACCCAAGAGCAAATTAACGGCATCCGTCATATGGTCCAGCAAGCTGTCGCAAGCGAGCCCTGGATCATGGAGCATCCGGGGCTTCCCATGATAGGCTTGGGAGGCACGATACGAAGCTTGTGCAAAATCAATCAAAAGAAGCGGAAATACCCGCTTCCCCTTACGCATAACTACGCCATGTCGGCGGAGGATATGAACGAACTCATGCAATGGCTGCCCTCGCTCCCTGCAGATAAAAGAAAAAAGGTCGACGGACTTTCCAAGGACCGGTACGACATCATTGTGCCGGGGCTGACGATCCTGCACACTTTGTATGAAGCCTGCGGAGCAAGCCATTATATCATCAGCGGCGCGGGGCTTAGGGACGGATTGTTTTACGAATCATACCTGTCCAGTCAGCATTCGCCGTGCAGCTTGGCCGAACGAAGCGCCCGCAATCTGCTAGGGCTTCATTCCTGCGTTCCTCCGGAGCATCTGGAGCAGGTAGCTGACTTCGCCACGGAGCTGTTCGACGCCCTTCAAGGCTTGCATGGGCTGGACGATAGCAGCCGAACCTGCCTTCGTATCGCGGCGCTGCTTTATCGGATCGGTGTATCGTTCCAGTATTACCAGTTCTCCAAGCACTCCTTTTATATGATCGCCAATTCGAGGCTGGATGGGCTGAGTCATCGGGAAACCTTGCTCTGCGCGGCCATTGCGGCATTCAAAACGAAAGGCAGAACCCAGCAAATCTGCCTTCAATACAAGGAAGTTTTGCAGGAATCCGACTGTGACCTCATCATCAAGCTCGGCACGCTGCTGCAGCTGGCCATTGCGCTGGACAGCTCGGAAACTCAAGTCTTCACTTCCTTGGAGGCGGCCGTTACACCGGATAACAAGCTGCAGCTTCAAGTGAAACAAAAACACGACCCCTCCGTGGAATACGGTGAGGTCGCGGCTTTGCAAAAAGACTTTAAAAAAATATGGGGCCTGAAGCTTACGTTAGATGGAAGTGATGCTTTTTCTTCCATGAGCTGATTTTCATGGCCTCAAATTGGCTTCTCAGCGGTTTATCCTCATTGACTACCCGTTCATACATTCCATTGGACTGCAGCTGCCTGGCCTTGACGTTATCGTTGAGGCTCAGCTCCAGAATACGTATGAGGGACTCCTGTATATCCTTATCAAATACCGGGCACATCAGCTCAATGCGGCGGGTCAAATTTCTCGTCATCCAGTCCGCGCTGGAGATATAAACCTCCCGGTCTCCGTCGTTCTCAAAATAGATAATGCGCGAATGCTCCAAGAATCGATCCACGATGCTTAAGATGCGAATGTTCTCGCTGAGTCCCGGCACACCGGGACGCAGGCAGCAAACCCCGCGCACGATCAAATCGATCTTAACCCCCGCTTTGGAAGCCTCATACAGCTCATCGACCATCTGTTGATTGGACAAAGAGTTGAATTTGGCGATGATTCGAGCCGGCTTCCCCATCGAGGCATGAGCCGCTTCTCGGCGTATTTTCTCAAACAGCTTATCCTTTAAATCAGTAGGAGCGACGCCGAACGCTTTCCAGTTATGCGGCGCCGAATAGCCTGTCACTTCGTTAAACAGAGCAGAGGCGTCTTCGCCGATGATCGGATGGGAAGTAAACAGGCCGACATCCATATACAGCTTTGCCGTGTTATCGTTGTAATTGCCTGTGCCGACGTGCACATACCGGCGTAACCCCTCCTGCTCCTGGCGAACGACCAAGGTGATCTTGGCATGGGTCTTCAAGCCGACCAGCCCGTAGACGACATGGCAGCCCGCCTGTTCAAGCATGCGTGCCCAAGCAATATTGCGCTCCTCGTCGAATCTGGCCTTCAGCTCAACGACAACCGTCACCTGCTTACCCGATTCCGCTGCGCTCGCCAACGCCTGGATTAACGGCGAGTTGCCGCTGACCCGGTAGAGCGTCATTTTGATCGCCAGCACTTGGGGATCATAAGCCGCTTGGCAAATAAAGTCCGTCATGGCATCGAACGATTCGTATGGATGGTAGACGAGCACATCCTGCTGTCTTAACGTTTCGAATACGTCATCCGTATCCATCAGCTCCGCTGGATAGACAGGCTCTACCGGCTTGAAGCGAAGATGATCGTAGCCCTTCAAGGAGCCGGACAGCTTCATAAAGTAGGTCAGATCCAAAGGCCCGTCAATTTCAAAGATGTTGTCCGAAATTTCGAACTCCTCCTGCAGCTGATCCAGGGCATAGGGATGAATGCCCTTCTGGACCTCCAAACGGACAGGAGAGCCCCATCTGCGCCGTCTCAGCTCCTTCTCGATCTCTTCGAGCAAATCCTCCGCGCCTTCTTCGTTCAGCGTCAGATCGGCGTTCCGTGTCAGCCTGAAGCCGTTCACGGCAATAGGGATATAGCCGGAGAACAGCGTCTGAATATGCTGCTCGATCAGCTCCTCCAGCAGGACGAACTCATGCTTCTTGCTGTTGGTACGAACCGGAACCTCTATGCAGCGTGATAAATTGGATGGCACTTGAACAATGGCAAAATAAGGCTCGCTGTCCGGATCCTCTCCCTCTTTCATAAGGACGACCGCCAGATAAAGCGCCTGGGTATGAACAAGCGGAAAAGGCCGGCTCTGGTCAACCGCCATAGGAGTCAGCACAGGAAAAATAATCTCATGGAAATATTCATCCATCGCTTTGCGCTGCGTCAAATTCAGGTCCTCGTACTCCGTAAACATGATGCCTTCCTTGGCCAGCTGCCGCGAAATATCACGATACGTTTTGTACTGCTCCGCTACCATTTTGGCAGACCGTTTCATGACGCGCTTGAACAAGCCTGCCGGGGTGTAGCCTGTGAAATCCTTTTTTACGTAGCCTGCCTTAATCTGGTCCTTGATTCCTGCGACCCGGACACTCATAAACTCATCTAAATTAGACGATACGATCGATAAAAATTTGATTCGTTCCAGGAGCGGCGTCTCCGCATCCTGTGCTTCTTCCAAGACCCGCCAGTTAAATTCAAGCCAGCTTAAATCTCTATTCAAATAATTCGATGATGCTTCTCTTTCTCTTTGCGTCATCTCTTTCATAGGATCACTTAACCTCCATCAGATTCGCCCGTTTTCGAAAATGAAACTATCCGTCTCTAGCAACGGCTTACCGTTTTCATTCTACTTTCTTCATGGTAGTTCGACATTGTCATCGGAGATTAGGTTGTTTGTAAATTTTATGTAAAGACGCGCTATGTATTCCGATTCAGCCTTGTTTTTGAAGCAGCGCATACAGCTCCGGCGCAGCCTTATCGATTCTGGTAGGCTTCCAGGCTTTATTCACCCATACGTGCCGTGTTCCGCCGCTGACCAGCAGCTCTTCGCCCCGGCGTATTTCGGAGGCAAACTGCAGCCGCAAATGAGTGAAATCCTCTATTCGGGTACGAATCGTGATCAGATCGTCATACTTCGCGGGCAATCGGAATTTCAGCTCGGCCTCAATAACAGGCAGCAGCAGCCCCAGCTCTTCAATTCTTTGATAAGGCATGCCTAGTGCCCGAATCAGCTCGGTCCTTCCGATTTCAAACCAATTCAAATAATTGGCATGATAGACGACACCCATCTGGTCCGTTTCCTGGTACCGAACTCTAATCGTATGTTCAAACCATGCGGATGGAGTCATGCTTTCCCTCCCACTATGCTATTATGGCCTTTTTTTTAAAATTTGGCTTGGTCGCGGACTATTCCTTGTTCACCCGCGTGTAACGGATATAACCTGCTTTGCTGATAAAAAAAGAGTGAAACCGATTATGACGTCGACTTCACTCCGGGGTTGAGGCTTGCTTGGAGCAGGCCTGTCCTTCTCCTGCTGCCTAACAAGCCTCTTTTCTTTTTACAATACGCGGGCACGGCCGGAATAAATGACACCGACCTCAGGATAAATGGATACCTCTGTGCCGTCACTGATTAATCCCAAAGCGCCCTCAACGCCGACGATAACCGGCTTGCTCAAGCTGATACCGACCACTGCCGCATGAGAGGTAATACCGCCGGTTTCCGTGATGATCGCTGCAGCCTTCTCAATAGCCGGCATATATTCTTTATCCGTTGTAAGGGTCACAAGAATACAGCCTTCTACAGCCTTGGCGTTCGCTTCTTCCGGAGTACGGGCCGTAATAACCTTGCCTGTTGCGATTTGCGTTCCGATGCCTTGACCTTTGGCAATCATTTCGCCAATTTGATGTACCTTGATCAGGTTCGTTGTTCCGGAGCGGCCCACGGGAACGCCGGCTGTGATAACAACCGTATCGCCCAAGCTGACCAAGCCCGCTTTGACACTGCTGTCTACGGCAAGCTCGAACAGCTCGTCCGTCGTTTCACATTTCTCACCCTTAACCGGAACGACACCCCATACGAGCGACAAGCGGCGAAGCACCTGCTCATTAGGAGTTACGGCGATAATAGGCGCTTTAGGGCGGTATTTGGATACCATCCGTGCCGTATAGCCGCTCTCCGTTGCCGTCAAGATCGCACGGGCATCAAGATCCATAGCGGAGTTAGCCACAGCCTGGCTGATCGACTCCGTAACCGTTCTTTGTTGAGCATTGCTTTGACGGATAAAGATTTCACGGTGCTCCAAGGCCGTCTCTGCACGCTCGGCAATTTTGGCCATCGTCATAACGGATTCGATCGGATATTTCCCTGCAGCCGTTTCACCGGACAGCATCACTGCATCGGTACCGTCGAAGATCGCATTGGCCACGTCACTTGCTTCCGCACGAGTCGGACGCGGATTGCGCTGCATGGAATCCAGCATCATCGTTGCGGTAATAACCGGCTTACCGGCTTGGTTACATTTTTTGATCATCGCTTTTTGCACGATCGGCACATCTTCGGCAGGAATCTCAACGCCAAGATCACCACGCGCAACCATCAGGCCGTCGGACACCTCGAGAATCTCATCCAGGTTCTCAACGCCTTCTTGATTCTCGATTTTGGAAATGATCTGGATGTGCGTCGCATTATGACGCTCCAAAATTTCGCGGATTTCGATGACGTCGCTCGCTTTGCGCACGAACGAAGCAGCGATGAAGTCAACTCCCTGCTCGATACCGAAAATAATATCGTTGGCGTCCTTCTCCGTAATCCCCGGCAGATTGATTTTAACGCCTGGGACGTTAACGCCCTTCTTGCCGCCTAACAAGCCGCCGTTCACGATACGGCATTTGATTTCCTTGCTCGTCAAGTCTACGACTTCCAAGCCGATAAGACCGTCATCGATCAAAATCGTGGAACCGACCTTCACGTCTTTCGGCAAATCTTTATAAGTGACAGAGATGCGATCGGCATCGCCCAGCACGTCTTCCGTCGTTAATGTAATAAAGTTATCCTGAATCAATTCGACCTTTTGGTCATCCTTTAGTTTGCCTGTACGGATTTCCGGGCCTTTCGTGTCAAGCAGAATCGCTACATTCTTTCCAAGCTCCTTACAAGCCTGGCGCACGTTGCGGATCCGGTTGCCGTGCTCTTCGAAATCGCCGTGTGAGAAGTTCAGTCTGCAGACGTTCATTCCGGCATTGATGAGATTCTTGAACATGTCAAGCGATTCGCTCACCGGACCGATCGTACATACAATTTTGGTTTTACGCATGATTGTGATTACCCTCCTGAATGTAAGTAAACCTACCGATTTTTCTAAATTTCTGATAGCGATCTTCGATCAATTCTTTCTCTGAGAGCTGCATTAACTCCTTCAAATGCTTTGTTAAGGTTTCTTTAATGAGCTCAGACTGGCGGGCTACATCGCGATGCGCGCCGCCGCGCGGTTCCGGAATGACACCGTCTACGACGCCGAGAGCATGAATATGGTTCGCGGTGATTTTCATCGCCGCCGCTGTTTCCCCTGCTTTGGACGCGTCCTTGTACAGAATCGACGAGGCCGCTTCCGGCGTACTCACCGAATAGATCGCATTTTCCAGCATAAATACGCGGTTCCCTACTCCTAACGCAAGCGCACCGCCGCTGCCGCCTTCGCCGACAACGACACAGAGAATCGGCACACCGAAGGAAGCCATCTCCATCAAGTTTCTGGCGATCGCTTCACTCTGTCCCCGCTCTTCCGCAGCGCCTCCAGGATAAGCCCCCGGAGTGTCGATGAACGTAATGATAGGGCGTTTGAATTTGTTAGCCTGCTGCATCAAACGCAAGCCTTTACGGAAGCCTTCCGGATGCGGCATCCCGAAATGGCGGGCAATGTTATCCTTCGTATCCTTGCCCTTCTGGTGACCGACTACGGTAACGGGAATTCCGTCCAGGCGGGCCAGTCCACCTACAATGGCCAGATCGTCACCGTAATGACGATCACCGTGCAGCTCCATAAAATCCGTGAAAATATGCTGGATATAATCAAGCGTCGTCGGCCTTTGTGCATGACGGGCAAGCTGCATCTTCTCCGCCGTCGTCAAATTGCTGTAGACCTTCTCGGCTTCCTGCTCGTAGCGCTGCTCCAAACGGGCGATTTCGTCCGAGAAATCGATTTGCTTCTCGGCGCCGAACTTGCGCAGCTCTTCAATCTTGGCTTTCAGCTCCAATAGCGGCTGCTCAAAGGGCAATTCACCGGCCATTTGCCAAATCCCCCTTCACAACATGCAGATCCAGTATCCGGGTCAGCGTGTTTTTCATTTCTTTGCGTACAACTACCATGTCTACCTGCCCATGACTTAAGTTGAACTCCGCCGTCTGGAAATTGTCGGGGAGCTTCTGGCGAATCGTCTGCTCGATGACGCGTTTGCCTGTAAATCCGAATGCTGCCCCGGGCTCGGCAATAATAAAGTCGCCAAGCATCGCAAAGCTGGCCGAAACCCCGCCGAACGTAGGGTCAGTAATGACTGAGATATAAAGGCCGCCCTGCTCATTGAATTGAGCCAAAGCCGCACTTGTCTTGGCCATCTGCATCAGACTGAGAATGCTCTCCTGCATGCGGGCGCCGCCTGATGTAGAGAAAATAATTAACGGATATTGCTTTTGCATTGCATGCTCAATAGCGCTCGTAATTTTCTCACCGACGACCGAGCCAAGCGAGCCTCCCATGAAGTCAAAGCTCATGACAGCTACAACGACAGGAAAACCGCCAATCGTTCCTTCGCCTGTGATCACCGCATCGTTCATGCCAGTCGCATCGACGGCTTTACGATACTTGCCGACATAATCCGGAAATTCAAGCGGATCCTCCGAGCTCATCTCGGCGTCATATTCAAAAAAGCGGCCTTCATCCATAATCATCTGAATGCGTTCGACCGCGCTGAGTTTGAAGTGATACCCGCATGTGGTACATACCTTCAAGTTTTTGTCCAATTCTTTAGTAAATTGAATCGCAGCGCATTTCGGACATTTGTTCATCAAGCCCTCGGGAATTTCCCGTTTCGGCTTATCCTCCGGCAATAAGTCACCGCCGTCACCTGCTCGTGTGACAGACCTGTCCGCGCTTGGAATGGTAGCGTACTTTCTTTTCTTCTGAAACAAATCTATAAATGACACGATTACACCTCGCTTGCGTAGAGTTCAAATGTGATCCATTCGGTTCTTAAGACCTATGCAATATGGAATTCAGCACATCTTGAACTTCTTCAAGTTCACCTTCCGGGACTAAAATTTCAAACTGATTTTTCGTCATGTTTATGGCCCGTACTTGAACCAGAAAGCCCTCTTCCGTCAATTTCTGCTTGATTCTGTCTGCAATTTTTGCTGTAGGAGCTATATAAATAACGGTCCACATGAAAAAAGACCTCCCGAACATAATGCACTAATGATATCATATCTTCTCTTTTCCCCGCAAGAAAGGTTCAAGGCGTCCGCACACGTTTTTATCCTGTGGTGAAAAAAAGAAGAGAAGCCGGGCATCCCCCGCTTCTGCATATAGTTCAGAAACCCCTGTTCGATCCAGGAACTGTTCGAAGTTTATGGTTCGGAGGTTGCGTCGTCGTCAGCACGGGAGGTGCCGGTTGAAGGGGCGTCAGACCCGTCCTGTACCGCATTCGACGCAGAAGGAGAGGCTGGAGAAACCGTTGAATGGTCCAGCTCGTCCTGATGCCGGTGGGCGATGCGGGCAGAAGCCGCTGCAGCTAGTCCCGCCACAAGATCGTCCAGGAATACATGAATGCCTGTCGAGTGATCGTTCAGCTCGCGAATAATGCCCAGCTTCTCTTTGTCCAGATAGCCGAAGCTCGTCAAGCCGATCATGCCGTAGACATGAACGATGCCGAGCGCAAGCGTCTCGTCAACGCCATAAAGAGACTCATCCCGCTCCATGATAGACTGAAGCGGCTCAGGAAGAAGCTTTTTTTCCGCTAGTTCATCAAGCGCAATACCGGTAAACAGCGTATATTGAACCTCGCGTTTTTTCAGAATCGCCAAAACGCTTTCGATGCAATCTTCTTTTTTCAGTTGAGCGTTGTAAGGCAGCTGCAGCTTCAAAACGATATCGGCGATCCTCTCGATCGTAACGCCCCGATTTTCCAACCATTCCACAATGTGCTGATGTGACATGAAACAACGCCTCCTCCATAGCCAGCTAATAACCAAGGGGAATCGTTCCGCTGTCCAGTACGCTGGCATAGGGACAAGCTATAAGGATAGCGAACGTATTCCTTACCGTGATTCCGGCGGACCGATTGACGATACGGCCGGTTCACGCTTAACGTGTCTTATTCGGTCAAGCCGTAAGACAGCCCGGGTTACTAAATGTATGCGGAGGAAGCGCCGATTATTTCACTTTTACCGTATCTTTACCAAGCAGCTCCTCCATAGCTTGAAACAGCTTGGGAGAAGGCTTGACCTTAAATTGATCGCTTAAGCTGATCGTTTTTTGACTCTTCTCGTAATACAAAATGACGGACAGCGGCCCTTCATGCTGCAGCAGCAGCTCCTTGAGACGGGTAAGCACCTGCGGCTGCTCGTGGTCCGCAGAAATTTTGACATACACGCGCTGCGTCCGGACCGGACGGCTGCTCTCACGCTGCTGCGGCCCAGCGGATCCTTGGCTCACTGGCCTGTCGGTTGCAGCAGGGGCCGGGGCAGGCGCGGGGCGGCTCTTGGCCGAGGACGGAGCCTGCTGCTGCGTATTTCTTGCGGCCGGCTGTTGAGCGGGCCTGCGCACCGCCTTGAACCGGAGGTCCGGGTCGTTCAGCGCAAACAGCTGGTCCGCCAGCAGCTTGACATCCTCATCCCCCTGCTGCAGCTTGGCCCGGACCAGCACCGGCTTGCCCTTCTGCACCAATGGGGCATACTGCTTCCAAGCTTCCGGGAACAGAACTACCTCCACCTTGGCTACACGGTCTTCCAGCTCCATGAAGGCCATAGGCTGCCCCTTCTTGGTCACTATCGTCTTGCTGGACAGCACCATGCCGGCCACTATGACTTCGCTATGGTCGGGCATTTCCTGGAGGAAATGCAGCGGATCGTGCTCCAGCTGGCGCAGCAGCTCTTCATAATCATCGAGAGGACTGCCGGATATGTACAGGCCGAGCAGCTCCTTCTCCATTTCCAGCTGCTGGGTCATCGTGAAGGGGCGAATCTCCGGATATTCGACTTCCCAGTTCACCTCTTCGACAAATCCGAACAGGTGCAGCTGCAGATCGTCACGTTCCTTGCGCCATTTGGCCGCAGCCTCGATCGCTTCCTCCAGCATCGCCAGCTGCTGCGCGCGATGCCCCGGAAGCGAATCCGTCGCTCCGCTCTGGATAAGCGATTCCAGCACCCTTTTGTTGCAGACGCGAAGATCTACCCGGCGGCACAGGTCGACCAGGCTCTCGTAAGCGCCGCCGTCCTTGCTCCGCTCCTTCATGATCGAATCGATCGCCTGCGTGCCGACGTTCTTGACAGCGGCCAGTCCGAAGCGTATGGCCGGTACGGGCTCCCCGGCATCGTCTGCCGCCTGGGCATCTCCAGGCTGCCTTGCTGCCGGTGTCATGACGGGCGTAAACGCGATGCTGCTCTCGTTCACGTCCGGGGGCAGCACGGGAATGCCCATGCGGTGGCATTCGTCGACATATTCGGCCACCTTGTTGTGGCTGCCCATCACGGCAGTCAGCATGGACGCCATGAAATGGACGGGATAGTGGGCCTTCAAATACGCCGTCTGGAACGCCAGCACGCCGTAAGCCGTAGCATGAGCCCGGGGGAAGCCGTAGTCGGCGAACCGTACGATCATGTCGTACACCTTGTTCGCCTCCGCTTCGGTGAACCCTTGTGCTACGCTGCCTTTGACGAAGTGGGTGCGCTCCTCATCAAGCACCTCCCGCTTCTTCTTGCTGACCGCCCTTCGCAGCAAATCCGCTTCGCCAAGACTGAAGCCCGCCATCTTCGAAGCGATCTGCATAATCTGCTCCTGATATACGATAATGCCGTACGTATCTCCCAGAATGGGCTCCAGCGTAGGATGAGGATACTCCACCTCCTGCAGCCCGTGCTTGCACTGAATATACTGAGGGATAAATTCCATCGGACCCGGCCTGTACAGCGCCACCACCGAGATGATGTCCTCGAATTGGCTGGGCCGCATCTCCTTCAGCACTCTCCGTATGCCGGGAGACTCCAGCTGGAATACCCCCGTCGTATCGCCGCGGCTCAGCAGCTCATAGGTTGCCGGATCATCCATCGGCACCTTGTGAAAATCGATTTCTACACCCTTCTGCTCCTTCACCCATTGCAGAGTTCGCTCTATAATCGATAACGTTCTAAGGCCGAGAAAGTCCATCTTGAGCAGGCCGATGGATTCCAGATGCTCCATCGAATATTGGGTCAGCGCCGTCTGCTCGTTGCCTTCCTGCAGCGGCACATACTGCGTCAGCGGCTCCCGCGAGATAACCACGCCCGCCGCGTGTGTCGAGGCGTGGCGGGGCATGCCCTCGACCCGCATGGCCAGCTGGAGCAGCTCCGCTGTCTTCGGCTGCTTGGCGGCAAGCGCCTTCAGCTCCGGATTGGCCTCGATGGCTTCTGCCAAGGTTACGCCGAGCTGGTGCGGAATCATTTTGGCCGCCCGGTCCACCTCGTTGTAGGGCAGATTCAGTACACGGCCCACATCGCGCACCGCCGCCTTGGCCGCCATCGTTCCGAACGTAATGATTTGCGCCACACGGTCAGTACCATACTTGCCTACCACATAATCGATAACCTCGTCGCGGCGGATGTCGTTGAAGTCGATATCAATATCGGGCATCGTAATCCGCTCAGGATTGAGAAACCGCTCGAAGAGAAGATGGTACCTTATCGGGTCGACATCCGTGATCTTCAGCACGTAAGCAACCAGGCTTCCGGCCGAAGACCCCCGGCCCGGCCCCGTCACGATGCCATGCTCATGCGCGAACCGGATGAAATCCCATACGATCAGGAAATAATCGGAGAAGCCCATCCGGTCGATGATGGACAGCTCATAAGCGAGCCGCTCCTCCACGTCCTTGCGGTAGCTGTCGTCATTCCATTCCGGCAGATGCGCATAACGGGCTTCAAGCCCCTTGCGGCATAATTCGGCAAGATAACTCCCCGCCGTCGCATGCTCGGGAAGCGGCTCGAAACGCGGCAGGATCGAACGGCCGAATTCGAGCTCCAGATTGCACCGGTCCGCCACAATCCGAGTATTTTCGATCGCCTGCGGCACGTGGGCGAACATCCGCCTCATCTCTTCATCGCTTTTCAAATAGAGCTGCGTAGACGGAAATTTCAGCCGTTCCGGATCATCTACCGTCTTGCCCGTTCCGATGCACAGCAAAATATCCTGAACCTTCGCATCCTCTTCCCGCACGTAATGAACATCATTGGTCACAATGAGGGGAATGCCGGTGTCCTTGCTTAATTTCAGCATGCTTTGCATCACTTTCTTTTGCTCCAGCAGCCCGTGATCCTGAAGCTCCAGGAAGAAGTCGTCGCCGAAGATGGCACGGTACCGGTTGGCCGCCTGCATCGCCTCCTCGTACCGCTCATGGAGCAAATGCTGTGAAACCTCGCTGCCAAGGCACGAGCTGGTACAAATAAGCCCTTCCGAATATTGAGCCAAATGCTTGGCGTCGATTCTCGGCTTGTAATGATAGCCCTCCAGATGCCCGATGGAGCAGAGCTTCATCAAATTCCGGTAACCCGTTTCGTTCTTCGCCAGCAAAATCAAATGATAGATCGGCTGCTCCTGCCTGCTTCCCTTTTCCTTAATGGAGCCTGCCGTATAATACACCTCACAGCCAATAATCGGCTTGATCCCGTGCTGCTTGCACGCTTTATAAAATGGTATGGCGCCGTACATCACACCGTGATCGGTTAACGCCAACGCTTTCATCCCGAGCCGGGCTGCCTGGCCTACCAGATCGTCGATACGCG
Organism: Paenibacillus sp. 32352; assembly: GCF_002042965.1. Classification (GTDB taxonomy): domain Bacteria; phylum Bacillota; class Bacilli; order Paenibacillales; family NBRC-103111; genus Paenibacillus_S; species Paenibacillus_S vulneris. Next base: position 297,046 of record NZ_MZNT01000001.1, on the reverse strand, counting down.
CCGCGCCGTCCAACAGGCTGTATTCGCTGTGTACATGCAGATGGACAAAATCACTCACCTGCGCCGCCTCCCTTGATTCTCTGTAAGTCAGCCCTCAAAATCCCCGTCATACGCTTGACATGCCTGCTTATTTGCGGGACCGTTGCTGCTTTTTAGATTGCTTAGTAAAATTTCTCTTTATTTTATCATAATGCGAACACTTGTACCATACATTAGACAAGTAAGGCTTATTCGCTCGCTTGAAACGGGATGAGGAGGAGAACGGAGTGGTTAACTTTTTGACGAAATGCGTGCTGGATTTCTTTATTGCCTTCGGAGTTGTACTGGGCGGTTCCATGCTGGGAGGCATTGCCGCCGTGCTCATGATGGAGCCCCCTACACTAAAAATGCTGCACATTTCCGAGCAAATCAAAATCTGGGCGCTCGTTGCCGCCGTAGGGGGGACGATCGATCCGATCCGCTTCATCGAAAGCAACCTGGCAGAGGGCTACATCTCACCGGCGATCAAACAAATTCTGCTGATTGTATTCGCTTTTATCGGGGCTCAGTCGGGTACCTCTCTCATCTACTGGATATGCAAAGGAGGCGACTCCAATTGAGAGTGCCTCCGTTTGAAAGCTATAAGGGACTGCTGCAATCGACCGGACTTCTCATCGCGGGCATCATTATAGGCAGCGCCCTGTTTCTGAGCATTTATCATCAACAGCTCAATACAATTCTGATTGAAAATCGCGAGCTGATTGCCGAAAACGAAAAGCTGATGCTTGACAACAACACATACAAAAAAACAAGAAATCAGCAAAGTGTCGTTAATCAAATCGACGTCGTCGTGGAGTCGAGTCCCCTAAATCCGTTGGACAAGGTGACGGAGCAGGAGATCGAAAAGCGCGTACGGAATGACCTGGCAGTGATCAAGGGGCAAAAAATTTCCGTGATCGCGGAATCTCCCCATATCTATCAAAGCCTTCTCTCCAAAAAAACGTACCGCGGCATTCTCGACAAAGATTATATGGTGAATATGAAAACGATGCTTCTGATTCAGACGGAGCTTAAGGTATGGGTCTTTGCTGAAGAATTCAAACGGACAACCATGTAGCCTCTTCTTAATGAAGCGAACAAGAATGAAAGACAACCCGCCGGTTCATTGATTTTCAGCCGAAAAATGGGTAAAGTTAGAACAGGTTTGAATGATACGAATATAAGGATGTGCCTTTGCAATGGAACTGACCCAGATCATTTTACCCGCGCTAATCGTCATTACCCTGGCCTTCTCGGTATTTTACAGCTTCCGGTCCAGAAGAAGCCAGGAGCCCAAGCTTCGCGGCATCTATGCTTCCCGTATGAACATCGCCATGGGCCTGATGCTTATCGTCATTGCGATTTCGCAGCTGTTCTTCTTTACAGATTCGAATACCCGCCGCGTATTCGGCATCGTCTGCTTCCTGCTCGGCATGTTCAATCTGTTCGCGGGACTGCGCAATCACAGCCATTTCAGCCGGCAGCAGTAAGCCCATGCTTCCGGTGAATCCGGCTACAGCTGATCGATAAATTGGGTGGTCAGCATGGCTTTGGCAACCAGCGTCTGCGCATGGTAAATTTCCACCTCAATTTTGCCGAACTTGCGGCTGACCTCGATAATTTTGGGAATAATGTGAATCTCGCTGTCGATCTGCACCGGCTTGACGAAATAAGAGGACATGTTGTCCATCACAAGATCGCCCTTCTTGATATCCTGCACAACGTGATACGCCGCCTGGATAACAAGAATCGTGAGCACCCCTTCCGAGACGGTGCCGAGCTGGTTAATCATCTGCGGGGTGATCAGGCCCCGGAACGTCAGCTGACCGTCCTTCGTCCGCTCCTCGCTGAAGCCGGACCAGATCAGGTCCTCGAAGGTCTGCCCGTTCTGCGGCTGCCGCTGAATATGCTGCATCGCTTTGAGCACGTCTTTGCGGCTGATTACTGCGAGCGGCTTGCGGTTTGCATCAACGACAGGCAGCAGGTCGATGCCTTCCCATACCATCATGTGAGCTGCGGAAGCGACCGAGGTATTCGGGCTTGCCGTTAACGGATTGCGCGTCATCAGCTTGTCGATCGTCTGCTCCGGCTCCGCACCGATCAAATCCCGTGAAGTAATCATGCCCACGACGCGGTTCCACTCATCGACTACCGGGAAGCGGCCATGCCCCGTCTGCTCATGCAGCTGCTGCCAATCCTTCAGCGTTTGATGGCCTTTCATGACATAAACCTGCATTTGGGCCGGCACGATATCTTCTATGAGCAGTATTTTCTTCTTAATCAGCCGGTCGTAAATCGCTCTGTTGATCATGGATGCTACCGTAAACGTATCGTAGCTGCTCGAAATGATCGGCAGCTCCAGCTGATCCGCAAGCTTTTTCACATCCTCGCTTGTGGTAAATCCCCCCGTGATCAGAACGCCCGCCCCCTGCTCCAGCGCACACATATGGGCCTTGCTCCGGTTCCCGACGATAAGAAGGCTTCCCGCGTCGATATAACGCATCATGGCGTCCTGCTGCATCGCGCCGATCACGAACTTGTTCAGCGTCTTATGCAATCCTCCGCTTCCTCCGAGCACCTCTCCGTCCACCATATTCACTACTTCACCGAACGTCAGCTTGTCGATATTATCCCGCAGCTTCTTCTCGACGCGCACGGTACCGACTCTTTCCTTGGTGCTGACCAGGCCCAGATTGTCCGCTTCCTTGATCGCCCTGTAAGCGGTTCCTTCGCTGACCTCCATCTTTTCCGCAATTTTTCTTACTGAAATTTTGGTGCCTATCTTCAAGCTTTCGATATATTTTAAGATCTGTTCATGCTTTGTTGACGTCTCCTGCAATATATGGTCCATAACTGTTACACCTCATCCTATCTATTCTGTACTCATCTGTACTATTTCTATTATAGGATTTCCGCGGCCTAAAAAAAAGCCCATATTCTCAAGAACCTCGAACTGGGCAAATGCATAGGATACCGTATATTGAATGGAGGTGCCGCCCATGTATAACCAGCCTGAAGTCCCCCAAATGCAAACCGTATTCCAAATGGACCCCTCGGTCATCCAAACGCTTCAAAGAACTCAGGAACATATTCACGGCTTGTGCAGCAAGTACTTAAACAGACCTGTTCGTGTGCAAACCATTCACGGTCACACCTATGACGGTGTCATCGTGGATACGGATGGCTTTAATGTATACTTGCAGATGATGCCGACCCATGTACGCGGATTTTTCAATCCAGCCTTCGGCGGGTTTAACAACGTGATATTGCCGCTGGTGCTGTATGAGCTGCTTGTCATTTCTCTTCTTTAGTGCCCAACTTGATCCGTGCGATAAGCACGGATTTTTATTTACATCACTTCGGCGCTCCCTGCAATGTATCTGAATCGGATTCGAAGCCTAGCCCCCGTTTTACGGGGTTATTTTATTTGGCTGTTATCTCTCCGCAAGAAGGCTTCTCTGAATAACAGGGGACCGCTACGTAAACCCTAATCGCAGACTTATGTGGATATCGGGTAGAAGTATAGTTAAGCAATACTTAAGTTAAACCTAACTAAGTTTAAATATACTAATTTTCGAGCCAGGAGTACAATCGTTATAGAACTTAACACATAACTGCGGTGCGGGGAGACCTGAACGCATAACTGGAGGGATTCGTATGAGCGCACAACGAGTAGCGGTAATTACGGGAGGAGCCAGCGGGATCGGACGTCAAGCCTGCCTGAAATTTGCAAGCAAAGGGGACCGGGTCGTCGTTGCCGATTTTAACGAACAGGGCGGGCAGGAAACGGTCGACCTCATTGCTCAAGCAGGGGGCGAGGCTATTTTTATCAAAGTGGACGTCTCCAAGCAGGAGGAGGTTGAAGCCCTGCTCGATAAGACCGTACAGCACTTCGGACGTGTCGATGTGATGTTCAACAATGCCGGAATCGGCGGGGCCGGTCCTGTTCTGGAACAAAACATGGACTTATATCACCGTACGATCAGCATTAACCAGCATGGGGTAGCCTACGGTATTATCGCAGCGGGCAAGAAAATGAAGGAGCTCGGAATCCGCGGAGTTATTATTAATACGGCTTCCGTCTTCGGTTTCCTTGCTTCCCCAGGTACCTTCGCCTATCACGCTACCAAAGGCGCAGTGATTATGATGAGCAAATCCGCTGCCTTGGAGCTGGCGCCCTACGGTATTCGCGTCGTCGCCATCGCCCCGGGGGCCGTGGATACGCCGATTATTCAAGGCTTTAAGGATAGGGGAATGCTCGATAGTATGCGAGCCAAAGTTATGGGAGGCGAGTTGACGAAGCCGGAAACGGTCGCCAATTCGGTTTACCTGGTCTCGCTGGATGAAGCCGAAGCGATCAACGGCAGTGTCGTGATGGTGGACCAAGGCTACGCATCCTTCAAATAACCGTCCACTGCAAGAAACCCGGCCGCTTATGCGGTCGGGTTTTTCCATATTAGGGGGATTATTTTTTGAACTGCAGCATTTTGCGCTTCCCTTGGACCATCTGCTCCAGCTGCCATTTTTTCATCCGCTTGACCTTCTCCATTTCCTCTCTGGCTTCCTCATCCACCCCGAGCAGCTCATGCAAATGCGCAGCGATGATCAGCAGAGCAAAAGCGATCCATGCAATGCCGAATACGGTCGGCAGGATAGCCTCCGAGCTTAAATCCAGTCTCGGTACCGCGTAAAACAGCATGCCCAGCGCCAAGCCCATCAACACAATATTTTTCGTTCCCTTCAAGTCCCGCTCCTCCCTTTCGTCCCTACTTGTACAATACATTGTATGAGCCCTCCTGCAAAAATAGCACTCTAAACGGACAGTCAGGCACAGGTTAATGAATAAAGCCCTTTATCCGGCAGCGGATAAAGGGCTTGCGAACGCGGCTTGCTTAAGCTGTTCCTTGGGACAGCTTTTTCTTGGGGGTCGGCCGTAACTTCCTCATGGCCTGTCCGTACACATAAGACAGCAGCCATGGGATAGCCAGGCTTAACACAAATCCGCTCAAAATATACAGATGATAGTCACGCATCGCACCGCTGTCGTTAATGACATGAGTGCGCCAGTAAGTCAGCACTGCGGGATGCATTAAGTAGATGCCGTACGATACGGCTCCTAACGAGAGGAGCCATTTGGTTACCCGCGGCCAATACTGAACCAGCTTACGGCCAATCCAGATAAAGCTCATCCCCGCAAACATCGGATATGTATTAAAAATAACCTCATACCACGTATTATCCAGTGTGATATGCAGCAGCTCCTCAAGCAGGAACAGCCCCATAAAGCTTAAGCCCAAAAGCACGCTTAACGGCAGCACCCAGCCGATATGTCTACTGATCCACGCGCTGAATGATGCATAATGAATGCCCAGATACCCCCCCAGCGAAAACAAGCTGAAGTAGGTGACACATAACGAAGCGCTGTGCGGCAGCGGTTCGACCCAATGTCCGTAAACGTAGCAAGCGGCTTGAACGGCGATCCCGATCAGGAACAGATTGCTTCGGAAGACCTGCGACACCCGGCACAGCCAGACAAGCAGAGGGAAGATGAGATAGAATTGCACGATAATGATCATGAAATAAAGATGGTAAGAAGCGTCCGCCCACGGCAGCAGATCCAGAAATTCCTTCCCGTCAAAATGCAGCCGGCTCGGGTCGTAAATCCACTGATTATACAAGTAATAAACCACCGACCAGATCAAATAGGGGAACAGCACCTGCTTGACCCGCTTCAAGTAAAAGGTCACCGCCTGCTTCCCGCTCCAATCATCGATATAGCGGTAAAAGAGCACCAGCCCGCTGATGAAAATAAACACCGGCACGGCAAAATTGCTGAACTTGTTAATGGAGAGGTAGGCAGCCTGTGAGACGCTTCCGACAGGAAGCTCCACCGTCGCCTCGGAGGTATTATGGATAAATAACACCGCCAATATGGCAAAAGCTCTTACAATATCCAGCTCCAATAACTTTGGTTTTTTTGCAGCCAAACGAAACCCAATCCTTCCGTATCTCCTCAAAAATATCCATGAGTTTATTGATATTGCTATACCTTACCATTGTACCATAAATTAGAGGGATGCTAACAAATCTCGCTCCAAAAACTTAACTTTACGTAAATTAACTTATATTCACTTATATATCATTGCATTATTCATGCACATTGCCTTATACTATGCTTACAATGAATGATTTTGCATAGAAAGGAGACGGCTCCCATGTACCAGGAAGAGCGATTGATCGGGATCCTGAATCATTTGGAACACCATCAAAGAATCAATATAGAAACCATATGCGAGCTGTTCGATGTGTCCCGGGATACGGCCCGCAGGGATATCATCCGGCTTGAAGAGCAAGGACGCATCCTGCGCACACGCGGCGGCGCCATCCTTCCGACGCTTTCGAGCCATGTGGCCAACTACAGCGAGCGGCTGCGAGACGAGGCAACGACGGAATCGAAAAAAGCCATCGGACGCATGGCCGCCACCCTCATCCATGATGGGGATTACCTGCTGCTGGACGCATCGACTACGGTTCAATATGCCGCGGAAAGCCTGCATACGCAAGGACATGTCGTTGTGACGAACTCCATCGATATCGCCGATATTTTGAACCGTAAGGAACATATCGACGTCCACCTTCTCGGCGGGAAGCTCCACCCGGAGCATCGCCTGATTTATGGCGCACGCGCTATGGAAATGCTGAGCGACTACCACGTTCACAAGCTGCTGCTGGGTACCTGCGCCATAACGCATGACGGCCTTTCCAATCCCTACGAGGAGGAAGGCTTTCTCGTCAGAGAAATGATGCGCCGCGCCGATCAGGTCATCCTGCTCGCAGATCATACCAAGTTCGGCAAGCGGCAATTTAACCGGATATCCGGTCTAGAGCCCATCGATATCATCATTACAGATGAGGAACCGTCGGAGGAGATGAAAGAGGCGCTTCACCGGCACGAGATTGACATCATTGTAGCCAAAGGAGAGAACCCGCATGATTAAATTGATTGTCAGCGATTTGGATGGCACGCTGCTGCAAAAAGGCCATCATATTCATGATAGAGACCGCAAAGCCGTACACAAGGCTCTCGAGAGCGGGCTCTCCGTATGCTTCGCGTCCGGACGGATGTACCCGGAAATTCGGCATGTCATGGGCGAGCTTGAGCTGGAAGTACATGCCGTCTCCCAGAATGGAGCTTACGTTCATACGTCGGACCGCCATCTGATTCGGCATGATACGTTCGAAACGTCCCTTATCAAGGAATTGGCCGTCGCGGCCCTGGATTTGCCGCTCATTACCGTCATGTGCGCGCCCGATCATTACGTGCTGACGGAGCTGAACGAACGCAACGCCCACATCCAAGCCAACTTGCTGGCTCCCGTGAAAGTAATGCCTCATGCGGTTGAAGCATTGGGTATCGAGCTGATCTGCGGAAAAATTACGTATCTCGGTGATATGAACCAGCTTCTTGTATTGCAAAAGCAGCTGTTAGCCTCTTACGGCGATCAGATTGACGCTTATATCGCCGACGTGGATTGCCTGGATGTTATGCCGCGCCATATTTCCAAGGGAACCGGCTTAAAGGCGCTTCAGCAGCATTTAGGCATCCTTCCCGAGGAAACGGTCTGCATCGGCGATTCCTTCAATGATGTATCCATGTTCGCCACGACACCGCACAGCTTCGCCATGGCCGGCAGTCATCCCGACTTGAGAGCCAAAGCGGCGCGCATCACTGAGAGCGTGGCTGACGCGGTGGAATGGGCGTTACAAGCCTCAACCGGCAACGCCATCGGGAGGGAAGGACGCGGATGAATAAGCTGCTCTGGATCGGCTGCTGCTTCTATTTACTGATCGGATTCACTTCTGTCATAGCCGCCGCCCTGCTGCCTGAGCTTATGATGCATTACGGACGTGATTATGCAGATGGGGGCAATCTGATCTTTGCGCAATTTTTCGGCTTTTTGCTTGGCGTCATCACCCAGCCGTGGTGGTCCAAGCGGTTTGGACGCATTCGTATGCTTTCTTTTACGTTATATTTCATCTGCTTCGGTTATTTTATTATCGGTCTGCTTCCCCCCTGGCCTGTCGTGCTGCTGTGCCTGCCACTTGTCGGCTTCGGATCGGGGATGATCGAATCCACCGTCGGTGCCCTGATCATCGATGCCATACAAGACAAGAAAGCCGTGGCAATGAGCCGGCTCGAGGTTTTCTTTGGCTCGGGCGCTCTGCTGATGCCTGTCGCTATCAGCCTGCTTATAGCCAATGGACGATGGGAGCTGGCTTTCTTCGGCACCTGCTTCCTTTCCCTGCTGCTCGCTTTCGTCTGGTGGCTTTACAGTACCGGGAACCGTCAAATAATTAACATCGGCGAAAGCCTAGAAGCTGAAGCAGCTCCTGCAGCCGTTCCGGCAAAAGGGAATCGCAGCAGCAGGCTCACGTATACCATGCTCATTTGCTGCATTATCGTATTTTTCATTTATGTGGGACTGGAGATGAGCATCGTCAATTTCCTGCCCTCCATCCTTCTTGAATCGATGAATGTTAATGCGGCGGTCGCCTCGCTCAGCGTCAGCCTGTTTTGGGGGACGATGGTGCTCGGCCGGTTCGTCTGCGGTCTGCTCGCCGAGAAATACGGTTATACCCGATACCTGCTTTGGTGTTCGGCAGCGACCGTGGTTGTGCTGATAGGTCTGGCCTTAATGAAGCACCTCGTTGGAGCTTTCATCATGATCCTGTTGATCGGATTGTTTATGTCGGGGCTATTCTCCATATCGCTGATCTTCAGCAATTCCTTGTTTCCGGGGAGAACGGAACAAACTACAAGCAAGCTCATTGCCGCCAGCGGCATCGGCGGAGCCGCCTTTTCCTGGCTGACCGGCCGTCTGATGGAGCATTCCTCGGTATCGTTCACCTTATGGTTTCTCGTCCTCCTCGGAGTGCTGCTGGTCGCCATGCTGGCCGTTCTATCCAAAATGAAGCCGGCCTCTTCCGCAGATTACTCTTCCTGCTGAGAAAGCTCAAAAGCTATGTCTTATAGGCATAGCGAGCTCGAGAAACCCGAAAATCTGAAAAATGGCTTTGGTACCCCGGTGAGGTATCCCCTTCCGGCCGCTCTTGTTCTCGGGGAATATTGATTATAATCGCTATATAGCGGTGATTTCCTGGGAGGCGAACGCTATCGCTCCTCCAGGAGATACCCCACCTATCACCTTTCGCATTTTCTGTACGATAGGCTTCTCGACAAACCCAAGCTATGCCTTAAGGGCATAGCCTTTTTGAGCTTTACATTTTAGTTAACAGCTACTATTCTACTATTATTAGGTAACACCTAATATATGAAGGCAATGGATAATCCAGCGTCTGGATATTCTTGCAGAGCAGGAGGCTTAAGAAATGCTCGTTTGGATGTTAAGACAGGTTATGGCCAGCGGAGGCATATGGAGCGGCGCGGCGCTGGCCCGGCTCTTGAAGGAGAAGGCAGGCTATTCCTTATCCGCTCCATCCATAAGCGCTCTTCTGTCAGGCCAGCCGCGTCAGATGAAGGCGGAAACCTTGGATGCGCTGTGTACGGCGCTCGAATGTACGCCGAACGATTTGTGGGTGTTCACACCTGACAGCCACATTGCAGAGGGAGGGAACTAGCGATGGCCGAGAAAATCATCGTTCCATTCGGCGATCCGATTTTGCGCAAAACGGCGAAGCCGGTTACCGAAATCAATGCCAAATTATTCAAGCTGCTTGATGACATGAAGGACACCTTATATGCGAAGGAGGGCAGGGCCGGTTTAGCCGCCCCCCAAATAGGTATCTTAAAAAGAGTCATCGTGATGGATTGCGGGGACGGCTTGATCGAGCTTATCAATCCCGAAATCATTCGGATGAGGGGTGAACAAACCGGTCCAGAGGCTTGCCTGTCCTTTCCGGAGCATACCGGAATCGTCACACGAGCCCAGTATGTCCAAATAACAACCTGGAACCGGGCGGGGGAAACGGTCACGCTGGAAGGCGAAGGTTATCTGGCCAGATGCATTCAGCATGAAATCGATCATCTGAACGGAGTTCTTTATATCGATCATATTCAAGGAAATGAGCTGTATCACGACCTGACCCGCAAGAGAGTCCCTCTGCTGGATGTCCTCAGGCTATCAAGACAAAGCCTGTAGGAGCTTCGTGACGGCCGGATTCGTCACATCCCCAATGCAGCAAAAAATCACTGTACTCATGCAGAAAGCAGCCTCGCTTCGCATAAGTGCAGTGATTTTCTTTTTCCCGTTTATGAAGAGGCCGGTTTGCCGAAGGTCTGCACCTCGGTCCATTTTTTCCCGCCGTCCGTGGTTTGATACAGCTTCGTCGGCTGATTATAGGCCCCAACCACGATCCAACCCTGCTTGCCGTCCAGGAAGGAGGCATCTGCATTCGTCCCCGGAAGCTGCTGGCTTCCGTTGACCCAAGTGGTTCCGCCATCCTGCGTCGATCCGACCGTTACGGCGCCATTATCTCCGCACGGTGGACATTCGCCTGTCAGAAAGGCAACTTGAGCGCTTACGGCTTGCAGCTGGCCCGGCTTGGTTCCCGGCCCTTTCGGACCAGGCTGTTCGCCAATCTTATAGCCTGGCGCAGGGCCGCCTCCTGCCGTGGAATTGGCCAACACTGTCTTCCAGTTCTTCCCTTCATCCTTGCTGTGAAGCAGCGTATAAGAGGTTTGGCTCATGCCGCTGTCTCCAACCAAAAGCACCCATACATCGCTCGCCTCCGTCGAACGGATAACGGCATTGTTCACTTGACTTACAGTCGAGTGCGTCCATACGGGCTTCCATGTCTTGCCCCCGTCCTTGGTCAGCTGTACCTCATAATCCGAATCCTTCATGGTGACAGCCCAGCCCTGGCTTTTGTTGATAAAGAACGGTTCTCCCTTCATATTCGAAGGAACCGGAAGCGCACTCCACGTCTTCCCCCCGTCCGAAGTGTATTGATTTCCGCTGAAGCCTTCCTGCTCCGATACAAAACGGATACTCTTGCTAATCGGAGCGGATTGGGAAATCACAGTCCATAAGGCGCCGCCGTTGGTAGTCTGTAGCAGTCTACCTTTGGCAGCGGAGCCGGTGTCGCCGGGAGAGCCTCCCGTGCGGACATAAGCCCATCCTCTGGTGCTGTTCAAGAATGAAAATGCCTCAATCTGACCAGGCCCTTGAAATTGCTTCTCCCAGTGCTTTCCCCCATCTTTGGTGTGCAATACAACCCCGTCTCCACCGGCCCATCCCTCTGTCGGGCTGATAAACTTAATAGAGGCTACGGCTGTCTCCGTAGCATTGGTCTCTGACAGTTGTGCATTTTGGGCTGGATCCGCCGTCGGGCTTGCCGATGGAGCCGGTGCTTTGTCATCCCTATTGGAGGCTGGCTTGGACTCCTGCTCGCCCGGCGCAGGGGAAGGAGCTGCAGTCGATGCTGCAGCCGACGGCCCGGACGTATTCACGGATGTGCCACGGTCCTCGCAGCCTGCCGCAAGGGTAAACAGAACAACAGCCAATATCATCAACAACCATGAAATGTTTGTATGCTTCATACGGTTCTCTCCTCTGCTTGGAAATTGATCGAGCAACAAAATTCTCCGCCTTTTTGTAATCAAGGGCTTAAAAGACATGAGCTTACAGTGCAGTCGAAGCTGCGCTATAAACCGTCCGCCGGCTCTTTTCCTTAGTATGGACGAAAAAAGAAAAATAATGGTTACAGTTGGGAGCCATTTTTTCATTTTCCTCAACAAAATAAATCCCCAATATTCCATATGTCTTAAGACCTATTTACCATCATTCTACATGGTTTGCCATTCTTCCTTCAAGTTACGCCAAATTTTTCAAAAGAGGTATTCTCCCCTTTTGCCACTCTATCGAATCCGCTCCATCCAACGAACCTGGTTCAGAGCGTTCCTTGCTATAACCGTACAGTTTCTTTTCACCAAGGGTAAAACGCCCTCATATGATGAAGTAGTTCACTTGATATTTTTGCAAGCTGGCTTAAGGGAAGGAGCTGCCAAAAGTGAAAAGAACGAAGGTCACTATTCAGTTTCTTAGTGCCAGCTTTCCATTGAACGATCCCACGATTGGTTTATGCAGCACCGTAATCAAAAAATGGAAAATCCCGAAGCACACCCTACTCACGCTGCGCTTCGGGTCGGCCGCACATGAAGTTCGCGTCGTTCCAACGGCACTTGCCGGCGTCCTTCAAATCCAGGAGTCCCTGGCAGTCACGTGGGGGCTGTCAAGCCGGGACTCGCTGTGCCTGCAATACAAGGCCGCAGATCAGACCCTTCACATCGGACCGTTGCTTGGCGTTTTGATCAGCCGAGTTTATTCCGGGAATGTCGAAAAGCCGTTCGGTGCCTCCACCTCCTTTTATCGGGAGCTGCACGATACCGGCAGGCTGCTTGGCGCCTCCGTATGCTTTATTACCCCGGATGAGCTGCATGTTCCCCATTCAACGGTCAGAGGCTGGCGTTATACGGACCGATGGGAGCAGAGGGAATTTCCGATGCCTCATGTTATTTATAACCGTCTGACCTCCCGCAAGCTGGAAAACCGTGAACATGTCCAGCAGTTTCTTCAGCATGCCAAAACCGAGCATCATGCCGCTTTGTTCAATGAGAAGTATTTAAACAAGGCCGAGGTGTTCGATGCGCTTAACAAAGCAGCCGATCTCCGCAACTATTTGCCGGAATCTCATTTGCTGCAGCATTATGAAATATTAAAGTCGATGTGCGCCAAGCATCCTGTTGTTTTCCTGAAGCCCGTTACAGGCAGCTTGGGAAAAGGGATCATTCGCGTCGCGAAGCAAACGGATCTATCCTACGCGTGTTATTTCACAAATCTGAACGGCGCCCGCAAGCAATCGTTCAAGTCCTTAAGCCAATTGTTCTTCGCCCTGTCCGGCAAAATCAAACAGCAGCACTATCAAATCCAGCAAGGGCTTGAGCTGATATCCATAGGAGGGTGTCCCGTTGATTTTCGCGCTTTGGTCCAGCGTAACGAGCTTGGACAATGGGAGGTCACTTCCGTTGTCGCCAGAATTGCAGGGCATCAACATTTCGTTTCAAATTTGGCGCGCGGAGGCCGTATGTCAACCGTCAAGGACGCGCTGGCACAGTCCCATTCAGCGGCTGCAGCAGCGGGAGGTGCCTCTTTGCTCAGGCGCGCCGCCCTATCCATCGCCCAAGGAATCGAAACGCATATCAACGCGCATTTTGCAGAGCTCGGCATTGATCTGGCGATCGATACACAAGGCAAGGTCTGGCTTCTTGAGGTAAATTCCAAGCCTTCCAAGGAAGACAATCCTCCTTTACGGACCCAAGGTACGGTTCGTACATCCGTAAAGAGGATCATACAGTACTCCCGATACGCAGCTAAATTTTGACGGATGTTGAGGTGATTCCATGATGACCCCGTCACCCTCACGCTTGTTCGGCATCATGACAACGCAATCCGAAGGATTCCCCCCTTTTCTGAGCAGGGATTTTTATCGGAAGCTTTGTTTGATCGGCAGCCGTGCCGGAATGACCGTGTTCGTGTTTACCCCGCAAGGGATCCGATGGTCCGAAGGGACGGTCCGCGGCTATTCGTTTGATGCGGCGGCCCGTAGATGGGTCAGCCAGGATTATGCGATGCCTGATGTCGTGTACGACCGCTGTTTCTTTGTGAACCGGAATCAACATGAGGCATACCGCGAGGCGATGCGCACCTTACGGACGCTTCCCTCCCCCCTGCTTCTCGGTTACGGCCTGAAGGGCAAGTGGGAAGTCCAGCAGATGCTGGAGCAGGACGGCCGCTTCGGCAGCCATTTGCCGCGAACCGAAGTGATGCGCAGCGTCCAGTCCGCCGCGGAGTGGCTCAAGGCCCGCTCCGAGGTGCTCTTGAAGCCGCAGGCCGGTTCACAGGGCTGCGGCGTGGTGCTCGTGAGACGTGCCGCAGGCCGTAGAGCACAAGCGCGCAAGCACGCTGCGGCGGCGGAGATCACGGCAAACGCCGGTGCGGCGTTTACCGTGATCGGGCGCGACGCGCGTAACGGCCGGGTCGCGCGCAGCTTTGGCGACACGGCGGCGCTGTTACGCTGGCTGCGCCGATTCACGGCGCAGCGAAGCTATTTACTGCAGCAGTACTTGCCGCTGCATGGCCGCGCAGGCGAAGCGTACGACGTTCGCTCGCTCGTGCAAAAAGACGGCACCGGACAATGGCAGGTGACCGGGATGGCCGTTCGCAAGGGTCAGATAGGCAGCCTGACCTCGAATCTTCACGGCGGAGGAACCGTAGAGCCCGTCAAAGCCTATCTTACCGCTCAATTCGGAAACGCCCGGTCAGACCAAATCTTGAGCGAGATGAAGAAGCTATCCAAGCAGATTCCAGAAGCGTTAGAACAGTCTCACGGGCGGCTTGCCGAGCTGGGTATCGATTTTGGAGTGGATACTTCCGGCCACATTTGGCTTTTGGAGGTTAACTCCAAGCCGGGACGTGCGATTTTCAGCTATTTGCATGACAAGAAAGCTCGCTTCAATGCATTGGCCAATCCGATCCGTTATGCGCGCTATCTGATGCGTCATCATCGGAACAGAGAATCGGGCGGCGAAACGAAACTTAGCGTAAAATCAGCCCCTCTCCCCGGCGAATCTCCCGACCCTGATTCCACGAACGCCGATCCGACCTGATGTATGGCCTCACAAAGCGAGGCCTTGGATTCGAGACAGATTCAGGTGATTTGCGGGGAGTGCTGAAATTTACAAATTCTGTAGCGTAGAATGCTTTGCTGGCGCAAAGCTCAGCCACTGCTTACGAAGATAGCTTTGCTGGCGCAAAGCTTAAGCCACTGCTTACGAAGATAGCTTTGCTGGCGCAAAGCTCAAGCCACTGCTTACGAAGATAGCTTTGCTGGCGCAAAGCTCTTAGGAGGAAAACCATGAGTTTGACAACTTGCACGATTCATGTGACACAGAGACAAGAAAGAGTCATCTACATGACAAGTGAATTGGCGAGAACCCTCAAGCTGGCGAAAACGAAATCCGTGTCCCTGCATCTAGGATCTAAAAGCGCCTCCACAGGTTTCAAGCTTTTGAAAAAGTCAGGCAACCATTTATATGTACCTATGTCCATCATATCCCAGCTTCGTCTCCCTCGTTTGGGAACCAGCTTGGCTTTATGCAACAATGGCAAGGATATTCGCCTTGGTCCTTTGATAGGGATCCTGACCACAATCTCGTCAACAGGCGCCCCATTCGGGCAGCGCACGGAATTCATCCGTCAATTCATGAAAGTCGGCTCGGATCGTTCCTATTATTTCGCTTTCTCGCCCAGGGATGTGAACTGGTCACAGGAAACCGTAAACGGCACGTTCCAGCGGAAGGATGGCAGCTGGTTCAAGAAAATCGTCCCTCTTCCCGATGTCATCTACAACCGGCTGCCGAGCCGCAAATCCGAAAAGCAGCCATCGATGAACGCGTTCAAGCAGCGCTTTGTCAAACGGGGCACACCGCTGTTTAACTGGGCATTTTTCGAGAAATGGGATATCTACAATTTGCTGGAAGGAACCGATGAGTTCAAGTATGTTCCCGAATCACAGCTCAACCCTTCTGCCGCACAGATCAAGGAGATGCTCGATAAGCACAAATTCATCTATCTGAAACCGACGGCAGGCAGCCTGGGCATCGGGATTTACCGTCTGACGTATAACCCGAAACGCGGATACTATGCCCGTTACCGGCAGGGGGACAAAAATGTGCTTCTCCGCTTCAGCAAATTCGAAGCTTTAATGGCACTGCTTACCCGCAACAGAGGAAGACTTAATCATTATGTCGCTCAGCAAGGGATAAGGCTTATTGAGATCGACAACTGTCCGATCGATTTCCGTTTCCATCTCACCAAAAACATCAACAACCAATGGGTCGTCGCAGGCATCGGAGCCAAAAAAGCCGGCAAAGGCAGCGTGACGACGCATGTGAGAAACGGCGGCCAGCTGTTCACTCCCGAACAGGTGCTGAAGCAAATATTCGGCAGCCGTTCCGGTCAAGTATTAAACAGCGCTAAGGAAACGGCGATCAAGCTGGCTGAAGCGATCGAGCAAAAAAGCCTGCATACCTTGGGCGAGCTAGGCTTTGATATCGGTATCGACCAGAATGAACGAATCTGGATGTTCGAGGCCAACTCTAAGCCAGGGCGCTCTATCTTCAAGCATCCCGCCCTCAAGGGAGAAGGCAAGGCGGCACTGCAGTACATTTACGATTATTGCCTCTACCTTAGCCGATTTCGAGCAAGGAGGGATACCTGAGTGGACATGGAATTACACGAAAAACCGCAAAAGCCGACGATGGCCATTCTCACGTATGCCGATGAGAACCGGGTTTTTCGCGGAAATCAGGAAAATTTTATCGATTTAATCCGTACCGGTCAGGAAAAAGGCGTGCTCGTGTACGTCATGACGACTACAGATTTCAAGCTGTTAGGGAAAAAAGCCCTCGGCTATTCCTATAATTTTCAAACGAAGAAGTGGAAAAAGCAGCTGCTTCCGCTTCCTCATGTGATTTATAACCGGATTCCTTACCGCAAGTTTGAGCTTTTGCCGGAAGTGCAGCAGGTGCTCCAAATTTGCATGAGGCACGGAAAAATTCATTTTTTTAATCCGAACTTTTTCAACAAATGGACCTTATTCGAATGGCTTAGTAAATCGAAAAACACGCAGTCTCTGATTCCGGCAACCCAAAAGCTGACGACAAGCGAGGATCTGGAGAGCTTTCTGCAGAAGCATCAAAACCTGTATTTGAAGCCGATTCGCGGAAAAGCAGGCAAAGGCATTATGAAAGTAAGCCAAATTCCCGAAAAAGCGTCCAAAACCCGAAGGTATCAGCTGAGCATTCAAAACAAGACCAAGAGCCATATCTCCCGCTACTCCAACGTTCCGCAGCTGTGGACTCAAATCCGCGAGGCCGTAGGCAACAAGGATTATATCATTCAGCAGGGGATCACCTTGGCTAATTACAAACATCGTCCATTCGACCTCAGGGTACTCGTCCAAAAAAACGGTAAGGGACAATGGAGCGTCGCAGGTATCGGCGCCAGACTGGCGGGAAAGCTGAGCATAACGACTCACGTGCCCAGGGGAGGCTCCATTGACGACCCCGCCAAGCTGCTCGATGCCGGCTTCGGATCTGCCACCAGCAAGAAAATTTTAAGTAAAGCCAAAAAGTCGGCCTTGATCCTGGCTAAACAGATTGAAAAAGCGAGCCAGACGATGCTAGGCGAAATGTCGATGGATCTGGGAGTCGATACCAATGGCCAGATCTGGTTTTTCGAGGCCAACTCCAAGCCCATGAAGTTCGACGAGCCTCATATTCGCCAAAAATCGCTAGACAATCTTATCTTGTTCAGCATGTACCTTGCCAACTCAACGATAAAACCTTCACGGCCTGGTGCCGGAACGGCAAAGCGTAAACTAACGGCTGCCCATGAGACCAAAAACTAATACTAGCAAGGAAAAGGGCTCCCCCAAGCAATTGGAGGGGCCCTAAGTTATCCCCACAAAGTGAGGACTTAGCTTTGAGGATAATTCAGGTACTTTGCGGGGGACCCCCAATCATCCCCACAAAGTGAGGACTTAGCTTCGAGGATAATTCAGGTACTTTGCGGGGTGCCCCCAATCATCCCCACAAAAGTGAGGCTTTGGCTTCGGGTACAGACCTCTTCTTAACCAAGAAGAGGTCTATTTGCTATAAAAGTGAAAAAAGATCGCTTTTCGCCCGGATCTGTCCGGATCGAGACAGCGATCTTTCTTTTTGGCCTATTGAAGGTTTTACGTCGGTACACCATCGGTTAAAACTTTGCTGCAAACCGGGCGTACTGTACAAATTTTCTTACGGACGGACGTATTTTCCCTTCCACCGAGAGCGGCGCATTATCGTCTTTGGACGGCTTGGAGTTCACCTCTATCAGCCAGACGCGGCCTTGGGAATCCAAAGCCAGGTCAATCCCAAGCTCGGCAAAATGTCCGGGTACTTGCGCCTCGATCCCTTTGGCAATCTTAACAGCAGCCCTCCTCAGCTTCAAGTTGCCGCTGGAGGCGTTAGGGTTACCTGATCGTGCCAATGCGTCTTTGACCGTACTCAGAGAGCCGCCGCGGGCCAGATTGGAGACATAGTGGTGATCGCCGGCAATCCTCGCCACAATTGAGGTAACGCCCCAATTCCCGGTCTCACCGCGTTGTACGAGCGCCCTGAAATCCACCGGCCGGTCGTTCACGGTAAGCAGAGAAATGCCCTGCTGGATTTGATATCGAGTCGCCTTCTTTTTTTGCGTAATGGACGCGTACAAGTCCTCCAGGCTGGAGAAGTTTTTTTTGCGGACTCCGCTTTTGCCTGTGTAATAACAAGCGAAGCTTTCCCCTGAGCTGCGGTTCACCCGAATAATCCCTTTTCCGAGGCTACCTCCGACCGGCTTGAGAAACACGACAGGATATTTGCCGCACATGGTTTTGAGTATAGAGACGTTCCGAAGCAAGTGCGATTCAGGCAAAAAAGCGCTCAATCCCTGCTCTTTCTTTAATGCATCAAAGACTTCCATTTTGTTCAAGTATTTATCATTGAAAAATGCAAGATCCTTTTGGGCTTTTACGTGCTTGATGAACTGCTGAACGTTCGCCAAATTTTCCGTTTTCCGGGATGTCAGACGGTTATAGATCACATTGGGAAGCGGATAGCTTGATTTTACCCATTTGTTCGTAAACCGCCACCCTCGGATGGTATCACTTTCACCCAGCATATCCTTGGGAGTACAAAAGAAGACTGCCGCTCCGTATTTTTTGCACGTTTCCGTCAGTTCCCGGCAAAACGCAGTATTCACGCCAAACGGTTTATCCGGATTATCCGTAAACACACGGCTGACCATCACGCCGATAAGCGGGCCGATATGAAGCGTACGCGCCTTCGTTTTATAGCGAAGGCATAAGCTTTCGTTGATGGGTAAATTCCATCTGGAAGCAAGAGACTCGCTGACTTGCAGGACGCCGACTTTGGAGGAAGGTACTACCGTAACCTCCTGCCGGTCCATTCCGAAGCATAGTTTCAGAGGAGTATGAAAGGGAATCTTCCATTTTTTCGCTATGGCTTCACTAAGTTTGATAGTCGAACCTTCTGAAGAGACGCCGGAGCTTTGAATTTGTACCTTTACTTTTGTTCTTTTCATGAGAAACCCCTTCCCAGCATCGACTTGCCATAAAGACAGCATTATGCTTGGAACATAACAAACGAACTACTTCATCATATGTGGGCTTTTTCTCCTTGGTGAAAGATTCCGTGCCTTCTCTCCGGATAAAGATTCCCTTCGTCAATTTCCACGCTGCCATTTTACATTTAAACCCATATATAGATGACACATCCCAGATGTTTCCGCTTGAAATAAGATGGATGGAAATATATAGATGTGTTAATTTATGACAACGCTTTCCTTCCATAATCTCTCCCTCCCGGATACCCTTGGAAGCACTAAACCCGCGCCGTATAAGGAAATGAAGCCCTTTAATGAGAAAATAAAGACCCATTTCCAGCAGCTTTCACCGATTCGGTATTTCCAAATAAATACATCCATCAGCCGCTTGGCTATATCTACCAGTGAAATGGTTGGACAACCCTTGTTATGATGGTTAAGTAACCCATATTAGGAGAGGTTATGGAACTAAGAGAAGGAGATGGTAATATTGAAGAAAAGAATTATTGGTTTAACATTAGCAATGTCCCTGGGAATTACAGGAATAGCTTCCGCTAATGCAAGTTATACCACTTCCGAAGCCATTGCCAAATACAACAAGTACATTAATGCGGACAGTTATGTAAAAGATGAATTGTATAATGTAGCGGATTTCCGCAGCAAGTATGCGAATGTCTCTGGTTCTCTCGCTTATCAAATCGTTGACAGAGCCATCTGGTATATGGAAAACGGATACTTCGTTTATGGGCACGGAAACGATGCTTATGGAAAATACGGCTATGAAGATTGCTCCGGCTTCACTCGACTCGTATACGGTGATTTCGGCTTTAACATTACGGGCACATCCGCTAACTATGATTCCGTTGGAACCAAGGTAGCAGGGGTAGGCAAGAAAAAAGTGAATGGAAAATGGCAGCTGACCGGCATTGAGAACCTGCGGATCGGCGATATTCTAACCTGGCAGGAGAAAGACCATATTTCCCACGTTGCCATCTACATGGGGACCAATCGCGACGGTCAGCCGGTCGTTCTCGGAACCCGGGACGACGGTAATCCTACCGGCCTTGGTACCATCGACAGCTGGTCCTACTGGTGGGGAGAGAACTTCCATTCCGCTAGGCGCGTAGTGCCTGAAGCAGGCTTTACCGGCATGGCAGGACATAAAATCAATCCTCCAGTGATTCCAAGCTCTTATGTACTCCCGCCTCAAAAAAAGGTTCCTGCTTGGACTGGGCCTAATACCGGATCTAACTCAGGATCTAATTCCGGCTCCAATTCGGGCTCCGGACAACAGCCGCAGCCAACTCCGCCGGCTGAAAATACACAGAAGAAGGAATACGTCGTTACCAAGAACGGATGGGTTTCCTTCAAAGCCTCTGCAAGATCGAGCTCAGCTACGGTAGGACGTTTGGAGCTGGGGCAAAAAGCGGAACTGATCAAGAAAGCCAACCAATACTGGTATCAAGTAAAATGGAATGGCAAAACAGTTTACATAACGACTAACACCAAATATACACAGGTTGTAAAACAATAGGTTCAAACTTTCTTTCAGCCCTCATTCCATCATTTCACACAGCCCTGCGAAGCGCCGCTTAAACCCAAGCGGCGCTTTCTTTTGTCAGGATTCATCCCCTGTTTTGATTAAACCCGCTTCTTTTAATATGCTGCTCACTATTTTCATTTGGTATCGGATACGTTCTTCGAGGGGCAATCTGATTCCCGTTTCTACTGTTATGGCTTTGGCATGCAGCAAACGGTACGCGGCTGAACGGCCCGAACCGGGCAATTTGCGCTGAAGGAGAGAGAACCGTCTCGATCTCCTCTTGATGGATGGATTTATTCGTCGAATGATTCTTTTGGAGAATGGAATGACCTTGCTTCCCGGATTGACGATTAAGGTTTGTCCCAATGCCTTCGGTTGGATTCGGAACAGCCCGTTCGCTTCATGCAAATCCACATACCAATCCGGACCCTGCTCTCGTGCAAGCCGGAACACCGCTCTAGAGAGCGGATGACGGGCACGCCTTCTGCCATAGCGTCTCGGGAACGTCCGGTTCAGATCCGGAACTCCCCTTATACGCCGCCGAACTGCGATCCGATTGACGACAGGAATAATAATCAACCTGCCTCTGCGGATATGAATAACATCGCTTCGAAGCTGTTCTAGCAGCTTCTTCGCAGAGAGAAAGCCTGCCCGTTCTGTCCCGTGAACACCTGCCGTTATCATAACCGTGCTTCCCTGCAGCTCTCCGTCGATAATGTAATAAGGCGTCTCGAACTTACTGTTCTTCGCCAGCACATGCTTACTGATTCTCATACTTGTCACCTCCGGATATTGTACAATACGTTGCGGCGGAAGCCGTTGATAGGGACAAATGAACCAACCTGTCTGCATTAGACAGATTTAAAAAAGAAAGCTCCTCTGTCGTTATGACAAAAGGAGCTTTCTTCCCTAACGGTCTTTGTTCCGGTTTAACGCCGTGACGCTTTCGTAAGTGCCGCGGCCCTAAGATGCCGGACAGATTTGACGATATTTCCATACAGATACGGATTGGCATGGTACCTGAATAACTGATATTGCGGCTTGGTATTGGCCTCGAGCAGCCAAATTTTGTGACTTTTATCAATGGCAATGTCCAGTCCCAGCTCCGTAATGTTCGGATAATGCTTCTTCATAGCTCTGGCAATGGTAAAGGATAGCTTCTTGATCCGTTCATCCCACTGGGGGGCGTCCTTTCTTCCGATGCCAAGCGTAAGAGACAGGGCCTGGTGCAGCCGGATGGGCTTTCCGCCGCTGCTGTGGTTAGTAACGAATTGATTTTTGGCCGCTACCTTCCCCATGATTCCAAAAAATCTCCACCTGTTATTAGGTCCGATATGGAGCAGCACCCGGAAATCTACCGGGCTTCCTTTAATCCTGATCAAATCTATCCCTTGCTGAACAATATAGCTTTTGCCCTCCGTCAGCTTATTCAGCTTGTGGGAGGCATCATTTACGTTACGGTATCTGTAGGTCTTTGCAGCTGTCCTGACGATGCAGGCTCCGCCTTCTTCCCGTGATACCTTAATAATGCCTTGTCCCCTCATTCCAAGATCCGGTTTGAGAAAAAGGACCGTATGCTTTTCGATCATTTGAATGAACGTGTCCGCAGAAAACATCTCCGTCTCCGGCAACAGGGCGCGAAGCGCATCTTCACTCCAAAGCGCCTCGTGCTTCAACCATTTTCCGCCGGGATACTTAAGCAAATTTCCTTTCACTGTAGGATCTCCTCCGTGTGATGAGCAGCGGTTGAACGCCAATACATACAACCAAGCAATATGACGTTACTTATACTATTCGGCTCCAAAGGAAAGAGTACCTCGCCTGTATTCATATAGGACTAAACGCTTTACCTCCAAAAATGGGCTTATAAAGCAAAGACAGATCCAACGGCAGGCTCATATGATATTATGCGGTTCCACTCTTCGAGGGCCCGGCAGACGATTATTTCAACAGAAACGGGGATGGGTCATGAGTACGGACATTACGATCGCCGCGGTCGGGGATTTTTTAATGAAATATCGACTTATTGGCAGCGCCAGAGTCACCGGAGAGAAGCGTTATTCCTTTGACGATATATTTGAACCGGTTGCTCCCTATTTGCGTGATGCAGATCTAACCATTGGAAATCTAGAAACCACTTTTTCAGGCCCGGAGATCGGGTACACCGTATCGCGAAGAAGCGCCAAAACCGGATGGCCGCTGTTCAATTGTCCCGATTCCTTTGCCAGCACTTTAAAAAGGCTGGGATTCGACGTACTGACAACGGCAAACAACCATTGTATGGATTGCGGCATTAACGGACTGAAACGAACCCTTAAGGTGCTTGACTCCAAGGGGTTGTCGCATACGGGAACTTTCCGCACGCACAAAGATTCTCAACAATTATTGATTAAAAATGTCAAAGGAATCAAAATCGGTATTTTGTCCTATACTAAAACAACCAACCGAATCCCGGTACCAAGCGGTCAATCCTGGGCCGTCAATCGGATTAGTCCAAGCAAAATCATATCCGACATCCGAAGGCTAAAGTCGAGATCGGTGGATCTTATTATCGTATGCATGCACTTCGGAAGAGAATACAGCAAGTATCCGAATGAGGAGCAGAAGCGCTACTTCCAACTACTGTTCAAGCACGGTGCCGATATTATTCTCGGGGCGCATTCCCATGTCATCCAACCGGCTATTTTCCAGGAATCCAGGGATATTACCGGGGTCAAGAAAAAAAGGTACGCCGCTTATTCCTTGGGGAATTTCGTTTCCACCCGATTATACGGAAACGATCATACGCTGACCGGTCTTATTAACCGTCTTCATATTCGAAAGCATGACGATGGAAGGGTACAGATCGTTCAGGCCGATTTTATCCCTACATGGACTCGCAGCACCAAGATTGGAGGACGTACCGCTTTTCGGGTCGTTCCATTATTAAACACGCTGGAAAAACATCCGAACCGGAATGGAAACGAAGCGGAGCGCATGTCAAAAATGGTCCATCACTTAAAAAAACATATCCCCAGATACCATCATCAGTCGGACTTTAAAATTCTTTAACGCTAGAATCACAAAAAATGAGGCCTTGTCTCCGCAGCTGATTCCGGTACATTGCGGGGATCATCGAAATTATACAGCTGTAAATATGGAAAAAACCTTCCAAGCGGGCCGTTATCCGGGTCCCAGGCTTGGAAGGCTTTTATTTTTTTATATTCAGGCTAGATTAAGGTACGTGCCCTATTATTTAATTACTCTTCTAGCGAACATAAATTTGTTTTTGTAGTAGCTCGAGTTGATATCCGAAATTTTCACGTCGGATTTGCTGTTGATGTTGTGAATCATTTTACCGTTACCGATATAGATCCCGACGTGGCCTACGTCTTTCATGCTTTTCGAGCTTCCAATGTTACCGAAGAACAGCAGGTCGCCCTTTTGCAGGTTCTTGTAGGAAGTGATTTTTGTTCCTACTTGGGCTTGATGGTCATCGTCTCTATCAACTAGAGTAACTCCAATGTTAGCGAGCTTATAAACGAGAGCCGTAAAACCGGAGCAGTCCGTTTTATATGGAGCGTGGGCCTCTTGGCGTTGTGTCCACGGAACATACTGAACTTTACCCTGCAGAGAAAGCGCCGTTTTAACAACCTTGTCCCGTTTAGCGGCAACAGATAATGTCGACGCCTTGGTGCTCGATACGGTAGATGTTGTTGCGGGAGCTGCGGATACTCCAGTTACACCGATAATCGGGCTAAGTGCCAAAGCACTTGTCAAAACAATTTTCATCAAACGATTCAAAATAAACCTCTCCTTTTTTCGGCCTGCGAGGTTAGCTGACGGATTCGGGTCAAAGGTCAATCACCCTGCCGCTGATGCGGCTTCACCCCAAAGATTGGTTCCCCCGTGCTTCTATTAGCTTCGGCCTTTATTATGATTTTGCCCTATATAACCCAAGCGGCGTTGAAACCGCGTTTCTGGTTTTTTGAGCCACTCTAGTGTAGCATGGGCACCTGGCTATTTCATGGTGCAAATTATTCCATCGGCATACCTGAGCAGCCAGAAAAAGTAGAGGATTGTAAAATATTTCAGCTTGCATAGGGGTTATTCCGCGAAAAAACAGGCTTTGGATGTAAATGAAAGGGAGACCGAAATTCCGGCCTCCCCATTAATTTCCTATGAAATTGACAGCTCCAAGTGCAACCTTTTTGAAATTGATGTTTTATCGGGACTGCTGCAGCGAAGTCTGAAGCAGAGAGAACAGCTCACTAAAGCTGCCGATTTGCTCATGGGCTCCCTCCAGCTCCCCTTCTTTACGGAAACCGGCATAATCGCAGCCGATAACCGTTAACCCGTTCTCAAGACCCGCTTCCACATCAGAGGAACGATCCCCGACCATCCAGGCCGTCTTTACGTTATAGGTTTCCAACAGCATGCGGACCAGATCCACCTTGGAACGGGTTCTGAATTCTCCGGCACTGTATAAACCTTCGAATAAAGGTCCCAGCCCTTTATGCTGAATAACATTTTTCACATAAGACTCCAGCCCATTGCTCGCTACGAACAGGCGAACGCCTTGCTCATGCAGCGCCTTCAGCGTATCCGCAACTCCATCGTACAGCCGCCCTTCCCCGCGCAGCAGACCCTGAATTTGATAGTCCAGCAGCAATTCATCCGCTCTGCGGTGCACCTGAACATCCGTATCCGGCATCACCCGCTGCCATATATGCTCGAGCAGCATCCCCAGGCTCCCCAATATTTCGCTCTCCGGCGGCGTAGGTCCCGAATAGGCTCCTTCAGCCCTCAGCTGGTCAAATGTGGCATGGTAAGCCGGCAGAAGCAGCGTTTCCGTCTGGAACAACGTTCCGTCCAAATCAAATATCATCGCTTCCGGCTTGGATAAAGTCGGTTTCATGGTTAACTCCTCCGAATGCTGTTTTCTTTTTATACATGATCATTGTCAAACGAGGCTTTCCTAAGCATTAAGCTCATAGGGAAGTCATAGCGGACGTGTAAAGTATCCTTTAGACATCATAATTCCAATAATCTCCACGTGTCAATGCAGCCTTGTGAATCCGAGCAATTCATCTCACTTCAAGCATATTTATTGTTTATCAATCCATTCTGGATATGGATGGAACGATGGTTGAACCATACATATGTAATGAAGCGCCTAGTTAACAAAATCCATCAGATTGCGGGTGATGCAAATGGTGAAATTTTGTTCAAAATGTAATGAAAAGATGAGTGACGGAGACATTGTCTGTAAGTATTGCGGAACCTTCTTAAGCTCAACGGATCAAGCCGCATCCCCACCTGACCAAAAAAGCAGCTCTAAAGCGGGTACTATCACATGGATCATTATCATTGTTCTAATCATCGCCGCTATCATATATTATTTTGCCAAATAGAAGCTTTGGATTTTGGGCGGCGGTGCCGCTCTCTTTTTTTATGCATGACAAATGCCTATTTCTCTAGGTCAAGTATCACGATTTGTCTCCCGAGCATACATTGTTGGTATCAAAACAAGCAAAGGAGACTATGGCAATGGCTTATATTCCCTATACTTATCCAACCGTTGTGACGGTTCCTATCGGTACCTACAGCACTTGGAGTTACCCATACGGGGGCTGGTATGGCGGCGGTTGGCCGGGAGGTTGGCATGGCGGCTGGCACGGCGGTCATGGCGGTCATGGCGGTTGGCACGGAGGCTGGCATGGAGACCATGGTGGTTGGCATGGCGGTCATGGCGGCTGGCATGGAGGCCACGGAGGCTGGCATGGTGGTCATGGCGGCTGGCATGGAGGCCACGGAGGCTGGCATGGCGGACATAGGCAAAATCGCTCTAATCCATCTAATCCAACCAATCCCTCTAATCTTTCTAATCGTTCTAATCTTTCTAATCGTTCTAAACGCACTAACCGTTCTAAAGCCAAAAAATCCTGATTCTTCATTTTGGCAAGAAACCACGCATGCTACATGTCAAAAAAGCATCCCGAGCCTGGCAGGCGTCTTTCGGGATGCTTTTGCTATCTGCTCATGCCGCTCCTCTCCTATGGCTAGAACACTTTCTTCGTTCCCCGCTCCGATTTCAATATTTCGACCGCTTCCCGGAACCGTAAAGAATGGACTACCTCTCTTTCCCGTAAATACTTCAATCCGTCCTGTAGATCCACGTCATCCGTCATATCGATAAGCCACTGATACGTAGCCCGCGCCTTCTCCTCTGCGGCAATATCTTCATACAAATCCGCGATAGGGTCTCCCTTCGCCTGTATGTAAGCGGCAGTCCAAGGAACCCCTGAAGCATTCTCATAAAATAGCGCCTTGTCATGGCTTACATAATGGGGATCAAGACCCGCCGCTTTAATTTGCTCTGCGGTCGCGTCCTTTGTGAGCTTGTAAACCATCGTAGCAATCATCTCCAGATGCGCAAACTCCTCGGTAGATATATCCGTCAACAGCCCGATGATTTTATCCGGAATCGTGTAACGCTGATTCATGTAACGCAGCGCGGCTGCAAGCTCCCCGTCCGCTCCCCCGTATTGCTCCAGCAACAGCCTCGCCATATGAGGATCACACTTGCTTACCCTGACCGGGTATTGCAGTTTTTTCTCATAAATCCACATTTCACTGCTCCTCTCCCTTCGGTTATCGTGCCGCTGCGATTAAACCTGCCAAGGCCACGGCGTATCGATCCATTGCCATGGATATGCCGAGAAGCTCTGTCCATAGCTTTTCAAAGGACCGAACTCCCGTTCAAATTGATGGGCCAGATGCATGCGCTGCTGGGCGTATTGGTTATACTGCTCAAGAGCGCCGTTATCCAGCGGATGGGTATCGAGATACAGCGTAAGCTCCACGAGTACGAAATCAATGGCCTGAAGCTCTTCCAGCATGGCGTAATAATGATCCGGCATTCGTTTGTCTTCCATCGACTGATCCACTCCTTTCCGGCCTATAGTCTCGGTCTCGGTTCATAAGGACTGTAAAGTGCGGGCCATAACGTCCCTTTTTTTAATGCCTCGCGGGGAGACCATTGTGGAAGATTAGGCGGCTGGAACGGAATATACAATTGGGGCGGGGTCGAATATACCCTTTCTCGTATCGGCGGGCAAGGGTCAAAAGGGCCAACGTACGGGCACCATACTTTTTCCTGCGTGAACATGGATGATTGCCTCCTTTATTGAGAAAATCTACTACCAATATTTATACATTGCCGCCTCGTCCATTATGAGTATAAAATGGGAACAAATTCATCAGACCCCGGCAAATCGGGGAGAGGGAGTTGAATGTTCTTTGAGGAAAACGCTTGCAATCACTTTGACCGCAGGTCTTGTCGGGTTATCCTCGCTTCTGCCGCTTTCCGGCGGCCAACACGTCTATGCGGCCTCCGCCGCGGGCACCGCTTCGACCGTGCTTTCTCAAGGAATGTCCGATCCCGGCGTCGGTACCTTGCAAAGCAATCTCAAAGCATTAGGTTATTTTACATACCCGAATAACACCGCCTATTTCGGATCCATTACGGCTCAAGCTGTACGCGCTTTTCAACAGGCCTACAGTCTGCCTGTAACCGGCGCCGCCGATGCAGCCACTCAAACCGCCATCTCCCATGCCCTTGTAAAAAAACAAATCGTACAGGATGCCTCTCATTATATGCGGGTGCCTTATGTTTGGGGCGGCGCGACGCCAGACGGCTTCGACTGCTCGGGCTTTATTTACTTTATGTTCAATAAATTCGGGGTTTCGTTAAACCGCACTACCGCTGCGGAGATGGCTGCAATGGGGACCCGTGTATCGCGATCGAGCTTGCAGCCGGGGGATTGGGTGTTCTTTGCGCTGAATGATCCCGGTGTCGTATCTCATGCCGGGATTTATATCGGCAACGGGGAATTTATATCGGCCACGCGTTCGGCGGGCATCTATATTCAGAAGCTGGATAGCAGCTATTGGGGGCCCAAGTATACGGGGGCTCGGCGGTATTATTGAGCTAAATAAAAAGGAAGGTCGCTTGTAGACCTTCCGGAGTTTGTTACAAAACCCTGTAAAACTTGAAATGTTGCCAATATACTCCGATGGGGTATCCCCCTCCGGCCGCTATTGAAACCCGTGAAATTTGATTAGACTTGCGGTATTTTCACGGATTTCAAAGGCGGATGTAAACTCCTACAAGGTATACCCCACCTCCATATTTGCATATTTCTCGTGGGTTTCTAAATAAAAAGGAAGGTCGCCTAGGACCTTCCTTTTCATGCAGTTCGGCTGTCCGCTAGTCCAGCTTGATATTGATCTTGAGCAGCCCGACTTTGCGCATCGCCTGATAGACAATAATAAGAACCGGGCCGAAGATAAGCCCTATGACACCGATCAGCTTAAAGCCTATGTACATGCTCATCAATGCGGCTAATGCATTAATCCCCACGGCATCCCCGATAATCTTCGGCTCAATCAGCTTGCGGAAAATCATGATGAACACGAGAAGTATCAAAAGTCCGACTCCCAAATGCATGTTCCCGGCCAAAAAGCTGTACAGAGCCCAGGGGACGAGAACGGCGCTCGTGCCGAGAATAGGGAGGATATCGACGACCACTATCAGCAGCGCTACGGCGAGTGGATAATCCACCCGTAAAAAGAGCAAGCCGATAAGAGTCACTATGTAGGTAAGCAAGCTGATCAGCACCTGCGCAAACAAAAATCCAAGCACCGCGCGGCGCAAGTCCTTAAGAACGGCGGTGACCTTCGGCTGCGACTGCTTGTCAAACAAATTCAGAAACGACCGGTATACATCCGGCAAGCCGATCGAAATCAAGTACAAGCCGATCACGAACACGACAACAAAGATGAATAAGTTCGGAATCGTCTTGGCGACATTCAGAGAATAAGCCGATACCGCCGACACGATACCTTTAATGTTATCCGTAATCGTATTAATGCCTGACTCGATCCAGCCTTGAAGCTGCTCCGCTATCCCGGTTGGCAGCGAGTTATAGAACAGCCGCGTCTTCTCCGTCGTATCCTCAATGAACAGCTTCGCATCGTTTAAGTAATCGGGGGCGTACTTCCAGAATTGGATCAGCTCCGACACCATTTTGAACCCGACCAGATAAAAAAATCCGAGCAGAGCGCCTGTAAACAAAGTGCAGGCAATGGAGGCGGCGAACACCCTGTTCATTCTTCCAAGCTTCATCAGCCATTGTACGACGGGCTCTAAAAATATCGCTATCAGCATTGCCAGCAAAAATGGAAATCCAATGGTAAACAATCCATAGAGCAACAGGACCCCTATGGCGCAAAACAGAATCGTCCTCAGAGACATAAACGGGCAATTCCCCTTTACCCTTTATTGTTATTCTTGAGCTTCTGTCGGCGTGCTTGGTTGTTCCATACGGGTAATGGTTACCCTCATAATGCGCAGTCGGCGCACCTCCGTGATTTCGAATTCAAATGATCCGTGCTTCAGCTTTTTCCCCTTGGCAACGGCCCCTTCCAGCTGGGTAAAGAGCCATCCTCCTATGGAATCTACCTCCTCGTCTTCAATGCCTAGCGATAGCAAGTCATCGAGGTCTTCAAGCAGCACACGCCCATCGACTGAGTATTGGTTGCCCTTCTTCTCGATACTCGGACGTTCATTCTCATCGAATTCATCGTGAATTTCACCCACGATCTCCTCCAAGATGTCCTCCGTCGTCAGCAGACCTGCCGTTCCTCCATACTCATCCACAATGATGACAAGCTGCGAGTGCTTACGCTGCATTAGCTTCAGCACATGACTGATCTCCATCGATTCCGGAACCATCAGGACGGGGCGGATGAACGATTGCAAATCATGCTCTTCATCGGGGTCAGCCGTCAGTATATCGGTTATGTGCACGAAGCCGATGATCGTATCCTTGTCATAATTGGCTACCGGATAGCGGGTATGCTTGGTCCGGTAAACCGTCTTCAAATTCTCGGCAAATGGCAGATTGGCATAAAGGCACTCCATGTCGGTACGGGGCAGCATAATCTCCCTCGCTACCCGGTCGGAGAATTCGAAAATATTATCGAACAGCGCCATCTCGTCCTTGTCAATATGTCCGCTCTTCGCGCTCTGGTTCATTAAAATTCTTATTTCTTCCTCTGTATGTACGGCATCATGCTCATTCGCAGGCTGAACGCCAATCAAGCGCAGCATACGGTTAGCGGCACCGTTCAACAGCCAAATGGCCGGAAAAAACACTTTGTAGAACGCGAGCAGCGGTCCGGACAGCCACAGAGAAGCCGTTTCCGATTTTTGAATCGCCAAAGATTTGGGAGCGAGCTCTCCTAAAACGATATGCAGGAAGGTGATCGTCGCAAACCCGATAAATACGGACAATGCCGAGCTGTACCAGGCTTTATCCCAATTCAGCAGTGCGAACAAGGGATCGACGATCAGATGGGAAATCGCTGGCTCGCCGAGCCAGCCCAAACCGAGCGACGCCAACGTGATGCCGAGCTGCGTAGCCGATAAATAGGCATCCAGCTTTTTGGTCACAGCCAGGGCATATTTGGCTTTTCCCACACCTTCATTCTGCAGTTGCTGAAGCCTGGTCGTCCGCACCTTGACCAAAGCGAATTCGGCGGCGACAAAAAATCCGTTTAATAATACGAGCAAAAGCACCAATACCAAATTTAGCACGATCAAACCCCAATCAAAGCCCAAGGAACCTCAATCTCCTTTTTGTGTGATGAGTAAATCGTCTATCCTGTTGCCATTGGATTCAAGGCTGCCATTGGTCAAACCACCGCTTTGCGCTGCTTGAAGTCGATATCCTTATAATACGTATCAACGACCAAAAGGTTGGGACCGCAGCATTGAGCGGCCGGACAATGGCAGTTGACAGAATGGTTCAGCGGATGGTCTTCCCATCTTTGGAACACTTGTTCCAATGTGTCTCTATGAATATTGCCCAGTGCAGGCACATCGGAGAAATCGGTAACGTACACATCACCTGTGAACAGATTCACGTTCAGCCGGTTACGTCCATCCGGATCGTTGCGTACCGTTACATTAGGTTCCTCCCTAAGTCTTCTGATCATACGCTGATCCTCTTCCCGAGTGCTGCAGGCGTAATAAGGCAGCGTTCCGAACAGCATCCAGAGATTGCGGTCACGGGTATCGAGAAGCTTGTGGATCGCCTTGCGAAAATGCTCCAGGGACAACACCGGCAGGTTGGAGGCAAAGGAGCTTGGATACATCGGATGCACCTCATGGCGCCGGCAGCCCATCTCTACAATAAGCTTATGAATGTCGCTAAGCTTCTCATGAGTCCTGTAATTGATCATCGACTCGGCTGACACAAACATACCGCCGCGGCTCAGCTCCATCGTATTTTCGACCATCCGTTCGTACATCTTGGCAGCTGTGCTCCGGGTCACCGTCCGATCTGTGCGGACAAAGCCGACTTGATGGAAATCATCGGCATTCAAATAGTTGAATGAGATATGCATCACGTCCAGATAAGGCGCCAGCATCTCATATCGGGACAAATCCAACGTAAGGTTGGAGTTGATTTGCGACCGTACGCCCCGTTCCCTTGCGTATTTGAGGATCGGTACGATATAATCCCTGACTGTCGCCTCATGATAGCTCGGCTCTCCCCCGGTAATGCTGATGGTCTCCAGATGCTCCACCTGCTCCAGGCGGCGAAGCACCTGGTCAACCGGAATGCGCGGCCCCTCCGTCATGGTCAGCATCTCGCCCACCGCACAATGCTCACACCTCATATTGCACAGGTTGGTCACCGTCAGTTCTACGCTGGTAAGTACGTGCTTGCCATACTTGTGCAGGGAACGAATGGGATCCCACGGATCGTTCTCGGGTGTTATGTCCGGTAAAACGGAGTTCAGTTTATCTATCATCATGTTGAATTTCACACCTGACTGTATAAAGTATTTTTACCACCTATTGTATCGTATGACGCACGAAAATGAAACTAAACGAAGCAATTCCAGCTTTTTCTGGACTTGGGAGCCGCTCTGTACTCCCATTCTGCGTTAAGGACTTTTACACATGCAAAAAACCCGGAGCCCCGGGTTTCTTCTGTCGTATGTATAAGGCTAGCCCATATCCTCATTGACTCCGGTCACCATGATCGATAATTTCTCGGACAAATCCATATCGAAGGGCGCTTTCAGCTCTTGTCCCTCCGCATCCTTCAATATCCGTACAATCGGCCGGTGGGGTACCATTTTGTTAAGCCCGACGACGGTTCCCGTCTCTCCCGTACTCAACGTAACACTAATGCCTATCGGATAAATCGCAATGTTGTCTCGAAACAATTCGATTTTTTTCTTTTCATATAACGTGTCCGTTCCCGCATACAATATTTCCATGGCTTGATGAGGCAGCATCGCTCTCCGGTATACCCTGTGGGTTGTCATGGCGTCATAGGAATCCACCATACCTATCCATCGGGCGTAATCATGAATATCTCTGCCTGTGATGCCTCTAGGGTACCCGCTTCCATCCAGCCGTTCATGATGCTGAAATGCGCAGTGAGCGGTGATCAAAGGAATATTCGGCTCTTCCTTCAGCAGCTGAAAGCCGTACTCGGTATGCTTCTTCACCTGCGTGAACTCGCTGTCGGTCAGCTTACCGTTCTTGCGCAGCAGCTCAAGCGGAATCTGGGTTTTGCCAATATCATGCAAAAGAGCGCCCAGTCCAAGTGTGGTCAGCTCCTCCCTGCCATAGCCGTGTGCCATTCCAAGCAGCGTCGTATAGATGCATACGTTCAATGAATGCTGAAATAAGTAATCATCCATGACACTGATGTTCGTCAACATGATCATTGCGCCTTCATGACTGCTTAAATCATCTATGATCATCTTCATCACGTTGCTGAACGTTTTGCCCAAGCGTCTGTCGTTAGCCGTCTTGCTTCGCACGGAGGACTCCATCATACCGCGAAAGGAAGTCCTGATTTCGGAAGTCGCTTTTAATCTCGTTTCTTCGGAGATCATCTCCGGAATCGTGATGTCATTGGTTCTCGGGTCATCTATATATACGAAATCAATACCATGTTCGCTTAACCGCTGGATCAATTTTTGTGATAATTCGACACGCTCTCCGAGAAGAGTAATTCCCTCTTCATTGTAAATCCTTCTCCCGAGCTTCATACCCGGACGAACCATATTGAGCGGAAGCAAACGCATGATTAAACCACGTCTTCTTTCTATAAAAGTAAAGATAGTTTCTATGACCTAGAGTAAAGGATTCATCGAAAAGAAGCAACATATTTCGACTTTTTTTCGAGGATTTACGATCTTCTTCCGCATGATTTTCACTATTTGTTAAGGAATTATTAAGATTCTCCACACCCTTTAAGTTAGTATTGTAGGACATCCCTGAACAGGCTAAAATAGAATAGGTTCTCACAAACAAAGTAGGAGGCAATTATGTTAAGTTATTGGGTTTCAATTATTATGGGAATTGTTGAAGGGCTTACCGAGTTTTTGCCCGTGTCCTCCACCGGACATCTGATTTTGACACAAGCGCTCCTTGGTATACCTGAAGACAATGCCATATTGAAAACGTTCGAGGTTGTCATTCAGCTCGGCGCCATATTGGCTGTGGTCGTCATTTACTGGAACCGAATTCTGCTTCTTTTTGGATTGAAAAAGGACCCGAGCCGGGCAGGCAGGAAGAAGCTGAACCTGCTTCATATCCTGATCGGTATTTTGCCGGCGGGCATTGCCGGCTTGCTGCTTAACGATTGGGTTGACGAGCATCTTTTCTCTCCGAAAACCGTCATATTAAGCCTCGTTGTCGGCGGCGTGCTCTTTATCATAGCGGAAAAGTCATCCACGCCCAAATCGGCGCAGGAGCTGGACGATATTACTTACAAACAGGCGTTTTATATTGGTTTATACCAAATATTGGCCGTCATTTGGCCAGGCTTCTCCCGTTCAGGCGCAACCATAGCAGGGGGCATGCTGTCCGGTGTCAGCCGCGGGGCTTCCGCCGACTTTACCTTTATATTGGCGATACCGCTGATGTTCGCAGCCTCCGGTCTGTCCTTACTAAAAGCATACAAGCTGTTTACGCCGGATCTTATCGGATTTTTTGTCGTCGGCTTCGTCGTATCATTTATCGTCGCGCTGCTTGCGGTCGTTACGTTTATCAAGCTCGTTTCCAAATTGAAGCTCACCTATTTTGCTTACTACCGTTTTGTACTGGCCGCACTTTTTGCCATTTATCTTTACTTACTGTAAGCTTACCCACAATAAAAAGACTGTTGAAGCCAATTAGGCTCAACAGTCTTTTTGTTCGAGCGGCCTGCAGGCGAACCAGTGCTTGTCGTATCCTGCAGCAATGGCGTCAGGATTATTCAGCTCCTCCTGCATGATGTCCCGCAAAAATTCCGGCAAGAAATAGTGCACGTTCGTTCCTTTGGATAAGGACAAGTATCCGATTCCGAAGGAGAACATATCCACTGTCCCTACCGTATACGCCCGGCTCAGCTCCAGCGGTTCTTCCCCGACACGCACCTGACGAATCTTGGCGAGTGGAGGGCCGTCCGCATCGTATTCCACCGTCATCCCATCAAGGTTCAGCATGCCGAGCACTTTACATCGAAATCCGAAGCCGTAGATAGGCTTCTCCATAAATTCGGGCAGCAGCGACTCCTCCAGAGCCTGCAAGATTTGTTCGCCGGTTAGCGTCATGCGGCACGGATTGATCGGCGAGGGGCATATGTCCAGCAGCCTGCCTGCGGTTACCGTCCCCCGCTCCAGCCCTTCCAGGAATTGCCCTGCATTCACGATACCGATCTCGGCACCCGCCCACCGTCGAAGCGCTGAGGCAAGCATGCTGCCAAGAGGAGCCTCTTCGTACCAATGGGCAGCGAGCGGCCGCTCCAAATAGGCGACTTGCCGATTTAGCGTCTTGCCGGCCTCAATCTCGAACGTCCTTATCGCTGCAGCAAGCTTAGAATCATACGGCTCCGCCTCGATCTTGCGCACAACCCCTTCTGCTTGTGTCAGCTTGCGGGTACGAGGATCCAGCTGGAGATCCACCACGCCGATGTACTGCCCGAATTTGCCTGCACCGCATACGAGCGTTCCTCCGATACGAAGGGGCTGCTCAAGCAAGTGATGACTGTGTCCGCCCAAGATAACGTCAATCCCGGGAATGCCCCCGGCGATTCTTTGATCTGTCGACAGACCGAGATGAGACATGAGGATCAGAACGTCAACCTGCGGGCGAAGTTGCTGGACCCAATGCCGGATAACACCGACGGGCTCCTGGATATCCCAGCCGAGCAGCCTGTAAAACTGCTCATAATAGGCGGTAGCCCCGATCAACCCGATCTTGATGCCGCCCTTATCCAGTATATGGAAGGGAGCGGCCCAGTCGGGAATGTCTCCGGTCACAGCATCCAACAGATTGGCGCAAACGACCTTGATATCCGGATATTGACGATATAATTGCGCCAGCGCCTCCTTGGTAAAGGTCAGGCCTTCATTGTTGCCGAGCGTGACCGCTTCATACCCCGTGGCTGCCATGACCTCCAGGTTATAGCTGCCGGCACTCGCCTCCGTTTCGGGGCGCATGCGGTCCAAATGATCTCCAATATCCAGCGTCAGCGTATGCTCCTCGCCGGCTGAAGCGCGAAGCTCCTGAACGGCTGCGGCGATTTGGGGCATCTGCTCATAATGGCTGTGAATATCGTTGGAATGAATGATTCTTAGCCGCAAATGCGGTGAATTCATTGCTGCACCCCTCCTTGTATCCTGCTACAGCTTTGCCTTCTTTATTTGCGCTTTAATTCCTCTATGCTAATCTTGTTCTTAAACCCATAGGATGCTTCGTCCACCGTTGAGCTGTATTCGAATCGGATGGAGACAACGCTCTTCACATTCAGGCACTCACTGCTCCCGTCCGGCACGTACAGTCGTATCGGAAACCCTTTTTGCAGCGGCTTGCCGTCCTGCTCATAGAGAAACGCTGCACGGCCCAGCTGCTCCCAAGGGATCGAGGCTTGAAACTCATCGGCCGCTTCCACCTTCATGGCAACAGGCTCGCGATCCGTTACCGCCTCCCGCCGCTTCATCCAGGCCTCATACCAGGACTTCAGTTCAAAAGCGAGCCCTTCAACGCCGGGCACACGTCCCCCAATCGGAAAATGGACAGGTGCCAAGGAACACAGTTCCGCTACCGTGAATTGCTCCGTTCCGCCGATTTCATCATATACGGTAATCTTCATCTCAATCCCTCTCCATCTTCCATAATGGCCCTTGTATGTACAGGAAACCCTTCTATTATATCACTATCTTATGATATTATGGTATGCTGGAATAAAACGTTGGAGTGATGCGAATGAAGCTGCAAATATTCGTTTTTGCAGGGCTGGCCGAGCAGCTGGGCGGCTCTGTGTTGACCATGGAATGGGAGCCTGAAGCCGTTGTGACTCCAGCCCTCATCAAACAACGGCTGGCAGACAAGCATCCCGAAGCCGCTCAAGCCTTGGGACAAGCCTTTGTGGCCGTTAATCACAGCTATGCTCCGGACGATCAGCCTATTAGCGCGCAGGATGAAATAGCTTTGATCCCTCCTGTATCGGGAGGTCAGCCGAAGCTCGTCGAGATCACTTACGAGCCTATCTCTATTGAGAAGGTTACCGCAAAGGTACTGCATCCGAATCACGGAGCAGCCATTACTTTTACAGGAACGACAAGAGAATGGACTCACGGCAAAAAAACATGCCTGCTTGAATATTCCGCCTACGAGCCTATGGCTCTGAAAACTATGGAACAAATCACCCGGGAGATCCATGAGCGCTGGAACGGTACCCTATGCGCCATTACTCACCGGCTCGGCAAAGTGGATGTCGGTGAAATCAGCGTCGTGATCGCTGTATCGTCGCCGCATCGGGAGGCTGTATACGAAGCGAGCCGATATGCCATCGAGCGCCTCAAGCAAATCGTTCCGATCTGGAAAAAAGAAATATGGGAGGATGGCTCCGAATGGAAAGGACATCAGCTAGGGCCATGGAATCCCTTAGGATAAGGAGAGAAACCACCGATGAGCAATACCGATCATAACCGTGAATCTATCCCCCCTCAAGCTGCGGAGCGCTATTCGCGGCAGCTATTGTTTGGCCCCATTGGAGAGCAAGGTCAGGCCCGGCTGATGCAAGCCCGGGTGGCTATCGTCGGGATGGGTGCGTTGGGAACCGTACTGGCCAATCACATGGTGCGTGCCGGTGTCGGCTTCGTCCGGATCATTGACAGGGACTTCGTTGAGGCGAGCAACCTTCAGCGTCAAATGCTCTATGATGAAGCCGACGCTGCTTCCTCAGAGCCAAAGGCGATGGCTGCGGCGCGCAGGCTACAGCAGACTAACTCGCTTGTCACGATTGAACCCGTGGTCGCCGACCTCCATCCTGCCAACGCCGAATCGCTGCTTACCGACGTCGATTTGATCCTGGATGGTACGGACAACTTTGCCGTCCGTTTTCTAATCAATGATGTCAGCCTGAAGCATCGCATCCCTTGGATTTACGGCGGCGCTGTCAGCTCCCGCGGAGTATCCATGACGATCGTGCCTGGCGAAACTCCTTGCCTGCGCTGCATGTTCGGGCAGGCACCCGCCCAAGGAACGACAGAGACCTGCGATACGGCGGGAGTGATCGGACCTATTATTCATACGGTAGCCTCCCACCAGGCTGCGGAGGCCTTCAAGCTGCTCGTCGGCGCCCACGCCCAGCTGAACCGCAAGATGGTCCACTGGGACTTATGGTACAACCAGCACGCTGCCGTGGACGTGAGCAAAGCGCGTAAAACGGACTGTCCGGCCTGCGGGCATGGTCACTATGACTATTTGCAGCAGGAGGTCGATGAGGACACGATTCAAACCTTATGCGGACGCAATTCCGTCCAAATTCAACCGGTCCGTTCCGGCACGTTCCATTTATCCGACTGGGCTGAAAAATGGCGCCCGCTCGGGCGTATTGAGCTCAATCCGTTCCTTTTAAAGTTTTACCCGAACGACTCATTGACCTTGGTCCTTTTCTCTGATGGCCGATTGATAGTTCAAGGGACGGATGATCCCGTCATGGCCAAGAGCTTATATAGTCGATATATAGGAATGTAGTTGTGATATTTTTCACCGTTTCTCCCTTTTTTGTGACAAAATGCTCATATTTCGGTTGCCAATATAATACATTCTTGATACCATAACTTTATACTAGTTAGCTTATACGTACACTGTGATTGGGAGAGACGGCTATGAGAATTTCTGTCATGGATTTACAGGTTGGTGATCGAACCGGCTCGGACGTTTTTAATTGGAACGGGCTCCTTGTCGTATCCGCGCACACCGTGTTAAATGCCGATGATATTGACAAACTTCAACTGCACAACATCGATTATGTCGACATCATGATGCGACAAGCAGAGCACAGCACGGAGAAGCAGCTTCAGCCAGCCCTTTCCGAGCCAACTCAGACATTAGCTCAAACAGCTGCTTATGAGGAAGCGGTAAGTGGAATCAAGGATTTGTTCAATCAGATAACCGCTCAGGGCAAAATTGAAGAAAAACAAGTGGAGCAATGCTTTGCACCCCTTGCCAATCATTTTATCGAGCAAAAAGATGTCGTCTCTTTATTATTAACATTGAACAATAAAGATGATTACACCTACCAGCATAGTGTCCAAGTAGGCATGATCTCTTATTATATAGCCAAATGGCTAGGCCAGACAGAGGAGGAGGCCCTCTATGCAGGCAAGGCCGGTTATTTGCATGACCTTGGCAAAAGCCGCATCGATAATGCCATCCTCCAAAAGCCGGGGTTTCTGACGAAAGATGAATTCGAGCAGGTCAAGAAACACGCCGAGTACGGCCACGAAATGATCCTTGCATCCGGGCTTCCTGAGCCAATTGCCTTGGCCGCTCTGCAGCATCATGAACGTTTGGACGGGACAGGCTATCCAGCCAGGCTACGAGGCCAGGACATTCATCCTCTTGCCAGAATCGTAGCGGTAGCTGATGTTTACAGCGCCATGATCTCGCATAGGGTCTATCAGGAAAAGCAGGATTTGCTGCATGTGCTTAAAGAACTGCACCGGCTCAGCTTCGGCAAGCTGGATCCTAAGATTACCCAAGTATTTATCCGTAACATGATTCCTAACTTCATCAATAAAAGAATTCTGCTTACCAATGGTGAAAACGGTATCATTATTATGACGCATCCTACGGACTTTTTCCGGCCATTGATTCAGGTTGGCGAACAATTTATTAACCTGTCGGAGCATCCTCAATTGGAGATTCAGGAAATCTATATGTAAATGACCTATAGTTCTTTTCAAGAACTAATGATAGACATTGCTTCGTTGTGGATAGGTGGTCCCCGACTGCAGGACATCGCTGCTTCTTTCGCTTTAATGCTTTAATGGGTGTACACAGTTCAGCACAGTAAAATGAGCCATTCCCGTTTGGGAATGCGCTCATTTTTTTGTTATATAGGGCTTTCCAACCACTGAAAATAACAAACGTTCTTTCCGAGTACATTATTTAGCAGAACAGCCATTATCAATAAAAATAATTTATCAATATTATTTTTAATATCAAATGCATTTATTTTTATATCATGATAGCATTCGAATTGTACCCAAAATGATTAAGAAAGGCAGGAATGAAAGTAT
Source organism: Paenibacillus sp. 32352 (assembly GCF_002042965.1). Classification (GTDB taxonomy): domain Bacteria; phylum Bacillota; class Bacilli; order Paenibacillales; family NBRC-103111; genus Paenibacillus_S; species Paenibacillus_S vulneris. The sequence goes on along the minus strand of NZ_MZNT01000001.1, from coordinate 256,609 downwards.
GAAGTATAAGGTTGAAACTCTTCCCAGCTATCGTATTGCATACATGAGACAAATCGGCCCCTATGGTCCATCCAATGCTCTGACTATGGAGAAATTAAAGCAGTGGGCTAAGGAGAACCATTTGCTTACAGGATCCGCGATCATTCTCGGAATACCACAGGATAACCCGGAAACCACCCTTCCTGAAGCATGCAGATATGATGCATGCATCGTCATTTCAAATGATTATGAAGCGGATCATTCCGTTGCCGTAACTGAACTTTCTGGCGGACCCTATGTTGTTTTTCAAATTGAACATACTGCTGAAGGTATTCAGAAAGCATGGACTGATATTTTTTCCACTTTACAAAAGAGCGGCTACCAAATAGACCATAAGCCGATTCTAGAACGATATACCGGTGCTATGGTTAATAATGAATTTTGCGAAATCTGCGTGCCGATCATAGCAGCACGTTGAGGATATCATGCACGGTATCCCATTCATTCCTGCTTCATTCTTTGATTGGAACACCGCCTGGGTATTTGTCATATGTTATAATTGGTTTTCCAATTTGTGACAAAGGGGTTAGCAGCACATGAATAGATTTGTGTACTATGGCTATCCGCAAGCCTATGCCTCATTCCCGGCTCCGCATTATTATCGAAATGAAGATGTTCAGCGCAAGGACACTCTGGTATTACCGAAAAATATAACGTATACAACAACTGTGGAACCTAAATTTATCGAGCATTTGATTCAACACAAAGGGTTAATGGTTAGCATTACGACAACTGTGGGCAAATTGGTAGGTACTCTGGACGATGTTTTCATTGATCACGTAGCCCTTGTAGTTCATGGAAAAAAGCATCACATTCGATTGTGCGAAATCGTTTATTTTGAAAAAGCAGTGGAGAAATAAGCTATGCTGAAATCAGTGAAGTTAACTTGAAGAAGAGAGAATAAAAAATACGTGTCCGAACGACTTGGACATGCGAATGTCAAAGTCGCTGCGGACACGTATCTGTACATTACTCGTAAGATCGAGGATGGCCTGATCCTGTTTATGCCGGGTTAACCGATAGAGCCTTCCATCTCGAACTTGATGAGACGGTTCATCTCTACGGCATATTCCATTGGAAGTTCTTTCGTGAACGGCTCGATAAAGCCCATTACGATCATTTGAGTAGCTTCCGCTTCTGTCAAGCCGCGGCTCATCAGATAGAACAATTGATCCTCGGACACCTTGGATACGGTAGCTTCGTGCTCCAGCGTAATGTTGTCGTTCATGATTTCGTTGTATGGGATGGTATCCGAAGTCGATTCCTTATCCATAATCAAAGTATCGCATTTGATGTTAGCCTTGGAGCCTGCGGAGTTGCGTCCGAAGGAAGCCAAGCCGCGGTAAGTTACTTTACCGCCATGCTTACTGATCGATTTGGATACGATTGTCGACGTGGTTTCAGGCGCCAGGTGAGTCATTTTTGCACCTGCGTCCTGATGCTGCCCACGGCCTGCAACAGCGATGGAGAGCACCATACCCTTGGCTCCACGGCCTTTCAATACAACCGCAGGATATTTCATCGTCAGCTTGGAACCGATGTTACCGTCAACCCATTCCATGGTCGCATTTTCTTCCGCCACGGCACGTTTGGTAACGAGGTTGTAAATGTTAGGCGCCCAGTTTTGAATCGTCGTATAACGGGCACGGGAGTTTTTCTTACAAATGATCTCAACAACCGCACTGTGCAGGGAGTTCGTGCTGTAAATAGGAGCCGTACATCCTTCTACATAGTGAACGAAGCTGTCTTCATCAGTAATGATCAGCGTGCGCTCGAATTGTCCCATATTCTCGGAGTTAATACGGAAGTAAGCTTGCAGCGGAATTTCCACTTTCACGCCTTTTGGTACATAGATGAAGCTTCCGCCGGACCAAACCGCGCTGTTCAGAGCCGCGAATTTGTTGTCGCTAGGAGGAACGACGGTACCGAAATATTCTTTGAACAATTCAGGGAATTCTCTCAAAGCCGTATCGGTATCGGTGAAGATAACGCCTTGATCCTCCAAGTCCTTCTGCATGCTGTGGTAAACAACCTCAGACTCGTACTGAGCGGATACGCCGGCCAGAAACTTTTGCTCCGCTTCAGGAATACCGAGCTTGTCGAACGTTTCTTTAATCTCCGTAGGAACCTCTTCCCACGTTTTGCCTTGCTTCTCGGATGGTTTTACATAGTACTGGATATCATTGAAATCCAGATCGTCCAGGTTGCCGCCCCAACGAGGCATAGCCATTTTCTCAAATTGCTCCAATGATTTCAGACGAAAATCGAGCATCCACTCCGGCTCGCCCTTCATTCTGGAAATCTCGGCAACGATCTCGCGAGTCAGGCCTTTTCCTGTTTGGAAAACCGCTTTATGCTCATCGCGAAAACCATATTTATAATCTTCCATCTCCGGCATTTTCTTTGCCATTGTTCGCCAACCTCCTTAAGTTCAGGTCACCCCAAACTAATGCTTATTGTGAGCCTGTTCGATTCCTTTGCGCAGCGCATTCCATGCAAGTGTAGCGCATTTGATTCTTGCCGGAAACTTATTCACACCGGACAGGGCTTCGATATCCTCGTACTCGAATTCCACCGATTCACCCTTCATTAGTCCGGAAAACTTCTCTGCCATCTCCAATGCTTCCTCGAGCGTCTTGCCTTTAACGGCATCCGTCATCATAGAAGCGGAAGAAAGGCTGATCGAGCAGCCTTCTCCCACGAACTTGGCGGCTTTGACGATACCGTCTTCCACCTGCATTTGCAGTTGAATTTTATCACCGCACGTAGGATTGTTCAAGTCGATCGTTACGGCTTCATCATCCAGCGTGCCGCGATTGCGCGGATTTTTATAATGATCCATAATGACTCTGCGGTATAAATCATCCAATTGCATGACCGAAGTACTCCTTTGTTTTGATTAGTGAAGCCACCAACCGGTCAATGTCATCTTCTGTGTTATAAAGATAGAAGCTGGCGCGGGCCGTAGCCGAAACGTTCAGCCACCGCATTAGCGGTTGGCAGCAATGATGTCCTGCGCGAACGGCAATGCCGTCGGCATCCAATACTGTCGCAACGTCGTGAGGATGAACGTCCCCAAGGTTAAAAGTAACCGTACCGGCACGATGGCTTCTCGGTCCGTATATCGTTAGGTCCTCAATTTCGGACATACGTTCGATCGCATAAGCTGTAAGCTGCTGCTCATGGCGGAAGATTTCATCCATCCCGATGCTTTCCAGAAAATCGATCGCCGCTCCCAAACCAACGGCACCGGCAATAATAGGCGTGCCGCCCTCGAACTTCCACGGAAGCTCCTTCCAGGTGGAATCGTATAAATCCACATGATCGATCATTTCGCCGCCGAACTCGATCGGCTCCATCGTCTCAAGAAGCGATTTCTTGCCGTACATTACGCCGATTCCTGTAGGAGCGCACATTTTGTGACCGGACAATGCATAAAAATCACAATCCAGGTCCTGCACATCCACCTTCAAGTGAGGAGTGCTTTGGGCCCCGTCCACTACCATCACGGCTCCGTGACGATGCGCAATCGCCGCAATTTCCTTCACAGGGTTTACAACGCCCAGAACGTTGGAAACATAAGTAACGGCAACCACTTTCGCCCGGTCGGTAATAGTGGCCTCTACATCCTCCAGACGAATGGAGCCGTCCGGTTGAAGCGGAATATATTTCAAGACAGCGCCGGTAGCTTTCGCTACTTGCTGCCATGGTATGAGATTGCTGTGATGCTCCATAGGAGTAAGGACGATCTCGTCACCCTCGCCGCACACGGCGCGGGCATAGCTGGATGCAGCCAAATTCAAGGCCGATGTCGTACCGCGGGTGAAAATAATCTCCTGCGTCGATTTGGCATTAATGAATTTAGCCACTTTCTCCCGAGCGCCTTCGTACGCGTCAGTAGCGCGGGAGCCCAGCGTATGGACTCCACGGTGCACATTTGCGTTATCCCACTCGTAATAATGCTTGACGGCTTCGATTACGGATACTGGTTTCTGTGAAGTGGCTGCGGAATCCAGATATACCAGCGGATGTCCGTTCACTTCCTGCTGCAGGATGGGAAATAGTTTCCGAATCTCCGACGTCTTCATTGTCCGAGCTTCCTTTCTACAAGGCTTTGCAGCTGGGATTGTACCTTCTCCATTGGAATCTCGGAAACAACAGGAGCCAGGAAGCCATAAATGACCAGGCGCTGTGCTTCTTCACGAGTAATACCGCGGGACATCAAATAGTGGATTTGCTCCGGATTTACTTGTCCTACGCTCGCTGCGTGACCTGCTTTTACATCGTCTTCGTCGATAAGCAGGATAGGGTTCGCGTCCCCGCGGGCTTTCGGACTCAGCATAAGCACTTTCTCCGTTTGCTGCCCGTTAGCTCCCGTTGCCGCTTTTTCGATCTTGGTAATGCCGTTGATGATCGCAGTGGACTCGTCGCGCATAACGGCGCGAGTGATCATATCACTGCTCGAGTTTTTGCCGAAGTGAACCGCTCTTGTCGTTACGTTCAGCTTCTGATCGTTGGTTCCGACGCAGATGATTTTCGCATCCGAATTGGAGCCGTTGCCTTTCAGAATGGAGGTCGTATCAGACATAGCATTGCCATAGTTCATTTCGCCGATAACCCAGTTGATGGTAGCATCATTTTCCACGACAGCACGGCGGTAAGTCAGATCCGTGATCGAATCGTTCAGGTTGTGTACCGAAGCAAAATTCACGGTAGCGCCCGGCTTCACGATAACTTCTACTACGCCGTTTTGAACCAGGTTGTTCAAATTGCCTTCGGAAACGAAGTTATCAACATAAGTTACCGATGCGTTCTCCTCGGCAACGATCAGGACATGCGGCGAGAAGGTTGCATCCGCATCGTCTGTTAAGAACAACGCTTGAACCGGCACTTCCACCTGTACATTTTTAGGAACGTACAAGAACACGCCGCCGCTCCAAATAGCGGTATGAAGAGCAGTGACCTGGTTTTCGTTCTTGGCTACTGCCTTACCAAAATGGCTTTTTACCAGGTCGGAATGCAGCTTCAGAGCCTCTTCAAGGCTTGTAAAAATCACACCCTGCTTCGCGAGCTCTTCGGAAGCTTTGTGATATACGATGCTTGCGTTTTTTTGCACAAGCAGATTTTCGGGATTTTCATTTTGCAGCAATGCTTTGGCCGATTCCGGCAGCTGCTCTAATGTAGTCAATGCCGCTTCCGCTTTATAGCTTCCGTAGGAACGCAGGTTCCAGCGGTCGATTCTCGTTTTTTCCAATTTCGGTAATTCCAATGATCCGGCCAGCTCCAGCGCTTCAGCGCGAAGGTTGGTCATCCATTCAGGCTCTTGTCTCGATTGGGACAGCTCCACGATGGCTTGGCGATCGATTGGAAGAATGGTTTGTGTACTCATAGATATATTCCTCCGTCGTGGACTTATTTTAGAATTTTGGAGCTGTCGTGTTCATTGGAACTTTGAATTCTTCCTCTTCTTGACCTACCGTCTCATCAACGATACCGAGCTCTTCCTTGATCCAGTCGTAGCCTTCGTTCTCCAGACGCTGAGCCAGCTCAGGACCGCCGGATTTAACGATACGGCCTTGCATCATTACGTGTACGAAGTCAGGCTTGATATAGTTCAGCAAACGCTGATAGTGAGTGATGATTAGGAAGCCGCGGTCTTCGGAACGCATAGCGTTTACGCCGTTAGCTACGATACGAAGGGCGTCGATATCCAGACCGGAGTCGATCTCGTCAAGAATAACAATGCTTGGCTCAAGCATCATCATTTGCAAAATTTCATTCCGTTTTTTCTCACCGCCGGAGAAGCCTTCGTTCAAATAACGGTGCATGAACTCAGGGTTCATTTCAAGCTCTTTCATTTTCGCTTCCATCAAGCGGATGAACTTGATCAGAGAAATTTCATTGCCTTCACCGCGGCGCGCGTTAATGGCACTACGGAGGAAGTCCGCATTAGTTACGCCCGCAATTTCACTTGGATATTGCATGGCAAGGAACAGACCTGCTCTTGCTCTCTCATCCACGGCCATTTCCAAAACATCGTCGCCGTTCAGGGAAATCGAGCCATCCGTTACTTCATATTTCGGATGTCCCATGATGGTGGAAGCCAGCGTACTTTTACCGGTACCGTTAGGACCCATTACCGCATGAACTTCTCCGCCTTTGATTTTCAGGCTTAACCCTTTCAAAATCTCTTTGCCTTCGACAGTTGCCTTCAAACCGTCTATAATAAATTCCGGTGCATTTGCCATTGTATTCTTCCTCCATTTTGAAATGAATCGTTAGATATTGTAATTCTTAGTTAATAATCATTCTAAATTGATTATCAATGATTCTCAATGTTACTATATTATATCTTACCGGGGCAAATCAATAAAGACCCATTTAGCTCATTTTTATACGGTTATGTTTCATAAGCCCGCGGGAGCCTATCCTAGCCTAAGGCAGATTTAATATTTCTCACCGCTTCTTGGAAATCTTCGTCATTCAGGACCGCACTGCGCCCTACTCCGTCAAGACGGGAGCTGTTCAGCTCAATCCAGGATTTGCAGCCGCTATATTCAGCCAGTAACGGCAGCCGGACGGGTTCGGCAAGCTCGTACACTCGAAGCAGCATGACATGCAAAGGCTGTGTTCGTTTCCACTTCAGTCTTTCCTCGGCGAACGAATCCGTCCATAGATGAAAAGCCGCCAACTTATCAAGCTGCTCCTGACTCTCTACTAATATGTCTTCAGCAAGCTCGGCGTAACAACGAATCGTCACCTCCGTATCCTCAACGCTCCAGTTCTCCAGGGTCTTGTCCAGCACCGGCTGGTCTTCCGCCTTGATCCACTGTTTTTTTTGATGCTCATATGTAGGAAACAGATAGAAGCTATCGCTCTGCACTTGAAAGTGCCTTGTTTCTTCCCGAATGCCGCCTTTGCGCATAATGAGAATTTGCCTTCCGCTTCGCAATGCTTCCACTGCAACCGCCCATTCTTTTAAAGCTGCAGGTGGGGTACTCACTATGTTCCATCCTTTCCTGTTATAGCCTCATTTAATCTTGCTGTCTTGATGAAATCGTATAATGAAAAAGACTTCTAAAGGTATAATTATAAGATTTCATTTCCGTTCAAGCAACTGTTGCCAGGCATAAAAGAAGTGAAAAAACGCGAACCTATACCTGCGTACACAAACTCACTTCAAGGAGGATGAAGCATATGAGAGAAGGACTCATTCCTACTGTATTGGGTACGGCTGTAACGGCTTCAGGTGTAGCACTGCGGGGAAAATATCCGATGGCTGCGGCGGCGGTCGCCGGATTCGGACTTGCACATGTCGTGTTGGGTGCAATTGATTTGGTGGAGCACCGCCGCGGCAGAATAGGATAACCGGCTTCAGACCAGGCAAAAAAACCTAGCGTCACGTTAGGTTTTTTTGTTCTATATTTTATTATTGTAAAGACTTTATTCCATGCTCCTGCACATTGCGTATGATCTGCAAAGCTTCTGAACGGGTCAGCCCTTCCTGTCCTGCGAATCCCGCAGCACCGTTATCGGTTCTTCCTTCCGCGTAGGATTTCGAGAGCAAGTAACCGATCGCTTCATCCTTAAGCAACGGCTCCCCATCGGATGCCGCAACAATTTCCGCCATAGATTCTCTTGTGATCATTTGGCTCCTTGCCGCCCGGTTCTCCGCCCCCTTCACGGGATATTTGTGCTCCACAGCAAAGGTGTACAGGCTGTCCGACCATCCCGCTCCTGAATTGGAATCCGTTTTGTGTTCGAAGGCCTTAAGCAGCATACTCAAGAACTCTTCCTCGCTAACCTGACGATCTGGCTGGAACTTCCCGTCTGCGTAACCGTCGACAATCCCTTTCGCTATGCCCCACTTTACCGTAGACTCTGACCAATGACCTGCTATGTCGGGGAATTGGATATCCGCTGCAGCGACATCCTGCCCGTTTCCTTTTGGTATGGCTGTGCTATTCTCTCCCGATGTGGAACTGTTAGTAGGATTAGAAATTGCAGGGGTGCTTGTATTTTCGTTTTTTTGTTCTGATGCCGGCTTGTTTATGTAAAAAAAGTTTACGTTGTAGCTAATTTCCGTTTCAAAGCCTGCGCTGCTTTTTAGACCGGTTACTTTGACCGTAAACACGTCATTATCACGGATGCTGTCCAAATCCTCCGGAGTAAAATCAATTTGACTGAAGTCTTTGAAAATGCCTGTGCTCAAATGATGATGATTCCATTCGTTCTTGGAGCTCCATGTCCGCTGGTCGGACTGCCGCGTAAGCTGCACGGTAATGTCTTTGGAATCATGAATAAATTGAGAAGAATTCAGCAAGATAGTCCATTTGTTGTTAGGCTTGAAAACATCCGCAGGGAAATTCCCTTGGGCAGGATAAGCAATAAAAGAATAATCTAGAGGGACCGGATTCACCTCTTCCGCAAAGCTCATTGTGGAGTAATAGGTATGTTCGTTCTGAGTGCTTGGCGTAAGACCAAAGCCGACCTCCTTCAGATAAGGCTTCAACAAATCCAGATGGTCTCCGTAGCGATTGATGCTGGTTCCATCCCTGCTGCTGTCCATATACAGATCTACCGAGGCTGCCAGCAGATTAGGAGAAGCTTCTTTTAACGTGACGATGCTGCTCTGCTCAAGCGCAATCGAGGCCCGTTCGAAAAATTCATCGTTCATATCCGCCGGCCTAGCCACGACATGATTCAGATTGCCGTAAACGGCTGAAGTAACGACAGAACCATATTGGATGCGATCGGATATATCCCGCGAAAGCTTCAAATTATCCGGAAGGCCGCTAATATACCGGTAAAAGTTGGCTCTAGCCACACCGCCCTCTAAATATCGCTCGTTGACTTTACCAGGCTCGTAAACCTCTCTTATTTTTGGCGTTTCATTAAACAGGGGACCTTTATAATTGTCCGGACTATACATTTTCCATCTTCCCATGATCTCTTCCTTAGTTCGCAACGGCAATTTGGACTCCACGCTTTCCGCATTGCCCGCTCCGGCAAAGGCCATAGTCAGTGCAATGCCTAGCAGAAAACTACCAACTTGCTTTCGATTCAATCCTCTCCACCTCGTTTCTTTATATGGTTTATTTTCCATTTTTTATCATATCATTTTTTTATACCTTTGGACACTGCATTGGCTTCGATGCCGATTCAGGTACTGTAAGGAGAATTGGAATAAAAAAAGCACCCTGCTCTAGCAGAATGCTCACCCATAAACCTATTAAATTGTTTGTTTAGCGGCCGGAGTTCACATAAAATTTGGAGGCTTCATGAATTCTATCGTATTGCTGTTGATTCGCTTTCATGGGATTTGCGGCCACAGGCTGGTCTTCGTCCGCGTACATTCCGAGGGCCAATACGATACTTAGCGCAGCAGCGCCGCAAAGAATTCGAAGCAGAATATTCATAAGGGAGCCATACCTCCTAGTCATGCCGTCGTTATTGATCTGATACTATTGTAAAAATCGTGCATTATGGGGATATTATCGGAGCATGAATTTTTTGTAAAAAAGCCGTCTCGAGGAAAATACAGATTATTCCGATTTATATATAAGGAATTAACATGAGAGAGTCTATTCCAACCCCGCACAATTTGCTATACTATGGGATGATAGTTTTACGGACTACAGCAAGCCTCATTTCCGCTTTACCCAAAGGAAGCGATGCTGACAAAGCCAGTTTGCACCGCAATTTCATGCATGCATTTGAAGCCGGTTTTGCTCTTGCAAAACTTTAATAAAACCTTAAGGAGGCATCATACACCCATGACTTCATATCACGCGTTAACGGAAGCCGAAGCGGTGGAATACGCAAGAGGTATTCCCAACCTGTTCACTGCAGGCAGCGAACTAACGAGCAAAGAGATCGGCGACGGCAATCTTAATCTCGTGTTCCACATTACGGAGCCGTCCACCGGCAAAAGTATCATTTTGAAGCAGGCCCTCCCTTATGCCAAAGTCGTTGGGGAATCCTGGCCTCTCTCTCTGGACCGCGCAAGAATTGAGAGCGAAGCGTTGATGATCCAGGAGTCGCTCTGCCCGGATCTCGTCCCTCATGTGTTTGTATACGATAAGGACCTGGCTTTGACGGTGATGGAGGATCTGAGCGATCATGTCATTATGCGCAGAGGGCTGATCGAAGGCAACCGCTATCCGCTGTTCGCCGGTCATATCGGCCGTTTTTTGGCCCACACGTTGTTTTACACTTCCGATCTCGGAATGAACCAGCAGGACAAGAAATTGCGTGTTCAGCAGTTTATTAATCCGGATTTGTGCAAAATTACCGAGGATCTGATCTTCGACGACCCGTACCGGAATGCCGATACGAACGATGTGCCCCCTGCCATTCAAGACGCCGTAGAAGCGATCTGGAACGACCAGGAGCTGCATCTGGAGGTGGCGATTTTGCGCAATGGGTTTTTGACCAAAGCCCAGGCGCTGCTGCACGGCGACTTGCATACCGGCAGTATTTTTATCAAGCCGGACTCCACGAAGGTTATCGATCCTGAATTTGCCTATTACGGGCCGATGGGCTTCGATATCGGAGCCGTGTTCGCGAACCTGCTGCTGAACTTCGCCGCTCAAGAGGGCTGGAGCAAGGACGAAGCGTCGCGCAAGGATTACCGCACCTATTTGACGGATACCATCAAGGAAAGCTGGACTGTATTCGAGCAAGAATTCCGCAGGCTGTGGAATGAGCACGGCGTCGATCGCATATTCAAAACTCCGGGCTACCAGGACTGGTACATGCAGCAGCTTCTGCAGGATGCTATCGGCTATACGGGAAGCAAGACGGTTCGCCGGGTTCATGGATTGGCTCAAGTGGCGGATATTAACAAGCTGGAGGATGCGGCAGCCAAAGAACGCGCTCAGCGCATCGCGCTGCTGATCGGGACTGCGCTGATCAAGCATCACCGCAAAGCCCAATCCATCGACGAATTGATCGATATCGCGTGGAAGGCCGTACAATAATACGAGTCTAGCTATACCAAAGGAGATAACTACATGAGTACAACAGAAAAGCAAACGGCGGATTGGCTGCAATCGGTTCGTTGGAATTCGGCTGAAAACCGTCTCGAGCTGCTGGATCAAAGGCTGCTTCCGGATGAGATCGTTTATCTGGAGCTGACGACATCGGAGCAGGTTTGGGAGGCGATCAAGCAGCTTGCGGTACGCGGAGCGCCGGCGATCGGCATCTCGGCCGCCTATGGCGTGTACCTCGGCGTCCGCGGCGTGAGCGGAGGCCGTGAGGAGCTGCTTGACGCTGCGGTCAAGCAGTGCGAATATCTCGCGACGTCGCGCCCGACGGCGGTGAATTTGTTCTGGGCGCTCGACCGCATGAAGCTGCGCGCCCAGGAGCTCGCTTCCGCCGGCACAGAGCCGGAAGCGTTGAAGCAAGCGCTGCTGGATGAAGCGAAGCTCATCCAGAGCGAAGACGAGGAGACGTGCCGCCTCATCGGCGAGCACGCGCTGTCCTTGTTCGAGGACGGCATGGGCGTCCTCACGCACTGCAACGCGGGCGGCCTTGCCACAGCCCGCTACGGCACCGCCCTTGCGCCGATGTATTTGGCGCAGGAGCGCGGCATCGGCCTCAAGGTGTTCGCCGATGAGACGCGCCCGGTGCTGCAAGGCGCCCGGCTGACGGCGTTCGAGCTGCAGCAGGCCGGTGTCGATGTCACGCTCATTTGCGACAATATGGCCGGCGCCGTCATGAGCAAGGGCTGGGTGCAGGCCGTCATCGTCGGTACGGACCGCGTGTCGGCGAACGGCGACGTGGCCAACAAGATCGGCACCTATAGCGTTGCTGTACTAGCCAAGGCTCACGGCATTCCGTTCTATGTCGCCTGCCCGATGTCGACCATCGACTTGAACACGCCTACCGGCGCGGATATCCCGATTGAAGAGCGGCATGAAGACGAAATCACGCAAGGCTTCGGAAAACGGACCGCACCGAAGGGCATTAAGGTATACAACCCTGCGTTCGATGTGACCCCTAACGAATACGTGACCGCTATTATTACGGAAAAAGGGATCGTTCGCGCACCGTTCCAGGAAAACTTGAAAAAGCTGTTCGAGGAGTAATCCTCCAGCTAACCCTAAACCAGAGCCGGAATCCTTCGACAGGATTTCGGCTTTTTTCGCACTCTTTTTCGGCAAGCTTCCTTCAATCGACCGGTTTTTTCCGTGCATTAATCTCCCCTTAAGTTTAAATTCACATTTTTTTCACAAACCGTTGATAAAGTTAAAAAGCAGCAAGGTAGAAAAGCTGAAATGTCGGAAAGGAGAAGCAAGAATGGGATTACTGCGCAGTAAAAAATGGATAGCCGTCGTCATCGGGCTGGCTCTTTGCGGTGGCGGTACATATTACTATTTGTCCAATAACACCAAAAAACCGGCTGCCAGCGCACAGGAAAAGGTAGCGGAGATTAAGAAGGGCGCCATTACGTCCTCCGTATCAGGTACTTCTCAATTTGAAGCGCGTGATGTCCAAAATATTATTGCTCCTGTAGAAGGAACGATCAAAACGATGAATTTGACCCGCAATCAGCAGGTCAAAAAGGGAGATGTCCTGTTCGTTATCTCCGACTTGAGTCTGGAAGCGAATCTGCAGGAAGCTCAAGTCAATCTGCAGCAGCAGGAGAAGGACCTCGAAGATTTGAGAACTCAGCAGAACAGCCTGAATATCTACGCCCCGATCAGCGGCACGCTGACATTAACCTCCAATCTGGATGTCGGCTCCAATGTGAGCAAGAACGGCCGTATCGGAACGATATCGGATATTTCGTCGATGACGACCAAGCTCCCGTTCCTGCTGGAGGATGCGGTTCAGCTCAAGAAGGGCGACACCATAGACCTGACCATTGACGGCTTCAACTTGACCAAAACCGCCGTCGTCGAATCCGTAGGACAACAGCCGAAAGGCGATGCAAACGGCAGCAAGTTGCTCGATGTGGAAATATCCGTGAAAAATGACGGCACCCTCGGCGCAGGCATGAAGGTCAAAGGAAGCGCTGTACTAGGCGGCAGAACAGCTCAATCCACCGATAAAGGCACCCTGGATTTTGTGAAGGTGGAAAGCGTCCTCTCCGCTGCCAGCGGTATTGTGAACAACGTCAATATCAAAACCGGCAATTACGTCAATAAAGGGGACCTTATCGTTTCCATTACGAACGACACGCTGCAAAACGATATTTTGAACAAGCAGGCGGCGATTGAGAGACAGAAGATTACCATCAAAAACTATCAGGACAAGCTGGACCAATTAACGGTTACCGCTCCGTTTGACGGCATCTTCTCCACGGACTTCGCCAACAAAAAGACCAACGTGCTTGCGAGCTACCCTGCAGGCTCGACCATTGAGGCGAATACGCAGCTTGGCGCCGTAGCCAACCTCGATTATATGCAGCTTCCCGTACAAGTCGACGAGCTCGATCTGCCTAATGTGAAGGTCGGCATGAAAGCGACGGTGAAGGTGGACTCGATTTCAAACAAAATCTATGAAGGCGAAGTCAATCAGGTCTCTACGGTCGGTACGACCACAAACGGCGTGACCTTCTTCGATGTCGGCATCTCCGTCAAGAATGACGGGCAGCTGCGTAACGGAATGACGGCCACTGCCGAGATCATTACGCAGGACAAGAAAGATATTTTGCTGCTTCCAATCGAGGCCCTTCAACAACAGCAGGGCAAACGTTACGTAACGCTGATGAATGCGGACGGAACGAAGGAAGAGAAGCATGAGATCAAGATCGGTATCCGCAACAAGCTGTATATCGAAGTTACCGACGGGTTGAAGGAAGGCGACAAGGTTGTGATTCCGGTTACCAAGAAAAACAATACGGCGACGCAAGCCGATATCGATAAAATTCGTCAGCAGTTCCAGCAAGGCGGAGGCGCAGGCGGTGCAGGTGGTGCCGGCGGCGCAGGCGGTGTGCAGTTTATCCAAAGAGGAGGAACCGGCGGGAATAGCGGCGGCGGTGGCGGCGGCCGTTAAGCAATAGCATGGAAAGGAGGATCTCCCTATGGAAGCTATCATTGCATTGAAAGACATCACGAAATCATACGAGCGAGGTGCAGAGAAGCTGCAAATCCTCAAAGGTGTATCAATGACGGTCACAACGGGTGATTTTGTGGCCATTGTCGGTCCCAGCGGATCGGGTAAATCCACGCTCATGAACACGATCGGCCTGCTGGACGTTCCTACCTCCGGCTCCTACAAGCTGGACGGCGTAGCCACGGAGAAGATGAGCGACAATCAATTGGCCGAGTTTCGCAATAAAAAGATCGGCTTTATCTTTCAGCAGTTTAATCTGCTGCCCAAGTTGAACGCCATTGAGAATGTTGAGCTGCCCATGATCTATGCAGGAGTCAGCAAAAAAGTCCGGCGGGAAAAGGCGCAGGCAATGCTGGAGCTGCTCGGCATGGGCACCCGCGGCCACCACAAGCCGAGCGAGCTCTCGGGCGGTCAGCAGCAGCGTGTTGCGATCGCACGAGCCTTATCCATCTCCCCCTCGCTACTGCTGGCGGACGAACCGACCGGGGCCTTGGATTCAAAGACCGGCAACGAAGTGCTGGAGCTGATGATCAGGCTGAACGATCAAGGCAATACCATCGTACTGATTACCCATGATAATCATATAGCCGAGAACGCAAGACGGGTAATCTCTATCCGTGACGGAGAGATTGTCCGGGACGAACGGCTTCGTCCTCTTCCCTCGCAGCCTGCTGAAGTCAAGCACGCAGTAGAGGTGATGAGATGAAGCTGCCCGAACTTATTTATATGGCGATGCGTACCGTCGTGAACAATCCGATGCGTACCCTGCTGACCATGCTCGGGGTTATTATCGGCGTCAGCTCGGTCGTAACTCTCGTCTCTATCGGACAAGGGACTTCAGCAGCCATTGAAAAGCAATACGAAGCACTCGGAACGAACCTGATCGTCGTTAACGTCATGGGCGTCGGACGCGCAACCCAGCTGGATTATAACGATCTGATGCAGCTGGAGCAGCTTCCCGAAATTCAGACTATTGCCCCGACGATCGTCAAGGGAAGCTCCAATATTAAATACGACCACACGCAGGAGAAATACACTGTGGTGGGTACGAATGAAAATTATTTAAGCCTTATGAAGGGCGAGGTCGCCTCAGGACGTTTTATCGCTGCGGCAGATCTCGATTTCCGCAATCAAATAGCCGTATTAGGCTCCACGGTAGCTCAAAAATATTTCGGGAACCTGGACCCGGTCGGGGAAGACATCAACATTGACGGTATCGTCTTCACCGTTGCCGGTGTTCTTAAGGAAAAGGGCTCCAATATTGGCGGGGGCGTATCGCTGGACGATTCTGTCTTCGTCCCGCTGGTTACCGCTCAAAGGTCCTTCAAACTTGGAAACATCCGTACGACCTATTTGGAGGCTCCTACGAAAGAACAGCTGTCTCAGGCCCAAACAACGATTACGCAGTATTTGACGTATAAATTCAAATCGGACTCCGGATTCCAGGTGATGAACCAGGATGAGCTGATGAAAGCCCGTGTCGCTGCGTCGAGCTCCTTGAACAATCAGTTGATCAGCGTAGCCTGCATTTCGCTGCTCGTCGGCGGCATCGGGATTATGAACATTATGCTCGTCACTGTCAGCGAACGGACGCGGGAGATCGGCATCCGCAAATCTATCGGAGCCAAACGCCGCAATATTCTGATGCAATTTCTGATCGAAGCGACGGTCATCAGCGGCCTTGGCGGCATTATCGGACTGCTGCTCGGCTGCGGACTTTCGCTCGCCTGGCCTTATTTCAACCCGAAACAGGAGACCCAGCTGTCGTTCGAGGTCGGGCTGTACTCATTCTTGTTCTCGGTAGCCGTTGGCATGATCTTCGGTCTATATCCGGCAAACAAAGCTTCCAAGCTCCGTCCGATCGACGCCCTTCGTACCGACTGACTAGTGCTACAGATAACGAAACATGGGAGGAGAATTCTGTTGAAAGACAAATCCAAGAAGCCGCCGTTCAGAGCGAGAAAAACAACGTTACTTTGCACGCTCGCCGTTTGCACCGCGTTAATGGCCAACGTCCCGTTGGCTTCTGCCGGCAAACCGGGAGTGTTTATTGCGAACGATACCTACTTTACATTGGAGAACGCCACCTTCACTGCGGGATCTGAATCGTCCGCGCTGCAATTTTCTATCAAAATGCACAACGGCAGCGAGGGTGCGGTAGATTTTAACGGTTATGGCGTTCAAATTATAGACGAACAAGGCAGCAGCTACCCTGCCAAGCTGACAAGCAAGCAGAATGCCCGCGTTAGCCCGGGTCAGGAGCAGCAATACAGCTTCGTTTCCCAGCTCGGAAAAAACGCCACCGCTCAAAATCTGAAGGTTCAGCTGTTCGCATGGGATTCGGGCTCTCCGACCTTTACCCGTACCATAGGCGAGCTTCCTGTATCCTCCGCGGTATCCAGCGAGCTCGATCCTGCCAAGCTGATGCTCATTTCGTTGAAGGATGTTGACTCCTCTTACAGCCAGGATGCCTTGGTCGCCATGCGGCTTGGCCAAAGCTATCCGGTGACGGAGAACGGGGTCCAATATTTGTTCACCGACCTGTATGTCCGAAATGCAGGATCATCGAACTTCCAGCTCCCATCCGGATTGCAATTCAGACTGAAGGGCAGCGATTCTATAACCTATACCGCCTCCCTGGTCAACGGCGGACAAGACACGTTGATCCCGGATAAGCTGACAAAGGTGAGACTCCGTACACCGGTGCCGGCTTCCTTCGATGCTAATTCCTATGCTCTGGAAGCCTTCTATACGGAGGATTCCGTGGACCGAGTGGCCGGCAGCGTCCCTTTAACCGGCACAATTGCCACCGTAGCGCTTGGAACTGAGCAGCCTTATTCGCTGTATGGTACGGACAAAGGCTTAAAAATCAAAGCCGAACAAGCAACGTCTACAAGACAAAATGACGGCTTCCTTGTCCAAAGCACCGTGACCCTGCGCAATGACGGCAGCGAGGTTCTTGCACTGCCTGCATTGTCAGCCACCTATTTGCTTGATTCGGAGACCTTGGCCGCTTCGGTGCAGGATAAATCCGTAACCACCGGATTTTTGGCTCCGGGCCAGTCCGCTACTTATAATTTTTCCGTACTGGTGCCTGGCGGGATCGATCCTGCCTCCGTTAAGCTGGCTTTGATGGAATCGCCGGGCAGTACCTCCTCCGGTTCCAGTTCAAATTCAAGCTCAAATAACGGAACGGGCAATTCCAGTACGAGCAGTTCAAAAGCATCGACAAGCTCCACGACAGCCAACAGCTCAAGCACGTCAGGAGCAGCCAATGAATCAACAAATGCGAATTCATCCAGCAGCAGCAGCAACAGTAACAGCAGCTCCAGCAAAAGCAGTGTCAGCACCGTCAATGTCAACAGCTACCCTGTTATGATCATTGATCTGAAGGGGATTCAGCGGACCAACAGCGCAGTGGTGCAGGCGAAGCCTTATCAAATGGGTACTCCGCTCAGCCTGGCGCCGAACGGCTTGATTGACAAGAACCTGGAAATTTCGCTTGTGGAGCTGCACATGCACGAGAACACGGATTACGGCTATAAAACAGCGATCGCCAAATATAAAATTACGAACAAAGGCAATGGAACGCTGCCTATTCCGGATATCGGCACCGAGCTGGTGAATGAATGGGGAGAGTCGTTCTCCGGGGTGAAGCAATCCTCCTCGGCCGCCACGATTATGCCTAACACCAGCTATGTCGTCAGTTACTCCTATATGATTCCGACCGATGTAACCGGGCAAAGCCTTGCCTTGAACGTCATAGATCCGAAGTCCGCCGCTCCTAACAAGCTGTCTATCGGTTCGTTCCAGGTAGCCGTCCAAAGCGAATCGAACGACAAGGTCATCAGCTTCTATCCGTTCGAGGTCTCCTTCGACGCCTACAGCATCGCAACCTTGTACAACAGCGGATATGTATATCAGCTGAGTCTGGACCTTAACATCACCCGTAAAGACCCTGTCATTGTAGATCAGAACTTCTCCAAAATGGAGTTTGACCTCGTAGACGGGCAAGGACGTATTCTGGGCTCCACCTCTGCCAGCTTTACAGGCACAGAGAAGCTCGTTAGTGGAAAGCAAAAAATCAGCTTCTCCAATATTAAGACCGAGGAGTTCGATAATAAGCTGAGCATCAATGTGTATGAAACCATTGAAACGCCTTCCGGCACGGCCAAACGGCTTGTGAAGCAGCTGACACAGGATTGGGGCAATTAATGCCATATACCCGATGGGCAAGCTTGGTAACACCATAGCACTACCCAAGATAAACCCTCGTAAGCAGTAAAATGCCACCCCGTTCCCCTTATGCGAAGGATACTTGCATAAGGAGACGGGGTGGTTTTCTTTTATCTATTATCGCATGTCGACCAGGAAGGTTTTGATTTCATACGGCTTCAACGGCAGCTTTTGAACCGCCGCTTGAATAGGCTCGCCTATCGGACGCTCCATCAGATCGCACTCCTGCCAGCTTTGAACGTCATAATCGCTCGATAGCTGTATCGTGCCTCTTTGCCCGGCAAACTCATGGAAGCGCAGCACGACCCGGCCGCCATCCTCCGCTTGCTTCACGGCATCGATATGAACATGACCTCCTGTGATACGGAACAGCGAACCCGGCACCTTGGCTTCTCCCGCCTGAGTCTGCATCGGTGCGTTCAAATCCCATGCTTCTTCTACCGTTTTGCCAGTCATCCAGTCCCCGGTATGCGGCATAAGGGAGTAAGTAAAGCTGTGCTCTCCCTGATCGGCCTGCGGATCGGGAACCAGCGCCGATTTCAACAGCGTTAATCGAATGACGTGGTCCTTGATGTCATAACCATACTTGCAATCGTTCATCAGGCTGACGCCGTAGCCTCGCTCCGACAAATCGGCCCATTGATGCCCAACCACTTCGAACCTTGCATAATCCCAGCTCGTATTCCAGTGTGTAGGCCGCTTGACGTTCCCGAACTGAATATCATAGGTCGCCTCGGTCGAGCGCACCTCCACAGGGAACGCCGCCTTCAGCAGCTTCCGCTGCTCGTGCCAGTCAACCGTTGTTTTGAAATCCATCCGCCGGGAATGAGCATACACAATCAGCTCCTGCTCTATGGTCGAGGCTCTATAGCTCCAGACAAACCGGACGACAGCACGCACAGCTCCCTTTTCAACGAGCTCTACAGATTGGAGTGAGCTAATTTCCTCCATTTTTTGCGTATAAAAAATATCGATGTCCCACGCCTCATGCCGCCCCTTCGGTTTATCCTCAAACACCTGCAGCACGTTGCCCTTCGCTCCTTCAGCCAGCACTTCGCGCTCTGCCGCTTTGTCCCAGATGGAAATTAATTGCCCGTTGTCATTCCATTGCAGGTTATAAAACGGCGTATCGATACCCTTTTCTTCCATGACAAAAGGTTCGCTTACCTTGTCTGCGGAAGCGCCGCGGCCTGGAATCCACCGAATGGCGGAGTGCCCGAGTGGAGGCACATTCTCGACCTGTACCCACCAGCCTGCCTTATCCCGCTGGCCTTCCAGCATACGGCCCGAGCTGTCCACCCAGCTTCCCTGTGCGCCCTGATCCGGCAGATTATCCGCTGAGATAATGACTAGACCGCTGCGTTCCCAGCCTGCACTATTCCATACAGTGACCGTTGTTTGACCGGCCTGCTCCACTTCTGCAACAAGCCCTGCCGCGGCTTGCATGTAAGCCTTTTGGATTCTGTTCTCAGCCTCCTCGTATTCGATTCTGGAATCCTCATACACCTCATGAATGGAGGAACCGGGAATAATATCGTGGAATTGGTTGCGCAGCACGATTTTCCAAGCCTCCGCCAGCTCAATCCGGGCATAGACGGACCAGTCCCCTTGAGCCAGACTGCCCATCACCCCCATCCATTCCGCCTCCCTGCTGAACAGCTCCAGCTTGCGATTCATCAGCTTATTGTAGGCTTGGCTGGTATACGTGCCCCTGTGCAGCTCCAAATACAGCTCTCCATCCCATGTATGGACATACTCCTTCGTATCAGCAACCGTTTGCTGCAGGGCTTCGAAATACTCGTCAACCCGTCCCGTCGTCACCTGAGGAATACCCGGCAGCTCTTGAAGCCTCCGTCTCAGCTCGAGCATTTCCCGGTTCACTCCGCCTCCCCCGTCTCCATAACCGTATGAAAGCAGCAGCTCCCGGTTGATCGGCTTATCCCGGTACGTTTCCCATATGCCTTTGACTGTACGGGCAGTCACTTCCCCGTTGTAGGTGTACAGCCACCCTCCGGCATTGTCCGGCGTTGTAATGAAATGAGTCAATATTTCTGTCCCGTCCATGCCTCGCCATTGAAACGTATCATGCGGCATCCGGTTATATTGGTTCCAGCTGATTTTGGTCGTCATGAACGTGGAAATTCCTGATTTGCGCAGGATTTGCGGCAGCGCCCAGCTATAGCCGAAGACGTCGGGGAGCCATAGATAGGTACACTCCACACCGAATTCTTCCTTCAAAAACCGGGTTCCGTACAAAAGCTGGCGCACGATCGATTCTCCGGAGGTCAAGTTGCAATCCGCCTCCAGCCACATGCCGCCGCCCGCTTCCCATTGGCCTTGGCCGACCCTTTCTTTGATTTGGGCATAAATATCCGGATAATCATTTTTGATATAATCGTACAGCTGCGGCATTGTTTGCAGGAATATGTAATCCGGAAACTGCTCCATCAGGCGAAGAACGGTAGAGAAGGAGCGTGCCGCCTTTTCCCGCGTATGCTTCAATCTCCACAGCCAGGCCACATCAATATGAGTATGCCCGATGCACCGAACCGTTACGGGGTGGTGCTTAGGCAGCTTCTGTACTGCTTCCCGCAGGCTTGCCGCCGCGGCGGTTACAGATGCATAGAAATCCTCCGAGCCCGGCTTTGACCAGTCGAGTAGCAAAAAGGCCTGATCCACAGCAGACAGCAGCATGACACTCTCCGGGGCATGCTCATCCAGCTCCCGCACCACCTGCAGCATGGCCAGGGCCGTATAATAAAGATCATCAGCGTCCTCATCCAGCCAGCACAGCTCCGCCTGCTTCAGCTGATGCTCCTGCACCGTGTTCGGCCGGTACCCCCCCATGCCGGACCATAACCGGAAACAAAGCTGAAGCACAGCCCCGGCATCGTGACCCTCAAAAAATACTTCCTTATGATTGCCGTCCACCCCCTGATAGGGCTCGCCATTGACATATAGCAGCGATTCAAATCCGGAGTTGTTCCCGCCGCCCGTTCTGCCAAAATCAAACCGCCCCAGCACCCTGCGTCCTTGCCATGCTTCAGGTATTTCCGTCTCCACAGCAAGCCAGAGATAACGGTCGCTTCCTTCCCAGCGATCGCCGATCCGCATAGTCCCTGCTTCCTTATTCTGCGATAACGGCCATGGCGGCCGCTCTCCCGTCCGTCCTTCCCGATCCTCCAAGCTATCAAAGGCTTCGATTCTCCGGCGGTCTCTATATCGAAATTCCGACAGCTCGCGCAAACGCTCTTGCAGCTTTTCCAATGTAAACAGCATGTTGATGCCTCCTTGATTTCGGATGAAATAACACGTGTTATATCCTATCAAAAAAAATTATGTCAGCCGTCCGACGCTTTCTCTCTCTTCCAGCATCGCTTTTACCCAAATGCCGCTTTTATCCTCCATCCCGCGGCGCCCTTCGACATATTCGAGGAGTCTTTGCGCGGCCAGCCGCCCCATCTCCCGATAAGGTACTTCAATGGAGGTAATAGCCGGGAACAAATGCTGGTTGATTCGTTCTGTATTATCGCATGCCATAAGATGGATGTCTTTGCCCGGCTGCATCCCGAGCATCTGAGCGGCACGGCTGACGTATACCGCTCCGCGGGACCAGTTCGTCAGCAAGACTCTGGATAAGGGCTGAAATTCCCGGGTCCACTGTGTCCAGAACTGCGCCCTCTCAATCCAGGGCCCATCCGTTTCAGTGAAAATGAGAGGCTCCACGCCATGAGAGGCAGCCCATCCTTCATAGGCCTTACGCCGTTCCTGATCCCCCCAGCCAAGCGGAGTAGGATGGCGGAGCTCCAGATAGGCAGGCATCAGCTTCGTTCGTTCCCACATGAAATCCAATGCGCGGTGAACGCTCTCCTCGTAATCCATCAACACGGAAGGAATACCGGAGTGATCGTGATACCCCTCTACGGAAACGTAAGGCAGCTGATATTGATGGACAGTCTGCACCCATTCCTCATTCACCCGATGCGGCCGGTCCAATGCCATGATTCCATCAATACGGCGCTGTAAAAATAAATCCAGCATGCTCTCCTGTCTTTGCTGTGAGCTGCCTGACGGGTATAGCAGCACGTGGTACCCCTGGCTTGCGCAAACCTCCTGCATTCCCTCAAGCACCTGCAAAAACATCGGATTCGAAACATTCCCGTATGCGGCCAAGCAATGGCTTCTCCCGGTTTTCATTCCGCGCGCTTGCGCATCCACCTGGTAATTCAGCTCCCGGATGACTTCCAGCACCAATTTGCGCTTCTCCTCGCTCACACCGATGCCCGGAGTTCCGTTCAATACGGCGGACACGACGCTTCGGGATACGCCTGCCCGTTTTGCTACGTCAAAGCTGGTTACTCTTTTGTTCATGTATGGCACCTCAAACCAAAAATAACACGTGTTATACCAAAAAGCAACAGGTATCTTTCAGTTTTTTCCTGCATGAAGGCTTGCATGTTTCTCCGAAAATTCTCATAAAGGATGGAAGTATCATCCATACTATAGAAACAACTACCGTGATACGGAGGCATTGGGCTCATGGCACATCTTCGGAACAAAATGCTGCTTCTCGCTGCACTGATCATCACTATCGTCTCGTCTGTATGTACCTCACCTGCGGCTGCCGATCTCCCTTCGCCTAAGCAGAACAAGGATTCGGAGCACGTCAGCTCTACCTATCTGCTCCAGGCTGTCAAAGCCGACCTCACGGGAGATTCCATTCCGGATGCCATCATGCTTAGCGGCACCAATCAGAGTCCCTCCTCCGGTTATTATGATAAGTTGAACATCCGTGTCCTGATTTCTTCCGAAACGGGACCTATGGATATTGCCTTACCGGGCGGTTACAATCCCTATATGCAATTGCTCGATGTCAACGGAGACAGGATCAACGATATTTGTGTATATGTCTCTCCCGACAGTCAAGGCGGGTCTCCGTCAATAGTCCTATACACGATTCAGGATCAGCAGCCTGTTGCATTGCCTTTGCCCTCTCCGCTTGCATTAAAAGGGGTGCTCAAGGATCATTATAAGGTGCCGGTGACGATTCAAAATACGAATGAGACGTACATGCTGGAGCTCTCAGAACGAAAATCGCTCTACGAAGCTATGGGCTATTATCAAAACGGACGGCTGCTTCAGCCAGCCAGCATCATAAGCAGCGGGTTTCATAAGCTGGAGCCGGTCGACCGGGACACGGACGGTATCTGGGAGATGAAAGGAATCCAGCACATCGCGATGCTATCTAACGACAACACGATTGCCATTGCGGAATCCTTATGGAAGTGGCGTTACGGACAATGGACCCTGGTCTATGCCAAAATCATAAGCGCCTCTTAAACGGCGTACGCAAAAAACCAAGCAGCTCCTTTAAGCCGCTTGGTTTTCACTCATGCCAGCATCATTTGCTTGAACTGCTGCATCGCAATGTAGTATCTGAACTTATTAAGGTCACCGGAGGAAATGCTCTCGATTTCCGCACCATAGCGAATCGTCTTTTCCAAAATATGCGCGTACCGCACGACAAGCTTTAAATGAATGCTCTCCTCATCGCAAAACATCGTGCTATCGTAAACCTCGTGCATTTTTATGGAAAAATCGTTAATTTCAAAGCCTATGCCAAACCGGCTTACATCGACAACCCGCACCGCCGTCGTTTTGAAATCCTCGCTGATGGTGGCAAAGGTGTTCAGTTTGTACCTTGAATATTTTACCTGCCCTTCATTCAGCCATTCATCGACGACTTTTTGGGGCTTTGCCTTAATATGAAAAAGTTCCGAATCCGCCGGTACCAGCAAAATTTTGGAGTTGTTATTGTGCAATATTCTCATATTTTGACGTCGTTTGAAATCAAAGCACAGCACGTCATCGCCATCGGCGAGCTTCGTGTCCGCTTCAATCCCAACCTCCATAAACTCCTCTTGTTCATACCCGACATGCGCTTGATAAACTTTTCCTTTATGCAGCAATTGAATGTTCTTCATGGGATCATCTCCTTAGAGTTTTGCCAAGCAAAACGGACTTCGTAAGCAAAACTAATCTGTCGACAAACCATGGAAATTCAGAGATGCTGAAAATCCGGTTTTCGTCAATCCGACTTTTAGCTTGCATTTCGCATCTCGCTAAATCTGGATGTGGTAGTTATAGTTCTACTATAGGAGATAAACTTTTAAAAAGTTTAAGGCAATTATTAGGAGACTATTAGATTTCTTGTCTAATTTTGTCGAATGATAGGTTATACACCCAAATCTTGTTGAAACCATTTTAACTCTATTAACCACGCTGATGCAAAACCTATCATTTTTTCAGAAAATGCACATATTCCCCAAAAGAAGGGGCAACTTCGGATAGGAATTTCTGTACGCGATTCACTGTGACAAAATAAAAACAAGCCCTTCATCAACGAAGGACTTGTTGTGTTTTGAATGGGGTTTAATGTTCCATGTGATCTTCCGGCTGCGCAGCCTTGACGGTCAGGCCGCCGTCCACCATAAGCAAATGTCCGTTAACCTGCATCGCTTCATCGGAAGCGAGGAATACCACAGCGTCGCCGATCTGACGAGCCGTACCCAGACGTTTCATCGGGTTCGCTTCAATTTCTTTGGCGCGAATAGCCGGATCCGCCAGGAAGTCGGTACACATATCCGTATCTACGGTGCTTGGCCCGACGGCATTGATGTTAATGTTATACTTGCCGAGCTCGATCGCCATCCCTTTGGTCAGCATGTGAGCCGCCGCTTTAGACGATTGATAGTGCGGAATGACCGGACTTGTTACGACAAGGCTGGCTGTCGAAAGAACATTGACAATTTTGCCGTAACGCTTCGGAATCATCTTCTCGGCAGCCAATTGGGAGCACATAAAGATAGATTTTACGTTCGTTGCGAACGTGCGGTCCCAAGTCTCCTCCGTCACTTTCATGAACGGCTCGAACGGGGCGACCCCTGCGTTGTTAACCAGGATTTCAACGTCTCCAAGCTGCTCCTCCACTTGCTTAAACATCGCTTCCACTTGAGCCTTACTGCCTACATCCGCCTGGACGACGATCGATTTGCAGCCCAAAGCCTCGATTTGTTCCTTTACCTTCTCCGCCAGTTCGCGCGAACGGTCGGACGTATAGTTAACCGCTACATGAGCGCCTTCTTCTGCCAAACGAATGGCGATCGCTTCGCCGATCCCGCGGCTGCCCCCGGTGACCAGAGCGACCTTCCCTTTTAACCTTGCCAACTTCCGCTTCCTCCTTCGTGATGCCACGTATATCTATTAGAGAGATGGTCCGATTCGGTTGATACTGAACTCCGTATGGCCGAGCACTTCCGCTTTCGTGAGCTTGCCGTTCGCTACAGCTTTGATCTCATCCCAGATGATGTTACCGGCGTCTTCCAAGCTCAATGTGCCTTCCAGCATGTCGCTGACATCGACGTCCATATTATCGCTCATACGCTGGAACATCCGCTTGTTGCCGGTAATTTTGATGACCGGGATTACGGCTGAGCCTGTCGGCGTACCGCGTCCTGTCGTAAAGCAGACCAGATGCGCTCCGCCCGCTGCCATACCGGACACGCACTCAATGTCGTTACCAGGGGAGTCCATGAAGTACAGACCATGCTTAGGAAGCTGCTCTGCATATTCTACAACCCCTTTGATCGGAGCTGTGCCGCATTTGCTGATGCAGCCCAAGGATTTCTCTTCAATCGTCGTTAAACCTCCGGCAATATTGCCCGGGCTCGGATTACCGCCGCGCATGTCGGCCCCCATCCGCTCTACCTCTTTCTCGAAGCGGTCCACGATGTGGTACAGCTGCTTCTCGGTTTCCGGAGTCGCACAGCGGGAAGCGAGTACATGCTCCGCTCCGATAATCTCGGTCGTTTCGCCGATAACGACGCCGCCGCCGTGCTGGATCAGCGTATCTGCCGCCGCACCGAGCGCCGGGTTGGAAGCCAAACCGGATGTGGCGTCGGAGCCTCCGCATTTTACGCCGATGATCAGCTCGCTGAACGGAATCGGCTCAGGCTGCATAGCGTCCAATTGGGCGCGCATTTTTTTGGCTAGCTCTGCGCCATGCTGAATGGCCTTAACGGAACCGCCGACCGACTGAATGTCGAACACTTCTACCAGCTTACCGGTAGGACGGATTGCATCCGCCAATTCGTTGGGGTCGATAACCTCACAGCCCAAGCTGATAATGATAACGCCGCCGACGTTCGGGTTTTTGCCTGTGCCTGCCAGCACCTCGAACGTGCGCTCTTTGTCGGCGCCGATTTGGCTGCAGCCATGCTGATGCGGAATCGCTACCGTGTCGGGTACCATCTGGTTGATACGGCTGCAAACTTGGTTCGCGCAAATGACCGTAGGAATAATCAGCAGGTGATTGCGGATCCCTACGTCGCCGTTCGGTCTTCTGTAACCCATCATGTGATCCATGTTTTTTCCTCCTTAGAGTTTTGCGGAGCAAAACTATCTTCGTAAGCATAGGCTGAGTTTCGTAATTAAGCTTTTGCGGCTTGGTCTCCGCGACCGCGAATGCCTTCCACATTGTGAACGTGCACATGCTGGCCTGCTTTGATATCCGCCGTAGTGCGTCCGATTACTTCGCCGTATTTGAGAATATCAGTACCTTGGGCTATGTCTTCGATAGCAATTTTATGACCGAAAGGCACCGCATCCAACAAAACGACCTCGCGAACTTGTTCCTGCACGCGGTAACTAATCTTTTGCCCTTTTTCCAGGTCCTTGATCGCTGTTGCTACGTGATCCTTGGCGTCCATGACTAGAGCGTCAGCGCCTGCTTCTATTTGATGTCCTGCCATTGTTTAACCTCCTTAGAGTTTTCCGAAGGAAAACTTTCTTCGTAAGCGTTACTGAGCTTTCCGTAAGGAAAGCTATCTTCGTAAGCATTAACTGAGTTTTCCTAAGGAAAACTTTCTTCGTAAGCATTAACTGAGTTTTCCTAAGGAAAACTTTTCTCGTAAGCATTAGCTGAGTTTTCCTAAGGAAAACTTTTCTCGTAAGCATTAGCTGAGCTTTCTAGGAAAGCTTCACCTATAACTTTATTAAACTCTCTCGACTACCATTTTGTTCGTCAACGAACCCAGCTTTTCGATCTCGATCGTAACCACGTCGCCGGCCTTCAAGTAAACGCGTTTGTCCTCAGGCAATCCGAGCACAACGCCTTCCGGGGTTCCTGTCAAAATAATGTCGCCTGGAACCAGAGTCATATGTTGGGAGATGTAGCTTACGATCTCGTCACAGTAGAAGATCATATCGGAAGTGTTCGAGTTTTGACGCACTTCGCCGTTCACGATGCAGCGAATGGACAAGTCGTTCGGATTGCCTACTTCGTCTGCCGTTACGAGGTATGGTCCCAACGGGCTGAAGCCGTCACAGCTTTTGCCGAGCAGCCATTGTTGTGTGCGCATTTGCAAGTCGCGTGCGGACAAATCGTTCACGTTGCAATAACCGAATACATGATCCAACGCGTTTTCCTTGGATACGTACTTGGCTTCTTTACCGATGACGATAACGAGCTCCGCCTCATAGTCCACTTGGTCGGTTACTTTCACCGGAAGAGGCACATCGGCGCCATGGCCGGTCAAGGTGTTGTTGAATTTATTGAACAGGATCGGATATTGCGGAATCGGTGCGTTCGTCTCTTCCGCATGCTTGCGGTAGTTCAACCCGACGCAGATGATTTTGTTAGGATGCGTAACGCAAGGACCCAGCTTCAGATCAGATTCATTCAAAATATATCCGGCAGTGCCGCTCGCAGCAGCGGACAACGCTTGATCGACATAAGCCTGCAAAGAAGCAACGGCAGGCGCTCCCCCGTTAATGACTCCATGCACGTTTTGCGGTACGGATTGACCAGGGGCCGCCGGAACCGCCTGCAGCGCAGCGGAAATATGTACGACGCCTTGTTCCGTTTTGACGCCAAGCTTTTGCTGGCCATTTTCGATAAAAGTAAGAAGCTTCATCAGATATACCTCCAAAAAATAATATGGTTATGAGTGCTGATATTTTAATAAATTTAAGCGTTCTTGCCGAAAACAACGCCGCCGTCAATATAGAGCGGTGAGCCCATCATGAATTTGGATTCGTCGGAAGCAAGGAACAGGGCCGCCTTGGCTACATCCTCCGGTCTGCCCAGGTCGCCGCTTAATTGACGGGTTTTGAGGGACGCGTAGGCTTCTTCTTCGTTGTCGTACGATTTTTTCAAGTAATCCTCAACGAAAGGAGTCAGAATCGTGCCTGGAAGCAGCGCGTTGCAGCGGATTTGGTACGGAGCGTAGTCCACTTGCATGGATTTCGTCAAAGCAAGCACCGCGCCCTTGGTAGCCGAATACGAAGCACGGCGGGCCAAACCGATTTCAGCAATGCAGGAAGACATGTTAATAATAGACCCGCTGCGCGCCTCCATCATGTGAGGGAGCACATATTTACATGGCAGGAATACACCGCGAATGTTGATGTTGATGACGCGGTCCCACGCTTCCGGCTCCACCTCGTGGATCGCCCCTACGCCGCTGACGCCTGCGTTGTTAAACAATACGTCGATGCGCCCAAACTGAGCGATAGCTTGATCGACCATGGCCTTCACAGACTCCGGATTCGTTACGTCCGCCTGAATGAACACTGCCTTGCCGCCGGCTTTGGTGATCATGTCAACGGTCTCCAGGCCTTTTTCCTCCACCAGATCGTTCACGATAACGGTAGCGCCTTCTTTTGCAAACAAGAGCGCGGAGCTTTGACCGATACCCGATCCAGAACCGGTGATCAGCGTAATTTTATTTTCCAATCTCATCTTCGGCACATCCTTCCAAATGTTTGGTTAATTGCATGTCCCCTGCGACAGCCGGTCAGCCAAAGCGCAAATTTCCCGCCTTGCCAGCTCCCGCTTCTGCTCCCATTCATGCTGGAACATGGAGCAGCTTATAGCCGCAATGACACTCCCCTGAGCATCGCGCACCGGCGCAGCGACACAGCAAAAGCCCATGACGGCTTCCTGAAGATCGCTGGCGTAGCCTTCTCCCCGGATTTGCTCCAGCTGCTTCAGCAGATCGGACCGCGATTTGATCGTATGCGGAGTCAACCCTTGCTGCAGCTCCTCTGCGGGATACAGC
Organism: Paenibacillus sp. 32352; assembly: GCF_002042965.1. Lineage (GTDB taxonomy): Bacteria > Bacillota > Bacilli > Paenibacillales > NBRC-103111 > Paenibacillus_S > Paenibacillus_S vulneris. Next base: position 227,150 of record NZ_MZNT01000001.1, on the reverse strand, counting down.
GTCTCGACGGCGGCAGGCTCCAGATGGGCAAGCATAACCTTGCCCAATGCCGTAGCATGCGCAGGCAGCTTCATTCCCGGCTCGGAAGCCAGTCTCACGGGAGACGGCATTTCCTCCTTGGCCAGATACAGCACGTCGCTCTGCTCCAGCCTTGCGAGCTGGATCGTTTCCTGAATCGTATGTTTGGTAACCGATGCCTCCTTGCGGAACCGGTCGATCAGGCTGAATTGTTTAAAATAAATGTTTCCGATAAAGCCTAGCTTAGAGCCCAGCGAATAGGTCGCTTCCGGCTCGCGGACAACCCATTCCAGCGCCTCCATTGTATTCAGCAGCGAGAACATGGAGCTTTTATTAATGCCAAGCTGTCTGGACAAATCGATCAGCTTCAGCTTGGAAGGCTGTAGGGATATCGCCTGAAGGACAACATCGGCTTTCTCTAGAGCAGGTACCCAATATTTCTTTTCCATGCGTCCTCCTGCAAGCTTACACTTCACAAGCGACTAATGCTTTTTCAAAATAGTGCTTGTTTCATTTGGTTTAGTATACAAAACCAAGGTTTTGTATAATTGACAATTTCATCGTACAACGGGGAGTACGATATGTCAACGGATTTTTGCCCCCTCCATAACAAGCGAAAACCCGCTCCAAGCCTATAGGAGCTTGTATTGAGGCTTCGGGTTCACTGGAGCAAACTGGTGTTAGAAACAGCCTGGAGAAGAGCGGCTTCAAGTTGATGAGAAACCACTTTGGAGAAGATCCCGAAAAATGAAAAAAAGGATTGAGCAGCCCCTAGCTCTGCTCAATCCTTCGATAGCTCATCCCCTGACGAGATGACGAGTATTTTTACTTGATAATGACCGCGTATACCTTGCCGGGTCCGTGAATCCCGATCGTAAGGTCGTTCTCAATGTCGGCGCTTCGGCTCGGCCCTGTAATCAAATTCAGCGAGGAAGCATAGTCGCTGCCATTAGCCTTGCCTGCCGTAATGCCGCTGAACGCTTCGCCCATACGGGTAACCAGCTGATCCGCGCGGAATACCGCGAACAGGATATCCGTCAGCAGGCTGACGGAGCGGCCCCGCTGCGGCGAGCATTGCAGAGCCAGCGTACTGGTATTGGCAATGGCATAATCAGGCCATATCATACCGAGCTGACAGCGCTCCGTGCGCTTCAGCAGCTCACTGCGCTTCGCCCAGTTGGAGCTGCCTTCTGCCTCGCTGGCCGATTCGTTCCCGGCGGACTCGATCTCCTTCCAAGGAACGACGGTTACCCCGGCTTCCGCCAAAGCTTCATCCAGACCGAGCGCGATCAGGCCCTCATGCTCCCAGCGGGAAACATGCGTAACGTTCAGCTCGGCCGCAATTTCCTTAAGCCATGCGCCTATGGCGGTCTTGGCCTCCGCTTCCTCAACAACCAGCACCTTGCCGGTTAAGGCCGTCCAGTTCTGAATGAAGAGCTCAATCTTCTCATCGGTCGTACGTTCGATCTCTTTATAGAACTCCGGAGCGCCGCGGAACGGCCGCTCTGGAGGAGTACTTGGCGGCGCTTTGCGTCCTAATCGCGACGAAATATTCGCGATGAAGGCATCCCGCCCGTGCATTTGTCCTGGCTTAATGCTCATGAGGCTTACCTCCCTTATTCACCGGAGCTTTAGGAGCTTCCGCGACGACCGGAGCGTTCTTCAGCTCCTGCTGCAGCGCCTCCCACCGGTCGCGGAACGACTGCTTCGGCTTCATCGGGAAGAAGCGCGACTGTGTCCAGCCGGACATCGGTCCCGGGCCTTTCTTGATGAAGCCTTTGCTGATGAACGGCTTCTGCAGATAATAGGCGGACTTGGTCGCCATTTTGTACAAGGTCACGTTCCCGAACGCCGTCTGGAACGACTTGAACGCGGCGCGCTCGGCAAGCGGGGTCAGCCCCATCTTGACCTTGCGGGCGCGCAGCTGCACGAGCATATCGTGCAGCGGGATCTTGACCGGGCATGCCTCGTAGCATGCCCCGCACAGACTGGAAGCGTAGGCCAGTTGGCCCGCTTCCTTCATGTCCTGCTGCAGCAGCGGCGTCAATACGGCCCCGATAGGGCCGCTGTATACGCTGCCGTAGGTGTGTCCGCCCACGTGACGGTACACGGGGCACGCGTTCAAACAGGCTGCACAGCGGATGCAGTGCAGCACCTCCTGGAACACCGGATCGCCGAGCTGCGCCGAGCGTCCGTTGTCCAGGACGATGAGATGGAGCTCCTCCGGTCCGTCGAGCTCCCCTTCGCGGCGCGGGCCGGTAATCATCGACGTATACGTCGTCAGCTTCTGGCCCGTTGCGCTGCGCGCGAGCAGGTTCAGGACGACCTCCAGGTCGTCATAGGTCGGAACCAAACGCTCCATCCCCATAATGACGACATGGGATTTAGGAATCGTGCTGACCATCCGCCCGTTCCCTTCATTGGAGACGAGCGTGATCGAGCCGGACTCGGCAACGCCGAAGTTACAGCCCGTCAAGCCGATATCCGCCTCAAGGAAGTAGTTGCGGAGCCGCTGCCTGGCATAGTTCGCAAGCACCTTCGTCTCCGGCGGAAACTGCTCGCCCGACTCGTCATTGAACAGATCGGCGATCTGCTGCTTGTTCTTATGAATCGCAGGGATGATCAAATGGGAAGGCGTTTCCTTGGCCAGCTGCAGAATATACTCGCCCAAGTCGGTCTCGATCGCCTCGATGCCGCGCTCCTCCAGATGATGATTCAGATGGATTTCTTCCGATACCATCGATTTCCCTTTGGCAACCAGCTTCGCCTTGCGCTCCTCGGCAAGCTTCATGAACACCTTGACCGCTTCATCCGCCGTCTGGCAGAAATAGACATGTCCGCCCGCTTTGGTGACATTGTCCGTGAACTGGGTTAAATAATAATCCAGGTTCTCCACGACATGCTTCCGGATCTGCTTGCCGCGTTCGCGCCACTCCTCCCAATGCCCGAAGTCGTCCATCGCCTTCAGCTTGGCGGTCTTCAGCTTATCGGTAGTGAATGCAACCGCTTTGCGGAGGAATTCGTCGGCAAGCGCTTCCTCTGTTCTCTTTTTCAAACCCGTCCCGATCAACTGCTTCTCATCGACCTGACTCACCGTTCTTCACTCCTTCCTCCAGCAGCTGCGCAATATGCATTACGCGAATCGGCTTGTTGTCTTTATTCAAACGGCCTCCGATATTCATCAGACAGCCCATATCCGAACCGACCAGCACACTGGCCCCTGTAGAGCACACATGGCCCGCTTTTTCACAGACCATCGCCTCCGACATATCCGCCATCTTCACGGCAAAGGTACCGCCGAAGCCGCAGCAGTCTTCTTTTCTCGGAAGCTCGATCAGCTCTAGGCCCTTCACTTCCGCCATCAGCTTGCCCGGCTCTTCCTTCACACCCAGGAATCGCGTCGCATGACAGGAGGCATGGTATGTGACCTTCTCGTTGAATACGGCTCCCAAATCGGTCACGCCGAGCACGTTCACAAGGAACTGCGAAAACTCGTACATTTTTCCGATCAAATCTTCCGCTTTCTTCTTCCACTCGGGCTCATTCTCGAACAGCTGCGGGTAGTAGTGATGAACCATACCGGTACAGGAGCCGGACGGGGACACAACATAATCGCTGTGCTCAAAAGCCCGAATCAAGCCGCGAGCCACTTCCCGCGCTTCATCCTGATAGCCGCTGTTGAAGGCAGGCTGTCCGCAGCACACTTGAGCTTGCGGGAAGTCCACCTCACAGCCGTAACGGTGCAGCAAACGGACAACGCTTTCTCCAACCTCCGGATACAACTGATCCGCCAGGCAAGTAATGAATAAAGAGACACGCATGGGGTACCCTTCCTTTAGCTATAATTTGTAGTTTCACTCTTATGTTATCAGGTTATCAGATAAGTTCGATTTTGAAAAGCCTTATTTATAGTACAGCCGCCGGTTCATCATTCATACCGTCCTCAACATAACCCAACAAGGGGGCGGGTCTGATGAAAACTACAAAGCTGGAAGGATCAACCAACCCCCTCCGGTGGAGCATCCCCCTCCAACCAGGCTTCCAAAGCAGGCTATGCTGCGCAAAGCCCTTCTATAAATCATGTCAAAAAAAGCCGCCTCCCCCCAATAGGCTTTCCTTCGGCCTCTCTTATCCGGGATCGGCAGCTTATACTGCACCGTACTTATCAGCGTATTTTACCAGCCAAATGCCGACGGTTCTCTAGTCTTTGTAAGAACCGCTAACCTGAGGAGACTTATATTTTTGCGCATGATTGATAATCAGATGAACCTCCACTTCCTCCAGCGTATTCTCATTCAAAGGAAATTGGCCGTCCACCTGAATCGACCGCCACTTGTCCGGGTGACGCTTATAATACAGTTGGCCAAGATGCATCACATCCGCATGCAGGGCGAGCCCTTTTTTGTAATATTCCATCAGCTCCCTGCGAATTGTCTGTTCGGCCAGATGCTGGATTTCCTCCAACTGCTTCTCCTCCGCAAGCTCCATCAGTGTTCCTTTGACCTTCAGCTTCGCCTTGAAACGAGGGATGCCTTTGCCTCGATCGAGAATCTCGATCTTATGGGTCGCATCCTTTACCTCCAGTGTAGCAATAGTCGTATGCTGTTCCGACTGGACCGTCAGCGGGGACGCTTCATAAGCTGACTGCATCCAGCGGCCGAGCATAATGTCGCTCATTTTCATCCAACCCACATACCGGGTTCCGTTAAAAATAAACCCTCCTGACTTTTTCAGGATGCCCATCGGCTTATTTTGTTCCATCCACGTTTTCTCGGTTAACTCCACGGAAGGTATGATGACCGTCGAGGAAGGCTCCAGCATGCCGGCTACGATTTCATTAACGTAATAAGGCTTTAAGTTCGACAGCTGCGCATAGTTTTGTTCGGGATTACCTAGGATGCTATCGAGCGTGCTTCGGTCAAAAAACGACTTTGCGGAGAGAAGATCGTACAATTTCTCCTTAGTGCCGTAAAACCATTTGGTATACCTGGTCTCCTTATTGCGGTTGGTGAAATCGAATACCTTCTTCAGCATTTGCTCCTTCAGCACGTTTTCCGTCAGTATCAGGTAATTGACATGCCCGAGAAACATCGTTCCCTGGCCTGACGCGATCAGATCGCTTATGGCGGCAAGTACGGTTTCTCCCTTCCCCCTCCCAACCCAGTTTCGAACCGAATCGTTCTGCTGCTCCTGCTTCGCAATGGAAGAGAAGTTGATCATTTGTCCATACACGACAAATTTATCGTCCTCATAATCGACGCCCAGCCCTACGATATAATTCAACCTCTGCACCTCTTCCGCATCCCAGCATCCTGTGAGCAGGAGAAAGGTGACGGAGATCAGCAAGCATTGACGGAGCCGTTTGAAGCCAGTGCGCTTCAAGAGCCTTCCTCCCCTTTCGAGCCGGAGGTTTCGCCGACGATGTCCAAGCTGTTTTTCCGGAACGGTAAGCGGATGAATTTCAGCAGGCTTTCTTTTCTTCCGTATTTTTCATAGCTGAAATAAGGCACACCGAACGATTGCGTATTAATGGCGTATACCAGCATATAGAACAAGGCGATGATGGTGCCGTAAATACCGCATAGCGCAGACAAAATCAGGACGAACAGCCGCATGATCCTCGTCGTGCTCTGCAAATTCAAGTTCACGAGGGTGGACCCGGACACGATAGCCACCGCAGCGAGAAACGTCATACTCGGAGACAATATGCCTGCCCTCAAAGCCGCATCCCCGATAATAATCCCGCCTACGACCGTAATCGTCGAGCCGGTCGCTCTTGGCAGGCGGGCTCCCGCCTCCCTGAGCAAGTCGAGCAGGAACAGGCTGAGCAGCATTTCAACAAAAGCGGAAATAGGCAGCCCCAGACGCGAAATTCCTATGGTAGCAAGCAGCTGGAACGGAATTTGATCCTGGTTGTACATCAGCAATGAGATAAAGACCCCAGGGGAAAAGACGGCGATAAAAGCGGCGATGATCCGCAGCATCCGATTGGCGATAGCCACATGATAATTAAAGTAAGAATCCTCCGGGCTGATAAACAGCTCCGTCAGGGAGACCGGCGCTATCATAGCCGTAGGCGTGCCTTCCATAAATACGAGAAATTTGCCCCGCATCAGCCGTTCGGCCGCATAATCCGGCTTCCCTGTGAAATTAGTTAACGGAAGGACGGTATACCGATTGCCTGTGATCGTATCCTCTAACCTGGCATTCCCCCCGACAAGAACCGTTTTTGCCAGATTCTCCAGACGCTGTTGAATGATAGAAAGGGAAATCTCCGGCACGCGGCCCTTAAAATAAAGCAACGCCACGCGCGTGCGGGTCGTGCCGTGGGAATAGTAATATTTTACGCTTAAATCGGTGGTGGCAAGCCGCTTCCGGATTAAAGCGATATTCGTGTCCAGCTCCTCGACAAACCCGTCCCGCGCTCCGCGTATGGAGGGCTCGAGAGCAGATTCCTCCGGATCCCTCCGGGGGACACTAGCCAGGTTCACGCTGTACAGCTCCCCCCTGCGTTCCAAATACAAGAACAGCTGGCCGCTGAAAATAAGCGAAGCATAGTCCGCAAGCTTCATTTGAGCTTCCTGAAGCAGCGCTGCGCCGTTTTCGTTCATCAGCTTGTCTAGCTCCCTGCCTTCGCCAGACAAAGAGCGAGTCAGCTCCGGAATGAAATATTCACGTAAACGGGTCGTATCCACGAGATTCGGCTGATAAAGCAAAACCGCCTTCTGTTCCGATAAGCCCAGCCTCTCGGTGCATATATCTTCGCAGTCGCGAAACGCGAGGCTCAGTCTACCCAGCACATTCCCTTCCGTCACGTAGACCCGCTCCTTTCCGTCCTTTTCATCCATGCAAGCAGCGCAACACCCATACTGACGAACAAGATGATCGTGATCGCTCCGATAAAGTACCATTGATTCAACAGCCTTACGAACTCCTTATCTGAATGCGGCAGCAGCACAAATACGGTCATAAGAGCCGCAATGATGACAACCGTAACGAGGGAGGCTGTTTTTTTTGCCGTATGGCCGATCAGCGTCTCCTTAACGAGAAGGATCGACATCGACAACCGGACAAAGGCGCCGGAGAGCCATTGGAAAATCGATAAAAAGTCGACATGCTCCACATAATGACCGATCCGTACCAGCCGCCACTCCTCATAGGCCGGGAACCTCAGCTTGGCCGCCTCATCCGGTCCGAATTCCGCAATCGCCCCCATCAGAGGCCCTATCGTTAATCCAACAAGTGCCCATAAAGTGAACAGCAGATGGCGAAATTTCACTTTTTCCTTCATATGATGCTGCAGCAAAAGCACCAGCGCGATTTCCACCATCCCTCCACCTACGACAAAAATGCATTTCAGCACGGGATTCCATCCATTTTCCAATAGAGGAAGCAAATAAACGTAATGCTTGCGCGGAATATTCGCCGTAGCTACAAAAAAGCCAAATAAGACTACAAGGGGCAGCAGAAAAATACCGCATCTCGCAATCGTCTGTATGCCGGAATAAGCCGCCCAGATGCAAGCGCCCATCAAGAGAAGGGTAATAAACCAGGCAGGGGTGTCGGGAAGAAACATACTTTTCACCCAACCAACTGTATCTACGATAGTTACGGTCCCGAGCACGAAGACGTATACCAGAACGGGAACGCGCAAAAGCAAGGAAAGAAACGCTCCGTATCTCTGCTTCACCCATGAAAAGATCGGAGCCATGCTTGTGCTTTTCATCACATAGACAAGCAGAGGAAGCAAGCAGGTTATAAGCAGGCCTGCAATGAGAACGGAGATCCATGCGCTTCGTCCTCCGATTCCGAGCAGAAACGGTATCACAATGACGTGATCCATAAGTCCGGAGGAAAGCATAAAAAGGGTAACTAGCTGGTGCAGATTCAGCACTTTCTGGTTAGCATCCATATTCGAACCACCAACAGCTTCCATATTGTTTTGAAAATAAGGACAAGTTAGCCGTATTATTCCTCCGTTGGTACTTTCTATTCCTGTCATTTGGAAATGAAAAAAAGCTTCCCCTGCCCGCAGTATAGCGGCAAGAAAAGCCTTCCCTTAAAGGTAGAAACCCCGTGTCCAACCCTATTTCTTCAAAAATTTCAACAGCACCTGCTCGACATGAAATAGATGATGCCGCATCGCTTCCTGAGCTCCAGCCGGATCCCGGTTAAGAATAGCCTGATAGATCGCCTTATGCTCCTTCAGCAGCTGCTTGGAGACGGTTTTGCTGGAATACATTTGCAGTCTTCTGGTTTCCCGGATAGCCGTCTGCATTTGAGTCGAGATGGAGTCGATCATACGTTCCATAATGGAATTATGTGTCGCCTGCGCCAAAGTCAGATGGAACAGCATATCGGAACGTTCCCCTTCCTCTTCATTGCCCAGGAAATCTTCCATATTGCGCAGCACTGCCTCAAATTTGGCGATATCCTCGTCCGTCCGCTTCTCCGCAGCTAAGGCTGCATTGGAAATTTCGAGCGCCTTCCTCGCCTCGATTAATTCGATCACCGTCTCACGGCTCATGAGCAGCGAATCGAATACCGGAAGATCGACATCCTGCGCTTCAATGCTTCGTACATAGCTGCCCTCGCCCTGATGGATTTCGACAAGCCCCATCGCCTTCAACGCGCTGAGCGCTTCCCTCACGGTAGATCTTCCGACCTGAAAGCGCTCGGACAGCTCTTTGGCCGACGGAAGCTTTTGTCCCGGCGTCAAGGCTCCGCTGACAATCTGCTCCTTGATTTGATCCGCTATGACTTCATATATTTTACGCGACGATATTTTTTGAATTTCCAAATCGGCCGCCCCCTATTAACGAAAGTTTCCGTTCCATATCCCACGTTTATTATACCCATCCCGATGCATAATGCCAATTGATCCCTAAATCTTACTGTATCGAGGCCAGTTTTAAGCCGTTTTCTATCCTAATCCTGCGCTAACAGGCCCGCTCCCCCTTGCCGACCGTAATTGTGCTATTGGATGAAGCCAAGCCATTAGATAAAGCCCTTGGCTGATTGACGATACAGCCCCGGCGTCATGCCCACCGACTTGCGGAACAGCCTGATGAAATAATTATAGTCGCTGAAGCCGACCTGAGCGGCGACCTCGGGAACCGGCAGCGCGCTTCGGGTCAGGAGCCGTTTGGCCGCCTCCATTCTAAGCGCGTGGTGGTATTGCAGAGGGCTAAGCCCGGTATGCCTTTTTAAGCAGCGTGCCACATAATCAAAGTTAAAATGAAGCTCCTCCGCCATGCGGGCGGCCTGAAAAGGCTCCGTGACGCGTTCCTCCAGATAAGCCTTGACCTGTTCCGAGATGAGATAGGACCGGGTCGACCTGCGCTGCTCGCGAACCCCCGCCTGGATTACCGAGAGCAGCTTCCCTAATACGACCTGCAGGTCTACGGCATGCTCCTGCGTCAGACTTTCCCGCAGCCGGAGCATCTCATTCAGGACGGGGATCAGCGGCTTTCGGTCCACCGGCCCGTATTTAGGCAAGAACAAGTATTGCTCCGCCGGCGTCAGATCGCTGTCCGTCCCCCTGCGGACGAGTGTCGACCAAGGGATATGCTTCTCCGGAAGCTGCGCCACGGCCCGTTGGTGGCGGAAGTGAAGCCAGTACAGCTCCGTCTCCTCCGTGCAGGGACGATGTCCGAAATGCGTCCTTCCGGGCTCAAGCAGCAGCATTTGACCGGCCTCAATGTCGTAGGGAACCCCATCCTCGGTCATATACAAGGTTCCGCTGCAAACGATGATGAGGTCATACACCTCAAACGACCGCTCGAAGTGCTGCATGCCTTTCTTCCATATTGAAAATCCCGCCGTTAAAAACTGGGGCAGCGGAGGTATGGGCAGCTGTAAGATATCCATCGGTTTCCTCCCGGCAGCAAGCCTTCACGTCCTTCTTGCTCTTAGTGTAGTGCACCGGGCCGCCAAATTCAATCCGCAGATTCGGTCGAAAACGTACTATAAATGGTCGTGCACCTACCTATATCCGCGGCAGTGCTATCCTATATAGTGAAGACATGTAATCGCTATCAGGTTATCTCATACAACCTACTACTTATCTCAAAGGAGCGTGCAGTGTCCATGCGTTTTCGCCAGGTTCATCTGGATTTTCACACTTCGGAAGCCATACCCCATATCGGCAGGCAATTTTCCAAGCAGCAATTTCAGGAGATGCTCCAGAGGGGCCGGGTCGATTCGATCACGGTGTTCTCCAAATGCCATCACGGCTGGGCCTATCATCCGTCGGAGGCGAATGAAATCCACCCCGGACTTGACTTTGACCTGCTCGGCGCCATGATTGAAGCCGCTCATGAGATCAACGTCAAAACGCCGGTCTACCTCTCTGCAGGACTGGACGAGAAGCTGGCGCGCCGCCATCCCGAATGGCTGATCCGCGACATTAACGATAACACGAATTGGGTAGACGGCTTTATGAAGCCGGGCTACCATCAGCTTTGCTTTAATACGCCCTACCTGGACATACTGGTGCGTCAGGTGGAGGAAGTCGTTCGCACCTATGACGCCGACGGCATCTTTTTGGACATTGTAGGGGTGCGCCAATGCTACTGCCACTCCTGCGTCCGCACGCTTCGCAGCGAGGGCCAGGATCCCCGTGACAAGGACGCTGTCCTCGCACTTGGGGAACGGATCTACGCCAGCTATACCGCCCGGATTCGCGAAGCGATAGACAGCATCAAGCCCGGTCTGCCCGTCTTTCACAATGGAGGGCATATTCGGCGGGGAAGACGGGATCTGGCCGGGATGAACTCGCATCTGGAGCTGGAGTCTCTGCCGACCGGAGGCTGGGGCTACGATCACTTCCCGCTCTCCGCCAGGTACGCGCAGGGACTCGGTATGGATTACCTTGGCATGACAGGCAAGTTTCATACGACCTGGGGGGAATTCGGCGGCTACAAGCACCCGAATGCGCTTCGGTATGAGACTGCTCTGAGCATAGCGAACGGAGCGCGCTGCTCGATCGGGGATCAGCTCCATCCGGAGGGCTTCATGGACCCGGCCACCTATGAGCTGATCGGTGCCGCCTACCGAGAGGTGGAGAGCAAGGAAGCATGGTGCACCGGCACGGCAAGTGTTGCCGACGTGGCTCTGCTCTCCTATGAGGCCGCCGCCTCGCAAAAGGAAGAAAAGCGCGGCGACCGTACGGGAACCTCGGATGCGGGTGCGGTGCGAATGCTTCTCGAAGGGAAGCTATTGTTCGACGTCATCGATTTGGAGCATGACTTTACGCGATACAAAGTCGTCATACTGCCCGATCAAATTACAATTCCCCCGGCTCTGCAAGCCAAATTGAACGAATTCTTCGCGCAGGGTGGCAAGGTACTCGCCACAGGACGTTCAGGCTTGAATGAGACCGGTGACTCCTTCGCCATCGATCTTGGGGTTGAATGGGAGCAAGTGAATCCTTACCGGCCGGATTACTTCCGGCCGCACTTCGAGCTGAACAGCCTGCACAACGCCGCCTTCGTCTTCTACTCCGAGGGGCAGCAGGTCCGTCTGACGACCGGAACCGTACTGGGGCATCGGGAAAATCCTTACTTTAACCGGGATGTGTTCACCTTCTGCTCCCATCAGCATACGCCGAGCGCCCTTCAGGATAACGGTCCGGGGATGGTCGAGAGCGCGAACGGCATCTATTTCGCATGGAACGTATTCGCCGATTACGCCGATAAAGGAAGCCTTGCCCTTAAGGAATGCGTACTGTACGCCTTAAACCGGCTGCTGCCGGATAAAACGCTGCGTACCGATCTTCCTGCGCAAGGAATCGTCACTCTGATGGAGCAGCCTGCCGAGCAGCGCTATGTCAATCATCTGCTCTATGCGACTCCGGTAAAACGCGGCTCGGGAGTCGAGGTGATCGAGGATCTGATCCCTCTCTATGATATCTCCGTCTCGCTAAAGCTGGGTAAACCGATTCGCAGGGTCTATCTCGCTCCGCAAATGGAAGAGCTGCCTTTCGAAACAGACGGCGATACCGTCAGCTATACGGTACCGAGACTGGAATGCCACCAAATGGTCGTATTGGAAGGCTAGCCGTAAATTCAACAAGGTGCCCGCTATCCGCGCAGGCACCTTGTTTTATACGCTTGTATTGTGTGGCTAATCCAGACGGGGAAGGGCTTCCTTCGCCGGTCCTTCAATCACATCGCCCCGGAAGGAATACCGCGACCCGTGGCAAGGACAATCCCATGTCCGCTCCGCATCATTCCATTCCACCTCGCACCCCATATGCTTGCAAGTGGTATCTACGATATACAGCTTCCCGTTCGCTTCCCGGTAAGCCCCGGCTCTTTTGCCGTTCACTTGTACGACAGACCCTTCCCCAGGCTCCAATTCCTCCGGATGTCTTCGTACCAGCTCAAGCTTGCCCGCGGCCAGGTTAACCGCTACGTTAGCATTTTGAGATATGAAGGTTTTCAGGCTCGGATCGGCATGAAACCGACGGGGAGTGAACACTTCTTCATAAGGGCTCTTCTCGCCTGCAATGAGCTTCGTGTTCAGTATCGCGGACGCAATGCTGTTCGTCATCCCCCATTTTCGGAAGCCGGTAGCTATCAGATGGTTGGGAACATCAGGCCACTGCAGCCCGATGTAGGGCATTTTATCCAAAGTATAAATATCCTGGGCGGACCACCGGTACAAAATCTCCCGGATTCCGAACGATTGCTGGCCGAACCTCTGAAGATTCTCATAATACTGGAAGGTGCACTGTCCCTGTCCGGTCTTGTGCCCTTCACCGCCTATGAGAACAGCAGGCTCGCCGTCGATGAGCAGGGGTCTTAGCGAACGCTTCGGATTTTCCGCACTTAGATACATCCCTCCGGGGTACGGATTCTTGGTGCGTACGGCAAGCACGTAAGACCGCTCCGCGTGGAGCCGTGCAAAATACAATCCCTTCATATCCTGGTACGGAAAATGAGTGGCGCTGACTACATAATGACAGGAGACTTGGGGTCCCTGCTTCGTCTTCACAACCGCGGGCGTCTCCAAGGTCGACTCGATCACTGTGGTCTCCTCGTATAGATGTCCCCCCATCCGGATAATCTCCTCCGCCAGCTTGACCAGAAACGGAACCGGATTGAAACGGGCCTGACGGTTCATAATGACGGCCGCCCTGGTTGCAAAAGGAAGCGGGGTGGAGGAGACGATTTCTCCCGGAATCCCCAGCTTCTCATAAGCCTTGTATTCATTCTCAATCTTCTGAACGTAATCCTCTTGGCTCGTATAGACGTAAGCATCCTCTTCACTGAACTGGCAATCGATATTCAGTTCGGCGACGGTATCCTTCACAAACGTGATAGCCTCTTGGTTCGCTTCATAATACAGGCGAGCCTTCTCCAGCCCGAAGTGAGAGATGAACTCGTCATAGATCAGATCATGCTGGGCCGTCACTTTGGCGGTGGTCGAGCCTGTGGTCCCTTGGAGAATACGGCCCGCGTTCAGGACGACGACCTTCATGCCCCGCTTGGCCAGCAAATAAGCGGTTGTGATTCCGGTTATTCCCCCTCCGATGACTGCGACATCCGCTTGCATATTTTCGGTTAACTCCGGGAAGCGGGGAACATTCATGGAGCGAAGCCAGTAAGAATCGGGGAATTGCGGCAGGCCGCCGGCGGAGGACTCTTTATGCAAAGTCATGGTACATTTGCTCCTTATTTCCAATTTTGTTGCATAGGTTGTCCTGGACCTGCAGATTCTATTCCTTTCATGTGCCTAATGATGGGAACGGATTTGTTTGCGGTATTGCAGCGGGGTCATATGCGCACATTTTTTAAACACCCGGTTGAAATGTCCTACCTGCTTGTAGCCTACGGTCTCCGCAATGGCAATAATTTTCTCGTCCGTCTCTGCCAGAAGCCGCTGCGCTTCCTTGACCCGGGCCATCTGGATATATTCCACGACGCCGACCCCGGTCAGTCTTTTGAACATGCGGCAAAGATAATAAGGGCTTATGTAAAACTGCTCGGAGAGCTTGGCAATCGTAATGTCCTCCATATAATGCTTCCTCATAAAACGGGCCGCTTGCGTAATCTTGCCGTGAAGCGGATTGGACGGGTCGGATTCGCGCTTATGGTGGTCTCCCCAACGGCATATCATAAGCAGCAGCTCGCTGAGAAGTGCCCTAACGAACATCGAATAGCCGGTCGAGCCGTTTTTTAATTCATGCTTCATTTTGAACATCAGGCTTTTTACGGCGTCCTGCTCGTCCCGGCTCAGCTTCATCACCCCGGAACCGCACGGAAAAGGCAGGACGGCAGGCTCATCTTCCATGGGATGATTGATAAAGTCTTCCGTAAAGTTGATAAGAAGCCTTTCGTGGCCGGGATTGCCGCGATCTGCGGTATGATGCAGCTCATTTTTGTTGATGATGACCAAATCTCCTTTTTGCGCCGCCAGCACACGGTCCTGAATGAAATAATTGCGCTCGCCGGAGAGTAAAAAGTAAATTTCATAGTGCTTTTCATGAACATGGCTTTTTTTCTGATCATACGGATGTTTGCGCAGCAGGTGGCTGAAATGAAATGTTCGGCGCGCATTGTTGTACTGGAACAATGTGTACTCTTGCATTTCCGGATACCCCTTTCCACAAAGGCCGTTTTTCGCAATATAAGTGAAGAATGCCGGTTTCGAGCAATTTACTGGCAAGAAAACTATTACCGGTTGCTTTACAATAATGAAAACCCTTTCAAATACTCGTGTAGAGGTGAGATTATGCGCGCAAAAGCTAACATTATGATGGCAAGCTGTCTGGTCCTTACCAGCTGGCTTGCGGGATGCTCCAATAATCAACCGGCAGGCAAGCCTGCGGAACCATCCGTCGATTTGAGCCAGCCTGCGGAGCTTGTATTTTACTCCAATAGCGGGGATCCGGTAGAAAGCTTCGACGACCGGTTCGGCAATGCGATCCGCAAAAAATTTCCTCAATATAAAATTACGTACCTGCAAAAGACAAAAGGCCAAACGTTGGATGAGCTGATGGCCGCCAATGCGCCGATTGATATTTACTGGGAATCGGTCGGACAGTTCGTCAGCGGATTGATAAAGTACAAGCTGGAGTATGATATGACCCCGCTTATCCAGAAAAACAATGTGGACTTGAGCCGCTTTGAGCCGACGACCATAGAGGCTATGAAGGCGATTTCGAATGGCGGGATGTACGGCCTTCCCGTATCCAATAATAATATGGCGCTCTTTTATAACAAGGATATCTTCGATCGCTTTGGAGTTCCGTATCCTAAAGACGGCATGACATGGGACGACGTGGTCGAGCTGAACAAGAAGCTTACACGTACCGATAACGGCAAAGCCTACCTTGGCTTCGGCATGTCCAACATTCACTATTTCCGGCTGAACTCCTTCTCCATTCCCTATGTTGACCCTAAGACCGAAAAGGCCACCATTACCGATCCCCGCTGGAAAACGATCTACGAATCGGCCATATTAAGGCCTGCACAGCTGGAAGGGTTCCAGGCGAGCATCGAAAGCAGAAATCTGCTGCCTGAGGCGGATACGATGTTCTGGAAGGATCAAACGGTTGCCATGTACGGCTACCAGTCTTACTTATTCGTGCAGAAGGATTTATCCAATTTGAATTGGGACATGGTCTCCTACCCGACCTTTAAAGAGCTGCCCGGTGTAGGATCGCAATCTTATCCTACGTATTTCAGCATTACGAACACAAGCAAGTATAAGGAGCAGGCCATGGAGGTCATCAAATATTTGATATCGGTGGAATTCCAGACCGAGCTGTCCAAGAAGGGCATTATGACCGTCTTGACCGATAAAAACGTCCAGAGCGTGTTCGGCCAAGCGGGATATGCTAAAGATAAGAACCTGAAATCGGTATTCTTCAACCAATTCGCCCCGATATCTCCCAAAACGTTATATGACGCCGAAGCCGAAAAAGGATTCCGCGCTCCGCTCATTCCGCTGGCCCAGGGCAAGAAGGATATCAACACCGCATTCCGCGAGATAGAGGAGAGTGTCGCCAAAACCATCGCCGATATGAAAAAGTAAAACCGTTAATCGGAAGAAGGGGCCCTCCGCATAGCCGGAAGGCCCTTTCTATTTCGTTAAGCGGGCTGGCACACAAGCACTCTGCCTCCATGAGGCTCCATACGAATGCGAAGCTCCCCGCTGAACTCGCCAAGCTCCTCATCCGTCCAATAATCGCTTACCCGGTAGGTGCCTTCAAGCGCAGCATGCATCTCCTTGCCTTCATCCTCCCAGTTGAAAAGACACAGCGTCAGACGATCCTCCTGCTGAATTCTGCCCACGGTAAAGCTCGTGTCATCGAAGCGAGCCGCTTGGCCGGTATCGGCGATAAGCTTCTTCAATACCCGGATATTGGACTCCGAGAGCTGGTACAGCAAATCACCGCTTAGAATCATGCCGCCGGAAGCCGCGATAAATGCCTTATGAAACTCAAACTCCTGCTCGGTCAGCGTCGATTTCTTGATGACGACCTCCCCGTTTTTTCGTCCGGTCAAATCCAGGCTCTCCAGAACGATAACGTCAGGATCGTTATACCATAATGTATCATGCTGCCAATTGCGGTAAAACAGCTCCCGGGCGTTGTTCGAAACATGCTTCCAGTCTCTGAAAATATCATTTGTCACCCGGTTGCCGTGAATCAGTCCGAGAATCGGCCAGAACGGTGCATTGCAGCCCAAGATGAAGCTGTCATGCCCCACCTCGTCAACGATGGCCTTCATCCCCTGGCGGAACGCTTCCACCCTTGTCGCCTTCGGATCGTAACGGACTCCTCCCGGCAGGCAGCCGTAAGCCAGGAAATCCAGCTTGAAGTAACGTATTCCCCACTCGTCATGCATGACCTTTGATATATGCCGCAAATAGTTCTGCACTTCAGGGTGGGTTCCGTCGAGCATATACCATTCGCGCTTGCGCCCGATTTCGTTAAACGGATTGCCTTCCTCGTCACGTACGAGCCAATCCGGATGCTCCTTGAACAGGTTCGATTCCGTGCTCACGATAAATGGAGAAATGTAGCCTGCCGCTTCTACCCCTTCCGCTCTTATCCCCTCGCAGATCGTTTTCATATCCGCGCCTAAGGAAGCCCTCGGAATGAGCCAGTCCCCGTTATGCGCCTCGTATCCCCCATCGATTTGAATCCGCTTCAGCTCGGGGATCCGCTCGGCAATGCCGCGGGCATTCTCGTACAAGCCCAGAGCATTCATCGGCCGCAGGCAGTAATAAGAGCACCAGCCGCTCGGGATTTCGGGATATGTTTTCCGCGGATGATTGCTTTGAATGTCTCCGGCGAGCCGTTCATACAGCTTATGAGGGTCCGGGCCGCTGATAGCGATAAACGACTCCAGCTCCCAGGATTGTCCCGGCTCCAATTCTAGCCCTTCGGTATCCATCACAATTTCCATATAATTGTCCTTAAAGCGAAACTCCCCTACAAAACGGTTGCATGAAGTAAACGCCAGCAGGATAGGGTCCTGATGCTCCGGCGACAACTGAATCAGATTGTACACCGTCCACAAATGCTCGTTAAACCGCGTTCTTGGCAGCCGGAAAAAGTCCCAATCCGTCCCGTAGGCTCCTAATAATTGGGGAGATGCCAGCGTCCCTTCGTATTGGCACAGCATCATAAAGCCCTCTCCATAAAAAGGTGTCTCCGGTTTCAACGCCAGCTCGCCGGCGAACAGAACCGCCTCCTGGATTCGAAGCGGTTGATTCGAGGTGTTGACCACCCTGGCCTTCAGCCTGTCTCCATGCCATTCCTGTTCTATTCGCACATCCGTCTCTGCCGCCACCGTGCCATCCGATAAGCGGATGCTTGAACCGCTTGTTTTGATAACGCTTTCAATCAGCATGAAATGAACTCCCTCCTCTTAGTCGATGCCCCATACTCGAATACCGCTCTCATTTTACCGCATGCACCATTGGATTTGTATGTTATTATTTATGATATTCCTGTAAAAATCTGAGGTGTTCATATGATAGTTTCATTAATTGCAGCCATGGCCAAAAACCGCGTGATCGGTCGTGACGCGGATATCCCTTGGCATATTCCCGGCGAACAAAAACGGTTTAAAGAGCTGACTATGGGGAAAACGATGATTATGGGACGGTTAACGTACGAATCCATTGGCAAGCCTTTGCCGGGACGAAATACCATTGTCATTTCCAAATCAAAACATATCGAGCTGGACCGCTGCACTACGGTCTCTTCCCTGCAGGATGCCCTCGGTCTCGTGCGTGATCAAGAAGAGGTGTTCGTCGCCGGCGGCGGGCAAATCTACGCCGAAGCGATGCCGCTGGCCGATACCATCTATTTGACCGTTCTTGATGAAGAGGTCCCCGGTAATATATATTTCCCGCCGTTTGATCCCGATGATTTCATTGTCATCTATGAGCAGCATGTGGACGCCTCTATCCCTTACACCAATTATACGTTGGTGAGGAAAAAAACGGTGTAATCCCCTGCACTGCAGCAATACCCGCATGCCTTCTCAGAAGGCTGCGGGTAAGGTTATTAGTTCAAAAAGTATTCCTAGCAGCAGCGGGATACTTTGCCGCCTTTGGCATTGTAGCGCGCTTCCTGCGCTTCGCGGAAAAATTGCTCCCTCGTTTGTACCGGTTCGTCCGGATGGCATTCCTGCATATGCTCAACATATCGCTCATAATTAGGCATCCCTACCAGCAGATCGAGAAACTGATTCCGGTATTTCAGCACTTCCTTCACGGCCTCAAACATATTTAGGCACCTCCCCGCCGGATTGACCGCCCCGCTCCACATACGGCGCTTCCACCAACGGAGCCGGCTTATGGTTCAGCACCCGGAACCACACCCGGATGGAGGAGATCAGGACGGCGATAACGATAAGCATGAACAAGCCGCACAGAATGGCGTCCAAATAGTCGCTTGTAATGATCTGCTGCATTTGCGCCGGATTTTTGGCTGGCGCCAGCAGCTTGCCGCTGTTCAATGCATCCTTGTAAAGCCGGGCGTGCGACAGGAAGCCGATATTGGTCGCCTTATGAAACAGCTTCTGCCAGCCTGCACTTAAAGTAACGATTAGCAGCCAGGCCGTCGGCAGCATCGTAACCCATGCATATTTCTTTTTCCCCATTTTGAACAAGATCGTCGTGCCGAGCAGAAGCGCCATACCGGCGAGCATTTGGTTGGCGATTCCGAACAATGCCCATAAGGAGTTGATGCCTCCGAGCGGATCGATAACTCCTTGATACAGGAAGTACCCCCAGCCTGCGACACAGATGGCGGTCGCCACGACATTGCCGGCCATCGACTCTGTATTGCCGAGAGGTTTAACGACGCTGCCGAGAATTTCCTGGATCATGAACCGGCCGACCCGGGTTCCCGCATCGATCGTCGTCAGGATGAACAACGCTTCGAACAGAATGGCAAAGTGATACCAAAAAGCCATCAAGGCTTTACCGCCAATGACATTGGATAGGATGTGGGCCATCCCGATAGCGAACGTAGGAGCGCCGCCTGTACGGGAAATAATGGTGCTTTCGCCGACATCCTTGGCCATGGTGGTCAAATCGTCAGGTGTAATCGTGAAGCCCCAGGAGCTGATTGTTGCCGCTGCCTTCACCGCGTCGGTTCCGATAGCTGCAGCCGGGCTGTTAATGGCAAAATAGGTGCCTGGCGTAATGACGCAAGCGGCAATCAACGCCATAATCGCTACGAAGGATTCCATCAGCATAGCGCCATAACCGATCGGACGGGCATGGGATTCGCGCTCCAGCATCTTCGGTGTCGTTCCGGAGGAAACCAGCGCATGGAAACCGGAGACGGCGCCGCAAGCAATCGTAATAAACAGAAACGGGAACAGGTTGCCGGCGAATACAGGCCCGGTTCCATCCAAAAATTTCGTCGTCGCCGGCATCGCAAGATCGGGCATAACGACAAGAATACCAAGCGCAAGGCCCGCAATCGTGCCGATCTTCAAGAACGTGCTCAAGTAGTCGCGCGGCGCTAGAAGCAGCCATACAGGAATGGCGGACGCGATAAAGCCGTAAGCAATCATCATCAGGGCGATCGTCTCGCCGCTGAAGCTGAACATGGCGGATAACGCCGGGCTCTCAGCTACGTATTTCCCTGCGATAAGCGACGCCAGGAGGAGAATTACTCCCATGATGGAAGCCTCCAATACGCGTCCCGGACGAATAAAGCGCATGTACAATCCCATGAGTATGGCAATCGGAATCGTCGCTGCAATAGTAAACATGCCCCACGGACTTCCGATCAATGCTTTAACAACGACGAGCGCAAGAACGGCCAGCAGAATGACCATGATGCCAAGAATCCCGATCATAGCGATGATACCGGTTACAGAGCCGAGCTCGTCCTTGATCATTTCGCCGAGCGACTTCCCGTTGCGCCGTGTGGAGGCGAACAGGATGACAAAATCCTGAACGGCTCCGCCCAATATAACCCCGATAATAATCCACAGCGTTCCGGGCAAATATCCCATCTGGGCTGCCAATACCGGCCCGACAAGCGGCCCCGCTCCGGCTATTGCCGCAAAATGATGGCCGAACAGCACCCACTTATTCGTCGGCACATAGTCCTTGCCGTCATTTTTGATCTCGGCAGGCGTTTTTCGGTTATCGTCCAATCCGAACACTTTATTAGCAAGAAATTTGCTGTAGAAGCGATAGGCCACCGCATAAAAAGCAACCGCCGCCACCACGAGCCAAATGGCATTGATCGATTCTCCCCTGTTCAAAGCCAGCGTGGCAAAGCCGAAAGCCCCCAGTATAGAAATAAGCCCCCATACCACGATGGATTTTATGCCTTTAGCCATAAGGATACCCCTCCATAATCGAACAAAAAATTTGAACATGATGCGTATGATAACGCTTGCATGTAGTATAGCTCGATTTATTTTCTGTGAATACCGTTATGACGCATCATGTTCAAAATCATGCTCAAGATGTTAAATTTCCAGCTTCAAACGCAGGTCCTTTACATAGTTGCGGCTGACGGGAACCATGCTTTGGCGGGAGTCATTCATCATGACGTTGTAGGCTCCATTAACCCAGGATTTCAACTCCGCTATCGCTTCCATATGGATCAGATAGCTTTTGTGACAGCGGAAAAAGCCGTAAGGGAGCAGCTTCTCCTCCAAATCCTGAAGCGTATAAGCGGCATCATAAGCATGATCTCTCGTATGCACCTGGACATGCTTGCCCTCCTTGCTTATATATACGATGTCCTTCGGCGAAACATACTTGATTCCTCCCTCTACCTCAAGAGCAAGCTTGACGCTTGCCGGCTGCACGTGCCGAGCCGTTTCCGCCGGTGCTTTGACCCTTGGTCCCTGCTCCGCCCGGCGCAGCTCCTTGAATACACTAAAGACATCCCTATCGTCATAGGGCTTCAAAATATAATGAAACGCACGCAGCCGGAACGCTTCGACGGCATATTGATCGTAAGCGGTCGAGAACACGATCTTGACCTGCGGATTCAGCTCCGCTATGACCTGGGCCGCTTGAAGCCCGTTCAAATCCGGCATTTCCATATCCAGAAACAGCACATCCGGCGAGAATTCCTTCACCTTCTTGACCGCATCCATGCCACCAGCCGCTTGAATCACGCGATCCACATCGTCCACTTGTTCGATCAAGTAGGCTAATTCCTCTCGGGCCGGCGCTTCATCATCGGCAATAACTATTGTCCATCCCATGGTTGTCTCCTCACCTTGAAGCTGATTTTCGTTCCTTCATTGGGCTTGCTTTCAATGTCCAGCGCATGCTCCATCCCGTAATGATACCGAAGCCGCTGTTCAATATTGCTGAGCGCTATTCCTGCATGCTCCTCTCCCTGCTGTGGACCGGACTGCATGCCGATTCCATTATCCTCTACCGTAACGAGAATCCCGGGCTCGTCTCCTTCCGTCACGTTCTTGATGGACAGCTTAACGATACCGGGCCTGCTTGAATGCTTGAGTCCGTGTACAAGAGCGTTCTCAACCAGCGGCTGTATAGAAAATGGGGGAATCAGCTCATCCTGCACCTGCTCGTCTATATCCGTCACAAAAAGCAGCCGGTCGCCCAGCCTCGCTTTGGTCAACGTCAAATAAGCGGTTACCATCTCCAGCTCATCACGAATCGGAACCAGCGTTTTGCTGCTGTTATTCATGTTGTTTCTCATCCATTTGGACAGATGCATGACCAGCTGCCTTGCATCGTCCGGCCTGGTGCGGATATACGACTTGACCGTGTTCAATACATTGAACAGAAAATGAGGGCTCATTTGAGCCTGCAAGGATCGAATCTCAGCATCCGCCAGCAGCTGGGAATGGCGTTCCGCCTCCACGAACGTATATTGCTGAGACAGCAGCTGTGCCAACGATTTCAGCATTCTGCGGCGGGAAGGGCTATCGTCCTGCTGTCTCGGATAAAACAAGCGAAAGAACCCGATAGGCTTGTTCCTCTGCGACTCGATAGGCAGGTCGATCCAATAAGGCGTTCTTCGGCCTTCCATCACCTGCTCTTTTCCGTTTTTGTAGAAAAAAGCGCCCACCGCCAGCGTTTCTTCGTGAAGAATAACGGTAATGGCCTGAATGGCCTTATCCATATCCAATTTCCTCAGCGGCATCGTCATATCGGCGATATGCAGCGCCTTCCGTGCATGCTCGTTACCGATCCGGTCCTCTTCGCTTTCTATGGTGTTGTGCACCATGAAAAACATCGCCACTCCCGTACTGTTGGCTATCGTTTGCGGGATCCCGATCAGCAGAACCAGCCCCAAAGCCTCGTCCCAAGGCCTGGAAAGCAGCAGGATCAGCGCCATTTGAAGCAATTCTCCCACCAGCCCGACGATAAACGCCAATGCCACCGAAGACATATTGCGGAATCTTCTTTTTAAGGCATTCCGGCACAAGCCGCCTAGCAAGCCTTGCAGGACAGGAGCCAAGCCGCAGGCTACCGCCACAAAGCCTCCCAAGGAAAAGCGGTGCAGACCGGCAACGGCTCCGACGATCACGCCGCTTTTGACGCCTCCAAGCAGCCCGGCGATCATAACGCCAACCGTACGAGAATTGGCTATAGCCGCCGACGGGGCGACACTTTCTATCCAAGGCGCCGGCTGATAAGCATATTGGGAGACCTCCACTCCCGAATAGGTGCCGAGAATGGAATATAAGCTGAAAAAAACAAGAAAGCGCCAATGATTGCGTTTATCGCCTTGATAGCTCATGTAGCTTCTCATCCATTTGCTCCTCGAAAAGACGAAAGCGGTCGCAATAAGAAATCCGACGCGTTCGAGCATATCGACCAGTAAGTGAAACATAAGCTAGCTCCTTATTGGATATGTAGACTGCCCTCCTATTATACATCGTTCCCGCTCCGCTTAAACTAGCTGTTTCAACAACGATATGGCCCCCACAAAGCAGGGCAAGTCTATTGAGAAGGCTATAGAGCAAGAACTATTGCCGGTATACTCCCGTGTTGGTGGGCAGCCCCGAATTGATGTATCTCTATGGTCAACAAAAAAATCCGCCCCATCGGGTACGGCTGCCGTCCTGTGCTTCTAAAAGTCGCTTTACTTTACGACTACGATATCCTCCTCGTTAGCATGACGCCACTCCATGGAGTCAAAAGAGATCCAATCGACATGAACTAATCCAATCAAGGAAGCGAATTGATGCGCAGGAGGAATTTCGTCGAAAATGGCATCTTGATGCTCGTTAATAAATATGGATTCCAAATCCTCCAATGACGTTTCTTGATCCATAACCAATTCTTTGATGACGCGAATATCGTAAAGATTTCTCTTCACTTCGATTTCATCCGTCCAATCGCATTGGTAATCAAACACAAGCTCTGCTTTTTTGAATATTTTCAGTTCCCAGCCATGATCTTCCGCATAAATATAATGGACCAAAAGGCCAGGGTTATGGGAAACAATCGCTTCATCCGCCTGAAAGGGCTCTCCGTCAAACACAAACGTAACCCAGCCGTTGGTCTCTTCAAATACATATCCTTTTTTCCCGGTTTGGTTGAGGAGTCTGACCACTTCATCTCTATCAGCCGTTTTCAAATGATAGCTTTCGCTAAACTCGCTCATGCGACACCTTCTTTTTTTGAGGGATAGCAACCTACTCTATCATTCGACATAGAAAAATGATTTCCTTCGGGCAGAACAGTGCAACAGGGAAATAAAACCGTACCAAAAAACCTGCAGAACGAATTCTGCAGGCTGCTCTATAGCTGCGTTATCACTCGAATATGCATTATCTCATTCTCAGAACCGCATCCCGGCCAATCATACCCGGAACGATTCCCAGCTCCTCCGCTTCGTAGGTTACCGATTCCAGAGGGGCGTTCAGCAGCTCCTCGATGGTCCGTACTCCAGTCGCCCTTCCGGCTATAATACGCCGGTCTTTCAGCCGCTCGTTCAGCAGCCCGACGTCCAAGGCTCCGCACATAATGTAGCCCTTATCCGTAGTAACCGCCAGCAAGGTTGTCTTGGGAAGCTTAACCTCAATGGCCAGAGCGGTGAAGCCGTCTAGTGAAACGGGTTCCATGCGCATCATCGTCAGCAACTCCTTCTCATTCAGCACTGTAGGTTATTGTATGTGACTGCCCGCCCGCTTGTGAGTCAAATGGAGCGATTATCCAAAATTTCAACAAAATATGCTTTCACTGAAATTTTGTCTACTTTCGATGCTCAAAAAATGGTATAGTTAGTTTGTTATAGGTCTAAAGGAGGGGCATCCATGAAGTCCGATCAAAACCGAATCGGCAAACGCAGATTCCTTTTTAATGTAGACATTCTCATCGAAGACGAGACTAATGGGCGTGCTCTGGAGAGGCTGCTTCACTTGCTAAATGGAGATGACATCGAGGATTACCAAATTAAAGAAGGGGTTGAATTAGGTAAGATTATTGAACAAGCCCTGCGGGAAGCGAACAGTCAACCTAAGGAAAAGCCGGTTGAGCCCGCCAAGGAGCCGAAGCCATCGCCTGTCAAACCCAAGGAACCGAATGTTCCTCCGAAGGCGGATCCGCATCAAGCGATCTGGGATCAACTCCAGCAATTTAAGCAAAACAATTCTCTGGTTAGACTTAGTGTCGTTAAGGGAAAGGGAGTCAAGCTCAACATTCCCTGTCGTATCCTGAATTTCGACCCGCCAACTGAAAATGTTTCGGTCTATCATGTCGATGAAAAACAAGTCTATTTGTTTAAAATTAATGAAATTGACGATTTCTCCATCACCTAATATGGACAATTGAGAAAGCGTTTCAATCCGGGGTTTAGTCGGCTTTAAGCCATTCTCCTCCCCCATCTTTGATTGTGATGTTAACGTGAACAAAAAGCGAGCTTTAGGGGAAACCCAAAAGCTCGCTTATTCGTTAATCCGGCTGGCGGTCGACGCAGCCGCAGACTGAGGCTCATGCAGATCAAGCAGCAAAGCCTCTGCCTGATCCGCGCTCAAGGGAGGGCTGAACCAGTACCCTTGAATTTCATTGCAATGGTTATGATGAAGGAAGCCGAGCTGCTCCTCCGTTTCGACTCCTTCGGCAATAACCTTGAGGTTCATATGCCGCGTCATCGAGATGATGGATGCCACAATAGCGGCATCGTTCGGATCTGTCATAATGTCCCGAACGAAAGACTGGTCGATCTTCAGCTTATCGATCGGAAACCGTTTCAAATAGGACAACGAGCTGTAGCCGGTCCCGAAATCATCAATACTGATCTTGACGCCGAGAGACTTGAGCTCCAGCAGCAAGCCCGTTGCATAGTCCACGTCCATCGTGCTGCTTTCGGTAATTTCCAGCTCAAGGTACGAAGGATCAAGCCCCGTATTGCTGAGCACCTCAGCCACTTTATCGCGGAGGTTATGCTGAAGAAACTGGCGCGTCGAAAGATTAACGGAGACGGGAATATGAGCGAGCCCCTGCTTTTGCCACATCTTGTTTTGCCTGCACGCTTCCTGCAGCACCCACTCTCCTATCGGGATAATCATCCCGCTTTCCTCCGTAAAAGGGATGAAGTCCATAGGAGGGATAACTCCCTTCTCCGGATGATTCCACCGGATCAACGCTTCGAAGCCTACGATAGCTCCCGTCTTGATATCCATCTGCGGCTGGTATTTCAATTCGAATTCGTTTTGGTTTAGCGCTTTTCTTAATTCACTTTCAAGAGTCAGCCTTTGCAAGGAAACGGCCTTCATAGCCGAATGGAACACTTGAATATTGTTTTTCCCCTTGTCCTTAGCCCGGGTTAATGCAATATCCGCGCATTTGGAAAGAGAGTCAGCGTCCTTCTCCTCATCGGATAACACGGCGGCTCCGATACTGGCCGTCACATGCACCTGATGCTCCTCTAACAGGAACGGCTCCACAAGCATCTCAAATATGCGCATGGCTATCGGATGGACCTCATCCGGATGCCTCAGATCCGTAAACATAAAGGCAAATTCATCGCCTTCCGTCCTTGCCAGGTAATCATTCTCCGAAATGCATCGGGAAAAACGCTCAGCCAATTGCAGCAGCAGCATGTCACCATAATCATGGCCGAAGCAGTCATTAACAATTTTGAACCGGTCTATATCAACATATAAAACAGCCAGCAAGTGCCGGTGCTGCATAGCCGAGTCAATAGCCTCATTCAGCTGGGAATGGAACATTCTTCGATTAGGCAGCCCTGTCATATCATCATAATAAGCCATGTGGCGAATACGCTCTTCCGTTCGCTTGGTCACCGTAATGTCTTGGCCGATCACGATGATTCCGCTTAACATATCGCCTTCCTTGACCGGCGCTGCGGTCGTTTCCAAATCGAGGCGGTAACCGTCCTTATGAAGCATGCCCGTCCGGAACGTCTGCGGCACCCCGCGGCGAACTTGATCTAGCGCACTCCTTGTCTTACTCAAGCTTTCCTCTGAAAGAAACGGCCACAAGGGGCCTCCTTCCATCGTCTGCTTCGTATAACCGAGAAGCTGCTCCGTGTTCCCATTGACTTTAACGATGGTTCCTTCCTTGTCCATCAAGCAGACTACATTCGGATTATTCTCGAATAACGATTCAAATACTTTTTCATTAATCTTCATGGTTGCGCCGGTTTCCACGCTGCAAGCCTGTGCGAACCTTAGCCGAGCAATGCGATAAAGCACCAGGACGACTAACAGGTTACCAAGAGCAAGCAATCCCCATTCCATAGGACGATCGACCCACCATGCCGCACTGGCCGACAACACTAGTTGCAAGCCAACCAGCAGAAGCGGCCCTTTGTTATTCATAACCGTTAAAAAGCCTGTCCTTTTCCACATCATTGCCCCTCCTTTGCGCGGATTTTTCGACAATGAGATTCACTGCTTAATTCTACATACAGGTATGATTTTCCTGCCTCAAAATGATAATAAGTGCGTATTTCGCCATATTATGACGATTTTATCGTCAATAAGCCTTATTTACATCTCAATCATTTATACATTCTCTTTCATCTAGTTCTTTGGAACTATTTTCAAACCGTATCTGAAATTCCCTTGGGAGAGCGCAAAAAACTCCGGCCTCATTCGGCCAGAGTTCTTCTCCTGCTTCCCTATTGCTTCTTATATTGCAGCGCGGCCAGCACCAAGGACAGCCAGCCGAACAGAAAGGCGACACCGCCGAACGGGGTGATCGCACCCAGCGGCTTGATTTGCGTAACGGCGAGCACATACAGGCTGCCGGAGAACAGCACGATACCGATCAGCATCGACCATCCCGCTCTGGCCAGATGCTTGTTATTTGGCAGCATGGCTGCGATGAGACCTATGGCGATGAGCCCAAGCGAATGCATCATTTGATACTGTACGCCGGTTTCATACACCGCCAGCATGTCCGCCGGGATTTTCGTCTTGAGGGCATGGGCACCGAAAGCTCCTAATGCCACCGACAAAAACGCACAAATGCCGCCGGTCACCACAAAGCGTGTATTCATGTTATCTACCTCCGATATGGCAATTCCATCACGATCCTCTTGCACATACCATCATATCCGATTTCCGATCCTGTTGCCAATGAGACCGGTGGCTGCTCAGCCCCTAGGAGCTGAAATTAGAAAATCTGGCCAACGTCATGCTGACCGATAATAAGCGTTACCGGCTCCAAATAGACACGGGTAACCGCAGGGCTTACCATTAAATCCGTCTCGATATTGACGATACTAACCTTTTGCTGCTTCCCTTCCCGCTTGTCATACACGACCTCGAACTGGCGGAGCCCCAATTGATGCGTAATGACCGAAGAGCCCACAGACAAGGCAACCAGCTCGTGCTCCCCATGGTGGAACAGGACCTCCGACATAATCTCGTCATTCATATCCACAATTTTGACCGATTGGAAAATAGAATATTGCATACATATGCCTCCCTTTGTTTATCCTGCATGCACTCCATTTCGACGCAATCCGCCAAAACTCCTGCCTTTCCTTTCCAATGTTCAGATTATGTTCATGACTTTATGTCTACGGGGACAAAAAAATGCCGAGCCCCATCAGGACTCGGCAGGTCGGAAGTAACAGATTATACGCCAGGTGTAAGCACGTAGGAGGCACCTGCTTCTACCGGCAGCTTCAGAAGCTCTTCCTCGTAGGATGCGGAGACCGGCTTGCCTTCGCAATGAGCTTGTAACGGCGAGGCATAATAGACGGCGATAATCCCGCTGCGGCTGGGACGAAGCACGGCTTTGGATAAAGCTCCCTGCTTCCACTTCAGATCCACTTCAACGCCGCCTCTGGCGCGAATTCCCGTAATCGTGCCCTCCTGCCAAGCTTTCGGCAATGCCGGAAGCAAGGAGAGCTCCCCGCTGTGGGATTGCAGCAGCATTTCTACGATGCCGGCCGTACCGCCGAAATTCCCGTCAATTTGAAACGGCGGATGCGCGTCGAACAGGTTCGGATAGGTTGATTTGGCCAGCAGCGCCTTTACGTTCTCGTAAGCCGTATCGCCTTCGCCGAGCCTTGCCCAGAAATTAATAATCCATGCACGGCTCCAGCCGGTATGGCCTCCCCCGTGGGAGAGCCTCCGCTCCAGCGTACGCTTGGCTGCAAGCGCAAGCTCAGGCGTACGGCGGGCGTGAATCATCTCGCCCGGATGGAGCGCAAACAGCTGGGAGATGTGGCGGTGGCCCGGGTCGAATTCTTCGTAATCCTCGAGCCACTCCATCACCTGACCGTATTTGCCGATTGTCGGCATTGGAATGCGTTCGAGCGCCGAATTCAGCTTCCGGCAAAATTCGTCGTCACAGCCAAGAATGCCGGCCGCTTCCGTACAGGCCGTAAACAGCGTATACACGATCTGCATGTCCATGGCAGGCCCCATGCACAAGTTGCCTGTCGTTCCGTCCGGCAAAATGAACTTGTTCTCTGGCGACATGGATGGCCCTGTTACCAGGCGTCCTTTCGAATCCTCCGTCATATAGTCCAGCAAAAATTGAGCGGCTTCCTTCATAATCGGATACGCGCGGTCGGCCAAGAAGCTTGTATCGAGACCGAAGCGGTAATGCTCCCATAGATGAAGCGAGAGCCATGCGGCACCCATCGGCCATATCGAGGAGGATACCAGAATCCCTTCGACATGCGTGTCGCCCCAAATATTCGTATTATGGTGAGCGACGAACCCGCTGCAGCCATAGACCTCACGTGCCGTCACACGGCCGTTCGGCAGCATCGTTTCGATCAGATCGAACAGCGGCTCATGACATTCCGCCAGGTTGCACAGCTCCGCAGGCCAATAGTTCATCTCGGTGTTAATGTTAATCGTAAATTTCGATTCCCACGGCGGGGTGTAGCTGTCGTTCCAAATCCCCTGCAGGTTCGCGGCAATACTGCCCGGGCGCGAGCATGATAAGAGCAAGTAACGTCCGAAGTCGAAGAATAGCCGGACCAGCTCCAGATCGTCCTGCCCCTCCTGCACCTGCTTCAGACGAACATCGGTAGGAAGCTTCAGCTTCGAAGCAGCGTCGGACGACGCAAGCTCCAGACGGACACGGCCGAACTTCTCCGAATAGTCGGCAATATGAGCCTGCTTCAGCTGCTCGTAGGATTTACCCGATGCAAGCTCCAGCTGCTCGAGACACGCCTTCTCCGGATCATCGTACCGGAACGTCGTGTTAGCCGCCAGCAGCAGCGTCACCTCGTCCGCTTCGGTCACGGAGAGAAAATCTCCGACGGTGCAGACGGACCCGCCGCTTACGATAGCCTTAAGTCCGGCGCGGAATTGCACGCCATCCCTGCCGCATTCGCCGACCATCATGATCGTATCGGAGCTGATGCATTTGCTGCCGCCATCGAATGGACGGCGCATAAAGTGAACGCCGAACGTAAGCCCGCCCGGCTTATTCGTCTTGAGCCTGATGGCCATAACATGATCTGCTGCGCTGCTGAAATATTCCCTCGAATATTCATAGCCGTCTATCTGATAACGGACGCTGGCGGTCGCCGTTTCCAGGTCCAGCTCCCGATGGTACGCCTCCGTCTTTTTGTCGTGATTCAGGAAATAGAAGAACAGATCCCCTAAAGGATGGTACGGGTGCAAATACTTCGGAGCCGACATAAGCGCCATCCGGCTTAAATGCTCCGCTTCCTGCTGCTTGCCTTCGAATAATAGACGGCGAATCTCGTCCACATGGTGAATCGCGTCCTGGCTGTTCGCCTTTTTAGGACCGCCGTACCATACGGTATCTTCATTTAATTGAATTTTTTCCTGGGCTACCGTTCCGAATATCATTCCGCCCAAACGTCCGTTGCCTATCGGGAGGGCCTCCTGCCACTTGCTTGCCGGCTGCTGATACCATAACGTTGAACGGAGCGAATCCGTGTCTTGGACTAAACGGGTCATATTGTGAGACTCCTTCCTTTACTGAAAGCTATTAGATCTTAGCTGATCCTAGTAAGTGCATCCTTTCTATTATAAAAAAAGAAATGTTGCATTAACATGTAGAATGCTCATATGTATTTGCATAAACCTAAGATTTTTGTTCTGTAAATAAAAAAAACCGGCGCACGCCAGTTTTTCTGTCCTTCTATTCCGTTACACCTATCCGTAGATTTTGCGCAATCGGGCCTCCATCACGAAGGTTCCGAACGGAAGCAGCGATGCAATAATGGCTCCAAGCACTTTCAAAATGTTCCAACGATGTGCAAACGTCACATGAGCAAGAGCTAACAAATACAGAACGAATAAAACCCCGTGAAGCATCCCGACAACTTTGACGGCTTGCGGAAAGTTTGCATAATATTTCAAAGGCATGGCAATGATGAGAAGCACCAGAAATGAAATTCCCTCATAAAGGCCGACGGCGCGCAACCGCCCAATGGGAGTTTTCAGCATGGAGACACCTTCCTGTCCTAGCATTATTCAGTATCAATGACATTATATATAAAAAAATGCCGGCTTCCTATGAAAATCGGCATTTGTCATAATATAGTCATTTTTGAAGAAGCCGAGGACAGGCTGTGCGCACCATAGCTGCACCAACGCATCATCGGCTTCTTTGTCATCTCAAGCTAGAGCTTCATATCCTTTAGCTGCCTGCAGAAATCCGCATGGGCCCCGGCTAGCCGGTCTTCCAGAAGATCCTTCTCCTGATCGGCTTGATGCCCTTCCCGCTCATACCAATCTAGTAGCATGGACAGGCCTGCGGATAGAGAGATTTCCGCCCGAAAGCCGGGCAGATCTCGTTTCAGCTTGCTGTTGTCGAACAAGCCGGAGTAGCTTTTCTCATAATACAAGTGACTGAATAAAGACGGATTCGCCTCCACAAGGAGATCGGAGCTTAGATGAACGATATGCGGCTCTACGCCCAGGAGCTTGCCCATTTCCAGATATAGATCCTGCCAGATATGCACTTCCTCGCTCGTTGCGTGATAGGTTTGGCCGATCATCTGCTTGTTGCCTACGGCTCCTACGAACGCTTTGGCCACGTCCGGAGCAAAGCTGAAGCTCCATGGAACGGTTCCGTCACCGAACATCACCAGCGGCTTGCCGGCACGAATACGGTGCACGATATTGACATTTTGCCTTAGGACGCCAAGATTGGCACATCCTATCCCATAGGTTAAGGAAGGACGAATCATCGTCACCGCAGCTTCTCCACGTTCGATTACCTTGCGCAAGTAGCGCTCCATCTCGGCTTTATGGAAAGCGTAAGGAAAGGCCGGATCATCGAACAGCTCCTCCGCATCCTCCACGGTCGGAATGGTGCGGAACGGTCTCTTATAAGCGGCTGTGCTGGAGCAAACGATAAACTGTCCCGCTCTTCCCTTGAAGGCTTCCAGCGTACATTCCGCATCCACCGCGTCGAACGAAATCATATCGATGACCGCATCGAACTCCTGATCCTTCATCTGTTCACGGAACTGCTCCCGGTTGGACTTATCGCCAATGAGGACGCGTACGTCATTTGCGAACAAATGATTTTTGCTGCCCCGGTTAAAGACGGTCACCTCATGACCCTGAGCCAGAGCTTGTTCGACCACCGAACGGCTGATTACACCTGTTCCGCCAAGAACCAATACTTTCATCATGTCACCTGCTTTTTTAGCCTTATTTTACCACAATGGACCCTTGCACCGCAGTATCCGCGAGTACGTCCTGCACCGCTTTGTCCAGCCGGTTACCGGCAAACACGATATCCCGCGTATCGGCTCCGCTGATTTTGGCGTAAACATCGGTTCCCCGTGCCGCCGAGCCGCCTTGTACGAAGACCTCCTGCGTATTCCTCAATTCCATAACCGGTGTGGCAGGATGCGGTTTCTTCATTCCGAAGCCGATCAACTCGATATCATCGCTGTTATCGATGGTCAGCGCAGCGCCTTCCCTTGTTTCGATACGCACATGATGCATCTGAAGCGAGCGCACATATTTGCAGTACATTCCTTTGCCCGCCATGACGAGCTCCTCACGCACCATATCCGGCTCGCCGCCCTGTTCATTCGGATCCGTTGTCATTTCAATATGGATATGATCCATCACGACATCCTCAATCGGCATTTCCGGCAGACCGTACAGGAACCCTGCAGCGCCTAATACTTCCGTTGCCGTAATATGGCTCAGTCGGATGTGACGGAATACCGGTGTCGATTCCGAAATCGGCTGAGGCTCAGGGCTGGAAATCGAAGGATTGGAAGGATCGACGCCGTAACGGTAAAAGGAATTGATCGCGATCGGGCAAAGCACACCCTTCATGAAGATGTTATTCACCTGTACATGCTCGATCGTTCCTCCGCGCGCACGGTTTGATTTGAAGCGGATGCCCCGGTCGGTTCCAATGAAGACGCAGTTGGAAATCGTCACATGGCGAATGCCGCCCGCCGTTTCGCTGCCCAGTACGACTCCGCCGTGGCCTGCCCGCATCGTGCAGTTCGTTACCGTCACATTCTCCGTCGGGATGCCGATTCGTCTTCCATCCTCGTCAATGCCCGATTTCAAGCACAAGCAGTCATCCCCTACGTCAAACTGGCAGTCGGAAATGCGGACATAACGGCAGGAATCGATATCCAGGCCGTCGCCGTTCGGCGTGTCCGAAGGGTTTTGAATCAAAACGCCGTGAATGGTTACGTTATCGCAGTACACGAGATGCGTATTCCAAAACGGTGAGTTTTGCAGCGTGATGCCCTCCAGACGCACGTTCGTGCAGCGGAACAGCTGGAAGAGGGCCGGACGTAAAAATTGCGTCTCCCATTCCACAATGTTACTTTTGATATCCATGAGATGACGGTTCAGGTCAAACAACTGTAGCTCTCTTTCGGTAGAAGGACGGCGTCCCGCCTTGCATTCACGGTATTGCTGCCACCAAGCGGCGCCTTGACCGTCGATGATGCCGCCTCCCACGATCGATATATTCGTCAGATCCGCCCCATAGACGAGCGGAGAATAGCCGTAGCATTCATACCCGGACCATCGGGTTTTCACAAAGGGATAATCGTCGGGGTTCGTTGAGAACAACAGCTTGGCCCCCGAATCGATATGGATCGTCATATTGCTTTTCAGATGAACGGCGCCGGTTAAATAGGTCCCCGCCGGAAAATAGACCGTCCCGCCACCGGCAGCCTCGCAAGCCTCCAGCGTGCTTCGAATGGCCTCCGTATTCATCGTTACGCCGTCTCCGACAGCTCCGTATTCCAATACATTAAACACAGTCATGATGTCCCTCCTGATCATGCGAAAGGCCTCTCGCCGCCTTCCATGATTCTCTTTTAATATATTACTCCTATTCTAGTATCTATTAAGAGGGAATGCCAGACAATCTCCCGAATTTAACCGAAAGCGCTCAGGAACCGGAGATTAAGGCTCAACGGATAGTCTTAATTTAACCTCGGCATATTCATTATTTAACCTGTATCCCTCGAATCCCATGGAACACAAGCTTTTCATGAGGTTAGCTTCCTATTTGTTATCAATCACAGACGGCATCATCATAATCAGCTTCGTTCCCTGCTCGGGTGCACTCTCGATTCGCAAGCCGTAAGACTCCCCGAATACCATTTGAATACGCCGGTGCACGTTCAGAATCCCGATGCCGCCCTTCTTGCCGGCCTCTTCGTCCGCCAACCGGTTCGCATTTAATTTGGCCCGCAGCCGT
Organism: Paenibacillus sp. 32352; assembly: GCF_002042965.1. Taxonomy (GTDB): domain Bacteria; phylum Bacillota; class Bacilli; order Paenibacillales; family NBRC-103111; genus Paenibacillus_S; species Paenibacillus_S vulneris. Next base: position 192,524 of record NZ_MZNT01000001.1, on the reverse strand, counting down.
GACAGCTCCTCCTCGCTAATGCCGATACCGTTATCCTCGACGCTGACCCAGAACATGCCGTCGTTCTCCCCTGCGTCAATCCGGATAAAATGATAATCCTCCACTCCGTCGGGGAATGCGTGCTGGAATACATTTTCGACCAGCGGCTGCAGGGTAAGCCGGACCATTTTATGCAGCAGGTAATCCGGCTGAACGGCCACATCGACTTCAAACTCGCGTCCTATACGATGACGGATAATGACGAGATAATACATCACATGCTTCAGCTCATTGGCTATCGTGATTTCCTCCAGGTTCGTTTGAACCGAATAGCGGAGCATATAGGCCAGGGAATTGACGATTTCGGATATTTCCTCCGAATCCCTGATGAAAGCGTAGCATACGATCATTTCCAACGTGTTGTACATAAAATGAGGATTGATCTGCAGCTGCAGCGATTGAAGCACCGCCTTTTGCCGTTCAAGCTGCATTTCCTGATGCTTCAGCTCGACCTGATACACCTTTTCCACCATTTCGGACAGCCGGTTGACCATGAGATTGTAGCGCATCATGAGCTCTACCATTTCATCGTAGCGCTCCGGCAGTGGAATGACAGCCCAGTTGCCTTTCTCCGTCTGCCTCATTCCGTTCTTCAACACCTGGATCGGCTCCGTAATGGATTTGCCGAAACGGTATGCCAACAGCAGCGCAATGCACAGCGTAAACAAGCCGACGATGATCGTTGTCGTACGTATTTTGGATACGGGCTTGCGCAGCTCGTCGAGGGGCATGGAAACAACGAGATTCCAGCCTGAATAGTCGGATTTCTGCGACATGTAGATTCGCCGAATGCCATCCTCCGTATTATCAACGAGCGACAGCTCGCTGGCGCTAAGCTTACGCTTTAGGTCGTCGTTGACGAAGGAGCCTACCTTTTCGCGCTGCGGATGGTAGACGATCTGCCCTTTCCCGTCCAGGATAAAAAAGTATCCTTTAGGCCCAAGCTCGACTCCTTTCCACATCGCGGCGAGATCCGATACCCGCATTTCTATCGCAAGAATTCCTTTGGGTGCCGGGGACGACAAGCCTTTAATTTGCCGGATGAGCGTCAGCATGGGGGACCGTGTGTCGTTCAATATACTGTGATTTAATATACTGAGACTGCCGTCCTCATTGGTATTGGCACGGTAATAGCTCAATTGCTCGCGTATATCATGGGCGCTGAACGATTGTTCCGGCACATCGTAGAAATAATAGGCCGCATTCTCATTGAAGCTTATGATATAGATCGAGGCGATTTCCGGATTGCGGATAAATACCGGATCGACCCCTGCTTCCTTAATCGTTTTGCGGTATTCGAAAAACTCGTAAAACTCCGGCTTGGGCGGCAAATCCAGGAACCTCTTCACCTCTCTGTTCGTCAACAAAGAAACCATCGAGCGCTCGTACGATTGCAGATATAGATCGGTATGATGGACGGCGTTAGCCACAATTTGCGTCATTTGATTTTTCACTAATACATCCAGCTCCTGCGAAGAAGTGGTGTAAGAGAAGATGCCGACACTCGACAAGGACAGGACGATGACGACTAAAAAGTAAACAAACAGCTTGCGGTACACACTTCCACGCTTCATTTGATCCCCATTTGACTGCGAAATTCGGACGGCGAGATGCCGTACATTTTTTTGAATGTTTTGGTGAAATGCGGATAATCGTCATACCCTACCAGCTCCGCCACATCGACGATCCGGATATGAGGAACGGACAGAAGCTCCTTGGCCTTCTCCATTCTCCGGTTAATCCGGTAACGGACGAACGTTTCGTTGGTCATTCGTTTGAATAAAGCGCTGAAATACGTCGGAGTCAGACCGATCATCGCCGCAACCTGATCGAGCGTAATATCCTCGGACAGCCGGCTGTCGATGTAAGCCTTGGCTTCCTCCATCGGATCTTTGTAGTTCCCTTTGCGGGTTGCAAGCAGGCTGAACGCCATCTGACGAAGCCGTTCTTCAAAAGAATCCAGCAGCAACTTCGTGCTGGAGCCTTGAAGCTCAGGGCTCACGTATTCCTTTAATACGCCTCTTGCATGAAACCGTTTGATCAGCATCGCCGTGCAGTCCTCCAGCAGCTCCTTCAGCTTGGCCAATGTGAAATTGGCCGATAGGCAGTACTGTCTCCACAAATCTGCGAGCCGGGTCAATTCATCCATCTGAAGCGACCAGATGCACTGCTCCATCGCATCGATCCATTCAATATACCGGGAGACGGAGAAGTAGCCTGTCGCCGATTCCTGAACCAGCTGCCCCAGCATCTTATGCAAGTCATTTTTCATCAGCGGCTTCAATAAATAATGCTTAACTCCATAGGTCATCGCCTTTTGCGCGTACTCAAAATCGTTATGGCCGGATATAACAGCGGTCTGAATATGAGGATAATCGCTATGTATCGCCTGACAAAGCGCTAATCCGTCCATTTTGGGCATGCGAATATCGGTCAGGACAATGTCCGGCTCCAATGCTTGAATTTTCTTCAATGCATCCAAGCCGTTCTCTGCCGTTCGGATCCCTTCAAAGGAAGGGGCATAGACCTCTGCCATTTTGACCAGTCCCAAACGAATAATCGGTTCATCATCAACGATGAGCAAATGCATGGAAGTCAGCTCCTTTTGCAACGGTCATAAGCAAGAATCCTCTCTTTGCGAAGCAATCGTATCGTTCTATTTAAAAACGGGTTTCATACAGGTTGACGATTCCTTCCCTGCGGTTATAGCGTTGGGTAGCTTCTTTGATGATTTCTTCTCCGCCTTTTTGCCTGTACTCCTGGATGACCTTGGGCCAATCGGTGATAGGCTCTTTGCCGTAAATCATCTTGATGATATGATCCATAATGAGTCTCGGAGCACCATCCTGCGTAATAGGAGCCAGATCCTGGTATTTGGCGAATGAAATCAAATCCGGATTAAAGCCGATGCCCGGCAATCCCTCATGTTTGACAATATGGTCGAGCGCAAACAGCGTATCCCGCCCGTTCTGATCCAGCTGCAGCCGCATTCTATTGGCTACGGCGTCATGAGCCCCCCACAGTGTGCCGCTGCGCCAGCCTTCTTCTTCTATCGCTTCCTTCGTTTGAGGAAATTTGTACTGGATCCTGCCGTCTGCTATCGTATAGGTATCCCCTTCAATGCCAAAAGTAAAGAACCTCTCCGCCTCCGGCGTCTGCATCCAGTCAAAAAACTGTATGATGCGCGCCGCTGTGTCCGGCTTTACGTTCTTATTAATGTAAAAAGCCGAAATGACGGGAGTATAGTGGAAGTACCCGCCGGTGCCTTCCGGACCTTTCGGAGAAGGGATAATATCTACTCGGGCCGAAGGAACGGCCTGCTTGATCGAGGTCCGGAAATCAACCAGACCGATCGCATTGGACGACCAGATTCCCGCCTTGCCCGAGCGAATATAGCTTATAAAATCCGCCGACGAGATGGTCGCGAAATCTTTGGCGATAAGCCCCTCATCCAGCATCGTCTTGTAGGTCTCCAGCGCTTTTTGCATATGCTTGACATCAAAAAACTTGGGAACAACCTGCCCGTCCGCCACTTCAAACTGATCGCGGTATGGCAGCACGTCGTAAGCTCCGAGGATGATGTCGGCGTACTTCAGGTTCTCCCTCATTAAATAAGGATGCTCAACTCCCATCTTCTTAAAGGCTCTGAGCACATCGAGAAACTCCTCCACCGTCTGCGGCGGCTTGAGACCTGCCTTCTCCAGCAGATCCGACCGGATAAAGGTCGCTCTTCGGGAAGGGTTCGTCAAATAGGTTGGAATACCGTACGTTTTTCCGTTGTAGGATACCGCCTCCCATGCATCCTTTGGCACGTTCTTGAGCAAATTGGGGGCATACTGCTTTAACAAATCGTCGATCGGCATGAAGACGCCGGCCTCTACCGAACCCGACATGATCGTACTGGTAGGCGTACCGTTGCTTCCGACGACATCCGGAATGCTGCTGCCTGCAAACATGACCGGAAGCTTCGATTCCTCTATCACCTTGACATCGAGGGAAGTATGGGTCAGCTCCCCCAGCTTCAGGACCCACTTTTCCCGGCTCAGATCCCCAATCCGCGAAAAATATCCGCTGCTTGAGGTCGTAGTGTAAGAGATGGAAAATTTCGCAGGCTTGTCCTGCTCAGCCGCCGGATGCTTTGTTGTATCGTCGTGGAAACAACCGGCAGTACCAGCAGCTGCAATCGCTATGATCATCCATGTGCCGACGGTTCTTTTCATACGATTCCCTTCCATCCCAAGAATTGAATAAGCTGACCCCACTAAAAGGGTATATTTAGGGCAGCCCCTAAATTTTACATTGTATTGTGGTGAGCAAGACATACGAAAGGGCTGCCTGCAGGTTGCCTGTTCACCTGAAGTACAGCCCCTTTCTTCACCGGAGTCCCCTGGGAGCAGACGCTAGCTCGGGTACTTGATCTCTACCTTCCGTCCCTCGGCACTCGATAATTTTGCGAAGTGCACCAGGGTCTGCGATTTCAAATAATCCGCACCGCTGGTTTCCGAATCCCGTTGCTCCTTAAGCGATGCCAGGAATTCCGCCAACGTATCGGAAGTATCTACCCCGCTGTAGTTGGTAATCGTTTCCTTGACCCCATCCTTAATGAGATGGATCTCCTGATTCTCGTATTGGATCGTGCCCTCCGTTCCTTCGATCCGCCAATTGCCGTGCCAAGGCGTCTGTTCCCCCCTGGAGGCGATAGAACCGGTATAGCTGACCTTCACACCGTCTGCCATCTCCAGGAGAGCGCTGGTGTTAATGATGGCGCCTTCTTCATCCCATCCGCCGATAGGATTGTACATGTCCGCGTAGACGCTTTTTCCTTCCTCACCGGTCAAATAACGGATCATATCAAAATGATGGACGCCGATATCGTCCAGCAGGCTGACCGTATATTTGCGCTGCACATGGTGATATCGATAAAATAGGATGTCTATAGCGGAAATCCGTCCGATAGCGCCTTCATCCAGCAGCTGCTTCAATTTGCGCACGGCGGCATGGCGGCGGTAATTCTCGGCGATCATGAAGGGAATGTTCTCCTTAGCGGCACGCTCCACCACTTCGATGGATTCTTCGTAATCAAACGATATCGGCTTCTCGCACAAAACCGGCAGCTTCTTATCGAAAGCGGCGTTGTTAACGACCGTATGCGCCATAGGCGAGGTCACATTGACGACGAAATCCAGCTGCTCCTTCTCCAGCGCCTCGCTAAGCGATGTATAGAACGGGAACGGATCGTCCCCCATCTTCTCCTTCATCGAAGCATCCGTCTCCACTACGGCGGCCAATAATCCTTTGTCTCTCAATCTTTTATACCACGAAAAGCCTGCGGTTCCCAAGCCAACCAAAAGTGCCTTCATCTTCATTCTCCCCTTCATTGGCTATATCGCCAATTCTGTATTTTTATGAATTCAAGCTGAACCCGTAACGCTGCGCCGCGCTGTTATACAGCCAATCCTTTGCAAGCTGGATTGCCGTGTCATAATCAAGCCAGCCCGCTTCGATCTGCTGATATAAATATTCGCCCATCAGCTTCTTAATAAGAAGGATTTTTCCGTAGCACCATTCGATATTCCTTGCGTCCGACACGATAAGCGAGCTTTTGATTCCAGGTAACGCTTCCATACGATACTGCATGATATCACGGTAAGTGCTTGCGCGGAAATTAAACCACCACATGCCGCCCACATGAACATTAGGATAGTTCCAGGCCGCCTGCACAACATCCAGATTGTTCAACTCCGAAGCAACGACCAGCTCGAAGGAAATGCGGTAGCGAGCAAACAAACCCGACAGCTTCGCTATGCGCAGCGGGTCATTGACAGGTATCGCCGTGTCGCACCAGGAGCGTTCCACGCCGAGGAAGAGCTGCAGGAACATTCCGTTCTGCTCCAATATCCCGCAAATCGTGTGGAGTACCCGCATCATGAGCTGATCCCGCGTTGCCGTTTGCAGCGGAACCTCCTCATTAGCCTTGGCATCGTAGCCGGGAAGCGTCGTCATGATGCCCGGACAGCCCCTTTCCTTATAGGAAGCTATTAAATCGCGGATCGATTGAGTCACTTCTTCCAGGGCTTGCTCCCGCTGATCGGCCTGATGAATTTGCTTGGTCCATTCGAACAGTCTTCCGTCAACGCGCGGAATCAGAATGGCGTCTCTGTTCATATGGCTGCATTTCGCGTGATCCGGCATATTCGTTACGAAAGCGCAAATGTTCAGCTTGTCCGCCACCTCCTGCGCCCAGCCCGGGCGGTCGTTGGAAGCACGAACAGCGGCATCGGCTTCGCGGATGGATTGGGCGTCGCGGATTTCGATGCCGTACAAATCTTTGAATATATGCGTGAATACCCAGTTCATTAACGTATTGCGGCTCGCCTTGTAAGCGGATAAGAAAGACTCGATGCGCTCATCCTCTGGCAGCTCCATCGCCTGATCCGGGTACCCGGCGGCCTGCATCTCCCGGTTTAGCCAAAAATAATGCGCAATTTCCCAAAAATCACGGGCACTCAGCTGCTGTCCTACCAAATGGGTATGTGTATCCAGAACGTCAAATCCCATGATCTCTTCAATGAATGCTTTCTGGTTTAACATGAGCTTTTGTTCCCTTCTTTCATGAAATGAGGTTCTTCCCCCATCATACTACTTGTACTCAACCGCTTCCATGGCTTTACTTAAACTAGAGGTTGTGATTTTTTACGATTTAGTTGTCATAAAACAAAGCACTCCCCTGAAGTTCCCGTCAGAGGAGTGCCCAAAGTCTGTACTATCAATGAAGAAATATTATTGCTTCGTAATGCTGAAATTGGCGAACTGTATATTCGCTTCCGTCATGCCGGAGAAAATTTTGCGGTAAATCCCCCACTTGGGACGATTGAAATCCGCTCCGTCTCTCCACATATCCTTGCTTCCGCTATAAGACATCAAGGTCGTTCCGTCCAGCTTCTTCAGCGTCATCGATACCGTTCCGTTATCCGAGTTCTTCACGGTTACCGTAGCTTCTACCCAAGTATTCAGGACATTGGACCAATCCGTTGAAGCAAGCGTCGTCACCTGACTCATATCGGCCCCTATCGGACTGTGGCGGAACGTCAGCTTGTTTTTTTCAACCGAGAAGGTCAAAATTGGCGCGCCGTCATCGCCGCCGGATGCTTTCAGCTGAAAAATGTGGCAAAAGTTCCCCGACGGCGGCATCTGGAAGCCGTTCAGCACTTTAAACTTCCATTTATACGTCATCGTCGTCCCGTTGGTTCCTTTGACGGCGCTTGGAGAGCTGTTATAAGCCTTCAGCTCGTTGCGCTGCCGATCCGTATTGGAGCCATCGTAGTCTCCTGTGCTGTTCAGCTTGAACTGAAATACGTTGCCGACCGGTGACGAGGTGGTCTCCCAAATATGGCTTGCATCCCCCGGTCCGTCAATGGGGTCGGAGCCCAGCTTGCTCTTGAAGATTTGATAAGCGTCCTGTCCGGTATTAGGCCCATCCGAATCAATAGTCGTCGTGGTTGCGGCCCAGGCTACCGCAGTTTGCAAAACCATTGCTGATACTAACAAAGCTCCCGCTACCATTGTTTTGACCTTTTTCTTCATTATCCAATCCCTCCTGATAAATAAATGATTGCTTGCAGCCATACGGACTAGCGGACCTTCCTCCCTGCAGCAGCTCGACAAGCTCTAAACCTATCCTTGACTGGTTAGATGACTCCTCCTTTCCGAAGCCGATTTTATGTTTGCGCTTACAAAAACGATCTTAAAATAAACACGGGATGGATAAAATGGAAAAATTTATGGTAACCTGTTCTTTTTTATGTTTTCCGTACTCTGAGCACTCTATAAGGTAGAGCGCAGTATGGACTGGCGGCTTTCATCCCGCAAGGCGTATTTCCAGTGACCTTTATCTAAATTTGTCTGAATTTCGATCAAAAATTGAACATTCCTTGAACAAACCAACCATTTTATGCTATACTGGTATCAAGAAAACACTTACAAAGGAAATGGAAGTGACCATTATGACTACGAAAACAGCATCGGTTAGCGGCGTACGTCAAAATGTGAAGGATGTACAACGTCTTGTCAACTGGATGACGGCTGCAGCTTGGGGCATTCTTGGCATTGGTCTTGTCTTATGTTTATTTAATTTACATCACTTTAGCGATCGTAACACGTCCCTCATGGTGGGAGTCGGCTTCTTGGTAGGCAGTGTTCACATTTATGTGATTCGCACCGCCATTCATCTCGTTCATTCCCGTATGCTGGATGACGAAAATGACAAAATTCAACAATAGTTCCACAAAACCTGACATATTTTCACATTTTACCCCTTTTAAGAGCGATCTTAGAGGGGTTTTTCTTTTCCAAAAATTAATAGTCGTCATTTTCGTGAACTTTATATTACAGAAAAAAGACGAAACCTTGACGTATTTGTTAACAACGGCGAAATCTCGGTTAATATCTGCTATCTTAAGAAATAGCTAAGAACGTTCCACATTTCACAACCTGCTTTATCCGAGCGTTCGAGAAACTTAAGGAGATGATATTACACATGCGACTAACGAAAAAAGCTGCTCGGATTGTGACTCCGCTGATCTTTCTGACCATGCTGGTGCTTCTCTCGGGTTGCGAATCCATTATGGTTATGGACCCGAAGGGCCCTATCGCCGCTGGTCAAAAGGATCTGATCATTACCGCTTCTATCTTATGCGGAATCGTACTGGTCCCTGTGCTCATACTGACCGCTTACATCGTATGGCGGTATAGAGACAAACCAGGCAACAAAGCTGCTTACAAACCGAACTGGTCGCACAGTACGATGATGGAGGTAGTATGGTGGGGGATTCCTATTGTTATTATCATCCTGTTGGCCGCTGTTACGGCTCGCGAAACGTATGCCCTGGAGCCATCCAAGCCGATTGTTTCCGATAAGAAGCCGATCACGATTCAAGCAACCTCTCTGGATTGGAAATGGCTTTTCACCTATCCTGAGCAAGGTATTGCAACCGTCAATTACATTGAAATTCCTGAAGATACACCTATTAAATTCGAGCTTACTTCCGATGCTCCGATGAACTCCTTCTGGATTCCTCAGCTGGGCGGTCAAATGTATACGATGTCCGGCATGGCCATGACCTTGTTCCTGCAAGCCGATGAACAAGGCGTTTATTACGGAACCGGAGCGAATTTCAGCGGCAAGCATTTCACCGATATGAAATTCCAGGTACACGCTACATCGGATGAAGATTTCAATAATTGGGTTAAAGAAGTGAAGCAATCCTCGGGCCCGTTGACAATGGACGGATATAACCAGCTGGCTGCACCGGGTACGTCAACCAAGCAGTACTTCTCTTCCTTCCCTGAGGGACTATTCAATAAGATCGTGACGAAATATGCCGTAAACGGAAGCACTCATGCCCATCATGGTTCTGCCGGCAGCGAACCTTCCGCCAAGCAGGAGCCGTCTAAAGCTGTTCAGCCTGCAACAACCTCGAATCCGCATGCTGGACATTAACACTAACGAAAGGAGGCATACACATGCTGGATAAAATAAAAGATTTTGCATCCTGGTTTTTTGTAACAGGCGATCCGATGATTTTAGGAGCACAAGTCAGTATTGGGCTCGCTATGGTTGCCATCGTGTTCGTGCTAACCTATTTCAAAAAATGGACTTGGCTTTGGCGCGAATGGCTGACGACCGTTGACCATAAACGTATCGGGATCATGTACATTCTATGTTCCATTCTAATGCTATTCCGCGGCGGCGTCGACGCCCTGCTCATGCGTCTTCAGCTTGCCATGCCTGATATGAAATTCCTGGAGCCGGAGCACTATAACCAGATCTTTACGACACACGGGGTTATCATGATTTTGTTCATGGCGATGCCTCTTATGTTCGGTCTGTTCAATATCGTTGTGCCGCTTCAATTGGGAGCGCGCGACGTTGCTTATCCGTTCCTGAACTCCCTGAGCTTCTGGATGTTCTTCTGGGGCGCTATGCTGTTCAACGTCTCCTTCGTCATCGGCGGTTCGCCGGATGCTGGCTGGCTTGCGTACCCGCCGCTTTCCGAGCTGTCTCACAGCCCGGGTGTCGGACAAAACTTCTATATCTGGGGTATCCAGATTTCCGGTATCGGAAGCTTGGCGACCGGTATTAACTTTATCGTAACGATTCTGAAAATGCGCGCGCCAGGCATGAAGCTCATGCAAATGCCGATGTTCTCCTGGTCCGTATTTTCCAGCTGTATCATGATTATTTTCGCTTTCCCTATCTTAACCATTACCTTGGCACTGTTATTCATGGACCGCTTCCTGGGCGCTCACTTCTTCACGCTTGACGGCGGCGGTAACCCGATGATGTATATCAACCTGATTTGGATGTGGGGACATCCGGAGGTTTATATCGTGGTCGTGCCGGCATTCGGTATTTTCTCCGAGGTCGTTGCTACCTTCTCCAAGAAAAAGCTGTTCGGATATAATTCCATGGTTTTTGCCATGATTATTATTAGCGTACTCTCGTTCTTTACCTGGGTGCATCACTTCTTCACCATGGGCTCGGGTGCCGACGTTAACGTCTTCTTCGCCATAACGACGATGGCTATCGCGATCCCGACGGGGGTTAAAATATTCAACTGGCTGTTCACGATGTTCCGCGGCCGGGTATCCTATCCGACGCCGATGCTGTGGACCGTAGCCTTCATCCCATGTTTTGTTATCGGCGGGATGACCGGGGTTCTGCTGTCCGTAGCGCCTGCAGACTTCCAGTTCCATAACAGCTACTTCCTGATCGCACACTTCCACCAAGTATTGATCGGCGGCGTAGTGTTCGGTTACTTCGCAGGGCTGTACTACTGGTGGCCAAAAATGTTCGGCTTCAAGCTGAATGAGCATTTGGGCAAATGGGCCTTCTGGTTCTGGAACATCGGTTTCTATGTCTGCTTTATGCCTCAATATTTCTTGGGTCTCGACGGAATGACTCGTCGTACGACCGTTTACGATTTCGATATGGGCTGGGGCCCGCTGAACTTGATTTCGACTGTCGGTGCCTTCTTTATGGGGATCGCGTTCATTTTCCAAGTATGGCAAATTGCCTACAGCATCAAGCATCATGAGCGCGACGTTACTGGTGACCCATGGAACGGCCGCACGCTGGAATGGTCCATTCCATCTCCTGCACCTATGTATAACTTTGCTGTTGAGCCTCATGTTCACGATGTGGATGATTGGTGGGAGAAAAAGCAAAAGCTCGCTCAAGGCATCAAACCGGAGCCTACTGCTCCGCTTGAACCGATTCACATGCCGAAAAACTCGGCGATTCCGTTCATCAAATCGACTCTTTGGTTCTTTGCCGGATTCGGTTTTGTATGGGGCTGGCTATGGCTTGCTATTCCGGCGATGATCGGTGTACTCATCTGCATGCTGGCGCGTTCGTTCTCGTATGACACGGACTACTACATTCCGGTAGATGAAATTAAACAGACGGAAGCTGCATTAAGGGGGGCGAAGGTCTAATGGCACATGCGGCAGCGCACGGCGGACATGACCATCATGACCACGGTCATCATGATCATGAGTCGCTCAAAACGTTCGGGTTCTGGATCTTCCTGATTACGGACTGTATTTTATTCGGTACTTTATTCGCTACCTATATCGTTCTTCACGGCAATACCAACGGCGGACCGACACCCAAAGAGCTGTTCGAAATGCCCGGTATTATCGCAGAGACATTCATTTTGTTAACAAGCAGCTTTACGAGCGGTCTGGCCGTACTGGCCATGCACAAAGGCAACAAAAACCAGCTGATCGGCTGGCTGGCCGTTACGGCACTTCTTGGCGCTTCCTTCGTTGCGCTTGAGGTTAATGAGTTCATCACTATGGTATATCATGAAGGTGCAACGATCTCGACAAGCGCCTTCCTCTCCGCTTTCTTTACGCTGGTCGGTACGCACGGACTTCACGTATCGCTCGGTCTATGCTGGATGATCGGTCTTATGTTCCAGTTGAAAAAACACGGCATTACACCGGTTACCAAACGGAAAGTCGATGTTATCAGCTTGTACTGGCACTTTCTTGACGTTGTGTGGATTTTCGTCTTCACGGTCGTTTACTTGATGGGGGTGATGTAAGATGAGTCAACATAATTCACACGGCGCACATTCCGAATCTCACGGATCGTTGAAATCTTATGTCATTGGCTTCATCCTGTCGATCGTGCTGACCATCATCCCGCTCGTCGTCATCCTGAACCACATGTTCAGTGAAGGCGCAAGAATCGTCATCATCCTGATTATGGCGATCCTGCAGTTCGCCGTTCAGCTCGTATTCTTCATGCATTTGAAAGAAGGAGAAAACGCACGCTGGAACATGATGGCGCTGGCTCTCGGGCTTGTCATCCTGTTGACGATTGTAGCAGGCTCCATCTGGATTATGACCTACAACCAAGTAGCACATTAATCCTGTTTGAATGAAGTTGAATGAAAGAGGCTATCCTTTGAATGATCGAGGGGTAGCCTTTTTCTTTGCATTTCGTGCAACAATTGGGAGCCCTTCCCCGTCTATGGTATTGTAATTGATTTTGTTACATTCGAAGCTCAGACAAAAGGAGAACCAGACTATGAACAATGTAATGAAAAAAGGAATCGCTCTTATGGCCCTTTCCATGGCACTTGGCGGAGGAGCCGCTTATGCAGCGCCGAATATGATGCCTCTGGCAGAGGAACCGCAAGCCCTATCCGCAACCCTTGCGGCAGAGCAGATTCAAGTTACCGTTAACGGCAAAGCCGCTTCCCTTACCGGGTATCAAGCATCCGGAGCCCAAGAAGCTATGCTGCCGCTGCGCGCCATTGCCGAATCCCTTGGCTTCACCTTGACCTGGAAGCAGGAGGACTCTTCTGTAGACTTAAGCAAAGGTCCGCAATGGACTAACGTCAAAGTAGGCGACGACCGCTACAGCGTCAATAAAATGCTTAAAACGCTCGGGACTGCACCTGAATTGAAGGATAACACGATGTACGTTCCAGCTTCCTTTTTCCAAGAGATTCTGCACGCATCCGTCACTAAAGACGGTAATTCCGTTGCCGTATCTGCCGCAGAACAGAAAAAAACCGTACTGACTCAGGGCGTCATTACCGCTATTCGTGACGTAGACGGCCACAAAGCCGTTCAAATTAACGGAATCGGAACGGAAGGCACCGTACTGACTTTATCGGATGAAACTACATACCAGAAGGCGGACGGCACTCCGCTGACCTTCGCCGATCTGACACTCGGTCAAAAGGTCGAGGCCGAGCATTCTCTGGTGGCTACCTTGAGCCTGCCGCCGCAAACTCCGACTTATAAAATTACGGTACTGGACGGAGCCGACAAAAAAGGAATGTTGGGCACCGCCGGCAATATTGAAGAAGTCCGTACGAGCGATAGCGGAGCAACCAGCCTGCTGATTAAAGGTACCGGCTTGAACGAGCAATCCCAGAAGGAGATTGTGCTGCAAGTGACGGATCAAACAACTGTCGTCAATCTGAAAGGCGAAGCTGTAGATAAGAGCACTCTGGCAAAAGGCACTCGAGTTATCGCCTTCTACGATGCGATGATGACCAAGAGCCTGCCTCCTATCGGCAAAGCATGGAAAATCGTCGTTCAGCCTGCCGCTGAATAATTGAACCAAAGGTACCCAACCAATAGAAGTCTTCTTGATCTCCAACGATAAGCTGGAGCATCAGGAAGACTTTTTTCGTCTCCTGGGGTGTCTACCCGTTAGTTCGTTTCGGGACCTTTTTGCCCTCTAATAAACGGGTTACGGTACAAAAAATAGGCCCTTGTCCCCCTCACATATCCCCCTCCCACTTGAATATATTTAGTAACAAGCACTTTTTTCCCTTATTGTCCTGTCAACCGTCCGCTTCATTATGCATGAAACCAACCCATTTCAGGAGGTGTCCGACATGACAGAACCATTATTTACCGTTTCCCGAGAGGATTGGTCTCTGCACCGCAAAGGGTATCAGGACCAAACCCGGCATCAGCAAAAAGTACGCGAAGCGATTAAGCAGAACCTGCCTGACCTTGTTACGGATGAGAGCATTATTATGTCTGACGGCAAGCACATTATCAAAGTACCGATTCGCAGCTTGGACGAATACCGGTTTCGATACAACTACAACAAAAGCAAGCACGTCGGCCAGGGCGACGGAGAAAGCCAGGTCGGCGATGTGCTCGGCGTAGACCCTACCCCTTCTCAAGGTCCGGGCAAAGGAGAAGGCGCCGGCGACCAGCCGGGAGACGATTATTACGACGCCGAGGTACAGCTCGAGGAGCTGCAAACGATGCTCTTCGAGGAGCTGGAGCTGCCGAACTTGCAGCAGAAGGAAAAAGACAACGTAATGACCAAGGACATTATTTTCAACGATATCCGCAAAAAAGGAATCATGTCCAACATCGACAAGAAACGGACGATTCTCGAAAATCTCCGCCGCAACGCAGGAGCAGGCATTCCCGGCATTCATGGCATCAGTCCGGATGACCTCCGCTTCAAAACATGGGATGAAATCACCGTGCCCCAATCCAATGCGCTTATCATTGCGATGATGGACACTTCAGGCTCCATGGGCTCGTTTGAAAAATATATCGCACGAAGCTTCTTCTTCTGGATGACCCGGTTTTTGCGCACCAAATACGAGCATGTCGAGATTGTGTTCATCGCGCACCATACCGAAGCGAGGGAGGTTACGGAGGAGGAATTTTTCACCAAAGGCGAGAGCGGCGGTACGATCTGCTCCTCGGCTTATCAGCTGGCTGTAGACTTAATCGATCGGCGGTACTCCCCGGCCCGTTATAACATCTATCCGTTCCATTTCTCCGACGGAGATAATCTGACCTCGGACAACGAGCGGTGCGTCAAGCTGATTCATGAGCTGGTGAAACGATCGAACCTGTTCGGATATGGCGAAGTCAATCAATACAACCGCAGCAGCACCCTGATGTCCGCTTACCGCAATATTCATGATCCGAAATTCGTGCATTATGTCATAAGGGAAAAAGGTGAAGTCTATAAAGCGCTGCGAACCTTTTTTCCTAAATCCGAGGGGAGGGCTGCACGATGAACGCCGACGATATCAAGCAGCTGGAATACGCCATTGCCGAAATTTCCGAGATCGCGACCGGCTTCGGTCTGGACTATTACCCGATGCGCTATGAGATATGCCCTGCAGACATCATCTATACCTTCGGAGCTTACGGGATGCCTACCCGCTTCAGCCATTGGAGCTTTGGAAAAACGAAACACAAATAATATGAAGAAAAAAAGAAGCCTGATTCATAAGCTTCTTTTTTATTTTTCAATCAAAATTGTAAGTATAATAACTCGGGGTTCGTTCCCATGCCTCCAGTAAAACAATTCGATCTGGATGTTGCTGATCCCACTGAATATATTCTTCCTGATTCAAAATGGACAACACTTTATATATACCATCCCGATCGCGACCGGTCTTAATTTCGAGTTCCCGGATGCTTGGTGTCCTCTTATGCAGAATGGAGTAATTACCAATGATCCGAAGTATCTTACGCTCAATATCCTTCAACACATAGATCAACCCCGACGATATCTCTGAATTCAATCAACTTCCAGTCCGCTCGCCACTCCAACTTAACGAGTTTATGTCGTGGATCTAGCCCGCCAACAACGCCGCTGTATTTTTCATATCCATATTCTGTGTAAACTTTTATTGTTACTTCTATCGTGTTAGATAAGGATGCTTTTAACCGGCCAAAAAGCTCCTGCTGTTCTTCTTCGGTTAACTCCGGCCTTTTCAATTTATCTTCCTGCCCATAAAGAAATACGCTCCGTTCACGATGCTCTGGCAGCATCATTCTGGACGATTCCCACATTACATTAGCGCCTGCTGTTAGTTTATTTGGTTTCATGAGCGCCCTCCTTGTGATATTGGATATTACTAATATACGAACAATTGTTCTTGTTTTCAAGAGGATAAATTCATAACTTTCACTTGTAATACGTATCAATACGTGTTATAATATTTATGGGAGGTGAGGGGAAGGTTGAGGAGCTACTCGTCGAGGGAAGTAATCAAAATCTTAAGGGACAATGGTTGGTACTGGGTTAAAACGGTTGGAGACCATTGGCAGTATAAACACCCGACGATCAAAGCAAAAGTGACAGTTGTACATCCTGAAAAAGACGTCGCAATACATATCCTTAAGGACATCGAGAAAAAGTCGGGGCTAAGGTTTTAGCCCCCACCCTTCAAATATAGATATAAAACATTGAAAGGAAGGATTCACTAGTGAAAAAGGAATATTCTTATGTAGCTGTGTTAGATTTTACGGGGAAACACATTGCAATAACATTCCCTGATTTGGACGAGGCGCTTTCCCAAGCAGATGATGTCAACCAAGCGATTCGAAGAGCAAACGAAGTTCTCAAGTTAACCATCGAAAGCCGGCTTGAGGATAACGAAGAAATCCCTACGCCTACACCGCTAGATAAGATCGAGTTAAAGAGTGGTCAACGAACTATTATTGCCACCTGCTCCTTAAACGAGAAAATCAAATACGATAAAAAAACTTTGACCATCCCGCACGATCTCAACGTCGCAGCCGAAGAAGCCGGTATAAATTTCTCCCAGGTATTGCAGAAAGCTCTGCGCGATGAGTTAGCTAACAAAAATTGAACAAATGGATGGGTTTTGGTGGAATCCTGGGATTCTTATTATATGCTGAAGAATCAAAATGAATTAAGGAGCGTACATGATGGAGGATTTTGCAAGTATTGAATATTTCAAAGAACTCCTTCTGAAGGAGAATAATCTTTCTGATCGTCGAGCTGTATTCATTGGTATTATGAGTAGTATTCTTGATCCAAGGGTTGGAAAAACACCATCACAAATTTTGAAACGTGCTAGAAATCTCATGGAAGCTTATGAAGATATGAACCAAGTATCAAAATGAATTAATTTAGTTACCTGAAAGGTGATAGTGCTAAATGGTTCAGAAGAAGGAGACAATTAGACGGATTCGGGAATTGTTTCACTCGTGGGGTCGCGATATTTCCAAACTGAGTGATGAAGAAATGCTGAGCGGCATTATGTATGCGTCCAATGCGTTAGGGGCATGTGGGTTGAAAATGGATGAAGCTGCCAAAGCTCTACGAATGGTAAATAAAAATGAATGATAAAAAAGCCCTCAATCCCGGATGAAGGAAAGAGGGCTTTTGCATGTTCTCATTTCTCTACACTTCAATTTTACGATCAATCCGGCCATCAAGTACCGTGTTGAGGAAAGCGAGCTCTGAAGCTGTTAGAGTCTTATCTACGATCTTTTGCATCCAGTTCCAATTGAGTTGGTCCGCATTGTAAGCCTCCCCCATAACCTCATAAAGCATGTCCCATTGCCATTGTTCCAACTTCATTGGCATATTATCATCGTCCTCCTCTGCCCGCAGGCAATCAATATATTCATCTGTTACGTCCTGAACAAACTCATCCCACGTTTTTCCAAGTAACTTAAAGGCGCTCATAGGATCGACTTTGCGGGCCGGATCTAAAATGTAATGCCCTGTGATGTCTTTGCCTGGATCGAGGCCATACTTATAACAGCTATAAGCAAGTACCCAAATGTATCGGTTGTATGCCTCCTGCAGATCAATGCTACCACCGTAGCATAACTCTACGCCCCCAGCCGCATCGTTCGAATCGGCCCCGAACAAATTATTGTCAGTTGCAACGTTATAAACTACATGCCAAGCTTTTTCCGGTTTTGCCGTCAGAAAAGGGACGCACTCGATAATATCCTTATCATCTACAAAGATATGGGCGCTTGCCTCCATCTCATCTCGGCTCCGCTCATAATAGGATACATTGCCAGCTGCCGTAGATCCGGGATTGCCTGTATCATGAGCGACCATAAAGCGAACGCCCAGCGTCGGAATGCATGGGCGTCTCAAGCTAGGACCAGTTAAGTAACGAGGAATAATATCATATTTCATTTTGAATTGCGTCATTGTGAGCCTTCCCCTTTCGCCTTCACTGCGGGTGGATTCTGGGACTTATGCTGTATTTGCCCAGCCGCCGCGGCTACCAAAAATGAGTTAGCAAAAGTCAGCACATACAAGCGCCAGTCCGCACCGTTTGCGCCTGTGGCGAGCTGCGCGGCCAAAAGGACCAGGTAAGCAATAAATACGCTATAAATGTCTGTTGGCAGCTTAAGGTATCGATCAATTGCATTTTTGGAGTACTGTACGATAAAAAACGTGAGTAAAGAAGCTCCTCCCATAGCGGAAAGAGCCTCCCATGTGAAAAATTGTCCATCTTGCATCATTATCAGTCCTCTCTTTCGTGTCGCGGTGCCAAATCGAGCCGATCCATTCGTTTATGAGCTTGTTTAGCCGATTCTTCGACCCTTGTCACCCTCTCGGCAAGCTCATCAATCCGCTTTCCTTGGGCGCGCTGTTCAAGGCGAATGTCATCGACACCACGCTTGATGTACTCAACATCAGCATGAAGGACCGCCCCGTCTCCAGCCTCTTTTTTAATATCTTGCCGAATGGCTCGGGATCTCCCGGACCAACCGATAATAATTCCGCTAATCGCCGCCAATACCGAAACGGCGGTAGTGAATGCTGCCACATCCTGCATGCGTTGCTCCTCTCTACCTTTTTAGGCATAAAAATAACCCAACTAATGTGGGCTTGTTATATTTAAAGGAAATATCCATCTTTAGATGTATATCCCTTCCCCCGGCCCATAGTTTCCTTTTTTCCAAATTAACGGTTGACTTGAGCAACAAGCCTTTACTTTCATAGACTGTAGCTCTACAAATCTAGCTATTTCTTCAGGTGTACCTTCCACATGGATGCCATTCACATTTGCCTTCATGTCATTTCCCCTTCCACTTTTTCGGCTAAAAAAAAGCCGCTACACTGAGCGACTGATGTACAACTATGCTTTTAATCTTGCTTCATACCTTTGTGAAAAGTCTCTTCGATCAAGCCAAGAGTCCCCAGAAGACGAAGCGGCATCAACCTCATACACCTTCCCATCATGCCAGATATATAAACTCCATCCGTCATTTTCATCAACAAAGCGATTTTCATCTTTATCCCATATTCCTATCTTCACAATTATCAGCTCCCTTAATTGTTAATATAAGCGTCGCCGGTTATCGTTTCATACTCTTTTGGAGTAATCTTGTTAAATTGGACATACTTCTGCAATTGCTCCTTTGTGGCCCAATTGTTTTCATAGTACTTTTTCAAGCGCTCATAATCACTCATCCTATAAACCTCCTTCCATGAGCCTGATTTCAAGATCGACAAGTTGCCGCCCCAGCAGCTCATTGTCTGCTTTCAGCTCCAAGTTTTCAAGTTCTCGTTCTACAAGCTGCTGACCGATTAATTCGAAAGGAATGGGCTCTGGCAGCGGCTCCCGAGGTGGAGCTGAAATCCAAACACCATCTTCATACCTATCGCCCATATTAACCTCATGTCCGGCATCCAGGTGGATTAGTCGATCTGTCTCGGGCAGTTCAGCGGTGATGCTGCTTATAGCGTAACAAACGCCGTTATCATCCAGGTATGCGTAGTGCCGCATGACCTCAACCGGACTAGGCTCTTGTTCAACCCCTTCACCTTCAGGCGTTGTTTCGTTTAAAATTTCATCTTCCGGCATGTTGTCAGCTCCTTATCGATATTCAATGACCTGCCATGCAACATCCACGGCATAATTAGATTTTTTGTAAATCTCAATCGTTGATGAGTCAACCAAACGTATCCTTATGTCGCCGCGTATAAATCCACCATCAGCCTCACCAGACCATGTTACATGTAGTTCTGTATTGTCTGTGTTAACGGGACGTATGACAATATTAACTGCCTTTTCCCCAGCGGTCATATTGTAAATGTTACGCTGCACTTTATTTATCATCTGGAACCACCACCGCCTTAATTGAACTCGACAACTTGCCAAGCTATTTCGACTGGGTTGGCAGAACGTTTGTAAAATGCTACTTTCTTGCCCGAATCGGCTCCTGAATCAATAATCCTCGCCCGAATATCCGAGTTGATCGCATATGTCGAATACTCACCAGTATAAGAGATAATCACATATGCATTATTAGGGTTTACCTGCCCTATATCTTGTGTAATTTCCACCCCGGCAGAGCTATGGGTTAATAAACCGCGTTGTACTTTCTTGATTCCTCCTGATGGAACCCATGTACCGTTGATGTTAAATTCAGGAACTCCATTATTGATTCTCAAATCCCTAGTATGCCAAACCTTGTAGTTGTTTGTCCCACAATAGATATCCGCGGTAGCAGCGTTTTGACGGCCTACGACTCGAAAAGCATTTGCTGTGTTAAAATCTTCAATGAAAGCATCATCACCGATGTAATATCGCCCTGTTCCATCTGCCGATGTGCCGTTTGCGGTGAAGTTAGTTGCGTGAATTTCGCCACTACCTCCACGTGTCACAACCGTGTTACCAACAGCTGCATATGAAGGTTGTAAGCTATCCAGAGTATCTGAGTCAAGTCCGCTGCCAGCACCCATGTTGCCAGCGTGCCATATATCGTAGGCATTAGTACCATTGGACCATCCACCGATTTTAAGCTTGTTGTCTTTATCAATTCCAAAGTAGCAAGCGAACGAATTAGGACGATGAAATTGAATGAAAGCAGCATCATTTGCCCCGCCTGCTCCTTTAACCTCAAAAGTAGCTTTGCTTCCTGTGCTGTCTCCTATTTGGTTTGTTGTTGGTTTTAGGGATATTCCAGCGTTCATTGCGTTGTCGCTATTTATCCTTACAAAATCCGTGGCATGTAGATTATTGAGCATATCGGCATTAAGGCCGGAACCCGTCCCCATGTTTCCAGAATGCCAAAATTTAAATGTTTGTCCTGCTCTCAATAAAAAAGGGTCTTGTGAGCTTTCTAGCGTCAATTTAGCGCTATCGTTACCAACATAAATTTCGGAGTTGTTCGAGTTCATCAGTTGTTTACGCGTAGTTGTTAGTGTGGTCGAATCTATAGTTTGTGTTTTTAAAACTCCCGTCATTGATCCAGTTCCGTCCATTGGCAAGCTCGTATTTGCCCGAGTAAGCGCATTATTCGCCGTTCTCTGAGCCGCTGCGGCCGCATCATTAGCGGACCCGACAGCTGAAGAGACTGAATCTACATCCTGTTTTCTGGCAATATGTGATGCTGCTGTAGGAGTCCCAACGTTGGCTTGTCCATTAGCATCTCTTTGAATGATTGCATTGGCTGTTGCTGCCGAAGTTGCTCCATGGGCGCCGGTCGTAACATCGGCATGGGCCTTTATATTCGAATCCACTTCCGACTTTTGATAAACCGTGTTTCTGATCTCCTGCAAAACCTTATAAATCCGGTTGAAAAACCAGTTAAACCAATCGGAGGGAGGCTTCTCCTTAGGCTGATACCCTGTTACTTTCTTACTTTCTGGAGGCTCTACCCCCTGCGCTTCCCATTTAGGCAGCTGCTCGTTAAACATCCAAATCACTCCTTATATCGGTAAATCTGTACCCTGCCCAGGTGAATATACGGTGCCTAAGTAACCTCCGGTCGTTTGCTCTACATCTGCAAATCCAGCTTCCGGGTCCAGTTCTATTTCTGCCGGTTGGGAAGAAAAGGAGAAGGTGCCAGATAAGTCAATGATCCCCACCCTAACCCCCGCCGCTACGGTTCGTTGTACAATTTTTGCAAACTGTGTCGGATCAATGCCTGACTCATTAATCGCCGTAATAGGCAATCGTATCAATGCAATGGCAGCAGGTTCCGGCGCAACAGGGTCATTGTACATTTCGCTAATCTGGATCTCGCTCGAGCTGATATTCAGCGCCGTAGACAGTACACGAATGATAGTGTTAATGTCGCCGGTAGAAAGGTTCCTCGCAATCTTGGATTTAATTAGAATACGATAAACTTCGTCCGTCGCCACACCGCGCGGCTGATTCACGATGGTACCGATCCGGTCCAACGTTGTGCCTTGAGCTTTATCGATATCCCGCCATTCCCTGATCCGGCTCTGTGTTTCTTCCAATTTCCGGATTTGGTCAGCCATGATAGATAGCAGCTTGCCCAGGTTACTGTTGGGGTCCTTTGTAAACACATCCGTCAACCGACTTATAATATCTTTTGCGGTAATCATACCTTCACCACCGTAATAAGATTGTAGGCCGTTTGGGCGACCTCACTGGGAGCAATAGACACGCTGTCTTGTACCCAGGTGGACCCATCCTTACTGATCTCCACTTTTAGGTCACTGATCCCATCGATCTCCGATCGTATCGCCACTAATGCAGAATGAACGACTTTCGCCCCCATATTGAGCCCCGTATATAGGGAATCGTCTGCATCCTTACCACCGATATATCGAATGGCTGCCGTTTTAATCTGATCCACGCCGTCAAAAGGAAAGCTCGTATTCGTAGTCACAGTCATTTTCAGATAAATCGGGATCTCCGCTGCATAGGAAAATTTCATCGTGTGTTCAAAGCCTGCATCATCGATCACGGTCACGCTCTCGGTGCCATACGGTTCAATTCCAGCGGCTTTATTATTGAATATGGTCTCGCCTATATCCTGGGCGGCCCCGCCTAATACATAAGCTTCAAAAGATTTCGGAGGACGGCCATTCGCATCCTTAACAGTCTGATAGTTTTCTACGACCGTCGCCGCACGAACTCCCTTGGTTTTTAACAATGCAGCTCGAATAGAAGACAGCGTTCCTTTCCCCATACCATCCGTGGAGATAGAAAACCTTTCCCGGAACTCCTTCGGTGTCTCTACCTCTCTCCCCCCTGTGGCAGGTGTTGGGTTGGTAACAGAAAAAACGTGCTCGGACGGATTCACGATGGTTGTAATCGTTCCGGCTGGCACGTTCCCTGTCCGTCCGTATTCAAGTGCTTGGATGGGGGCTTTTTCAGATCCCGAATCCCCTAGGTTGATATCGCGAGTGGTTTCGAAAACGATTGAACCGTAAGAAGCGCGGAAGCCAGCTTTAACCGTGTAATTCGGGGTCCCCGTAATAATAAGTTCCGTTGTCGCCCTGGTCGCTGGCAGCTGTGTGATACCTGCATAGGGCCCGAGCCGAAATAAACTGACTCCTTCGGCTGTATTCGGGTATGCACTGTAATACACATCTTCCGTGTTTTGCCACGCTTTCGATAGAAACCAAGCAAACAATCGGAGGATAATGCCCATCGGACTCCGCTCGGACGTATTGAGTTGTTGCCCAAACACCTCTTTTGCCTTAGCTTCGATTTCTGCATACAAATCAGCAAAGCGTTTGCGCTTAAAACCTGTACTATCCAACGTCATCCTGAACCACCTCCCCGCTATTACTTGTAGCTGTAAATGTAATTTTGCTTTCCCGAAGACTGGTATCTAGTGAAACCTCGATTGATTCTATAGACTGAATCCGTGGTTCTTGCCGCAGGCCGATTCGGATCTGCTCACGAACTGCATCTTTGCTGATCCCTTTCCCGTTCAACTTTGTAAAATCGATGCCGAGACTTGGGTTTAAAAACCACTCCCCCTTATTGGTACCTAATACCACTTTGCAGCTTTGAGCAATCTCATCCGGCCCATCGATCATGATGAGCTCCCCGTTTTCAATAGCCAGATCCCCGTTTACGAGCTTGGGAGACTGCATGGAAACACCCCCACAATAACAGCATCGTTATGGCTGTGCATACGATCACTGTCCGGTTTTGATACAACCCCGGTCTGAGCGGTTTTCATATGCCGGTCAGCACAAACGACATAGACAATATCATCCTTCTGAATCAGAGGGTATAAGGCGAGCTCTTCCCCGGTTGTCGTTCGCATTTTTTGACCAAGCGCCGGGACGTTTTGAATCGGGGACGGTGCCGCCCCTTCTATCATCTGAAGAAGAGGCTGGACAACGGCCATTCCCGTAGTAGTTTCGAAGGAAAGTACCCGGCAAGGAAAAGCGACTCTAAGATCTGAAGCATTCTTTTTGATCGCAGATTGTATTAGTTCAGCCAGTACGCCAGCTGGGTCCAGTTTGCTCATGGTAAAATGGCCTCCACTTCCGTTGTAAAATCTCCGGTTCTGCTTATCTTGTGGCTGCCGGACCGAACATGTACTCTTCCTTCGAATAGACGAGACTTTACATCAATCACCGATGCCGTAGTGATGCGATATTGAAGTTGTGATTTCAAATTAAACCCTTGGAAGTCTTCGTCCTCAAAAGGTTCAGGCGATCCTATTAATCCAGTCTCTGAAGAGAGGGCGAACACATCGTCGGCCCCTATACGAAGGTTCCGAATATATAGCTGTCCCTTATTCACGTAGGCCGAGGTACCACAATCAGCGGCTACATCGGAAATAATTTTCGTGACTTCTCCGTTCGCGGTATAACCGTCCTCGTACCGGTAATCCTGGTTGAGCTGGAATTGAGCGATGGGCAATCCTAATTGAGCGGCCATGTCCCGAAGGATGTAGCTCGCAAGCGTTCCTTCTGCATAAGCAACGTCTGCGACTTTTCGTTCTGACAAATCTTCAGAGTCTAAAACGTAAATGGTTGTAATTTTATCTACGCCGCTCCACTTGGTCGCCACCTTAGAGACATAGCCATGAAGGATAAGCCCTACGTCTCCCCGATAACCCGCATTAATCCCTGAAATACTCCCGCGCTTGATTCGTTCAATGGTCTCTGGTGACAGATTCCATAGCTTGATTTCGCTCTCGTTGGGCAGAGGGTCATTGTCAAAGGGCACTGTAGCCTCCAGGTTGTAGGTATCCATAGAGAAAATCATATCGTCTATGATCACTTCAGCAAATCTTCCAAAATTTTTATTAGCCATCCTCAACGCTCCCTAAAAATAAAAAAACGCTCTCGTTCAGAGTGGACCATGTTACAGCCTCATTCATGCCGGATTCGTCATAAGGAACAATAGACACACTGGGAAGCCTGCTGTCGGACATATCACCAAACAATGGCACTCCGTACACCATTTTCTCTCCTTGCACCAGTATCTCCCCATTACGTTCCAGGTCCACCGTAAAGAAATCAAAATCCGCATTATAGTGGATTTCGAAGGTGAAAACAGTCCCTTTCAAGGCAATGTCGAACCGATAAGGTATATTCTTCTTTTCAATATCGATGTATTCCATACATTATTCCTCCGCCCAAGGGCTGCCTGCTTTGAATTTTACCTTTTCAACCGGTTCATCCTTTTTACCTTTTTTCGTCTTGGTCTGCTTTCGGCCCGAGCTGATCACTGGAGCCGCTGACGCCCGGATCGGTGTCGGCAGCTTCTCAATGTAAGAACTTTCTGCAATAACAACTTCTTTAAGTGACGCTGAGAAGGTGAACCCATTACCTACCTTGTAGTTATGCGACGTCGTAAAGCCGGTCAACAAGCCAACAAAGTAATTTCGCCCATCATATTCCACAATGCTGCCTGAGTCCTGCACACGAATGAGATATTCTTTAATTTCTGCGGCATCGTCTCCGACAATCATCCCAGATATATTCATGGTCCGGGCCTTACGCTGGACATGATCAGTAAGACTTACGTTATCTTCTACCGGCTGTTCTGTTACATCCACTTCATAGCTTGGGTCCTCTTGCTCTACGAACACATAACGCCCGTCTATGGTCGCCACTAGCCTGCACCTCCCGCAAGGCTTAAACGCCGTCCTGTGCTTTCAAAGATCTCTTGAATCGCTGGAGCGAGCTCGTTTTTAATCTCAACAGCCGATTGCTGACTTACCGGTGTATCCCCCTTCACCTCAATAACAAAATGGAAGCTTTGGTTCGAACCCCCCGCAGCATACGAAGCCGCTGCCGGAGCTGAAGCAGGCGTAGGCGCAGAGGCAGCTTGTTGGTCATACGGGGAAACAATCTCTTCTGCCAAACCTAACGAAGCATTATTTACTTGTTGTTCGGTGCTTGCAATCCCTTGTGCCAATCCTTCACCAGTGAAGTACCCGACCTCCATCATGACTCGTGAAGGAGAATGGATGTCCAGGAAGCTAGTTATGGAATCCTTCATCCCTTTGCCAATGGAGGTAACGGCATCCCATACAGCTCCTGCCGAGTTTAATACGCCCTGGATAAGCCCTTGAACAAAGTTTTTCCCAATGTCGATGGCACCACCGACAAACTCGACAAAATAGGTTTTGATGCCTTCAAACACTTTTCCAATCGTTTCTTGTAGGGTTGAAAATGCACCACTGAAATCGCCCGTTATAAATTGGAGGAACGCTTTAAAGATACCCGATATGGCCGTCCAAACAATCGAAACGAGATTCCATATGTTATTGAACGCCCAACTAATAATGTCCCATGCAGTGTTGAACACCAAATTGGTGACTTCCCCCATAATGGTTAGATGGGTTAAGAAGATCGTTTTGATGATAGGCATTACCGTCTCAAAAATCTGTTGAATATAAGGCATAATCGAATCGATATATGACTTAATTCCGGAAAACACAGTGTTCACTTTGATTAACAAGCTATCGAATATCGCCTTGGCTTTCTCCAGAGCCTGGTTTGTCCAATCCTGGAGTCCAAACATATTGTTTTTCCACGCATAGACAAGCCCGGCAACTGCGGCCCCAACCGCAACGGCTATCCCTATAAAGGGAAGCCACGGTGCAATAGCAGCCCAACCGGCAGCGGCCATCCCCAAGAGGGCAGGGGCCACGGCTACGGCAATGATGATTCCAAATGCCGCAAGTGCCGGTCCGAAAATGTCAAAATGATCAATGACAAACCCAATGGCTACAGAAAGAGAGGATAATAGCGGCAGTAAGAGGTTTCCTATAGGCTGAATAACCCCCGTCTCAATCTGTCTGCCTATCATCGCCAATGCTTGGCCCGCATTTTCAAATTTGATGTTGTTAATCTCGCTCATCGTGTCTTTTGTCATATCAAACTGATTTTGTGCGACACCCATAGCCTCTACTACCGTGGCTTCCAAGTCTTCAAACTGTGTTCCCATTAAGGCCACGCCAATGGTATTTTTATCAACCGGATCTTCGACGGCCGCAATCATTTGCAGAATCTTACCAAACGCCTCTTTCGCTTGAGGCCCGCCCGAGGCGAATGTTTTCATCATTTCCTCTGCATTGAGCCCCAGCATTTCAAAAGCTTCCGTAGTTGTTTTCGATCCATCCTTAGCCCGGATGTTAAATTCTTTTACTGCATCCTACTGTTACCCTGAAGGCTTTTTATCCCTCAGTTCTTACAGTTCGTTTTCCTGTAAGATCGGCATACGTTTTCATGGATTCGCCATGTCGCGGTCTCTTGGAGGGATTATATCTTTTCACCCTCTATGCTCTGCCCCTGACTATACTTGGTATAGCCTTCGGTTCAAGTTAGGATTCACACCCTTCTTGCTTTATACCGCAATTTAGAGTCGGCAATGCAGTGGTTTACCGACTTTGTCCAAATTAAAAGCGCCGGCGTCAAGGCCAGCGCTAAACGTATCGAACATTTCATTTGCAGAGAAGCCCAAGGCGCGAAAATAGGGGCTGTATTCGTTCGCGGTATCAAGTAATTCCCCCGACTTATCAAGACCTTTTTGTGCTCCCTGGGCCAATAAAGTAAACGCCTCATCCGTCGTGATACCGAAATTGCGATACATCGTATCCGCTGTCTTAACCGATTCGGGTATATCGAATTCGAACACGTCACGCATAAGTAAGGCGTTTCTGGTAGTATTCTCTAGCTCATCCCCTTGCTGCTTGGTAATCTGCTGCGCAATGGAA
Organism: Paenibacillus sp. 32352; assembly: GCF_002042965.1. Lineage (GTDB taxonomy): Bacteria > Bacillota > Bacilli > Paenibacillales > NBRC-103111 > Paenibacillus_S > Paenibacillus_S vulneris. The sequence continues at coordinate 164,729 of NZ_MZNT01000001.1, read as the reverse complement.
ATGGACTTTCCTAGATCATCCCAATTTTCTCCGAAGTTTTGATTGTAGAGATTGGTTGCAACACTCTTGGTTGCTTCCATTTGTTCCGCTGTCGCTCCGGTGGCCGCTTGAATACGTCCAAAAGCGCTGTTGGCATCATCGGCAGCATGAAAGAGACCTTGGCCGATTTCAACGAAAGAGAGACCGGCGAGCATCCCGGCCCCGATGTCGGCAATATGCGAAAACGATTTGCCCAGACCGAACACCGCGTTTTTCGTGCCTTCAATGCTGTTATCCAGCTTGCCCATGCCGCCGGAAAGCCGGTCTATATCCCGCTCCGCTTTCTTGATTTTGTCGCTTGCCACCTTAAAACCGATAGCGAACATGAGGTTGCCAATCACACCCATGAGTTTCACCGCCCAAGCGGATTATTTCCCGCTATTTGCTTTCTTTTGCATTTCAATGTGGATGTCTAGCGCTGCGTTTGCTTCCATGATGTCATCATCGTCCATATGATCCAGATCGCGATAAGTAATCATTCCAGACAACAAAAGCCGCCATTGTCCCCAACGTTCTTCAGCGCGACGCTTAGCTTCCTGCTTGCTGATCGTCATCTTCATCATCCGAATCTTCGCCGGAAATAAAACTGTACGCCTTGTTGATGATTTCTTTGTACTCAGCATACGTATCAAAGTCATCAATTTTCATTTTTGGATCAACGACAACATGCTTCAGCACCTCTTCGGCAAGCCGCTCTTCCAGAACGACTCCGAATTTATTTTTAGCGGCATCATTGATTTTGGACACCATCCGCACACCTGGATGCTGAAACAGATAAGTCTTGTTGGATTGGGACGTGTATTTTTTTTGTTTAAAGTTAGCCATGATTAAATTCTCTCCTTAGATTGTTTTTATTTGGTTACATGCTGAGGTCAAGACATTGGAACTCGTATTCCCGATCTTCGCCTGAAGATTTGTACTTCCGATCGGCAGGCTTTTGAACAAAGGCTTCCGTGGCTGAAGATATCTCCTTTGGTTCACCTGCGTAAATGACGGTAATAGGCACCAATTTGCCGCTATTCGCCAGAATGTCCAGATAGGGAACTTGCGGGCTGGATTGCAGGAGCGTTACTTTAATCGTGCCTGTTTTGTTGTTGATTTTGGAACGAGTCGTATCACCTTGCGCCCCAACCTTTACTTCATAATTGTTTTCGGCCTTTGCCACTTCGACCATATCTTCACCAAAGCCAGTTAAGTATACGCCGTCAACGATTACAGATACGTCCTTGGCGTCATATGTTTTGGTTTCCATTGCTGTTCACTCCTTACAGTTTAATAACGCCGCGAATTTTGGTCTCATGGATAGCCCCCGCTAACTCGAAGCTAAACTCTCCCCCGTTATAGATTCGCGCTGCACGATCCGCAGGATCGACGTCTGCCCGCCCCTTGAAGCTTGTGCTATAGATCCCCAGACCGTTGCTATCCTTGGCAATTAATCCCTGGTTATCGGCTCGTTGTAATACCGCACGCACCACACTTTCAATTTGCGCAATGCCATTATCGTCATAGGATATTTTCGGGCTGCTATTGAGCAGCTTTTGCACCGCATACTCAATCGATGACCGAATGTAGGCTTTTGCATGGATGATATCAATGTATTCACCCGAAATGGTTTTACCTTCCGTCGTTACATCGTCACCGGCCTTTGTAACATAGGTATTTGCTCCAAGATTATGAATCTCGTCTATCTCCGTTGAAGTTAGATCCAGTGCAGCAATGCCGGTCAACGTCTTGAATTTCCATGTAACACTTCCGACATCAGCCGAACCAGTCCGGCCAATCCAAGCAGACTCCGGGTATTTCGGTAAATCGGTATGATAGAGTACAACGGTTTGCTTATATTTTTTGGCTTTGAGTAGTGCCAAATCCGCTTTGTCACTCACCCGAGCAAAGAACATCCGCATACCGTCTGCCTCTACAGCATCCGCAATAGCCGTTAAGTCTTCAATTAAAGTGCTCGTTGTCACGAGGAAAAACCAATCCTTCAGGAAGGCGGTTGCCATAATTTCCGGAATGGTCTGGGCCGTTGCCCCTGTCTTACGGCACATAATAGCGATTTCTCGCGGTGAATCGTCGCCCTGTCCAAAGAGCGCAGCCGCTGCTTTGTATTCTTCAGTAGATGCGGCATAGTCTGCCTTGACCGCATCCAAATCCAAATAGGTTTTGTAGGCAGCTCCCGCCGTGCTGGAGCCGAGAATGAGCGGCTTTCCAAAGCCAATCTTAGGTGTCGGCTTCTGTAAATCGATTGTGACGATCACATCACTTTTAGCCAATATTGTCCATCTCCTTTATGTTTGCTTTATCAATCGTCTCGGTTCCCTCTGATCCTGTCGGAAAGTCAATCAAGTTGGTCGTCCGAAACTCTACTTCAAACCCTTGCCGTCGTTCCCATTCCACTCCTATTCGTACGTCCCGATTTGTGATTTCTCCAATATCTACAACAATCACATCCATGCTTTCTTTCAACAGAAGATGGCCGAGGGTATGGAACCAGTCCTTGGAACGTAAGGCATATTGGATACTTTCAGCTTTCGTTTCGGCATAGGACAAAAAAGAGACCGTAAATGTAACGATCTCTTTTTGCTGCTTCGTATCTCCGACCCTATATTCAGCCGCTATTCCTTGGCTGCTTCCAAAATCGGTAAAATCGTAAGTCAAGAAAGGATATTCTGGCATGGGAGCTGCAACATTGAGTTCAATCACCTTGATGCCGAGATATTTCGAAAGGTTCCTTACGATGCTGGACCGAATGGATTCAAACGGGATCATGCGTGCTCACCCGCTTCATTGTGTACTGGTTTACATCGGTATAGTCCCTCGGGGCATCAGAATCAATGGTAAACTGTTTACCTTCGTACTCGATAATTTCCCCTCGATTGTGCCGAAATGTCGTGTACAAGGTGCGGTCATCCATGTTGTACCTGCCGCCCTCATCCTGAAGCAGTTTATCACTGATTGGCTGAATGTTCCCCGATAACATGACCGGTTCAGGTTTCGAAGGAATATATACACCGTCTGCATCGTACTGGCCTTTGACTTCCCGCAATAGGGTGTACGGCTTACTGTAACGCCGAAGCGTGTTAGCAAATCGAAACCTCACTGGTTATTCCCCCTTCCTTTCGGCATAACGACATAGGAAATGGAGTCCCTTAGATCTTCTTCCAGGACTAGCAGCTTATTGGTTCCTTTTTGCTTGGCGTAGATGGGGGACAATGGCGGCGTCCGAATTTTGTCAAAGTTCTTGAGAACCCGCTCTTGTCCTTTCTCCCCGATCTCTTGCAGCAGCTTTTCAGGCTGCATGTTGCCGTCAATCACCTTTTGCACACCGGCTTTAGCTACTTTCGAAATGATGGGCGTCGCCCTTCGTTTTCCTGAGCCGATATAAGACCGCGCTGGGATATTCCCTTTAATTGATCCATATTCCAAGACAGCCGAGGTAATAGCAAGATCCTCGTCGCCTCCCATAGAACCGATGTACACCTCTTTTTCTGCGAGCTTCCGTAACTTGTTAACGATATCCGGTAAATTGCTTGAGCCGTCGATCGTTACATTCGCCCTTCTGGCGCGTGTCTTCTTTGCCATCAAACCCACCGCCCTATATAAGGGGTTATGAGGGCTTTTACTGCAAACGGCAAGCCCTCCCCTTCGTTAGCATATGTCACTGAGAGATCACCCACCCGCTCCGCGCTGACGCCCGGTTCACGCATCAACGCTTGGGCATACATGACACAAGCAATTTCTAATGTCTCTGGCAATGTACGGGGGTTTTCTGGTGTCTCGTCTCCGGGAAGGACGTATCCCGCTTCGTATTGGACATGAACGTTATACGACCCTTTCGGCCACCCAGCTGCACGAAAGAGCATACCTTCCGGTATAATCCTATAATCCGTAATCTCTTGTTCCCCGATTTTTACGTTCAGCACATCATGAATCGGAAACTCACGGAGAACCAGGTGCATACTTCCGCTTCCGCTTACCGTCTCGGTATAAATACTTTTTCGAAAGGCCCTCTTACAAAATTTCTCGATCGCTTGAGAAGACGCCATCAGGTAAACAACTATATCATCCTGACTCGTATCATCAGGTGGTATCTGAAGTAACCTCTTAGCTCGTTCCAGTGTGGTCAACAAGGGTCATCCCTCGCTTATGAAAGCGTGATTTCCGCGTAAATCGCGGCATCTGCGTCCCAAGTCTTTACATCGTCACGTTGGATGGCTCGAACATCAAGCGTATTGCGTTTGAACGCGTCACCGCCGATTTCGGTAGAGGCCACTTCCATTTCTTCACGCTTGAACAAAACGATAGCTTCCTTCAAATCCCCAATAATCACCGGTGCTTTCTTTGTTGTCGTTCCAGTTGTCGGTAAGAAACGGTTGGCTACAACGACAATTGGAATACGACCATCTAATACTTTCCGTTTTGGTTGGGTCACATCCGGCGTTAGAATATATTTACCGTCTGAATCCTTCATTTTATCAAGGAAATTGAATCCGTCTTGGTTAGTCAAAATAATAGATGTTGCTGCAATAGCCGGGTCCAAGGTAACGTTCAAAATGTCCTTAATATCATCGAAGGTAGAAATATCTTTTTTAGACAAATTCTTCAGTTGATCCAAAATCAGTTTGTTACGTGTGATTTTAGACTTTTTCCCTAGCCATCTGGTAACATAATCAAGAATGGCTTGATCACTGTCTTGGAGTAACGTTCGCGATAGCGGCAGTATGCCGGAACGATCTTTCACTGCATACTCCAATTTTGAAAATTTCGGGCTATCCGTTTCTGGAATTTCTCCCATCTCATCCACTTCCGCAAATGGGACCATATCCGCGTTTTTCTCTAGTACACGAGAACCCGAACGTGTCCTTACCTTTTCAACTGTCACATATTGTTCCAACGCGTCAAATCCCCTGGAAAGCTCATTGATCGTCGTCTGAACATCATCAGGGATGACAAGCCCGCCGTCTTCGTCCGTTTTGCCGGACATGGCTCGGATCTCAGCCGCTTTTTCCTCCAAGAGGTCCCGCTCTTCCTGGGTTAAGGATTTATTTCTCAGCGCCTTAAAGAAAACGGTTCGATATTCCAAGCTGTTATCCGTTTCGCGTTGCTCTGGCGCAACCGGAATGGTTTGTGCTTCTGGAGTCAAACCTCGAATCTCTACCAACGTATCAATTTGCTTGCGGATTTCTGTGGCCTGGTCCTTGATGGCCGTCGCTTCGGCAAGTTTTCCTTCCTCGGCTAAACTCCTGGCTTCACCCAATAATTTTGCAAGCTTCTGGCGCAGTTCTCTTTCTTTCGGGTCCATATTCGTTCCTCACTTTCGATTTTTGGGAATAAAAAAACGACCTTTCTTAAATTGCGAGAAGGTCGATTTCGAATAACAATTTTTCTTTTGAAAGGCGGCGCTGTTCTTTCGGAATGATTCCGAGAGACTCAATGCTCCGGCTGTTCACCTCAGAGTCTTGATATGCCGGAAATGGTGTGGGCGATGTTTCAAACAAGTCTACATCGAGTAACGTTCGCTCGTATACGTCATCATCGCGCAAATACTGCCATGTATCATCGCGTACATAGAATCCAAAGCTTACACCATCCACATCACCACGCTGAATAGATTCAAATGCATCGTTTCCCCAGGAGTTATTCGGAAGGTCACATTCAAAATAAAGGCCCGTATCGTCCTCCTGAAGCCGCAGTGTACTGCTTTTAGTCGATCCTAGGACAAAATTGGTTTTATGATCCCACAACATTTTGATCGTGTTTTCTTCAAGCGAACGGGCAAAAGCTCCCTTTGCGACTTTCTCATAGAATTCGCCCCAAATTAACTGGCTGCGCATGTTCCACTTTACGACGTAACCACTAATCGTTCGGGCCTGCTCACCTTCATTAGGCTGCGTGGTGCGAACCTCAATTTTATCAACCTTCAGATACCGAAGCTGCTTCTCCTTCACTGTTCATCACCCCCTTTCGTGTTCGGATCTGTCGGTTCACCTTGAGCTTTTTCAATGTTCTCTATCGTGGTGTAGTTCAACGGAACAAGGTGCTTATCTCCAGCAGCCCCTATTCCTTCCCGCTCCTCCAGCTCTCGAACCTCGTTAATGGAATAGATACCGGCAAGAACCATTTCTTTATAAAATTGCGCCCGACTCTGACTGTCGCCGCGCAGCTCGCCAGTAACATTGAATTTCGTGTAATATTTTTTTTGCTCGGATGCCGTGAATAACTTGTAATTGATTTCCTGTTCCCAATTTACAAAATAGGGCAGCAGCGTATTTTTGACATAATCGATGGATTGCTGTTCAATATTGCTGAAAGTGGCTCTGTCCAGCTGGCCGAGCTTGTGCGGGGGCATCTTATATAATTTAGCCACTTCCAAAATACCGAATTTTCGGCTTTCAATAAATTCGGCATCCTTGAGCGGCATCCCAAGATTTTGGTAATCTAAACCCCCATCCAAAATGGCAATCCGATGCGCATTGGTAATGCCTGAATTAAAATTCTGCCATTCCTCCCGGACCTTTACCTTAGCTTCCTTATCTAACGTTGTGGGCGCAGGCACTTTCAATATTCCCCTTGTTGCGGTGCCATTGGAATAAAAGGCCCCTAAAAACTTTTGAACAGATTGCTGAACACCGATTTCCTCACGCAATACGCTAATAGGGGTAATTCCCTTCAACCCTGTTTTGCTAATCAGCTTTAAATGAAATAGATCCGTCCACAGCAGCTTGCGCGGTTCTCCGTTGGGCAAGATCGTGGAATACCAAACCTTCCCTGTGTCTGGATCAAGATGCACATCGGTAACGGAAGGGTTTAGCGGCCATAAACCAACAGGGTACCCGTCCCATCCCCATTCGATATTAGCGTAACAGTTCCCCCACACTAGCAAATGAACCATCATCAATTCTTTGAAGGTGTAGGCACTCATGTACGGGTTCGGTCGAATTCCGAGGAGCGAGGAAACCGGATGATCTGTGTCTTTTTGAACGCTGCGGCCTTTTCGTTTGAATAGTTGAATGGGTAATTTCCCAACATCGCCGCCTAAAATACTGGCTACCGTATAAACATTGCTGTTCATCAGCGCACTGTCTGTCGTCACCCGCTCCCCACTTGATGTAGTAGGTCCACCGAATAGATCGATAAGCCACGGTTGCGGATTGGTCAAATCAGAATCGAATGCGGATCTTTTTTCGAAAAAATTTCTTAAAAACACAGGTTATCGCCTCCTTTTTTTCAGAAATGGAGGCTTTGTACTGAGAATGACACCAATGAAAATAAACAAAAGTCCCATCACGTAGAAACCGGCTATTGGGTTCAATAGAAATGTCGCCCACACGATGATGCTCATCCCTGCCAGGAAGAAGAAATCATCTGCAAACATCAACAGCAGCGGCAGCCATTTGAGCATGTATCTTGTTCCTCCTTCCTCCGATTTAAAGGGAAAAGGAATCTCCCTTAATGTGTTCGTTTAAATCAAATGCTGTTTCATTTACCATAGCCCTCACATGGGCGTTAATGGTTGCCGTCGCCGGGTCAATCCGTTCGACGGATTTTTCTTTGTCCAACATGATATTTTCGTTGTGATCTTGACGCGTTACCGCATTTCCCATTGCCCAATCCAAAACCGGATTGTTTTCGTGAATAATCAGATTGGAATACGTCTTTTCCCTAAAATCTGCGGTAGGCTCGGACAAAGTTTTGATTCCTTGCCGGATCTCGACCACCTTAAACCCTTCCGTCTCCATCTCCTGCGCGAACTGCGTCGCATTGTACGGATCGTAGCAAACTTCTTTAATGGTCCATTCATTTTGTTTGATTTTATCAAGAACATACTGCTTAATAAAACGGTAATCGACGACGGCTCCAGGCGTGGGAGTGATCCACTTTTGACGCACCCAGAGATCATAATTTACATTGTCGGTTTGCGACTTGGCTTTCAAGGTCTCTTCCGGAATGAAAGAATGACTAATAACCGCATAACGTCCATCAAACAATGGGAATTCAAATGAAATACTCGTCAAGTCAATCTTCTTGGACAAGTCAACACCCAAATAGCATTCACAGCCCCGGAGGTCCGGCATCTGATTTTTGCCGCAAGCGGTCCATTTCTCCATACGCATGTATGCTTTTTCTTTCTGATTGATCCAGACATTCATGTTCTTGGTTAGAAAATCGTCCATGACTTCCGGTTTTACCTTGGCTTCTGTGAAGCGAGCACGAATATTAGCGATACCTTCAGGATATGAACAAGCAATAGGATTTGCCTTAACCCATGTATCTTCATTCGCGATATCATCGATCAAGTTTCCATCTTCGTCTCGGTCCAATTCATTGACCATAGCAAAATACGCCTCATTTTCAACGGCCGGATCATCCGGGTTAAGAAGGCGCTCCACATACTTATATTCGACTTTGTAGCACGGGCTATTCAGGTTCTTTCCTGCCGTGGTAATAATCATGAGCAGCGGCTGCGTACGGGCAATCATCCCCGAATCGAGAACGTTTACGATTTCGTCGGTATCATGCGCGTGGTACTCATCAACAATGCCGCATTGCGGGTTGTAGCCATCGCCGCTTTTCCGATCCTCTTTGGAAAGGGTCTTCATGAACGACTTGCTTTTAGGATGATGGATCGCCCCGTACTTGACTTCGTACTTCCCCTGGAGCTCTGGGCAATTATCAAGCATCGCCTCAGCTTCATTCCAAACGATTTTAGCTTGTTCCCGCTTGGTCGCACCTATATAAACCTCTGACATATCCTCGTCCATTGCCATTGTTTCATAGCTTCCGACGCCACCAAGGCTTTGCGATTTGGCGTTTTTGCGGCCAACCTGCCAATATGCCTTACGAAATCGGCGGTACCCTGTGTGCATGTTCTTCCAGCCGTAAATATTGCCGAATACGAACAACTGAATTTCATGCGGCTCAATTCGCTGCCGCTTCAGGACGCCCTTCGTATGGCGAAACAAATTCAACCATTCAAAAAATCGTAAGGCCGCGTCTTCGTCGAACACGTAAGGAAATGAATCGGTACCTTCTCGTTCTAGGTCACGGAGGAATCGCATACAAGCCCAAATATGCTTTTTACAGGCGATGACCTCGCCGTTAATGACATCGTGCGAATACTGAATGAGTAATTGCCGCAGCATCACACATTGCCAAACCTTTCACTAAAATCGTCCTTTTGTTTTTCATCTTTTTTGCTCGGCATCACTAACCGGCACCTGGAGGTAATCGTCAACCCTAAATCAGCGGATGCTTGGCGGCATTGTTTAAAAAGCTTGTCCTGCATCATCAATAAGTCGCTATAGGCTCCACTGATCACACTTACTTCATTCACCGCCAGAACTTTCCCGTCGTCATCCTTTACTGGCTCATTGACCAACATCACCGGATCTCTGGCTAATAGTTCATCGGTCACTTTTAGATACATTTTCCGAGCCAATAAAAACCGGGCCAGAGCATCAACATCCAAATTGCTCATGATCCCTATTTCAAGCAGCTCATCGGCAATCTTTTTGAACTCTTTTTTGAGCTCTTTCGGCAAATAAACTGGAGCTCGGACTTTATCACTTGGTGCTTTTATCTCCTGCTTCTGACGTTCTTCAATCTCTTGTTTCGTCAGGTTTTTCTTGCCTTTGTACAGTAACAAGCTGATAGGCTCTCTTGGCCTTGCCATACTCCTCCCTCCTTCATCCTGGAATTTTCATTTAGGGAAATTTTTTCACACTAAGCTGGGCGCGCGGTCTACGTGGCGCATACGCTAGAGATTTAGCCCCCCTCCCCCTTTCGCACCTGTTTGTGTGTGTTTGGTTGTCAGAGATAATGTATCGCTTATATCAAGTTTTCAGGCGTTTGGTGATGTCTGCATCCTTATAGCTCTTTCATCACCTTATCTAGCTCTTCAGCCATTGCCTTTCCCATCGCTTCTGCCATCTTAGCAGCGTCTCTACGGATCGTCGTTACATTTACACGAACCTCTTTGGCTGTTGCTTCACACCCTTCAAGTGGTACCGTGATTTCATATGTTGCATCCTTCGGCTTGTTTGGTTCTGTATAGGCGACCAACATAGAAGATGTTCCATCCTTTACGGCAGATAATTCATTCCATGTGGTATAGAGCCTCACGTTTACTCCTGTCATTAAGCGGTATTCTCCTTTGGTTTGTAGTAGTAGCCGGTCATGCCTTCACTGTATCGCGGGACACTGGTTGGTATGATGCCATGATTGACATATAGGTTCACAAGATCAGGGGCCCATATATGTACCACGATGGCCTCATGTTCTCTGCCCTGTCTGTCTCGGAAGATAACGATATCTCCGAGCTTTGATCCCGTCGCCTGCGGCTCCGCTTGGCCTTTGATCCGGTTCAGCCCTTCTTCGATGAGTTGCTGTGTATTGGGGTCAGTGGTCTCGTCATAAACCTTCGCAAGCAGCCCTAAAAGGTCTTGAAATATATCAAGCTCCGTCACTCTCACAGAAACGTTCATCTTGCTCAATTCGCCTTTCGACAACAAAAAACACTCCTTTTGCAAATATAATCCATGAAATAGGCTATAATCGCGGCAAATGCCACATTTGAGATGGTCATATTGTCCATGTTATGGTTGTTTCGGCATTGGAACGCGTGTATTTCCAAAACCGCCGTCTTCTTCAACCGTCTTCCTGTCGTGGTGCATTTTGCAAAGCGGCTGCCAGTTCTTCCGATCCCAAAAAAGCAAATAATCGCCTTTATGCGGCTCGATATGGTCAACCACTGTCGCAGCTGTAAAAATGCCTGATTTCTTGCATTCCACACAAAGTGGATTCTGCTGGAGAAACCGAAGTCTCGCTTTTCTCCATTGCGCATCATATCCGCGCTGTGCTGCGGTTCCACGATTGGCATTATCCACTCGATAAGCTTGAGATTTGTGCTGAAGGCAAAACCGCTCAGTAGTAAGATTCGGGCAGCGTGGCCGATTGCATGGTTTTAACGGTTTATTCGGCATTTCATCAACTCCCGGCGTTCCCTGCGGTTTCTTGGGCAAATGTTCCGGTATGCCGTGGTGCGGACTAACCAAACTATCGTTTTTTTGAACACGTCACTTCCTCCGTTTTAACGCAAACTGGTTTAGGACAAAACAGCTTAACTCCGTCCCATTGGCCCCATACACAGCCCTTGCACTTCTCAGGCCGTTCTCTCTGCACTTTTGGTTTCCTCACATGATCACCATCCCCCTTTAAAATGAAAAAGAGCCGCTTTTCAGCAGCTCCCTTTAAATCTCGATTTGTTCCTTCCGCAGTAGCCCAGGCTAGTTCTGGACCACTGAGCAAGGGACAAGTCGACCTTGCAAGGGGGTTTCAAACCCCGCCTCTTCTCCGCACCCTTGACGATCAACGTCTAAGGCGAATTATCGCCCACAGCACAGCCGAGTCCCTACATGTGATAAAGGTACAGTAGGTATCACCCGAGCCCTTCGGCTCTATGTGTCTACTGTACCTTGCTTCCACGGACATCTTGTTGACGTGCTCCTGACCGGAAATGGACATTTTTCACTCTCACTGTGGTATATTATTTTCATTACATTTGGTGGAAGGTGAAAAAAATGGATAACGATTTAATTGAACGAGGTATTGAAAACAAAAATCGTAATTTATTGAGAATGGCTTACGCAATTGTTTTTCTAGGATTTTCCTTGCCCTTGATCATTTTGATCATTGAGAATTTAAATCGAAATGGATTTATCAATCCACTCATCCAGCAAACATTCAGCAATGTACTTCAGCTTGGAACTATTGGGGATTGGATAGGTGGTAGTGCGGCACCCCTATTAAACTTCGCGGCTTTCTTAATTCTCCTAGTTTCTCTTAACTATCAAAGGGCAGAGATTGCCCAAGCTAGACATGAGTATAGGGCATCTTTGGAAGAAATGAAGCTGCAAAGGGAGCTAATAAAGCAACAGCGGTTTGAAACCACACTGTTTAATTTAATTGACTTACATCACGGTTTGGCTAAAAGCGCCAAAAATTCGTTGGATAAAGACCTCAGTCCTTTTAGACCACATTACGATAACTTGTTTGATTTCATGCTTAAAGGAATCGAAGAGTCCTATAGTGAAAGCAAAGAAAAAGAATCAATAAAGGATTTAAAACCAATCGATTTTGAATATGATCTACTAATTTTCCCAGTGAATTCTTTATACAACGGAAATGAACATGTGCTTGGACCATATGTAGGTAATGTAACCAACATACTCAGGCTAATCTATGAAGAGTCCGAACAAGATTTTTATTTAAAGATGTTTAAAGCACAGCTTTCTAACGACGAAAAAATTTGGCTATTTTACCATTGGATTTTCACAGATAATAGAGAGTTTCATAACCTGTGCCGGGAACTTGTATTTTTTAATGATATAGATTCCGATCGTTTCATCAATAGGATGCATCCATTACTGTTCCTCAGCAAAACATTTGATCCAAAAGTTGTGGAGTACGAGTATAAACTTAGAAAAGGGTTGCTCCCAAAAACCATTGAGCCTCCCATATTAAATTTTGATCTAAAAAAAACCAGATAGCTTTCTATTCCAAGTATAGGAGAGTATTTGCTATAGCTACGATCCCATCTTCTATTTTACGATCTATGGTTTTATCGCAATAATTCCAGCCGCTAAATTTCAATATCGTCGCCGCTCGAGTGTTTCCTTTGATAAATCTGTACTCGACAACGGCCTTTACATTCTCATCTAGGATCTGATCAACAGCTAGTTCAATTGAGGTAGTGAATTTTCTTAATGCATCATATACTTTCTTCTGTTTGTCCGTCTGCGGGGGGTTGCTTTCAAAGAGCTCGGCTTTCTTCTTTTTTTCTCTGTATTTTTTAAGATAAGCTTTAGTGAGCTTGATTTCTGAAGCTGTTGCCTCCGGGAACAATTCTTCCAACATAACCAACATTACCCTCACCCTATTCTATGTTATAATTTAGGTGAGAACATGCATTCCCCCGCGGACCCGACCAAGAGCAGCGGGGGATCTTTTTAATCAAAAACCGAATTTCCTTAAAACCTCTCTATCTACTTCAAAACTCCCGATTTCCGCTTGTTCCGAAACACCCGAGATTTTCAGAAATGCACCTCTCAGAACAATGATTTGTTGCCCCTTGTACCTTAATACATAATTTCCGGAATGATGCCTCTCGTAGGATACTAATGCCTTAATCAATGTGCTAGTCCTCCAACATGTTTTTTTCAACTTCATTCCAATCTATATCTAACATTACCCCAAGAGCAAGGAAAGCATTGAATATTTCTTTCCAATCATCGCCATTTGCGAACAACGATGTTTCATGATAAATGTATTGGAAAGCATCGATTTCAGAATCAAATCTGTATTTCTCCGAGTAGTAAATCCCTATCTCCACTTCGTTGCCAATTGACAAGATCCAGCGTAAGCAGCTTAGGTATGATTCAAGTAAGGGATATCTATTATATATCTCCGTTCCACACTCGCCATCACTGACTATAATTTCTACATGTCTCGGAAACTGATCTTTATCCCAATACATGTGCCCACGCCAATTCTCAGCTAACTTGCCCAGTTCAATTTGCAACTGCAAGATTTTGTTGGGAAGGAAGTCGCCTTCCATCCCTCTATCTTCTTCCCGCTGTTTTTCCAAAAGTGCCAATAAATTCACTCTTATCTCTCCTCATTTTCCGGTTTGACGATTAACCCCTGGAGACAATCGACTTTATCATATGGCCGTTGCCCTTCTGGATCTGGCCGTCAGAAATCCTCCGAACGGTATATCGATAGCTGGATGCTACCGTATCTTTGCTTATAATTATTGCTTCTACGAGCTTATTACCATCGCGCACATATCCACCTAATAGAGGGTTTTCCTTGTACTTCGGAACTCGGACAGTATCCCCTATGTCGGCCGCTTCCCTCATATGCAGGATGTCTTTGACCTTCTCCTGAACCTCCTTCTTAAGCTTGCTTTTTTGCTTAGCTGGCATCTTGGAAGCATAATAAGCGAATGGAGTTAACCGAACACTATTGAATACAGATTCAAACTTTCTACCGCTATCAGCACATTCATGGGCCAATGCCTCAATTAATCCTAACCGGTCTTTCCATTTGAATTTTTTACCTGAAGGTATCTCCTCGAATTCTTCTATTGTGTCCGTTGCATCCATGGTTTCTTTCATAGCAACCGATTGCATAGCTTAACCTCCTCCATCATTTTTTATAGATCAACTGGTTTGTTGATTCCAAATGCGCTGTTAAAAGCCATAGCTCCTCTTTCGTAAATTCACCTAGTAATTGTTCGCGAGATTCGACCCTAATGCCGTCCAATAAATGTGATGGCATACCACCATGCGCCCTTATCCATTGGTGCCGCAGCAAACCGTTACTTACGGCAATGCTCTCAGCTTTACGTTGAGAATGAGCGCCAATGATATAACAGTACGATCTCATTTCCGCCCCTCCGTCCTCATCTAAGGCACATTTAATGCATTTGAATTGGTACTGAGGCAATGCCCCATTAAAGTAATGAACCGCTGGCCGACCGCAAGCACACCATAATCGAGAAAGGTTATCCCTCAACTGAACCGATCCGTCTTCGTTTTCATGAAGAAGAATTGAGCCATGGCCTTTACCTGGAATCACACTTAAAACCTCCCATGTATTTGAATATTCAAAACTGACCATTACTGATTGCCGATGCGCATTGCGTCCATGATTCCGACATTCAGATAAATTTCGGCGCTTTCTTCTTCGATTTTGGATTTTACGCCAGGATAATTTTCCGAAACGAATGCCGATGCATCTTCCGTTTTTACTGTCCCTTGAGGCTTGCCGTTAACGAATATTTGATATGTTCTCATGGATAAATTCCTCCTAAGTTCTTGATTATTCACGAATGTTCATAGCCCTTCGGCCATTCCACGCAATTCCTCCATGCTGATATTTGCGTGTTTTTCTTTATTATTTTCCGGCTCTTTAAGCTCAAGTGCTTCCATTACGTAGAGAGTAGATGAATGTTGGATTGGAACAGACTTTCCTGCCTTTTCGAACTTCTCGACCAATTCCTTTTTGTGCTGTTTCAATGTCTTCCATAACCACTCGTATTTATCCATAGCTACCTCCCATGTATTTCCGTATTCAATCGGTGTTCGTAGGCAAATTAATCTTTGCCCAATGCGTAACTGGTAAGTTCAAAGGCTCTTTGTTTTCATGCCAGCCATATCCTTCACTATTCACATACTTAGCGTGCTGGGCTACCCAAACATTCCGGCCATCCGTTATCAAGTGATTCACATGGCTTTCGATCGACCTGCTGTTCCTGTCGTATACAATCCATTTGATCACATTCAAACCCTCCCATGTATTTCCGTATTCAGACCTGTCCGTCACCAATTAGGTTCATCACCTTCGTGACCACATGTGCAATTACGGTAAACCTTTTTGCATGTTGGGCATATATCGCTTGTCCCATCGTCTTCTAGTTCTTCATAAAACATACCATCGTACATCCCATATTCAGTTCGTTCATGGAAGTCTTCAACGGGTCCGCGTGACGATTTTTTCATCGCATGTTCCTCCATATTCAGCCTGCGTACATCTTTCGTTGTCGCTGGCGCCGTTCAAACTGGGTCATACAAGCAGAATCAAGCTGCTCATAATCGCCTAGTTCCTTATCCTTCGGGTCAATGACAATGTAATAAGGGATGACCAGAAACTCCTTGCCACACTCGCTGCAATGTGGTCTATCGAATGCATAGCAGCCGTACTTGTCATCCATTGGAATGTCCTTTAGATCGAAGTCGGCATTCTCAAAAACGACAAATCCTTTACATCCAGGCTGATTGCATTTATGTGCTTCTATTGCCACGCTAAGCCCTCCCATGTATTTCCGTATTCATTGAATTACTTTGGACAACTCACTCAAAAAAACATTACGGCACGCTTGCAAATTCGTGAAAAAAGACAACTGCCCTGTTCGATATGATGCCTATTACTTTTCCTTGACCAAATTCTTTATGCTCTACTTCGTCGTGTTCGTTTATTTCCACACAATCACCCCACGGACAATTTATTCAATATGTTTCGTGAATCTTAACCGACTCTTCAGCCTTTTGTGACAACTTGCGAAGCCGAATAATCTTTTCGTTCTGCTTATTTATTTTTAAAACAAATGAAATGAATTCCCGTTTTACTTTTTCCTCAAAATTAACTCCTCGAACTTTATCGAAAAAATTTAGGCGAATGTTCTTGATTTTGATGTCGCCGTTGACGACCAAATGCTTGCATGACACTTGCACCCAAGTATCTGACAAATAATCAACGCGGATATTCTCCAGATCCCAAAGACCCCAATTGTCCATAGGTGGTGGAAGCTTCAATTGTATAACACCGTCCTCTCTATTCACCCAAGCTGTTGCAATACTACGAACGTGTTATCAACGATAACCATGGATAGCTGCCCTTCAGCTTCAACAGCCAATTGCGCTTGCCCCGATCCGTTCTCTTGAGCCGGTGTTTCATGTGTTCCAATTTCGTGAGTAGTTGAGTTGGTTTTCATTAAGCAAGATCCTCCCTTATTCGTTGAATGCAGACTAAGTACATAGCTAAATCTTCATCACCGTTAGAAATGATCACCGGCATCCCTTCACCCGCAAAGCGAATCTTTACCGTGTCATCCTTGATAGCTTTTAGTGCATCTAGTAAATACTTGCCGTCGCAGCCTACCAGTATGGGCTTCCCGCCCGATAATTCAGCAGTTACATGGTCCCTGGTTTCTTCTGCATATTCATTTTTGCTTTCTATAACAACTTCACCATTTATCTGCTGGAGTTTGATCAGAAAGCCTCCGTTTTTGTTTTTCTCAGCTGTAATGCGTGATCTCTCAAGCGCTTCGACAAGATCGGATCTTTTACAAATGGAAAATGCATACTCTGAATTACTAAACATGCTTTCTACATCCGGGTAAGATCCGTTTAAGATTCTTGCATAGATGGTGATGCCCGCACTTTTGAAAATCACCATAGGATCACTTACTGAAATGGAAACCGTATCGTTATCTTTGATTGCGCTGTTTACCTTGCCCATATGTTCGGAGGCGATAACTAGTTCTCTGTTCAAGTCGCTCTTGAGAGGATCGGTTACTATTGCAAACCTTTTTCGGTCACATGCTGTAAACTTAATGCCTGAATCCGTAAATGACATTCTAATTCCAGTAATTATGGGAAAGTCTTCTTTCTTATAAACCGCAAAACTGGTCATCTGGATGAGCTCTTTCAAGTCGTTTCCGGGCATTTCCAAATCATGCTTTTGAGGATCGGATGGCAGTTTGGGAAACATTTCTGATTCAATACCTCTTAGTGTGATCTTGGTTTTCCCGGACGAGATTTTTGCCGAAGTGTCTTTCACCTCAATATCGATCAAGCTATCAGGCATCCGCTTAATTACTTCGGTCACTTCTTTTGCATAAAGGATAATCGCACCAGGTTTGTGGATCTTATAATCCGTCGCAGGTATCTCCGTTTTTATGAAAAAGTTCGTATCTCCCGCAACCAATTGGAGACGGTCTTCATTTAGGCTAAAAAGCACACCTCTAAGGACCTCGACCACATTATTATCTGAAGCTCCAACGGAAACCTGAATGAGTTGCTTTAGTAGAACAGATTTATGAATTGTTATTTTCATCATTCTTTTGCCCTCCGCTGTTCTGACCTTCCAGTTCCTCCCGGACATGTTCCCAAATGTCGCCGGTTATCGTCCCTGGAGTTTTTTCAGGCACCCATGATTCACAAGAATCATCTGCATTCGTATCCATCCAACCTTTATTGACATTCATGTGATGTCCATTAATCCAGCAGCCGCCACTGATCAACCAGTGTCCGCAGCTCCAGCACACTTCACCTTTTGAATTGGCCTCGCCCTTTCTGAATCCGATTCTATTCACTCGATTTTCCTCTTTCATTGGACTTATTGATGGAGCAAATGACTTTGGTGATAAGCTCAATAGATCTTGTATCCCCGAATGCTCGATTTATCAGGTTCGTCTCATGTATTTCAAGGGGTCGTCCAGCCCAACCGGCGAATAGCTCATGAATCGGTTTCAAGGCTTGTGCACGCTGAAGCTTCTGCTCTTCGATAGCTCTTTCTGCTTCCATCCGCTTACGATGCTCGATCCAATCCAGTTCATCGAACCAAAAGTAAGGGCCGTATCGTTTTTCCCATACCGCAATCCAGTATTGCAATTCTGCTTCGTTGGTTTGAATACGGTCATGGCACTTACCATTGAGGCGCATTCCGTTTGTTTTTACACCGCGACCACTACGCCCCCTGGGCATAACGTGATGGGTTGTATCAGCAATCTGACCGCATCCGCATTGACAAAGCCCGCCAGTCTCGAAAATCAGCTCTTTTACGATCTTCGTTGGAAATTCATTCCGATCTGCCGCCGATGGCCTGTCCTGATGATGAGCAAGGATATTACGCCGCCAGGGAGCCGGTTCTTTCTTAACCTTTTTCCGGGTTAGCATCAAATCACCTCGGATTCCGTAGATTGCTGTTGGTTGATTCTCCGGGGCCAGAGCTCCGGGTTCTTCAGATGTTCGCGTCGAATCAATTTTGAAATAGTTCTTGAGTGACAACCCATCACATCTGCTATTTCCGATAGAGTCAAGGCAGGATTAAGGTACAACAACCGCAATCGATTAAGATTAATGTCTTTGGCTTTCCCGTATGGTTTCCGCTGAGTTTTCAGCATTTGAAACCCATTTCGTTTAGGCAAGCGTTTTTGCTCCTCTAAGTCCATTCGAAGAATGACCACTTCCGGGAACCGCCTCCTCAATTTTCTTGCAATTTCTTTGTCATCCATGCCGTTCTGCCAGCATTCTATAAACTTCTCAATGGCCTCATCAGACCATTTGTAATCCCATTCCAGGCCAGCTATCATATTTTCTGATTCACCCCTCACAAACCGCGTTTATCGTTCAAGAAACGTTTTTTACCTGATAGGCGTACCAACTATCCAGTTTTAACACTCCACTTCGCCTCGTAAGTAGCCCACCGTTTTTCGAACTCTGCATCTGTCAAAGTCTTGCCATCAAGCGCAAATGTACGGGCTACAGATTCTCGATAAGCTTCCTTGCTTAGCATTTCTCGGCTGCCCTGATCCGTGACAATCGGCATTTTAGGCTTTTCCTTTTTACGATTGTTAGAACCGCCACTTGAACCCGTTTTCGGCTTTTTAAGCTGCGCTTGCTCCCTGGATTCAATTCCCTGTTCAATCCACGATTTCGCAATTGTTTCAATGAATCGCAAAGGCGGCTTACCTGTTGAGGTTTCCCCGGCTTCTTGGAGCAGCTCTTTAATAAATTCCTCCGACTTCCCTTTCTCGCGTAGTTTTTGAATAAAATTACTCATGGCCGGGCTCATAACCATGGTCCCAAAGAATTTCCGATGAATATCCATAACCGTTTCCGCAGAAGACGACGATGCAAGTTCTTGCTCTTGCATTTGTCCGAGCGCTTCGAATCTCTCAATTTCAGCTAAATGCTGCTCGGGCGTGTACGGTTCATCTTCGGTATGGTATGGTACGGTTTGGTTAGGTTCGGTTAGGTTAGGTACGGTACCTGCGCCGTCCGGTGGACGTCCTGCGGACATACCTTTGCTGTCCTTCTGACGTCTAGATTCCCTCTTTCTTTTGGCATCGGATTCTCTTTTTTCAATAAGCTTCCCAGCATAGTCGTACCAATCATGAATAACGGTTCGACCCTCAAAACGGTCAATAAAACCAGCGAAGCATAACGCATCAATGAAGGTATGCGCATCGTCATTCCACATCGCTGCGTCGGCAATATCCTCTGGATCGTACTTAGTGATATCACCATCTTGCGCATAGTCCATGGCCCACCACCAAATGAGGTGAAGATGCCCAATTGCTGCCGGGGCACTAGTCCCTAGCTTTCTTGCGAGACGTTTCAACTTTGGGTGTCCCTCTAATGTTTGATGACTTTCTATCCATGCCATGATGTTATTGGTCCACTCCTTTCCCCAATCTCTTGCCAAAATTGCACGGAAAAAGCTATAATAAACGCATCGTTATTTTTAAAATGGAACTTGATTAAGTCGCCCCTTCCACGGGCGGCTTTTTCCTTTGAAGGACTTTTCTCCTATTTTGTCGAATTATGGTAGTTGTCCAGACCAACCAAATTTGAAATGTAGGAGGTGAACCAATTGAAAATTGATTTCAACGAGTTGGAAAAAAAGGTTGTTGAAAAGTTTAATTCAACACTCATACCCGATGATTCCGATCTTGGTTTAGCAGAACTCATTGGTGCAATTGCAGCCAGAGCATCTACGATAGCAATCAAGGAGTATCATGAAATGATTTACCAAAAGTCCCAGACAAACGATTAACAATATTTTTGAGAATTTGGTCTTCCAATGTTCCTGTCACTATGACATGTTTCTCATCAAATAATTTGTCAATTTTTCTTTCCAAACGGTTAATCGATATGGACAAATCGTGGATTTCGTGTCTTAGATCGATTAGCCGTTTTCCTTGCCGCATGAGTTCTTTTCCAACCCAACTATTAGGATTAACAATGACCGTTTCAAGTTGTTCGTGCCTCTTAAAGACCTTCTCCATTTCAGAAACAGCATTTTCTGCGCCGCAGAAAAGTTGCCGCAATTCCTCTTGATTCAACCCAGTTCCTCCCTTCTCTATAAATTTTGGCTGATGCCAACCGAGCAGGATAGCTCCTGCCCACGCTCACGGCTTAATGGCCCTGTTTAACGTCGCCGTGACGACCACTACAATAAAAGGCATCATAGCAAAGGAACGCTGTCTCGCGACCCAATCGTACGCCTTTATGCAGCCGACTATAATCAATCTCCCCGGTTGTCAAAATATCGGATAGCTGGGAGCTGACCTCGATCAGTTGTTTCTCAGCATCGGGACTATCTAAGTAAAAATAGGATTCTGCCAAATTCTCGTCCGATTCTGGATCTCTCAAGTAAACATAGGCTGCATTCACATGCCCGGAAAAACTCACAAACACTTGATATGTAGAATTTTCGTTCAGTAGATAGGCCAGCCCCATTATTTGGCCCAGCAGCTTGTGTTTATGCATAGGATTCCTCCTTGCCAGCCTGTCCAGTAACAGGTATAATAGAGTTGCACATTTTTCTAAAATCATTAACGTCTAAGTCGCCCGGCATGGCGGCTTTTTCGTTTTGTCCGCGCAATATTTCCTCAATTTCTCCACTTACCCATATCAGGTTGTTACACAAGGAAATTTGATCGAACACTTCTGGATTAGTTAGCATCATCTTGCGGATCATATGGAGCTTGTTTAGGTTCTCGCCATCCTGAACCGATTGATTAAACAACATCCCTTTCCCCTCCTTATTAAGCAGCACCCACTAATGAGAGCACATTTTGAATTATTGTTGGTGCATCCACACCATAAACAAAACTTACAAATACCTCACGCGTTCCAGTTGCTTCGGTCCATTGCATCATGGTTTGTGCATCCAATACCTTGCGACCATTTTCAATCTTGCTGATGCAGCTGCGTGATTTGTTTAATAATAGAGCAAGTCGTTCTTGGCTCAGTCCAGCCTTTTCACGACATTTTTGCATGACAAGCCCCAGGTCCACCCCTGTTTCACCTCCCCCATTGGTCCATATTGGAACAGACAGGGTCGCCCTTTTAGCTGTAAAATAAAGTCAACCAACATAACCTTCACCCGCTGCCCATGTATAGGTAGTGGGCTTTTTTTAGGAGTGTGATTGACAATGAAAGCGACAATAGACATTCGAAAAATCTGCAAGCAGCTCGGAATAGACATCGCAAAATTTCTCAAGTAGGCTTGTCCACTTTGCGACGAGGAAAGCTAACGCTTTCCCGACGAATGCATTAAATGGCTGACTCTACCGGCAAGCTCGATTCGGATTTTACTTTGTGTTTGTTCGGATCAAAAGTACCGTTCTGGATGGCCCTTGATACAGCACGATAGATGATTTCATGGATTAGCTTGTTCTTCTCATACGAAAACATTTCAGGGCCTATCTTTTCAGGTTGGTTATTCGCTGGTTGATCCATATGCATCCCTCCTTTTTGGTATATGGTATGAACCTACTGAGTGAATAATTAGAAGCAAACTGTTTCTACCTTTTGGAGTAATAAAGCTCAACTGCTCCTTTTAAAAGCGATGTAATAAACCTAAGTTCATCCAATGTAATAGCTTTTTTCTCGACTGCGGTCTGAATTAGGTTTCCAGCGAAAATCATAAGTTCACTCATGCGAGCTGGTGAAATGCTTGAATCCGAAGCGGCGGCAATTTCTTCAAATGCATTTTTTGTTGAGTCGTCGTTGTCCGAGAATGTTTTAAATTCCATGTACATGCTCCCTTAAGATATTTTTGAACACGATTCGTGGGTATGCTTCGCAAAAAAAATTTCGTCTACTGTCTTATTATAGAAATCAGCAATTTTTTTCTTAACCAAATCGCGACCGGACCGTTCCCCTATTTCAAGCATTGCTAATGAGCTTGTTGAAATTCCGATCTTAATTGCTGCTTCTTTCTGTGTAAGCCCGAGATTTTTTCTCAAAGAAATTAGCATCATATTTTTCATGTTTAGCCTCCTTTAATCACGTTTTGTGGTTATCATAATTTCATTATAGCCACGTTTCGTGAATTGTCAACCACGTTTTGTGATTAATATTTATTAATCACGTTTTGTGATTTATAATAGTTTCTTAATGGAGCGTGATACGTTGTGAAGGATGAGGACGTAGTCAAAATTGCTGGAAAAAGACTGGCACAGTTACGCGAAAATGCGAACCTTTCCCAAGCTGAGCTTGCTAAGAGGATGAATGTTTCTTCGAGTACTATTGGTATGTGGGAGCTAGGGGAGCGTGAGATTAAAGTCTCTACCTTAAGAAAAATTGCAGAGTATTTTGATGTAAAAACTGATTATTTAACTGGACTGACAGATGATCCGACATCACGATCAGATATTGAGAGTACAGTTCCACCCAAAGCAGTAAAAATAATTCGCAGTCTGTCCAGAGCACCTGAACTCGATGATGAAGATTATGACATTATAGCCAAACAAGTAGAGGATATCATTGCTTACGCCATAAAAAAGAAACAACCTCCAAAACCATGAGGTGAATTCATTGTTACTATCAAATTTGGAGAAGTTAAGAATTTCAAATGGCTGGACTCAAGAAGAAATTGCTAAAAAAATAGGTGTTGCTAGGACTACTTATACAAATTATGAAGCAGGTAAAAGAGAGCCCGATATTGAAACAGCCCAAAAAATAGCAGATGTATGCGGTGTGTCAGTTGACTATTTATTGGGTAAAACAAATGTTACCTCTGAAGAAGCAAAGGAACTTGAAGGTGCCCCAGAAGCAGCTAGACCAATCATAAGAAGCCTGGCTAGAGCCAAAGAACTAGATGAAGAAGATTTCGACATCATTGCAAAGCAAGTTGAGGATATAATTGCTTATGCAAAAAAGAAAAAGCAAATATCTAAAAATGATTAGAATGTTTTTCACATCATGGATAAAGCTGAGGATTGTGCCTATGCGAAAAAAGAAAAAAATCCCCCTTAAGCCTAGGTCCTTCTACGCTATAAAAAAGGCGGGAGAGTTTCTTCGAGAATCAGGTTCATGTACTTTACCTACAGATCCCTTCTCATTCTTTGAAAAATACGGATGGATAATCATGTCCTGGAGCGACGCCAGGAACACAGGACATGATGATCCCTTTTCATTAAAGAAAGATAATGCAGATGCAAAGGTTAAATATTTGGCTGCACATGAAGACGATGAACAAGGGCAATACATTGTAGTATACGATGACACGCTTAGAAATGCCGGACGCATTCGGTGGACAATAGCTCATGAAATAGCTCATATTGTTCTTGGACATCTTATAGATTTTGAAGAAACCATGCTGAGCCGCGGCGGGTTAACTTCTGAGGAGTATAAGATTTTAGAAAAGGAAGCCGATATTTTTGCGGCCGAGCTGCTGGCTCCTGTCACAGTACTGAAAGCATTAAATCAAACTAACGATTTTCATCCCGATTTCATAATGAATATCTGCGATCTGTCCTTCCAAGCTGCGAAATTCAGATCAGACTTTCTCAATCAACTTAATAATTACAAGTTGGATGAAGCTATGTTCGCTCATTATTCCGAATTTATTGCTGATTATGGATTACAAAATTACAATTATGAAATTGCCGCAACAATTGATGAGTTATTTTCAGAACAAATTGAGGGTGACGAATCCATGGAACCAGTTAAAAGAAAAGAGATTCCAATCGATGAAAACAATCGCTTTCTTTATTGTCCCAGATGTGCTTTTAACGATTTTGAAGATGATGCAGTCCACTGTACACAATGTGGAGAACATTTATTTAATCGCTGCTTGAACGTGGATCCCGATGGATTCAATACAATAAGTTCTTGTGGTAAAATAGCGAGCGGCAATGATAGATATTGTAGGTTATGTGGGAGTGAAACCTATCTCATGTCAAAAGGATATCTAAGCTCTTGGATTGATGATTTCAATGAAAAAACCAGAATAGAACGTGATGAGGAGTACATACAACTTCATGGATTCGACGGTATTAACTTGGTCTACCGCAAGTAATAGGCAATCGCCTTTTTTTTAAACCCAAGTGAGGAATATTTTTCATAAATTTCAATGATTTAACGACATTTTCCGACAAGGAAGGAGTTTTGTAACAATGGAGCGCAATTATAAAAAATATATGGGTAAAGCTGAGTTTGAAAAATCTCTTAATACTTTGAAGGGATTGATTCAAGGTATGCAGGCAGACTCTTCTTTGAATAAGCAAGAGATAGAAGAATTGCAGCATTGGTGCCTTCTACAAACTGATCATATTAATAAATTTCCTTTCAATGAATTAATACCAATGGTTAAAGAGGCTGTTTCAGATGGTTTTTTGACAGATGAGGAAGTTGAAGATATTAACTGGCTATGTAATGCTTACTTGAATGAAAACCCTTATTTCGATGTAGTATCTTCAGATATTCAAGTACTTCATGGAATGTTGCATGGGATTTTGAGTGATAATCAAATTACTTTGGAAGAACTTAATCAGCTCCGAGACTGGTTGAATGACAACTCACATCTTGAATCTGTTTACCCTTATGATGAGGTATACTCGTTACTACATAATGTACTTAAGGATGGAAAAATTGACAATGAAGAAGAGATGTTATTAAAGGCATTCTTTGCTGATTTTATTGATACAACCACTTCGTATAATATTAACCATGGGGATTTGCTAGAATTAAAAAAACAAATGAATATCCAGGGAATTTGCGCCCTTGGTCCTAATATTGAAATAACAGATAAGAAATTCTGCTTTACTGGTACATCTGGTAAAATGAAACGCTCTGAGATTGCTAAAATAATTACAGATAATGGCGGTAAGTATCATGATAATGTACTCAAAGATACGAATTATTTAATCGTTGGGGATGAGGGCAATTCCTGCTGGGCATTCTCTTGTTATGGCCGCAAGATTGAAAAAGCTATTAATTTGCGTAAAGAAGGAAAGCAAATAATCATAGTACACGAAGTGGATTTTTGGGATGCTGTTGGAAATTGATTGAATTAGAATGACTTGCTGGTTACGCTAATTTGAAAAAGCCTTCAATTGAGATGGCTTTTTCTTTTATTGCTAGGGGTATTCACAAAAGAGGAAGTGTCAATAATGGTTACTACCACAACAATTAACGAAATAACTAGAGCCATTGCTATATACCTTCGTGTATCTACAGAAGAGCAAGCTCAGCATGGGACATCGATCGATGTCCAGAAAGAGCGATTAATCGCTTATTGTCAGTCCCAGGGCTGGGCAAACTACAAGCTTTATATAGACGATGGTTACACCGGAACAAAGCTTGAACGGCCCGCTATGCAGCGGCTAATAAGAGACATTGAGAAAGGGAAAATTCACGGTGTCATCGTCTATAAGCTTGACCGGCTAAGCCGTAAGCAAAAGGATGTTCTTTATCTCCTGGAGGATGTTTTCGAAAAGAACAACGTCATTTTCAAGTCAGCGACCGAGCCCTTTGATACGTCAACCCCTTTCGGCAAAGCCATGATCGGAGTGTTGGCCGTCTTCGCCCAGCTGGAACGTGATATGATTGTAGAACGTACTGTATCAGGCCGAAGAGAGAAGGTTAATCAAGGCTTCTGGCCCGGCGGGCGCGTCCCTTTTGGTTACAGCTGGGACAAAGAAAATAAACAATTAGAGATAATACCCGAAGAAGCCCAAATTGTCAGAGAAATATATAAGAGATACATAACGGGACAGTCAAGGTTACAGATAGCGGAATGGGCAGCTAGCCGAACAAAGGCCCGGGTAATAGATCACAGCGTTATTCGCGACATGTTGGCGAGGCCTATTTATATGGGAAAATTGATCAATGAAGGTGAGCTCGTGGACGGGAATCATGAAGCAATAATTGATATAGAAACTTGGAAGGCTGCGCAGCGTGAGCAGGAGGCCCGAGCCGAAGGCTCTACACCTCTTGGAGAATATCTATTAACAGGTCTCTTGGAGTGTGGAGTGTGTAACGGCAATGTAGTCCATGTAATTAGAAATACGAAGCCGCGAGGAAAGCTATACTCATATAATCTGTACGCATGTAAACAGCAGCATGTGAGAAAGAAGGATCGAAACAATCATTGTTCGTTGGGTTATTTCAGCCGGGCATCGGTAGAAAATTTCGTCATAAGTAAAATAAAGAGCTACTCTGTTGATCCGAAAAAGTTTTTGGAAGATGTGGATAATAAAAATAATACAGAAGATGATAGTATCATATCTAGTCTTACCATTAAGCTAAATAGCGTGAATGAAAGCCTGGAAAACTTATTGGATGCTATTCAAAGCGGCGTCAAAGCTTCTACATTAAGTGACCGCATAAACAGACTGGAGCTTGAAAGAGAGGCTCTTCAGAATCAATTGGACGATGTATTGAAAAATTCCTATGAGGGAGTTAGTAAGCCGGATAACATTGCCAACTTACTGAGCGAGATAGGTCCCGCATGGGATTACCTGAATGAGGAAGAGCAAAAGATCGTATTGCGTACGATGGTCCGAAAAGTTATATTGAAAAAAGACGGAAATCACCAGGTAGTATGGGACATTTAGCTTCTTCATTCTACTGATGGTTCGTTAAAACGTTTCATAAGATGAAAATGCAGTACGATTTCGGCTTAAGCAAAATATATGAGCTTGTCATCAACTCCGACCCCTGCTACGCCTTCCTGCTCGACGGCAACTCCCTGATCCAGAACAAGCTCATTGTCGCACACGTGCTGGCACACTGCGACTTTTTCAAAAATAACGCCCGTTTCTCCAAGACGAACCGCAACATGGTCGAGAGCATGTCCGCTACGGCGGAGCGCGTCCGGCAGTATGAAATCTTGTACGGCACCGACGAGGTGGAACAATTCATCGACGCTGTGCTGGCCATCCAGGAGCATGTCGATCCTTCCATCTCCAAGCCGTACGATGCAACCCGCAGAAATCTGGAGCGAAAGCCAAAGAAAAAAGAAGAGCCCGCCGAACGCAAGCTCGGCTACGAGGACCTGTGGGACCTGGACAACGTATCCTCAAAGCCTGCGCTTAAGGAAGAAACGCCGAGATTCCCGGCCAAGCCCGAAAAGGACATTATGCTGTTTATCGAGGAGCATGCGCCTTACCTTACGGATTGGCAGCGAGACATCATGACAATGCTGCGCGACGAAATGCTGTATTTCTGGCCGCAGCTGGAGACGAAGATCATGAACGAAGGCTGGGCTTCGTACTGGCATCAACGGATTCTCCGCGAGCTGGATCTGACTGAGGATGAGACGATCGAATTCGCCAAGCTGAACTCCTCTGTCGTCGTTCCGTCCCGGCACAGCTTGAACCCTTACTATCTGGGGTTAAAAATTTTCGAGGATATCGAGAAGCGCTGGGATAATCCGACAGAGGAAGAACAGGAGCGGTACGGACGTCAGAAAGGCCAGGGACGCCGCAAAATATTCGACGTCCGCGAATACGACTCCGACCTGTCCTTCATCCGCAACTACCTGACCAAGCAGCTCGTTGACGATATGGACCTGTACATTTTCGAGAAGAAAGGCCCTGAATGGAAGATTACCGACAAAACCTGGGCCCATATCCGCGATCAGCTCGTCTATTCCCGCGTCAATGGCGGCTTCCCTTATATCGTCGTCGAAAACGGCGATTACGAGAAGAACGGGGAGCTGTACCTGAAGCACTCCTACGAAGGCGTTGAGCTGGATCTGAAATATGTGGAGCGTACGCTCCCTTATATTCAGAAGCTGTGGGGCAAGACCGTTCATCTGGAAACGGTCGTGGAGTCGAAGCCTGTGCTGTTCACCTATGACGGGAAGAAGCATAACAGGAAATTTTTGTAAGAAGGAAAACCGGCCGAGAAACGTCTCGCCGGTTTTGTTGTGTTTATTCCAGAGTAAACAGTTTGTTTAAGGATAGCTGCAAGTCTTTAAATACATGGGAATAGACCGTATCCTGCTCCATATACGCCTTCTATCCCCTTATCTCCTCATCCGCCTTTAGCAAAGTCTCACCTATAGAGCGATGAATGACCAAATCTGCATAAGAATCCAAAGGAGTCGGGTCATAATTCACAATGACCAGTTTCGCTCCTTGAGCTTTTGCCTTTCTAGGAAGCTGGTTGGCTGGGCTTACCTGTAATGAGGAGCCCAACACAATAAACAGCTCAACTCCATCTATGAGGCTCTCTGCTAGCCGAAGCGAAGCATCTGGAAGCATTTCTCCAAAGAGCACGACATTAGGTCTGATAACCCCTCCACAGCTGCATGTCGTCATCGTGACAGGTGGACCGTACATTCGGGATTCATACTGCTTATCGCAGCTCATGCAGCGCATGCTCCCCAGATCTCCGTGCAGCTTGGCTATCCGCTTTGTGCCCGCTTGTTCATGATAATTTTCCACATTCTGAGTAATGATGCCGCGGATATGTCCTTGCTGCTCCCAGCTTGCTAGAATATAGTGTCCTTCATTGGGCTGATGTGAGTTCATCTCTTGAATACGCCATTGGTAAAAACGGACAAACTCCGCCCGGTTCGAATGGATAGCTTCAATGTCTGCGAGCTCGATTGGATTCCGGTTATTCCACATCCCCCGATCCGCTGAGCGAAAATCCTGCAGTCCGCTTTCGGTGGACATCCCGGCACCCGAGAAAATGACCGTGGCGTTCGATTCCAATAGCAGCTTGGCTAGCATAGCTCTCACCTCTATATCTCAGATATTAATAATTCCTCAAAAAAAGCTCCCCTTACAGGAGCAAGGCTGATGAAGCCATTTCCTGTTGGGGAGCTATTTATCCGAAGCGCAATTATTGCTTGTTGAAAATGTCGGTCAATACCGGCACGATTTGCGATTTGCGGGATACAACGCCTTTCAACACCGCTTTGTTGCCGGACAATGTTACGTTGTAAGCCTGCTCTACCGCGCTGGCTTTGCTGCCCAATGCTACGCCGATGGAGTCGTTGTTCAAGATGTCGGTAACGACGAACAGGAACAGATCCAGCCCTTTGTCGGCGATGATTTGGGAAAGAGCCGCTTCCAGCTCCGCTTGGCGGGACAGAACGTCGTTCACGTCCACAGCGTTCACTTGAGCGATTTCTACTTTGCTGCCGCCCATTTGGAACTCTTTGGAGTCCAGGGAGATCAGTTGAGCGATGGTTTTGTCGCTCAGGTCTGCGCCGGCCTTCAGCATAGCCAAGCCGTATGTTTCAAGCTCCACGCCTGCAATTTCAGCCAATTCACGAGCAGCCGCTACGTCTTGAGCTGTGCAAGTCGGGGATTTCAAAAGAAGGGTATCGGAAATGATGGCGGAAAGCATCAAGCCTGCGATTTCTTTTTGAACCGGTACATTGTTTTCCTTGAACAATTTATTCAAAATCGTTGTTGTGCAGCCTACAGGCTCGGCACGATAGTACAACGGATTGCTGGTTTCGAAGTTGGCGATACGGTGATGGTCGATAACCTCAGTAACACGGACTTTCTCAATGTCGCTTACGCTTTGTTGACGCTCGTTGTGGTCGACCAAAATAACGTCGTTCACTTCGTTAGCCACAGCTTCAACCAAGCGCGGCGCGCTTACTTTAAAATAATCCAAAACAAATTGAGTTTCGCTGCTGATATTGCCAAGACGAACAGGCTCTACGTTAGCGCCTAATTTCGTCTTCAAATCAGCATAAGCAATAGCCGAGCAAATCGAGTCCGTATCCGGATTTTTGTGACCGAAAATCAATGTTTTTTCCATTATTTTACTCCTTAATCGTATTTTTTGCTTAGAAAAGTATATCATAGAATGATTTCCGTATCTAGATTATAACCCTGACCCTCCTTATTCCCATGACTTTACCATGAATATTAAAATAACCCGACAAAGTAGTGGGCCATGGCTTCGAAAGCGGCTCAGGCACTTTGCGGGGAGGCTTAAGGCCCTCGATTTGCTATAAAAGCAAGCTAGAAGGCTTTCTTCCTAATACGTCGGATCCCAGCCGTCGCTGCCCGCCAGCACGCTCTGTGCGCTCATCGCACCCGCCTGCGATAAGGTTAGCTGCCCTGCCCAGCTGACTCTGGAGGCTGCGTCTGCTCCGGGTCCCGTAGAGCCGAATTCTTTGTACCTTGCTGTGCTCTGGTTCGCCGCATTCCCCCAATCATCCCAGCCGGCAGGCTTGATATGGGTATCCATCCATGTGTACAAATAGGTGACCGAGGAATAAGGCCGCCAAGGGCGTCCCAAAGCGACAGTGTCATTCCCCGCCCCGCCGGCTGTCAGGCTGCTGGTAATGAATACATAGCCGTAAGCCTTGCTTTGGTCTGTGGATGCGGCAGTGACATAGCCGCCGTTCTTGCTCTTCAGCTCGCAGTTCTCGAAGACGGCCGTAGCCGACCCGAAGACAAAATCGACCGTACCCTCGATGTAGCTGTCCCGGTAATACTGTCTTCCGCTGCCGTTGGCATATAGCGTGTCCTGATTGCCGAGGATTCGCACATTGCCGAAGCTGGCCCGGTCCCCACCTACGTACAGCGCAACCGCCTGCCCTGCGGCCGGTCCCGCCGTGTTCTGGAACGTAATATTTTCCGCTGTAAAATCATTACCGTAGACGAATACGCTCGAGCTGTTGGTCGTTCCTCCCGCTGAGGAAGCGCTGTCGTTATAGGTGAGAATCGTACCGGCCGCGCTTTCGCCGAGCAGAGTGATATATGGCTTATTGGCCGGGAACGTAAGCTTCTGATTGTAGGTGCCGTTCTTCACATAAATCGTCCTGGGGGTCGTATTATTCACCGGAATCGCATCAATGGCCGCTTGAACGGTCGTGTAGACGCCCGGGCCGCCTGCGGCATCAACGATTAATGCTCCGGATGGCACGCCGGACGCTGCCGGTTTCACAACGACATCATCCAAATAATGAGACCCTGCCGAGGAGTTGGGGGTATACGACTCCAATCCGTCAATGACCGAAACAGCGGAATAAAAGGACGCCTGGCTCACCTTCTTGACACCATTCAAATACACGTCTGCTTTATCGGTGGCAGCGTTGGCCACAATCCGGATGCTGTACCAAATGTTCGGCTGGTAGCCGCTTATCAGCGTTGTATAGGTGTTGTCCGCGTTGCGGTAAGCAATGCCGCCGGATATCGTTTCAATGGAGACGGCAGGCGTATTACCGCTTAACAAGCGGATTATCTTCGTATTATTCACCATTGCCGGCTGCATAAATTTCAGCTCCAGCTCCGTCGTTCCCGTCTGTGCCGCAAACGTCTTCTTCAAATTGACCAGCCCGGTTGTGCTGGTATCGTTCAGATAGACGCTTTTATTCGATGCGCTGGGCACGTTAACGACCCTAACGGTACCTCCCGCTTCGGATAAAGTATATCCCGAGGGTGCCGCTCCTGCCGTGCCGGCGTTAAAATCATCATCCCACAAAGGGGCAGCAGCATAAGCTTGCCCTGCAGGCAGGGCTGAAGCCAGCGAAACCGCCAGCAGCGCTGCGCCGCAAACCATCTTCCACCATTTCAGCATATGGACCATCCTTTCTGCTATTTGCGGATTTTACCTGCGCCGGCGGTTTTGAGAACATTGGCGGGCACAGTTGACGCGCTATCTTTGATATAGGAATAGTAGTCTGCCGGATTAAACACGCTTCCCCTCGTATCGTTGGCCCCAGTGCAGTTATCCTTGATGTTGTCGCTAGTAAATACAATATCTCCCGGGGTAGCCAGATCGATCTGCGTGACATCCTCCGAATCCTTGAAATAGTTGCCTTCGACCAAAACATCCGCATCGTTATGGCTTGTAATACCATAGTCCCCAATGTTCAGATAATAATTGTTGAACACATGGACATCGGCTCTATTGACCCTTGGGTTCCTCTGATTCGTTCCGTTGAAAAAATTATGGTGAATCGTAACGCGAGGCCGGTTCGCATAACCGTCCGTTCCTATGCCAATCGTTTTGTTATGGTTGGATAGCACGGTGTTGGACAAGGTGACGTAATCGCCGCCCTTCACAACATCCATCAAGCCATCCTCCATATGCGTCAGCGTGCAGCGGTCAATCCAAACATGATGGGCGCCATTTTGAACGGTAATTGCGTCCCAATCCCCCAGCTTCCCGTCCCAGGATTGGAAGGAGTCTTTAATGGTGAGATTGCGGATGATGACATTTTTTTCGTTGTTCGTTACTTCCAGGCCCCCGTAGACCAGCGCTGCTTTGGTACCCAAGCCGATGATCGTCTTGTTCGATTTTACTTTCACCTTATAGCCCCAAGGCGACATGGAGATGGTCCCTTGAACGCGAATGGTAAGCGGATCTGCCGAGTTGGCATAAGCCTCCAGCTCCTGCTGATTCGTGGCTGTCACGATCGATCCTCCCGCTCCGCCTGTCGTGCCGTTTTGCCCGAGAGCGTCGTAGCCCGCCCAGCCGATAGGGCTTAAATCCTTTACGATAACCGTATAGCTGTCCCCGCCGGAGGTATTGCCCAAAGCAACATTTGTGTTAGCGCTTACATCTTTCTTATAAACACGAAACCTCACGGAATCGCTGTTGACCATGTCATCTCCGGTATCATACCAGCCGGACAGCCAGCTTGGCAGCGTTTTTCTTGAGTCCCATGCCACATAGATTTGGGCTTTTACCAGCACCTGAAAAGACAGCAGTGTAGAACCCGTGTAATTCTTGGAGCTCGCTGCAGCTTGAAACCACTGCCATCCGTAATATGGATCCGGCAGCGTAGTGATGGTCGTCGCCCGGTCTCCATATTGCTTATCCCCAGGCTGTAGGCTGTATTGAAGTGACCAGGCTGCGGCATTCGCGCTGTCGTTTATGTTAATGTTCTGAACAACCCCAGCCTGCGTAACCGCCGCCTGCGCTTTTGGAATGGGTGTCCACACAAGCAGCACTGTGCATAACGCAACCCACAGCTTCAAAAATGAACTCCATGATCCCTTTTTCATTCTCATAACCTTTACTTTACCTCCTTCAGGTTTCATAATGATCTAGCCTTTACATACCATAAGGATTCGTTGCGGGAGTCACCTCCTATTGGCTTCCGGATGGAATTGCCGTCTCCGGGCCAGCATAATGCATAGAGGAGAACGGAATCACACCGATTATCACCTTTGTAAGCGTAAACATCTATAGTCCGTATATAACCTCTTCCTTTCCGGCTCCCATTTTTATGAAAATACCTCCGAGCTAACCTGACTCTGTGCTTCAGTTAACTTTTTCCAGAAATGTATGGCAATAAAGTTTTTCAAAATTCCCTGTTACATCACAAAGGGATGAAAGACGCCCTTGTCGAAAAAGATAAAAAAAAGGAATCGAGTGGAGGAATAAATGTATGGATTCCGAATGGAGCCGACTTAGCAAAGAGCTTCCCGGCTGGGTGGAAGCAAGCCGCAAGCAATCATCTCAGGGGAAAGTGGCCTCTTACATTCCGGAGCTGGCCCATGCTCCTTGGGATGCACTCGGAGTGACCATCCTGGACGGTTCTTCCGGAAGGGTCAACGCCGGGAACCATGAGCTGCTTTTCACATTACAGAGCATTTCCAAAGTATTTACACTGCTGCTTGCCTTAATGGATAAAGGAGAGGACGGCGTATTCGCCAAGGTGGGTATGGAGCCTACCGGGGACAACTTTAACTCCATGCTGAAGCTGGAGCTTGTCGATCCGGGCATTCCGTTTAATCCCCTGATCAATGCCGGAGCCATCACGGTCTCCTCGCTTATTGACGGAGATACACCGGCTCAGAAGACCGAGCGCATCCTGTCGTTCTTCCGGGAGCTTGCCGGCGATAGCTCGTTAACCTATAACGACGCCGTATTTCGTTCGGAGACGGCTACCGCTCACCGCAATCGCTCGCTGGCTTATTTTCTTAAAGCCAATGGTGTGCTGGATGCCGATGTAGAGGAAGTGCTGGAGGTCTATTTCAAGCATTGCTCCATCGAAGTGAACTGCTTGCATCTGGCGAGAATGGCGTTGGTGCTGGCTTATGACGGCACCGATCCGCAAACCGGCCGTCAGCTTATCCCCCGCCGTTATGTGCAGATCGCCAAATCGTTCATGATAACCTGCGGGATGTATAATGAATCCGGCGCCTTCGCCATTCGTGTCGGGCTTCCGGCCAAGAGCGGCGTCTCCGGGGGTGTGCTTGCCCTCGTTCCGGGCCGATACGGTATCGGTGTTGTAGGTCCTGCATTGAATGCAAAGGGGAACAGTACCGCTGGTGTGCATTTGCTGGAGACACTTTCGGCTGCTTTTGACTGGAGTATTTTTTAAACGTAATGTCAGGGCTTATCCGCAAGAGGAGATGGGCCCTCTTATTACGCCAACTGGAAGCCGCTCCAGATAATCTTAAGTTAGCGGTAATAACTAAAAGGACCCTCTCGCCAACCGGCGGGTTATGGGTCCTTTGGTGTTTAAGCACTCAATCCATGGTACAACATTCGGGTGTTACTTTAATTCCACCCATTTCTGTCCCTGCTTCACAGGAACATAATGTAGAAGACGCTCCACCAAGAGCTCAGGATCGGACTCAACCACGAGCAGTCCGAGATTTTCCTCGCGCATAAAGCCCTCTCTTATGGTATGCTCCAGCATGGCGATGAGAGGATCATAGAAGCCTCTTACATTCAATAGCCCAATCGGCTTCTGATGAATTCCGATTTGCGACCAGCATGCGGCTTCGAACAGCTCCTCATAAGTTCCGAGGCCTCCCGGCATACTGATGAACGCATCGGATAAGTCAGCCATCAGCTTCTTCCGCTCGTGCATGGTACCTACTTCGTGGAATTCGGTCAAGCCGGTGTGGGCGATTTCCCCGCGAAAGAGGCCTGTTGGCATAACGCCAATCGCTTTTCTTCCCATGGAAAGCACTTTATCCGCAACACGGCCCATCAGCCCGACGCTCGCTCCGCCGTAGACCAGGTCGATGCCGCGGACAGCCAGCACCTCTCCCAAGCGCAGTGCAGAAGCCTCGTAATCGGTATGGTTCCCGGGATTAGAACCGGAGAAAACGCAAATACGTTGAATATTGTTCATAGTAACCCCCTGCTCATTTCCAATACAAAAATCGTGCTCGATAATTGACAATCGTTCAATTCCTATAATTATAGCAAATTATGGAGGTCAGGGCATCCGCGTTTTATTGGCTTAACGCATAAATAAAACCTCCAAATGGCTTGGAGGTTTATCCTATCCTTATTACGCGATTGGAAATAGTGATTACAACGATTGTTCCAACCGGGCTTCTATTAACGGATGCACCGCTTATTTAGCACCTTGGCCCCTTCATTATGGCGCAAGCTGCTTATAAATGACTCCTATTCGATCCAGCTCCGCCTCTGCCTTGCCGAAGAAGCCGGCAATATACGAACCGTCCGGAGCCTTAAAGGTTGCAGCTGAAGACGTCTTGGTGCCTCCGGACAGAACATTCCCCTTGTTCGTCTTGAATTCCAGGTAGAAGATTCGATCATCGCCGTTCCGCTGTCCCTTATGCGCCGTAATCTCCTTTATATACTCGTCATTAGCTAGCTGCAATGCCTGATATCCGTTCGTGCTCGCACCGCCTGCCGTCAACACCGTACCATTGCCGAACGTTAACCGGAAGCCGTCCACACGGTTCCCCGAGCTGAGCTCTACCTTGGTTATTTTGGATTGGGCAGGAAGATGATCCAATTGATTGAAGAAATTACCCCCTGATCCTCCGAAAGGGCTGCTCACGGACACATTGGAAGCTATCGTGTACTGGAAGACAGCGGAGACGGGATAATGATCCGAGAGCTGGTTGCCGCTGCTGTCCGTAAATTTGGTATCCTCCAGCTTATAGGAGGTCGCCTGCAATTGAACGATGCTGCTTCCGCGATACAATATTTTATCGACGACTTCGTAGTTCGGTCCGTTAAGCTGGCTCGAATCCATAAGCGCATCCCCGTCGGGAGGAATGCTGCCGTTACGCACCAGCTCGATCCAGGCATCCTTCAGATGGTTCTCATCCAGCAGCTCCTCCATCACATCCCCGCTGCGGGTATACCGGCAGTTCGTATCCCCCATAACAATGACGGCGTTCCCGTCCGAGTACGTTTTGATGTAATCCTTGAGCTGTCGGATGTTATCCCGGCGTGCATCCATCGAACCGCTGTCTGTCCCTGCATCGGCATGAAGCGTGTACACGTCTATATTGACTCCCGGCTCCAGCTGATGTCTTGCCACATCGAAGCCCTTGGGCGTCAATTGATCGCTTCCGTTATCGAAGATGCCGTAGGACTTGTTCCATTTGGTACGGATAAAATCGGTAGAAGGATACCTGGACATTCGGTTGAGCCCGCTTCCTATGCCGGCTGGTCCGCTCGTGGTAGAAAGATACGGAAGGGTCACGTATTTGATGAGATCATTATGGTAGTTGAAATCCTCCTGGACTACGACGATATCGTAGTCGTTAAGCAAAGGGCTGATTTTTTGCGTATTAGCGGCCGGACTTCCGCTTGATACCACATCGGGCAGCCCGGCCACATTTAAGGACAGCACCGAAAACGACTTGGGGGCAGCAGCTTCCGCCGAGGCAGCACCCCCGAATAAAGATCCGATAGACAGCATCATTACGAGAGCGCAGCAGCCTTTCTTCAACCTGTTCATCCATCACAACTTCCTTTCCTGAGATTGGAATGTATCGCTTGCTTTGCTTCAATCAACCATGATCAAATTACCGGACAAGCTTGCTTCCTTCAGCATATTCGCAGGTTCGGGATCACCTCCTCCAGAGGCTGTCTCATACCCTATGGGGTATGAATGGAATTGTGCTCAAACAGGAAAGAGGAGCTTACGACATATGGCAATAAGCTCCTCTTGATGCATCTTAACTATGGCATGATTTACTTAAACTGGTCCTTCTGCTGCTTGACGATATCCCAGACGTCCTTGGCCAGGAACGCTTTATCCTTGTTCTCCGAATACCATTTGTTCATATAATCCTCGAGCTGTTTGCCGCCCGCTTTATCCCAGGCCGATTGCGCATCCTTGATGGCCTGCTCCGGCGAATATTTGCTTCCGCTGATGATCGCCTTTACATAAATATCCGTCATGTCCTTCAGCAGGCTCGTATGAATCACATTGAGATCATTCGGGAACGGCGGCATATGTTCGCCGATTGTAATCCCCGGATATTGTCTTGACGGGTCCAGATACGTTTTTTGAGCTTCCTTATACAGCTCAAGTCCCGCCTTCTGCTCCGGCACATCCGGGTTGAACTGGTTTACCACGAAGCTGCATTTGTCCGTCGCCCGGGTCAGGAACATTTCATAGTCGCCGGCATAGCCGACCTCATTTTTGGATTTGGCCGGGTCGATAATTTGCGGACAACCGTTCGCGCCTTTTTTCCAATGAACATTCTCGTCTCCGAACGTAATCTTGATGCCGGTTTCCGGCTTCATCATAAAGTCGAGATAGCGCATGACCGCTTCAGGGTCCTTTGCCTTGGCATTGACAACCGTCGTCATTTGGACGGGATTATCGATCGCCCCGGTAAATTGGCCGAACTGCGACTTCGGATAAGGCAGAGGCGCAACTTCCGCTCCAGGGGCATTTTTCTTCAGCGTAGCCAGATCATTGATCGCAAAGTCAAACCAGCTTACGCTGGAATTAATATAAATACCGATCTTGCCGTTCAGGAAGTCCTGCTTCGCCTTCGCTCCGTCCTTATCGTTGATGTAGTCCTTGTCGATGATGCCGTCATCGTAGAGACGCTTTTTGAAGGAAAGTGAAGCCAGCTCATTCTCCCATAAACGAACGACCTTCCCGTCCTTGATCCCCCAAGAAATCTGGCTCTTGGACATGGAATCGCCGAACATTTCATTAAGAGCCGTCTCCGAGTAGGTACTGATGTTCATGCCGTAGGTATCCTTCTTGCCATTGCCGTCCGGGTCCTGATCGGCGAACGCCTTGGCCACGGTCATCATCTCTTCGGCTGTCGTCGGCATAGGCAGGTTCAGCTTTTTCAACCAGTCGGTACGAATGAAGAACACATGCAGCGGTGAGGCCTCCTTCAGCTTGCCGATTTCGTATAGCTTGCCGTCCGGCTTGGTACCGGCTTTTTTCAGTTGAGGGAACTGAGTCAGGAGCTTCTGGTATTCCGGCATAAATTTCAAGTAATCATCCAGCGGAAGAAGCTGCTTTTGTTCATACACTCCGTGACGGAACGGCGTATTATATTCGTTAATAACATCGGGTGCCGAGCCGGAAGCGAACAGCACGTTCAGCTTCTTCGTGGACTCGCTGCGCAGCACCGGTACGTACTTGACATTGACAGGCCCGTTCTGGTTTATCCATTTGGTCCAGCGGTTTTCCTCGTACGAGCCCTCCGATGCCGGAACGGCTCCCCGGTCATACATCGTAACGGTGATATCCCCCCGTTTGGCAGGTGCCTTGTCGTCGGTTTTGCCGGACGCTGCAGGCGTCTCCTTCTTGTCGGTACATCCGGCGAGAGCGGCCCCCATAGCCAATACAGCTGCCAAGCTCATCCCTACCCATAGTTTCTTTTGGTTCATGACCCTTTCTCCTCCTTGAATTTGTTAGAGAGCCTTGGTAAGAAGCATGCGGAAACTTTGCAGTACAGCCTTTCTTTTGCGGTTAACCCTTGACCGACCCCAGCATAACACCTTTGACAAAATACTTTTGCAGGAACGGATACACCAGCAGCATGGGAACCACCATGACGACGACCCCTACCGATTTGATCATTTCGTTCATCACCAGCTGCTGTTCGACGATATCCGTAGAAGCGGCCGCCAAAACATCGTTTTTTTGCAGCATGGCCTGGACAATGACCGTTAAATTTTGCATGTCGCTTTTGTTGATATACATCAGCACGTTCATGAACGCGTTCCAGTAGCTGACACCGTAAAACAGAGCCAGCGTAGCCAGCATAGGTAGCGACAGAGGCAAAATGATGCGGACGAGAAGCGTCGTTTCATTACAGCCGTCGATTTGGGCGGCCTCTTCCACCTCGCGGGGAATGTTCTCGAAGTAGCTCCGCATCAGAAGCATATTATAGGTACTTATCAGTCCGGTAAGCCAGATGGACCAATAAGAATCTATCAGCGAAAGGCTTTTGACAACCAGATAGGTGGGAATCATCCCGCCTGAGAACAGCATCGTGAATACCATCGCAAGGACCATATATTTGCGCCCGTACAAATAAGGCCGGGAGAGCGGATAGGCAGCCAGAACGGTGCAGAGCATGCTCAGGGTGACGCCGCCGATCGTAATCCATAAGCTATTCAGGAACGCCTTGACAGCCGGAGTTGCAATGAAGAAAAATTTATAAGCGGTGAGCTGAAAACCGACCGGCCACAAAAAGACATGTCCGGATTCGACAGCCCCCCTTTCACTGAACGAGACCGCGATAATATGGAGGAACGGCAGCAAGCAGGTTAAGGCAATGGCCGCCAGAGCCATATAATTGAGGGCGTAGAAGCATTTTTCACCGGTTGTCGCTTTCATGCGATCCCTCCTTCATTTCAATTAGAACAGCGCTTGATCGAATTTGCGGGCAATCCAGTTGGCCAGAAGCACCAAGGTGAAGCTGACGACCGATTCGAACAGTCCCATGGCGGTGGTCAAGCTGAACTGGGCCTGCTGTAGCCCGATTTTATATATGTAAGTGCTGATGACCTCGGATACACCGGCTACGGCTGAATTTTGCAGGTTGTAGACCTGATCGAAGCCGACCTCCATCACCCTCCCCATAGCCAGAATAAGCAGCAGAACGATCGTATGGCGAATGCCGGGAAGCGTGATATGCCAGATCTGTCTCCATTTAGTGGCCCCATCCATGCAGGCTGATTCATACAGCGAGGGGTCGATAGTGGTAAGCGCCGCCAAATAAATGATGGTGCTGAAGCCCATCTCCTTCCATACGCCCGAACCGACAAAGATCGAGATCCAGGAGAACGAGTCATACAGGAAGGTTTTCGGTTCCATATCGAACAGCTTAAGGATTTTATTGACCGAACCATAGTCGGTAGCGAACAACGTCAGGACAATCCCCGACACGATAACCCAGGAGAAAAAGTGAGGCAAGTAGACGATGGTCTGGACCCATTTCTTAAACCACATTTGTCTGACTTCATTCAGCAAAATCGCGAGGGCAATGGGGATAGGAAAGCCGAACACCAGATTTAAAAAGCTGAGCCAAAAGGTATTCCATATGATTTGAACCGTATTGGCGGAGGAAAACAACAGCTTGAAATGCTTAAGGCCGACCCAGGGGCTGTGCAGAATGCCGTCGGCAAAGTTATAGTTTTTGAAGGCGATCATAAGTCCGCCCATCGGGATGTATTTGAAGATGATATAAAAGGCGATGACCGGGATCAGCATGATCCAAAGCGGGATATTCTGCTTCAGCCTTCTTCTTCGCTGCAGGAGGGGAGATCTGCGCGCTTCGCTTGTCGCGACGGAGCCGGGCGCGCCTCCGGTATTTGCTCTCATGACCGCATCACTCCTCGTTTCTTTGGTTAGATCATTTCTATACATTCATTATAAAAGGCTTTCAGCAGGCAACCCTTAAAAAATGTTAGACGAATCTATAATTTCATTGGATCGTTGTTATGTTTCTGTAAAGATCCGTATCCGTCAAGCCGGGAAGACGTATCTCGATCCGCTGCCAGACTGCAAAGCCGTATCCCCTCATACAGCTCATTGAAAAAAATCAATCAGCTCCTCACGGGCTGCATGCCCGTCAGGCAGCGCTTCCAAAACGTCCGTAAATGAAATCCAGCCACTGCCTTCTTCCCTTTCACGAGAAGGTTATCGTAAATGTACGGTCAAACGGTGTCATCAGATTCAAATGCACATATTGGCATCCGGCGGGATGCTCGTCCTCCCGCAGTACGGGCAGCCAATGCTCGTAGGCCCCGCCTGCTATCTCCAATGCATCCTGCCCCTCCGCAATGCGGGCGGCCCCGCTCTTAAGAAAGAAGCTGCCCGGCCCCGCTTGGTGCAGGTCTTCCCCGGCGATATGGGCCTCCGCACTGAAAATAAACGTTAGCTGCGTATAGACATCCTCCAGCTCCTCCGAGCGAAGGCGAAGCTTCCACCCGGTATCCCCCTGCGTCAGCTCCGCAGACAGCCTAAGCGTCTGCTCGTGCGTAAGCGGACGATGCTGATGCGGCAGCAAGTACCACGGGCTCAGCCGAAGCCGGTCCGCCGGGCTTCCCGGGAGAAGACGATCCGGAATCGGCCCGTTATAGCCTTTGGTTCGTCTTGCCGTGAGCTTGAAGGAATTCATCTCCTGCTTCTCTGCCAGATCATCGAATTTGACAATACCCGGGGAAAAGGAAGTGCTCAGCTTGACCCCGAGCAGCCTCACGTCTCCATGCCGCAGAGAAAAGAACGAAGGCGATTGACTCATCAAGGTCACGCTCGTTAGCCCTTCGCGAATCCGGACTATCGGCGCTCCGAAAGCCAGATGCATGCTGCTGTGCTGGATGCGCTGATGATGTCCCACGCTATCAAGCTGCCGCAAATGCGCTGCTATCGGATGACCGGCGTTGATGAATTTCTTATACTCCTGCGGCAGCTCGGACCGGTCTATGCCTGGGAGCTGCTGCAGCTCAGGAACCAGCAAATAACCGAGCAGCGCGCTGTTGTTGACAGCGCCGGGCTGCTTTATGAACGAGGCAGCATAATCCGACATCGCTGCGAACAGCGGGTCCCGGTCCATCGCCGCCATCAAGCGGTAAATGAGCGCATAGCTGGCTAGATCCGCTTGCTGCCCGTAATCCTGGCGCCCTGAATAGTCGGTCACGACCTCGCCCGACGGGTGGACCAGGTATACCATCATCCGAAGATTGCGGCGAACGGCGTCCAGCCACTCGGGACGGTTCAATGTACGGGCGGTATGGTACAAAGCGATATCGCTGACCGCATTGTAAATTCCGTTGCTCCGCTCCGTCCACTCTCCGTCTGCGGTGATGTCTATCCCTTCGTTCAGCCACTCGTCGGCCCTTGCGGCCAGCTCCGGACGTCCGAACAGCTCATACAGCAGGCCAAGCGCCGCTGTAATCACCCACCGGTGATTCGGCGTATGACAGCCGCCGGTCAGCATCGCCGGGATCGTGCGCCCGAGGAACAGCTTCAGCTTGGAGATTACACCGCCAAGCTCTGGCCATCCCTCTTCATGGGCCTGCAGCAGCTGAACCACCGGCACAACACCGCCGATGACGAAGCCGGTATCCGGCGGCGAATGGTAATTCGTCGCGCCGAGGGAGATCGTCCCGTCTGCATGCTGACGGGACAGCATAAACTGCGCTGCCTGCTCCAGCGCCTGAAGCAAGACCTCATCGCGGTAATAGCGCGATGCCGGATTCACCAGCGCTGCCGTCCATACAGCCATGAAGGCTGGAGTGCCGAGATGGTTCGCCTGCGCGGTGCCGGTATCGTCAAGGATCCCTCCCGCATATTTGGAATGCGGGTCATGAACCTGACGGAGCAGCGCCTCCTGTGACCATTCATCGTTCATAGCCGTTAACCGTTCCATTATCGGTTTCACTATCGTCACTCCGTTCCTAGGATGTCAGCCGTTCTTTGCGAGCCGCCATTTTCCCGGTGATGAGGGCATGACTTCGGTGAATGTCCTCCGGCTGGCACGCCGCCTTCAATTCATACACCTTCACCTTGGCGGCATCTATCGCTTCAAGGAAATGGTCGAAGTAATCCATATCCTTGCTGTGGACATAGGGACACCAATGATCGGACAGCTCCAGCGTCTCGTGGATGTGTACCCCATAGATGTAAGGCAGCACCAGCTCCAGCTGCCGCAAATTATCGTACAAGCCCATACGGTCCATCATCATCGCATGACCGATGTCATACCATAGATAAACCGGACTGCCCTTCAAGCCGTCGCAGATGGACTTGGCCTCCATCAGCGTCGGCATCTGATAGCAGCGCGACCGCGTCTCGATGCCTATTGCCACGTTCCAGCCTTTGCGGGCTGCATAGCTGCAGGCCTCCTCCAGGCTGTCCTGAATCCGCTTGGCATAGACCGGACTCAGCCGCTCCCGGCGTTCAGACATTTCCGCCCACAGCCGCGCATATTCCGGAGATTCCTTGCCGCGCTCCCGATACAGCCGCTTAAGCTCTGAGTCGATATTGGTGTCGAACGGCACTTCGCCTGGATGGACCACGACCGCCTTCGCCCCGTACCGGTCTGCATATTCCATGGAACGGATTAACAGCTCCACGGAGCGTTTGCGCTTGGATTCATCATCAAAGCCAAGCATGACCGAATCGGTATCGTAATCCTTATCGTCTATAAATGGAAATACATTATGTACACTGGATACATGAATGTCCCCGTTCTCTATCATCGGCTCTATTGTGGCCAGCAGATCATCGTTCACGTTGTAATTCAGCTCTACGTACCGGAACCCGAGCTCCTTGATCTCTTCGATCATTTCCTTCCCGGTCTTATGCCGCTTGATGTTCCAGCACGTGGAAAACGAATAGGCTCCTTTATCGTTCATTTTCTGTTCCCCCTGTCTGCTCGGCTATATCACTTAATCGAACAGCTGTGCCAGAACGTGCCGAGAGATTGGATGCTTCGATCAGTCGGGTCAAATCAAGCGCCAGCCGGATATTTTCCTCCGCGACCGTGTCATTTTGAATATGCGATACCCATTGCTCGAAGGCAGACGGACGGGCGGCGGGAAGCTCCTGCTCCTGCCAATCCGGAGCCCCCTCCCGCTGCAGCTTCACGCTCTTCACCAGCAGCCGTTCATCGTGACGGGAGAACAGCAGACTGCCTTCGGTTCCGTGCACCTCAATGACGAACGGAGAGAAGGGATTGACGAAGCCCGCTTCTACAATTGCCATCGCCCCGCTTGCATAGCGAAGTACGGAGACGGCATTGTCCTCAACCTCGCGGCCCGTGATGTGGCCGAAGCTTGTGCTGACGCTGTCCGGCATGCCGAGGAACAGCCTGGCTAGAAGCATCGGATGACAGCCCAGATCGGTCAAAGCGCCCCCGCAGCACTGCTCGAGACTGAAGAAATGCGGCGGAAGCCATCCGTTCGGAGCCTTCTCCGTGGACAAAGCTCCGTTATGGGACAGACGCACCCGCACCAGCGTGAT
This sequence comes from Paenibacillus sp. 32352, assembly GCF_002042965.1. Lineage (GTDB taxonomy): Bacteria > Bacillota > Bacilli > Paenibacillales > NBRC-103111 > Paenibacillus_S > Paenibacillus_S vulneris. Next base: position 119,942 of record NZ_MZNT01000001.1, on the reverse strand, counting down.
CTGCCCCAGCAGCCGTTCATTCAAAATGTTCTGTACCGCCAAAGTAAACGGCATATTCAGCCTGGGCAGAGATACGGTCAGCTTGACTCCCGCTTCCTCCACCGCCTCCAGCACGTCCAGACATTCCTGTTTCGTTGGAGCGATGACCTTCTCCGTAAAAATATGCTTGCCTGCCCTGGCAGCGGCAGTGATTACCTCGTGATGCATGCTCGTCGGAGCGTCGACAATAACCGCATCGATATGAGGCTGTGCCAGAAGCTGCTCCAAATCGTCGTAGAACATGACGCCCCGTTCGGCCGCCTGCTCCCTGCCCCGATCCGCATCTTCATCCCATACGGCTACAATGTCCGTATCCGGGTGCTCTAAAGCTTGCTTCGCATAATCCTTGGCGTGAACGTGCCAAAAGCTTAGCATGGCTATCTTGATCATATCCCACTCTCCTTGTCGTCAAAATAGACGGCCCGGCCTGTCCGGTTGGATTCATAGATCGCCTCGAGTATTTCCGATACGACGCACGCCTGTTCCGGAGTGACCAAAGGCTGCTTATCATGAATGACCGCGTCGATCCATAGCCGGATTTCTTTATCCTGCATACTCTCTTTCTTGCCCTCGTAAAAGTCCGCGCCCTTAGCTTCAAATTGCAGCTGATTGATATATAGACGCGAGTGCTTTTCCCCGTTAATCCGCAGTCCGTCCTGCATGTCCGCTCCGCCTTCCGTACCGCAAAGCGTGCATTTCGCTTCCTTCACATCCAATACGTTGAGCGCCCAGCTGGATTCGAGCATAATGGTTGCTCCGTTCTTCATAACGATCATCCCGAAAGCGGAATCCTCGACCTTGAACTTGGCAGGATCCCATGGGCCCCAGGCGTTGGCCGCATTCTCCCTGGGGGACAGCTTATGATAAGCCGTTCCCAACACCACCCTCGGTTCATAATTGTTCATCAGCCATAAGGTCAGATCGAGCGCATGCGTACCGATGTCAATTAACGGCCCTCCGCCCTGCTTCTCTTCGTCCAGGAACACTCCCCATGTCGGAACCGCCCGTCTGCGGATGGCATGGGCTTTGGCAAAATAAATGTCACCCAGCTCGCCATCCTCGCACAGCTGCTTCAGATATAGGCTGTCCGCACGAAACCGGTTATTGTAACCGATCGTGAGCTTTTTCCCGGTGCGCTTTGCTACCTCCACCATACGGCGGGCGTCAGCGGCCGTCTTCGCCATCGGCTTCTCGCACATGACGTGCTTGCCCGCTTCGAGAGCCGCAATCGATATTTCCGCATGAGAGTCGTTAGGAGTACACACATGAACAACATCTATCGAAGCATCGGCCAACAGCTCTCTGTAATCCTCATACACTTTTGCTCCCGGGGCGCCGAATGTCCCAGCCGCTTCCTGCGCCCGCTCCATGGAAATATCATAAAAAGCGGTGACCGCCACCTGCTCCAGCTTCTTCAGGCTCGGCAAATGCTTGCCTGTCGCGATTCCCCCGCAGCCGATTATAGCGACGTTTACTTGTTCTCCCATTAGCTTCTTGGCCTCCTATGAATGTTCAAATAGTCTATATGGATCATTATAGGCGGACAAAAAAAAGAACCCTTAAAAATTTATAGAGGAATCTATAAATTCATTGGGTGTGTGTAAAAGCTCTGTAAAAGAGTGGAGCTCCCCTGCGGTTCAGGGAATGGGAACCCTGCGGTACTCCTTCGGCGACATCCGATACTGCTGCCGGAACACGTTGGTAAAATAATTCGGCTCATCAAAGCCGACCGCGCAGGCAATTTCAAATATTTTCATATCGGTATTGCGAAGCAGCAGGGCTGCTTTTTCCATACGAACGCGGGTAACGTAACGGGTGAAGCTCTCTCCCGTCGATTTCTTGAACAAGACGCTAAAGTAGCTTGGATTCAAATGAATATGGGAAGCCACATCTGTCAATCGGCATTCCTCGCTGTAATGCTCTTCGATATATTTGACCGCCCGTTCAATCAAATTATCGCTTTTGGAGGCCTGCCAGTTATTAAAGAGCAGTACGAAGCCTTGTACCTGCTCCCGAGCCCACTGAATAACCTCACCTGAGGACCAGTCGCTATGCGGCATATGGTAGGGGATCCCGGTTGTTACGGCGCCCTCCTCCGTTTCAAATTGATTGTGAACGGTATTGTGCATGGCTATGGATAACGACAAGGCATACAGCTTCATCTCATCGGCCGACATGGATTGCAGCTCCCCGAGCATCCGGTCCAGCAGCTGCTGAAGCTGCTCCGCCTGGCCTGTCATGATGGTGCTTATAAGCTGTACCTCAATCTCCTTCACGCGCGCTTGATTCAAGGACAACGATGCAGAGGTTCCTGCTTCATCGGCAGCCGCCGACAGCTCCGGCTTGCCGTGATCGGCCCTTTTCATCTTTGCATACAAGCCGGCCAATTGCCCGACCTGGGGCGCTACTCCCATCGAAACCCAATGCAGACGAAGATTCAAATATTGGAGAGCGGAGCCCTCTATCGATTGACGAATCGAATTCCCGAGGCTTAGGCGCCTTGAAACAAGAACGAACCGGTCATGTTCGATTAGGATAAGCCTGGCCTCAAGTCCTTCTGCCCGAAGCAGCTCCTCGACGATGTTGGAAAGCGCGAATTGGATCAGACTCAAATCGCTCTTGCCATACTGCTTCTTCGCCAAATCCTCTTGATCCAGCTGCAGCTGCCACAGCTCGGTCCCTTCCAGCAGCTCCTGCAAGCGGGAGGCATCCTGCGGCGTATAGGGCAAATCGAGCAGGGCCGCACGAAGCGTCTGGTCCTGCTCCAGCCTTTGCTGAAGCTTCCGGCTCTGCTTCTGCGCATACTGCTCGTAGAAGCGCTCCGACGCTTTGACCAGCACCTGCCTCACATCCTCCTCTGTGCACGGCTTGATTAAGAAATCCAGCGCGCCATGGCGGACGGCCGCTTGAGCGTATTCGAAATGCTTGTAAGCCGTCAAAATGATGACCAGCATATCCGGGTATCTTTCCCGAAGCCTCCCTACAAATTCAATCCCGTCCATCATCGGCATCCGGATGTCGGTAAGTACCAGATCCGGCTGTACATGGTCCAGCAGCTCCAGCGCATCCTGGCCGTTACCGGCCTCCCCGGCTACGCTCCAGCCGAGCTTGCCGTCCTCTACCATCCGCGCTAGACCTTTACGAAAATGAGGCTGATCCTCCACAATCAGTACTTTACCGTTCAGCATGCATTATATCCCCCTTCTCTGCGATATCCAACGGCAGAATCAATCGCATCGTCGTGCCGCTCTCCGGCACGCTCATGATTTCCAGCCGGTAAGGCTTGCCGTATACGAGCTCTATTCGTCTAATTACACTTCGTACCCCCAAGCTTTCCCGGCCGTCGCGCTGAGGCAGCGAAGCGCCGGGGCTGCCGAGCAGCTGTGATAAAGCCATAGCATCCATCCCGCAGCCGTTATCGATCACTTCGATTTCCAAGGCCCCTTCTTGCTTCCTTGCTTTGATCATCAGCACTTTATGAGATACTTTCTTGCGGAATGCATGCAGGAATACGTTCTCGACCAAAGGCTGCAGCAAGGAACGCATCATCCTGCAGTTCAGCACTTCTTCCTCCACCTGAATCATCGTTTCCAGATCGGTTTCGAACAGCTCCGTCTGCACCTTCACATAGTTGCGAATTTGCTGAATTTCTTCCTTGACCGTCGTCGGCGTCCTTACAGGCATCAGCGAATACTTCAGCATTTCCGATATGGCGGCGATAAGGCCCGCCGTTTCCTTCTCATTTTGCAGATACAGCTTCCAATAAATCTCGTTAAACATATTGTGCAGGAAATGCGGGTTTAACTGGGCCTGCAGCGCCTTGAGCTCGGCCTCCCGCTCGCTGATCTGCGTCAAGTAGACTTCCTTGATCAAATGTCCCACATGCTCTGCCATCGCATTGAAGCTTTCACCGATATAAGCCAGCTCGTCCTTCGTCCGCACTTCGATCCGTACATCGAAGTCGCCGGAGCGCACCTTGCGCAATCCTTGCAGTAAATCCTTAAGCGGCCGCAGCAGCTGGCCCGTAGACAGAATGATCAGCACGCTGGCGAGAATAATGCTGATTAAACCGGAAAATACGATTTTTTGTGATAAAATCTGATTTTTTTTGCGAATTTCAGCCAACGAGGTTCCGCTCACCAGCTTGAACGATACAGTCTGGGATTCACTCTCGACGAACAAATGGTTCTCCATGAGCCGGGTATCGTCCAGCTGCTTGAGCATACGCAGCTTATCGCCGGATTCGGGCTCTACGTTGCTGTACAGCAAATCCTGGGTCTGATTGAATAAGTACACTTCGCCTGTGCCGTCCTTGGTCAGCTCCTTCAAGGAGCTGGAGAAGAACGATTCGTCAATAGCCATCACGAGCATGCCGTAGGTATGCAAAAAGCTGTTTTTCATCCAACGGGCGACGATGATCGTCTGACGGAAGCCGCTCGGTTCGACCGTGCTCGGCAGCGGCATGCTCATCCATACGAGATCTCCGTAAGAATCGTTGATTTTGGAACGGATAACCCGGAACACGTAAGCGTCGAACTTATTAATGGAGGAGCTGGTATAGCTGAAGTAGGAAGGATTTCCGTTCAGATCATATAAATACATCCCTGTAATATAGGGCGCATCGAACTTGATCTGATACATCTGCTCTTCGATCTGCTTTTTGTCATAATACAGATTGTAAGGGTCCACTGATTCATTTTCGTTGATGCGGATGATCATTTTCTCAATCTGCGGATTGAACACGATCGTTTGCGAAATCCGGCTGATTTCCTGCACCTTCAGCTCCAGCTTGTTCAACGCTTCATCGTTCGTTCGCGAAAACTGCTTGCTGATCTCTTCTTCAAATAGTCTCAGATTATTCTCGTAGGTCAAATAACCGGTAATGCCGAACGATAGCAAAATAATAAATGACAAGCTCAAAATGAGCTTCACTTTAAAGCTCTTGTTAATGCCGATGATCCATCGATACCCAATTCCCATATCATGTCCCCTGTCGTTAGGCTGGAGCTGCTGTCGCTCTATGATAGGCCGATAGTATTTTCCCCGTATTAACGAGATGTAAATATCGGATGATAGGAAAGCCCGAATCCGAAAGTCTTCGAACCCGGGCATAAAAGGTGCGGCCATCTCCCGCAATGCGAGGGCGAGCCTGTTCTGCTGATGCTTTAAGGATCAGCCCTTTTTCATCACTTCAAAAATGATCGCACGAAGCGGTTCATCGCTGTTATTCTCCAGCCCATGCTTCCACCAAGGCTTATTCAGCACGATATCTCCTGCCTTGACTTGCCGCTGCACGCCATTCACCGTCATGATACCGGTACCCTCCAGAATAATGTACACTTCCTCATCCTCCCGATGACCATGGTACCCGATGGAGGAGCCTGGCGGGATTTCGCAATACCCCATGAACATGATCGGCGTGTCGAAATCCTCCTTGGAGAACAAACGTTTGCCGTAGGTCAACCCTTTGCCGTGGTGGCTGACACCCGGTTCCCCGAACTCCGCCTCCAAATAATTGCGTACGATCATCGGACCGTAGCCCCAGCTGGCAGACGTATCGACCATTTGCCCCTGCTGAATGGACTCCCTTGCATAATGAGCCAGCGCTTGATTTCGCAGGTAGTCCTTGGCGCTCGTCTCCGCCTCTCGCTGCTCCTCCAGCGATTGCAAAAATTCACTGAAGGCACCCGGCGCGTCCACATCGCTGAAATCGTCGTAATGAGCCGTCTCCCCATCCTTGGTCAAATAAATCTGGTTGTCGATCAGCTCCAGACAGCCCTCCGAGCCTTCTATACGCCAATTGCCGGACCAATCCGTTGTCTTGCCCTTGGAGCGCGTCGAGCAGGTGAAAGTGGCAGTGATGCCTGCTTGCATATCCATAACGATATGAAGCTGGTGCCGGTACGTCGCGAACACTTTGCCTACCTCACGCCCCGTCAGGTAGCGCACCAAATCGAAGTGGTGAACGACCAGCTCCTCCAATATATCCAGCTTATCCGGCAGAGGTCTGTCCGTGCTGCGGTAAAATTCCCCATCGACGGTCAAGATCGTCCCGATGCTTCCCTCCTCAAGCAGCTGCTTCAGCTTTCTTACGAACGGGAATCGCCGGTAATTTTCCGCTATCATATAAGGGATGCCTTCCTTCTCGGCCCGCTCCACCATTTCCTTGGCGTCCGCGTAATTATCCGCAATCGGCTTCTCACTAAATACCGGCAGCTTATGATCAAAGGCGATTTGATTGATATGTTTATGTACATGCCTGGGCGTAACGTTCAGCAGCACATCAGGCTTTTCCTGGTCAATAGCTTCCGCAATCGAAGTGTAAAAGGGCACTCCGTCCTCCTCAAATCGGCTTCGCTTGCTCTCATCGCTATCGGCGACCGCCAATGCCACCTCGCTGTACTGATTGCGAAGTCTCCGGTACCACCCGAAACCGAACCCTCCCACTCCCACTAAAAGCGCTTTCATATCAAAACCTCCCACAGCTACAATTTTGTACAAAGCTACAAGTTCATCATAGGGATATAGGCCAAAATAATCAATCCTTTTTTCGAAAGCAGCAACGCCTCTCCAAGGAGGAAGAGGATCGATACGGATGACCCGAAAAAATGCAAAAAATAGCCTGGCCGGATGGCCTCATCCGCACCAGGCAGGTTACGTATAGATAAATTTATAACCGACACCATGAACATTAATAATATGTCTAGGGTTCGCGGGGTCGCGTTCAATTTTTTTGCGAAGATTGCTGATGTGGACGATGATCGTTCTCGTGTCGTTGAAGATTTCCTGTCCCCACACTTCCCGGAACAGCTCCTCGCGAGTGATCGTTCGTCCGGGGTTTCCCGCCAAATAGCTCAGCAGCTCATATTCTTTTTTGGACAACAGAATCTCTTCATCATGGACCTTCACCGTCCTGCTGACGGTATCGATTTCCGTGGCGCCGAATCTCAGCTTAGAGGATGCATCTGTCTTCTCGCTCTGCAGATGGGGCCGTCTTAAATTGGCTTTGACCCTGGCGATCAACTCATTCGGACTGAAGGGCTTCGTTATATAATCGTCCCCGCCGATTCCCAAACCGGTGATTTTATAATGCTCCTCTGTCTGGCAGCTGACGAAAATAATCGGAGCCGGCGAGATTTCCCGAACCTCCTTGCAGACCTCAAAGCCGTTTTTCCCCGGCAGCACAATATCCAAAATAATAAGATCGGGCCGCAGCTCCCGAACAAGCCTTATCGCTTCGTCGCCTCGATCCGTCCAGGCAACGCGGAATTGATGCGCTTCCAGATACGTGCTCATCAGCTCCCGAACCTCGGGGTCATCCTCTACGATGAAAATCGTTTGATCCATCACGAATTGTCACACCACCAAACAAATGATCGTCATTAATTGATTCAAGAATAAAGAATGTTATTCGATTGGTCAATGAAAAAACCAAAAGAAAACCCGGCGGTGTGCCAGGTTATCCTATTTTATTGGCTTTCAAAGGAAAGGGCCGTATCCAAAAAGCCATCCTGACGGTCCAGCAGCCCCAGATCGCTTTTCCCGTTTCCGTCAAAATCGTGAATGATCAGCTTCGCTCCCGGCTTTCCCCACGGACCAAAGGTTGACAGCAGCTGATATTCGTTCTCCCCTTTACGCAAATAAACGGTGAACCGGGAGGTCTCCGGGTTCCAGCGCAGCACATCCTCCTGGCCGTCTCCGTTAAAATCACCGATTCGGATTTCTCCGAATTCATCGGGAACATTCAGCTGAACCCGGTTAGGCTTCCATTCCCCTGCCGTCTTATCCGCCGAAAGCTCCAAGCCTCCGATGGTACTTGGGCGAGAGAGTAACAATACCTTTTCTCCGCTAATCTCCGTCCGCTGCTGAAGCTCATTCTTCCACTCGCTCTTCAGCGGGTAAGGCTTTAACGATTTCACCTCGCCCTTGCTGACGCATAGGCCGTTAACCTGCCTGCGGTCCGTGGAGAGCCCGGCAAGCACTACATCGCCGTCCTTCTGCTGAATGACTTGCAGATTCGCCCAGCTGCGGGCTTCCGTTGTCCAGCTGTTCTTGAGAACAAACTGCCGTCCGTCGGACACGTAACGCTGGAGCTTGCCGCCCGGTTGAACAACCCATAGGGAGGCGCTCTCGGCCGCATTAGTGCTGCTTACGGCTGCCGCCGCCCCGTTCGTATAAGTGACGCGAGCCCATTCGGCAGGCTGCCCTTGAGGCTCATTACGCATCCCTTTGAAGGAGCCGGAAGCTACGGTGATCACTCCGTTCTTCACATCCCATGCAACGAGGTCGGCCTGGCCGTCCCCCGTAACGTCGGCAAGCATGAGTTTTTTCTGCTCGGTAAGCTTTCCTGAAGCCTGGGGCCCGGTTCCCGATTGGTTTCCGGCCCATTTCACACTTTGCGCCGGTGTGAATGGCACATAGTCATGAATGGAGTAAAACACGTAGCGTTTGGCACGAATGCCGGTGATCAGCTTTTGCAGCACGCTTTTATCCTGATCCGGGTATTTATATTCCGGTAAACCGTCTCTCATCACCGGCTGCCCATTCTCATCCGTAACCGGAGTCAAATATTTGAATTCAAGAAAAGGATGGTAGAAGAACGAATTGATATTGTTTGTCTTGCCCAGCCGGTCGAGAATCACCTTTTCATCCTTGTTATAAGCAATGTAATCAAACGGCGTTGGAACGTAAGCCGCTCCCATGCTCGCCGCACCATATTTATCATTACGCACATTCATATATTGGGCAGCGGGAGAATTGCGGTTCACCTGGACATCCGCCTGGTAATTCAAACCGAAATAGGAGCGGAACAGCTCATCCTGCTCGGGAGTAGAGCGATAATGAGGCGATTCCCAGAATTCCGGCGTAAGCCCCGCTTTGTTGAGTATTGCCAGGCCAGCTTTCAATCTGGGCTCCGCGAACGCAGCCGATATCGTAGAGCTCTCTCCCGGCTCGTCGAATTCGTTGCCGATCCCGGATTCATGGTGCCCGTCATCGCGACGCACATTGCCGACCTGATGCGTATAACCGTGCATTCCGAGCACGGCACCGTCTTGAACGGCCTGCTTCAACAGCTTCTGATAGGCGGCCACGTAGGGATTATCCGTCTGGTCCAACGAGACGTCATAACGGGATCCGTCGGCGGGATAATCCAGCCAGCGCGGAATGACGGCCAGGTGGTACGCCACATGCTGGTCCCGTAAATACTCCATAACCGCTCTCAGCTTGCCGAGCTGCTCTATCGATCCGTACTGCCCGCCGGGGCCGATATCTTCGAGCCGCATCAGCACGAAACGGGGATTCGTCGATTCCCCCTCCACCCTGATATGATAAGAGGCAAACATCATAAAAATAATGAGTCCGGATATTGCATAACGCAGCCATTTGGAACGAAATATGGCGGACATTCAATCATCGTGCTCCCTTCTTGCTGTATAAAACGTAAAAAAGTTGCGCCTCACTTAAACGCTTTCCATTTTTCCTAGGATGATTGTATCAGATTTCTGTCTCGGCGAATACGATTTTCTTTCAAAATTTAAAGCGCTTCCAGCCGGTATCCCGCTTAAGGTTTTGCAAGTCCGCAGCACAAAAAAAGCCAGGGTGCCTTCGCCCTGTTACAGGCGGCTCCCCGGCCTTCCGTTCCCTATTATTTCAACACTGCCGCAAACCGAAGTCTGCGGTAATCCGCCGTCCAATACTGACCGTTAAACAACTCGGCACGAAGGAGGGTGCAGCATTGCCTGTAAGCCTCCTGCTTCTCGTCCTCTGTCAAACCGGAGAAAAACATGCCGGCAAACGTACGAAGCCAATGCTCCATCCCTAATTCCCGGTCAGGCAGCTCGGTCGGGCGGTCAAAGAGCTCCGTAGAGCGGACCTCAAACCCCTGCTGCTCCAGCAAGAAGCTGTACTCACCAATGGTGGGAAAGTACCATGGATTCCGCTCTTCCGCATCGATACCCAGCGTACCCAGCACTTCGGCAATGGCGTGGCGGATCCGCCCCACGTTCCCGCTGCCCCCGAACTCAGCCACGAATCTCCCTCCTTGCCGTAATGCAAGGCCTACCGATTCGATGACCTGCTCCGGACGCTTCATCCAATGCAGCGCCGCATTGGAGAACACCGCATCAAACTTCTCCTGAAGCCGGAACGTGTGTCCGTCGGCCGTATCGAAGGTAAGCTTCGGATACTTGCTCCGGGCTTGCTCAATCATGTCCCGAGAGCTGTCGATTCCTTTGCATTCCGCCCCCAGACTCGCAATTTCATGCGCCAAATCGCCGGTTCCGCAGCCCAGATCCAGAATTCGTTCACCGGGTGCCGGCGCCAGCCAATCGATAACCCCTCTGCCCAGATGTGATACAAAACCGATCTTGCTGTCGTAAAAGGATGCATTCCACTGCTGCCCGCTTCCGTTCATGAATATCCGCTCCTCTCTTTGTCTCTTCCCCTATTATGCGGTATTTTGTTTATCACTTGAAATATATAAAACAAATCATCTTTATAGATAAAACCTATAACTAATGCTTCATGGTACTAGTCGAAGTTAGTACTTATGCACTTCCCTGTAAGCGCGTTACACTACATTACAATCCAAGTTTTTACATGAGGGGGCAGACATAATGAATCCATATTGGGATGTATTCGCAAGCCAGCCATTCCTGCTTTTTTCCCCGTCCCATCTGGCAGCCATCATTTTGTTGGGCATTGCATGTTTATTGCTTTATATGGGCAGGCAAGGTATCCAAGCCGTCCCTGCACTGCAATCCATGATTCGCTGGGGAATCCTGCTGGCATTGGCCGTTCCGGAAATGATGCTGAACCTCTGGTACGTGCAGCAAGAGCAGTGGGACGTACGAAGTACACTTCCGTTGGAGCTGTGCAGCATTATGGTTTTTCTATCCATCATGCTCCTGTTAACCGGCAGCCGCCGGCTGTACGGGATCGTGTTTTTCGCCGGAATCGGAGGCGCCCTGCAGGCCCTTGTTACCCCTAGCCTAGGGTATGCGTTTCCTCATTTTCGTTTTTTTCATTTTTTCATCGTGCACAGCGCCATTATTATGGCGGCTCTATACATGACCTGGATTCGCGGCTATAGGCCCGATTGGATAGCTGTCGGCCGAACCATGATAGTTCTGAACGGGCTGGCAGCTATTGTATGGGCCTTAAACGAGCTGCTTCATTCCAATTATATGTTCCTTATGCACAAGCCGCCGACAGCATCCTTGTTGGATTGGCTGGGGCCGCATCCCTATTATCTTCTGGCCGAGGAAGCGATTGCTCTTGGGATGTTTGCTATGATGCATGCCGTTTTCTTCCTTTGGCCCCGCCAGCGGAAGCGAGCGAATTACGGGAACCAAGCGTGCGATTCAGCTGGTGAATAATATCCTGGGCGTTGGTAAAAATACCCTCGTGAAAGGAGGAGTACGATGGATAACCATTTAAATCCCGAATCGACTCAAGAGGCAGAAGAGACGGCCCCCGCTTCCGAAAGTCTCAACGAGAGTCTAAACGCCGGACAGGATGATGCCCCCGGCATCGACTATACCAAAGACTTTATTTGGGGAAGCGATCAGGACGAATATGTCGACGAGTCTTGATTCATGTCCCCTCTCAGACCGCCAATGGCGGTCTGAGCCCGTTTAAGAAACCTGGCAATGGAGGAACTCTGATAAATAGGCAGGAAAGGTTGCCCCTGTGGATTGAATACGCTCTAAGCTCCCCTCATAAAAACGTCTAAAAACGTACGATCCTGTCAATCTTCTTATTTAAAAATCGTTTTTGCTAATTATTGCATTTACTTCTCAAAACTTAAAAGGCTATAATGAATTCATTGTGTTTATTTGGCTGGAGGATTAAATGAAATTATGAGTTCGGTTGTTGCCATTCTCTTATTTATTCTTACTATCACGTTGATCATTTGGCAGCCGCGCGGGCTCAATATCGCCTGGTCAGCCGTCGGCGGAGCGGTTCTTGCCTTGCTGGCTGGCGTCGTTTCATGGGCGGATGTTGCAGCAGTCACACACATCGTATGGAATGCTACCCTTACATTCGTTGCATTAATTGTCATATCATTAGTTCTGGACGAGCTGGGCTTCTTCGAATGGTCCGCTCTGCACATGGTACGATTATCCCGAGGTAACGGTATTCGGCTGTTCTTATTCACCATTTTGCTTGGAGCGCTGGTATCCTGCTTTTTCGCTAACGATGGGGCCGCTTTAATTCTCACGCCTATCGTTCTGGCACAAATGCGGGCCCTCAAGCTGCCCAGCCTTACTGTGCTGCCCTTTGTCATGGCCAGCGGCTTTATTGCCGATTCCACCTCGATTCCGCTTATCATCAGCAATCTCGTTAATATCGTATCTGCAGATTTCTTCCATATATCCTTCTCTGAGTATGCCTTGACGATGATGCTTCCCAATCTCTTTTCCTTATCAGCCAGCATCACAGTTCTTTATTTCTATTACCGAAAACACATTCCGGCGGTTTACGATACTTCCCTTGCACACCCGCCCCGGGAAGCCATTAAAAGCATGCCTATGTTCAAGCTGTCCTGGTATTTGTTAGGCCTGCTTTTTCTTGGTTATTTATTCGGTGAAGCTATGGGGATTCCGGTGAGCCTTATCGCCTGCTTCATAGCCGGATTGCTTATTTGGACAAGCCATCGGTTCAAGGTGATGAGCGCAAGCCGCATGATGAAGGAAGCGCCATGGTCCATCGTCCTTTTCTCTATTGGAATGTATGTGGTTATCTATGGGCTAAAGAATGCGGGACTCACCTCCCTATTGGGCCATTGGGTCGATTCCTTTGCCGCGCACGGCTTGTTTGCCGCCGCCATGGGAATGGGCTTTCTTTCGGCTTTCTTGTCCTCGATCATGAACAATCTACCATCGGTCATGATCGGCGCGCTGGCCATCGATACGACTCATGCCAGCGGAGCCATCAAGGAAGCGCTGATTTACGCCAACGTCATAGGCTGTGATTTGGGGCCCAAAATGACGCCCATCGGTTCTTTGGCTACGTTAATATGGCTCCATATTTTATCCCGAAAAGGCGTTAACGTGAGCTGGGGGTACTACTTTAAGACAGGGATCCTTCTTACGATACCAACCCTGTTCCTAACATTACTTGGACTTTATCTAAGCCTCTCGGTTTGACATAAGCTGTGATTCATATCAATGATAAGATGCAGGCAGGCAGGTGAACCAAAGACATGCAGAAAATTCCCGTCACCCGAGACGGAAAAAAAGGCTCCGACATTATGATCGTCAATTCCGATGACGTCGTCAAAATAGAATGCCTGAGGGAAAAGGAATACGTCATCCATACGATCAACGATAAATTTTATTGGACGGCTTCTCTCGAAGCCTTTGAAGAATGGATGTACGAGGAAGGGTTCCGGTTGATCGACCAGATGAACGTGGTCAATATGAACCACGTGGACGGGTACGATGTCAAGAAGGGCATCGTTTATTTGAGCACCGGTCAAGGAAGCCAGTACAAAACGGCATCCGCCGCATGGATTCATAAGGATCATATTACCAATGTACAAACGCTGATCGGGGAAGTTAAGAAGCTGGACAAGAGCAGTGATCCGGATGAATTTCAAAGCGATATCTTCGAATCTATACTGGCCCAGGAAGAAGACAGCCGATTCGCGCGTTCCTATGCGATGATCCAGGCGATTTATGAAAAGAAAAAGGCGGAGAAAAAGCTTGAGCAAAGCGAGCAGCGGTACAAATCGCTGTTTATGCACAATCCCGACCCTATATGCTCATTCGACAGCTACGGGTATTGTACCAGCGCCAACCCCGCTCTGTTTCAAATGACCGGCTATACGGAAGAAGAGCTGTTGAACAAGTCCATACACCATCTTATCATCCCGGAGCATATGACACGCTGGCAGGAGCAGTTTGCCGGAACGCTGCGCGGGCAAAATCATCAATATGAAATTACGTTCCTCCATAAAAACGGAAGCACCGTCGAGCTGAGTGTGCTGAATGTCCCCATCGTAGTTAACGGCCAGATGAATGGCGTATATATGATCGGTAAAGATATCAGTGAACGAAAAAGAGCCGAGGAAATGCTTCTCCGTTCCGAAAAGCTATCGATTGTTGGCCAGCTGGCCGCCGGTGTGGCTCACGAAATCCGCAATCCGCTTACTTCACTCAAGGGCTTCGTGCAGCTGATGCAAACGAAAATCTCGGGCTTCGAATCGTATTTTAACATCATGATGGACGAGCTGGACCGGATCAATTTCATCGTCAGCGAATTTCTGGTGATTGCCAAGCCGCAGTCCTTGCGTTCACAGCCGAGGGATGCCGGTCAGATACTGCAAAGCACCGTCGCTTTAATCAGCTCACAAGCGATGATACATAATGTAAAGCTGATGATGAACATCGAGGAGCCGCTGCCTCTCATCAATTGCGACGAAAATCAGATCAAGCAGGTGTTCATTAACATCTTGAATAATGCGATTGAATCGATGCCGGACGGGGGCGAGGTCCTGATGGAAATCTGCTCCCGCGACGACAACCATCTGCTGATCCGCTTCACCGATCAGGGCTGCGGTATCCCCGAGGAACGGATTCCACGGCTTGGAGAGCCGTTCTACACAACCAAGGAAAAGGGAACCGGTCTCGGTCTGATGGTAACCTATAAAATTATTGAGAACCATGGCGGGCGTATGGAAATTCACAGTGTCGTCAATGAGGGAACCGTCGTTGAAATTACGATGCCTGTTATTACTTCCTCGTGATTCTTCCGCCAATAATTCAAAAAAGCCTTCGGTTCCGTGTTTTACGCGGTTCCGAAAGCTTTCTTTCACTATAGCTCTATAGCATCGTCACGTAATCAATAATAAGGATACGGATAGGAATAAGGATAGTATGGATAAGGATACGGATAAGGGTATGGATTATACCCTCCATCGGTTATCACAATTGGAAAAATGTATGGGCTATAGAAGCCCCCTCCGTAATACCCTCCATGTCCGTGGTACCCGCCATGGTAGCCGCCACCGTGGTAACCTCCATGAAATCCTCCATGGCCTCCGTGAAATCCTCCATGAGACCCTCCGTGGCCCCCGTGACCGCCTCCGTGACCATCCGGGCGAGTTTCCTCCGTATGTTCGAGTTGAGTATTCGTCATTCGGTATCTCCCGCTTTCTAAGTAATATAGGCATTTGTCATAGTGTAGTTTATGTCGATGCGCCTAGGAGGGTGAATGCCTATAGGAAAATGGGCGAATACCTACTCATATCTCGTTGCCGGCAAGCAAAGTCACGTAACCAGAGCAGCCCCAAACAAACAGTAAGAGCCATCAATCGGATGGCCCCTCTAGATACACTCCTATTTATTTAGGGCAATCGGCGAAAGGCTTTTTAGCGGTTCAGCAAACTACCCACATATCTCAATAACTCATTGGCTGATGCCGTTGTATAGCCATGCTCTTCCACGAGACGTTTAATTACTTCGTTGATCCGCTTCAGCTGGGTTTCGTCCGGAGTTTTCGTTGAAGTCGTAATTTTCACGATATCCTTCAAATCCGCAAACAGCTTCTTCTCGATCGCTTCACGCAGCCGTTCGTGACTGCTGTAATTGAAGCGATGCCCTTTGCGCGAATAGGACGACATGCGAATCAATATTTCTTCGCGGAAAGCTTTTTTGGCGTTTTCCGAAATGCCGATCTGCTCTTCAATAGAACGCATCAGCCTTTCGTCCGGATCCATCTCCTCACCGGTCAAAGGATCTTTAATTTTGCCCCAGTTACAATAAGCCTCGATATTATCGAGGTAGTTGTTGAACAGCGTTTTGGCCGATTCCTCAAACGAGTACACGAACGCCTTCTGCACTTCCTTCTTCGCCAGCTCGTCATATTCCTTGCGGGCAACCGAGATGAAGTTCAAGTAACGCTCCCGTTCTTCCTTGGTAATGGAAGGATGCTGATCCAAGCCGTCCTTCAGGGCGCGCAGCACATCCAAGGCGTTGATGAATTCCAGTCCCTGACGGATCAATGCGCTGGAAATCCGGTTGATAACATACCGGGGATCGATTCCCGACATGCCCTCTTCGAGGTACTCGTTTTGCATTTCCTTCAAATCCGCTTCTTTAAAGCCCTCGACCTCTTCCCCGTCGTACATGCGCATTTTCTTGACAAGGTCCATTCCCTGCTTCTTCGATTCCTTCAAGCGGGTAAGAATCGAGAAGATCGCTGCTGCCCGCAGAGCGTGAGGCGCAATATGAATATGGGCCATGTCGCTTTGCCGGATCAGCTTCGCATAAATCTTCTCTTCCTCCGACACCTTTAAGTTATAAGGGATCGGCATGACGATCATCCGCGACTGGAGCGCTTCATTCTTCTTGTTCGCAATGAAGGATTTGTACTCGGATTCGTTCGTATGGGCAATGATCAGCTCATCGGCGGAAATCAGCGCAAAGCGTCCGGCCTTGAAATTCCCCTCCTGAGTCAATGACAGCAAATTCCACAGGAATTTCTCGTCACACTTCAGCATCTCCTGGAATTCCATAATCCCGCGGTTCGCTTTATTCAGCTCCCCATCGAACCGGTATGCCCTCGGATCCGATTCCGACCCGTACTCCGTGATCGTTGAAAAATCGATGCTGCCGGTCAAATCTGCAATATCCTGTGATTTCGGATCGGATGGACTGAAGGTACCGATTCCTGTCCGGTTATCCTCGGAGATCAGGACCCGTTCCACCAGCACATCCTCTATGCGGCTGTTGTACTCGGTCTTCAACCGCATTTGACACGACGGGCACAGGTTGCCCTCGATCTTGATGCCAAACTCTTCCTCCACTTCGTGCCGCAGCTCCTGCGGTATCAGATGCATCGGCTCCTCGTGCATCGGACATCCTTTGATTGCGTATACCGCGCCCCTATCCGTACGCGAAAATTGTTCGAGTCCTTTCTTAAGCAGCGTCACGATCGTCGACTTGCCGCCGCTGACCGGACCCATCAGGAGGAGGATACGCTTACGCACATCCAGACGTCTCGCGGCGGAATGGAAGTATTCCTCGACCAGTTTTTCAATGGCCGCGTCAAGACCGAATATTTCTTTCTCAAAGAAATGATACCTGCGTTTGCCGTTATCCTCCCCGATGCCTTGCGCTCTGATCATCTCGTAAACACGGGAATGCGCCGTCATCGCCAAATGAGGGTTCTTGCGAACCAGGGCGATATAATCGGCAAAGGTTCCGGTCCAAGCCAGTCGTTCGGTTTCTGTTCGGTAATCTGAAATTTTCTTGAATATGTCCATGAGTTAACCTCCTCCGTACGGTGCATTTGCGGTCACTACATCAAAGAAACGAAGTGTATTAAATAATTATGCAGGGCGCGGGGATAAGTTGCCCGAAATTTTAGACAAAAACAAAAAACAGCGGCAGGACCGCTCCGGGTGGACGGTCTCCTTCAAGATCGTCCCCGGAATGTCCCGCCGCTGTACAATGCCGTCTTACAGCCATTGTCCAAGCCGCATGATCGTATACCGATTGCGTACATACATCGCATAGTGCAAGCTTTCCTGCAGCAGCTTCTCCTCAACTCCGAGCTCCTCTATCGTCGTCGGGCCGCCGGCTTGCTGAAGCCATTGTGCCAACGCTGCGGCTGACGGCACGCTCCGGCAAATGCCGCGGATAGCGTCCCAGCGTTCGATGATTCGCTCAGGCAGCTCATGATCCCATGAGGAGTCCGCGCCGGCCCCGAGTCCATTCTCGGCCAGCACCTGGTCGGCGATGCTGCCGTAGCCCTGGCTGATCTGAGCGGCCATTCGCTCAGGAGTCGGCACGTCGCCGCTCGCTTGCCTTGCGGCGATGGCTTCGGCGGCCGCTTCCTGCGTAAGCGCAGCGGCCGACTCATACAGCGCGGCCATCTTGACGGCCGCGACACCGACCTTGGCGCCGTGCAGAAGGGCTCGGCGCCGCTCTTGGATGAACCGCATCTCCCAATAATGGGAGAGATGATGCTCTCCGCCGGAAGCCGGCCGCGAGTGTCCGACAAGCAGCATGGAGATGCCTGACAACGTCAGGCCCTCCATCAGCTTGCGGACGCCGAGCTCCGTCCCGGCGGCAATCTCCTCGGCATGGTCGACGCACAGCGCGAGACCCTGCCGGGTCATCTCCGCGGCGAGCTCGCAGTACGGCTCGCCGAACAGCACCCGCCCGAGCTGCCAGTCTGCGAGCGAGGTGTATTTGCCCAGCATGTCGCCGAAACCTGCGGCGATCATCGCTCGCGGTGACTTGACGAGCAGCGCCAAGTCGGCGAAGATAGCTTCCGGCGCCATAGCCGGAATCGTTTGTTTGAAGCCGCCGATAATGAGCGGCGCTCCGACCGAGGCGAAGCCGTCCACCGACGGGGCCGTCGGCACGGAGAGAAACGCACGGTTCGTCCGGTGAGCGACGAAACGAACCGTGTCGTGGATCGTGCCCGAGCCGACGGCCACGATCGCCTGCGCCGACGGCGTCACGTGCAGCATCAGCTGCACGATGACGCGCCCGTCGGCGGCGAGCTCCCCGTGCTCGTCTTCCGCGAGCACGCACAACTGCGCCTTCAGCTGTGCCGCCTCGCACAGCTGAAGCAGCTCCCGACCGGCCGCTTCCAGCGTGTGCCGGTCACAGACCAGCAGGAGCCCGGTGTAGCCTCGCTCCTGGGCATATGGCGCGAGCTCCGCCAGCGCGCCGCGCTCTATGACAATTTTGCGGATCGGAGCCGCGTGCTCTTGACCGCACTGGCACATAAACCGTTTGCCAAGCCACGGTTCGATTTGACCAACTTGTTCTATCATGGTTTCTTCCCTTTCTATAGTTGCAAGTCTTTAGGATCTATCTTATCAAAACTATGCTATAATGAACATAATTTTACATAGCAACATGAACCCAAGATTTCAAAGGAGACGAGCCGCTGTGGCGATCAAAACCGAGACGGAGCTGTACGCTCCCGTCAAAAGCTTCTTCGAGCAGCAGGGCTACCACGTCCGGGGCGAAGTCCATCACTGCGACCTTGTCGCGATTCGCGGCGAAGAGCCGCCCGTCATCGTCGAGCTGAAAAAAAACTTTTCGGTACCGCTGCTCCTTCAGGGCATCAACAGGCTTCGGCTAACCCGGCAGGTGTACGTAGCCTTCGAAATGCCGAACAAAAAGCGCGCCCCGCACGGGGCGACGTGGCCTGAGCTGCGCAAGCTGTGCCAGATGCTCGGCATCGGGATGATAACGGTACAATTTTATAAGACGAAAAAACCGCAGGTCATTATCGAATGCCATCCTCCGGCGGCAGCTTCATCCAAAGAGGGCTCGTTCTCCTTCTCCCCCCTTCTGGAGAGCTTTGCGGAGCCGACAGATTATGCGGCTTCTTTGGAGGCCGGAACTGCTCCTGCAGCCCCTGCCGTGCTGCCGCGGCATAACAAAAGAGCGGCTGAGCGGATCGTCCGGGAATTCAAGGAGCGCCGCGCCGATTACAATGTAGGAGGCAGCAGCAAGCGCAAGCTCGTCACCTCCTATCGGGAAAAAGCTCTCCATATGGCGTACCTGATCCGGCAGAACGGACCTATGAGTCCGCGCAAGCTGCGCGAGCAAACCGGTATCGCCAATGCGGCGAGCCTGCTGCAAAAAAACTTCTACCGGTGGTTTCTGCGCGTGGAGAGAGGCATCTACTCGCTTACGCCACTCGGTGAAGAAGCGCTGCAAACCTACGCACAGGTAGTGGAGCAGCTTCCGCATCCCGCGCCTGCTTCCAGCTCTTCCTAATTTCCCCGCTCCCTCGGCTTTAAGCTCACTAACTGCGGCGCTTCTCCAAGACGCCGCCCCTTTTTCCACCGGGTCATCAAGACGATTCCATACAAAATAGACATATTCCTGTCTAGCTCCTTATATAAATAGAGTACTAGAGTTCTAAGCAAAGGAGCCTGTCTATGAGTTCAATAGAGCTGAATTGTATGCGTTTTCATCTTGTCCGCAGAGCGATGCGCCGCAGTACTCTTGCGGTATCGTGGCTGCTCGCCATGAGCTTGGTCCTGTGGGGATCGCTTGCTCCGACGGTCTTTGCCTATGACGATGAAGCTGCCTTCCTTCAGCAGAAGACCGCCGCGGCCAAAGCGGGGGACTCCTCGCCGCCCAAGCCCCCGCCGCCTATTCCCGTGCTCAATTACCACAGCATCACGGTCGACCCCGGCAACAGAGCGACCATAACCCCGGAAAAATTCGAAGCCCAAATGATGTACTTATCCGAAAACGGCTTTACCCCTTTGTCGCTCCGGCAGTTTACCGACATTATGGAGGGCGTGGAAAGCGCTCCTGAGAAACCGGTATTGCTCACCTTCGACGACGGCTATGCCGATAATTACGAGCATGCGCTTCCGCTGCTCAAGAAGCTCGGCTTTCACGCCACCTTGTTCATGTCTCCCGGCATGGTCGAGGACGGGTATTTTCTCAATTGGGATCAAATCAAGGAGATGCATGAAGCCGGATGGGATATTCAGCCTCATGGCATGACTCATCCTCATCTGCCGCTGCTGAAGAAAGACAAGCAGGAATATGAAATTACGGAAGCCCGACGTCAAATCGAGGAGCAGCTGGGAACGATCGCCGATGTGTACTGCTATCCGTACGGCGAATGGAATCAGACCACGCTTAAGATTTTAAAGGACCATGAATTCCGGTACGCCTTTACTATCGAGCAAGGAATGACCACTTCCAAGCAGGACCCGCTGAAGCTCAAGCGGATTTTCGTCAACGGAGAAGAGCCTATAGAGAAATGGATCGCCCGGTTGTCACCGAATTAATGCAGCACCGGCGTTCGGGTCTGCTTACGCTTTAGCAGCTCTTTATGTATCCAGATGGCCGCCTGAGAGCCTTCTCCCATGGCAATCGTCACCTGCTCCGAATGCACGCCGACATCTCCTGCTGCCCATACCCCCGGCACATTCGTCATTTTTGACCGGGGGTCGGCGGCGATATGCCGATTCTCAAGCCGCTCCACTCCCAGCTGCTCCGCCAGCCCGGACATCACCTCATTGCCCCCGAAAGCAATAAAGCCGCGTTCTCCCTCGACACTCCGTCCATCTGTCAACCGAACACCGCCGAAGTCTCCTGTCTGCGTTACCAGCACCTCTGCTATTGGTGTCTCGATCAGCGAAATGCGTTTATCCTTTAATTGCTCCTGCCATTCGGAGGAAATCTCAGAGCTTCCCGGCTCATGATTGATATAGATTAGCTCTTGCGTCCAGTAAGACAGCGTTATGGCCATGGAA
This sequence comes from Paenibacillus sp. 32352, assembly GCF_002042965.1. Taxonomy (GTDB): domain Bacteria; phylum Bacillota; class Bacilli; order Paenibacillales; family NBRC-103111; genus Paenibacillus_S; species Paenibacillus_S vulneris. Next base: position 98,647 of record NZ_MZNT01000001.1, on the reverse strand, counting down.
GCTCCCGTATTGCCCGCTCCGAGCACAATCGTCTTTTTGCCGCTGACCTCATATCCGTCGCAATCCGGACAGACGTAGACCGTCAAGCCAAGGCAGCCCTCCAGGCCGGGCAGCTGCGGAAATCGGTCCATAAGCCCCGTTGCAAGCAACAGCGTCGACGCCTTCAGCTCCTGTCGTCCTTCCTTGAATTGAGCCTTGAAGCTGTCCTCCTCCTTTTGAAGTCCGATGACCTCATCCTTCATGAATTGAACGCCAAGCCGCTCCGCGTGCAGCCTTCCAAGCCTCCGAAGCTCAGGTCCCGATACGCCATCCGGCCATCCCAGGACATTATGGTAGCATTGGCACAGCGTCGATCTACCCACGCCTTTATCGACTACCAGGGTTTTGTGCTTATATCGGCCGAGCTGAATCGCTCCTTGAAGTCCGGCTATGCCTCCCCCGATGATGATGCAATCATACGCTTCTTCCTTATTCACCTTTCACAATCATCCCTTCCCGCGTTTTTCCAATAGGTTGTCCAAGCCCAAAAAGGGCCATACGCGAAAATCAAGGATGGCGTCTTTTACAATTTTTTCAAAGTAGACCAGCAACTCTACCCGGCATCCTTGCGTCATTATCGTTATGAAAGGATGGGAGCTAAGATGAGCGTAAAGCGAAAAGGACGGATCATTGGGTTAGGAATGTTCCTGATATCCTTGTCATTTGCCGTGCAGGCCCATGCTAATCTGCCGGTATCCAGACTTGTCATCCTGAAGGATTCCCCAATGTACAGTAACAGCAGCTTGTCTGGGGAGCCGTCCGGTATCGTTTCCGGTCCCCAGCAGGTCAACGTCAAGGAGACCCTTCCCAAGACGGACGAGGGGGATATTGAATGGTTTTTGGTCGAAACCTGGCTCGGGGACAAATGGATTCCGGCTTCGGATAAAGTAGCGACTGGAAACTTCGAAACGTTAGATAGGGATATTACTTTGGTACAAGACACAAGACTCTACGACTTGCAGCAGAGCTTTGAACCGACAGAACGGATGCTTCCTCCGCAGAAGGTGAGGGTCCTTGGAAGGTTTACTACCTTCAACTACAAAGCGCATAACGTCACAAGCGTAGGATTAAGCCAGCATACGTGGTACCGGATAGAGACGACCTACGGAAGCAAATGGATTGCTGAGCCGTTCATTCCGGAAAACGTCAAGGCCGCTTCCGTCTCGTTCGATGTGGTGCTTGCTGAAGCAGCCGTAGTCTTTCCCTATCCGACACAGCTGAAGGAACAGCAGGAGACGCTGCCAGCCGGCACCGTTCATGTCAAGGGACTCTGGGGACCCGGAAACCGCCCCTTGGACCAGTCGGTATGGTTGAACATTTCTCTCCCTCAAGGTGACCGCTGGCTTCTGTGGAAGCGAGATATTCCGTTGAAAGCAACCCTTCTTACGGAAACCAGACTATTTACCGAGCCCTATGACAAAGCAGCGGAAATCGGATGGCTGCCTCCGGGTACCTATGACATCACCGCTAATTCGGGTGAATGGTCCTGCATCGAAACCGGTACAGGCCGTGTGTGGCTCAGGACGGCTCGAGCGCCGCTGGAAAAGCCGCATGACGTACAGACCGTCACCGACTTGATCGAGCTTACGGATCAAACGATTACATACCGTTTCCCCATCAAGGATGAAGTAAAGCATCCGGCAGGCTACTATGCTCCGCAAAAGGTTACATCCAGCGGAAAATGGATATCCGGCACAGGGGAAGTCTGGTACCGCTTCGATGGCGCCGACGGCGAAGAATGGGTGCAAATATCTTAACTATTACTTTTACCCCAAAAAAAGAAGAGCTTCGCCCTTAAGGGAAGCTCAGGTTGTTTCGAAGCCCTGTTTTAACGTGAACTTTTGCTACATATGGAGGTGGGGTATGCCTCGGAGGAGTTTACGTCCGCCTTTGAAATCCGAGAATATACCGCTTAATATAATCAAATTCACGGGTTTCAACAGCGGCTGGAGGGGCATACCCCATCGGCGTATATTGGCAAAAATTCTAATCTCTACAGGATTCCCAACATGACCAGCTCCCCCTTAAGGCAAGCTCTTCTTTTTTACATCTTTCACCGGCTCATCCTCCGGCACCCGCTCCAGCAGCCAGACCATCCCTATTTGCGTCAATGCGGCGAAAAACAGCACCCAAGGCAGCAGCTCATTCCCGCTGTAGCGGGTAATAAGGATCAGGCCAAGAATGGAGACGACACGCCCAAAATTGAGGAACGTCTCCCGCATAACGACAGACTCCACTCTCAGCTGCCCCTTCAAAGGAAGCGCCCCGATCAGGCGGAAGTAGAACGAGGTGATCGTATTCCCCTGCAGCGGAGAACAGATCGAGTACAGCACCATAAACAAAATGACAGTTGTGAGCGTCAGCTTCCATAAAATAAACAAGGTGCCCAGGACAAAGCCCACCGTAGAGATGACCAGAAACTTGCGGGCTCGGTCTTCCCGGCCGTAACGGGAAAGAACCAAACCCATGCCGATGCTCAGCGTCGCATAGACGACACCCAGATAGCCCACCAGATCCTCCCTGCCGACAATTTGAAACAGCAGGATATTGGGCAAGAACAGCATGATCCCCTGGAACAAGCCCATCACCCAGAAGCCGATGAGGGATTTGAGCCATCGCTTGTTCTTGTTCATCAGCAGACCGACGAATTTTAAATAATATGCTTTATGATGGGAAACCTTCGTCTTGATTTTCAAGCTTCCCAGCGTAGCGATCAGGAACATGAAGAAGGCGATGGAGAACACGATCGTGTACCCCTGAAGCCCGTCATTTTGCCGGATAATGTATCCTGCCAGGGCAGGACCAATCAAGCCCGCCAATGTAAATACGATCATATTGATAGCCAGATACCGGATCCGGTTTTGCTCTGTCGATACGTCGTACATAAGGGTCAAATAGCCTGCCCAGTAGAACGAGCCGGCCGCGCCTCCAAAAATCGCAAACAAGACATAATAATCTACAACCTTCTCCTGCGCAAATACGACAATCAAATAAAAAAGCGCTATCAATCCGATGCCGATGCGGTAGGATACCATACGGTCCTTCCGCTTGATGATGAAGCCCCCCATGGCAAATGCCAGCGGCGCTATGCCGTAGTTCACGATGTAGTACATCCCGTTAATCCACAGGCTCTCGGTCAGCCTCCACAAATACAGCGTCAAAAATATTCCTGACATGGACGCGCCGAATTGAAAGCAAAAGTGAATAAATAAGGATACCTTCGCATCCCTGGATAACCGCTTATCCTCAGGTAAATACCGTTTTTTTGCCACATACCACTGTCTGCCACCCGAAATAAGCCTTGTTATCATGTCCATCCTCCGTCACCATCTGGCCGCTAATTCATACTCATTGTAACAGCGAACCCCGCTTCTGTTAAACGGACAGATTCGCGCCAAATCCCCTCGTAAGCACCTGTAAGCGGATTTAGCATTGGTTTTGCTGGCTAATCATCCCTTGATAGCTATTTCGTCCCCATTGCTTCCTATTGCTCGCTTTGCTGTAAAATAGTTCCCTGGTATCCAGTCGAAAAACCCGCCAGAACGCCCAACTCGAACAAAAGCTTAAAAAAGGAACATCCATTTCATAGAAGATGGTGTACACATGGGGGGGAGTGCTTATTGATCTCGCAGGACATGCACAGGACATGTTGAAGCAATTGCTTAGGAACAGAGGTAAAGCATAGAACGGTGGCAAAACTACTAATTGGATATAATAGGTACCAGACAGACAACCCTTAGAAGAAAGGATGATTTGTAATGAAAACTTCTCTCAAGGAAAAAGCGGTGTTGTTTTTACAATTGGTGGCGTCAGGTGAAGTGCGTGAAGCATACCAGAGGTACATTGGTCCGGGTTTCCGCCACCATAATCCTTTTTTCCGCGGAGATGCGGATTCTCTTATGCTCGCAATGGAAGAGAACGCCGCCAAGAACCCCTACAAAATCCTTGAGGTCAAGCTTGCCATCGAAGAGGACGGTATCGTTGCGGTTCACTCCCATGTAAAGCAAAAGCAAGAGGACCTTGGAGGAGCTGTGGTTCATATCTTCCGCTTCCATGACGGCCTCATCGTCGAATTTTGGGATGTGGGCCAGCCCATACCGGAGGAATCTCCCAATGAGAATGGCATGTTCTAATATTGCGGACCAGCAGCTGATCGGACTATCTTCATCGTATCTAAAATAATAAGACCCCGGCTTGCGCCGAGGTCTTTGTTGCAGCATTATTTATTTTTTCAGGCTATCCCATGTTTTTTGGAATTCGTCCAGCATTTGATCCTTCGTCTTTTGCTTCGCAACGTAGGCTTGCATGGCAGCGGCGAATTTCTGGCTGCTGGCTTCTCCGCCTGGGAACTTGAACCAGTTCCAGCTGAGCGTTTTGTTTTCTTTGCTGTATTTGATAATGTCGGCGGCCAAAGGACCCAAGATTTTCTCATCTGCCGGAATGTTCGTGAAGGCCGGGATGAACTTGAATTCTTCTGTAATATACTTTTTGCCGATATCGGAAGTAACCATCCAGTTCAGGAACTTCTTGGCTTCTTCTTTGTTAGGAGAGTTTTTGTTAATAACCCAGTTGTTAGGCACGCCGACCGGAAGCTTATCATTAGCTGCGGCATCGTCGCTGATCGGCATCGGCAGGAAGCCGACTTTAATGTTAGGGTTCGTTTGCGTAATTTGAAGCTGTGTCCAGTTGCCTTGCTGCGTCATTGCCGCTTTGCCTGTTGCAAATTCGGTAACCTGGGTCTTGTAATCGGTTTGCAGCGGGTTTTTGTTGCCGTATTTCAGCTGCAGGTCGAACAGCTTCATCCAGTTCTCGAAGCCAGCATTGCCTTGGATTTTCGCTGTCCCTTTGTTCAAGCCGTCGATAAATGCGTTAGGATCAGGCTGTTGAGCGAACGGAATATTGACAAAGTGGTTGCCTAGCACCCACCATTCTCCATAACCGTTGACGAATGGCTGAATGCCTTTGTCTTGAAGCTTCTTGGCGGCATCCTCGAGCTGGGACAGCGTCTTAGGCAGCTCGGTAATACCCGCTTGAGCGAACAAATCTTTGTTATACAAGAAGCCGTAGCCCTCCAGGTTCAGCGGCTGGCCATACAGCTTGCCGTTCTTGGTCATTGGCTCCTTGGCTACAGGAACCATATCCTTCACCCAAGGCTGATCGGACAAGTCCTCCAGATGCTCGATCCATTTGTCCAGATCGGTGAAGCCGCCATTATTGAAAATATCCGGCTTGTCACCCGAGTTGAACTTCGCCATCAGTGCCGCGCCATAGTCGGAGCCGCCGCCAACGGTATCGATTTGAATCTTTACCCCTGGGTTAGCTTTCTCGTATTCAGCAGCCAGCTTAGCCAAAGGCTCGGCAATTTCGACCTTGAATTGGAACATCTTGAGCGTAACTTTCTTGCCTCCGGCATCTCCGCCTGTAGTTCCTCCCGCTCCCGGAGCCGGGTCGCTCTTGGCACAGCCGGCCAGCAGAGAACCGAGCATTACCGTAGTTAAGCCTAATATTGCGATCTTCTTTTTCATTAGAGAAGCCTCCCCTTATGTTTGTTCATTTATAAAGCATGTGTCTCTATGAATCGGGTTTGTTTTGTTTACGCTTTTATTGTAAAAAAGATCACCTTCTGCGAACACGGACTATATTGAACGAAAAGGTGTAACGTATTGACCGGTGATGCCGGAATAGGATTAGTTTACCCTTTTACCGAACCGGCTGTAATGCCCTCGATAATATGACGCTGCATGGCCAGGAAGAAGAGTACGATTGGAATGACACCGAGCACCAGCGCCGCGAGAGCCAAATCCCACTGCTTCGTATATTGACCGAAGAAAGAATAGGTAGTCAGCGGAATCGTCCGCAGATCCGGGCTGTTCAAGATCAGCATCGGAAGCAGGAAGTCGTTCCAGATCCATAAGCTGTTCAGAAGAACGACGGTTACTGTCATCGGCTTCAGCAGCGGGAATACAATTTTCCAGAATACGCCCATTGGAGAGCAGCCATCCACCGTAGCGGATTCCTCTATCTCCAGAGGGATTGACTTCATGAAGCCATGGTACAAGAACACATTAAGCGATACGCCGAAACCGAAATAACAAATGACAAGCCCGGGAATGCTGTCCATAAGACCGACTTCGCTGGCAACGCGGACCAGAGGAATCATGATCGACTGGAACGGAATGACCATTGCCGCAACGAAGGCAAGAAACACCAGATTATTGAAGCGGGACGGCACCCGGACCAGGCGGTAGGCGGCCATCGAGCTGATGACGATCAGCCCCAGATTGCTGAATACGGTAATGAGCAGCGAATTCCAGAACGCTTTCGGGAATTTCATGATGCCCCATACTTTGACGTAATTGCTGAAGTTCAGCGATTGCGGCAGACTGGCCGAGTTGATGAGCAGCTCGCCGAAGCTTTTCATGGAGTTAACGATAACAAAATAAAACGGGACCAGAAACAGGAGTCCAAGTATAATCCCGACGATTTCCAATGCGAGCAAGCGAAGATTGTAAGTGTGTTTCGCTTCCATTACACTTCAACCTCCTTCTTCTTCGTCATCCAAACCTGAACCATTGTAATAAGGGCTACTACGATAAAGAATATAAACGCTTTGGCCGTACCAAGACCATACCGGTTATTGCGGAACGCCTCGTCGTAAATGTTCAGCGCCACGGATTGCGTCGAGTTGAACGGTCCGCCTTTGGTCAGCGATACGTTAAGATCGTACATTTTGAACGCCCAAGAGATGGTCAGGAACAAGCAGACCGTCACGGCAGGCATAATCAGCGGAATCGTAATTTGCCGAAGCGTTTGCCAGCGGCTTGCCCCATCAATATATGCCGCTTCCACGATATCTTTGGGCACATTCGCCAGCGCGGCGATATAGATGACCATCAAATATCCTGCGGTTTGCCATACGCTTACAATTACGAGACCCCAAAAGGCGGTCGGTGCATCTCCGAGCCAGGGCAGCTGGAAGAAGCCGATGTTCGTTGCTTCCCCGATCGTGGTAAACCCTTTGACGAAGATGAACTGCCAGATAAAGCCGAGCAGCAGGCCGCCGATGACGTTAGGCATGAAAAACACCGTACGCAAAATATTACGGGTTTTCAAAGCCTGTGTCAGCAGTAGCGCCAGGATAAAGCCGACACCATTGGCAAGCAGTACATTCGTGATGGTGAATTTGGCTGTAAACCAGAAGGACGAGTGAAAATCTTTATCGTCTACGATAATTTTTTTGAAGTTATCGAGTCCTATCCATTTGATCGTCGAGGTGACTCCGTTCCATTCGGTAAAAGAATAGTAAATGCTCATCAGAAACGGAACGATCACGATAATGGAGAAAAAGACGAGCGCCGGACCGACGAAAACTGTCTGAAGCATCCAATCCGACAAGCGATGCTTAGCTTTCATAGCATCTTTCCCCCTTTTGATAAGTATAACCCTAGTATAAAAACGGAAGCGGTTGAAAAACACCGAATATGGTGACCCATCAGGTGGAATTTATTGATGTCGCTTGTTACAATAAACTTGCATTTGGAAAAGATCATGAAGGGGGACGTCTATGATTCGTAACAGCATTCGCAACAGGCTGATTATTTTTTTGCTCGCCGCTACGATCATCCCGATCTCCACTTCGATGGTCATTACGTATTTTTTCACGAAGCAGACGATTTCAGCCGAGGCCATTGCCAGCAGCTCGAACCTCATCTACCAAGGGAAAACGAATATCATGAATTACCTCAAGGTATTAGAGCAGAATTCCTTATCCGTGTACAACGATACGACGCTGTACAAAATTATCGAGAACGGGGACTCGGATTACTTGAGCATCAGCGAAATATCCAGGGGGCTGCAAACTCTGTATAATTCCGTCAAGGAGATTCGGCAGACGTATTTATATATAGCCAAGAGCGACCGTTCGTTCTCGATTCTGCTCGGGAATCCGCTGCGCAACGAAGGCCAGGTAGCCAAATATCTTCCTGACATGAAGGGCGTCGATTTGCGGCTGGAGCCGACCCATCTCATCCATGACTACAAGATGGGAAGCATCTTCTATGTCCCTCCGTCATCGGTTATTACACTCCACCGGTCGATCCGAAACGCGCTGACCCAGCAGGAGCTGGGAATCTTGTCAATCGATTTCAGCCTGGATGTGATAAGAACCATCAGCGAGCAGCTGACGACACCGGGACAGGATGAGCTCTACATACTGGATCAAGACGGCACGGTTATCTATGGGACCGATCCCGCTGCGGTGGGCCATGTGCTGCATGAGGATTGGGCGGAGCATCTGCTGGCCATGCCCGATAGCAAAGGAAGCTTCGAATGGAAGAGCAAGTCGTTCTCCGGCATCCATATTTACGAGCGAATGTCGACTCCCTATATGAACTGGACGCTGGTGAAGCGGATTCCATACGAGAGCTTGTACAAAAATGCGCGCGAGCTGACCAAAATCAATACGCTGATTTTCAGCCTGTTTCTGATCGTCGTCATTTCGGCAACCCTGTATATTTCGTTCCGGTTCACGGCGCCGATCAAAAATTTGATCGGATATATCAACAAAATCCAGACCGGGAATATGCAGGTCGATATTCAGGTCAACAGCAACGACGAGATCGGGATTCTTGCCCGGCGGTTCCGTCTCATGATGCAAACGATCAACAATCTGATCTTAAGTGAATATAAGCTCGATCTGGCGAATAAAACAAACCAGCTGAAGGCGCTGCAGGCGCAAATCAACCCGCATTTCTTATATAACAGCCTGCAGTCCATCGGGACGCTGGCACTGCAGCATCAGGCGCCGAAGATCTACTCCCTGCTGTCGTCCCTGGCCAAAATGATGCGCTACAGCATGAATACGGATGAAACGATCGTTCCGCTCAAGCAAGAGCTGGACCATGTCAAATCGTATTTGCAGCTGCAAATGCAGCGATTTGAAAATGATCTGTCCGTTTCCTTCGAGATAGAAGACGATACGCTGGGCATTGAGGTGCCCAAAATGATCCTTCAGCCGCTGGTCGAAAACTATTTCAAGCATGGCTTCGACCCTCGCGAGAAGTCGAACAGCCTGCGAATAGCAGGAAAGCTTCTGGAGAAGGAGCAGCTTCAGCTTATTGTGGAGGATAACGGAAGTGGGATGGAGGCAGAGAAGCTAGCCAAGCTGCAAAAGCAGTTAAGCAAGCATTTGAAGGCGTCAGCCGAGCCGTCGGAAAGCATCGGACTCCTCAATGTGAGCTCGCGGCTGCAGCTGTATTTCCCCGGAGCTGCCATGAATATCGAGGCTTGCGACCCTTCCGGGGTAAAGGTCACCATTACGATTCCGCTTGCTGCCGTAACACGATAGTCAGTTTAATGTGCCTTGGCACTTTTAGGAGGACCACATCATGAAAGCCATCATAGTAGACGATGAAAAGCATGTCCGCGAGGCCGTCAAGCTGCTCGTCGACTGGAAGCATTTCGGCATCGACGAGATCTTCGAGGCCCAGGACGGCGGAGAAGCGATTAAGCTGATTCAGGAGCATCAGCCGCAGCTTATTTTTACGGACATGATGATGCCGGTCAAGAGCGGTCTGGAGCTGCTGGAATGGCTCGCTGCTCATTATGCCTCCGGCAAAACGATCGTCATCAGCGGTCACGATGATTTTCAGTTGGTGCGTCATACCGTCAAGCATGGCGGGGTTGATTACATATTGAAGCCGATTGACGCGGAGCAGCTTCATGCCGCCGTCAGCAAAGCATTAGAATGCTGGGTCCGCGAGGAAGAGGAGCGTCACCGGCAGAGGTTAAGCAACATCGAAATGAACCAAATCCGTCCTGTCTATTGGGAGAAGCTGCTCTCCAACCTGATAGCGGAGCCCTCTACGCATGAAGCCTATGCCTCGGCTTTAGACCGGGAATTCGGCTTGAGCCGCAGCGTGAAGGAATGCCGGTTAGCGATCATGACGCTGGATACGATGAACGCGGTGTTGAAAAAGAAGTTCGACGCCAATTCGGACCTATTATTCTTCTCCATTACGAATATAGGTAATGAGATCCTTCGTGAGGGCCGCCGCGGCGTCGCCTATCGCTACTGGAACAGTGAAGGTGAAATCATCATTCTCCTGTTCGGCCCGGATGATTCCTGGAATGACCTTCTCACCGCCATTCAACGGGGGATGACGGCAGCGCTGCGAAGCAGCCTCGATATCGGCGTAAGCCGTGTTCATCCGTTCCCGGCAGGCCTGCCTGCCGCCTATAAGGATGCGAGAACCGCATTGCGCCGACGCAATCTGCTTACCAAGGACAAACGGGTCTATCTGCTGCCGGACCCGCTCCCTGCCTTGCAGCCTATGCTTTCCTTCAGCGACTTTGCCGAGCAGCTTCGTCTGGCCGTCCAAAGCGGCAGCGCCGAACAAATCGGCAAGGCGGTCGATGATTGGATAGCCGCCGTAAACAAGCTCGAAGTCATCACCTTGGAGCAGCTGGAGCTGTGGTGGAACGAATACAATGTCATGCGCAGCCGGTGGCTTGCCGAATGGTTCGGAGAGAAGCCGCCCGAGCTGCAAACCTGGCTGAACTCCGCTCCGTTTACGATTCCTTCGGACGAAGCGGGCTCCCTGTCCATCCCGGTGTGGAGGAAGCATCTGACTGAAAGCTTGACCGAGCTGTCCAAGCATTTGCTCGATCATCAGCACCGGGATCAGAACGTCATTTACGAGATTGCAAAGTATATTCAAAACCATTATCATCAGGATATTACGCTACAAGAGATTGCCAATCATTTCTATTTAAGCCGTGAATATATTTCCCGTAAATTCAAACAAGAGTTTAAAGTCAATTTATCCGATTATCTTAGTGACATTCGTGTTGAGAAGGCGAAGCTTCTCCTGTTAAATCCCCATTTACGGATTGCCCAGGTCGCCGAGATGGTAGGCTACGACGATGAGAAATATTTCAGCAAGGTGTTTAAAAAGACGGTTGGCCTCTCACCGAACGAGTACAGGAAGGTGAATCAACCATGAATATGCCCCTGGAACCTGCTTCCGAGCAGCTGGTGGTGCGAAAAAGCAAGCCGGCTAAAGGCAGGAAGAAAACCTATGTTTTTTTATTTATGGGATGGACGCTATTGATTGCGTTAGGAGCGCTCGGCGCCAAGCTGTATACCGATCATTTGCGGCAGCAGATCGCCGCGGAGATTGCGGTACAGACCGAGGCGCAGCTGAAGGCGGTTCAGGAAGACTACCAGAAGCAGATTGCGGAGCTGAAGGAAAGCGTCAGCGGCGACCTTACGAAGATGCAGGGAAAGATCGATTCCTTGAACGAGCTGCTCGCCTTCACCAAGGATAGCGCCAATAACAAGACCGATAACAGCAACCAGCTGTATACGCAGCTTAATGAAGTGAAGAAAAAGCTGGATGAGTTGAAGAAAAACCTGGATGTACTGCAATAAGGAGACTTCATGAAATGCATAATCCCATTCAACTTATAAATCGAACCCTCCTGCTGGCACTGGCGCCTTTTCTCGGTATGATGATTTTTTTACTTTGTTCCCAGGTTTCCGTCCAGCTTCCCGAATTCCAGAGGTTTGCCAAGACCGATTTTTCGATACAATCCCAATTGGAAGCATCGGGCAAGCAGCTGGACAAGGCCAAGGAGGATGCAACCCAGACCAAATCGACCATCGAGCGCTTCTTTCAGCTCTATGACAAGAGCGCTTCGGAAGTGACCGCTATGGTAGCGACGGCCGAGGCCGCATCCGCCAAGCCGAATGCTATTTTCGACTCCCGGGTGGCCGCCAAGCTTGGAGGCCAGGTCGCGAGACAAACCAGTAGCACCAATATTGATTTGAAGCTTTATAATTTCAGCGACAAGAACTATAAGGGCTATGCTTTGAAGGTAAATATGAAATCCGACAAAGCGATGAAGATGGTGCTCGGCAAGGATGCCGTGGGCGGAAGCGAAACGACCCTGGACGCCGCCCGCCGCTATGGTGCTGTCGCCGGTATCAATGCAGGCGGATTTGCCGATGACAATAAATCGGGGAAACGATATCCTCTCAGCACGACCGTCTATAACAGCAAATATGTGTATGGGTTTGAGCCGACGTTTGAGGATCTTGCGTTTATCGGGCTCAGTACGGACCGCAAGCTGATCGGCGGCAAATTCTCGCGCCAGGAGGATTTGGACAAGCTGAAGCCGGCTTTTGGCGCCACCTTCGTTCCTGTGCTGCTGCAAAACGGCAAGAAGCAAACGATTCCGCCGCAATGGCAAACCTCGCCTGCGCGGGCCCCGAGAACCGTGGTCGGCAACTTCAAGAATGACCAGCTGCTGTTTTTGGTCACGGACGGGTACGACGAGCGGGGCAATTCGGGAGCTACGCTTGCAGAGCTGCAGGACAAGCTGCTCCAGCTAGGCGTGAAGGATGCCTATAATCTGGATGGCGGCGGCTCCTCAAGCCTTATTTATGAGGGGCAGATCATCAACCGTCCTTCTGATGGAAAACTTCGTCCGTTACCGACGCATTTCTTGTTTTTTAAATAAATGTTCACATTTTGGTAATATTTTTTTAGGCAGTGATTGGTTATAATAAGGGGCAGGGGGTGCAGACTGATGTCAGCAACATTTTGGATTGTCAACTTAGTCTTCTTGATGTTTCTCGTAGCTATGTGCACTGCAGCTTATAATGACGACAAGACGAAAGGTCTTTAATCCTAAAGGCCTTTCTTGAGATCATGATGAGATAACCTACCGTTTCGAACTATCGATAACGAATGAAAAAAAGCATCACGCTCCTGAAATTCAAGGAATGTGATGCTTTCTGCTTTTTATCTCCTGCAGCCCTCTATTTCAGAACGCTCATTTCGCCTAAACATTCGGCGCAAATGTGACGCTCCTTAAACTCGCTGACCTGCTCCATCGAGCTGCAGAACACACAGCGCGGACGATATCTCTCCAAAATAATGTGATCTCCGCTAACTAATATTTCAACAGGGTCGCCTTCATTCATCTGATAGCGTTTACGCAGCGACTTCGGAAGTACGATACGGCCCAACTGATCTACTTTTCTAACTACACCTGCCGGTTTCATCACTAATTCACCTCACTTTCCACAACAAAAAGAACCTTATAACCAAGCCCGGATACGTACAAAAGCTTGTCTTTATACTATTCGTGGCTTGTGTCAAAATTCCTGCCATATCCCCCTTAATTGTTTGTAATTTAAGTAAGGCCTGGGAACCCGTTTTGACGTAAAGCTTCATATAAAATGATAGCCGCTGAATTGGATAAATTCAGAGAACGGACCGCATCCGACATCGGCATGCGCATCAGCTGCTCCGGGTGCTCCGCCAAAATCTCGGGCGCCAGCCCCTTCGTTTCCTTACCGAAGACAAGGAAATCTCCGTCCTGGAATGTAAAATCGGTGTAAACGCGGCTGGCCTTGGTCGTGGCAAAGAAGAAGCGCCCGTCCTTATATTTATCCTTCACTTCCTGAAAGGAATCATGATATTCGAGCTTTACGGAATGCCAGTAATCCAGCCCCGCACGCTTTAGAGTCCTATCATCCGTGTTGAAGCCAAGCGGTCTTACCAGATGCAGCCACGTTCCTGTCGCTGCGCATGTTCTTGAAATGTTGCCCGTATTGGCCGGAATTTCCGGTTCCACTAGTACAATATGAAATGCCATAGCTCAATCGTCACCTCGTTTGTTCTACCTTACTATTTTATACATAAGCCGTGAGATTTAACATTCACTTTACCTATCCTTAATATGCGGTTGATAGAAGCCTGCCATAATAGAACTATCAAGCGCTAACCTACAAAAGGAGATTCGAAGGATGAAGAAGAAAATTCTTGTTGTTGACGACGAACCTTCCATTTCGATGCTTATAGAATTTAACCTGAAGCTGGTAGGCTTCGAGGTACACTGCGTATATGACGGCGAAGCTGTATTCCAAGCCATTCAACATTTTCGGCCCGATGTGATCGTACTGGACCTGATGCTGCCCAAAATGGATGGTATTCAAGTTTGCCGCAAGCTGCGTGAACAAAACAACCTGGTTCCCATTATTATGCTGACCGCGATGCAGGACTTATCGGATAAAATTGCCGGTCTTGATAACGGCGCCGACGATTATATGACCAAGCCGTTCAGTCCCCAGGAATTGATTTCCCGTATTCAGGCAATTTTGCGCCGTCTGCAGACCCTTCCGTCCACTGTAGAGAATGCACCCCTTACGGTCGGGCAAATCGAGATTCAAGCCGACCAGCGGGAGGTTACCTTACGCGGCCAAACGATAGAGCTTACGCCTAAGGAATTCGACCTGCTTCTGTTCTTATGCAAGCACCGCGGCAAAGTACTGAGCCGCCAGCAACTGCTTCACGGCGTATGGGATTATCACTTTCTCGGCGATACGCGGATTGTGGACGTCCATATTAGCCATCTACGGGATAAAATTGAGCACAACGCGCGAAATCCTGAATACATTGTCACTATTCGGAATGTCGGCTACAAGCTGACCGAACCAGCCATGAAGGAGTCTCTCGCCTAATCCGATTTTATTCGATAAAAATGAGTGCCGCCTTACATGATGTAGCGGTGCTCATTTTTTCTATGCCCATACCCCATTGCAAAAAGAAAGACAGTCCCCCTTGTGCAGTAAGGACTGCCGCTTCCTCTTTTATCCGTTGCGTTTTTGGAAATCGATCATATACTCAGCCAATGCTTTGCAAGCCTCGTAAGGAACTGCGTTATAAGCCGAAGCACGAATGCCGCCTACGCTGCGGTGTCCGGCCAAGCCAACGAAGTTATGCTGCTCGGATTCCTTCACGAATTTCTTCTCCAGCTCTTCGCTTGGGAGGCGGAAGGTGATGTTCATGATCGAACGGCTGTCCGGATCAATGTTGCCGCTGTAGAAGCCGCCGCTGGCGTCAATAACATCGTACACAAGCTTGCTTTTCTCGATGTTGTTCTTCTCCATCGCAGCAACGCCGCCGTTGTTCTTAACCCATTTCAATACCAGGTTCACCATGTAGATGGAATGAACCGGAGGCGTATTGTACAGGGAGCTGTTCTTGGCATGCGTCGTATAACGAAGCATGAAAGGAATGTGCTTCGGCTCCTCAGCCAGCAGGTCGTCGCGGATTACCGCTACGGTTACGCCGGATGGGCCGAGGTTTTTTTGTGCGCCCGCATAGATCATCGCAAATTTGCTTGCATCGATCGGACGGCTCAAAATTCCGCTCGTCATATCGCCGATCAAAGGAATGTCTCCCGTTTCCGGAATGTAGGAGAACTGCGAGCCTTCGATCGTGTTGTTCGTCGTCATGTGGACATAGGCCGAATTAGGATCAATATGGATATCCTCCTGCTTAGGCAGGCTTCTCCATTTGCCTTCCTTGTTGGATGCCGCAATTACGGCTTCTCCTACCACTTTGCCTTCTTCATAAGCTTTCTCGGAGAAGCTGCCGGTGATGATGTAGCTGCCCACTTTACCTGGCTTCAGGAAGTTCATTGGAATAGTGGCGAATTGGGTGCTTGCGCCGCCGCCCATGAACAATGCTTTATATCCGGATTCAATTCCCAGAAGCTCCAGCAATAAAGCTTGCGTTTCCGCATTGATAGCTTCATACTCTTTGCTGCGATGGGAAATTTCCATCAAGGACATGCCAATTCCGTTATAATCTACAAATTCCTGTTGAGCTTGCTGTAATACTTCCAACGGAAGAGCCGCAGGACCCGGGTTAAAATTATACGCTCGTTTCGTCATGGTTTCACACCTTCACCTTGTTATTAGCATCAGCATCTTTTGATTTGATATAGGTATGATAGCAAAGTTTGTCCTAATCCATCAAGTAGTTATGCTCATTCTTCACATCATTGATACATATTTCACAAAGAGCCGGATATCTTAATTTCAAAGAACAAGAAATAAAGGGGGATTGGCATGAGCACAGACAGATTGTTTATAGCTATACCGTTCAATACCGCTGAACGTTCCTTCCTGCAAAGAGAGATGGACGAGCTTCGGGCGAGCCGTTCATTTAGAAAATGGGTTCATCCCGAAGACCTGCATATTACGCTGTGCTTCCTGGGAGATACCGACCCGCAGACGGCCGAACAAGTGAAGAGCTCCCTCACCTCTCTAACTAAGCCGATACGTCCGTTCCGCTTGCAATTTGGGGGGCTGGGTACGTTCGGCAAGCCGGATGCCCCTTCTATACTGTGGAAGGGACTGAGCGGCCAAATGGAGCCGTTACGGCAGCTTCAAGCCCGCATCGTGCAGGCCATGGAGCCTCTAGGCTTTCAGCCTGAAAACCGTCCTTATAGACCGCATATTACCCTTGCCAAAAAATATACGGGTGAAGCCCCCTATACAGAAGTCCCTCTCCCGGATATTGAAGGGTCTAATGGGGAATCCGCATCGTGGACCGTCGATCGTATTGTTTTGTTCCGCACCCATATGTACCGGCAGCCTATGTACGAAACCATCGGTATCTATCCGCTGGAAGGCTCTTTGTAACCCGACCTTCATGCAAAAACCGATCAAGCCCCAAAGGACAGGATCGGTTTTATCCTTTTAATATAAAATCAAATAAAGGCCAAATTTTCGAAGGAGCCCTTCACGACGCTCCCGGCATCACCCTTGAGCCAGTTATTTACCAATGTATAATAAACAGAGCGGAAATCGACCTCGTACTTCAAGTCTCCGTTATCCAGATTAGTGAGGCTTGGCATGACTCCGTACATACCGCCCTTCACCTTGCCGCCCAGAACAAATACCGGGGCCGCGGTTCCATGATCCGTTCCTCCATTGCCGTTCTCCTTCACTCTTCGGCCGAATTCGGAGAAGGCCATCGTGACGACACGATCCTGCAGCCCTTGCGCCTCCAGATCCTTATAGAACGTACCAATCGCTTCATCCAGCTGCTTCAGCAGCTTCGCATGCTGCTCCTTCTCCTGGGCATGATCGTCGAATCCGCCCAATTCTACATAAAACACCCGGGTTCCCGATTGACCCGACAGCAGCTTGGAAACGAGCTGAAGATCGCGCGCAATGCCCGATTTGGGATACTCCACCTTGTTCTGGTACCCGCTCGTCAAGCTGTGAATAGCTTCCACGCTCTGATAGGCATCAGCGCCCCGTTGGCAGGTCACCTTGATTTGCGTTCCTTGGCGATTCGGATCGTACATATCAATAAAGGCTTTGGCTAACCGGTTTTGCTCAGCCTTCGGCGTTTTGGGATCAAACATCGTATAGGTTTCTACCGATTGAATGACAGGAACGTTAATCGTATCGGAATGAAACGCCTTGTTCGCGTTATTCCCGATCTGGAGCGCCTTAAGCGGGTTTCTCGATTGGGCCAGTGAAGACTCCACATACCGTGCCAGCCATCCCGACCGTATGTATTTCTCCGGCTCCGCCGTTTGCCATATTTCCATGGAACGAAAATGCGAGTGATCCGGCTTGGGGTATCCCACGCCTTGAATAATCGCCAGCTTGCCGTTCTTATACAGCTCGTTCAACCGGGTCAGGCTCGGATGAAGGCCTACCTCATTATTAATGGCGAGCACTTCATTCTCCATAATGTTGAGCGTCGGGCGAGCGTCAAAATACCCCCCCATGCCATAAGGAATGAGTGTATTAATCCCGTCATTGCCCCCGGACAGCTGAATGACGACGAGGACCGGCGCATCGATATTTTGCTGCTGATCCTCTGAAGCACTGCTCAGCGGAGAGCCGTCCTGTGCGAAAATCATCGGTCCTCCCAGCCCGAGCGTGGCCAGCAAAGCCGTTCCTTTTAACAAAAAATCCCTTCTTGTCAGCTTCATTCCGCCCTCACTCCCCCTTATTTCATCTGTGCTTCCGGACTGATCATTATGAGCTGAAGCAGCCCTTTCATCCCTGCGGCTTTTTGTGCCGAATGTACGAAGGTATCCTCCGCGTATTTCGTAAGTACTTTTGTGGTTTGTTCGCCGAGATACCATACACCCGCATTTTGCGCAAATTGATGAACCCAATCCTCGGCTGTTGCTTCCGCATCCAGCTTATAGTCGTTCCCGCCAAGCAGCGCATTGTTAATGCGTTTGGCTACCGATTCGGCGAACAGGTAACGCGCCAGCAAGCTGGTTGTCATTAGCCAGGTAGCTCCCCCTCTCCAGCCGGCCACATCGGGCGGCAGGTACAGCTCCTGCCCCATCTTCCTGGAAGCCTGGGCGAAGCCTTTGGACATGGGAATGCGGAACGCTCGAAGAATCCCCACGACGTATTCAACAGGCGTCTTGACCAAGCTCCCCTGATACTTGGGATCGTAGAACGTGTCGGACAAGAACAGCTTCGACAGCACCTCGCCCACGTTGTTCGATTCGGCGAAATCGGCGGCCACCTGTTGGACCCATTCCTCCGGCGGATCATCCACAGCAAAAAACTTCAGCAGCTTGGTCGCCATAAAGTGATAGAGCGCCTCTTGCTTAAACAGCACGTCAATGGTGCTGCTCTCATCGAAATTCCCTTTCTCACCGAGAATGGTCTTGGTGCCGCCGTCGTGCTGGCCTTTGTTGAATTTCAGCTCATCCTTCTGCTTGCTGTAGGACCAACCGGTAAAAGCACGTGCCGCTTCCCTGATGTCCTGCTCCGTATAATTGCCGATCCCCAGGGTGAACAGTTCCATTACCTCGCGGGCATAATTTTCGTTGGGCTTCCCCTTCTTGTTATTGTTGGAATCCAGATACAGCATCATTGCCGGATCCTTGCCGATCTCCAGCACCAAATCATGAAAGCTGCCCAGAGCATATTTCCGGAAAAGCTCGTTCTGCCTGACCATCAGAGAAACCTCCTTAACCTTCTGGTAGGAGGTGGCGAAATGACCATGCCAAAACAAGGTCATCTTCTCTATTAACGGCGCTTCGGATGTGACCATACGGTACAGCCAATACGTTTGCTGGTCCCCAATAGAATCCGCCTTCAGCTCCTTGCCGTCGGCCTTGACCTGAGCAAGCGGCAGCAGCTCGCTCCCGCCCCCGGCTAACGCTTCTCCGGCGATGATCCGCCGGACCGTTTCTTCCTTTCCCAATTCAATGCAAACGCTAACATCTCGTTTATCCACATAGAAGCCTGTACGGCTTAGCAGGTGCACAGCTTCCTTCTCCGTCCATGCTGCCCCCATCTTCGCATCACCCGTTTCACTAGGTTTTATGCTTCTATTATAAGGAAGATTTATTACAAATCAGTGACGCGGCGTAAAAAAGAAAAAGACCGCTTCATGAGCGGTCACAGGTTGTTGTAAAACCATATGTAGCTTGTACTATTGCCAATATACTCCGGTAGGGGTCCTAAGGGAGTCCGAATTTTTAAACGTACCTAATTCAACATCATAACTATCCGTTAAGGATAAGTCTATTCTTTTTTTCCAATTCATGTAACAATTTCAATGTATCGCATAAAAGGGAGGTTGTTTGTAATGGATCATGGTAACGTACAGGTTGTTGAGTTAAGTGAAGATATCATTCCGGAAGCAAGCCGGCTGATAGCTCAGTTCAAGAATCTGGATGTCTCTAACGAGCAACGGCTCTCAGAATGCCAAGAGACGCTGCTGCGGCTTCTCCGCTATCCGCACGCCTTCTGCTTATTGGCCCGCATCGAAGATCAGTACGCCGGATTTTTAACCTATAATTGGGGCCTCTCCACGTCAAGGGGACTGCCTATTCTACGAATTCAAGACGTGTATACCGCCCCACCTTACCGGCGGAAGGGAGCAGCCAGACAGCTGCTTCTCCATGCCCGTACAATAGCTGAGAAGGCTGGCGCCAATCGGATGCAGCTGGAAACCGATCTTACTAACAAAGCAGCACGACCTTTATATGAGGAGCTTGGCTTTCTATGGATGGAACAAAAGATAGTGTACATGTATCCTATGAATGGCTGGCGACGACCGGACGAAGCATGATGGGGAACTAAGCCTGCAGCGGGAAGAAGAAACAGCCCCCCAAAAAGTCCGGGAGGCTGTTCTCTATATGAAGAATCAATAAGTTCTTACAGGTCGAAGTACAAGGAGTATTCATGCGGATGAATACGGATGGATACGGCTTTAGCTTCGCTGCGTTTCAAGCCGATGTAGTTATCGATGAAGTCTTTCGAGAATACGCCGCCTTCAGTCAAGAACTCATAGTCAGCTTCCAAAGCGTTAAGAGCTTCATCCAAAGTACCAGGTACGCTGCGGATTTCGCCTTTTTCTGCATCGGACAGGTCGTAGATGTTCTTGTCCAATGGGCCATAGCCAAGGGCGCGAGGATCGATTTTCTTCTTGATGCCGTCCAAGCCAGCCATCAGCATAGCTGCGAATGCCAAGTAAGGGTTCGCTGTGGAGTCCGGAGTACGGAACTCGATACGACAGCCTTTTGGAGTTACAGCTGCAACCGGGATACGAACTGCCGCGGAACGGTTACCTTTGGAGAATACCAGGTTAACTGGCGCTTCATAACCAGGAACCAGACGCTTGAAGGAGTTCGTGGACGGGTTCGTCAAAGCGATCAAAGCCGGTGCATGGTACAGGATACCGCCAATGTAGTTCAAAGCCATTTCACTCAGGTTAGCGTAGCCGCCTTTTTCATAGAAAAGAGGAGTGTCGCCGTCGAAGATGGACATGTGAACGTGCATTCCGCTACCGTTGTCGCCAAACAATGGTTTAGGCATGAAGGTTGCTACTTTGCCGTATTGTCTAGCTGTGTTTTGTACGATATATTTGTATTTCATCAGGTTGTCCGCTGTTGTTGTCAATGTGTCAAAACGGAAGTTGATTTCACCTTGACCCGCCGTTGCCACTTCGTGGTGATGGCGCTCGATGCGAAGACCGGATTCCATCAACAGACGGCACATTTCGCTGCGGATGTCTTGTTGTGTGTCGGTAGGACCTACTGGCACGTATCCGCCCTTGTGGCCTACTTTAAAACCAAGGTTTCCGCCTTCTTCTTTACGGTTGGAGTTCCAGTGAGCTTCTTCAGAATCAACGAAATAAGAAGCTTTGTTCTGGCCGCTCTCGAAACGGACTTCGTCAAAGATGAAGAATTCGGATTCCGGAGCAAAGTTTGCTGTTGTACCTACTCCAGCTTTTTGCAAGTACTCTTCCGCTTTTTGAGCGATGCTGCGCGGGTCACGATCATAGCGCTCGCCATCTGGAGTGTGGATGTTACACATAACGATCAATGTAGGATGTGCTGTGAAAGGATCAACATATACTGTCTCGGTATCAGGAAGCATAACCATGTCAGATTCTTCAATACCTTTAAAGCCTGGGATGGAAGATCCGTCGAATGCTACCCCGTTCACAAATGTAGCTTCGTCAACTTCATTAGCCGGCAAGGAGATATGATGAGCTCTACCGTTAAGATCTACAAAACGAAAATCGACCCACTCAATGCCTTTTTCTTTAAGGATGTTTAATACGTTTTGAACTGACATGAATCGCCAACCTCCTAATTTCCGAACATTCTTCTTGGTTTGTTCGTACATTGTTCAAGTTTTTTATTTATCATGGTGTTATTATATAGCTTTTCATGAATGATCGTCAATACTTATGTGAGGTATTTTTTACGATTATGTGAGGTATCCTTACACATGCATAGGTTTTCGTTCATAATTTCGACAAAAATAGACTTGATCCCCCTAGAAGCAAGGAATCAAGCCTTCTGATTTGTTAACATTCCTATTTAATTACACGTTAATTGCTTCTTTTTTTGTATCAAACCGTTTGCCGCACAATGGAGCAAGCTTCTCCAAATCCAGCATCAGCTTCGCAAATTGATCCGGGAATAACGATTGTACGCCGTCCCCTGTCATCGAATTGTCCGGATCCGTGTGCATTTCCACAATCAAGCCGTTCGCGCCTGCGGCCACGGAAGCTTTACTCATCGGCTCTACGAGCTCTCTGCGCCCTGTACCATGGCTCGGGTCTGAGATGACCGGCAAATGGCTTAAAGTTTGAAGCGCCGGGATGGCTGCCAGATCCAGCGTATTTCTCGTGTAAGGTTCGAATGTTCGGATTCCGCGCTCACAGAGCATCACATTTGGATTGCCTCCCGCCAATATGTACTCCGCCGCATTCAAAAATTCATCGTACGTGGAGCTGAATCCTCTCTTGAGCAGCACCGGCGTTTTAATAGTTCCCAGCTTGCGGAGCAGATCGAAGTTTTGCATATTCCGCGTGCCAACCTGCAGGATATCCGCATACTCGGCGCACACATCTACATACTCCGGCGTCATAACCTCCGTAATAGTCAGCAGCCCGTGCTTCTTGCCGGCTTCCGCCATCATCACGAGGCCCTCTACGCCGACACCTTGGAAGCTGTAGGGTCCGGTTCTCGGTTTGAAGGCCCCGCCGCGCAGCACTTGAGCGCCCGCCGCTTTAACCAATCGCGCAATCTCATCGATTTGCTCCGGGGATTCTACGGCACACGGACCGCCCATAATGACGAGCTGATCTCCGCCGATCTCTACATCCTTGATTTTAATTACGGTATTCTCAGGGTGAAAATCACGGCTCGCCAGCTTGTAGGATTTCGAAATTTTGACGACCTGCTCTACGCCGGACAGCTGGCGCAGCTGCTCGGCAAGCATCGGATCGGCTTTCCCGATGATTCCGATGACCGTACGGTCCACTCCTTTGGACACATGGGCTTGAACGTCGTGCTTTTCAATGTGCTGAACAATCTCCTGGATACGTTCTTCAGATACTTTATTAGAAATAATAACGATCATAATAGCAACACTCCCGTAAATAGAATATAAGTTAACCTTCACGATCCAAATTCACTGATACACTTCAACGCTTATACGCTTTTAAGCTTTTAATCACTAAAGTAACTATACAACGAGAATAAGCTCCTCGTCAAGTGCAGGAGCTTGATTTTCTCCTCAATGCGTTGACTCAGAGCTTATCATCAATTGAGCTTTTCTCAGCTTTCGTTTTTCTTTTCTCTTGGAATGGTACATTTCAAGTCCCCAGCGAATAGGGTAATAAACAATTAATCCTAATATAATGCCTACTACGACGCCTCCAATGAACAATTTCAAGTTGGAGCGGATAAAGGCGTCCATCCAGTCGGGCAAATGATCCGCCAAAAATTTGCGCGTACCGCGCGGCAGCAGCAGGCCGCCGATCTTCATATGAAAATAGGTCATCGGGAGATAGATCACCTTCCCGAACACGAATCCTATTAAAGCCGCGGCCATACTGCCGCGAAACAAATAGACTAAAGGGAAGATAAGGAAAAAGGCCAATCCAACGGTAGGCAGCGTGAACATTTCGATTGCCAGACCGATTGAGAAACCGGCAGCTACCATACCGGGTCCTCCCTTGGCCCGGGTCAGCAGCAAATACTTCAATTTAAACCAGCGTTTAATATTCCGGAAGTGAAAAGGTTTTTTACTTTTTGCCTTCTTCAGCTGCATGTCCCTTCATCCTTACATTTTGTTATTCGTTTCCAGCCTTTTGCTTCACTGACGGAATTAATTTATTCAAATTAATCGTTCGCTTAATCTCCCAGGAAGACTCCGCTTGTGGATCAAGCTGTTCCAAATAGTTTATGACTTCTTTGGTAATTGGTGTCGGCGTAGAGGCTCCGGAGGTCACCGCAACGCGTCTTACCGGCTCCAGCCATTCACGCTTGATTTCTGTAATATCCCCAATTCGGTATGCTTTCACACCTGCGATTTCCTCAGCTACCTGTGCCAGCCTGTTGGAATTATTACTGCGCGGATCCCCGACAACCAGAACAAGATCGGCATCCTTGGCCTGCTCGGCTACCGCTTCCTGACGCACCTGCGTCGCCAAACAAATCTCGTTATGAATTTCCGCCTTAGGAAATTTCTCCAACAGCCCGTTCATAATGTGTTTAATATCCCATTGGCTCATCGTCGTCTGGTTCGTAATGATGATTCTCGCGGAGTTATTCAACTCTAAACGGTCGATCTCGTCCAGCCTCTCAATTAAATGAACTTGATCCGGAGCGACTCCAATAGCGCCTTCCGGCTCAGGATGGCCTTTCTTGCCAATATAAATTATGTGGTAGCCTTCCGCCGTCTTCTCCTTGATCAGATCATGCGTCTTGGTTACATCCGGACAAGTCGCATCCACCACGGTCAGCCCCTTTTCTCTTGCTAGCTGACGCACCTCAGGGGAAACTCCGTGAGCCGTAAAAATAACCGTTCCCTTGTCGACCTGCCTCAAGATGTCCAGCCGATTCGGGCCATCCAGCGTAATAACGCCTTCTTTATCAAAATAATCCGTCACGTGGGAATTATGCACAATCATGCCTAAAATATAAACCGGTCTCGGCAGATCCAGATTTTTTGCCGTTTGCATGGCCAGCGCCATGGCATCCACAACTCCGTAGCAATAGCCCCTCGGAGAGATTTTGATCACATCCATCACTGCACCGTCCTCTCTAGTCCATTATACCTGATTCCCCGCTTCTAGGGAATGCTGCTGCTCGAATGTTGTCGATAGTATGGGCAGCCAAATAATGAAAGTGCTCCCCTCGCCCTTGCGGGTCGTTACCTCAATGGACCCTTGATGCTCGTCAATTATCCATTTGGCAATAGATAATCCGAGTCCTGTACCCGAGGTTTGCCCCCGGGATGGATCCGCCCGGTAAAAACGTTCGAAAATAAGCGGAACCTCCTCTTTATCCATACCGATTCCCGTATCCTCTATCCGTATGCCGATCTGGTCATTCATCCTCTTGACATCCAGCTTGACCATTCCGCTTTCGGTGTATTTAAAGGCATTTTCGACAAAAATAAAGATCAGCTGCTGCAAATAATCCTTGTTACCATTGACCCTTATACCTTCCAATGCCGACAAATCGCCTGCCAACCATTCTGCTGCATGCGGCAGCAGCTGCGCCTTCCGAATGACCTGCTCGACAATCGGCTTCAAGTCAACCTCCGTCTTTTCCATCACAAAGCCTGCGTCCGCTCGGGCAAGCGCCAACAGATCGTTCACGAGACGGGTCATTCTTTCGGACTCTCCGGCAATGTCATGCATGGCTTCGAGCGACAGCTCGAGCTGCTGTCTATCCTCAGGTGTTCCGTTAACCGCTGTCCGCTTCCACATTTTTTCCAGCAAATCCACGTTCCCGCGGATGGTTGTTAGTGGGGTCCGCAGCTCGTGGGAGGCGTCGGATACGAAGCGCCTTTGCTTTCTATACGCTTCTTCCAAATCGGAATAGGTCGTCTGCAGTCTGCCCAGCATGCCGTTGATCGTGTTCGTCAGCCGTCCGATCTCATCCTCAGGACCGTCATAATTGATTCTATTGCCCAAGTCGGTTCCTTTCTCAATCTGGTTCGCCGCGGCAATAACTTGATCGATGGGTCTGAGCGCCTTCCTGGCCATGAACCATCCGACGGATGCAGCCAGCAAAATCGTTACAACAGAGGCAAATATAAGAATCAAGCGCAGCAGGGAAAACAGCTTTTCAAAATCTCCCGTATAGACTGCAGCTTGAAATACACCCGCCAATTGCTGCTGGCCGTTTTTTAGCGCCGATATTGGCAGGCTGTACACCATAAAATCCATATTCTCGATTTTTACCCTTTGGAACAGGTTGCCCTGCTCCACCAAGGCTTGTTTTTGTTTTTCCGTCAAATCCGGCAAAGACATGCTTAGGTCCCTAAGGTTCGCGGATTGGTCCGATTTTCCATTCAGGTAATTATTCAATTGGTAAAATGTCGTTGAATTTTTGAGCAGCTCCCGTCCTTGAGGCATGAAAAAGTCCCAACTGACGCCCCCGCCCAAAGTAATGACCATTCGAGGCTGAATACGCGTGTAAACATCCTCCGTCTGATTAATCAGATTGTCTTTGTAAGTGGTGTAGTTATTATAGTAGAGCAATCCGTACAAGCCAAAGCCGAACAGCAGTACTGTGACCGACAAAATGCCCGTATACCATAAAGTCAGACGAAGACGTATGGTCACGTCATCCCTCTCCTCTCAGTACATATCCGGCGCCGCGAACGGTCTGAATAATCCGTTTGTGCCCATGCTCCTCCGTTTTTTGTCGCAGCAGCGCAATATACACCTCAAGCACGTTCGACTCACCGCTGTAATCGTATCCCCATATTTTTTCCATAATCAGGTCACGGGAAAGAACCCGCTTCGGATTTTGCATAAACAGATGCAGCAGCTCAAACTCTTTGGTCGTTAGCTCAACCAATTGTCCGCCGCGGAATACCTCACGGGTATCCAGATCCATGAAGACATCCTGGTACTGCAGCCGATTCGTCGCCTGCTCCGGCTTCTCCGAGGCTTTTCTGCGGAGCAGCACGCGAATTCTCGCAAGCAGCTCCTCCAGGGCAAAAGGCTTCACCAAATAATCGTCCGCGCCGCTGTCGAGTCCCTTAACGCGGTCTGCGATCTCGTCTTTGGCGGTCAGCATGAGCACCGGTACGGTAGCGCCACCCTCTCGAATGCGGCGAACCACCTCCCACCCGTCCAGTTGAGGCATCATGACGTCCAGGATAACGGCATCCGGATCATGCTCCAAAATTTGCTTTAATCCATCCATACCGTGATTAGCCGTAAATACGGTGTACCCTTCAAAGGCCAGCGACCTTCTCAGCATGGATGTAATTTTCTCATCATCATCTATTACCAATATTTTTTCTCTCATCTTATAGCACCACCTTCATCCTATTGTAACAAAATCCTGCTTCCAGATACAAAAAGAAGCAGAGCTTCACGAAAGGTCGCTCTACTTCTTCTTCTGTTCTAACCTTTTTCTGTGTAGGTCTTTATTCCGTGGCGTTCTTATCTCCGACGATAACCGTCACATTTTCCTTTTTACCGTCTCGCATAATGCCAAGCGTCACTTTATCATTAACCTTCAAGGCTTTAATCTTGTCCTGCACCTCTTGTGTCGTTTTTACTTTGGCCCCGTTCACCTCTACGATAACATCGTATGGTCTCAGGCCTGCTTTAAAGGCAGGGCTTTTTCTAACGACATCCGAGATAATAGCGCCGTCCGTATTTTCGAGCTTCAGCTCGGCCACCCAGTCCTTATCGATAGGAGACATGGCAACACCAATGTACGGAGATGGTTCCTTCGGAATTTTCACGTTGTTTTTCAGGTTATCCAAAACACTGGAAATCGTACTGGTCGGTATCGCAAAGCCGATACCTTGAGCTTGGGCGCTGACCGCGGTATTAATCCCGATGACTTCACCGTTCAGGTTCAACAAGGGACCGCCGGAGTTACCAGGGTTAATGGAAGCGTCTGTTTGCAGCAAGTGCTTGTATTCGCGCGTTCCTTGCGTATCTGGAATGGAGATCGGGCGCTCCTTCGCGCTCAATACCCCAACCGTAACGGTATGGTCAAAGCCGTATGGGTTCCCGATAGCGACAACCCAGTCACCTACATTCGTATCCTCCGCTTTACCGAGCGGCAGGGAAGCAAACTCTTTGCCGTCCGTCGATTCAATTTTCAAAGCGGCCAAGTCCAGGTCATAGCTGTTACCGAGCAGTTGAGCTTTGAACGGCTCTTGATAGCCTTGTACCGTTACCCATATTTCATCCGCGCCGTCAATTACGTGCTCATTGGTCAAGATATAGCCGGATTTTTCAAAAATAAATCCGGTACCCATTCCGCCAGGCTGCAATTGATCTGAATTGCTCTTTGGCTTCTGCTGGGAACGACCGTTATCCCCGAAAAATTGACGGAAGAACGGATCATCGAAGATGGAATTGCCGCTGCTCGCTTTTGCCTTCACCTTCGTTTCAATTTTTACAACGGCCGGTCCGGATTGCTCTGCGATTTGGGCGATGTTATCCGGTCTGCCGAGACTGAGTGAGGTTGGCTTCACTGCTCCGCTTCCGTTCGAGGATTGGGATGAGGATGCACCTGAAGTCGAAGTATTGCCCATGACCCCATGAGAGCCGGTGAACAGGTTCATTTTGTCGGAAGCGAACATCAGGCTCCCCACTACCACGGCCCCAGCCAGGAAAGAGATGAAGGCGCTTCTGAACGAAGAGCTCCGTTTCTTTGGCTCGAACTGCCAGTTTCTCATCGGGTCCTGAGGCATTCCGCCCTCCTGTCCATTGTAAGAAAACGTACGCAGCGGCTTGGGCGGTGTCATCTCTACGCGAGTATCTCCTTCCGTGGAGCTTGCCGTCGTCGAGCCGGTCGTTTCTTCATTTCCCATAGTAGATTTATAAGGCCCATAGGAGTAATAGTATGAAGGTCTTTCCTGCTGTGCTTCATTCCGATCCGATTTATCGGCATCGTGAGAAGAGATATGGTTAGTTTCGCCGTCTTGACGACGAAAGAAGTCGTTATTATTTTTGTTATCGTCCATTGAAAAACCCTCCGTTCATATCAGGCTTTAAGGTTATCTATGCTAATTGCTATCTTTGACTATATAATGCCTTTGTAACCTTAAAGAAACCTTAAAATTATATGAATCGAAGGTAAAAAGATTTGTCAATCCCCCTATATCCCCCTTGCTCTCAAGGGGGACCCCGGGCGCTGGCGCCCCTGGACCCCGCAAGCTGGGTGCAGGGAGAGGGTTGCAGCGGCTTCGATGTGACGTTGGAGGGGGGAGCGCGTCAGTCAAAGTCATGATTTGCTTCAGCAAATCATGACTTTGACACGCTTT
This sequence comes from Paenibacillus sp. 32352, assembly GCF_002042965.1. Classification (GTDB taxonomy): domain Bacteria; phylum Bacillota; class Bacilli; order Paenibacillales; family NBRC-103111; genus Paenibacillus_S; species Paenibacillus_S vulneris. Next base: position 69,981 of record NZ_MZNT01000001.1, on the reverse strand, counting down.
CATCGGTGCGGGAACGGGCTGGTGCTTGGAGTGACGTTAGCGCGTTAGTAGCGCGTCTGTCCTGGGCGGCTTTGCAAGCAAAGCTTCGCCCTGGACACGCTTAACGTCGGGAGCAGAACAAGGGCCTTTATTCGCTGGGCTGTTTCAATAAGAAGAGAAGCTGCTGCGGCAGCTTCTCTTCTTATTGAAATGCGCATGCTCATAGCAATTTAACTACTTGGTACTGGGTCAGCCAACAATAAATGACAATCGCTGAACCTGAACTCATGCACTACTGCCATTTCGGATTCGTGTGCAGGATTCCTAGAGGACATTATTGCAGCTTTATGAGCAAACTCCCTAACGTCCTGACCAATTCACTTCGACCTCACGCAGAATAGCTTCCGCCTTCTTCGCCCACTCATCGCTGACGGGTGCATCTTTGTCAACGGGCTCCTGGAACTGATCGATCAACGCGCCGTAGGTGTTAACCTGAGCTTCTCTATCCAAGCCTTCATTATATAAATGCTTGAGCACAAAAGGTGTGCCCATGCGGATCACGGCATCGACCGAATCCGAATTCCCATCCAATTCTCCCCTAATAACGGCAAAAGGAATGCGAAGCCACACCTTATTTTCGGTATCCAGCGCCCTGTCAAAGTAACCGTGATCGTACTCCCAATTCCCGCCCAAAGTAAATTGATGATTCTCTAAAGCGTTCCGAACTTGATCATATGCTTCCTCCCGGTTGACCAGGGTAGAATCTAATGAAATCATGGTCCATCCTCCAGTACCTTTTAGTAATAGAATGAACGGAGCCGCTGGAATTTATCCCTTTCGAATAAAAACGATCAATCGACCTGCCATGTCATTTTATCTTACGTAGTTCGTTGACATAATTGTCATGAAAACCGTATAATGATTGGCGTAGATGGACCAATATACAGGTTACAAGGGAGTTGAACGTATGGATTTGTCCGCTTTGGCGAGTGGATTGGATACGATTTGGGTAGTCCTGACAGCGGCCATGATTCTGCTGATGGAGGGAGGCTTCGCCCTGCTGGAAGCAGGCTTCGTACGGCAGAAGAACGCAGTCAGCATCATAATGAAGGTGTTCGTGGACATTACGTTCGGCGCGCTTATTTTTTATTTCATCGGCTTTGGTCTTATGTACGGCAAAGATGCCTTCGGTCTCATCGGAACAAGCGGCTTCATGATGGGAGGAGACCTGACACACATCAAGCTTACCATCTCTAACGATACGTACTGGCTCTTCCAATGCGCCTTCGTCATCGCGGTCATTTCCATCGTATCGGGAGCCGTTGCCGAACGTATTCATTTTCACGCTTACATTCTATACACGATAGCCATGACCGGCCTCATCTACCCTATCGCCGGGCATTGGGTTTGGAGTGCGGGCGGCTGGCTCGGAAGCCTTGGAATGATCGATTTTGCCGGCTCTGCCGTCATTCACGCCATGGGCGGCTTCTCAGCCTTGGCTGCGGCCATATTCATCGGACCCCGCATCGGAAAATTTTCCGATAACGGAACACCTAACATCGTCCCTCCGTCGAACCTGCCGTTAGCCTCTGTCGGCGCATTCATTCTTTGGTTCGGCTGGTTCGGATTTAACTCCGGCAGCACGCTCAGCGCAACCAACGGCTCGATCGGCCATATCGCAGTGACCACGATGCTGGCCGCTGCAGCAGGAGGAGCAACCTGCATTCTGTTCACTTTATTCCGATACCGTAAAGCCGACCCGCCTATGGTCATTAACGGCTCCTTGGCCGGACTGGTCAGCATAACGGCCGGATGCGCCTTCGTCAGTGACGGAGCCGCCATTTTCATCGGAGCCGTCAGCGGCATTGCCATGGTATTCGCCACCGAATATTTGGATTCCAAAAAAGTCGACGATCCTGTAGGAGCTTTCGCTGTCCACGGAGTCAGCGGAAGCATCGGGACTCTGGCAGTAGGGTTATTCGCCAAACCCGAACTTACCGAAGGCATCGGCCAAGGCTACAGCGGGTTGTTTTATGGCGGAGGATGGAGCCTTCTTGGCGCGCAGGCTCTCGGTTTGGTTATCGTTTCTGTGTGGGGCTTTATTTTAACGTGGATTTCCTTGAAGCTTATTAACCGCTTAGTCCCTGTTCGGGTCAGCCGGGACGAGGAGCTTGTCGGCTTGGATGTCGGCATTCACGGCGTTCCTGCGTACAGCCAGGATCATGATTTTATTGAGCTCGAGCAGCTAAAGAAAAACTGAAATACTACAAACCGATTCAACGCTATTGAAGCCGATTCCGGTTTGCAGAATATTAAAAAGGGCTGGCAAAAAAGCACATGTGCTTTTGCCAGCCTTGTTTTTTCTTATTTACTTCCGCCACTTTCCGACTTGGAAGTTACTTTTCCGTTGTTGAACGTGATTTTTACGGATCCGCCGTCTTTTAGTTTATACTCATAGGTCTGGACAGGACTGCTGCCTTCCCCTTCCGAGAACTCATTGATCAACTTACCCATTTGGCCCATCGCTTTAGAAACTTCGTCGTAGGTCATGCCCATTTCGACTTTACCATACTGATCCGTAGTAACAATCGGCTGCTCCTTAGCTCCTTTTGGAGCTTCAGGCGGTGGTGTTGGTTTACTTGCTTGATCTGCCGGCTTGTTTTTGTTGGCGTCATCGCCTTTTGCTGCCGAATCCGTTGCATTAGGAGCAGTGGAAGCCTGTGGTGATGGTGACGGTGATGGTGTCTGCTGTTGATTAGGCTGAGTCGTGCCCGCCTGATCCGCTGGTTTGCTTGTACATCCTGTTGCTAATAAAGCTAAGGCAAAACATATGATGAGTACTTGGCGCATCATCAAATCCCTCCATTCAAGATTGTATTCCAGAGATGATATTGAACCCTGCAGCCGCCCGACTGAACCCATTATAACGATTTTTTTGTCGTAAAGCAAAGTCCTGTGTCGATTCCAGTTTCACCCGGCATCATGTCAATCGTCTGCACAAACAAAAACAACCCCGTCAGCATCGCTTTTAATAGCAATGCAACCGGAGCCATACAGACTGTTAAACAGATGAATTTTATAGCAATACGCTCGGATTATATGCCCAGTTCTTTCATGAGTTCTTCGCTGATAGCAACATCGTCGGACGATTCGCTGCTGCTCAGGATTGATTTCGCCTTTTCAATTTCCATGCGCAGCTGCCGAACCTGTTCCATAGGCTTTTTGACGTAGTGGATATATTCTACGGCCAGATGATGGTCCGGCTTTTTACCGGCAAAGATCCGACGAAACGACGACATAGCCCTGTAGCTCCGCTCCTCCATCAGCCGTTTTTTCTCATAGCGTTCGATAACCTGCTCGATCTCAGCAATCTGCTCTTCCCTGCGGGCTATATATGCCTCTAAAAAAGGCAGTACTTCTGCTGTTTTCCGTCTAGTTATCGGCATTGAATTCCCCATCAATAAAGCGTCTCGCATGGGACATCACCTATCTTTTCATGTTAACTTATATTACAGTATAAAACCTATTTTACACTAAAACATCCGCTTTGAAAACCTCCAATTCAAGAACGATGTTAGGAATTCATGGGGGTTTCCTCATTATTTAAAGAAAAAGAAGCGAACGTTATGCTACGCCCGCTTCTTTATGCATTTTATCTCACATAACCTTAATATTTAGCGTTTTGGTTCGCACCTTCGTTTGCATTGTTTTGACCAGCTTGCTTCACATTTTTAGCTGTTACCTCTTGTGCAAACTCGGCATCATTTTGCTGCTTTTTATTTCTGTTCTTAGCCATATTGTCATTCACCTCCCCTTACATCCATTAGTATGGGTTCGATGAAAGGCATTTATGTTGGAAGTTTAAAACAGGATCTCGTTCTCCAGCTGGCTCCAAATCGTTTTCGTTATTTTGCCGTCACCTTTTTTAACGATAAACACGTTCAACGTTTTTTTGCCCCATTCCCGGTACACCTGATCCTTGGTTTCGAAATACAGATCGATTCGGTTCCCTTTGATGGCACTGCCAGTATCTGCGACAATTCCATATCCGTAACCTGGGATCCATAGCACGGTTCCAAGCGGGAACACGGCCGGGTCGGCAGCGATCGTGGAGAACGAATTTTTATCCCGCTGTACCTTCATCCCAGAGAAAGTAACCCCATATTCAGGGTGCCCCGGTGTTTTCCCGGTCGATTCCTTCCCTGCATAATAGCCGGTAGCTGTTACTTCCACGGCCTTATAGTGGGATATGTCCTTTTTCATATTTGGTAAAAAGGTATATTTGTCGCTCTTCTTATTAGAGGTAACGGTAGTGTTCTGTTTTACAGTTGTAACAGCCTTCGTCTCTTTTGCTGCGTTCTCCTCCTGCGGACGGGACAAGGATTGCGGCTCTGCAGCCGCCGGAACGTTTTGGGACAACGACGGCAAGACTTGACTGGTTTGACCATGGTCGGCAGGACCGTTTTGTGCCAAGGACTGCTGCTCTTGCTCCAGCGCCAGAAACAATCCGAGCAGTACGGCAATGAAACAGATCCATTTCGCATGACTTACGGCTTTTGGTAACATACTTGGTTTAAAACCTCCCCTTACTATAAGAGGCTAACCAATTACTACTAGGATTATACAAAAACTCCATACTAGCTGAGCAGGCACGGAACCTTCCTTCTCCAAAAAAATGAACAATCCCTTGGAGAAAGGATTGTTCTTGGTTATTGAGAAACCTCAATCATATAAAATGTAAAGGTGATAGGTGGGGTATCTCCTGTAGGAGCGATAGCGTTCGCCTTTGTTCTCGGGAAGTCTCCGCTATAAATATTAATCAATTTCCCGAGAACAACAGCGACCGGAGGGAGGTACTCCACCGGTAACCTTGGCAACATTTTCAACTTCCACAGGTTTCTCAAAACAAAACAATCCCTTCGAAAAGGGATTGTTCTGCCGCATTAATCGATTTGCTTCGTACGAATCGCTCCACTGATTAATGCAGTCGCGCTATCCAGGCTCTGAACGCCCAAATCGCCTGCGCCGCGCTTACGTACGGAGACGCTGTTATTGTTCATCTCGTTCTCGCCGACAACGAGCATGTAAGGAATTTTCTCAAGCTGCGCTTCACGAATTTTGTAACCCAGCTTCTCATTGCGAAGGTCGGATTCAACACGAATACCAGCCAGCTGGAGCTTTTCTTCCACTTCTTTGGCGTAGCCCTCGAATGCGGTAGAAACCGGAATGACCTTCGCTTGTACCGGAGACAACCAGGTTGGCAGATTGCCCGCAAAGTTTTCAAGCAGGAAGGCTGTCATCCGCTCCATAGTGGAAATAATACCGCGGTGAATAACGACCGGACGATGCTTTTGACCGTCTTCGCCGACGTATTCCAATTGGAAGCGCTCAGGCAGCAGGAAGTCCAGCTGTGCAGTGGACAGCGTTTCTTCTTTCTTCAGAGCCGTCTTGATCTGAACATCCAGCTTAGGGCCGTAGAATGCGGCTTCGCCTTCCGCTTCGTAGAACGGCAGGCCCAGCTCCTCTACAACCTCGCGAAGCATGCGTTGAGACATTTCCCACATGTTATCGTCCGGGAAATACTTCTCCGTATCCGCAGGATCACGGTAGGACAAGCGGAAGCGGTAGTCCTTGATGCCGAAATCCTCATACACTTGGCGAATCAGGTTCACCACGCGGGCAAATTCTTCCTTGATTTGGTCCGGACGGCAGAAGATATGCGCATCATTCAAAGTCATCGCCCGTACACGGTGCAAGCCTGTCAAAGCTCCGGACATTTCATAACGGTGCATCGTTCCAAGCTCGGCAACGCGGATCGGCAGATCGCGATAGCTGCGCATGTCGCTCTTGTAGACCATCATATGATGCGGACAGTTCATCGGACGAAGAACCAGCTCTTCATTGTCCATGATCATTTTAGGGAACATGTCTTCCTGATAGTGCTCCCAGTGTCCGGACGTTTTGTACAGCTCCACATTAGCGAGAACCGGCGTGTACACATGTTGATAGCCCAAACGCTCCTCCAAATCAACGATATAACGCTCCATCGTACGGCGTACTTTGGCGCCATGTGGAAGCCACAGCGGCAAGCCTTGTCCTACTTCACGGGAGAAGGTGAACATTTGAAGCTCTTTACCCAGCTTGCGGTGATCGCGTTTTTTGGCTTCTTCCAGCAAGTGAAGATGCTCGTCCAATTCGGCTTTTTTAGGGAATGCAGTACCGTAAATGCGCTGAAGCATTTTGTTTTTGGAATCTCCACGCCAATAAGCACCTGCTACACTCAACAATTTGAACGCTTTAATACGTCCGGTAGACGGCAAATGCGGTCCGCGGCACAAATCGAAAAATTCGCCTTGATCATAAATCGTCAGCACAGAATCTTCGGGCAAATCACGAATCAGTTCCAGCTTCAACGGATCGCCAAGCTCTGTGAAGATGCGGATCGCTTCTTCTCTGCTGACGACTCTGCGGCGGATCGGCAGGTTTTCCTGAACGATTTTCTCCATTTCCTTCTCGATCTTAGTAAGATCCTCCGGAGTTACCGGCGTTTCCAGATCGATATCGTAGTAGAAGCCGTCCTCGATAACCGGTCCTATCCCAAGCTTCACCGCTTTTTCACCGTAAATGCGCTTAATCGCCTGAGCCATCAAGTGCGCCGTACTGTGACGGTATACTTCCAGCCCGGCCTCGCTATCCAGCGTTACGATCTCCAATGCCGCATCCTGCTCGATAGGCGTGTTCAAATCAACCGCTTTGCCGTTCAATTTGCCGACAACCGCATTTTTCTTCAGTCCGGAGCTGATAGAACCCGCTACTTCTTCAATCGTAGTGCCCTGTTCATATTCTCTTACCGCTCCATCCGGAAAAGTAACTTTTACTGCCATTTTTGTTCGACCTCCTGTAATAGTAAAGCTTGCAACAAAAAAAGCGCCTCATCCCAAAAGGGACGAGAGCGCTTGGTCTCGTGGTTCCACCCTAGTTCGATCCGCCCAAAGCTCCGCGAATCCTCATAAGCATTCATTAACGGGAATGACCCGGAGATATATACTTAACGAGCATGCTTCCTGAAGCAAACTGTGTTCCATATCCCAGCTACAAAGGGGTAAATGATTGTCGTTAACTGAAGGAGCTTACAGCCAGGTCTCCTCTCTCTGTACAGCACTTCAACCATTGTTGTCTTTGATTGTTGCCTTACCCTTTATTATAGTCAGACGCTGCCGATCGGTCAAGATTGTGGCATAGTCTGCAGTATTCACAAAGCTGCACGCGATTTTCAAAGATTTGGGTAATCGTCTTGATCACCTGGACCTCCGGGTCTCTGGTATGGATGCAGATTTGGCGCGGAGATACGGAAATCAAGGTACTGACTATGACATCTTCGAAATTGATGTCCTTCTCGATCATTTCCACAGTGAAGGTGGCGTCGGTCTGGCTCGTGTCAATGAGCTCCATTCGGTCGTTCAGCAGAACGAACTCGTTTCCGCCCTTATGTATCAAGTGGGCCGTCGGAATTTTTGCTTCCTGAATGTAAACGAAATATTTTAACAGGGAAATAAACTCTTGGTACTGCTGATCCATCAAAAACTCATCAATGGCATATTCAACCGCTTCACGAAGCTCATTCATATAGTCCTGCAGCCGGAATTGAAGAAAGCCCTGAACATTCAAATCGGTATATTCCTGCAAAAACGCGCTGATGGCCTGTGCAATCATCTGCTTGCGTCTCGAAACGGATTGCTCTAAGGCAGGCTCGAATGCTTCCTCACCCTCTTCAGGAAAAGGAGCAGGACGGCAATAGCCCATGATGGATACGATATCCTCTTCCCGCTTGTAATCAAAATCACGGACAATCATGGTTCGAATCAATCGTCCCTCTTCTTCCTGAACAATCCACTCCGCCAATACCTCCGCGACCTTCGAATACAGCGCATCGGTTCTTCTATCCAATTGAAAAAGGGGAAATATCCCTTCAGCCTGTACAAAAAAGGATGTTTGATCTTGATGCAGGCGGACGGCCACATGCTGCTTATATACGCTTCTGACAGCATCCTCCACAGCCGCATGAAGCTTACGAACGGAGGGCTCCGATGTTTTCGTCAAGGTTAAGGCAAACAGCTTCATCCCATTCACTCCTTCCTTCCCTTACTTCTCTTTTTTAAGTATATGGTCGGGGGAGGGCATATATACAAACAACAATTTCCCATGGGATAGAGGTGAAAAGAAGCATATAAATCGCCTGAACCAAGGCTATCAGCAGTACCCATAAGCGAAATATCCCTGTAAAGTAAAGCCTTGGATATTGCAAAAAGCCCCCATAAAGACTAACGCTTTACAGGGGCTTAAACTATTAATTCAGCATGACAAAGTCGTTGTCGACTTTCTCTTCTTCATTATCGAATACTCGCAGAATCTCGTAGCGCGTATTGCGCTGAGCCGGGATTTTGCCTGCTTCGCGGATGATTTGCAGGGTCGAGCCGATATTGACTTTATGCGTCGTTCCTGCGGCGGAGACGACGTTCTCCTCGATCATCGTGCTTCCGAAGTCGTTGCAGCCAAAATGAAGCGACTGCTTGCCAACCTCAGGACCCATCGTCACCCACGAGGATTGGAAGTTCGGGATGTTGTCGAGCATGATGCGGCTGATCGCCACGTTCTTCAAATAGTCCTCCGGCCCGAGCTTGTCGGCCTTCAAATTGGTGTTGTCAGGCTGGAACGTCCAGGAGATAAACGCCAAAAATCCCGGAGAATTGTATTTGTTGGCGATACATTCGTCTTGTGCGTCACGAACACGAAGCAGGTGCAGCGCACGCTCTTCCATCGATTCACCGAAGCCGATAACCATGGTTGCCGTAGTGGACATTCCGATCTTGTGAGCGGTTTGCATGACGTCCATCCAATCGCGCCAGGAGCCTTTCAAACGGCTGATTTTGCGTCTTGTACGGTCATCCAGAATTTCGCCTCCGCCTCCAGGTAGCGAGTCCAGGCCGGCCATGTTCAGCTCTCTCATCACTTCTTCGAGCGTGAGCCCCCCGGATACTTCCTTCATCTTCATAATTTCGGCCGGTGAGAAGGAATGCATCGTAATGTCAAAGCGCTTCTTAATCTCGCGCAGCAGGTTCGTATAATAAGAGAACGGAAGGTTCGGGTTAGTTCCCCCCTGCATAAGAATCTCGGTTCCGTTCACATCAATGGTTTCCTGAATCTTTTGGAAAATCGTCTCATCCGGAAGCACGTAGCCCTCCGCCGAGCCCGGCGCACGATAAAATGCGCAAAAACGGCAGTATACATCACAAATGTTCGTATAGTTAATATTGCGGCCGATAACAAAGGTTGTAATCGGGTCCGGATGATGCCTCAGCATAATTTGATTAGCGACGTGGCCCATCTTTTCAATTTGATCCGATTCATATAATTGAATGCAGTCTTCGAGACTGATTCGGTTTCCGGCCAGCGCACTGTCGAGGATGCGGTCGATCGAACTCATCCGTGTTCACTCCTTTTTGCTAGCTATTTCCAAAAATTATTTTGCATACGAAAAAACGTTACCATTATCGTACCACAAACGGGGAGCCTAGTCATTAAAAAAGAGACTGCCGGCCCGAGGCCAAGCCCCGTTCGGACAATCTCCTGACACACTTTTGGCAATTATGCGGGTATCATGCTCGCCTGTCGGCTGCGCTTAACCTTGGCCTTGAGCAGATCACACCGCAGAATGCGATCCTGATCCGCCTCGAGCGGCTCCGGCTTTGCAAAATAGAAGCCCTGGCCCATCTGCACCTTCAAATCATACAGCATCTCGGCCTCTTCCGCGCGCTCCACGCCCTCGGCAATGACTTGACAGTTAATGTTCTCTGCAAAGTGAACCAGCGAGCGAAGCAGCGATTGCTTCACCGTCATTTGATCGATATTTTGAATGACCGATTTGTCGATCTTAATAATATCGGGAATGAGCTCCATAATGGATTGCAGGCTGGAATAACCGGCACCGGCATCGTCTACCGCGAACCGGAAGCCAAGCGAACGGTATTTGCTCATCAGGGCGCCCATAAAATGGAAGTCCTTAATAGCATGACGCTCCGTAATCTCAAGAACGATCTGGGAAGGCGCTACCGTTGGGTACGCATCAAGAAGCTTCATCAAATGCTGCAGCAATAACGGATGCGATAGAGTTACAGGCGTTACATTAATGAACACCTGCTCCTTGATGCTCCGTTTGGCCATCTCCTCGAACGCTTTTTTCATAACCAAAAACTCCATTTTGGACAGCACATCCGCCTGATAAGCATAATCAAACAGCTCGGCCGGGCTGTGAAAAGGAGTGTTTTGCGGACCCCGGGTCAATATCTCCCACCCGAAGATATCCCCGCTCGTTAAATTCATAATAGGCTGTGCCAGTACAGCAATATTCTCCGTCTGAATGATATCGATCAGCTGCTGTCTGGATTGGGAGAAATGAACCGGCAGCTTCTTCATAGCTATAGATAACGCGTAACGATAGGCGAATTGAATCGCCGCTTCTATATTTTCTATATCAGGACCCATCATGTAGCAGCCGGCTGAACAGGTGAGAAGCCCCTCCTGCTTGGCAAAGCCCGCGCGCAAACGTGCTTGAAGCTCCGAGCACATCTCTTGCCCTTTTTGCTGCAGCTGATCATAAGAAACACCCGGCTGCTGTTTAACGAACAGGCCGATATCCTCTTGACCGAACCGCTTGATGCCGATAATGTCCTGATGCTTGAAAAAACGCGGCAGCATGTCCAGCATCATATGATTGATCTGCTGTTGCAGCTCCTGAATGCTTGAATACGGATACGTTGAAAACAGCTGAGGAAAATCCTCCAAATGAAGCAGGATCAGATAGCAGCCTTTTCCTTTTGCACGCTGCTCTTTTGCCAATGCAGCCACCGGATCGCGCAAGGTAAAATCTGGAGGAAAATATTTTAGAGATCGGTTGGAGAAGGGTAAATAGCAGAGCATTTTGAAACGTTGTTTCCACTTATCGATAAAAAGCGACGGCATTTTCTTCCCCCTCTGCCTGCATGGACCTTTTTGAACCATCATAACATGAGACCCTGGTCATGAATAGACATAATGTCCTATAAAAAGGGAATTTCACCCAAAATAATACTTAAGAACTACCGCTGTCGAAACCTGCTGTCAAACCTTGAAAAGGTGCTGCCAGCATGCAAAAAGCCGATCCATGCGGAGCATGTACCGGCTTTTACTATAACTATGGCAAATAGTATAAGAGCTTAAGCTCCCTCAATTTCCCCTTGTGCCAAATCAATGGCTCTCGATAAGTCCGCGATCAAATCATCTACGTGCTCAATGCCTACCGAATAGCGAAGCAGACGGTCGTCTACGCCGACCTGACGGCGAATGTCTTCCGGGATATCCGCATGCGTCTGAACTGCAGGATAGGTCATCAAGGATTCGACGCCGCCCAAGCTTTCAGCGAAAGCAATGAGCTTAATGTGACGCAGAATCGGTTCGATATAACGGGCATCCTTCATTTTGAAGGAGAAAATGCCGGTGTTGCCGGAGGATTGCTTCTTCTGAATCTCGTGGCCCGGATGGCTCTCCAAAGCAGGATAATAGACGGATTCCACTTGAGGATGATTCAGCAAAAACTCGGCGATCTTCGTTGCGTTATATTGATGACGCTCCATGCGGATCGCCAATGTCTTCATGCCGCGCATCAGCAGCCAGCTGTCCTGCGGATTCAGCACCGCACCGATGGAGTTATGCAGGAACGCCATTTGCTCGGACAGCTCCTCGCCTTTGGTCACGATCAGGCCGGCAAGCACGTCGTTATGCCCACCTAAATATTTGGTCGCACTGTGTATGACAATATCGGCTCCAAGCTCGATCGGACGCTGGAAGAACGGCGTCAGCAGCGTATTGTCCACGATCGACAGGATGCCCTTTTTCTTGGCCCAGCTGCATACGAGCTCGAGATCGGTAATCATCATGAGCGGATTCGTAGGCGTTTCGATCAGCACGGCCTTCGTGTTGGAGCGATAATTCGACTCCAGTGCATCCAGATCATTCGTATCCACATAGGTAGCGGTGACGCCAAAACGGGACATGATCTTCTCCAGCAAACGGTAGGTCCCCCCATACAGATCCAGGGAAACGATCAAATGATCGCCTTGGCTGAACAAGGCAAAAATCGTTTGCAGCGCGGCCATACCGGAGCTGGAGGCGAATCCAGCGTCGCCGGACTCGAGCTCGGCAATCGCATCCTCAAGCACCTTGCGTGTCGGGCTTTTCGTACGCGCATAGTCAAAGCCTGTGCTTTGCCCCAGCTTCGGGTGACGGAAGGCAGTCGATTGGTAGATCGGGAAGCTGACCGCTCCCGTGACCGGCTCCTCCTGAGAACCGATTTGTGCTAATCGGCTCTCTATTTTTAACGGGTTGTTCTGTTCGCTCATATACTGTACTCCTCCTTGTGCAGATCAAACGGCGTCTCTTGATATACATAATAGTTCAACCAATTGGAAAACAACAGGTTCGCATGCGCTCTCCACGATACGAGCGGCGGTTTGGACGGATCGTCATTCGGGTAATAATTTTTCGGAACGGCGACCTCCATGCCCTTGTTCACGTCACGGTCGTACTCGTATTTCAGTGTACACGCATCGTATTCCGAATGTCCGGTTACGAAGATTTGCCTGCCATCCTTCGTTCCGACAATGTATACGCCTGCCTCCGGAGATTCGGACCAAATTTCAAGCTCCGGATGCTTCTCAATATCTTCCTTGCGCACTTCGGTATGGCGGGATTGTGGCACGAAGAACAATTCATCAAAGCCGCGAAGCAGCTTCACGTTCTGGGCACTTACAATATGCGTGAACACACCGAACATTTTTTGCTCCAACGGATATTTAGGAACGCTGAAGTGGTGGTACAGGCCAGCTTGAGCCGCCCAGCATATGTGCAAGGTAGACGTGACATGATCACGGCTCCAATCCATGATTTGCTTCAGCTCTTCCCAATAGTTCACATCCTCAAAATCCAGCTGCTCTACCGGCGCTCCTGTAATGATGAGCCCGTCGAATCTTTCGTTGCGCACATCATCAAAGGTTTTATAAAACTGCTCCAGATGCTCGGCGGATGTATTCTTGGACGTATGAGACTTGGGATGCAGCAGCACGAACTCCACCTGCAGCGGGGTATTGCCGATCAGACGCAAAATTTGAGTCTCCGTCGTTTCTTTGGTAGGCATCAAATTTAATATGGCAATTCGCAACGGACGAATATCTTGGTGGAAAGCCACCGTTTCATCCATGACGAAAATGTTCTCGTTCAACAAAATTTCTTTTGCGGGTAAATGATCGGGAATTTTAATAGGCATAGGTCAATCACTCCTTTTTGTTAGGTGTTACATTCGTTTAAGCTTGGAAACTCCAGCAAAAAGGCACTAAAAAAAGGCCTTTTTCGCGCGCACGAGAAAGGCCTTGTTCATTCAACAATGTCCTCTCTCATCTCTCAGAAGCTTATCGCTTCCGCAAGATTTAGCACCGTGCATACCTCCATTCGCGCCGAATAAGCGTGAATGCCGAAAGGTCTGTCGGTTGCCGGGTATCATCGGGCTAGTCCCTCCACCTGCTCTTGATAAGAGTTGCAACTTGATTTATGAAGTTGTTTATAGTCCTACTGTATACGAAAACGACGGCAACGTCAAGAAGGGAAAAATAATAACGTTTCGTAAAGCGGCCGGTTTCTATTATGCCGACACCATTGCCGTGGAATCGCATAATGTAACATAGACCTGAAAAACGATGAAAATCGTTCAATTTCACCTTGATGCATAACGAATGAACAGTTATACTAGACAAGTAATTCGACAACACTAGCAAAGGGGTGCACCAAACGAATGGACGGAGACCCGAGGAGTAGTATCTGCGTTCAACAACAACTGAATATTTCGTTTGGAATGCTGACGGCTTACGCCGTTGATTTCGATGCGCCGGTTTATCCTTTGCCTGATGATCATTATAACCATAAGGCTTAGCTTTATCCTGCCCAAGTACGCAGGTTAGGGTGCCGTCACGTGAATCAACGACGTTTCTTCCGTTTGTATTCCTCACGAGCAGTATGAAAGGTTTGGCCTCCGGTTCCTGTCTTAAAGGAACGGACGGCGAGCTACGTGAAGGGGTGGAGCAAATGAAAGCACGTTTGGTTCAGGACGGCATTTTTACATTAATCGAAGACATTACCCAAACGATAGAACCGCCGGAGCACGGGTTTTATTGGATCGACGCCGATGTCGATGATTTGACGATTTTACAGCCCTTATTTCATCTTCATGAATTAGCGGTGGAAGATTGCATGACGGAAGAAGAGCAGCGTCCGAAGATCGAGCTGTACGACAAGCATTATTTCATTGTGGTTAACAGCATCCGGTTTGATGATGAAGAAATTTTCCTCAGATCCCTCAATATCTTTTTGGGCCAGCATTATATCATTACGGTGACGCGGCAGAAAATCAACGAGCTTCGCATCCTGAAGCCGGTGCTCTGGGAAGAGGAAGTCAACGCTCCGGACCGATTCCTGTATCATCTCATCGACCTTGTTGTCGATAACTATACGTATGTGGGCGACCGGATTGAAGCGAAGATCGAGAAGCTTGAAGAAGATATCCTCATGAATACGAAAAAATCGCATCTGAACGAGATTATCGGTCTTCGAAGCGAAATCTTGTGGCTCAAAAAAGTTCTTGTGCCGCAAAAAGAAGTTATCAATACGCTGAATAAAAAAGAATTGCGGCTCATTAGCGATCCGCTGAAAAAATATTTCGGAGATATTTATGAAAATGCTGTAAAAATTTCGGAAACGTTCGATACGTTCCGCGATTTGATGGGCAACTTGCGAGAGGCTTACCAGTCGAGTCTGTCGAATCGTGCCAACGAAATTATGCGCATCTTTACTGCGTTGACAACAATTTTCATGCCGCTGACGTTCATTACCGGGATTTACGGGATGAACTTCGAGCATATTCCGGGTATTCACTGGGAGTACGGCGGTGTAGCCGCTGTGATCTTTATGTTCATTATTGGCATTTCGATGTTTGTTCTGTTTCGCAAAAAGGGTTGGCTGTAACTTCATTTCGCGATTATCCTGCCTTGGCCGATGAGTTGGTCGGGGCAGGATTTTTTTTACATTCTAATATCCATCATTCAAGGCTTCTCAACAACCTTATCCCGTTTTACAGGGTTTATTTTATTCCTGTTTCAACCGGACAGCACCCCGTGTAATAGTAAGCATCCTGATAAAGTCGAGGTGAAGGTTATGTTCGGCAAAATATTACTGGCCTATGACGGCTCGGAAACAGCTAAAAACGCACTGGAGCAAGCCATGGAATTGAAGCTGATGCTCCCCGATTCCATCCTCGAAATTGTCCATGTGGCCCAGCTGCAAAACGTTATTGTAGGTGATGCCTTCATCACCAGCAGCGCCGTGATCCAAGATGAGCTGCATGATGCTGCGGAGGCTGTATTGGATGAAGCAAGAAGACGGATCTCTCACCTGGGTCTTGCCACAACGACCCTCTTGGAAGGCGGGACTCCCGCCCAAATGATTCTGGACTATGCAAACGACCATCTGTTCGATCTTATCATTGTCGGAAGCCGCGGTCTCGGCACCTTTAAGGAGCTTCTTCTCGGAAGCGTCAGCTATGAGATTGTACAGCATGCCACCATACCCGTACTTGTAGTGAAATAGACTACAGTCCTGAACATGTCAACAGCAGGTAAACCACCTCTTGAGACCCAGCCACAGCGGGGAAGCTTTAGCAAAGGTTATTCGCAATACTCTTGAAGCTTCCCCATGGCCGGCAAATGAGTCCCCGGTACCTATTCGTGTATATACCGATTAACCTGCCGCCGGTTTGGCATTCTGAACCCTTCTGAATTTAATCCGCAGCAGGCGAAGCCATTCATAAATGGTATCCATCTGCTTGCTATCGAGCTCTTCCTGTTTATACAGCGTTTGAAGCACAGGCTTTAAGTACCGGTCCCCTTGAAGCTCAAAGGCCGACCAGGCCAAATGCAGCTCCTCCTCCGGAATCGGCTGAAGCAGCGTCTCAATATAAGCATCCAGCTCGTATCCATCCCGATCCAGCTCCTCGATCCACATAACAAGCTCTCTTCGCTGCAGCTTCGTTGCATCCTGAAGCATCTCCAGGCTATCTCCGCGTGAAACGGCTTCCAGCAGCCTGCTTTTCATTTCCCGTTTGTGCTGCTCTGCCTGGCTTTTCCGCTCTTGCTCTCTCTGCTGCCAATTTTGAAACTCCAGCAAATCAACCTGTTCCTCCACCCAGTGAAGCGGAAACGTCGTGCTGCGCGGATATTCCATCGTATACTGAAGCAGCTCCTCCCCGTAGAGCGCCGCTTTATTGGGCCCTAAGCCGGGAAGCTGAACAAGCTCCTCCGTCGTTTGCGGCAAAAAGGCACATATCATTCGAAGGAGACGGTTGGTTGCGATGAGAAACGGCGATTTGCCCTCCTTGCTTGCCTGCTTCAGCCTCCACTGCCTGAGCTCTTCATAGAGCTTCTCGTTAGAGTGCTCTTCGCTATAGTAATGCAGCAGTTGCGCGTACCTGGACTTACTTCCCAAAGTCGGGGCTTCAGCAAACCATCCGGTACCAAGCATCGGTTTGAATCCTTCCTGCTGTTTCACCAGCAGCTGTCTGCGAACGGTTAATTGCAATTCCTCCCAGCTGGGTCCTTCATACCATGTTTCCTGAATGAGCTTCCCATCCTCCTTCGTCTCCTGCCACCCGGAATACCATTGTCCTTTGCTTTCACCGACGGAAACCTGTGCGCTCCGGGCACGCCCTTCCCCTACTTGCTTTTCCATACTGTTCAGAAATAAAAGCTTCATACAATTCCTCCTTAAATCTATTATTCCAAACGCAAAAAAGCACCACTTCCTCCATAAATAACATGGAAAAAGAGGTGCTTCCTCAGCGCTTTGAAATTATTTCCATCATATCATAGACCGCGGCACAAATCAATGGCGCATAGCCCAAGTGTTGTGCAGGGCATTCTAATTAGCAAACTTCCACTAAAGGAGTGAAAGGGTATGAGTCAAGCCGAAGAACAAAAAGGCGGCTTCCTCGAAGAGGACCGGCATAAATACACGGATCTCGAGACCGTCGAATCGCAAAGAAACGATCTAACGGCCGAAGAGTTCCCTGAAGGTCCTTATGGAGCCGACCTGCATGAAGCTACATCAGAGAAAAGCTCGCCATGGCGCATTGACCAGCATCCACCTAACACGTATACGTATGAGAACCGTGAGCTCCATGCCGGAATATCCAGAGACTATCCGGGCTCTCATCCTACCCATGCTTATGTTGACGGCGATGAGGAGCATGGCTTGCAGGAGGAATAATTGCCGACGTTCCCGAGTCTGTAAGAATCCATGCTTTGGAATGCAAGTACTTAAAAGCCTGAGAAGTCGACAGGTTTGCTTTCTGAGCAACCAAAAAAGGCAGGGAGGAGAATATCCTCTCTGCCTTCATCTGATTTAGTCCAATAATATGAATTAAACCTTCATAACTCCGCCTGTGCTTGCATTGGTAACGAGCTTGGAATAACGAGCCAGATAGCCTGTCGTTACTTTTGGCTCGAAGCCTTTCCAGTTCGCTCTGCGTTTCTCGAATTCTTCGTCGGAAATTTGCAGCTGAATCGTACGATTTTCCAAATCCAGCTCGATGATATCTCCGTCTTCTACGAATGCGATAGGTCCGCCTTCAGCCGCTTCCGGAGAGATGTGACCGATACTGATACCGCGGGATGCACCCGAGAAGCGTCCGTCAGTGATAAGACCAACCTTCGCACCAAGGCCCATACCTACGATTTGGGAAGTAGGAGCCAGCATTTCCGGCATACCAGGGCCGCCCTTAGGGCCTTCATAACGGATAACGACAACGTGACCTTCTTTGACATGGCCATTAGCAATACCATAAAGCGCATCCTCTTGGGAATCGAAGCAAATAGCAGGACCTTTATGATAGCCGCCTACGGATTTATCAACCGCACCCACTTTAATGATGGAGCCTTTTGGAGCCAGGTTACCGAATAATACAGCCAGACCGCCGCGCTCGGAATGAGGGTTATCCAACGGATGAATAACATCCTTGTCCAAAATCTCGCAGCCTTCTACGTTTTCGCGAAGCGTTTTGCCGGTTACGGTGATGCAGTCGCCGTTCAACGCGCCTGGTTTTTTGAGCAGTTCGTTAATGATCGCGCTCACGCCGCCAGCGTTGTGAACGTCTTCGATATGATAATCAGAAGCCGGAGCAATCTTCGCCAAGTGTGGAACACGGTTAGCGATTTCGTTGATCCGCTCGATTGGATATTCAAAGCCAGCTTCATGAGCCAAAGCCAATGTATGAAGAACTGTATTCGTGGAACCGCCCATAGCCATATCCAATGCAAAAGCATTGTCGATAGCTTCCATAGTAACGATATCACGAGGCTTAATATCTTTCTTGATCAGTTCCATCAATTGTGTAGCAGAACGTTTAACGAATTCTCTACGCTCTGGAGAGATCGCAAGAATCGTTCCGTTACCTGGAAGCGCAAGTCCAAGACCTTCTGCCAGGCAGTTCATCGAGTTGGCTGTGAACATACCGGAACATGAGCCGCAGGTAGGACAACCGTATTGCTCGAGCTCAAGCAAGCTCTTCTCATCGATTTTACCGACTTGGTAAGCGCCAACGCCTTCAAATACAGAGGTCAAGGAGATCGCACGGCCATCGCTGGTTCTGCCGGCTTTCATAGGTCCACCGCTGACGAACATTGTAGGAATGTTCACGCGCAGTGCGCCCATCATCATCCCTGGTGTAATTTTGTCGCAGTTAGGAATACAGACCATACCGTCAAACCAGTGAGCTGATACTACGGTTTCAAGGGAATCCGCAATGATCTCACGGCTTGGCAGCGAGTAGCGCATACCGATGTGTCCCATGGCAATACCGTCATCTACGCCGATTGTATTAAATTCGAAAGGAACGCCGCCCGCTTCACGGATTGCATCTTTAACGATTTTACCAAATTCCTGCAGGTGAACGTGACCCGGAACGATATCGATATAAGAGTTACAAACCGCGATGAACGGCTTGTCGAAATCTTCTTCCTTAACACCGGCTGCACGCAGCAAGCTGCGGTGCGGAGCACGATCGAAGCCTTTTTTAATCATGTCGCTTCTCATTTTCGGTTTGGACATATCTGGTGAGACCTCCTAGGTAAGTTTTGGCTGGTAAACAGACTTTTGTCGTTCTATCATTCTATAAATTCTATCATGTTTATGAAGAATTGAAAACGTAAAATGTTCTTATGCGAAATATTATGCTTGCCTTTTGCCCCCAGGCGTTTCTTCATGTATAATACAGGGTACAATTCGATGAAATGCGAGAACGGAGTGACGCTTACATGTCAGAACTGGATTACTTATATGATTCTACCGAGGAGACGACGACCCGCTTCGTCTGCTTTGTCGGAGAGTCCATGCGCCGCTTTGATTTGGCCATCACCAATACGAACCGTTTTTACGGCAAAAAGCTTGTAACAGACCTTCAATCCGGACGGACTGCGGTTATTGGACCGGATGATCTGGAGGAAGAAGGCTACCTGGAGCACGTATACAAAATTACGGAAGAGGAAGCTGTAGAGCTGACCCATTTCCTGTCCCAAGTCGTCGGAGCCATCAACTTCACCGATATTTAAACTTCAGCTCGAATAGAAAGACCGTCGAACAGCTGCTATCTGATACGCAGTGTCTGACGGTCTTTTTTTTTTGCATAGGCGCCATCCGGCATTTTACCGCTTGACCAGATCCTCGCGCACCGGGGTGAAGGAATCAAGCAGCGCGCTTGGCTCCAGCGCACGGCAGCCGTGCTTGGCTCCGCTAGGAATGAAGATGGTCTCTCCTTGCGAAATAACGTGCACAACGCCGTCTATGGTGAATTCCAGTTTTCCTTTCAGGCAGTAGGACAGCTGCTCGTGTGGATGGCTGTGCTGATACCCTTCCGCGTTCTCCTCAAAATGGACTTCCATCATCATAATGGTTTGGCCCGGCGCAAAAATTTTGCGTTTCACGCCCGGCTCCGCATTTTCCCACACTCCGATATTGCTCATCCGTTAGTGCCTCCTCTGCTATTAGACGCTAATTCAGTCCTTGGTAACGTTTGCTAACATCATCTAGTATACCTGATCAGCGCCAGCTTTGGCTATCCTAACGCCCCAGCTGCTGGCGGATTCGCAAGGCGGGCTGCGGGTTGTTGACAGTCATCAGAAGGGACCCTGTGCCAAGCGCATACAGCACCTGCTGCTCCGTATCCGGGCAATAGCACCAGGGAAGAATCCCCTGCTGTTCATATTCCTGTACGCGCTGCGGAGTGAGCAGCTTCATGCTGATGCCGACCGCCCACATCTTGGATAAGGTCCCGCCGGCACCCGGCACATAATTGGACATGAGCTCCTCGGGGAAGCCCTGCGTCTTGAGCCCGTGATGGTCATGAATATGGGCCAGTACCTCGGCGTCGAAGCAAGTGAATACGCATCGGGGCAGGTACTCGTACCGCTTGAGAATCGCAATGGCTGCATCCGCCACTTCCTTCGCATCCTGGCTTGGCTTGATCTCTACGTTCAACAGAATGTCCGGGTGCGATTGCATCAGCTCGCATAATTCCTCAAACGTCGGAATCTTGAGCCCCTCAAATAGGTTGCCGAACCATCCTCCTGCATCGAGCTGCTTAAGCTCCTCCAACGTATAATCACTTACCTTGCCCTTGCCGTTGGTCGTCCGGTCCACAGTAGCGTCATGAATGACCACCACCGCTTTGTCTTTGGAGAAGCGCAGGTCGAATTCCAGCATATCGACCCCCAGCTCAATAGCCCTTTGAAAGGAAAGCAGCGTATTTTCCGGGTAATCCGATTTCCATCCTCTATGTCCTGCTACAATGACCGATCGTTGATCTTGAAGGCGAGATATCATGGTTCTCTCCATTCCTTTCCGCATGGTATGTTTTTATTTCTTGAGCAGACGCTCCGTTTCCTTCTTGAACGTGTCGAGCGTGCTCTCGATATCCTTGTTGTCGTACATAATGGCCTGAATCGCTTTGAAAAACTCCTGCATATCCTGCGGCCAGGCTACATGCTTATTCGTATCGACCGCGTACTGCAGCTGATCGTAGGCGACCTTGCGGTTAGGCTCCTTTTCCCACAATGCTTTCATTTGCGGCGACTCGACCATTTTTTTCGTAAACGGCAGGTACCCCGAATCCAGAATAAACTGCAGGCCTCCCTTGGGATCGGTCATCGCCCAGTTGATGAATTCCCAGGCGGCATCCTTGTTGGCGGAAGCGGACATTAATGCCAGATTGGCTCCGCCGGTCGGAGTGGCGTACACTTGATCCATCGGCAGGAATGCCGTCACATAGTCAAATTTGACATTATCCTTCAAGCTGCCGATCACACCCGTGGACTGGTACATCATGCCGATTTTTCCGCTTGTAAACATCTGATTGACGATATTACCCGAATCCTGGGCTGGAGGAAAATAGAGAGCGCCTGTATTTTGCAAATCCTTCAGAAATTTGAACGTCTTGACCCCTTCTCCGTTAGTGAAGCCTATAGAGGTGCCGGCATCATTGTAAAATTTCCCCTTGGCCTGGGAGATCATCGCTATCGGATACCATGTATCGTAAGGCATGCTGAACCCGTAACGCTTGAATTCCCCGTTCTCCTTAATGACCAGCGCATTAGCCACCTTCTTCAAATCATCCCAGGTTTTCGGAATCGCGAGCCCTTTCTCGTCCAGCATCGTCTTGTTGACATGAAGAATCGGAGTGGAGCGGTTGAACGGCAGGGACACCAGTTTTTTGTTAAAAGTGGAATGGCCCATAAGCCCTTGAGGGAAATCGTCGACGTTCAGCTGCGACTTCTTCATATACGGCGTCATGTCCTCCAATACTTCCGCATCCGCAAACATTTGAACATAAGCGCGTTCAAGCATGGTGATATCGGGTCCTGTTTTGGCCGCAACCGCCTGCTGAAGCTTGGTTACCGTCTCGTCATAGGAGCCCTGGAACGTGCCTACCACTTCGATTTTGTCATGGGTTTCATTAAAGCGTTTGATCATCTCGTTGATGTAATCGCCGTTCTTCCCGCCCAGAGAGTGCCAGAACTGCACGGTTACTTTGCCTTGCGGAGCTCCCGAAGGATTAGAGGAAGCCTGCTCCGTCTTATTATCCGAGCATCCCGCAAGAAGACCGGTCGTCATTGCCGCTGCCAGTAGCACGGCTGGAAATCTTTTGTTCATTGGAATATCCCCTTCTCTGCACATTATTATTTGATACCGGAATGCACGAAAGCTTTGACAATCTGCTTGGATGCAAACATATACACGATGAGAATAGGAACGACCAGGACGACGTTGCCGGCCATAATGATATGCCAATTGCTGATCCCTTCCGTTTCCCTCAGCATGGCTATCCCCATCGTAAGCGGCCGGACGGATGCCGAATCGGTCATTACCAGAGGCCAGAAATAATCGTTCCAGTGGCTGACGAAGCTGAACAGCGCAATCGTCGCAAGGGCCGGCATCGACATCGGGATCATGATCGAACGCATAATGCCGAGCTCACTGGCGTTATCCAGCCGTGCGGCTTCAATAAGCTCATGGGGAATCTGCATAAAATATTGACGGAGCAGGAAGATCCCGAAGGCGTTGGACATGAACGGGATGATCTGAGGCAGCAGCGACTTGATAAGTCCTGCGTCCGCCAGCATCAAGTAAACCGGGATGAAGGTCACCTGCCCCGGTATCATGAACGCCAGCAAGACCATTCCGAACATCAGCGCATTTCCTTTGAACTTGTATTTGGCAAACGCATAAGCCGCCGGAATCATCACCGCCGATTGCAAGATGATAATAGAGAGCGTAATGATGATGGAGTTCTTCGCGTAGGTGGCGAACGGACCCGCGCTCATCGCCTGGACAAAGTTGATCCACTGGGGAACGGACGGAATCCAGGTCGGGGGAAACGTCAGCGTCTCCTCCAGCGTCTGTAATGCAGTCGAAATCATCCATAAGAAAGGGAAAATGAACATCAGCAGCATAAGCAGCTTCAGTAAAAAGCCAAGCGATTTTCGGAACGGCTTGATAACCGCTGCCGATCGGATACTGTAAGCTTGTGCTGTTTCTACACTTTTTTCCTGTGCGAGCACCTGTTAAGCACCTCCTTGCCGCATTCGGTTGAAGCTGGGGGAATTACTGATAATGAACTCTTTTGGACAGCACCCGGAAGTAAATGAACGTCAGAATGGCGATAATTGCCATCAGCACAACCCCGGTCGCCGACGCGTAGCCGATGCTGTTGGACCTGAACTCGTATATGTAATACACGAGCGTCGTCGTGGAGCCGTTAGGTCCGCCTCCGGTCATAATTTTTACGGTGTCAAACACCTTGAACGAGCCGATGGTCATGATGACCAATATAAAGAACAGCTGCGGTGAAATAAGAGGCAGTGTAATGTTAAAAAAGACGCGGACTTTGCTGGCGTTATCCAGTTCGGCCGCCTCGTAGATTTGGGGATTGACCCCATGAAGCGCAGCGACGATAATCAGCGTGTAGTAGCCGATATTTTGCCATACGGAAACGATAATAACGGACAAGAGCGAGGTGCTCGAGCTCTGCAGCCAGGGCAGGGACGGCAGTCCGGCCGATTTCAGAAGGAAGTTGAGCACGCCGTGATTAGGCTCCATCAGCCACATCCACACAAGTGCGACCGAGACGATAGAAATAATATGGGGGGTGAAAATGCCGGCCTGCACGATTTCGTTCATACGCGACTTCCGTTTCAGGCATACGGCGATAAGCAAGGACAGGGACATCGTCAGCACAACGACGCCAACCGTATAAATGACGGTAGTCAGCAAAGCCCTGTAAAAATCCTCGCGGGAGAATATCTCGATGAAGTTATCGAGTCCGACGAATTTGCTTTTGTCCTTATTCAGCAAGTTGTATTTGTAGAAGCTTAATTTAACCAAATACAGTACCGGATAGAGGACAAACAGGATGATACCGAGCATGGCCGGTGCGACCATGACATAGGGACGTACGGATTCCCACAGCCTTTTCCTGTTCATACCGGCGGCTTCCCTCCTCTCCAACCTCGATAATGGCGAATCCTTGCTCCCAAAGCAGCCAACCTCATCCCCCCTTAATGAATATGTACTCCCTTTACGAAACCTTAATGATTGCGCTTTCAAATCTTGGTTTGCTTTCCTGCTCTGCCTTTCGAGCCGTTTACTTCCCTTCGCTTCTATAGTACAATTTGTACACGACTTTCACTGTGTCACCAGTGAAAGTCGAGATAGGTTTTTTTCCAGTCCCGGTGAGCCAGAGCAGATTCCATTGCGCCAGCTAGGTCATCTGCTTTGCTCACTGCGGTGAAGCCATCCGGTACTAATCGCCTTAACGTTGCTTGGCAATCCTCCCGCTCCATCACTTGGAGCACTTCCCGAAAATCCTTGGCGGAGCTTCTGCTGCTCCCGTGAAGCGTTATGCCTTTCTCCAACACATCGCGAGTATTAACCGGAACCAGATCTTCACTAACTCCCATCGCGATAAGCTGGCCTCCCGGCTTCAAGATGTCGATCCCCTGATTAATCGCACTCTCGCTAAAACGTCCTCCTGTACATTCCACTACAATATCCACCTTGTCACCGGCGGCAAAATCATAGCCTTGGACCATTCTCGTGTCCGCGAAGCTAAACTCATCCAGCTTTTCCCGAATGGCTCCAAAAACGGTCAGACGATCTCTCTGCAGCCCGTAAGCATGATGCAGCATCGCTGCAGTCAAATAACCGACGGGGCCGTCGCCGAATACGGCCACCTTAGCCTGTGCCAGCATAGGCCGGACTCCTCGAAGCGCCCGGTACGAGACGCTGCACAGCTCCGCCAGCACCGCAATTTCATCCGGGACGTTATCCGGAATAGGAATGACACAAGGCTCCGGCAGCACCAATCTGCTCTGGGCTATGCCGTCCGTTCCGCTTCCTAGAAATTGGCCATTGGAGCAGTAATTGTCCTCGATCTCCCCTCTGCACGCCGGACAGCATTGTTCGGGCAGGAGCCCTCTAAGAAGATAACCGGGAACATAGGGTACGATGACGACTCTCTGCCCCTCATTGAGCCTCTGCGAATGGCTTCTAACAACGGTTCCTATTCCCTCGTGAAGCAGGGCCATCGGCAACTTTCTTTCCAACACCTCCGGCTTTCTTAATCCGCCGAAATAGCGGAGATCCGCATGGCAGATACTTGCGATCGTCGGTTCCACGACGACAAATCCCTCCCTAACCTCCCGTTCGATGAGCAGCTCTTGAACGGTATGGGGCTGAGTCAAGCGTAGAGTTCGCGAATGTACTTTCGCTGTTGCTGTAGCCACTTACCGAAACACCTCCATAATCATGAATCCTGTATAATATGAATTTCCGACCGGAATACCGATCAGGAAAGATTCACCTGGAGCTATACCGTAATGACATGGATTCCGGCATCCCGGAACGGTTTCACGTCATAATCCGGCACTTCGTTACCGGTGATCAAAGTATGGATGGAGCTGTTCGGTGCGACGGTGTGAAGTGAAATTTTCCCTATCTTGGTGCCGTCGGCTACGACGATAACCTCCTGGGCGGCTGCAATCATCCCTTGCTTTGCCAATACAAGCTGAGCCTCGGGATGCATTAAGCCATGCTTGGGGTGAATGGCAGGTGTTCCGAGAAACGCTTTGGATACATGAAGCGAACGAAGCACTCGATCGGTGAACATACCGTTAAGCATGTAGCTTGAGGGGTACAATTCCCCGCCCGTCACCGTCACTCTTACCCCTGGGGCATCCCTTAGCTCCGCAGCTACATTCATATCGTTGGTAACGACGGTGATATGGTTGTGATGAACCAGGTTTTTGGCAATATGGAGTGTCGTCGTGCCGGAATCGATGATGATATGATCACCGTCTTCCACGAGACTGGCCGCCATTCTGCCGATGCGCATTTTCTGCTCAAGCTGCGCATTCGATCTTTCATTAAACGAAGGCTCGTTATGGGTCAATCCTTCAACAACGACCCCGCCTCGAGTTCGCTTCAATAGCCCCTCCTGCTCAAACTCGGCCAGATCTCTTCGGATTGTGGCTTCATGTACGCCGAACTCCTGCGCCAGCGCCGCAACCGAAGCCGCCTGATACTGCCTCACATATTCCACGATTTTTCGCTTTCTCTCGGCAGCCAGCAATCGATCTCCCCCTTCACACCCACAAAACAAGCATCGATGCGCATTTACGTGTTTATTTATGCTTGTTTTTGTAACTTTAGATTACATTGCCAAAATACGTTTTGTCAATACATTTTCCCTAGTTCCTTAGCCTCATATCTTATGTTTTTATTATTAAGGCTGTATGAATGGTCCATTATCGGATTTACAAAGGCCAATGACCTGGAAATTCCCTGCGGGAGCCTGTGTAAAATCAAGCTCATTTATGCTTGTTTCACGGCATAGTGTCGTATTCATATGAACAAAAGGCGCAAACCAGCGTCAACACGCACTCCTCTATGCGCGTTTATGGTTCATAAGCCCAACGGCGAAATATAAAATAACCCCACAAAGTGGGGCCAGATTGTCGAGAAACCTATAAGGCTTGAACTATTACTAATATACTACGGTGGGGTATGCCCCTCCAGCCACTGTTGAAACCCGTGAAAGGGATCAGATTTAGTGGTATTTTCACGGGTTTCAAAGGCGGACGTAAACTCTTCCGAGACATACCCCACCTCCATATTTAGCAAAGTTCTCGCAAAACTAGGTTTCTCGACAGACTCACCCCACAAAGTGGGGCCTTGGCTTCGAAGCTGATTCAGGTACTTTGCGGGGAGCCCCGAAATTTATAAATTCTATATTGTAAAAAAAGCCTCTATCCTCCATATCCCATGGAAGATGAGGCCTTAAAGAAACAGCTACATGTATAAGTTCATTATGTAAGATGATTTCAATCGAGCAATTTGGATAATCCCTTAAACTCCAGCTCTTCGAACTTCGCAATAACCCGGCCGCGGTCTACCTCCCAGCTGGCTGCGGCCAGCTCGCACATGACCGGCACATCCGTACGTATACGCGCCAAATCGCGGGATAGATGCAGCATTTCAAGCTCTGCTTCAATTTTGGCGCGAACCCCTTTGGGCAGAAGCGGCAAATTCTCGATAATGCCTTCCACAGAGCCGTGCTCCTGCAGCAGCTTGAGTGCAGTTTTCTCTCCAATCCCTTTCACGCCGGGATAGTTGTCGGCGGTATCGCCCATCAAGCCCTTCAGGTCGATAAACTGCTCAGGCGTCAGCTGCTTCTCCTCCATCAGCGTTTCCGGGCTGTAGACGGCATAATTGCCCTGCCCTTTCTTCATGATGACCACCTTCACCCGCTCCTGCAGCAGCTGAAGCATATCATGGTCGCCCGTCAAAATATACACATCGTTCTCCATGCTGTATGTACGCGCTAATGTCCCGATACAATCGTCCGCCTCATAGCCGTTCAATCCGACATTAGGTACGCCGAAGCTCTCAACGACGTCTTTTACGAGATCAAACTGCGGGATCAGTTCTTCCGGACAGTCGGCACGGTTCGCCTTGTAGTCCGAAAATTTCTCCGTACGGAACGTTTTGCCGCCCATATCCCAGCAGCAGATGACATGAGTCGGTTTAAAGGTCTGTACGGCATCCCAAAAGTATTTGACGAAGCCAAATACCGCATTCGTCGGCATTCCGCCGCTTGTTTTCATTATGTAGCCGCTGTAGGAGGTCGCGTAGAAGGCGCGAAACAATAGCGCCATGCCGTCGACCAGAAGGACGGATTGCGGCTGTTCTTCATATGGATTCAATATCATCTCTCCCAAAGCCATTTTGACTTCTATTATACCATGGCAACGGCTAGCTGGGGGGAGATGGTCTAATTTGCCTCATACCCAAATAAAGAAGCAGCATGAAAAAGACCGCAACCTGGTTTTCACAGATCACGGCCTCCACCTTCGGCTCCATTGTTTGCTCTCCATCTCAGGATAACGTGGCCGCAACCTGATGCTGCTGCCGGTACTGCATGGGAGTGATGCCGAATTTCTTTTTGAACACATAATGCAAATAGTTGGAGCTGGAGAAGCCGTTGCGAAAAGCGATCTGATCGATCGTCTCCGTGCTTAAGCTGAGCTCGCTGCAAATATGGGTCAGCCTTAGCTGCTCGATATATTCGCTGAACGTCGACCCCGTATGCTCCCGAAAAATTCGCTGCAGCTGCCTCGAGCTGATCTGCACCCTCTCAGCCACAATGTCCAGCGTTAAAGGCTCCATATAATTGTCGTTGATGAATTGAACGGCAAGCTGATACCGGTAATGCTTCATATCGCGGGAAGGCAAATCCGGCTGGGGAACCGAAGCGTAGGTACGCGCCGTGCGCAGCAAAATTTGGATGATGGACTGCTTCAGCACCGTGAACAGCCCCGGCTGATTCTCATACCATGCCCTGTACGCGGTCAAGAAGCAGTCCATCGCCCGAAACTGGTCTGCTGCCGGTCTGGCGGGGAGCGACTGAATCTGCTGAATACACGCTTCTGCCTCGGCAATCTCCCATTTCCGGCCCCAATCCCTCGAATTTGCACTGCCCTCGGCAGCATCGGTCTCCTCATCCAGCTTCACGATATCGATATGCAGGCACAGCTCATCCATGGCCTCCACAGCATCGGCCTCCTGATAATGCAGCACATTCGGCCCAGTCAAGTACAGCATGCCTTCCTGCAGCGCATACGGGACCTCGCTCAGAATCACCTTGCCCTTCCCGCGCGGAATATAGTGAAATTCATAATCGGAATGCTTATGAAAGCTGACGGATCTTCCCGCCGGGAAGCTGGTATGATGAAAGCGCAGCATACGGATCCCGTATTGGCCCCAGCGAAACTCAAGATCAAGCCGGTCCAACGCATACGGCTGGCCGAGCATCAGTTCGAAAGCATATGGCTTGGACGTTGTCCTGTTCGAGCATTCCAATGAATGGGTCACCTCCGCAGCTGTTAGGGCGGCATTGGCCCTGTGGTGGATTATAAGAACCCGGGATAGGCAGGGAATCGTTACTCCAGACTGTGCCAGTCCTCCCTGACTCCCTCTATCTCAGTTATCCACGGATAAGCAGGGCCTCCGCCATGCTTCCCGTCATAATTACTGCGCCAAATCGCTAAGCTTGCACGCTTTTCCGGTGCCCGCCGAGATATTGGACGCCTCCATCAGTCTTGTTAAATCCAGAGCCAGCTGAATATTTTCATCCGCCGTCGTACCATTCTCGATATGGCTCACCCATTGATCGAAAGCGGACGGACGGTTCGCCGGAAGCTGCTGCCGCACTTGCCATTCCTTCTGCCCCCCGAGCTTCGAGCTTTGGACCAGCAGCTTGTTATCATGCGTGGAATACAGCAAGCTTCCTTCCGTCCCATGGACCTCGATAACAAACGGCGAGAACCGGTTAACGAAGCCGGCCTCGACGACCGCCAACGCACCGTTCGAATAGCTTAGCACACTCACTGCATTATCCTCTACCTCTTTACCCGTCACATAGCCATAGTTGGCGGAAACGCTGTCCGGAAGACCTAAGAACAGGCGCGCCAAGTACATCGGATGGCAGCCTAGGTCGATCATTGCACCGCCGCCGCATTGTTCTTTGTTAAAGAAATGAGCAGGCAGCCAGCCGTTCGGATCGCGCTCGGACGGAATGGCACCATTATGGGATAAGCGGGTACGCACCAGCGTAATCTCCCCCAGCATCCTCTCACGCAAAATATGTTGAACTTCCAGCGTATAATCCGCATTCAAGCGAGGCAATGACACCGTCAGTTTGACCCCTGCTTCTTGAACTGCCGCCAAAATTTCATTGCATTCCTTCAGCGTGGTCGCTACGACCTTTTCAGTGAAAATATGCTTGCCCGCCTGTGCAGCCGCTACCATAACCTCGTGATGCATATTGGTCGGCGTATCAACAATAACTCCGTCAATATCATCTTGAGCGAGCAGCTCCTTCAAATCCCCGTAAAACCGCACGCCCCGTTCCTCCGCCTGCTTGCGTCCTCTCTCCGGAATCTCATCCCATACAGCCACAATTTCCGTATTAGGATGCTCGGTCGCCTGGCGGGCATAATCGTTGGCATGCACATGCCAAAAGCTCAGCATTGCTACTCGGATCATTTCTATGTACCTCCGTCATTTAGAATCATATCGCATCTTCGTTTTGAATACGACAAGCACTTTTATCAAAATAAACCTTTTCTTGATCCTTAATCAAAATATACGGCTTCGCCCGTCTCGGCGGATTTATAAATCGCCTCAAGAATTTCCGATACGACACACGCCTGCTTCGGAGTTACAATCGGCTGTTTGTCGTTCAATACAGCATCGATCCATAACCGGATTTCGGTATCCTGCATGTTCTCTTTTTTCCCGTCATAAAAATCGACGCCGCCCGTATCCAGCTGAATCTGGTTTTTGAACAGCCGGCTGTGCTTCTCGCCGTTAATACGCAAGCCGTCCTCCATATCCGCACCGCCTTCCGTACCGCACAGCGTGCTCTTCGCTTCCTTCACATCGAGTGTGTTCAGCGCCCAGCTCGATTCCAATACGATAGTGGCTCCATTCTTCATCGTGATCATGCCGAAAGCGGAATCTTCAACAGTGAATTTCTTGGGATCCCATGGCCCCCAGGCATTGGCAGCGTTTTCTTTTTGGGAAAGCTTGTGAAAGGTGGAACCTAGTACGGCCTTGGGTTCATAGTTGTTCATCAGCCACAGCGTCAAATCGAGCGCATGCGTACCGATATCAATCAATGGGCCTCCGCCCTGCTTCTCGCCATCAAGGAATACGCCCCATGTCGGTACGGCACGTCTGCGAATGGCATGAGCCTTGGCATAATAAATATCTCCAAGCTCTCCGGCTTCGCATAGCTGCTTTAAATACATGCTGTCGGAGCGGAAACGGTTATTGTAACCGATGGTCAGCTTATACCCGGTCCGTTCTGCAGCTTCTGCCATTCTCCGCGCATCCGCTGCCGTCTTGGCCATCGGCTTCTCGCACATAACATGCTTGCCTGATTCCAATGCGGCAATCGAGATGTCGGCGTGGGAATCGTTAGGTGTACATACGTGAACCACCTGAATGCTTTTGTCATTAAGCAGCTCCCGATAGTCCTCGTATACCTTTGCTCCGGCGACACCATATTTCTCTGCGGCCTGCTCGGCTCTCTCCACGATAATGTCACAAAAAGCGACAAGCTCCACTTGCTCAAGCTTGGCAAGACTCGGCAAATGCTTCCCTTTGGCAATGCCTCCGCAGCCGATAACAGCTACTTTTAGCTTCTTAGACATACGATAATCTCTCCTTTGAAATAACGACTTGGCTTTATCTTAGCATGTTTGTGAAATCGTTTAAATTTCAAATAAATGACAAGTCGAAGTACAAAAAGGCGACATCGTATCATTAGGGAAGCGCAAGTGGGGCCTTGGCTCCCCTTAATGCTTATGCGTCCTGGAACCGGACATTCTTAAAGCGTTACGGCCGCGTACCCCAATCCAGCGGTATACGGATTTTCATCGGCTTCTCAAATTCTTCGGAAAATTCGTCTACGATCAGCAGTAATTTCATTTCGGATAAAGAGGAGATGCCGGGAAATTCCCATTGATAGGAGAACAAGTCTCTGGAAAGCCGGACAGGCCGTTTCTTGGACGAGATTCTTTCTCCCGATGGGCTTTCGAACATCAAAAAAGGAATTTGATTCGCCGCATTGCTGGCCTCATAGTAAATGACCGTGGCGTCCTCCAGCTGTTGGATGCCGGTAATTTTGACGCTTCCTCCGTCCGCTCCTTTTAGAGTCACCGGAAGCCCTCCCGAAAGGTCCGCATACTCCTCTCTTTGTGTAAATGGAATCGACGGGCCTTGATTCCTCTCGCCGACTAATAGGGTTACATACGCCGGATGAGGATTCATCTCCGTTAAAGGACCGAAGTTCTCCCGGTCTTCCCCCTGTCCGCCCATTCCGCCTCCGGAAAGAAACGGAGTTTGCAGGTCATCCTCGAGCAGATAATACAGCTCCGCGGATTCATCTCTCTTGACCTTCACCTGAGTGCTTACCGGAGATAGCGTCAGCTCCTCAACCTCAAAGGAGTGCCCTTTATAGGTGCCCTTCAGCTGAGGATGAATGATCTTAGTCAATTGCTCTGCTTTACCGACGGAAATCGGAACCGCAACATCCCACTTGCCGAACGTAGTGCCGATTTTCGGAATTTTGATGTTCAGGATCGTATGGTCGGGCACCGGCTCCATATTGTACACCATCGTCCCTACGAAGGTATGGTCGCCTGTAATACTGAATTCATGAGTCCCCATCATCGTTGGATGTACACCTTCAAAGTCATATTCATAATAGAAGGAGGCGTCCTCCTCCGTTATCTTATTCTTCTTCAGGTAGTCGACCTGATAATTGATCACCAGCTGAACGCCATCGTAGAACACCTCGGCTACAGTCAGTTGAATATTTTTATCCGTTACCGAGATGTTTGTCGGGGTGCCCAAATTTTGTTTTTCAATCTGATACAGCCCGTCATCGAGCAATCCACCGGTCTTTTGGTAAAAGAGATCAATAAAGAAAATCTTCTTCAACGCGGCACCGACCGAAGGAGAGTACCAGCCGAGCCCTCCCAGCAATATTCCGCACAAAAGCACCGCATGACCCGCCCAAAGCCATCTTGTCCGCAGCTTGGTCGTTTGCGAAGCTCTATTCCTCTTCTCTCCCAGGTCCCTCCTATGCTTCTCCCACAGCTCTTCAAAGGTAAAGGAGGGCGACAGCTGACGAATCCGCCTTTGAACGGCTTTGGAGGGTTCAAGCGATGCATCCTCCTGCTTCCCTGCAGCGTGATGTAATGTCATTTGAGCGCCTCCTTAATCGAAGTAAGATGATAATCCTCTGCGTCGCTTTGTCTAAGCTGCTGAAGAGCCGCATGAAGCCGCGATTTGCATGTCCCGAGCCGGATATCGAGAAGAGCGGCAGCCTCATGCAGCGGCAGGCCGGCATAGTAGACCAAAATGAGCACTTCTCTCCGTTTGGGAGATAACCGGTTGACCAGCTGCCATAGCTCACGCTCGCTTTCATTTTTCAAAACAATAGACTCTACGGAGCCGCCGCTTGCTTCAACCGGCACTTGACCGAAGAAGGTTAGCCACCGCTGCTTGCGCAGCGTGCTTCGCACCAAATTGATCGTGATCCGGTACAGCCATGGGCGCAAGGGCTTATCGGGGTTATACAGATGGTACTTGTTAAACGCGCGCAAAAAGGTCTCCTGAGTGATATCATCGGCCAGCATGGCAGACTTGGTGATCATCAGGGCGATTCCATAAACATAGGGGGCATGCTCTTCAAAGATAGCCCGCGATTGCTCTTCAGAGATCGAATAATCCATCAATGAACGATCCTCCGTTCCTGTATTCACTGTAAATACGCTTTGGAGAAGGAAATAGTTCGATGGGGGGTGAAAAAAGTTGATGAGGTGCATCTGGAAAAAGGATACATCGCTTTTTTTCGTTGAAAGCTGAAAATCTCAAAAAAAATCCCCGCCGGTTCCAGAACGCCTGTCTTCTTATCTTTTCCGATAAGTTGATTTGCGTCATGAACCAAGCAGGGATTGTAATCTGCAGCGTTCTGCTATAATTAAACCTTTTGTGGAGGCTTTGCCGTCTGTAAAAATCGTCCTATTCTGTTCACGGCCTCGCGCAAGCGGTCCTCCTCCTGTACAAGCGCGATTCGTACATACCCTTCGCCTTCCTTGCCGAATGCATCCCCCGGAATGACGACAACGCCAGCCTGGTACAGGATTTCCCGGGAAATTTGTCGAGAGGTCCATCCCTCCGGAATGCGCGCCCAAATGAACATGGTCGCTTGGGGCTTCGGGATAACCCAGCCTGCCGCTGCAAGCCCGTCGATAACAAGGTCGCGCCTGCGTTCATATAAACCGGCAACCGTATCGCCATGCTCCATATCTTCCTCCAGCGCAGCGATTCCCGCTTCCTGAACCGCCTTGAACACACCGTAGTCGATATTGGACTTCAGTATCCGAAGCGCTCGCACCGCATCAGGCTGTCCTACCATAAAGGCGATTCTACAGCCTGCCATATTAAAGCTCTTGGATAAGGAGTGAAACTCTACGGCAATATCCTTCGCCCCATCTATTTCCAGAATACTCATCGGACGGAATCCGTCGAAGGCCATTTCCGAATAAGCAAGATCATGCACGACAAGCAGGTCGTACCGTTTGCCGAAGGCGATAAGCTGCTCGAAGAACGGACGCGTCGCAACCGCAGATAGTGGATTGCTGGGGTAATTCAACAAGATGAACTTGGCTTTACGGGCTACTTCCTCTGGAATCTCTTCGAGCTTTGGCAGAAATCCGTTCTCTTCTCTTAACGGCAGAAAATAGGGCTCCACCCCCGCAAGCACCAGGCTGGCTGAGTAGATAGGATATCCCGGATCAGGCACCATGGCCAAATCTCCAGGGTCGGCGACCGCCATGGCCAGATGGGATAAGCCGTCCTGCGAACCCATTAAGGCCACGATTTCCGTCTCCGGATTAAGAGAGACCTGGAAGCGATGCTGGTACCAGCGGGCTACGGCCTGCCGGAAAGCCGGGCTTCCTTCCGAGGTTGGATAACCGTATACTTCAGGCTTGCGAACCGCCTGTTCCATTGCCTGGATGACCCGCTCCGAAGGCGGGCGGTCCGGACTGCCGATGCCCAGATCTATGACGTCGGTTCCGCGGCTCATCACCTCTTGCTTCCACTGCGCCATTTCAGAAAAAATAGCGGATCCCAGATGGGATAACCGCTTGGATTGAAATTGTTTCATTGGATCAACGACCTCTTTGCTCCGATTATATGTTGCCTACCTTATGAACCGCCGCCATCATCCCGAACAAAAATGCGGCAAGCGCCAAATAACTAATCCCGTACGTCCAGCGGGTTGCGTTCGGTACTTCATAGTAACGGTCATTTTCAAATAACTCGTAATCGACCTGGCAATGCACCATCAAGTGCAGGCCCTCTTCCTTTTGCAGCCGTTCCAGCCGCGTCACATGCACCTTTTGAATAATTCCCTGCTGCATCAGCGGTATGGTCCCCTGAAACTTCAAGCCTTCCCAGATGACATGGACAAATTGCTGTCCTTCCAGATCGGAATAAGTAACAAAAGGAAGCTCGCGTTTATGCTCTTCTCCCGGGATGATGTATCCCTGCTCTATGAGAGGCTCCGCCGGAACCAGGAAGCTTGCGCTGACCATCCTCTGCTCCCCGTGCTTGCGGTGCTTGACGAATTTTTTATACAGATCGTAAGCAAACATAGCCCAGATGATGAGCAGAATGAAGCTGAAGTTGTAAATGATTAACACAAGGCCCCCGACTAATCCCACTAGCCACAGCCATCTGGACACTGCCGTCGCGATTCTCCCCCCATCCAGAGGATGGATCGGGAGAAGATTAAATAAATTGATCATAAATCCGGCCAGCGCCAAGCTGTAAAATAAGGGACTGTAGGTGGGACTGTTAATCAAATACCCCAGGCCAAACACTACCAGCGCGCCTACCGTGCCCAGAATCGGACCGCCGAAAGCCATGTACGCTTCGGTAACCGCGTCTCTCGGATGGCGCTTCATTGTAATCAATGCTCCGAGAAACGGAATAAACACCGGAGCGCTGACAGGAAGCCCCTTCTGCTTCGCAGCTATCACGTGTCCCAGCTCGTGGACCAGAATGAGCAGAACAAGCCCTACAGCGAACCACCATGGAAACAATAACGCATAGCCGCCTATCGAGAGCAGCATGGAGATAAATACGCCGCCGAACTTGCCGAACTTCAATAGCGACAACAGCCATTTTCCTTTGGCTAACAGAAAAACAACTACCGTGCCGATCATCCAGAACGGATTTTTCTTTTTATTGTTTTGCTGCAATCCTGTCACGCTCCTTCGCATTCCGCATTTAGCGGCCCCAAACCTCTTCGTATTGCTCTTCCTTGTAGCCTACCGTTACGGTAGAGCCGTCGGTCACCACAGGCCTTTTGATCAGCCTGCCGTTCGATGCGAGCAAATCGATCTTTTCTTCCTCGGTCATTTGCGGCAGCTTGTCTTTCAGCTGCATTTCTTTGTAAACCTCACCGGATGTATTGAACCATTTTTTAATATCCAGCCCGCTATCCGCGATCATTTTCTTAAGCTCCTCACGATTCGGCGGATTATCGAATATATGCACGGCTTGTACGTCCAAGCCCTTCTGCTTCAAAGATTTCAAGGCATTTCGGCAAGTGCCGCATTGCGGGTATTGATAGACGATGACAGATTTACTCATGATGGTAAGAGCTCCTTTTGGAAAATCATTGGTTTTCATTAAATTTTCGGTGAAAGCTGAAGCAATGTCAAGTCGCAGCCGGGAAACCGCTCCCTTATCACTACGAAAAAAAGATTCTGCGGTTTCCGCAGAATCTGCTCCCTCAACCCTGTTCCTCCAGCAAGCGGATGCACCGCTCCATATCCTCGGGAAGCGGAGCATGGAACTCCATCCACTCTTTCGTCGAAGGATGCACGAAGCCGAGCGTACAGGCATGCAGAGCATGCCTGTCCAGCCCGTAGACTTGATGCCGTTCGCCTTCCGCTTCCTCTGCTTCATTCGCGCTGGACAGCTTATACATCTTGTCGCCCAACAGCGGGTGGCCGAGATGCTTCATGTGAACGCGGATCTGGTGCGTCCGGCCGGTTTCAAGCCACAGCCGCACCATGGTGGCATCCTTGAACCTGCGCTCTACTTTATAATGCGTTACCGCGGAATACCCCGTCTCTGTAACAATCCGGATATGGGGCTGCTCGGGATCGCGATCGATCGGCTCATCAACCGTACCCTCATCCTCTGCCATAACACCATAGACCAGAGCGATGTATTCCTTCTTCACCTGATGCGCCTGCATCTGCTCGGATACCTGCTGATGGACGAACGGGTTTTTAGCGACGGCAAGCGTGCCGGATGTCTCTTGATCCAGCCTGTGGATAGGCCGGAAACGAAAGCTCTGTCCCTTTTGCTGCCAATAATATACAACACCGTTCGCGAGCGTATTTACATAGTGCCCGTGCGTCGGATGTACGATCATCCCGGCCGCCTTGTTCAAGACCAACAGATGGTCATCCTCATATAAGATCGAGATAGGAAGGTCCTGTGGCAAAATGTCATCCGACTCCTCCTGCTGCATCCGAACCTCGATTACATCGCCCTCATGAACGCGAATGCTGATATATTGCCGCTGGCCGTTCACCGTAATCCCTTGCTCGGTCAGCTTTAACCGAGACAGCAGCTTGCGCGACAAGTGCATCCGGCTTTGCAGGATCGTCTTCAGAAGAAACCCTTCCTCCTCCGGCGAGACACGGTATACTAAAGGTTCATAATACGAATTCATTTACGGCGGAACACCTCGGCACTGCGAGCATATTCCACGTCGCCGACCCCGCTTCGAGCATTGGCCAATCTGGCTACGGTGAAGAACAAGTCAGATAACCGGTTCAAATAGCGGCGAACCTGCTCGTTAATCGGCTGTGTTCTTGCCAGCGTTACCACCCTGCGCTCAGCACGGCGGCAGACGGTCCGGCACACATGAAGTGCGGAAGAGGCCTGGACTCCCCCCGGCAAAATAAATTTTTTGATGTCCGGTGTCTCCGCATCGTATTTATCGATCCAGGCTTCCAGCCGGTCCACCATCTCGGAGGTGACTTTATAGGGGCGAAGCTCCTGCTTCAAAAGAGCCAGATCGGAGCCGCAGTCGAACAGCTCATGCTGAACCTCCAGCAAGTCGGCTAGCAGGTCGGCAAACCTTTCTTCATCCAAAAAGCCCATTGCCTGCCCGACAAAACAATTCAGCTCGTCAACCGTGCCATAAGCCTCTACACGTACATCGTCCTTATCGACACGTCCGCCAATAACGCCCGTTTGTCCGGCATCGCCGGTGCGCGTATAAATTCTCATTGAGGATCGCCTCCTTCAAAATGTTTGGCCTTTCTCCCTATCATCTCATAGACCCGCTTCATATCCAAGTGGCGTCTTACATGATCCGCCAGCCGGTCGAAGGCCGCCTCTCTACGCTCTTGAAAGCGGAGCTCAGCCAGCTTGGGTCCCCAGCCTTTCTCTGCCCGGAGCGTATTCAGCCAATGCCTGCGGAAGTCGTCATTATGTAAAATGCCGTGGATGTACGTCCCCCACAGCCTGCCGTTCGCAGCGACAACCCCATCTTCATGCAAGCTCTCGTTACCGCCCGTTTCCTTAATGAGAAAAGGATGCTTCACGGGCTCCAAAAACCGTGTTCTCCCCATGTGAATCTCATAACCTGTAATCGGCAGCGGCGCCGGACTTGTAAGAATTCCTTCCTGCAGGAAGGTCGTTCCTTCCGCACGGACCGTCCGTTTATCTGGGGTAAACACCGTTTCCGTAGGCAGCAGGCCGAGTCCGTCCAGCTCCGGATGATCCGATTCCACCAGGTCCGGGTCCAGCAGCTTGCTGCCCATCATTTGGTAGCCGGCACAGATGCCTACCACGGCTCCACCGTGCTCCGCATGGCGCAGCAGAGCCTGCTCCAAGCCGTTCTGCCTTAAAAACAGCAAGTCATCCACCGTATTTTTGCTGCCCGGTAAAATGACAGCGTCCGGCCGCCCGAGCTCTTCCGGCGAGCTGACGAAGCGAAGCCGCACGTCCTGCTCATACAGCAGCGGGTCTATATCCGTGAAGTTGGATAATCGGGGCAGCCGGATAACGGCGATATCCAGCAGTTCCTGATCGGCCTCCCTGGCTCCCCTCTCACCCGCCAAATATGGCGCTGCCGAGCTGCCTTTGGCCAAAATGCCCGTAGCCAGCTTCCGGTCTAGCGAGGCGGAATCCTCGTCCTCCAGCTCCAGATCGGGCAAGTAAGGAACGACGCCGAGGATCGGCTTGCCTGTCCGTTTCTCAAGCCATTCCAGTCCCGGATAGAGCAGCGTCACGTCACCGCGGAACTTGTTAATGATGAATCCGGCGACACGATCCCGCTCCTCCTGGGTGAAAATCTCCATGGTGCCTACAATGGACGCGAACACGCCTCCTCTATCGATGTCGGCTACAAGCACAACAGGCGCATCCGCCCAGCCGGCGAGGCGCATATTGACGATATCCCGATCCTTCAAATTCACTTCCGCAGGACTGCCGGCCCCCTCAAGGATGACCACGTCAAACGAGCTTCTCAGCCTGTTCAGCGCGTCCTTGACGATCGTTTCCGCCTCGCTTAAATAGTTCTCCCGGTACGTCCGCGCATCCAAATCCCGGTAAGGCTTCCCGTGAACGACGACCTGAGATACCATGTCCTTCTTCGGCTTCAGCAGGATCGGATTCATATCCGTCGTGGCCGGAATGCGGCAGGCATCCGCCTGCATCCCTTGGGCTCTTCCGATTTCCTTTCCGTCAGGGGTCACATAGGAGTTCAACGACATGTTTTGCGATTTAAACGGTGCGACGCGCAAGCCGTCCTGGAGCAAAATTCGGCAGAGGGCCGTCGTTATAAGGCTCTTCCCTGCATCGGAGGATGTTCCTTGAACCATCAGCGCTGCGGCTAATGGAGCTGCCATCGATGGATCTGCAGCGCTGTTCGTTAAAGCGGACGCACTGCCGGGAAGCTCCGATTGTCCTGACGTTGCGTAAGGGATAGCCTGCTCCGGTGAACGACTCGATATATCCGAAGCCGCTAAGACGATCGGCGGATTGGATTGCTCAAGCAAGGCTTGAATGGATTCTTGAAGCCCGGTAAGGAGCCGTTCGTTATGCTCGCGCAGCCTGATCGCAACTCTAACGTAAGTTTCGTCCAAGCCTGGGAACAGCGATGCGTCCCTGATCAAAATACCGCGCCGCCCCATTTCGGATTGCAGCGCCTTCACCGTAAGTCCCAGCCCTCGAAGTGAAAACAAAAGATAATTTGTATCGCTCGGAGTGACAGTAAGGCCTAAGGATTGCAGCCTGCTTGTCAGCCACGGACGTTCCTCCGCCAGCCAAGCATGAGTCCGACGCGCGTAATCTTTATCTTCCAGCACCGCAGTACCGATCAATTGGGCCATCGTATTGACACTCCATTGTACCTGCTGGCTCCGCATTTTCGAAATTGTATCGGGATGTGCGACAATAAACCCGAGCCTGAGGCCGGGAATCGAATAAAATTTCGTCATCGACCGAATGACCATGAGCTGGGGTGAGACCGCCGCCTGACGAAGCATCGTCAGCTGATCCTCATTCGGACAAAAATCGATAAACGCTTCATCGAGGATCACCGGCTTATCGGCTTGCACAAGCAGCCTGAGGACATCCCGCGGCAGCAGCCTGCCTGTCGGATTATTCGGAGTACCGAAGAAGAGCATGTCCGAGGCTTCGATGGTTTTTTCCACATCGTCAAGCTGCATGACAAAGCCCTTCTCTTCCCGCAGCATCAGCTCATGGATGCTCCCGTCCGTTTTATCCACCGCTTCCTCATATTCCGAAAAGGACGGTCTTGCCAATGCCGTCACATGAGGCTTAATAACCCGAACCGCCAGGTCAATCAGCTCCGCCGCGCCGTTCCCGACCAGAATCGATTCCATGGG
This sequence comes from Paenibacillus sp. 32352, assembly GCF_002042965.1. Taxonomy (GTDB): domain Bacteria; phylum Bacillota; class Bacilli; order Paenibacillales; family NBRC-103111; genus Paenibacillus_S; species Paenibacillus_S vulneris. The sequence continues at coordinate 29,239 of NZ_MZNT01000001.1, read as the reverse complement.
TATCTCATAGTGCTCCGCGAGCTTCCTCCGCAGTTCACGCACAGCGGGATCGGGATAAGCGGCGACGTCCCTCCAATGCTCTCTCAATATGGTCTCCACCGCTGCAGGCGGTCCTATCGGATTCATATTCGAGCTGAAATCAAGAAATTCGTCCTTGCCTCTGCCAAACGCCTCGGCGGCCGTCCATAAATCTCCCCCATGCCCGTATCGTTCCAGCATTCAGGCTCCCCCATTCTCTTAAACCATTTTGATAGCAACCGGATAAACCGTTTTATCTACGAATGTATGACCATATATAACAATAACAGCAAAAAGACTTCCAAAAGCTCGTTGATAGCCCCGTAGGTATCCCCTGTAAGCCCGCCGAGCTTGCGGCTGATAAATACGGATATCGACACCCCGGCTGCCAAACAACCCAGAGCCGCTGCCCCTATAATGAGTGCGGAAGACAACAAGGACTCTCCCATCATCCATACCAAGCAACAGGTCAACAATAGCGCCAAACCCGTGTGAAGGATCACATGCTTCGCTTGCAGGCCGCGGAAGAAAGCCCCTATCCGGTTATGTCCCGTCTCCTCCTGCCTCGCATAAGGCCAGAAGGCAATGGCGACCACCATATACCAGCGGCTCCAGAGGGCGGCCAGTGGCAGCACGAATAAAGATCCCGTCCATGAGAGCGGCAGCCATTGCTGCAACAGGGTCCATTTGCACAAAAGAACCAGCACACAGGCGATAACCCCCATCGCGCCGACCCGGCTATCCTTCATGATCTCCAGCATTTTCTCCCGGGACCGGTAGCTGAAAATGCCATCGGCTGTATCCATTAAGCCGTCAAGATGCAGCCCCCCTGTCATGGCGACCCAGAGGGCCAGCAGCAGGACGGAAGTCACTCCCGGCGGCAGCCAGCCTTGCAGGAGCCAGCCTGCAGCTCCAAGCAGCAGCCCCATTACCGCACCTACTAACGGATAGAAGACGACGCTGCGCCGAAACAGCGCATCGTTATACTCCAATGTAACCGGCACGGGAAGCCGCGTTAAAAATTGAAAGGCTGCGGCACACGCAGCCAACCCTTTTACCATAAAGTCCAGCAATATGCGCACAGCAGCCCTCCTGCAATCAAAATACTAACCCCATAGAGCAGACGAACGGTATTCAATATATCATCCATCCGTCTTTCACGAAGCGGCCAGCCCATTCGTGCCCGCTCGCTGATTCTCCCATGATAAACGTTCACACCGCCAAGCTCGATGCCGAGCGCTCCGGCGACCGCCGATTCGGGAATGCCGCTGTTGGGGCTTGGATGAAGCCGGGCAAACCGGCGAATCGCTTGCGCAGCCCGCAAGGCGGAGCAGCCGCTGGTTACGGCCGATACTAACACCAGAAAGGCACCGGTTAACCGCGCGGGGACCCAATTCATCACATCGTCCCAGCGTGCGGAAGCCCAGCCGAAGAACAAATACTTCTCATTTTTATAGCCGACCATGGAATCCAGCGTGTTGGCTGCGCGGTACAGCATAGCCAGTGGCGCCGCCCCTAGAAACGCATACACCAACGGGGATACGACCGCATCCACCGTATTCTCGGCTACAGTTTCTACCGTTGCCCTCGTAAGCTCGGCTTCGTCGAGCTCCGACGTATTTCTGCCGACAATATAGCCGGTATAGGTTCTCGCTTCCTCCATACGTCCTTGCATCAAAGGAACGTACACCTTCATGGCCGCATCCTTAAGGCCCTTAATCGCTATCGTCGTCGAGATGAACCATGTATTTACCGCGTAGCCCAGCCACGGATGAATGCACCGGGCAGCCCAAAGCAGAAGCCACATGGCTCCAAAGGAAATCGCCAACGTCGATACGGTTAACAGGAAGCCTCTCCATCGTTCATCGGCCTCCGAGCGACGGACTCCCTCCGGGTGAAGCTTGGACTCGACCCAGCGTATCCATTGTCCTATCCGGATAACGGGATGGGTCGGCCAGCGCGGGTCCCCGATGCACCAATCGATCATCATCGCGCAAACCAGCATCACAGCGGTTTCCTGCCAAGAATAAAACAACAACCAAATCCACCCGCCCGTTTGAACTGCCTGATCGCCATTTTTGCTTGCTCAAAGTCAATTCATTGTATATGTAATAATTCCTCTGTCCAAGCCCATCATGCAGATAAGCGGCTGCGAACGAGGATGGGTCCAAATCCGGTGTCTACCATTGGAATTGCCGGCTCTTGATTTCCATCGGAATTCCTGCCGTTACGAGGAACACCTGCTCAGCCTCCCGTGCCAGCCGTTGATTCATGATCCCCGACAAATCCCGGAACTGCCGCCCCAGCTTATATTCCGGCACGAGACCGTAACCAACCTCGTTGGTTACCAGCACCAGATGACGCCCCTCATCAGCGAATTGCCGTCCGGCGGCAGTCAGCTCGTCTACCTTCTGCCTAAGCAGCTGCTCGGCATTGGCATCCTGCTCGTATCGAAGCAGCCAGTTGGACAGCCAGAGGGTAAGGCAATCGACCAGGACAACGGCTCCTTCAGCAGCAATAGGCTGCGGATGCACGTTAGGCTGGCTGCCGGAATGCTCAGCCATCTGATCGCACCAGCCGTTTAACAATCGGTCCAGCTCAAACGGCTCCTCCAGAGTCGTCCATGGGAAGCCTGCTTCGTCTCTCTGCTTCCGATGAAGGCCGATCCGTGCTTTCATTTCCTCATCATACGCTTGGGCTGTCGCGATGTAAATGCCGCGCTGCTCAAGCCGCGATGCGTAAGCTTCGGCAAAGGAGCTTTTGCCGCTGCGGGCTCCGCCCGTCACCAATACCAGCATTTGCCGTCCAGCCTTTCCATCAATTATTGGAGGTAGAGATGCCCGCCGAGGCGAAGGAAGCCATCTCCTTCATGATTTTCACCGACGCTTCAATAAGCGGAAAAGCCAGCACGGCTCCCGTGCCCTCGCCAAGCCTCATATCCATGCGCAGCATAGGGGACAAGCCCACCGCTTCGAGCAAGCGCGCATGTCCTTGCTCCTGCGATAAGTGCGAAGCGATCATGTATGACGCGCTAAGCGGAGCGATACGGCTTGCTGCCAAGGCGGCCGCCGAGGAGATGAAGCCGTCGATCACAATCGGCCTGCGATGCATCGCCGCTCCGAGGATGACGCCGGTCAACCCGGCGATTTCCAAGCCGCCTACCTTGGCAAGCACATCGATCGGATCTGCCGGATCGGGCTGATTGACGGCAATCGCCCGTTCAATGACGGCCTGCTTGTGCAGCAGCTTCTGATCGTCGATTCCGGTCCCACGACCAACCGTAACGCCGACATCGGTTCCGCTTAATACCGCTAATAGCGCTGAGCTGGCCGTCGTATTGCCAATCCCCATCTCTCCTGTCGCAAACAGGGTGTAACCCTCACCTGCCAGCTCCTTGACCAGGTCCATGCCGGTAACTATCGCCTGAATGGCCTCTTCTTCGGTCATTGCCGCTTCCTTCGCCATATTGCGTGTGCCCTTGCGAACACTTCTCGAAACTAGCCCGGGATGCTCCAAATCCGCATTCACCCCGATATCGACACAGACGACGTCCGCACCCGTATGCCTTGACAGCACATTAACCGCCGCTCCGCCGTTCAGGAAATTCATCACCATTTGCGGAGTCACCTCAGCCGGGAACGCACTGACGCCTTCCTCGCATACGCCGTGGTCCGCCGCCATCACAATGACGGCTTTCTTCCCCAGCTCAGGCACAACTTGGCCGCTAATACCGGCCATCTGACGTGCCACTTCCTCCAGCTTGCCCAAGCTGCCCGGAGGCTTGGTCAGCTGGTCCAGATGGCGTTCCGCCGCCTCCATCGCCTCCTGATCCAGAGGCGTTATCTCTGACACCGCCCGGTTCAGCCAATCTCTATTGTACATCGTTCGTGTCCCTCCCAAATCTGGTTCCTATATCCTTTAATGCTATGAATCGGCCCCGCTCTGCAAAAGAATTTGCGGTACGCCGTTAACCGGATGCTTAAGCACGATCGGCTGTGTACGGTATACCCGTTCCAGCAGCTCGCTTCGGAGAACCTCCTCCGGTTCGCCGATCCCTGCTATACGGCCGTTTTGCAGCAATAACAGCCTGCCGCAATATTGCGCGGCCAAATTCAATTCGTGCAGCACGGCGATGACGGTAAGACCCGATTCCTGCTGCCAGGAGCGAATCCAATCCATCATCTGGACCTGATAGCCAATATCCAGATACGTGGTCGGCTCGTCCAGCAGCAGAAGCTTCGGCTGCTGCGCCATCACCTTACCGAGCGCGACGCGCTGCCGTTCGCCGCCGCTCAATGCGTCGATGCTGCGGTGCTCCAGCGGTCGCAGCTCCAGCCGCTCGAGGATGTCATCGATTAGCCGCTCCGAGTCCACAGCCCCGGCTTCATCGCCGAGCCAGTTTTGAAACGGATAGCGGCCCATCGCAATGACCTCGCGCACGGTAAAGCCAAGCGGGGGAAGGGCATCCTGCTGGAGCACGGCCGCCCATCGGGCCAGCTGCTTGCGCGGGTATTCGCACGCCTCTTTGCCATTCAGAAGGACCCGGCCTGCAGAAGGCTTCTCGACGCCGGAGATCAGCTTCAGCAGCGTCGACTTGCCGCTGCCGTTCGGACCGATGATGCCGAAGCATTCGCCCGAGGATACCGAAAAGCTCACCTTATCGAGCACCTGCCTCGAGGAATACGCTAATCCCACACCCTCCACGGCAATAACTTTCTCATCTGCATGAGCTTCCTCACTGTTCATTTCCTGCAGCCCCCTTCCCTTCAACATCTTGGCATCGTAAATTATTCGTTCGACAATCGCTTGCTTCTTTTTAATAAATAGGCAAAAAACGGAGCCCCCATGAACGCGGTTACCACTCCGAGCGGAATTTCCGTCGGACTCAGGACCGTACGGGCAAGCGTATCCGCCCACAGTACGTAGATTGCTCCCCCGATAAGGGAAAGAGGCAGCAGCAGCCGATAGTCCGGCCCTACGATCAGCCGCAGCAAATGCGGCACGATCAGGCCGACAAAGCCTACGACCCCGGAGACCGACACGGCCGCCGCCGTAATCAGCGTTGCAGCCGCCAGCACAATAAGCTTCGTTCGCTCGACCCTTATACCCAGATAGGCCGCCTGCTGCTCGCCCAAAGCGAATAAATTCATCGCTCTTCCATAGCCGAACAGGATCATGACGCCGATCGCCAAGTAGGGCAGCAGCACAAGCGAATACATCCAGCCCCGAAGCGCCAGGCTGCCCATCAGCCAAAACACAATTTCATTAATAACCTGCTTGGACATCGCGACCATAAACGAGACGAAGGCCCCGAGAAAAGCCTGCATGACGACCCCGGATAAAATCAGGGCTTCCATTCGTATCTTACCGCCCGTTCTTGCGAGCATAATCACAGTGATCAAGGATAGCGCTCCTGTAATGAATGCGACAACCGGAACGGTTGCCGAGCCCAGCAGGGCAAACTGTAGGCCGAACAAGATCAGGAAAGCAGCGCCGACCGAGGCGCCGGAAGAAACCCCCAACGTATAGGGGTCCGCCAGCGGATTGCGCAGCACTCCCTGGAAGGCCGCTCCCGCAATGCCTAAGGAGGCGCCTACCAGCACCCCCAGCAGTACGCGGGGCAGCCGGACGCGCCAAATAATCTGCTCGGAGGCCGGCTGCCAGTCCACGGGAACCGAGCCTCCGATTCCGGGCAGATGATGCGCCAGAATGCCCCATACATGCAGGAGCGGCACATGAACCGTACCGATGGATAAACTGATCGTCACGGAAAGAAGAAGGAGCAGCACTCCCGCTCCTCCCCATGCCATTAGCTTCCGCTTCATTTTATTTCACCAATTCCGGATAAATGCCTTTGGCTACATCTACCAGCGCTGCTGTAATCCGCGGTCCCGGACGGCTGATCGAGTCCTTATCCAACCCCGCCAGCTTGTTGTTTTTGATCGCATCGACATTAGCCCAGCTAGTACGCTCTCTAATGATTTGATCCATGGACTTCTTGGAATTTTCATCGATCAGATTTTTCGGGTACAAAATCACTTGAGGATTATCCGCGATCACCTTTTCTTCATTCAGCTTCGCGTACCCGGTAATGTCGGAAGAAACATTAATACCGCCAGCCAAGGTGATCAGCTCGTCCATGAATTCTCCCTTCCCTACCGTCCAGCCCGGAGAAAATTCCATGAGCACCCTTTTCTTTTGCTCCGGCTTCAGATCCTTGACGGCATCCGTAACCTTCTGACGATCCGCCTTCATAGAAGCTACCAGCTTCTCCGCCTGCTCCTGCTTGTCAAAAATTTGCCCGAATTTCAAAATATTGTTCATGACGTCGTCAATCGTCTTGGGCTCTACCTTAAACACGTTCACATTCAAGCCTCTGAGCTGCTCGACGGCTGCTGTTTTGAGCGATACGCCCGATAGCACGACATCCGCGTTAGCCGCAATCAGCGCTTCCTCATTCGGCTTCACGATGCTGCCCATCTTAGGCTTTTTCTTCGCTTCCTCCGGATAATCGCAAAAGTCGGATACGCCGACGACTTTGTCGCCCAAGCCCAGAGCGAACAGAGTCTCCGTCTCGCTGGGAGACACCGACACAATCTTGGCCGGCGCCTTTTCAAAGGTAAACTCCTTGCCTGTTGCATCCTTCACTTTCAACGGATATACTGTAGCCTTTGCGTTCGCGGCTGGAGGGCTTGTCTGTTCTCCGCTGCTCGCTTTAGCCGGCTCCTTCAGATCTGCCGTGCCCGAGGGCTTCGTCTCCTTCGGCGCGCAGCCGGCTGCGCTGAACACAAGCGCCAGACCCAGTACAGCCGCCAGCCATTTTTTTCTGCCGCTTCGTTTCATTTCACTCCACATTGTGGTACCTCCCTTTGTCCTTCCATCCCATTGTATCGTTCCTGTTCCATGTCCCGGTTTGCATGCACGTCAAAAACCCTCTGATCCTGATCGCTGCAATTAGGAAGCAGAGGGCATGCGATTGCAGACGCTGTCCGTTATTCAGAACGCAGCGCGTGCAAACGACGCTCCTTTTTCCTCGAAAAGGCCCGGTCTATTCCCGATTAGGCAGGTTTCCTGGCTTATGGAGTTGTACGGAGGCCTCGCCTTCCCATTCCGGTTCAGAACAGTGGCATTATGAGACTCTCCCTCCAAAATACAGTGGCGGGACCGCTCCGGATTCACACCGGCTTCCCTTTTAACCTGCCGGCTTGTTAAGCAGACAGGCACCTAGTCGGATAACTCTATGAAATTAAAGTCAGACCTGCCTATGCAGCAGGAACGTCCATTAGGTCTATTTTTGCGCGATGACCTTCATCACCTGCAAGCCTTTTTCCAGATTTTTGGCATTGGCCGGAATGAAGGCTACCAAATCTTTGCCATTCAGATTAAGCTCTGTAAACCATTTGGTTTGTTCCAAAGGAATACCGTACAAATGCTTCTCTTTCTTCGGCGCTGCATTCTTATCCTTGGAATCTACCGGGAGCTCCAGCACGCCTCCGGGAAAATCCTCCTGCTTCGCCACATCATCCAGACTGACATAGCCGCCCTGCTGGCCTATCGTTTTAAACTGCTCCGTCGGCACAATAATGATGCTGTTATCTCCCGCCGCAATTTCAACGACCAATTTATCCATAGAAAACATCGGCGTGGTCTGAATCTTTACGGTCGGAGCTTCGCCAAGCTTCGTTTGCAGCGCAGCCTGCAGCTTATCTCCCACTTCGTTCGGAATTCCATTGGGGCCTGTCATAAAAATCAATACATCAGCCTTGGGTCCCCCGCCGCAGCCGGCTAGCACCAGCAGCAGCATGATGATGAGCATGAATTTCCCTTTCATGTTCCCTCTCCTTATAGATGCGCTTTCTTGGATTGCTATTACCCCCAATCATATCATAAATGTCTCGTTTCTTTCAAAACTAGAGATAAAAAAGGAGATGGCCGCAGGCTGAAATGTAAAAAAAGGAACCGTTACCGGCTCCTCTTATTTCGATTCATATACTCATTTATCTTTTTGTCCAGGATCATGCTGATCTTCACAACTTCCGGTGAGGTCAAGCATTGCTCGCTCTGAACCAGTCGTTCGAGCTCCTGACGCAACCTATAAATCTCTTCTTCCAAAGATACGTCAGAAGATGACCGCTTCTTTTTCCCAAAAAACCACTTGGCTTGCTGATTATTCTCTCGAATCCAACCGATTTGCGGGTAATGCCTAAGCTGATATTCCGGAAAAGCCATTCTTCATCCCCCCCTGGCATATCTTTAGATTCGGAAGTCCCATAACCCCAAAGGATATGAAACTTCTATACTATTAAAGATAACAGTTTTTGTCGGGGATGGAAATGACTACTTTTGTCGAAACTATAATTTACGTATAAAATTTCCGATCCTTTCGATCGCTTCCAGCAATTGATTGACGGAAGTCGCGTAGGAGCAGCGCACGAAGCCTTCTCCGCCCAAGCCGAACACATATCCCGGCACCGCAGCGACCTTCGCTTCAAGAAGCAAACGCTGGGCAAACTCCTCCGAGCTTAGTCCCGTAGAGGCAATCGAAGGGAAGGCATAGAACGCTCCCTGCGGCTCATGGCACTCGAGCCCGATGTCCCGGAAGCCTTGAACGACAAGCCGGCGCCGTTGGTTATAGGACTCTACCATGCGATCCTTTTCATCCATACCGTTTTTCAAAGCCTCGAGAGCTGCGACTTGCCCCATAGCAGGTGCGCACATGACGGTGTATTGGTGAATTTTGAGCATCGCTGAAATTAGATCCCTATGTCCGCAAGCATAGCCCATCCTCCAGCCGGTCATCGCGAAGGCTTTGGAGAAGCCGCTGACCAGGATGGTGCGGTCCTTCATGCCTGGCAAGGAAGCGAAGCTGACATGCTTCTGCTCGTAAGTCAATTCTGCATAGATTTCGTCGGAAATGACAATAAGGTCGTTTTCCTCAACAATTTTTGCAATCGGGAGCCAATCCTCGTACGTCATGATGCCGCCCGTCGGGTTGCTCGGATAGCACAGAATCAGTACTTTAGACTTAGGTGTAATGCTCGCCTTCAAGGCTTCGGGAGTCAGCTTGAAATTATCCTTCGCGAACGTCTCGATCCCGACAGGAATCCCCCCGCCGATCTTCGTAATCGGAGAATAGGAGATATAGCAAGGCTCCGGAACAAGCACTTCATCCCCCGGGACGATCAAGGCACGCAAGGCCAAGTCAATGGCTTCACTGCCGCCCACCGTAACCAGGATTTCGTCAGAAGGCTCGTACGGCACATGGAACGAATCGTACAAATACTCGGCGATCGCTTCCCTTAGCTCCGGCATTCCTGCATTCGGCGTATACTTCGTATTGCCGCGTTCAAGGGAATACACGCAGGCTTCACGCACGTGCCAAGGCGTGCAAAAATCCGGCTCGCCGACACCAAGAGAAATGATATCCTTGCTGGCGCTGACCAGATCAAAAAATTTGCGGATCCCTGATGGGGGGATTTCTCTCACCAAGGGAGCCAAATAACCCGACATCGACTTTGTAGAAGGCTCATGTTGTTTGATCATCACTCATCATCCTTCACGGGGAGATTAACATACGGCGGTCATCCTCATGATCTTCAAAGGTGATGCCGTCCTGCTTATATTTTTTAAGTATGAAATGTGTTTTGGTCGATAAAACGCGGTCTATCGGCGACAGCTTATTGGATACGAAAGAAGCGACTTCCTTCAGCGTTTTCCCTTCGATCTCTACCAGCAAATCATAGGCTCCGGACATCAAATATACGGATTTGACTTCCGGATACAAGTAAATGCGCTCGGCGATCGCATCGAAGCCGCGGCCGCGTTCCGGGGTGATCTGAACTTCAATCAATGCGGTTACCTTCTCGTTGTCCACCTTCGCCCAGTTCACAATCGGCGCGTATTTGATAATGACGTGCGCATCCTCCAATTGCTTGATCGCTTCCGCCACTTCCGCCTCCGGCGCACCCAGCATAGTTGCTATTAACGCCGGGGTTCTTCTCGCGTCTTCCTTAAGCAGCTCAATAATTCGCATTTTAAACTGTTCCATCGGTGGTTAACCCTCCCAAGAGTTGTGCCTTACATTAGCTTCCTTCCAGGTTTTGCGTTAGACAAAACCTGTCTTCCGCTTACATGTCATGGATAGATAAATTATTACTCCATATTACACCCAACCGGCGGCTTTTTGCAAAATAAAATTGCTCTTGCTTGGGCTGAGCCAAGTCTGCATGCCATCCCTTCAACGCAAAAATAGCCCGCAGGGCACAATAGCCTCGGGCTTGCATAAAATCTATATAAGAAATAATAGGCTGCTGTAAAAATGCTACTAACGGTGAATCGATAACAGCCTGCGTATGTTCGCTTCAATCTCGTGGCAGCGGTAATCCTCAAGCACGGTAATTTGCAGCCCGCCTTGCCCGTCCGACTCTCCTGTCACTCTTCCGATGCCCACCAGCCGGCCTTTGTCATAAGCGGCGATCACATAAGGGCTCTGGCAGTACGTTTTGTACAGAAGTTCCGCATCGGCTGCATGATCCTCGACGGATGCCAGCAATTGCTCAAACTGTCCTTGTGCAGGAGGCTCATTTTCTAATGCTATAATCAAGTCAATCACCATCCTACCTTGTATTGTTCTACACTTATAATTATACATCTATATGCATTTTTATTCAACTTATTTTTCAATTATTCCTGCCTAATTTTGAATGCTTGCTGCTTCTTCCGAGCGAGCTTCCCCTAGTTCCTAACCAAAACAAAAAAGCACCTCTCACGAGGTGCTCCAGGTTGTTGAGAATCCTATCTTTGAGAAAAATGCAAAAGGTGATAGGTAGGGTGTCCCCTGCAGGAGCGATAGCGTTCGCCTTTGTTCTCGGAAAATCACTGCTATGAAGCAATATGATCGAGTTTTCCGAGAACAACAGCGACCGGAAGGGGATACCCTACCGGGTACCATAGCCGTTTTTCGGATTCTCAGGTTCTTCAACAAACTTAAGCACCTCTCGCGAGGTGCTCGTCCCTACTTAAACAAAGATGCCCATGCTCAAATACCGTTCTCCCGTATCCGGAGCTATACACAATACCCGCTTCCCTTTACCGAGCTTCTTGGCTACCTGCAGCGCAGTCCACACCGTAGCGCCGGCGGATGGACCGACCAGAATCCCTTCCTTGCTCCCCAGCTCCCGGGTCGTGCGAAGCGCGTCCTCATCGGCCACCTGTACGATCTCGTCGTACACCTCCGTATTAAGGATAGCCGGAACAAAGCCGGGACTGGTTCCTACCAATTTGTGCGGGCCCGGCTTGCCGCCGGACAATACCGGGGAGCCTTTAGGCTCGACGACATAAATTTGAATGCCCGGAATGCGTTCGCGAAGCACCTCGCCTGTGCCGGTAATCGTGCCTCCCGTTCCCGATGAAGCCACGAAAGCATCCAGCCTGCCCTCCGTCTGCTCGATAATTTCCAATGCCGTAGTCGTTCTGTGAATATCCGGATTCGCCGGATTTTCGAATTGCTGCGGAATGAAGCTGTCCGGTATTTCATCCCGAAGCTCCAGCGCGCGGCGGATCGCTCCCGGCATTCTTTGATCGGCAGGGGTCAGCTCTACATGAGCTCCGTACGCCTTCAATATGTTAATACGCTCTTTCGTCATGTTATCCGGCATGACCAGGATCGCCTTATAGCCCTTGGCCGCCGCATTCATGGCAAGCCCGATTCCGGTATTGCCGCTGGTCGGCTCGATAATCGTAGCGCCCGGCTTCAAGATCCCGTCTTTTTCCGCCTGGGCTATCAGGTTCATGGCCGCCCGATCCTTCACGCTTCCGCTCGGATTGAAATATTCCAGCTTGACGTATACCTCGGCGTCGTTCTCCCCCGTTAACCGGTTCAAGCGTACCGCCGGCGTATCCCCAATAAGTTCCGTAACGCTGTTGACCATTCGATTGTTTTTGCTCATCTAAAGCCACTCCTTTCCGCACAGGACTCGTCGCTCTATGCTCCACACCTTCGTCCTAATTGTAACGGCGCTCCTTATTTTGTCAACAGCCTGGATACTGCCGGAAGGCTCCATAGCAGGATGATTACGACGCCTTAACCGGTTTATCCATCGGAACCTTTCGCATGAAAAACCAGGATGCAATCGGAGTGCAGCCGATGCCCAGGAGCAGCCAGTTCATCGCGGCAGGAGAGGAAGTCATAGCCACCACAGCAATAAAAACGGCCGTCCCCGTAATACGGCCCGCATTCAAAGCAAGCTCGCGCATCACGATATACTCCTCCCGATGCTTTACGCTATCCTCATGCTTGCCGATCAAATCAAATACGGAGGAGGTCATAGGAATCGAGTACATCGGGAAAAAAAGTCCGACGCCGGCCCCAAAAATGAGCAAAGTCAAAAAATTGACCTTCCAGAAAAAGGGCAGAATGACAAGGACGATCATGACCGCTCCGATCAGCATCGCTTTCTTCCTGTATTTCGGCTTCAGCAGCCTTCCTGTAATCATAAAGCTGACCAAAGAAACAGCCGAGGTAATCAGGGCAAAGTTCCCCAGCTTCATCTCATTGCCGGTATGAACATAAACAAGCAGACCGATCATGAAACCAAACACGCCTTCCCTTGCGCCTTGAGCCACTAAGCCGAGTGACACCGTACGCCACAGCGTCTCCTTTTGACTCAGACAGCGCAGGGTAAGGAACCATTCGTAATGTCCTTGGGACTTTCTTTTTTTCAGAAAAAAACTGAATATGACACCAATCACGAAAATGACAAGAGACAGTGTAAAGATCACGCGATATCCGTTCGTCTGCTTCAAATGAATGATTAAAAAGCCGGAGATCCACGGAGCGATCATCCCTGCCCCGGACCCTAACAACCCGGCCCATCCGTTAAAACGATCCCGATTCCCTGGATTCGTCACCTCAAAATATACTACGTTGAAGGCTAGCCAAAATAAACCGGAAGCCATCCCGAGAATAACCCCCAAGAGCAGGTAGAAATGAACCGCGTTGGTTCCGAACCACAGCACCAGCGTATAAAACAAGGCGGATACCGCCACTCCGGCCCGTAAACAGTTCATCTTGTTATGCTCCTTGACCCATTTTCCCGCAAGCCAAAAGGTCAGAGCCATCGCCACATGGTTAATCAGCGTAAACCAGCCGATAAGAGCAAAGTCCTGCCGCGCCTTCCACAGATAGACGTTGACAAACGTACCTGACAAAGCGTTGGCCGCAGCCACCAAGCCTTGAACGGTCAGAAGCAGCCTGGATTGTGCTGTCAGCCTGCCTCCCTTCCCGGAGGAAGTCTCACTCTCGTCGCCGTCGTAGCGCCACCCTGTGCGCTGCTCTTTGCTCCGCACCCATTTGTGCGGAAATTGTTTGGTTCCAGAATGCATTGTGCTCACCTGTTATGTAGGATTATGACGTCCTTGTTAACCTTCCCCTCTCTATGAAAAACATGAGGGAATGAAAAAAAAGGAAATCCCCATCCTAGTGGGAATTTCCTTTTTGAGAGCCGAGCTTATTGATGGCCGTGCTGCTTTAACAGCTCGATCATCGCCAGACGGTCTTCCTCGGACAATACCTGCTCCACTCTGAAGCAGGAAGGGCAGACGAAGACCTTCGTGCTGTGAGCCGCCTTAACCAAAGGCTGGTTCAGTCGCGGCGGGATGACAGGAACGAAGCCTTGCTGCATGGTCTGCGTACCTGTTAGCAGCATAAAGCTGTGGCAGACAGGACATTCCGGCGTATCCTCCTGCGTGTCCAGTACACGCTGTACGCCTTCCTCGTAGTCTTCGATCCCTTCAAACTCCTCGTAGTCCTCATATTCCTCGAGGTCCTCATCATCCTCAGGATCGTCAGCTTCCTCTTCGTCCAAATCCACCTCTTGCTCGTCCTGCCCTACCTTCAAATTAATGCTGCGGTAATCGCCGAGCTCATTAAAGCAGTGCGGACAGGTTTCCTCCGGACCGATTTCGGGGTCCCATACAATCTCGGTTTGGCACCATGGACATACTTGATCATGCGATTGCGGCACCGTACATTCCTCCGATTCAACTTACTAGCCGTGTTTAATAAAATAATACGTGCCCCAGACGAAAAACACAAGCGCCAGGGCCAGTAAACTGCCCCATAAATATTTCATTTCATGCCCTCCGGATCTAGCCCTGCCATCTTAAGTTACACTCGCACCGATAACATACGACATGGAGATGGAAATCACCATCGACAGGAATCCAACCGCCTTGTTATCCTTTTGAATCTGCTCATCTATTTTAAAGTATGGCGTCAAAAATTCAAATATAAAATAGGCGACCAGAAGCAAAATAAAGCCGTAGCCGGCCCAAATCAGCGAATGGAGCACGGAATCGTTATTTAAAATAGCAAAGCGGAACAGGTTGCAAATCCCGAATATTTTGCCTCCGGTAGCCATAGCTACTGACAGGTTTCCATTCTTGATTTCTTCCCAGTCCTTATATCGGGTCACTAGCTCAAAGATGGCGAGGAACACAATGAGAGCTACGACGGCAACGGAGAAAAAAGCCAGCGTCTCTATATAAGGATTATTTAGCATGACATCCACCTCTTCATTCAAGTATCGACACCTCCCTACAAAACCTCAAAAGTAGCGAATCCTGATTGTTTCGTTGCATTTCGGGGAATTCCCCGGATAAGAAAAACATATTCGGGTACGGGATTGAATATGAAACGGCTTTAACGCTTGAAGAGACTGTGGCCGAAGCCGCAGTCTCTTGCTTGGTCGATACTATTGTTCGGGGTGGATTAGGATTCCTTCTTTGCCGCCAGCTTGGCTCTCAAAGCGGCAAGCTCATCGTCAACGCCATCGCTCTTGCCCAATTGATCCAATTCATCATCCAGACTGCGGTTTTTGGAACGAAGCTCGTTGCTTGCTTCCGCCTCCGCTTCCATTTGCAATACTTTTTCCGACATACGATCAAAGCCTTTAGCCGCATTATCCGTTCCAAAGCCGGACATCGCCTGGTTGATTTGCTTTTGCGCTTTTGCCGCTTCCGCACGAGCTACGAGCAAATCCTTTTTGTTTTTCATTTTGGTAAACTCGTCTTTCATCTCTTGCAGCTGATCGCGCAGACGATCTGCATTGCCTCTGGCGATATCGTATTGCTTTTTCATTTCTTCATAACGGGTTTGATGCTCTTTCTTATCCTGCAGCGCACGGCGGGCCAAATCTTCATTGCCTTGCTCCAGAGCCTTCAGAGCCTGCTCTTCACGCTTTTGCACCATTTCGAACGCTTCTTCGTATTGCTGCTTGAATTTCTTCTCAACCGCAATTTGCTTCGCTACAGCCACTTCGGCTTCGTTGATGTCCTCTTCCATGTCGCGCAAGAATTGGTTCAGCATTTTCACCGGATCTTCCGCTTTATCTAACAAATCGTTAATCGAAGCCATTGTTAAGTCACGCAATCTTTTGAAGATTCCCATACCCAAATTCCTCCCATGAATGTTCTATTGTATTGGAAAAGCTTTAGTTCTTATCTTACAGTAACATCGATGTTTACACTATACATACGAGGCAACCCTGCTCGGAGTTTCATCGCGCTGCAAAAAAAATTTGTCACTTCAGCTCGGCTACGGTGACCCCAGTACCGCCTTCATTATAATTGCCGATACGATAGCTCTTGACGTGCTTATGCTTGCGCAAAAACTCCTGAATCCCCGTCCGCAAAATTCCGGTGCCTTTACCATGAATAATATAGACCTGGCCGAAATTGGCCAAATACGATTCATCCAGAAAACGGTCGACCTCAATCAGCGATTCCTCCAGATTAAGTCCCCGCAGGTCCAGCTCCATTCTGGCGTTCTCATCCCGTGTCCGCTTCAGGCTTGCTGCGGCTTGCTGCGGTTTCTTCTCCGCGGCGGATGCAGCCTTAACAAGCTCCAGATCGGCCAGCTGAACCTTCATCTTCATGATGCCGAGCTGTACCATCGCTTCGGTATCGCTGACCACTTCAACGATATGGCCCTTCTGACGCAGGTTGGTTACAAGCACCTCGTCTCCGGCTTCCAGCTTATCCTGCTTCTTCTTGGAAGGCTGCGCCGTCTTTTTCTGCCGAAGCTCCGGCACGGCCTGATCCAATCTGCGCTTGGCGTCGCTTAACTGGTGATCCTTCACCAGATGGGCTTCCCGCTGCATGCGCCGCAGATCGGCGATGATCTCGTCCGCCTCGCGCCGGGCTTTGGCGACAGCCTCCTGAGCTTCGCGCTCCGCTTTCTCGAACATCCGGTCACGCTGCTCTTCAAAGCGCTGCTGCTGGGCTTCCAGCTTTGCGCGCAGGCTCTCCACCTCACGGCGGAGCTGTTCGGCCGTTTGACGCTCCGCTTCGGCTGTCAAACGGTTTTCTTCCAGCGTGGCAATCATCGATTCCACGCGCTGATCCTCTTCGCCGACCTGCCCGCGGGCATGCTCGATAATCGACTTGGCAAGGCCCAGCCGCTGGGCGATGGCGAATGCGTTGCTTCGGCCAGGAACGCCGACCAGCAGACGATACGTCGGGCTGAGCGTCTGAATATCGAACTCCATGCTGGCGTTGATGATCCCCTGGCGGTCAAAGGCATAAGCCTTCAGCTCGCTGTAGTGGGTCGTGGCGACGATACGGCAGCCCATTTTATGAATATATTCCAGGAGCGATATGGCCAGAGCCGAGCCTTCCGCCGGGTCGGTACCCGCACCCAGCTCGTCAAGAAGCACCAGGCTTTTGGGCGTCATATCGCGAAGAATCCGAATGATGTTGGTCATATGGCTTGAGAACGTACTCAAGCTTTGTTCGATGGATTGCTCATCTCCGATATCGGCATAGATTGCGTCGAAGACACATAGCTGGCTGCCTTCCTCCGCAGGAACGAACAACCCCGACATCGCCATTAAGGACAGCAGGCCGATCGTCTTGAGCGATACCGTTTTACCGCCGGTATTGGGTCCCGTTACAATGATTGTTGTATACCGGTTCCCAAGCTCGATATCGAGCGGCACAACCTTATCCGCAGGAATGAGAGGATGCCGTCCGCGCTTGATCTTTATAAATCCGCGGTCATTTAATATCGGCAGCGTTGCTTTCATCTCGTGGGACAGCCCTGCTTTGGCGAAGGTAAAATCCAGCTCGGCCAGCGCATCGAGATTGCCTAACAGGAAGTCGGCAGACTCGGCTACCAGCTCAGTCAGCATACGCAATATTTTCTCAATCTCCGTCTCTTCCTTGAGCTTCAGCTCCCGGACGCGGTTATTCAATTGAACGACGGCTTCAGGCTCGATGAACAACGTAGCGCCGGAAGCGGATTGGTCGTGTATCATCCCGCCGAAATGGCCGCGGTACTCCTGCTTCACAGGAATAACATAACGGTCGTTACGGATGGTAACGAGGTTATCCTGCAGCATCTTTTGGATGGAAGGGGTACGCACCATCTGCTCCAGACGATCCCTTGCACGCGTTTCGCTGGTTCGCAGCTCCTGACGGATACGAGCCAGCTCCGGACTGGCCGAATCCACCACCTGCGCATTCTCGTCGATACACTGCTTGATTCTGTCTTCCGTCGGCTTCAGATCCTCTATTTGCTCCGTAAGCATGACCAAAGAAGGAATTGGATAATCCTCATGCACCTCATTCAAAAACCGCTTGAGCCTTCGGCCGCCATAGATCGTATTGGCAGTATCATACAGCTCCGAAGGGCTCAGCACACCGCCGATCCTCGCACGATGAACCGCCGTCTTGATATCACGAATGCCACCGAATGGAGCGCTTCCTTTGAGCCGGTTCACGTTAACCGCTTCGTCCGTAGCCTTTAAACGCCGCTTGACTTCTTCAAAATCTCCGCTCGGAAGCAGCTGCTCCACACGTTCCTTTCCCAGACTGGTTTCCGCGTGATTGGTGCATTTATCTAATATGGAGGCGTAATCCAATGTCTTTAAAATTTTGCTGTTCAATTCCATCCTACCTTTCTTTTCCGTTACCCATCTATTCATTATATTATATCCGATGCCTTGGGGATAAGCTAATTTTCTGCTATAGCCGTTCTCTCCGCCATTCTAAAATATGGTTTACATAAACCCCATGGCACAGGCCATAATACTATGTGCAGCGAGAAAAATCGTCAAAGGTACGCCGTTCACCGTGTCAGATCCAAAATGCTACTAGAGAGGGAGGTTTAAAGCCGATGCATTTGCTTGGACATCTCGTCAGGTTTATCGTATCTGCTTTGGTCTTGATGTTCGTCAGCTTCATCGTTCCCGCATTTAAGGTCGGCGGGTTCTGGAGCGCTTTTTTCCTGGCTTTGGTCATTGCGATTGCGGCATGGGTCATTGAAGGCATCTTCGGCAAAAAGATCACACCGTTCGGTCGAGGGATCGTAGGGTTCATCACCAGCGCCGTAATCATTTGGCTGGCCCAATTTGTTGTAAGTGGAGTTACAACGAGCTTTATCGGCGCCATTCTTGCTGCATTGGTCATCGGCATTATCGACTTGTTCATTCCGGTCAAAACACCGTTTGAGCAAGGAACCCGGGATCGAAAGTAAGCTTCTCCCCACGAAGCAAGCGGTCTTCGAACGTTTGCCGTCAAAGGGGACAAAAATCAGTCTGCGGATTTCCGCAAGGCTGATTTTCTTTGATTGTTACAAATCTGCCTTCCATTATTCACCGGTTTGTCACTGCAAATGGTACGCCGCTCGTGTATCATGATCAGTGAGCAACCATAAAATGGAGGGGTAACGGATGAAAAAACTTATTATGTTGGCAGTAGCCGTCTGTCTTGTATTGGCATTGTCCGCTTGCGGTAAAAAAGAGGAGGCCAGTGCGCCGGCGCCTACTTCAAATGCTGCATCGGGTTCCGCATCCGCCGGAGCTTCCAACGAACTGAAGCTTGTCGCTTCGAACTTCAAGTTCGATCAGGCGGAATATAAAGTGAAAAAAGGACAAGACATTACCGTCACATTGGAAAATAAAGAAGGCATGCACGGTGTAGAGATTAAGGGCTTGAACGTCAAGCTGGACGGCAGCACCAAAACAAAAACCTTCAAGGCAGACAAAGAAGGCACTTATGATATCATTTGCTCGGTTCCATGCGGCCAAGGCCATATCAATATGAAATCGAAGCTGATCGTTGAATCTTAAGGGCTCATAACCGGAGGCACGCCCGATAGGGGTGCCTCTTTATTTTGTCCATAGCCAGGTACACAGGCTTTTTTCAAGGCCAGGCCGATCATTTATTTTTCTTCTTTGATTGTAGAAACGACCAGCTTAATATCCTCAACGAAATATTTCATCAGCACCGGTCTTCGCCTCACGGCTAAGGGATGGTAGGAGAAGGTAACCGGGATCCCCTGATAGCTGTGCCAGGCTCCTCTGAAGCTTTTTACGTCAGCCTCTTCATCCGGAAATAAAGATTGTACGACTGTGTTCCCCAAACCAAGAATTATGGCAGGTTCTTTGTCCCCAAGCTGCTCCTGTAAATAAGCAGAACAAGCCGCCCTCGCGAGCGGTTTATTATAGGCCCGTTTGGGACGGCATTTTAAAAGAAAAGTGACATAAACCATCTCAAGCGCCAGCCCCGCATCTCTCATACCGCGTTGGAGCGTCTCCCGGGTGCCGCAAACGAAAGGATTCCCTTCCCGGTCCTCCCTCAGCCCCGGGTTATCCAGCAAAACAATAATGGGTGCATCAGGGTTTCCTTCTCCCCAAATTACTCGCTGACGATGGCTGCATAGCTCGCAATTCTGGCAATGAACCGCATGCGCCGGAGGGGCTTCTTCCTCTAACATCACTGGAGTAAAGTCCGACATTCTTTTTCGCAAATTCCTTTCTCGTATTGTTGTCTATCCTTAGCGTACGACTCCCGGTCCCGAGATCTTCACCCGTGTGTTCACCTTAAACTTGACTTGCGGATACACCGATTCCCAATGCTTGTAATCCTGTTCATCACCGAAGTAAGCGGCCAGGTAGTGAAGCCCGAAGCCATAGGGATCCGTTCCGGAATCCCGAATTTTATAGAGCAGCCTCTCGACTTGACGGGAGAAGCGTTCGCCGAGCTTGCGCTCAATGCCTTGCCAATCCTTCTCCAGAACAAAGGGAGGGCTTTCCTCCAGAATGCCGGTGATCATGACGTTCAAAGTGACTTTCGGAATATCATCTTTGCTGACATTAATCTTGGATCGAATCTGATTGACGGTTAAGACAATCCTTTTTTTTCCGTAAGGCATCTTGAGCTCGGACTTCGGAAATTGCTTGGCCGTCATATTAAACAGCATGGTTTCTTCCGGGTCCAGAATGAGATGAGGCCGTCTTTTGCCCATAATCAGGACACGATCGATCTCGTAGGTGCTCTCTTTGCCTCGGATAATAGGAAGCGCCGGATCAAGGCCTCTTTCAAAATGGCGACGGGTCAGATCAAATAAGTACGTCGTCACCGTATAGGGAGATTCCGAGCCCTCATTGCCGAAGGTCAGAGTCAGCGCATTGCCAGGGTACCGTTCCGATTTCGGCACAACTTTGAGCACGGACAAGGCATCCGGTTCACCCACACCTACGTAGCTGACCGCTTGAATGTCCCGCCTTCGGGCGAACCAGCTCATGCTGCTGGGATCGTTATGATCGAACAGCGATTTGCCCATCACAAATATACGGCAGTGGCCGAAATCAAGCTCCTTGTCCACAAACGACTTCAAATGTCGCACGCCTTCGGCGATCGATGGAGCGTCGATGGTTTGGATTTGGGTCTTGGACGACCCGCTTTCGACCTTTGCCGATGTGATGGCCAACCGGATCGAGACCCGAAAGGGCTTCTCCGGGTTTCCGCTCCAATCGATTCCCATGGCCACCACATAGAAGCGTTTGTCGATATCCTTCATCCCGCAGCCTGCGAGAAGCAGGCAAAGCAGGAAGACCGTGAATGCCCTGATCATGCTGAATGCCTCCTCTGTTCACGATGATTTGGGACGGCTCTCCGCGGTATCGCGCCCGGTTGAATTTTTTCTCGCCAAGAATACGATAAAAATCATGACGAACATAGCAAACACCTCGACACAAAACCGGGCTATAAGCCACCACCCCGTTGCCCATTGATTCCTCTGCTCATTGGCCCACAAGGAATAAACGAACGACAGCCCTCCGAAAACAGTGCATAATATCCAATTGGATAGAGGAACCGGCATTTCTTCTGCTTTGGGTTTATGGCGGGGAGAACAGCCCTTGAAAAATTCCATGGCGCAATGAAAGGTGTTCATGACGAACATCAAGGAAAGAATCGTAAAGATAACCAAGAAGATGAACAGCACCCGTTGGATGAAACCGTATTTCATGATCATGGAATCGGCTGTCACGCTCCATACGAAGATATACTGTTCTGCCGCCATCGTTCCGTGAAAGCCGATAGGGATAAAGAACGAGGAAAATGCAAAGCCGGTTCCCAAAACAGGGATGATCCAACGATACTTGAATTTAATCGGCTTTGTGTTTAAACGATTGAATAGTTGAATATTCAAATATCCGCTGAACAAAAATGACGCCGCGGCGATCGATTCAAAGGTTGGCGCCCGATCCACATAACCGGCCACTACTCTCATCGCATCCCAGCTGAGCTGATCGTCGGTAACCGACTTGTACAGGATGAATACGCATATTGGAGCTACTAGCAGCAGCAGCATCTCGAGGGAAAACTGTACGGATCTGGAGGATCTGGAGCCGGCAAAAATACAGGCGGCAACAATGAGAAGCAAAAATGAAAATTCATTCATCTCCGGATTAAAAAACATCCCCATCGTCCGGGTAAAGTTGTATATGACAAGAATGCCTCCCGTTATCCAGGTCAAGCCCGCGAGGACGATCAAGGGAATAGCGACAGCGGGTGGAAGATATTGATGAAGAATTTCCGGCAGTCCCATGCCTGGGAACCGCAGAAAGCAGCTGGTCGTCACGATGGAGACCACTGTCCCGCAAACAATGGCGATCAGGATGCTCATTACCGCACCGTTAAACCGCTCTTTAATCAAAATGTGCGGCACAAACAGCATGACGTTCATGAACCCGACATAGATGAAATGATAGTAAAAGTAACGGATCAGAATAGATCCCCCCGATTATGATTCAACGATTTTTATTCGTCGTAAATATCGATAGATACGGCTGGCCAAAGCTGCGCAAATGGCACAAGTAGACAATAACGAGAAACATCGTCACAATAACACCGACCATGCCGTAAAAGATGGACGCGACGACGAAGACGTACTTCAAAGCCCGAATGGAGTAACTGAACGAGCTGCTCGGGATAACAAAATTAGAGATCGCAACGACGGATGTCACTATGATCATGATGCTGCTAACCAGTCCTGCCTGCTGGGCGGCTTGCCCCAGAATAAGACCTCCTACGGTTGCGGCGGTAGAGCCGACAAATCGGGGAAGACGGATACTGGCCTCAATAAGCGCCTCAATCATAAAAAGCATAATGAAGACCTCAATGAAAGCCGGATACGGTACCGCCGCCCGGCTGCCGTCAATGGAGAAAGCCAGCTGCACCCGGAAAAATTCCGGATTATACTCCGATACGGCGATGTAGAGAGCAGGCAGCGTCATGGAGAGCAGCATACCGACATAACGGAACAAAATGATGACTCTCCCCATCCAGAACGGCTCGTAATCATCGTCCATCGCATGCATAAAGTCGAAGAAACGTACCGGAAGCGTAATGGCGAAGCGGCTGCCGTCTACCAGAATAGCAATCTTCCCTCTCGACAGAAACTGCGCTACGCGGTCGGGCCGTTCGGTCTGCATCGTGACGGGGAACATGCTGAACCGGGAGTTGCCCATATACATCGCGAGCTGACCGGCCGCCTGTAATAGCTTTATCTGGATATCCTCCAGCCTTTGGGACAGCTCCTTCAACGGTTTGTGGTCTACCTTGTCCCGATCGTACAAAATCATGATTCTGGTCTTCGAGTCATCTCCCTTCTCCATCTTCTCCACCGATAACGTCGGCAAATTATACCGCAAGCGCACCAGATTTGTATTCATGTCCAGATCCTCGGTGAACGCGGACTGGGGACCCTGCAGGGACGCCTCCACCTCCGTGTTCTCGGGCTGGTCCTGCATCTTCCGGACCGACTCCAGCGAATGAACATGTCCCTCGTATTCAAACAGCGTACAGCCTTTCAGCAATAGCGCCGTCCATTCGGCGGGGTCGTCCACTTGCTTGAAGCACGGGTTGCTCCGCAGCATCCTTCTGAATTCGTCGGGACGGTATCGATAAGAGAAAGGAACCATGAGCATGTCCTTCACATGATTGATATCGGTCATGCTGGGGAACAGGCACATTTCCATTCTTGCCTCTCCATTATCTAATGTCTGTGCCAGCAAATCGGCGGGAGAACCAAGCAGCTTTTTGATTTGCTCCAGCATAGCAATCCACTCCTTATCTGGCATAGATTACCCTGGAAGAAGGAAAACTATGCCGCGGCAGCATCCGGTTCCTGCCGGTTTGTACAGCATGTACAACGACAAAAATAGCTCGCTGCAGGGAGCGTAGTTGTTGAATAAGTCTCGAAAATATCAAAAAAGCCGCTGATCCCGCATGAGGCGGAAACCAGCGACTTTATTCCGTGGTTCTTTTATTTGAAACAGCTATGGCAGTACGATTAGACTGTTTTTTTGTTCCATAGCTCATGCAGCTTATCGGTAACCGAAGGTAATGCATTGTAAATATAAGGCGCGGACTTCGAGCCGTCCAATAAATGCCGCACCGTTTCATTAGGAATAACGGACATGACCTGCACCGCGATAACAATGATCAATGCCGCTTCAGCAAGGCCCAACAGAGCGCCGCTCCATTGATTGATCGTCTTGAGCCCTGGCGTGAGCACGATCCAGTTCAGGATGCGCCCTGCGAGGCTTAATGCGAATTTCACTCCGAAAAGCAACACAGCAAACGCTATAGCATTGTAAATATATGTATCGAGATGGAGCCCCTTCATCATCTGCTCATATTGCCGGAACGTTTCATTATCCGGCAGGGCAAGCACACCCGCAACCAATGGCGCCATATACGGATACAAAGCAAACGCCACCAGATAAGCAATAAAGAGGCCGGCCACGGATACGATTTGGCTAACCAATCCCCGGTAATAGCCTAACACCGTACCCGTTAACGCGATCACTGCCGCCGCCCAATCCAATCCGTTCATCGGGAGTCGTCACTCATTTTCGACAACCAGTTCAATCCATTCGTTATATTCAATTTGCAGCTTCTCATATTCGGACTTCAACTCCTGCAATTCGGTATATACCTGTTGAGCCCGTTCGCGATGATCGTTATATTCCTCCTGCAAAGCCTTGTTGCGAGCGGCTTGCTCGTTAAACTGCTCCTGAAGCTCGTTATACAGCTCGATTTGAAGCTGAAGCTCTTCCTGTTGGGTGGAGAATTGAATCCGCGATTGCTCAATCTGAGCGGACAGCTCGCTTTGGAGCTGCTGCCCCTCGCGATATTGACGCTCGAGCTCCTCGATTCGCGCGGCCTGCTGCCCCTGCTCCTGCAGCAGGCTTTGATTACGTTCCTGCTGCTGCCGGTACAGCTGCTCCAGCTCCGCCAAACGCTCATTTCCATGAAGCAGCTGAGTTTCCAGAGCGGCAGCGGCTTCCCGCTGGCCATACAGCTGTTCCTGCAAGGCGGCTCGCTCCGATTCCAGCTGCTGATTGGCAGCTCGGCTTTCCGTCTCCTGCTGCTTCATGCGGGCCTGCGGCTCAGCTAGCTGGCCCTCCAGCTCCTGATACAGCTCTTCTTGCAGCTGCAGCTCCTCCCGCTGCTCTCCGCCGAGCTTGCGAAGTTCATCCGTCTGCGCGGTTAGCTCCTCACAGCGACGCTGCCACTGGCTCGCGCTCTCTTGCAGCTGCAGCTGGTACGTCTGCTGCTCACGGAATTGCGCCATCAATGCGCGGAGCTCCTCCTGCATCGTGGCCAGCTGCTGCTGCTGATCCGCAAGCTGAGCTTCCCGCTGGCCAAGCTGCTCGCGCAAGGAGGCGAGCTGCTGCTCGCTTTCGCGAAGCGCCTCGGCGCTGCTCTCCGCCTGCTCCTGCAAGCGGCGCTCCGCTGCGCTATGCAAGGACTGCAGTTCCTCGTACATCTCCTCCTGGAGCTGCGTCTCTTCGAGCTGAAGGTCCAGCTTGCGCTGGAGCTCTGCAGCCAGCTCACGCTGTGCCTCAAGCTCGGATTGCAGAGCTTCGCTATGCTGCTGATGATTCTCCAGGCGCTCCAGGGCCGCTCTGCTCTCTTCCGCTTGCTCGTTCAGCTGCAGCTGAAGCTGCTGCTGCTGCTCCATTGCTTCCACCAGCTGCTCCTGAAGCTGGTTAGCCAATGCCTGAATTTGCCACTGCTCGGTACGCGCCTGCTTCTGCTGCTCCTGATTCCGTTCCAGCAGCTGTTCGTATTCCTTCTGCTGAAGCTGAATTTGCTCATTCAGCTGCTCGTTCAGCAAGCCTAGCTCTTCATAGCGCCGGAGCTGCTCCTCGCTTTGCCGCTGCAGCTCCAGTGCTTCGTCTTGTTGACGCTGCAGCTGCTCTTGCAGGTCACGAAGCTTCTGCTCGTGATCCAGCTTCAGCTGTTCCAGCTCCGCAGTCAGACGGGCAGCCTGCTGCACGAGCTCCTCACGCAGCCTTGCTGCTTCCAGCTGCGAACGCTCCGCTTGGGCAGTCAGCTCTGTTTGCAGCTGCTCTGCTTCGCTGCGCATCCGATCCAGCTCCGCTTGCAAGCGGCCGGTCTGCGCCTCGTGCTCATCACGCAGCTTGGCCGCCTCGGACTGCAAACGCTCCGCTTGAGCGGCAAGCTCCGTCTGCAGCTTCGACGCTTCGCTCCTCGCTTGCTCCAGCTGCTCGCTCAGCTCTGCTTCCTGCATCCGGCTCATCTCCTCCAGCTCTGCCGCCGATTCGCGTTCCTTCGCCAGCTCCTGCTCCAGGCTGCTGCCTCGCTCCTGCTCGCTTCTCAGCCGCGCCTCCAGCTCCGCTTGCAAGCCCCGCTCCTGCTCCAGCTTGCGCTCTTGCTCAAGCCTTAGCTGCGACAGCTCCGCAGTCAGGCGGCTTACCTGCTCCGAGAGCTCCTCACGCAGCCTCGCCGATTCCGACTGCGAACGCTCCGCTTGGGCAGCCAGCTCCGTTTGCAGCTTCGACGCTTCGCTCTTCGCTTGCTCCAGATGCTCCGTCAGCTCCGCTTCCTGCATCCGGCTCAGCTCCTCCAGCTCCGCCGCCGATTCGCGTTCCTTTGCCAGTTCCTGCTCCAGGCTGACGCCGCGCTCCTGCTCGCTTCTCAGCCGCGCCTCCAGCTCCGCTTGCACGCTGCGCTCCTGTTCCAGCTTGCGCTCTTGCTCGAACCTTAGCTGCTCCAGCTTCTGCTCATGCTCCAGCCTTAGCTGCGACAGCTCCGCCTGCATTTGGCTGACCTGCGCTTCAAGCTCCCCATGCAGCCTTGCCGATTCCGACTGTGAGCGCTCCGCTTGCGCCGCCAGTTCCGCTTGCAGCCGCTCTGCTTCCCTGCGGGCTAGCTCCAGCTGCTCTGTCAGCTCCGCTTCCTGCATCCGGCTCAGCTCTTCCAGCTCCGCCGCCGATTCGCGCTCCTTCGCCAGCTCCTGCTCCAGGCTGCTGCCGCGCTCCTGCTCACTTCTCAGCCGTGCCTCCAGCTCCGTCTGTACGCTTCGCTGCTGCTCCAGCTTCTGTTCGTGCTCCAGCCTTAGCTGCGACAGCTCCGCCTGCATCCGGTTGGCCTGCACCTCAAGCTTCTCGCGCAGCCCTGCCGATTCCGACTCCCAGAGCGCCAATTGTGCTGCCAGTTCCGTTTGCAGCTGCTCCGCTTCCCTGCGCGCCTGCTCCAGCTGCTCTGCCAGCTCGGCCTCCTGCATCCGGCTCAGCTCTTCCAGCTCCGCCGCCGATTCACGCTCCTTCACCAGCTCCTGCTCTAGCTCACTGCCTCGCTCCTGCTCCGCCTTCAGACGGGCTTCCAGGTCCATCTGCGCGCTGCGCTGCTGCTCGGCTTCCTGCTCCCGCTCGCGCTTCAGCTGCTCCAGACGCTGCTGCAGCTTCGCCAGCTCCACCTGTGCTTGCTCCGATTGCGCCGCAAGCTCCGTCTGCAGCTGGGACGCTTCGCTCTTCGCCTGCTCCAGCTGCTCTGTCAGCTCGGCCTCCTGCATCCGGCTCAGCTCTTCCAGCTCCGCCGCCGTCTCGCGTTCCTTCGCCAGCTCCTGCTCAAGGCTGCTGCCGCGCTCTTGTTCCGCCTTCAGACGGGCTTCCAGCTCCGACTGCGCGCTGCGCTGCTGCTCCGCCTCCTGCTCCCTCTCGCGCTTCAGCTGCTCCAGACGCTGCTGCAGCTTCGCTATCTCCACCTGCGCTTGCTCCGACTGCGCAGACAGCTCCGTCTGCAGCCGTGAAGCTTCGCTCTTCGCCTGCTCCAGCTGCTCCGTCAGCTCGGCCTCCTGCATCCGGCTCAGCTCCTCCAGCTCCACCGCCGTCTCGCGTTCCTTCGCCAGCTCCTGTTCGAGCTCACTGCCTCGCTCCTGCTCCGCCTTCAGACGGGCTTCCAGCTCCGACTGCACGGCGCGCTGCTGCTCCGCTTCCTGCTCCCGCTCGCGCTTCAGCTGCTCCAGACGCTGCTGCAGCTTCGCCAGCTCCACTTGCGCTTGCTCCGATTGCGCCGCAAGCTCCGTCTGCAGCTGGGACGCTTCGCTCTTCGCCTGCTCCAGCTGCTCCGTCAGCTCGGCCTCCTGCATCCGGCTCAGCTCTTCCAGCTCTGCCGCCGTCTCGCGCTCCTTCGCCAGCTCCTGCTCAAGGTCGCTGCTGCGTTCCTTGGCGAGCTTTAGCTGCTCCTCCAGCTCTGACAGCCCAGCGCGCTGCTGCTCCAGCTCCTGCTCCCGTTCATGCTTGAGCCGCTCCAGAACGGTGCTGCGTTCCTGCTCATTCTTCAGCTGTTCCTCCAGCTTGGCCTGCAGGCCCCGCAGCTCCTCCAGCTGCTGTTCGCGCTCCTGATCCAGCTGCTCCAGCTCCGACCGAAGTCTTGCCGCTTCGGATTCCAGCTGCTCGATTTGCGCGGTCAGCTCCGACTCCTGCAAAGCGCTCAGCTCTTCCAAATCCGCTACGGCCTTACGCTGCTCCTCCAGCTGCTTTTCCAGGCTCCGGCTCCGCTCCGACTCGCTTTTGAGCTTAGCCTCCAACCGTTCACGCTCTTGCCCCGACAGGTTTAATGCATTCTGCAGCCTGGAAGCCTCCGCTTCGAATCGGGTCCGTTCTTCTTCAAGCTTATTGCGCTCGGACTCCAGCTCTTGCAGCCGCTCGCGTTCTACCTCTAATTCCTGAAGCACCACCGCATGGCGCTCTTTAAGGTGGCCCAGCTCCTCCTTGGATTTCTCCAGCTGCTTTTGCTTCTCCAGCAGCTCTTCCAGCTCATCCTGCATTTTATAGTAATCATCTGATATATTTACTGCCGCCAAAACGGCTATTTTAGGCGTATCGAGACGCGGCGAACCCTCGGCGATTTTATGCATTTGATCGTTCACCTGCGCCACAACCCGTTTCATGTTCGTCGCGCTTGTTTTGGCAACCAGCTTATAAGGGGTGCCGAATATATCTACCGTCATTCGGATTTTCTCTTCATTGCTCACAAGTAAACTCTCCTTTCTTACCTTCACAGAGGAGGTTTATAAAGTCTCCGCGCGGAATGTGCCGGAAAAATAAGAACCCGGCGTGCGCCTTCAAAGGCCGCGATTCATTCCATGGAACGGCAGACATTTGTAAACACTTGGAAATCTAAATCAAGTTCCTCGTTTCCCAATATATTTCGATAAGCGGAACGTGTTTTCCTGCTGTAGCAGGCATACTTTATGACAAATTGCGAGCCTTTTGACGGGGATAGACCTGCAAAGTAAGGAGAGTCTGTTGAAACACCTATAGAGCTTGAACTATTGCCAATATACGAAGGTGGGATATCCCTATACAGCCAATGTTGAAATCCGCAAAATAACCCCACAAAGTGGGGCCAGATTGTCGAGAAACCTATAAGGCTTGAACTATTGCTAATATACTACGGTGGGGTATGCCCCTCCAGCCGCTGTTGAAACCCGTGAAAGGGATCAGATTTAGTGGTATTTTCACGGGTTTCAAAGGCGGACGTAAACTCTTCCGAGGAATACCCCACCTCCATATTTAGCAAAGTTCTCGCAAAACTAGGTTTCTCGACAGACTCA
>NZ_MZNT01000019.1 GCF_002042965.1 Paenibacillus sp. 32352 | reverse complement strand
TCCCTGATAGCTCAGTTGGTAGAGCACTCGACTGTTAATCGAGTTGTCACAGGTTCGAGTCCTGTTCGGGGAGCCATTTCTTCAAGGCCCGTTGGTCAAGGGGTTAAGACACCTCCCTTTCACGGAGGTAACAGGGGTTCGAATCCCCTACGGGTCATTTTTCTAAACAAAGTACTTGATTACTTTGTGCAGATCCCATGATGTTCATACATAGCGGAGGCTTAGCTCAGCTGGGAGAGCATCTGCCTTACAAGCAGAGGGTCGGCGGTTCGATCCCGTCAGCCTCCACCATTTATGTTCGTGACATTGTGGGGTGGAAGACCGGGAGGTCGTTCTACTCGTCACTTGCAGGTAGCTGTGTGCTGCAAAATAAGTGTGGAGCCGTGGTGTAGAGGCCTAACATGCCTGCCTGTCACGCAGGAGACCGCGGGTTCGAATCCCGTCGGCTCCGCCATTTTACCCTAACTTCAAACATCTTAAGGCTCGGTAGCTCAGTCGGTAGAGCAGAGGACTGAAAATCCTCGTGTCGGCGGTTCGATTCCGTCCCGAGCCATTGCGTGAGCCATTAGCTCAGTTGGTAGAGCACCTGACTTTTAATCAGGGTGTCGTAGGTTCGAGTCCTACATGGCTCAGATTCATGCGTTCGTGGCGGAATTGGCAGACGCGCACGGTTCAGGTCCGTGTGGGCTAACCCCCCGTGGAGGTTCGAGTCCTCTCGAGCGCATCGTTTTGCGGAAGTGGCTCAGCGGTAGAGCATCGCCTTGCCAAGGCGAGGGTCGCGGGTTCGATTCCCGTCTTCCGCTCCATTAATCAACCTTATGTGCCCTTAGCTCAGCTGGATAGAGCGTTTGACTACGAATCAAAAGGTCGGGAGTTCGAATCTCTCAGGGCACGTGTATCAAGCCGGTATGGCGGAATTGGCAGACGCGCGCGACTCAAAATCGTGAGGGAAACCGTGGGGGTTCAAGTCCCTCTACCGGCACCATAATTAACGGGATGTAGCTCAGCTTGGTAGAGCACCTGGTTTGGGACCAGGGGGTCGCATGTTCGAATCGTGTCATCCCGACCATATGTTTTTGCGGGTGTAGTTCAATGGTAGAACTCCAGCCTTCCAAGCTGGTAGCGTGGGTTCGATTCCCATCACCCGCTTAAAGGCACAAACCTTGAGAAATCAAGGTTTTTTTGTTTTTATCGGCAGCTTACCTTTCTACTATTTTCGGTTATAATAGGAAGTACATGGATAGCGGGAGGGCTGAACAATGACGAAGCCGGTAGGAGTGACAGCGTCGGCAGGTGTTCAAATTGGCGTCAGAAGAACGTTAAAGATGACCCAGGAGCAAGCCTGGCAGTATTTGCTCTCATCATCCGGGTTGAAGCTTTGGCTGGGTGACTTGGAGAAGCTGAATCTGGAGCCCGGACAACGTTATGCAGCCAACGACGGAACGCTCGGAGAGATGAGAGTCGTCAAGCCTTATGAGCAGCTGCGAATGACCTGGCAGAGGGGAGGCTGGGAGAAGCCGTCTACGCTTCAGATTCGTCTATTGCCTGCAAGCGGCGGAAGGACGACGGTCAGCTTTCACCAGGAGAAATTAGCGGACCTGGCGGTGAGAGAAGAAATGAAGCTGCGGTGGGAGAACGTATTAACCCATTTCGAGGAATATGCCGAGCGGATGAGCGGCTAAATATCGACTGCTTTGAAAAAAGAAAACCGTACTATAGCAAGGAAAAGCGAGACGAAGGTCTTCACTCCATGCTGTAGTACGGTTTTTTGCTATTTCCGCTCAATGCGATTTGTTTCGATTAGCCTTGAACGGCTTGCTTGTCATTTGCGACAGCAGCCGCTTGCTTGGCCGCTTTGCCCAATTTCTTGTAAAGTACCAGCATTCCCAGGGATATCAGGAGAATGATAAACAAGATAAAATATAAATGCTGATAAGCTTCAGCGGGAGCGGTATTGTTCTGCCATACGAGAAATATTCCGCAACCAGCGACGGCGAACGACCCGCCCAGGTATTGGGACAGCTGGGTTAGTCCCATCCCCGACCCTATCAGATGCTTCGGCAGGATCCGTGACACTTCATTCGATAGAGCGGAGGTAACGGAGGATAGGGACGGTGAGAAAATAAGATAGGCTGCCAAAGTCACAAACGCAGATGCTTGCACCCATAACGAGATCATCAAGATGGAAATTCCGAGCAGCACATGCCCTGCCACCATGAATCTATAGTTGCCGTACCGGTCTATCCACCGTCCGACCAGCTTCAATAGGCATGCGGACAGGAAGGCGCCGGGGAAAATCATCAGTCCGATCGATGCCGCCCCCATGCTGAATACCTTGGAATAAATTAGCGGCATCAGAAACAGCATCGACAAGTTCATAACAAAGACGAAGAATGCGATGCATAACAGCTTGCGGTAGGCCGCGTTTTGGAATAAAACCGGCGGAATGAAGGGCTTCTCCGCTCTTCGCAGATGCCAAACCGTTAAGCCTAGGGCAATGATGCTAAGGATAAGGACGATGCCGGACAACTGAGTGACGGCAATTAAGAAAGCCGACGAAGTAATAACGATCAAGGCCGCCCCGGTGTAATCGAACCGAACCCTTTCCAGCGTTTCTTTGGGGATAAGTCTCCATAAGATAGGGACCAGCAGAATAACCAGGCAGGTGACGGCAAACAGCTCGTGCCAACCGAAATATTGCGTAATAGCACCTCCGATAACCGGCCCCAGACCGAACGCCAGTGCACTTCCCGAAGCGATCATTGAGATGGCCCTTCCCCGACGTTCGTAGGGCACATAGCGGCTGGCAAGCACCATGCCGAGCCCAGGCGTTGCTCCGGCTCCGCTGGCCTGAAACAGCCGGGCAAGCAAGACAAGCCCGAAGCTATCAGCGAACAGGCCGATGACAGAAGCTATGACGAGAAGCGAAATCCCGATCGTCCAAAGCTTACGAATGGGGATGAAATCCGATAACCGGCTGAAAATGATAGTCGACAGGGCAAAGACGATAGAATAGCCCGACACGATCCAGGAGCCCTGCCCCGCCGTAATATGGAGCTGCCCGATAATATCCGGAAGGGATACGTTGAACATTGTCGTGTTCATAACGACGAGAAAGTTGCCGAGCGCCCACACTGGGATTGTAACTTTATCGTTCATACGTTTTATGACCGCCTGACATGATTTTTTTGACACTATGGTTTATACTACTCTTGAATGTTCATATAAAAAAATATTAATTTTCATATTAATTCATAAGTTTGAACTTATTAATAGATTTCGGTCGGTTTATCACTACCTCAGGCGGTAGGAGGAGGGTTAGGATGGAGCTGCTTCAATTGAAATATTTTCAGGCGGTGGCGAAGCATGAGCATATGACCAGGGCAGCCAAAGAGCTTGCCATCGCTCAGCCCGCTTTAAGCCAAACGATCGCCCGTCTGGAAAGCGAGGTAGGGGTTCCGTTGTTCGACCGGCAAGGGCGCCAGATCAGGTTAAATCCATTCGGACGCGTCTTTCTCCGTCATATTGATCAGGCGCTGGCCAATATTCACGATGGACTGCGGGAGGTTAGGGATCTTGGCGGGATGGAGCATGGGTACATTTCCTTAGGGGTCATGTCAACACAAGTATTGGGTGACCTGCTCAAGGCGTTCGGTGCCGAGCATCCGCATGTCAAATTCCGCGTTCATCAGCATTCGCTGCAGACCATGATCGAGCAGCTGCACAGCGGTGAGCTTGATCTGTGTATAGCTTCTATGCCAATTGAGTATTCGGGCATCGAATGGCTGTCGCTGATGAACGACGAAATCATCCTAATGGTGCCGCATGAGCACCCGCTTGCGGAGAGAGCCTCGGTCAGACTGGACGAGCTGGCCGGTGAAACGTTCATCAACCTGAAGAGCGGCAACAACTTGCGCGATCTGACCGACGCTTATTTCCAACAGGCGGGAATTCGTCCGGATATCGCCTACGAAATCGATGAGCCGGCGTCCGTTCGAAGTCTGGTGAAGGCGGGACTAGGCATTTCATTCAGCACTATGCTGAACTTAAGATTCTGGGATCATACCTCTGTGGTACCGCTTAGGATTGAAGAACCTGACTGCCGAAGGCCGATAGGCTTAGCCTGGAAGAAGGACCGTTATCATTCGATGGCGGCCCGGAGCTTCCGGGAGTTCGTGCAAAGCTTCTTTGCGCGGCTGCAGCAGGAAGAGATTGGATCTGCTTCCAAGTGGAAATAAAATGAAACCAGCACTTATAAGCAATCGCGAGGAAAGGGGCAGTCGCACACGATGTCCAAAGCAGATAATATGCTGGCAATCTTATGGCTCTTGAAGGATCGTAAACGGGTAACGGCCAAGCAGCTGGCAGACGAGCTGGAAATCCATGTCCGCACAGTGTATCGGTATATTGACGCGCTGTGTGCCAGCGGCGTTCCGATTATTGCGGATTCGGGGCATAACGGAGGATACAGCTTGCTGAGCCAGTTTAATGAGGCTCCTCTGTTTTTTGACATGACGGAGCAGAAGGCTCTCATTCATGCGGCCGTCTTCGCACAGGAAGCCGGATATCCCTATGGCGAAGCGCTGCAGAGAGCGGTCGGCAAGCTCAAAATGTATACGAATGAAGAGCAGCTAAACGAGATCAACCGGCATTTGGTCGGCTTCGATGTCATCCATGCTCCTGCGGACGATTCCCATGAAGCCTTGCTTCAAGAGCTGGAGGTTTCTGTAGCGCGAGGCTGCACTGTCGAGATGAGCTACTTGAAGGGAACGGCTCAGCTGCCGCTTCAGCGGCGAATAGACCCGTACGGACTTGTTTATTGGAAGGGAAAATGGTATATCGTCGGATTTTGCCATTTACGCCGGGATGTTCGCAGCTTCCGCGTAGATCGCATCCAGGAGGTATCCCCGACGTCGGACCGTTTCGAGCGGCCGCATGCATTTTCCGCCAAAGACTTTTTCTTAGGCACGCTTTTGCCTGATAAGGATAACGAGGAAAATCGGATTTCCATTCGCATTGCGGGCAGGGAATCAGCGATTAATGATTTATGCGCACACTGGTATCTTGGTCATGTGTTGGAGGAGAGATCGGCGACCGAAGCGCACTTTCGCTTGGAAGAGAGAGCAGTAGCCACCTATTTTCCCCATCTGCTGCTATCCTATGGCAGGTCGATTCAGGTTAAGGAGCCGGCGATTCTCAGGGACAAGCTGGTCGAGCTGGCTTCGCAGCTGGCCGATTATTACCGGTCCATGTAACATCACTGACCGTCATTGTCAGTCAACCTCCTATAGAATAGGGTCAGCAGGGTGAATCCAACGAAATAAATGGATGGATATAAACGGGGACTGCTGCCCTAATTAGGAGGAATGGAAATGAAGCTGCTGCAAATCCGTCTGTTGGCGGACGATTTCAAGACTAGCGCCGCATTTTATAGGGATGTGCTTGAACTCCCGGTGGGCTGGTACATGGAGGAGATGGAGTACGCGCTGTTCAACAACGGCGAGACTCGTATTGAGGTTGTTTCCAAAGCTATGATGGCCGATGTCCTCGGAGGCATGTCGGGGGAATTCCGCGGGGGAGAAGCAGGACCGGCCCCATTTCTGCTGCAATTCGAGGTTGACGATGTCGATGCGGCCGCAGACCGGCTGAAGGCCAAGGGGGCCGCCTGTATGACCGAACCGCATGACCGGATGCAGTGGAACGCGCGTATTGCCCATTTTCGCGACCCGGACGGTAATTTGATCGAGATATACCGTATGCTTAGCTGATCGTCTATTATCATTTACATGACGATGAAGTCTGCCGGGATTCAGCTTATGACTATCACGTATGGGCAAATGAGAAAATATTGAACCATCTAAAGGAGCTGCCGGAGGAGCTTTATTCTGCCGCAGTGCAAAGTGTTTTTCCTTCTATAGCGGATGCGCTCGCTCATATATACCGTGTAGATACGACGTGGTTTGGCGCCGTGTCCGGCAAAAGCTTCGATGCTATGATGGAAGACATTAAGCAGGCAACCGAGCAGGCAAAGGGAGTCAGCTTGGAAACGATGCAGGAGCTGTATAATCAGCTGGCAGAGAAATATCGGACCTTCCTTGCGGAGCAGGATCTGGACGCAGTGAGGGAGTATCCTCATCCCCAGTATGGCACACTTCGCGCCAGCCATTCGGACATGTCGTCAACCATGGTACGTATCACCGCGGCAATATTACCGCGATGCTCCGCCAGCTGGGCCATCCGGGCGTTCCGACGGACTATGTGTTTTATTTGTATGCAGTTCAGTAGAAAGAAAAAGTAGGGAAACGTCCTGCCTTTAGCGGTGGGGCGTTTTTGTTTTAAGGCTAGCCGAAAAAGGAGCTTTTATGGTATGCTATTAAACATCAGATGATCGGATATTATGAGGGGAGAGGAACCGAATGGATTATGTCATTGATTTGCAAAACATCACTTACCGCAGAGAAAAAAACGAGCTGCTCACCAATATTAACTGGCAGGTGCGCCCGGGAGAGCACTGGGCTATTCTCGGATTGAACGGTTCGGGCAAGACGACGATGCTTAACATCGTTAACGGTTATATATGGCCAACCTCGGGCAAGGTGTCCGTGCTGGGTCATCCTT
Organism: Paenibacillus sp. 32352; assembly: GCF_002042965.1. Lineage (GTDB taxonomy): Bacteria > Bacillota > Bacilli > Paenibacillales > NBRC-103111 > Paenibacillus_S > Paenibacillus_S vulneris. The sequence continues at coordinate 135,187 of NZ_MZNT01000019.1, read as the reverse complement.
ACGGTACTGTTGATTTAAGAGAGCTTCGCATGTCTATCGGCTGGGTAAGCTTGTCTTTGCAGGAAAAGCTGTATGCAACCGATAAAGTAGAGCAAATTGTCGTCAGCGGCAAATATGCGACCATCGGCTTGTACGAAAAGCCGGGAGAAGAGGATTGGGAACGCGCGAACGCCTTGATGGAGCAAATGCGGTGTATCCATTTGAAAGGACGCCAGTATCAAACCTGCTCTCAAGGAGAGAAGCAAAAAATATTAATCGCCCGCGCATTGATGAGCTCGCCGAAGCTTTTGATTCTGGATGAGCCGTGCAATGGGCTGGATTTGTTTTCACGGGAGGCGCTTCTTGAGGTGATCGACCAGCTGGCGAAATCGCCTGATGCGCCGACATTATTGTATGTGACCCACCATACGGAGGAGATTTTGCCGATGTTCCGTCATGCTCTGCTGCTGCGCCGGGGCGAGGTCTTCGCCTCCGGACAGGTGAGCGAGGTGCTGACCGAGCAGCATTTGTCGAGCTTCTTCGAGTCGCCCGTGGAGGTGTTGAGACGAGAGGACCGGTACTGGGTCCTCCCGAAGCAGCAGCGCCGCGATCCGGCGGCGCAAGAGGCCCTCATGACGAGGGAGTAAGTCATGAGGAGAGATAGGGCTGAAGCTGCTCCTGCAGCTTCGCGCTGATGGGCGTCAGCGGCAGGCGCAGCGCGCCGCTTGCGATACGTCCCTGCTCCGCGAGAATCCATTTGAGCGGAGCGGGGTTCGGCTCGGCGAACAGCAGCCGGATGAGCGGCAGCAGTTCGTCAAACTCCAGCTTGGCTTCGCTCACGTGGCCGGAGAGAAAGCGGTTATAGATGTGAACGAACCGCTCGGTATGCAGGTGTGCGGAAGCCAGCATACCCCCTTTGGCTCCGCAGCATAAGGAGGCGTAGAAATTAGCGTCCTCTCCGCACAGCACCGGCTTCGACCCAGTGCGTGACAGCTCGGAAACGAGCCCGATGCCCCCTGAGCTATCCTTCATTCCAATAACGCCGTCTATATCCAGAATGGTACGGACGGTATCTACCTCTAGAGTAATTCCGGTTCGGCTTGGAATCTCGTACAAAATCACCGGAACCCCTACCTCGGCTACCCTCCGAAAATGCTCAATAATTCCTTGCTGCGACGGCCTATTATAATAAGGAACGACGACAAGTGCGGCGTCCGCTCCGAGAAGACCGGCCTGCTCCGTTCTCTGAACGGTGGATGCCGTATCGTTCGTGCCGGTTCCCAGCACTATCGGGATACGCGAGCCGATCGTTTCCTTCGCTATCCGTGTCAGCGCCTCCCATTCGGTTTGCTTCATTGTAGGAGATTCGCCGGTCGTTCCATTCACGACCAGTCCGTGAATGCCATCCCCGACGAAACGGGATACCAGATTGCGGAAGGACTCCTCGTCGACTTCTCCGTTCGGGTGAAAAGGGGTTATGATCGGGAGATAGATCCCTTTGAGCTGCTGTTCGGTTAACATCATGAATTCCTCCTCATGCTTTATAGAAAGTGTCGAACTGTTATCTTGGAAGACTTGCTGTGATTGGATTACAATCACTTTAGCATGGAACTTATTATCAGTGTTAGCTATAATAAATGATAAGGTGCATCAAAATTTTTGATGATAGGGGCGGCAGACGATGGATTTGACCTACTTTCGTACGTTTCGCGAGGTGGCTCGAAGAGCGAGCTTTACTCGGGCCGGGGAGGAGCTCGGTTATGCGCAGTCGAGCGTGACCATGCAAATTCAGAAGCTGGAGAGAGAATACGGGGTCTCTTTGTTTGAACGATACGGCAAGCAACTGCGGCTGACTCCGCCGGGAGAAGCGCTGCTTAAGCTGGCGGTGCAGATGCTGGACCTGTACGATCAATCGAAGGAATCGATTGCGAATCAGGTTAACGCCGCGGTCACAATAGGCACCATCGATTCGTTGGCGGCCTATTATTTGCCGCCGTATTTGCAGCAGCTGAGGCAGCTGCATCCGGGGCTGGGGATTCAGCTCCTGCCCGATAGCGAGGCGGAGCTGGTAGCTAAGGTCAAGGAGGGCGAATACGACGTCGCCCTGCTTCTTGACCGTCATCCTGCGGATGCTTCGCTCCGCTGCATTACGGTGCGCGAGGAGCCGCTCGTTCTCATCGCGCCTCCGGGACATGCACTCACAGCAGCGGCTGAAGCAGCCCTCCGTGATCTGGAGGGCTGCGAGCTGATCGTGTCCGAAGGAAGCTGCATCTACCGCAGCACCTTTGAGAAGGTGCTGCGGGATAACGGAGTGGCGTACCGGATCGGATTCGAGCTTGGAAGTCTGGAGGCGATCAAGCATTGCGTCATGAACGGGCTCGGCATCGCGCTGCTGCCCCGGATTGCGGTAGAGGATGAGCTCCAGAGGGGCAAGCTGGCCGTGATTCCGTTCCGTCATCCGGATCTTCGCTTCCAGCTGCAGGTGCTCCTCCATCCGAAGAAATGGATGTCTCAGACGCTCCTGTCATTAATAGGCTTACTGACTGGAGACGAGGCGGCAGCGGAGCGTTATCTCGCCGCGATAACGTCTGAGCGGCTGAATGATTAATAAAAGTCCTGCAGGGTACCCGATTGAGGATATCCGTTGCAGGACTTTTTGATTGTGAGCCGCTGAGCAGCGTATGGCGGCCAAACCGCTATTTTACAACAAGCACCGGGATACTGGCATGCTGGACGACATTATGGCTCGTGCTTCCGAGGAACAGCTCATCCAGAGCGGATAAGCCTCTGCTGCCGATGACGATCAGATCGTTCCCGTTGTCCCGGGCATGCTCCACGATCGTCTTGGCCGGCTGGCCCTGCTTGATAATGGATTTAGCCGACGGCAGGTCGGAGATCAGACGCTTGATCTCTTCATCTACCGCGAGCTCATGCTCATAGTAGTTTTTTTGCATTTGAGGGGTTGTCAATACGGCCTCTCCGATGATGAGCGCGGGCACATAATAGACGTGCAGTACTTCGATTTCGGCAGCGGCGGCAGCGAGTCGTTTGGCATGCTCCAGCGCTTTTCTGGACAGCTCGGAGCCGTCGTAGGCGACAAGAATTTTGGAGTACATCGTTAGCACCTCGTTTGCTGGGAATTAGGCTGATAGGCAGCGTCCCTGTTTTTCCGTCAAATTGCACCTGTTTTCGGTATAACCTCTCCTTTTTCCGGCAGCTTTATTCCGGGATTGCTTTTTATTACCCAATGAAGGGCGAGAAGCTGCATGCAGCAGGTAAAATCGATGCATATCATTTGTTTTTCGACAAAATTTGGGAGGAAAGGGGTGACGATATCGGTATTGTGTGCTACAATTTGAACAATTCGTGTTACTGAAATACATATATACCATGGGAGAGAAAGAGGAGAGAGATGTGTTGAAGGGACAAACGATTCGATTAGCCATACTGATTGTACTTCTTCTTTCAGTATTTCTGGCGGGCTGCACTCAGACTCCGAAGGGGAATGCAGGGAAAGCAAAGGATGAATTGGTCGTGGCTGTCGGTTCCGAGCCGGAGGCCGGATTTGACCCGACTACCGGTTGGGGACGCTATGGCTCGCCGCTGTTTCAGAGTACTTTGTTCAAGTATGATGCCAATATGAGCATCGTAAATGATCTCGCAACGGGCTATGAGCTGAGCGGCGACGGAACGGTATGGACGGTCATCATTCGTAAGGATGCAAAATTTACGGACGGGCAGCCGCTGACCGCTGGAGATATTCAATATACATACGAAACTGCCGCCAAGAGCAGCTCGGCTATCGATTTGAGCAACTTGAAAAGTGTGGAGGCTCCCAACGATTCGACAGTCCAATTTACGTTGAAGGAACCGCAATCGACCTTTATTCAAATGATGCTGGCGACAGGAATCGTTCCGAAGCATGCTCATGGGAAGGACTATTCGCAAAAACCGATAGGCAGCGGCCCCTATAAGTTCATTCAGTGGGACAAAGGCCAGCAGCTGATTGTTGAGGCGAACCCGGATTATTACGGAGCGAAGCCGTATTTTAAAAAGCTGACCTTCCTGTTCTTGAGCGAGGATGCCGCCTTTGCCGCCGCCAAGGCTGGAAAGGTCGATGTGTCCTATATTCCGGCTGCATTCAGCAAGCAGCAGGTTCCCGGGATGCGTCTGGAGACCGTTCATACGGTGGATAACCGGGGGATCGTGTTCCCCTACGTGAAAGCCGGCGGGCAGACGAAGGAAGGATATCCGATCGGGAATGACGTAACGGCCGATATCGCCATTCGAAAAGCCATCAATACGGCGATAGAACGTAGGGCCCTCGTCCAAGGAGTGCTGGAGGGACATGGTACCCCTGCCTTTACGGTCAATGATGGCCTGCCTTGGTACAATGCCGACTCTGTCGTGCCTGACGGCGATCTGGAGGCGGCAAAAAAGCTTTTGTCCGATGCGGGATGGAAGGATACGAATGGCGACGGCATCCTGGACAAGGGATCGCTGAAGGCGGAGTTTCCCTTGCTGTATCCGTCCGATGACGTGACTCGCCAATCGTTGGCGATTACGGTTGCAGATAAGATGAAATCCATTGGCATTAACATGAAGGTTGACGGCAAAAGCTGGGACGAAATTAAAAAGCTGATGCACTCCAGCGCACTGCTGCTCGGATGGGGCAGCAACGATCCGATGGAAATGTTCAATGTGTACAGCAGCAAATTCGGCGGTGTGGAATATTACAACCCGGGCTTTTACAGTAACCCGAAGGTGGATGATTATATGAACAAGGCGCTTCGGGCAACGAATACGAAGGATGCTATGGAATTTTGGAAAAAGGCGCAGTGGGACGGAGCTACAGGATTGAGCGCCAAAGGTGATGCTCCTTGGGCCTGGCTCGTCAACATCGACCATTTGTACTTGGTCAAAGATAACCTCGATATCGGCAAGCAGAGGATTCATCCGCACGGCCACGGCTGGCCGGTTACGGATAATATTGAAGAGTGGAAATGGCTGAACTAAGGGAAGCGGGTGTTGGCAGCATGAGCGGAAGCTTGGTGAGGTTTCTTGGACTGAAGGCACTGAGGCTGTGCCTTCTGTTGATAGCGATCAGTGCCGTATCGTTCCTGCTAATCAGCCAGTCGCCGATCGATCCGGTTCAGGCTTATGTCGGCTCGGATATGATGAAGGTCTCGCCGGAGCAACGTGAACGGATTGCGGCCCACTGGGGGCTCGACCGCCCCCCTATGGAGCGCTATATGAAATGGTCGGCCTCCGTGCTGCAAGGGGATATGGGGACATCCATGATCTTTCGCCGTCCGGTTACCGAGGTCATCGGCGAACGATTCAAGAGCTCCATCGCGCTAATGAGCACGGCATGGCTGCTTTCAGGGGTTATCGGGTTTGCGGCCGGGATTATTGCGGCAATGAACAAGGACCGTTGGATCGATAAGGCGATCAAATGGTACTGCTATACGTTGGCTTCCACGCCAACCTTTTGGATGGGACTGGTACTTCTGATTGTTTTCGCCGTATGGCTTCGATGGTTTCCTGTCGGGATGGGCGTCCCTGCCGGAGTGCTCTCGCAGGAGGTAACCTGGACCGATCGGCTGGTACATATGATTCTACCGGCTATGACACTGAGCGTTATCGGTATCGCGACGATCGCCCTGCATACCAGAGAGAAGCTGGTCAGCGTACTGTCGAGCGACTATATTTTGTTCGCAAAGGCACGGGGCGAGCGGGGCTTTCGGCTTTTTTGGAGGCATGGTTTGCGCAATATTGCGCTTCCTGCGGTAACCTTGCAGTTTGCGTCCTTCAGCGAGCTGTTCGGGGGGGCTGTCCTGGCGGAGCAGGTATTTTCTTATCCGGGTCTCGGTCAGGCTACGGTAGAAGCCGGACTTCGGGGAGATGTGCCGCTGTTGATGGGGCTGGTGCTGTTCAGCGCTGTATTCGTATTCTCCGGTAACCTGTTGGCGGATCTGATCTATCGCTTTGTCGATCCCAGGCTTAGAGAGGGGCGGGCGAAAAGATGAGCATAGGAAGAATGAACCGCAGGCAGCGAACGGTTACTATGACAGTGCTGTCTGCTCTATTGCTGGCTTTTGTAGTGCTGGAAGGCCTTCTCTTAAGCAGCGACAGGATCCAGACGCATCTGGAAATTCGCAATATGGCGCCCTCCTGGAGCCATCTGTTTGGTACGGATTGGCTGGGAAGGGATATGTTCACCAGAACGATGAAAGGTCTTGTCCTCAGCATTGGAGTCGGTTTAACCGCGGCTGCGGCCAGTGTCATCATTGCTATGGCACTAGGGTTAGCTGCCGCCACCATGGGCAGAACGGCGGATCGTATCATCAGCTGGCTTATAGATTTGTTTCTTAGTGTCCCCCATTTGGTGACGCTCATTCTTCTGGCCTTCGTCATGGGGGGAGGGGCCAAAGGGATCATTATCGGTATTGCCTTTACTCATTGGCCGAGCTTGTCCCGCGTCATTCGGGCGGAAGTCATGCAGCTCCGGTCGGCCGAATTCGTGCAAATCTCCGGGCATTTGGGCAAATCACGCTGGTGGATTGCAACAAGACATTTGCTGCCGCATCTGGCTCCTCAATTCGTGGTCGGCGTGGTGCTGCTGTTTCCGCATGCTATTCTGCACGAAGCGGCTATAACCTTTATCGGGATGGGGTTATCCCCTCATCAGCCTGCGATTGGTGTTATTTTGTCCGAATCCATGCGGTATTTATCAACCGGGATGTGGTGGCTGGCTTTTTTCCCGGGCTTATGTCTTCTGCTTATCGTAAGAGCGTTCGATGTGCTTGGGGACAATATGCGCCGGCTCTTCGACCCGCATCAGTCACATGAATAGCTGCTACCCATGCAGCATTAGAGAGCAAAGGAGCTGACAGGAACCATGGCGATTTTGCAGGTACAAAACCTTTCCCTATCGTTTACCCAATATACACGCGGCCTTAAGCAGCGTTCGATTCAAGTGATCCATGACCTGCATCTGACGATTTATCCCGGTGAAATTGTAGCGGTTGTCGGCTCCAGCGGATCGGGCAAAAGCTTGCTGGCCCATGCTGTTCTCGGTATTTTGCCGTCGAATGCGAGGATGAGCGGCACTCTTCTATATGAGGGGCTGGAGCTGAATGCCGACCGGGCTGCTTCCTTAAGAGGCAGGGAGATCGCGCTTGTCCCCCAATCGGTTACTTTTCTTGATCCGCTTATGCGGGTAGGTGAACAGGTGAAGGCCTCCGTACGTGAAGGGGATGCCGACGCCCGTATGAAGGAAGTATTCGAGCGATACCGGCTTGCACCCGGTACGGACCGGAAATATCCGTTTCAATTGTCCGGGGGTATGGCCCGGCGAGTACTCGTATCTACCGCGACGATCAGCGGTGCGAAGCTGATTATCGCCGATGAACCGACTCCCGGCCTAGATCCCTCGGCCGTTCAAGAAGCGCTTAGCCGATTCAGGGAGCTTGCGGATAGCGGTGCCGGCGTCATGCTGATTACGCATGATATAGAAGCTGCGTTGACGATTGCCGATCGGGTTGCCGTCTTCTATGCAGGCACTACGGTTGAAGTCGCCCGCAGGGAGGATTTCCATGGAACGGGCGAGGCTCTTCGCCATCCTTATACGAAGGCATTGTGGCGGGCGCTGCCGCAAAATGATTTTGCGCCTATCCCCGGCTTTCAGCCCCATCCGTCTGCGCTGCCGCCGGGCTGCCTCTTTGCGCCGAGGTGTGCAATGGCCACTGCGGAATGCAGCGATGCGCTGCCGGCAGAGAGGGAGCTGCGCGAAGGAAGGGTGAGATGCATTCATGCTTCTTGAGGCACGCAAGATCGGATTTCATTATGATAAAGAGCCATGGCTGTTCCGCGGTGTCGATCTGACTATAAGGTCCGGTGAGGTTGTAGGGCTGGTTGGCCCCAGCGGCTATGGCAAAACTTCCTTTGGCCGCATACTGGCGGGCTTCGAAAAGCCGCGGGAGGGAGCGGTTATGTTAGACGGAGGACCGCTGCCTGCAACAGGCTTTCATCCCGTGCAATTGGTGTTCCAGCATCCGGAGAAAGCAGTGAATCCGCGCTGGTCGATGGGGCGAATGCTGCGGGAAGGGGGAGAGCCCGACCCGGAACTGCTGGCCGCGCTGGGCATTGAAGCGGATTGGCTCGGCCGATGGCCGAATGAGCTGTCGGGCGGCGAGCTGCAGCGCTTCTGTGTTGCGCGTGCGCTTGGAGCGGGAACCCGCTTTCTCATAGCGGATGAAATGACGGCGATGCTCGATGCGATTACCCAAGCGCAAATCTGGCATGCTGTTCTGGCCGAGGCCGGCAAGCGGGACATCGGCATTCTGGTTATCAGTCATGAGCGTAAGCTGATTGACCGCATTTGCGATAGAGTGGTAGATACCGCAGCATGGCGGTAAAAAGAGAACAGCACTACACCGGAGATGGTGTAGTGCTGTTGCTCGTTTTTCATATTATTTCACTATAAGGACAGGCACTTTGGAGTTCTGTACCACGTTATGGCTGACACTTCCCAAGAAGAACTCGCGAATAGCTCCGAGTCCCCGGCTGCCCATAATGATGAGATCAATTCCGTTATCATGGGCATAATCCAGAATCGAATTGGCGGGAGAGCCGTTCTGGATAATGTAGCTGGCGTCTATCGAAGAAGGGACGAGATCTCTTGCTTCCTGAAGAACCCCTTCGCTGATTTTCGGATCTATGGTAATGGTAGTACCCATAGCATAGGATACGTCCTGCACGCCGTGAATGACGTGGAGCTCCGGCGCTTTAGCGTCCTGTGCGGCTTCCTGCTGCACAATTTCAATCGCTTTGGCGAGCGCTTTCTTGGACAAGTTCGAACCGTCGTATGCTACGAGAATTTTATTGAATAGCATGATAACCACCTCCGTGATTATTTCGTTTGTTACTACGCTTTCATTATACCATGACTGGGGCAGAAATTGTCGAAAAAATCTGACTAATTGTGTCAATTAAAGGAACGGCAAGCAGCGCTTGGGCGGCTTTTTAAGCGCTTCCCTTTTTACAGAAAATCGGGTTAACCCTAAGCTTCCTTGGACCCTGAGGCCACCGTGTCCGGCAGGGAGGCAGGTTGAAACTGCTTGCGGTACTGCCGGGGAGTCAGCCCAATGCTCTGCGTAAAGCAGCGGGAGAAATAAGCGGGATAATGAAAGCCAACGCTATCGGCAATTTCCGAGACCGGCAGGTCGGTCTTAACCAGAAGCAGCTTCGCCTGCTCCAGACGATATCGCAGCAAGTATTCGAGCGGAGTGCATTGGTACACTTCCTTCATGCATCGGGTAATATAATTCGGGTGAAAGTGAAGGGCGTCCGACAGCATCGCATTGGTCACATCGCTCCGGTAATGGCGCTTCAAGAAGGCCTCCGCCTGTTCGGCGACAACCCGGGACGGATGAGTATTGAAGATGTGCTGACCTTCAACGGCCGAGCGCAGAAGCTCCAGAAACAGCTGCTGCTGTTCCCAGAAGCCGCTGGATCGCAGCTCCGCAGACCAGCCTAGCAGCTTGGCGAACAGATCATAGCCCATCTGAGGCACAGGCATAGCCCAATGCTTGGGGATCGCCATGCTATGCTGCTGAACCGGATGAAGCTGCAGATGGCCTGCCGTGTTTTCTTTAGCCGCAGGCTCGGAGAAGGCCGCAGCCGATTCCCTCCATGTTCCCGGTATTTGAAAATGCAGCCAATAAAACGTCGTTTCTTCCTCACAAGGGGCTGCCGCATAGTGATAACGGTCGGGAAGGAGAATCAGCATTTCTCCTGCGGTCAGGGCCCATTGTTTGTTTTCCTCTCCAATGTAGAGCGTTCCCCGGCTGACGAGCAATAGATCGAATACCCCCAGATTGGCCCGGTTCGGATGCTGCTGTCCTGTCTGATAGACGGTCCTGCCGCATTCCATGAAATAAGGCAGCGGGGCTGCCTGAAAATGCAGGTAGAGAGGCTCCACGCTTCTTCACTCCAAGGTTCAAATAGTATAAATATAGGGTGATTCTATTCGTATTTTTCAATCATTTTATAAGATATGATGGGAAAATGAAAGGTTCAAATTGTATCTATATAACATACTTAAGGATGTGAAGGGATGTCGCTGTTTACAAGCAGACAGGTGCCGCTCAGCAAGGTTCAGATTGAGGATCCGTTCTGGTCTCCTTACACCAGGCTGGTTCGTGAGGTTGTCATTCCGTACCAATGGGAGGCTCTAAATGATCGGATTCCTGGTGCCGAACCGAGTCATGCCATGAACAATCTGCTGATTGCCGCCGGCAAGAAGACAGGGGAGTTCGGAGGGTTCGTATTTCAGGATAGCGATATAGCCAAATGGCTGGAGGCTGTGGCTTACTCTCTGGCAAATCACCCGGATGCGGAGCTGGAAGCAACAGCGGATCAGGTCATAGGTCTGATTGAAGAAGCGCAGCATGAGGACGGCTATTTTAATACCTATTTTACGATAAAAGAACCCGGGAATCGTTGGACGAACTTAACGGATTGTCATGAGCTGTACGTTGCCGGCCATTTGATCGAGGCTGCCGTGGCCTATTACGAAGCGACGGGAAAACGCCGGTTTCTGGAGGCAATGTGCCGCTTTGCCGATTATATCGGTACGGTTTTCGGCAGGGAACCGGGACAAATTCGCGGCTACGACGGCCATCAGGAAATCGAGCTTGCCCTTGTCAAGCTGTACCGGGTGACAGGGAACGAGAGCTATTTGAAGCTCAGCCAATATTTCATTGATGAGCGGGGCCGGGAGCCTCATTTTTTCACGCAGGAGTGGGAAAAGCGAGGAGGGACAACCCATTGGAGACCTGGGAAAGCATCTCCTCCAAATTTAGCTTATCATCAAAGCCATATGCCGGTTAGAGAGCAAAAGGAAGCGGTAGGGCATTCGGTGCGTGCGGTCTATATGTACACGGGAATGGCGGATTTGGCGGGGCATACCGGGGATGCGTCGCTGCTTGAGGCCTGCCGCACGCTTTGGAGCAACATCGTATCCAAGCAAATGTATATTACCGGCGGTATCGGCTCGACGGCGCACGGAGAAGCATTCACCTTTGACTATGATCTGCCCAATGATACGGTGTATGCGGAAACCTGCGCATCGATCGGATTGATCTTTTTTGCAGAGCGGATGCTCCGGCTGGAAGCCAAAGGATCCTATGCCGATGTGCTGGAGCGGGCTCTCTATAATAACGTAGCAGGCAGCATGGCACTGGACGGAAAGCATTATTTTTACGTGAATCCATTGGAAGTATGGCCGGAGGCCAGCAAACACAATCCGTCCTGCAAGCATGTTAAGGCGGTCAGACAGCCTTGGTTCGGGTGCTCGTGCTGCCCGCCTAACGTGGCGAGGCTACTGGCTTCTCTTGGCGGCTATATTTATTCAAGCACAGACGATACCGTGTACACGCACCTGTATATTGGAAGCAAGGCGCAAGTGGAGACGGCGGGCACACGACTGCAGCTAAAGCAGATTTCCCGTTATCCGTGGGAAGGCCGAATACAGCTGGAGATCACTCCGGACGAGGCAGCGCAGTTCGCCTTAGCCCTCCGCATCCCCGGATGGTGCCGCGACGCCCGGCTTCAAGTCAACGGAGAACCTATAGAGGTGGAACCGCTTATCGTAGACGGATACGCCTATATCAAACGGCTGTGGCAGGCGGGAGATGTCGTGGAGCTGGAGCTGCCCATGACAGCGCAGCGGGTCCGTTCGAATCCAAGGCTGCGGGCGAATGCGGGCAAAGCCGCTATTCAACGGGGGCCTCTGGTTTACTGCTTGGAGGAAGAGGATAACGGCGGGCTCTTGACCGCCATTGTACTGGATAGCAAGTCGGAGCTGACCGAGAGGTTCGACGATCATCTATTCGGAGGCATAGTCGTCGTAGAAGCGGAGGCTTCACGCGATGATGAGAGAGAATGGGGCGAGGAGGAATTATATCGTCCTGTGACCCGGCAGGCAGTACCCCACCAATTGCAAGCCATTCCATACTTCTTATGGGGGAACCGGAAGCAGGGCGAAATGACCGTATGGATTAGGGAGCATTAAACAAGGACAGATAAGCTGACTTCGAGCCTTCATAAGGCAAGGGGTTGGCTTTTTTTTGCGAAATATTGTCGAAAAAAGGAAATTGCGCTTCCTTGTGGAATAAGTCAAGCGAGCCGCTTCCAATTGGGCAAACATGGGGGACTCTGAAATAACAATGACGAAGGGGAAGTCGCAAATATGAAAAGATGGGCATGGCCGGCACTGCTGGCAGGTCTAATGCTTCTCTTGGTAATTCCGCTAAGTGAAGCTCACGCCGAAGGCAAGCTGATCGAAGATCCGGTGCTGGAGCAGGCTATAAAGAAACAATTGAACCTAGATGAGAGCGAAGAGCTGACGGAAGAAGCTCTGCTTGAGCTGACTTCCTTATATCCGCAAGAGGAGGGCAAGGTGCAGAGCTTAAAGGGACTGGAGCACGCCCTAAATCTTAAATCGCTGTATGCGCCTAACCAGGAAATTAAAGATTTGTCTCCGCTTAAGCAATTAACGGAAATTAAAATACTTGGCCTGGAACATAATCAGATTGAGAATGTTTGTCCGCTGGCCAGCTTGTATCAGCTGCAGCAATTGGTCATATCGGATAATCAAATATCTTCGATTGATTGTCTTGCTCAAAATAGTCACCTTACGGACTTATTGATTGGCAATAACCAGATTGAAGATATAACGGCATTAGCCCATTTGCCTTTAAAATGGTTATCGCTATCGGGAAATCAAATTAAGGATGTTCAAGCTCTAGAAGATCATCCCACCTTGCAACTCGTTTTCCTCAATAACAATCAAGTTCAGGATATTCGTCCGCTGGCCTCTATCAAAATGCTTACAACACTTTATATCGAAAATAATCCTTTGCATGACGAAGGAAAGAATATCCTAGACGAGCTTAGGAGACAGGGAGTTACTATCAACCAAATGCCGTCTATGAGATCCGATCCCAATGAAATCATAGTAAAACTGGACTGGAAACAAATCAGCTTTGATGAAGCGCCATTTGTTGAGAACGGCATCACCTTGGTACAGCTTCGTCCATTATTTGAGGCGCTGGGACTTCAAATCGAATGGGACGAACGCAATCAGATCGTCTCAGGCAAGAAGCAGGGGCTTCAAATCACCCTTAAAGTGAACGACCTGACAGCAACCGTGAACGGCATACAGCAGCAGCTCCCGTCAGCCCCTAAAGTAAAGAATGGGAACCTGTTCGTACCTGTTCGTTTTATCAGCGAAGTCATGCATTACGATATGGTGTGGAAAGAGACTTACAAGACGATCAATATCTATAAAGATTTGCGAGAGTTTAAGTCTTTAGATAATAGATGGAGCTTTAAGGCGGGCCATAAATGGGAAGAGCGTTTCAAGCCTGAATACTATCCTATTGATGTTTATGCTGTGTTCAATACCTCTGAACTCATGGTTTTGGAAGATCGCTATTCATCAATAAAAAATCTGCAAGATTACATTGAGGATATTAATAGTCATGATGATGGGGTTAAGCCCATATCGGAGATAAAGAATTTCAAGGTTAATGGATTGAACGCAGTACAGAGATTGTATTCCTTTGAAATGAACTCAAGCAGGTTTATAGCAGAGCAGATCGTAATTCAGGGAAAAGATATCTTTTATAGAATATCACTACTAATGCCTGAAACCGACTTCGACGAATCCTCTACAGAATTACTGGACATAGCTCGGACCTTCCAGGAGATTCCTACTCCCGAAGAAAAGATAGCCGAGAAGTACAAAGGAAAGAGCGCAGCGGAAAGAATCTATGAAATTTTTGCTTATTATAAGGAAATGGGCTTCTTCCAGCCGATGGACGTCAACGAGGTTGAGAAGAACTTTATTGACAACTACCCGAACGATTTCGCGGCAGATAAAGACTTTGATCCGTACCAGGACCATACTATTTACCAGCGGTATGCCGATCACTTTATTTTGCAGCTGGATAAAAACAGAGTATGGATGGAGGATACCGAAGCTGATGTCGGCAAAGGAAATCAAGTTTATGTCAAAGCGCTGCAGGACTGGGCGCGAATTTCAAGAGGCGCCTTTAACCCAAGCGATATCGTAGAAACATGGAATACCGAAGAAGGCCCTATAAAAGTGCAATTGAACTTGAACGGGGAGAATGTGACCTTATACCCTCAGTATATGAATGACTTTATGGATGTAGGGATTTTGAAAAAAATCAATACCAAGATAGCTGGCAGCGGGTACCAGTTCGCCGTTATTCATGTGGATCAGCAGGCCTTTGTCACCGTATTGAATGAGAAGGAGCTTGCCCAAATCACCAAGGAGCGTTTCTGGCCGATAGAGCATTTTTAAAAACAGAAGATAGCACAAGCTAGTAGAAGTCGAGCCGATGAGGGAATTTCCCGATGCCGGTTCGGCTTTTTTTCCGCACAGTACCTCAAATCGGCTTTGAAACCCTGGCTCCACCTAGCGGTTTATTTTAAAGAAGAGGAGAATTAAGTTGTTGAAAAAACCTATTTTTGCGAGAACTAAGCTACATATGGAGGTGGGGTATGCCTCGAAGGAGTTTACGTCCGCCTTTGAAATCCGTGAAAATACCGCTAAATATAATCTAATTCACGGGTTTCAACAGCGGCCGGAGGGGATGCCCCACCGGAGTATGTTGACAATAGTTCAAGCCTTACAGGCTTATCAACAGACTCGAAGAATGAACCTTTTTCGGGCACAGGACCAATATAGAGTGAAGTAAAGATTAGGGGGCCGGCCGCCTATGACAGAGCCATTACTGCATGAATCCCTGCGCCAAATGGCAGCGGGAAGTAAGGAAGCCTTTCGAGTCGTGTATGAGCACAGCAAAGAGGAGGTGTACAGAACCGTAAGCCTGCTGGTGAATAACAAGCAGGACGTGAACGATGTCGTGAATGAAGTGTATGCGGAGATGCTCAAATCGATTTCCAAGTACCAGTTCGACCGGCCGTTCCGCGCATGGTTAACAGGATTAACTATTCGCCAGGTTCATAATTGGAATCGTAAATTGTGGCGCAGGTTTCGAATTCACGAGCGCAATGCCCGTATGGAGGTTCATGTATCGGTTGCGGATACCGAGTCGCTGTATTTGCTTAGCGAGCATCGCAGCGAGCTGATCCGGCTGGTTCAAGGACTGAGCTATAAGCACCGAAGCGTTATTGTATTACGCTATTACCACGAGTACTCGTTCGAGGAAATAGCCGAGCTGCTGAATATTTCGATGGGTACGGTGAAATCACGGCATCATACGGCGCTTAACAGATTGCGTCATTTATCTGTCAATCCCATAACGGATGATGAAGGAGGCTACACCACATGTCCATCCAAAACCAACTAAAAGCCGAGCTCCGGCAATACGCCGGGCAGCTGACGGTCCCTCAAGAGCTGGATGCTCGAGCGGAACGAGTGTTTGAAGCCTATGCCGCGGGGAAGCGGAGGAGGTCAGGCGGAAGGCTCAGCGGCAAAGCGCGGATCGCTCTTGTGGCGGCGTGCATTTTCCTGTTCTCGGGTGTCGCGTATGCTTCGAATCTGCTCTATACGATGCAAACGAATAAGGTTCAGCTGGAGGTGTCGAAGAGTTCGGCTGTACAGCTGCCTGATACTTTAAGCGAACAAATTCGGGGAGCGTACGGTGATGTCAGAAGCCAGCTGGCACCAGGAGAAGCAGCTGTAGTCTATGTGCAGCCCCTGGAGCAGCTCAAGCTGCCGGCCGTGACCCTGCTGATTCATCCTGTTGCCTACACGAGCATGGAGCAGTGGAAGCGGGAGGTAGAGCAGGCAGGCTTACAGGCCAAGGCTCCTGCCATAGTGCCGGAAGGGTTTTCCTTTGTCAGAGGAGAGCTTCAGCCTCGAATCGGATTGATGGATGCTCAAAGCTATACAGACTATGCGAAGAAATTAAAGCAGCAAGCCAAAGAAGCGAAGCAGACGATCACGTGGCAAAAAGCGGCTGTTCCTTCGTTCGGGGCCGATGGATTGGTTAGTCCGGGGCTCATTTATGCTAATGCCCATAACGACGAGATCGAAATTCGCTATCAGGTTATGTCCGCCGGGGATGAGCAGATCGACCTGAAGCTGGTTACCGGAGATCAGACTACGGGAGAGAAGGTTGCCGTGACCGGCCGGGAAGGGTACTATACCATAAATCCCCAGTCTCTGTGGACGGACGGCGGCGAATCCCGGGAAGTGAGCTGGATGGAACCATCGGAGGGAAGAACGCTGCTGTACCACGTTATGACGTCGTCTCCGAACGTGACGAAGGAGGAGCTGCTGGCTCTAGCCAACAGCTTGAGGTAGAGACACGAGAATAGCTGCAAGAAGTTCGTCATCCAGGTTGGATGGCGGGCTTTTTCTTTTTTTTCATGAAGGAGTATACTGGAAAGAAGAGAGTCCATATTTCATCCGTTCATTCTACTTATCTGGAAAGGTTGTGCAGCAGATGATTTTTAGCGATTTGACGAATTGGGAAAAAGAAAAGGCCTTATTCCCCGAAGCGGTGAATAAGGGGATAGAGTATATTCGCAGCACTGATTTCAGTTCTTTACCAGCGGGCAAATATGAGATTGAAGGCGATCTGATGTTTGCTTTGCTGCAAGAACCTGCCACGAAGGATTGGCAGCAGCAGCGCCCTGAATCCCATCGAACTTATACCGATATACAATTCCTCCTGTCCGGAGAAGAAGTAATTCGCGTCGTTCCGTTATCGGAGGAAGCGGTAATTTCGGAACAGTCCTTCGAGACCAGGGACATTGCATTCTATGAAAAGGTCGGAGAGGAGAGCTCCCTGGTGCTTCGTCCAGGTTCCTTTGCCGTATTTTATCCGGGAGATATTCATCGTCCGTGCTGCAGTGTAACCAAGGATCAGCCGATCCGAAAGGTTGTTATCAAAATACATAAAAGCTTATTGGGGCTGGAATAATCATTCAATAATGAGTGTCATGGGCTTGACGGGTTTCCAAGAAGCTAAGAAGCGGAAGCAAGGCAGATTAACGGAAGGAAGGGGCAAGCGAAGATGGCAATGGATACGGAAACGTTTCAGGCTTTGGTCATTGATAAGCAGGGGGAGCGCTTTGAGATCGGTGTGAAGGAGCTGACGGTAGAGGACTTGCCGGAAGGAGAGGTGCTGATTCGCGTAAGCTTTTCGGGTGTCAATTATAAGGATGGGCTAGCCTGCCTTCCTAACAGCAGCATCGTACGCACTTACCCTCATGTTCCGGGCATCGACCTGGCTGGAACGGTGGTTGCTTCCACCGATCCCCGCTTTCAAGCGGGACAAGCCGTGCTGGTTACAGGCTTCGAGCTTGGGGTCTCGCATTATGGCGGCTTGAGCCAAATGGCGAGAGTCCCCGCCGACTGGGTCGTGCCGCTGCCGCCGGGCCTCGAGCCGCACGATGCCATGGCCATCGGCACGGCCGGCTTGACGGCGGCGATGTCCATCGACCGCCTGGAGCATAACGGCCTGCAGACGGGGCAGGGCCCCGTGCTGGTGACGGGCGCCACGGGCGGCGTCGGCAGCTTTGCCGTGGCGCTGCTCGCCGCCCGCGGCTATCATGTCGCGGCCAGCACCGGCAAAGCCGCGGAGCACGACTACCTGCGCTCGCTCGGAGCGCAGGAGATCATTGACCGCAGCGAGCTGAGCCCGGAGAGCATCAAGCCGCTCGAGAAGCAGCGGTGGGCGGCCGCCGTCGATCCCGTCGGCGGGAAGTCCCTTGCGTATCTGCTTGCTTCCATCCGCTACGGAGGATCGGTAGCGGTAAGCGGACTTACCGGCGGCGGGGCGATTCCGACGACGGTGCATCCATTTATCCTTCGCGGCGTTAACCTGCTCGGCATTGATTCGGTGCAGTACCCGGCGGAGCGGCGTTACGAGCTGTGGAAGCGGACCGCCGAAGATTTGCTGCCGACAAGCCACTTGAGCCGGATTGCAAGCCGTATTCGTCTCGATGAAGTACCGCATTATGCCGGGGAAATTCTGCAAGGGCGGATCAAAGGAAGAGTCATTGTAGAATTGTAGCCTGCTTATCGGAAGCAAGGAAAGAGCCGCTTAGTTCCCGTCTGATGGGGATGCGGCTTTTTCTAGTTTTTGTAACAAATTTGTTATAAAACCAATAAATCCCTGCATTCGACCAGGACATCAATGCGAAACATTTCTTAATCAGCTTTCGTAATAAGAAGTAAGCCTGGAAACTTTATGGAAGGACAAAGGAGGCCCGAGTCATGAAGGTCTACTTCTCGGATCGATTCTTTTCAACCGGCTATACCGACATCGTTAATGAGAACAATGAAAAAATGGGAGAGCTCGATCTGCAAAGCATGTTCACTTCCGGAATTCATGTTCTGGATGAGCGCGGAGAAATAGCCTATAGCGGGAAATTCCGTTTTTTCTCCAATGCTTGGATGATTTCCGACCGTTACGGCGAGGAGATCGGCGTTCTGAAGGCCAGGATGTCCTTTTTTTCTAAAAAGTATTGGTACGAAGGCTCTCGAGGGGAATATGAGATCGAATCTCCTGCTTTTTCCAGAGAGTATACGGTACATAAGCCGGAAGGCAGGACGGTTGCACAATTTAGAAGAACGGATAGCTTCTTCGGAGCCGGAGCTTTCGAACTATCCAATCATTCGGAGCTGCCGACCGAAGAGCTTATATTGGTCGTGATGGGCGTGCATGCGATCCAAAAAAGACAGAACAGCGCGGCCGCCACCTAGAAAAGCTTCGGGCATAAGGCAATGTAAGCCGGCATTAGTTTCATGCAGCCTATGCATGGAATAGGCAATTGCGGAGACACTATCGGATAATCATGGAAAAACCGATAGAGGTGAACATTATGCCGATGGTGGAAGTTAACGGGGTTAAGCTGCATTACGAAAGGATCGGCCAAGGTGTGCCGATCCTGTTTATTCATCCGCCGCTATTGACGGGAGAGGTGTTCTTTTACCAGCAGCAGCTGTCAGACCGCTTTGAGGTTATTACGTTCGACATACGCGGTCACGGCAAAAGCGGCTTCTCGGAAGAGAAGGTTACGTATAAGCTTATAGCGGAAGATATTTGCAAGCTTATGGACGCTTTGAAGCTGCCCCAAGCGGTGCTATGCGGGTACTCGACCGGAGGCTCCGCCGTATTGGAGGCGATGATTGCTTATCCACAGCGGTTTCTTGGAGGCATTCTGGTCAGCGCCATGTCCGAGGTCAGCGACTGGTTCAACAAAAGCCTGATTTGGACGGCGAGGCAGATCTGCAAGCTGTCCGGCAAAACGCTGCTATCTGCTGCAATATCTATCGGCAATGCCGACTTGCCATCGACATTCAAGCAGCTGTACGCCGGGGCGATGCAGGGACAGGTCCGCAACATGCGGCAGTATTTTGGCTGCAGCCTCGGCTATAACTGTACGAGCAAGCTGCATCGGATCCACAAACCGCTGCTTCTGATTTATGGGGAGAAGGATAGATCCTTCCACCGGTACGCCCAATTGATTCAACGGCGAGTCCCGCATTGCACGTATCATCTGATTCCGGGGGCCCGGCATCAAATTCCAACCAAAAACCACCGCGAAATGAACGACCTGATCCGCTTATGGATGGATGATCCTGCCCTGACCCCGCAAGCAGAGCCTAAGGCAGAGAAGGAGGAGGCGGCCGAAGCAGCCCTTCCTCTACATTGGCCAATGGGGGATTTACCCATGGATAGCGAGACCATCCATCGTCAGCCTTAACGGGCAGGCAGCGTTATACGGCTAACCTTCCTCCAGCCGTTTCATGAATTCCTCAACGGCGCTGTAGCCCTGCTGGCGCAGGTACCAATTGTTCGCAGCGGCTTCAACCAGGCCCGCCACATCTCTGCCGGGTTGGAGCTGAATTTCGATATGGGGAATCCGGACGTCCATATAGTCGGTGAAGGTCGGCTCCAGCTCCAATTCGTTATTCAAGGCGTTATCCTTCCATTGGGTCAGCTCGATATCCAGCACGATGCGCGTCTCGTCCTGAAACGCTCTTCTTCCATATAGACGCGATACATTAATCAGACCGATGCTGCGCAGAGCGAGGAACTCCTTGCTTTTTCCGTTGTGAGTACCGATCAGCGTCTCCGGGCTGATTTTTTTGAGCACGACAATATCATCCGCAACTAACCGATGGCCCCGCCGAATGAGCGTGTGGGCCGTTTCGCTTTTTCCGACGCCGGATTTGCCGCGCAGCAGGATGCCGATTCCCGACACGTTGACGATGACGCCATGTATCGTAATTTCCGGTGCCAGCGCTTTGGTCAAATAGCCGTCCATAAGCTCCAGAAATTTCGGAGTCGCCTCATGAGTTCTGAGCAGAGGGATGCCTTCTTCCTCGCAATATTTCATTAAATATTTAAGCCCTTCCTGATTGCGCGTCACTACGAAGCAGGGAGGATGGTATTTGACAATGTTGCCGATGCGTTCGTTTCGCTCTTCCTCGGTCAGCGTATGCAAATAGGTAATTTCTTTCTTCCCCAGTACCTGCACCCTCGCTTGCTGAAAAAAATCAAAATACCCGACAAACTCCAGTCCGGGACGGTGGGTTTTAGGCTTTACGATCGTTCGATGCAGTTCTTTTTGCCCCGCAAGCACTTCCAAGGAGAAGCGCTTTACCAGGTCCTGTACCGTTACCGATTTCGTCATGTTGTTCTCCTCCTGTTTTATTTCTCTTGCTTCTAACCATTCTACACGTACGGCCTGTTTCCCTTTGCCGATTATGCTTTTCTTGCGAATTCGCCGGTTAAGGTTGGGCATACAAGCATGAATCTGGTAATATATCGCTAAGGACCTCTTGTCGGAGAGGTCTTATTTTTTCAAAGGAGGTCATTCCATAAATGAAAGCGTTATACGGCTATTTTACGGAAGGAGAAATTGTTCGCAGCGGAGGTGATCCTTACTATGAGCCATAGTCCGCTCGATTCCGCAAGAATGCAGCTGATTCATCAGCTCGTTTATTTTGACGAAGAACGGTTTCACATTTTGGATAACTATTTTGCCAATGAGCGCATCAAGAAAATTGGAGAGCAGTTCGTCGAGGACTATACCCGGACCTTGGAGAATATTATCGCCAATTTTGAGGAGGAGTCGCTTAATTCCGTTGCGCTTATAGGCAGCCAGGTCCAGACGCTGGACGAAGGCTTCGAGGATTCATACACTATTGTATTCCCGCATCAGGCCGATCCTGACCGCAATCAAATTTCTTTTTTGGCTCCATTCGGATTTCAGCTCCTGCTGGCATCCCAGGATGAGAGCAGAACCATCGAGACCCCGATAGGCTCGTCGAACGTGCAGGTGCGTCAAGTGAAATATGTCAACATGGGAGAGCCCTACGATAAGCCCAGATTATAGACTTATAAAAGCAAGAAAGCCCTCAGCTGAACCATTTTCGGCTGCAAGGGCTTTTTTTAACGTTGAATTATTCATTTCGAGGCAGCCGGCAAATCACCCGAAGCATCTTTTTCCTATCGATATGGGTCGAAATACCTATTTTGTTCAAAAAACAGCAACTTTTTTCGGGAAAATGATAAAAATCGACAAAAGTCTCTAAACTATTCTGCCTAAAGTGTCGAAATATACAAAGGGATGAATTGTAAATGAAAGGAAATAGCGCTTTCAAAAAATAGAAAAACCCAACAAAACAGACAGAATCGGAGGAAAAAGAATGAAAGGGAAAGCGAAAGAATGGATACGGGACGTTATCGGAAAGCTGTCACAGCTGTCGCTCCACAAAAAGCTGCTCGTCAGCTTCTTGGTCGTCCTGCTGCTGTTGTCCGTTCTAAGTGTAACAGCACTGATTCAAATGAATACGATGGGCCAGAAATCAAAGCAAATGACACAAAAAGGCCTACCCAGTGTGGTTATGCTGGGCAACTTGAACCACGACATTAAGGAATTGGATGACTTGATTCTTCGCATTCAGCTGAATATGCCGGAGAAAAGCTCGGGCGACATGTCCAGCATGGACATAACCGATGAAGTGTTGACCCAGCCGGATAAAGCAAAGGCGCTGTTCTCGGAAATCAAGTCCAAGACGAAAACGCTGGAGCAGCTTGCCATTACGGAAAAGGATGTTACGCTGCTGAAGCTGTTCAGCAAGCAATGGGAGTCCTATGAGAATTTGTTCCCGGCAATTTTAAGCGCCGCTCAACAGCACAGTCCTGACGGCATGAGACTGATTCAGCAGGCGGACGAGTTCATAAGCGGATGCAGTATGATAATCGATGTGCTTACCCGCAACATCCAGGCTCATGCCGATGAATGGTCAGGGGAGCTGGAGGACTCTAACCGTACCGGGGTTACCTGGGTTATTGTGCTTAGTGTACTCGCTATTCTTGCCGGACTCGCGATCTCTTTCGTGATGGCCCAGCATGTATCCAAGCCTTTGAAGGAAATGAGCAGAGCAGCCAAGCGGATCTCTGAAGGCGATCTGTCGGAGAAAAGCGTTGCATTGAACCGGAGCGATGAAATCGGAGAGCTCAGCGCCGCTTTCGTACAGATGACGGATAACATGAGAACCATGATTGAAACGATTAATGAGCATGCACAGCTCGTAACCGTGTCTGCAGAGCAGCTGAAATCCAGCTCAGGCGAAATGCAGCACGCATCCGTCGAGATTGCCTCAACCGTCAAGGAAGTGGCAACAGGCGCTGATCAACAGACGCTTACGATGGAAGAAACATCGCGATCCATGGAAGAAGTGGGGCAAGGAATCAGCAGAATGGCCGAAAGCGCGTCCTCGATTGCCGAATCTGTAGAATGGACGAAGCAGCAGGCGGAGAGCGGGGAAGCCTTTGTCCAAAACACCGTAAATCAAATGCAGTCCATCCACTCGTCCGTTCATCATACGGATCAGGTTATTGAAATGCTGGAGGTCAAGTCGCATCAGATCGGCAGCATCTTGCAGGCTATTCAGGAAATTGCCGCTCAAACCAATCTGCTGGCGCTCAATGCCGCAATTGAAGCAGCGCGCGCCGGCGAGCAGGGTCGCGGATTCGCGGTAGTGGCAGCTGAAGTGCGCAAGCTTGCGGAGCAATCCGGAAGCTCTTCTGATGAAATCGCCAAGCTGCTTCATGAAATTCAGTCCAGCATTCAGGAGTCCGGTGAAGCGATGGGGAAAGTGAAGGACGAGGTGCAGATGGGGATTGAGCTCGTTAAGGAAACCGAGCAAAACTTCAATCATATTCTAGTATCGACCTCGCAAATCGCTTCGCAAATTCAGGAAATGGCTGCGACCTCCGAGGAAATATCGGCAGGGGCTCAGCAAATAACGGCTGCCGTTCAGCAAGTGGCTTACATCGCGAAGGAAACAGCTTCCTCAACGCAGAACGTCTCCGCCTCTGCTACAGGCCAGCTTCAGACGACGGAGGAGCTGCAAACCTCGGCTCAATCGTTGTCCAATATGGCCGAAGAGCTTCAGCAGCTTTTATCGCAGTTTAAAACCGCATAAGCACCGCTATAAGAACACAGCTCGGCTTGCTGCAGGAATGCAGCAAGCCGAGCTGTTTTTTTTAGCAACAGGTTCTCGGGGTTCCACTACAGGGTTACCTTGGCCTAATGGCTCGATTTGGATAATCGCAGCTGGATCAGGTAATAGTAATAACTGGTATCGTAAACCTTTAAGGCGGTGTGCAGACATGACGAACCCGGGGAACCTGCTGTCTGTAGATATTCAGGTCAATTTGGATCATATTGGGCATAAGCTGGGTTTTCCGAGCGACCTTGTGGTGAAGGAATTTAAGCTCGGCAGCATCCACTCATGTGCTATCCTGTGCATCGACGGACTCGTCAATAGAGATCTTATCAACGGTCAAATTTTGAAAAGCCTGCTGATCAGCTTGGAGGATTCCAATAGAATTGTTCCGGCCGAAGGGGATGCGTTTATCTCTTTTATGCGTCTGGAGCTGCTTCCCTTACATTCCATTATGGAAGTAAGTGGGATGGGCGACGTTCTAAACGCCATTCTTTCCGGAGATACGGCACTTCTCATCCATGGCAGCAGCAAGGCGCTGGTTATCGGAACGAAGGGCTGGAAAAGCCGGGGAGTGGATGAACCAGAGACGGAAGCACTCATTCGAGGCCCGCGAGAGGGCTTTACGGAGGATATTTGCACGACGACCTCATTGATTCGAAGAAGACTGCCGGATCCCAATCTCCGGTTTGACGCCTATAAAATCGGAAAGCGTATCCCAAAGGAGGTTATCGTTGCTTATATTGAGGATATTGTCAATCCAAAGCTGGTCGATGAGGTTAAACGAAGGCTGGGCACGATCAACCGGGATGATATGGAAGGCTCCGGGTTTATCGAGCAATGGATCATGGATAACGTGATGTCTCCGTTTCCGCAAGTATTAAATACGGAGAGGCCGGACAAAGTAGCTGCAGCATTATTGGAGGGCCGTGTGGCCATCCTGGTGGACGGAACGCCTTTCCAGCTGATTTTGCCGATTACCCTGGTCGCCTCATTTCATTCGCCTGAGGATATGTACCAGAACTGGATGATATCGAGCGTCATCCGGCTGCTTCGATTGACAGCGGCATTTATTGCTACTTTTTTGCCGGGGCTCTATATTGCTTTAACGGAATTCCACCATGGCATGCTGCCATCCAAGCTGGCCTTCTCCATCGCCGGAGCCAGAGAAGGGGTTCCGTTCCCGGCCGTTGTCGAAGCCTTCATGATGGAGGGGACGCTCGAGCTGCTGCGGGAAGCGGGCATACGGCTGCCCAAGCCGATCGGTCAAACGATCGGCATTGTCGGCGGTCTTGTTATAGGGGAGGCGGCAGTAACGGCAGGCATCGTGAGCCCGATTATGGTTATCATTGTAGCTATTACTGCCATTGCCTCCTTTACCCTGCCAGCTTACAGCTTTGCCATCTCGCTAAGAATGCTTAGGTTTGCCATCATGCTTGCGGCCGGGTTATTCGGGATATACGGGATTGTGCTGGCTTATATCATGATTAATATTCATCTAGTTAATTTACAGAGCTTCGGGGTTCCTTACTCGACTCCTATAGCGCCGATGTTCGTGAAGGATTGGAAGGAGCTGCTGATGAGGGCGCCTGTTGAACTGCTGGATAGCCGTCCTGAGATGGTGAAGCCTCAGGATAAGAAGCGTACAAAAACTTAACGGTAAGGAGGGGGCTCATGGGAATTTTCAAATATGCGGATGAGGAAGTCGGGCAAA
This sequence comes from Paenibacillus sp. 32352, assembly GCF_002042965.1. Classification (GTDB taxonomy): domain Bacteria; phylum Bacillota; class Bacilli; order Paenibacillales; family NBRC-103111; genus Paenibacillus_S; species Paenibacillus_S vulneris. Next base: position 109,955 of record NZ_MZNT01000019.1, on the reverse strand, counting down.
AGGAAATGATCATGACCGTGTCCTCCATGCTGATAGGGGTCGGAGTCCTCACCTTACCGAGGCTAGTGGCTTCCTCCACGAAGTCGTCGGACGGGTGGATGTCCATTCTTCTGGCAGGTACGATAACCGTAGTGTTCGGCATCGTCGTATCCATGCTGGTGAACCGTTATCACCACAAAACATTTTTCGAATATGCCTGCCTTATTGTAACGAAGCCTATAGCCTGTGTGCTTATATTTCTGCAGGGCATTTACTTCTTTCTGTTCTGTGCCTATGAGATGCGGGCTATTGCAAGTATTTCCAAACAATATTTATTCGTAAGGACACCAATTGAGTTTATCGCTATGACGTTTCTGCTTGTGGTCATTTATGCGGTTTCAGGCTCCAGGGTAGGCTTAATCCGATTAAACGTGCTGTTCCTGCCGATCGTTCTTTCGATAGCTCTACTGATGATGGCACTTAGTATCGGAATTTTTGATTTGAACAACCTAAAGCCCTTTTTTATCTCCAGCCCTAAAGAAATCTTAAATGGATCGCAGCAGGCCATGTATTCGATGCTGGGCTTTGAAATTGTTCTCTTCTATGGAAGCTTGATGAGACGTCCGAAGGAGACGGCCAAAGCGATGGTCTATGGCATAGCCATTCCGGTCATCTTCTACTTAATTATTTTTATTTTTGGAATCGGCATCTTTTCGCATGCAGGAGCCATGAACATTATGTATCCCGCCATTGAGATTGCTAAGGAAGTCAAAATACCGGGTGAGTTTTTTGAAAGGTTCGAATCGTTATTCTTCGTCATCTGGATGATGACGATCTTCAATACAACCAGCATGGCTATGGACGTATCGGTGATTTGCTACACTTCTCTCTTCAAAAAAATGTCCAAGCGCACTTGCATTCTGATCCTAAGTCCCATCGTGTATTTGCTTGGAATGCTGCCGAAGGATCAGGCGGAGTTTACTATGTTGGGCGACCTGATAAGCTATTTGGGAATTTTGTTTGCAGGTGTCCTGCCTCTCATGCTCCTGATCCTGGCCAAGCTTCGAGGGGTGACGGACTGTGGTTGATAAAGTAGCAGGGATGTTAGCCGCTATCCTTATTTTGCTCTTTACCACCGGCTGCTGGGACCGTGTAGAGATTGATGAACGCGGTTTTGTCATTGGCATTGCCATCGATACCATGAAGGATTCAAACGGTAAGGAAGGCAAGGCAGCAAAGGGGCAAAAGGGGGAGTTTATGGTCACCTATCAACTGGTTGTTCCATCAGGTATCAAGCAAAGCGGCAGCACGGATTCGGGGGGCGGAGCAAACCGAGCCTATTTCAACATTACGCTTGATGGCGATACGTTGACCTCGCTTGCGGCCAAGCTGGCCTCCAAAACAAGCCGTGCCCCCTTTTTCGAGCATCTTCAGGTCGTGCTTATTTCGGATGAGGTAGCGAGAAAGGAAGGGGCGTTTGCCGATACGATTGATTATTTTCTAAGGGACAGCGAAATGCGGAGATCGCTTAAGATCATGGTTGTCAAGGGAGAAGCCAAGCAAGTACTGGAGGTAAAGCCTCCCAATGAGAAATTGCCGGCAAGGTTCATTTCCTCGGCGGCAGAGAACACAAGGAAAAGCTCCCGCATGCTGGAAGAATCCAGATTAGGCGAGGTTCACGAAAAATTGCTGAAGCGGGAAAGCTTCTTAATTCAGCTGGTTTCCGTATCGAAGGACCGAGGAGATATTTCCATCATAGGCAGCGCCTTATTCGACGGAAGAACCAATAATTTGATTGATTTTATCGGGGGGAGAGACACGGCGGGCATCAATTTGTTAAGAGGTAGCGTGAGTGGCGGAGTCATTAATGCCGAGATAGAAGGGGGGCTGGTCGGATACGAAATCAATTGGGAGAGACGAAGACTGTGGGTCGAGGTCAGTGACCCGGAGCGCCCGGTTTTCCACATTGATATTCGTACCAAAGGAATTGTCGACCAGAGCTTCAAACAAATGGATATGACAAAGGAAGAAGCGATAATGAAACTGGAGGCCGCCCTATCGCAGAAGATCAAAAGCATTGCAGATAACGCCATGAATAAGCTTCAGAAAAAATATGGCAGAGATGTTGTTGATCTGGAACTCTTTTTGTACAGGGACCACTATGAAATATGGAAGAGCATTCAGAAGGATTGGGAGGAGGGCCGGAAGCTGTTCACTAAAGCTAAAGTGGAAGTGACTGTCGAATCTGAGGTTCAGAGAAGCGGGAGCATTTTGAAATCGGAAAGGAGAGGTCGATCTGTGGGAGATCTTCATTAAGCGGCTGCCGTCGGGGATGGTGATCGGGTGCACGATATTGACCATAGCTATCCCGCTGGTTTTCTATAAGATTTCGGATATCATTCATAAGCACGGAGACCCGCCCTGGAAAAAATCTTGACTGCATATAAAAGACCTTACACCATACGGGAAAAGAGGGAAAACCAATGAGCACGGATCAAGAAATGACTTACGGAACGGATTACAAATACATTCCCATGACCTCGATAGGAAGCGGCTCGGGCGTCGAGGCAGCGCCGGATGTATGGTGTCATACGATCCAGATTGTGAATATCGTTATGATCGGAAGCCCGGAACAGCAGCGCTTCGTGCTGATCGACGCGGGAATGCCCGGCTCGGCCGAGGCCATTATTGCCGCTGTCGAGAATCGCTTCGGTACGAACCATCGTCCCGAAGCCATCGTGCTAACTCATGGGCACTTTGACCATGTGGGCGCTATTATAGAGCTAGCGGAGCATTGGAAAGGAACCCCTATTTACGCGCATGAGCTGGAGCTGCCTTTCTTAACGGGTCAACAGAGCTACCCGGCGCCGGATCCGACGGTGGAGGGCGGGCTTGTGGCGAAGATGTCGTTCCTATTTCCGAATACTCCGATTGACTTAGGGGAGCATGTAAGGCCGCTGCCGGCTAACGGGATGGTTCCTCATCTGCCGGAGTTTCGATGGATTCATACGCCCGGGCATGCGCCGGGACATGTTTCCCTGTTTAGAGATAGTGACCGAACATTAATTGCGGGGGACGCCTTTGTGACCGTCAGGCAGGACTCTTTGTACAAAGTACTTATGCAGGAACCGGAGGTTCATGGCCCTCCAAGGTACCTGACAACGGATTGGAAGGCAGCCAAGGAATCCGTGCTGACCTTACAGCAATTGCAGCCGACTGCCGCCGTGACCGGACATGGGGAACCCATGCGGGGAGAGGCTTTGACGAACGGCTTGAAGGCGTTGGCGGACCATTTCGATCAGTTAGCCGTTCCCGATTACGGCAACTATGTTCAATAAGTGCTCTGATATGATTCAAAAAAGACGACTCGCATTCCGGGATTTACGGAATAGGAGTCGTCTTTTGTTTGATGCTTAAGCTTCCTGATCGGATGGGATTACTTCATCCAGCTCGGTTTCCTGCTGATTCGCTTGCGCCGCTACCGCTTGATCGAGCTCACTTTCGCCTTGAATTCGGGCTGCGGCCTCGGCTTGGGCGTTCAGCTGCTCCTCCGCCTGTCCGATCCCGGTAGCTCCCTGATGTCCTCTGCTGCTAGGCATGCCATTATCCCTCCTGCTCCATAGTCCAATACTTCGTTAGTATGATCGGAGCGTTGGGAAATTATGCATTTTAGCAGCTACTTCACCGTTTTGTTATATGCAGCGAGCTTGCCGGTAATTTCCTTGGCTGCGGCGTCCAAAGCTTCCTTCGGCTGCTTCTTGCCGTTCAATGCTTCCTCAATGGCCGTTTCCGTCAGCTGGCGGGCTTCCGGGAATACGCCCATAACTGCGCCTTGGGTCGCCGTATTTGCTTTGGTCGCGTGAAGCTGGTCCACGGCTGTTTTCAATTGCGGATATTTCGTTAAGTTATCTTTAACCGTTTGCTCATCATAAGCTTTCTTCGTGATTGGAAAGTAACCGGTGTTCACATGCCAGTAAGCTTGCTGCTTCGGCTCGGCCAGGAACTTGATGAACTCCCATGCGCCCTTCTGCTCGGCTTCGCTGCGGTTGTTCAGGATGTACAAGCTTGCTCCTCCAACGATAACTCCTCCGTCCTTGGCATCGGCAGGCTTAGGCAGGAAGGCCGTTCCGACCTCGAATTTGCCTTGGGCTCCGTCTACAATGCCGCGAAGAGAGCCGGTAGAGTCGAGGGTCATGCCGATTTGGCCGGCGAGGAACGCTTTTTTCGTGTCATCGGTTTTGCGTCCGAGATTGAGGGCGACCTTGTCGTCGACCAGCTGCTTCCACCAGCTCAAGGTTTTCACGCCGGCTTCGCCGTTAACCAAAGATTCGGTGGCCACCCCGTTACGGCCGTTGCCGTTGTTCAGCAGATCAGCGCCTTGATTAGCGAAAAATTGCTCCATGAACCAGCCATAAATCGCGAAAGAAGCGCCGGTTTTGCCGTCCCTGGTCAATGCCTTGGCCGCTTTGGCAATGTCATCGTAAGTTACAGGAGGCTTCTCCGGGTCGAGACCTGCAGCTTTAAACATATCCTTATTGTAATAAAGGATCGGATTGGACGTGTTGAACGGCATGGAATTCAGCTTGCCGTCGATTTTATAGTAATTCAGAATGTTCTCTTCGAGCTGCGACAGATCATATTTATCCTGATCAATGAACTTTTGCATAGGAGTGATGGCTTTGGAGTCAATCATGAAGCGGCTGCCTACTTCGTATACCTGGATGAGTGCGGGACCGCTCTTGGAGTCCATGGAAGCCTTCATTTTGTTCAAGCTTTCATCATAAGTGCCTTGGAATACGGCTTCTACCACCACGTTTTTCTGGGATGCGTTGAAGTCGGATACGAGCTTGTCTACTGCTTTGCCAAGCTCACCGCTCATGGAATGCCACCAGACGACCTTGACCGGCTCCTGGCTCTTAACAGGTGCAGTTGTAGGCTGGGAATTACTTCCTCCTTCGGCTACTTGTTGGGTCGCATTGCTGCCGCATGCGGATAAGGCCATAACGGATGCCATGCAAAGCGGGATCAGGCTTTTTTTCATAAACTTCATTACAGTTCTCCCCCTTTTTTTGGATGTATAGATTTCATGCAAAAGCGGAAATACGATCTTTTTCTTTTATGAATGAATAGATGTCCCGAGGATGGATGAGGACAAGCTAGGTTCAAAACAAGGCCGTGTTCTTGCTGCGAGCCGCATGGCGTTATCATTCCCGCAAGTGAGTCCGATGCAAGGGGCTAGCCCTTCAAAGCGCCTGCCGTTAAGCCGCCTACCAGCTGCTTGATGCCCAAGACGAGAAGCAGGAGCGACGGGAGCAGTACGATGGTGACGCCGGCAAGCACGAGATTCCACGAGGTCATCTCTTCAAATTGCAGCATGCTGATTCCGATTTGGACGGTGCGCATCTTTTCCCCGTTCGTAATCAAGAGCGGCCACAGGTACATGTTCCAATGCGTCAGGAACGAGTACACCCCGAGTGTTGCCAGCGCAGGCCGGGATAACGGCAGCACTAGCATGAAGAAGCAGCGGAGATGGCCGCAGCCGTCGATACGGGCGGCTTCGAACAGGCCGGCCGGAAGCTGCAGGAAAAACTGGCGAAGCAGGAACGTACCGAACGCAGTGGCGAGGAATGGCACGATCAAGCCTTCATACGTATCCAGCCAGCCCCAGCTTTTGACGGTCAAATAATTCGGAATCATCGTCACTTCCCACGGAATCATCATCGTCGAGAGGAAGAGAGCGAACAGGACGCTTTTACCGGCGAATCTTAAATAAGCAAAGGCGTAGGCGGCCAGGCTCGCCGTAAGAAGCTGCCCTATCATGATGGCAGTCGACACGAGCAAGCTGTTGGCAATAAAAGTGAAGATAGGCACGGTCTGAATCACTTTAAGGAAATTATCCCAATACAGCCCGCCAGGGATGAACTTGGGCGGATAGGCCGAGGATTCGGCCGGAGTCATGAAGGCTGCGGATAAGGTGAAGAACACAGGATACAGCACCAGTGCCGCAGCAATACACAGCAGAATATAGAGAATCGTTTGCTGCAGGCGGGATCTCATTGGTAATGCACCTTCTTTTCAAAAAATTTGAACTGAATAAGCGTCAAAATGAGAATGAATGCGAACAGCAGGAGCGCCTGCGCGCTGCCGATCCCGAAGCGGAAGTTGACGAACGCATCCTGATAGATGTTGTAGACCACGACGTCCGTCGTATTCATGGGGCCGCCTTTGGTTAGAATGTGCATCTGCCCGAACGATTGGAATGCCCCGATAACGGACACGATGGCCGTGAAAAAGATCGTCGGAGAAATGAGCGGCAGGGTCAGCTGTACGAAGGTTCGGATCGGCCCGGACCCGTCAATCTTGGCGCTGTCGTAAATTTCTTCCGGAACGCCCTGCAGCCCGCTCAACAGAACAATATAATTGAAGCCGAGATTCATCCATACCGTCATGACCGATACGGACAGAAGGGCCACAGCAGGGTCAGTCAGCCAGCCTACCGGCTGGGTACCGAAGAGGCTCAGCACATAATTCAAAATCCCGACGCTCGGATGGTACAGCATCATCCAGATAACCGAGCCGGTTCCGACGGAAATGGCAATCGGCAGCGAGAAGACGAATTGGAACACGCGCATCCCCCTCAGCTTGTTATGAGAGAGGGCGGCGAGAAGAAGTGCGGCGACAAGTCCGGTAGGTACGGTAAGCAAGGTGAAGGAGAAAGTCACCTTCAAGCTTTGATAAAATTTCCCGGAAGTCAGCAGCTCCTGGAAGTTTTCCAATCCGGCGAAAGCCGCAATCCGTCCGCGCGGGTCAGTCAGGTGGAGGCTCAAATAAACCGATTTCAGCAAGGGATAAAAAAGGAAGATGCCGAACAGCAGCAGCGACGGAGTCAGAAACAAGTAAGCAAGCAGATGCTCTCTCCAGCGCAGAGGGCTCAGGCTCCGGATACGCGCTCTGCGGACGGGCTTGGTGGAAGCGGCGGAGGAGGGTATCCTGATATCTTTTGGCACAAGACTCATATCTTTCATTTCACCCCTAACCATTATCACAGTGAGTTCATCGTATTTCTGTAATCTCAACTGCCTTGTTCAGTATAAGTCCCTGTTGTAAAGACAGCGTTAGAGGGATTTAAAGGTTTTATGGAGAGAAGGGCAGCTCTTCATATATCCTTAATATTTGGCAGGAAAAAGAGCCGATCCCCATCGGGAACGTCAAAGGGCGGAAGAAAGCTGTGGGAATAGAGCATATTCCTTGGGTTCACGCGGCAAAGCTACTGTTTTTTACTAGACCGTATGATAGAATAATAGTTAATTACATTAAATTGGAACTTTGAGGTGGATTTCCATGGTATCCAAAAGCTCGGTTACAAAAGCGGCATCCGCAGCGGCTGTGATGTCCGTTATTGCCGTGCCTTCCGCCGTAATGGCTGCTCCGGCTGTTGTGCTGCATCCAATTCAAGATATGACGATTGCACAAGGAACGGAAACAACGATTTATTTGAACGACTATTTAAGCAATCTCAGCTCATACAAGGTCACTTCACAATCCGTCAGCGGCGTTGTCTATGCCACTTATTCCTATTCGGCCCAGAATCCGTTGAGTCTGCGGGGCGACCAGGTAGGCTCCTCTATGGTGACGATATCCGACGACTCCGGCAAGCTGGAGGAATTCAAGGTTCACGTATTGGACGCAGGGGCGGATAAGCGGATCGATATCGGAGATGTCACGAAGTATATTGCGGCGCATACTTCCGAAGTGACGCAGGCTGCCGATGTCAGAACGCTGTTGAACGGGATTGAGCCTCTATATAAAACCGGTTCCGTTGAAACGACGTATACTATCAAGGTTCCCGATAATATCACCATGCCGTTTACCGTTCAGCTGACTCCCATGTTTGCGGACATTGCGGCAAATCATTTTGAGATCACGCAAGCACCCGGCAACGGTCTGATAGCGACGATAGCTGATAATGAAAGCACGAATGCCAGCATTGTATTCAGCGGAACGGCTGCCGATACCGTGCTCAAGCTGAAGGGGACCAACATGGCTACGGGAGCTTCCAGGGAAGTGACCGTTCAAGTTCATGTTCAAGTTAACCATAATCCGGTGCCTGTCATCATCGGTCTGCCGGACCCTATCCAATGGAAGATAGGATGGTCGGAACCCCAATCCGTGTCCATGGCCGCCTACTTCACAACGGAGCCGGGTTCTCCATTAAAATTTTCATTAAAAAAACCGGAATACATAGATGCGGCCATTGATGAAAATGACGGGACATTAATGATTTATAACGTGAATCCGGCATCATTCCTGCCTAACCCGCCAATCCTCCAGATAACGGCGACGAATACATATAACAACAGCGCAACGATTAACCTCCCGGTTGTGATAGAATATCCGGCTCCGAAGGTTATGGGCAGCCCGGACCCTGTACAGTGGTTTATGAGTGTAACTGAATTTAAAACGGTGAATGTATCCGAGTATTTCTGGGATACAACGGGAGAGGTTCCAAGCTTAACCTACAGCATTGAAAGCATGTCGCCCTCTATCACAGCCTCCATCAATAAGGGCTCCGGCAAGCTGGTGATTCAAGGAATGCAGGCAGTGACGGATGGCTCCGAAATGATTCAGGTGAAGGCCACGAACAAATTTGGTAAAAGTGCGTTGTTAAATATCAAGGTGGACGTACTGTCCTCCTATACACTTCATTGGTATAAGGATGACCCGCAAAATTATCCGAATCCTTATGCCGTGCAGCTATCGTCGATCTTTGATGGTACAGGCGCAACGGATTTCGAGTTGGCTTCGCTGCCGGAGGGCAGCCATATGACGGTCGCCATTGAAGGGAACCATACGGATCAAGCGCAGCTCGTCTTTGGCGAGACGATAGGGGATGCGCAGTTTACCGTCACTGGCAGAAACCCTGCCAACGGCACGTCCAAGAAAATTAACATTCGTTTCGTGACGGATTATGCTGCGCCGACGGTCAAGAGCTATGACGGCGACAAAATAAGCGTTACCAACGGCATGATGGAAGGAGAAGGGCAACGGGTTTATTTATATAAGTACTTTAGTGACGACAGCGGTTTGCTAAGCTATACGGTAGAGGAGGACGCCAGTACTGCGGGTGAAGTCTATACATGGATATATGGCGGGGAAGGCCCGTCCATAGAGTTTTATGGAGCGAATTATCCTGAGAATGTGACCACTTCTGCTGTTGTCAAAATAAAAGGAATGAACCGTTACGGGAAAAGCGCCGTTCTTGAAGTGCCTGTGACGATAGAGGCAGCACCGGCACCGGCGGTGACCGAGGTGCCAGGGCCGAACTCCTATACGGATGGGCTTTTGAGTAAGCGGTTTGAGTTCCTGCGCTTGGGTTCCTACTTTAGCGGCAGCAGGTTAGAACTACAGCTTGAGAATAAAGATGAGCTGTATACGAACTATCATGCTTCCGCTTCAATGGACGGACAGGACCTTTTTGTGGACATTTCAGCCCCATTAGGCAACACGGAAACCGTTACCTTCTTCGTAAAGGTAAGAGCTACGGACAGCTTCAACCGGTCGGTGGTTATGGAAATTCCGATCACCGTGCTACCGAATGCGGCTCCGATAGTGGATCCCAATGGAATCGATACGATTTATCTCGATGATCAAGGCGGGCAGACGAGCCTCATCGATTTGGATCTGCTGAGTCTTTTCTATGATGCCGATGTGAAGACGGATTCCACCAAAGGAGACAGTGACAAGTTAAGCTATACCTCCGTAGAAGCGGCGGGATCTCTGAGCGCCAGCATTACATCCGACCATTACTTAGCTCTAAGCGGCTCCAGCATCGATACGGGTTCAAATGTGAAGGTTTCGGCCCAGGACAGGGCAGGGCATGTCATCAGCAAAATGCTATCTGTTAAGCCGTCACCGTTAGGCGACTACAATGTCCATCACGTAAATTATAACCAAGTGATGACAGTATTGTACCCGGATTCGATACTTCCGCCTGTGACAGACGATAAGGCAAAAGCCATTTATTTGGTAGATTTGAACAACCCGAATCCGAATATTATCTATAATGCCTTCTACAATTCTAATTACAATTATGTAAACATCATGAACGGCAGCTCATTAAACTATCCGGCGACTATCAACCTGCATTATGTGAACAAGGTGGATCATACACTCACCTTGGACGTCTTTCCTATCATTCCAACCGTATAGTATAGTCACCGCGGGATAGATGAGGTCAACTTAAGGTTGGCCTTTTTCTATTCAGCTCGTTAAGGAAGCTTTGTGTAAAAGGAGGTCCGAGCCGGCATGGAGGAGAACCGGAATAGCCATCAAGCGATCAAGGAAGCGCTGCAGCAGCAAGATTATCGGCTGGCTGAGCGATTAGCCAAGGCTCAGCTGGAAGAAGACCCGTGGGATGCGCAGGTTTGGGCATCCTTGGGCGAAGCGTTACTGCATCGCGGGTATGGGGAGGCCGCCCGCAAGGTCTTCGACCGCGCATGGCTGCTAGACCCCGAGGCCGGATGGATGCAGAGCGTCCGGTCCGAGCTGAGCAAGCGGGAGGCAGGAGCGGAGCGCTACGACATTGAGCTGCTGCTGCTAACGAAGCCGGTAAGGCTTAGCGCTGCGGTTATTGCTCGCAATGAGCAAGAAACCATAGAGAAATGTATCCGAAGCGTATCGAATGTCGTGGACGAAATCATTGTGATCGATTACGGCTCGACGGACCGGACTGTGGATATCGTAAGGAAGCTTCCTCGGGTGAAGCTCGTGCAGGCGGATTGGCACGGGAGTTATGCGCGGGTTCGCAACGAAGCGCATGCTCATGCAACAGGGGATTGGATAGTGTGGCTGGAAGCGAACGAGATGCTGCATCCGGACGATGCCCGACCTATTCGGGATGCGGCGTGCTTGTTCTCGCGGATCAATATGCCTGTGGCTCTCGATTTGGTTCTGCTTCAGAGAAAAAACGGAGCCTTGCTTCAGACCTTCGCCAGATCGCGGATGTACCCTCTAGGGAGGGGACTTTCCTTCGAAGGCAAGGTCTATGAGGTTTTGAAGCTTGGAGCAACGGATGACACGCAGCTTCCCCTACTTAGACGAAAGATTAGAGTCAGATTACAATCCATATCGAGTCCCGGGCATGAGGGAGAGAAGGCGGGAATCCGCCTGGAGCTTTTGCAGGGGATGCTGCAGGAGCAGCCGGATGATCCTGTGTGGCTATTGCGCTGCGGTCAGGAGCTTGCAGTGCAGAGCCGTTGGGAAGAAGCTCTGTATTATGCAAAGGAAGCAGACAGAATAGGTAAGACCTTGAATGATTTCCCGGAGCGGCTTGAGCTGGCCGCCCTTGAGGTGCGCCTTCTGGTGGAGTTGAAGCGTTGGGAGGAGGCGGAACGGGCCGCTATGATTGCTCTGGTTTCATTTCCAGACTACCCCGACTTCTCCTATTATCTCAGCCAAATTCATATGCGAATGGCGGAAGAACGGTATCGGGAAGCCGAGCGGAGCTTGAATCTTGCGATGCAGGGCTTCGCTACCTATCGGGGGCCGGATCCGGCCGATCACGATATTGCGGACTGGCGGCGGCGTTATATGATGGCCGAGCTCGCACTGGATAGAGGGGAGCTGGCGGTGGCGGATGATGAATACCGGAAGCTGCTGAAGGTATTTCCTGAATGGGAAGAGCTTAAGCGAAGGCGCGAAGCGATACAGCTGGAAAAGGACGCGCTGGAGAACATGGAGCCAAGGGGGACTAGGAATGGATGAAGCTGTTCATTGGGCTGAACAGATCGTACAAAGCATGAACAACCAGGACCTCGATAGGGCTGAACGTCTGTCGGTCCGTTATGTCCAAGCTTGTCCCGAAGTGGCGCAAGGCTGGGTCCTCCTCGGCCAAACCTTGCTGGAGCGGCAGCAGGGGGCTATGGCACAGATGGCTTTTCAGCGAGCGTGGCTTCTCGATCCGGAGGCGAATTGGGTTCAAGCGGCGCATGCCGCTCTAGGGCGGTCCGAACCTGGTCTGGTAAGACAAGATATGCTCGAGCTGTTGAAGGTCAAGCGGGTGACGGTAACGGCGGCCATTATGGTCCGAAATGAAGAACGATGCATAGAAAGATGCCTCCACAGCCTGATTGGAGCCGTTGATGAGATTGTGGTGATGGACACCGGATCAACGGATCGTACCTTAGACATCGTAAGAAAGTTTCCTGAGGTGAAGCTGTATGAGACGGAATGGAGGGACAGCTTCTCGCAGGTGCGCAACGAGATGCTTTCGCTGCTGACCAGCGATTGGGTGCTCTGGGTGGACGCGGATGAAGTCCTGCATCGGGACGATGCGCGGCATGTACGTGAAATCGCCGGCCTATTCGACGACTCCGAGCTCCCGGTCATCCTGCAGGTATGGATGGTGAATCAATATGGGGCCCATTACCAACAGGACTTTTCGCAGTCGCGGATGTTTTCCCTTCGCCACGGCCTTCGGTATTTCGGCCGAATTCATGAGCAGCTTGCGCCGCAGGGCGGGCTGGAGGAGCGGGTGAAGACGATCAGCCGCAAAGCAAGAATCCGCTTGATTCACGACGGCTATGATCCGGTTATTTGGCAAGGCCGGCTCAAAAACGAGCGTTCCATGAAGCTCCTGAAGCTCATGGTAGAGGAGGAGCCCTTGAATCCGTCGGGCTGGTTCTTCTATGGCAGGGAATGCTTCAACAACGGGGATTACGACCGTGCTATGGACTGCCTGCAGGAGGCGGAACGGCTGGCGCCGGCGGCCCCCGGCTTCACTGCCATAGGGATGGTGCAGCTGTATAGAGCCAAAATCCATTTATTGCGTCAGGAATGGGGGGAAGCATCGAGGCTATGCAAAGAGCTATTGCGGCAAGCCCCGGACTATCCCGACGCGCATTATTATTTGGCGCAGGCGCAGGCAGGTCAGGCGAGGGAGCTCGTTCGGCAAGCCCAAAAGGACATGGTGGCTTATCATGAATCGATAGCCGCCTATCATGGAACAGAGCCCCCGGATCCGGAGGTAAAGGCTTGGAGGGCAGGGCTTCTAATGGCCGAGCTGGCCGTGCGCGGCGGCAAATTGGCCGAGGCCAGGAAGCTCCTGGAGCATTATACGCATCGGTATCCTGAAGTCGGTCCCTTACGAATGGCATTGCAGCAGATGGAAGGGAAAATCATCCGCTTGATGGGCGACAATACGGCAATATCGAATAGGAGCGAGTAGAGCCGTTCCATAACAGGAAGCGTTGGATAAAAGGCTTAAATCCTGATTTATGGCTTTTCCGCAGAATCCTGGCAAAGCCAGACAGCATCACGCGGATTTATACTTCCTCATGCTCGTCCGGGAGTAAGGTAAGCCCGCAGGAGGGGCATGATTTCGTGATGGAGGTGACCCGGAAACCGCATGCCGGACAAGCTTCATCCAAGACTTCGGCCGCATGCTGATACTGCAGAGCCGGTTCGTCCGGAAAAAAGCTTTGAACGGGCTGTCCGTCAATTTCTATCACCTGCAGCTCCTCGGTAAGCATCCAGATTATGTTCCCGTAGCGGTCGCTTACGGCGGCCAATGGAATTTCCGCGGACTCTTCATGGGGAAATAAGCTCCCGCCAAGGACGCTTGGCAGCATAGCTTTATAGGCTCCATATCCGGTACCGACCAGAACGTAGGTCTTGCCGCTTTCCTTATGTCTGACAACCGTTGCCAATAGGATCACCTCTTTTACCGTTAGGAATAGATCTCAGTCCAGGCCGAGGCGCACTAACAGCTCCTCAGGCTCCTGAAGCTGCTCGAATTCCTTGAACTTTTCGTTACGGGGTGCGAACCATGCTGCCCGGTAGGGCTTCATACCTGCCTCCGCCGCGCCTTCCAGCTCCTGGGAGCCGCCGTCACCGACGAACACCGATTCCTCGGGCCGCACCTGCAAGCGGGTACAGGCTAATTCATATATCTGGGCATCCGGTTTGGCATATCCCGTCTGATAAGAAAAGATCACTTCATCAAAGTACGAAGCCAGCCCGCTGCTTTCCCATGCGCGAACCTCCTCTTCCGTACAATTGCTGATAAGTCCCAGACGAAGGTCGTTGGCTTTTAATCTTTTTAACATGTAAATAATATGAGGGGAAATATCCTGAAAGGGTATGGATTTGGCATACAGCCTTGAAGAATAGAGCTTTTGGATATGGGCTTCATCCAGGGACTTGCCTTTGCCCTGCCACATATCGCGGAGAACCGAAGGGTAGTCGGGGAAGGTGCCGTTCATTCTCTGTTCCTGACGTACGCGCCATTCCTCATCGTATTCCCGCCTGCTTAAGCCCCACTGCTCATCCAGCTCGTTAATACGCGGCACTTTGCGTGCCCCGTCGGCAAACTCGGTAATCAAGGTTTCGAACAAATCGAACATAACCGCTTTCATGGCTGCAGCTCTCCCTCTTATTGTAAAATGGTGTTGCGGATGGAATCGTTCAGACGCTGGATATGGCCTCGGGGAGCTGCTCCAGAAACTGCCGGACTTCCCGGGGGGTTCGCAGAATATAGATCGTTTTGTGACCGGTTAATGCGCTTAGCTTGTTCAACAGGGCAGGGCGGCTTCTCTGTCTGTAGCTCCATACCCATTTTATGAATTTCAAATCGAGCCGTTCGGGGCAGCCTTCGGCTAAATCGGGCCGCGTTTTGCCGCGATACATCATTCTTCGTTTGATAATCCGATAGACGCAAAGATGCCGCGGCATGTCGAGAAATATAATCGTATCGGCCGCCGCTAAACGTATATCCATCGTCCTGCCGTAGTTGCCGTCAATGATCCACGTGTCCTTACCGACCAGCTGCCTCATAAGCGCGTCCCATTCCTCCTTGGGGGTAGCTACCCAGCCGGGGCGCCAGTTCAGCGCGTCCAGATGATAGACGGGAAGCCCGGTCCGCTCGCTTAATTGTCTCGAAAATGTTGATTTACCCGAACCGCCGGAGCCTATAACAACCACTTTATTCATCGTCAGGGTTCTCCGTTTCTATGGATTTTTCATGCAAATCGGTTCCAAATCCTTATATGCATCGATAAGCCAGGGATGAATGACCTTCAATCGATCCCGTTGATTCCATAAGTGCTCGATATAAACGAAGGCGGCATGTTCCAGGGAGGTATCGAGCGCCGACAGCAGCTTGTCCAAATAGGGAGGCGTTCCCGGCTGATCCCATTCGATTTTGTCCGCTACAAACACAATCAAGTCCATTCGGGTTGGATTCGCTTTCAAAGTTGTATGACATTCTATAGCATCCAATATTGGTACATCGTGAATTTGAAAAAGATCTTGGGCAATGACGCGGGAGATTTTCTGGTGGATGATCATGGGGAAGGCCGCTTCCTCGGGCATAATATCGATTCCGAGCGCTTCGGCTGTACGGATTCTTTCACTGTTAGGAAAGATTGCGCTAATATCGTGCAGTAGTCCCGCCTTCCTGGCTGCTTCGGGAAGGCCGCCGAATGCTACGGCTAGTCGTTCGGCTTCACGGCCCACCCGCACGCTGTGCTCAGCGGTTTTGGGACAGTGGTGCATATGCAGCAGGCGGCTTACGTCGGCTTCGAGGCAGGCCGAGAATGTCATGGATTGTTGAATGGCATCGAGCAGAGGATGAACGGACATGACATTTCCCTCCTTATGGAGAACTATCCCCATCGTACCATATTATGGATGAGATGCCCATATCCGAATAGAAAATAGCGAGGCAGGATGAACGTGAATGAAACCTTTAGCTTTTACCTGATTTGTTCATCAGAGACTTGGGTTGTTTTCGGGGCTTTCAGCTTAAAGGAAGCGAAGATGCAGTAGCGAGCGCTGTCCGCCCGCACCGTGCCTCGGCTGTGTTCTGCAGAGAAGCACGATGCGGGAGGGAGGAGATCAGACGTCCCCTTCCTGGTTTTGGGAAGCTGTGTTTTGTACGATTTGGGCAAGAACCGTGAGCTGCTGCTGCATGAGCTGCGAAATCTGGCCGAAGTGCTGCTCCAACTGCTGTTGATTGACCTGCATCTGCTGCTTGATGGATTCGGCGGCAAGAACCAGAGCTTTCTGCGATTGGTTCAAATCGGTCAGAATTTGCTGCGTTTGCTGCTGATTAGACTCCAACTGAACCTGGATCCGCTCTGCCGTCGTTCCCAAAGCTCCTTGATCTTGGGCCAGCCGCTCGAGCCTTTGTGCCGTTTGGACATGGTTCTCCTGGACGCGAGCGCCGATCCGGGAAGTTTCTTGCACCAGCCCGGATTGCATTTGCTCCAAACGGGATAGGGCGGGAGGAGCTTCCTGCCGGTTCACCTGGATTTGAGCCCGTATCTGCTCGATTCCGTTGGCCAGTATCGACCTCGTTTGAGCGATTTCCTCGAAGGCCTGTGGAAGCTGCTGCTGATTCAGCTGCACTTGCTCTCTGAGCTGAGTGAGTCCGCTGACCAGCTCCGTTCTCGTGCCAGTAATGGCTTTCGTGGTTGCTTCCTGCTGCCTCAGCAGGCGCCGGCCGGTTCGCGTCTGACTTCTTTGCTGCTGCAGCGAATCGCGAAGCAGTCTGCGGGTTGATCTTATTGCCATGAACGACACCTCCTTGTAAATCTGTTTATAGTGTAGTGGCCGTGCCGGGAGATGGTATGGGTAAAATGGAAAACAATTGCGATGCCTCGTCCTCTATACTATAGAAAAAATCCCCCTTGCCGAAGTGGGCGAGGGGGATACTTAAAATTTCGATAGATTATTGACCGCCGGTTGGAGATTTCCGTTCCACAAGCATCGTAAGACTAAGCAGGCTGATAATGATTGTGGCCCCCATATCGGATAAAATGGCGAACCACAGAGTCAGCATCCCGGGAATCGTGAGCAGCAGCGCAGCGAGCTTAAGCCCCATCGCGATCGTAATGTTGATGGCGATGATCCGGTTCGTGCTGCGGGCTATGGCGATGGCATCGGGCAGCTTGCCGAGGTGATCCTGCATCAGCACGATATCCGCCGTCTCAATGGCGCTGTCCGTGCCTTTGCCCATCGCAATTCCCAGCTCGGCGGTGGCGAGAGCCGGGGCGTCGTTGATTCCGTCGCCAACCATAGCGACCCGTCCGCCTCGTCCGAGCTCACGGATTTTCTCAACCTTATCCTCCGGCAGCAGGCCTCCGTAGAAGGAGGTGACACCGACGGCGCGGGCAACCTTCTCCGCCGTTTGCGGATGATCACCCGTCAGCATAACCGTGCGGCGAATGCCGCGGCGATGCAGCGAGGCGACCACGCCTGCGCTTTCCGGACGAACCTCGTCGGCGATGCCGAAGAGCCCGAGAACCGCTTCCTGGTCTGCAACCAGAACCAATGTCAGACCGCTTGCCTTGAAGCGGGCAATATCCTCCTTTACAGCCTCCGGCAGAGCAAGATGGCTGACGCTCGCTTCATTGCCCAAGGAGTAGCGCTTGCCGCCAAGCACCGCGCGAATCCCGACGCCGGAAGCGGCGACAACTTCCTCGGGCTGCTCGGCCTGGATGCCGCGCTTCGCGGTTTCGCGCAAAATCGCTTTGGCCAGCGGATGGGTGGACGACTGCTCGATGCTTGCCGCGACGCGGTAAAAGCGTTGTTCGTCAGCATCGTACACGGCTGTTTGCTCCACATGCGGCTCTCCCAGGGTGAGCGTTCCCGTTTTGTCAAAGGCGATCGTATCGATACGGCCCAGCTCCTCCAGGAACACGCCGCCCTTGACAAGAATGCCGTGCCGCGCGTTGCGTGTAATTCCGGCAACGATGGCAATAGGGGAAGCCAGGATCAAAGCGCAAGGACAGCCGACGATCAGTACGGCAAGCCCTTGGTACAGCCACTCCTTCCAATCGCCTTGGAGGAAGAGGGGAGGGAAGACGGCGACGATCAGAGCAATGATCATGATGGCTGGAGTATAGTATTTGGCAAAACGATTGATAAACAGCTCGGTTGGCGTCTTGGTTTCCTGTGCCTCCTGCACCAAATGAAGAATACGGGCAAGAGACGAATCCTCATAAGCCTTTTCTATAAGAATGTGCAAAACGCCGTCGTGGTTAATGCTGCCGCCAAACACCGGGTCCCCCGGCACCTTCTCCAAGGGAAGCGACTCCCCGGTAATTGCGGCTTCGTTGACGGAGCTCGTGCCTTCAAGCACGCGGCCGTCGGAAGGGATCTTCTCTCCCGCCCGGACCAGCACGATGTCTCCTGCCTCGAGCGACTCGATAGGCACGGAGGCTTCCTTACCGTCCTGTATCCGTACCGCTTGCTTAGGCGCTACCTGCAGCAAGGTTTCCATGGAACGACGCGCTTTCTCCATTCCGATGCCTTCGAGCAGCTCGTTGATCCCGAACAGGATGGCCACCATGGTCGCTTCTTTCCATTCGCCGATACTTACAGCGCCAATCAAGGCTATCGTCATCAAGGTGTCCATATTGAACCGAAGCTTGACCAGACGCTTGAGTCCTTTAATGAAGGTGCTGTAGCCGCTCAGCAGGATGGCGCCAAGATAAAGAAGGATGCTTACGAAGCCCGGAATCCGGTCCTCAAGCAGCAGTGCGGCTCCATATAAAACAGCGGAAACGACCAGCTGCTTGATCATGGAAGATCCGCCATGGGAGTGGGAATGGTCGTGCCCGTGATCATCGTGCTCATGGGCATGATCGTGAGCATGCCGGTGGTCATGTCCATGCTCATGAGAGTGATCATGCGCATGGCTGGAAGCTCCGTCGTTCCCGGAGGAAATGTGCGGAACAGTCCGGGCAGTCGCATCTCCATACTCCACGGCATCGGAATCGGCATGATGGCCGCGGGAGTGATGATGCTCCGTGCCGCAGTCCGTGCATGCGTGTTCTACCGCAGCGCTGACCTGCTCTCGGCTTTCCTCAAGACGCTCGTTATGACTCCGCACCCGCTGAGTCACTTTGCCGGCAGCCGCCGGTTTAACGGAACGCGGGGCCAGCGAATCGATAAATGCGCCGTCGGAGCGCAATATTTTTTGAACTTCGGGTAAGGATACATTAGGATCGATCTTCAGCTTGCCGCTATTATAATTGAGTGTTGCGTTTTGTCCGTGCTCGAGCTGCTGAATCTGCTCCTCCATCTCACGGGCACAGTTCGCGCAGCTTAATCCTTTGACTCTGTATTCCAGCATGGCTATTCCCTCATTTCGCGCTTGTCTCCGGTCTGTCTCCATCCCGGAATTAATCAGCCCAGCTAATCGTGGTTGGCGTGGTGAATCGCTTCACTGAGCAGATCCATCACGTGCTCGTCATCATGTGAATAATATAAAGTGGTACCGGCTCTTCTGAACTTCACCAGACGCAGGTTTTTCAAGAAGCGGAGCTGGTGGGATACGGTCGATTGAAGCAGCGAGAGCTCGTCGGCAATTTCATTGACCGAGCATTCTTTTTGTGACAGCAGGTATAGAATGCGTATCCGTGTTGTATCGGATAAAGCCTTGAACGTTTGAGATACCATAAACAAAGTTTCTTCATCCAAGGAACGGACTGAAACATCCGGCCCTTGAGGGCGGTCCATAGATTCCATAGAATACCTCCATAAAATGAACGTATGAATATATGAGTATATGTTCATATAGTATTCTATAAGGATGTTTTTGTCAACGACAAATGTCCTTATTGTCGAAATAGGGATGTTAACGCAGATAGGAATAGGATGTGCTTTTTGGCGCCGGAACATGAAAAAAACAGGAAACGTCTGAACCATTCATCCTCTGGATGCAGCGGTTCAGACGTTTTTTGGCATTTCAATGGGGTTAATGTCCGGTGCTCCCCGCAAAGTAATGGAATAAGCTTCGAAGCAGGTCTCCGCTTGTCGGGAGCTATACGGTGCCGCGGAACATTTTGGGCGATACGCCGACGATTTTTTTGAATAGGCGGGAGAAATAAAATACGTCCTGATAGCCCAGAGAGGAAGCGATTTCCTTTAACGATTGATCCGTGTTAAGAAGAATATTTTTGGCTTCCGCCATCTTCAGGCGGTGAACATACTCATTCAGCGGATAGCCCGTATATTTGCTGACGATTCGCCGGAGCGTAGGAAACGAGATGTGATGCCGTTCGCATAATTCGGCAGGATCAAAGGGCCGGTAAATATAGTCGGTTACCGCTTCGATCAATTTGAGCGCATTTTCGGCCTTTGTGACTTTGGGGACGGATTCGGAGCTAAGGGCGAACTCCAGCAGCATCGCCTCTACGGCTAATGCGGCCCGGTCGATATTACTCGGAATGCCGCTTTCCATCAGCATAAAAATACGGTTGATTCGCGTCAGCTGCTCTTCCTCCGTCTGCTTGACTTTGCCGGGCTCTATAAGACCGGATTGAAGCCATTCTTGAATCCGCGGTCCTTCGATCGTGAAATAATGCTCATCCCAGTGCTCGTTCTCCCCAGGTCCATAATGAAATACGGCTCCCGGGTACAGCAGGAAGAAGCTGCCCTGCTTGACCTTCTGCTTGTCCCCGTCATTCACCTGATAGGTTCCCGAGCCTCCGGAAATATAGACGATCGCCCAGTAGGTGAACCTGGCCTGGCTCCGATAATGGATCCGCGCCGGGATATGGCCTACGTTGATCACTCGGAGCGCTTGTACCTTCAATATGCTTTTATCCACCGTCAGGTCAACGATCCGAATTGGCTGCCGACTGATCTTATAGTCCATGTAACTGATCATCGCTTACATTCCTTCTTTGCAGGATACGTGATAATTTGAGTATATAGTGCATTCAACATTAGCTCAACGATCAAAACCGACTAAGGGAGGATGGATGGAAATTGAACAAGCTGAACATAGGAATTATCGGGGCTGGCTCCATCTCGGATTTGCATTTTCAGGCTTATCAAAAGCTGGGAGAGGCCGTTCAAATTGCCGCTGTGTGTGATCTTAACCGGGCTAGAGCGCAGGAGAAGGCGGACAAATACGGGGCGGTGCATGTGTATGAGGATTATCATGAATTGCTGGCGAATCCGTCCATCGATGCCGTTAGCATCTGCACCTGGAACAATACTCATGCGGAGATCAGTATTGCCGCGCTGAAGGCAGGCAAGCATGTGCTGGTTGAGAAGCCGCTATGCCGCACAGTGGAGGAAGCGTTGAACGTACAGCAGGCGGTCCGCGAATCCGGCAAGGTGCTTCAGGTCGGCTTTGTCCGCCGATATGACGCCAATGCGCAGCTAATGAAACGGTTTGCAGACAGCGGGGAGTTCGGCGACATTTATTATGCCAAAGCCTCTTGCATACGCCGGTTGGGCAATCCGGGCGGATGGTTCGCTGACAAGGAGCGTTCCGGCGGCGGACCGTTGATTGATATCGGCGTCCATGTTATCGATATTTGCTGGTATTTGATGGGGAGACCCAAAGTCGTTTCCGTCAGCGGGAACACGTATCGCAGACTGGGAAACCGCGGCAATGTGAAGAACCTGTCTTTCTATAAAGCAGCCGATTATGACGCCAGCCAGAACACTGTAGAAGATATGGCTAATGCGATCATCCGTTTTGAGAATGGCGCCTCCCTTATGGTCGATGTCAGCTTCACGCTGCATGCGAAGCAGGATGAAACAGTCGTCAAGCTATTCGGGGAAAAGGGCGGATTCGAGCTGGAGCCTGCATTGGCGCTGGTTTCAGAGAAGCACGATACCATTCTGAACATTACGCCGCAAACGGATCAAAAGGGGCTTAACGTCACTGCGGCCTTCCAAAATGAAATCCGCTGCTTCATCGAGAGCTGCACGACAGGGGCGGAGCCGATCAGTCCTGTAGAGGACGGCGTGGAGCTGATGAAAATATTATGCGGTATTTACGAATCGGCCGAAACGGGCCGCGAGGTCCGCTACGAATAACCTGCCAAGGAGGGTCAAGATCACATGAAGCTAGGATTAAGCTCATATAGTTTGGTACGTGCCATCAAATCTCAACAGTTGGATATTCTCGGGGCGATAGATTGGATCGCTGATAATGGCGGGGAACATGTGGAGATTGTCCCTATCGGGTTCAATCTGACGGAGAATCCGGAGCTGATCGATGCGATTCGTGACAAGGCGGCAGCTGTCGGAATCGATATATCCAATTATGCGATCGGGGCGAATTTCATTACCGACACCCGGGAGCAGTATGAGAACGAGATTGAGCGGGTCAAGCGCGAGGTCGATATAGCGCATCGTCTTGGGGTCAAACGGATGAGGCACGATGTGGCTTCGCGCAAGGACACTTCCATGCTCCGCTTCCAGGAGGACCTGGAGCTTCTCGCATCGGCCTGCCGGCAAATTGCCGATTATGCGGCCCAGTTCGATATTGTAACCAGTGTCGAAAATCATGGCTACTATATTCAAGCAAGCGACAGGGTTCAAGCGTTGATCCATGCGGTGGACCGTCCGAATTTCCGGACGACGCTCGACGTAGGCAATTTTATGTGTGCGGATGAGAACTCCGTTGCAGCCGTGAAAAAGAACATTGCCTATGCTTCTATGGTTCACGTCAAGGATTTCTATCTTCGTCCGGCGGCTTTGAATCCGGGTACGGGATGGTTCCCGACAGCAAGCGGCAATCATCTTCGGGGAGCGATTGTCGGTCATGGCGATATCGATATGCGCCAGGTCATCAGCATTATTAAGCATTCCGGCTACGACGGCTATATTTCCGTAGAATTCGAGGGTATGGAGGATTGCTTTACCGGCTCCAAGCTGGGCTTGGAAACGGTTCGAAGACTATGGGATGAAGTATAACCGTCCCCGTGTCGTCGTCGTGCGATGAATGTTTTTATAAAAAGAGGGCTCAGCCTTGTTCCGGCTTTGGAACAGACTGGACCCTCTTTTTATTCCGTGGCTGGAAACTATAAGCTTAGTGCTATGGCGAATATTTCTTTCGCCACTGCTCCAGCCAGTCCGTATAGCTGAGCCCCGTCAATTCCTCCAGTGTTCTGCCATCCAATGAGTAGACAGCTCCAGCCGCATCCATTTCCGGAAAGGAATACCCGCCGATCACTTTGCCCTCCGACATCATGATGAAGACATTTGTCTTCTTCTTATAAATCCGTTCCAGAGGATGATGCTTGACGGTAAAACGGTAAATCGTGATTTGCTGTCCGAAATACTTATCAGGCTCCTCCTGTTGTACCGCCCACATTTGCCTGAAGGGAGTCGATTCCGGGCTGCCGTACAGCAGGCTTCTGTCCAACTGATAGCTGTAGATGGGACCGCCGCTTGAGGTGATGGTATAGCCCTGCGACTTCACGAATTCCTTGGCTGCAAGCTGATCTCCGCTTGCTTCCGGACCCTCGCCGCAGCCAGCAAGGAGAAGGAGCAGCAATCCGAGGAGCAATCCTATCCAAGCGCGTCTTCCCATAAGCAGGACCCTCCTTGAGTACTCGTTTGGTTCTGCTAGGATTGACGCGCCAGGTGCAGGGAAAGTTGCAAGCAGTCCCCTTATTCCAGCCGAAGCTGCATTCCAGTTTCCGCAAGGGCAACACAGGACGGAAGCCCGTAATCGCGCAGCACATCGACGCCATGGGACATATGCGTGAATAGAGTCCGTACAGGCTGAACCTCTTCAAGCAGCAACAGCGCTTCCTCCATATCATAGACAGAGCGGGTAGGCAGCGCGGCTTCTTCTTTATAGAAGTTGGTTCCCAGCACAAGCAGCTGAAGTCCGTGCAGGGGAGCTTTTTCTTCCTCATTCAAGTTAATCGCATCGGAGCAATACACCCAGCTATAGGGGGCAGAGCCGGTACGGGTGAATTTGTAGGCATAGGAATAGCCGTTCTTGCCGTGGCAAACCTTCCAGGGCACAATGTCCCAGTTCTCCCATGTCAGACCGTTCATGCAATCCTGCATTTCGAGATGGCGTTCGAGCCACGGGAACTGCTGAGCAATGGTCTCAAGGACATCGCCGGGGGCATAGAGATGACCCTTGCGTCCCAGCCAGCGGCAGGCGTCGGCCCATTCAGGAAGACCGGCGATATGGTCAAAGTGAGCATGTGTAATCAGCACATGCTCGATAAATCGTTTGTCGAGACGCTCCATCTGCGTTCTCCAATCCGGTCCGCAGTCGATCAGCAGCTCGTGTCCGCCTGCACTCAGCATTGCCGAAGAACGAAAGCGCCGGTTGCGGCCTATCGTTCTCGCTTCCATGCAGATATCGCAAGAGCAGTAAACTCGGGGAACGCCCATCGAGTCGCCAGTGCCCCAGAATGTCAATATGTCGTTCATGTTCTGCATCTCCCGGTTACGGTATCATTTGCTTTCAAGCATAGCAGGAATTTTTTCGTACAACAAGAAGCCTCTACATACCGTGGTATTCCGCCCTTGCGGATTTACCCCTGGGACTGGCTTTCAATGTGCCTAGAGTGTCAGACCAAAGCGCTTCAGCTCGATAAAGATACTTTCCAGCTGCTTGCCTTTTTCCGTAAGGGTATACTCCACTCTCGGAGGGACCTCGGGATATACCGTACGGGTCAGGATGCCGTACTCCTCCAATTCCTTAAGCCGAAGAGACAGCGTCTTCGGACTGATGCCGTCGAGACATTTTAACAAATCGCTAAACCGCATCGTGCCTTCAATCAGCAGATCCCGAAGGATCAAGAAGGTCCATTTGGTTCCGATCATATCGATGACTTTGGCAATGGGGCATACTTCGTCCGGCGTGCCTTTGGTTAATGTCAGCGGCTCCCGGTTATCCATAACATCACCAGTCCTTTACTTAAGCTTGAATTTTTCCAACCATAGCACAAAACTAACTTTTCGGAAACTATATGACAATAATATCACTACTTCCTTAAATAAATTTGATGCATATATAATTAACTCGGGAAACAATAAGACAAGACAAAGGACTAAAGGAGAGAACAAAATGGCTCATTTATTTTCTGAATTTACTTTCAAAGGCTTGAAGCTGAAAAATCGCATCGTCATGCCTCCCATGTGTCAGTATTCGGTAGAAGCTAAAGATGGAAAGCCTAATGACTGGCACTTTGTACATTATACCTCCAGGGCGGTCGGCGGCGCGGGGCTCATTATTATCGAAATGACGGATGTAGATCCGGACGGCCGTATTACCGATTATGATCTTGGGTTATGGTCGGATGACCAGATTCCCGCCTTCCGGCGAATGATCGAGGAAATCCACAAGTACGACGCCAAAGTCGCAATACAGATTGCCCACGCGGGCCGCAAGGCGGAGGATGCTGCTGTTCCGGTAGGCCCCTCCGAGATTCCGTTCAATTCCCAGTTCAAAAAGCCTCGCGCGCTTACTACAGAGGAAGTCCGGCAGATGGTAGTGAAGTTTAAGGAAGCGGCTGTGAGGGCTATTGAAGCGGGTGTCGACACGATTGAGCTGCACGGGGCACATGGCTATCTGATTCATCAGTTTCATTCTCCAGCCATTAACGACAGGGAGGATGAATACGGCCAGGACCTGGCCCGTTTTGGAGTGGAGGTCATTCAGGCCGTGAAGAGTGTCATGCCTGAGCAGATGCCGCTAATCCTTAGAATTTCCGCTTTGGAATATATGGATGGAGGCTATGATCTGGATCATGGCATCGAAATGTGCAGGCGCTATAAGGAAGCCGGCGTAGATGTGTTCCATGTGAGCAGCGGGGGCGAAGGTCCTGTAGGGGCCGCAAGGAAGCCGGGCAATTATCCGGGGTATCAGGTTCCTTTTGCACGGGCTGTTAAGCAGGCTTTAGATGTACCGGTCATTGCCGTCGGTATGCTGGAAGATGCCAGCTTGGCTGAAGCGACTGTGGCCAATGGTGACGCTGATTTGGTAGCCGTAGCCCGCGGCATGCTGCGCGATCCTTATTGGGCGACCCATGCGATTCAAGAGGTATCCGGGCAGATCCACGCGCCTAAGCAGTATTCAAGAGCTTATTAAAAAAAGGGCCAGGGTAGACCGGTTCTACAGGCCATGTTTACTCCGTCATGAAACTCATTGCAGCCTATTTCTTCGGGGGGCAAGCATCCATTTTTCGTCATCCGACATAGTCTATTGTGAAACTACAAGGAAAAGAGAAGGATGGGATGACATGAGTAAAAATAAACGTTCATATCAATGGCCAAGTCAAGGCGGATGGTCGGGTCAAGGCGGACACTGGGGCGGCGGTCAAGGCGGCTATTGGCCAGGTCAAGGCGGATACTGGGGCGGCGGTCAAGGCGGCTATTGGCCAGGCCAAGGCGGCTATTGGGGCGGCCATGACGGTCATTGGGGAGGCCAAGGCGGTCACTGGGGCGGTCAAGGAGGCCACTGGGGAGGCCAAGGCGGTCATTGGGGCGGTCAAAGCGGTCATTGGGGAGGCCAAGGCGGCTATGGCGGCCACGGAGGACACGGAGGTCAATGGGGAGGACATAGCAGTCAAGGGCACCGTTCTGGTCAGGATCGCAACAACAAAAAGTAAGCTTCCATTAAGCATGGCAGCCTAGACTCTGTGTGAAGGTTTCAGTCATCAGCATCGATAACAACTATTAGGTAACTTCTAGCAAAAAATGTAGACTCTACCGCTTGATTGTGGTAATCTATTAACAATAATCCGGAAGCACCGGTCGAAGAAGCCTGTCAGCGGCATACCGCAGACGGGTTTTTTTGCTGTTCTGCTTCAATGGGGTTCGACCGCGCGTAATCAAATAGAGGGAGCAGCTTATGCGAGCGTGTCGTTTCCAGAGTTAACCCAAAGATTGATGAAAACGATTACACTTTGCTGTCCGGGAAAGTTTGCGAGTTCGCCACTATGCATTTCTGACATTTTGCGTTACATTTGAAAGCAGGGGCAGTGATCAAGAAACGGACGGCCGCCGTGATCCTTTTCTTTTGAAATATGCAAAATTAGGTATACTGAAAACGAGCAGCTCGTATCACTACCCAAGGGAGTGACCGGATGGAGTCAACGAATCGACAGGATGATATTTCACAACTATGTTTGCTGGCCGGCAAAATTATGCTGCAAAGCGGCGGTGAGACCTACCGGGTGGAGGACACGATGATTCGTATCGCGGCGGCGCTCGGAGTGGACAACTCCCACAGCTATGTAACCCCTACCGGCATTTTTTTCTCGATTGACGGAACCGAGCCGATGACCCGGCTGATCCGCATCATGGAACGCTCCACCGACCTGCGCAAGGTGACCTTGGTTAACGATATCTCGCGTAAGATCAGTGCCGGGGAGTTAACCGCCTCGGAGGCGTATGAGAAGCTTCAGGATATTGACGCTGCCAAAATTGCATATCCCGTATGGGTCCAGGTGATCGCAGCGGCTCTGGCCAGCGGCTGCTTCTTGATCATGTTCCAGGGCATATGGCCGGATGTGCTGCCCGCCGTTATTTCGGGAGGCTTCGGATTTGCCTTTCTCGTACAGATTCAGCGGTGGATCGAAATCAAGTTTTTTGCGGAATTTTTATCGTCACTAATGATCGGTGCTCTATCGTCTTACTTTGTTAAGCTGGGGATCGGTCATCAGCTGGATACGATTATTATCGGGTCTGTAATGCCTCTCGTACCCGGGCTGCTCATCACGAATGCCGTCCGCGATCTAATGGCGGGGCATCTCGTCTCAGGCATGTCCAAAGGAGCGGAAGCCTTTTTGACGGCATCGGCTATCGGTGCAGGCATTGCTCTCGTCATTTCCTTTCACTAGCCAAGCCGGTTCAGCGGCGGCCTTTGTAACGGAGCAGGATAACCGTATAACTTCCGCCGGAATCGGCTGCGCATTATCACAGAACGTCGACAGATATTGAATCACAGGAGGCTTCTCAACTTGGTCATCGAGCAGCTGGCAACCAGCTTCATCGCTTCCGCCGCCTTTGGCATTCTATTTAACGTACCGAGACGCAACTTGCTGCAATGCGGCTTTGTAGGCATGATTGGATGGCTGCTGTACATCCTGTCCATGAGATTATCCGCCAATCCGATCGTTTCGAGTCTGGCCGCTGCATTTGTCGTTACGGTGCTCAGCCAATTGCTAGCCAAAATATATAAGACCCCTATTATCATTTTTAGTGTTTCCGGCATTATTCCTTTGGTTCCCGGAGGGCTTGCTTATGATGCGATGCGCAACATTGTCGAGAACCAGTATGATGTCGCGGTTCAGCTTGCCGCCAAGGCGTTTATGATCTCGGGAGCGATAGCGATCGGGCTCATTTTCTCGGAGGTCATTAATCAAGTCATTCGAAAGTCAAGGCTGTGAGCCGAAAGGCCTGATGATTCAGGCTGCGTCATGGGATGGATGATGAGGAGGAATTCGGAGATGAAGATAGACACAATTACCCTTCAAGGAACGGCCGAATGGAATGAGGATGCGCTCGTCCGTCATGAACGGCTGCAAATGTACGGCGTCCTCGACGGAGCTACTTCGCTGCGGCCTTATCGGGGACCCCGGCAAGAGACCGGAGGTTATCTTGCTTCCCGCCTGATCCGGGGCTATCTGGAATCGCTCGAAGAGAAGGAGATGCCGGAGGATAGCCTGAAGCCTTTAGTCTTGCAGGCGAATGCTCTGTTGAGAAGCAGCATGCTGGAGGCAGGCATCGACGTGACAGACAAAACCGCTTTATGGACCAGCGGTCTGGCTCTTATTCGTATTCACGATGCCTACATCGATTATGCACAGGCAGGCGATTGCATGATCGCCGCTGTCTATAAGGACGGGTCGGTGCGGACGCTGTCCCGTGACCAGGTTGCGCATGTCGATCAATTATCCAAACGCAGTCTGGAGGAGGGAATCCGGCAGGGCGTTACGACACGGGAGCAGCTGCTGGAGCTGGTAAGGCCCATTCTGTTGGCCAATAAAGCCCGAATGAACACCCTGCAGGGGTATTCCGTTCTGAGCGGCGAGCCGGAGCTTGCCGATTTCCTGGAGTACGGGCGTATTAACCGCAGTCAGCTTAAGGCGGTGCTGCTTGTGACCGACGGATTGTTCCCTCTTGCAGAGCCCTCAGTGAAGGAGGACACTTCTTATGATGCTGTCAGGGAACTTGTGAAGCGCATTTCCGATGAATCGTTAGCGGGATACGCCGAGAGGCTGATCCGGCAGGAGCAGGAGGACTCGGACTGTTTGAAATACCCGAGGTTTAAGGTATCGGACGACAAGACGGGCATTTGGATTCAATTTGAATGAAAAGTGTAAAATGCTGCCATACTTTTTATTAATCGATGGACACGTTGCATCTTCGAGATATTTGGATTACAATGAAACCGGATTCAATGAACTATATTATTTAACCTTTGGATAATAACTTACTTGGAGTGCACGAAAGGGGAAAGCAAGATGACGGAAACGGTACGAGTGGAAAAAGATTTCTTAGGCTCTAAGGAAGTGCCCATCGATGCGTACTATGGCATCCAAACCCTGAGGGCTGTAGAGAACTTCCCTATTACGGGTTACCGGATTCATGAGGAATTAATTAAGGCTATGGCGATTGTAAAAAAATCAGCGGCTACCGCCAACATGGAAATCGGGCGTCTCCAGCCGGGCTTGGCCGAAGCCATCGTCAAAGCTGCAGATGAGATCATTGAAGGCAAATGGCATGATCAGTTCATCGTCGATCCTATTCAGGGCGGCGCAGGAACATCGATCAACATGAACGCCAACGAAATTATCGCCAACCGGGCGATTGAGCTGATGGGAGGAACCAAAGGCGATTATTTCAAGGTCAGCCCGAACTCCCATGTGAATATGGCGCAATCCACCAATGATGCTTTCCCTACGGCAATTCATATTTCGGTATTGTCGTTAATGGATAAATTGCTGGTAACTGCCAAGGAGCTGCAGGGCGCATTTGCTGCCAAGGCTGCAGAATTCGACAGCGTGATTAAAATGGGGCGTACCCACTTACAGGATGGGGTGCCTATTCGGCTTGGGCAGGAATTCGCCGCTTACGCCAGGGTGCTGGAACGCGATATCAAGCGGATTCAGCAAAGCCGGGCTCATTTGTATGAGGTGAATATGGGAGCGACAGCTGTAGGGACCGGCCTGAACGCAGATCCTCGCTACATCAAACGCGTCGTCGAGCTGCTTGCGCAGTGGAGCGGCTTCCCGCTTAAAAACGCGGAGGATCTTGTCGATGCCACACAAAATACGGATGCTTATACTGAGGTATCGGCTGCGCTAAAAGTGTGCATGATCAATATGTCCAAAGTGGCCAACGACCTTCGTCTGATGGCTTCCGGACCGCGCGCCGGGTTGTACGAAATCAAGCTTCCGGCCCGTCAGCCGGGCTCCTCGATCATGCCGGGTAAAGTCAATCCGGTGATGTGCGAGGTCGTCAACCAGGTGGCATTCCAGGTGATTGGTAACGACCATACGATCTGCCTCGCATCGGAAGCAGGCCAACTGGAGCTGAATGTCATGGAGCCGGTGCTGGTCTTCAACCTGCTGCAATCGATCAGCATTATGAACCAGGCGTTCAAGGTGTTCAAAATTCACTGCGTTGACGGTATCGAAGCCAATGTCGAGCAGTGCAAAGCCTATGTTGATCGCAGCATTGGGATCATTACCGCATTGAACCCTCATCTTGGCTATGAGGTGGCGGCCCGCATCGCCCGTGAAGCGACGTTGACGGGGAAATCGGTTCGCGAGCTGTGTCTGGTGTACAATGTGCTGACAGAAGAGGAGCTTGATCTGATTCTGGATCCTTACGAAATGACGCATCCGGGCATTGCCGGCGCTTCCTTGCTTGATAAATAAGGACAAGCTTATATGGAAAGAAGGCCCCCATCCCGGGGCACGGGCTGTCGAGAAGCCATATCGCACCGAAAAATGTGAATGGTGATAGGTGGGGTATCTCCTGTAGGAGCGATAGCGGTCGCCTTTGTTCTTGGAAAATTACCGCTATATAGCGATTATAATCAACATTTCCCGAGAACAACAGCGGCCGGAAGGGGATACCCCACCGGGGTACCAAGGCAATTTTTCAGATTTTCAGGTTTCTCAACATATTAGCCCCCATCCCGGGGGCTTTTTATATTGCACGATTTGCTTGGCGTCTATAACGCCCCGGAACGCCTCTAAAGCGAATGTATGATTTCTTACGCTTTCCCGCATGCTAAGAAAAACATTGCAAAGGGGCGTTTTTGCCATGATTTTAAGCACGACACCGACCATTCAAGGCAAAGAAATCGTACAATATATCTCCATCGTAACAGGTGAAGCCATTATGGGGGCGAATATCGTTCGAGATATTTTCGCGTCGATTACCGATATTGTAGGCGGCCGGTCGGGAGCTTATGAGAGCAAACTGAAGGACGCCCGCGACATTGCTTTTAACGAGATGGAGTCACAAGCGGCAAGGATGGGAGCTAACGGAATCGTAGGTATCGATATCGATTATGAGGTAATCCGTGAAGGAATGCTGATGGTAGCGGTAAGCGGTACGGCGGTTCGTGTGGAGTAAACAACGGCAAAAAAAACAGGCAGCCTACCTACAATAGCGGTAAGCTGCCTTTACATCGTTATAAGGAACGAAACGGCTAAATAACGGTAACGTCTTGTGCCCATTAAAGATCGATGAGACTTTGCACCAATAAGATAGGCAATGCGGCAATAGCGATAAAGCTGTAAAAGAAGCCTTGCAAGAAAGAAATAAAAAGTTTCATGATGATCCCTCCAATGAAGTAAGTATGTGAACATTATATGCCTGCGCTCTTGGAGAAATCTTAAAGAAACCTTAGAACTACATAAAATTTTCAGAAAATTGTAACAAGTTGTATATTTCTTAAATAAAAAAAGCTGCCCGTTTGACCAGCTTTCCCCTTCAGCAGGAATAAAATCCGGAGTACGGTATCGCAGGAATCGTATATCTTGGCAGCCTCTGGTTGGGGTCCTCCATCTTTGATTCTGCGGGCGATTTGGGAGCTTGCGGGGCAGTGGAGGGAGAGAGTGCAGGCGAAGCTGCGGCTGGGAGGGGACCGGCCTCATGCTCCAGGTACATTTTGTAGCAAAACATGGTATCCATGCGCGGAATATTGACGACGGAGCCGGGAACGATTTCGTTGCTTGCCGGAAGATGGGCGTTCACCGCCTCGAGAATGGGATGCGGTACGTTATAGGCTTTGGCTAATGATGACATGGTGTCTCCGGCTTGGCAGTGATGCTGGGCAAACAGCTTGACGCTGTGCTCTCCTCCTTCCTCGCCTCTGACATACGGAAAGAAGAACGGGGACACGAAGAAGAATGGAAGAAAGCGGCGCCTCGGGAAAAAGAATGGATTGAAAAACGGTGGCTGCTGGAAAAAGCCTCTCTGCGGAAATCCGAAGGCTTGGTGATTCATAGACGGGTACCTCCGTATACTAACAAATGGTCTTCTGCTTGTATTGTATGGAGGCTGGGCGCGCATGGTGACTGCCTCAGCATGCAAACCTGTTAGAAAAAGATAAAGAAAACTAATGATATTCATGCCAATAGCTAAAATTTACTTAATGCCCCTTTGCCATAATACACCTATAGCAGCAGACAAGGGGTAAAGGGGGAACAGGAGTATGGCAAAAATCCTAGTGGTGGATGATGCGGCATTTATGCGGATGGTACTGAAAAACATGCTGACTGAGGAAGGTCATGAGGTGATCGCCGAAGCAGCCAACGGGGTGGAGGCGGTACAGGCTTATACAAGCCTCAGGCCGGATTTGGTTACCATGGATATCACGATGCCGGAGCTGGATGGCGTAGGGGCTCTGAAGGAAATACGGAAGGTCGATTCGGGGGCCAAAATTATTATGTGCTCGGCTATGGGACAGAAGGCCATGGTGGTGGAAGCCATTACAGCGGGCGCCAAAGATTTCATCGTGAAGCCGTTCCAGAAGGAACGGGTAATGGAGTCGGTTCATAAAGTGTTAGGCATCTAATCTATCATAGAGGAAGGGGAACCTCCATGCGGCCAATGAGCCCAGATGGGGGTTTTTCATGATGCAGCAAAAAAGCATCCGCGTACGTTCGACGTGGATGCTTTCGATTTGGAATGGAGCCCGCTACCCGAGCCCCGGGACTGTGGCGCCTTCAGAAGGGCCGTAAGTCTGTCCGGCCGAAACGAGAGGCTCTCCGTTCTTATAATAAAGCATGGGATTCAGAATCACGAAAAAGAGGTGGACCTGCTCATAGCCGAAATCCTTGAGCAGCCGGCTCAGCTTCGCGGCGACGGCATCGTGTACCTCCTGCTTTCGCGGAAACATGAGGATCTCGACGCTAAGCGAAACCTGCGTGATAGCCTCGCTCAGCAGCAATTCGATCTTTACCTTTTCCTTGGCGATGCTGACAATTTGGGCAAAATCCTCAACAACTTGAGGAGCTATCGATCTAAGAAAATCACTGGGAAAACCTTTAAAACGTAAATAAGGCATGGTGTATGTCTCCCTTATATTACAATAGATATGGGGCGCAATGCGGATGCAGGGCCCTATTATTCCACAATGGGCGATAAACAAACCTTGCTTATGCAGCAAGGTTTGCTAAAGCACAACTTTAAGGTCGCTTATCTTCGAAAGACCTCACAAGAGGTGTTCTCCAAATACTAGAATAGATAAATTTGGGGGCTCTCAGCAAAGTACCTGAATCGGTTTCCAAGCCAATGATGCGTTTTACGAGGGTATCCCCTGTTAGCTTGTACATTTTTAGTGCGCAGTAAGACGAGCCGTTCTATTGATTATATGTACATTTTTACATATAATAGGCACGAGAAAATAGTACTACGGTTCCATTCATCTGTCAACCGAGGGACCGATTCACGTGGAGGGGCCATGAATACTCTTTCTTACGGACTGCTTGCCCTGCTTTCGCAAGGGCCATGTACAGGCTATGAGCTTATGCTGCAGATTCAGCCTGTATGGCAAGCCAAGCACAGTCAAATCTACCCGCTGCTGGCCAAAATGGAGCAGAACGGACTGGTTCAATTCGTTGCGGTACCGCAAAAGGAGAAGCCGGATAAAAAGGTGTATTCCATTACGGAAAGTGGGATTGCGGCGCTTCGGCAGTGGATTCCGGAGCCGACCTCGGAGCCGGTGAAACGGGACGAGCTGCTTCTAAAGCTGTATGGAGTATGGCTCGCGGATCCTGAAAAGGCGGAGCAGCTGTTTGAGGAGCGTTTGCAGACGTTCACCAAAAGATCCGTAAAATTAAATGCCTTCCTCGAAACGTTACATAAGCAAATGGAAGAAGAGGGAGGAACCCGATGCCTTATTAGCTCACCTTCCTTTGGGAGATATATTCTGTTGAAGCGCGCCCTGGATAACGCCAGGATGGAGATAGAATGGTGCGAGTGGGCTTTGCAGCTGCTAAGGGAGCAAGGCAGCCTTGATCCGGATTCAGTGCAAGGAAACCTCGGCAAAAGATCATAGACCGGCCCGGCTAAAGATCGACCTTATGCGTCTAACCCGTAAGGTGGATCTTTTTTTACTAATAGGCGCGTCTTAGCCCGAAAGTCACACTTCACATAGAGACCTTGTATTCAAAACAGTGGGAGAAAAATCATAAGGTGTTTCATCCATTATAGTTCTCCGTTCCTACTATACGATGGGGCTAAACGTGCCTTTGTCCGGTTTTTATGCTATGGTTAATATATGAAAAATTGTGTAAGCCAATGGCTAATCTAGTGATTTAAAGTGAGGGTAGAAGGATGAACGATCGTACGATGATTGTCTGTTTGGGCGAGCTTTTGATTGATTTTGTGCCGGAAGAAAACGGCCAGCCTCTGGAGCAGGTACCGGTTTTTCAGAGGGCTGCGGGTGGGGCCCCCGCCAATGTAGCCGCAGCGGTAGCAAAGCTGGGCGGATCTTCCCGTTTTATAGGCAAGGTTGGCAATGATGCATTCGGGCGCTATCTGCGAAACACGCTTGTGGAAGCGGGAGTGGAAACGGCGCTCGTAGAGACGGATGCGGCCAGAACGGGACTCGCATTCGTGTCGCTGCGCAAAGATGGAGAGAGGGACTTTTTGTTCTTCCGCGAACCGGCGGCAGACATGCTTCTGGAGGCTGCAGAGCTGAACGATAGTTGGCTGGAGGACGCGGCCATCTATCATTTTGGCTCGGTATCCTTGATCAGCGAGCCATGCCGTACAGCGACACTGGAGGCGGCCCGCAGGGTCAAAGCGTTCGGCGGGATCATTTCCTACGATCCGAATCTGCGTCCTGCCTTATGGCCTGATGAAGAAACAATGCGGCAAGAGGTGCTTCGCCACATTGCCTTGGCGGATGTTGTTAAGGTCAGTGAGGAAGAGGCCGCCTTTCTGCTCAATACGGAGCCGGCCGAAGCCGTTCAGCAGCTACTGATGATGGGAACGAAAGCGGTCGTCGTAACGCGCGGCGAAGAAGGCTGCTTTGTCGTGACCCGCCATGCGATGACATTGGTTCCAGGGATCCGGGTGAAGGCGGTAGATACGACAGGAGCCGGTGACAGCTTCGTTGGCGCTATGCTCTATAAGCTCGTGGAAGGCGGATACACGGCCGAAGGTCTGGAGAACTTCTTCTCTGATGAAGCCGCTGTATCGGAAATTTTCAAGTTCGCTAACAAAGTAGGGGCGGTAACGACAACCCGTCGGGGAGCGATTCCTGCGCTGCCGACGCTGGCGGAAGTGGAGGCTCTGTAACATAAGAGAGAGGCCGGTCCATAATGGGCAGGCCTCCTTTTCTCATGGATTGGAGAGCTTTTTGCCGACGGCGGCGAAAAGTGAGGGCAGCTGATCGACCGAAGTATCAGGCCTTTCCGGCTCATCTACCCGCAGCAGCGAAAAGCCCGCCGACATGAAATCGTTGATATAGGCTGAAAGCGGCCGGTGATAGGCTCCGAGCGTGGAGCGGATAGTTCCTGTCCCGGCAGACTTCCAAAATTGAGGCGCATACTGCATTACCTTGCGGGAACCGTCACCTAACGGATGGCTGAACGGAGACTGAAAGCATGGATGCATGATGACCCAGATCATGAGGCCCTCCGGCTTCAAAATACGGTGGCAGGCCCGGAACACCTTGCGGTGATCGGGAACATCCATCAGCATGACGCTGGACACGACGTAATCATAAGCAGCATCCGGAAGGCGGCGCAGCTCCATCGCATCGTCTTGTATCCAATTCACCTGATCGTTTTTTTCTTTGGCGTACGTAAGAAGGGCTCCACTCAAATCGACACCGGTTACCAAGGCGCCTAATTGGGCCAGCCTGGAGCTAAGCTCCCCTTGGCCGCATCCGATATCGCACAGACTGCGGCCCTTCAGATCTGTTAGCGCCTCCAATTGGCGGATAATATAGCGGTAGGCGGGTTCGGGTCCGCCGGTTTGAACCATCTGATGATATTGTTCGGCAAAGGAGTCATATTGTGCCATGAGCAGGCTCCCTTCTATACCAGAATAGTTGGACATAATTATATTGTACCATTTTCCTCATTTGCAAATAATATCCAAAATAGCTGGTTTCGTTCTCAGATCCAGATCCATCCATGAACAAAAAGAGCGCTTTAGCTCGATCCCGTACGGGAAGGGGCCAAAGCGCTCTTTGTCTTGTCATGACAAATTATAATGTTTTTTTCATCCGAACATGCGGAATGCCTGCATCAAGGAAGGTTTCCTCCGAAATGGTGACATAACCGAGCTTGGCGTAAAAGGGCTCTGCTTGGCACTGCGCATCTAGAAGGGTATAAGCATAGCCGATCCGCTTGGCCTCTTCCTCCAGACCAAGCACGATAGCTCGGCCTGCACCCGTGCCGCGGGAAGATTGGCGTACGGCGATTCGCTGGAGCTTCATGATATCGTCTGTGTAGGGGCGCATTCTGCCGGTAGCCGTCGGCTTGCCGTCCTCCAGAAGCAGAATATGATAGCAGGCCTGCGGAGATTCATCGAATTCGTCGATCTCCAAGCTTACATCGACCTTCTGCTCGCGGACGAACACTTCTTTTCTTATGTCAAGGCATTGGTTTAGCTGTTCTTGGGTCGTAACATGAATGGTCTGTTTCATTGCAAGGTCTCCTTCTTTAATTAGCTTCTTAACGGGAACACACATCAATCTCATCATGACATGAACGGAAGCGGTACGTCAAATGCAGCCTCAAGCCAGGAGACGAATCGGAGCTGGTATACTCTCTTTGCAACAAACGGTTCGGTTCGATACAATAAATGATAGAGAAATATCATTCCATATTTCCCAATCCATGAAAGAGGAAGGAGCGGATAGGATGGAAATAGGTATTGTAGTTATCGTTGTTCTCATCATTATCGTCTTACTATTATTCAATCGATCCAAAGCATCATCCAATCAACGAAATCGGCACCGGCGCGACGATAATCATTCCAGTATGTCGAGCAGCTTCATCTTTTCAGATAGCTCTGAGGGGGAGCATCGGAATCACCACCACCATCATCATCATGGGCATCATGGGCATCATGGACATCATGGTCACCATAGCCATCATGGGGATAGCCACAGCGGTTCGCATGACGGAGGCGGAGATAGCGGAAGCGGCGGGGATGGTGGAGGAGGCGGCGGAGATTAAAGGAAGCTCGGCCGAATTCGGAATAAGCCAAGATAAAGGAGAGGATACCTATGGAAGCTTTGCGTTTTCCTGTCGGGCGGTTTGAATGGAATGGGGAGATTACCCCGGAGCAGCGTCAATTGTGGATCGAGGAGATCGAGCAGCTGCCTCGGAAGCTGCGGGATGCCGTGGACGGGCTTACGGAAGAGCAGCTGAATGAGCCTTACCGGCCTGGCGGCTGGACGGTTCGCCAGGTGGTGCATCATTTGGCCGACAGTCATATGAACAGCCTTACTCGCTTTAAGCTGGCGCTGACGGAAGAGCAGCCCACCATCAAGCCTTACGACGAGGCGGCCTGGGCAGAGCTTGCGGACAGCCGGGAAGCGCCGCTGGAGCTTTCCCTTGCTCTGCTTGATCAGCTTCATGCACGTTGGGGGCGGCTGCTTCGCTCTCTAAGTTCCGAGCAGTGGGAGAGGACCTTCATCCATCCGGATTCGGGAGTGGTGCGTCTGGATGTGAATCTGGGGACTTATGCCTGGCATGGGCGCCATCATACGGCACATATTACGCAGCTCAGAAAAAGAAAAGAATGGTGAGAACAGCCTCAATTTGAGGAAAAAAGAACCTGACTACAGGGCTGCTCAGCTCTGTTTGTCAGGTTCATTGCTATGAGATCACTTAGAACATACGATGCCCGGTCTGTCTGTTTAAAAAATATCTCCGTCCCAAGGCAGGCCCTTGCGGAATCGCGCCTCATCATGCCAGCGCTGAAGCATCAAAGCGCCGAACTGATACATCTCCCAAACTTCGCACCGGTCTTCCTTGGAGCCGGACGCTTCCAGCAGCGCGTTGACGGCACGCCGTGCCGCTTCGTTGGCACCTTCCATTGTAGCAAGATCCGTATTCGTTTTTACATAGTCCGAAGCGAGAAACAGATTCGGAATGGCCGTATAAGCCTGCGGGCGCATTTCCCATGTATAGACTTTATTGATCAAGAGAGGCTCCAGATTCGCAGCAACTCCGTCAGGGTTCGGCAGCTGGATGTCTTCATCAAGAAACCAGGAATGGATGATACTGTCCTCAAGCACGGCACGCCCGCCCACGTTCAGGCTGGCCTTAAGCTGATGCCATACTTCCTGCATAATTTCATCGCGTGTGCAGTGCCGGGCACTTTTGCCGAAGAGAGCTCCGGGAGCTTCCCAATCGGAAATATCGACCGAGATGATGCCCTGAACCTCTCCGTCACCGTATTGCTCCAAATCGGTATGGGGCCAGAACTGCTTCTGGGAAACGGAGGTCAGTGCCCACTGCGAATCCATATAAATCATATGCCCGTGGAGAATGGGTACGTCTTCTTTCAAGTAAAACTGGATTCCATTCATCCAATCGACATCGTTTGCCAATTCTTTGATTTTCGACAAAGTGGGGTCGGCTCGCAGCATTTCGTCAGTCAGGAACTGGGCCATGACTTCGACAGGAAATGCGGCTATATAGTAGTCGCCCTTAACGTCGTATGTATTCCCGAATTCGGTTATGGTCGCCCCGGTGATGACGCCATCCTTGCAATCGATTCGCTCCACCTTCGCGTTCAAATGGTAGTCGACGCCAGACTGGCGTAAATAATCGAGCCACGGATTGATCCATACCTCGTTCGTCGGTCCGTTCAGCAGACGATCTGCGCTGCCGCCGGGCATGACCATATCCAGCATGATTTGTGCTCCTACCGTACCCACGGTGGCCGTGTTGGCCTCGCGGGCTTTGGCCGCTACCAAAATCCTTGTCATGCCGGTGAACACCCGTTGAAAATTGGCCGATTGCTGGTCCGCCTGGATGAAGGACCACCAAGGAATGTTCTGATACTCCTCGGACCTTCGTTCATTGCAGCTTGTCATAACCTGCCAGATCCGCTTCAGATAATGCTCGACCTCTTGCTCCGTAAGTCCCAGATGATTGTCGAACAATGATTTGAACAATGACTTTATGTCGGACAAGGAGGTTGGAAATTCGGTAACGAATTCGACAGGAACGTCATCTGTTCGCGCTAGACCGAGTCGTGTTCCTTCAACTAAATTATCGGCGACTCCGCGCTTGTTATTGCCATAGGGAATCCGCTCCATCGTGTCGATAATATGCTTGTAGAATCTAGGAAAAAAACGGAAGCCATGCTCGCCCGGCAAGTCCTTACGCCCATTCGTCCCGCTGCCGGGCACCGGCATGGAGCGGGCTTTGCCCCCTGGAATTCCTTTCATTTCATATACAGCGACATCAAAGCCGCGCTCGATCAGCTCGTGGGCGGCGCTCATTCCAGCTACGCCTCCCCCAAGGACGACGACTTTTTTCTTCATTCCTCATTTCCACTCCTGTCATAATTTGCTAAAATGGTCTAATCTATTTATACCATGGCTTTGGCCCTACGAAAACCGTTATTTTTCGACAAATTGATCTTAATGGCCTAGAGGTGTCGAAATGGAAGCTGCGACTCGATTGATGTCGTTTTTTGCACCTCATAGCCCTGGGGGAGGAGGAGGGAAAATAAGCCATAAAGGAGAGGAATTGAGCCAAATCGAATAAAGACAGGGGAGTCAGGTTCGGGTATGATGCAAATAGACGGTTCATGACCATTAAAGGGGGAAGCCAGATGAAACGATTTCGCATTGCCGTTATCGGATGCGGCGGCATGTCCAAGGCCTGGATTGAATATGCGCTGGAGCGGGAGGATTCGCAGATCGTAGCGATGGTCGATATACGCAAGGAAGCGGCGGAAGCTATGGCGGAGCGTTACGGCATAAGCTGCGGCATTTATGATGATGTGAGTCAAGCCATCTCTGAATCCGGAGCGAATCTCGTATTCGATGTCACGATACCGGAGAGCCATGCGGCGGTAACAAGCACCGCCTTAGAGCTCGATTGCGATATCTTCGGAGAGAAGCCGATGACGACCTCCATGCAGGAGGCACGGAGACTGGTTGCCCTAGCCGAGCAGCGGGGGCGTACCTATGCCGTCATGCAGAACCGCCGGTATCTGCCGCAGATCCGGGCGTTTCGCGATCTGATCGATAACGCCGGAATCGGCCGGATAGGCTTCGTCAATGCGGACTTTTTCCTCGGTCCGCATTTCGGAGGCTTCCGCGATGCGATGGATAGCCCGCTCTTGCTCGATATGGCAATCCATACGTTCGATCAGGCCCGTCTGATCACCGGCAAGGACCCGGTATCCGTCTACTGCCATGAATTCAATCCCGCCGGCTCCTGGTATGCAGGCAATGCGGCGGCCGTATGCATCTTCGAGTATTCGGATGGAGGCGTATTCTGTTACCGAGGCTCTTGGTGCGCGGAGGGAAGCCCGACGTCCTGGGAAGCGGAATGGAGGGTAAACGGCAGCAGCGGTACGGCGATTTGGGACGGAGCGACTCCTCCGTTCGCCGAAGTCATCCTTCCGCCGGAGGAGCAGGCGGATAAGCGGCGCTTCCGCCGTGTGGAGGCGAACCTGGACTGGAGCGGGCGCAGCGGTCATAAGGGATGTCTTGACGAAATGTTTGCCGCACTCGTCGAAGGGCGCAAGCCGGAGACGTTCTGCGCGGACAACATCAAGAGCATGGCTATGGTGTACGGTGCTCTGCAGAGCGCAAAGGAAGGACGTAAAATTCATCTGGCTGATATTACCTTGTAAGAAGGGAAAAAGGCTTGGTTCTCATTAATGTGAACCAAGTCTTCCAGTCACCGACGATGTTAGTAGAGGCGATGAGCGAGCCGGGATGAATCAGGTTCGCAATAGTTTGTACGCAAAAGCAGCGAACCATAAACTGGCTCGCTGCTTTAATGTTTCTGATACCATAGTATCCTTCGATACATCGATGAATCTTTCAAGGACCGAAAAGGGAGCAAATCCGGCCAATAATTACCTTCGATGATCCAAATTCGTCGGTTCCTATCGATGCCTATATCGAACCCGACTTGCCTAAGCTTAGGGTAACGTTCCCCAAGCCGTTCGGCAGCCAACAGGGCGATCTGTTTGATTTTGAAGATCAAGCCGCGATCCCCGATGCGGGCCAGTTTCAGCGCCTCAGAAACTGGAATGATGTGACTAGGGACATTCGTGATAAGATATCCCCGTGCCGCTACTTTCGCGTATGAGCCCGTCACTTTCCAAGTGGACGAAGTGCCTTTTCTTCGCTGCACCATGATCCGGATGTCGAACGGCTTGTGTTGAATTTGAGCAAGCTGCAGGCGTCGTTGGACAATATAGCCACGTCGTCTCCTGGTTTTTTTACCGATCCATTTGAGCAGCTGCTCGGTATCTTTCATGGTGACCGTTTTCTTTTCGTTATGAATATGATAGGAGTTCGTTCCGTTACGGGTAATGAACAGGATGTCCCGTCCGAATCTCCCATCACGAGGCTTCAGAACAAGGCTTTGATATTGAAGCAGCAGCTTTGCTAACCCGTTCGGGTTCAGCAGCCGAGTTTCAGGCAAACGAGCGGCGAGCGAGGACGTATCGTTCAAGATACGATATTGCATCCATTTGTCTCGTTTGATCGACATTGGAGTCACATGCCTTCATATCTCATCCAGATACAGCTATCACATCTAACCACCATGCGATAACCTCCTTATAAATGATCCGGCGCTATATCATTACTATATTCCGTGAGTCTCCTTGACGATGGGCCCGATAATTACGATATCCTTACGAAACGCAACAAGTTCGGCGTTCTCTCCTCTATTACAAAGCCATTTCTCAACAGACAAATTCTGGCGTTAGAAACCCTTAATCCTACTTGAATTAACGGCGTGCATGGTTCTGCGCTGCCTATGATTTGGAAATTAGTTATCTCTGCTGCTACATCGTTAAAGAAAAGAATAACAATATCGGTTCTTATTCCCATGGAAATCTCACCTCTCTTTCATTTTTATACCTACATACTATTGCACGACGGAGGGGATTGATAGAGTCAAACCACGGGGGCGACTCATCCATTTTTATGACGGAAGCAAGCAAGGATAAGCCGAATCCATGGGATATAAAACAGTTAGATTGGGATTCCCTGAAAAAGCATCTAAATCCACAGCGAAGTCAGGGCCTCACTTTATGGGAGGAGGGGTTCTTTAAAAATAAAATAAGCCGATCTACCTTAAGGGAATAAGGCAGACGGCAGTCTAGTTCATTTCTAATCCAATTCATGGGTTTCATACGGTTTCCTTGACAAGCAGTCGGATTTCATCGGCCCTCATCGGCATACCGTAATAATAGCCCTGCATGACATGGCAGCCCCGGGATTGAAGAAATTGAATCTGCTCTTCGGTTTCGACGCCTTCGGCAATGACCTCCAAATTCAAATTTTTGGCGATCGCAATAATATTGCTGATGATCGCCTGCTTGGATAGAATTTGGCTTTTACTGACAAAGCTCTGATCGATCTTGAGCGTATCGACCGGCATTTCGTCCAGGCTTCCAAGGGAGGAATACCCCGTTCCGAAATCATCCAGCGAGATGCGGACACCCAGCTGCCGAAGCCGCTGAAGCTGCTCTCTCGTATCCTCTGCGTCATGCATGGCGATCGATTCGGTAATTTCCAGCTCCAAATAAGAGCCTTCCAGTCCGGATTGCCCGAGAGCTTCCTCGACCATATCGTACAGTGCATGACTTTCAAAAATTCGGACGGACATATTGACGGATACGCATACCTGAAGAAGCTGCTGGTCCTGCCAATACCGATTCTGCCTGCACACTTCCTTCAGCAGCCAGTGCGTGATGGGAATGATCAAGCCCGTATCTTCTGCAATGGGGATAAATTCCTTTGGAGATATGATCCCCAAGCGCGGGTGGTTCCATCGCAGCAGCGCCTCCATGCCGACGATCCGGTTGCTGTTCGCGTCGCATTTCGGCTGGTACACGGCAAAGAACTCCTGGTGCGCAAGCGCCTTGCGCAAATCTTTCTCGAGCTCCAGCTTGCGGATCATATGACGATCCATTTCCTCGTCGAAGATCCGGTACCGGTTCTTTCCGGCTGCTTTCGCATTATACATGGCCGTATCTGCCGCCTTCAACAGCGCGGTCCGGTCGGTCCCGTGAATCGGAGAGAGGCTGATGCCGATGCTGGCTGTGACGTACAGCTCGTTTTCCTCCAGGAAGTATGGCTGCTTGATATCGTTCAGCAGTCGCTCCGCCAAAGCTTGCACCGATTCGAGGCTGTTTTCCTTGATGGCAACGAGGAACTCGTCCCCACCCAGCCTGAAGATGCTGCAGTTATCTCCGGCACATTGCTGCAGCCGGCGGGATACTTCTCGAATGAGCAAATCTCCGATATCGTGCCCGAGGGTGTCGTTGATTGTCTTGAAACGGTCCAGATCCAGGAAGAAGACGGCTCCTTCCGTTCCGGGAAGAAACTGCTCCTCGAAAAAACGCGTCAGATCGTGGCGGTTCGCCAGTCCGGTCAGCGGATCGCTGTAAGCCATACGCTCCAAGACGTGGCGGTCAAAGAAGATGGCTCCCCAGGACACGGCCAAAATAAGCAGCATAGCCAATGAAACTCCGATCACCAGAAAAAAGGACGGCTCACTGGCAATGTCCGCCGAAATGGCAGACTCGCCGGGCGCCATGAGTACGGCCGCCATGCCGGTATAGTGCATGCCGCATACCGCAATGGCCATAACCACCGCGGACAGCAGCTTCCAGCGGCTAAAGTCCGGCGAACGGCGAAATTGGCGGAATAAATACAAGGCGGCGAAAGAGGCGGCTAGGGCCACAGCGACGGAGGCGGCAAACAGGTAAGGGTCATATGACATGGTAAAAGAAGCGCGCATGGCGGCCATCCCCGAGTAATGCATGACTACGATGCCACCGCCCATCGCAACGCCGCCGATTCCTAGCCTCCATTTGTTTATCTGCGTATCCATCGTGACCCGAAACGCTATGAAGGAGGACAGGATGCCGGCCAGTGCGGATAATAGGGTAATGGGAATATCGTAGCGGATCTGGAGATCCGTATGAAGGGCGAGCATGCCGACAAAATGCATAGACCAGATTCCGCAGCCCATGACGCAGGAGCCGGTCATCAGCCATACGTACTTGCTTTTACCCCGCGCACGCGAGATTTTGCCTGCCAGATTGAGGGCGGAATAAGAAGCCAGCAAGGCAATGACAAAGGAAAGCAAGACAATCCAACCGTTATAATGAACGTGAAGATGTTCCATGGTTAAGACCTACTTTTTTCTATTATCGTCAAATAATAGATTCAGTATAGTGTATCCTCGGGGCATATTAAAGAGAAAGTTTGCATAACGGCCCGAAGTTTTCTCAAAGCTCTAGCCCCCCGTACCCATTCTGTCGGACTTAGGGCCATAGCCGGGGGAAATGGGTTTGAAACCGGGGAGGGGTATTGTATAGTATATAAAAACGGCGGGAGCGGTGAGCTCGTCCGCTATAGAAAGTGAAGTGACTGATGATGAGCGCCAAAGATATGGAAACTGTAATAAATCACAATGCCTTGAACGAAGAGGATGCCTGCTGCGCCGTGGACGGAACCCGGAAAAGCCATCATTCGGATAAGGTCAAAGATAACTTGATCTCCCGCTTGAACCGGATCGAAG
The DNA here is from genome assembly GCF_002042965.1 of Paenibacillus sp. 32352. GTDB lineage: Bacteria > Bacillota > Bacilli > Paenibacillales > NBRC-103111 > Paenibacillus_S > Paenibacillus_S vulneris. The sequence goes on along the minus strand of NZ_MZNT01000019.1, from coordinate 64,962 downwards.
GCCAGATTCGAGGTGTAAAGGGGATGATTGAGAAGGACACCTATTGTGATGATGTTCTCAATCAGATAGCCGCTATCCAATCCGCTCTGAACAGCGTAGGGAAGGTGCTGCTCGAAGGGCATATGAGGTCCTGTGTTGTCGAGCGTCTGGAGCAGGGGGATAAGGAAGTCGTCGACGAGCTGCTCAAAACGATAGGTAAGCTGATGAAATAACGGTCATTCAGTCCATTTGTGTATAACCAACGGGAGAAGCCCGCGCTGTACAGGCAGCTGCGGGCTTTTTTCATATTTATATACCGTCAAAGCCGGTCCCGGCCTGTCATGCAGCGAGGGCTATTCATTTCAGCCGTTTGCCCTCCTCCAGCAGGGCGATGGCTTTTTGTATGCGGCGGGTACGGGTATCGGCCTTTTTGGCGGCTTCGATCCAATCGACGTACACCTTTTGGGCGGAATAAGGGAGCTTTGCGAAAAAGCGTCCGGCCTCCACGTGCTCCTCCAATGCCGTTTGGAGATCATCGGGAATATCGACGGCGCGAGGCTCCATATCCTCCTCCATCGTTACTTCCACGGTATCGCCCGCTTGAACGCCGGCGGCCTCGCGGATGGCTTGATTGACCACCATGTAGTGGGTTCCGCCCCCATGAAGCATCAGCGTACTTCGATACGGAATTCCGTTGACAGTGCCTTTGACTTTGATGTGGGCTTTGGTTCCAAAAAGGCTCTCCGCATCGAAGGGAACGTTCAAATAGGTCCATGTTCCGGTTCCTTCGGGGCGGATCAGCCGGGCCGTAAATGCGGGCATAACCGTCTCGCTCCTTTTTGGTCTTATTATACCACGGGGGAGCGGCGGGAACGCATTCGCGCTTCAATAAGCCAGGCCAAGCTAAGCAGCAGGAGCAGCGCCGCGCACAGGCCGTACACCCCGGCGAGCCCGAGCGAGTCGATCAGTGCGTAGCCGGCCAGCGGGCCCAGCGCGGCCCCGACATCGACGACCGTCGTATAGGTCGTCATATAGGCGACACGCGATTCGCCCGCCGCGCCGTCGGCCGCCAGCGCGTCGTTCAGCGTGACGATGGCGGTATTGGCCAGCTGGGCGGCCAGCAGTACCGCAAGCCATGCTGCGAAGGGCAGCGGGTGCGGCAGTAGTGCAAGCGCCGCAACCGCCAGGACAAGGCTGCCGATAAAGAGAGGCAGCCGGCCGCGGGGGCCGTCGGACCACGCTCCGATCCGCGGCGACAGGAACGGGGACCAGGCCCAGCGGACGGCCTGCGCGACGCCTGCGAGCGAAGCGGCGCCGAACGAAACGCCGAACAGCAGCAGCGTGCCGGAGTCGGGCAGATGAGCCTCGATGACCGGGCTCATCGTGCCGGCATAGACGCCGAAGAAGACGACGGCCGTCACAAGCCCCGTGGCGAGCACGAGCCTGGAGCGGCCGCCTCCCGTCAAGGCGGCGAAGGGCCGGCGAGCCGCAGGCTGTTTCCCGGCGGGGGAGCCACCGGGGCGCTCTTGGGCGGCCGCGCCGGGTACATGCCGCCAAGCCAGCGGGATGCCGGCCAGCATGGCGGCGGCCAGCAGAAGCGACACGATGCGCGCGCCAAGCGCATCGGCCAGAACGCCGCCGGCCAGCATACCGATGAGGCTGCCGACGCCGATGATGCCGTTGTAGCTGCCGAGCAGGCGCCCACGGTTGCTGTCGTCGGCGGCCTCCAGCACCGTAAGGTAGCCGCCGATGCGCAGGAGCGACCAAGCCGCACCCCACAAGGCACGCGCTGCGAGCAAAGCGACGAAGCCGGAAAAGGCTCCGTAAGCGGCGGTTGTCAGGAAAGCCAGTATTACGGCCAGCATGACGCCCATCCGTTTGCTGATTCGGCCGTACAACCAGCCGACCAGCGGATTCAACGGCAGCCGCACGAAACGGTTGACGGAGAGCAGCACTCCGACCTGCCACAGGGCGTCGAGGCCGAACTCCCGCCAATAGACCGGAAGCACGATGTACAGCATAGAGTCGCCCAGCAGACTGATGGCGGTAATCCAGGCGATGACGCGTACCTGAAGACGTCCCTCTGCCGCAGGACCGATGGTACGGCGGACGTCAGACCGGTTGTAGGCCGAAGGCTGGGAGGGATTCATATAAGGACCGGGCCTCCTTCCGAAGGAATCCAAAGATTTGCTTTTATTGTACCTGGATAAAGGGGAATAAAAAGGGTAATCTCTATTTAATAGATTTCCCCCTTTTTGGGGGCTAAGGGAGGAGGAGTGTTATCCCATGCAGCTGATTGAGCATTATGCACAGCTATACCGGGCCTGGAGGCCGGAGCATCCGCAGGAGGAAGCCGCCGTTACGGTTCCCGCTATCGCAGCCTGCCTGCATTGTACGGAACGGAACGCCAAGCTGATTATCAAGGCGTTGCTGGGCCGAGGCTGGATCGGCTGGCGGCCGGGAAACGGCCGAGGTCACAGCTCCCGGGTCCGATTTCTCGCCGATGTAGACCGGTTGCTCCTGGAGCAGGCTGAAGCATGGATAGGCACGGGTCAATTGCAGGAGGCGGTGAAGCTGCTTCAATCGCCGCTGCTCACGGAGCAGGGGCGGGAGCGGCTGCATGACGCCATCGGACGGTCCTTCGGCTTCCATAACCATAAGGGAGGGGAAGAACAGCAGCATTTGCTCCGCTTCCCCTCGTACCGGAAGCCGGGAATGCTCGATCCGATCTATGCGACCCGCCGTACCGAGCTGCACCTGATCCGGCAGCTGTTCGACACCTTGGTCGTTTTCGACCCGGATAGAGATACCTTTGCCCCAGGCCTGGCCCATCATTGGGAAAGGGATGAGGAGGCGCGGTGCTGGAGGTTTTATTTGCAGAAGCAGGTCCGCTTCCATAATGGGGCTGCCTGCAAGGCGGAGGATGTGCAGCGGTCGCTGGAACGGCTTGTGCGGGGAGAGGAACGGTCTTCTCCATACAGCCGTTTGTATGCTCCGATAGAGCGCATAGCTGCGCCGCATGAGTATTTAATAGAAATCCGCTGCCAATCGAGCTGCCATCACCTGTTGTCGCTGCTGGCTTCCCCGGCGTCTTCCATCGTTCAGGGGCCGCTTGGAGCAGAGTGGCCGGTTCAGGTCATCGGGACGGGCCCTTTCAAGCTGACCCGAAGGGATGACAGCGTCCTGGTGCTGGATGCCAATCCGGATTATTTCCTTCGGCCATCCCAGCTCGATCGGGTGGAGATGTGGTTTCTTCCTGACATCTACGAGGCCAGGGAGGGGAAGCAGCTCACAGATCTGCAGGCATCCGGGGACGAGGATTCAACCCAAAGCCGTTTGCTTGATCAGAGAGGGGGCTCCGGACTTCGTCCTTTACGTGAGAATGACCTCGAGTCGGGAGGGATGAACTTTCGGCATTTCGGGGGCGTCGGGCCATCGTCCGCTGAAGGCAGCTGGTCTACCGTAGAACGGCATGATTTTGGTTGCAAGTATATCCTGCTGCACCAGGCCAAGGGAGGCCCGCTGCAGCAGCCGGAGCTGCGAGATGCACTATTCCACGCCATTCGAAATCAGGCGGCTGTCGAAGGCTTAGGGGGGAACCGCGGGGAACTGGCGGATGCATTTGTACGAAAGGTTAGCTGGATGGAGAAGCTCTCCCCATACGGGGTTCTCGACGACAAGGAGAAGGCATTGACGGGTGCCCTCGATTTGCAGGGCCGCAGCCGTAAGGAGGGGCAGGAGGAACAAGATCGTGTCCATTGGTGTGCACTGCTGCTCCTCACCTATGCCGGAGCGGGGAATGAAAGGGATGCGGCGTGGCTGGCGAAGACTTTGGACGGAATAGGCGTTACGTTAAAGGTTCGATTCGTTCCTTATGAAGAGCTGTCCGATCCTTCCGTACGGACCGAAGCCGATCTGCTTCTGCTGGAGCAGCCGGTGGACGCGGATGCAGAGGGAGCCATGTGGTCGATACTCGGCGGCGGCCAGAGCCCGCTGCGCAGCTGCTTGTCCGAAGCCTGCCTGCAAAGGCTGGATAGCGGCTTGTCCGGACTTCCGGCCATGCCGTCCAGGGAAGCAAGGCTTCGGCAGCTGCTCCGGCTTGAGGAGGAGCTCCTTGCCGAGCGGGCGGTCATCTTATGGTACCGTTGGCGTCAGACGGCATCGTTTCCTGTGCAGCTTCAGGGCGTCAAAATAAGCGCTTATGGTTGGGTCGATTATAAGGACCTCTGGTTTCGCGACAGCTGCGGGGAAGGAGAAGCCTCCACCTTGCTGTTTCCGGCACAAGCCGGATGTTAGAGTCTGGTAACGGGCAGCTTGCGCGCAATGGCCCGGCGCATAATCGTCTGGTGAAGCGATTCCGGCGTAATGCTTGGATTGCCTGCGTTGATGCGGGGAATTTGCATCGGGTCGTCCGCCCGGATCGCCATATGGCTCGCCACGGTAAAGGCATACTTAATACCGGCCTGTCGGATAAGATCCGTCGCTTCCTGATGATACATTCCGAACGGATACGCGTAGGAATCTACGGGTTCGGAATGGAGCTCGTACAGATTTCTGATACAAGCATTCGTATCCTTCAGAACCCGCTGCCGGTACTCCTCCGGTGTTTCCGCTGCTCCCTCCCTATGCAGCAGGCTGGTCAGATGCGGTCTTCCGTTCATTTTGGCGTGCATGTCGTGGGAATGGCATTGAAAGTCGATGTCTTTGGTTTCCAGCGCCATAGTTCGAATTTCTTCCTGGGATAAGGAAGGCAGGTGCGGCCTTTTCGGATGATGCAGGTCCTTCGTTACGACGAAGTTGACTGCCGGAATGCCCAGCTCTTTCAAAATGGGATAGCCGTATGTATAGAAGCTCTCATATCCGTCGTCGAAGGTTACAAGAACGGCTTTGTTAGGCACAGACCCTCCTTCGATGAACTGCTTGAATTGGTCCAATGTGATGAAATGATAGCCTTTTTGGCGCAAAAAGGACAGCTGCTCCCGGAACAGCTGCGGAGTGATGGTGACATTGCTTTGTTCGTCATGACTGAGGTGATGGTAAGCGAGAACCGCGACTTGTTGGGTATAGGAATAGGAACCCCATTGGTAGATGCTGAAGAGAAGCAAGAGCGACGCAATCCCGATCGCTAAGCCCGTCTTCCATAGGAATGATAATGAACGCATTACAGCAGTTGAACCTCCATTTATAATTGTACGTTAATGCTTTGGCGCATCGTCCTCATTCCATACGTCGGAAGGGGGATTCTGGTTTCCTTGAGATGAGGAAGGGTTGTTTTTTCCGTTGAATAAGGTTTCGGCCAAAGCCTTCAGCTTCTCCATCACCTTGCCGTACCCGAACCCGACCAGGAATGCGATACCGATCTTGGCCAGCATGGAGTCACCCGTCTGCAGCAGCAGAATGCCGCTTTGAAACAAGATGATGGTCATCACGGCCGCCCCTGCGCACTTGATCGGACGCAGCAAGTACCAGAACAGCCAGCGCTCGGAGATTTGATTGTAAAATTCGTGAAACAGGCGCAAAGCATAGAGACTCCCGCCTATGGCCCCCGCCAAGGCATAATATACATACTCCTCTACAAGCTTCCAATCAATTCCCAGCGAATGGTTTAAAAGACCGCTTTGCAGCGCAGCCATCATCCAGAAGCTGCCTACGAACCACACGGTTAAATAAACCGCTATGGCCAGCTTGTACAACAGTTCCTTGTTCAGCATCCCCCTCACCGCCAATTCCTCGAGTTATTGTATGGTATGAACGAAGGAAGGGGATGGTGCGGGCGAAATTCATGATTTTGGGCGTTAGGGGCAGGCCCGCAGGCTATAAAAAAAGAAGACGGAGCGGATTCGCTCCATCTTGATAAGTTATCCCTGGGCCTTGCGTTTGGCAGAGTAGCATTTGCGGCATACCGGCAAGTAGCTTTCGTTTCCCCCGATTTGAATCTGTTCCCCGGTAAATACAGGGCGTCCGTCCTCACACCGCATGTTCATAATGGCTTTTTTATCACAGAACCAGCAGACGGTTTTGATCTCCTCAATCTTATCCGCCAAAGCAAGCAGCTGATAGCTGCCCTCGAACAATTGGCCCATAAAATCGGCTCTCAGACCGTAGGCGATAACGGGTATGTTCAAATCATCCACGATTTCCGTCAGCTGCATAATCTGATCCTTACGCAAAAATTGCGCTTCATCAATAATGATGCAATTCGGCTTTTCCTTTGCCGCCAGACTTACCATATCCATATGATCATCGATAATGATCGCTTTCTTCTGCATCCCGATCCTTGAAGCTACCGTACCTACACCGTAACGGTTATCAACAGCCGGAGTGAATAATAGAACCTTCTTACCTTGCTCTTCATAGTTATGAGCGGTTCGCAGTACCTCAATCGATTTGCCGCTGTTCATGGTGCCGTACCGAAAATATAATTTGGCCACGTTGGTTAGACAGTCCTCTCGGTGAAATATGTCATTTTATCATAGCATAGGTTGGGAAGGTTGAGTATAGGTCTTAAGCGGAATGGCTTGTTTTCCCATCGTTGTCCATAAAAATATTTACTCATTAACTTTTTTTAGAAAAACTATAAACTTTTGCAGGATTGATGCCGAATATCTAGTGGGGAATTATCCAATGTAAGGAAAAGACGGCTTGGCAAGGCCGGAACCGGTAAGACCAAAAAAGATCATATGGGGGAATAACGTACTGTGAGTTACAGATCAGCCAGACCAGCCAGAACATTAACAGCCTTCCTGCTATCCCTATGCTTGTTCATCTCCTCCTTCGGAGTCGCCTTCGGTGCGGAGAACGCATCCGACGTCAAGGGGCATTGGGCCGAGAAGCAAATCACGCGCTGGGTAGCCCAAAATTGGATTCAAGGGTATGAAGACGGCTCCTTCAAGCCGGATCACTCCATCACTAGAGCCGAGTTCATGGCATTGGTAAACCGATCCTTCGATTTGAAGACAACCGCCAGTGCGAGCTTCAAAGATGTAAAATCGGCAGATTGGAGCTATAACGATGTAATGAAGGCGGTCGGCGCCGGCTACATCGAAGGCTATGAGGATCAAACGATCCGTCCAGAGAACAAAATTAACCGCGAAGAAGCCGTTGTGATGATTTCCCGTCTGCTCAAGCTGGACTCTTCTGCGAATGCATCTGCAGGCTTCAAGGACGACGCCCAAATCTCCTCCTGGAGCCAAGGGGCTGTAAAGGCAGCCGTTGCAAAACATATTGTGGATGGATATGCCGACCATTCGTTCCAGCCTAAAAAAGAAATTACGCGTGCCGAAGCGGTAGTTATGCTGGACCGGGCGCTGCCTGCTGCGAATAGCCAGGTCGTGTACAACCAGGAAGGCACTTACGGTCCCGAGACAGGCTTGGCGACTCAAGCCGGCAATGTCGTGATCGATGCATCGGGAATCAAATTGCAAAATACGGTCATCGAGGGTGATCTCCTGCTGGCAAGCAGCATCAAGGAAGGAGACGCTTATTTATCGAACGTTACCGTAAAAGGTACTACAACGATTAACGGTGGCGGCTCCAACTCGGTTCATATCGCGAATTCCGTGTTGAATAAAGTCATTATTGACAAGAAAAACGGTACTATCCGTGTCGTGCTGGAAGGTACCACCAAGGTACAGGAGGTAACCGTTCAGAGCAAAACCCTACTGGAAACGGCTGCGGGTACCGTGATCAATCACCTGACGGCCAATGATGTTATTGAAGTCAAAGGGCAGGGTACTCTGGATAGCGTAACGCTGAATGATGCGGCTAAAGGGTCGACCTTTGAGAAACAGCCCGGCAAGGTAGACGGCGGGGGAGCTTCCGCTTCGACCGCAGCCGGCGGCGGAGGAGGCTCCTCCCGGGGCAGCGGCTCCTCGTCGTATTCCCAAAGAGGTACCGTAAGCGGTTATGTATATGACTACACATTAAGTCAATCCAATGCAGCCAATAAAGGCATTGCAGGCGTGACCGTATCCGTCTACAGCGGAGCTGCCGTAACAGGTACCGCCGTGACATCCGTGACAACCGATGGGAATGGACAATTTAGCGTAAGCCTTGTGCCAGGGACGTACAGTCTGTCCTATAAGGCAAACGGCTATGTAGCTGCCGGCAGAGTTAACATCACCGTAGCTGCGGGTCAAACGGTTCAGGCTGATACGGTAGAGCTGGCTCATAATACGCTGTTTGTAAGGGCAAGAGACAACACGTCGGGAACCCAGCAGAGAGTATTTGGAGCGATGGTGACCGTTACCGTTAACGGCCAAACGTTTACCGAGGAAAGCAATGTAGACGGAGCCATGCTGTTCGACTTGCCGGAAGGTACGGGAGTAGCACGCGTCACGGCGGAAGGCTATGAGGAGGCCGTATCGGCACCGTTTGAAATCAGATCCGGCGAGAACACAACGGTAACTGTGTTTATGGTTCCTAAAGCGACCACAATCAGCGGCGTAGTCTATGATTATGCAACAGGCGTGAAACAATCGGGAGTGACCGTTGCTGTTTATCAGATGAGCAGTACGAGCGAGAAGCTGGTTACTACGCTGATTACGGATGACAACGGCAGCTACTCGGCAACCCTGAAGCCTTGGATGCATTACAGGCTTCAATTCACCAAGCCGGGATATGCTACGGGAGATACCCCGATCTATGTAAACATTCGTCCGTCCGCTTATACGTACGACAGGGCTATGGCCCATACGGTGATCTACGGTAACGTGACCGGCTCCTCTTCCTCCTCTTTGGCCGGGGTGCGGGTAACGGCCGTAGGACAGGCTACGTATTCGACGGAAACCGATTCGTACGGCAATTACGCATTTTTCAATCTGCCGGCTGACAGCTATGTGTTTACGGCTTCCAAAGACGGCTATCTCAGTATTATGACTTCGGCATATGAGCTGAAGGAGGAAGGGACCGTAAGACCGACGATCCGGTTGACACCGGTTCCTGCCAATTAATCATTATCCACGGCTGCCGTTAGAGGCGGCGTGAAGGAGGGAGTCTGCGACAGCAGGCCCCCTTTTTTTATTAGCCCCGGTCATCAGGAGGAATATCTCAGAGCCGCCTGCCCGCAGATGCGAAGGGATCTGGCGGATGCCGGGAACGGATGCGGGATGAGGTACAAGAGCCGACTGTATTTTTTTTCGGGACATCTGCAGCAGGGAACGGCAATGACAAGCTATTTTATGCATAGCATAGAAGTGGAGGGCGGAGGAGTGGATTCGAGCCGTGCGGACCCTCCGTTCGAACGCTGAGGGGTAAGAGGTAGGGAAAGCCCCCTATGAAGCCGGGGTGGCGATGATGCTGGTTCCGTCTGCCTGGTCGTGAAAATATGAACGCGCCTATGGTAGAGCCTTTCATAGATGAAATATAAGGCATCAAGAGCAGTGGATTGGTGTACCTTTCGATGCCGAGGCAAGCATGATTTCGATTTCAAGTCCATGCGGTAGGGAAACACGAACATTCCATGTTAGATATAGGAGCAAAGATTGGATTTTGCAGAAAAAATGCATAGGTTTAAATTGATTAGTCAGTTCTCAGATGTTAATATAAATCATACCTTTTAAGAGAGGTTCATAGAATTGTCATAGTTTGCAGCGCAAAGAGGCACATCATCTCCATGTTCATCAAGAGAAGCGGGTCCAATAGCAGATCGCAGTTTCCAGAGCAACAGATCGTCGTCGCCTCTTTTTTCCCATTCCTAACTTTATGTATGTAAAGCTTTACTGTACTAAATTATGTTGGTAAGAGCTTGAACAAATAAAGGATAGAAAGGTTGTACAACATGAACAGAAAAGGATTGCCAATGAAGCAAGGCCTGTACGATCCGCAGTTCGAGCATGATGCGTGCGGTATCGGTTTTGTTGCCAACATCAAGGGGAAGCCGAGTCATGAGATTGTCGGTCAAGCGTTGAATGTTCTATGCAATCTGGACCATCGCGGCGGACAGGGCAGTGAGACGAATACGGGAGACGGCGCCGGTATTTTGCTGCAAATTCCGCATCGCTTCTTGAAAGCGGAATGCGGCAAGGAAGGCATAGAGCTGCCGGAGGCCGGACTATACGGCGTCGGTATGCTTTTTTTGCCTCAGGATGCGGCTGAGCGTGCTGCCTGTGAGAAGATTTTGGAGGAGAACGTGGCGGCAGCCGGCCAGCTATTGCTTGGCTGGAGAACAGTTCCTACGGATCATTCCTCCCTGGGCGAGTCCGCCAAATCGGTAGAGCCCTTTATCCGCCAAATTTTTATCGGGGCGAACGGCGTGGAGGAGCTTGCATTCGAACGCAAGCTGTACGTGATCCGCAAAAGGACCGAGAATGCCGTGCGTGCCTTGAACTGTGAACAGCCGCTCTATTTTGCGAGCTTATCAAGCCGAACCATTGTATACAAAGGGATGCTGACGCCCGCTCAGGTTGACCATTTCTATATCGAGCTGAAGGATCCCGCCTTTGAAACTGCGCTGGCGCTCGTTCACTCCCGGTTCAGCACGAATACATTCCCGAGCTGGGAGCGGGCGCATCCCTACCGCTATATCATTCATAACGGAGAAATTAACACCTTGCGCGGCAATGTCAATTGGATGCATGCGCGTCAGGCCATGTGCGAAACGGAGCTGTTCGGGGAGGATTTCAAGAGCATATTGCCGGTCATCGATACCAGCGGCTCCGATTCGCAAATGTTTGACAATACGCTCGAGTTCCTCATGCTGTCCGGCCGTTCCCTGCCTCACGCGGCGATGATGATGATTCCCGAGCCTTGGTCGAAGCATGAGTCGATGAGCGATGAGAAGAAAGCGTTCTACGAATACCACAGCTGCCTGATGGAGCCGTGGGACGGACCGGCCGCCATCTCGTTTACGGACGGGAAGGTGGTCGGCGCGGTGCTCGACCGCAACGGGCTTCGCCCGGGCCGCTACTATATTACGAAGGACGATCTCATCATCCTGGCTTCCGAAGCCGGCGTGCTGAATATCGCTCCGGAGCGCATTATCCGCAAGGAGCGTCTGCGGCCGGGCCGCATGCTGCTCGTAGATACGGCGGAAGGCCGGATCATATCCGATGAGGAGATCAAGCGGAGCATTGTCGCCGAGCATCCGTACCGCGAATGGCTGAATGAGCACCTGGTATCGCTTGAGGAGCTGCCGGAAGCGGCTGAAGTGCCGCAGACCGATCACGATACGGTGCTGCAGCGCCAGCAGGCGTTCGGCTATACCTTCGAGAACCTGCGCAAAATTTTGGAGCCTATGGCTAAAACCGGAGTGGACCCTGTAGGCTCCATGGGCTTCGATGCTCCGCTGGCGGTGCTGTCGGACCGGCCGCAGCTGCTGTACAGCTACTTCAAGCAGCTGTTTGCGCAGGTGACGAACCCGCCGATCGACGCCAACTTCGAGGAGATTATTACGGCGCAGGGCACTACGGTGGGTCCCGAGCGCAGCTTGATCCGGCCGGAGCCGGCAAGCTGCCGTCAAATCCGGCTGGCTACGCCGATCCTGACGAATGCCGAGCTTGCCAAGCTGCGCGGCATTCAGCGTGAAGGCTTCCGCACGGTTATACTGCCGATCCTGTTCAATCCGGCTGAGGGCGCGTCCGCGCTGGAACGCGCGATGGATGAGCTGTACGCGGCTGCGGATGAAGCGATTGCCGGCGGCGCAACGCTGATTCTATTATCCGACCGCGGCGTAGACGCCCGCCATGCAGCCATACCTGCGCTGCTTGCGGTCTCGGGCCTGCACCATCACCTGATCCGCGAAGGCACGCGGACGAAGGTAGGCTTGCTGCTGGAGTCGGGCGAGCCGCGTGAGGTGCATCATTTTGCTCTGCTTCTGGGCTACGGGGTCAGCGCGGTCAATCCTTATCTGGCCTTGGAAACGCTGGAGGATATGGTCCGCCATAGCAGGCTGAAGGACATTACGGCGGAAAAGGCGGTTTATAACTACGTGAAAGCCGCTACCAAGGGCGTCGTGAAGGTGCTGGCCAAGATGGGCATCTCCACGATCCAGAGCTACCGCGGAGCGCAGATTTTTGAAGCAATTGGCTTGGACTCCTCCGTTATCGATAAATATTTTACGTGGACTTATACGCCGGTCGGCGGAATGACGATAGAGGGGATTGCCCAGGAAGCGATTCTCCGTCATCAGCGGGCCTTCTCCGAGCAGGAGGGCCGGGATCGTGTGCTGGATACGGGGGGAGAGCTGCAGTGGCGCAAGAACGGCGAGGATCATTTGTATAACCCGGAAACGATCCACGCCCTGCAGACGGCCGTCCGAACAAACAATTACGGCATGTTCAAAAGCTTCGTCAAGCTGATTCATAAAGAAAATGAAAAGTACGCCACGCTGCGTTCCCTGCTCTCCTTTAAGCCGAACCGCAATCCGGTTCCTATTGAAGAAGTCGAGTCTGTAGAATCGATGTTCAAACGGTTCAAGACAGGTGCCATGTCTTACGGCTCCATCTCGAAGGAAGCTCATGAGAGCCTGGCGATCGCTATGAACCGGATCGGCGGTAAATCGAATACAGGCGAGGGAGGGGAGCATCCGGAGCGCTTCACTCCCGACGCGAACGGAGACCTTCGCCGCAGTGCGATCAAGCAGGTGGCCTCGGGACGCTTCGGCGTAACGAGCCATTATCTCGTTAACGCCGACGAGATACAAATCAAGATGGCGCAGGGCGCCAAACCGGGGGAAGGCGGTCAGCTGCCGGGCACGAAGGTGTACCCCTGGGTCGCCGAGGTCCGCGGCGTAACGCCGGGTGTGGGATTGATCTCGCCTCCGCCGCATCATGATATCTATTCGATCGAGGACTTGGCGGAGCTGATTCACGATCTGAAGAACGCGAACCCGCGGGCTCGAATCAGCGTCAAGCTCGTATCCGAGGTGGGAGTAGGCACAATCGCGGCCGGCGTGGCCAAAGGGAAGGCCGACGTCGTCCTGATCAGCGGCTACGACGGGGGAACCGGAGCCTCGCCGCAAACGAGCATCCGCCATGCCGGCTTGCCGTGGGAGCTGGGGCTTGCCGAAACGCATCAGACGCTGGTGCTGAATAATCTGAGAAGCCGCATTACGGTGGAAACGGACGGCAAGCTGATGACAGGCCGCGATGTCGTTATTGCCGCGCTGCTTGGAGCCGAAGAGTTCGGCTTCGCCACGACACCGCTGATCGCCCTCGGCTGCATTATGATGAGGGTATGTCACTTGGACACCTGTCCGGTTGGCGTGGCTACCCAGAATCCGGATTTGCGCAAAAAATTTTCGGGAGATCCGCAGCACGTGGTCAACTTTATGCATTTCGTCGCGCAGGACGCGCGCGAGCTCATGGCGGAGCTCGGCTTCCGTACGATTGAGGAAATGATCGGACATACCGAGATTCTCGAAACGAAGCAGGCCATCGAGCATTGGAAGGCCAAAGGCCTCGATTTGTCCCCTCTTCTTCACCAGCCGGAGGTTGGAGAAGAGGTAGGACGATTCTGCTCCGAGACCCAGGACCACGGACTGGATCGGTCCCTGGACATGACGGAGCTGCTGGAAGCCTGCAAGCCTGCGCTTGAACGGAAAGAGCACGTGCATGTGATTTTGCCGATTCATAACGTCAACCGCGTCGTCGGGACGATCGTCGGCAGCGAGGTCACCCGCCGTTACGGCAGTGAGGGACTGCCTCACGATACGATCCGCCTGCATTTTAACGGCTCCGCAGGGCAGAGCTTCGGCGCCTTCGTGCCGAAGGGCATCACGCTTTCCCTGGAAGGGGATGCGAACGACTATGTCGGCAAAGGCTTATCCGGCGGCAAAATCGCCATCTTCCCTTCCGAGCAGTCGACGTTTGCCGCCGAGGATAACATCATCATCGGCAACGTGGCCTTCTATGGAGCTACGGACGGCGAGGCCTATATCCGGGGAATAGCAGGTGAGCGGTTCTGCGTACGCAACTCCGGCGTTCGCGCCGTTGTCGAAGGCGTGGGCGACCATGGCTGCGAATACATGACCGGAGGACGCGTAGTCGTCCTTGGCTTAACGGGTCGTAACTTTGCAGCCGGGATGTCAGGCGGCATCGCCTATGTGCTGGATGAAGACGGTACATTCAGCGAACGCTGCAATAAAGAGATGGTGCTGCTCGAGCAGGTGGAGGAAACATATGAAGCCGAGGAGCTGCGCAATATGATCCAGCGCCACGAGACGTTTACGGGCAGCACCGTAGCCGATCGCGTGTTGAAAAACTGGGGAGAGTATCTCTGGAAATTTATTAAGGTCATTCCGAAGGATTACAAGCGGATGTTCGAGGCTATCGAGCGCGTGAAGCGCTCCGGCTTGAGCCAGCAGGAAGCGATGCTGGTCGCTTTCGAAGAGAACATGAAGGACGTCTCCCGCGTAGGCGGCAACTAATATTAATCCCGTGCCGGGCTTGAACGATTCTTTTGGCTGCATCTAAGAGGATCGGCCGATGCCCGGCACGAGCAGGAGGTATACGATGGGGAAACCAACCGGATTTATGGAGTATCAGAGGGAAACTCCCGAAGAGACGGCCCCTCTGCTGCGGATCAGCCATTGGAACGAGTTCAGCGTTCCGATGAGCGAGGAGAAGCTGCAGGTGCAGGGCGCGCGCTGCATGGACTGCGGCATCCCTTTTTGCCATACAGGGAAGCTGATCAGCGGGATGGCGGCAGGCTGTCCGGTCAACAATCTGATCCCGGAATGGAATGACCTTGTCTACCGCGGACTATGGCGCGAGGCGCTGGATCGTCTGCATAAGACGAATAATTTCCCGGAATTTACGGGCCGAGTGTGCCCTGCGCCCTGCGAGGGCTCCTGTACGGTGGGCCTGAAGGACACGCCGGTAACCATCAAAAATATCGAGAAATCGATCATCGATAAAGGCTTCGCCGAAGGCTGGGTTGTTCCCGAGCCACCCCAATCGCGCACCGGCAAGAAGGTGGCGGTCGTCGGATCAGGCCCGTCAGGGCTCGCCTGTGCCGCCCAGCTGAATAAAGCAGGCCATTCGGTGACCGTATACGAACGCGCGGACCGCATCGGGGGGCTGCTCATGTACGGCATTCCGAACATGAAGCTGGATAAAGCCTACGTGCAGCGCCGAATCGATCTGTTGGCGGCCGAGGGCGTCCAGTTCGTTACCGGTACGGAGATCGGCAAAGATATTCCGGCTTCCAGGCTGAAGGAAGAGTTCGATGCTGTCGTCTTGTGCGGTGGCGCGACCAAGGGCCGCGATTTGAATATTGAAGGCCGCGAGCTGAAGGGCATCCACCTGGCGATGGAATTTCTGTCGAAGAATACGAAGAGTCTGCTCGATTCCAAGCATGAAGACGGACAGTTCATTTCCGCTGAAGGCAAGGATGTCATCGTTATCGGCGGCGGCGATACGGGGACGGATTGCGTGGGCACCTCCATCCGCCATCAATGCAAAAGCGTGCTGCAATTCGAGCTGATGCCGAAGGCGCCGGAGACCCGCCAAGCGAACAATCCGTGGCCGGAATGGCCGAAGGTGCTGAAGGTGGATTACGGGCAGCAGGAGGCGGCTGCGCTGCAAGGGGATGACCCCCGGACGTATCAGATCAGCACGAAAAAATTCGTCGGGGACGAACATGGGCATGTGAAGGAGCTCCATACGGTGCTTATCGAGTGGAAGAAGGATGAACAAGGCCGGTTTGTGCCGGTGGAGGTTCCGGGCAGCGAGAAGGTATACCCTGCCCAGCTAGTCTTGCTGGCGATGGGCTTCCTCGGTCCGGAGCATACGGTCCTGGATCAATTGGGTGTAGAGAAGGATGAGCGTTCCAACGCCAAGGCGGATTACGGCAAATTTGCTACGAACGTAGAAGGCGTGTTTGCCGCAGGGGATATGCGCCGCGGGCAAAGCCTCGTCGTGTGGGCGATCAACGAAGGACGGGAGGCCGCCCGTGAATGCGACCTCTATTTGATGGGGTCTACCCAATTACCGTAATGAATAATTAACAGCATAAACCTTCAATAGGGGGCCGGCATCCGGCACCTTATTTTTTTTTGCCGATTTGGTGCGGATAGCGGAATATTTCGATTCGGCTGCAACTTCAACGCGAATGGCGCATACATATTGCTAGTGACAATCTATGTTTGGCAGTACAAAGTCCAGGGACGGAGGTGCAGTATGGTTTCGAGTGAAGAAAGAAACTTGGCGCTGCTTTCTCATGTATTATGCATTATTCTTGGTGTGCTCGCACCGCTGATTATTTGGTTGATTAAGAAGGATGAATCCGCTTATATCGCGGAGCATGCGAAAGAATCGCTGAATTTTCAAATATCGATGATCATCTATTCTTTTGTTGCGGGAATTCTCTGCTTCGCGGTAATCGGGTTTGTCCTGCTTCCGCTGCTGGGCATATTCGCGCTTATTGTGATTATCATAGCCTCGGTTCGGGCCTCCAAAGGGCAAATGTATGAATATCCTTTAACGATTCGTTTGATAAAATAACGAACAGGATGTAAAGCGGGCTGCGGTCTCGGCGCTCTCTCCATCTCACTTCAACAGCCTTTATCATCCCGGAGCGGGATGTTGAAGGCTTGTTTGGGCTAGGGCAGGACAAGCCGTATTTGGCTTTCATTTACCAGCCGATACAGCATAATCCAAGTATGGATGGTCGCTCATTTCATTTTTTTCTTTTTTACACGTTCACATCGGCACTTTTTTTGATAAAATATGAAGGAAGAGAAAAAGAAAGAACAGTAGGGGTGCTACCATGATAGGCAGACGAGTGAAACAATTACGGATGGAAAAGGGGCTCACCCTCACGGAACTCGCCGAAAAGGCCGGGGTAGCGAAATCCTATTTAAGTTCCATCGAGAGGGATATCCAATCCAATCCCTCCATTCAATTTCTGGAGAAAATATGCGCGGTTCTCGACGTACCTATAGAATCGTTCCTGCACAATAAAACGACCGAGCATCAGGATCTGGATGAGGAGTGGGTGGGACTCGTTCGGGAGGCCATGTCTTCGGGAGTCAGTAAGGATCAGTTTATGGAGTTTTTGCAGTTCAACAAGTGGCGCAACAACAACAGTCACAAAGAATAAGCTTTCACTCAAAAGCCCACAGCCGCCGATGCGGTCTATGGGCTTTTTTGACATTGCGCAGCTGTATCCAGAGGGGCCTGCTTCTTGCTTCGCGCGGAGCCTGGACAGTCCCCCGAACGTGAAGTACCCCCACCAGACCTTGGCCGACGCCGGCAACGAAGATAAGCCGCCAAATACGGGCTTGTCTTTCACCGGGAGAGAGGTTGCTCCAACGCATGCTCCTGCGGGCAATCCCCATCCCTCATCCATCTATCTTCCTTAGCTGATAACAACCTTTCAACTATAAGCCTTCCGATAATGTCCCGGAGGGACGCCGACCGCCTTCTTGAACGTCCGGGAGAAGTTCTGCGCATTGCTGTACTGCAAGCGGGAGGCGATTTCCTCGACGCTCATTTCCGTCTCCAGGAGCCATCTTTGCGCCTTTCCAATCCGGCTTTGCAGCAAGTATTCGGAGAAGGTTGTGTCGTGAACCTCCTTTAGCGCCTGCTTGCCGATGGAAGCAGGGAGGTTCAGTGCCTTGCAGCAGCTCTCCAGACGCAGATCCTCTTCATTGTGCTCCTCAATGTAAGCGGCGAGCTGCCGGGCGACGTTCTGCATGTGCTCCATATGCTCATTCGACAACCCGGCAATGAGCCGGTCGATTGCTTGTATTTTCAGCCAGCTGCTCCATTCCTCTAATGTAGCAAGCTCCATAAGCTCGGCCATGACAGGCTCTGCCATAGGCTTGCGGAGGGAGCTGCCGACGGTGCGATGGATAGAGAACACCATTTCGGCCAGCTGGCTTTGAAGCCACTGATAGCTGATGGTGCGAATACCCTGCAGAGAGCCGAGTGAGTCCACATACCGGCTAGCCAGCTCGCGGTCCATGGAACGGATGGCATAGATCAAATCGTTCTCCAGCTCACGGAACGAGATCGGGAGAGGCTGCTGCTGTCCATCGGTTCCATCCGGTTGGAATTCGGCAATAGGAATGACCTCGTTCGTACCTGCCACGAGCTTATGCTTCAATGCCTCCTCGGCTTCCTGTGCGGATACGCTCAGGTAAGCAAACTCTTTGCGGACGCGGCTGACGCCGATCGATATGGTAAACGGAAAGTACTGCTTAATAAAATCGCGAACCGTCGATGCCGATCTCAGGATCATGGAATAGGCTTCCTCCGATACCGGTTCCTCCAGAGTAATCAGGGCGAGAAAGCGCCCGTCGCCATGGGCGGACACGACCCCTTGTCCCTGGGAATCGATTACCTCCTGAATCACCATGGACAGCCCGTAGCGGAAGTAATATAGATCGGCTTCCGAATAAATCTCCGCCATGCTTTTATATTGGTCGATTTCAACGCAATAGCAGCTATAGTTTCCGGTTAACAGCGGAATGTGATACCGCCGGCACTTCTCCAGATCTTCCTCCGACCGGAGTCCTTTTTGCAGCATATCGCGGATATAAGCTTCCCGGATTTCCGGCGTCAGCTCCCTGACCTGCTCTTTGAGCTCATCGCGGGTTTCCTTGATGCGCTGCATTTTATCATAGATTTGGCGAAATTCGTCTAACGGCGCCGAGGCTTCGGCAGAGAAAGCCTGTTTTCCGGGAAGCGTCTTGTCCTTCAGCCCTTTATCCCCTTTTCCCGGAGTGGAATCCTCTAGCAAGGACACGATGTCGCTCCATCCCCGCCACAGCCGGTTCGTAGAGAAAATAATAACGAAGATGGCCAACCCCAGCAGGATACCCGCCAGTATGAAAATGCCGTTTCGAATACCGTTCATTTTCATAAACAGCTCGGATGCAGGAATGGCGAACCCGAATACCCATCCCTTGTAGGAAGGAGGCAGGTAAGAGATAAAGACCTCCTCGGACCCCGGCATGCCTTTCGTAATGATAGGAACGATCTCCCTCTCAAGCCGTTCAGAGCTTAGATCACCACGGTACTGCAATAAGCTCCCATGCTCATCAAGAATGAAGTAAGTGCCCTTGGATTCATTATGAGCTCCAAGGATATGATCGAAAAATTTCTGATTCAAATGAACAATAATGTAAAAAGCTTTGGAGCTTTGAAATATTGGCAGCTTCCGGACATATACGGTTGTCGGTGTCTGTTTGACCGTCATGCTGAAAAAGGCTTGGCTGCTTTCAAGACGCTCGAACCTGTCTATGACCTGAGCATAATCATCCTGAAAGGTGGAAACTTGATGATTGGTGCTGTATAGTCTGTGCGTGCCAAGCCGGTACAGGGCAATATTATCTACATCCTCCAGAGAGGTTTGCATGCGAAGCATCGTTTCAAGCAAGGACAATAGTTCCAGGTTATTTTCTTCCGTCTTGGGGGAAGCGAGTGACTCGAGTGCAGGGAGTTTTTCGAATTGCAGGACGGCTTGGTCAATTTGTTTGAAGTAGCCTTCGACCTGATCCTGCATGCGCAGCAAAGAAACCCGGTAGGCGCTCTGGACCTCCTGAGTCAAAGTATTCGTAGCGATGCGGTATACGGTGAATCCCATGACCGCAATGCTGAGGGAGGTCAACAGCAGCATGAGAATGAGAGTCTGGGCTTTCTTGGAGCGCTGCAGCCGCATGATGTCTCCCCTTTCTATTGCCAGTAAAAGCTGGGCGTCTCAGGATCGTTTCTCATAAAATATACCCGTTTGATTATAGCATGGAAAGTGTCAATTCAGGCAAAAGGCGAATTTGCTCATAATGATAAGTCGCCGCAAAAACCCGCATTCCTGCTGGGTTTTGAAGACGAGACGTTTGGTCAATGTGCGAGAGTAGGGCATTTTGCAGCAAATGATCGTTGCTGTGAATCCGTGAAGAAGGATAAAGTAATGACGAGGCAGGCCGGCCGAAAAATGCAAGGTCAAGCATCAATACCATGGGACATCAACGGGAATTGATAAAGAGGAAAAGGGGTACTTCATACATGACGTTAACCAACAGCATTTGGAAAAAGACGGCAAGCATAGTACTGGTAACCGCACTCGCGGCTGTTACGGCAGCTTGCGGCAATAGCGGTGCGAACGGGACACAAGGCGCTCAGGACGGCTCCAAGGCACCAAACGGATCTGTAAAATTGAAAGTGGCTTACGATTACGGAAACACGATTCCGAGCACGTCGGCGGAAAGCAATGAAGCTTTGAAATATTTGCAGGATAAGCTCGGCGTTCAATTCGAGTTCAATATCAACGCTTATGAGATATATAAAGAGAAAATCCGCGTGCAAATCGCCTCGGGAGACATTCCGGACGCATTCGCCTGGCGGACGATGGATGATTTTATCGTTGGTATGATTAAGGCTGGAGAAATCGTTCCGCTGGACGAATATATCGACAAGTATCCGAACCTGAAGAAGCAGAAGGACCTTTATATTACGAAGTATCAAAATAAAACATGGGCCATCACGAATGTGCGTAACCCTGTTGCGACCGGTGATGCACCGATGATTCGTCAAGACTGGCTGGATCATTTGGGCTTGCAGGCTCCCAAAACGATGGACGAGCTCTATAACGTAGCCAAAGCCTTCACATTCAATGATCCGGACAATAACGGCAAAAAGGATACCTACGGGATCCAGATCGGCTATGCCAACAATGCCTTCGTTGGGGCGAGCGGTCTGCAGGAGCCGTTCGGCATTCAGGATAAATGGGTGAAGCAGGACGGTAAGTACGTGCCGAATTTCGCGACTCCGGCTTTCAAGGAATACCTTGCCTGGATGAGCAAAGCATTCAAAGACGGCTTGATCGATCCGGATTTTGCGGTAACGGACGGCAGAACGGCGGAATCCAAGCTGGTCAGCAAAGGACAGGCCGGGATCTTCTTCCAGTACCTTTCCCGCATCAACGACTTTGAGGACAATTTCAAGAAAACGAATCCGTCCGCCAAGCTCGTTCCTTTCGAGCCGGTCAAAGGTCCGTCAGGCCAGCAAGGCGCTACAGGCCGCGTAAATTACGGCGGTTTGTTCGTATCCAAAAATGCGGCTAAAGATCCTGCCAAAATGCAAAAGCTGATGGAATGGCTGGACTTTGGGGCCAGCCCGGAAGGTCAAAGCTTCAACGTATACGGCGCGGAAGGCATCCACTATACGAAGAAGGACGGCAAGAACGAAGTGAAAAGCGAGCTGATCGCACGCGATATGCCGGGAGCATTCCTGTGGACGCTGCCGCTGCAGCCGACCGAAGAAGTATTTATCAGCAAGAAGAACTCGGAAGAAGCGCAGAAAGCGATCGTCGACGGCAACAAAATGCTGGAGAAATATTTGAACATACCTAAGCCGCTGGATTTCGCGTTTTCTCCAACCGGAGCGAAATACAGAGCGGAAGCCGACGCGTTTATCAATACCAACACGGTAAAAGTCATCATGGGCAATATCGACGTGAAGGATTGGGACAGTATCGTGAAGCAGTGGTATGACCGTTTTGAAGGAAACAAATGGGTTGAGGAAATTTCCGCAAGCGACAAATAGGTTCAAAATAAAGGAAAGCCAAGCGGGTACGTTTCTGCTCATCGGAACGTACCCGAGCTTTTCATAAGGAGCGTGAACTTCCATTATGGCAATGGGAACGGAAGCCGCGGCCATTCGCGGCAGCAAGCCAGCCGCCGCATCAGGCTCAAAGCGCAGCAAGCTGTGGAGAAAGCTGTGGGCGGACCGGTACATGTATTTGCTTGCTCTGCCGGGCATGGCGTTTATTTTGCTTTTCGATTATGTGCCGATGTATGGCATCGTGCTGGCGTTTCAGGACTATAACCCGTTTGCGGGAATTTTTCATAGCGATTGGGTCGGGTTTGCTCATTTTGAGAGATTGTTCAAGCATCCGGATTTCTGGATGGTATTGCGCAACACTCTTGTGATCAGCCTGCTGAACCTGGTTTTATTTTTCCCAACACCTATCGTACTTGCGCTGCTGCTCAATGAAGTGCGCTCCGTCGTATTTCAGAAGGCGGTACAGACGATCATTTATTTGCCCCATTTCGTATCTTGGGTCGTTATTTGTTCATTGACGATTACGTTGATGAATTCTGAGGGGATCGTTACCCAAATTGTTCATGCGCTGGGGTTTCCGAAGGTGCAGCTGCTGCTCGATACCCGCTTGTTCTGGGGCATGATTACCCTGCAGAGCATATGGAAGGAAGCGGGGTGGGGGACGATTATTTTCCTGGCGGCCTTGGCCGGGATTAACCCGGAACTGTATGAAGCTGCACGTGTAGACGGAGCGAACCGGTGGCATCAGATGAAGGCCATTACGATACCGGCTCTTATGAACACCGTTGTTGTGCTGCTGCTGCTGCGGATCGGGCACATTATGAGCCTTTCCTTCGACCAGCTGTTTATTATGGGCAACCCGATGGTGAGCAGCGTATCCGAGGTATTCGATACGTACGTGTTCAAAGCGGGCGTGCTGCAGGGCAATTTCAGCTTTGCGTCGGCGGTAGGGCTGTTTAAATCCGCGGTAGGACTTGTCCTTATTCTCGGTTCCAACTACGTAGCCAAGAAGACGAGCGATAACTATTTATTTTAGCCAAAGCGTTCGGAAAGGAGAAACATTCAGATGAAAATTCAAAAAAGCATCTGGTTCGAGGCGGTCAATTACACGCTGCTCGGCCTGATGGCGCTGTTGATGGTATTTCCGTTCTGGAACGTGTTCGTGCTGTCCTTCTCCACGGCGCATTTGGTATACGAGGGCCAATTGCTGTTCTGGCCAAAGCAGTGGACGAGCATCGCCTATGATACGGTATTTCATAACCGGCAGTTCATCCAGACGTTCTATAATACGGTGTTTGTGACTGTTGCAGGAACCATTCTCAGCATGCTGTTAACCATCTCGCTTGCGTATCCGCTGTCCAAGAAACACGTGAAGGGCACTAGCGTGATGCTGTTCCTCGCTTTTTTTACGATGCTGTTTAACGGAGGCATTATCCCTTCGTACTTGCTGGTGAAAGAGCTGGGGATGCTGAATTCGCTGTGGTCGCTTATTGTTCCAAGTGCCCTTAGCGTATTTAATCTGATGATTATGGTCAGCTTCTTCCGCTCCGTTCCGCAAGAGCTGGAGGAATCGGCCAAAATCGACGGAAGCAATGATATGGGAGTGCTGGCGAGAATCGTCATGCCGATTTCTTTGCCGGTTATCGCTACGCTGACTCTGTTCTATGCGGTATCCAAGTGGAATATCTTCTTCCAGGCGGTCATGTACAACAGTGATGTCAGCAAAATGACGCTGCAGGTGCTGCTGCGCCAAATTCTCGTGCAAATGACAAGCGAAGCGGTCGATGCCGCCATGTCCGGAGATGCACCGAAAATCGGCGTCACCGTCAAGATGGCGATGATTATTATCGCTACGGTGCCGATTCTGCTTATTTATCCGTTCCTGCAAAAGTATTTCGCCAAGGGAGCGATGATCGGCTCGGTGAAGGGCTAGGCGCGTGGGTCTGCAAGATACACATCAAATATCGTCTGTGTAATGCAGCGAGGAGGAATATAGATGAATAGAGAGAAGCTCCTAGGCAAGGCGGAGCAGGTATACGAGTACATGGTGACCGCGCCCGAGAGCGATTGGCAGCGCAGCATGTACAATTGGGATTGGAAGCCGGGCGTAGGCTTGATCGCGGCGGTCAAGTATTACGAGGCAACCGGGCTAGAAACGGTGCGGGAATATTTGTGGCGCTGGATGCGGGATAACCGCCACAAAGCTGCACAGCAGCGCGTGATCAACTCCACCGCGCCGTTCGCGGCGTTGACGGAGCTGCTGCGACAGGAACCGGAAGCGGCGGCGGAGTGGATGCCGCTTGTGCAGGAGCACGGCGACTGGCTGATGCATGAGGCGCCCCGCACGAAGGAGGGCGGCTTCGAGCATACGGTGACCGAGGGCGTCGACTTCCCCGGGCAGCTGTGGGCGGATACGCTTGTCGTCGGCGCATTGTTCCTTGCCCGCCTCGCTTCTTTGACAGGAGACGCTGTCATGGCGAAGGAAGCCGTGAAGCAGGTGCTCGTCCATCTCCAGCTGTTACAGGATGAGACGACGGGCGTGCTGTTCCATGGCTTTGACGGGGTCAACCGCAACCACATGTCGGCAGCCCGGTGGGGCCGTGCCAATGCTTGGGTCGCTTTCGGCGTCCCCGAGATTGTTGCTCATGTCAAGCATTTAGCTAAGATTCCGGCCGAGGTGTACGAGCGTTATACGGCGCTGCTGCGGGGGTTAGTCCGATACCAGACAGCCAACGGCATGTGGCATACCGTCCTTGACCGGCCGGACTTCTATTTGGAGACCTCGGCCGCCGCCGGCATTGCCTATGGCTTCCAGCTGGCACTTCGCACCGGAATGATAGAAGATTCCGTCCTGCAAGCGGAGCTTCGTCAAGCGGTCGAGAAGGCAGCTGAAGCGGTTATGATCCATGTCGACGTATACGGGGCCGTACATGGCGTCTCCGGCGGAACGCCGGTCATGCCGACGGTGGAGGCGTATAACGAAGTGAAAATAACACCGACGCCTTACGGCCAAGCGCTGGCGCTTATGCTGATCTGTGAGCTGCTGGAAGGAAGGGATCGTGGGTTGGGCTTGAAGCACAGCTCTTCCTCTATTAATGGAATCACCGGAAGGAGTCGATAGAATGATCTCAACGGAATTAACCAGGCAGAAGCTGCTGCAGTGGCTGGAGCACAACGAGGCCAATTATAATCCGGAGCTGCAGCTGCTGAGGCAGCCCTTCAGCAGTCCGGGTTATCATACGACCCTTCGGGATGTGCCGTATGTGCACCCTACGCGCGAATCGCTCTCTTATGCGGTGACGCTGCTAGGCAGCGGCATTCCCCGCTATCAGGAGCGGGGATGCGCCATTGTGGAGAAGGTCCTATCGCTGCAGGATACGGATCCCAGCCGCCCGACCCATGGCATTTGGTCGTGGTTTTACGAGGAGCCCTTGGATCAGATGGCGCCCCCCGATTGGAACTGGGCCGATTTCTGCGGGAAGCAGCTCGTTCTTGCCGCCATGCACTACCAAGATATCATGTCGTCCGGCTTAAAGTCCTGTCTGCGTGATGCGATCTTCCGGGCATGCCAGGCGATCATCGCAAGGAATGTAAGGCCGGGCTACACGAACATTTCCATTATGGGGTCGTTCGTAACGCTGCTAGCCGGCGAGGTATACGATTATCCTCCCTACCGCGACTATGGTCTTCAGCGTCTCACGGAGTTTCATGCCCATACTAAGCGTCTCGGCACCTTCGAGGAGTATAACAGTCCCACCTATACAACGGTTGCGATTGCCGAGCTGTCGAGCCTCTACACACGAACTAAGAATGAAGCCGCCCGGCAGTTGACGGAGGAGCTGCTTGAGGTGGGATGGCGCATGGTCGCGGAGCATTTTCACGTGCCCACGAAGCAGTGGGCGGGTCCGCACAGCCGCAGCTACGATAAGCTGCTGGCGCCGAAGTTTCTAACCTTTTTGCAGCTGGGCTTGGAGGGGGAAGTACGCTTTCTTCCCGATGAGGACTTGATCTTCGAGCCGAACTGGTATGACAGCGGATTGTGCTGTCCCGATAAGCTTCGTCGTTACTTTATCGAGCCGCATCATGAGCATTTACGCCAGCGTATTTATGAGAACACGGGTAAGAGAATTCAGAAGCATGCTACGCTGTTCATGAATGAAGCCTATGCATTAGGCACGATAGATAAAGAAATTATGTGGAATCAGCGGCGCAATTTATTAGCTTATATGAAGCATGGCGGGGAAACCGCCTATATGCAGCTGCAATGTCTTCATGATGGCTATGACTATGCGGCGGCAATCATCACCTCCCGGCAAAATGAGGGAGATGTCCTGTATGGAATCGGCTTCAGCACCAATGGAGGGGATACTCACAGCAGCCTGGACCGAATCAAGGGATGGGTCAAAGCGCAGGACCTGCGGATTCGCCTGGAATTCGGGGGATGCCTGGATACGATAGAAGTCAAGGTACAGGAGGAGAGAAGGGTACGGGTTGTGCTTGGGGAGCATACGATTTGCGTGCAGAACCTATTGGCCGAATTTCAGTCAGACTCATCCAAGACGGGCTGGGAATGGCAGATTCAGGACGGACGTCTGCATCTTGATTACATCCTTTACAGCGGACCGGAGCATGTATTCAACTTTACCGACATGGAGCAGGCGGGCCTGCTGTTCGCATTGAGTTTAGGCGACCGTGAGAAATGGCTTCAGGTGGAAGTGACCGAGCAAGAACAGTACTGGACAGCCCGGTGCACCGATGGAAGTCCATCATTGAAACTAGCTATGCGCCGTAAGCCGGCCACCGTCGATGAGCTGCTGTCCCAATAATCGATTGCACAAGCATCCGCCGAAGGGCGGGTGTTTTTTTGCGTCCGAGCCGATCCAGTCTCCTGGGATAAGATCCCTTTTTTTTCGTACTTCATTTTCCGAGATACAATGGAGGGAACCGACATTGAACATCCAAATTATCGGCGGTTCGGGTGGTAAAATGAGGAACAGTAACTTTTAATCACGACCTGCGTTTAAATCAACAGAGAGGAGATGACGTTGTGATGAGGCCAAAATGGGTTAGCTATACGATTATGTTTACATTGTGCATGAGCTTGTTGGCGCCTGCGGGGCATAGTCAAGCGGCTGATGCAAGCGTGAGGGTCACGCTGCCGGATTTTACAGTGAATTTGAACGGTCATACGGTGGAAAATCAGTACCGTGAATACCCGCTGCTGGTTTATCGCGATATCACGTATGTGCCGATGACGTGGTATGATTCAAGATTGCTCGGTTTGGAGGAGACTTGGTCGCCGAACGACGGCTTGAACATTAAGCAGAGCCGTGTGGCCTCTTCGTACGCGCCTTATCAGTCCGATCGCCGCAACGCGGCCGCATACACGGCAGAGGTTCCCGCATCGGCCGTCACGATCAACGGCAAGACGATCGACAATTCCAAAGAGGAATATCCCTTGTTAAGCTTCCGGGATGTGACGTATTTTCCATTGACCTGGCGCTTTGCGCATGACGAATTCGGATGGGATTACCGTTGGGACAACAGAAGCGGCCTTAGCATCTTATCCCATAATCCGCAGCTGCAAACGATCGGCCTTCCTGCCGATGCCGGGGAGAACGATGTTGCCCTTTACAAAGGCTATATTTATTTTGTCGAGACGACGGGTACGACGAATCACATATACCGGGCTCCTGTGCAGCAGCCGTCAGCCAAGGAAGAGCTCTATTCCTATAGCATCCAAACCTCACAAGGGCTGCAAAAGCAAGTATCCTTTCAAATCCGTGACAATGCCCTTTGGTTTACCTACCACCTCGGGGGAGGAATAATGGGTCACGATGAGTTCGTGAAAATCGGTGACGACGGGAAAGCGGAGCTGGTACACCAAGGCTACCTTGATTTCCGCGAGACGCCGTTAGGAACATTAGTCATGAATTTGGGCGCTTCAGCGTTTGAGGGCGGCAATCTCTATTTGTCGCAGCCGGGCGAGGAAAAGACGAGCGGTAAACGTGTAGGTGACGCGGATCTGATGTATGCAGTTATGTCCGACGGTACCTCGTTAGGAGCTCCGCGTGACGCAGCTTCCCTCCTTGCTGTCCATGGAGAGGATGTGTTCGTGCTTGCTTCCCGCAGCAGCTCTGACACCAATAAACTCTATAAAATCAACTTGAAGACGAATAAGACTGAGAAGATCATCGACTTCGGTGTCAGCCGATTCCGGATCATCGATAACAAGCTGTACTATGTAAAAGACGAGGACGGCAGGCTATACTCATCGGCGCTGGATGGTACGGGCGGCGAGAAGAGCCTGTCAGACCATGCGGTGTCATGGTTCGACAGCATTGGCGGCAACGTCTTCTATACAATCAAGAAGGAAGCGAACCGCTTCGAGCTGTACCAGGCTGATCCGAACGGGGAAGACCCGCGCGTATGGACGACGCCAGTTGCTGGTGTTCAAGTGCTGAATGATCGACTCGTTTGCAGGTTTGGCGAACAGGAGGACTACGGCATCGTACTGCTGGACAGCTCAGGCCGTTTGCTGCTGAGCGTGGCAGATCCGATCTCTCGTGTACTCACGTCCGACGAGGGGATTTTGCTCCAGGATTCAAGGGATTCCTCGATAGAACTCATTCGTTGAAAGGGAAACGGATGTCTCAGCAAAAGGGCTGCCGAATGGCAGCCCTAGTTTGCTAGGACTGCCTCTCTAGCGCAAAGGACCAAAGATCGCTATTTAAACGTTCCATATGGGTGATGTAGAGTCCATGAGGACCGTTCTCATATACGATAAAGCGATTATGGGGCAGAAGCTGCGCAGCTATCATCCCGGATATCTCTACGGGAAAAGAGCGGTCGCTATCCCCGTGAATGATGAGGGAGGGCAGCGATATTTCCCGTAACTCAGCGCGAAAATCCGTCTCGATGAGCGCTTGATTGCAATCGAGAATCGCTTTGTGCGACGTTCGGAACATATCCGATTTCGTCCATTCCGTCAATTCGGGAGAAACCGAGCAGCCCGGCAGCCCTCCGCCGAAGTAGGGAGCTGCATTCTCTTGCACCCACCGGGGGAAGTCCCTTCTCCATTCGGATCGAGTCATCTCCACCGTGGTTCTATCGAATCCCATTGGGTTATCCTCTGTCTTCAACGGGTAGGGCAATGCGGTTCCTATAAATACGCAGCGGCTAACACGTTCGCTTCCGTAGCGTGTCAAATACCGAACCAGCTCTCCACCGCCCATAGAGTGGGCAACAAGCATCACATCGTGAAGATCCAAGTGTTCTAGGAGTGAAGATAGATCATCAGCGAGGGTATCGTAGATATAGCCCTGTCCCGGATCGTCCGATCGTCCATGCCCCCGTCTGTCATACGCAATGCATCGAAGGCCCTGAGTGCTTAAATCTATCATCTGATAGTTCCACATTTCGGAGCTGAGCCCCCATCCGCTAATAAACACGACAGGCTTGCCGGAACCCCAATCCTTATAAAAAAGCCGCGTCGAATCTTTAGTTTCCACATATGGCATAACGAAAACCTCCCAAGCATTAATGGCTGAAATGATGGACTTGCAAGCTTCCAACTAACAACGGTTGAAACCATGTAAGCTGGCTCGATGGTGTTGTTTGTTATATCCAAAGTGTACCTTTCCCGCCATGAAGCAACAATCACGAGATTCCGATGCAATCGATCGGTTTGAGTAATGATCTTAATAGGCTGCAATCAAGGTAGAACAAAAGCAGCCGAAAGATCGACTGCTTGTACATGAAAAATGATAAGTTTTGATGTAAGAATGGAGCTGCTAACGGTTTGATGAAGCATCCCTGTTAAAAGCCAAGATAAGCATCATAGCCATGATGCAAAAGGTTCCGATCCATTGAAACCAGCCGAAGGAATCCTTCAACCAAAAGACGGTTGTTGCTACAGCTGCTAGTGGCTCTAAGCTTCCCAAAAGAGCGGATTCATCTGCATTTTGCCGAGAGGATAAGTTTGGAGGAGATAGCGAGGGCCGGACAATTGAGCAGGTCCGAATGCTGCCGGTATTTCAAACGGTTTCTAAAGACGGCGCTTTTGAATTATGTGATGGAATACCGCATTCAAAAAAGCCTGATTTTACTGCAGCAGCCCGAGAACAATATCACGGATGCTGCTTACCAGGTAGGATTCAATAGTACAAGCTACTTCATCCATCAATTCAGAAAATCAATGCACATGACACCGTTAACATATAAAAAGCAGAAAAGTACAAATTGATTTCAGAAATCGATAAGTGGGGGGCGCAGCACGAATCAGCAAAGTGAAACCAGACCGGTTTTTAGGCCGGTTTCACTGTGTGATGTGTGATCTCACCAGATCCTTTAATGCCGTCTCGTCCATTCTATTCACTGACAGCCTCTAGCTCGAGCATACGCAGCAGCTCTCGAATAGCAGGAGCAAGCTGATCATTACTGTTCATTATGGCGATGAAAACGGGGGCTGCATCTTTCAGCAATACATAACTGAAATAATAATAGCTGAAAAAGGGCTTTTTCTCATATCCCGGCGGCTCCTCTTCCTCCCAACTTAATTCGTCTTCTTCATCATTCTCCGGCCATAAGTATGTTTCGTCCAGCAGTTCGTTCATCGTCTCAACCGTATCTTGTGAGCTCATGTGATCCACGGTAATAGCTGAAGCAACAGCCAAGTAGAGCTCTATTTCCTCCGGTGAGACTTTCTCCGGCTCCTGTTTTACCAGCTCCTGTAGAAGCATAAGCAATACCCAGGGCGTCGTCTGCCATAAGGTGCTTTGATGCTCGATCAAATTGGCCAGTTCCTCATATTGCCTGGTTTCCAGGAGCTGTGGTATGTCCGTTCCTCTTCCATAGGCGGTCGTCAGGCGATGCCATGGAATGCTGCTAACCGTTCGAACTAAAGAATTCATCTCCGTTTCCTCCTTCTGCCTAATGTATGTGCGCCTATATCATTCGTGCTCTATGCGGCAGCTTCCTACTTGACAAGGAGAGCATCCAGGCTACTGTGATCTTGTCCTTTGAAGGAAACGGCGGCACACCCCAAAAACGCACTGCTGCTCTTGCTGACAATGCGTTTTGGTGTATCCTCTTGATTGAATCATATCTTCGTTCCGATTCACATTACCCGATCTGCCTCTTGATCCCTCTCGTTCGTCTTGTTCCGTAGAGATGCGCCATGCTCTTGGGTCCACGTCCACATCGCTTCAAAAATCGGCTGCAGCGCCTTACCGCTCTCGGTAAGGTCATATTCGACGTGCAGGGGTACGCCTGGATAAAGGGTGCGCGTGACGATTCCTTTTTCCTCCAACAGCCGCAAGCGATCGGTCAAGGTTTTAGGACTAATCGGCTGCAGTTTACGGCGCAGCTCACCAAAACGCTGATTCCCGTTGAACAGCTCAAATAAGAGAAGAAGCATCCATTTGCTATCCAAGATTTCCAGGATAGGTTCAACCGTACCGGGACAGGATCGATCCATCATTATGATCACTCCGTAGTTTATTTTTTGAAACTATTGCACTTAAATGTAACTACTTTTCAAATGTAGCATAGATCCATTAAGATGTGAAGGAAGGAACAACATGAAGTTCAAGAAGAACGTTCGGAGCGGGTGGCAGCAGCTATCCGAGCACTATCGCAACGAATATGAGGAGGAATAAAAATATGAAAAACATTGTATGGGCAACGTTAACCGCCAACGGCAATTATGCTCAATCCGGTCCCGAAAATCCGCCGAAAAAAGAATCGCTGGACGACTTCTTTGCACATGCCAAAGCTGCAGGGAATTTCATTGTCGGTCGCCGAACCTTCGAAGGAATGCGCGGTAACGGCGGACCGGGGCCCTTTGCCGATATCGATATCGTGGTAGTTTCTAAAAGCGCCGCGGAAATTCCGGGGGTAAAGGTTGTAAGATCGCCGGAGGAAGCCTTGGACTACCTGGGGGAGAGAGGCCATCAGACCGCTCTTATTAGCGGAGGCGCAGATATTCACAATTCATTCCTGGGTCTGGGACTTGTAGACGAAGTGATTTTCAACGTGGCACCTGTATTGGAAGGTAGAGGACTAAATCTCTTGATTGACAAAGATAACTATTGTTTTAAGCCTGTGCAGCTGCTGGACTGCAAGCCCCTAGGCAGCGGCGTCGTTCAACTGCGCTATGCGATCGATAGAACTGTGTCCTAGAAGTTTATGCCGATTCTCTTTCCCTTTCGCCATGACCCCTTTTTGAGGGGTCATTATTTCTCAAAAGAGTGGAATTCCGAAGGAAGTAGATGCTTCTTTCAGCCTTTTTTTCAGTCTTTTCCTCAAATTCATCATCCAGTCAGGCTCATGATCCCACTTCTCTTCAGCAGCTCTTAAAATCCTTGCATAGCCGTATAAATTAGCAAATCGTCTGCATGCTGGTAAAAGCTCATCTAAATGATATGGGATAGCATATTCTGTCAAGTAACCGTCTATAAAGCATTGTTTCTTCTGTTCCATTAGTTCATAGGAGATGTGCTCCTGCAAATGATTGAGCGCCTGTTCAATATCCATCGCATACCAGTGATACATAGCGTCATCAAAATCTATTGCATTACATGATTCGGTTTCTTCATCGTAAAATACATTATCACATTCAAAATCATAATGAATGAGCCCATAATTGCTGCTGGATTTCGGGATCGTATCAAAAAATTCTCGAAGTAACTTCACCTCATGTAAGGCTTCCGTCTCTTCCGGAAATTCCATGAGCACATTCTGAATCCAGCTCAGAACATCCATATAGGACCATCTTTCGTATCGGCCGGGTACATATTGACTTGAAAGCTGGTGGAGCCTGCCTAGAGCTTTTCCATAGCTGAATAGGATCCTGTCACTTATATCGGTATTACTAAGCTGAACACCGGAAACACGCTTAAATACGGAGGAATAGTATTCCCCCCAAGGAGTTAGCACCTCCACAAGCTCTTCGCCATGCTTTGATGCAACCGATTCTAAAACTCCATACTGCTTGCTATGCAAATACGAAATAAAATCAAGTTCCGCCAATATGTTCGATTTTACCTTTTCCGATTTGGGTGCAAAACGTAATAGATGGGTCTTACCCTCCGATTTAAACGGATAAATGGCGTTTGACGATATGCGATAATGCTTAAACATCCCTATCGAATCCTCATCGTAGTGCCAATTTTTTAAAACCATTTCCGCCAAGTCTGCATTATTGAAAAGATACCTCAATTTCATCATTAGCTGCATCGCCCCTTATGAAAAAAGTTTATCCATTTCATTACAGCTTATCATAAGCATGCACAGCCTTTCTGGGAGAAAAAAGCTAAAACCAAACTTCCCTGACCGTTAGCGCATCCATCGATCCTTGGTAATGCTTTTTATCCTAAGTCGCGAAAAATAAAAGGATCTACATATTAGGCGTGCTTAATATGTAAATCCCGTATTTTAAAAGAGTCGACTTGTACTTTCATGTTCTTTATTTACTCCCTGGAATTCGAACCCTGCTTTACCGGCACATACTTCAATGCAATACGATTTTGTACTTGATTAATTGATCATTAATAAAAGCCCCAAATGCGGCTGCCGGGAGAACAATTCCAACCGGACACCAAACCAGCGGATCGGCTGACAAGTAATGCACCTCGAAATAGCAGCTCTTCAAATCAAACAGACTTAAAACTCCACCAACTAGCGGCGAAAAGCCAGACCATTGATAGCCGAAGTTTACTTCCCAACCCGCTGAAGTAACCACAGACTTTGTCCTTTTTGAAACAGACACAGCGGCAGTCTAAGGCTGAAAAATAAAGTCCTAGACTGCCGCTGTTTGATTGAACTAACATACCCGTTTAGCTGAAACGTAATGGTTCAAAGTGATTAAAGTTATTTTTGGTCGATTAACTTTTTTATCGCTTTTCTACTTTAGGGAGACAAGATAATCAGCAAGTTGATCGAAAGTGCCCTCAAGACCTTGTTGAAGCATTGGTGCCATACCGTTGTAGGCTTCTTGTTCCTCAGCGGATGCGTTCACAGGGCCACCTTTCAGTTTTAATACAGTTTTACCTTCGTCATCTTCTAGCGTGATGATATTCATAACTTCAAGAGGCCAGTTCGCACTAAAAGGCGCTCGGATCGTATTGCCTTGCTCATCGGAAAAGGATTGGATAAAAGCCACTTTCTCAGGTTCGACAACCTCTTGGTATGCAAATTTTCCCCACATGACGTGATTTCCGTCGGGAGACGTCTGAAAGCCTAAAAACTCGCCACCTGATCGAGCGTCCATTTTAACGACTTCGAGGGCGAAACCCTTTGGTCCCCACCATTTCGCGAAATGCCCGATCTCTGTCCATGCTTTAAATACAAGTTCGCGAGGGGTATCGAATACACGCGTAATAACAATTTCAAACGATTGTTTCAGACCGTTATCCATGACAATCCTCCTTTAATTTTGAAGGGAAACTATGCCCAATGATAAATGTGAAAGCTTGCTACAGAGTGCTTGAAGCCTGAACCAGCAGATTGGCCAGGAGACCGTACTCGGGTGTATCTTCTTTACGGATTTTTAGCCATTTCCTCTCGTCGGGCCCTTCAAATCCTTTCGGAAACGTAAGGCCGGAAGCATTCATGATCATAAATGCAATGGCATCTTTCGATGGTGATATAACCGCTGCATAATGTCCGTGTTTCAGGAAATGGGGCTTTTTGTATTGAATGCGTTCTTCGGCTTCCGGTATAACCTGGTGTACCATCTGGCGTAGTTGGTTGCTGACCTCGATTTTCCATGGTTGATCAAGGTTCTCGATAAATGCGGAAACTTCCTGATTCATCATTTCTTTTACAGCTCCTTTTCACAGTTTGTTTTGGAAAGAGTTAGAGAACTGACGAAGATTTTCACGTTCTCTTGTATGAACTGATCGAGACTGATACCAGGATAATTGTTACCAGCTTCCAAATCGTTAATGAACGCGCCATATTGAGCCATCATGAATGTAAACGCCTGCATAGTGGGGTTCGAACAAGTTATTTTTCCTTTCTCGCTCATCGTAATGAAGTAATCTGTTAGAAACGTCAACAGTTGGCGGGGATGCTGCAGTCGGCGTTCTTTAAAGCCGGGGATATGGACCTCATCTTTTAAGGCGATCAGAATCAGCTTTCGGTCTCGGTTCATGATGTCATGATATTTTTTGCTGATGCTTAGAAGGTCGGCTTCTAACTCCCATACAATCTGCTCATTGAAGAGTGCTCGCATCTCTTCGGCATAATGAAATCTTTCAAGGGCGGCTTCCAGCAAATTTTGCTTGCTACCGAAATGTCGAAAAAGCGTCTTTTCGCTTAAATCGGCAGATGAGGCGATTTCCTCTGTCGTGACGCTGTGGTAGCCTTTCTCTGAAATTAGGTCGATCGCAGCCCGTAACAATTTCTCCGCGCTCTCTTGCTTAGTTTGACGCATGATCATCTCCCTTTCTGCAGATTGCAAAATGTCTGTCAGTGGTGACTGACATTATTTTATTCCAAATTTAACCTATCGTCAAGAGGCCTGCACCTCGTTTGTAATGAAAAAACCTCCCGTAAGTCGTAAAACTGTATAGTAATGGCCCATGTATGCAAGATTTATCGAAGCACTTGCTGAGCAGGCTTCCTGTTGATGTGTAGCTATCCTGCCCGTTGTTTTGAGAAAAGTAAAGTATTAGACTGTGCCCGAAAATAGAAACAGCGACAGCCACCGTATTTCCATCCTCTGTTCGGATGTTGATCTTATATTACACTAGTGATATATTACATATGTGGAATAAAATGATCTGAGGAGTCCCGCATGCATTTATCGAACGTAGAATTTATACTGCTGCAATTGGTCGCTGAGTGCCGTCATGTTTCGGGGTACGATATTATGAAGATGGTCAATCATCGAGGTTATCGGGAATGGGCAAATATCGGCACGACATCAATTTATACAGGACTGAAGAAATTGAGCACCAAAGGATGGATCGTTTCCGATGGACCCGACAGTAAGTTCGGCAAAGGACCCGTTCCGACCCAGTTTGCTCTAACCGAAAGCGGTATGAACAGATTAAAAAATGAAATTGTTGACAGTCTGTCGTCATCACGGGAGCGCGACATCCGCTTCGATCTCGGACTGGCTGCTTTGCCTCTAATCGGAAAAGACGAGGCCATCGCCGCTCTTCGGGCTAGGCTGGATTTTCTCAGAGCTGCTGAAACAAAAATACGGCAGAAGTACGAAGCACAAGGCTGCGACCATTTGCCGCTGAACGTAAGAGCGCTGTTCCTGCATCCGATCATCTTGATCGACAGTGAACGCAAATTCGTTTCCAATCTAATCAACGAATTAATGGGGGAGTCAGGGGAATATGGGAAGCATTGTTGAAGGATTCGTCCCTTACCAAGGAGATCATTGTGAGACAACTGCCTTAGGCAATTTACTGCAATTTGCGGAAGTCCGGCTATCGGAACCGATGCTTTTTGGACTAGGGCAAGGGCTAGGATTCATTTATTGGGATTCGAAAGGAATGGATGTTCCTTTCATCGGAGGAAGGGTAAAACCAGATATACTGACGGCCAACCTTGCTATTAGGCTGGGTTTGACCGTCAACAATCAAGAAACGTCATCCGTCGACAAAGCCTGGAATAACGTACGGCATTGCATCGATCGCGGAATACCAGTCGGGCTGAAGTTGGATTCCTATTACTTGGATTATTTCACGAACAAGGTTCACTTTGCCGGTCACTATGCGGTCCTATACGGCTACAATGATGAATATGCCTACATGGCCGACACCAGACAGCAAGGCGGTCTGGTAGAGACGCGTTTGACAAGCCTGGGTTTGGCCAGAAATGCTAAGGGGCCCATGAGTTCGCGGAATCGTTCTTTTACGCTCGAGCCCATCGGCGCCTTGCCCCCGCTTATTCCAGCTATACGTGCTGCCTTAGCCAACAATGCGTCTGACTACTTAAATCCGCCTATTCGCAATATCGGAAATAAAGGCATCGTCAGGATGAGCAGCGAAATTCTGAAATGGCCTTCTCGTGTCAAAAATCCCGAACAGGATCTATCCCTGATCGCGATGCTGATGGAACGAGCGGGAACAGGTGGAGCTTTGTTTCGGAATTTGTACCGGGATTTCTTGAAAGAATGCGTCGATCAGCTGGAGGACCCGAAGATTGAACAAGCCTGCCGTTTGTTTACGGAAATCGCCCCATTATGGGTCGATGTCTCTGCTTCGATCGACCATGCGGGAAGAAAAGGGAGCCTTCAGGAGCTGCAGCATGCATCAAAGCTGTTGCTCGAGATAGCGGAAAAAGAACGCACAGCCATGGAGTTATTGTTATAACCGATTGGAATTACCGTCAAAATTCATATATTAAGCTTTAGACTGACTATAGAAATTGAAACAACGACAGACAAGGACAAGAAAATATAGTCCTTGACTGCCGTTGCTACATTGAACTAACCTTCACCGTTAGTTCTACGATTTGAGTTTAAATCACTGATCGTGAGTTCCCGGTTACTGCAGATAGTACTGAACAGCGCCTAAAAATTGCATATGCGACAGCGCCGACGGCAAATAACACCGCCGCCGTTCATCATCATTCTTCCGTTCAGCAAAAAACAATCGAATCCCCCGCATGCTTTAGTTCATTTGTTTGCCGCTCGTATATTCCATATATTCACCGCCCCATTCGAAAAGCGAGTTCAAGCTAGGCTGCAGCTTTCGGCCGAGTTCGCTTAGTGAGTATTCCACCTTGGGCGGGATTTGAGCATATTCCTTACGAATGATTAAGCCCGACTGCTCTAATGACTTTAACTGCTTCGCAAGCGTTGCATGTGTCAAGTTGTCCAGTTTGCGCTGAAGCTCATTAAACCTCAGCGTCTCCTCGCTCAAAAAATACAAGATAACCAAGGCCCATTTTCCCGCCAGCAGCTTCTGAACCGTAAAAAACGGACAGCCTTGAATGCCTATGTTCTTCCCCATAATATCAGCCATAAAGCACCTCTCTATAGTATCTTCTTGGATACCTACGATACTAAAATATCGTACTTGTTATAAATTACGTATGATATTTATAATACCATAGAACCCTATAAAATACGTAATGAGTTATTGCTCAAGGCAAATTATCTTTGACTCGAACACAAGATGGAGGGAACAATGATGAAAATATTGGTCACCGGAGCAACAGGTAATCTTGGAGGATTAGTCGTAGAAGAATTACTGAAGCTCGTACCTATGAAGCAGGTCGCCGTTAGCGTACGCGATCCGAAGAAGGCCGAGCATCTTAGCGCACGCGGTATCGATGTCCGTACAGCAGACTTCAATGACTACGACTCTTTAGTAACGGCTTTCGCCGGTATTGATCGCCTGCTTATGATCTCGACGGAAGACATTGTCAACCGGGTCAGTCAGCAGACGGCAGTCATCAAAGCGGCAAAAGAAGCGAATGTCGGCTTTATTGCGTACACAAGCGCTTCAAATGCGACCAACAGCAAATTGACGCTTGCCGAAAGCCACAAGAAGACGGAGGAAGCGATCCTGCAATCGGGTATTCCGTATGTCATACTGCGCAATAACTGGTATTTGGAAAATGAAATGGCCACATTCCAGACGGTTCTGAACGGCGGACCATGGGTCATCGCTTCGGGAGAAGGCAAGACGGGTTGGGCTACTCGCCGCGATTATGCCGAAGCGGCGGCTAAAGTGCTTGCCGGACACGGACGCGAGAACGCCGTTTACGAATTGACGGGCAAGCCTTTAACGCAAGAGGAATTGTCGGCGATATTCGCGTCCGCTATGGGTCGGACTGTGCAGGTGCAATATGTCGATCCAGAGGCATACGGCAACATACTGAGTCAAGCAGGACTGCCGCAACCGGTTGCCGATATGTTGGCTGATATGCAGAACCAGATCGGCGCAGGAGAGCTGGAAGTGGTAAGCAACGATCTGGAGCAACTGCTAGGCCATCCGCCTACTCCGCTAGAAGAAGCGATCCGTTCCTTGCTTGGGTAAATGATTAACTTGCCGTTACTAACGGTTCACCATAATGGGTCTAACGGCGAAACTACGACAGATTCTTAGCGAAGCTGGTTTTGAACATCCGATTCACATTCAAAAACGGCACAGAGATTCAAGCATGAATCATATAAACAACAGGCACCGCGCCACTGATCAACTCAGTGGCTCGGTGCCTTGCTGCTACAAATTAATTATGAAAGAACTGCGTTGTAATCCCAACAACCTTCTTCATATTTTCAATCCTTCATTTCGCAACATTAAACAACTTTATTCACAGTCAACATCATCACCGGGACTGCTCTTTAAATCTATTCAACCGTCACGCTTTTAGCCAAATTTCTCGGCTTGTCTACATCATTGCCCCGTGTTAAGGCAGCGTAATACGCAAGCAGCTGCAGCGGGATGACCGACAATGCCGGTGTCAGCAGGGCATGGGTACGCGGAATATAGAGGACCTCATCGGCAGCCTTGACGATCTCCGTGTTTCCTTCCATCGCGACAGCGATGACATAGGCTCCGCGGGCTTTGACTTCCTTCATGTTGCTGATCGTTTTTTCCAGCAGCGCTTCCTGGGTAGCGATCGCAATCACCGGCGTGCCTTCTTCGATTAAGGCAAGCGATCCGTGCTTGAGCTCGCCGGCGGGATAAGCCTCCGAATGGATGTAGGAAATCTCCTTCAGCTTAAGCGACGCTTCCTGTGCCACCATGGCATCGAGGCCGCGTCCGATAAAATAAAGGTCGTCATAGGCCGCGATTTGCTTGGCCGTTTGAACGATAGGCTCGATTTGCTTCAGCATGGCCTCGACCTGTCCGGGCAGCTGCTTCAGCCCTTCCAGAAGCTCAATGAGCTCATGAGCGTTAGAAGTATCCAGGCTCTGCGAAATATAGAGCGTCAGCAGATAGAAGGCAATGAGCTGCGAAGTATAGGCTTTCGTCGAAGCTACGGCGATTTCCGGGCCTGCCCAGGTGAAGATCACATGATCGGCTTCCCTTGCGACGGAGCTGCCGACGACGTTGGTTATCGCCACTACCTGGGCTCCGCACTGCTTCGCTTCGCGCATGGCCGCCAGGGTATCCGCGGTTTCACCCGATTGGCTGACGACGATAACCAGCGTATTATCGCGAATGACCGGCTGACGGTAACGATATTCGGATGCGACATCGACCTCCACAGGAATGCGGGTTAGCCGTTCGATGACGGCCTTGCCGACAAGGCCTGCATGGTAGGCGGTTCCGCAAGCTACGATGTGAATGTGACCGACCTCCCGCAGCGACTCCGGGGAGATCTTCACTTCAGGAAGAACGACTTGTTGGCTGTCTTCCTCGATCCGGCTTCTCATCGTATCCAGATATGCGCGAGGCTGCTCGTAAATTTCCTTGAGCATGAAATGATCGTAGCCGCCTTTTTCCGCCATCATAATATCCCAGTCGATACGGAACAACTGCTTGGCGATAAAATTCCCTTCAAGCGTCATCAGCTCCACCGTATCCCGGGAGATGACCGCCATCTCTCCATCGCCCAGAATGTAGACGTCCCGCGTATATTCGAGAATGGCGGGAATATCCGACCCGATGAAATTCTCGCCGTTGCCGACGCCGATAATTAACGGGCTTGCCCAGCGAACCGCGATCAGCTTATCCGGCTCGTGCTCGGACAGAACGACGATGGCATAGGCTCCGCGAATGCGGCTGACCGCCTGTTGAACGGCTTGAACCAGGCTGCCGTTATAATAATGGGCGATGAGATGGCTGATCACCTCGGTGTCCGTTTCCGACAAGAACTGATGCCCTAGCTGCTCCAGCTCTTCTTTCAACTGCTGATGATTTTCAATGATTCCGTTATGTACAACCGATATTTTCATGCTGTTATCGGCATGGGGGTGCGAATTCTCATCCGACGGCTTGCCGTGCGTAGCCCAACGGGTATGCCCGATGCCTGCAAAGCCGACGAGCGGCTGGTGCTCGAGTCTCGATTCCAGCTCCTGAATTCTTCCTTTCGACTTGGCGATATGAAGCCCCTCGGACGTGTGCACCGCTAATCCGGCGGAATCATACCCCCGGTACTCCAATTTTTTTAACCCCTCCAGCAAAATGGGCTGCGAATCTCGGCTTCCGATATACCCGACAATACCACACATGGTTTGGCTTCCTCCCTGTTCTTATTTAGGCTGTGCCTGTGAAATTGCACATTCGTTCTCTATAACGAATATTTATCTCAAGTATACCTGATTATTCTGCAAAATCAACTACTGACTTAGGACAAACTTCGTTTTAAAGAACAAATGTAACAAAAATTCAACATATTCCTCTGCGTCAGCTCTGTTTCATCGTTCTTTGTAGAGGAATTCCGGCCGGACTCTGTGCGGAAGCGGAGGGAGGAGCCGCGTTCAGCCGAGGCGGACTTGGCTACGGCTTATACCATATATTTTTGAACTGCACCCAGTCCAGAGAGTCGAGAGATATTCCTTTGACAGAGGAATGATAGATCGTCTTGAGCCGTTTGAAATACAGCCATTGCAGCACATGGTCGTCACGAAGCCGTCTTTCGATGCTTTGCAGCAGTCCGGCCCGTCCTTCCCGATGAGACTCGCGCAGCGCTGCTGCGATGAATTGCTCGACGGCGGCCTTGCATGCCGGCTCCAGGTGGTGCTGCATGCTTTTGTACAGATCGATGAGTCTCAGCTCCGTATCGTTATCGAGCATGATCGAGAAGAGCAGCATGTCCGCCTGCAGCCTGCGTTCGCCCTTGAATTCCTCCACGGGCAGCAGAGACAGCTCCACGGCCAGCCCCGCCTCCCGCAGGAGGGTTTGGACCAGCTGCGCATCCCGTTCATAATGCGTTATCGTGCATAAAGTGATGCGTTCGCCTGCATAGCCCGACTGCTTGATAAGACTGCGCACCTGAGCAAGATCGGATTCGGGCGGGTTGATCGCAGTGTGCCGAATAAAGCTGTCGGCAGCGTAGAGAGCATCGCCGTCCAGCAGCTCCAGCAGCTTGCGCTGGTCTAGGGCGGCGTACACCGCCTCGCGAATCGCCGGGTCCTTGAGCGGCCCCTGCTTGAGCAGGTTGAACGTGACGAACTTGCAGGTCGTAC
The DNA here is from genome assembly GCF_002042965.1 of Paenibacillus sp. 32352. GTDB lineage: Bacteria > Bacillota > Bacilli > Paenibacillales > NBRC-103111 > Paenibacillus_S > Paenibacillus_S vulneris. The sequence continues at coordinate 23,367 of NZ_MZNT01000019.1, read as the reverse complement.
CCTGCTGCTGAACTTGATGCCAGGGGCTTTCCGCTTCATCCGGCAGCCGGTAGTTATGAATGATCTGAAAGCTTTCCAGCGTCCGGTAGCGGTCCTGCTGCTGCATATCCGGAACATGCCACAGCTCGACGCGGTCCAGATGGGCCCGTCCTTGAAAATAAGTCGGGAACGCATCCAGCACGCACATCGAATCGTCCAGATAGGTGAGCTTGAAGGGGCCGGTGCCGATGGGAGCGCGCGCGAACGCTTCTTTCCCTTCCTTTTCGGTGCTAAACCCGGCATAGGCGTCCTTTGGAATGATGGAAGCGCGGTTCGTGCTCATAAATTGCAGGAACAGCTCATTGGGCTCCGTCAAATAGACGGTCAACGTCAACGGATCGATGATATCGACACGCTCGATTTGCCTATACACCCACCGGTATAAGGACCGGGCCTCTGACTGCTTGAGGCGCTCCAGCGTAAAGCGGATGTCCTCAGCCGCCAGCTCCTTTCCGTGATGGAACATCACGCCCTTGCGCAGATAGAAGGTCCATGCCGAGCGATCGGCGCTGGATTCCCAGGCATGGGCCAAGTGAGGCTCAATCGTTTGGGTCAGCCGGTTGTAACGGACCAGGCTGTCGAACAGTTGATTGACCAGATGCCCCTCCGTGGAGAAATTCGTAAATGCGGGGTCCAGCGATTGGATAGGCTGGGTCAACGGAAAGCGGAGCGTATCGAACCGCTTGCTGTCGCGAACCTCGCTGCTGTACCCGAAGTGCCCGTTCAGCCAGCTGTGAAAATGGTCCTTCAGCGAGTCGGGAATCGAAGACACGTTCATCTGCTCCAGCGCCCCGTGAAGATCCTTCCGTTCCACAAGCTCCTTGGCAAGCAGCAAAATAATATCTTCCGTCGGCGTCAGGAACAAGAGAGAGGAGCGATTGCCCCTTCCTCGCTTGGGGAGCCACTGGAGCCAGCCCTCGCCGTTCATTTTTTTCAGAATCATAGCCGCATTGCGATGGGTGCAGTCCAGAATAGCCGCAATATCGTCTAATAGAATGTCCTGCTCCTGATGCTCGCCGACATGCGGCAGCTTTTCGCGCAATCTTATATAATGGCTGGCTAGTTTCATCGTTTCACCTCAATGATTTCATATATAAAAAGAATAACCGTTTATTGGAATCAAAAATAGGAAATTTCCATTTGCAAACTTGCGCTTTTTATTCCTATTTTACAGCCTACAATAAAAAAAGAAAGCCGTAGTCACACCAAACCGCTTTCTTAAGGAGGTTACCAAGTGAATACGTGGAGTGTTTTGGCGGATAGCCGCCTGCTGCAAATGCATTGGACCGAACAGTTTATTAAGGAATCCCAACTGGCTATAGGGCGGGAGACGATAGCGGAGACGGCGCAGACCGTCCTGTTTTATGCAAGCTTATATCTGGAGTTAGAGGAGCAAAAGGACACTGACTTGCGAGCGAGGGGCCAGTCGTCATGGCTTTCCTCCGAGCAGGAGATTGTGGCCAAAGCGCTGGAGCTCGTACCCGCATCGTACCACGGGCTGCTGCAAATGTGTTCCCTGATCTCTTCCTTAACCGTAGATCTGGAGCTGCAGGATAATGAATTGAAGGCTCTTCGGCTAAAGGCTTCTTCCTTTATCGAGTATGTCGGGGAGAGAGCGCAGCTGGAGCATTGGTTTCATTAAAATACGAAATCGAATGTTAGGGAGGTTAACCGGAACATGATGACGGAGAACCAATCGGTGCATAAACAGGAAATGATAGTTTTGGCGGGAGCGCTGGTTTGCGCCTGGATTCATTACCTGCTTTTTTCCAACAAGGAGTGGGGACTTTCGTATCCGTTGTTTACGCTGTGCTTTTACCTATATTTTTATTGGTCTATCAAGGCTGTACCGGAGAGGGGAGTCCGCAGCTGGCTGCTTCTGCTGCCAATCGGCCTGCTTTCGTTCACGTATGCGGCATTTACCAATGCTTTGTTCACCGTGCTTAATGCGTTGCTGATCCCTTGTCTTATTGTCTTACATACTACATGGCTAGTGCGCAGAAAGGATTCGCGCCGATTGGACATAAGCCTTATAGTGGCTGCGCTTGATCAGATTTTCTTTCAAAGTATGCGGTATGTTCCAATGCCTGTACGATCGGTCGCCCGTATCCTGTCAGGGACTATGAAATGGAGGGGGTCTCAGCAGCTGTGGAAGGTGATGGCCGGCATAGTCGTATCGCTTCCTATTCTGCTGCTGGTCGGGTCCTTGCTGGCGTCCGCCGATACGATGTTCGACCGCTCGCTGTCCAGGCTGCCTGCGCTGTTAGCCGAGATCCGCATCGGTTATTTACTGCGGAATGCCGGCTGGGTTGTCTTTATGACCGTTGCGTTGTTCGCATATGTATGGGGATTGATGCATCCGAGGCCTAAGCTTACAGACATCCAGCGCATGCCTCCGTTAGCGCAGGAAGGGAGTGGGGAAGGCTGGGATCCGGGCCTTCCGGTACCGTATTCCAGACCTATACGAATCGACGGCACTATTATGGCGACCGTCCTGATCATGCTGAATGCGGTGTACATCCTGTTTGCCGTTGTCCAGTTCTCCTATTTCTTTGCCGGGGGCTCGGCCGTGCTTCCGGATGGGGTCACCTATGCGGAATATGCGCGGCGGGGCTTTGCGGAGCTGGTCATTGTAACCGTGATGAATTTGACGCTGCTGATGATAACCCTTCATGCCGTCGATCGAACCATCCGTGCGCTGGACCGGCTGCTCCGCACGCTTCTGGCCATGCTGGTAGGCTGTACGGCCGTAATGCTGTGCTCCGCCTTCTTCCGGCTGTCGATGTACGAGATGGCTTACGGCTATACGGTCACCAGAGTGCTTGTTCATGCCTTTATGCTCTTCCTTGCTGTATTATTCGCTATTGCTCTATACAAGCTGTGGAACGACAGCTTTCGGCTGCTGCAGCCGTATGCCATTGCTGCCATTACAGCTTATACGGTGTTGAATTACATCCAGGTCGATGCGGTTGTAGCTTCGAGCAATCTGCAGCGATTTGAAGCCACGGGCAAAATTGATGTCTCTTATTTGGGCTCGCTAAGCTATGAGGCGGTTCCTTATTTGCTGGAGCTGCAGCGCAGCTATCCGGATATGGAGCAGACGGCCGATGCGTTGGAGGCCATGAAGGAACGATTGCGAAGAGGGGAGCGGAGCTCCTGGGTGGAATTCAACTTCTCCCAACAAAGGGCTGCCGAAGCACTGGCAAGCTGGGAGAAGTCATCGAAGAGGTGATGTCTAACGATCCCGCACGAAACCGGACGAAGCGGAAGCTGACGTCCGGTTCCAAGGCGAATCAGCCGGTCGCTGCGTTTTCCGTATAGCGGCGGATCGCATCCGGGATTTCCGCGAGGGACGACAAGGTCAGGAACGCTCCCTGCGGTTCTGTATCGACCTGCACGTTATTGTAGGCCCATTCTTGAAGTGCAGGCATAAAGATCGCATGAATGCCGTTTTTGAGCGCAGGGGTAATGTCCGTGCGAAGCGAATTGCCGATCATCCAGGTGGCTTTGCGGTCAAGCCGGTTGTTGCGGATAATCGAATCCAGGTACTCGGTCGTTTTATGCCTGGTGATGTGAATGCGGTCGCCAAAAAAACGCTCCAGTCCGGCTTCCGTCACCTTGCGCATCTGTACCTGCGGCACCCCGCCGGTGTACAAGTGAAGCTCGTGCCCTTCTTCGGTTAACTGCGTTAATGTTTCATACATGAAAGGATAGGGCTCAATGTCATGCCCATATACGGACCGTCCGAGCTCCAGCAGCTGCCGCTGCTCCTGCTCGCTCTTGAGTCTTCCTGTCATATCGGAGAAAAACTCGTATGCATCCATAAATGATTGGGGGAAATGATCGGGTGCGAAGCCGGATTGCTCTACGCGCTGCAGATCGATTTCCGCCTGCTTTTGTTTAATTTCCGCGATTGGAATTTGGTAGGTGTGGAACCACATCTCCATCAAGTCGGCAAATTGGTCGACCACCATATCGAAAAATTTGTTGCAGTACAGCAGTGTATCGTCCATATCGAAAAGGATCGTTTGTTTGTTCATAGAAGGGTCTCCGTTTTCCGTGTCAGTAAGTAGGTCGATTCAGGCTCAAGCAATGGGGCATTGAGCCGTACAGCGTTTCGGCCGAAAGATGCCTAAGCTGTCAGTTTGCCCCATTATACCACGGCACAAGGGAAAATCCTATCTTCCGATCCGTCGCTCATTTGGCTTGTGCCCTGGAAGACAGCCCCTTTTTCAATGATCAGCGAGCCGGCCTGGACCGTGCCGATCAGCTTACCCGTCGAGGTAATTCGGACGACCCCCTCTGCCTTTACCGTCCCTTCGAGTCTGCCAGCTATCGTGACGTCCTTCGCGGTAATGTCCGAGCGGACGACGCCTTTTTCCCCGATAACGACTTCACCGGAAATGCGCAGATCGCCTATGACTTCGCCTTCAATGCGAATATCGGCTTCCGACGTGCAGCTTCCTTCCCATAACGTTCCTTCCCCGATTAACGTATCGGTTCCCGCAGCACGGCGCTGCGGCTTTGCTTTGTTTAACATGGCCATCAGTAAGACTCCTCCTTAGGATTCATCCTGGATTATAGTCCAGGCAAGTATGGCTTGGGATCGGTGCTTTTCCCGTTATGAAGTATTTCGTAATGCAGATGGGGGCCGGTACTTCGGCCGGTAGAGCCGAGCTTGCCGATCTGCTGCCCGCGCTCTACGGCATCTCCCTGACGCACCAGCGCTTCGTTCAAATGCATGTACCAGGTGCGCAGTCCGCCGCCATGCTCCAGCACGACATGGTGTCCGTGGAACTTGTCATATCCGACGGTTATGGCAGTTCCCTTCGCGGCAGCGAGGACAGGATCGTTCATTTTACCGGCGATATCGATACCGCGATGAAAGCTCAGCTTGCTTGTAATCGGATCTTTGCGATAGCCGAAAGGAGAGGTGACGGTGCGCGAGACCGTCGGCCATAATCCGGGCGTTCGCAGGGCAAGCTCCCTTTTTTCCAGCAGCGTCTCCTTCGATTGCTTCCAATGCTGCTCCAGCTCGGTCATATCCTGCTGCAGCACGGCGTAGCTCTCGCGGGTTTGCTTTGCGAGTGCCTTCATCTGCTGCGCCGTTACAGGATGGGCCGGCCCGCCCATACCGCCTTGGGCAGCCAAAGCTGCGGCCGCCTTAACAGGGCCTGTGGATACGGGAGCGCCGGAGGGAGCCAGCTTCCTGAGCTCGGTCTCGAGCTGTTTCATTTCCTCCACTTTGGTGCGTACTTCCGATGCCTGTCTGGAAAGCTGAAAAATTTCATTCTGCAGCTGCTCGATCGTTTTGTTCTTATTCGTTAAATCCTGCTCCAACCGGCTGTTATGCGCCTGCTGCCTGGATTCCGTCACTTGGGTTACAGCCATGGAATGGAAATGAATCACATACACATACGATGCGGTACCCACAAACAGCATGACGGCAAGCAAGACGGAGCATAGGACCGCTCGGGATAGTTTGATTCGCTTGACGCTTTCATTCGCCTCCGGAATGATGACGAAGGTCAGCTTGTTTTGAAACCACTTGAACCTCATGATAACTCCTTTCGGTATGTTGCGAATCCCTATGGCATATATTGGTAGAAACTATGCATCCATGGAGGAGGAATTCGCTTGTCCTGGTTGAAAACGAGCCGCATGAATCTCATGGACCGTCTTACCATGCATCTGAAAGCCGAGGTAGCCCTTCAAGCGGAGGGGTTCTCCGGAGAACCGGGCGTGCTGCAAAAGGTAGGCAAACGGTTTATCCGGGTTAACGGACAATACTATGTACCGTCTACGCTGCAAGAGATTGTTCTGCTTCACCCTAACGACAAAGCTCCTGTAAAGGTGGAGGGAGAACCGGCACTTATTCGCACAACCTATGCAGGAAGCTTTCAGGCAAGGCTGGTCCGTAACGGAACGGACTTTATCGAGATTATCGTCTTCAGGGATGGGGAAGAGGAGGACCTTACTCTGCTCATTCCCTTGAACAAAATCATTAGCATCGAAGCGACATAATCACTCACTTCCCCCTCAAATTCTTTGCTGTCTCGCCTGCGTAAGCTCCATATAGGAGCTAATGGCGGCCAGAGTCATGGTGAGCCCATAGATGATGCCGCAAACAACCCCGATCGCTGCGAAATATTCGCTTCCCCAAAGCCCGGTGACAACAGAAACAATACTGGTCGTTAGCAGGATGTTGCTCAAGCGGGACCAAAGATGATAGGAAGGGCCATGCGCGCTCAAAGGAGATGAACCCGGCCGCCTGTTCTGATTCGTCCCCTTCTGGTTGTCGTCCGCACCGGTATGGTTTGCAGAATCCGAATCTCCATTGTCCTGTCTGGCAGGAGAGGGCTGATTCGAGCCGCTGTTTTGGCTGGTCTTGGGGACCGGGAACCTGCGGGACAATAGCAGCAGGAGAAGCAGAGCCAACGGCTGATAGCTTAGAACGATCACGGTGGAGCTGTAGTTCCCGAAGCTGAACACCTCGGTCGTATTCTTAAAGGCAAGCAGCGACGTTAACAAGATAAAATAACCGATCGGTGTATTGATGGTGCTGTAGTCCCTTTGTTTGACGAGACTGGCTAACCCTGTGAGCAAGGCGAGATAAATCAAAATATCCTTGGAGAATAAGATGGGTGCCCAGATGCTCAAAATCAATAGATCCATCCGGTCCAAAAAGTCGGTAATATGAATTTGCTGCACCAGATTATAATTAGGGTAAATCAGATTTCCGCTAATGATTGGACCGAACACCAGCACCTCCATCAGCAGGAAAATGCCGAGAAACAGAGAGGACAAGATGGCGCCGTGCCGAATGGCGGAACGTACCTGCTTGATTTGGCTGATCGCATGAAGGAATGCACCCGCAATGAAAATGTCTCCATACCAGCCAAGAGAGAGCATATTGCCGTAAAAGACATTAAAGAAATCTCCCGCAAGGATCGGCTCGATCAAGGATTTGTCCAATTCATTGGTCAGCATGAGCGGCATCAATAAAATCGTTAAAGCAAATAAAGGGAAGAAAATATCATTGACCCGGCCAATGACTTCAATGCTCGTCCTGCCGAAATACATAATGAGAAGGATCATAATGAACAAGACGACTTCTTCAGGTGTAGTGGGCAGCAGAATCGTGCCCATAAATTTGCTGAACGAACGTACGTCCCGAATCAGCATCAGCCAGAAGTGGACAATGAGAATCAGATTAAAGATTAACCCGACGGCTTTTCCCATCACGATTTTATTGATCTCAAACAGATTTCTGCCCGGAAATCGCTGCGCCAGCTTGCAAAAGGCATAGGCTACCAGCACGATGTAGAGGGTTGGCAGGATATAAGTGAACCAGGCATCCATTCGCGCTACCCTTACGAGATCATGCTGTATGCTGACAAGCCCCCCTCCTGTCAGGAGGGAAGCGATAAGCCAGGACATCTGCCTATAATTGATGATTTGCTTGGAATCCATACCTTCACCTGCTTTGTTATCATAGGTTGCTTCATCGCGGTATTATCGAATATACCCATGGCGATACTTTGTGAATAAAAAAACTGGTCGGCATGGGCAGCGCCACTCCCAGCAGGGTGCATAGGTAGACGGCGGCGGTTACGGCAAAGCTGCAGTGGTAAAACCAGCGAATGGATTTTTTTTGCTTTTTCAACTTGCGAAGATCAAATAAAAAGGTAATCACCATGATCAAGAGAAGGGAACACATAAAAATGTTATTCATTTTGAACGGCTCTCCTTCGTGACGTTTTGGTAGATCAAGCCGGTTTCGATCAGCTTGCTGTTGATGGTAATGTCGAACTCGGCGTCCTTCATAGGCTTTGGCCAGTCCTTTGCATAATGGTTTTTCCATTCGTCAGGGAAGCTCCTCCATACGTAAGTGCCGAATTGAACGGAATCCACACCGTTCTTTATGCATTTCTGAATGACTTTCTCCATCGCCTTTTTCATATAGTCATTCAGCATTCTTTCCACCTTCTCGGCATTGCGCGTCTGACTGAGGTCCATCTGCAATTCGTCCTCCAGCAGAACCGCCTTGGCCTGCGTTTGAATACTGAACCGAAGCCGCTGACCCTGGGTGGAAGGCCGGATTTTTGTTTTGATTTCATACATACGTAAACCGATCCCCCCTTTTTGTTGGGGCGTCGGCGTTAACGTTACCGTAGTCTTGATGGATTCATTCCTCAGCCACGAGAAGCCCTGCGATTCTTCGCCCTCGATCGTATCGATCATCTTGTCGTCCTTGAATTGGGCATATCCCTTCACTTCGATCTCTTTGGATTTTTTGTCGCTCTTCTCGGATTCCTTCGTCACCATATAGACCATGACCGGATCGCTTCCAGGGGCATTCAGGGCTACGCCGACATCCTTCATGTTCATATTGATGACATTGCCGGCCTTCGCAAGCTCCCGGATGACTTCGGAAGGAAACCGCTCGAATTTGGGATTGGCCCGCAGCAGATCATAAGCCTTGCCTTTGGTAGCTATAAGGTAGGACGACATCCGGTTCTCCGAATTGCGCGGGGAAGAATCGAACAGGTCGCGGATGCCTCTCCTGGCGACTTCCTCGCCTATGACCAGCGTTCGGCGGTGGCCGAAGAACATGCGGCGGGACATCCGCTCCTGCAGTCTTGCTTGGGCTTCCCGGAACGTATTGCCGGACTCGGAGTCCAGGTAATAGCTCTTTTCTCCGCCTGTTCCGCCGCCTCCCCCTGTAGCTCCGCCCATTTGGCCCGGAAGCGGGACCATAACGGTAATTCGAATTTTGCCGTCCGGCTCCAGGTCCACAGCGGAGGATAAGACAAAGGCAACGTCATTGATCTCCGTTCGGTCCCAGCAGCCGGGCAGGAGGAGAAGGGAGAGAGCTAGCAGAAAGCAGCGGGCATAGCGCCGTCTCATTATTGAACGTCTCCTTTGTTTTTGTCTTTGTGCTCAATGCTCATCCCCCGTTGTCCGCCTTGCTCTTTAATCTCATTGGCAGCATCGTCTCCCTGCCGGATGGAATCCTTCACGGATAAAAAGGCCGGCCTGTTTTTCATAGCCCACCAAGGGGCGCGGATCATATTATCCTTCAGGTCGTTAGACGAGAGCGGACCATAGGGGGAAAGGTATGGAATCCCGAAAGTCCGCAAATTGGCCATATGACCCAGAATGAGCATGACGCAAACCAGAATGCCGAACAGACCGAAGGTGGCTGCCGCGAACATGATGGGAAAGCGCAGAATCCGAATCGCTATCGCTGCGTTGAAGCGGGGAATGGTAAAGGACGCAATCCCTGTCAGGGATACGACGATAACCATCGGAGCGGATACGATACCCGCCTGAACCGCAGCTTGCCCGATGACCAGAGCTCCCAGGATACTGACGGCGGAGCCGATCGTTTTGGGCAGGCGAATACCGGCTTCCCTGAGCGCCTCGAACACGGCCTCCATAATGAACGCTTCAACCACGGCCGGAAATGGAATAGCTTCCCTTGAGGCAGCGACAGACATAAGAAGCGACGTCGGCAGCAGATCCTGATGGAAGGTGGTGAAGGCCACATATAAGCCTGGGGTCAGCAGCGACAGAATAAGCAGGGAATACCGCAGCCAGCGGATCAAGGTCATGATCTGGAACCGCTCGTAATAATCCTCCGTCGCATGCAGCGCCTCCGAAAATACGAAAGGGACAAGCAGCACGAAGGGAGTTCCGTCGACGATAATGCCTATCCGTCCTTGAAGCAGAGCCGAGGCGACCATATCCGGACGTTCCGTGTACTGCACTTGGGGAAAAGGGGAATAGGCGGAATCCTGAATGAATTCCTCCAGATATCCCGTTTCCAGCACCGCATCGATATCGATCTTCTCCAGCCGGGCTAAGACCTCATCAACCAAACTCGGATCGGCCAGATCCTCCATGTACGTAATAACAATGCTCGTATTGCTCTCGCGACCCAGCGTCATCGGCTTCATTTTTAGTCTTGGCGTTTTGAGCTTCCTGCGGACCATGGAAGTATTCGTGCGCAAATTTTCAACGAAGCCCTCGCGGGGCCCGCGAATGACGGATTCCGTCTCCGGCTCCTGGATAGAGCGCTTTTCCATTCCGCGAATCCCCATCATCAGCGCTTCCTTGTTCCCGTCGACGATGAGACCCGCATCCCCGCCCAATACGGATGTCAGGAGGGTTTTGTATTCGCAGGATTTCTGTACTTGTGTCACCGGCAGAGTCGTTTCAATAATTCGGTCGATTTGCCGTTCCTCGCCCTCCAATATCATGAGAGCTTTCATGGCGTCGTTCGCAAATTCCGTATTGACCATGCCATCTATAAAAAACAAGAGTGCTTTCGCGCTATGCTCAATGTCGAATTCCCTGATAACGAAATCCGAGCAGTCATCAAATAGATGGTTCAAAAAGGCTTTGTTTTCTTCTAATGAAAGAAATACCGGTACCGATTTAAGCTCGTCGATAAACTGATAATCGAAATTTTGCTGCTTTTGACCTTCGGTCTTATCGGCTTTTTTAGTTTTGCTTCTCGATCCCAGCATGACGGCCTCCTTCTTAGTCTTACAGGCATCTTTCGTTTATTTTTCTCAAAAAAGGAATTTTTATTTATGGATTAGGAAAGTTTGCCTTCATTTCTGAATAGCCCCAAAAGGAACGGATTACAATAGTATCGTATTGGATCGTTATGGCTGGCTAACCTAGAGGAGGGAGGGACGGTAACCGTGATATGGTTAGTTGCCGCGCTGCTGCTGTTTATTTTTCAGATCATTACGATTTTGTTCCATGAGTTCCGATATCCGTCCAAGACCGTAGCGTGGCTCGTCATTTTATTTATATTTCCAATTATTGGATTTGTTATGTACTACTTTTTGGCCAAGGAGTATACTCACCGCAAAAAAGCCCGCCGCCGAGGGCTGCGATACATGATGGAACCCCGTCATGAAGGGAGAAGGTATGCATCCGTACAATCCTCAGAGGAAGTGCCTCAGCCGGAAGGGCTATGCAGAGAGCCAAGGCTTCATGCTTTGTTGAATAATATTCCGAGCTCTTCGGTGACCCGTCAAAACGAGGTTAGGGTGCTGACCAACGCGGATATGGCCTATGAAGCGATCCTGCATGCGATCGAGCAAGCGCGTTTGTATGTTCATTTCGAATTTTATACGATTCGTCACGATGAAACCGGGAGAACATTTCAGCAGCTTCTCATTCGCAAAGCGCAGGAGGGCGTAAAGGTCCGGTGCATCTTTGACGGAATCGGCAGCTATCAGCTTGAGAACCGTTTTTTGAACGAGCTGCGCAGCGCGGGGGTGGAGGCCTACATTTTTTTGCCGCCGCTCATCGCGTTCTTCGATAAAAGAATGAATTATCGCAATCATCGCAAAATTGTCGTCGTTGACGGGATTAAAGGGTATCTTGGAGGCATTAACATAGGGAATGAATATTTGGGAGGAAATCCGGATCTCGGGTTTTGGAGAGATACTCACCTGGAGCTGATAGGGGATGCGGTGTATTCGCTGCAGTATACCTTTTTGAACGATTGGCAGTTTGTCAGCGGCAAGCAGCTGACGGATTCGATCCTGTTTCCTGAGCACGATAACACCGGCACGAAGCAGGTACAAATTATCAGCAGCGGTCCGGATGCGCATTGGGATGCCATCTTGGAGATGTACTTTGGAGCCATCACAACGGCCAAGAAACGCATCTTCATTACAACCCCTTATTTTGTTCCCGACCCGAGTATCAGCATGGGACTGAAAACCGCGGCTATCAGCGGCGTGGATGTCAAGATCATTTATCCGTCGCGTCCGGACTCCAAGGTCGTCAACTATGCTTCGCTCTCGTACTTTGAAGAGCTGATGCAGGCCGGGGTCCGCTTCTATTCCTATGAGAAGGGCTTCATGCATGCCAAAGTTATCATCATCGATGATATTTTGGCTTCCGTAGGGACCGCGAATATGGATATGCGCAGCTTCTTCAGCAATTTTGAAATGAACGCGGTGCTGTTCGATAAGGAATCGATTCAGCGTCTCGAGTCGGATTTTCTCCAGGATTTGAAGGACAGCAAGGAGCTGAAGCTCGAGGTGTTCGAGAAGCGGCCGCGGATGCAAAAGGGAAAGGAATTGATCGCGAGACTGCTGTCTCCGCTGTTCTGACGGCTACTTGGATTGGATAAAGGACAGCACTTGATCCAAATTTTGCGGCGGTACCCGCTGGATAAGGTCGCCTTGCTCCTGAAGGCGCTGCTCGATCGTAAGCAAGGTGAACTCGCGGGGATCGCAGCGCCGGGCAACCTCTTCCCAATGAAGCGGAGTAGAGACAGTAGCGTCTCTTCTTGCCCGAGGGGTGTAGGGAGCGGAGAGCGTCTTGCCATACCAATGCTGCAAATAATCAAAGTAGATCAGAGTGCCGCGATCCTTCTTCAATCGTTCGATCGTAAATAAACGGGGATGCTTTTGGACGGCAAACGAAGCGACAAAGAGGCCGATTTTGCGCAGCTGCTCGAAGGTGTATTTGCGTTCAATAGGCACATAGATCTGGACTCCGGTTGCGCCGGAGGTTTTCGGAATGGAACGAATATTCATCTTGTCCAGCGTCTCGCCAACCACTTCCGCCGCCTCCATAATGCGAGGCTCAGGGTCCAAGGTAGGATCGATATCGATCAGCCATTCCTCAGGCATCTGCTCGCCGATTCGATGAAACGATGGATGAAATTCCAGACAGGCCAGGTTGCCAAGCCACATCAGGGTTGGAATGGAGTCGAGATGCACGTAGTTAATGCCGTCGAGCTCCGCTGTTTTGACAAAATGGGGGATGGGCTCGGGGGCGTTTTTTTGATAAAACGATTTATCGGCATAGCCGTTCGGATAACGAATCGTCGTCAAATACCGGTTGCGCGTATACTCCAGCAAATAGGGAGCAAGCTTCAGCAGCTTCTCCAGGTACATGATTTTGGTAATACCCATCTCCGGCCACAGCAGCTTGTTCGGATTCGTAATCGTGATTTCTTCTCCTTCAATGATAACGGTCCCTTTATTCTTGGATGCGGTTGCCATTGGATTTCCCCCTCATAAAGGTATATATAGAGTCTTTAGCTTCGTCAGGAATCAAGGTTTAACCCTATTATGGTCGTCGGGAGGCGAATCCAAACATAAGGGAGGAGGAGGCCCGGCCATGACGAAAAGACCGGGGATCGCTGCGCGGCAATCCATCCGGTCTACGGGTTTACCATCCAATGCTGAGCCCGTCGCTGCGGGGATCGGCGCCTCCATGGAGGAAGCCGTGCTCGTCGATACGTATAGCATGGGCATGTCCCATGGCGGGATCATAATCACGCACTCTGCGGACCTCATGCCCGGCCTTCCCCAGACGCATAGCGACCCCGGAATCGATCCGGCTTTCGAGCTTCAGCTCCTGCGTCGCATGGCCCCAGGTGCGCCCCCATACGAAGCGCGGTGCGCTGACGGCTTCCTGCGGGCTCATTCCGTAGTCGATCATCCGGGTTATGATGGCCGTCTGGGTCTGCGGCTGGCCTTCCCCGCCTTGGGTTCCGTATAGAATGGCCGGCTTTCCGTTCCTGCAGGCCATTGCGGGCATGAGAGTATGGAAGGAGCGCTTGTTGGGCTGCAGGGAGTTGATATGTCCCGGGTCCAGCGAGAAGAACGAGCCGCGGTTTTGCAGTAATATGCCTGTGTCCCCGGCGACGACTCCCGACCCGAATTCAAAGTACAGGCTTTGGATAAAGGAGACGGCATTTCCTTCCTCGTCCACGACGGCGGCATAGGCCGTATCGCTCCCCATAGGCCGGGCTTCTTCGGGAATCATTGCCTGATCCATTGAAATGGCGTCGTATAATCTCTTGGCATAGGCCGGGTCCAGCAGCTCATCAAGCGGGATGCGGCTGAAATCGGGATCGGTCAAGACGGCGTTTCGGTCTACGAAGCTTCTTTTCAAGGCTTCAACCAGCAGGTGGTAATATTCGTAGGAGCCGTGCTCAATCGTTTGCAAATCGCAATGCTCCAGAATGTTCAAGGCCATCAGGCCGACGAAGCCCTGAGAATTCGGCGGAACCTGGTACATGGTGTACCCTCTGTACGTACTTGAGATCGGGGTCACCCAGTTGCCGCGGTGAGCCGCCAAATCCTCCAGAGTCAGCATCCCGCCTTCCTTGGCAAGGAAATCCGCGATAGCATGAGCCAGCTTTCCCGTGTAAAATGCATCCCTTCCGCGGTCCGCAATTTCACGCAGACTGTCGGCCAGACGGCTTTGAACAAAGCGTTCTCCCGGCAAAGGGACTCGCTGGTTAGGAGTATAAATATCGGACGTATAAGGCATTCCTGCGAGCAGCTCAAAATTGTTCAGAGTATGCTCGTACTGGTCCTTCGTCATCGGAAAGCCTTCGGCGGCATAGGCGATAGCAGGCTCAAGCACCTCCGATAGGGATAGCCTTCCGTGTTCGCGGAGGATTGCATCCCAGCTGTCCACCATGCCGGGGACCGTGATAGCGCTGCGGATGCCCCGATAAGGAATGCTCGTCTCGCCCGCATACGACGACAGGCTGACGTTAAAGCCCGAGCGGCCGCTGCCATTATAGGCTTTTACCATTTGCTCCCGGCTGTTGTAGCATAACCAGAAGGAATCGCCGCCGATTCCTGTCATATGAGGGTAGACTACAGCCAGGCAAGCGCTAATGGCGACCGCGGCGTCATAGGCGTTACCTCCCTGCTGAAGCATACGGCTGCCCGCCATAGATGCTAAATAATGGGGGCTTACCACCATGGTTTTGGTTCCAACGACAGTTGGGTTCATAAGGATCAATCTCCTTTACAGTAGAATGAGTGCTGTTTGATGCAAGGGGAAGGATTATGTATTCAATCGGTTTTGCAACCCGTAATAAGTTATGTTAAACATTAACATAATTCATATTTAACGGACAACAATATTTTTCGTTTTGAAGGTTATTTTGTTTACAGTACATCGTATGATAGATATAATTGGATTTATTCTTGCGTTTCGTTATTGAATTTGTTCATTAATATTTCGAAATGAAAGTGGTGAATTTAATGGATCAGCAGCACGCTCCTACCGTCGTTGAACTGGACGAATATGACCGCAAAATATTAGAAGCGCTTCACGATAACGGAAGAATATCTTATACCGATTTGGGTCGGGACATCGGTCTTTCCCGGGTTGCCGTGCAAGCGAGGATCAGCTCGCTAATGGAGCAGGGAGTGATTGAGAAGTTTACGGCTGTGATCAACCCGGGAAGAATCGGCATGAGTGTATCCGCCTTTTTCAATGTGGATATTGAGCCTCAGCATTTACAGGAGGTCGCCGAAAAGCTGTCCCAGGAAACGGAGGTCACGAGCTTGTACCATATGACCGGACCGAGCAAGCTGCATATGCACGGGCTATTTAAGGATTTTCAGCAGATGGAGTCTTTCCTTGTGGAGAAGCTGTATACGATGCCGGGGATCATGAGCGTAGACTGCCAAATGCTGATCAAACGGTATAAAAGCCGGATGGGAATGAAGCTTTAAGCTATTGGGGAAAGAGGAGAAACAAAGCTATGTGGACAACATTATGGAACCTGTTTATCGCCTTCGGGAGAGCAACGATGCTTGGGTACGGCGGAGGACCGTCGATTATTCCTTTGTATCAGAATGAAGTAGTACGAATGGGGTGGATGAGTCCGGAGGAATTCGGGAATGCCTTGGCCTTCGGCAACGCCTTGCCCGGACCGATCGCTACGAAGCTCGCAGCCTATATCGGATATAAAATAGCAGGCTGGCTGGGCGCATTCGTGGCGCTCTCCGCTGTTGTCATGCCGACGGCACTGCTGATGGTGGCGTTAGTAGGCGTGATGATGAAGCTGCAAAACAACCCCATCATACGGGGCATGATCAAGGGAGTGCAGCCGGTCATTTTCGTCATGATGGCGATGCTTGCCTTCGATTTTGCCAAATATGTATTCAAGCCTAGTGAGGATGTCATCAGCTTCCTGCCTTTCCTGCTGGGTGCAGGCTACTTCATCATGGTTCAATATTTGAACATCAATGCGGCTTGGGGAATCGTGGCCTCCCTGGTTATAGGGGCGATCTTTTTCAGGGGCTAGGCCGCAGGAGCAAGGATCGAGCCGATAACGGAATGATCCGGACAAGGTTTGCCCATACTTGGAATAACCAGTTTATCCGGAGGTAGCTATGCGACTAGAACCGATTATTCCTTTCGAGCCGATCACAACCGATAAGCTCCCAACGGGAGATGAATGGATCGCCCAGGTCAAATGGGACGGTGTCCGCATGCTCGCTTATTATGACGGAGCCGAGACGAAATTGGTCAATCGCAGGCTTCATGAAAGGACCATGCAGTACCCCGAGCTGCTTGATATTAAGGCATACTGCTCGGCGGAATCGGTCATACTGGACGGGGAGATCGTAGCTCTGGAAGGAATGAAGCCGTCGTTTCACCAGGTCATGAAGCGCGACGGCCTGCGCAGCCAGCAGAAGGTCCGCATGGTGCAGCCCCATATTCCGATTGTGTATATGATATTTGATATTTTGTTCGTGAACGGGGAATGGGTGACCGGGCAAAGCCTGCACCAGCGCCAGCGGCTGCTGGAGCAGTACGTACATCCTGTACCTCAAGTACAACTAGTGCCGAGCTATAAGGAAATCAGCGGACTGTATGAGGTCGTCAAACAGCATCAGCTTGAGGGCATTGTATGTAAGGATTTGAACAGCAATTATGCCATCCGCGGGAAAGACAAGCGCTGGGTGAAGAAGAAGCTGTTCCAGGATACGATTGCCGTTGTTGGCGGAGTCACTTATAGAGCCGGCACGGTGAATGCACTTCTGCTCGGGCTATACGATAAGGAAGGAAGGCTCTGGTACATCGGCCATGCAGGCGCGGGCAAAATGACGGTGCAGGATTGGAGAGATGTAACGGAGAAAGCGGAGAAGCTCCGTGTTCCAAGCAAGACGTTCGTGAATAATCCGGAACGAAGCAAGGATGCCGTCTGGATGGAACCGGTGCTTACCGTGAAGGTGCATTTTATGGAATGGACCCATAACGGGACGCTGCGGCAGCCAAGCATACAATCGTTTGTCGATGTGTCCCCTAAGGATTGCAAGCTGGAGGAATAGAACAAAGCCGACATTCGGTGCAGCTGCGGAGTGTCGGCTTTTTGCTGCTCAGTGAGCCAAAATATTCACGCTATAGAATCAGGAGATAGCACATCTTAATCGATTGATTAAGAAACTGTCTCTTCCTTGACCTTCTTCTTTGCTTTCGGCTTTTTTTCCTTTGCCGCAGGGGGAGCGTCCGTCTCAGGCACCGGCTTCATAGCATCCAGGCTGGCCTGCAGCGCCGACATCAGATCAATAACATTTGTTTTATGAGGCTCTGGAGCCACGCTGACCTGCTGGCCGTTGACTTTTTGCTCGATAGCGCGAAGAACGGCTTCACGGTAATCGTCTTTGTACTTCTCCGGTTCAAAAGGAGTCGACAACTGTTCGATCAGCATTTTGGCCATTTGCAGCTCTTTGTCGTTCACATTGATTTGTTCGGGCAGGTTCGGAACCTGATCGATCGACCGGATTTCATCAGGGAAAAAGATCGTCTCCATAGCAATACAGTTATCGATCACACGTATAGCGGCCAGGCTGCTTTTCGAACGGATGGACACTTTGGCGATGCCGATTTTGCCGCTCTGTCTCATCGCTTCCAGCAGAAGGTTATAAGCGTTGCCGCCGGTTTCGTTCGGGGCCAGGTAGTACGTTTTTTGAAAATAAATCGGATCGATATCGGTCAGCTGAACAAAATCAAGAATCTTGATTTCCTTGGTCACCTCGCCGTTCAGCTTCTCCAGCTCGTCCTTCTCGAATAAGACGAAGGCTCCCGGCTCGTACTCGTAGCCTCTCGCGATTTCCTCCCATTGCACCTCGCGCTCGCAGGTCATGCATTTCCTTACAAAGTTGAGCGGCGTCGTACACTCCTTATGAATGTAGCGCATGGAGATATCCTTGTCCTCCGTTGCAGAAAACATTTTGACCGGGACGTGCACCAGGCCGAAGCTGATGGCTCCTTTCCATACCGTATGCATCTTTTTCCCTCCTTAAAATGATAGGCTATACCAAATAAACTGGTTGCAAATTCCAATCCGTGTCCTCTAATTGACAGTATCCCCAAATTGGCAATTTTATATGAATGAACGGGGCAATTGTAGGGACATGCTACAAATAAGCCGAAATGGCAAACATCACTGCCGACAAAGGAGGAGCCCATTTATGGAGAATAACAAGAGCCCGTTAGCGGGAGATGCCGCTCAGGAGCAAGGTGCGACCGCGTCCAACGAACCGGAAAGTTCGAGCACAACCGATGCGCTTCACCAAGGCCGGGATGATTATTTTATGGATATTGACCGTATGGTCAATGAAGGCTTGGGCGGCGGCTACGTCAGCTTAAAAAACGGCTTGATCGAAGAATCCACTACCGATACGATGGATCACCCGGAGTCGGTGCTGCACGAGGAATAATTAGAGCCGTTGCGGAAGGAAGATCCGCTTTAAGCTCCATCTCTGCCGACAAATGATTATAGACCCGAGGGGGTGTAATTCTGGATGAAACTGTATCGTGCTCAAGAAATATTAAAGTCCGAAGAAAAAATCGATGTCGAGCTGAACGGAATCTCCGTCTGGATTGACAGTGTAGACCCTGAAAAGGAAACGGCCAAGGTTCATGTAGAGCTCCAACCTGCGGATTCCCGTGTTGTTCCGGTTGATCAGCTTCAAGAAGTTCAATAAAGCTAGTCCCTGCCTCCAAGTGCTCTTGTGCTTGGGGGCTGTTTTTTTGATAGGGTACATGCAAAGATATATTCGTCAAAAATGGATTCCCTTCATTCGATCAACCAGCCAAGAAGAGGCGATACGTTGAATTCCTATGTTCGGGGTATGCATAGAGGCCTATATTGCTACGTATAGGGGAGAGGGCTATAATAGGGAGAATACGGTACGGAGGCGGTCTTGGATTGAGTTCTTTGGACGAATTTGCACTAATTCACAGATTGACGCAGGGCAAGCAGTCACCTGCCTTTCAACAGGCCGGCGGCGTAGAGATCGGGATTGGGGACGACGCGGCGGTAGCCCATCTAACTCCCGGATGCCAGCTTGTTATGACCTGCGATACGATGACGGAGGAAATCCACTTTAAGCAGATTACCATGCGCAACCAGGATATCGGTTACAAGGCGATGGCGGCGGCCGTAAGCGATATTGCCGCGATGGGCGCGATGCCCCGGTATGCTTTGGTCGCGGTAAGCTTTCCTAAGGAGACGTCGCAAGCTCGCATAGAGGAGATCTATGAAGGATTGTACGAATGTGCGAATCGTTGGAATGTCGTCATCGTGGGAGGAGATACTACGTCCTCTATTGGAGGGATTACCGTGTCGGTAACCGTCCTGGGCGAGGTAGAGACCGGCAAAGCCTTGCTGCGATCCTCCGCGAAGCCCGGGGATGTGCTCTTCATTACAGGAGAGCTGGGGCGGTCAGCGGCGGGTCTGGATTTTCTGCTCACGCAGAGCATTCCTGCGAAGCAGTGGGAGGAAAGACTGGATTGGAGGAACCGGCAATCGCTTATCCAGGCTCATTGCAGACCGGATCCCCAGATAGAAGCGGGACGGCTGCTGCAGCAATCCGGCGTGTGCCATGCGTTGAATGATGTCAGCGACGGCTTGGCCAGCGAAGCGTGGGAAATTGCCGAAGCTTCCAATGCAGGGATCGATCTTATCGAAGATCGGATTCCAATAAACGGCGAGCTTATGGACTATGCTCTTCAGGCGGGCAAGGATCCTCTAGACTTCATCTTGTTCGGAGGCGAGGATTACCAGCTTGTAGGTACCATGCCGGCGGAACATGCCGCGGCGATGCAGATGAAATTTAAAGAGGCGGGTCTCGAGCTTTTTATTATCGGATATGTGAACGGCGAAACGAAGGGAGTCCGTCTTGTGCAAAGCAGCGGGTCCGTTCTGCCTATTGAGAAAAAAGGGTATAATCATTTTTGAAGGGGTGGAATCCAGTGACCGAATCGGCCTCCTACATATTTCATTCGGATAATTTGGACCGGACCGCGCACCTTGCGGCGAGCCTTGCCCGCTATTTTGAGCCGGGCACCGTCATTACGCTGGACGGAGACCTCGGTGCGGGGAAAACGGCGTTTTCCCAGGCGGTGGCCAGAGCAATAGGGGTTCAGCATATAGTGAATAGTCCTACATTTACTATTATTAAAGAATATGAAGGGAATCATCTCCCTTTTTATCATATGGATGTGTACCGCTTATCTCAGGAGGAGGCGGATGAACTCGGCTTGGACGAGTACTTTTACGGGGAGGGCGTCACTTTAGTGGAGTGGTCTTCGCTTATTATTGATTTGTTGCCCCCGGATAGACTCTCCATATCGATTGAGCATGCCGGAGAGACGGAACGGGTGTTCCGGTTAATCCCCCATGGGCAGCCTTATGTACGGTGGTGCACAGAATTAAAGGAGAACGGAACGTTGCTATGACGAATACAATGAATGCTTTACAAGGCACCTTGCTTGCCGTTGATACGTCAACCAGCTCGATGTCGCTTGCTCTTGTACGCGGGAATGAGCTGCTGGGCGAAATCAATTCCAAGGCGGAGCGGAATCACTCCATACATTTGCTCCCGCAAATTCAGCAGCTCTTGACCTCAGCAGGCTTGTCGGCCAAAGAGCTGGATGCATTCGGAGTCGGCGTTGGTCCCGGTTCTTATACCGGCGTGAGGATCGGCGTGACAGCGGCCAAAACCTTTGCCTGGACGCACGGCATGGCGCTGCTGGCGGTTTCCAGCCTGGAGACCATGGCGCTGGGCGCGGCAGAAGCTTATTTAACTGGCGGGATCGCCGGTGCGGATGGTAATGAGCCTATTCTCAGCGCTCTGGAAACAGTCAGGAATCAGGGGAAAACGGTATGGGTTGTTCCTATGATTGAGGCGCGGCGCGGACAAGCTTTTACAGGCTTGTACCAGGCATCGGGACAAGGATGGAGCTGCCTCGAATCCGACAGCATCCGTTTAATGTCCGCATGGACGGAACAGCTGCTTGAGAGGGCGCTATCCAGTCAGGAAACCAAACCGGATTGTATTGTTTTTGCCGGGGAGACGAAGCTGCACGAGGAAACGCTGCAGCGTTTTTTTGCCGGATGGCAGGGAGAGTCGGCCGAGCTTCCACATGAGATCCGAGCGCGGCATCTAGCGGAGCTGGCAAGGGCGCGATGGGCGGAAGGACGCACAGAGGCGCCGCATGGGCTTGTACCCAACTATACGCAGCTGCCTGAAGCAGAAGTCAAATTAATGGCTCAAAAATCGTAAGGGAGGCTTCACGGATTGGATCGACAAGAGCACAGAGATGAAGCCACGAATCATTTGGAGTTCCGCTCCATGCAAATGGATGATATTCCAGCCATATGCGAAATAGAGCAGGAGGCGTTCACGACGCCCTGGACGGCGGGAGCATTTCAGAATGAGCTGACAAACAATCAGTTTGCCCGTTACATGGTTATGGAATGCGACGGCGAGATTGCAGGCTATGGCGGGATGTGGCTTATTATGGAGGAGGCCCATGTAACGAACGTAGCGGTCAGGAAAAAATACCGCGGCCAAAAGCTCGGAGAACGGCTGATGCGCGAGCTGCAAAAAACCGCCAGCTTCTTCGGCGCTGTCCGCATGACATTGGAGGTGCGCCCTTCGAATCAGGTCGCTATCAACCTGTATGAAAAGCTGGGCTTTTATTCTGTAGGCTTAAGGCGAGGCTATTATACGGATAATAGGGAAGATGCGATGATTATGTGGGCCGATCTGCCGAAATATCATCATAATTTGAATGAATTAACAGGGGATTTGTCATGAAAATAAATGATTCGTTGGAGCAGGGCGAACAACTCTCCCAACAGAAACCGACTTATATATTGGCGATTGAAACCAGCTGCGACGAGACCTCGGTGGCTATCGTTCAGGACGGGACTGCCATTTTGTCCAACGTAGTATCCAGTCAGATCGAAACGCATAAGCGATTCGGAGGGGTTGTTCCTGAGGTCGCGTCCAGACAGCATGTCGAGAACATCACCTGGATCATAGAGCAGGCGTTCGAGGAGGCGAAGCTTCGACCGTCCGATTTGTCAGCGATTGCCGTCACCCAAGGACCGGGCATGGTCGGCGCCCTGCTGGTCGGGCTCGTGGCCGCCAAGTCCTTGGCCTGCGCCTTGGAGCTTCCTTTGATCGGCGTTCATCATATCGCCGGACATATTTATGCCAACCAGCTCGTTCATGAGCTGCAGTATCCGTTCGTTACTCTTGTTGTATCCGGCGGGCATACGGAGCTGGTATACGTAGAATCCGAGGGCCATTTTCGCATTATCGGCCAAACCCGGGACGATGCCGCCGGCGAAGCTTACGACAAGGTAGCGCGCGCTCTTAAGCTGCCCTACCCTGGCGGGCCTCATATCGACCGGCTGGCCCATGAAGGAGAAGAGGCGGTGCCTCTTCCGCGCGCCTGGCTGGAGCCGGATTCGTACGATTTCAGCTTCAGCGGGCTGAAATCGGCTGTGTTGGCCGTGCTGAACCAGGCCAACATGAAGGGCCAGCAGCTTGCGCCGCAAGCTGTAGCGAAGGGCTTCCAGGACTCGGTTATCGATGTCCTGGTGGAGAAATCGATCCGCGCCGTCCAGGCCTACGGCGCGAAGCAGCTGCTGTTGGCGGGCGGGGTCGCCGCCAACAAGGGACTCCGGCAGCGCCTCGCCGAGCGCTGCGCAGAGATAGGCGTGCCGCTGCTGGCGCCTCCTATGAGTCTCTGCACCGACAACGCCGCGATGATCGCGGCCGCCGCTTTCCTGAAGTGGCGGCGGGGACAATTCTCGGCCTTGGATATTACGGCCGATCCTATGCTTAAGCTGGAGGAATGGTCTGTATAGAATGCATCCGCCGAGTCTGGTTGACTTGGCGGATGCATTTGTTTGTATCCAAAACTCACAGCTGGGATAAATTTCAAAACAAATTAAGCTTGCAATTGCCGCCGGAATTTGATACATTACTACTTGTCGCTTTTGAGACAAGCACTTTTGAAGAATTAACTAAATAAATTCCAAAAAAAGTACTTGCAATGAAGTAGACGAATGTGATATATTAATCAGGTCGCTTTTGACGGATGTCGAAAACGAACGAAGATTGTCCTTTGAAAACTGAACAACGAGTGAATGTTTGAACAGAGAATGAAAATTCTCGCTAGCATTGAATTTTGAGCTTAAGACAAGCTCTATTATAGATC
>NZ_MZNT01000018.1 GCF_002042965.1 Paenibacillus sp. 32352 | reverse complement strand
GACGTAAACTCTTCCGAGGAATACCCCACCTCCATATTTAGCAAAGTTCTCGCAAAACTAGGTTTCTCGACAGACTCGGGCCTTGGCTTCCAAGCTGATTCAGGTACTTTGCGGGGTGCCCTGAATTTTATAAGGTGCATAGAAAAAAGGCTCCTCGTATCTCGCGATACGGGAACCTTTTGCATCAAAAGCTTGCTTCTATATGATACTGCCGATTACTTTCGCAGCTCGGCTTCAAATGTTTGTTCCAATGCTTCCACGACTTTTGCGTGAAGCTCGCTGACTTCCTCATCGGTCAGGGTACGTTCAGGAGTCCGGTACACGAGAGCAAGCGCAACGCTCTTCTTGTCGGCGCCCAAACGCTCGCCTGTGTAAATATCAAATACTTGAATCGACTCTAGCAGGCTGCCGGCGACTTCACGAACTTTGGCCATCAGGTCGCCAACCTGCACGTCTCTGTTTACGACAACGGCAATGTCCCGTCCGATGGACGGATAACGAGGCAGCAGCTTGTGCGTGATGCGGCCGCTTGCCTGCTCGGCCAGCACTGAGAATTCTACCTCCAGCACGTAAGTGTCCGCCAAATCCTTCTTCTGCTGCAGGGAAGGATGCAGTTGGCCGATCGTCCCGATCACTTGCTCTCCTTCCGCTGTTTGCAGCGTAATATGCGCCGTACGGCCCGGATGGAAGCCTTCAGGCTGAGCCGCTTTATAGCCGATACCTTGCAGGCCCAGGTAGCTTACAACACTTTCAAATACGCCCTTCAAATCGTAGAAATCGACGTCGCCTGCCTTGCCCGTCCAATGCGTTTCATGACGTTTGCCTGTAATAAGCGCAGCCAGCATCAGACGCTCCTCCGGAAGCTTCGTCAAGGACTCTTCGTCTGTAATGAACGCCTTGCCGATTTCGAACACCTGCACATCGTCCGTATTGCGGTTCCGGTTGTATGCCGCCACTTCCAGCAGATGAGGAATCAAGCTTGTGCGCAGCGTGCTGCGCTCTTCGCTCATCGGCATGGACAAGGTAATCGGCTTCGCCTCAGGGTACGCACCCGGGAATTCGGCAATTTGGTCCGGATGCGTGAAGGAATACGTAATCGCTTCATGCAAGCCGCTTCCTGTCAGCACGTTCCGTACCAAACGGCGTACCACCTGCTCCTTCGTCAAGGCTCCCGGAGTCGTAACACCGCTCATCAATGTCGTCGGAATGTTATCGTAGCCGTACAAACGTGCCACTTCTTCAATCAAATCGACAGCGCGCGTAATGTCGCCGCGACGGCTAGGCACATGAACCGTGAAGGCTTCGCCTTGTGCTTCCACCGCAAAATGCAGTCTTTCAAAGATGGCGCCGACTTGCTCCGCCGTCAGCTCCGTACCCAAATATTGATTGATTCTGCTTACGCTGAGCTCGATTTGGACCGCTTTGTTTTCCTTGGTCACCGCTTCAACGATACCCGATGCTACCGTCCCCCCGGCGTACTCAGCCATAAGGGAAGCCGCACGGTTGAGCGCAGGAATGACCGCTTCCGGATTTACTTCTTTTTCGAAACGAAGCGAAGCCTCGGAACGTAAGCCGAGCTGTCGGGAGGTCTTGCGCACCGTTCCCCCGTCGAACTTCGCCGATTCCAGCAAAATGCGCACGGTTCCGTCCGTAACCTCGGAATTTTCTCCACCCATAACTCCGGCGAGCGCAACAGGCTTCGTACCGTCTGTAATCAGCAGCATGTGCGGCTCTAGCTCCCGCTCCACTCCATCCAGAGTAACGATCTTCTCTCCCTGCTTCGCCATGCGGACATCAATATGTCCATTAGCCAATTTATCTGCGTCAAATGCGTGCAGCGGTTGACCGTATTCCAGCATAACAAAGTTCGTAATGTCCACGATGTTATTGATCGGACGAACGCCTGCCGCCATCAGACGATTTTGCATCCACAGCGGAGAAGGGCCGATCTTAACATTTTCGATATAGCGCGCAGCATAGTGCGAGCATTGCTCCTTCGCCGTAATTTCAACGGAGATATGATTGGAGGCTTGCCCTGCGGCACCGTTCTTATTCAAGCCCTGCTCGGCATCCGGCAGTTGAACCGGACGGCCAAGAATCGCCGCGATCTCGTACGCTGCTCCCAGCATGCTCAGACAGTCGGAGCGGTTCGGCGTGAGGTCGAAATCAAGCACCTCATCATTAATCGCCAGTACGTCCAGAATGCTCTCCCCGATCGGAGTGGCTTCCGGCAGCACCAGAATTCCTTCCTGGATTTCTTTCGGCAGCAGCTTATCGTTCAGTCCAAGCTCCTTCGCCGAACAGATCATGCCTTGAGATTCCACACCACGCAGCTTCGCGCGTTTGATCACCAATCCGTCAGGCAGCTTTGCGCCGACAATGGCTACAGGAACCTTTTGGCCTGCGGCCACGTTCTTCGCTCCGCACACGATTTGCAAATCCTCGCCTTGCCCAACATCCACCGTACATACGCTCAATTTGTCGGCATCCGGATGCTTTTCGCGCGCCTTGACAAAACCGACGAATACTTTTTCTACCCCTTTGTTGCGCTTTTCTACTATATCGACCTCAATGCCGCTTCGCGTCAGCTTTTCGGCCAGCTCGTCGGCTGAATAACCATTCACATCCACATACTGGGATAGCCATTGGTAAGATACTTTCATGTCCTCTTAACACTCCTCTCGATTACAAATGGGCGAACTGCTTCAAGAAACGCAGGTCGTTCGTATAGAAATGACGGATGTCTTCAATGTCATATTTGAGCATCGCTACGCGTTCTACCCCGAGTCCGAAAGCGAAGCCGCTGTACTCCTCAGGATCATAACCGCCCTTTTCCAGCACGTTCGGATGCACCATGCCTGCGCCGAGGATTTCGAGCCAGCCGGTTTGCTTACATACGCGGCAGCCGCTGCCCCCGCACATCGCGCAGGTCACGTCAACCTCAACGCTTGGCTCCGTGAACGGGAAGAAGCTCGGACGCAGACGAATTTGCGTATTTTGCCCGAACAGCTCTCGCACGAACTGAAGCAGAGTGCCCTTCAAATCGCTCATGCGAATGTTGCGGTCGATAACGAGACCCTCGATTTGCGTGAACATATGGGAATGAGTCGCATCGTCATCATCACGGCGGTATACTTTACCCGGGCAAATGATTTTGACCGGCACTTCGCCTTTCATTTTCTCCATTGTACGAACCTGTACCGGGGAGGTTTGCGTGCGCATCAAAATTTCTTCAGTAATATAGAAGGAGTCCTGCATGTCGCGGGCCGGGTGATTTTTAGGCAGGTTCAACGCTTCGAAGTTGTAATAGTCCTGCTCGACCTCCGGACCTTCAGCTACCGTATAGCCCATCCCGATGAAAATGTCCTCGATCTGCTGAATGACTTTGCTGATCGGATGCGTCGCCCCTACAGGCGAAGGCCGGCCCGGCAGCGTCACGTCGATCGTCTCGGCACGCAGACGCGCTTCCGTCTCAGCCTTCTGGTACTCCTCCTGTTTGCTTTCGATGACGGCTTCGATGGCGCCGCGAACCTCATTGGCGACCTGCCCGATCACCGGACGCTCCTCAGCGCTCAAAGCTCCCATACCGCGCAAAATTTCGGTCAAAGGACCTTTTTTGCCCAAATATTTGATTTTCATTTCAGCAAGCTGCTGTTGGTTCGTCACCTGAGCCAGCTCCTGCAGCGCTTCGACTTTTAGTGCTTCCAAACGCTCTTTCATGTGTTCATCCTCCTTTTAGTTTTTTGCTTCAAAGCCTTCCTGGACCGCCGTATTTAGGGCGCTGCCTCATAACCCCCGATTAGCCGCTAACCTTTGTTAACCATCCTGCTCCAGGCAACAAAAAAAGGCTCATTCATCCCGGTAAAGGGACGAATAAGCCGTGGTACCACCCTTGTTAGAAGGCTTCAGATCCATACCCGACCGGCGCTTCAGCGCCAAAATAAGGATAAGGATTCCTTCTCACTCATTGAAAGTAACGGTTCCGAACGTTCATGTTCTTGGCCGGATCCCTCCTACTTGCCCCAGCGGCAGCTGCGGTTTCAAAGGACTGCTCGGGAGGGAACTTCGGCAGCCTGTTTCTGTAGAACCGCTCTCAATCTCCGGCGGCTCCTCCCTGTAAAGAGGCACTGCTTACTTTTCTCCGTCTACGCATTTTTGGATATGAAACTTGAGCTTATTATATGAAAATTGCATCTTCATTGCAAGTACCGGTCCAGATTTGCATGCCCATCTTTCGCTATATCCACTTGTTTATGTGAGCAGCTTGTCGAAATTTGGTGACTTTTCACACTCCTTCTTGCATAATGGTACTTATAATAACCATGAAGTTAAGGTCAGGAGGTTAGCGCTTGGCTATCTTATCTAACTTTGGACAAAGGGTGCGGGAGCTTAGGTTAAAAGCAGGGATGTCGCAGGAGGCGCTTGCGGTGCGCTGCGGAATGGACCGTTCTTATATTGGCGGCGTCGAGCGGGGCGAGCGGAACATTTCGCTGGAAAACATATCGATCATAACAAATGCTCTGGATGTCGATATGAGCTATTTTTTTGATAATGAGCGCTTCTCCATGCACTCCGCTTATGTAAAGAGCGAATATGAACGCGCCTTAAGCGAACGGTTTGTTTACCACATTGACTTTGACGAACAGGTCATCTCCTGGCAGGTCAAGGGAGTTCTCAGCGCAGACGATGTCGGTAAGCTTTCCTTCGATCTGAAGATCGCCTGCACTTACTTGACCAAAGGCCATATACGGCTGCTTATCGATAACAGGGGGATGGTAGCGAACGGACATCCGTTTGTTTTTTCGCCGGATACGAATGAAAGGATCGAGGAGCTTCAGAAGTGGATGTTTCCTCACTGTCAGAAGGTCGCGGTGCTGTGCAATTCCAAGCTGATGAAGAATCAAATGGATCGCCTGGGCAGCCGGACCGGGATGAAGCAAATTTCCCAGCATTTCTATAAGGACGGTAGTGAGGACGTCGTTGCCCAAGCCTATGCTTTTCTCGGCATCACGCATAATCCGTTGGTTACACCGGAACCGATCGCCTGACCCGGCTTTGGACAGGAGCTTCATCGGGATAGCTTACCGTCTGCACCTTTTCAGTCGAAAACCCGGGGCGGATAAGCCTCGGGTCTTGTTTTCGTGTGCAGGATTCGTACAGTTCACCGTAGTAATGGCAGCACAAGCGATTCCTTATTGCTGCTTGGCATACTTATGCATGTTCGTAATGTATTCCTCAACCAGCCGCTGAATGGAGGCAAGCTTCTCCTCCGGATGGCCATAGCTCTCCAAAGCCTGTGTCATGGCCTGAATATATTTGTCGCCCAGCTTTTTGAGCGCTTCGCTGGAGCTGCAGTATTCTTTCAAGTAAGCCGGGATAAAGTAGCATTCCAGCGAGTCCATAGAGAAGGTGTAATCGGCATCGCCCGCTTCTCCTGCCTCATCCTTGCTTTGCTTCATCTTGTCGTACAATCCTGTCGTTGTTATCAATCCTAGCCGGTAGGTTCTTCTAATAAATTCATACTGCTCCTGCCCGATAAGCCCCTGCTCGTGCTGTCTCTTACTTCTCTCATCCAGGTAATACAGGATGCCTCCCCATTCCGAGGTGAATTTCAGCCAAAATTCTATATCGCTATGATCGATAATGATGCTGACAACCTCATCAAATACGATATCCGGATTATCGGAAAGCATTTCCTGCACTTGCATGTTGGAATCCATTTCTTTCTCTCCTATCTGAACGATTGGTTTAACTTTTTATGAGACGGGTTTTCTTAAAATGATGGACAGGGCTGCGGTTATTAACAAAAGAACGACCCCAATATTAATGGCGACATCCGCCAAGTTAAGAATGCCATGGCCTGAGGTAAACTCCAGAAAATCCGTAACTTTACCGAATAATATACGGTCAATCGCATTGCCGGCTGCACCGCCGACCAGAAACCCCATGCTTATGTCCATCGGCTTCCCCTTGATCTCGCCTTTCTGCCGGTAATACAGCACCCCTGCGATAAAGATAACCGCGAATACGGCAAAGAGCCTTCCATATCCTTGAAACAAGCTGTGCGCCATCCCGCTGTTCTCGTAGTGGGTCAAGTTGAGAAAGGATTCCCACAGCGTAACCGTGGACCCGACCTCTATGGAGCCCCGTACCGCTATTTTGGCCAGCTGATCCACTGCAATAACCATAATGGCTATACAATAAAATAGCATGAGATAATTTCACTTCTTTCTTTGAGCAGTCCTTAAGGCTCGAGAGTCCGCGGTACTGCATTGCGCAGAGCGGCCGCCAGCTTCTCCAGCTCCTCAATTCCAGTCTCATCAGTGTACTGCTTTCCGTTCATTTCGTGAACCTGAATGTGATGTTCGTGTAAATGCTCCAACGCCTGCTCCAGCCGCAAACCGAGTATACCGCAAGCGGAGTCGATTTCAAATTTATTTTTCATTCTTGTTCCTTTCCCCTCGAATCTACCAATTCCATTTTTTTGTAAAACTTGAACTTTCCTTCATAATCATGTACCTTAGACAAGTGCCTATTATTGCACAGCTTATTTTAATAGATTCGAATTGGAGTTGAACCATCATTTTTACCAAAGTATTGAAAAGCGTATTTCTTGTTGCCTTTAGTGTTCTCATCAGTTATTTCTTTGTTGGCGGAGCGGTAATGGGGATCATCAGCCGCATCGGAAGCTTGTTCCGTACGACATGATTCCATCCTCCGACGAACTATTTGGAGTCTAGTTGATAGACTTTCCACCGGCATTAGGTGGCCTCCTGCTGCGTTGTCCAATCCTTCCTTACTCTCTATTTTCTCCAAATTTAGCAAGCATTCTGCATGACGCTATATTCCTTTTCTTATATCCTTGTTCTCTTCTTCTTGTTTTCTTCTGGTTATTAGGAGGCACCACCCCCTGCGGTAAAACCGCCTTTCGGCGGCAAGCAGCCGGGACTTTTATCGGGAGCCCGCATGGAACACGGATGCGTGTGAAAGGTGGTCTTGCTCCCTAATTCCGGCGATTTTAAACCAAATAACCCTCGGGCTCGCGGTCCAGCGGGTTACAGGTCTCCATCCCTTCCATTGAAGCTATTACTCCCGCTCAGGAAGAACATTATTTCAAAATAATAACGAAATATCCGTACAGGATCTCCAGCTCTTGCAACGAAACCTGAAGCTCATCGGCCTGCTGCTGGAACGAACAATCCGGTTTATCCACCAACAGCCGTAGCAGCGATTGCGCCAGCCCGATGGGGGACTGCTCCAGATCCGGCTGCAGCACTTTGAACTCATTCAGCGACCGGTTGCTTTGGATAATGCCAAAATCCGAGAGCTTCTTTAAAGTG
Organism: Paenibacillus sp. 32352; assembly: GCF_002042965.1. Taxonomy (GTDB): domain Bacteria; phylum Bacillota; class Bacilli; order Paenibacillales; family NBRC-103111; genus Paenibacillus_S; species Paenibacillus_S vulneris. The sequence continues at coordinate 158,318 of NZ_MZNT01000018.1, read as the reverse complement.
CTAGTAATGTCCTGCGTAGTCGTATCCATAAAATTGCTTAATACTTTGACAGATAAGCTGCTTATGCCTTCGTTATTCGCCGTGGACTGCAATAAGGCAGTCAGCTTCTTGTAGGATTCGATTCGAAGCAATGCCCGGTCAATGACGCGGGACGAGAAAACCGATTGCATGGGATCACCGTATTTCATAAAGGATTCGATGTGAAGATACGTTTGGTAAAAAGATAACGCCATGATGCTGCATTTCCGCGATAAAATCTTACCATATGTCGGCGCAAACTGCTATAGAAGCCGATCCGATGCTTCATCTGCCCGGTTGTGCATCTACTCATACAATCGCCCCAGCTCCAAAAATACTCCCAAGGTGAACCAATCGCAATGGGGATCGTCGCCCAGGCGGTCTTCCAGTCCGGATGCCGCACACTCCAGATACGAATGAACGTCAAAATTGTACCAGGTGTGGTTTGTCCTTGAAGTGGTCCCTAAGAACCGGTACCGGTTCTCCTCTTCCTGCCGCTCCATCTCCCTCAAATCAAAAATATGAAATTGCAAAACCTCTCTTGTATAAGTAAAACCGTCAATGGCTGTTTCCAAAACGGGAGGTCTGCTGCATTGGTTCCACTCTTCCAAGTATTGTATCGGCGCTGTATCGAAGCTTTGTTCCAGCAGCTTACCTAGCAAAGAGTAGGTCATGACTTCATTTTTATGAGACAAGACACTAACATAAAGCGACCTAAGATAAGATTCCAGTGAAGCATCCGAGCGGCTTCCTCTTTCCTGCAGCATACAGTCAACATGGGCCGACAGATCTATAGGGGTTTGAATGTTCAATCGGTTCTCTTCCCTTCCTGTAAGAATCTATATATCATTTGATGCGGATGAATCGATTCCCTTCTTTCTATCTGCTTATCCTACTATGGTTCCCGTCCACTGGACACATACCCGTTTCTCATCTCATACAAAAAAAGTTGCACTGCCCCTTTACATACCTACCAAAGGTATGTATACTCATACTTATAAGATACCTACCGAAGGTCGGTCGATTGAAATGAAACAGCTGCTGACAACAAAGCTTTGTGAATCATCGATCGTGAACATTTATTAATCGGTCCTAAAGAAAGGATGAATGAACATGAATAAAACCCGCAATGAAATCATTATTACGATCATCCTGAATATCGTACTGCCTTATGCGATTTATCAGCTGCTGATTCCTCATACGAGCAGCCTGGCGGCGCTGTCAGCCGCGGCTTTCGTTCCGCTGTGCGACTCGCTGTACAGCCTGATCAAGAACCGCAAGGCGGATATGTTTTCCGGCTTCATCTTTCTTGGCCTTATTCTTGGCATCATCGCAGTTCTTATGGGCGGCGACGAGCGGTTTATTCTGCTGCGGGAGTCTTATGTAACCGGGATCATGGGGCTGCTCTTTCTGGTATCGCTGCTATTGGCCCGGCCGCTCATTTATCATTTCGCCGAGCGGTTCACAGGACATGATCCCCAAATGAACGACAAATGGGAGCGGCTTCCGAACTATCGGCGCACGTTCCGCCTGCTAACGGCAGTTTGGGGCATCAGCCTGCTGCTGGAGGCGTGCGTCAAGGTTGTGCTTGTGTATGCGCTGCCGATTTCCACGTTTCTTGCCGTATCACCGATCGCCACGTACGGGATTCTCGGGCTGACGATCTGGTGGAATGTCGTGTACGTGAAGCGGATAAAAAGACGTGCAGCAGCCAATCCCCAAACCTAGGCCATCGGGCGGTTCATTTGTAGAGGGATCGAAGGTACAGGTATAATAAACCGAAGCAGGGCTGTCCAGAGTACAGTAAGAAACTAAAGAACGGTTGGAGGTAGAAAACCATGCAGGATAAATCAATGAACGCCAGCCTTAGAAAGCTGCTGGACATTGCCGAAGAGATGATCTTGGAGAAAGGCTGCCGGGCGACGACACTTCAAGAGATCGCCGATCGCGGCGGCTTGACCAAGGGGGCCATCTATCATTATGTCAAAAGCAAAGACGAATTGTTCGGCTTGATTCTCGAGGCGGGGATCGAGACAACGAATCAACGCTTTTACGAATCCGTCGCCCGGGTGCCGGAAGAGGAGAAGGAGCTGGAAGCGCCGCTGGATACGTTGACCGGACGGCTTGGCAATTTGAATCGTGCGGATAATGCTGCTAATTTGATCTTTATTTATTTGCTCAGCCAAAAGGATAAACCCGCCGTGGCAAGCATCTTGAGCCGTTATTACGAATCCGCAGTACAAGCCTCCAAGAAATGGATCGAATTCGGACAGCAGCATGGAGTCATCCCTTCCCATATCGACGCGGAGAAAACAGCTCGAATGTTCGCGCTATTCAAAAACGGATTGCAGGTGCAGCACATCCTGTCGCCCGATCGTAGCGAAATCAGCGATAAGGATATATACGAATTCATGTTACACGCGCTAGGAGGCGGCAAGACTCAAGAATCCGGCAATCCTGCCGGCAGGAAGTAAACATACGTTATGGCAAGTCCTCGTAAAAACGAGGGCTTCTTTTGGCATGGTTCCCTCTGGAAACATCGATAGATTTTTATACAAATCACGTCTTGAACCGGCACCATCAGACGAACGTATTTCGTTTTTAACGATTCATATTTAAACATTGTAGTTCCCTATGTCAGCTCATTTTTAAAATAATACAAGTGCTATTAAGCGCCTTAAAATTCGTATTTTAACCCACATTTCTTTATGATATGATACCAGAAACGAAAGGAGGAAATGATTTGGAAATTCAAACAACAGCCAGTTATCCCAACAGGAGAACAGGACTATGACGACTTCGGTGCTGACGCTGGCAATAGCGGCTGTTTTTATCGGAGCTTTGATGAGAGCGGTGTTCGGCTTTGGAGAAGCGATCGTGAGCATGCCTCTGCTTGCTCTGCTCCCGATTCCGCTGCAAACTTCCATATCGCTCATCGGGCTAGCCGGGCTAACCGTCGCCCTATTCACAGTATTCAGCGGTTGGCGGCATGTTGACCGCGCCGTGCTGATCCGGTTGGCGTTCACGGCCGTGATCGGAATCCCCGCAGGGCTGCTCCTGCTTCGAACGACTCCTTCAAGTATGATCACTTCCGGACTCGGGGTTTTTCTGATCGTCTATGGCGGGTACTGTCTGGTCAAAAAGAGTCTGTCCCGGGCCATGGAGCGTCCACTGCTGAATGAGCGCGGCTGGGTACTGCCGTTCGGCTTTGCCTCGGGCGTGCTTGGCAGCGCCTACAATTTCAATGGCGTGCCCGTCGTTGTCTACGGCACGCTTCGCCGCTGGAGCCCGGACCGTTTCCGTGGCACCCTGCAGGCGCATTTTCTTATTTCTGGCGTTCTTGTGGTGGCGGGTCATGCGCTAGGCGGGTTATGGACAACGGATGCGCTGGAGTTGTATGCCTGCTCTTTGCCTGCGATTCTCGGAGCAACCGCGCTCGGTCTCTATCTGAGCAAACGGATTCCCGCAGCCAAATTCGAAAGCAGCTTGTTTCTGCTCATCATGGTACTGGGAATTTTGCTGCTGTTTCCACGGTGAGGCACAGCAGAAACTAAAAACCAGCTAATGTTTATCAAGCATTAGCTGGTTCTTAGTGCTGCTTCCCTCCTTTTTCAAAGCATCATGGCTAAGGGGCAACCGTTCTCTTTTTATACACCCCATCATTTCTTCTAAACAATAAACTCCCCGATGATCTTGCTTGTATCGAAAGGCGTAATTCCCCGATCTACGGAAAATATCGTATCCGCCGCATCCGCATCGCGGACCAGCTGGCCTCTCGCCTCGGCGTGCAGCAGGAAGAGATCGTACAGAGTCGGCTTCTTTAGAGAAGTCATCGCTCGCCCCATCAGAACCATCCCGCGTTGATTGCCTTCAACATTGTTATGGTAGTTAGGATGTCTGGTAAGAGCCAAGTCCGTCCAAATGACCTTTCGCTCGACCAAGTCCATAATGACAGGGATTGCAATTTGGGTATCCGCTGTAATATCGATTTTGTCCACCACGGCCGAAGGCTCGAAAACCCCGCCCTTACCCGGATTGGCTCGGATCATCCACCCGGCAAAGCATTCCGGCAGATCGCAATAAGGCTGCTCCGTGAAGGAATTCAGCGAGGCCACAATATACCGCCCCCCGTAGCTTACAATGGAAGGAATATGGAGATCGATGAACTCGCAAGCCCCGTTAGGCGCCGAGGTAATATCCCCGCTATGGGCAGCCTTGTACTTGTCAGAGCGAAGATTCGTGTAGGAGATGTGCTCTACGTACTGCCAATTCTCATCGTACATAACCGCCGACAAATCAATATCTACTCGTCCCGTAGGTCTCCCGTCGATAACGCCTTCCTTCCACCAAGTGAAAAAACGGATCGTATTCCCCGGCGGCATCTCCAGCTGGCTCCCCCTTACTATCGTTCGCAGGGACTTGCTGGCCGATCTCTGGGAGAAGGGAACCTTGTAGGACTGCAAGCGTTCATCCATATAGATGCTGCCTAATGACGGCAATGCTGCAAAACGCCTGATCAATGTGCTCCGGCACAAATCCACGATGGCTTGACATACCTCGGGGGCCATCTGGACAAGCCGATTTTGAATCGCAACCGCTTTAGCTACATTCCCCTTTGGAAAAAAGGTACGAAGCCCTTGCAGATCATTTCTATGCTGAAAATGATTCTGTACTTGCAGCAGCACCGGAGTGGCTACTTGCTCAATCACTTCCCCGAACGCTTCAACAACAAGCAGAGCATCATCCGTTATGTCCGTTATTCTCAATACATGGTCCAGTTTTCGGGCAAACTCGCCAGGACGGGTTCTTAACAAATCGACCGCTGTCCACACATTGTTATAGAGAAGCGCCAGCTCAAGTCTTCCTCTAAAGGTCTCAAAAGGCTTGTTGTTCCGAAGAATATCAAACGCCTCTTTACAATGAAAGAATTGGTTTTTGTACTCCGAAGGATGCAAAATCTCCCCCAAACGAATCCAGCGATGCTTGAATCTAAGCATATCTTCCGTTATAGGATGGCATTGCTCCAACAGCCCCAAAAGCAATCGTCTTTCGGATCGTTTGAACTTCCGGAATTTCGTAGGGTTGGCCAGGCTGATATCCCCGTCTGATAGTGCAGCCGCCAGCCGAAGGACGTCCGTTGCGGTTTTAATGTATCGGCCGACAAGCTTAACGTTTGCTCTGCCGTGTTTGATCAGCGCTCCGACTACCAAGCCTACATTTTCTTTCAGAGGGATTTCCAATGGCAGAATGGTTTCCAAATCCTCATAATGCGCAATGACCCAATCGATATCTTCCTTATCCGTTGCCGAGATGGATACCTTCGCTTGAAGGAGCTGCCGAATCATTTGATCGAATTCCGCTTCGCTCCCCAGATCGATGACCTTCAAGTCCAATTGCTCGAGCATAGGAAACCGGTCGATAGCTTCATATTGCGGCAATTCAAGCGTGATGTAATGAAGGATGGCGTTGATATAAAGCTCTGCTTCACTTGCCAGCATGACTTGTTGAGGAAAGTTAGGATACATCGGCTTGTAATTCACATGAGCACCGATTAGGGTTTTCAAATCAGCAACCAGCTGATCGTACAGTTGCGTGAACGCTTCGACGGATAACGTCCGGACTGTATCCATGAGCCGCTTTGAGAAGGTAAAGCCAAGGTACTCGATATTTTTCATGGCCGTGGCCAAATATCTCTCGGGAAGCGGACTGGAGCCCGAACCCGGTTCTATAATCAGCTTGTTTTCTCTACGCAGATAAATCACATTTTTCATATAAAGACTCCAGGAAATGAATATCCCTAATCGTGGAATAGTGAGAAGGAAGGAATATAATAGCCTGGATGCCTCCTTTCCGATTATAAAATAAACCAGGAAATTCGCATCTCTATACTTTAACAGAGTTTTTTAGAAGGAAGAGATGCGATAGCCTGATTCGCCTTCAAGAAAGCTGCGCCCCTAGATCACCCAAGATAGTTGTAAAAGGAAGGAGCCCAATAGCCTGAAGGTAAGTGAAAGTCCGTGTTCCCGGCCTTTCGTGTATTTATCTTCCCATATCCTTCCTCTTGCGAACAGGGTGAAAGTATTACGACGAGATGAAAAAGTTACTCAACAACCTGCCCCTACAACCATTCCATTACGGAGAACCCCGAAATTTTTAAACGCAAGTGTCAAAAAAATAAGCCGACTTGGCAAATACCAAATCAGCTTTCTATCCTTGAATCTCCTCAATAGTAAACTTGCCGTCCCCGCTCTTCACCCGATACAGCGTATCGAATCCTTCGCTATACTCCGGAGGCTGAAGCTTTTTCATCACACTTCGAATGCCGACCTCAGGAACTTTTTCTTTGCCCATACGGGCTTCATTGCGTACTAGCGATGCTTCGAAATCGGGCTCGAAGTAATACCCGGCTACCCGAAACTTGTATTGTTTGGCAAGCGCTATGTATTTGCTCCTGTCCTCTCTCGTTGGGTTCGTATTATCTACGACAAAAGGCTGCTTCGCTTGGAGGGACGCCGCCAGATAGATGTCTTCCCTATGCCTGGTGCGGAGCATGTCCAAATTCAACCGCATATGGGTATTGAAAAACCGCTCCTTAAAAAAAGTCGATTTGCCCGAAGCCTGAATCCCGATAAAAATGATGCATTCCACGATTATTCTTCCTTATCCAAGTATACGTATTGGTTAATGTAGTTCCTGCTTTGCGAGAAAACAGGAGTGTCGTGATCGACATCCCATTTGCTTCTTCGGGCTTCTCCTTTGAAATAAACCTGCTTGGTTATGCAAACGCCCCGCTTCTGCCAGACAGGAAGGTCGTTCCAGTTGATGCCTTTTTCCAGAAATAATTTATCCTGCAGCTGCTTTCCGTCCAGTCCCTGAAGCTCTTCATGTGCAAAGTGAGCTTGTGCGACCATAGAGATGCTGTTCTTCGTCGCATCCTGCTGCCGCCATAGAAAATAATTGGTCACCTCGTCGTGCGGCAATACCCACGCCCTGCTGTCAAATGTAGCTAACTCCTTATTGGGAGCGTGCTTTCTGAATACCTCATTGAACTTGGCCGTAGCCATCGACGCGGAAACGGATACCATCTTCTGAATGTTATTTTCAAACCACGATTGCGTGGTCAATTTATCGTAATTGGTGAGCAGAATCGAGATCTCGTCGCTTTGATGATACACCAGTTTGCAGCCCATAATGTTGCTTGCAAGATACTTACAGGTTTCCCATAAGGCGCCGGTTAGCTGCTCATCAAAAGGCTTCTTCATCCCCCTCGTAAACGTATGAAAGTGGCAGCCGTCAATTCTCAGGATCACAGGCATACGCTGCGGCAATGAATGACGGAAGGCATTCTCGTACCCTTTCATCCGATTTCCGAAATCGTCTTTACTCATGGTTACCCATCCTTTCTATTTTCAGACGAAAAACAATCTGTACCATTATTGTCCCAACTTGGGTTCAGGATATAGCTTCCTTATACCCATCATAAAATTTGTTATATCCCATCGCATACCCTTGAGGGATTCATAACTCCATCAGCTTCATAGACTTCATTCCTTAAATGATAAATTGATCCAGATTCTATTTCACGAATGCATCTGCAATAACCACTTTTTCTGTTGTGAACTGTTCCCTTTTGCTGTCCGCGCTTCCAAAGATGTGAATATCCAGATAATCGACATCTGCAATAGCTGCTATTTCGATTTGTTTTAATTTATCGGATTCACTTACTGTAAATTTCTTCAATTCCACCTTGTTTTTCTGGTCCGAAACAACAATGGTAGCTGGACTTCCTATAACGCCTACCCGGAACGAAAGCTTTTGATATTTTTCATGGAATCGAAAGTTTATTGTACTTGGTAGAATGTCATGCGGCTTTAGCGAATAAAAGCCATCATTTATGGTTTCGCCATGAATAGAAAGAATATCCGCATCCCTGGAAGCAACAACGGAGGAACCACCACTTGCCCTTAAACCTTCTAGTTTCGTCCCCTTTCCTTCCTGTTCACCTAACATGATTGTACTTGTGGCTTCATCATAGTTTACTGCTATACCTAGTACCTGGCTTATTGAACGTACAGGTAAATAGGAATTCCCATTATAGACTATAGGACTCAACTTCGTCCCTTCGCTATCAGTGGGGACATACGAATTTCCGTTAAGCTTTATGTTGAGAGAAGTGTTAATGTATGCGCTGATTTCTTTTAAGTTGGTTTCAGCTGTAGCTCCTGTGAAAGCCCCAATAGTAAAAACAGTACTAAGCACAAGCGATGATGCTAAGATAGTTCTTTTATTCATTGAAGATTCTCCTATTATAAGTTAGATATTTCCGGACTTTGTTATATCCTACCTTATCCAACCGTATTTTGAATAGAATGATTTGGAAAACCTTGGACCATTTTTGTGAACAAATCGGGAGCAGTTCGGCCACCAATTCCGTTCATTCCTCAAAATAACTTCTGTTGCTATGAAAATATCACAAAATTAACGCACACTCAGCGCATAGTAAAAAAGCCACCCTGGTTCTATAAGAAACCAGGATGGACATGTTCATGCTTTTGTTTGGGTTCGTAATTTAAACTCATCAGAACCTAATTTACATCGGCAATAGGTCTGATAGCATATAGAGCATTTTTACCGTTTCTGCTCTCGTAGCGCTTTGATCAGGACGGAATGAACCATCTTGATAGCCGCTAACCAGTTTATGGCCTGCTATCGCGGTTACCGCAGATTGAGCCCATGACGGAATGCTGGCCTGATCGGAAAACACAACCTTATCCGTGTTCGTAGTGGTCAGATGCCGCTCCAGTACTCTATTAAAGATCACTGCCATCTCCGCACGCGTTATCGGTTGATTCGATTTGAACCAAAGCTTGCCCTTCTCTTCATATCCGCTAATAATTCCTGCTTGCACTGCCGAGGCAACCGCTCCTCGAGCCCAATTCGGAATCGATTCATTATCGGCAAACGCAGTAGATGCCGCAGTAGATGGTAATCCCATCAATTCTGCAATCATTTTCACAAATTCTGCCCGGGTGACATTTTGATCCGGCCGAAATGTATGATCTTCAAATCCGCGAATGACTTTCATGCCGACTAAGCGGTCCGCATAGCCCCCCACCCAATGTCCGTTTAAATCTTGAAATTGGACGGACTCGGATGCAAATACGGCAAATTTGCCGAAATGGGTCACTTCCACGGTAATAGTACCGTTGTCTTTCCAATTACCGCCAAGGTAGACCCACCGTGCTTGGGATTCGTTGTAGTAATATACCGCCGGCTTCAAACCCGCTGCTGCTTGTTGAGCTTGATAGGCAAAGCCTAACGTAACAGGTAATTTGAACGTTTTCCCGGTACTGCTGCTGAACTCCACCGTTGGACTATACCGCTCCATGCCCGCAGCTTGATCTGCCGGCAGCTTGGCCGCTTTGATTTTCCCGTCTGCAGGCAGCGCAGCCGGAGGTATTTGTACATAAGCGATGCCTTTAAGGTCTACAATCCCACCTTCAGCGGCAATGATGTCTTTCTCTACGCTGTCCGGATCTTGTAAAGGTAAAGATGAATGATGACGTCTCGTAGTGGATGAACCGCCGCCTTGTTGATCTGCCGCTGCTACCGTGACGTTGACCTTTTCACTATAAACGCTGTTGGTTACCGTGATGACCGCTTGTCCGGACTGCTTGGCTTCGATCAAACCGTTCGATTGGACGGTCGCTATGTTCGCATCGCTGCTGCTGTACGTTGTTCCAGTGCTTGCCGCCGTGACGTCTTTGGTGGTTTGATCCGATAAGCTCGCCGTCACTTGAAGCTGCTTGCTGACATTGCTCCCCAGCTTCAGTTCTACCACCTTAGGTGTGACGGCTATTCCCGTCATCGTAATATTCGGTGCCGGGGTATCGGCTTTGACTATTGTAACATTCACTTTGTCGGTGTAGACGCTGTTGGTTACCGTGATGACCGCCTGACCGGACTGCTTGGCTTCGACTAATCCGTTCGATTGAACGGTCGCTACATTGGTATCGCTGCTGCTGTACGTCGTGCCAGTGCTTGCCGCCGTGACGTCTTTGGTGGTTTGATCCGATAAGCTCGCCGTCACTTGAAGCTGCCTGCTGACATTGCTCCCCAGCTTCAGTTCTACCACCTTGGGTGAGACGGCTATTCCCGTCATCGTAATATTCGGTGTCGGGGTGTCGGCTTTGGTTACTGTAACATTCACTTTGTCGGTGTAGACGCTGTTGGTTACCGTGATGACCGCCTGACCGGACTGCTTAGCCTCGATCAAACCGTTCGATTGGACGGTCGCTACATTGGTGTCGCTGCTGCTGTACGTCGTACCTGTGTCTGCCGCGGTAACATCTCTGGCCGTTTGATCTGATAAGCTGGCTGTTACTTGAAGCTGCTGGCTGACATTGCTTCCCAGCTTCAGTTCGACCACTTTGGGAGAAGCGGTAATTCCTGTTACTGTAGCAGGAGGGGGAGCATCGGCTTTGGCTACCTTTACGTTCACCGCATGGGTATAACCGCTGCTGGTAACGGTAATCACCGCTTGTCCTGCCTGCTTGGCTTCAATGAGTCCGTCTGCGCTGACGATGGCCACATTCGTATCGCTACTGCTATACGTCGTGCCTGCGCTTGAGGCTGTTATGTCCTTAACCGATTGATCTGAAAAATTCGCCGTTACCTGAAGCTGCTTGTTCACCCTTTCTCCCAGCTTCAGATCTACAGTATTCGGAGAAATCGTAATTCCCGTCATAGTCGGCGCTTCGGTAAAGCTAATTTTTACGACAGCTGCTTCCCAGTCGTACCACATAGGATAGACGCTGAACGAGTATTCCCCAATAGCCGGATTGGTCAGCCCCGCACTGCCGGCGATGGTGATGGTAACCGGATCCATCAAGTGCAGATTCATGGGGACCCCAACACTAAGCTTACGCAGAAATCGATCATACGAAACACTGTCTGCCTGCACGCCATTAACGCTAACATCCCTTGCTTGTATTCCTTCCGGAACGGTCATTCCCCGAGGAATCACGATTTGAAATGCGTCTCCCTCCTCCAACGGCTCGTTCGTCTCGAAAGCAAACGAATAGGACACATTGGGAGTGTCTGCCACTGTCGAGCTGACATTCAGCTTCAGATTTTGAATTTGCAGAGGTGTAACAAGCAGCGTTACGCTTGCAGGGATACGCTGCTGCGAAGTGGTTACTTGAAATTCATATTCCCCGTAGCTTTGGGCAATGACGTTTGGAAGGTTGAAGACGAGATGATAATCAGGATCGCAATAATATTCTGCAGGAAGTACGAATTGAAGCTTGTTGTCTGCTAACCGAGTTACTGAGCTCGGAGAGGCTTCGTTTTGCTCTTGGTATGGGGCTGACCATTCCAATTTAATATCTCCGGCGGCTATACTAGGATCACTCAATATAGTACCGGGAGCGCTGGACACAGTAACGGTGTCCCCTGCCTTCAGTATAGTAGGCGCAGCAAACATAAAGCGCAATTGATTACCATTACTGCTTACATAGCCCCCGTTATGAGATGGATTATCTGCCAAAGACCCCCCTGATGAGGGCATGATTCCGATCTTCCGGGACGCAGGCTTTGGATCGACACTGGTCTTGATGTCGTAATTGTAATAGCCCGGTACGGACGGATTCGTCACTTGAGCGGCGGAATCCATGTCAATCTGAACGGTTGAGAAGCTTGGCAATGCAATCGAGGTCTGGACCGTCAATTCATTGCCGGACCAAACGGCCGAAGAAGCAGCCATTCCATTGATTTTTATTTTGGAGGCATCCGCCACGGCAGGTCTCGTACTTTCTTGAGGAAACACTATCGTGATGCTTGAGCTTGGATCAATGGGCTGCATCACAGTAAACTTGAAGTGATACCCCGTAACGGCTGCTGCCGCGTACGAATCGGCATCCGGGTAATAATCCGCAACATTATTAGTGAACAGATTGTGTGTCGTTGGTAAAGGGGTCGCGTTTTTGTCCGTGCTGATCGCATACTCCTGCGGCCCCGGTCTCATGTAATGATAATCGGGGGTGATCAAAAAATTCATCAATCGAATATCCACACTATCACCGCTTACGATGCCGCCGGACATTTTGAATTGCAAGGCTGGCTTCCCATTCTCGGAGTATTGGGTAGCTGCTGTATCCACGATGCTCCTGGATATTCCATTAACCATAACAGCCATGTTGGCTGTCGGAATCGCCTGATTGGCTGTCCATATAAATAAGCTAGGGTTCCCTTCAAAATTATACTGATAAGGCAGCTCAACTTGTATGATATCACCCGCCTGCACAGGATCAGCAGCAGTGAACTTAAAATGATAGACCGGCGTTTCTTTTGAATAGCCCCCTTGGTTATCCATGTAGCCACTAAAATAAGCGGGGGTATCCGTAGTCACCGTAAAGCTGCTGAAAGAGCTGCCGGCAGCACTTGAATCGGCTTGAACCGGAAGCACCCCACCAAGCGCTATCAACCCGGCAATAAGAATATAAGTGATAATCATTCGCCAGTGTTTGAAGCTGTTTTTGGACCATGCCGATTGCAAAACAGTATCCTCCCTACTTCATAATTTCTATCCTTCGTACCGATGTCTATAAGGCTCCCATAAATTAGTTCCTCCTGCCTATATGAATATGCTTCAAACCGTTTTCTCTGTTTGAAGTACGCTACGATTGTATCTATTTCGACAAAAAACCGCATATACCAAATGGTATAGACCCAAAGAAAAAACCATTTTTTCCGCATAAAAGAACCCCACAAAGCGGGGCCTTGGCTTCGAAGCTGATTCAGGTACTTTACGGGGAGTCCCAAAATTTATAAATTCTGCAAAAAAAGGATGCTTCGCGCATCCTTTTTGCTAATTCAGTATGTTTTTCTTTTTGGCTTCGGCGATAGCTTTCGTTCTCCGGTTCACATTCAGTTTGCTGAAGATGTTGTGGATATGAACCTTAACCGTTCCTGCCGTTACTCCCAGCTGATAAGCGATTTCCTTATTCGTCATTCCGGAGGCCATCAGATTCAGTACTTCAAGCTCGCGGTCGGTCAAGGCGTCAACAATGCCCTCCTCCTGCTTAATCTCTGTTGTCGCGGGAGGAGAATCCGAATGATCTCCGAATGAACCGGACAGCTTCCAGACAAATAAAGCTTGGGAGGCCAGTATACGAACAGTGTCGATCCTATCATCCGAGAAAGAATGGCATCGTCTGCTATCTTCCAAATAAAGCATGCCTGAAAATCGATCTTGCAAATAAAGCGGTAAGCAGCAAACCGTCCGGCTTTGCTTTCGGATAATATAGGGATCTGTTTGAAAAAGATCATCCTGGGAAGCATTTTCGGATTGTACCCAATGCCCTAGACGGGATGCGTACTGAATCATAGTGACCGGAACTTCCTCGCTATCCTCTAAAGCGATAGATACATCCGCTGCCTCCCCCTTACCTCGCATAACGGCTTCCAATCGCAACTCGCCGTTTCTTAGTACAAGCAGGCATCCTTTTTCCGCATCCGAGGTCTCCATAATAATTTCAAGCAGATGCTTCTGAAGCTCCTTCAGATCTAGCCCCTGTGACATAGATAAGGACGCTTTTACAATCGCACCAAAATCGATCTCTTTTGCAGCAGTCTCTTTCCTTACATTCACATCCTCTGGTGTACCATGAATGTCTATATCCTTTTGCTGGGATTGCCCCAAGCCAACGTCTGAAATGTCGAAGGATGCTAGTGGTTGGTTGTTGGAAGGCTCCTGCAGCCATTGCGGGTATTGTGCTCTTAATCGATATCGTTTGGCCTCAGCACCCCATACACCGTACAGCTCATACGCCTCCTGCATGTAGCCCTGGGCAATTCTTTCCCTGCCTTTATGCAAATGATATTTCGCGGCCAGCTCGCAGCCAATCGCTTGGTATTGCACGTAATTCCTCTCACGGGCAAACAGTATGGAACGGTCATATAAATCGGTCATTTCCTGCTCATTCCCTTTTAAACGGGCTATTTCCCCTTCAATCAGCAGCAGCTTATGTCTGAAGTTCTCCGGCGATATCCTATCCCATGCCTTGAACTGCTTATATCTTCGCTTTAACGTTTTGGAATATGCGCTTCGTTCACTTGCCGGCAATTCCTCCCACGCGGCTGCTATGGATAATGCCTCATAGAAGTGATGCTCCGATAAGTGAGGTGCATGGGCTGACAAATGCTCATAGGGATTGGCTTGCTCCGATAAGCGGACCGCTTCCCGGTAATATCCAAACAAATAGTACATTTGTGCCTTGTACGTACATACTTGATACAGCGTGACAGCTTTTCCCTCATCCTTCATGACTTCTTCCAAAAATTCCGTTTCGCTGCCCCTGCCGTCCGTAATAGATAAAATTTCTCCCTGAGAGAACCTCCAGCTGTTGGCCAATTCCATGTAAATCAGAGCGTTCTTGTATACCAAATCCTCTTTGGTTTGCTCGATCACCTGCAAATTTCTGCGATTGACATCGTACATGCGATCCATGGAATCTCGAACGTAAGACAAATTGATGAGGCTGCCGATCGCGTAGCTTGCATATACATAATCCCCTGCCTCCAGGCCTAATCGGGCCGCCTGCTCCAGCTTAACCTCATCATCCCGGTCAAACCGCACCCAGGGAGAAATGACACCGTAAAACATGACATGTACTTTGGTTTTAATGGAGGCCACACCAGAACGATCGGCCAAGTCAATCGCTATTTGCCCCAAACGGTAGCCCATCTGGTATTGGCCAAGTGCCGTACCTAACAGCATGCCATAAGCCGCATATAAGCTGGGAGCTACAGTAGAAGATCCATATTCGTAAACGAGGCGAATGAATTTGGAAGCAATAATAGCAAATACGGCGCGGTTGAAGAAGAACGTCGGCGCTACAAGAGCTACTAACAGCTCCATCACCCCTTTGGCTTGCGGGTCGGTAACCTCTGGTAAAGAAGGCAGCTCCTCCATCCTCTTTTGCAGTAACCGTTTGGTCAAAAAAACCTCCTTTAGAATGACCAACTTATGCGGCTCTTGCGCTATTCGAATCCCAACCTCCCGCAGCGATCGAAGTCCTAAATCGATGGCTTGCGAATAGTTTCCAGTGTTGCTGTACCGATCAATTTGTAATTTATAAACCTGCACCCGATCTGACCAACGGGTCGTCCGGTTCAAAAGCGCCTTCAGCACAGCATCAGCCTGTTCATATTGAGCGCATAGGTAAGCGCACTCGGCATACTTTAGATGGAGCTGAAACATGAATTCAAATCGATCGTTCCAGAAGGTATCCGGGACACATTCCATCCCTGTTTGAAAATAACGCAGCGCTGTCGAATAGGCGGAGGACTGCAATGCTTTCCTGCCCGCCTCCTCGTTCAACCCGGCAGCCATTATACGGTCATCGGGGGATAACAAATCCAATGCATGGTTAAAATGGTTCACAATATCGAACAAATATGGCTCTTTATCGGCATATTCCTTCAGCAAATAAAATCCTGCCCGATGATGTGCTTCCATTAAATGTTGATGATCTAGCATGGAATAGGCCGCTTGCTGGATTTTATCATGTATAAATTGATATCCCCTAGCCTCTTCCGTTTCCTCAACCGCAGCCAAGAGGCCCACTTCAACAGCAGGGGACAATAGCTCATAAACTTCATTTTCCTTATAACCGCTTACAGCACTAAGCAGCGCAGCATGAAACCTATTCCCCAGACAAGCGCTGATGACAAGCAACTGCCTGGAGCGCATCGGCAGCTTGTTGATACGTTCCTCCAAATATTCGATTTGCCCATCCATTTCCTGAAAATGATTCATGGCCTCCAACTGCCATTCCCACCTATTATCTTGGACATTAAATCGGATATACTGCTCGTCCTGCGCCAATTTGAACAGCTGCTTCATGTAGAACGGATTGCCTGCTGATTTGGCAAACAGCAAATGGGCCAATGGCAAGCATTCAGCAGGAGTGCAGCCAAGCGAAGCCGCCACTATGCTTTGAATATGCCCGAATTCGAGAGGCTTAAGAGAGATTCTGCGCACCGAATATCCGGTATGCTCCTCCAATAGCCATTGTTCGATCCTCCCTATGCTTTCCTGCTCCCGATATGCCGCGATAACAAGCAAATTGTGACTTTCCGGAGAGACAATCAAGGAGTGCAGCAGCCGAAGAGAAGCCTCATCCGCCCATTGTACATCATCAAAAAATAAGACGAGAGGATGATCCATCTGGGCAAACACTTGAACAAATCGGCAAAAAACCGATTCAAAGCGGTTCTGGGATTCTATAGCAGGCAGCTCCTCTAGCGGAAGCTCAGGCTGTAGAAGCAGCCCTGCCTCTGGAATCACTTCCGTAATGACCGCACCGTTCGATCCAACCACTTCTCGTATGCGTTGAATCCATGCTTGGAGTACGGAATCCGGCTCCGTGAGCACCTGTCTAATGACGGTTTGAAAGCATTTGATGAAGGGCTCGTAAGGGGTTCCGGTACTATATTGATCAAATTTGCCTGACGCAAACTTGCAAACTCCGATAACGCCGGACTTAAAGCTCTTTTGCACGAGGGAGGTTTTCCCCACGCCGGGCTGCCCCGAAATAATCACCACTTCGGTTGAGCCCAGAGAAGCCCAGTGAAATGCATGTTGCAGGACAGCCAATTCCTCATCTCTTCCATAGATTTCATCCGGGATCTGGAAGGTTTTGTGAAGCTCTTGCATTGTCTAACACTACCCCTTTATAAGCAGCATACGTCCATATTGCATGTAACTACAATAATTCGACAATGTGCGCTGTTCCCCTTTTTGCTTCAAGCTCGTTTCTTCTCTAATTGCTTTGATACAAAAAAATGCATAATACTCGCACAGTCACTGGCGAATATCGATGCATTGGGATAGTTTTTAAGGAAATGCATTGGAAAAGACTTTACTTGTATGCTACAAACCAACATTCATAGCCAATCTGGTAGAAGCAGGTAATGAGAATCGAACCCGCGCCGCTAGCTTGAAGCTAACTCAAGGTAAAAAATTCTGTATTTCGTTGAGCAATTACAAATGGATCCATTCATCCGCTAAATCCCCTAATAACATTTCATGACTGACGGGAACAAGTATGATAGCATTATGATTCCTGAGTATTTTAAGATATTTCCTGTTTTTTTCCCCAATGATGTATTCCATCAATTGTGGTGCTAGACTCAATATTGGACACGGAGAACCGAGAGTGTGAAAATAAAAGCATTCATAATCGAGGTGTCCGACATGACGAAAAAATACGACAAAGAATTCAAACTTCAAACCGTTCGACTCGTTCAAAAAGAAGGGAAGTCGGTGGCGCAGGTAGCCCGTGAGATGGATCTGCATGAGAATACGATCTATCGCTGGATCGCCGAGTTTAAACAGGATGGCAGCGGGGCGTTTCCCGGTAGTGGGCAACTAAAACCGGAAGACAAGGCCATACGTGATCTTCAGAAACGGATTCGTGATCTGGAAGAGGAGAACAGGCTAGTTATTCTTCAATGAAAGGAGATAGCGGTTCTACTATCTGGGCTGGATATACAATCATGGGTATTCATACTGGGTCAGGTGGAATTTATACGCAAGTCCAAAATGTAATTAGTGCTCTAGGGGTTTATACGGTTACTACAAGCCCATAGTTTTTTTCAAGTAAGATAGCTATATTAATAGCTATCTTACTCTTTAATTACCATATTGGAAGGAGATGATGAAGTGAACTATAAGTGTTTTATTATTGTAATTTTAATCCTTAGTTTCACTACAACAGGTTGTGGAAAGAATGAAAGAGCTGTAATGACAGGACTTATTGTAAAATTAGGAGAAAACTCTGTTTTAGTTGTCGAACAGAAAGAAAACAAACCAAGAGCGATTTATGTATCCATCACTAATGCAAAAATCATTGATGAAAAGAAAAATTTCCTTAATAAAGATCAATTAAAGCTTGGAATGAATGTTGAAGTATGGGTTACTGGTGAAATTGCAGAATCATATCCTGAACAAGCAATGGGTACAAAATTAGTTATTAAAACGCTGGAAAACAAAAGTGGAAGCTCAATAAGTCAAGAGGTAGCAATAGGAAAAGCGTTAGGATACTCTAAAGATGAAATTAATAACCCATATATAAGGAAAGCTGAATTTCACGTCGCAATTAAGCAATGGCATGTTGAGATTGGTAACTTTTTAGATGAAGCAAAGATAATCGTAAAAAAAATCAACTCAGACACTGGTGAGGTTATCGCTAGATGAAAAAGGAAGGGAGTTTCTCTCTTCATTAAAATAAATAAAAAATGATTTATTGTTTACATGATTTTTTTGTACAGTGGATATATTAATGGAATTTATTAATAGTTCATAGTCATTGTTTGGTCAGTAGCAAGTTAGAAAAAAAGGTTATTTATGTGGGTTGGTATTAAAACAATTATAGGTCGCACAAAGAATATTGATATAGAATTTAGTGATGTGGAAAACGGTTCTTTTGAAGAATTCTTGGATTTTGCACATAATTCGGATATTAAATATATTTTTTATTTAGAAGACAAATTCTCACAAAGCCTTATTGATGAAAAACTAATTACAGAAGAAATGATAAGCCGAAATTATGTTCCAGATAAATTAATGAATGTTATTGAAAAGGAAGTTGAAGAGTACAATGATGATTTAATATTCAAGTCCAAATAGTTGAAGATCCTGATGAAGAATTAAAAGAAATTATTGAAGATCATAGGGATGCAATTAATAAGATAAACCACGAAAAGAGAGAAAAAGAATTAGAAGCACAAAACAAACTCCTAAAGGAACTTGAAGATGAATTGATTAATAATGATCAATTTCATTTATGTACTAATAAACAACTTAGAAGAGATTTTGTTTATGCATATGTTAAAGAAAATACTAATGAACAACATGGAAGAACACAGTTTCTTTTTAATGATGCTGTTGAAGTTGCGGAAAAAGTTTGGAGGGCTATAAAATTAAAAAGAAAAGGTATTAATTAGTTGAAATTTGTGATAAAAGGCATGTTCCATTCTATTTTTTCAGATCTATTACTGATATCAATTTTATTCTTATTTATACCTAAAGAACTATATGAAAAAGGATAAACAGTGACTTTGTGCTTACTATGTGATATTATTCTAAATTGATAGAGGAATTATTATACATCTATGAGAAGGAAATAATAGCATGGCAAAGAAAGTGTCCCAGTCTGCTTACTCCATAAAACGGCATTCTATCTTCAAAATAGAGGATTTGATAAAAGAGGATCATGCCTCCAACTAAAAGAAGAATGATGAAAATCATCTCCAACATACTATCACGGCGTACCTTGACGGCAACGTAAAGTAAAATGAATACTATCGCAACTAAAAGCAGTATAACCACGTCTTGGCCCCCTTTCAGACCGGACCTGTTTATTTTTCCATTTTGTACCCGACTCCCCAAACGGTTTTAATATATCGCGGCTCTCTTGGGGTATCCTCTATTTTTTCGCGAATATTCCGAATGTGAACCATCACCGTATTTTCTGAATATCCGGAAGGCTCCTTCCATGAGCTTTCGTAAATTTTATCCGCGCTAAATACTTGCCCTGGATGGCTTGCGAGTAATTCTAATATGGTAAACTCTAACGGCGTCAGCGAAATTTCTTTTCCTTTCAATGTTACGGAATGTTTGGCCTTGTCGATCACGAGGTCTCGGATGCGGATTAGGGAATCGTTTGTTCCTTTCTCCGCAAACGTCTGCCTTCTTAGCTAGGCTTTGACCCGGGCCAGTAATTCTAATGGATTAAAAGGCTTCGTAACGTAATCGTCGGCACCGGTCGTAAGACCAGTAATTTTATCAATATCCTCTTCCTTTGCTGAGAGCATGATAATAGGAAGCGTTGAAGTTTCCCTAATTTTGATACAAGCTTTAATCCCGTCCATTCGGGGCATCATTACATCTAAGATAACCAGATGGATGAGGTTTGACTTTAATAGATCCAGTGCTTCCAGACCGTCTGCAGCTTCTAGAACACGATATCCTTCATTTCGTAAATATACGTGAATAACATCCCGAATTTCGGGGTCGTCATCGACAATAAGTACTGTAATCATCCTGCTTTGCCCCTATTCCTATTTTTAAGAAACGAATACGAAGATGATCAAGTCAGCATTAAATCTCCTCCTTTTTACGGCATATATAAACAAAGGCTGGAGGAAAGTTAAGGGGCACAAAATCGATTTTTTCAATGATGAATTTCTCGGATAAATGTTTCTTCATCTGTAAAGAGTATTGAAAGGCGATAAAGTAGCCTCCCGGTTTTAATGCTTCGGTAATTTGATGAAGTAACGTTTCTCTGAGATCGCACTTAAAATTAAAAAAGGGTAGCCCGCTAATCACGCAATCCAATTGATGAATACCATGTTGACTCATTATTTTATTTAAATGGCAGGCGTTTGAATAACATGAAAAATGGGGATAGTTTGTTTGCAAGTCTCTCTTCATCCTATCGTCCATTTCAAACAATAACACCTTAGCAGCATCATTAACCCTTGGTTTGATAAATCGTGTGATGGCTCCTGTACCGGAGCCTAGCTCAGCTATTGCGGATACACGATCCCACGGCACAGATTGAACCATTTTTCCCGCTAAAAATCGAGAACTGGGAATAACACTCCCCACTCGTTTTGGATTTTGGATAAACCGCAGCAAGAACGTTAGATTCTGATTCGAATTCAAATGATTCCCTCCTGTTTCTTTATTTACTTCATTTGTTGAAAAGCTCATGCAAGAAAGATCGGTTTGAAGCTTTTAACCTTAATAGCTTGGTTATGATTAAGGCGCCGACAGCTATCATCAAACCAACCGCAGCCGATTTAAGATCAAATAAAGCCAGCAAATTCAATATGTGGCTTCCAAAGAACTTGCCGAAAGCGAAAAATACCGCGGTCCAAGCCAAAGCGCTTGGATAGGATATCAAAGCAAACTTTTTGTACGAGACACCGCTAAAACCAGCAAATATAGGCAGAATATACCGTACGATAGGAATGAATAAACCCAGACACATTGCAATATCTCCATGTTGTTTAAAAAGGGTTTCTGCTTTCTGGAAATGTCTGCTGTTTTGGAGCTTGCTTTTACATTTTTCCCCAAAGATTCTGCCCGCAAAATAAGCAAATGTAATGGCTGTAAATAAGCCTGCGAAGATAGCCATATATACAATCCACGGGTTTAAAGCCCCATTGTTACTCAAAATGCCGCCTGTTAGTATGGTTATTTCATTAGGAACAGGGATCCCGAATGGACCTAGGCAGAAGGCTAGGAAAAAAATCAGATATCCATAGTGTCCGACTAACTGTATGATGATATCGCTAATCACTCTCTAACCTCCTCGTTGATGTCGATAAGAGTATGTTAATGTAAAAATCTTAGGAGCTTATGGGGATATTTCTAAAGAAATTCTGAAGGAAGCAAAAGCAGCCTTTGGTCACGCAGAATACAGGAAAGGCCTGATTAGCTCATAGCTTAGCTAATCAGGCCTGGGGGTTTGGTTCACACTCCCGTTTTGAGGATCTCAACCCTAGAGGTGAGCATTCGCCCCATGATTGGCCCCATAAACCGAAAGTCGTCATCTGTGTACCGAAAAATATGCAAAGAAAAAAACCTTACGGCACAAGAGTTTAAACCATTAATCTGTCCCCAAATTGTCCCCATAAAAAAAGCCCCGGATCATTCTCCGGGGCTTTCCACTTTCATTATATCCATAAACGGTACCTTCGTTGTTTCCCCATGCCGCTGAATGTGAACCTTACCTGTACATGAGTCCACTTTCAGTGATCATGCCTTGCACGTGTTCATTTTTATTTATTTTCCACAATTTGGTTTTATTTAGCACTTGATTTGCCCTTCCATAAAATGACTTCCCCGCATTTATTGAAATAAGACAAGGGGGTGAAAATGATGCCAATAACTACACCATATATCAATTCTAGACGTTTTAATTCAACTGCAGGACTCGGAACAGGAACAGGCGCGACTTTTGCTATCGCTGCTACTGCTTTTACAACAGACGCTGGTGTTGCAGCAACTGCTTTTCCTGGATTATATTCTTACTATAATCTATACATCAATGGTATGATCCAAACAGCCGATACTTCCACTGTAACAACCACCGCTATCACCATCCCTGGAGGGGACGTTCTGGATCCCGGAAATCCAATTACTGTAGAGTTTGTTGTAACTTAATCTCTTTCAATCAGCCTTTTCAGTCAATTGACAGAAAGGGCTGATTCCTTTAATAAGTGAGTATGGCGGAATGCTTGAACAAGTTCACCATCTAATGTCAAAGGATTGCCCCTTTTGAATACTGCATCTTTATGAGCCTCAATTGTGATTCAAAAGATTCTTAAAGTAGCTATTAAATTCATTATCATTAATCGGTAAAATCTAACATCTAATGATTTTTGAGTATACGGTTAGTATATAATCATTTTCCAATTCTTCTTCATTTAAGATCGATTCGTCCATTTCAATAATAGTAATACCATCAAAATATGCTTTTTCTTTGTATTGAAACAGTACGTCCTGCATATCACTTACCTTGTTCAAGATACATCCAAAGGGTAATTCAAAACCTTCATAGAAGGAAACAACTGACAGCTTAATAGCGGGCATCTGGTAATCTCCCCAAATGTAAAAAATGAATGATCTATCTCTATAATGTTTTTTCAAATATGTAGACCAAGACGCTTCAATAAAAATAAATACCTTTTCCATCTCCCCAATAGAAATACTGCTTTTCTTAATTAATTTATTCAACTTTTGAATGGTGTAAAGATTATAACTAGCTTCAGCATTGTACTGACTTTTGTCATTAGAGAACAGCAGATTTGGTTGTTCTGCTATATCAATAATTTCGTTGTATGCTTTAACTGCCTTATTTCTTAGAAAATCAATCATCTTTGGGTTCACTCTTTCATAACGTCCTATCAAGTTCTATTACCTAGCTAAGTTCTTTTTGTTTGATTTCAAGAACATCTAGAAGCGAAGTCAGTTGCTCATTTATATCACAAGATTCTTGATATGCGTTCTTTAACGATTTAGGAAGCCTACTTGCTAATCTCTGATTTCCACTACGATAGTAAACTTAATAAGCATAAATAAAAACACACCTCCCAAGTGATTTTGTGTGTCACAAGGTTAGTGTGTTGGTCGTTGAAATGCGGTTTTCACTTGACCACTAAACAAAATGCGTGAAAAATCCTTATTAAGCGGGTGATGGGAATCGAACCCACGCCACCAGCTTGGGAAGCTGGAGTTCTGCCATTGAACTACACCCGCGCGGGATGAAATAACTCTTCTATATTATATACAGTTATTGGCATCCTGTCTAGATAACGTTTACAACTACCCGCGTTTAGCCAAGCCGTATGCTGCCAGCGTCGCAAGTTTCCCTTACACGCAGGCACCTACTACATTCCTGCTCATTTGCATAACCGCTCCAACACAACGGCAACCCCATCGTTATCATTGGTTTCCGTAACCTCATAGGCCATGTCCTTTAACTCCTTGATGGCGTTTCCCATGGCAATGGCATAGCCGCAGCGCTGGAATAAGCCTGCATCATTAAAGTCATCTCCAAATACCATGACTTCCTCCATTGGAACACCCAAGCGTTCGCATATCCGCGAGACCGCGTTTTCCTTGGAGGCTTCTTTCGATGAGATTTGAATCAATGTCCCGGAATCGGTGACCACCAGATTCACCTTATGTCCGAAACGATCTATTAATGGCTGCACATCGTCATAGTGGCTTATCAAAATTTTGGAAGGCGACAATAGCTGCATTTCCTCTAACGATACAACGCGCGGCTTATGGTTAATATGCATCATTTCCATATAGTCCAGCTCCCTGCTGCTAAACCAGCTGTCCTCCGCCTCAACCGAAAGATAAGGATCGCTCTCATGCGAAAAAATATAATCCATCAATTCTTTACTAATCGCCGGGTTTATCGGATAATGCTCTCTTAGGTTCAAGGCCTCGTTAATGATAAGCGCCCCGTTATAATAAATAATAACTCCGATATTCCGTATGGGTTCCGGAAGCAAATCTTGAACGGACCTCGGAGGACGTGCGGTTGCGATGAGGATCGGTATGCCCTGCTCGTGGCAGGCTAGAACTGCTTTCAGATTACGCTCGCTCACCTGTTTGCGGGAATCCAGATAGGTCCCGTCCAAATCCAAAACGACCGCGGAAACCTTCATCCGCTTATCTCCCCCCATCACTGCGTTCCCTTCGGGATCGCCTGAACATATTTTTCTATCGTCCCGTCAAAAGGGAACTGCCCATTCGCTACGCGCTGCTGAAGGCTCTCTAATTCCTGCTTCGCTCTCTCAACCAGCTCGGGAGGATAGGAAAGCTCCACCGCATTACTCGCAAACTCATCTTCATCGATGACCTTCCAAACGTTGTTCCTTCGGACATAATCCAGGTCCAGATCGACATAAGTTACCGTATTCCCGTCCCATGTGGCGGGTTGGTTGATGTTACAATAATACTGCGTGATAGATCCGTCCACTACATCGGCACTCACGGTAAACCAGGAGGCAAAGGAGAAATATTCAATCGTCCAATGCTGACAAATAAAGATTTTGCCTCTGGTGTAATGATGCAGTTCACGGCCCGGCTCGCTCAGTACGAAGATATGCTTGTCCGTCTTTTCGAGCGGCCTTGTTTTCCATTCATAATGGAGACGGTTCCCGTATTTCCTCGACTGAATCGTAATGTACTCCTTGTCCAAACGGCTCCACTCCCTTATCTAGTTACAAAAACCGTCCTGCAGTTCAATATAAAGATGATTATACCAAAAAATACCTCCTCCCCATAGGGATAGAAGGTATTTTCATAAGTTGGCATCAGATCGAATCAGTCCAAGGTCCCGATATGATTGAATGGAAAATAACGGAACATTACTTTGCCTATCAGCTTATCCTTATCTACAAAAGGGGTCGTAGCCCATAAATGGGAATCGAGACTCTCGTTGCGGTTATCTCCGAGGAAAAAGTATTTATTCTCGGGCACCGTAATCGGTCCGTAGGTGTAATTCATTTTCTCCTTCAAATAAGGCTCATCTACTTTTTGCCCGTTGCGAATCAAGGCTCCGTCCTTAATCTCTATCGTATCGCCTGGAAGACCTATTAGCCTTTTTACAAAGCGTTGATCAGCTTGATCAGGCAGCGGGGGATAGAACACGACGATATCGCCGAATTGAAAGTCAGTCAGCTTGACCATTTTTTCCACCAGTATTTTATCGTCCAGCTGAATGGTAGGCAGCATCGAGCCGGTCGGTACCTTCATCCCTTGCGCAACATACGTATTAAAGGTAAAGCTGACAATCACAGCGATTGCCAACGTTGGAACCCATTCCTTGATCCATCGTTTCACCCGTTGCATTATTTCAGCTCCTTTTGCCGTTTCATTTGTCCATTCTACAACATATTGGCAAAAGAAAGATTAATTTAACATAAATTTTTGTGTGATTATGGGGTAGCGGATGTTTTATTCTTTAACGTTATATATTCCTTTGTTCTTTGTTCTCCAACCTTCCACTCCACCTGAGCCTGATCTGTTCCTGTCCATGTTGTGACTTCCCCTTTTTTATCCAGCGTAATCGGCTGTCCCGGTTTTGCCAAGGAAGGCTCCGTTATAGCGTTCACTAGAGAGGTACCGTCTGCATGAATGACAGCTAGAGCAGCATCACTTATCTCTTCATCAATTTTATATTCGACCGTAACGCTTTCTTCTAGCTTGGAGCCTTTGGCCGTATAATTAACCTTCACCCTCCAATGCTCCGATTCTCCTTGCAGTGTCGCCGGCTTCGTTCCAGGATCGTTCGGATTTGCGGTGTTTTTGTTGCACGCCGTTAAAGCCGTTACCGCTATTAATAAGGATAGTGTTGATAGTGCGAATCTTTTGCGAGTCATACGGATTGTCCTCCTAACTTGCTTTAGTGTTAATTTGTATCTGCTGGCATTATTTTATGCGATTTAAAAAGGTATTTTCAAGCTGCGCCGCTTTTTGACTTCTTCGCTCCGTTGTCGTTAAATAAAAGAGAGTCATCCATATTAGGGAGGGATCCGCATGAAATACCGCAGATTAGGCAAAACCAATTTGAAGGTATCCGTCATTGGAGTAGGAACTTGGCAATTCGGAGGAGAATGGGGCAAGGCATTTACGCAAGACGAAGCGGACGCCATTCTGGACCAGGCCAAAGCTTCCGGCATTAACTTGATCGATACGGCCGAATGCTATGGTGATCATACTTCCGAATCGCTTATTGGAGATTATGTAGCCCGCAACCGCCGCGAGGACTGGATCATCGCTACCAAATTCGGCCATCATTTTCACGGCCACCAGGAGCGTACGCAGCACTGGTCTCCGAAGGAAGTGCTGGAGCAGCTGGAAGCATCACTACGGGCGCTCAAGACGGACTATATCGACTTATACCAGTTCCACTCGGGAACGGATGAGGCTTTCGACCAAGACGATCTGTGGACCTTACTGGACAAGCAGGTACAAGCAGGCAAAATCCGTCATCTGGGTACCTCGATCGCAAGCAACGATAATCTGCACCAGACTGCGGCATCGACCAAGGTTCATTCTCAAACGATTCAGGTCGTTTACAATCGGTTGGACCGCAAGCCCGAAGAACGCGTATTCCCTTCCTGCGAAGAACAGGATTTGGGCGTATTGGCGCGCGTGCCGTTGGCAAGCGGTTATTTGAGCGGCAAGTACAAACCGGGTGCCGTATTCCCGGATAACGACGTCCGCAACCGCCATGACCGTGAACA
This sequence comes from Paenibacillus sp. 32352, assembly GCF_002042965.1. Taxonomy (GTDB): domain Bacteria; phylum Bacillota; class Bacilli; order Paenibacillales; family NBRC-103111; genus Paenibacillus_S; species Paenibacillus_S vulneris. The sequence continues at coordinate 131,456 of NZ_MZNT01000018.1, read as the reverse complement.
AACCATCCGCCGTTTGGAGGAAGTGGAACGCATCCGTGAGCATGAGGTACCCGCCGGAATGGATATGGCCACTTGGGCGCTGGCCTGGTGCTTGAAGCATCCTGCGGTGACGGCCGTTATTCCCGGCTGCAAAAGTCCGGAGCAGGTCATTTCCAACGCGGCAGCTGCTCAGTACGTGTCCGACTTGCACAAGCAAAGCTGGAAAGAATAAAGCGACCTTTTCCCACCTTGCTTCAACAGCCTGCGTCTCGTTGTTTCACCGAGGTGACTCCAGCCGCAGGCTTTCTATTTGATCTTCCCGTAATTTTTTATCTCCATTTGAATCCTGCACTGTATATCCATTTTCGAATATTCCTCGTGCCAGTCCATCTTTTTCCATCCGCTATAGCTCATTTGATTTCTAACGTAGGTTCCAATTCCCAGGCTATCGACTTTTTTGCTCTGCATGAACCGAATCATTTGGTTACCTTGAGCCGTAAGAAGGGCCGATATCTTCTTCTCCAGCTCCCGCCTATCCTTGTCTTCCCCTAGCTTTAAATCACCCGTATATTCCAACACGGTTCCTTTGATACGAACAAGGATGCGAGCGGCGGGCTTCCCTTCGCTATTTTGTATAATGTTTACTTTCCTCCGGCTGATCAAAGAATTGAACATGGCCACTTCCGACGGATTATTCTTGTCCAAAGGAATAGCGATATTCCCTCTTTTGAACGAGTCCCTTAGAACTGCGAGAATCATCGTTTCCTTCGAGCTGATCTTATCGATATACTTGTTATCCCGGAACAATCCAACGGCATCGATAGTTATCCCTTCCCCGATATCCTTAATGACAGGGGCAACCGGATCAATACCATCATCATAGTAATCTCTCAAAAAGCTGTATAAAGTGACTTTTGGCACTGCGTGCTGTTTTGATTCCTTTTCCAGTAAATGATCGATATATTTCCCTGTGTTTTTGTGATGCGAATAGGTTTTCTCCATGATGGCGCCCGCACTTCCATCTACCAGCGTTATTTTCATATGAGGGGAAATGGACGGATCTCGAGCCAACGTATCAAAGTGATTGTCTAATCCTTTCTTGGCAACCGCCAAACCAAATAGAACATTCCGTATTTGCCCGTTGACTAACATCAGACTGCTTTTTTTGGAAAGGTTAATCTTGGCTTCCTTGACGCTATGTGCGACAGTAGCAAGAATATCGCGGGATACCTTCGATTCGGGATCCACCTTAGGGAGAGCGATAACAATTTTGTAGGTGCCGTCCGGCATCAGATCATATGTCGTGGTCTGAATAAACCCCACTCTTTCCAATACACGCTGGTCCCCGCAGCCGGTAAGAAAAATTAGAAGAAGCAGGCCTGCCATCCATCTTGTTTTATCCATCCGGCAATTCTCCCTTTGATTTCTGCAAGAGCAGTATGAAGATGGCCAAGATAGGCAATCCAAAAGCGATGCCCATTTCAATCATAGACAGCACGTTTAACCAATGCTGGACTTTACTTAATATATCCGGGATAAAGGATACGAGATAAACAAGGCCAACAATCAGAAATCCCATGACGTTCTCCTTCATTTTAGGGATCAACCTTATGCCTACTTCATTAGCTGACCAGGTATACATAACGGTGGTGATCATTACCGTGAATAAGAAGAAACCGTAAAACAAATTTTCTATACGTTCCACAAACGGGAATTTAATGTAGGCCAAAATATCCAGAACGGGAAACAGCATCACTTTCAACTGTTCCGCACCAAGAAAACCGAAGACGATCAAGCAAAGGTAAGCGTAAGTTACGCACAAGATCATATTTCCCCATGTGGCGGCTTTCATCAGCTTCGTTTTTTTATCGGAATAGGGGAAGAGAAGAAGGCTAAGCTCGTACCCGAGAAACGCAGAATATACCTGAAAATATCCCTTGACCGTATTATCTCCCCCCTGCAAAAAGAAGGGAGTCAGTCTTGACCAGTTAAATTCCTCGTATAAAAAAAAGATCAAAAGATTCATCCATACGACGAGCCAAAAGAAGACGGTTGCGGCTTTGGAAATATTGTATATGCCCTTAATCAATAAACCGTAGACAAGAATATCGACAATAAGCTTGAAAACCATCGGACTTGTCGTAGGGAAAGCAACCATTTGGAAAATAAGCACATATTCTTTGGTAACCAAACAGCCTAACAACGCCCATATGCTCACCAAAGCTACATAAAGAGGGTATAGAATGAATTTAGGAACCGACTGTTCTACGATTTCAAACAGAGACCTGCCTTGGCCAAGACGGTACACAAGCGATATTAAATAAATATTGGCTTGCGCAATTGCCCCGAAGAAAAACAGCATTATCCATCCGTTGGTGCCAAATTGCTGGGCCAATAGCTGAGGAAGGCTGAACAGCACGACTCCGGTTTGAATCATAAAAATAAGGATGGAAGCGTGAAAGTAGGATAGTTTCTCTTGAATTCTCAACTGGCGTTATCTCCTCATTTTATTTCTCACCTTATTGGGCGTATTGCTCTGCGTTGGCCGGGCGGTCAGTAAATTGAAAGGGGCCCTGATAAACATATCCTTCCAATCCTTCATTTGAGATGGAGCTACAGGGGTTAGGTAAGACGTCCCGAGACTTGTGATTCCGCTCATATGAACGACTATCGCTGCAATTCCTACCGCCAGACCGAAATTGCCCGCCAAGCCCGCCAGCAAAATTAACCCGAAACGAAGAAGTCGGATAGAAGCGCTCATAACATAGCTTGGGATAACGAATGAGGAGATGGCAGAGGAAGCCACGGCAATAATTAATATATTGCTTGTAAGCCCCGCTTGTACGGCAGCTTGCCCAATAACAATACCTCCAACGATACCGATGGTTTGACCTATCTTCGTCGGCAGCCTCGCGCCTGCCTCCCTCAGAAGCTCAATCGTAATTTCCATTAGGAAAGCCTCATATACAGGTGGAAATGGGACTCTACTTCGCGATTCGGCTATCGTAATGAGCAGATTCTCAGGTATCATTTCATAATGGTAAGTTGTTATCGAAACATACAGAGCTGTGAAGATAATGGTAATTCCGAAAGCCAATAGCCTTAACAGGCGTGTCGCCGTGCCGATCAGCCATCGTTGGTAATAATCATCCGACGAGGAAAAAAACTCAAAAAATGAGGTCGGCGCGCTGAAAGCGGAAGGGCTGCCGTCCGTAATTCCGACAATACGGCCTGCGACCAGCTTGGAAGCGATAGCATCCGGTCGTTCGGAGGTATGAAACTGAGGAAAGATGGAATAGGGACTATCGTCAATATATTGAATAAGCATATTCGTATCGAAAACCTCGTCGATTTCAATGTTTCTGATCCTGAGGATGGCCTCCTCCACATAAGCCTCATTGGCAATATCTTGGATATATAAGAGGTACACATCCGTTTTGGTGACCTCGCCTACTGATAGTTTAATCACCTTCAGATGAGAGCTCTTGACCCTTCGGCGAATTAAGGAAAGATTCACTCCCGCTTCTTCCGTAAACGCATCATGAGGACCGGTAATGACGGTCTCCGTTTCCGATATCGATACAGAACGGGAAGGAGGCCCGTATACGTCCGCGAGATAGGCTTGTTCTTGGAAAAAGATCGCTGCCTGACCCGCCAAAATCCCTTTAACCACATCCTTCATATTCGAAGCCAGGTGAAATTGGGACTGCTGCAGATACCGGGCCACTTGCTCCTTTTGCAATCCTAGTAACGAATTCACCACGTCCCCTAGGAGGGTATCGCTGTTGACCAAGGGGCCAAAATATAACAAATCTATGCCGATATCTGCATACGAACGATGTACTAAATCGGCACAATCCCTGAATTCGTTCAGCGTTTGATTCAGGGAAGGCATGTCGTTATGTTCTTCCTTGTTGGTATGGGGTTCAGCTTGACCGGATTTTTTAAGCGTCCAATGAAACAGTCGATGGATGATGTTCATATGCCACCCCAAATTCATTTTGTGCTTCTTCTGTATTTTGCAGCATTTTCTTGGAATTACTCATGGAAAGGGGAAATAAGGATGTATTGGATGCTGCTGCATCCAGCTAGGATTTACTAAATGCTGTTTGTCTGTTCAGAAGGTCGATATTTTGTTACTATACTTCTTATCTATTACAGTTAGATTGGGACTAGAGGTGAATCCAAATGTATTATTCTCCACTATTTGAAAATGATGTACCAGCAGCACTTCCGCGCCCTTAGTGGAGTGAAGGTGACTGCATTCTCTCCGTTAGGGGCCTGATGACCTTAACTAAAAACGGAGGGAACGAAAAATGAAAAATACCTTATTAGGTTCTGTTTATTTAGCTTTAGCTGCCAGTATTTGGGGCGGCATGTACGTTGTAGTTAAAATTGTAGTTGCGGTCATCCCCCCACTCGAGCTGGTGTGGATGCGATATGTAGTGGCAATTCTGGCACTGCTCATGATCGGCTTGACGACACGGCAAAACTGGCGAATTCATAAGCATCATTTTTTAATCATCATAGCTATTGGGGTTATTGGGAATACCATTTCGATAGTTGCTCAGGAAACAGGTACCATGCTGTCCTCAGCACAATTGGGAGCCATTATAACTTCCTCAACACCAGCATTTATGGTGATTTTTGCTCTCCTGCTCCTTAAAGAGCGGTTTACTTTAAAAAAGGGACTCTCTATTGGTCTAGCAACCATTGGGGTTTTACTCATAGTTGGAGTAGGACAAGTGAACCTTTCCAATAAACTTGGCGGTATTTGGCTTCTCATAGCTGCATTAACATGGGCATTGATGTCTGTGCTTGTCAAGCGTGTTCCGAATAGTTATTCACAAACTGTGGTGACTACCTATTCCATCTTCGTATCCCTAATTGTGCTGACCCCTTTTGTATTGCCACGTTTACAAGCAATTAACTTCTCTCAACTGACGAATCCTAGTATTTGGGGAGGAGTCTTGTATTTGGGTGTTATCTCAACAGCAGGCGGATTTCTGCTCTGGAATCGTGGATTACAAATGCTTAACGCCTCCAACGGCGGGCTGTTTTTCTTCTTTCAGCCCGTGGTCGGCACATTCCTTGGATGGCTTATTTTAGGGGAGAGCATAGGCGTAACGTTTTGGATTGGTTCCTTCTTCATTCTCATCGGCGTTTTATTGGTTATTAAAGAGAAAAAATAGCATTCAAAAACCCCTTCCTTTAGGCTGAAGGGGTTTGGTTTTGTTTAACCGAGAATCATTACGCTAATAGGATACAGCAGCTCAATACTTTAAACGCCCAATCGCAACAAATAGGGCAAGCGCTAAGAAAATGAAGTTCACGACAATTTCCCCATATTCGCCGCGCATAATATGGAATACTGCACCCAAAAGAACGATTACAGCAAGTCCGGCCGCAGCAATCGGTGTCAAAACAGGGACGATTTTGAAAGCTTGAGGCAAAATTAACCCTATTACTCCAAGCAATTCCACTAAACCAATAAAGAAAACGAGATTTTGGGGAACATCACTCACCCATGTCCAGGACGTTTTTGCTGCTTCATACTGAAACGCCTTCAACCAACCGGAATAAATAAATCCCAATGCCAATATCCCTTGTACGATCCATAAACCGACATTCATAGATGACGCCCACTCCCTATCACTTTCTTATATTGATATCCCAGCCTGATTAACGAGAATCCATACTGTTTTTTCTTCAACATCTCTCCTCTTGTGTCTATTGAGCTCTAGATGCATAATAATCCATAGGAATCGCTTAAGGAAGTAGTTACTTAAAATAAACGTAGTATACAAAAAGAAACCTAAGGCGGGTAAAGGAATGGGGAGTAATATTCATGTCTACCTTTTGTAAATTCGAGACGGCGTTGGAGATTCTTGTCGGGAAATGGAAGCCAGTTATTCTGCTTCGCCTTTTTTCAAACGGAACTATGAGATTTAGCGAGCTTCAAAAATCGATACCGGATATCACCAAAAAAATGCTGACCCAACAATTACGGGAGTTGGAATATCACGATATTGTTCATCGTGAGATATATCACCAAGTTCCCCCCAAGGTAGAATACTCCATCACAGAATACGGTAAAGGGATGGCAACCATTTTGCAGGCGTTAAATGATTGGGGAGTAGCTCATGTGGAGCATTTAAATGAATTATACGGAACGAACCATTCAATGGAACCGCAAACCAATGATGCAATAGATAAATAAAAAGATAAATAGATAAATAAATCCAAAGAAAACCCGGCATTCACGCCGGGCTCGTTGTTACATAAGTATTCTTTTCGAATTAAAATAAACGGATTTGTTTGTTGTAGACCGTTTCGTCATCATTGCTGTCCATAACCCGAACCTCGATGTCCCAATAGCCTGGATAAGGCAGGTAAGCACCTTTGGCCTTATACGTATGCTTCTTCAATCCCCCAAAGCTGTCCTCCACGCTGGCATCCTCGGTATATTGGACAGGAACCTCGATAGGAGCTATATCTTTGGCACTGGCATCGTGGAGCTTCAAGATCATTTGCTTTGGCTTGCCTAACGATTCCGGCAGCCACACCTTCACCGTGAAATCATTCACTCCCGGCACGTTAGGCGTGATCTGCGTGGTCATGTGGATCTTGTCTCCCATCACATGCCAATTCAGCGGCTCGTTCGCAGGCAGCGGCGTCAAATAAGTGAACACGCCGACAATGAACACGATGAGAAGCGCCAGTACAGCATCCGCTTTAAGCAATGCTGCGATCCTGCCCTCGCCGCGCTTCCTGTATGCCCAGCGAAGCCATGCCGCCGTACAAATAACCAGGAGCACCAGAGCACATTTGGCGAGCAGAAGCTTGCCCCATTGGGTCTCCACAATATATTCGACATTCGGCAAAAAGATCAGAACGGACAATATTCCCGACAATACCAGCAGGACAATGGAAGCCAGCGCAGTGGAGGAAAACCGCGGGAAGAACCGCAAGCCTTCTTCCTTGCTGTGCCTCCAGAGGACAATCAGCATCAGCAGACCGCCTACCCATAGAGCTGCAGCAGCCAAGTGGATGATATCCAGCAGCAAGGTCTGCTTCAGAGGCTGAAATGCGGCGGCATGGCCATTGAGACCTTTGGTCAGCCATACAAGCGCTACCCAGGTCAAATCCAGCCAGAGACGGCGGTACAGCAGGACAAGGCCCAATAGGGACACTACAAGAGAGGCTATCCAAATATAGCCGATAATCGTTTTGGTAAAAATGACTGCGAACGCTTCCGGTCCGCCATCCCCGATAAGTGCAAACACGTGAGTGAACATAAAGAACAAGAAGGCAAGTAAATATCCGCGCTGCAGCTGCATGCTCCATTGTTGAAGCAGCGATGACACACTGTCGCTGCGGCTGCCATAAAATCTCTGCCATACGACCCAGCCGGTGAACAGCAGCATCAATGCATAATATAGGATTCTGGATATATATTGAAGAATCTCCATAAATCCGAGCTGCGTCGACAAGCCATGGGAATGCATATGCTCCATCGATGGCAACGCCTCCGCAGGCTGATTGCCCAAGCTTTGGCCTACTGCAAATAAATACGTGCCTTCTACGGGATGTCCGTCAGCTGAGATGACATGATAAGTGACCAGATAGCTTCCTTGCCCGAGCTTGGGCAGCTGCAGTTCAACGGAAGTCCGGTTGGCATTCAATTGAGCTTTATTCGCGGTCACCTGCTTCTTGCTGCTATCATAAACCCGCACATAATAGATGCCGTCTTCCAATCTTTCATTAAAAGTGAGAGTAATGCTGCCCGGCGGCTCATTCAGTTCCGCATTGGCTGGCGGTACCGACTCCACAAGGCTGGCATGCGCCGAAACCGGATTCGGCAAAACAACCGGATAAAAGAAAAAGCATAGACAGCAAATAAGCGGCACCAGCCACCCGACTTGTCTGCTTATTATTCTCCGCCGACGCGTGCCGGCCGTCTTTATGGTGATCATTGTGAGAAAGTCCTCCTTGATCCTATGAACAGGCTACTCGCCCGTAATCTTCTTTCTACCCGCAAAACCATCATACAGCCCGTGATAGTGCTCGACGCGCGGCTCTCCCTGTCTCCAGCACAGCAGCACTTCCTCACCGTTGATCCATGCCGGAAAATCGACAAGTCCGGTATCGACATCCTTCAGCTGAACGCCCTTTAGTTCAAAGCTTTGAAGCACAGCATTGCCTTCCAGCTGCATAAATTCCATTTCACATTCCAATGTAAAATACGGATCTTCCTCGACCATCACACCTTGTTGACGGTGGTAGATTTTTAGCTGATGCAGCTGTTCATATTTCACGCGAAACCGCCGTTTGATATCCTGCAGCTTCTCCAGCTCCTGTTGTACAATCGGCAGTATCGCGTTGGCTTCAGCCAGCGTGTAATATTTTTTCCCCATTGGTATACCTCCCGTCTAAGAATCCCTTACCACTTACGCATATTTATCTCTTCAAAAGCCTATCGCACTTATTCTCCATGGGAATGGGGGTGTGCATGATCATGATGATGGGAGCGGTCGGCCCCACGGCTATCCATATGGGTTACGGACAGCTCTGCATAAAACACGCCTTTGAGCACCTGAATGCGCTGCTGCAGCTCCCGCAGCTTGCTCACGACGCCTCGAACCACAATCACTTCCAGGCATTGCTGATGGTTCAAATGAATATGCATCGTAGAGTTGATCTCATGATGGTACTCATGCTGCAGCTCGGTCAGTACGATCGGCAAATCGCTGACATGGTGGTCGTACACCATAACGATCGTTCCTGCCGCCATCTGATCGGGTTTGATCTGGGAGGGCGCGAGCAGCGCTTTGCGCACCAAATCCCTAATCGCCTCGGACCGATTATCATATCCCTGTTCCTCCAGCAGCGCATCGAACTGCTCAATTAAGGATTGCGGCATGGAGATGCCGAATCGAACAAGCGCATCCTTCTCACTCAATCTCGTTCTCCCCTAACCTTGAAAATTTCGCGGCACCGCGACGTTCCGTAGCCGCCTTCTTATGTTCTAATGTAGCATACTCGGACGAGGCTAACCAAACTTTTCACCGTAATGTCATACTCTTGCCGGTGGAAAAAATAATTAAGATCATCTCTTCTCTTGTCACCAAGCCTCTTCCCTATTAAAATACGTAAATACATTGCGGAGAAAGGAAGGAATCTTTTGTGATACGCCGTTTCATGGCCTTCTATCGGCCTCATTGGAAGCTGTTCGCCGTCGATTTTACGGCCTCTCTGTTCGTGGCCCTTCTTGAGCTCAGCTTTCCGCTGGCAGTCAAGTGGATCGTCGACAGTCTGCTGCCTGATCGCAACTGGCCCTGGATACTGTGGGCGGGAGCCGGCTTGCTTGCCATGTATTTGCTGAGCAGCGGCCTTCAGTTTGTCGTCACCTATTGGGGACATAAGCTTGGAATTCAAATCGAATTTGATATGCGTCAAAAGCTGTTTCAGCATGTGCAAAAATTATCGTTTCGCTTTTTCGATAACCATAAGACCGGACATTTGATGTCCAGAATGACGAACGACCTGTTTGAGATCGGGGAAGTAGCGCATCACGGGCCTGAGGATTTGTTCATTGCCGTTATGACCTTTATCGGCGCCTTCTCGATTATGCTTTACTTAAACTGGCAGCTGGCCTGCATTACCTTCATAGCTCTTCCTTTATTGATATGGCTGATCGTGCTCTGCAACGGGAGGCTCGTCAAGGCAGCCAATCAGATGTATACGAACATTGCCGACGTGAACGCCCAGGTCGAGGACAGTGTCGCCGGCATTCGCGTTGTGCAGTCATTTACGAATGAACAGCATGAGATCAAGAAATTTTCGGAGAACAACAAGAAGTACCGCTTCGCCAAGCTGCAATCCTATTGGATTATCGCATACAGCGCATCCGGGATGTACTTGCTCATGAGGCTGATTACGCTGCTTGTGCTTCTATGCGGAGCCTGGCTGGTCATTTACCGGGGCATGTCTTACGGAGAGCTGGTCGGCTTCCTTCTATTCGTAAATATCTTCTTCAAGCCGATTGAAAAAATAACCGCGCTGCTGGAGCAGTACCCGAAAGGTATGGCCGGGTTCAAAAGGTTCCTGGAAATTATGGATGTGGAGCCGGACGTGGCCGATGCGCCGAATGCCGTGAATGTCAAGCATTTGAACGGGGACATTGAGTTTAAGGGCGTGACCTTCGGTTACGAAAATCATGCGCATGTGCTGCGGGACATCAACCTGCGCATTCGGGCGGGTGAAACCGTCGCTTTTGTCGGCCCCTCCGGAGCCGGAAAAACGACCTTGTGCAGCCTCCTTCCCCGCTTCTATGAAATTGAGAGCGGCAGCATCTCCATCGACGGCATCGATATCCGCCAGATGACGCAGCGTTCCCTGCGTTCGCAGATCGGCATCGTTCAGCAGGATGTCTTCCTGTTCTCGGGAACGCTGCGTGACAATATTGCTTACGGCAAGCTTGGCGCGACCGAAGAAGAGATCCTGGCTGCCGCCCGCAGCGCGCATCTGGAGTCGGTCATCGCCTCGCTCCCGCTCGGGCTCGATACCCCTATCGGGGAAAGGGGCGTGAAGCTGTCCGGCGGGCAAAAGCAGCGTCTGGCCATTGCGCGGATGTTCCTTAAGAACCCGCCGATCCTGATCCTGGACGAAGCGACCTCTGCACTCGACACCGAGACCGAGGCCGTGATCCAGCAGGCGCTTACCGAGCTGTCGGCGAACCGCACGACTCTCGTTATCGCCCACAGGCTCGCGACCATCCGACATGCCGACCGGATTATCGTAGTCAATGAGGACGGGATTGCGGAGCAGGGCCGGCACGAAGAGCTGCTGGCTGTAGGAGGGGCCTATGCCAAGCTGCATCAGGCGCAATTCGGTTGAGGGGGAAAAGAAGTCCCGCAGCGAGTGCCTCGGGGAGAGTGTTCAAAAACCAGTAAAACTTGAACCCGTGCTATCATCCTCCGGTGGGGTATGCCCCTCCAGCCACGGTTGTTCTCGGAAAATTTCGATTATATTCGCTCTACAGCGGGTATTTTCCGAGAACAGAGGCGGTCGCTATCGCTCCTCCAAGGCATACCCCGCCTCCGTTTGCAGCATCGTTCGTGCAAAACCAGTTTTTTAATAACTTGTCCTGCAGCAAAAGCTGCAGGGCTTCTTTTTTATGGTAATAGGAAGAGGGATTGAAAATGCAGCTCGTCCTGCTGAAGAGGGACTATGCGATAAGAATCGAGCTTGAAGTACGGTTTCACAGCCTCCTGAATGGCCGCATCGGTATAGAACGAAAAGAACCGTTTCGGCTCGCACACGTCACTCTCCCAGATCCCCTCCGAGTCGCGCCCTCCGTATACCCCCATATAAAAGAGGCCATTGGGTTTAAGCACTCTGCGAATTTCCGCAAGCACCTGACCCAGCTCTTGTTTGGGCACATGCAGCAGGCAGTTCAGCGCATAGACGGCGTCAAACGATCGGTCAGGAAACTCCAGCTGATAAAAGTCCATCACAGCCGTATTCAGCCCCTTCTCCTTGCAATGACGGACCATTTCTTCGGATAAATCAATACAGGTCACCTCCAACCCGCACTGCTGGAAATAAAAGCTGTCTCTGCCGGTCCCGGCCCCTATCTCAAGCACGCTCCCTCCTCCATTTTTTCGCAGACGCTCTATGAACAAATCCCTTTCCACTGCCTTCCAGTCCGACATGGATGAATGTGAACGGCGTACGGCATCCGCATCATAAGCTTGGGCCAGCTCTTTTTTGAAAGATAACGACATCCTTGATCCTCCCACCTTTTCAGATATACGAACATATATTCGTTGTCGTGTTAGAAATTCCTTCCTTTCGTGAACATCATTATTGAACCTTTTATGATCCGAAATGGCTCCTCATTATGATCTTGCTTATATTGGACTGGCATCAGCTTTTTGGCAGAAGAAGCTAGTAGGTCTAAGCTCCTATTTTTCTTCTTGAAAATCTATCTTTTTATGCAGAAGCTACATCCGATGAAGGCTCGGAATCGCCCCTATCAAAAGGAATTCGGCTGTTTACAGCCTATCAAATGGCCTCGGAAGGCATGAAACTTGTCGAAAAATATTCATTTGACACCCACCATATATTGAGGTAAATTCTATTTATGTCTTCAAAGACAACTATATATTGTGGGAATATCTCTCACAAACGACACATTTCGCTTTCACGCGGTTTCATAGATTCAGCCATGGGCCTTAAGGAACCCGCGCCACAACGATGCATGGCCACCTTAGCTGCTGGCATGCGCCCGCTTTAAGCAGGGCTGCATGCTTTTTCAATGCGCATTTTTCCCATCTTCGCTCAAAAAAAGGAGTAGGTTTTAGATGATTATCGTAAAGAGAGACGGAACGAAAGAAGAGCTTGTTTTCTCCAAAATGAAGAAGGTTATCGATTTCGCTTGCGAAACATATCCGGAATGCGATCAGCTCGAGCTGGAAACCGCATTGCTGCCTTTGTTCCGCAACGGGATTTCAACGAAAGAAATTCAGCGTTTGCTTATCCAGGTAGCCGTGGAAAAAACAAGCGTCGAGCAGCCGAACTGGCAGTACGTCGCTGCGAAGCTTCTCACCTACGATTTGTACAAGGAAGCCCGTTTGAATCGTAAATACGGCCATTTTGGCTATGGCGACTTGTACTCCCTCATCACTTACTTAACTGATATGGGATTGTATGGAAAATACATACTCGAGCATTATACAAAGGAAGATATTCAAGAGCTGGGCGCTTACATCAAACCGGAGCGCGATTATCTCTTAAACTATATCGGTCTCAAAACATTGGCTGACCGCTACCTGATTCGCGGCATGGACAAAGAAGTGCTGGAGCTGCCGCAGGAGCTGTTCATGGGTGTCGCCATGCATCTGGCTATGAAGGAAACGGACAAGCTCAAATGGGCCAAGCAGTTCTACGATGTGCTGAGCAACCTGGAAATGACCGTCGCTACACCGACGCTCGCCAATGCCCGCAAGCCGCTGCATCAGCTGTCCAGCTGCTTTATCGATACGGTGCCGGATAATCTGTGGGGCATTTACAACGTGGACCAAAGCTTCGCCCAGGTATCCAAGCATGGCGGCGGCATGGGAATCTATGTCGGCAAGGTTCGCAGCCGCGGCTCCAACATTCGCGGTTATAAGAACGTTGCAGGCGGCGTCGTGCCGTGGATCAAAAACTACAACAACACGGCTATCGCCGTAGATCAATTAGGCGTCCGCTCCGGTGCGGTAGCTATCTACCTGGACGTATGGCACAAGGATATTCTCGATTTCCTGAACCTGAAAACTAACAACGGCGACGATCGTATGAAGGCTCACGATATTTTCCCTGGCGTTTGTATCCCGGATTTGTTCATGAAAACAGTGAAGGAAAGAGGCACCTGGTACTTGTTCGACCCTCATGAGGTTCGTAAAGCGAAAGGCTACTCGATCGAGGACAGCTGGGGCGAGGAATGGGAGCGCCGCTACTGGGATTGCGTGAACGACGATAAAATTTCCAAAGAAGAAATTCCGGCTATCGATATCATGAAGCGCATTATGACGAGCTCGTTCGAGACGGGAACTCCGTTCCTGTTTTTCCGCGATACCGTCAACCGTGCTAACCCTAATAAGCACGCGGGCATGATTTATTGCTCCAATCTGTGCACCGAGATTTGCCAGAACATGAGCCCGACCGAGCTGGTTCAAAGTTTCCATGAAGACGGCATTATTACGAATCAAGTGAAGAGCGGCGATTTTGTCGTGTGCAACCTGTCTTCCCTGAACCTGGGACGCGTGTATACGAAGGAAGATATCGAACGCGTCGTTACAACGCAAATGCGCATGATGGACAACGTCATCGATTTGAATCATTATCCGATCCCGCAAGCGGAAATTACGAATAAAAAATACCGCGCTGTTGGCCTCGGCTCCAGCGGTTATCATCAAATGCTGGCTCAGCTGAAGATTCAATGGGAATCCGATGAGCATATCGCTAAAGCTAATGAAGTGTATGAGTGGATGAACTTTTACGCAATCAAAGCTTCGATGGAAATTGCCAAAGAAAAAGGCGCCTACAAAGTATTCGAGGGCAGCGAATGGCAAACCGGCGCTTATTTCGATGACCGCGGCTATAACAGCCCGGAATGGCTCGAATTGAAAGAGCAGGTAGTCAAGCACGGCGTACGTAACGCCTGGATGTTCGCTATCGCTCCTACCGCTTCTACCTCGTTGATCGCCGGTTCTACCGCAGGTATCGACCCGATCTTCAACAAGTTCTTCGTAGAAGAAAAGAAAAATGCGGTCATCCCGCAAACCGCTCCAAACCTGAACGCCGAAACGATGTGGTTCTACAAGGAAGCTCATCGTATCGACCAGCATTGGAGCATCAAGGCCGCTGGCGTACGCCAGCGTCATATTGACCAGGCTCAATCGTTCAACCTGTACATCACTCCTGAGCTTTCTGCCAAGGAATTCCTGGAGCTGTACATGGCCGCTTGGGAAAACGGCTTGAAAACCGTATACTACGTACGGAATAAAAGCCTTGAAGTGGAAGATTGCGTAAGCTGTTCTGCATAATGAAATCATATTGCAGCCATAGTAAGCTAGGCATCAATTAGGGTCCGGCAGCAGCAAAGCGTACTGCCTCGCCCTTAATGCTTTTCTGGTTTTCGGGTTTTCGGGTTTTCGGGTTTTCGGGTTCTGGGGGGTTAGGTTTTTGGCAGCAGCGATAGCGAACTGCCCGCCCTTCCTCCCCTGCCCCAACCCTCAAAACGTTAAGCGTGTAGGTGCCCCGTTCATAAGCGTCAGCGAATGAACAGGCACTTACGTAAGCGCCCAATTGCACCAACCTAACACCAAAATGCACCATCGCACCAACGTAAAGCGTGTACCCCATCCCCCGGCAAATGGCGCAGCCAGAGCCGGGGGATGGGGTACGAACGCGCTCCAAACCAACAAAAAGTAACTCCCACAGCCGAGGGGGTCCAGGGGGCAGAGCCCCATGGGGTCCCCCTTGCAGGGGGATTTAGGGGGTAGCTCTTCTTGGACCAATTACAGAAGAAAAAACTGTTTAACGAGCACGGAGACCGTGACTGGGGAAAACGCCGCATGATCGGCGGCAATACGACGAACCTGATTGAGCTGAACAACGTGAAGTACGATTGGGCGACGAAAATGTATCGCACAATGATGAACAACTTCTGGATTCCGGAAGAAATTCCTTTGGCGCAGGACGCCAAGGACTACAAATTTTTGTCGCCTCATGAGCGTCAAAGCTATGACAAAATCATCAGCTTCCTGATCTTCCTGGATTCGCTGCAAACGGCAAATCTGCCTAACATTAACGAGTATATTACGGCGCCCGAGGTGAATCTGTGCCTGACGGTACAGACGTTCCAGGAAGCCGTTCACAGCCAAAGCTACTCGTACATTCTCGACAGCGTAGTTTCAGCCGAGGCACGTGACGATATCTATAACCAATGGCGTGAAGACAAGCATTTGCTGCGCCGGAACCGGTTCATCACCGACCTGTATGAAAACTTTGTCGAAGATCCTTCCACGAAGAATCTGATGAAAACCATTATGGCGAACTATATTCTGGAAGGCATCTACTTCTACAGCGGCTTCAGCTTCTTCTACGCGCTCGGACGTCAGGGCAAAATGCTCGGCACCGTATCCGAAATCAAATACATTCAGCGTGACGAGCTGACACATCTGGCGTTGTTCCAAAATATTTTCCGGGAAATCCGCAAGGAAAATCCGGATATTTTCACCGACGAGCTGATCGAAGAGCTTCGTCAAATGATGAAAACCGCCGTGAACCATGAAATCGAATGGGGCCAATACATTACCAACAATAACATCAGCGGTCTCAGCAACGAAATCATCGATCAATATATCAAGTACTTGTCCAATGAGCGTTTAAGAAACCTCGGTCTCGAAATTTTGTTCCCGGAAGTTGTGGAGCATCCGATGAAATGGGTCGAAACGTTCAGTAATATGAACGGCATCAAAACCGACTTCTTCGAGCAAAAAGTAACGAACTACAGCAAATCATCCAACATGAACTGGGATGATCTGTAAAACAAATACACCCCCTTCTTCCCTCTGGAAGCATGGGGGTGTTCTTTTTATATCGGCTCTAGAAATTAGAACGCGGTTCTGCCTTACGGCAGCTTCAACAGCTGCTTCACCTTCATCTCAAGCTCTACCATGGAAAACGGCTTATGCATGAAAATATCGACTCCGGCAGGCAGCCCTTTCGCCGGTTCATCCTCTCGGCTTCTCCCCGAGAGCATAAGGATGGACAAATTCGGAGGTATCGAGCCTTCCTGCCCGAATCGCTCCAGCAGTTCGAAGCCTCCCAAACGAGGCATCACGCCGTCCAGCACACATACATCAACGGACTGGCGTGTTAGAATGCCGTAAGCCTCTTCCCCATCCGACGCTTCCAGGAAGGTCACCGGAAGATGCTGCAGCTTCGAAACCAGAATGGACCTTAGAATGCGGTCATCATCAGCAATCAAGACCGTCGGGCGGCGCTCCTCGGTTCCTTCCGATGGCGAGCTGCACGGATCCCCCATCTCATCGACATAAATCATCACGCGGTCTCTCCCGCCTTGTTTGGCGGCATACATCGCATCATCGGATCGCTGAATCCATTCTTCAATCGTCATCCCTTCGGACCATGCGGACACGCCTGCCGAGAACGTAATATGGAAGGTCTGTCCATCGTTCTGAGCCACAGGCTCCGTACGAATCTGCTGCAGGATGGACTCTATCGTTTTTTGCGCATCCTGAGCCGTGCTTCCCGGAAGGACCACGACAAACTCCTCCCCGCCAAAGCGCGCGATCAGATCGGTGGAGCGTAGATTTTTTTGCAGAATATGAGCCAAGCCCTGTAGTACCAAATCCCCTACATGGTGGCCATGCGTATCGTTAATGCTTTTGAACCTGTCGATATCGATAAAAACAAGCGAGATCGGCGCCGGATAACGGCTGATGCGCTGAAGCTCCACTTGAATTTGATGATCGAAAAAGCGCCGGTTATAGATCCCGGTCAGCGGGTCGCGAAAAGCCATCTGCTCAAAATTTTTCGTTCGTTTCAGAAGGCTGTAGATGCGTGCGCTCAACTCCTCATATTGAAAAGGCTTCGTGACAAAGTCATCGGCACCCAAATAAAAGCAGCGTACTTTATCGTGAATATCGTCCCGTCCGGAAAGCACCACAAGCGGGACCCATTTCAGCGTAGGATCCTCCTTCACGAATTCAAACAATTCGTAACCGGACTGCGGATACATCATCAAATCCAATGTAATCAAATCGTAATTATGCTCTCGCAGCAGCTTCTGGGCGGTCCCTACGTCCGACGCATGGTCCACTTCATAGCCCTCGAGCTTAAGACGCCTCACCAGATAAGAACGAAGAGCATCGTCATCATCAATGATCAGCAGTCTTCCTCCCGATGGCGCCAGCGTAATTTTTCCGAACTGCTCCTGCTGCTCGTCCAAATCCATCTCCTGACAGTAAAGATCAAATTCCATCAGCAGCTGCTGCTTCCACTTAGCCCCGGCCTGTACGCAGAGCTGGAACTCTGCCGCGATTTGGGCATGATCCCAGCCGTCGTCCGTCCTTTGAGTCCATTCCCATAAGCGAACCAGTTTCTCGGCTACAAGACCGATGCGCATAAAACCGAAAACAGACGAACTGCCTTTCATGGTATGAACCAATCTATAGATCCGCTTGGCTGCCGCAAGCGTGCGCCCGGATTCATGAACCTCACTAACGTCATGCAGCTCCTTCAGCTGTTTGCGGAGCTCACTCACATACCGCTTACGCCCTTCTTTCATCAGTCTTGCTTCCTTTTGCAAGCGTTCCTCAGGCGATAGTTGACGCAAACCTTTCACTTCCAGTCATTTCAAAATAGATGATATGTAGCACGTTACGGTCCGCCTTCTATTAGCTGCTGCACCACCTCAATCAATTGAAGGGGACTGAACGGTTTTACGATATATGTGCTGACCCCGGCCTGTTTTGCCCGCTCCCGGTCTTTTTCCAGCGCTTTGGCTGTCAACAGGATTACCGGAGCGGCTTGATTGGGATTGTCGTGGGTACGCAGCCATTCGCATACTTCTACACCCGTCAGCTCCGGCATCATATAATCGAGAATAATAAGATCATAACGCGTGCTTTGTATATGGGACAGCGCTTGTTTTCCATCCTCGGCTTCCGTAATGTCATATCCCTCATCCGTCAAAGTCTCAGTCAATAAAAAACGAAGCGCTAATTCATCATCCGCTAATAAAATACGGTAATCGGACATGCAGGTTTCCCCTCAATTTCCTCAGCAATTTGCTTATCATTATATCATTTTCCAACCTCATTTCGGTGCAAAAATACAAACTTCTACATCTTCAGTTGGAAAAATTAGTTTTCTACTCCATTAGAACTATGCTACAATAAAGCAGCAATCGGATTTTATCATTTCTTTAGCAATATTAGTTATTTAGAACTATTGAAAGGAGAGCTAGTCATTGGAACACGTTGATTTGTTAATAAAAAAGCTGACTAAATACGTCTCCTTCGGCCAACCGGTTTCTTCCGGCTCTGTCTTTAACCAACGCATATCCGATCCAAGAATTCCTATTTCAGCATACTACATGACCATGAAGCCCCACAACGAGGAAGAACGCTGCTATCATGAGGTGTGGCTCACCAAAGAGGGCCTTTTTGCCATCACGGAGGCATGGTATACCGATACGATGGTCAGACGCAAGCTGATCCATAACGATTTAACGTACGAACAGCTAATAGAAGTCCATGGAGAAGATGAAGCCAAGGGCGTCGTCGTTAGAATGACCGAAATCATCAGCAAATCCGAATCGGATGACTGGAGCCGCAGCCTGCATTCCAGAAGAATGTAAGCCGTTATGCTTCCTTACGGCGGGTGCGCCATGAACCGTCCGTAATCGGTGGACACCCCCGGCTGTCATTCCAAACATACACCCATCCTTCGCGTTCCGGCCGCAGCGCATCGTGAACCCACACTCTCTCGTAATCGTTAAGCTGCCCCGGTCCATGATAATCCTCCAGCCCATCCAACTGAACGAGCCCCTCCTCCGAGACAAGCAGCCACTCCCCTTCAACCGAGCCTCCTCCAGCAAGCACTAGCCCAGGGTAAGGTCCATAATTGTAGAGCGTCCCCCTGACACATCCTTTTTCAAGCTGTTCCACATAGGGCTTGGCCACTTCATGATTAATTTCTCCCTGCAGCAGGGTCCCGTAAACAAATATCCAGATCATATTCGTTTCCCTCCTCTAGCGCGGCTTTTCTGTGACTTGAGCGGGGCTCTCATACTTTCATACCCCTTCGACCGTTAGCCGTCGCCGTTCGCGAGCGGCAGCATACTTTGTATTATATTCATAAAATACAGCCTGGGAAGAAGGGGATGATCCGATGCTCAGTAAAGAAGACGCTAACAAAATCATTTTGTTCCTTTCCGCCGCCTACAGCTGCACCGATTCCGAAGAAGCGCAAGCCGAATTCCACCGTCTGGCCAATGAACTGCGCAAAGCATCCGGACAGCCGGAAGAATAACTTCAATTCCTCGCCCAACGCCGTTTTCATCTGCGAAGCCGGCGTTTTTTTGCATGTCATCGTTCACCTAGAGATATTCGCCCTCATATAGTAAGTTAGCTTATCGAAGAAAAAAATGCCATTTTCTTAAAAACACATATTGCCGATAATCTTACTAGGAATTATAATAAGGCTATAACTTTCAAAGCATTCAAATGCATGGGGTGGAAATCATGGACTGGAGCATTGCATTAATGGGGCTGTTCGTCGGCCTTTTGGTCGGCTTGACGGGTGTAGGGGGAGCTGCATTACTAACCCCTCTTCTTGTATTATTGGGGATTCAACCAACCGTTGCTGTCGCTACGGATTTGTTCTACAACTCGATTACGAAGCTGTTCGGCAGTATTCAGCATTACCGGCAAAAGACGATCAACTTCAAGGTAACCAAGTATTTGGCCTTCGGCAGCATTCCAAGCGCCATTGCCGCAATTCTGCTGCTGGAGCTGTATCCGCCGCTGCACGAGATTCAAGAGACGGTTATCAAGCATACGCTCGGCATCGTTCTGATCGTGGTCGCGATTCTGAGCATCGCCAAACAGTGGATCAGCCGCTTCAGCACGAATCGATGGCAGGAGAAATCCGACGAGGAAAAGAAATGGATGACGATCGGCATCGGTGTCGCATTGGGCTTCATCGTCGGGATGACCTCGATCGGCTCGGGATCGTTATTCGCCCTGGCCATGATGTTCTTCTTCCGCATGGGTGCGGCCGAATTGGTGGGAACCGATATCGCACATGCCTTTTTGCTGGTCTCCGCAGCCGGCATTATGCATGCAGGGTTCGGCAATATCGATTATCATCTGGCCTTCAATCTCCTCGCAGGTTCCGTACCCGGCGTCCTTCTGGGAAGCGGCCTGTCGGCAAAGCTGCCGGGCAAACCGCTGCGGACGATTATGGCTGCCATCATTCTGATCAGCGGTTTGAAAATGGTTTGAGGTTAGGCGCGCTGACGACAACGCCCTCCTGCTCCAATCGCTGCTTTATTGCTATGGCAAATTCAAGCGCATGCGGGCTGTCCCCATGAATGCATACCGTGTCGGCTGCTATGCTGATAGTACCGCCGTCGCCGGTCCATGCCAATCCATCCCTTACGATAAGGAGCGCTTGCTCCGCCGCTTCAACCGAATCCTGCAGGACGGCATTAGCCTCGGAACGCGGGGTTAATGTTCCATCCGCACGGTAGGTTCGGTCCGCGAACGCTTCCTCCGCAACCAGCAGCCCACGGCGAATACCGGCTTTGGTAAGCTCGCTTCCCGCCAATCCGAACAAAATCAGCCCCGGATCGACCCGGTACACGGCTTCGGCAATCGCCTCGGCCAACGCAGAATCGGCCGCTGCCATATTATATAGGGCCCCGTGCGGCTTCACATGCCGCAGGACCGCATCCTCGGATCGGACAAACCCCATTAAGGCACCAATCTGATAAATGACCATCTCATAGGCTTCATCCGGTGTAATACGCATCTCCCTTCGCCCAAAGCCGTTCAGGTCCGGAAGACCGGGATGCGCTCCGATCGCGACGTGATTTGCCTTGCACGCCCGGACCGTTCTTCGCATCACGGCCGCATCGCCTGCATGAAATCCGCAAGCAATATTGGCCGATGTGATATAGGGCATCAGCCTTTCATCCATTCCTATGCGATAGGCCCCAAAGCTTTCGCCCATATCGCAATTGAGATCAATCCATAAAGGACTCATCGTATTCGTCTCCTTAGTTCAAAATTCTCCCTGCGGGTTGGCTCTCCAGGCAGATAACCTGCCGTGCATTGCCTCAAGAATGAAAAAAAGCCTTAGGAGATCCTAAAGGGCTTTTTTTCGTATATATAGAACCCGTTCGGCTTCCCTCGACAGCTAGTGCTGGCGGGCAACCGCAACGCGGGTTTTAACGATAATTTTGCGAATGCTGTCCTCAGACAGATGGAATTTTTGAATCAGCTCCAGAACGGTTGAACCGTTCTCATAGAGGCGGTATATTTCATGGTTGCGCCGCTGGATCGTAAGACGTGTTCCGTTGTTTTCTCCCCAGCCTGCACGCGTCTGTTCTTTTTTCGGGATATAGATAATCTCGCCCTGAATATAGTCCTGCAGCTGTTTCAGCAGACTAGGGGGAAGAATATCTTTTCCGTTTTTGTACCCCATCGATGAAATCCTCCTTCCGTGCATTAGTCGCTAGCGCCGCCGTGAAAGAGATAAGCATTTTCATCTTTACACCTCCTAAGAGTTTTACTCTGCTAAGCTTTCCACTTTCATAAAAGCCTCCGCAGAGCTTTACTCCACACAACCTGCTGTACGAGGTTGCGCCGAGTTGTTGTAAACGTCAGGGTCAATACATGAAAACAAAAAAACACGATCTGCCGTATCGTGCCTGGGAGCCATATTATATGTCATGGTTCATGTCAATGACGTCAGGTGACGGTGATGGGAAAATGCTTATTCAATTCAGCCAAAACCCTTTTTTAATAGTTGTTGTGAAGTCGAACATCGAACGCCACTCCTTTCGTATATTTTCATGATTCCATTTACTTCCTAATTGATTATACCTTATTCAAGGTCTTCATGTCTATTCGCTATTTTGGAAAAATAGAGGGAGGCTTGAAGGCCTCCCCTGGTTATGGAGCCTCTGCTTACGCAGAGACCACCTCCGGTTGTGTGTTCATTGCACTGATCACTCCTTTCCTTGAGTGTTAGCTGGCCTGCTACAATACTATTTACTCATATTTGCCAGGCTGTCTCAAGCGAAAGAATGGTTATAATGAATTTCTCCTTATGGCCTTATGATAAAAGAATAGCATCCTACGGCATCGACGCCCCTGCCTTCAGTCGGACAAGCTGCTCCAGCCGGCGCAAATCAAGCTGCTGCCGGATGTAGAGCGATTGCGCTTCCTGCAGGGTGATTTCCCGGAAGCGAACGGTTCCTCCCGGCTTCAGCTGGGCCAGCAGCGGCAGATCGGCGGCGGCGACCTGGGCGATGCGCGGATAGCCGCCCGTCGTCTGGGCATCGGCCATTAGCACAATCGGCTGGCCGCCAGGCGGTACTTGAACCGTGCCCATCGTCACGGCTTCCGAGATCATTTCACGCGGCTCGGCTTCCTCGAGCCGCGCGCCTGCCAGTCGGTAGCCCATGCGGTCCGACTGAGGGGTTATGCTGTAGGGCGTGGTGAAGAAGCTGTGCAGGCTGCCGCCTGTCATCGCTTCCGCCTCACGCCCGCGGGTCACGCGCACCGCCGGTTGCTCCGCATACGGCGGACGCGCGCTCGGCGCGATCGCCCACGCAGCGGGGGCGATCGGCGCCTCTGGCGCAGCCGCGGCCAAGCGGGCCGCGAGCGCGAGGGCGGCCGCCGAAGGCGCGCCAGCCTGCAGCCGGTCTCCCGGCTGCAGCGCACGCCCGGCAAAGCCGCCGAGCCGCGACGGCACGTGCGTGCTGCGGCTGGCGAGCACGGCGGGCACGGCGATGCCGCCCGCCACGGCCAGGCACGCGCGCGCCCCGCGGAGCGCGCGGCCGAAGCGCAGCACGGTGCCGCTGCGCACGAGCACAGGCCGCCAGCCGGGCAGCGGCGGCCCCTCATCGGCGCGGGCGTCCATGTCCGCGCCGCACAGAGCCACGAGCGCGTCGTCGTGAAATACGAGCGTCGCGCCCGTGAGGGTCATTTCGAGCGCAGCCGCGCCGCGCTCGTTGCCGACAAGCAGGTTCGCCGCCTGAAGGGCGAACCGGTCCATGGCCCCGCTTGTCACGACGCCCACGCCGCGCAGGCCGAAGCGCCCTTCATCCTGTACCGTCGTCAGCATGCCGGGATGCAGCACCTCGATCGTCATCGCGCATCCTCCTGTTCCACAAACCTCTCCCATCCGTCACCATCGGAGGGGGCGTCTTCCAGGGCGACAAACTGCGCTTCCGATATGGGCCTGAAACGAACCCGGTCGCCAGCCTGAAACAGGGAAGGCTGCGCTCTCCAAGGGTCGAACAGACGAAGAGGCGTTCGTCCGATCAGCTGCCAGCCGCCGGGGGATGCCACCGGATAAATGCCGGTCTGCATCCCGGCGATGCCCACCGTTCCTTCCGGCACAAGCTGCCTCGGATGGGCTCGCCTCGGCATGGCTAGAGACTCAGGGAGTCCGCCCATATAGGGAAAGCCGTTGGTGAAACCGACCATATAGACGGTGTACAATACAGAACAGTACCGTTCTATCGTCTCTTTCTCCGTAATGCCAGCTTGGGCCGATAGCGCCGGCAAATCCGGCCCGAATGCACCTCCGAAGCAGACGGGAACCACACGAAGAGCTTGGCGTCCTTCGTTCTCCATTTCGCTTATCGTTACATCTAGCAGCTTCAGCCGCCCTCTTATCCAGCTGCACATGAGCTCATAAGGAGAAGGCTCTTTTCCGGCAAGCGACACATCCGGCTTCAATTCTCCGCCCTGCACACTGCTGTGTGAAGAAGCTGTTTCCTCCCGATAAGCTTGCTTATCGATATATAACGCTACAGGATCATAATAGACGGTCACCGTCCTGTAGGCTCTGACGAATTCAACGACAGCCGGGCCAGGGTCATGCTCCAGACAGCGAACGGCTGCGCTGACGACATCCAGCATCGGTTCGCTGATTTCTCCGTCCCAACGAATGACAACCGCCTGTTCCCCAAGCGGGTACAGCTCATATTGCAGCGATTGAGCCGGATAAGTCCGCTCCACAGCGGCTTTCCGTTCGCCCCCGCTCTTCCAATCGCTTTCGTCCATTTAGAATCCGCGCTGCTTCAGCCACGATGCGCATACATCCGTCCATGCCTTGACCCCTGGCTGTTCTGCTGCCAGACCCAAGCCGTGGCGGCCGCTTTCAAAGACATGAAGCTCGAACGGCACGCGATTGCGGCTGAGGGACGATGCGAACAGAAGGCTGTTCTCTACCGGTACCGAAGCATCATCGGCCGTATGCCACAAAAATGTCGGCGGCGTATCCTCCGTCACCTGCAATTCATGGGACATAAGCTCCACCAAAGACGGATCCGGAGACTCTCCCAGCAAATTGTTCAGCGAGCCTTTATGAGCATAGGTGCCGAAGCTGATCACCGCATAACAAAGCACTAACAGGTCCGGGCGGCTGCTTTCGCGTTCAATCGGGTCCTCTGCATCCGGACGACCGGCATCATATTGGGTACCGGCAGATCCCGCCACGTGCCCTCCGGCCGAAAATCCCAGAATCCCTACCCGATTCGGATCGATATTCCATTGCTTGGCGTTGCTTCTCACCGTACGGATCGCTCTCTGCGCATCCATAAGCGGATTCGGATGACGGTAAGGAGCGACGCGGTAATGAACGACGAAGGCGGAGATCCCTAAAGAATTCAACCACAGCGCTACAGGCTCCCCTTCGTGCTGGGCTCTACGGGCATAGCCTCCACCCGGACAAACGACGACTGCGGCTGTCGGTTCTTCTCCTTCTACAAGATATGGGACCAGAGTCGGTTTATCCTCCGGCTCTTCCCCTAGCGCGTTCGGTGTTCCGTTTGGCCATAACAGCATACTCATTCCACAGTTCCCCCTCTAAGATTATCAGCATCATTGCCTAAAAATGGCTTCCTGCTTAAATCATACTATATTGGGGGCAATTCTTGAATACTCCGGAGGCAGCAACTTTCGCTTCATTGCCGCATCGCAGCAATGCAGGCCGGACCGCAGCGATCCGCTATTCCCCCAATAAGGAAGTCAGCTGACGGATGAAGAAATCATTTTCTTCTTGGGTCCCTACAGTTACGCGAATATGCTCCGGCATCCCCCATGTGCCGCCGTAGCGTACGATCACCCCAAGCTCCATAAGACGCCCATACAGCTCCTTCGCGTCAGGGCCAAGCTTCACAAGAATAAAGTTCGTCATACTTTCGGTATAAGACAATCCCAACACGCGAAAAGCCTCGTACAGCTGTTCCCGGCCGAGGGCATTCACGCGACGGGACGCCTCGACATGCTCCGTATCTGCAATGGCTGCCTTTGCTGCCTCTTGAGCCAAAGCGTTGACATTGAAAGGCTCTTTAACCTGCAAAATGCTTGCTATGATAGGAGCAGGCGCTGCCCCAAAACCAACACGGATGCCTGCCAATCCATAGATTTTGGAAAAGGTCTGGAGCACGATGACCGGATTTCCTTCCCGTACAAACTCAAGGCCGTCCGTATAGTCTTCGGCCGAAGCAAAGTGACTGTACGCGGAGTCGTACATGACAAGCACATCCTTAGGCAATGCGTTGAGCAATCGCCGAAGATCTTCACGGGATAAGTACGTACCAGTCGGATTATTCGGCGAGCATAAGAATACCATCTTGGTTCGTTCCGTAACGGCGGACAGCAGATCCTCCACATGATATTGATAGCTTTCGTCAAGCGGAACCGGAACAGGGACAGCTCCCATCAGGTGAGCCCCGAACTCGTATTCGCTGAATGACGGATGCGGTACGACAACCTCATCTCCCTCCTCCAAAAAAGCCTCCGCCACCAGCTTGATCAGCTCGTCGGCTCCATTCGTTACGATAAGCTGATCGGGAGTCAGCTGCAGCTGGGCAGCGATAGCCTCGTTCAGCCCCTTGGTGCTCGCGTCCGGATAACGATGAATTTCCGGCAAGTAGGCAATTATCGCCTCTACCGCCTTGGGGGAAGCCCCAAGCGGGTTTTCATTGGATGCCAGCTTGATGACCTTATCGATGCCGAGCTCTTGCTGTACTTCCCATATCGGCTTGCCGGGAGAGTACGGCTTCATATGATTCAATGCCTTGCGCGCTTTCACTTGAATGGTTGGGTTCATGGTACACGATCTCCTTATCGTTTACTTTATCACTACAATTCGATAATACATTAATACATTAATTTAGTAAAGTATCAAATCAAAAAAAGACTTCCTAAGAAGTCTTCCAATCTATACTCGAATCGATAGGAAATCCTCATCCCAGTAAGCTCCGTCGATCTTTAACGCTTGTTTTTCCGTCGCGTAGCATACGAAGCCCAGCGATTCATAGAGCCGTTTGGCCGCTTGGTTGCTGGAGATAACCGTCAAATGGACTCTTTCCAAGCCCGCACAAGTCTTAGCCTCCATCAGCAGTGCCGATACCAGTGCCTGACCCAGCCTTTGTTTACGGTATTCCGGAGCTACATACATGGCGTATAGATTCGCTTTATGCCTGAGCTTCGGATTGCTCTCACGGACCAATGTCACTACGCCGGCCAGTTCCCCTTCGTCCGAGAAAGCCCCCAATGTAAACTTACCGGCGGTAGGCTGAAGGTTATGACGAATGGTTTCCAGCGGCTTCGTAATTTCTAGCTCATAAGTAGTCAAAAATGCATCCGGATGCTCCTTAAGTGACCTGAGTCTGATGTCCCTGTACCGCTCGGCATCGGCTGGCGTCAGCTTGCGAATCACCATTCGTCCGACCTCCTTTCCTTATCGCCCTTCCCATTATACAAATTGCGAGGGGGGAGTGGACCACTCAGTCCCAAATAACCTCCCAATTGGAGTTCAAGGAAGCCTCGATCGTTCCTCTCTCCATAATGTAGATGGCTAGCAGCTCCGCCATATCTGTCGGAATGTCGCGTACGACAGGCTTGCCTTGGAACATGATATAATTGCCGCCGCCGCCCGCGCGGTAATTGTTCATAACGACATCATACTGGGCGTGCATATCCAGCGGCTTGCCTTGATACTGCAGCATGACGACGCGTTCCCCTTCCGGACGGGAAATGTTGAGCTTATATTCAATGCCTTCCCACATGTCGTAATTGTAATGCTGCGGTTTAGGCTCGCTGAACGAAGGGTTGACCTTCACTGACTCCCCGTCATACGTTTCAAAATAGGAGGCCGATCGTTCCAGCGCGTCCTTGATATCCTGTCCGCTGATTCTAATGACCTGGAGCGTATTAGGATAAATATAATTCGACACGATGTCGCGCATCGTAATATCCGGCGGGAACCCCGGAGCTATATTATCGAACAATGCCGTATTGGAGATCGGGGCGCCGGATAATTCCATCTGCACTTTGTTAATAAACTCGATCAGCGGATGCTCCTTGATCCGTACTCCCATGTGATCTGTTACTCTCATATCCCCGAGCAGCTTGCCGATAGGGCGGTCCAGCCACTCCTGGGTCAGCGCTTCATGCGGAGCGACGATGTCGAGCAGAGTGCTGTCCGGCTCCACTCCTTCAGGCGACAACAGCTCGGAGGACGACTGCGCTATGCTCCATTTGCCATCCCGCTTGGTCAATTGAAGCTGCACTTTTCCGAGATACGTCCCTTGGCTGCCCGGCTGAACTACGGTGACACCATTGATCTTGCAGTCCGCTATCGTACGGTGCTGATGCCCGGTCAGCAGCACATCGATTCCCTGGACATTTTGGCACATGGCATAGCCTTCATTTTCCCCGGTCAAAGGCTCAGTCGGATCACCCGACACCAAATTCCGTTCAAAGCCCCCGTGATAGGAGACGATCATTACATCAGGTTGCTCTTCCTTCTGTATTTTTGCCACCCATTTACCACAAGCCTCGAACGCATCTTCAAAGTGCAGGCCTGCGATATGCTCCGGCTTCTCCCAATTAGGAATGTAGTGGGTCGTAAGCCCCAGGATCGCAACGCGAATCCCTTCCGGAAGCTCGATCAGCCGGTACGGCTTGCCGAAGAACGGCTCCCCCGTCCTGGCATCGACAATATTGGCGCTCAGCCACGGAAAGCTCGATTCCCGCACCGCCTTTTGAAGAAGCTCCAGTCCATAGTTGAACTCGTGGTTTCCCATAACAGCCGCATCGCAGCCAATGGCATTCATACAGCTGATCATCGGATTCGGGGCTTCCGCGTTCAGCTTGGCATGGTGATAAGCAAGGGGAGTCCCTTGGATCAAATCTCCATTATCTATGTAGATGACATGTCCCCCGCTCCGCCGCTCCTTATTTATTAAGGAAGCAAGCTTGGCTAACCCGAAGGAAGTAGGCTGGTTATTGGCGTATTGGATAGGCAGCAAAGCCCCGTGCACATCGCTCGTTTCCAAAATCGTTATCGTGCAGGTTTGTTCGTTTGTCATGGGAAAAGAATCATCTCCGTTATCTTTTTTCTGTTTTCTCCAAATTAGGATGAACCTTGCCAGGCTTCAAAATTCCAATAGTCTACGGCGGTCTCGCGGCAAAAAAATGGAAGTGCTTTCAAACCAACCATTCGTACCGGTTCATTTCATTACGACCTATTTTAACAAATTTTTTGGCTGCCAAGGTACTTTCTTAACATTTTTTTTACTGTAGAAATGGACATATTATGCTATAGTAGATCATGGATTCCATTCCATAATTAACGGGAGGTCAAAAAAAATGCTTAAAAAAGTAGCGGCAATCAGCTTATCGCTTCTGCTATCTGCAGGTATTGCAGCGGGCTGTGCTAAGAAAGATCAAACTCCGGCTGCACCTGCGCCAACAGACAAAGGAAAAACGGAAACAGCAACAAAGGGTTATGTTCCTAAAGAGCTGACGGTTCAATTCGTTCCTTCCCAAAGCGCAGAAACTTTGGAAGCTAAAGCGAAGCCGCTTGAGAAACTGCTGGGAGACAGACTCGGTATTCCTGTTAAGGTTTCTATCTCCACTAACTACAACACGATTATCGAAGCTATGGCTTCCAAGAAAGTCGATATCGGCTTCCTTCCTCCAACCGGCTATGTATTAGCCCACGATGAGAAGAAAGCGGCTGACTTGCTGCTTCAAGCACAACGTTACGGCGTTGACGACGCTACAGGTCAAGAAGACAAAACGAAGCTTGTAGATTCGTACAAATCTATGATTATCGTGAAAAACGATTCCCCAATCAAGACTATTGCTGATTTGAAAGATAAAAAAGTCGCTTGGCAGGACGTTACTTCCTCCGCCGGCTACATCTACCCGGGTCTTGAGCTTAAGAAAAACAAGCTCGACCCTGATAAAGACGTAAAAGGGATCACCGTTAAAGGTCATGACAAAGGCGTTCTGGCTGTTCTGAACAACGAAGTGGACGCAGCCGCCATTTTCCAAGATGCTCGTACAACGGTAATGAAAGACGTTCCAGACGTATTCTCCAAAACACGCGTGTTGTTCTTCACCGCTCCAATCCCTAACGATACAATCAGTGTTCGTAACGATATGGATCCGGAATGGCGCAAAAAAATCGCGGATGCGTTCATCGCTATCGGTAAAGACCCTCAAGGTCAACAAATCATTTATGATGTTTACTCCCACCGCGGTTACACAACTTCCGACGACTCCAAATTCAACGTCGTTCGTGATGCTAACAAGCAAATGGGCGGTAAGTAATACAAGTACAAAGAAGTGGCCAGGAATTCCTGACCACTTCTTTTTTTGCCTTATTTGGTTTCTTGCTGATGCTTATTACACCAGTTTCTTACGAATATACCCGGAAATAATATCGATCACCGTTACCATGACAATAACGCCAAGCAGGATAATGCCGACCCGAGACCAGCTGCGGGCTTCCAATGCGAAGATAAGCGGCGTACCGATACCACCGGCACCGATAACCCCCAGGATGGCAGCGGAACGAATATTAATTTCGAACCGATACAATGCGAAGGAGAAAAAGTCGGGAAGCACCTGCGGAATGACCGCAAACCACAGCGTTTGAAGCTTGTTGGCACCGCAAGCGACAAGAGCCTCCTGCGGACCCCGATCCAAATTCTCGATGGCCTCCGAATACAGCTTACCCAGCATCCCGATAGAGTGAACCCCCAGCGCGAGCGCACCGGCGTAAGATCCTGGACCTACCGCTTTAATGAAGATGATTGCCATAACCACCTCAGGGAAGGTACGGATCAAGCTCAGCATAAACTTCCCGCTGCCTACCGCCCAGCGCGATTTGCCCTTGGCCGTAGCGGCCCAGAATGCAAAAGGAATACAGAGAACGGCCGAAATGAATGTACCCAGGATGGCGATCGCTACCGTATCCAGCAATCCGCGAAGCAGGTCCTCCCCTTCAGGTAAATAGACAAAGCCCCAATCCGGATGGAAAATGCCTTTGAAGATCGCCTTCGATACTTGACCCGCCGTTTCTTTAATGCCCGTAAACTCGATGCCCTTAAAGGCCCACACCAAAATAATAATGACAACGATCCAAATCGACCAATAACGAACTCGTTCGCCGATGTTCTTTTTATCCGTATTCATCATAGCAGCTTCTCCCGTAACTTAGTACTAATATAATCAATCACAAGCACGACCACGAGCGTGAACAAAATGATCGTTGCTGCCTGATCATAACGGAGACGGTCCAATGTTCTTTGCAGAATCAATCCGATACCGCCGGCTCCGACAAAGCCCAAGATCGCAGCGGCACGCACATTCACTTCAAACGTGTAAAGCACGTAGGCGGCAAATTGAGCCGTGACTTGCGGCACAACCCCAAAGTTGATCCATTGCAGCTTGTTGGCGCCGACAGCCGTCATAGCCTCCAGAGGGCCGGGGTCAATGGATTCAATCGATTCGTAAGTCAGCTTGGACACTAAACCGAAGGAGAAGAACGCAAGAGCGATCGTTCCTGCCAGCATCCCATAGCCTACGATAGCAGCAAAGACGCCTGCATACATAAGGTCTGGAATGGTCCGAACCAGGTTCAGAATGAACCGGGCCAGGGCGCTCAGCACAGGAATTTGCGTTACATTGCGTGCTGCCAAAAATGCGACGGGAATAGAAAGCAAGGAACCTACCACCGTTCCGATAATAGCCATTCGAATCGTTTCTATCATCGGGTCAATGACCGTACTCAGGTAGCTCCAATTGGGAGGATACATCTCCTGGAACAGCTTTCCCATCTCGGGAATACCTTGAATAAGCTCTACGAGAGAAGCGTCCGTTCGAATTGCGCTGCCGAACAAAAGCAGCAGAATGAAGATGACGGAAAGGGCAGGCTTTAAAGACGAAGGCTTTTGAAGCTGCTTCCCGCGTTGCTCGGATGCGGTCATTAGCCTTCCACCCCCAGCAGCTCGTCTTTCTTGATCGCGCGGCCGTAGATTTCCGAGAATTTCTCGTCGGTAGCTTCCGAAACCGGTCCGTCAAACACGACTTCCCCTGCCCGCAAGCCGATAATTCGAGTTGCATACTCTCTCGCCAGGTCAATGAAGTGAAGGTTTACAATCGTAGTGATGCCAAGCTCCTGATTGATCCGTCTCAAGTCATCCATAACCTGCCGGGTCGTCAATGGGTCCAGGGAAGCTACCGGCTCGTCAGCCAAAATAATTTTGGCTTCCTGTGCCAAAGCGCGGGCAATGGATACACGTTGCTGCTGGCCGCCGGAGAGCTCGTCTGCGCGGGCGTATGCTTTCTCGCGAATGTTAACGCGCTCCAGCGCTTTGAGGGAAAGCTCAATATCCTCTTTGGGAAACAGACCAAGAATGGTTCTAAATGTAGAGTGATAGCCCACCCGGCCGGAGAGAACATTACGCAAAACGGATACCCGTTTGACCAGGTTAAAGCTTTGGAAAATCATACCGATATCGCGGCGCATGCGGCGAAGCTCAGCCCCACGGGCAGCCGTGATGGACTTGCCGTCTATCAAAATTTGACCGTCGGTAATTTCATGCAGCCGGTTCATCGAGCGCAGCAGCGTCGACTTTCCTGCACCGGACAGACCTACGATAACGACAAAATCACCCGGTTGGATGGTGAGGTTAATATTTTTTAAACCTACGGTACCATTGGGATAAACCTTGGAAACATTTTGAAATTCAATCATAGGATAGGCGTTTCTCCTCTAGTATAAAATGACTAACATTCGATACATTCGACATGAAAGCCCGTATTCCTTTTTTCCATTGAAATCTATATATTTCCTCAATATTGTCTGCTCATTTTCCCCCAATCTCCACAAAAAGTACGCCTCCCCAAGCGTTTTGGATCAGCGCATCAACCGGTACTTTCGACCTATTTATGAAAAGAATGGGACCATCCACTGAATGAGCATCGTACAGGGAACCAGCAGCAATTGGGCAAGCCATGTGCCGCAAAACCGCGAAAACATCAGCCACCCGTACATTTTGCTGATGGAGGCCATGCTGGCCTTTCCGGTCATTGCCCGATCGGTCAGCAGAGCGACCTGCGGGTCGACCAGCAGGGTCATCAGGATCGTTGCGACGCCGTTCACGAGGCCCGACGACATGGAGGCAGCCGTACTGTGCCCGGGGCTAAGAAACGAAGCGTACAGCGCTGACAATACCCCGACGGTATAAAAGCCGGTGACGAACATGTTCAGCAGCAGAAGACGCTTCGGCACCCCTCCGACACGAAGGCGGGAAATCATCTCCCAGGTCGGGAGCTTGAACTGGCGGCCTGCGTATTTCAAGCTGCGAAAGGATACGGAATCCAGCACCAGGCGGGGCAAGGACCCGGTCACTTCAAGCCGGGCGATCAGCTTCACCGCTATACGGACCGCTGTAGGGAATAACAAGATGGCCAGCAGAGTGCCAAGCGACGCACCGGCAATCATGATGTGCATTTGAGCTTCCAGGGAAACGCCGGGATCGCGCTTGGCCTGATCGATGACGCCTCCCATCATGGGGCCCTGGATAAGATTCGACGTGCGCGAGAGCAGCACGATCATTCCCGTCAGCGACAAGGCGACGGCCAGCTTGCCTGTCCGAACACCAGCCAGCCGAATGCTGTAAGACAACGTTTCTACCGCATGGATGATCAGCGTTAACACTGCCACCCAGATTACTTTGTCCAAAATCATGCCATCCCTCCAGGCATTTTGCCGATTCCGTCCATTCTATTAAGAAGCCATTGGCCATTCAACAGAAGAGTCACACAAACAGAATCTCCGTCGTTAAGAATGATCTTACACTATACGGTACGAAAAAA
The DNA here is from genome assembly GCF_002042965.1 of Paenibacillus sp. 32352. Taxonomy (GTDB): domain Bacteria; phylum Bacillota; class Bacilli; order Paenibacillales; family NBRC-103111; genus Paenibacillus_S; species Paenibacillus_S vulneris. Next base: position 97,968 of record NZ_MZNT01000018.1, on the reverse strand, counting down.
AACAAGAAAAATGGCGTTGAACAACAATCGGTTTTGCAACGTAAAAAACGTGAAACCCTCCAGCCGCTTTGAGCGTGGAGGGTCTTCTGAATAATATTGCCTTATTTGCTTTTATTATAACGATCGTAAGCGGCCTTGTACGTTTTCAAATATTGGTCGACACCCATGCCATTGACCGTTGCCACATATTTATCCCACTCGTCGAAGGAGGCGGCGCCGGTAATCAATTTGGATTCCATCTCGCCGATATACGTCTGAATATCCGAGCCTTTAGTGCTCATGTACTCGTTCTCCGCATCGGTGAAGTTGAAGTTGTACCATAGATCCTTGATTGCATAAGGCTGAGCTTTCTTCCCGGCCTCTATCGATTCCGGCAGCGTCTCCGAGCCTTTGAAATATTTCTCCTGCACGTAGCCCGGATAGCTTCCGCCCATCCACGTCACATACTTCGTTAACGCCTGGTCCATCGTCAAGCCGTTCGGATTTTTCTTGATTTCATCGTTGTATTCGAGCTTGCCGTCAGCCGTTTTGGTGTAGCTTGTCCCTTCGACGCCCATGAAGTAAAACTGCGCGCCTTCGTCGCTGAAGAAGTGATCCATCCACCGGATGGTAGCCTCGATATTTTTGTTCTTATCCGTTATGACAAAAGCACCCGGCCACACCATCGGAACTTTGATGTGCGTGTACATCTGGTCCCCATGAGGTCCTTTCAGCGCGCCGAGTCCAAAATAGCCATCCCCGTTGAACTGGGTCTTCGGATTCGGGTTGATCGTTGAGCCGAGCACGTTCTTGGCTCCCTTGGCATAAAGCGCATTGCCGTTCTGCGTGAAAATATCCTTGTCTATCAAGCCTTCCATATACAGCTTGTTGACATATTGCAGCACTTCCTTGTAGTTCTGGGTCAAACGGAAGAAGCGAAGCTCGTTCGTCTTCGGATCCACATCGACGAATTTATGCCCCAATCCTCGATTGCCTACACCCCATGCTCCCTTGACTTGATCAATCAACGGACCGATGCCGGTACCGCTGTATGGAATTTCGTCCGGCTGACCGTTCCCGTTCAGATCCGTAGATTTCACAGCTTTCAGATACGCGTACAGCTCCTCCGTCGTCTGAGGCTCCTTCATGTTCAATTTATCGAGCCAGTCCTTCTTGACCCACAGCGGCGTACCGATCAGCATCGGCAAAAATTCCGGGCTGTAAAAAGAAGGGAACGAGTAAATATTGCCGTCCGGCATCGTCAATGCTTTGCGCAAGTCCGGATATTTATCCATCAGCTTCTTCAGGTTCGGCGCATAGTCGTTGATGTAATCGTTCAGCTTGACGAATACGCCTTGGCTGCCGTATTTCATCAGATCCGACGCGGGAACGCGTGCCGAATAGAACGCATCGGGGTAATCGCCGTTGGCCAGCGACAGGTTCCGCTTCTCCGTCAGGCTGCTGAAGGGAACGAACTGGAAGTTGACCTTCACATTCGACATCTTGGCGTATTCCTTCCACACGAGCCTCTCTTCGAAGCTGTTACTGCCATTCGTATCGGCAAGTCCCGTGAAGAAGGTCAGCTCGATCGGCTGGTTGACGATAGGCAAACCGGTCTTATTCACGTTGGGGGCTGCTGACTCTTTGCTCTCTGCCTGCTTGCCTGCATCCTTCGTATTGCTGCAGCCCGCTGTAAGGCTTACGGCCACAGCCGACGCCACTGTCAGCGCCGTTAGTTTCGTCCATTTCATCCGTATAGTTCCTCCCCGTTAATCTTTTCTCTATATGCCAAAAGGGAACCTGTCCCTTAAAAGCCTTAGTTGAATATGCATTCACCCTTTAAGCGCACCGATCATAATGCCTTTTACAAAATATTTTTGCAGAAACGGGTACAGCAGCAGGATCGGCAAATTCGCTACGACAACAACGGCATATTTGACTGCCTCCTGATCCATGATCGTTTTGGCGTGCGAGCTGTCCCCTACATTGACCATGTGCTCCATTTCACCTTGAACGAGAATTTCCCTGAGAAGCAGCTGCAGCGGATACAAGCTGCGATCCGTCAAATAGATCATGGCATTAAAGTACGCATTCCAGTGCCCGACCGCATAAAAGAGCACCATAACCGCCATAATGGGCATCGACAAGGGCAGCACGATCCGCCACAGCGTCTTCCAGTCCGAGCAGCCGTCAATAGACGCGGCCTCCAGAATTTCTCCGGGAATGCTGCTCTGGAAAAAGGTGCGCATAATGATGATGTTCCAAACGGAGACGGCCCCCGGAATGATCAGCCCCCACATGGAATTCAGCATTCCGAGCTGCTTGACCAGCATATAGGAGGGGATTAAGCCGCCGCTGAAAAACATCGTAAAGACAAGCATCGCCGTGATGACGTTGCGTCCGTAAAAGCTTCTTTGCGAGAGCGGATAGGCCGCCATAATCGTCATGACGAGATTGATAGAGGTGCCTGCCGCCGTGTAAATGATCGTATTCAAATAGCTTCGAAGCAAATCCTGGTTTTCCAGCACCTTCTGATAGCCGACAAAGCTCAGGTCCTTCGGCCACAGCCACATCTCCCCGTTCAATACGTTCTCGGGATTACTGATCGAGGCGCTGAGCACAAATACGAGCGGATACAACACCACAACGGTGACTGCGGCTAACAATGCGTAAACGAACGCTTCGAACCACTTGTCTCCTATACTGCCATTTGCCATGAGGCTCCTCCCCTTCACCATAAGCTGGCCTGATTCACTGCCTTAGCGATCCGGTTCACGGTCAGCAGCAGGATAAAGTTAACAACGGAGTTGAACAGTCCTACTGCCGCAGCGAAGCTGTATTGTGAGCCAAGCAGCCCGCTCCGGTATACATAGGTAGAAATCACATCCGAGCTTTCGTTATTGAGCGAATTTTGCATCAGGAACACCTTCTCGAATCCGACCCCCATCAAGCTGCCGATGTTCAGGATCAGCAGAATGACGACCGTCGGCATAATGCCGGGCAGATTAATGTGCCAAATGCGCTGCAGCCGCGTTGCCCCGTCGACCTTGGCGGCTTCATGGAGCCCGGGATCAATGCCGGCGAGAGCCGCCAAATAGATGATCGAGCTCCAGCCCATTTGCTGCCACACACCGGACAAGACGTAGATCGTTTTGAACCATTCGGGCTTGGTCATGAAGGATATCGGCTCGCCGCCGAAGGCTTGGATCATCGTATTGACGATACCGCTGGTCGGTGACAGGAACATGATAACGAGACCGACAAGCACGACGGTAGACAGGAAGTGCGGCGCATAGGTTACTGTCTGCACCCATCTTTTAAACCCACTGTGCCGCACCTCATTAATTAGCAAAGCAAGCACGATCGGCACCGGAAACCCGACGGCCAGCTCGTATAAGCTAATGCCGAGCGTATTTTTCAGCAGCCGCCAGAAGAAGTAGCTGTCGAAAAATCGGAGAAAATGCTTAAATCCGACCCAAGGACTGCCTCCGATCCCTTTGGTAGCTATAAAATCCTTGAAAGCGATCTGTACTCCGTACATAGGAAAATAGTGAAATACGATGAAATAGACCAGCACCGGCGTGATAAGCAAATAGAGCTGCCAATGGCGGATGATCGCCCTCAGCGCCCTGCTCCGATGCTTATGTTTGCTTGCCGCCGTACCCAGTACCCGGGTTGGTTGTACATGTTCCAAGCCTCTTCCCCCTTTTGCCAAAAAACCGTTCACCGTTGGGATAAGCAAATAAGACCCTGGGAAAATCAAAAGTAAACAAGCTGTTTTCGTACGAAAACGCTGCGCCGGTTTCCTTTTGGGTTTTCTCAGAGTCTCCACCCAATCGTTTGTTTTATGAAAATTTGAAATGATTGTCCAAGATGAGAATCTCGCTTCCTGACGATTCCCTTTGGAATCCGTTACGCCTTGTTCTCATTCCCTGTAGTTCAAGCTTACCTCCGGATCGTTATCGGAATATTAGGCCCGTGTTAATAAACGGTAAAGATGGGCTTTTTGCCTATCAATGATAATTGAGTTAATAAGTCTACATAGGGCACAAGCCAATTCGAAACAATTAAAAGTAGCAGGGCGGGGAAGAAAAGGATCCGGTTTGAAATCAAGGAAATCTGCATTCCCGGGTGCCGCGACATTCCATCCTGTACTGAGTAAGATCAAGTTTCATCTCCACAAGATCCAAACCTGGAGCAAAACCGTTCTGGACAATACGTCCTGCAATGAATCCGAAACGTTCGAAGAAACCGCGACTGTATTGTGAAGTCTCGATCTTCACCGAGGCAAACTGCGATTCGACCGCAATTCGACGCAGCCGCTCGGCCAGAAGCTGACGGCCGATTCCGCGGTGATGGACATCCCGCAGGACCATGCCCCAGCAAAGCACCGCAACAGTATAATCTTCTTTATTTGCCGCGTAACCGCCACAAGCGACAATTGCGCCTTCGTCTTCTTCCACGACGAAATACGGCACCTTCAGCTCATTGAGAAAAGAACCAAAATCTTTACGCTCCTCATATGCAAAGTAAAGCGGAGTGTTACTATCGAATATAGCCTCGCAAGCTGCCCGATCTTCGGCCTGATAAGGACGCACATGATATTGACCGTTTTTATTCATCTGTTTATCCCTCCGTTTATTCCCCCGTACCTCCGTTGCGGCGCAAAGCTAACGGAGCTTCAGGGGCGTTTTTGCTTCGCTTCTCGCCATTGTTCTTCCGTTCCTACAAAGAAGGTAAGTTTTTCAGGAATTTTTTCCGTTTGGCCATCGGATCCAACTTTCCCTCCCCCAGATGTACCTTGATCATGGATCATTGGCACATTTGTTGGAACTTTAACTTGTCGACCATCTTGCTCAACATAAAATAAAACCATTGGCCCTGAAACATTCTTGCTTGAAGTCATTACTTTCCCAGATGGCGGGACCTCATAGATTAAAGTGCCACCCTCTTCTTTTAAAGCAGGAGAACCGGGTTGTTCGTATGTAACCTCAACCCATCCTGTAAACCCTTTTGTCAATAAGAACTTATGTGTAGGATTCTCTGTGGATTGGTTTAATAAAAAAAGTCCGACTGCCACAATGCAAACCGTTACTATTGCAATGATGAATATAATAAAAAAATTGGAATATCTCCCCCTATTTAACATAATTTCATCCTTTCCTTAGCGAATTACCACTTAGTATATCGAAAGCTTACAGTGAATGGAATTCTTCGTCACGATGATACTTTACAAATTCCAAGATAATTTGAGCCCCCGCCTCCTCTTTCGGCATGTGAATGAACTTGCTAACGTGAACCATATCACTTATAAATAGTTCAACGAACTGCATCATAAGAGCAATAACACAGTAGACTATCATCGAAAGTAATAATAGTACGACTCATATCATCTTTGATTTCCCCATTTCCGGGTTTGGCCATTCGAATTTGAAGAAAAACCCCCACACCTAATGATGTGGGGGAGCGGTACAATTAATATAATTTTACTGATATACGTTACCATCACCCTGTTAAGGTGCCGATGATATTACTTCTCTTCTTTAATATAGGTATTGCCATATAAAAACAGCCAGGGCATTTACGCTTCAAGAGCGCTGTTTGCCTAGCTGCTTTAAACAATGTTATGGAGTCAAGCTAACCCGCTACGTCCCTTTTGGTAAACAGGAGCCAGGACACAGCATAGAACAATAGCCAGTAAAGAATAAGCATGGTAACCGAAAACCCCAGCGTCATGCCGGCAACCGGAGGTTTGCCCCCCAGCAGATAAGGCGATAAGTTCGTATTCGCGAATAGGATGTATTTGACCCAGGTATATTTGAACTGGGCGAGCACCATCACGATCGTATCGGCCGTAGGCATTAAGCAGATGGATAACCCGATAGCAAGCGAGCTGCTGCGGAAGGCGGCCGAAATCATGAATGCCAGCGTCACGTACATGAGCTGGTCAATCCACTTGATGCCGTAGGCCTGCATAATGCGCGGGAAGGACTCCGCATCGGATGCAGCTCCGCTCAAGCCGAAAAACAGCAGGCCGACAAAATAGGATATGATGAGCAAAAACAGCGTAAAGGCGGTTAATGCAAGTACTACAGATACGTACTTGGAAGCCAAAATTTTGCTTCTTGTTGCCGGGCGGATAAGCAGGAGCTTAATGGTCCCCCATGTAAATTCGGAAGCGACGATATCTCCCGCGATAATAATCGAAAACAGGAACACCAGCCAGCTTAAGCCCGTGGACATCACCATGAAAGAGAATGCATGGTCTATTCCGCTCTCAATGACATATTTGAGCATAAACGCCATTGAAACGACGAAAATCAGAATGATTCCGAGCATGATCCATGTGCGAAGCCGGCTGTATATTTTCATTTGTTCGTTTCGGACGAGATTCAAAAAATTAGACAATCTGATTCCCCCTTGTTACCTCCAGGAACTGCTCTTCCAGAGATTTGTTCTGGGTACGGATTCCGTATACGCGAATCCCTGCAGAGACCAGACGCTCATTGAGCTTGGCAATCTCCTCCCGGCTGCCGAGCTGTACCGTCAAGATCCCGTCCGTCTTGGCAGAAGCTCCTTCTTCGGCACCGCCGTTCTCAGACGGTGAGGCTGCATACGGTTGTACGTGCCCTTCTCCTAACAGATCGGATGCCGCTCTCGCCGCCTCATCCGGACGGTCAACCTCCAGCACCACTTCCAGCATGCCGGGCCCCGATTGTGCCTCCTTGAAGGATCGGACATCCAGCAGCCTTCCGTTCTGAATGATGGCGACCCGGTCGCACATCAGCTCCATCTCCGACAGCAGATGGCTCGATACGATAATGGCGATGCCTTCCTTCTGCGACAGCCGGCGCAAATAATCCCTCAGCTCTCTTATGCCTTCGGGATCTAGGCCATTCGTCGGCTCATCCAAAATCAATACGGAGGGACGGTGCAGAATGGCTTGGGCTACGCCCAAACGCTGCCTCATCCCGAGCGAATAGGTTTTCACCTTGTCGTGAATTCGGTGCTCCAGCTTAACCAGCGAAATCACTTCCTGCAGCCGCTCTTCCGTAATTCCCGGAATCATCCGGGCAAAATGCTGCAGGTTCTGGTAGCCGGTCATAAACTTATAAAATTCCGGGTTTTCTACAATAGCGCCAACATGCATCATCGCCTCTTCAAACCGGCTCTTGATGCTGAGGCCTTTGATCAGCACTTCCCCGACGGACAAGGACATCAGCCCGACCATCACCCGAATGGTCGTTGTTTTGCCGGCCCCGTTAGGCCCGAGGAAGCCAAACACTTCTCCCGGAAGGACATCAAACGATAAATGGTCGACAATCGTCTTGGAGCCGATGCGTTTGGTTACATCTCGAAGCTGCACTACAGGAATGGTATTCATTAGGCCTCCAAAAGAAAAAAAGAATGGCCGCACATGGCGGAGTCACGGCAAAAAAAGGTATGGTCACTTTGTAGGAAAAGTATACCATACCCTTTAGTTTTGACCAAACCATGCGGCGCAATACTATTCTTGCTCGTAATACTGCGCCAGAGCAACCATCATGCTGCCCATTCTCTCTTCCTCGGGCGCCACGACCCGCTCGATCCCCTCATCACGAAGCGCTTCGGCCGTCACCTTCCCGACGGCTACGGCTACCGTATTCTCCCGGAAGGCCTCGAGGATCGACTCCTCCAGCCCCTTTTCCCGAGCGTAGCGCATCAGGAAGCGAACTTGCGGGGTGCTTGTGAAGGTCACCGCATCCACTTCTCCTCTTACGATTTCGGTGAGAAGCGTATCCACCACACCCAGTTCAGGGGGAACGTGCAAATAAGGCAGAATCTCATAATATTCGGCTCCCTGCTCCTTGAGCCAATGGACCAGCTGTGGAGCATGATCGCCGTACAGCTGAAGCGCTACGCGCTGCCCTTGCATCGGATACGGCTGAAGCGCCCGGACGATTCCTCTCGTCGTTCCGTCGTCATCCCGAACCTTGGGTGTCAGACCGAGCGTTTTTAAGTATTTTACCGTTTTGTAGCCGCGCGCGGCGATATTCGTTTGGCGCAGACAGTCCAAAAATGCATCGGCCACACCGATGCTCTCGGCCGTTTGGTACAACAGCTCCGTACCGGCTCCGGTGGTGAAAATAATCCAGTCGCTGCCTTCCTCCAGCAGCTTCTTTAACTGGGCTCCCACCTTCTCCTGCTCAAGCGCCACTGTGCCTTGCGCCGGACGTACCAGCGGGACGCCTCCCATCTTCTCGACGATCACGCTCATTTCCGCGGCCTTTCTCGGCCCGGTGATCGCTATCCGTTTCCCTTCCAACCTGCGCATCTCTTCTCTCCCTGTTCTATCTATTATTGCGTTATTTCATATCGAATTAGTTGTACTATATCGCAGAAGTTCGTTATTTACAACCAAAAACTGCTTATCAAATCCATAAGCAAAGCTTATGCTATGTTAATTACGTATATTTTGACAGAAATTAAAGCATAAAGTTCAGGTATAGGGCTTGCAGCGGGCCCTGGATTCCATACCTTTCGCGGAAGCCCCAAAAAAGCCAGCCGACAGAGCGGTCTGACTTTTTGCGGCACGAGGGCTGAACCTATGAAGCTGCCGGCGCCGGAGCATATTCGCTGTATTTTTGCTGAAGCTTCCTGATCTTCTTGATAAGCTCAGTCCCGATATAAGATTCATACTGGGTATAGATCGGCTCCCATGCGTTCATCCACTCTTTACGCTCCTCCGGGCTCAATGTGTATATCTGTATCCGGGATTCGTTCCTGATTTCCTCAAGCTGCTTTTGATTCATTAGAATGGCGTTCTGGTTGGCCCATTCCGTCGTCTCCTCCATTGCCTCTTCAATCTGCTGCTGTATGTCGGCGGGGAGCTTCTTCCAGAATGTCCGGTTCATCAGGACGGCATAGCCGAGATAACCATGGTTGCTGATCGTCAAATACTTTTGAACCTGGTAAAACTTTTTCGTGTAAATATTGGAGATCGAATTTTCGCCACCATCCACAGTGCCGTTCTCAAGATTACGGTACACTTGATTAAACGGCATCTCCGTCGTCCGCATATCAAACAAACGAAATTCCGCGTCCAACAGCTTGCTGCGCATCGTCCGAAAATGCTGACCCCTTAGGTCCGAAGGATGAACGATCGGCCCAATGTTACTTGTAAGCTGCTTGAATCCGTTGCCCCAAAACGCCATGCCCACCATGTTAACCCGCTCCAGCTGTCCGAATAGCGTCGATCCGATCTCCCCCTGAAAGGCTTCCTGCACCGCTTCATTGGTTGGAAAAGCGAAGGGCAAATCGAGAGCCATCCACGATGGCAGCAATTCCGACAGGTTCGGGAAGGACGGAGCGATCATCTGTACGCTGCCCTGCTGCAGCGCATCGATCTCATCCACCTCCGAATAAAGCACCCCGTTCGGATAAACCTCTACCTTGACACGATCGTTTGTCTTCTCCTTCACCAGTCTTGCAAATTCCTGAGCAGCCAGCCCCTTGGGGGTATTCTCCGCGACGACATGGCTGAACTTGATCACAAGCTGGGTATCGAACCCTTCCTGCTCATCATCATAGGCAGCCGGCGCTTGCGACAGCATAGGGTAAAACCCTATCAGCACCGCCGCAGCCATTCCCGCGGCAACCATCAGCGCGATACTCCAATAGGATCTCATGATGCGACTCCTTGCTTCCCGTTTTAGATACGATAGACCGCTGCTTCGCTAGTGAATATCCTTTTTCTTGAACCGACCGCCCTTGACGTCATGGATATTGCCGATGGCTAAGAACGCGTTCTGGTCGTGGTCCTCTACGATCGATTTCAGCTTGGCTTCCTCCAGCCGGGTAATAATGCAGAAGATGACCTTCTTTTCCCCGCCGGAAAATCCGCCTTCCCCGTTCAAATAGGTTACGCCCCGGCCCAGACGGCTGAGCAGCGCATCCCCGATAGCCTTGTAATTATCGCTGATGATCCAAACCGATTTGGATTCGTCGAAGCCTTCAATGGTGATGTCGATCATTTTATAAGCAATATAATAAGCGATCAAAGAGTACATGGCATGATCCCAGCCGAACACGAAGCCTGCGCTGCCGAGAATAAACAGGTTGAAGAACATAACGACTTCGCCTACGGAAAATGGAGTTTTCTTGTTGAGGAGAATTGCAACGATTTCCGTGCCATCGAGAGAGCCGCCGGAACGGATTACCATCCCTACGCCTATCCCGACGATAATGCCGCCGAACACTGCCGCAAGCAGTGGATCAATAGTAAGCGGTGGCACAGGATGAAGCAGCCATGTCCCGACGGACATGAAGAATACGCTGATCAAAGTGGAAATTGCGAAGGTTTTTCCGATTTGCTTATAGCCTAGAAACAAAAACGGCATGTTAACCAGCAGTAAAAAGACACCAAGCGGAATTCCGGTAAGATGGGACAAAATAATCGATATCCCTACGACACCGCCGTCAATAATATTATTCGGCACTAAAAATATTTCTAGTCCTACAGAAACTAAGGCTGCCCCCAGGAGCATGAAAAAAGCTCTTCTAATTAGTTGGAGCCGAGTGGCCCTGGAGTGATGCGGAAGTGTGGGCTCCGATTGACTTTTTTGCACAACGTTCGCTGACATTTCCTCTTCCCCCTTCGATTAGTTGGTCGGTTAAATCGAACTCAACCGCAAGCTCCCAAATAATCATGTCTGTTGCTGCAAGCTGTCCGCGGATAAATTCCTTTGACTGCTCAAGCTCATGGAGCTCCAGCTGCCTTATCAGCGCTTGCTTGCGCACGAGCAACCGATCAAGATAATGTTCGATTTTGGACTTGCGGTACGTTTCCGCCATAACGTTGTTACCCCTCCCGGTAAGAATGATTGTTTCTTCACACTATAATTGTATTCATTTGTATACAAAAAATCAAAAAAATCAGCAAATAAATGAACTGCCAAGTTTAGGGACAACCTAATTTCATCAAATGAAAGGGGCTGTAACCGTTGAAACCATCCCGTTTTTATGCCATAAAAAGTTGTCTTTGTGTTCTGCTCTGCTTCCTGATGGCGTTCCAGCTGTCAGCCTGCGGAGGCAAGAGCAAAAGCAGCTCAGGAGGAAAAGGACAGCAGAAGGCACAAAGCACTCAGCAGCAAAAGCCGGTTGATTCGGCGCTGCGTGAGCAGATGAACATGTATAAACAAATCAAGCAGCATGAGTATGAGGAAGCGGAAAAAATCAGAAAGGCGGATAAAGAGCAGCTCAAAAAGCTGCAAAAATCGCGTCAGCAATCCGGTACCTCGAAGGAGAAAGAGAAGGAGAAGGGCGGAAAGTCCGGAGAAGAAGGCCAAGGAAAATCCGGGGGAAGGTCGGGCGGAAAATCGGGCGGCAGCTCCGGAGGCAGCCAGGGCAGCAAGTAATGGGATGCCCTTCTGCCACTCTTGAATGACCTGTTCACCTATCCGATCCTAAAGGACACGGGTTTCTCAATCCTCCTTCGTATTGTATGATGGTAGGTATACATTGCCGGAAGGAGCCTCGCCATTCCTCATGCTGCATCGTCTGAAAATCAACGGCAAAATCGCCATTCTGTCCTCGTGTATCGTGCTCTTTTCGCTGATGATCGGGGGAACGATACTCGTGGGGACCATCATCAGCCTGAACGAGACGGAGACCAGCCGCCGGCTCCTGGTTACGGCGCGAACGGTAGCGCAGCTGCCCGAGGTGACGGCCGGCGATAATCCCGCGGCCATTCAGGAGGCCGCGGAGCGCATTCGCATCATCAACGACGTGACCTACATCGTCGTGATGGACATGAACCGGGTGAGGCTCTCGCACCCGGTTCAATCCAAAATCGGCACGCCCTCGCTCAGTGCCGATGAAGGATCCGCCTTTGCCGAGCACACGTACGTGTCCAAGGCAAAGGGTGAGCTCGGCACGGCACTGCGCGCTTTCGTGCCGGTAATGAATGCCGACCATGTACAGGTCGGCGTCGTGCTGGTCGGGCAGATCATGCCGACCATCGGACAGGTGCTGCTCAATCTGAGCGGGCAGGCTTACGTCATTGTGCTGCTGTCGCTGCTGCCGGGCATATGGTGGTCATGGAAGCTCGCACAGCACATCAAGAAGCAGATGTTCGAGCTCGAGCCCCATGAAATCGCCCGCATTCTCGTTGAACGCACGGCGACGTTCCATGCCATGCACGAAGGGATCATCGCCATTGACAAGGATGAGCGGATTACGATATTTAATGATAAAGCGAAGCAGATCATGAAGATTGAGGGAGACGTTATCGGCAAGCCGATCCGCGACGTACTGCCGGACACCAGGCTGCCGGAAATTCTCGAAATGAATCATCCTGTATACAATCAGGAGTTGTTGTTCGGCACTACACTCATCATGAGCAACCGTGTTCCTATAACAGTGAACGATCAGACCGTCGGTGCGGTAGCGATCTTTCAGGATCGCACCGAGGTTACGCGGATCGCCGAGGAGCTGACCGGGGTCAAGGCGTTCGTCGATGCGCTGCGGGTGCAGAGTCATGAATATATGAATAAGCTGCACACTATCGGCGGGCTCATTCAGCTGGGTAATAAAGAGAAGGCGCTGGCCTATTTATTCGAAATTTCCGAAGAAAAGGAAGAGCTGACCCGCTTCCTGAGCCAGAAGCTCAAGAATGACAGCGTAACCGGGCTGCTGCTCGGCAAGATCAGCCGGGGCAGTGAGCTCGGCATTCAGGTCGAAGTAGACCGGCAGAGCCGTCTTGAGCATTTTCCGAGACTGCTGGATCATCATGATTTCGTCATATTGTTAGGAAATTTGCTCGAGAATGCATTTGACGCCCTGCAGTCCGTATCGCGTACGGAGAAGCGAATCTTCGTCAGCATTGAACAGGACGACGAGGTGCTCTCGATCCTGGTGGAGGATAACGGCGTCGGCATCGATCCTCATATCCGCGACCAGATCTTCAAGCAGGGATTCACCACGAAGGGAGTAAGCGGCCGCGGCATCGGTCTGTATCTTATCGCCGGTATTGTGCAAAAAGGCGAAGGCACGATCCATGTCGATTCGGTTCCGGGTGAGGGGACCAGCTTTCTTATTTCATTCCCGATGAAGCCGCACAGCAGAGACCCAGGAGCCCCATCGGAAAGCTCCGATTCATAAGAAACCAGATGATGATGATTGGAGGAAGGCGGGAGAACCCTATGACAAAGATATTTCAGGTGCTGTTAGTAGAAGATGACCTTATGGTACAGGAGGTGAACCGGCAGTTCGTGGAGCAGGTCGAGGGCTTCGCCGTAGCAGGGGTTGCCGGCACCGGCACGGAAGGCATGGAGCGCATCCGGGAGCTGAAGCCGGATCTTGTGATTATGGACATCTACATGCCCCAGCAGGACGGCATCGAGACACTGACGCAAATCCGGCAGGAGCAGCTCGCTGTGGATGTGATGGTCATCAGTGCGGCCAATGATCAAAAAACGATTCAGCGGATGCTTCAATACGGCGCCGTAGACTATATCATGAAACCGTTTAAATTTGAACGGGTCCGGCAAGCGCTGGAGCATTACCGCAGGATGAAGCTGGCGCTGGAGCATAGCGGCACGATTTCGCAAAGCGAGCTGGACCGCATGCTTCAACGGGGAAGCGACCGTCCTCCGGCTGCTTCGGAAGCAGCGTCGGCTGGCAAGCATACCCCCACCGCAGACGCCTGGCTGTCGGCAGCCGAGCTGCCCAAAGGGCTGCAGGCCGTCACGATGAAGCAAATCGTCCAATTTCTCGTACAGCAGCCCAGCCCGCTCTCGGCAGAGGAAGTCGCGGAAGGGGTCGGCATTGCGCGGGTGACCGCCCGAAGATACCTTGAGTACCTGGAGAAGACCGGAAAGGTCCGTCTTGACCTGCAATACGGGGTAGGCCGCCCGGTCAATAAATATGTGCTGGCCTCCCGATAGAGGCGGTTCTTGGTTGCCGCAAGGCCGCCCCTATGGACTGCCCCGGATGAATCAGACCTTCCTTGCTTTGAGCATCATATAGCTCCCAACGAACTCCTTAAGCCTGCCACCCTCGCTACGCACTCCCAGCTGCTTTCTTACCTCCGCCGGCCAGCCCAGCATATCCGCCTCTAACTGATCCTGTACATCCTTAGGGACGTTCATGCGGGCGCACCACGACTCGAAAGCAAAAGGTTTATCCGATTGCTGCAATTGCTCTAGCCGCAGCCCGGCCATTTCCGTCCGCCGAACCCACTCCGTCTTTTTCCAGGCGCGAAAATGGCTCGGATCTCTCCGCTTTTCCACGTCGTTATACAGCGTGTCGAGCAGATCCGGCTCCAGAGCCACGTTATCCATCAGCATAAAGCATCCGCGCGGTTTCAGCACGCGAGCGGCCTCCTCAACAAACCGGTCTGCATCGGGAAAATGGTGAGCGGCAATACGGCACGCTACCAGATCGAACGACTCATCCTCAAAAGGCAGATGCTCCGCATCACCCTGTACATAGGTTACGTTAACCGCGCCTTTGCTGCGGATGAACGCCTCTGCTTCCCGCAGCATCTCCGGCGTCATATCCAGCGTCGTCACTTCCCGAACCGCCCCGGCCAATGCGAGCGCGCAATGCCCTCCTCCTGTAGCGATGTCCAGTGCGGATTGAGCCTGCTCCTCCTTGACCCAATCCCCTAGCAGAGTCAAATCATGACCTGATGCATGACGCGGACTGCTCACATACTTGGCCGCATTTGCTCCGAATTGCGCCTTCACCTGCTCCTTGATATCCATACCTAATCCCGCCTCTCCATTTAGTTTCATTAGATGAAACTTAGTTTTGAATAATGAGATGATACTATAAAAATATCGCATTGGCTGTGGTTTGTAAAGATGTGGCACAAGCCCAATTTTACTAGGAAGCCTTCTTATGTAATCTGCCTATCTATGGAAACACAAATAAACCCCACAAAAGGGAGACCATGGCTTAGAAACGGGCTCAGCTGCTTCTTTTGTGGCGTGCCCCGAAATCTATAATGGTATAGTCCATAAAAAAAACGCAGGCCCCAGAGCAATCCGCTCCCGCCTGCGTTCTTGTATACAAGGTTATTTCACCACATCGTACCCTTGATCTTCAATTGCTTCTTTAATGGCCGTTTCGTTCAACTTCTTCTCATCATAGGAAACGGTCACGGTTTTGTCCGGCAAGCTCACGCTGCCGTTAGCTCCAATCTCCTTTAATGCGCCTTCTATAGAGTTTACACAGTGGTTGCAGGACATCCCTTCCACCTTCAACGTAATGGTTTGCATTCTAATCACTCCTCTCGAATTGATTATAATATACCCCCATAGGGTATGTCAATTACTGTTCCTTTATACCTTCCTTAAGACCAAAAAGACCAAAAGCACCAATATGGTCAAATGATTCACATTTCCTGTTGTAAGCGATAACATAAGGCCTACAGAAGCAAACTTTGAAAGGGAATGTAAACGGCTACAACGTTTCGTGAAGCGCCCAAAGCTCCGAAATAAGCCGCTTCCCATTAATAATCATAACGGCGGGCTCCCGCATGAAAGAGGGGTACTTATGAGAATCAACTTTAAAAACCTGACCGTTCAAGTGCTGATTGCCATCGTCATCGGTATTTTGATCGGTCAACTGTTCCCGGCCTTCGGGGTTCAGCTCAAGGTCTTGGGCGATATATTCGTCAAACTGATCAAAATGATCATCGCTCCCATCGTCTTCTTCACCATCGTCATCGGCTTCGCCAATATGGGCGATATGAAGAAAATCGGCCGCATCGGCGGTAAGGCCCTGATCTACTTTGAACTCGTAACGACGTTCGCGATGGCTATCGGGATTGCGGTTATGTACATTATCAAGCCCGGCTCCGGCATGGATATCAGCAACGTCGGCAAAAATGCGGCGGATGTAGCGAAATACGCCAAGCAAGCGGCGGAAACGCCTCACGGCTTTATGGATTTCGTCCTCAGCATCATTCCTGACAGCGCTGTCGGCGCCTTGGCCAAGGGGGAAATGCTGCCCGTCCTGTTCTTCTCCGTTCTGTTCGGCTTAGCCATGGCAGGATTGGGAGATAAAGTCAAACCGGTAACCGTTTTCTTCGAGAAAGTGAACGATATTTTCTTCCGGCTCGTCGGCATCATCATGCGCTTCTCTCCATTTGCCGCAGGTGGAGCCATGGCCTACACGATCGGCAAATTCGGTATCGGTTCCCTGTTCTCGCTAGGCAAAATGATGGGCTCCGTCTACATTACGATGTTCCTGTTCGTTGTTATCATCCTTGGTGCCATTGGCAAGCTGTACGGCTTCAGCATCTTTAACCTGCTGAAATTCATTAAAGAAGAGATTTTGCTCGTACTCGGCACTTCGTCATCCGAATCTGCTCTTCCCCGCTTAATGCAGCGTCTCGAGAAATACGGCTGCTCCAAGTCTGTTGTCGGCCTTGTCGTTCCTACCGGTTATTCCTTTAATCTGGACGGAACCTCGATTTACTTGTCCATGGCGGCTTTGTTCATCGCTCAAGCTTATGGCGTCGAGCTGACCTGGGTTCAAATTTTGACCGTGCTGGGCATCCTGATGCTCACCTCCAAAGGCGCGGCAGGCGTTACCGGGTCCGGCTTCATCACACTCGCCGCAACCTTGTCAGCCGTTCCGGGGAATGTCATTCCTATCGAAGGCATGGCGCTGCTGCTCGGTGTCGACCGTTTCATGTCCGAAGCGCGTGCCATTACCAATCTGATCGGGAACAGTGTAGCGACCGTCGTTATTGCGAAGAGCGAAAAGCAGTTCGGTCTCGCGGAACCGTCCGTTACGCCTGAGAGCAGCGGCTTCACCGCTAATGACAGCAAGCTTGCAGGAGCAACGGAAGCGTAAGCTGGACTTCTTTAACCCCTCAATTTCCTTCGGGACATTGGGGGGTTCTTTATGATCATAGCAAAATAACCCCATAAAGCAGGAAGAAGCCAGGCTCAGGTACTAGCCGGAAAGCAGCCGGAAGAGCATACCTGCCGAAGTACCAAAGCGATTTTTCAGATTATAAGGTTTCTTGACAGAAGCAAGGAGAGGGGCTCTCCCCTCTCCATTCTGCTAGGAGCAATATTGCGCGTCATAAATATCGGCCTTGTATTCGGGATAATAGTAGAGATAATTGTCGGCCGCCGCTTTAGCCGAGGTGTAATCATCGTAGGGACCCAAGGTTCCGATCGGCGTTGTGCCAGACCAATTGACAAGATCAATGTCTACAAAATATTTGTATTGATTGCAGGTGCATCCGGGACATTGCCAGCGGCCGTCGGCAAAGGCCGGCACGGCCGACGTCGCAAACATGGTCAAAGCAAATAAAGCAGCTGCTATTCTTTTCAGTTTCATCATTTCACCCCCTTCCATTATTTAGTATAATTTCGCTAGGGTGTGAACATTCCTCCTCGTCATAATCATCAGATCATATCCTTCACCGACTGGAAATAAGTGTCCATTTCCGCTAGTCTTATAAGATACAAGCCTATTCAGGGGGGATATCGCATGCAACCGATATTGGAAGTAGATCACGTAACCGGAGGCTACAGCCGCCAGCAGCCTGTTCTGCATGATCTGAATTTCCGGGTGCAGCCCGGGGAAATGGTCGGACTCATCGGCTTGAACGGCGCCGGCAAAAGCACGACGATCAAGCACATTCTTGGACTCATGCAGCCCCATCAAGGGGAAATTCGTCTAAAAGGAAAAACGCTGGCCGAATCGCAGGAGCAGTACCGCCAAACCTTCGCCTATGTTCCGGAAAGCCCGCTCTTATATGAAGAATTGACCGTTCAGGAGCATTTGGAGCTGACGGCCCGCGCCTACGGCGTAGACAAGGGCTCCTTCCAGAAGCGGATCAAGCCGCTCCTGGAGCAATTCCAGATGGACGCTTTGACCGGCCGCTTGGCCTCGCATTTATCCAAAGGCATGCGGCAAAAGGTGATGATCCTGTGCGCCTTCCTCGTAGAGCCGGAGCTGTACATCATCGACGAGCCGTTCCTCGGGCTGGATCCGCTCAGCATGAGGTCTCTGCTCGATTTGATGGTCACTGTCAAGCAGAGCGGAGCAGCCATCTTGATCAGCTCGCACATCTTGGCAACGATCGAACGGTACTGCGACGAATTTCTCGTCATGCATCAAGGCAAGCTCATCGTATCGGGGACGGTAGAGACGCTGCAGACGGCAGCGGGGATGCCATCTGCTCCGCTCGACGATGTATTCTGCAGCCTGGTGACAAGGGGCGTAAACCGCTGATGGATATGAAAGCCATGTACCAACGCCGTTCGGCCGAATTTCTTAAAGAAATTCGTCCCTATCTTCATTACGCTTTACAAAGCCTGATTATGTCTGCCGTCGCCGCATTCCTGCTCTTTTCCATTGCATACCGGTTGTTTCTCGGATGGGTGACGCCGGCATTTCCGTGGGAGCTGGTGTGCGGAGCTGTCCTGCTGCTGCCGCTTGCAGGCGGCAAAATACGCACCTATCTGCAGGATGCCGACATTCTGTTCCTGCTCCCTCATGAGCGCGGAATGAACGCTTATTTGAAGGCTGCGATGCAAAAGGCGCTTCTGCTTCAATCCGCCGCCGTCGTAGCAGCCTGGGGGCTCGTATGGCCTTTGTATGCCAAAATGACGGCGTCCGGCGGAGCCCGGTTCTTCCTGATTCTCGTGATCTGGCTGCTGTTCAAATGGGTCATTCTTTACGGCAAATGGGCCGAGCTGCAGCTTCAAGAGGCGGGCACAAGAAGATGGTTCGCGCTTCTGCGCTGGATAGGGACGGCGATATCGGCATACGGCATGATCACCTGGAAGCTGCCCTACAGTGTCATGGTCCTTGCGGCAGGCTCCATCGCCTACCTTGCTCTGCTTCGGGTGCCAAGCAAATATGTGGTTCATTGGATGCTGCTGATCGATTGGGAGAAACGGCACCGCGCCGGCGTGTACCGCATATTGAACTGGTTCATCGACGTACCGCAGGTGCAAGGTAGAGCAAGAAATACCCGCATCCCGACATCCTGGCTGCAATTCATTCCTTTCCGGGCCTCTTCCTCGTATACGTATATGTATACGCTGATCTGGCTTCGCTCCGAGCTGCTTGGAATTACCTTCCGGCTTACGGTCTTGGGAATCGTCATTCTCGCTTCCCTGCGCAGCGAATGGGCTTCGATCACGGCTTATCTCGCCTTTGCGCTGTTCGGAGCGCTGCAGCTGGCCGATTTGAAGCGATATTACCGGGTGCATATATGGCATCGCATCTATCCTTTGCCGGACGGGCTTCTCCAGCGATCCGTCAGCTCTGTCCGCCGGACCCTTCATCTTGCCATGCTTCTGCTGCTGGCCATTCCGCTGTGCTGGACCCTGCGGACCCCGCTGGAGGCTCTCGCTTTGTTCCTGCTAACCGCAGCTGCGTCCTGGTTGTATCATCGGTACAAATAGAGCTTTGACAAAAATAGATGTTGTTTGCCGGCGTCTTATCGTATAATGTACCTGCAATAACGCGAGACAAGAAAGGAATGGAATTCATGCGACCTACTCCTGCTATAACGAGAGCCCCGCGCCCTCGCGGCAGATTCAAACGAAAAGCCATGTGGGGAGCCGGCATCCTCGTTCTGCTTCTGATCGCCTGTGTCGGTCTGTCCATCTATGTCGGGTGGAAGCTCACGCATCCTGTCCGCCAGCCGCTGAAGGAAACTCCGGAACAGTACGGCATGGCGTTCGAGCAGGTGCAATTTCCGAGCAGGACGCATGATGTCGATCTTAAGGGCTGGCTTCTGCCAAGCGAATCCTCCCCAGCCAAGCTGAACATCATCATGGCGCACGGCTATCGCAAGAACCGCCTGCAGACGGATGCCGAGGCGCTTAAGCTGTCCAAAACGTTTGTAGAGCAGGGTTACAACGTACTTATGTTCGATTTTCGCAATTCCGGTGAATCCGGAGGCGAACTGACAACCGTAGGCTATCTGGAGAAATACGACCTGCTTGGAGCTATAGATTGGATGAAGGCTAATCATCCGGAGCCTATAGCTTTGCACGGATTTTCCATGGGAGCCAGCACCGCGCTGCTCGCAGCAGCGGACGAGCCCGGCGTCGCCGGTGTGGTTGCAGATAGCCCGTTCAATCATTTGACCCGCTATCTGAAGGAGAATTTGCCGGTCTGGTCCCATTTGCCGAATATTCCGTTTACGCCGCTGATACTGGGCATTTTGCCGCAGCTTACCGGGATTGACCCCGATCAGGTGGACGGATTAAGTGCGGTGGATCGAATTTACCCTAGGCCTATTTTGTTTATACATAGTCCCGATGATCATTCGGTTCCGTATCCAAACAGCGAAACGATGTGGGCCAAGCATCCGGACCGTTTTGAGCCGTGGAAGCCATCTGGTGCGGATCATGTAAAAAGCCATGCGGTTCACCCCGAGGAATATGAAGATAAAGTCCTGCAATTTTACAGCCGGCTTGAACAGCCGCAGCAGCAGTAATGCAGGCTAAATAAGAGAGAAGCTCCCCCGGATAGTCCATTTTCCGTAAATGGGAAAGCCGCGGGAGCTTTTTTGTCCGATCGAAGCTTATATTATCTTGACGGAGCGGCCGCGCTCGGAAGGGACGATTTGCAGAAGCCCCAGCTGCTCCAGCGAGGTCAAGGCTTCAAGCAGCTCCTTGCCTTCGAATTCGACCCCCTCGTAGACCAATAAATCGACCAGCTCCAGCATGGTAAGCTCATACCCCTTTTGGAGATGATTTTGTACGAGGGCTATCAGCTCCCTGGTCAGCAGCTTCTCCTGATTTGCCATGAACCGGGAACGAATCGCCGAAAGCTCGCTGTTGAACTTGTCACGGTAAGATGAAGCGATGTCCTTCTCCACCTCCTCCGGCACCTCCAGCCCCTTTTCACGAAGCACCTCGAAGATAGAATCGACATGCTCCGACGCCTCCTTCACAAACCGGTTGAGCGATTCCAGAATGTGTTCGTTGTAGGACCTTGTATCATGCCGCAGCGTAATCAGCTCCTCTTTCATTTTGCCGAACTCGTCCACCTTCTCGCTGATTTTGATGAGAGCCTCCTGAACCATCCGGTTTTGAGCAGAAGCCTCGTAGGCTTGAATATAGGAATATACCATGGCGACTACCGCCAGCAAGATCGTTGTGAACGCCGAACCCAAGGAAATCTGGTCTATCACCTCGCGTGAAGTATGGAACTTCCAAACTCCGACGGCAATCAGCAGGATCGTCATATCGACAATAACAAATCCGTACAGCAAATCCTTCTTGCTCATTCTGTCCGTTAACGACTGCAGCCGGTTCATTATTCCTCCCTCCCTTCCTCTAAAACTTTCCCTATCTCGTCCAGCCTCTGAACGGCTTCCTGCACACTCTCACAAATCGGCATCAGAAGCTCCAACTTGGCTATTGCAAGCAGCTCCTTCATCAGCTCATCCTGTACAATAACAGCCACACCTCTGCAGTCCTTGCAGTAGGTTTGCACAAAATGAACAAGAACGCCCAGGCCCGTACTATCGATTAAAGCCAAGCCGGACAGGTCGATCATATACCCTTCGGCAGGCCTGACTGCGCGGCGCAGCCCTTCCTTCGCCCTGCTTTCGTACCCGTAGGTCAGCTTGCCTGTCAACAAAATATAGAGATAGGCCCCGACCGGTCTGCTATGGTAATGGATAGGTATACCCTTGCCGCTCCCTTGGGGGTCGTACATGATGCTGCTCATAGGCATCACCTCCTTTTTTCCTTAATTGAATCGTCATCGTACCGTCCTCTTTCTGGTCAAACGTTAGCTGATCCGACCACCGCTTGGCGATCAGAAGCCCGCGGCCCCTTTCTTCCAGGAGCAGGTCCTCCATGCATAAGCTTTTTTTGCCATGAATAGCCTCAGCCGCCCCAGCTGCCGATTTATTCGTAATCGTAACGATAACTTCCCCTTCCTCCACCTCCATCCTAAGCCAAAGCGTGTTGTCCAAGCTCAAAGCATCCTCCCCGTTCATTTGCTGCCGTCCGGCGGCTTCGACCGCATTAATGACCAGCTCGTGCACAGCGCAGCACAGCCTGCGGTAGTGGGCAATACCCGTATACTTCATAAAGCTTTCTGACATTTCATCCGACATATCTATGAACCGTTGGCATGGGGTACCTTCCATCGTGATGAAAACCATTCCTGTCACTCCCTATCGATCGTTCTGAGATTGTCCATCCTTAAGATCCATCACTATGACGCATATATCGTCTGGCCTATAGGCTATATTGCTTAACTCCGCCTCCAGCTGTGCCATAAAACAATCCGAGTCCGCTCGGCTGCAGTCCCGGAGCAGCTGCTCTATTCTCTCCGCCGTTACACTGGGTGAAGATCCGAATAGCTCAAACAAACCGTCGGTAAAAAGGACTATTCGGGCTTGCTCCCGATAAGTAAACACTCCTCTATCGAAGACGGCCGCAGGATCGATGCCAAGAGGCATCCCCCCGGATACCAGCTCCGAGATCCGCTCCCCGTCTTCCAGCATCATTCCGTACGGATGGCCTGCATTGACATACTCCACCCGTTTGCCCAGCGCATCCGCTCCCAGACAAATAGCCGTGCAGTAGAGGGCGTCCCCCTCCCTCTCTCCGGAACGAACCAGCTCACAAATTCGCGAATTCAGCCGGCTCATCATTGCCCTCGGGTCTTCGAGGCTCGGAAGCAGCGTCTGCAAGAAAGCGTGCATGTACATGCCGACCAGAGAGGCGGATACACCGTGGCCCATGACATCCATCAAGACGACCCGCGCTCCATGCTCCTGCTGCAGCGTCCACATGTACATATCCCCCGATACTTGCTCTGACGGAAGATGCAGTCCCTTGATCGCAATATATGGGGTTCGGACCGGCTTGGGCAGCACCGATTGCTGAATTCGCTTGGACAGCTCCATGTCGCTTCGCCTCTCCTGATCCATTCGCACTCGCTCAGCTGTGACCGTCTGCGGCAGCTCAGCGGGCGATCCTGCTCGCATCCAAACTCCGCTCAGACGATACAGCATAACAAAGCCTATCAACCCCCCACAACCGTATACCAAGGAGATGAAGAAACCATAGAAAAGAAGGGTCTGCAAAGACGGCGTCCCTGCCGGTTCGAGGAATAGCAGCAAGGGAAGAAAGAGCGGTATCCCCCATTGTGAAAATACGAAAATGAGCGTCAGCACAATGCCAACGCCGGTTACGCAGGCTATCAATTCTCTCCTTCTCTCCTTTCTATCAACGTTCTGCCTTTCTATCACCGTCTTGCATTACTAGAATATGAGACTCCATAGAGAATGGTCTCCATGAATGGACGGGTCATTTTGTCATACACAGACAAAAGGCCGTCCTCGGAGTCATAAGCTCCAAGAACGGCCTTGCCTGTTCATCATGCCACTAGCTGTATATGATTTTTTGCCCGATGCGGGATGATTCATAAATATCCATAACAAGGCGGAACGCCTTGTACCCTTCAGGACCGTCAAGCCAGAAGTGCTTGCCTTGCAGTATATGCTCATAGAAATCGCGAATCTGGAACTGATGGCTGACGCCCCAATAAGCTTTTTCTCCCAGGTCGTTCTTGAGCGGCTCCGCGAGAACGGTCTGCTTGCCGTTTTGATCCAGATACAGCGTATCTCCGCGCTGCGACAGGACGGCATTCTCGAAGATCAGCTCGACTTCGATAGGCGTGCTCTTGCCGTATGCATTCGTTGCATAAAAGACGGCTTTTACATCGTTCTTGAATTGAATGAACGCATGAGCGGAGTCCTCCACCTCAATGACACCCTCGAGCGAATCGTTGGAAATGCTGCCCTTGACGATGGCGATGTCCCCGCCTAACCATTGGAGCAAATCCAGCGTATGAATCGCCTGGTTGATCAGTACGCCTCCGCCTTCGGTAGCCCATTTGCCCTTCCATTCCGTTTCGTAATAAGCAGGTCCGCGGGACCAGGTGACGATGCCCTTCATGCACAGCAGCTTGCCGAATTCCCCGGACTGAACCGCCTGCTTCATACGCTTGGACGATGGGTTGTAACGATTTTGGAAAATAACGCCCAGCTGAACATCCGTATGCTCTTTGGCGGCGTCCAGCATCGTTTGGGCGGAAGCCTTATTCTCCGCCATCGGCTTCTCCGTCAGTACATGCTTGCCTGCCTTCAATGCGTCGACTGTCATGGGAGCATGCAGATAGTGGCCTGTACAAATATGAACCACTTGGATATCATCGCGCTTCAGCATTTCCTTGTAGTCGGTGTAATAATCGCATCCGTATGCTGCCGCCGCTTTTTGCGCCAAGCTTTCGTTGACGTCCACAACGGCCTTTAATTGTGCCAGCTCGAGGCCTGCGATAGCCTTCAAATGGACGCTCGAAATAGAACCGCACCCGATAATGGCTGTTCCCAATGATTTCACGTTTTCACCTGATTTCTTATAGGTTGCGCGCCGAATGGTAACACGCTTTCATTTCTATTTTATAATGAGCTATAATAAAAACAAATTCCTTGCATGAATTGCCGTATTTATTGCTTTTTTTGACTTTTTGTCCGGAGGTGCACATCCATGCGTATTTCCCATCAAATAGAAGGAATTCATTACGCTCACAGGCGAACGGAGCATCCCCTGAAAATGGATTTCCATCTTCACGACCGCTTTGAAATCTACTTCTTTATCCGCGGCGATGTCCATTATTTTATCGAGAAAAAGGTGTATCCGTTAGCCTACGGCGATCTGTTGGTCATGAACAACCGAGAGCTGCATAAAGCGACATTTCAGTCGCATGCCCCCTACGAGAATATTGTCATTCATTTTGATCCCGAAACCGTTCGGCAGCTCAATTCATCGTTTTCCCTGGATCTGCTGAACTGCTTTACGAACCGTCCCCTTGGAGAACAAAATAAAATCCAGCTGCTCCCTCATCAATTGGAGGAGCTGGTCGCTTTGTATCAAAAGATCGATTCCTTGTCCGGCGACCCGTCCGACGGATCGGATATCCTGCTCTCCGCTTATACGATAGAGCTGCTCGTGCTGCTTAACCGCGCCTTTATGCACAATCTGTCTCCGATCCCGTCGTCCATCGTTCCGGAGAAGCTGGCTCCTGTGCTTGATTATATCGATCATCATCTGGATCACGATCTATCGTTGGAGGCACTCGAACAGCAATTCTTCATGAACCGCTATTATTTGAGCCGGTTATTTCGCCGTAGTATCGGAAGCACCATCCATGAGTATATTTTGCTGAAGCGGATCGCACAGGCCAAGAAGCTGCTGAATGAGGGGCATAATGTGACCGATGCCTGCCAGCTGTCAGGATTTAATGACTATTCCAATTTTATTCGCATGTTCAAGCGGATCGTCGGTGTCCCGCCAGGACGGTACCGGAAACAAGGGTAATCGGGTCGGAAAGTCTCCCATAGCCATCAGTTGGACTTCCCTATTGACGAGATTTACGGTGCATAGTAAGATGGTCCGAGACAATTGATCGTTATTCCGATGCCATTACTCTATATTTTCACAAAAGGACGCTGCTTACATTGAATCTGAAAATTATCGCTATTTGCTTTTATTTAATGCTGATTTACTGGCTTTCCCAACAAATCCCGAGCATCAAAATGATTTTTTATCCTACGCTGGGCGCCTTTTCTTATTTGTTTATTACCCGGGCCTTCTCGTTCAAGGATTTCGGCAAAATGATTGCCGGGGCCTGTACAGCATCTTTGGTCAGCTCCGCCCTCTACCTGTCGCATACAGGGATGATTTCCTTTTTGGCGGCTACGCTGCTGACGATTATCTTGATCCAAAAGTTCAAGCTCAATGCACCGCCGGTGCTGGCCATCGCGCTTGTCCCCTATTTTGCCCAGCCGGACCACCTGTGGACGCTGCCTCTTGCCGTGCTGATTTCCTTGAGCGGCTTGCTGCTGCTGCTCTCCCTCACACAGCTTATAGAAATAGCTGCCGTGAAAAAGGAGCTTCCCTGGGGGAAAAGAAAAAGCGGCTCTGTTGATGCCAGCAGCTGATGCTTCAACCCTACATAATATTCCCTGCCTGATAAAGCCCGTGCTTTATCAGGCTTTTTTGCGTTCTTCGGACAGCTATGCCCGCCAAGAGCATGATGCATCAAATTGGAAATTCGGGAAATAGTAAGCATACATCTTTTATAAAAGAGGTACCTATGGGAATGCTCAAAAAGTGGATGTCTCTTTGGCGGCATAGTAAGCCGAAAGCAGCAGGAAATGAGCAAAGCATCGGACAGGGGCAGGACGCCTCCTTGCTCTCCCCGCAGTTGGAGGTTAATCTTCAGGCGATCCGTTCCCGGCTCGGAGCAAGCTCCGACATCATCATTCGCCAGCTCTCGAATCAGGATCAGCATCGGTATGCTCTCATTTATGTCGACGGACTGGTGGACACGCCAACCGTCAATCAGCTGATTGCCGAAATTTCCAAGCTGTCCGAGCTTACAACCACTCCCGATGACACCAACGGGTTCTATTCCTTTCTTCAGCAGCAGGCCATTTCTGTCGGCGGGGTGAAGGAAGCCTATAAGCTGGAGGAAATCTATCAGGCTCTATTCAACGGCATGACCGTTATTTTATTGAACGGCTGCAGCACAGCCCTGACTGCAGACACCGTGGGCGGCAATATGCGCGGCGTAGAGGAGCCCAGCTCTCAGACCGTGATTCGCGGGCCGAAGGAAGGCTTCACGGAAAATTTGCGGATCAACACCTCTCTGATAAGGCGCAAAATCAAGTCGCCCGATCTTCGTATCGAGCTAAAGGTCATAGGAACGAGAACTCAGACGAATGTAGCCGTCATTTATTTGATGGGTGTGGCGGATAGCCAGGTCGTTGCGGAAGTCCACCGTCGGTTGGATACCATCCATACCGACAGCATACTGGAAAGCGGATATATTGAGGAATTCATTGAGGATTCCCCCTTCTCGACGTTTCCGACGATTATGAACACCGAGCGTCCCGATGCGGCTGCGGCGGGGATATTGGAAGGGCAAGTTATCATTGTTGTTGAAGGGACGCCCTTTGTCCTGCTCGCCCCGGTGACCTTCTTTAAATTTTTTCAATCCAGCGAGGATTATTACCAGAGATACGATATCGCTTCGTTCTTAAGACTGATCCGCTTCGGCTCGTTTCTCATTTCCATGCTGCTTCCTTCACTCTACATCGCAATCACGACCTTTCACCAGGAAATGCTGCCAACCACGCTCCTGATAGGCCTAGCCGCCCAACGGGAGGGCGTGCCGTTCCCTGCACTGCTAGAGGCGCTGCTGATGGAGCTGACCTTCGAAGTGCTCCGCGAGGCAGGCGTCCGAATGCCGCGTGTCATCGGCCCGGCCATTTCGATCGTAGGGGCGCTGGTTCTGGGACAGGCTGCCGTACAAGCCGGACTCGTCTCCGGCGCGATGGTCATTGTCGTATCGTTTACGGCCATTTCCAACTTTGTCATCCCGGCTATTAACATGGCTATAGCCGCACGGCTGATCCGCTTCTCGCTCATGCTCCTCGGGGCAACCCTCGGGCTGTTCGGCATTATGTCCGGCCTAATGGTGCTGCTCATTCACACGGCAAGCATACGCTCCTTCGGGGTACCGTACTTGATGCCTCTTGCCCCGCTGGTAAAGCGAAATTTAAAGGATGTATTCATTCGTATGCCATGGTGGAAAATGAACACTCGGCCGGGATTCATCTCTGCAGACGCTGTCCGGGAAGGAAACGATCAAAAACCGTCGCCACCCAAGCCAACGTCCAAACCTTAAAGGAAGTGGGAGGAGGACTCATGATTCAAAAAATATCATCCTTTCAAGCCATCCTGCTGGTTATGAGCTCTATTATCCCTACAGCCATATTGACGGTTCCGAGCATCGTCGTTCAAGCATCCGGCCAGGATGCGTGGATCTCACTCGCCTTGGCCACCGCTATTGGAATAGGTGTTGCCTATATGACCGGTCAGATTTGCAGACAAACCCCGTCCTCGTCCGTGTCGTTCGTAGACTGGCTCTCCCTTCGCCTTGGCACCTGGGCAGGGACCGGGACCGGCTTCCTGCTGGGCTATTATTACTTTATCGCGACCTTAATCATTACTCGGGAATTCGTGAATTTTTTGGCGGAAAATGTGCTTACCAGAACGCCGGTCTTCGTCCTGCTCCTCGTTACTATAGCCGTTGCCATGTACGCCGTAAGCTGCGGAATTGAAGTGATTGCAAGGATTAATATCATCGTCTTCATGATGTCCGTTGTCGTTCTGTTTATCACCACCATCCTGGTGCTCAAGGACATTCATCCCGAGTTTCTGCTTCCCGTTTGGGAGCATCCGATTTCTACGATAGTGCAAGGCGGCTTCATTCCGTCCAGCTGGCTGTCCGAGGTATCCGTCCTGCTGATCCTTGCGCCTTTTCTGAACCGATCTGCCGAAGCGGGAAGAATCGGATCATGGGGGATCATTCTTACAGGCATTGAGCTGGGACTGATTGTCGTCTCAGCCGTCACCTTATTCGGACCTCGCCTGGTTTCGCTGATGTCCTATCCTACTTTTAATGTAATCAGCATCATCCGGCTGGGGAGCTTTCTGGAGCGGATCGATATTTTGTTTATTTCCATATGGATTTGTCTGATGTATGTAAAAATATCCATTTTTATGTTTTGCGCCCTTCACTGCTTTATCCGGACGTTCCACGTTCGTAACGAGAAGCCCTTTTCCTTTGCCCTTGCTTTATTTGCGCTGCTTAGCACATATTATTTTTGGCCGAGGTCATCGGACTTCATCCACTTTACCATGTACCCGTTAACCCCTTTTATTTTGACGTTCAATGTCTTGCTCCCGCTCCTGATCTGGCTTGCTCTAAGCCTCTTCAAGCCTAAAGCTATGGAAGGAGGTAAGCTCCCGTGAAAGCTTGCGCCTTATGCTGTCTTCTCGCTTTGTTATGCATCCCTCTAAACGGCTGCTGGAACCGGACCGAGCTGAACGAGCTCTCCATAACCTCAGCCACCAGCATGGACAAGGAGGGGGAAGATTGGATCATATCCTACCAGGTGGTCATCCCTTCGGCCATATCGTCTGCCAGCGGCATTACCGGAGGCGGAAGCAGTCAATCGCCCGTATCCGTCTTCTCTACCCGCGGCCGCACGATTCGGGAAGCAGTAAGTCAGAGTACGACGGAAACTCCGAGGCAAATCTTTTTTGCGCACAATAATATTCTCATCCTCAGCGAGGAGGTAGCCCGTCACGGCATCAGCGAAATTCTCGACCTGCATTACCGTAATCCCGACGCCCGCGAAACGGTGAGCATGCTGATTGCAAGAGGGAAGGCGCGCACCATTCTCGAACAACTGAGCCATCTGGAAAAAATCCCGGGCCAGAGCATACGCCAAACGATGTTAAACGAAAGCCGAAATGGCTCTATGCTGCCAGGAGTGATGATGTACGAGCTCGCCATGTCTATGACAAGCGACGCGAAGAGCGGGATCATCCCGGAAATTCTGCTAAGCGGAGGTAAGGGTGAAACCTCTATGGATTCTTTGAAGAAATCAACGTATCTCTCCAAAGTCAGATTGGGCGATCTGGCCGTCATGAAAGGAGATAAGCTGACAGGCTGGATACCACAGGAGCAGGGGCTTGGGGTATCGTTCATTATAAATAAAGTAAAATCAACCACTCTCTCCTTCTCCTGCATGCCGTCAGGGCAAAAAAAGTATAATTCCTCCTTCCGGTTGCTATCGTCCAAGACCAAGCTGCGTCCCCGCATGGCAAACGGGCATTACATCATGGAGGTAGATATTAAAAGCAAAGGCCATTTGCTTGAAACCGAGTGTAATCTGGACCTGTCTGATCCCAAGGTGGTCAAGGAGCTTGAGAAGCAGCTGCAAAAGGAGGTTACGCAACTGGTGAATGCCTCTTGGCAAACCGTGCGCAAGCTCCGGGTTGACATTCTGGGCTTTGCGGATATCATTCATCGAACCTACCCTAAGGAATGGAAACGGATGAAAGATGATTGGGAATCCGAATTCGCCCAAATCGAGCTTAAGCCTTCCGTACGCATTTCAATGGACAGAGTGGGGCTCAGCAACAAATCATTCAAGAATTTGAACAAGGATAAGGAAGAATGATAGATGCTTGTAACGGGATGGCTTGCATTCTACGCTGCGGTTCTATTTCTCGGTATCCGCTCTATGCTCAAGCAAGGTTCTGCCCGGGAGCTTTTCTTGTATGCAGGTCTCATCGGATGGTGTGCTTATTTAACCCTCAGTAAGCTGTTCGACTGGCCGCAGCTGTCGGTTATCGCCCCCGTCCAAATCCTGTTTTTACCGGTAGGCAAATGGATAGAACATGTGATGGGAGGCCCGACGACCTGATGACCATGAACACGGTACGCATATCCACCAACCAAATCGCTTACATGATCATCCTGTTCGAAATCGGCAGTACGCCCTTGTTTTTCCTGGGGAGCAAGGCCAAACAGGACGCATGGCTGGCCATGGCATTCGCTGCGGTCTTCGGGCTTCTGCTTTTACAGCTCTTTATTGCGATCCAGCGCAAGGAGCCCGGGCTCAATCTGACTCAAATGCTGATCCTCCATTACGGCCGCACCATCGGTACGATTCTCGGATTGCTGTACGTTCTCTACTTCAGCTATGAATCGATGCGCAATGTCCGGGATTTCGGGGAGTTTATGTCCATGTCGCTGCTGACGAGAACCCCGATGATTGTAACCATGATGACTGTTCTGATTATAGGGGCTTATGGCGTATACAAGGGGATAGAGGTCATCTTTCGCATCTCTGAAATTTTATTGCCCTTGGTTGTTTTGAGCTATGCCTTTCTGCTCTTTCTCTTGCTTGTCGCCAATATCGTTCATTTCGAGAAGCTTGCTCCCATCATGGAGAATGGGCCCCTGCCTATTCTCAAGGCCGCATTCCCTGACATCGTCTCGTTTCCGTTCGGACAGACGATTGTCTTTTTGATGCTATGGTCATCAAACAGCGAGCAAACCGTTCCTCTTAAGCCCTACACGGCCGCTTATGCCGCCGTTGCCTTGTTTCTGATTTTTATGAATGCAATCATTATAGCCATTCTGGGTTCAAGCCTTGCAGCTATGAGCTCTCTGCCCTTTCTGCAGGCTGTGCAGCTGATCTCCATCGCGCGTGTTTTTGAGCGGCTGGATGTTTTTGTATCGCTCCTAATCTATATCGGCCTGTTTATGAAGATGATCCTCTTCTATTTATGCGCGGTGATTAGTCTGGCCAGCATGACCTCTATCGCCTACCAGCGATGGGTGTGGCCGGTTGGGCTGCTCATTTTAATCGCCGCCTTTTTGGAGCCTAACTATACGTATCACATTTCAATAGGCTTTCATGTAAGTCTCAAGCTGTTCCCGATTTTTCAAATCCTCATCCCGGTCATCCTCTATGCAACTATGATGTTCAAGAAAAGAAGAAGACTAGCGTCCGGCTTGCCTTAGGGCAAGCCGAGCATTTTTCCGCTATACAGATTTACCCAACAACCTGGTCTTACCCCTCCCCTAATGTTTGAGCTATTCCATTGTATATCCCTCTTTTCCGACTAAGCTCCACTACACTATTATTTATTGGCAACGCGGCATAGATATAGGAACAGGGAGTATGAACGACCGGAATGACAGAGTATACTGTGGGAGGTTATTCGCATGGCCATAAAACCGCCTCTATTGCTGCCCGGAGACACTGTTGGAGTCGTAAGTCTAGGTAGCCCGCTTCCTGCCGCCGATATCAACAATGCAGTAGCGATATTGAGAACTATGGGGTTCGAGGTTGTTCTCGGCAATTATGTCTACGCCGATAACGGATTTTTGTCGGGGACCGATGAGCAACGGGCATTCGATCTGATGAATATGTTCGCCGATTCCAAGGTACGGTTGATATTGCCTGTCCGAGGGGGCGTAGGCATCGCGGGAATACTGCCTTATCTGGATTACCGCTTTATCGCCTCGAATCCGAAAATTTTGTCCGGATACAGCGATGTCACCGTACTGTTGAATGCATTGTATCAATTCAGCAATTTGATTACGTTCTCCAGTTTAATGCTGCTTAACTTTCGAACGGACACGCCGCCTTACAATTTCGATCAATTTTTCGGCTTGATCTCATCTACGGCCTACCCCAAGACGATTCAAAATCCTCAGGGAATACCGATGGTGTCCAAAGTACCCGGCAACGTAACGGGACCGATCGTAGGCGGTAACCTTACCTCCCTCGTAGACACGCTCGGCACCCCTTATGAAATCGATACCCGCGGATGTATCTTGTTCCTTGAAGAGACGCACGAGCAAATCAACCGGGTATACCGGATGATCAATCATTTGAAGCTGGCCGGCAAATTCGCCGATTGCATCGGCATCGTTATGGGGGAATGCACCAATTGCGAGGCTTCCTACGGCAAAACTTACGACGATCTCATCAATGAGGTCATCGTCCCGCTCGGAAAACCGCTGCTTACCCGTCTCTCCGCAGCCCATGGCATCTACAAGGCCGCCGTGCCGATCGGCGCAACCGTCAATCTTGATACCGTCAATACTGCATTAACCATAACGGAGCCTACGGTAAGCGCTCGTTAGAGCTGTCGTAGGATATTTTACGAGCTTCTTAGAAGCCATCCGCCTGCTCTCCGGCAAATAGGGCTTCACCTGCCTTCAACCGGCTTAGACTCGCAGCTCTGCGCGTTAAAGCCGGACTTTGGCATGCTCCCGCCGCTTTTCACCCCACTTTCACAGCCCCCTTCTTTTGGTAGGCTTGCTTCGATCTTTTCTTGATAAGGTACTATAAAAAGTTAGTACTCTTCTTTTGCATGCGCTGCGTATACAATACAAGTATCAATTAGCACCAGGTATTAAGAGCCAGTCCAACAAAAGAGGAGTCGATCACGATGCCTATCCTTATTGCAATCCTGAAGATGATATTCCGCCTATGCTTTAAATTGAAAATAACCGGCCTGGAGAAGCTCGACTTCAGCCGGCCGACCATCCTTATGCCGAACCATGTATCGCTTCTGGACGCGGTCCTGCTGGCCGCATATTTGCCGGATGAAGCTGCATTTGTGGTCAACACCAAGATCGCCAAACGGTTCCGGCTAGCCCTCAAGCTTCGCAGGCATATTACCGTAGACCCTTTAAATCCGTACTCCGTCAGAACTATGGTTAAGACAGTACAAAGCGGCGTGCCGCTCGTGCTTTTTCCCGAAGGACGCATCACTACAACCGGCGGATTGATGAAAATTTATACCGGCATTGCCTATATAGCATTAAAAACAGGCGCGCGCCTCGTTCCGATCGCGATTAACGGCGCTGAGCGCTCCAAGCTGTCTTATATCGGCAGCAAAATAAAAACCGTATGGTTTCCGGAAATCAGCATTCAAATCGGCGATGCCTTCGCCATCGAAGCTCAGCCGAACCAGTCCATGAAAAGGCAAAAGGAGCAAGCGGCCGATACGATTATGCTGGCGCTTCAAGAGCTGTTAACGCAGAGCAGGCTGAAGCCGAATATCAACTTGTTCGACGAGCTGGTCTATCAGGCCTCTCTCCATGGAAAGCAGCGAATCATCTGCGAGGATCTTACGCAGCGCCTCACGTACAGCAAGCTGATCACGGCCTCACACATCTTTGCCCGCAAGCTGGAGCCTGCCCTGGCATCCCAGCCTACGGCCGGCGTGCTGCTTCCGAATTCGATCGGTCATGCGATCGCTCTATTCGCCCTGTTTCGGCTTGGAATTACCCCGGCCATGATGAATTTCTCATCCGGACAGCAAAGCCTTCTCGATGCATGTGAGACTGCAGGCTTCAAGACGATCCTTACCTCTCGCCAATTTATCGCAGCCGCCAAGCTGGAAGCGACCGCCGCGGCGCTGGCCGAACGGTGCCGCCTCCTCTACCTTGAGGATGTCAAAGCATCCGTCGGGCTGACCGATAAGCTTGCGGGTCTGTTGGATCGCTGGACCGGGCGAAAAGCCGCTCAAGGGGTGCGAGAGGTCATCCTGTTCACCTCAGGCAGCGAGAGCAAGCCCAAGGGCGTCGTTCTCGGACACGAGCAGCTGTATGCCAACATTCATCAGGCCAAAGCCGTCTTTGATTTCAACTCATCGGATATGTTGTTCAATGCGATGCCGATGTTTCACAGCTTTGGCCTTACCGTAGGGACTTTGCTGCCGCTGCTTACCGGCGTGCCGGTCATTCTATACCCGAGTCCCCTGCATTACCGTGTTATTCCGGAAATCGTATACGACCGCAAGGCGACGATCCTGTTCGGAACCTCCACCTTTTTGGCCGGTTACGGCCGGGCTGCACATCCGTATGATTTTCATACCCTGCGCTACGTCGTAGCCGGGGCGGAGAAGCTGAAGGAGGAAGTAAGGGAGATGTGGGGCCGCAAATTCGGCATCCGGATCCTGGAAGGCTACGGCACGACCGAGGCGTCGCCGGTCATTTCGATCAATTCCCCTCTCGCCTATAAGGAGGGAACGGTGGGCCGGATTCTGCCGGGCTTGCGCTGTAAGGTCGAGCCCGTACCCGGAATTGAAACGGGAGGCAGCCTTCATATTCAAGGACCTAACGTAATGAAGGGCTATATGATTCACGGCAAAGGCTTTGTCCCCTGCCCGGAATGGTATGACTGCGGCGATATTGTGGAGCTGGACGCACAAGGCTTCGTAACGATACAAGCCAGATTGAAGCGATTCGCCAAAATCGGCGGAGAGATGGTCTCTCTCCAACAGGTGGAGGAGCTGGCCGCTGCATGCTTCGACGATCCGGCGCTGTCTCTTGCAGCGATAAGCGCGCCTGATGGACGCAAGGGCGAACGGATCGTGCTGTTCGTGACGAAGCCGGGCTGCAGCCTTCAGCAGCTGAAGACCTATATGGCGTCCAAAGGCTCTTCTCCGCTGCTGTGCCCGTCGCGTATGGAAACGATAGATAAGCTCCCGCTGCTCGGCAGCGGCAAAACCGACTACGTAAACTTAACCAAGCAATTCAATGCTTCTCTACACAAAGGAGTGGAATCCCATGAATCCCAGCCTGCCAATGACCAAGGAACCGGCAGCGAAGCTAACCCGGCCTAAAGCCTTAAATGCGCTGTACGTCACCCAGTTTTTATCAGCCTTCGCCGATAATATGTCTCTGCTCGTAATATCCGGGCTGCTGACTCATAACGGCTTTTCCGCCGAATCACTGGCCTTGGTGAGTATGGCCTTCTTTCTCCCTTACATTCTGCTTGCTCCCTTCGTCGGGCCCTTTGCGGATAAATATCCTAAGGCTATGGTTCTTGTGGCCGGCAATGCCCTTAAGCTGCTCGGCATTGCCCTGCTCCTCATAGTAGATTCCTCCAGCATCGTGATGCTTATGCTATGTTATTTTACCGTCGGCATCGGAGCCGTCGTCTATTCACCCGCCAAGTACGGGATTCTGCCTGAGCTTACTGCCAATGAGCAGGAGCTGTTCAAGGCGAACTCCCGAATTGAAGCCTATACCATTCTGGCCATTCTCACAGGGATCGGCGGAGGCGGAGCCATCGTTGCCGCCGCCCCATCCATCGTATCGGCTCTGGTGTGTGCCGGTCTGTACGCCATATCGCTGTGCATGACGTTCCGGATCCCCAGAATTCAAGGGGACTCGACGATTCAATATTCTCAAGAAGCATTGCGGTTTTACAAAAGCGCTGCGCAATTGTTCCGCAACCCGGTGACGCAATTTTCCCTTATCGGGACAGGAGCCTTCTGGATGAGCTCCGCTGTTCTCCGGACTGCTGTCTTAGCCTGGATTCCAATCTCGCTAGGCTTTCGCTCCGATGACGTTCAAGTATCCCTAATCCTTGCCACGACATCCATAGGCATCATTGCCGGTGCTTTCCTGGCGCCCAAGCTCGTTCAACTCAAGCAATTTTTCAGGTCCGTTCATTTCGGCTATATTATGGCGGCGCTGATCTTCGTTTTCCCCTGGATTCACAGCACTCCGGTTGCCATCGTTTTACTGCTGGCCGTAGGCTGTATGGGAGGCATCTTTATCGTCCCCATGAATACGGTACTCCAAGAGGAAGGCTTGCGCATCACCGGAGCCGGGAAAACGATAGCCGTACAAAACTTGGTGGAGAACAGCTTGATGCTGGCCGGGTCCGGTTTGTACTATGTCGCCGTCGATCTGGGGCTATCCATCTCTGGTGCCATCGCACTTCAAGGCGGCATCCTGCTTCTCTTCCTTTTGTTGTTAAGCTTCCGAATGCGGAAGCTCGGAGCCTGATACGTTCCTTCGTTCCCCCTTTCGCCATATTGGCGGAAGGGAGTTTGTTTTTTGAACCTAATAGGCTTGCAAATTGAAAAACACTCCTTCAAGGTATACCCCTCCTCCGTATATAACGTAGCTCCCAAAAAAGCAGGTTTCTCAATCAGCCTGGATTTATCAAGAAATGAGGCTACATCCCGACATTCTCCTTATCAGCGAATTTTTTTATTATGCGCCCATTGACATACCCCATGGGGGTATATTATAGTGTATGTATCAGCAACAGGTTGGCATAATAAAAAATGACATTTTATGATGTGTTCAAGGAGAGGATAAATATGAAGCAAACTATTTTACAAGTTGAAGGAATGTCCTGCGGGCATTGCGTGGGGTCGATAGAAGGCGCGTTAAAGGAGATTGGCGTACAAGGAAAGGTCGATTTGGCATCCAAATCCGTTTCGATTCAATATGAAGAAACGAACGTGACCCTTGCTTCCATTAAAGATGCTATTGAAGCTCAAGGCTACGACGTGAAATAATCGGCACTGCCCGGCAAAATGATGGATGGCCTATTTTTTTTCATCAAAATATACCCCCTAAGGGTATATAATAAAGGAGTTGGACTCTATGCAACAACAGCAAGAGCAGCATCAATCCACTTTACAAATATCCGGTATGACCTGTGCGGCCTGTGCTAACCGGATCGAAAAGGGCTTGAAGAAAATGGACGGCGTAGCCGATGCGAATGTCAATTTCGCTTTGGAAAGAGCCTCGGTTACTTTCGATCCCAATAAAGTCAACCTCAACAGCCTGGAACAAAAAATTCAAGCCTTGGGCTACGATACCGTGAAGGATTCGGTTGATTTCGACCTGAGCGGAATGACCTGTGCCGCTTGTGCGAACAAAATCGAAAAGGTCCTGAATAAGCTTCCCGGCGTCAGCTCGGCTACGGTGAACTTCGCTCTCGAAACGGCTCATGTACAATATTCCGCAGCTGAAGTGACCATCGAAGACATGATCAATCGGGTAAAAAAGATCGGGTACGAGGCGCGCGTCAAGCAGGATAGCAGCGGCGAGGATTCGGATCACAAACAAAAAGAAATAACGGCTCAAAAAAGAAAGCTATGGGTTTCCGCTATCCTTTCGGTGCCTCTTCTATGGGCCATGGTGAGCCATTTCTCCTTCACCTCCTGGATTTACCTGCCCGATTTCCTGATGAACCCTTGGGTTCAGCTGGCCCTGGCTACCCCTGTGCAATTCATCATCGGTAGCCAGTTTTATGTCGGAGCCTATAAGGCTCTCCGCAATAAAAGCGCGAATATGGACGTTCTGGTCGCACTGGGAACCTCTGCCGCTTACTTCTACAGTCTTTATTTGACGGTTCAATGGGCTCTGGGCACCAGCGGCCACCATGCTCCGGAAATGTACTATGAAACAAGTGCGATCCTGATCACGCTCATTTTGCTGGGCAAATTGTTCGAGGTACTCGCCAAAGGCCGCACTTCCGAAGCGATTAAAAAGCTCATGGGCCTCCAGGCCAAAACCGCGCTCGTCATAAGGGACGGCCGTGAAGTTAGCATTCCGGTCGAAGAGGTCATTGCCGGCGATATTGTTCTGGTGAAACCCGGTGAGAAAATCCCTGTGGACGGCGAGGTGCTGGATGGTATCTCCTCCGTAGATGAATCGATGCTGACCGGTGAAAGTCTTCCTGTCGAGAAAAAAGCCGGGGATTCTGTGATTGGCGCTACGGTAAACAAAAACGGCAGCTTGAGGATTCAAGCGACCAAGGTAGGGAAAGAAACCGCTCTTGCCCAGATCATCAAGGTCGTGGAAGACGCCCAGGGCTCCAAAGCCCCTATTCAACGAGTTGCGGACCGCATTTCCGGCATTTTTGTTCCTATCGTGGTAGGTATTGCTATTGTCGTATTTCTGGTTTGGTACTTCGCCGTAGTTCCTGGTGATTTTGCCAGCGCTTTGGAAAAAGCGATCGCCGTTCTCGTTATCGCCTGCCCATGTGCCCTAGGCCTGGCCACTCCGACCTCCATTATGGCGGGCTCCGGCCGCGCAGCGGAATTCGGTATCCTCTTCAAAGGCGGAGAGCATCTGGAATCGATGCACAACATTCAGACGATTGTGCTCGACAAAACCGGCACAGTGACCAAAGGGAAACCAGCATTGACCGACGTTCGGATTGTCGGGATGGATGAACGCGAAGCGCTTCAGCTTATCGGCTCTGCCGAAAAGCAATCCGAGCATCCGTTAGCGGAAGCTATCGTGGAAGGCATCCGCGAGAAAGGATTGGAGCTGTTTGAGCCTGAAAAGTTCGAGGCGGTACCCGGCTACGGTATCCGTGCCATAGTGACCGGCAAAGAAATCCTAGTCGGCACCCGCAAGCTTCTGGAACGCGAAGGCGTCTCCTATGCCGAAGCTCTTAAAGAGATGGAACAGCTCGAGGCCGAGGGCAAAACAGCGATGCTGATCGCCATTGACGGACGATTCGCAGGGATGGTTGCCGTCGCCGATACGATCAAGGAAACATCCCGCGAAGCGATTTCGCGGCTGAAGCAAATGGGAATCGAGGTTATCATGATTACCGGTGATAACGAGCGGACCGCCCGCGCCATTGCCAATCAGGTCGGCATCAGCCGCGTGCTGGCGGAAGTGCTGCCTGAAGGCAAAGCGGACGAAGTGAAAAAGCTGCAGGCCGAAGGCAAAAAAGTCGCTATGGTCGGCGACGGCATTAACGATGCGCCGGCGCTGGCTACAGCGGATGTCGGAATCGCCATCGGAACCGGAACGGATATCGC
Source organism: Paenibacillus sp. 32352 (assembly GCF_002042965.1). Classification (GTDB taxonomy): domain Bacteria; phylum Bacillota; class Bacilli; order Paenibacillales; family NBRC-103111; genus Paenibacillus_S; species Paenibacillus_S vulneris. The sequence goes on along the minus strand of NZ_MZNT01000018.1, from coordinate 58,954 downwards.
AATGGAAGCCGCCGACGTCACTTTGATGCGCGGCGAGCTTACGAGCATCCCGGATGCGATGGTGATGAGTAAAAAAACGATGGCTAACATTAAGCAAAACTTGTTCTGGGCACTGGCCTATAACTCGCTTGGCATTCCTATCGCGGCCATTGGTCTGCTTGCCCCATGGGTTGCAGGAGCCGCCATGGCGCTCAGCTCCGTATCGGTTGTACTCAATGCGCTGCGGCTGCAGCGGGTTAAGCTGTAAATCGCTTCACGAAACTCAGCTTATGCTTTCGAAGTCAGTTTCGCTTCGCGAAACTCAGCTTATGCTTTCGAAGTCAGTTTCGCTTCGCGAAACTTTAAGGAGGTTCCCCAATGAAAACCAGTAAATTTGCCGTATCCCCAGGCTTTGAAGTGGGAGGAAGCCTGTTCAAGCCGGAGCAGCTCGCCCTGCTTGGCTCCATTGTCGGACCGGATGCCAAGATCGAATTCACGACCTTCAAGCAGCTGTACGTTGAAATGGATGAGGAACGTATGGCGGAGGTTCAAAGTCAGCTTAAGCAGCATGGGCTTCACATCTACCCTGCGGGATTTTATACGAAGAGCCTCATTTCCTGCAACTTTTGCCGGGGGGCCGAGGAAGCCGGCTTGGATATGGCGACCGCATTAAACGATGCGGTTGCGGGACTTCCTGTTCCGAGCCCGCTCAAAATCGGCTATGCCGGCTGTGCTCTCGGAACCAGCGAGCCTCTGCTAAAGGATATCGGAGTCGTCAAAATGAAAGACCGCTACGACATCTATATAGGCGGCGAGCCCAAATCTGTAAAACCAACGATCGCCGAGCTGTTTCTGTCGGATATTCCTCCGGAACGCATCATTCCTATCGTAACCGGGCTGATCGAGTATTATCAGCAGAATGCCAAGAAGAAGGAGAAATTCGCGAGGTTTATCCAACGGGTTTCCATCGACGCTCTGCGAAGCGCAGTATAGAAAGGCTGCCAAGTGGTAGCGCCGCCGCTTCAGCACTCAGCTGCTCGCCTTGCGAGCATTGATCATCAGTCAACTGTTAATCATCATCCATGTGCGGTCAAAGGATTTAAACGACGCACTGCTGTCGAAAATGAATGTAGCAAGTTTTGCTTCGCAAAACTCAGGCTCTTGAAAAACCTAGCTTTGCGTGAACTATGCTAAATACGGAGGTGGGGTATGCCTCGGAAGAGTTTACGTCCGCCTTTGAAACCCGTGAAAATACCGCTTAATAGAATCAACTTTCACGGGTTTCAACAGCGGCTGGAGAGGTATACCCACCGGAGTATGTTAGCAATAGTTCAAGCTTCACATGTTTTTCAATAGTCTCAACTCTAGCCTACCCTTTCGAAGCAAGTTTTGCTTCGCAAAACTCTAAGGAGGATCCCCCTCATGAAAAAAGCTGCAATAGCCATTATAGTAACCGCCGCGCTGTTATCGGCTTGCGGCAAGAACGCTCCCGCCTCATCCGGGCATGAAGGCATGAATATGGGAGCGGCCGCCCCTGGCGGTCACGCGGGACACGGTGCGGAAACGGCCAAGACGGAAGACGTCAAGGCCGCCTTCTTGCTGACCCCGGACAAACCCCAATCGAAGCAGGATGCCAAGGTCGGCATACAAATTACCGACAGCAGCGAAAAGGCCGTTGAAAGCTTTGAAGTCTCGCACGAGAAAAAGATGCATTTAATCGTCGTAAGCAAAGACTTGTCTTACTTTAATCACATTCACCCGGACTACAAGAGCAAGGGACTGTTCGATATTACGACGCAATTCCCCGCAGGCGGCCAATACAAGCTGTTCGCTGATTTTGTTCCGTCAGGCAAGAGCTCTACAACCAAGAGCCAATGGATCACGGTACAGGGCGATCCCGCAAAACCGGAGCCTATTCAACCGGATGCCAATATGACCAAGACGGTGGACGGCAAGGAAATCACACTTGCTTACGAGCCGCTGAAAGCCGGCAAGGAAGCCACCTTGACCTTTACGATCAAGGATGCCGCTACCAAAAAGCCCATTACGAATTTGCAGCAGTATCTCGGCGCTGTAGGACATGTCGTTACTTTGAGCGACGATGCTGAGCAGTACCTGCATGTTCATCCGATGGAGGAGAAGGCAACCGGACCGGATGCCAAGTTTATGACTACGTTCCCGAAGTCCGGCATCTATAAGATCTGGGGGCAATTCCAGCATGAAGGGAAAGTTGTGACCGTTCCGTTTGTCGTTAAAGTCCCTTAATCCTTTTTTCCCTGCAAATATCACAAGGCCGTTCACAGCGAATGCTGCGAACGGCCTTCTTACTTCATCAACTATTAATAGCTCGTCAGCAGCCAGTTGGTTTTGGTCCAAGTCAGCTTGCCGGCACCCGAGCCGTTGGAAGCGGTCAATCTCGCTTTCAGTGTCGACGGATCATCCGTTGTATAGCTGTAAGGCAGCGAGCTAAAGCCATTCCACGAAAATGCCTTAACGGCTGCAGGCACTGGAGCCAACGGACTTCCGGACGTGTCGCTGCCGCCTCTGAAGGACGAGCCGTTCAGAGAATACATCGTATCCAGTACCCGAATTTTCCCCGTATAGCTTGCGTCTGACGCATCCGCCTGATTATTGCGTACTGGAGAGGCTACATCGATGATCTGTGATTTTTCGAGCAGCAAGGCTCCATTCTCGGTGGAGATAGCTCCGTTGCTTGTCACTCCGAAGTGATAGCCTTTGGAGGAGAGTGCCGATTCCATCGCGGAGGTGATCTTTTGCTTCGCCGCCCATGCCGCGGCATTATCCATGACGATATTGTATACATGGGCATTGCCGCCTCTTAAGCGAGGCATCCGGTCTTGAATATCCTGATAATAATTATGATGCAGAGTCACTTGAAGGTTGGCATTGTCCGAAGCGAATTCCGTGGCCCCCACGAGATGGCCTTTCTTTTGGGAGGCCGCAATGGCGATAATATCAGCCTTGGTGAGACCTATAGCACTGCTTCGCAGATAGGCATACATCGGATAAGCCGACATATTCGCCTCCATGGCGTTAATCTGCTGCGTTACCCAGCTGTTGGAGCTGCGGTCGTCCCCCCTGAAGGTGGACCAGGATATCGTAACCCCGTTGCTGCCCTTCTTCACATCGACAAGTCCGTCGTACGCTTTATTGAAGGTGCAGTGGTCGATCCATACCTTGGAGCTGGCTCCTTCAATAGTGATATAATCCCAGTCATTTTTATCGTAATTTCCTTTGGTCGACTCATCCCACTCCCACAGCTCATCGAATTCCAGATTGCGGATGATGATGTTGGAGCAGTACTTGATGTCGAAGGAAGCATGCTTGATTTTGGCCCCGTTAGCGGAAAAAATCGTCAGGCCGTCGAAGCCGTCGATGTAGATCTTGCTGACCCCGGTCTTCAGGAGAACCGGATGGGTTAATGGCGTGTTGTTGGCAACAAAAGGAGTCACCTTGGCAGCGTCCGGGATCTCGTTCCATCCCAGATTCAGATCATTCATAATCTCAATGACCTTCACTCCGGAGCCCTTCTTGAGGGCTGCCGCCAAATCGGCTGCGTTGTATACTTTTTTATACCGCGAGTCGGTCTCTGGAATGTTGCCGCCTCCCGTATTGCCTGCAGAAAAGCCTGCCACATTATATTGGCTGAGTGTCCCTGGTGTCGGAGTCGGTGTTTGTGTTGGTGTTGGTGTTGGTGTCGGAGTCGCTGTAGGTGAAGGTGTTGGCGTTGGCGTTGGTGTCGGAGTTGCCGTCGGAGTAGGTGTTGGTGTCGATGAAGAGCTGTCGGAAACGGTAATATTATCGAATTTCGCAACCGTTTTGAAGGCCACCAGCCCTACTGCCCCCGAAGTCAGGCTTGTATCCGTTGCAGAAAGCTGAAGGGTACCGTTCACATACATTTTAATAGAGGAGCCAATGAATTCCAGCTTCACGGTGTACCAGGTTCCAGCGGTTAGCCCATAGTTCGTTTTCGTTGCCAGTGTCGTGGTGGAACCGTTTACTTTTTTGCGGATTTCCAAAGTGCCCCCGCTGCTGTTATATAACGAGGCGGCATAGAAGTTGTTGCCGTCCTTATACCGGCCGGCCACGTAAGTGCGGTTGGAGCCGTTGAAATTATCAATCTTGACATTCGCTTCTACGCTGTAATCCGTCCAGGCGGAGCTGCCTGCCGAAGTGCGGCCTTCGTCCGTGCCGGATTGATAATACACATAATTGCCGTTGTCCTGAACAACGGACCAGGTCCCTGTAGTCGCTGTCCAATTGTTCGCGCTGCCGCTATTGAAATTATCGCTGAACAAGGTCGCTGCGCTTGCCGGATATATCACAAACAACGATAGCATGAGGGATAAACAAAGAATGAATGCGGCATTTCTCCGCCCGAAGCCGAGGCTCTTTAATAAACTCATAACGTACCTCCCAATAAATGATTTTCCCTGCCTCTTTCTATCGCTAAAAAAACTTGTATGGGAAGCGGTTCGCTCCCCTTTTACCCTTTCTCTGAAGCTTTGACGAAAACCCACATTCGACTGGCAAGAAAATTGACCACCATCATACAGCAGGTAACCGCCAGCTTCGACCACAGTACCTCCCAATGTCCATACCGGGTAAGCAGCAGGATGCCAAGGGTAGATAAACCCAAGCTTATCCCGTTCAGTATGGCGAAGCGGAGAAAAGCCCATGCCTTGCCCCGTCCTCCCCATTGACCGAAGGTCCATCGCCCGTTCCAGTAAAAGCTGTTGATCGTTCCCGCCAAATAAGCCAGAATATGGGCTGCATAGACTGAAATTCCGCATGCCGAATACAGGACCAGGAAGACGCACAAGTCAATGGCCGTATTGGCAACCCCTACCAAGTTAAATTTAATGAATTGGCCGATCGTTCGAGCCGATTTATCGGATAGCTTCATGGCGATCCTGCGGTTCTGTGCGCGACCTGTTCTTCCGTTCCTGTCCATACCCTGCCCGCTCCCAAATAATATACAGCGGCCGCCCTTTCGTTTCATCGTAAATGCGCCCGATGTATTCACCGATAATCCCCAGAATGATCAGCACGATACCGTTAAAGAACAAATTGATTGCTACCGTCGAGGCCCATCCGGTTATCGTCGTATTGGTGAATAGCCTCTGGTACACAACGACCAGAATATAAATAAAGCTGACGGCAGACACCAGAAACCCAAGATAAGCCGCTGCCTTTAACGGTTTGTAGGAGAAGGAGGCAATGGCATCTACAGCAAAACGGAGCATCTTGCGCAGCGGGTACTTGGTAACCCCGGCCCACCGCTCTTCTCTCGTGTATTCGACGAAAGTCTGATTGAATCCGGTCCAGCTGACAAGCCCCCGTACATAACGGTTCTTCTCCGTCATCGATTTCATAACATCGCATACTTTGCGGTCGATTAAGCGGAAATCCCCCGCATCCACGGGAATATCCACGCTGGTCATCGATTTTAACAGACGGTAGAACAGGTGGGCGCTCCATTTTTTGAACCATGTTTCCCCCTTCCGCTCCAGACGTTTGCCGTACACGACGTCATAGCCGTTCTTCCACAGCTCAATCATTTCCAGAATGACCTCCGGGGGATCCTGCAGGTCCGCATCAATGACGACAATGGCTTGGCCCTCCGCATGATCCATCCCGGCCGTAATCGCTATCTGATGGCCGAAATTGCGGGCAAAATTCAACAGACGCACATTCGCATCCTCCGCGCAGAGCTCCTTTACGATATCGGCTGTCCGGTCCTTGCTCCCGTCGTTAACAAACAGCAGCTCATACCGCTCGTCGAGCGTATCCATCACCCGCTTGAGTCTGCGGTAAGTCTCCTCGATCACTTCCTGTTCGTTGAACATAGGAACGATAATGGAATACCGTATAGTTTCCTGCATAAAAGAAGTCCCTCGTTTCAGTAATGGAGTGTGTCTCTATAGAAGCCAGCCTGCCGCAGCAGCATGGAAACTTGCGGATAGCTCCCGCGGACTCTAGAAAAACTGCCACTGCGGAAACCATTTCAGCACATGCTCGGCGTATGACCGATCAATGACAAGTCCGGACAGGATAGGATAAAACAAGACGAAACAGAGTGCAGCGGCGGCCAAATAACCATACATCCATCCTATTTTTCCCTGCTGCGATTCTTTTATTTGCCTGTAATAGTAAGTAACCGCCAATATGGAAAAAGGAACCATTCCAAAATAATGATAAATAAACGTCATTCGCGGAACGAACATCCACGGGATATATTGCGAGAAAAAGGCGATGACGATAAAAACAACCGTCGCTTCTCTCGACTTGATCATTCTGAAAATGAACAGAAGGATCGCCAGAAATCCGCCCCACCATACCAAAGGATTGCCTATCGCAACGATACTCGATATGGTACCCGGCGGCAGCTCTGCCGCTCCGTAATACCACACGGGCCTGCTCATGACCGGCCACTGCCACCAGGAGGAGCTGAACGGGTGCGTACCCTTCAGCTGGCTGTGATAATCTAGCATCTGCTTTTGGTACGACCATACTTCGGCCAGTCCGTGTCCTGTACCCGGAACAAGCATAAACGGGATGTAGGACAAGACATAGGTGACCGTCGGAATGAGGATATAAAATACGATACATACGGCCAACGTAACCAGCGTCCGCCGCGGAAATACATTCCGAATATGCTTCCATTCGGCAACAAGGCCCGGATCGGTGCTATTCATTGCCGCTAACCCTTTCCCTGCTGCTGCGTAGACGCGATAATGCCAGAACAGCCAGAGGAAGAATATCAGCGCCAAGCCGCTCCCCGCATACAATACAATCCACTTGGAGGCTGCCCCGATACCGAAGAACAGACCGCAAAGCGCAAGCAGAACCAGGGATTTCCGCCAATCTTCCGCAAACATTCTTGTACAGACATAACGGTACATGAAATAAAACATCAGCAGGATAAAGAAAACCCCGTACACATCTATAGTGGCGATGCGTGTCTGTACGAAATGCAACCCGTCTACCGTCAGCAGGAAGCTGGATACAAACGCATACTCGCTTCTTCCGAACATTCGCTTACCAAGCAAATACATCAGCGGAATCATAGCGATCCCGAACAGCGTTCCGACGATGCGCCAGCCGAACGGATTCATCCCGAAAACCATAATTCCGATGGAAATCAATAGTTTACCCAACGGCGGGTGGGTCCATTCATACGGCTCGAGGTGATGCAAATGCTCGTAAGCGGTGCGCGCATGATAAATTTCATCGAAGTACGTTCCGTTCATATACGTAGACCGGTATGAAGCCTGAGAAGGCTCATCGATCAGCCGGCCAACGGTATCCGCTTTGGATGGAGGATCCATATTCTCCCCCTTGATCGACGCTACGGGTACCGGGATTTCGCTGCCCAATGTGTATACGGCAAGTTCATTAAGCGTAAATGAAGGCCGTTCCACAGTCAGCTTAACATAGCGTCCGGTTTCATGGACGGAAACCACCTGCCACATGAACACCTTGACGATGTCATTCGATACATGAATCGGGCGGCTCCAAGTTTGTCCATCCTCACTGATCTCATAAATGAAGCTTCCGTCGCCAACACCCGAAAAGCTGTTGATTCTCTCAATCGGCTTGCTCTCTCCCAAATCCAGTAGGACCTGCTCTCCTTCCCTGGATGCGAGCCATCCTGTTTCCGGCGCTTTGGCAGAGCCGAGATGGTACAAAGCCAATACGGAGTACACAAGCACCAGACCGCCCAGCAGCAGCGTATCCTTCCTTCCCCAATTGAGAGGCTTGGGCTCTGGCAGTCTCCAACCGACAGCGCTAGCCGATTCGTTCTCCGCAGCAGCGCCGGTTTGAATTCTAGCCTCGACGTCATCGCTTCGAGCGGCTTCGTCTTCTTGCAGGGACCCCATACTGGACATCTGACGGAGTACAATCGTTTGCCATGCCCATCTGCATAAATATAAAAACAGCATCACGTTGGCCAGTGAAACGACGGTCAACACGGCATCATCCGGAGGGATATGGTATAGCTGCTCCAGGCTGCCCAGCAGTACTTGGTCCACATTGATGAAGTGAGTCAGGCTTAATCCGAGAAAGCAGTACAAGAGCCGCCTGTCGCGAAGATGCAGGAACCCCAGCAGGATAAAAAGCAGCGCGTAGTATAAATACCTTTCGTGCATTTTGGTCAGCACAACGAAAGTCCCTGTCATTAGAATGCCGGCAATGATGGCAAGCTGCTTCTCGTCCTTGCTGCTTTTCAGATACAAATACACCGTATACAGAAGCACGCAGGCCATCAGGATGACGCTCCATGACTGGAAGGTAAGGAACAGCGTTTGACCCGTGATCAGGGCGAAATTGCCTCCCAATAAGGTCATGATATTGTACGCATTCAAGCTTGCGTATGGATAGGATGATAAGGTTCCAAAATACAGGCTAAAGATCCAGAGCGGACCCTTCAATAGAAGAAAGGGAGCCGCCAACAGGCTGAACACAGCCAAGCCGCTTGCAAAGCTGGCAAGAAAGGATTTCCAGCTGCCTCTGCGGATGAAGACCAGCAGGAGCAGCGGGGCAAACAGCAGCGCTTGCGGTTTAATCAGAAGCGCCACCGCATAATATGCGGACGCCTGCCGCAGTCTGCCGCCCAGGACAGCCTCGATAAACAAGAGCATCCACAGCATGAAAAAAGAATCGACCTGACCCCATCCCGCCGAATTGACGATAATCGCCGGATTCAGCAAGTACAACACGGCGGCCCCGAGTGCCGCAGCGCCCCCTGCATGACGGGATCCCCATCGGAAGATGAGGTAAGAAGTCAGCAGATCGGTGAGCATTGCGGGACTTTTCAAAAGGAGCAGAGCCCATGACGAATCCCATGAGATATGGAGAGCGCTGCGGATGAATCCTATGATGTATAAGACATAAATATATCCCGGCGGATAGTCGACGAACATATCGGTAGTATAGAACCGCATCAGTCCTGCGGAAGCGGCATGGTCCGCCCAAGCCTTGAACGTATTGACGTCTGCGTCATACCCGTACACGTTCCAAGCAATCACAAGCCGAAGCACCAGTCCTGCGCCCAGAACCGCCATAACGATTCCATGGGCCGGAGCTGTTTCCCGGCGAATCGTCCCTCTCCTCATCCCATAGCGGGAAACCAGGAAAAACAGCAGCATGAAGAGCATGCAATAAATCCAAGTTGTATTGATATCCTTCGCCCCCCATTTACAAGTGTAGTTCCTGATTGCCGCATCTTATTGCAAAAGCAGGCGTTCGGATGAGCCGTATCATCCGAACGCGTGAATGAATGTTACTCCCGTTGCTTTAGTTACGACCGATATCCGTGCCGCTCGGCGTTCCCGCTCCCTTCATGTCGCTGCCGGAAGCGAGCTTCAGGAAGCTGCCCAGGTTCGGTGAACCGTCTGCATTGCGGGTTAATGTAGGCGTCAGGCTGACAAAATCATCATCTGCCGCAACCAAGCCCTTGGCATTGGTGCTTTTATTGTTTTTCCACCATACGTTCGAGCTGTCCACATCGGTTCCGCTCGTCTTGTCGCTGGAACCGCCCTTATAGGACAAATTGTTCGTAAATTGATGCGTACCGGAGTCAAATGCAAAATTGCTTTGTCCGTTGCTATAGGACGTATTGTTTTTCAACGTTATCGAGCCCGGATTGCTGTTATACGTAAAGCCGTGCTTTTTGTTGAGATAAGCTACAGAATTGATGACGATGTGATTGACGGCGATTTGTTCTCCGCCCAGCTTGAAGCCGTTTCCGTCACTGTTGCTTGTGCTGCTGCCGGTCGAGGTTTGACCGTTATGATGAGCGATGCTGTTCTTGATGGTTACCGGACTGATGGCTCCCGTGTCCGACTTGGTATACAAATCCCAGCCGTCATCCGTATTGTAGGCGGAGATGCAGCCATCAAATACGTTGCCTGGACCGACCGTCAGCTTGGCAGCAAATCCGTCCGCATCCTCCCCGTTATCCGGATCAAAGTTATCGTGCGAATACGTATTGATGATTTCGTTGTAGCTCGGCCACTCGCTCTTGGCAGCCGAGGAAGCGTATCTGCCTAGCTGCAGCCCTGTATCCCTGTTATTGTGGATATCCAGGTTCTCGATTCGATTATAATTGCCTGCGACATAGACGCCGTTGTCGGCAGAGCCTTTGATCTCCAGCCCCTTGACAACCCAATAGCTGCCGTTGATTTGCAAGCCTCTGGCGTTTTTCGAAACGTCGGAAGCGTTATAAGGCTGAGAGGAGAAATCGAGCACCGGCTTCTCGGAGCCGTAAGCCACGATTTGCTTCTTGGCGCTGGCCGTACCGCTGTTCGTGCGGTCTATGGTAATTTGAGTGGAGTAAGCATAAGTGCCTCCCCGCAAATAGATCGTTCCGCCCGGTGCCACACGCGTAATCGCGGAAGTAAGTGTCGTCGGACTGCCGATAGCTCCCGAGTTGCTGTCCAGACCGTTCGGCGCCACATAAATCGTGCCCGTTGTCGGCGTCGCGGTCGGCGTTGCCGTTGGCGTTGCCGTTGGTGTCGGCGTAGGCGTCGGTGTCGACGTTGGAGATGGAGTCGGTGTCGACGCCGAGCTGTCCGAGACGGAAACGTTATCAAACTTCGAGACCGTTTTATAGGCGATCAGCCCAATCCCGCCAGACGTTAAACTCGAATCCGTGGCGGACAACTGCAAAGTACCGTTAATATACATTTTAATAGAAGTTCCAATGATTTCAAGTTTTACCGTATACCATGTGCCTGCCGCCAGTCCGAAGTTCGGTTTTGTGGCCAAGGTTGTTGTGGAGCCGCTTACTTTTTTACGGATTTCCAAAGTGCCTCCGCTGCTGTTATACAAGGATGCTGCATAATAGTTGTTGCCGTCCTTATATCGGCCCGCAACATAGGTCCGGTTGGAGCCGTTCCAGTTGTCGACCTTCACGTCGGCCGTAACACTGTAATCCGTCCAGCTCTGGCTGCCGGCCGAGGCGCGTCCCTCATCCGTACTGGACTGATAGTACACGTACGAGGCCCCGTCCTTCACAACGGACCATGTCCCATACTGCGTCGTCCAGCCGTCTGCGTTCCCGTCCTCGAAGTTATCACTGAATAGGGTGGCGGCCGAGGCGGTGCCGAGCATCATCATGGCCGCGATCAGCGATATGCCGACCATGAGAGCGGCGTATTTTCTTTTCATCCATCTCATTCGTACAATTACCTCCTTTTTGGGGTTAAACTGCTGCAGGCGTGTGCAGGATGCGCGAATGCCTAGTATCACCTCCCGTTTCATTTTCAATAAGGAATCATCCTGCCAGGCTTCGCCTGCTGTTCCGGGGAACCCCTTAAACGTATCTCGATCCGGGCGTTACAGCAATAAACACGATTTAACTATTTAGCCCCAAGGCATAATCCATCTAGGTCCTGGAATAATCATCAGCTTAGAAAATAGTTCCAGAATTAAAAAACAGCGCCCCATAACCGGAACGCTGTTCGATTGGGATAATATGCTGCGCTTGCTGTCACCATCAAGCTTTCAACATATATCCTACCCATTATGAAATTTGCCCTGCTCATCCCGTTCGGCTGAGCTCCATTGGACAGCCGGCTTTCGCTGATGCAGCCAATCGTTTTCTATCAAATAGGTCAACAGAATAAGCGACGCAACACCTGCTATGATAAACCATACGTACAGAGGTCCTGTAAATCGCCCGATCTCCATGAAGGCTCCCATAGCCAGCGTCGGTATCAAAGGCTCCCCGTAGGCCTTCCACCAGTGCAGCGGAAATCCTTCTACAAAGAAGAACCATATCATCGAGATGGCCGATACGGCCCAGCCGCCCGTATAAATCCATACCGCGAGCACAGGGCTGCTTGCAGCGACGAACGGCACGATGGCAATGACGAAAATTCCCGCAACGATCATTACCCAGAAATTAGCCCGCGTCTTCCCCATACCTGCCAATATATTACCGCCCAGACGGCCGACGGAGGAGAAGAATACGCCTAACGCCAACAACCGAATATACATTCCCGAATCCCCGGTCGTATAGCTGGAGCCGAACAGGAACCCGTTAATTTCGTCGGGATACAAACAAATGGCCAGGGTCAACGGATACAAAATAATGTTGTTGTAGCGCACGCACAAGGTGCCTCTCCGTCTGCTTTCCTCCAAATCGCGGGAGCTTTCGGCAACAAAGGGAAACGTCACGATCATGAACGCCCAGGTGACAATCCCGATAAAACCGGTTATCCGAAAGGCATTGGCCAGATGGCCTACCGCAATGACGGAGCTCGCCCCGACGACCATGACGAGAAAAGGCTGCTGGAACGCTTTGGCGATATTGCCCGCCCATAGCGGAACGCCGTACTTCAGCATGTCCCGCATGGGATCCATTGTTACGGCACCCAGCCATTTGGGATGATGCACCTTCTCCGCTTTCCAGCAAATGCAAAGAGCCGTCAGCACAGAGCCGACGCCCATCCAGAATGCCACACCCCACAAAAAATGATGGCCTATCGGCACCAGTACGCCCAGCACCATCCCCATCGTGGAGAAAATGGTCGTTATAACCATAAAGAATGCCTGTGTCCCGAAGTCCCTGTTACCGGAAAAGGACGCTACCCCCACGTTGATGACCGAATTGAATACGAGCATCAGCGAGCTGATAATCAGCGCTCCCTTCAGGGAAGGCAGCTGATACGTATGCGCAAGAAAAGGGGACAGAGCGGACAAAATCACGCTGATGACGATGCCGAAAAACACGCTTCCGACCATCGCCAGCCGAAATTTATTGCGAACGGCTTCCTGCCTGTCCGTAGAAAAGCCGTAAACCAAAGCGGCGTTAAAGCCCACATTAAGGAATAAGGTTACCATGCCGAAAATTTGCAGGAGCAGATTAATTTCCCCGAATTGACTAGGATCGTTCAACACGCGCGCTAATACAATGCTCCCCACGGTCTGCAGAAGCTGGTTAATAAATAAGCCGAGCACAATAATCGATACATTTCGAAGCAAAAACCGCTGATTTGAGTTCAATGTAAGCCTGAGCTTATGCATTACAAGCACCTTCTTATGTTCTGGTTGTAGGTCATGCCCGTTCCGGTGACAAGATCTTGTATACATGAAATACGGATGATGAGACCGTATGAAATTTCGAGAATAAATTGAGTTTGCATTCTTACGAAATCATAAGCTTATGGTTCTATCCTGCCGGCCTTTCAAATACATCTGAATGCTTCGCGTACATCCGGGGCCGATTTGTTTGCGCTTTCGCTTGTGTTCAGGCTACAGTAATTCTATCCATTAGTGCGTTATCGGATAACAGTTCTCTTGTGTTGATTATAATTATAAAACGGAATATGGCAAGAAAAAAAACAGCGGCTGCTGGCGAGAGCCTTACTCCCGTTATCGCCAGCCTCTGTAGTTCACAGCTTCCTTATACTAATTGCCTAGGAAATAATTCAAATCACTCTCGGAAATCTTCACGAATTATAGTAAAAATTTACAACCTTCTCTCACTTTGCCTCGTCTTTTCTTTACTAAAATAATTGGAGGTAAAAACATACCATGAAGCTCATTCCGAAAATAACAATTTGTTCTCTTGTCGCTGCAGCCGCTATAGCAGGCTCCGCATACGCCGAATCCAAGCTTAGCTTGTATATTAATGATATTCCTTATGTCCCGACTGTGCTTGGCCTAAAAGTGGAGGACGGCAAGGTAATGGCCCCCATCGAGCTGGTTGCAAAAGAGTTTAGAGGGTCAGCGTCCTACGATTCTCAATCACAGGAGGTTCGGGTAACGCTTCCCGACGCAGCAAGACTTGCCGTACAGGTAAACCGGCTGCAGGATGCGCTGCTTGCCGATACACCCGAAGAGGCTTTGAACACTTGGATCAAAGGTATCCGGACCCGAAACGGCGCTCTGCAGTACGCCGTGTTCTCTCCGGAATTAAAGGAGCGCACCAAAAGTGAGTTCGAATCGTTTTTTTGGGTAACTGGAGGGTCGAGCCCCCATATGGGAGCTATCGAGAATTTAGAATCGTCATCGCCGGATGAGGATACGGTTCAATACTCGTTTGACTACCGGGTCGTAGCCACCGAGTATGACGAGCAGGGCTCGGCTGTCGTCACCATTCAGAAATTTAATCAGGCCCCAGACCTTGGGGAAGGCTGGTACATCACCCGGATCGGCATGAAGGATCCCGGCGATACAGGGATCACCATCGGCGTAGAGCCGTTGGATCAGCCGTAACGACTGCCAATACGGCGAGTTGGCTTCGGACGACGAATTGCTTGAGCAGCTTCGTCTTGCTGTAAGCGCTGCAAGGCAGGCCCGATCAAAAAAAGAGTCACTGGCGTCGCTGCTCTAAGCGATGTCCAGTGACTCTTTCTGCTACTTCACCCTTGCGGCGAAGCTGCTGATGGCATCGGCCAGCTTTTGCGGCGATTCCATCATGCTCATGTGGCCGGCGTCCTCGATCAGGCATTGAGTGAACCTATCGCCGCTGACCGTGAACGTGCGCTCGACCGGCACGATCTGATCGTGCTTGCCTGCAACAAGCAGCACGGGGACGCGCGCCGTCTCCAGAACCCGGTTGCGGTCCGGCCGCAAGCGCATGCCTTCCAGCGTGTTGACAGCGCCCTCAGGGCTTGTGCCGTAGCCGATGCGAACCGCCTCCTGCACCTCATCAGGCATCGATTGCAGATGCGCCGGTGCGAACAGCTTCGGTATCAAGCCGTCGATGAATACCGGAAGCCCTTTCTCCTTGATCGTCTCCTGGCTTTTCAAACGTCCCTGCTTCGCTTCCTCGCTGTCAGGAAAAGCCGTCGAATGAATCAAGCCGAAGCCGGCCAGCAGCTCCGGATAATGCTCGGCAACCGCCAAGGCGGCGTATCCGCCGAGTGAATGGCCAAGCAGAATGGCCTTGCCCAGGCCAAGCTGCTGAACCAGCTGGGCTATATCGTCCGCCAGAGTCTCCATCGAATAAACTCCATCCGGCGCTCCCGAATCCCCATGACCGCGCAGGTCAGGCACAATGAGTCGGCTGCTCTCGGGCAGCAGCGGAAGCAGCTTGTCCCAGTAAGCCGAGCTCCCGCAAAATCCGTGCAGCAGCACTACAGCCTGTCCCTGCCCCTTCTCCCGATAGGCCATTCGAAGCCCGTTCAACTCCACATATTGTTTATCCATCATAGCAGCTCCTCTCATTAACCGCGTAGTTATGTCCAGCCCGTGCAGGTTTATTTTACCACAATAGCATCTATAAGACCCAAGGTCATCGGGGCTTGAAAATGCTATTCTGGCGATAAAACCAACCATTGAACACGGCCGCTCGTCCTTGAAAAAGCCCGATATAGTTTTCTTACCACATCTTAGCATCTCCTAAACAAAATACCCTATGCCTGCGTCCTTCCCCGGGAGCTTGATGCTCCGGAGCAATACTCAGCATAGGGTAACATTTACGCACAGTTCCTGATTAGTAGAGCGGTGCTTCTTGAACGGACGCCGGCCGGCTGCACGGATGTTAAAGAGAGGGTACCCGTCGCGACTGTCGGGTAAGTCCGCATCCGTTCCGCCCGACGCGAAGCACTGCCTGTCACGGAAAAGGAAACAAAGTTCCAATAAGCGAATTCAAAGCAAATGGATCGTTATTGAATCTGCACAGCGGCAGCTTCCGGCGTAACAACCTCCGACGCGGCAGAGTCTCCGGCAGCGCCCGAAACGGACCCGCCTGCAAGCTCAGCCACAGGCTTGTATTTGGAAGCGACGAAGGTTTCCGCCTTCGCGTTCGTAATCACCTGCGGATACATCATGCCCGGCTTCGGACTCACCACTTCATACTGAATCACGGCAGTATCATCCGCTTCGAAACGGATGCCCGTAATGTTCAACCCGTACCCTGGGTTCGGCACCTCACGGGACAGGATCACCTTATTCACCTCTTCGTTCACCTTCTGAACGTCAACCGTAATATCCGCTTGCTGAGGCGGATTTGGCTTGGAGGTGTGAGCTTCCACTAATTTGATGCCGTTATACAGCCAGGTCGCTGCTTCTCCGCGAGTCATCTCCCGTTTCGGATACGCCTTGCGGTCTTCACCTAGCTTGGCAATTTTGAGCAGATAAATTCGCTGCATGTCCACCCTGTACTCGAGAGCGACATCGTCCTCATCCGCAAGGATAACCGCCATTTTGATAAGCGGAAGCTGAGCCTTCGCATCCATCGCATCGTTCAGCAGATTGGCGTACTTTTCCCTGGTAATCGGGGCGTTCGGATCCACATCTTCAGGAATGTCCAGTCCGTTCACCTTGGCTATAATAAACGCCTCGGCATACCAGGCATCGTTAGGAACGTTCTTGAAATAGTCGGAGGCTTCCGGCTTTTTCACAAATTTGACGTGATCGAGCGAAAGCTTCAGCCCTTTAACAAGCATGCTGATGCTCTGTGCGTAGCTGATCTGCCCGCGGGGCACGAAGTGCTGGCTGTCCACGCCGCTTACAATTCCCCTGTCTTTAAGCGCGGTAACCGGCTCCTGCTCGGCAGAATCAAGATCGGTAAAGGCATAGACCGAACCGGCAGACAGACTGCACAGGATAGCGGCTGAGGTCATAAGAGTAACGATTTTTTTCATAATGAAGCCACCTTTCTTTGGTATCAACTAAGCTGCAAGCCTATTATTTCCTTTTTCAACTCCGGAGTTACCCTTCTGACGAAGACGATTGGCAAAAGGTTGCTGCAACTACCAAAAAACGCAAGAAAAACCCCACAAAGCGGGGCCATGTCTTCGAAGCAGATTCAGGTACTTTGCGGGGAGCCCCGAAATTTATAAGCCCTATAATGTAAAAATAGACCGTACCGCCCAGGAGGGAGAGATCCCTCCGTGGACTGTCGTACGATCTTTTTCCAAAACCTCTGTTAACCCTTCAAAGCACCCACCATGACGCCTTTGACAAAGTATTTTTGCACAAAGGGGTATACGCACAAGATCGGCACCGTGGCTACCATGATGGTCGCATACTTGATGGTCTCGCCAATCTGGAACCTGTCGGCTGCCGCAGCACCCGAGGCCATGCTGTCCGTCGAATTGGCGAGCAGTATTTCCCGGAGAATCAGCTGCAGCGGATACAGTTCACGATCCTTCAAAAATAACGAGGCCCAGAACCAGCCGTTCCATTTTTCCACCGCATAATACAGGATCATAACGGCGATGACCGGCATGGATAACGGAATAATGATTTTGAACAGGATGGTAAAATGATTCGCCCCGTCGATCTTGGCCGACTCCTCCAGGCTGTCCGGTACGGACATGAAGGCGGTGCGCATGATGATCAGGTTGAAGGTGTTTACCGCAAACGGTATGATCGTCGCCCATAGGGAGTTCATGAGACCGACATTTTTGACAATCAGATACAACGGGATCATCCCGCCGTTAAAAAACATCGTAAGAACTATAACGAAGATGAAGACCTTGTTCCACATCACATTTTTGCGGGAGAGCACATAGGCACCGAGGGAGGTCACGAACAAATTGATGATGACTCCGACGATAACGATAAACAGCGTATTGCCGTACCCTTTTAATATATCCGGATTATCGAACACGCTCTTATAAGCTTCTACGCTAAAGCCTAGAGGCTTCCATAGCACGCCCCGGTGAGCGATGATCTGGTTAGCGTCGCTAAAGGACGAGAAGGCAACATGCAGCAGAGGATACAGCGCAACGACAACCAGCAGCAGCAGTACGATATGGATGCACCAGTCAAAAATGCGTTCCGAAAGGTCGTTATCCCGTTTCATAGCGGTTCCTCCTCACCAAAGGCTGTTTTCATTGACCTTGCGGCTGATC
Source organism: Paenibacillus sp. 32352 (assembly GCF_002042965.1). Classification (GTDB taxonomy): domain Bacteria; phylum Bacillota; class Bacilli; order Paenibacillales; family NBRC-103111; genus Paenibacillus_S; species Paenibacillus_S vulneris. Next base: position 41,135 of record NZ_MZNT01000018.1, on the reverse strand, counting down.
CAGTTCGCGGAGATCAATAACACCAAATTAAAGACCGAGTTGAACAAGCCGACCGCCGAACTGTAGCTCCAGCCGAATTCAAGCAAGCCCTTCCGGTATACGAACGTATTAATAACGTCCGCCGTGTCGTAAGTAACCGGATTGTACAGCAAAATAATTTTCTCGAACCCTACGTTCAGCATATTGCCCATACGAAGAATGAACAGGATCGTAATGGTCGGTAATATGCCCGGCAGCGTAATGTGCAGGATCTGCTTCCATCGCCCGGCGCCGTCTATCCGTGCCGCCTCGTACTGTTCCTGGTCGATGCTCATTAATGCAGCAATATAGATGATCGATTCCCATCCGATTTTCTGCCAAATCTCCGATACGATATAGATGCCCCGGAACATCTCCGGCTTCTGCAGCATCGCTTGACCGTCTCCGCCGAAAAAGGCGAATATCGAGTTGATGACGCCCCCGCTGTTCGTGAAATCCTTGATCATTCCGCATATGACAATCATGGATATGAAATAAGGCATATACGTAATGGATTGGACAACCCGCTTGAATGCCGCATTGCGGACCTCATTGATGAGAATCGCCAAAATAATAGGCGCAGGGAACTCAAAGCATAAGGAGTATAGGCTGATAATCAGAGTATTTTTCAAAATACGCCAAAAATAATAGCTGCTGAAAAAATCCTTGAAATTGTCCAGGCCGACCCAGGGGCTGCCCAGAATGCCTTTCATCGGGGTATAGTCCTTAAAGGCAATGATGGCCCCGTACATCGGTGCGTAATGAAAAATAGCGTAGTAGACGATAACAGGCACCATCATCAAATACAAATATTTATTGAGCAAAAAATCCCTGACAACCCGGGAGGAAAAGCTCCGGCGGCGCATAGCGGCAGATTCGGTCGTTTGTACAGCCATCGTCTTGGCCATATCATTCCCCTCCTTCCTCAAAGTCCGTAACCTCAATAGAAACCATGACAGGAATAGCCGGACAGCCGGTTCACAGCAGGGAGGGACTGCGTTAGCCCCGCCCCGCTGCGATTGGCCTATTAACGTTTGTTATAGCGATCCAGGGCGGCCTTCTCGATCTCGATGGCGCGGTCCAGGTTCAGCGTTTTGAGCTTCGCCATATACTTATCGAAGTTTTCCAGCGGCTCGTTGCCAAGAATGATTTTGAGTGTCATTTCATCTACCAGCGTGTTCACGTCCGTCATGATTTTAGCCAGCTCCGTGCTTTCTTGAGGCGTAGCCGTAATCGGAGGCAGCGCATATTTGTCTACATCGGTTTTGGACCAGACAGGAATGGCGTCCTTTTGCTGCTGCAAAGTCAAATATTGCTCAATATAGCGCTTATCCTGAACAAACGGCCCGTTGTAGTTACCGCGAATGTACAGGGACATGGCTTGGGAAGGAGCCAGCTTATCCGGGTTTTTCATCAGCAGATCGGTATACTTCGGATAGCCGTTCTCCATCTTGTAGCTGACGCCTTCGGTTCCGAAGTTGAAGAACATATGGCCCTCGTCGCTATAGCCATAATCGAGCAGCTTGGCGGCCAGCTCCGCGTTCTTGGAATTGGCCGTAATGGCAACCATGCCGCCTGGAGCGAAGGCAGGGTCTTTTTGCCCGAAGCGAGGGACATCGCCCTTTTTCAATACCGGATAGGGGGCGGCTACCAGATTCGCTTTAGGATCTTTGGCCGTCAGGATAGGCATCCATTTGCCGATACCCCCGCCGGTGTTGCCGATGGTGGCACCGGTCGCATTGGAAGCGAGATTGGCATCCAGCGTTTTGCTGTCCACCGTCGCGATATTTTTGTCGATCAAGCCTTCTGCGTACCACTTGCGGAAGGTAGCAAGAAATTCCTTGTATTCCGGCTGGGCGGGACCGAACTTGATTTGCCCGTTGTCCGAATAGAACAACCGGTTGATGCCGAAGGCACCGATAAAGGCTCCGTTGTAAATTTGCTCAAGCGGCCGCGGTACGCTGAAGAAGGACAGCGGGGCGGCAGCGCCTTTTTTCTCCTTGAACGCCTTCAGTACCGTATACCATTCGTCAATGGTGGTCGGAACCTCCAGGCCCAGCTCATCGAGCCAATCCTTGCGGACGATCGGTCCTTGGAATACCTTCAAATATTCGTCGCCGCGGATGAACGGGAAGGCGAAATAGTTGCCGTTATCCGTCTTGACCATCTTGTCGACGTCCGGGTGCTCCTTCAAATATTTCTTCAGGTTCGGGGCGTTCTTATCGATCAGATCATTAAGCTTCAATATATAACCGTCTTTAATGGCCTTCTCCGGACCTCCCGGAAAATCAAGCCAGTTGTATTCAATCATATCCGGCAGCTCGCCTGAAGCGAGAAGAACGTTCAAGCCTTCCTTCGCCTGGTTCACCACGGGTGAAGAGAACTTCATAGGCACGCCGGTTCTTTTTTGCCATTCCTGAAAGAATGGGATATCGCCCAGGGCGGATTTGATCCCTACTGTGTTTCCGTTGATTTCGGCCCAATAGGTTAAGGTTTTGTCCGTTTTTATCGGATACGTCGTTGCAGACGCTGGAGCTGTTGCTCCTCCTTGAGGCTGCTTGCCTGTGTCCGTTGGTGCGGAAGATTGATTGGAGCAAGCTGCAATCAAGCTGCCCATCATGGTGGCGATCGTTACAATAGGGATGAGTTTCCTTCTTTTCTTCATCGCTAGTGACCTCCCATTTCTCGATTAGGTATGTGCTGCAATTCCTAACCCGATCATAATGGCAACGCTTACAAATAGATATATGCAATTTCTCTATTTTCATCCTCAATAGTGACCAGACGATCTGCAAAATGGCCAAATCAATCTTCAATTTATCCAAAAAGCGGCCGTTCACGCGCTGAATTAACGAAACGGCCGCTTTCCAAGCAAGCTTTAGGCGCTCCAGGTTTCCTTAAATTTGCCTGGAGTGATGCCTTCATATTTTTTAAACGTGCGGATAAACGCATTCGGATCATTAAAACCGACGAGTGCGGAGACATCGCTTATGCTTTTCTTCTGCTCCACAATCATGGCCTTTGCCTTCTCGATACGAACCTTGTTAATGTAATCGAGCAAGCCGCCGCCTGTCTGATCCTTGAACAGCTTGGACACGTAGGCCGGCTTCATATCCAAATAATCGCCGATCATGGTGATGTTCAGGTTCACGTCGTGATAGTGCTCTTCGATGAATGCAACCACGCTGTCGACCAGCTCTCTAAGCGCCTCCTGACGAGCCTGCTGTATATTTTGCTGCCGCTTGTCGGACGTGTACTTGCATACCTTCTCCAGCATGCCGATGAGCTCGACCTGCATTTCTTTTACCGTTTCACAGCTTAGCAGCCGTTCAACGGACACTGGATTGTTGCGTAAGAACGGCCCCTGGCCGCTGCCGATTTCCTGCGTCGTTTTGATCATCGTGCTGGCCAAATTAAACATCAGACACTTGGCAAGCGGTATGGACAGCGCGGGCTGACGGTTGAAGTTGCGCTCGATAATCTCCTCCAGCGTCTGCTTGGCCCGGCCAAGATCACCGATTTTCATTGCATTCATCCACTGCTGCTCGACCGAGAGCGGATAGTAGTAGCCGGCATTATCGTCCTGCCCGGCCTCTTGGCGGAGCATCGGGTAAGCCAGGATATCGCTATTGCCCATCACCAGCTTATATTCCATCGCATCCAGCGCTTCCGAGTAGGCCTGCGCTATTCCATTGAGAGAACCGTGGATGCCGCTGATCGCTAAAGTCATATGAATCTGATAACGCTCCAGCAGAAACGCCTGTGCTTCGCCCGCAATCTGGAACAGCTGCTCCAATCGCCCGTTATCATCCTTCGGATTGAAATTGATCAGGCAAGCGAACGTCTCGTCGATTTCCGCGACATAGCCGCGGTGCTGCCGGTTCACCAGCTCTTCTACGACATTCGCTACAATAAACTGGAGCAGCATATGCTTATCTCCGGTTTCCATCCCCTGAATGCGTTCGAAGAACGGCCCTCTTTCCTTGACATACAAGAGCATGACCGCATAGCTGTCCGACAGAGGCTGCATATGATAGGCCGTCAATGCCTCATCGATTGGTACCTGGCTGTCCAGCTTGCCCTTGAGCAGCTTCACGATAAAATTCGATTTCAGCACTTGGCGCTGCTGCCTCATCTGAGCCGTGAATTTATCCATCTCCCTTAAAGTGTTCTGTATCGATTGCTCAATATAATGAAACTCGTTGCCCCCTTCATTCATGGACACCGCGCTTTTCCCGGCAAAGGCTTGCACCAGCTGGCGAACAGGCACATAATTTTTGCGCAGGAAGAAATAGGTGAGCGTAATCCCGCCGAGCAAGCTGATCAGAATGCTCATATAAGTCAAGTTGCGGACCTGCTCCGCCTTTTTCCAATACAGCTTGCTTGGAACGATGGATACATACTTCAATTCGGACCGGGCGGAATGAATATAGAAGCCTTCCATCTTCTCCCCGTCCTTGTTATTGAAATAAAACAGTCCCGTATTTCCCTCCAGCTGGGAGTAGGGGAACGCATCCGGCAGCGTATCGTTCGTGCTCGACACAAGCACCTGGTTATCCTTATTAAGAATCAGCACCTGGCCCTCGCGGTAAAACTGCATATTCGCAATAGCTCCAAGAATGCGCGCCTGATCTAGTAAGATGACATTAGCCCCAATCGGCTGCTCCCCGGGGTCTGTCGCATAGGAGCTGACATATGCAACCGCTTTCCTTAATTTGCCGTCTTCTCCGATCCAAGGCATCGGAATAAAGCCTTTATAGTTTTTTTGCTGCAAAGTCCGGAGCCATTGATCATAGGTCAAGGTCCCGCCTTTATGCAGAAGCTCGTAGCCCAAGCCCAAATCCCTCGTAAACGTGGGCAGCAGCAGGACGTCATCCGCCGCATAATAAATGTAGAAATAGTCGATGGAAGGATACGACGATTTGTACAACTTCAAATCCTGAGTCACTTGAAACATGTCGTACCGCTGATCATTCGGAAACCGGTATTTGTTCGAATACAGCAAGTCCTGCACCTTGACGTTCCAGGTCATCTCAAAGCTCAGCCGCTCCATCGACTGAAACTGGTTATCCATAATCTCTCGTACCTGCTTCAACAGGGCGTCGTTAGCCTGGTGGATCTCACTTTCCAATGTTTTGCTCGAAGAGTTATACACGATAATGCTAATAAGGACAGGCAGCAGCAACACAGCCAAATAAGAAAGCAGCCATGTCAGCACGACACTGCGACGTCTAGACCGAATCGTTCTCCAAAACATCAAACGGATCCCTCCTTGAGAGACACCTTTCTATAATTCTATTCTAGTTGTTTTGTCACATAGTTGTCACTAGATTGGAAATCTTTTTTATTAAAATGGCGCTTCGGCTGAAATGAGCCTGCTCCTAAAAAAATTGGTTATTCTCATTCTGTGGCTGCTGTGATAACATATGGACTAGCTGAGTCGCAATATGTCGAAACCTGCAAAAATCATTGCTATTTTCATAGCGTGGTGATAAAATATGTTTACCAAGTATTCTTATTGGAATTATAAATAATTAATTATTCGGGGGAGGCAACTCATCGTGAAGCGTTTGAAACAAAGTATAGCTCTCGTGCTCGTCCTGATTCTCGCCATCAGCTTGGCGGCATGCGGGGCCAAACCGGAAGCGAAGCCTGCAGATAACGGATCTAATGCCAGTGCTGGCGGAAGCTCGTTAGAGAATAAAAAAATCGCATTGATTATGCAAATCAATCTGGGTACATTCTCCGCGCAGTACATAGAGGGCGTGAAGGAGCAAGTAGAAAAGCTCGGCGGCAAGGTTACTGTATTTACAGCCGACGGCGACTTGGCTAAAATGTCTTCGCATCTGGACGCTGCGATCAACCAGAAATTCGACGGTATTCTGATCGACCACGGTACAGCCGAAGCATTGGATCAAGGCGTGCAGAAGGCATTGGATAAAAAAATTCCGGTTGTCGCGTTTGACGCCGACATCCAGAAGCCAGGCATAACCGTACTGGAGCAAGGCGACCAAAAAATGGCCGAAGTGACTCTGGATAAAATGAGCAAAGACATCGGCGGCAAAGGCAACATCGTCAAGATCTGGGTAGCCGGCTTCGCTCCGATGGAGCGCAGACAAGTCGCTTACAAAGAATTCATGGATAAAAACAAAGATATCAAGGAGATCGCCGCATTCGGCGCCGCTTCTCAAAACACGGCACTGGATACGCAATCCCAAATGGAAGCAATCTTGAAAAAATACCCGAACAAAGGCGATATTACTGCAGTATGGGCTGCATGGGATGAATTCGCAAAAGGCGCTTCCCGCGCAATCCAGCAAGCCGGACGTACCGAAATCAAAGTATACGGCATCGATATGAGCGATGAAGACTTGCAAATGATTCAAGATACCAAAAGCCCTTGGGTAGCTTCCGCAGCCGTAGATCCTAAGGATATCGGCCGAATTCAAGTCCGCTACCTGTACCAGAAGCTGCACGGCGACCAAACGCCGGACAAAATCGTACTGGACCCCGTGTTCGTATCCCGCGACCAATTGCCAAGCAGCCAAATCTCCACTGCTCAGCTTAGCGAGCATGTGAAGGGCTGGGGCAACAGTCAGCAAGGTTACACCGATTGGCTGAAGCAAGCTGAGAAGCAGCCTGCCGCGAAGTAATTCGGTAATGAGCTATTGATCCCATCGGAACCTCCCGATGGGATTTTCCATTGAAATAAGGAGTGTGATGAACGATGTCCCTATCCACCGCCTTACTGCAAATGAACCGGATATCCAAATCGTTTCCCGGCGTTAAGGCGCTTCAGCAGGTGGACTTTGAGGTGCGCGGCGGCGAGATTCATGCACTGCTCGGCGCCAACGGAGCCGGGAAAAGCACGCTGATTAAAGTGCTGGCCGGCGCCTACATCCCGGATGAAGGGCAAATCTCCATCGACGGGAAGCCTCTTGCCATTCATGGACCGAGCGACGCGATGAACAGCGGTATTCAATGCGTCTACCAAGAGGTGGATACCGCATTGGTGTCGAGATTGACCGTAGCCGAGAATATTATGCTCGACCGGATGACCCGGCGGACCGGAAGCGGCTGGGTACATTGGGGCAGCCTGAATAAGGAAGCCGATCGCATATTGCGCGAGATCGGTCTTGCTATCGATGTCCGCCGCCAAGTCGCCGAGCTCAGCATTGCGCAGAAGCAGCTTGTCCTTATTGCCCGCGCCTTGGCGCAAAAAGCCAAATTCATTATTTTCGACGAACCGACGGCTCCTCTCAGCAATGAAGAGGCCGATCAGCTGTTCCGCATTATGGAGCGTCTCAAATCGGAAGGTGTCGGCTGCATCTTTATTTCACACCGTCTGAACGAGGTATTCCGCATCAGCGACCGGGTAACGGTGATGCGGGACGGTCAGCGGATCACCACCGTGCCTGCGGCGGAGACGAACGCGCAGGCGGTCATCGAGCAAATGCTCGGGAGAACGTTCGAGGAGGAATTCCCCAAGGTACAGGTCGCCATCGGCGAGCCGCTGCTCGAGGCCAAGGACATTACGTTCTCGACCAAGGTCCGCGGCGTCAACTTGACCGTTCACCGGGGCGAAATCGTCGGCGTCGTAGGACTGGTCGGCGCGGGTAAAACCGAACTGTCCCGCGTCCTGTTCGGCGCCGATCCGATGGACCGCGGGGAAATTCGGATTCAGGGCAAGCCGGTCAGGCTGTCCAGCCCTACCGCAGCCGTCCGGGAAGGCATCGCCCTCATCCCGGAGGAACGCCGCAAGCAGGGCATTCTGGTGGAGCAAAGCATCAAGCATAACCTGTCTCTGCCGCTGCTGAAGCTCTTCAGCTCCCTTGGCTTCGTACAGCGGGCCAAGGAGGTCGCCAATGCTGCCGAAATGATACGGCAGTTGGGCATTCAACCGCCGAATATGGAGCAGGCGGTTCAATATTTAAGCGGAGGCAACCAGCAGAAGGTTGCCGTAGGCAAATGGCTGCCGACCGATGCGCAGGTCTACCTGTTCGACGAGCCGACCAAAGGGGTCGACGTCGGCGCCAAGAGCGATATCTTCCGTCTCATCGGCCGGCTTGCCCAGGAAGGCAAGGGGATTCTGTACTTATCGTGTGAAATCCCCGAAATATTAGGGATTGCCGATCGGATTCTTGTCATGAGCTACGGGCAGATTGTCAAAGAATTGCGGCGCGATGAAGCTACGCAGGAGCAAATTTTGTATTATGCCAGTGCAGGGGAGGCTGTGGTACAGTGAAAGACAAGCTGCTCGATTATTCCTATAAATATGGAGCGTTAATCATTATTGCGGCGGTTATCGTCGTGTTCTCCGTCGTCAACGAAAATTTCTTATCCTATGATAATATGGCCGACATTCTCCGGTCGATCTCTATCGTGACCTTCGTCGCGATCGGAGTGACGTTCTCGCAGATCGTGGACGGATTCGATCTCTCAGTCGGCTCCACCGTGTCACTAACGACCGTCGTGGTCGCATCAATGATGGTATGGTACCAGCTTCCGCTGGTTGTCGTGCTGACGGTGCCTCTGCTGATCGGCGTCGTCATCGGGCTATTGAACGCCCTGCTGATCGTCAAGGTGCGGATCCCCGACTTGCTCGCCACGCTGGCCGTCATGTACATCATCGGCGGCGTGCATAAGACGTACACCAAAGGCTTCTCCATCTATAACAACATGCAGATGCAGGATGGCACGAAGGCTCCCGGCAAATTTACCGAATCCTTCCTCTGGATCGGTCAAGGCAAGCTGTTCGGGCTTCCGGTACCGGTGGTGCTGATGATCGTCGCTGTTATCGTCGTTCATATCTTTTTAACCTACACCCGTTGGGGCCGTCAATTGTATGTAACTGGCGGCAACAAGGAAGCAGCACGCCTCTCCGGTATTTCCGTCAGCCGCGTGCGGACATTGGCCTACGTGCTCTCCGGCATCTTCGCGGCTATCGGCGGCATCCTGTTCGCTGCACGCGTCGGCTCCGGACAGATTGACGCAGGGTCCCCGCTTCTTATGGAATCCGTGGCGGCCGTGTTCGTCGGCTTCTCCGTCTTCGGGGCCGGAAAGCCCAACGTGATCGGTACGTTCTTCGGGGCCGTGCTGATCGGGGTTCTGCTGAACGGGCTGACCATGCTCAATCTGCCTTATTACGCCTTCGATATCATTAAAGGGACCGTCCTCGTTCTGGCGCTTGCCATTACATTCATTCATTTGACACGAAGACGCACTTCCTAAGCCCTTATAGACCCAACAGCTTGGTACCCTTTGCGCGGGGTGCCAAGCTGTTTTTATTTTTGCATTATGGTCCTGCATCAACGATTGGAAACAAGGGAAACGGACTGATTATATCAAAATCTTAGCAAATGTGAGTTTTTTAATAAAATTTTTGCATCCAAATGCCGATATCCTAGTTATGGAAAAACAGTTAAATGGATGTTCTCCATTAACCGGATTTCCTATTCACAGCAGTCATGATAAAATGGATGTAAGATTTTTGAAGGTTAGGGGATTTATTGATCATGGACTTGGCAGAACAAGTGGAGATACTCAGGGCGAGGCTGGTAGAGCTCGTAAACGTAAAGAACAATTTTTGCGATCAAGAAGTGATTGCTCTTAGCCAGGAACTGGACGTTCTTCTGCTCCTGCTGCAGTTCAATTCCAAACAAGCGGAATGCAGAACATAAACCACATCGCCCCCCTTCCATTCACTTCGGTTCGACCGCATCTGTTAACCCCACAAAGTGGAGCTTTGGCTTCAAAGCTGCTTCAGCTGCTTGCGGGGAGCCCCGAAAATAGAAACCAAAAAAGGAAGGACAATTTTGCCCTTCCTTTAACTGCTCTATCCACCTTCAAATAGGCTTCCTACGAACCTCTACCCTATAATCAACTTCTCCTCCGGATAATGGACGTCCGCTTTGGCTTTGGTCGGAGTGAAGGTCGTCAGGAACAGGGTCATGCCTATTCTTCCTATATACATTAAAACAATCAGCGTCAGCTTGCTCACCCCGGATAGATCGCTCGTGATTCCCGTTGATAACCCGCAGGTCCCGAATGCGGAGCAGATCTCGAAGATAACGGATACCAGATTGATGCGGTGCGATTCCGATATAAGGATAATAAACACCCCTGTGACGGACAGCAGCAGGCCTGTCATAAAATACACGAAGCTTCTGATAATGTCGTCGCGGCGTACCGAACGCCCGAACACCCGAATTTCCTCTTCTCCGCGCATAAACGTTATAATCATGAGCACGATGATAGCTACCGTCGTCGTTCGTACGCCTCCCCCCATGCTCGACGGGCTCGCCCCGATAAACATGAGCATCGAGACCAGCAATTGACTTGCCTCCGTCATATCCGCCGGATTCATGGTCGCAAGCCCTGCGCTGCGCGAGGTCACGGAAGTAAACACAGAATGCAGCACCATCTCGTACCAAGGCATCCCCGCAAAATAATTCGAGCCCTCCGTTATGCATACGCCCGCGGCACCCAAAAGCAGCAAGATGGCGAAGGTCGTCGTTGTCAACTTCGTGTACAAGGTAAAGCGGAACTTCTTGTGCCCGCCAAACAGGTATTCCTTCACCTCGGCCAATACCGGGAAGCCGATGGCCCCGAGAACGATAAGCAGCATAGTAATCAGCTGTACGTACACGTCATTGGAGTAATCGAGCAGCGAATTGCCGAACAGATCGAAGCCCGCATTCGTATAGGACGAAACGGAATGGAACAACCCGTGATACAACGCTGTCGCCAGCGAAGCATAGTAACCTCTGAAGTAGAAGTAAAACCCGAATAAGATCGCGCCAATCCCTTCAAATAGCAGCGTCATGCCTATAATAAGCTTCATCAGCTGGACCATTCCTGACAAATGATACCGGTTCTGGTCGATCATCATCAGCTTGCGCTGGGATAGCCCTATTGGCTTGCCGAACAAGATCCAATAGAAGCTGCCCATTGCCATAACCCCGATACCGCCCAATTGGAAAGCGATCATCAGCACTACCGTCCCGAAATGACTGAACGTATCCGCTGTATTTACCGTAGTCAGCCCCGTAACACTCACAGCGCTTGCCGCGATAAACAAGGAATCCATGAAAGAGAGCGTCGCCCCGGGCTTCAGGCTGATCGGCAGTACCAGGAGGACCGTGACGATAAAAATAACGATGAAATAAGCGATGACAATGGAATGCACCGCTGATCTCGGTCTATGTGTTTTCTTTTGCAGCATGTTCCCTCACTTCAATCCGCGGACGGATGGACAATTCATGATTTTACATTATCATAAGGAAAAGTTCTCCATGAATCAAGTTTTTTTGACGATTTTCGAGATCAAGCCTTGTCCGGGCGGCTATCGGGCAAAGAACAGGCTGTAGCCGTATTTTCCGATCCATAGGAGAACCAGAGCCCACACGCAAAGGAACAGCGCCCCCGTCCACCAATTTTTCGGCTTGCCGTGCTTTCTTATTTCCTCCGCCTTTTCCCTGCATTCCTCTAGAACAGGCGCCGGTATCATCCGGAGTGCGAGAACAATGCCCAGCGGAACGAGTATCAAGTCGTCCACATAGCCCAGGACAGGAATAAAGTCCGGAATCAAATCTATCGGACTGAAAGCGTAGGCCAGTACCAATGCCGCAAACCACTTGGCATACCAAGGAACCCTCGGATCCTTGTAGGCTAGCCACAGGACGAATAGATGAAGCTTGATCTGCCTTGCCTTCTGTTTCAACTTCCCTAACACTCTGGCTTCTCCCATATCCATTCCCCTTTGCCTCCCGCACCTATTGTTTGCCTATTTCCCCTTCGGCATGGCCTTCCGTAGCATAAACAGTCTGCACAAATGCGGCAAAGGTTCGTTCGCATTTATCCAGCATTTTCACTGCTTCCACAGAAGCGGCACAGGAGAAGAAATCTCTTTTGGCAATTTTTTTATGCCATCTCTTCAGCTTTCCCAGCTCCGCCTCGTTCTCCTCCACTTCATGGTAGGCGAACTTTCCTTTGAGGGTTTCTGTCTCTATTTCTTGTACAAAGTGACGGCAGCCCTCCAGAAATTCCTCATATTCCGCCGTACGCTGCCGGTTAAACATTCCGATGAGCTCCTCCTCCGTTAACGCGGAAAACTGACGGACCTCCAGCAGGAGCGCCTCTCCCTCACTTGCTTCGATGAGCTTTGTCAGCGATTGAATTTTTTTCCTCACCTCAACCGTATCCGGTGCTGCGCAAACGGACTGTTGAAGATAAACGACTCCAAGCGACTTTAAGGTACGCCACACCCGGACTCGAAGGGTCGATGGCTCGGACGGCACTTTATAAGACAAAACAATCCATGAACAAACCGGCTTCAATATCGGCTCCCCCTTCCGTTGATTTCAGATTACTATTCTAGAAAATAAAATGCAACAATTGTTTCATTTTTTTGTAATAAACCTATCAAAGATTCGTTATCGATATAGGAGGCACGGAACCTTACTATTTACTCCTTGTTCTCCAATTGTTCTGGACATGTAGTCTCCGGCTGGACTTCGTTCATGCTCCCGTTCTGGCTGATCAGGGGAATCCTATTAATATCCCTTGGTTTGATTGGGGAATATATTGGCAAAATCTATAAGGAGGTTAAGCGTAGATCGCTTTACTTAATCGAGCAAGAGCTTGGTTCCGCGGCCAACGGCATCATGAAGACCAAGGCTGCCACAAAGAACAATGCCCAAGATGAATCGGAGAAAGGAAGCCACTCCGCCCTCCAGGCACAATTAAAGGAAGTGTCGAATAAAGCATGAAAAGATGGGTAACCTGCGAATGGTGCGCCGTTCTGGCAGGCTTATGTATTCTCCTTTATTTGTTGTATACCGGGCCGTTTATCGGCGTTGCGGATAACGGGGATTTTCTGCGGGTGATGGGGAGCATAGGACTCGATTACGGAGTCCCAGGGGAGTCTGATGACGAACGCTTTTTCTCCTTTGCCCACCGGTATTTTGCGTATGAGCAATGGTTCCGCGGCTTTTACGCATCCACCCAAATCATTCTGGTTGCTGCGGCATGTCTGATAGGATTGGTTGTCTCGCCGGCGTCGTTTGATATTCGTGTGCTTGGGACCTTGTTTGCTCTCCTGCTGCTCGCTGCGACCTATATTATTGTCAGACACAATAAGTATAAGTCCGCTGTCGTCGGCATAGTGCTTGCCGCTGCCCTGTTGTATGTATTCTACGATATCGCTTATATCGCCTATTTCCATTCGCTGTATGGCGAGCCTGTCTCGCTGGTGTTCCTGCTTCTGTCAGCTGGTCTTAGCCTGGCCCTACTGAATCAGGAGCAGCCTTCAAGGAAGCTGCTCTGGCTGAGCTTCGTCTCGTTCTTCTTCCTGACGTGCTCCAAAATCCAGAACGCCCCTGTAGGGATTCTGTTCGGGATGCTCGGATTTCGCTTCCTGACGCTCCGTCATGATCCGAGCTGGCGCCGTCTAACGATCTGGCTGTCGGTTTCTCTGCTCGTCATTTCGGCAGGAATGTATATGGCTGCCCCCAAGGGGCTGAAAAACATCAATATGTACCAGACCGTGTTCTATGGAATTTTGAACGCGTCTCCCGATGTCAAAGGAGATCTTAAAGCGCTCGGTCTACCCGAGCATTTGTCTGTGCTGGCCGGTACGAACTATTTTCAGACGGATACGCCGATCAAGCAGGACGCTCCTTCCATGAAGCCGGATTTTTATGACCGGATATCGCACAAGGATGTGCTGTTGTTTTATCTTCAGCATACCTCCCGGTTCATAGATAAATTGGAATTTGCGGCGAACAACAGTATGAGCATCCGGCCGTACTATCTGGGAAATTATTTGAAGCAGGAGAACAAGCCGCCGGGAGCGCTGGACTACCGGTTCAGCAGCTGGAGTCAATTCAAGAATGCCCATATACCGAATTCCCTGCTGTTTATAGCCCTGTTCTACGCCGCCTATTACGCTGTCGCGATTTATGAATACATTCGCCGCAAGAACCGAGTCGCCCGAATCCGAACGGAGCTTATGATGCTGATAGGCTTCGTAGGCATCATCGGGTTTATGGTGCCGGTTGTAGGTGACGGTATGGCGGATATAGGAAAGCATCTGTTCCTGTTCAACGTCTGCTTCGACATGATGCTGGTTGCGTCCGTAACGTGGCTGGTTAATCGGCTGGTAAATCTGAGAGCCTTCCGGTCCGGGAAATCCGGCCATTAGGCACAGCAAGGCTGCCGGCTTGTGTCGGCAGCCCTGCTGCTCTATTTCAAAGCTATTCCGCGTGAATCCACGCCACGCCGTTTTCCGATAAATAGCTCTCCCATTCCCTTGGAGCCTTCACATCGCTAATGATAATGTCGATCTCTTTCAAATCAGCCATTTTGTAGAACCGCACATTGCCGAATTTGGAATGATCCGTCAGGACGATGCTCCGCTTGGAATGCTCGATCAGCTTCTTTGCAAGCCGACCGCGTTCCTCGTCAAAGCTTGTAATGCCTTTGCCCATCATAATGCCGTCGATCGTAATGAATGCTTTATCCGCATAAAAGGATTCCACGGTGTTCTCGGCTGTCGTGCCGGTCGTTCGGAACTGCTTGGAATCGACCTTGCCGCCGATAAAATAAATGCTGCCCGAATACAAATCCTTGTTCTTATATTCAATCAGCAAAGTAAGTGCAGCAATGGAGTTGGTCAGCACCGTAATATGCTTCTTATTTTGCAAATACGGTATCATTTGCAGCGTCGTCGAGCCGTCATCGATGAAAATGACGTCGTTATCCTCTACCAGGGTCGCAGCGGCTCGTCCAATCAGCCTCTTTTCCTCGGCGCGGGTTACTTCCCGATGGATATGGGACGCTTCCTCCCGGTGCAAATTGTATTTCACCGCTCCGCCGTATACCCGCTTCAGCTTATGCTCTTCCTCAAGCTCCTCCAAGTATCTGCGAATCGTCTCGGAGGAAACCTTCAGTTTATCTACCAGATCTCCGGTTTTGACCTTTCCTTCCAGATTCAGCAAGTTAAGAATAAAGTCCTTCCGTTCCTCTCCGACTAATGACACTTGAGAATACCTCCAACGATAAAAATCAGCTTATGAGCATTATACCATTTCCCTGTTCTGTTTAAGAGCACGCCCATATTATTTTTTTGCAAATGCAGAGTCAGGACCAGAACCCAACCGTCAAACACAACAAAATCCCCACCATAGGGGAATCTGTTGGAGAAACTTCAAAGCTTGAACTGCTGCCAATATAATCCGGCGGTGTCTCCCTTTCCGTGGCATAGCCCCTCCTCCTATTTTGCATCGCTCGCACAAAACAGGTGCTTTCAACCAACTGCTCCACAAAGACTTTGGCTTCAATTTGCAAAAAAACAACCTTCAAGGAAACGCTCCTCGAAGGCTGCAGCTGCGGCATAGCTATTCTTTGATTTTTTCGAATTTGGCATCATACAGCCGGAACATCGTTTTGTAGCCGGACTCGTCGATTTTAATACCGACATCAAGTCTGCCTGTTATTTGCAGCGGCCCGGACGTATAGCGCAGCTTCGTATCCTTCGGAACGAATACAATCATAATTTTGTTCCAATACGTCTCGTCACCGTTATCGAACGGACATTCCGCTCCAGGCTGCGGGATAAGCAGGAACCAATGCTTGTCGAAGGACAATACTTCGCCCATAAAGCCCTTGATCTGCACCGTCTTGCCGTTCAAGTCCCAGAACTTGTTGGACGGTGTCGTCTGCTTGTCATCATCGAAGAACTCCGACCACTTGAGCTCGTTCGAGGCTGGCTTGGAGGCAGGCGCCGGCGTCGGCGTGGCGGCTGGCTGCGACTCGACCGCCGCCGGTGTCGGCTCCACGGCCGGGGCTGGCTCAGCCCCCGGCGTGGGCGCGGGCTCCGCCGCAGGCTGCTGCGCGGCGGCGGCGACCTTCGGCTCCTGCTGCGCGGGAGCCGGGGTTGCGCTTGCGGCAGGCGCTGCCTCTGCCGCTGCGGGAGCTGCCATCCCCTGCGGCGCCGGGGATGGGCTCGCTTCGCCCCCCGCCTGCGGCGCGGGGGGCGGTGCTGCTTCGGCCGCCGCTGGCGTGGCGGCCGGGGCAGCCGGACTCGGCGCAGCGCCCGAGTCCGCGGGTTTGCCTTCTGCGGCGGGCACCGCAGAAGGGGCGGGCGCGGCGGCGGAGAAGGACGCCGCCGACGGGTCCGCTGCCGGCTTCGAGCCGCAGCCGGCCAGCATCGCTGCCGCGACCAGCACGGCGGCCGCAGCCTTCGCCCCGGCGCGCTTGCGTCCGCGCGCGCCCCTAGCCATGGCGTGATTCTGCACTTTCACGCCACCTTCGTTCACTTCCATTATAGATCTCTCCTTTCTTGTCTCTCCCTCAATCTGATCATGGGCCGTTGTCGGCGATCACGAACGGAACAGCTGCAGCGGATCGACACGGTACATTTTTAACGCCGGTCCTACGGAAGCTGCCGCTCCTACCGCCAACGTCCCCAGCATCAGCAGCCATTCGGAGGCAGACACGCTCCATACATCCAACGCAATTCCCGAGAAATCAAACAACAGATCCCTGCCTACATAGCTGCCTGCGTGGCCGAGCACCAGCCCGATAACAAGCCCTATTGCCGTCAACAGAAGTCCTTCTCCCAAGAGCGACATCCATACGAACGATTTGGATTTGCCGATAAGCCGGAGCAGGCCGACATCCTTCTTGCGCTCGTTGACCGCCGCCGTTAAAGAAAGCAGGATCGAAATGGCTGCGAGCACAACGCATAATAGCGTCACGATGCTGATCACCTGCGAGCCTTTATCCACCATATTCACAACGTCTGCAACTGCCTTGCTCGTATAAATCGCCTGAACGTTGTCGATCCGATCGTATTTGTTTTTCAGGGTCTGTGCGCCAAGCAGCGTCTTGGGCTTGATCAGCACGGCCGTAACATCCTTATGCGCCCCCTGCTGGCTTTCGTGCACCGCCCAAGCGTAATCCAGCGTAGTAAATACGGCCCGGTCATCCGAGGTATGAAGCGGAGGCAAGATGCCGACGATCTTGTAAGCAAAGCTGTGATGCGCTTCATGCTCCTCATGGGACTCTTCGTCCTCGTCCCCTTCATGCTCCGCTTCATGGACCAGACCGTGACCTCCATGGAATGTGTCCCCGACATGAAGACCGAGCGTTTTGGCGACATGGGAGCCGATGACTGCTTCCCCCGTTTTTCCGTACACTGTGCCTGCTTCCAGCTTCTTATCGCCGTAACGGGTCAGGAAATACCGGGCATCAATACCGACAATCGGGTAGCCGTTTAGGTTATCTCCGGTCGTCATTGCGTAAGCCGCTTCCGCCTGCTCCTCCTTTTGGAGCTGTTCAAACACCTCATAGGGAATGTTTCCCGTCGGTGCACCTACATGATAATACGTGTTCATGGCCAGCTGCGTCTGGCTGCCTTTGGCCCCGACGGTCAGCTCGAACGGTCCGTAGCCTTTTTCCGCCCCCTGCTCCACGCCCTGGCTGCAAAGAATCAGAAACACCAGAAGCGCAACCGTCATCGCGACGGAAAACATCGTCAGCAGCGACAGCGTCTTGCGATGCAGCATATTACGCCATAGCAAGTGAAGCAGACTCAATCGGCTCCCCTCCTTCCCCATTGAACGGCCGTCCCTGTCCGGGACGAAGCAGCATATTGATTTCGCCCATATGGACCTGAACCGGGTACAGCTCTGCCAAGTGCAAATCATGCGTCACCGTCACGAGCGTTGACTCTTCCTCCTCGCATAAGGACAGCAGCAGCTGCATGATGGAGCCGGCCGCTTCCCAGTCCAGGCTTCCTGTCGGCTCATCCGCCAATATAAAAGGAGGCCGATGAATCAATGCACGGATGATCGCCACCCGCTGCTGCTGGCCTCTGGACAGCTGGGAGGGCAAATGCTGCTTCCTGTGAGATAAGCCCACTCTCTCAAACCAGTCGTTCACCTGGGACTCCCGCTCCTGCTTGCTCCACTCCCTCGGCAGCACCAGCTCCACATTTTGCTTCGCGGTCAGAGATGAAATGAGATGAAAGTCTTGAAAAATATACCCTACCTGCTTGGCCCGGTACTGGTCCCTTTGCGCTTCGGAATACCGGTGCAGAGGGTGACTGGCTATAGTCATTTCCCCGCTGTCCGGAGCAAGAACGCCCCCCAGCAAATGCAGCAAGGTGCTCTTGCCGCTGCCGCTCGGGCCGATTAGCGCGATTCGCTGGCCTTTATCCACGAACCAATGAGGAATATGCAAAATAGGAGATTCCACTCCGTCCAAAAGAAAAGATTTACGCACATTCGTCAAAGTGATCATCTGGACCTTCAACCCCTTTACTGTATTGAAGCTAAGCTTCCCCTATAGGGTAAAATAGGCAGGGGAAACGGGTCCCCTGCCTATCCTCCACAACCATAATTACTTCAAGCTGATGCGCTCGGACAAAGCGTCCCAAGTCAGCTGCTTGCCCGTTAATTGCTGGAATGCATCCAGAGACAGCCACAGCAGTCCGTTATCCATATTGGCCTTGAAGCTGCTTGCCGAACCGTTGCTAGCTGTTTCCAATGTTTCTACATTGATGGAGACCTTGTTAGCGTCTTTGGTCAGCACGACCGATTTGGACGCTTCATCCCAGGATACGTTGACGCCCAATGCTTCGGACAACGCTCTAGCCGGATACAGCACCGTATTGTCACGGGTAACTTTAAACTTAGGGTATACGTATTGAGCCTGCATCTCGGTCGTAGTTCCGTCAATGTCCACGTTAGCTACCTTGGCAACCGCCTTCGCGATGTCCGTATTGTCGATTTGGCCTTTTACCATATCGGCAATCGGTCCGTAGGCCCATACGCCAACGTCTACTGCAGAGTGGCCGTGACCGGTAAAGCCGACCATGAATCTTTTAGCCATGACCGCATTGTATGCTCCTTCTTGAGCGTAGGAGGTACCGTCGCCAGCCATGATGTAAGCCGCCTCTTCATCGGTCAAATCGTTAAAGCCCGTGTTTTCGAATACCAGTTGTTTAATTTCTTCGATGCTTTTGGCTGCTTTCAGCTTAGGTGCGAACACTTCGGACGATTGCTTTTCCTTATTCCATGCATCTACATTAATTTCATATACACCGTCACGGGATAGGGACAATCCGCCGGTTTCATGGTCAGCCGTGATCACAACGGAAGTGTTGCCGTCTTTTTTCGCGAAATCCATAGCAACCTTAACCGCTGCGTCAAAATCCAGCGCTTCCTGCACGACAGACGGAAGATCGTTCGCATGACCGGCATGGTCGATCCGTCCCCCCTCGATCATCATCGTGAAGCCCTTAGGGTTTTGGGATAAAATCTCGATCGCTTTGGAAGCCATATCTGCCAAGCTAGGTACCGACTCATTGCGGTCGAGCACATAGTCGACATGGGAATTGCCGAACAGGCCGAGCGCTTTGCCGTCCTTGGCGTTCAGACCTTCCAGGCCCTGCTTGTCATACACGACTTTATAGCCCTTCGCCTCGAAGTCCGGGATGATCGTTTTGTCCGTACGCTTGCCCTTCTCTTCCTTACTCAGGAAAAACTGCTTACCGCCGCCGAACAGCACATCCACTTCTTGGTCCGTCAAATATTGAGAAGCAATGGCGCTCTCATTATCTCTATTTCTTACGTGGGAAGCGTACACCGCAGGAGTAGCATGGGTAATTCTTGCGGTTGTCACCAGACCGGTCGACTTTCCGACCTTCTCCGAAGCCTCGATAACGGAAGCGAAAGGCTTGGAGACGTCTTCATTCGATACGCTGATCCCCGCGTTATAGGTTTTATGTCCCGTAGCAAAGGCGGTACCGGCCGATGCCGAGTCCGTAACCTCTCCGGACACCATCACGCCGCCGTCTTCACCGCGGTCTGCATATGTGGTGGCTTGACCCACGAAGTAGGAGTCCAGCTCCAAATGATTTTTGTTCAAAAAGTGACGGGAATAATCTCTAGCCGCCGATACTTGGGCAGGACCCATTCCATCGCCGATCAAAACGATAACATTTTTCGATTTGGCCGCTTGAGCAGGAGCAGCCGTGTCAGCAGCAAAAGCTGAGCCTACGGTTAATGCCGGAAGCAGGGATAGCGCCATTCCGGATACGACTATTTGCTTGAACACCTTTTTCAAAAAATTCCCCTCCGTTTATACGATTCAAAATGTTCGATGAATACATGGTTCATTATAGGAAGGAAAGATTTGCTGGAATGAGAAGAAATGTTTTCCGCATATCAAAATTCACGAATAATGTTAAACGAACGTAAACAAACCTTTAGTGAAGTCAGTCCAATGTGTATGGTAAAATAAACCAAATTATCATTGAAAGGATGTGCCGATCTTGAATTTCCTCCGAAAGGAGTACAACAATGTCATGTATGTGCTTTATGCTATTTTCCTGGCGTGTGTATCTGTTTATACAGGTGAAATCATTACTTTTATTATGCTGGGCTTCGTTTTCATGGCGTTATTAAACATTAATACGACTTTGCGAAAAATACTGGAGAAGATGGATAAGCAGACTAACCCGGGGATGAATCCTAATGATTCGAAGCAGCCACAGCAGCTCGAAAATGATGAAGCAGCTGATTGAAATGGAGATCCTGCCGGCGTCTTCCGAATTGATGAATCAGAATAAATAACATAAAGTTTATGTTGTAATAACATATATTTTATGTTATTTTATTTTGAAGATTAAGGGAGGTTGAACAATGGCAGAGGATAAAACCAAACGGCTTTCCGTATACTTGCCTGACAAGGTGAAATCGGAGTTGGAAGCTATGGCCAACGATACGGGACTATCCATGACACAGCTTATCGTTATGGCAACACACGGCCTGCTGTCCAACTATCAATCCTACGGAGGCAGCATCTTTGGCGATCTCGTGTCGTCCAAGCGCAGTGAGACATGGGCCGATAAGCTCGCAGCCGCAAAAGCGGACGACACCAAGATGCGGGACTATTACGGCGCAAGGGCCGATGAGTATGAACGTATCTACCGAAGGGACGATCCGAATTATCAGCAGGAGCTTGCCCTGCTTCGTTCAACCCTTGCGTCTCTGACCAAGGATCGAAGCGTTCTGGAGATCGCCTGCGGAACCGGCTATTGGTCTCAAGTCATAGCTGAATCGGCCGAAAGATTGGTAGGCGTCGACATTCGTCCGGAGGTCATTCAGATTGCCAGAGCCAAGCACCTGCCTTCCGGCAAAGTCACATTCCTGGAAGGCGACGCCTATCATTTGGAGCCTATTGAGGGGCAATTTGATTTCGGGCTGGCGAACTTCTGGTTTTCGCATGTGCCGAAGAACAAAATCGATCAGTTTTTAACAGGGTTCCATCGGAAGCTCGCTCCGGGGGCCGAAATCTTCATGGCGGACAACGTGTATGTTCCCGGAAGAGGCGGCGAGCTGATCGTTAAGGAGCATAGCGAGGACACGTATAAGCTAAGAGAGCTGGCGGATGGCTCCAAGCATGAAGTGCTCAAAAACTATTATGACTACAACGAGCTGAGCGATATATTCAAGCCTTATGCGGCCGATCTCCGGATCTTTGTCGGCGGGAGCTTCTGGTATGTCTCGTATACGGCCGTTTAACGGAAGCAAAGAGCGAGGGAGTGATTCAATAATCAAGAAGGCGTTCAATCGTAACCAGTAAATAAATATAAGCATCGGCCCCGGAATCCAGGCGGATGCTTTTCTCTTTTTTTTACTTCAATCTACCTAGATATCATTATCCCTTTATGGGCTCTCCGTTAAAAGCCTTGATGTCCAGAGGTGACGTTAAATATTGCTTGGCCGTACCGACAAATGACGTAAAATGCTCGCTGGCATTATGATGCATCACGGCTTCCTGGTCCTTCCATATTTCAATCATGATAAAGGAATGTTCTTCTTCGGTATCTTTATACAGATGATACGATAGATTCCCGCTTTCCTGTCGTGATGCAGTGATAAGCGATTGGATCTCTTGCAGAAACTCCACTTCCTTTGCGGGGTTTACCTTCATAGCAGCGTGAACAATGATCATCTGCAGCGCCTCCATATCCTTATGTTTCGATAGGTATTGTTCCTGAAGGCAGCGACAATTATCCGTTTTTACCAGCTCAAGAACAAAAAAAGTCCGGCTGCATAAACCGGACCTGGGTATAAAAAAGCAGCCCCCTTGACCATCCTAGTGAGGAAGGGGGGTGAAATGCTATGGCAAGAGACGTGAAATGCGAAGTGAGCGCCTGTAAGTACTGGGCCGCAGGCAATGAATGCAATGCTTCATCCATTTATGTTGTCAGCAACCAAGCAAGCAAAGCCCGCGATTCTCATGAAACGGATTGCAAGACGTTTGAATCCAAGCTTTAATTTTGACTATAGGCATCCTTCCAGGGTGCCTTTCTTTTTTTGTGTTCTTTCCCGTTTCCTTTCTTAGTATAGCCAATAATAATGAGAATTATTATCATCAAAGATCTTTTGTCCGAATTGTTTTAGAACCTGCATGTTACATCATGGCCATATTCCCGCTGCTGCCGCTGTTAAAGCCCGATTGGAACGGGTTATTCGGCTGAGTCTCCTTTTCCATTCGATCCGGCTGAGAGTTCGTACCGTTATCCATTTTGCTGGTGCCCTGGAAAATGCCGCCTTCATCGATAATTAGTGACTGCGCCGTCGTATTGCCGAAGAGCTTGCCGGTTGCACGGATCGTCAGCTTACCCTTACACAGTACATTCCCGTTAACCGTACCGGCCAGAATGACATTCCTCGCAATCACATTGGACTTTACAACACCATGCTCGCCGATCGTCACATCACCGGCACAATCGACGTCGCCGGTAATTTGTCCTTCAATCCGAATGCTGGCTTCCGACTTGATACGTCCTTCAAACAAGGTCCCTTCTCCGATCAGCGTATCGGTCGTCTGCAGATCGCGTCCGGCTTTTCTTGCTTTAAACATTAATTCGCCCTCTTCCATTCAGTGGTTTTTATATTATTTTAAATAAGGCTTGGGATCGATAGGCTGCCCGTTTTTCAGCACTTCATAGTGCAGATGATATCCCGTGCTTCTTCCGGTTGACCCTACCAGTCCAATGACATCGCCCTTTTTTAAGCGATCGCCTTTTTGAACATTGATTTTATTCAAATGCATGTACCATGTCTGCAATCCTTTGGAATGCATAACGATGATGTTGTTTCCATGCGAGGAATCGCTTCCAGTAGAAGCGACAACCCCATCTGCGGTTACATGTACAGGGGTATTGGCCGGCGAGGCAATATCATATCCGCTATGAAAGCTCGGCTTGGTCGTGAACGGGTCCTGTCTCAAGCCGAACCCGGAGGTGATGGTTCTACTATCAACAGGCCAAATGCTAGGGGTTACACGAAGCTCCTCCTGCGCGATCAAAGCCTTCTCTTTTGTGTCTGCTATATTGCCCTTCAGTTCTACTACCTCTTTGCTCATTGTACTGAGCTGCGATTTCGTCTGCTCCAGAAGCTGCTTGATTTCTTCCTCTGTAACCGGGTGGTCGCTGCCTCCCATCGCACCTGATGCATAGAAGGTCCCCGACGAAGACGCGGTTGATTTAACGGAGCCAGTAAGGGAGCGCACTTCATCCTCCAGCTTGCGAATATCTTCGATCTTGCTTTTCATTTCCATCGTTTGCTGCGATAGCTGTATGATTTCGCCCTGCAGCTGCTCGATGGTCTCGTTCTTTTCCTTCACTGCACTGTTGAATTGCTGGTCCTGATGGGCTATGCGCGTTTGCAGCTCCGTTGCGACTAAAGCCGTTCTGACATGGACACTGTACAGGACCAAGGTAGCCGACACTAAGGTAATAAGTCCCACACCGGCAATATAGGGGAGTGGCTTTGGTACCTCGAAACGGCGAACGGCGCTATTAGCATCGGGAATAATGACAAAAGTAAACCGTTTACTGCCCCATTTGAGCTTCATGACTTCTCCTTTTAGCTTGGCACAAATTAACATTATTCGATGGAATACGATCTTATTCGTCGCAAACTTCAAAAAAACCTTCCAAGATTTACGTTTTTCTTGGAAAATAGTTCAAAAGTACGAAGGGATTTTGTAGAAAGTAATCGAATCATAGTACTAAATAAGTAGGTGAAAATGACTGGAGGGAATTTATTACAATGAAATTGGCGGGAATCGATATAGGCAACGACAGCATCAAGGTCGTGCTGGACGGCGTTCGTGATCCTTTAATGATTCCGAATATTATAGCACCAGGGTACGAAAGACATATTTTACAGGAGGAGGATTCTCCTCTAAAAGCACTGGATGTTGTCGTACACAGCCCGCGCCTGACAAGAAACAATCAAAGGTACTTTGTCGGCATGCTCGCCATGGACAATGAAGACAGCGTCGAGCTGGAGGAGACGGATAACAAAGCGGTCTCGGATCAATCCTTGATCGTAGCGGTAACCGCGCTTGCTTATGCGGGAATCGTGAGCCAATCGGTAACCAACACCGGCTATAATAATATGGAAGAAGTCGAGTACGTCATTGGGACCGGTCTGCCGGTCCGTACCTATTCGTACTATCATTCCTCCTTCGAGGATCGTCTTGTAGGCGAGCATGAGGTTACCTTCCTATCCACACCCCATCTGAAAAACCGGAAGATCAAGGTTTCGATCCGCCGGGCTATCGTATCTATCGAAGGCGCGGCTGCGCTGTTCCAGATGGCGACGCATGACAATTTGCAGGTGAAAGACGAAGAGCTGTATCACGGCTGTATCGGTATTTGCGAGATGGGCGCGCTGACAACGGATTTTCCCGTCATTAATAAAATGAGCATCGATAATCAATTCAGCTCCGGAGAACAAATCGGTATGGCTACCTACCTGGACAGCATTATCCGGGACGTGGAGGATCAATTCGGTTACCGCTTTCCGAGCCGCGCGAAGCTTGTACAGCGAATTAAGCGCAGCGACTTTCTTATCCGCCGTATCGGGGAAGGGCAGTCCAGCATGAAGCCGATCGTCGATATGTACTTTACCCGCGCTGCAAATAAGATTGTCGATTTGATCAAGAAACGGTGGAAAAAGCACCCTGACATCCAATGCTTTTATGTGGTTGGAGGCGGAGCCGCCGCGCTGCGCCCTTATATCGTCGAAGCAGCCGGTCCTATGAAGCTTCGGTTCATGGACGAAAGCGAGCTGTTGAACGTTCAAGGCTACTTGAAGCTTGCCAAAAGCAAAGTGAACCAGAACGCCTTCGTTTAATCGGGTGTGTGGTTCTATCACCCAACTTCATACAAACATTCGTGCAGGTACCCGGTACCTGCATTTTTTTGTTTATCAGCAATTAGGCAAAGGCACAAGCCGCATCTCCGCCAATGTCGTATAATATCTCAGATCAAGAGAGGAGCTGATAAGAAAATGAGTCGTTCACATCGTAATTTTTGTTGTCCGCCTGCCGATCCGATTGTAACGGATCCTCGCAGAGTCATAAGAAATTTTTATCACCCGCAGCTGGTACAGGTGATTCACCCGATAGAGGTTATTAACCGCCATCACTGTTACCCGGTTTATCAGCATTCGTACACTTGCTGTGAAAAAGATGAATTTGTAGGAAGCGTACAGCCTTATTTCCGTAAAGACAATCTTTAATCGCCAGGCAGGCCGCGAGGCCCTACCTTCCATCTGATACCTGCAATGCGGGGCCATGATGGAAAAGGACCGCCCCTTGGGGCGGTCCTTGAAAGCCTGAATCAAACAGTTTACTTAAGAGGCTTCGCCGGCAGAGCCGGTCTGACGCACTTCTTTCCGATACAGAGGAAGCATGACGATGACACCGATCACAAACAGCACCGCAGCCGCTTCATACATCGCTACGATATGGAACATCTCTTTGAGCCAGCCTGCAAGACTCATTGTCACTACCATTCCTCCCATAAACAGAGGATTCAGAATCCCATTCACCCGTCCTACATAGGATTCATCCGTATTGCTTAGAATCATCGTATTAATCCCGATCTGAATCGCCGGAAGTACGAGCCCGGAAATGAACTGCGCCATTAAGGTTACCCATAACGACGTTGAAAGTCCCGTTATGACCATCCCGATGGCACTGACGACCATACCGATAATCAACATCGTTTGCGGTGCAAACTTTTTGGACAACCCCATAGCTAATCCGCCGCCAATGATCATCGCCACCCCATTGGCCGTCATCAACCATTGAATATTTTCTTTAGGCAGCCCCAAACGCTCCGTAACGAGGAACACGCCCAACGGCTGTATCAATCCAAGCGCGAGGCCGGCTGACAAGAAACAGCCCCCGAGCGTTGACAGTACTTTTTTGGATAATACATACCGAAAGCCCGCTGCCATCTCCTCGCCAAGCTTTGTTGCCGGTTTATCCTCTTCATTAATCACACGATCCGGAGGCAGGAACATCAGCACAGCTGCCGACAGCAGGAATGCTACGCCCATAATGGCGATGGCGACTTGAATACCGTAATGCTGGTAGACAAACGTTCCGAGTATCGGCCCCAGCACCATGAATAACGCGAACATCGTCTGATAAATGGACATCCCCGCTTGTATCAATTCGGCGGGAACGTGAATCTTGAACAAGCGCATCCCTGAAGGCTGCGAGAACTGGGACAAAATAGCCGAGACCAGCGTTGCGAAAAATACCGCCTTCCATGTCGCGAATACCAGCGTCAAAAGCACGGCAAATACGGATATGGCGCTCAAAATGTCACACCAAACCATCGTACGCTTCGGTTTCCAGCGGTCAGCGAACGTCCCTCCGATGAAAGAAAAAATAAATATCGGAGCAAACTCCGCTACCGAAATCATGGAGACCGCAAATGAATCGCCACCTGTTTGATCCATAACAAACAAAAGAACGGAAAAATTCCGTACCCATATTCCAATCTGCAAAAACAACCCGGACAATAAAATCGCTTGTACGAAACGGTTGCGGAATAACCCGCCCATACCTTGTGGAGCCGATGACATCTATCTTCTCATCCTTCCCTAGTCTTTACTAAAAACCATCTGCCAGGAGCCAATAAGCACAAGCTGCACTTAACGCATACTCTTATACGTCATCGGAATACAAAAGGTTGCTTCATCCAAACATTGTTTTTTAACCCTTGTTCTTCCTGTATCCTGATGCGCTCTTAATGATCTGTATGCCCTTAAGCCTGTGACACTTGCACATTGTATCATGGACCCGGGACGGTGTTACCGGAAAAAACCATTATGGTTATTCTTTCCGAAGACGGTATAACGCACCCTTCACCGACGCATACTAACTTCTGGTCCATATAAATACCAGGAATTACACACTGATACGTGGAGGATAATCCAGTGAACAAACAACGTGCACAAGAAATTGCGAGCTCGCCTGATATGGTCCATGTGACCTGCGATGGTGTTCCCATCTACATTCAGCATGTGGATGAACAGAACGAAACGGCGAGGATCTATCCGCTCGATCAGCCTGAGAATGAGCAGACCGTTGCTTTAAGCAGCTTGCAGGAGCAATAGAAGGACAGCAAAAACAGGCTGCTTCACAGCAGCCTGAGGTTGTCGAGAAACTATAGAAGCTTGAACTTTTGCTGTTATACTCCGGTGGGATATGCCCCTCCAGCCTCTGTTGAACCCCGTGAATAGGATTAGATTTAGCGGTATTTTCACGGGTTTCAAAGGAGGACGTAAACTCCTCCGAGGCATCCCCCACCTCCATATGCAGCATTGTTCACGCAAACAGGGTTTCTCGACATCCTGAAGCTGCTTCGCAGCAGCCTGTTTTATAAAAAAATTAGTTTACACCGGATAAAATCCACTTGTCCACGGCATAAGCAATGCCGCCCTCGTTCAACGACTTGGTTACATAGCGCGCCTTTACCTTCAATTCTTCCGCCGCATTCCCCATGGCGATACCGCTGCCGACCGCTTCGATCATCTCAAAGTCATTGTGGCCGTCGCCGAATGCAGCGACTTCATCCGTCGTCAATCCTAGATGGTCGATCAGCTTGCGAAGACCTACGGCTTTGTTCATGCCGTTCGGGTTAATATCAACAGCCCACGGTCTCCACCGGTGGATATACAGCTGACTCCGGTCTTCACCGATATAAGCGGCTTCCTCCTGCTCATTACAGAACACGATGCATTGATAAATATCGGGGACTTCCTCAACCGATTGGAGCTGCACCGGTTCCATGAAGCCGATCTCCTGCTGCGCCTGGCGAAAATAAGCGTCATTCTCGCGGTTCATGAACATCAGCTCCGAGCCGTACAGCAGCAGCGTATGGCTTTTGCGCTCGGCCTCTTGAAGCCACGTCCGCACGGTTTCCTTAGGAAAAGGATTGCCGAATACCGTCTTTCCTTTATATCCGATATGACTGCCATTACATGTGACAGCCCATTCAATGCCCAGTTCTTCGCGAAGCGATTCCATCTCGAATTCGCTGCGGCCTGTACATAATGCGAGCGCGATCCCTTGTTCCTTCAGCTTCAATAAAGCCGCCCGGGTAGACTCTGGCAAATAATCGCGGTCCCGCAAAGTACCGTCCACATCGAATGCTACCAACTTGATCATTCTAGTCACCTCATTCTAGATTCTGCTACCATTATAGCAGAGACTTCTGGTTTTGTCCGACAGCGGCGGCCCCGCCTACACTATAATCCAGCCTCCGGAACGTTTTGTATCTTGAAAAAAAGCAGGGAATACGTTATGATAAGCCGTAATGACTCAGACAAACGAATAACCGAGGTTTTCTAGGGTTCCGCGGCTTCTTCATAGAAGCTCGGTCTGGTCCGAGAGAAAACACACAGGACTTTTCTGTGGACACGGAGGGATAAAAGCCCGGGAGGATATCATGGACGATATCATCCCGGGCTTTTTGTCGTTTGATTCAGGGACTGGGTATCCCCTGTTGTTCCTGCCGCATTCTAAACCATTCAAAAGGAGGATGTTTATCATGAATCGAAATTGGGCTATGGTCTTTATTGCTGGATTATTCGAAATTGCATGGGTTATCGGCTTAAAGCACTCTCACCATCTGTGGGATTGGACCGGTACAATCATCGCCATCCTGATCAGCATGGACTTGCTCATCCGAGCCTCGTCGAAACTGCCTGTCGGTACGACATACGCGGTCTTTACCGGAATAGGGACGACAGGGACCGTCATTACCGAGATGCTGGTGTTCGGGGAACCGTTCAGCATAACCAAGCTGCTTCTTATCCTGCTGCTAATCGCCGGGGTTGTCGGACTGAAGATGGTAACAGCGGGGAAAAAGTCTGAGGAGGTGCAATAAAGATGGATTGGATCGCACTTATTTTGGCAGGCTGCTGCGAAATCATCGGGGTGTCGGGAATTAACCGCATCCACAAAAGCAAATCTATTGCCTCTTACTCTATTCTTATCGGCGGCTTTCTGTTAAGCTTCCTGTTCCTGTCCTTTTCCATGAAGACGATCTCGATGGGGACGGCCTATGCCGTGTGGACAGGGATCGGAACCGCAGGCAGCGCCCTTTTGGGGATGTTCGTTTATGGGGAATCCAGGGAGTGGAAGCGTATGCTGTTCATAGCTATGGTGCTTACCGCAGCGGTTGGACTGAAGATCATTTCATAGTACTAGCAGTAAACTTAAATTTAAAGGCATACCCCTCATGTTCAAGGTCTTCCCTAACGGGGAGCAATAATCGAATTTTGGAACAAACCAACCTGCATGGAATCGAGGTCATCGAAGGGAGGGGTGGGTGGTATCATTGTCAAGTTGCTGCGGGCGCGGGAGAAATTTTCGTAGGGGGTTGGTGCGGTGCGCTTCTGTCTTAAAAAGACAAGAGCGAGAGGTTAGCCCCCGCGCTCCTGTTTTTGGCTTATTGAATTGTAGAGTACTTCGATAGGTCACCGTCACCCTTGAGCTGAGTGTACAGGCGGTAAAGTGTCGTTGCGGCTTCGGCTCTTGTCAGCGTCTTGTTCGCGCTGAAGCTTCCTTCATAGGCGGTCATCAGTCCCTCAGTCTGAAGGCTTGCGATCTTCGTGCCTACGATAGCGGAGTAGTCGTCGTCCAGCACTTCATCCTTAAAGATGATCGGGAACTCGGCGTTCGTGCGGTCGGTGGTCTCATCGAATCGTCCGTCCTTATCGTACCCGCCGACATTATCATATACCTTGATGTCGTTCATGCTATGTAGGGTGTTGTATATTACCTTTTTATCCTTCAACTCATCATACAGCACGGGCATCAGATTCACGGCACCCAGGCGGGTTAGCTCTGTATTCGGGTGGAAGTACGTCCCGCTGTCGTCCTTGCTGTATGTAAAGTACGTGTAGTCCGACATTACCTTCGATACCGAGTCGTATGCCCAGTTGTCGGCAGGCACGTCCTTGAACTCGCGGGTGCGGGAGTCGTTGGTGGCGTACTTATCGAATAGGCGGGAGAACATGCTTACGAACTCTGCCTTGGTTACCCCTGCGTCAGGCTTGAACGTCCCGTCCGAATACCCCTTGATGACCCCGTGCTCGCTCATGAAACCAATGGCTTTGACCGCCCAGGAGTGTTTTGTATCGCTCACGTCACTGAAGGTTGTCCCTTGTGCGCTTGCGGCAGTCGCGCCGAATACGAGAGAGAATGCGAGAGTGAGGATAAGTGCGATTTTCTTCATACTGATTATCTTCCTTTTCTGTTTCATAGTGTTAGTTCCCACATATTAGCACATTGCTTCCGCTCTCGTAAATGACTGGAAATGGCAAAATTCCACCTATAGGTCAGGTAGAAAATTTTTCTCCTGCATGGCTCGGTGCAGTTCAAAGTCGCCTCAAGCTACTATCAACATCGGATAAGGTAAAAGCACTGTTTAAAGGCATCGAGCTTCCTTCTCCGCAGAACTGGGCAGAGCTGATGGAACAGGTGAAAGAGCGCGGTCTGCCACGCATACCGCCTTGCCATTGCCCGACACAAGCATCTCCTACATCCAAAACAACGTATTGACCGTGGTTTCAGCATGACCGGCAGACAGCTCGCGAGATTCAACAGCTACTTCGTGGTCAGCGACAGCCTTATAACAAAGGATACCGGGTACCACCGGCTCCGCACAAATTACTATCTAGCGATAGCCTTGCCGATAATCACGGGGAGATACGGAGGCAATCTGCTTGAACACCTTGCCAAAATGGGATACGTTACCAAAGCCGGCAGCGGTAGAGATGTCGATGATCTTCATATCCGTTTCGCGCAGCAGCCGCTGCGCTTCCTTCACTCTGACGGTATTGACGTAATCCGTAAACATGAAACCGGTTACATTTTTAAACATTTTACTTAAATAGCTAGGACTTATGTAAAATTGCCCGGACACGGACGTTAAACTGATCGGCTGATCGTAATGCTTGTTCATATATTGGACAATCTCGAGGATCTTCTTCTTGATCGTGGAGTCTTGCTCGATGGGGGTTGCGTTTCTTTTTTCAATAAACCGGAACACATGCAGCAGCAGCTCGGCAGATAGCTGTTGAAGCCGCAACTCGAAGGCGGGAGGCTTGTTTGTCATTTCCTGAGCGAACTCGCTAAATAGGCCCTCCATCAGCATTCGTTCCTGAATCGATAACCGAAGGACCGGGTAGCCTCGAAACAGTGACAGCAGCGGGGCGGCATCCTGTCGCTTAAAGCTCTCGAAGTATCGCGAATCATAGTAGGCAACGGCCCTTTCGTAATCGGGAACGCCGATGTCAAATGATTTATGAATTTCGTTGGAGCCAATGATCACCAGATCACCTTGCCGGACCGTGTAGGAGCGATCCTTGATGAAGAATCCCCTGGCCCCCGAAAACAAGTACAGAATCTCATAGTGATGATGGATATGATAACGATTCATGGTGACATATCCCGTCCGATTCGAAAATTCGATGTGAAACGGATCTGCAGGTCTTCCATACCATAATTTATTATTCGGCGACAGCATCATAGTCCCACCTTTACGGGCTATTCATTTTACTTCCATCATAACAAAATAGGCGGGGTTCTGCATGATTCAGGCTGACTATCCCAAGGGTGATTTCAAATAAAAACAAGATGAATCAATCAGCCCTACTGAATTTTCTCCACTAGACTATACCAACTTCACTGACCGTTTCTGTCAGCATATCTGCTTTATAATAGATTATAAGGATGTAAAAACTATCCAAGGAGGGATCTGCATTGAAGGAAGTGTGGATATTTATAACTGACGGCTTCGCCGATTGGGAGGCGAGCTACGTTTCAACGGAATTGAATAACCCGGAAAATGGGTTTCAGGTAAGAACGATCGCTATTGACAAAGACCCCAAGGTTTCCATGGGGGGACTTCGGGTGCTGCCCGATTATGAGCTGAACGATGAACCATCTCAGGACAAATTGGCGATGCTGATTATTCCGGGAGGTACGGGATGGAGAGAGGCCAAAAATCAACAGGCCGCCCGGCTGGTACGGAGCTGCATCGACAAAGACATTCCGGTGGCAGCCATTTGCGATGCGACAACGTTCCTGGCCACCCACGGATTCCTGGACAATATCAAGCACACCGGCAATACCTTGGGTTTCTTGAAGGAAGGAGCGCCCAACTACCGCGGCGAAAGCTATTATCAGACAGTCCAATCCGTCAGCGACGGCAATATCATAACAGCCAACGGAACCGCTGCCTTGGAGTTCTCCAGACATATTTTGGAGAAGCTCGGCGTGTATGAGGGTGAAAAGCTGGAGGAATGGTACACGGTGTTTAAAAAGGGATATCTATCTGAATAAACAGCATTAAATCTCAGAGCAGACTGCGCAACCCGCGGTCTGCTCTTTAGATTGCCGGTGTATTGCCCTATTCCCGGCAGATCATCAGCTTATTGCCGTCCGGGTCCTTAACGACGAACCAATGATTGTGCTCGATTGCCGTTACAAGCTCGACGCCAAGCTTGTTCATATAATCGTAAGAGCCCTGCAAATCATCCGTCAACAGCATAAAAGCGGGAGTCTCGATAGATGGCGCCCCACCAGGCTGATCCCCTCCCCACATGGGCATCGTATCCAGAATAATGCCCGTTCCTTGCATGGGTAAGGTGCACAAATGACCAGCCATACTCGTACAATCCGCCTCATTCAGCCCAAGCACCCGGCAATACCAGCTGCGGGATCTTTCGATATCGCGGACCGGGATAAAGACGCTTCCGACCTTGTTCTTAACCGGACTATTACGTACGGAACCTGCTTCCGATGCGTGCTGTTGATTCATCGTTTTCCCTCCAATAATCGTAGTTAACGCTTGCGGTACCCGCACCGGCTGATAACCTTCCGGCGGCTCCTTGCGCATTGGATTTGTACTCATGATCAATCCTCCAGGCCTGAATGAATAGGAAGCGAGTACCGGGAGAACCCCTTTTTTTCATAGCTGTATCGTTCACAAATAATGTACTTCCGGTCATCTGCGCCTGTTTCCAGGCGGGCTTCACTAAGATAGTGTTCCACAGCCTGGCTCGCCGCGTCAAAATCACCGTCCCGGTTGGGTACGACTACGCAGGTTTGAGGAGGCAATGTGGTCCGGAAATACCACTCCGGAACATCTTCGAAGGAATCCACCTCAACACAGAGAATATAGGCATGCATATCTGATTGCTGCTGTGTAGAAGCCTTTGGCCAAACGCCATAATGGACCGAAGGATTTTTGACGGATGGCAGATGCTTTGCAGAAGATAACAGCGCTTCTTTGGCATGGCGGTATTTGCCGCTCATATCCTGCAGGCTTATGCAAGGAATGCCGATTAATTTCAATTCATCGTGCTTAACGATATAAGGCTTCATATCCTCCATCGCTTCGGTTGACACCTCTCTTTGGGTTGATCGATACACAATGCTAAGCGCCGCCGGAACCCGTTCCGGCTTATAGCTGTCCGGGCGCCTGCTCTCCAGAATCCTATGCATGGGCTGCAGCCGCCCGGGATTCCTGGCTGAATGCTTCATAGCGAGCCCCCTCCTTTCGAGATGGGAATGTACACTTTAACCACGGTATCCTGCTCCAGATCGCTTCCCTCGATGAGATGATATTCAGCGAACCATTGCCGCTCTTCATCCAATCTGTAGCTGTCATTGGCGATAATCCAACGATGCATCTTATCCAAGACCCCGGTCAACAAGCCGTACGTCTTGGACACGCAGCAGGCATATGTGCCGGAGCCCAGCCGTTTTTCCTTCAGTCCCTCCAGCGCCGGAGCTTCGGGTCCAACAGACAAAATCCCGTTCTCCCACCAATAATCCTCCGTATCTTTAGCTCCATAATGATAGGACATATAATATTTACCATGGCCCTTCCGCCAGCGCGCATGGGACACGTTAGTATGCCAATCTATCAACTGCATTTCCGCAGCCTTTTGAGCTTCTGCCCCATCTCCCCTGCAAAAGAATGCTTTGATTTCTCCCAGCTCAACGATCTCTATCGGTTCAGGATGAAGCTTCCGCTGCACGGGGAGGTACAGGTTCATTCTCGTCACTTTATCGTTGTAGGCAATGAACTCCTCAATATATTGATGTGTACCGATGTCAAACGTGCTCTTCGGCAGCCATTCGGACAATAATCTGTCCCACGCATCCTGAACGGTCTTCGGACATGCAGCAGGAATCCTTCTGACGGCGTACAAGCCTCCGGCGAAGGGCTCCCCGGTAAACGCATCCTCCATAGTCTGGTCCGCTGTATCCGCTATCAACACCTTGTAGCCGTATTTTCGCGGCTGTCCTTTGCCGGTAAGCTCTACATTATGACCGAAAATGCGAAGCTTCGACTTGACGTCTCGCGTTACCTCATGGGTGCTCAGCAGCCGTCCGACGATCCGGAACGCCTCGTTCTCCATTCCCTCCTCATGATCGGCTATATGCAGATAGCTGTACATTTTGCCTGGCAGCAATCGAATCACTTTGACATCGGGGAACCGCTCCGTTTGCTCCCTATCCTCCGTGTACGAGATTTGGTCATGCAGCCTGATCGGTTCGAAGCTGAAGAACAGCTCGGCCTTTCGATAGCTGGCGGGAGTCAGCCCAACGATCTTCTTGAATACCTTGGCAAATGAATGGTAGGATTCGAACCCGCTCTCCCATGCGAGCTCCTCGACCGTCCGGTCGGTATTTCTCAACTGATGGGCGGCAACGCTTATTCTTCGTTTGCGAATATAGTCCTTGACGGGATGTCCGGTAAGCGCATAAAACACCCGGTACAGCTGAGCGACCGACAGATAAGCTTCCTCGGCAATGCAGGTAAGATCCAGCTCCTGGTCCAGACGCTCCTCGATATAGTCGATCGCCCTTTGCACAGAATCGGCATAGCTCATGGTTTTCACCTTTTCATCTCTCACGTCTTCTTCCTTATTATACCAAAGGGGGTGATATCCAGTATGTTCAAAATTCTCAGATATTCAGTGAACTTTTCAGTCACTCACTCTAGCTATATAATGAATTTATGACATGCAGCTTTCTTATAAAGATTCACGTGATTAACGAAATGGAGGAGATATCGCATGGTTAACTTTGTCGCCCCTCCCGTAATGCCTTAACAGTAGAATCTACTGTCGGGGTACTTACAAGAGGCTTGTCAGACCTTTTCCATAGATTCTACTGTATGCATTCGGCAGCCGGCCTGCATAGGTCCGCCATCATATTAGTAGAAAGCGGGAAAAAGAAGTGAAAGAAACGATTTATTTTATTTTGTCGATGATCATATTTGGCGCAGTTGGCGTTTTTGCTAAATATATAGATTTGAGTGCAAGTGTAATTGCTCTTTTCATGAGCCTTATTGGCAGTATGTTTTTATTCATCATCTGCATGAGTACGAAGCATAAAATATCACGGCAAATTATAAGAAGAAATGTGGTCCCGCTGTTTATAGCGAGCCTCGCTTTGTGCGGCAATTGGATTTTTCTTTTTCAGTCCTATAAGGAAACTACGATTGCGAATGCAGCCATAAGCTATTATTTTGCTCCTGTGCTGGTTATCGTGATGTCGCCTGTTGTATTGAAAGAAAAGCTTTCGCTAAAAAAAGCAATATGTGTCGTCATTGCCCTTATCGGATTGGTTTTGATTGTACAGAGCAATAAAACAGCCACAGCCGAACATAATCTGCTCGGTATTATCTATGGGCTTATAGCGGCGGGTTTTTATGCGGTCTTGACCCTGGTTAACAAGTTCATCCGAAACATGAACGGGCTGGAGAATACGTTTATACAGATTGTCTTATCCTCTGTCATACTACTGCCTTATGTTTTCATTACAGAAGGCTCTCCTATTTTCCGGATATCGGGCAATTCTATTATTTTACTGCTGCTCCTGGGAATATTTCATGCGGGAGTAGGATTCTACCTGTTCTTTACTGGAATGAGCGGGCTTAAGGCTCAGAGCGTCGCTGTATTAAGCTATATAGATCCTTTAACTTCCTTGTTTATTTCAGTTCTTGTCATAGGCGAAAAGATGACATTACTTCAATTGGCTGGCGCTGCCTTATTGTTGGGATCGACGCTGCTAAGCGAAACAAGCAGGGGTAATAAGACCTAGTAAGTTAAAAGTTTAGTCAACATTGACCGGTGCAGTCTATTGCAGCTTCCACACAAGCTCTAAATTAATAAAAGGACAAGTGCAGCTTCTGCTCTTGTCCTTTTTTACCACAGAATTTATAAGACTCCGAGGTCATCGGATGTAAAAATTTTATTTGGCGATAAAACCTACCTCTAGACGCCGGCCGCACGTCTTAGAAAGGCTTCGATAGAGGCTCTCTCATGTCTATGATATACCCCTCCGTCTTATTCATTAAGCTTTTACTCGATCCGCAAATGAAAACCTTCAATCTCCTTCTCCGCGTCTTGAAAAAGCTGCAACAAAAGCCCAGTATACTCCCCGAGCTTTTTCTCGCTTTCCTGAAAATGCTGCCAGCGAAGCGTTAGCGGCAGTTCAACCCATCCGGTCAGACAATCCCATAAGGCGTCCAAATTATTACCGTAATAGTGCGGCAGCGACAGGGCTTCTTTTAAGACAGCATGCAGCTGGTCTTTAGAATCAAATTTCCGGCCATCCAGTATGATTTCGCGCAAGGCTATCCCCCCTGTGTTTACTTGATTTGCTGAAACGTTTCGTAATGATCCTCGGTCTTATAGATTAAGCCGTCGTTGGAAAATAAGATGCGGTCTTTTCCCCTGTGGCCTGATTTGTAATTGATATCGGCTTCGTACCATATTCTCCCCTTTTTCGAGGGCAATTTATTTTCACGGTTTTGGAAGACATCGCCGCCTATGCTTTTACCAGGTGCAACTTGATTCAAGTTCCCTTTCTGAGGATCCCAGCCCCGCTTGGTCGCTTCGTTCTTGGTAATAAAATTATCCGGCAATTTGTTATGAGCTTGAATGTACTTGGCGACACTTTCAAACGTCGTATAATCCTCTGATTGCGGTTTTTCCTTGCTCACTCCGCATCCGGCCAGAAGCAGCAAACAGCTTAGGAATACAAACAAAATAGACTTCATGAATTTCAAAGCTTTCATCCTCACTTCTTTATGTATAAGTCATCTGATATTTACGGAAATGATAACATGAAGTTTCATTTATGCAAACCCATTCGCCTAATAAACGCCCTATCCCGCGGCTTGTTGCACATACTGCTTCCCTCCGCATCAAAAAAAATATCGCCGTCATCCCCCACAAGGAGCATGAACGACGACATTTCTTAGTAAAGCTAAAAAGCTATTTCCGTCAGCACCCTGCCCAACCGGTCCAGGTTCTGTTCATTCCCTTCAACACAGTAAGCCTTAACCTGTTCGAACACCTCCGCCTTCTTGAAAGTCTGGCGAAAAGTCACCTTGGTTCTGCCTCCCAGATCCTCAAAGGAAGCCGTTACCCGAAATTCAGGACCGGATACATGATCCAGCACGACCTGCTCAAACGGCACAATCTCAACAAAGACGCAATGATTGGGATAATCTGCTCCATTCGGGCCGTGCATCGTGAACCTCCATGTTCCCCCGGGTCTAATATCACACTCGTGAAACGTATTCGTAAATCCTTCCGGCCCCCACCATTGAGCTAACAAATCAGGGGTTGTCCAAGCTTGAAACACCAGCTCCCTTGGTACATCATATTCGCGTGAAGCCACTGCTTCATTCTCACCTTTGCTCATACTTATGCCTCCCTTTCAAATTATGGCCTTCCAGCGGGTAATTTCACTATAAATCATTACGTTACGTAAGGTGCAAGTGTTATCGCGATAGTTTCTAATTTGCTTGTATGTAACTGCACCCCGAATGAGAGCGCAACATTTCGAACATCCCCTTGTGATATAACTAACATGAATTCAAACAAGGAGATGAGAGAGCATGAGTAAGCTACAAGGTAAAATCGCATTAGTCACCGGTGCAAGCCGGGGAATCGGCCGCAGCATCGCGTTACGTCTCGCAGAGGAAGGCGCATTAGTCGCAGTTCATTATGGAAAAAGACAAAGTCAAGCAGAGGAAGTCGTCCGCCAGATTCAAAATCATGGAGGCTCCGCATTTACCGTCCACGCGGATTTTCATTCTCTTAAAGGCGTAACGGATTTATATGACGCAATGGATGAAGCCCTTTACAAGCGAACAGGGGAGAATCGATTCGATATTCTTATCAATAATGCCGGAATCGGACAAATGGTGACTATTGAAGACACGACGGAGCAATCCTTCGATGAAGTGATGAACATTAATGTAAAGGCACCGCTTTTTGTTATTCAGCAGGCTCTGCCGCGTCTTAGGGATGAGGGGCGAATCATTAATATTTCATCGTTTGTTACTAAGATGGCTCTTCCTAATGTCTTCGCCTACAGCATCTCGAAGGGGGCGGTCAATACTCTGACAAGCGTCCTCGCTCAGCAGCTTGGAAAACGCCTCATTACAGTGAACGCCATCCTCCCTGGCTTTATCAATACAGAGATGAATGCCGATACCTTGCAGAGTCTCGAAGGACAGAAGTTTGCCGCTGGCCTCTCCACCTTCAACCGTTGGGGTGAGCCAGAGGATGTCGCGAATATTGCGGCCTTTTTGGCCTCATCGGACAGCCGCTGGGTGACCGGTCAATTGATTGACGCAAGCGGAGGCTCTCATCTATAAAATGCCCCCACACAGCGGGATGGCTATGACGTTCCGAGAGTCCCGAAATTAATAATGTCATAGAAACGGGGTTCAAAAATCCAGCTGAAGCGCTGGACTTTGAACCCTTCATTTTTCAAATATGAACCGTTCAGCTTGTCGACAGAACCAAAAGACCGCCGTTTTTGGCGGCAGCCTTATGGGTTATTGCAAGGTGTTAGATAAATATGATGTTACTCGTTAGGCTCGGATGTAACCATCCACGCGACACCGTATCGATCTGTAAGCTCTCCGTAATACAGGCCGAAAGGCTGCAGCGCAAAAGGCTGCTTCACTTGACCGCCCGCTGCAAGCTTGGCAAATGCCTCGCCAGCTTCCGATTCCGTTTTGTACGATACATTGAGTAATACGCCCGTTCCCCTAGTAAAAGGCTCCAAGGAATCGGCCATAAAAATAGAGCATCCGCCGGCAACAACCAGACATAAATGGATGACCTTGTCCTTATGCTCGTGCTGTGCCCCCGTTGCTTGTTCGTGTGTCATGACCGATACGATTTCCCCGCCAAGGGATTGGGTGTAAAACTCCGCTTGCGCTCTTGCATCCTCAGATAAAAGAAAAGGTCTCACTTGTCCCACAATATGTTCCACCTTTCAAAGTTCAGCTTTATCGGTACAAGCTAATTATAGAGTACATACCTCTTCCAAGCTTCTTATGGATTGCTATGTTTTTAGCCACCACATTCCCGCACATTCCGGCAGCTGAATCCAGTTCCGTTCAACCACCCGCTTCGCCATGGCATCCCCGAAGAAAAATCCCGCAAGCTGCTCCGCCTGCTGAAGATTCTCAAAGGTATAATCCATCCGAATCCATTTGTGGTTAAATCCGTAATCCTGAACGAGCGCGTCATAGTATGCTTTCAAAAACTCCGGCGGGTTAGGCTGTTCTTCCCCTGTACCCATCGTTTCCAAGATAAGAATGGTGCCGTTAGGCCGCAGCACCCGTCTCATCTCGGCTAGGATCTTCCTCAAATTGCCCATGGCATCGGGAACATCGGCATTCGTAAGGTAGCAGATCGTCCAGCCTGCAATGATGAAATCGACGCTGTCGTCCGCTAGCGGAAGCAGCCTGTGATCTGCGGCGATCGTTCTCCAATGAGCGAATCCCGCTTCCTTCAGACGTTCGGCTGCAACCTTTAACATGGCTTCCGAAGCATCGGCAGCAACGATGGATTTGGCTTTGGCAGCCAATTCAACCGTAAATCTGCCGGAGCCTGCCCCCATATCCAGAATGTCCAGGCCCTCCGGGCTGATCAGCTCTTCTATGGCGGGAAGGAGCGGCTTTTGCTTGGAAATCAACAAGTGGTACTGGTCTGCTTGCTGCTGATAAATAACAGAATGATTTGGCATATCGAATCCTCCTTATCGTAGTGGAACCGGTTCGCCATCATCATAAAGCTTAACGTAACGTGAAGGTCAATAGCATAGTGCCGCCAACCGAAATGCTGCTGTCACTCCGTGCCTCTACGCGTCCTAACGGTTATGCATTAGCCATCCGGTCCATACTGGACATATACCCTTACGAAGGAGCGGTGATTGGATGAATGAGATTGGCCTGTACATCAAAACCATCCGGCAGCAGCGCGGCGTGGACATTATGGATTTTGCAAGGGAGCTCGGTGTATCGCCCGATTATTTAAGCAATCTTGAATCCGGCAAAACAAGGACGCTTCAGCTGGAAATCATCAACAAGCTGCAAAACGAATTTCAGTTGATCGAAACCAACGAGATCGAGCCGTATATCGAGAATGACGCAGGCGCCCGGATCGAGCAGCTTGCCCTATCCTTGCGTGCGCTGCATGAACATGACCCCAAAGCCGTTGAATATTTGATAGGCATTGTGGAGCAGGGCTTCGAGTGGATGATCAGCACCGGCAAGCTTCAGACGGGTAAGAACCTGCGTTTTTTCGATAATCGAGTAGGAGGGGGTGATTAACCCCCGTCCTCTCACACCACCGTACATGCGGGTCCGCATACGGCGGTTCCAA
>NZ_MZNT01000017.1 GCF_002042965.1 Paenibacillus sp. 32352 | reverse complement strand
GGACCGCTCGACTTGCATGTATTAGGCACGCCGCCAGCGTTCGTCCTGAGCCAGGATCAAACTCTCCAATAAAGTGTCACCGAAGTGACTTATATTAGAGCTTGTCTTAAGCTCAAAATGATACAATGTTATACTGGCATTCAAACATCATTTGTTCAGTTTTCAAAGAGCTTTCAATGTCACTCATTTTGCCGTGACAAGAATTTATCTTATCATAATCGGCATCTTATTGCAACATCTTTTTTTAACTTTTTTTGTTGCGTCATCTCTTCAGGCCTTGCAGCCCTCAGCGGCGACAAAAAGTAATGTACCACAAACGGGATAGGTAATGCAACTATTTTTTAAAAATAATTTTTACCAAGCTGCTGATTGGCTGAATCCCAACGCCAAATCCCTCTTTGTCCATAAAGATGAACCCCGCCTACCCATCGGTTCACTTCGTTTCGTTCCACGAAATCCGCTTGTCCTGACATCACTTGTTCGCCCAAAGGATTCATTCTGACCGTCCATTGCCCGAAGTCGATTGGCCCTTCGCTCATGTAGCCCGGCAAGGGCGGACCTATCACTTCAATGAGAGGCTCCGGTATTAAGTACAGACCCTTTACATAGCCCCAGTACTGTACATCTCCCAGCCCGTAGGAGGGGATTGATTCCGATATATGGCGAAACAAATCCGGCAGCCGTTCCAATCCGGAGCTCAGTCCTTCCAAGGTAGATTGCTCTACACGGCTCAGACCGTTAAAGACCGATGGAAAGCGTTCAAGGTGACACTTCATTGAACTACCCAAAAAAGGCAGCGCTGATGTATCTTCCTTCAAGAGCTTCATTAGATCGCGAGGATCACAGGATGCATAAGCGTTCCAGGCCCGGCCTGCAAGCTCCAGCTGTTCTTTGGATACCGGTACCCAGGTTCCGTCCAGCTGCCTGGTCTGCTGCGGGGTAAGCTGCCCGAGCCCTCTAAAAGGGTGCACATCGGGAAATGAATCTATACAAACAAGGTAAAGATCCGTATTAGCCAGAAGG
The DNA here is from genome assembly GCF_002042965.1 of Paenibacillus sp. 32352. Classification (GTDB taxonomy): domain Bacteria; phylum Bacillota; class Bacilli; order Paenibacillales; family NBRC-103111; genus Paenibacillus_S; species Paenibacillus_S vulneris. The sequence goes on along the minus strand of NZ_MZNT01000017.1, from coordinate 168,617 downwards.
AACTCATGCTTGTGAAACCATTGAAGCAAATAGATCAGCATGGTCTGATCGAACAAATCGTGCTCAAACCAAAGCACAATGTCCTTATAACGAAAGCAATCTCGGAGCTTACTTTCCTGATCATCCGTATAGGAGCGAAAGACATTGGCAGGAACCCCTCTTGCGTCGAAATAGTTCGACCTCGCTTCTCTTGTCTCATGATCTGTAAAGGTAACCGAAAGAGGCCCTTCGTATAACGATTCCCGCCATACAAGAACCTCTCCCGCTATGCCGCTTTCTTTCAGGGTTGATCCAAAGCTGTCTCCATTCACAATATGAAGCATCCCTTTGATCCCTCCTCGCCTGATTTACAACCAAAGAGGAGGCGTTCCGCCTCCCCCTCAAATAAACTTATGCCATTCCCAGCAGCTGCAGAAGCTCCTGCTCATCGTCAATAATACGAATGCCGAGTTCTTGCGCTTTGGTTAGCTTGCTTCCGGCACTTTCACCCGCAATGACAATATCGGTCTTTTTGGATACACTTCCGTTAATCTTAGCCCCCATAGCCTCCAGCTTTTTGCCGGCTTCATCACGGCTCATGACGGACAACGTGCCGGTCAGAACGACCGTTTTGCCGAAAAACGGATTATCCGTATTAACCACCGCCGGTGCTTCTTCACTAACGGGGTTCACCCCTGCTTGGAGCAGACGCTCAATGCTTCGCTGCATGACAGGATCGCGGAAGAAACCGACAATGCTCTCGGCCACAATCTCCCCGATGTCCTGCAGGGTAACGAGCTCTTCCGTCGTAGCCTCCATAAGCTTTTGAAGGCTTCGGTAATGGTCGGCCAGCACCTTGGTCGTCGTCTTGCCCGTATTAGGAATGCCCAGCGCAAACAAGAACGACGCCAAGTCGCACTGCTTGCTCTTCTCAAAAGCGGCGAGCAGCTTGTTCGCCTTTTTCTCCCCGAACCGGTCCAGCTTGATTAAATCATCGAAGGTCAAGTCATATAAATCGGCAGGGTCGCGAACATCCAGCTCCTGATACAGCTGCTCTGCCGTCATGATGCTGAACGTCTCGATATCCATAGCGTCACGGGATGCAAAATGGGTAATGCGGCCGATCAGCTGAGGCCTACACTCCAAACGGTTCAAGCAGAACAAATGAGCGCCCTTTAGTTCGAGTACGGACCCGCAGGAAGGGCAGTGCTCCGGATAGACAATTTCTTCGCCGTCCTGTTCGTCTGTCGCCTTTCCGAGAATTTCCGGAATCACGTCATTGGAACGGCGAATCAGCACATGGCTCCCGAGAGCATGCTTCAAGTTCTTCCGCTCGATATCGCCGATGTTGTTCAACGTACAGTTCTGTACTGTAACCCCTGCTATGTCGACAGGCTCGACCTTGGCTACAGGGGTAATTTTGCCCGTTCGGCCCACTTCCCAGGATACGGACAAAAGCGTGGTAACTGCCTCTTCCGCCTCGAATTTATAGGCGACGGCCCAACGCGGAAATTTATCGGTGTAGCCGAGCACTTCCCGCGTGCGCATATCGTTGATTTTGACGACGAGCCCGTCGATCAAAAAGTCGAAGGTATTGCGCATCGATAGGATGCTTTCCAGCTCCTGCACGACCGCTTCGATGGAATCGAAAAATTTGACGAACGGGCTCACCCGGAAACGGTTGTCCCGCAGGAAATCTACCATCTCCCGATGGTCCTCAAAGGCCAGGCCGTCCGTATAGCCAACATTATAAAAATAAGCGTTCAGCTTCCGTTCCGCCGTTACTTTAGGGTTCAGGTTTCTAAGCGCCCCTGCAGCCGCGTTACGGGCGTTTTTAAGCGGCTCTGCCGCGGTTTTGTTGTACTCCTCCAGCACGGACAGGTTCATGATGCCTTCGCCCTGAATTTCAATGACGCCTTCATTGTAAGGAATGGTCAGCGGAATGGACCGGATTGTCTTAACCTGAGCCAATATGCCCTCGCCGACCACTCCGTTCCCGCGCGTAGCCGCCTGGACCAGAGCCCCGTTCTCATAAGTCAGGTTGAGGGTCAGCCCGTCAAACTTTAACTCCACGACAAAGGAAAGCGGCGGAAGCGGATTCTCCGGATTGCGGCTGTTGTAGTCGTTAACAAGCTTGGAAGCACGAGTATGCCACGCCATCAAATCGTCTAGATTCTGGGCCTTATCCAAGCTCCACAGCCTTGATCTGTGCTTATGCTCATCGAAACCTTTCAAGAGCTGGTCTCCGACCCTCTGGGTTGGGGAGTCGGGCAGTGTAATTCCCGTCTCCCGCTCCATAGCGACCAGACGGTCGTACAATTTATCGTACTCCGCATCGCTGATGCTTGGTTCATCCTTCGTGTAATACAAATAATTATGATGGTTAATTTCTTCGATGAGGGCTTTCATGGCCTGCAGAGCATCCGTCATATAAAGAAAACCTTCCTCTCCAAATAGAATCCGTTCCCGGGCATTCTAACTTCAGCTTTCCTTGGTAATCGGCGCAAACTTGGCAAGCAGCCGTTTGACTCCGACTGGCGCCGGAAAGGCGATCTGCAGCTCTGTATCATCGCCGGCACCCTTGATTGCGACAACAACGCCGGTTCCCCATTTGCCATGGGAGACTTTATCGCCCATTTTGTAGTCGCCTACCTGCTTGGCTGCGCCACCGCTGGCGGTTGCCGCAGGCCGTGCAGCGGATGAAGCGGCGCCTCCCACGGTAGGCCGGAAGCCGGCCGCTTTGCTCGGCACCGCCGTAGAGGTGCTTCCAGCCCCGGCGGAGCCGAAGCTGCCTCCGTTGCCGTAACGGCCCTCCCGGCTCCCCCAGGAGCTGACCGCCCGGCCGCCGCCTATCGTCCCTCCAGGCGAAGCTGCCTCTAGCAGCTCCTCCGGAATCTCGCTCAAGAACCGGGATGGAGGGTTCATGTTCGTACGGCCGAAGAGCGTCCGCATTCTGGCGCAGGTCAGGAACAGCTCTTGTTCCGCGCGGGTAATACCGACGTAGGCAAGCCGCCGCTCCTCCTCAAGCTCCTCATTATCATTAGAAGCGCGGCTGTGAGGGAACACGCCCTCCTCCATCCCGATGATAAACACGATAGGGAATTCCAGTCCCTTTGCGCTATGCATCGTCATGAGAACGACCGAATTATTGGCATCGGCCGCATCCTCCGCGGCATCGTTCATCGAGTCGATATCGGCAATAAGCGCCAAATCGGTCAAGAAGGAAACGAGCGATTTATCCTCATTGCGCTTTTCAAATTCCATCGTAACGGACAGGAACTCATCTATATTTTCAAGCCGGGCCGTCGACTCGATCGTTTTCTCACGCTGCAGCTCCAGCCGGTATTCCGTGAGCTCCAGCATTTTTTCCGTCAGCTCGGTGACAGATAAATATTCGACCATTCGATTCAGATTGTCGATCATCTCGCGGAAATCACTCAGCGCGTTCTTCGCTTTGCCGCTGATTTCCAGACCATCGATCTCTTCAAGCATCGCGAACATCGAAATGCCTCGTCTGCCTGCCGCCTCCATTAAGCGATCGACCGTCGTATCACCGATCCCGCGCTTGGGTACATTGACAATCCTCATAAAGCTTACATCGTCATCCGTATTGGAAATAAGCCGCAAGTAAGCAAGAATATCCTTGATCTCTTTACGGTCATAGAACTTGATGCCGCCAACGATCTGATAAGGAATATCCGATTTGATCAATATTTCCTCTATAACCCGGGACTGGGCGTTCGTACGGTACAAGATCGCATGCTGGTCGTATCGTTTACCGTTTTTTACATTTTTATTAATTTCATTGGTGATAAAGTACCCTTCTTCATGCTCCGAATCCGCTTGGTAGAAGCGAATTTTATTGCCCTCGCCCTTATCGGTCCACAGGTTCTTGGCCTTGCGTCCGGCATTGTTGGAAATAACCTTGTTCGCGGCATTCAAGATATTCGAGGTCGACCGGTAATTTTGCTCCAGCAATATGGTCGTCGCGTTGGGGTAATCCTTCTCAAAGTTCAGGATATTGCTGATATCCGCACCCCGCCAACGATAGATCGACTGATCGCTATCCCCGACGACACAAATGCGTTTATGCTTGTCTGCAAGCATGAGGCACAGCATATATTGAGCGCGGTTCGTATCCTGATATTCGTCTACATGGATATATTGGAATTTGTTCTGGTAAAACTCCAGCACTTCCGGAACTTCCTTGAACAATTGAATCGTGGTCATAATCAGGTCGTCAAAGTCCAAAGAGTTGTTCATCTTCAGCTTTTTCTGGTAGAGCTTGTACACCCTGGCCACAATGCCGTCAAAATAGTCCCCGATCAGGTTCTCGAGCATTTCCGGCGTCTTCAGCTCGTTCTTGGCCGTACTGATGGCAGCCTGAACCGCTTTCGGCTCGAATTTCTTGGAGTCGATGTTAAGCTCCTTCATGCAGTTCTTGACAACGGACAGCTGATCGCCGGAATCCAGAATAGTAAAGCTGGAAGAAAACCCGATGCGCGATATGTCCTTGCGAAGAATTCTTACGCACATAGAGTGAAACGTAGATACCCAGATGTCCTGGCCGCCGGGGCCCACCAGCTTGCCTACGCGCTCCTGCATCTCTCTGGCCGCTTTATTCGTAAAGGTGATGGCCAGTATGCTCCAAGGGGCTGCTTTTCTCGTGGCTATCAAATAGGCGATCCGGTGCGTCAACACGCGGGTTTTACCGCTGCCCGCTCCCGCCATAATCAACAATGGGCCGTCTACGGTTTCTACGGCCTTCTTTTGCTGAGGGTTCAAGGTTTGTATGGATGCAAATATGTCAAACGTATCGTTCATTGTACTTCAATTCCTTTCACTGCATATTGCTTGCGGCCTTTGCCTCTCTTACCGCTTGTACGGTGGCCAAAGCCTGCTCCGGCTGATCATAGACGACATTGCCCACAATAACGGTATGCGCTGCCGCGGCCGCTTGATAAGCCTTCTCCGGACTATCAATACCGCCACCGTAAAACAATCTCGCGTCCTTCAAGAGCCCCTTCACTCGAGCAACCCATTCCATATTGCCAAACACACCGCTGTATTCCATATAAAAAACCGGACAATGCAGCAAGCGGTCCGCCATTCTGGCATAGGCCTCGACATCCTTGATGTCCAGCTCCGTATTCGCTTCTGTTATCTGCGCTGCCGCGGACTGCTCGTTCAATATCACGTATCCTTCCGTCGCCACTTGGCTCCAGTCCAATAGAGCTCCGTATTCACGAAGCGCTCTCTGGTGATGTCCTACGATCCATTGAGGATTCCCCGCATTCAATACCATGGGAATAAAAAAACTGTCAAAGCCCGGCACAATGGCATCCAGATCGGATACCTCCAGTACACAAGGCACCTCGTATCTTCTAATCCGCGATAAAAGATCTACTGTATTGTCAAAGGTAACCCCTGTAGAGCCTCCAACCATAATGGCATCGGTTCCCGAAAGACATACCTTTTCCAGCCATTCATCCGATATTTCCCGGTCCGGGTCCAGCTTAAACATATGACTCCACTGCTTAAAATCCGAATGCAATGCACGGCCTCCGTTCTTGATTTGGCGCTTTCAAAACGTACTATTTCAACCTTCTCTACAGCTAGTCTATGCTACCGGGAATACCGTGTCAAATCCGTTTTTATCCAATTTTCCCCAACATTTCGCCAGCTTAAAAAGAAAAAGACCAGGAACACTTGTTCCTAGTCCATTTTTCTATTCATGCTTCATTTGTTTCATATAGGCCTGTCGTGTCAGCAGGAAGTAAAACAGCTGCATCACCGCGTAAATCAGCATAATCGCCAATCCGTATTTCCAAACGGAAATACTGACGAGATTACTTAGCGCTTTATAAGCAAACCCGGCTTGGATGCTACCGACCACTACAGGGATAAAGAAGATGAGCCCGATTTGGATATTCGTAATTTTGCGTATTTCCTGCATGGAGACGCCGATCCGGGTTAATGCCTTGTACTGAGCCTGATCCTCCTGCAGCTCCGTAAACAGCTTGAAATACAGCATGCTTCCGGACGCCATAAAGAATAATACGCTGACAAACATCCCGATGAACAGCGTTAAGGAACTGAACTGCTTCATGCCCCAGAAGGCTTCCGTCCGATTGGCGAACCGCTTTTTCTGCTCGGCAGTCAGACTGTCTTCCAGCTCCTTGATGGCCCCGTTTGCGTTTTCCCAGTCCTTCAGCTCGTAACCGATATAAGAGGCTTTTCGCTCCTCCGGCGTTGAACTAAGTATGGATTGAAATTGCTTATCGTTAAGCAGAACGATATAGGTTGCTTCCAATATAGGGTTCAAGATAGCACCGTCCAGCTGGCCGTCCATTCGCAGCGTTAGTTCAGACCCTGCCGCTGTCGTCGACAATAAATCGCCTTTTCCAAAGAGGACCACCTCGGATTCGGAGTAAGGATTGATGATCAGCGCATGACCCGGTTCAACGCTGATGCTGGTCTTGCCACCGCCTTGTCTCTGATTCTGCCTTGCCAAGTCGTTATAAAGGTCATACGGCAAGAGGAGGGCTTTGATCTCCCTGTTATGAAAGGCCTTGATTTGTATAGAGGTAAGAATGCCCGCCGTTTGAATCTGATGATCCACTTGTATCCCTTGACGGGACATAACTTCTTTCACCCGCTCAGGCTCCAAAGAAGCAGGAATGTCAGAGCCTTTAGCCACATAACCGATCGTTTGGGGAAAATGGTCCAGGATCTGCCCCCGAGCGCCTTGATAAAACATGTATACCGACCCGGACGCCGATAAAATAACCGCGCTTAAAATAGATACCGTAAACAGGATTCTGGCATTATCCTTCATTTTGAAGACAAGCTGCGAGATCGTAATCAATTGGATGTTACGATAGTAAATATGAGGCAGCCGCTGCAGCCGTTTCAAGATCGCCACGCTCGCTTGGGTAAATAGAAAATACGTGCCCACCACCACAAGAAAGATAACAGGCAGCATCACAACGACCAGGTTGTTTGGAGTTGTAGTATAAGCAAAGTAATACCCTGTGATAAGACAAGCCGCCGACAAAAGGACAAGCCATTTGGATGAGACCGGCATCGTTTTGGGCTGCTTGGACGCCTTTAACAGCTCAATGACCTGATTCCTGCTCATGCCGACCAATGTAATTAGCGTAATGGCGAAAAACAATACCAGAAAACCGATCGCTGTAATAAATAACGCCTTCGGAACGATAAGAAACCGTATTGGGTTATCCACTTGCAAGAGCTCGGCTAAAGCCATAAAAAACAGCTTGGAGAACAGGGTGCCGAGACCGCAGCCGACAACGATGGATAGGATGGCGATGGCGACATTCTCATACAGCACCAGCCTATTAATTTGGGATCGGGTCATGCCGAACAGGGTCAGCAGGCCGATCTCCTTCTTGCGCGTCTTCAAAAAAGCAAAGCTGGCGTACAGCACGAAGAAAAACGAGAAAATCACGATCAGAAATTCGCAGCCCACCATTCCCTGTCTTACCTTGGCAGCCGCCTGAATCGTTCCGTTCACCACGTCGGGGTGAAAGATAAAGGAGGCATAGATGTAAAAGATCATGACGGAAAACGTGCTGCTCAGGAAAAAAGCGATGTATCGATGCCAATTGCCCTGAATATTTTTAAGAGCGAGCTGTCGAAAAGTCATCGAAGTTCCCTCCCAAATAGCTTAGGGCATCCAGGATTTGCTGGAAGAAGGCCTGCCTGCTGGAGCCTCTGCGAATTTCATTGAACAGCCTGCCGTCCTTTATAAAAAGGATTCGCTTGCAATAGCTCGCGGCAAAAGGATCGTGAGTCACCATAAGAATGGTAGCCCCCCGCTCCTCATTCATTTCCTTGAGCGACTCCATGACATCCTTGGCAGCCTTCGAATCGAGGTTCCCCGTAAGCTCGTCCGCCAGCAGAAGAGCAGGCTGATGGATCATGGCGCGGGCTATGGCGGCTCGCTGCTGCTGCCCCCCGGACACCTCATAGGTGCGCTTATCCAGCAGATGGGTAATGTTGAGCGTTTCGGCAATTTCCTGAACCTTCCGCTCGATGTCAGCCGCTTTTGTATTTTCCAGCACGAGGGGCAGGATGATGTTTTCTTTGATGCTCAGCGTCTCCAGCAGATTAAAGTCCTGGAATATAAATCCGAGCTGCCTGCGACGAAATAAAGCGAGCTGCTTATTATTCAGCTTACTAGGGTTCGTTCCATTGATTTCGATATGTCCTGAAGTAGGCTTATCTATGGTAGCGAGAAGATTAAGAAGCGTCGTCTTGCCGCTGCCTGAAGGCCCCATGACACCGACGAACTCCCCCTCCTGAACCTCAAGCTGTACTTGATCCAGCGCTCTATAGAAGGCATTGCCGTTTTTGGACCCATAGGTTTTGCATAAATTCTCCGTTCTTAATACTGCCATGTACTGGCCTCCTTACGATCACTCTTTACGTAACTGCCTCTAGTATAAAAAAAGGAGGGCCCTGGCTGCTATCGATTCACCTTACAAAACAGGCGGCTTTCTTACAATGTTGTCACCTTTCTATCATGTAAGAATGTCATGAAGCACCGAAGAAGGCGGAAAATGCAGAGTAACCGTCGTTCCCTCCCCTTCGATGGAGGCGATCTGTACGCGATGTCCAAGCTTGCGGCAAAGCTCCTTGACCAAATAAAGGCCCATGCCGGTCGACTCCCCTACCTTCCGGCCATTCTCTCCGGTGAAAAAAGGCTCGAAGACGCGAGGCAAATCCTGCTCCGGGATACCGATTCCCGTGTCGCTAAAAGACGCGCAGACCCCGTCCTTGCCCTTGGACAGCTTGATCTCAAGCTGCTTGTCTGCCGGATCGGCCGTTCTCTTGGCATATTTAATGGCATTGGTGACAATTTGCCTAATGATCACCGCGATCCACTTCTCATCGGTTTCTACAAACCGGACATCAGCTTCGACCGTCAACTTGGGATATACTCCGCGTCGAATGCAGGCCCTCTTATGTTCATTGATGACACTTCGGATCGTTTGCTCCAGGTTGACTTGTTTCACATGCACATCCAGCTCGAACTTCTCCAGACGCGCGGTCTGCAGCATCATATCAAGCCCATGCGCCAAACGGTCGTTCTCCTCCTGGATGCTTTGCAGCACATTCAGCGGAACATGCTCTTCCGAGGATTCTGTCTTCTGTGTCAGAAGATCGATGACGGATACAGGTGTTTTCATCTGATGAACCCACTGTCGAATAAACACATCATGCTGCTCCTGCTGCTTTCTGTATTGCGCCAACCGCTCCTCGCACCCGCTGTACAGCTCATGCATCAGCTCCATCATAATCATTTGTTCCTTTTTCACACCTACTGGCAAGCCGCTGATACGCTCCATAGGCTCATGGTGCTTGCGAATCCCAGACAGCCGGAGAAAGTACTCCCTTTGCCGTACGTAATCAATAAGCAAATAAGCACATACACCCGCTAACGATAAAATAATAATATATACGATATTGTCCGTTTGGAGCGATACCCCCTGTGGTTGCAGAGCCAATTCAACGACGCATAGGGCAAGGGCAATATTCACCAAATAAATGATGATATAGCCTAGCCTGTCCGATATAAAGTCTATTCCTCTCACTTCGTACTCCCCCAGGATGTATTAAGCCGGTAGCCCTGCCCGCGTACCGTTTCTATGGCTTTGACTATGCCGAGCTCCTCCAGCTTTTTGCGCACACGTGTTACGTTCACAGTTAAAGTGTTATCGTCCACGAAATCAATATCGTCCCATAACGCCTCCAGCAAAGTTTCGCGCGTCACGATTCGATCCGCATGTCTCGCCAGACAATTCATCAATAAAAACTCGTTACGCGACAAGTCCATTTTGACTCCGTTCCACTCCATCGTGTTTTTGGAGGTATCCAGAATCAAACCCGCTACATTCATAGTATCCCTCGGCATTGGGTTCGCTCCCGCATATTCTCCGTAGGTTCTTCTCAGCACGCTTTTTACCTTGGCAATGACCACATCCAAATGGAACGGCTTCGTAATATAATCGTCACCGCCATTCTCGATAGCCATCACCTGATCCATCTCCCCGACGCGTGCGGATAAAAATATAATAGGCACATTCGACACGTTCCGGATTTGCCGGCACCAATAAAACCCGTCATAATGCGGCAGGTTAATGTCCAGCAATACCAGATCCGGCTTATGTGTCATAAATTGCTGCTTGATATCCCGAAAATCAGTCGCTCTCTGCGGCGAATAGCCATACCGCTCCATATACGATTGCAAAATCGATGCGATTTTATCGTCATCCTCCACAATAAGAATCCGATACAAGGAACACACCCCACTAATAAAGCATTTTTTTCAACCAGTTTCATTATACTTCTTTCCATGGGTTGCAGCGAACGAAAGAACCCCGCGGAGGGGGCATTGTTGTTGAAAACCTATAGAGCTTGAACTATTGCGAATATATTCCAATAGGCTTCGAAGCAAATTCCGGTGTTGGGGAGAGCACAAAACTATAGAAAACCCCTGCAATATATGCAGGGGCCTTATGATACCCTCGGGAGTATTACATGAACTTTCCGCTGCCGAAGGATGACGATTTATCATGAGAAGCAGACAAGGAAGAGGAGGTGCTGGACTGATCGTCGGAATCGTGCCAGTCAAAGCTGTTGCCGCCACGATTACTTGCTGTTTGTGCCGCATTGCTGCTTGCTGCACCAGCGTTATCATCCGTCCAGTTGTAGCTGTTACCGCCTCGGGAATCGGATGCCGTTACAGCCGAGTAAGACTCATTACCACTGCCATACTTGGCAGTAGAGGACCCGCCCAGAGACTGCGTGGACGTGCCAGTAGCTGTACCTGCCGACGTTGTTTTGTAAGCCGAGCCGGTATACTCATTGGCGATGCTTTGCGTAATCGGATTTTGATTCTGGCTCATGCCGGTCATCCCGCTTCCCGCGGTGCTGCCGAAGCCCGCGCCCTGGCTGTGTATCGAGCTGCCGACGGACGAGCCGTAAGCGGAACCGAAGCCCCCTTGTCCATACCCTTGTGTTTGAGAAGATGGCTGTTGGTAAGCCCCCGAACCCATTCCCGCATAACCGCCTGCTTCATAACCGGAAAAAGACGGCTGCTGCTGAAATTGAGGGTTCGCGCTATACATCGGCTGCTGCTGGTACATGACGCCTGCATTCATATTGGCGCTCTGGATCGAACGTTGAACGATGGATTGCAGCTGCTCAACCTTCTGAACCTGCTGCTGAATCTCTTGATAAACCTCCTGCTGATTCGCCAATTGTACAGAACCATATCCGTTCAATTGGGATAAAACCTGATATAATTCTGCCTGCTCCTGCATTGTTCTTTGGGACAAGCTTTGGAACGTTTGGCGGACCGCCGGGTGGGTTGCTTCCAAAGCGGCCGTCGTGTATTCACGAGCCGTACGCTTCAGCTCGGACAAAACCAGGTTGCCCCAATCCTGCTCTTGAAGCGGCGTATGCTGATGGGTCGGTTGATTCATATAATTTTGCTGTTGATACATCAGATGTGCACCTCCTGCGTCATTTAGTGAGTCATTTGCGTTTGCTGCTGCAGTGTTCTAAGCAATTGATCGGAATGATGCAGACGATCCTGGGCAATCTGCGCCAGCTTCTGCTTCAGCTGCGGAGACTGACAGTCCGCCAATCCGTGGACGGCCAATTTAGCCAGTAAATCTTCGTTTTTCAAGCTGTCGGTTATGTACGCCAATTCCTTGGAGCTGACCGTGTTCATACCTTGCTGCTGTTGCTGCCCTTGCTGAGTAAACATCGATTTGTCCTCCTTTCGTTTTGACAAGTCTAGGTTGCCCAAGATGTGGAAAACTATGTGCAGGATCTTTCCAAAGTTGGGATAAAAAAATCGCCCTCCTCCTGTAATAACAAGAGGGGGCGATAAGCCAAGCCTTGATTATTGGGATTGCGACGGTTCTGCCGATGGTGATGGCGATGGCGACTGCGCCGGTTGTTCAGGCGGTTGAGGAGGCTGCTTATACTTATCCGCCAGCTCCTCGATCGAGGTTACAGGCAGGGAGTACGCCCATTGGCCGCCTTGCTGGGTAAGCCACAGGTTATCCTTATCCACCTTGCCCAAGTAGACTACCGTAGTCTCTTTATTGGACGCATCGGCGTATTTAACCTCCAGCCGAAGCTCCGGTGCATCCATCTTCACCTGATCCGCCGGTTTGGCAAGCTGTTCGGTCGACAAGAACTGAACTTTATCCAGATAAGAGCTGGCATCAGAGCCTTTCAATTCTTTATCGCCCAGCTTCCAATTCGCTTCGTAGGATTTTTTATCCGTGTCCGCCTTCGTCAGCGTCCACTTCTGTCCCTTCCATTCCACGGTGATGCCTCTTACCTGCTCATACTCCAGCCGGATCGGGCTTTTCTCCATCAAATCCAGCTGGGTCTTGGCAAGCGACTTCACTTGGGAATCACTGATTTTAAATACCTCGGGAGAGCCGCTGAGCATGGCATAATCATAACCCGGAACGAGCATCGCGTTGCCCACGCTAAGCGTTTGGACGGTGCCGTTGTTCAGCTTCACCGAAAACTGCTGCTGCGGCTTATCCAATCCATACTTGGTCAGCTCTTTCCCTTCCGCGTCAATAGTCGACTCTTTGGTTAGCCCGTTAAAGGAATCAATCCAGCCTTTGGCGCTGTATTCGTTCAAGGGTTGTGCCGACGGCTTGGTCATAGTCCATTTACCGTCTTTCTGCTGCATTTCGATCTCGGTATCTCCCGTTTTGATCGTGTAGCTCGCTACATCCTGCTGATTGACCTTGGCAAGCGATGCAGCAGGCTCCTGCTTCTCCTTGAAAAAGTCCTTGCTGGATGCATACCAGAAACCGCCTATGCAAATGAGTACCAGTATGATCGTCGGAATGAGCCTCTTCATCCTTTTCTCCTCCTCCACCAAATCGTGCCGCCCACGATGAGGAAGAGTAACGGGAACACTAATACAGTGCCGTAGAAAATGGTTAATGCTTGACCTCCGGTAATCATCGCAGGCTGCTGTTGATTTTCACGCGGACGAATCGTCACTTGTTCTTTTTGCTCCTGCAGCCAGCCTACGCTGTTCAAGGCAAAGTCGCGATTGCCCTGCTGCTGGAAGAAGTCATCCCTTAAGGACGTGAAGCTGCCTAATATAACGGCCTTAGGCTTGCTGTCTTTGGTCTCAACGACATAACCCAAATTCAGAGGCCCTTTGATATCCTTGTCGTCTTTGCTGGTTTTTCCTTTAACCAGCCCGGATAAATCCGTCTCGCCGTAGGCAGAGTCGGTCGTCTTCAAAATGCTGGTCGCCTTGTAATCAGCAGCCGCAGGGTCTGCATTCAAGGAAACGGCCAGCCCCATTTGCATGAGCAGGTTATTATCCTGCAGCTTGTTGGTGATTTCATGATACCCGTACTCAGGAATAATCGTGAGCGGAGATACCAATCGGCTTTGCTTCGAATCTACGGCTACGGCATGCTGGTCCGTAATGCCATATTGGGCCATGATCGAATCCAGATTTTTCCATGACGTCACCATGTTTTCCGTAAAGCCAAGCGTCATGTACAGCTTGCCGTTGCCTTTTAGATATTCCTTGATAACCTCGGCTTCCTTGTCGCTCAGATCGTTTTGAGCGCCGATGATGAACAGCGCCTGCGCATCATCCGGAATTTTACCCTCGCGAAGCAGGTTCAGGTCCTTCACTGTATAGTTCTCGTTCTCTAACGAGCTTTGCAGCAAGGTCATTTGGTTTAGCGGCGTTTCATTGTGCCCGGACAAGAAATACACCGTTATTTTGTCCTTGACGTTCAAATTCACCAAGGCTTGTGTCAGCTTCTGCTCCCCGCTGAACTGGTAATCAAACTGGGATTGTCCCGAGCCCTGGAACATGTCGTAATAATTGACCATCTTCTTCTGGGTGCCGCTCTCGACGACCAAGACGCCGGAAGGATCAATCCCTTGATACTGATTGGCTATTTCCGGGTTCTTCTCCATATCATACTGGTCAAATACGATTTTACTGCTGCGTTTTTTATATTCCTGCACCATATCGACGACTTCACGATTCATAGTCAAATTCGTTTGCGAGCTGGTAAACGCAATAATATGAACATCTTTGTCGAGTGATTTTAACGTGTTGATCGTCTGGTCGGATAAAGTGTATTGTTTATTTTGCGTTAAATCGACCTGCAGCGACTTCGTAGAGTTAAGAAAAATCGTCAGGACGATGAAGATGCCGATTACCGCAAGCGATAACACGACCGCATTCGTTCCGCGAATCCACTTATTCAATTGCCTTTCCCCCTTCTCGCCTTGCGCCTTCAGGCAAAGCCGGTTATCTCCAACGTTTTCTTTCAAGCACCTGTATGCTCAACACAATAAACACAATGGCCAGCGTCACGTAAAAGAGAATGTCTGCAAAATTCAACACACCCTTTTGCAAGTTGCTGCCTCTGGTGACGATAGAGAAAAGACTGAGATATTCTTTGGCCCGTCCCGTAGCAACGGTATCCCCCAGCCAATCGATCGTCCAAAGCACAAGCAGCATTCCGATACCCGCCAAGCCGGAAAGCATTTGGTGGGAGGAAAGCGTGGATGCAAACAAGCCAACCGCCATCATGGCCGCTCCGAGCAGAAACATGCTTAAGAACGAAAGCCACATGACAGGCTGATCGATCTTACCGTACGAGCTCATAATGAGAGGATACAGCAAGCATCCTACGACCAGAAGCAATTGAACGACGACGGCGGCCAAATATTTGCCGAGAATAATTTCTGTAATGCTGGCCGGTGAAGTGAGCAGCAGCTCATCGGTGCCATGCCGAAGCTCGTCGGAGACAAGACGCATCGTCAAGAAAGGAATCACGAGCAAATATAGGAAGCTGACCGGGCTGGTCACCATACGCACGTCGATCATCATGGAGTATAAAAAGTTCGAGCTGAACATGTACCCTACAATTAAGAAAAAGAAGGCAAACGCCGCATAGGAGGTCGGCGAGTAAAAATACATTTGCAGCTCCTTCCTGCAAATCGCCCAAGTTCTACGCATTCGGGGTCACCTCCTCCTCTTGTGCCGCGGCCGACTCGTTGTCGGAAGCTTCCGTCGCTTCATTGGTTGTCAGCTTGAGGAAGATGTCCTCGAGACTCAAGCTTTCTTTCTTCATCGACAGGATCGGATAGCGCAGCTCCGCCATGCGGTAGAAGATCTCTTCGCGAATGTCCGCGTTATCCTTCGCGGACACAAGCACTTTCACGGTCGGCTCGACCGTGGATGCAGGCGCAGGCGCGGCCGTAGGCTCAGCCTGCGTGGCTTCTGCGCCCGCGGCCGGCTCGGGCGCAGCTGTGGTCTCCGCGGCCGGTGCAGCGGCCGCGGGTTCTTCCGCCAGCGGCTGCACGCTGGCGATGGCGGACATGCCGCGCAGCTCGGCCAGTATGGCCTGGCGCGGCCCTTTGACCTCGAGCGAGACTTCGAACCGCTCGCCCATCGATTGAGCCAGCTGATCGGGATGGCCGTCCATCACGATGCGGCCTTGGTTAATAATCAATACGCGGTTGCACAGCGCATTAATTTCCGGCAAAATGTGCGTACTCAGCAGCACCGTATGGTTCTCGCCCAGCTCTCGAATCAGCTGGCGAATCTCAATAATCTGCTTCGGGTCCAGGCCCGAAGTCGGCTCGTCCAGCACTAGCAAATCCGGACTGTGCAGAATGGCCTGCGCCAATCCCATCCGCTGCTTGTACCCTTTGGACAGCCCGCGAATAATCTGCCGTTCACGGCCCTGCAGCCCAAGCCGTTCAATAACTTCTCCGACGCGCTTTTTCTGTTCTCTTCCGGGAATCCCGCGCAAATCGGCAATGAACTTCAAATAGGCTTCCACCGTCATTTCCGGATATAACGGAGGTGTTTCAGGTAAATATCCGATCTTTTGTCTGGCCTTCTTCGGATGATTGGCCATAGATAACCCGTCGATCGCAATGGATCCCATCGTAGGATTCAAATAGCCGGTGATCATCCGCATCGTAGTCGTTTTTCCTGCGCCGTTCGGTCCCAAAAAACCAACGATCTCGCCACGGCTCATGGAAAAATCAATGTTGTGGACCCCTCTTTGATTCTCGTACAGCTTACTTACCTGCTTTACCTCAAGCACGCATGAAACCCTCCATTCGAAACGAAATATGCGCCTACTTAAGCCATTTCCATTATGACAACTGCTTAACCCCCAACAATATACAAATAAAACAATAAAAGCAGCTTAAACCAATCTGAAAATTAGCTTAAAAAAATGTGTCTAAATTGTGAACGAGCATATGGTATTTTGCACCACATAAGTTCTTGCCACTGTCCTATAGGAGCTACAATGCAAAAAAAGACCTATCCATTAGGATACGTCCAAGACGGGTATGAGTAGAATTTTCTTCGGCCGGCTTAGATAAAAGGCAGCCTCTCTGACGAACCGTATTGTAAAATCAACCGTTGAAGTTTGAAGCTACGAAATGTCCTCCAGTGATTTCAATCTTCGCATCAGCGTATATTCATCCGGATAAATCATCATATGCTGAGTCAGTCCAATGAGGCGGAAAAGCTTATGATACTGCTCCGACAGGCCATATGCAAAGGTCTGATACTGCCCTTCTTCGCCGTACTGCGCCAGGCGGACTAACATCGTGATTCCGGTGCTGTGTATGAAGCTCATTTCGCTAAAGTTCAAAATGAGCGTGCGTCTTCCGTCACCCAATCCTTGACGCCAATCACGATGACGAAGATATCGTTCCTCCGCATGCTGATCCACCGCTCCCGCGAAGTCAATAATCAGCGCCGATCCCTCTGTTCTTATTCTTAAGCTCATCCCGTTTCAGCCCCCCCCATTTTGGTGTGCCATGACTCATGAAGATGAGAAGGATGTGTTCATATCCGGGCTCGGATCGACACCGAATTCCTCCATGCATATTTTCTCCCACTTGCGATAATAGATTAATGCTTCCTGCTTCCTGGAATTCACCACATAGAGCTCAATAAGGCCCTGATAAGCTTCCTCCTGGGTAGGGCATAGTGCGATCCAGTTCTTATAGTAGGCTTCCGATAGATCGTACTGAGAGTGATCTCTGGCTTCTCTTGCCAATCGCTTCAGCGCTGCCGCCTGCTTATCCTGGAGAGAAGTCCTGTATCGCTCCGACCAGTCGGCATAACGGATTTCCGGAGCAAATTCCCTGTACATGGCAGCAGCCTGTTTATACAGATCAATGGCTTTGGAGCGAAAGAGGTCCCACCCCTGGTCTGCTTCACGCAGCAGAGCCTCATACAGTTCCACATCCGTTTCTTTGACCAAATGCTCTTGCAGCCGTACGAGCCCATCCTTTAAAATAACCGCCTGCTCGAAGCCCAGCTCCTTTTTCAAGGTCTGCTTCAGTTGATGGACGATGACGTACAGCTGATTGGCCATTTTGTCCACATACATCGATCCGAACAAGTCTTCCATCATCCGCTCTTTGGTAGCCGAAAACTGGGGCTGCATCAATAAATAGACCAGCAGCTCCACCGCCTTTTTCCTTTTCCAATCCAGATCCTGTCTTTCATGTGAGCCTTGTACGAACCTCAGCTTGCCGAACAGCTGGACTTTCCAGCTCAAGGCGCTTGACGACTCCTGATGCTTCTCTTGCTGTTGTATCCATTGTTGATGCCATGGGTACCTCGTGATATCGGCGGCCGCTCTAAGGCAGTGCCAATATTCATTTACAAGATGGTGTTGTCGATCCATTTTCGCACTTTGATATAGCAAGCCGTACGCTTCAAAACGGATGAATAAATCGCTTCCATACTGTTTTACAATGCCCTGAATCCTTTCCCGCTCCTGCTCAGAGAGTGAAATACCTTTGAAAAGAGAAGCTCTGCATTCATTCAATATGCAGCCGGCCCGGTGTTCGTAGGATAAAGCATGCGAATCCACTTGCTGCAGCCATCGAACGGCCGACTCCCAATCCCCCTGCCTTATACAATCCATACTTCGCAGAACCTGATGATTCGGCTCCCATCGACCGTCCAGCCTTGCCTGCTGCTCTGCAAACAAATGAATAGAAGCCATCTCCTGATCGGAAAGGGGCACCGTTCGAGCGGCTGCTATGTCCAGACAGGCCTGTATTGCTTCCCCGAGCTGCCCATGCCGAATAAACCGTTCCTTCGCAGCTAGTCCGAACTCTTTCTCTCTGGCTGGATCTCCGATCAAATAGGCTCCCTTAGCCAAAGCCATACACGCTCTCCCGTCAAGCTCATCCGGCTGTCGATCCCACTGCTCCTTCAAAAAGACAAGGATCGTTTCGGCATCCCGAAGCTCACCCAGCCTTACATTTATCATACAGAGAAGGGAGAGTGCCGAATTCAGCCTGTGTGCATGGGTTTGCTGGGCAAAGCCTCTCACGGCCATGCTTGCCGCGGCCCTTGCTTCCGTTAAGTTTCCTTCATGAAAATAGCTTGCGGCCTGCTGCTCTAATAGTAAGGGGGAGTTTTGAAGCAAACGAACTGGAATTTGCTCCAATACGTTCCTATCCACTGAATCTCCATTCAATACACTGCGTTCCATTCGCAAAATGATATGGGTGTAATCCTCTGGGCTCACATTGAATATAGGTCTATGGTCCATATATAATCACTCTCATCAAATAAAAAATAGTTCTTAGGACTTGTAAGATCAATTCGACAGCCATACTGTTATTCCTTCTTGATCTATGAGAAAAACTTTCTTGAAGATGGGCCTTGTTTTACGCGAAGTTTATCACTTCAAAGAAAAGTACCTTTTCCCCTTTTCCTATGCGAAAAAAAGAGAGGTACCCCTCTCTTTTACTTTTCCAAATCGGCAAGAAGCTGTTCCAGCTCGGTACGACCTTGACTTCCTTGGGGAGACTTCTGTAAATAAGCTTTCAAAGCCTGCAATGCTTGGGCACGTTCATTTTGCTTGACATAGGAAAGGGCTATAAAACGATTCGCCTCAACATACTCTGCGTCATGAACCAAGGGTTGAAGCACCTCGATAGCCTGCGCGTAGTTCGCCTTTAAATATAACAGCTGACCCTTTTTAAATAGCAGCTCCTTGTCCTTTGGATCCTGCTTCAGCCCGTCATTCACCGTAGTTAAAGCATCGTCATTCTTTTGCTGCAGCATATAAACAGCCGTCATATTGTTGTAGGCTTCCTTCAGTTGGGGAGTCTTCTGAACGGCCTTTGCATAGTGGACGAGTGCCTGATCCATGTTGGACTGCAATCGATCGATATTGCCAAGGGCAAAATCATATTTTCCCTCCGCGGGTTCCTTCGACATTCCCGTTTCCAGCTTCTTTCTGGCTGCATCGAGCTTCCCTTGTTGAATCAAGGACAGGGCTTCCGCATAATCCTGCGCATCGGCGTGTACAGGTTCGTTCGGCTTGGTCAGAGTGGGGTAAATAAACCAAGCGGCTGCAATAACAAGGATAGGGATAAGGATCAATGCCAGCTTGTTTTGATTCATGTTGCCCCCTATATCGGTTACGTTTATTTACATGAATGGCGAGAAAGATGAAAAAAGAGTCAACCCGAAGGTTGACCCGAATGAAATCACACTCTTTATTGAGTTAGTTTAAGATCAATTGGATCGATAGGATGAATCTCGTTGCTAGTATCGATCTTCTCTAAGCTGGTAATTCTGTATACGTTGTTCGTTACGGTTAAGTTTTCAGTCGGGAATACCAGGTATACGCTCTCGTATACGGAGGCCTCAACGCTTTGTCCATTAACTTTCACATTGGTAACTTGAAGCCTACCATTAAAAGAGTCTGATTCGATAGAATCGCTAAATTTGACGATGAAATAGTCTGTTTTTGCATCAGTTGGGATCTTAAATTCATTTGCTCCAGCTTTTTCATACGGGCCGTATACAGATCCTGTAACAGAACCATTGGCGAATAAGTCAGTAGAATAAACTGCATAAACTACAGAGCTTACGGAATTAGAAGGAGCAACTGTGTAACGGAAAGAGGAAACACTGCTGTACTTGCCGTCTTTATAAGCAACCGCATTAATGTTGAGATCCGCATTAATAGCAATTGGAGCTGCATACAAGCTGCTTGCAGTCGTAGGCACAGTTCCATTCAAGGTGTAGTATACAGAAGCGCCCACTGTTGCTGTAGCTAGTTTAACTTGTGTACCAGCATCAACCTGTCCGGAAGGGATACTTGCTGTAGGAGCTGCTACTTGCTCTTCAACAGGTCCAGATCCTACCGTTACTGTACCCGTTACTGCAGCAGATACCGCAGATCCGGAAATTGCCGTTACTTTGTACGTCCATTCGCCATTAGCCAGATTGCCGCTATGTACGAATCTAAAATAATTGCCTGTCAATTCAACGCCTGTACCCACACGGAAATCGGATCCCACGCCATCCGGGGATACTAGAGTGATCTTAACGTCCGTAGCATTTTCAATGATACCTTTGATATAAATTCCTTCGTTTGCAAAGTATGCCGCGGAAACATCAAGAACTTCAGGCAAGTTGGTTTGAGCTTTGATGGTAAGCGTAAATTCTCTCGTTACAGTCAAACCATTTTTGGTAATGGTTGCAGTCAAAGTTACAACCGCATCAGGTTGTCCCGCTTCTGGACGAACAACACGACCCAGGACGAATTGAGTTGTTCCTTCCATCGCTTCTATAGAAAGGACATGAGAATCGGAAGATGACCAAGCGATTACAGAATCGTAAATTCCCAATACTGGCAGCTCAAGGCTTGTACGAATATCCTGTTGCAACCAATCAAGATTTGCTTTCTCAGCATCCAATTGATTCAAAATCTCAGCTTTCAGCGTTTGAATCAGCTTGTTCGCTGCAACGTATTTGTCATAACCAGTAATATCTGCCTCTGCAACGCCTGCTGTCAAAGCATTGTTAACAGCGATACCAACTGCATGGATCAGCTGTTCTTGCTCCAAGCTATATTCTTGGAAATCTTTGATAGTCGCAATAGCATCGATAGCAGCTTTCTTCAATCCGTCTTTAATCGCATCGGAGAAGCTTACTGTTACGCCTTCGGCCACTTTGATTTCGATTCCGCTAATTGCAGCAGCGTCACCTGTCAAAGTTACGTTTGCATTAACTTCAATGCTTTGAATGTTGGATGAAGCTCCTACCGTTAAGATAGCACCTTCAGCAGCTTGGGAGACAGTCACGGATTGAACCGCACCCGCACCGTTCAACTCTACGGATGCTTTTGGAGCAGTGATTGTGATGGACTTCAATGTCGCTTTCGCATCAGTAGTTACTTTTGCATTAGCTGCAATTTCCAAGCCATTTACAGTTGTAGCTCCACCTGCCGCAGTAGGAAGAAGCTGAATATCCGCATTAGCTGCTGTAACCTTCACATTGCCGATTGTACCTTTCAATGCTACGGTTTTACCTGTGGCTTCAGGACCTACTGTGATATTGCCAAAAGTACCAGCTGTACCTTCCAAAATAGCTTGAGAATATACGCTGGTCGTTACAACGCTAGTACCTTCCAAGGTTTCAAGTCTTACTTTTTTGCCTTGGTTTGGTGCATTGACTTTCAAGGAAGTAATTTTGGATTTAGAGAACTTCACCGACTGATCGCTGCCGGAAAGAACTTCGATATTCGCAGCCGAAATGTTTTTCAGCTTCACTTCGCCGTTCTCGCCAGGGTTGATAGTCAACGTACCGGTAATCGTTGTAGTGAAACCGTCAGCCGGGCCAAATTCTCCCGATTGCGTGAGTGTCAGATTCGTATAGGTTCCGCCAAGATTCAATAATTGACCAGGCGTAGTTCCGCTATTATGTCTAGAGGAGCTGCCGCCGCCTCCACCACCGCCGCCAACAGCTGTGCTTGCACCGGTAATGGTTTTGCCTGTGTCTTTACCCTTGTAGCTCAGCTTGTACACCGTACCTGCTGTTTGAACGCCAGTGGTCAACACAACGATTTTCTTGCTGTCTTTTTTCATCTCTGCAGCGGTAACCGTCAAGCCGTTATCAAAGGTGAAGTCGGTTTTGTTCGGAGCGCTGATTTCTTCGTTGAACGTAACTTCAACCGTTACATTGTTTACAACGGAAATAGAGCTGATAGGTCCTTCTACACCCTTGGAAGCTGCAAGCTCATTCGCTTTGGCGACATACTTGTCTTTGTTCGTTTTGAACTCGTAAGCAAGACGTGCCAACGCTTGACGCTCTGCATTATCCTTTGGAGCAAATTTCAAAGAGCCGTCCTTGTCCTCCAGACCGTTAACGAAGCCTACTTTGAAAGCTAAAGAAACATGTGCCTGTGCCCAGCTGGAAACTTCCTTCAAATCAGACAGTTTCGCATCCGTTGTCAGCTTCTTAGCGGTTTCCTCCAGCTTCATAGCCCGTATGAAAAATACGACAAGCTCTTCGCGAGTCACTTTGGCATCCGGAGCAAATGTAGTGTCCGATGTGCCTTGGGTAATACCGGACTCTACCAGAGCGCCTACAAACCCTCTGTACCAGCTGTTTTTGTCCACATCCGTGAAGGCTGCGGCTTTATCTGGGTTTTCTTTAAGTCCAAGTGAAAGAACGATAATTTTCGCCAATTCTGCGCGAGTCATCGCTTTGCGAGGCTGGAACGTGCCGTCCTCGTAGCCAGAGATGATACCAGAATCGACTAACGATTGAATTTCCTTTTGGGCGTAAGAATCAGCCGTATCCTTGAGCTGCGCAGCCGTCGCACCGAAAGCCATAGCAGGCATCAGCATGCTAAACAGCATCGCAACCACAAGAAGAGCGCTCATCTTACTGCGTCCTTGTTTGTCAAACATGGTTTCTCCTCCTATAAAATTGTCAATGAACGATTGTGCCTGCCGACATCCCCCATTACAGATTCTGGCAATAGCACTTGGATCAAGTGTACTATATGATCCCTTACAAATATCTTACAAAATTCGCTATTTTAGGTCTTTTTTCTTATAGACCACAAATTTTTTTGTCAGGTTGTGACCCTAATTGAAGGAATACATAAAAAAAGAACGAAACGCAGCCCATATCCGTCTGGCCGCCGTTTCGCTCTATCTTTTATGCACGAGTTCGAATCATATCCTTACGCCGGTAAACACTAAACATAATCCCCATAGCCGTCATCTCCGCAAGCAGATGACTGCCGCCGTAGCTTAAAAAAGGAAGGGAAATCCCACCCACTATTGGAAGGACACCCGCCGCCATCCCAATATTCCAAATAAATTGGAGGACAAGTAACCCCCCAAGCCCTCCGATGAGTATTTTTCCATAGCGATCTCTAACGTTAGCAAACGCTTGAAGCATTTGGACCGCAAACAATACGGCACACACAATAACCGCCATGCCCCCCAACCAACCAAAGCTATATATCAAATAAGTGAATAGATTATCTGTATGAATTTCCGGAAGCCTTGTGTATACTGCACCCAAACCATATCCCCACCAGCCTGCGGAGCGTAAAGCCTGACTAATTTGCATGTAAATATATCCAGTACCATTGGGGTCCGAATGCGGATTCAAAAAGGCGATGAATCGATGCAGCCTATATTCAGATACCCATAGAACGACAGCCATAAAAGCTCCAAATAACAATACAGGGGTCAGAACAACACGCCAGCTTTTCGTTACAAAATATAATAAAATCAAATAGGAGCATACATACAAAATAATGGAGGACAGAGATGGGCTAAGCAAATATAGATAAGTCGGCACAACCATGAGCAGAAGATGCTGCTTCCATCCGGAACGTCGGCTCGAATCCGAGTTGCATAGTATCCCCGCAGCCGAAATGATAAATAAATAGATACTGATGGATATCCAATCTAATTGAATGAGCCCCAACGAAATGTAAGCTCTTGTCCCGTTTACCTGCGTTCCAGACAGAACGGTAATTAGCGTAATCAGTGCCGTGCCTTTGTACATGACCCAAGAATGCTTCAGCATTCGGCGATAATCGAAGAACAACAGTAAAATCATGGGAATAAGTCCGATTGCGGTGAACTCTACTTTTCTCAATAAATAGGGGAAATAAGAACGCCTTTCCATGCCGGCATAGCTTAATTCAACGGCGTACATGGCAACAAACGAAAAGATAAGCCACACTGCCACCCAGCCGATCAATCCCCAAGGAATGCGCGGTTTATGTACCTTATTGAGCTCTGACCCGACGACCGACGGCTCTCCCATCTGTCTAACCGCCCAACGGGCCGCTTCCTCCTCACTGCTGCCTTCCTCCCGCTTCAAGCAGACTAGCTCCTCCAGGTGGTCCGCTATTTCCCGCCGGATGTCCTTGTGAAGCTCTCTCGCTTTAACAAGCCGAATAACCGAGTCCAAATAATCGTCGATAATTGGATGGTTGTCCTTGTTGATCATCCTTGCCCCTCCCCTAATACACGATCGACCGCATTGCGGAACAATCGCCATTCCTGCTTCTTCTCCTTAAGCTGCTTTCTCCCGCTTTCAGTGATTTTGTAGTATTTCCGCTTACGTCCTTCCGCTTCGTGCCAATAAGCCTCTACCCACTGCTCCGCCTCCATCCCGTGAAGAATCGGATACAGGGTTCCTTCCTTCAGCGTAAACGTTCCGTCCGAGCTGCGTTCCAGCTCCTTGATCAATTCGTAGCCGTACCGGTCCTGCCTGTCCAGCAAGGTGAGGATTAAGGTTCCCGTGCTTCCCTTCAGCAATTCTTTGTTGACACTCATGGTATGAAAGGCACCTCCTGCAATAGTCTAAGCATCTTTCTTCTATACATAGCTAACCTATGCATAGTAAATCTAGGTATATAATAGCAAAAATAGACTCTTTGTTCAATCCAAGCAAAAAAAGCCGGTAACCAGGGAAACTCCCTAGTATACCGACTGTTTTGTGAATATTATTTCACCAGCTGCCCGCGGGTTACGCCGAGCTGGTTCGTCGCCTTGAGTGTCTTCCATACCTGTGTTCCGCTAATGGAGCCTTGCAGAGCACGCTGATACAAATCAATGACCTCCAATACCTTCTCCGGTGTTTCCTCCAAAAACTCTACCCGGAAGGTGGAGACGCCCATGTCAAGGAAGTTGCGAATATATTCAGCACCGGATTGCTCGATAGCGTTGTACACGGTGTTCCGGCAGCCTTCGTCTACCCTTACCGGATGGGACATTCCGACACGGTCCTGCAGAGATACACGATGCTCCTCACAAGGACGGCCGCAGTTCGTATAGTCGGTTCCTTCACTCAGGAACGTGCAGTAGACGCAGTGCTCCGTATGGAACATAGGCATATGCTGATGAATAACGACCTCCAGCTTGGAGGTATCCGCTACCTGAAGCAAGTCCACCATTTGCTGAATATTCAAGTCATACGACGGAGTCACACGGTGTAATCCCGCTTCCAGGAACAAGGCAGCTGTTTTATGGTTGGCAATGTTCAAAGAAAAGTCTCCGATCAGCTCCGGATGTTTCTCATTCGGATGCTCCATGCGCTGCTTCATATAATAGTAAACAGCACCGGTATTGCGCACCAATACGGCATCAGGCTGCAAATTGGTGATGTTCTTGAAATACCCCGTTTCACCCGGCATATGAATCCGCGGCGTGGCGAGCGCAATGCGCTTCCCGGCAGCCCGGGCCGCCTCGACTGCAGCAGGGAACTGCTTGATAAATTCAAAATCGGCATAGATCATATCGACATCGGTCCGCAGTGCGGCGCGCACCTGCTCCAGGTTGCGGCACAAGGCCGTCAAGCGAGGGGCTTGACGAATTTCCGGCTTGACCGGAGCATCGGACATCACCTCGACCGGCCGCTTCACATACCGGCGCGGCTGCTGGCGCAGTGATTCCAGCTGCTCCACGGCCCGGCGGCGCATGCTGTTAAGCTCGCGCATAGGCACGATCAGCGCACCATCCAGCTGTACGTCCAGTCGAGCGAGCTCGAAGATCGTACCGCCAAGACGGCCGAACTGCTCTTCGAATAAAGCCGCGTCCATCGGGCGTTTCTCCGCTTGTACGAGCGGCAGCTCGGACTCAATAGTTACGGTATGGCCGGTCAGCTCATCGGTCCATTGGCTCTTCAGCAACCCGCCGAGAGTGCCAGTCACTTGAACCGATACAGGGAACGTACGGTAAGGCTTGTCAGTCTCGAAGGATTGACGGAGACGTTTGTCCAAATGCGGATCATTCGTTTTCCAAATCCGATCTCCTACATGCACGCGGCCCAAATTCACGTCGTTCCGTCCCGGAATGATCTCAATCAGCCCGCCGGCGGCTTCGCCCTCCAGCTTCACGCCCTTGCGGCGAATGTCATAGACGCGCCCGCCTTCTTCTTTTTTGGTCGGATCTCCGGCATCGAAGCAGATACCGTCCCCGCGTTTTACAGGCGCCTCGAGCTCGCATACGACACCGTCACGCAAAATTTGCTTCACCCGTCCCAAGTATACGCCGCGGCTCTTCGGATAAGTTCCTTCTACCAGCTGCTTGTTGTTCGTTCCCTTCAGGAAGCCGTAGGTGAAGCCGCGCGAGAAGCTTTGCTCCAGCTCCCGCAGCTCCTCCTTGGTCGGCTTGGCATTTCCGTTCTCGAAGTAACGGTCGATCGCCTTACGGTATTTGCTTACTACGTTCGCTACATATTCGGGGCTTTTTAGCCGCCCTTCAATCTTGAAGGAGGTTACTCCCGCTTCAATCAATTCCGGTACAAGCTCGAGCGCCGCCAGGTCCTTGGGAGATAGAAGATAAGCAATATCGCCCATCGGCTTCTGTTCCCCATCAACCATCAGATCGTACGGCAAACGACAGGCTTGCGCGCATTCCCCGCGGTTCGCCGAGCGTCCGCCCCACATCTCCGAGGTCAGGCACTGGCCCGAATAAGAAACGCACAAGGCCCCGTGGACGAAAACCTCCATCGGCAGCTTCGCTTGATCCCCGATCTGTTTGATTTGCTTCAGATTGTTTTCCCGCCCCAATACGACCCGTTCAATATCGAACGGCTTAGTGAACTCGACCGCCTCCGGCGAGGTTATCGTCATTTGAGTAGAGCCATGAATCGGGAAATCCGGGGAAATATCGCGGATCATCTTGACCAAGCCCAAGTCCTGAACGATGACGGCATCGACACCCGCGTCGACACAGGCTTCGATCAGCTTTTTGGCATCCTCCAGCTCGTCCTCAAATACAAGAATATTAAACGTCAAAAAGCCTTTGACCCCGTACAAATGCAAAAAGGACATAATGTCCGGCAGCTCATCCGTAACAAAATTGTTAGCTCTTGCTCGGGCATTAAATTTCTCCACACCGAAAAATACCGCGTCCGCCCCATTAGCGACAGCCGCACGCAAACAATCCCAATCTCCGGCAGGCGCCAACAGCTCAATATCTGATTTTTTTACCGTCATATAATGTTCATTCCTCCGAATGCTGATTCCGCGTCTGATTTTATCACTTCAACTATATAGTGTACCAGAAAAGGAGGCCCGAAAGCTAATGAAACCAGCAAATGGCAGAGGAAACGGCCTGGCCGCCGCACGAGTGACAGATTGAGCAAGCAGCGAGCCGGAATCTGCCCAATGACCGGGAGAGGCTGATGAAAAAGCAAGCAGCGCAGGCTGACAAGCAGCTGTTCGTCGCCTCCCCTATCGGATGGACCATTCCCAGTTTTTCAGCAGGCAACGCCAATCCAAAAGCACGCCGCACCCCAACTCTCCCCCTTTGTGACACCATGCTGGAACTGCCGACAAAAGTTAACAAAGCCCGCCATCCATGCTATAATTGCAAGGTAGTCCAACCAGAGATATAATTGAGGGATTTCATGAAGTTAACAAAAGCCCGGATCGCAGGCACCGTTATCGGCATCCTGCTTATCCTCGCAGCGTGGTTGGCCGTCTCCGACAAGGAGCTGTCCGTTCACATGCTCTATGTATCGAATGGGGACAGCTATGACTCGGCTGCCTATGGCCAATTGAAGCAGTCGTTAATCGCCAATTTGCAATTGGAACGGCGCAGTCTGGAGCAGCTTTCGCTCAACCAGCTGAAAAGCTATGAAGCCGTATATTTGGATCCTTCCCTTCATGAAGCGATAACAGACAAGCAGCGCGAGCTGCTTCAAAGCTATGTATCGCAGGGAGGGCATCTGTTCCTTGAAAATGGATTGGCCGCGGATTTTCCGTTGGCCTTTATAGGCGCGAAGGAGCTCGTTGAGCTGACACCGCCCAAAGCTCTTGCCGCAAGCACGGCAAAAACAGCCCCGGCCGGAGCGGAGACGTTCTCCTATCCGAATGTCGAGCTGAATTTGCAGGCAATGCAGCAGCTGTTCCGGCAGTTCATGGACAATTACATCAATCATGATGGAGTGTCGGACCTGCAGAGGTTTTCGTGGGGCAAAGGCTTGATCCCTTCGACGGCAGAGCCCGTCGTATCCTTGCATGATACGGCGCTGTACGCCTTGAACCGGTACGGAAAAGGGACTGTCTTTTTCAGCAGCGCTCTCCTGCCGAACCGATTCTATATTACCGGCTATGATATGAGCAGCGGTATGGACCCCAGCCTGGGCTTCGCTAAGCTGGCGGAACAAACGAATCAAGCCAAGAAGCCGACCGCAGGCGCGTTATATTATGACCGCGGGCAGCTGCCGCTCGAGCCCTATTTTCACTTTACCTTCAGTGCGGGAAGCGCGCTGTTCCGGAGCGAATATGTGGCTTTCGTATCCAAGGAAACGCTCGGCTACAGCATCAAAAAAGTGCTCGGACCTTATGGCCGGCCCGCCATGTCGCATCAAAATCACTTTGAAGCTATCGAGGCGATTCGCGACGGCGAAGGCATTCAATGGGCCGAGCTCCTGAAGAAGTACAATCAGGTGCCGTCCTTCACACTCGTCCGCTCCTCATTTCATTGGGGGCGGTGGCAGGAATCGCTGGCCGTACACTTGAATACGGGGACGAACGAGAAGCCCGCCTTCGTCGGGGAGACGCCGAACTCGTTCTATTCGAGCGGAACCCGCATCATGGGCGACGGCAAGCCGATTCAGCTCGCGCTGTATCCGGACTACCGCTCGCTCGGCGATCCGATCGACAAGCCCTTCCGCGCTTATCCTGCTCTCGCCGATTGGAACGGCGACGGCAAGCCGGACCTGATTGTCGGCTCGGCTGACGGCACCGTCTCCGCTTACCGCAACACCGGGACGCAGCCGGATGCCTATGCCGGGCAGCTCCTGCCCGGCGGCACGACCGCGCCCGATGCCTTCGGCAAGCGCGAGCCGCTGCGGCTGAAGAACGGTCAGCCGCTCAAGACCGATGCGTACGCGAGCGTTGCGGCGTACGATCTCAACGGCGACGGACAGCCCGACCTCGTACTCGGGCTGTCCGACGGCACGCTCGCCGTCGCCTATGGCGAAGCCGGCGGCGCCTTTGCGGAGCCCGCCCCGCTATTGGCGGGCGGCAAGCCCATCCGAGCCGCGGCGCCTGTGGCTCCGGCTCTGGGTGACGTCACCGCCGACGGCGTTCCCGACCTCGTGGTCGGGGATGCGGACGGCGGTGTGACGCTCTATCGCGGCCACCGCACCGCGGGCCGCGGCGGCTCGGGCTCCGGCACAGCCGGGGAGCCCGTCGCCTTCGACGAAGGCAGCCTGCTGTTCAAGCTGCCTGCCCGATTCGCCGCGCCGTCGATCCGTGACATGAACGGCGACGGTCGGCCCGACCTCGTGGTCGGCAACGTCGAAGGCGACCTGCGCATTTATTTGCAGCAGGCTGACGGTACTTGGAAGCCTTCCGGCGTAGTCGAGGGCGCTACCGTGAACCAGCTCGGCAATCATGCTCTCGTAGGCGGTCACAATTCGGTGCCGCTGTGGTATGACTTGAATCATGACGGTAAAGACGATCTTATCGTAGGCCAGCTGGAATTCGGCATGCCGATTACCGTCGATGATCCCAAGTTCCCTTATGCGGAGCAGCTGAAAGCCTTTATTCAATATAACAAGGATCATTACCTGGACCTGTACCCGCACATCTTTGTCCATAACTTTACGAGCGACGAGCAGGAGAAGGAGGAAATTGCCCTCCAGCAAAAATCGTTCAAAACCTTGGACATTCCGTGGAACATGCCAGGCACGAACCAGCATACCTGGCGCATCAACAATCCAGATCGTACGCAGACTTTGAACAACGAGCGCGGCGCGGGGATTTGGTACAACTTCGGTTTCCGTCCGTCCAATATTCCGAATGAACCCCGTTTGGGTGTTCAATACAATTGGGGGATGCCATTCCTAATGACGGACCAGGGCTCATCCGAGCCTTCGAATCCGCCGATGCTGCTCGGCACACCGGCGCCAGTGCTTCGACTTGGGCAGTATTCCACCGAGGATCTGTTCCAGTCCTATATTCAGCTTGATCTGCCGATCGATTATTTCGAGCACATTGAATACAAATTCCCGAATGGCGTAGCCGGACCGGGAGGCTTGCTCGAATTCGTCAAATATTTGGACCAGATCCGCAATCAGTACGGCTATAACTTTATGAAAGAGCCGCAATTGGCCCGCTCGGTCCTTAATACCTTAACGACTCAAACGACGGTATACCGGCCGTGGATCGAGGTCATCGCGGATCATTTGAAACGGATGATCGGCATCCATACGGAGCCGTCGATACGGATCAAGCCGTCAACGGACCATGTCCCCGTCCAGGCTGCCGAATACAAAGGGACGCTTGGCGTCGTCATTGAACGCGGCTTGGCTTACGAAGACCGCCCGGTTTCTACCGATGCCGACGTGTTCACTACGCTTAACCAGAAGCTGTATTTAGGCGTTCCGCAGGCTACCAAGGTCTGGTTCGGTTCGAGCGACGACGGCCGGCTGCATTTGCTCCGTTCCAATGTGCCCTATAAGCTGGACAAGCAGCAAGGCCAGTGGAAGCTGGAATGGCAGTCGGACGGCATGCAGCAGATTCAGCTGCAAAGCTCGAAGCCGCTTACGATCGAAGGAGATCAGCTCCAGATCGACCATAAAGCGGAGGACGGGACGTATACCGTGACTCACTTCGGAGCGCCGGCAACAATAACGATCCGTTATTAAGAAGGCTTGGCCCGTTGAAACGGAAGCCTCGTGACCGAAAGATTCCCGCAAGCACAAGCTCTAGCGGGAATTTCTCGCGTTACCCGCCAAATTTTCGTCATACCGAATTTAACCATAGATGACTTCCAAAGGAGGACTTTTCATGCAAGACTTGCTTCAGCAGCTCGAAGAGCACATCCGCAACCGCTATGAAATTGAAGAGGACGATGACGATTTTACCGTAGATGTCCACTTGTTCGACTACGGCTATATTGATTCTATCGGAGCTACCGCGTTGATTGCTCATATCGAGAAAACCTATGGGATCCAAGTGACGAATCAGGACCTGATGCTTTATTCTATGAATACAGTGCGAGAAATCGCCGATTTCATTCAGACCAAGACTGCGAGGTAATTGATTATGGAATGCGTCGTATCCCTAGAGGGATTGGCTTCTAGCCAGCACGGACAATTGAAATATGCCGCCGCCTTCATCGACGAGCAAATCCGCGATATACGGATTGATGATAACAAGATCTATATCACTCATGAATCGGCCAAGGGCAACGAGGCGATTGAAGCGCACGTACGCCGTTTAATTACCCGTTTCTCGCAGGGTGATTTTGGCTTTAAAGAAAATATTTTATTCGAGCATAAAGTCAATACCCCTTATGAAGGCGACATTATTTCCGAGCTCGTAGACCGTAAAATCATTAAAGTGCTTGAGCCGGGCTTATTTATTTTCCGTGAGCCGTTCTCAAGTCTGATGCGTTTCTTCGACTATTCCTTCGTAACCAAGGTCGCCAATCGATTCGAGGGAGTCAAGGAGGAATCGTATCCGGCCGTCATTCATGCCGATACTTTGAACAAAACAAATCACTTCACCTCCTTCCCGGAGCATATCCACTTTCTTACGCATCTGCGCGAGGATCTCGAGATTATTGAATCCTTCTCCCAATCTATTCGCGATGCCGGAGGCTGGAAGCAGGATGCTCCGTTGGATCTTAACCAGACCATGCCGAAGCCGAAGTTTACGATGAACCCATCGACGTGCTACCACTGCTACGAAGGCCTTCAGAACGAAACGCTTGAGGGCGACGGGCTTATCGTCTCGGCTATCTCCAAATGCCACCGTTTTGAATCGCGCAATCATAGCGATTTCGGCCGCTTGCTCGATTTCAGCATGCGCGAGATTATTTTCGTAGGGAAACCGGAGTTCGTCAAAGAAAACCGGCTTCGTTCAATCGAATATATCAAAGAGCTGGCCGTTGAATGGAATGTAGACAGCATGCTGGAAATCGCTAACGACCCGTTCTTCACGAATGATTTCCAAACCAAGGCATCCTTCCAGCGGAATCAGGAAATGAAATATGAGCTTCGGTTGACGGTTCCTTATGTTAACAAATCGATCGCCTGCAGCTCCATCAATTTCCACAGCAATACGTTCGGTACGGCATTTAACATCAAGATGGGCAAACGCAATGCAGTCACCGGCTGCGTCGGCTTCGGCATCGAGCGTTGGGCATTTGCGTTCTTGGCTCAATACGGATTGGAAGAATCGAATTGGCCTGCCGCTTTCCGTGAGCAGTACCATGCTTGGCAGCAAAAATCGTTGTAAAGATGTAGGTTCCTTATGAAACTGAGCGCTTTTTTTCGCAAAAACAGCTTTGTGCTGCTGCTGATCGTCGTCTTCGTCCTGTCGGATCTTCTCATCAGCCTGTGGGATCCGATGGTGACGTCGCGCCGATTTTATAAAAACGACTTTACCAAGACGTTATACCACCATCAATGGCAGGATCACGGTCCTGCATTCTTCGGCAATTCGGCTGTAACCGGTGCGTATATAGAGGAAAAGTCGAACGCCAAATTAATAGAGATGGGACTCTCCTACGGCAAGCTGACCGATCTGAAAGCAATTTTGGAACGGCAGCTTTTCCATGTTGAAGACGAGCTGGTCATCGGTATAGACGTCCATACCATGATCGACAGCCTGGAAACCGACCCCACTTATCCATGGTTTAAGCTTTGGTACCAGCCTTATGTGTACGCTTACCGCGATTATTTCCGGGATACGGGTACCGAGGTCTCCTGCGGGTTATATCAGGGGCTTCTCAAGCAGGATGCTTCTGCTATAAAGAGCTGCGCCGCTTTTCCGGAGACGCTTAAGCTGAGTAAGGAGCATCCTTTGGCTTATCAGCCGCGTTGGATTGATAAAGAGCTTTACTTCGGGCACAAAACCGACGAAGAGCTGAAGAAAAAATGGGGCGAATACGACCAACGCTTCGGCTGGATGTCCCGCAATGATTATAAGGAGAATCTTGCGGCGCTGGATTGGATACTCGCCTACGCCCAAGAGCATCATCTGAAGCTTCGTGTGGTCTGGATGCCGTGGAATAAAGCTTACGAGCTGCCGCGTTATATGCCAGGATTGCAGGCGGATGTGAATCAGCGGCTAGCCTCCTATAACGTCCCTGTATTGGATTTGCTGCAAAAGTACGACAAGTCGCTCTTTCACGATCTCGTTCACTTAAGCCGTCAGGAAGGCGCGCCGGTATTTACGAAGGAGGTTGACGCATGGCTCCTTTCGCTCGCAAAATCATCGAAGTGATTGTTTATACGGCAATGCTGATCATGGTATTGATCTATTTTACCGGCAAAGGTATTTTTATTTACGAAGGATTTTAAAACGGAGTATTTACGGAACGGGGTTCTTTACTAGAAGGACCGAAGGAGTAAACCTATGTTTTTTATGAACATGAACGCGGTCATGGCGCTCATCGGAATGATCATCGTTCTGGCCCTCACCCGTTGGTGGCCGCACAACAAGCGAATCTTGCTGCTGGCGTTCAATCTTTGTTTCTTGCTCCTGTTCAGCAAGAAGCTCTTTCTCTTTTATATCATCTATACCGCGCTGAACTATTTGGCCTTTTTATGGCTGTGCCATGTCAAAAAGTGGAGACTGTTCTGGTTCATCCTGCTCATCGTACTGAATGTAGGAGCTGTTTCCGGAATGAGGCTTCTCGGCATGGAGCCGACCGAAAGCCCGCTTTATGACGCCATCATTGCACTGACATTGATCTATAACGTGCTTAAGGTCATTGATGCTCATTATTTTGCTTACTTCTTCGGCAAAGATGCCCGGGCAGCCGTGATCGACTATGCCAACTACATCTTGTTCGTCCCTACTTTTACATCCGGGCCGATCCTGAAGTTTCGTGACTTTATGGCCGATGCCAAAAAGCCTTATCAGGTCAGCTCCAGTCAAGTGGAGGAAGGGATTAAGCGGATCATTCTCGGCTTGTTCAAAAAGCTGGTTGTCGTCACCTGGATGACGGATGTGTTCCATCATGTACAGAATCAGGAGCTGTATACGCACCAATCCGTCTTTCTGATGATTTGGTTCTATATTACGCTATTTTTCGACTTTTCAGGATATTCCGACATTGCGATCGGATTTGGCCGGCTTATGGGCTACACCATCCCGGAAAACTTCAAGAAGCCGTTTCAATCGCCTACACTCACCCAATTTTGGCGCAATTGGCACGCAACACTCGGCGACTGGTTCCGCGATCATATTTTTATGTTTTTCACGCGAAAAGCCCCTACCAAATGGACCGGAGCAGCATTGTCGATTCTCATTATGGTCCTGATCGGCCTGTGGCATGGCTTCGGCTGGATTTATTTTTTCTACGGTCTTTACCATGGTATCGTCATCGCTCTGGAAACCTTGCTGGGCAAATCGACGGTCAACAAGAAAAAGGTGTCCCGAGCCTATTTCCTATACCGTTGTGCCTTGACCCAGGCCATTGTAACGCTTTCCGTAATCGTCTATAGCGGTAACCTGGAAACCGTCTTGAAGATTTACCGGGGCTTGTTCCATTGGCCTTTCTAAGGCCGGACAAACCTAACTTTAAAAAGAGTCTTTCGTTCTCTCATTAGGAACGTCAGACTCTTTTCTTTTGCTTAATACAGGGCCAGATAGCATTTTCCCGGATTGGCTTTGGAATATAAGTA
Source organism: Paenibacillus sp. 32352 (assembly GCF_002042965.1). Lineage (GTDB taxonomy): Bacteria > Bacillota > Bacilli > Paenibacillales > NBRC-103111 > Paenibacillus_S > Paenibacillus_S vulneris. The sequence goes on along the minus strand of NZ_MZNT01000017.1, from coordinate 133,600 downwards.
CGCTTCCGTTCCAATGACTTCAATTCGTTCCAAGGATTCTACATCAATGGAACCGCCCTGCTTCTCATCCCCTTTTGCTTTCAATGCATAAATTAACTGCGGAATCATTTTATGATCACTTGAGACGAACGTAACCGGAATTTCTTTGTCCTGAAACCGGATTCTCAAGCTGATTCCTCCTTCTCTAGCGTTTCCTCGCTTTGCCCGTTACCCGTCTGCAGCAGACCGGAGAATACCGAATCCATCATTTCACTATTGGCCGTTTGGAAAACATGACATTGAATTTGATTATTGCTTGACGCCGAAATAAACACATCGCCGATGTGCTGGTATACTTGGTTATGGTCCTTCTTATGAATGTGTACGTTGCCCGACTTGATATCGATATTAAGGGAAATTTGATTGGATAATTCAACCAAGCATGTGGACTTTTTAAAGTGATTAGGGAAACGAAGCCATTGGCCAGAAACCGTTTCAACGATTTGGGTATCTTTGTTATACATATTTGATCCGCCCTCTCTTCAAAAAGTTTTGACATCCGCGATCGACCGACACCGCCGCTGCTCGGCTTTACTATACACCTCTTTTCCTCAGTAAATTGGCGCCTTCATTATTGTACTGGATACTTCCTGCAAAGAAATGGGAATGCTGTCGAGACAAACTGTCGAAGTTTATTTTTTTCCTATTGATTTCCACATATCTTGACTTGTCCATAAGTTGCACTAGGAGCGGAAGCCAAACAATGCTATAATCGAAATGATCGCGTACACGCGTACATTTTCTATTTTTTCGGAGGTGTCAAATGAAATTAGGCGTTTTTACAGTACTTTTTGGACAAAAACCTTTCGAAGAAGCATTGGACTTTATAGCATCTAAAGGCTTGGATGCAGTGGAATTGGGTACAGGCGGTTACCCGGGCAATGCGCATTGCGATCCGGACGTGCTTCTTGCTGACGAAAGCAAGTTGAAAGCGTTCAAACAAGCGATTGAATCCCGCGGGCTCTTTATAAGCGCTCTAAGCTGCCATGCCAATCCGCTTCACCCGCAAAAAGCCATTTCCCAAGAACATCAGGAATTGATTCTAAAAACCATTCAGCTTGCCGAGAAGCTGGAAGTGCCTGTCGTCAATACATTCTCCGGCTGCCCGGGTGATCATGAGAATGCCAAATACCCGAACTGGCCTGTAGCCCCTTGGCCTCCGGATTATCAGGAAATTTTGGATTGGCAGTGGACTAATAAAGTCATTCCTTACTGGACCGAGACAGGGAAATATGCTGCCGATCGCAATGTAAAAATCGGTCTGGAGCTTCACGGCGGATTCTCCGTTCACACTCCGGCTACTCTGCTGCGTCTTCGTGAAGCCGCTGGCGATGTCATCGGCGCCAATCTGGATCCGAGCCATATGTGGTGGCAAGGTATCGATCCGGTGCAAGCGATTCAAATTCTTGGCCGTGCAGGAGCTATCCATCATTTCCATGCCAAGGATACGACCATTGACCCGATTAATGTCAATAAACACGGTTTGACCGACATGCAGCCTTATACGGCGATGCTTGATCGCGCTTGGCAGTTCCGCAGCGTCGGCTTCGGCCATGATCTCAAAACCTGGGCAGACATCATTAGCACTTTACGTCTGGTTGGTTACGATTATGTGGTCAGCATTGAGCATGAGGATGGATTGATGTCTGTGGAAGAGGGCTTCACCAAAGCCGTGCAAAACCTGCAGCAAGTATTGATTAGAGAGCCGCTAGGCGAAATGTGGTGGGTATAACCAGCCCGTTATGGCAAGCGAAAAGCCCTGGTCTCCATGAGATCCAGGGCTTCTTTACCTGTTAGAACGTCCTACAAGCTTGAGTTATACATCTGCACATGCAGATAGCTGCCGCTTTCATAAAGCCGCAGCATTATTATTGATACTTAGGTCCCGTTCCGTATTACAATTTGTCCATCCAATTCATGACCATAACGACGTCCATGATCAGAAACACGATCAAGCTGATCAAACTGAAGCCGATGGCAAAAGGATTTTTCTTAGCAGCACCCAATAACCGCAGAACGCCGATCGCAATAACTATAGTAAACAAAATTACGAATGGGTCAAAACCGGTGAATTTACTCGCTGCTTGCGCTGCCTCTTCAGCCAAAAACATCGAGAGACCTCCTTCAATGTACAAAAATGCTTATTTTCTATCTTATCTTGAGTCGTCTTGAAGTGCAAGCCATAAATAGGAAGTGTAACAAGTTTGTCAACATTTCCTGTATTGGCAGCCTTTAGACTCCTCATATTTCCTTATACTAACCAACTGCTGTTATAACGATACCAGACATTATTTATAAGAAAACCTTATATATAGCTCCTCTATTGCGATTTACGTATCCTCTTAAAAATGTTACTATTAGGTTGATCTTTTCATACTATTTTCATCGGATTTACGCTTTAAAGGAGGAGCATAAACAACATGGCTTATGAAGCAATTTGGGCGGCTGACCCTTCCAAGCTTAACAAGGTTGAACTGCAAAAGCTGGAAAAAGACGGCCTCGATGTCATCCGTACCATTATTGAGAAATACGCTCACGAAGGCTACGACGCTATCACCGAAGACGATATGAATCGCTTCAAGTGGGCCGGTGTGTATGAGCAAAAACCGAAAGACGGTCATTTCATGATGCGTGTGCGTATCAACTCAGGGATCATGACCTCGGACCAAGCCCGGGTGTTGGCTTCTATAGCCAAAGATTACGGCCGCGGTCTTGTGGATGTTACAACCAGACAAGCTATACAGTTTCACTGGCTTCGCATCGAGAATATACCTGACATCTTCAAACGTCTGGAATCCGTAGGCTTGTACTCTTATGAAGCTTGTGGAGACTGCCCTCGTACCGTCGTAGGCAACCCTCTCGCCGGTATCGATAAAGATGAGCTTATGGATACAACGCAGCTGGTCAACGAAGTCAATGATTTCTTCTTATTGAACCGTGATTTCTCTAACTTGCCGCGTAAATATAAAATGTCCATTTCTTCTAATATTTATAACTCCGGTCATGCTGAAATCCAATGTTTGGCGTTTACGCCAGCTACCAAGGTGATCGACGGGCAAGAAGTTGTCGGCTTCCACGTATGGGTCGGCGGCGGATTGTCGGCTAAGCCTCATTTGGCTAAGAAGCTCGACCTGTTCGTGAGACCGGAAGAGGTTTTGAAGGTCGCAATCGGCGTAACTACCATTTACCGTGATCATGGCTACCGTGAAAAACGCCACCATGCCCGCCTGAAATTCCTTGTGGCAGACTGGGGTGCCGAGAAGTTCAAGGAGGAGCTTATCAAGCTGATCGGTGATATGCCAGCTCTCGGTGAAGATAAGGTTGTGGGCTGGAAGGCTGCTTATTTTGATGGCGTGCATCCGCAAAAGCAAGAAGGCTTGAACTACATCGGCCTAAGCGTACCCGTAGGACGCCTGGATGATGCGGAGCTTACTGAGCTGGCTCGCATTGCAGACGAGTATGGAGACAAAACCATCCGTACAACGGTTTCCCAGAATATTATTTTGTCCGGCATCCCTACGGAGAAGGTTGAAGCTGCTTTGGCAGAAAAAATCATGGAACGCCTGACTCCGAATCCTAAGCATTTCTTGAGCCGTACCGTATCCTGTACCGGCAACGAGTTCTGCAACCTGGCCGTTGTAGAAACAAAGAAAAGAGCAGTACTCGTCGCTGAATATTTGGATGCTAACGTAGAGCTGGATGAGGAAATCCGAATCCATTTCATCGGCTGCCCGAATGCATGCGGTCAAAAGCACATCGCCGATATCGGCCTGCAAGGCGCGCTTGTTAAGACTCCTGAAGGAATGGTCGATGCGTTCGATATCGCAGTAGGCGGTATTCTGGGCCCAGGCGCTCAATTCAACCAAGTGTTGAAAGGCCGCGTCAAAGGTGACAATGTTGGCCCTGTCCTGGAACAGCTGATTCTGTATTACAAAGAAAATCGCAGTGAAGATGAAACCTTCCATCAATTTGTTCACCGTTTAGGCATCGGTGCCTTCCAAGACAAATTGACTTCGATTCTTGCTTCTTAATGTATTGAAAAAAGCTTGTCCTCCTGTGAGGAACCAAGCTTTTTGGCATTTTATCGGCTATGTGCACAACATCGCCCCTAACTTGTCCAAGTCGGGACGATGTCGAAATTTATTATACAGCAGCGTCTTCCATCTGTTTGATACGTTGAGCGTAATCTTCGGATCTAGCTCTATCTCTCTCCAGAATTGGCTTCAAGTAACGGCCGGTATAGGAGCCTTCCACCTTCACCACTTCTTCCGGTGTTCCGGTAGCTACGATGGTACCGCCTTTGCTTCCGCCTTCCGGACCGAGATCGATCAAATAATCCGCGGTTTTGATAACATCCAGGTTATGCTCGATCACGAGGACCGTTTCGCCGCTCTCTACCAATCGATGCAGTACCTTAAGCAGTCGGTCGATATCATGGATATGGAGCCCTGTGGTAGGCTCATCCAGTATATATATCGTCTTGCCGGTACTTCTACGGTACAGCTCGGCTGCCAGCTTCACGCGCTGCGCCTCGCCGCCGGATAAGGTTGTCGCTGGTTGCCCCAGGTTCATATAGCCTAAGCCTACATCTAGAAGGGTTTGCAGCTTGCGGTGGATACGCGGAATGTTTTTAAAAAACTCACATGCATCCTCGATGGTCATATCCAGCACTTCCGAGATATTTTTCCCTTTGTAATGCACTTCGAGCGTTTCACGGTTGTATCGCTTGCCCTTGCAAACTTCGCATGGTACATACACGTCAGGCAGGAAATGCATTTCAATCTTGATAATGCCATCTCCTCGGCAAGCCTCACAGCGTCCGCCTTTGACGTTGAAGCTGAAACGGCCCTTCTTGTAGCCGCGTACCTTGGCTTCATTGGTCGCGGAGTAAACGTCGCGAATATCATCGAACACGCCGGTATACGTAGCCGGGTTGGATCGTGGAGTTCGCCCGATAGGCGACTGATCGATGTCGATGACTTTATCGACATGCTCCAGACCTACAAATTCACGGTATTCACCGGGACGTACCTTGGCTCCGTTCAGCTCCTTGGCCAATGTTTTATACAGCAGCTCATTGATCAGCGTACTTTTGCCGGATCCAGATACACCGGTGACGCAGGTGAACACGCCTAATGGAAATTTGACATTGACGTTGCGCAGATTGTTTTCCTTGGCACCTTTGATTTCGAGCCATTTGCCATTAGGCTTACGACGCTCGGCGCTGACAGGAATAAACTTCTTGCCGCTTAAATATTGGCCCGTCAATGAATGGGGATCCTCCATGATCTCCTTCGGAGTGCCTTGGGAAACTACGTTGCCTCCGTGAATCCCCGCTCCCGGTCCAATATCGATAATATAATCAGCGGCCATCATCGTATCCTCATCATGCTCTACAACGATCAAGGTGTTGCCCAAATTACGCATATGCTCCAGCGTCTTAATTAATCGATCGTTATCACGCTGGTGGAGTCCGATGCTGGGCTCATCCAGAATGTACAGAACGCCCATTAAGCTTGAGCCGATCTGGGTAGCCAAGCGTATGCGCTGCGCTTCCCCACCGGAGAGCGTACCGGCGGCGCGATGCATCGTCAAATAGTCCAGCCCTACGTTGACCAGGAATCCAAGCCGTGCCTTGATTTCCTTTAAGATCAGGTGAGCGATCTGAAACTCCCTGTCATTCAGCTGCAGGGACTCGAACCATTCTTGTGAATCTCCAATCGATAGAGAGGTCACGTGAGCGATATTTTTGCCGTTAATCGTGACAGCCAAAGTCTCCGGCTTCAGCCGCTGTCCTTTACACTTGCTGCAAGGCTTGGAGCTCATATAGGTCTCGATATGCTCACGAATCCCATCCGAGAACGTATCGCGATAACGGCGCTCCAAATTCGGAATAATCCCTTCGAAAGCGACCATAGCTTCTTTTTTATGGCCCATATCATTCTCGTACCGGAAACGAACCTTCTCTCCGCCTGTACCGTAAAGAAGCTTTTTCATTTGCTCTGCCGTAAGCTCGCTTACAGGCACGTTTCTCGGAATACCGTAATGATCGCATACCGCGGCCAGAAATTGAGGGTAATAATTCGAGGTGCTTCCCGCCCAAGCCTCAAAGGCGCCGTCCTCAATCGTCAATTTCGGGTCCGGAACCAATAAATCCGGATCTACTATCATCTTACTGCCCAGTCCGTCACAGTCAGGACAAGCACCGAATGGGCTGTTGAAGGAGAACATTCTTGGAGCGAGCTCCTCTATGCTGAACCCGCATTCAGGACAAGCCAGGTTTTGGCTGAACAACAGCTCCTCCTGCTCCAATATATCGACAATGACGCGGCCGCTTCCCAGCTTTAATGCCGTTTCAAGAGAGTCCGCCAAGCGAGCCTGCACATCCGCCTTGACGACGATACGGTCCACAACGACTTCTATGTTGGACTTTTTATTTTTATCGAGCTCAATTTTATCCGATAGATCCATGACTTCTCCGTTGACGCGCACGCGAACGAAGCCTTGCTTTTGAATGTCCGCCAGCAGCTTCGTATGCTCGCCCTTGCGCCCGGAAATAATCGGAGCCAATATTTGCAGCCGGGTACGTTCCGGGTACTCCATAATCCGGTCGACCATTTGCTCCACGGTCTGCGAAGTAATCTCAATCTTATGAATCGGACAATGCGGACGCCCGATCCGGGCGAACAGCAGCCGGAGATAATCGTAGATTTCCGTTACCGTACCTACGGTCGAACGAGGATTCCGGCTGGTTGTTTTTTGATCGATCGATATCGCAGGTGATAATCCTTCGATCGAGTCCACATCCGGCTTATCCATCTGGCCCAGAAACTGCCTTGCATAAGCAGATAGGGATTCCACATATCTGCGCTGTCCTTCCGCATAGATCGTATCGAACGCAAGAGATGATTTCCCGGAGCCGCTGAGCCCCGTTAATACTACAAATTTGTCACGGGGAATCGTTACATCGATATTTTTCAGGTTGTGCGCTCTTGCGCCCTTAATCACAATATTATCTCTGGCCACTTGCCTTCCACCATCCTTCATATTCAACGGAGCTGACAGCTGTTCTACTTTCCGTACTCGCTTTGATGGAGAATCCGCCATTTCCGAATCTCTAATCTATTCACTACAAATTCAATGCATGAATCATTATTTCATCATTATACCCATTAAAGCTCTGCCTTTAACTCCATAACGGCATCGCGAAGCTCGGCGGCGCGCTCAAACTGCAGGTTTTTGGCCGCTTCCTTCATCTCTTGCTCCAACCGTTCGATTAAAGACATGCGGTCCTTCTTCGACATCTTGGCCTGCTTCACATCGGTCAAATAATCCGCCTTGGTCTCAGCAACCTTGACCGCTTCAATAACGTCGCGGACCTTCTTCTGAATCGTCTGCGGCGTAATCCCGTGCTGCTTGTTATAGGCCATCTGGATTTCACGACGGCGATTCGTCTCGCGTATCGCTTTATCCATAGAGTCGGTTATTTTATCCCCGTACATGATAACCCGGCCGTTAGCGTTTCTCGCCGCCCGCCCGATCGTCTGGATCAACGACCGCTCTGCACGAAGGAAGCCTTCCTTGTCTGCATCCAGAATAGCGACCAGGGATACCTCCGGCAGGTCGAGCCCTTCTCTCAGCAGGTTGATGCCTACCAGCACATGAAATACACCGAGCCTCAGCTCGCGCAGAATTTGCATCCGCTCCAGCGTCTTGATGTCCGAATGCAGGTAACGTACCTTAATGCCGATTTCCTTAAAGTAATCCGTCAAATCCTCGGCCATCTTCTTCGTTAATGTGGTAACGAGCACCCGCTCATCCTTGCGAATCCGGTCCTGAATCTCCCCAAGCAGATCATCGATCTGTCCTTTGGTCGGACGAACCTCGATCTCGGGATCGATCAAGCCGGTCGGACGAATGATTTGCTCCACCATTTCCGGACAATGCTCCAGCTCGTAAGGTCCTGGAGTAGCCGATATATACAGCGCTTGGGTGATCTTCTTCTCGAACTCCTCGAAGCGCAGCGGACGGTTATCCAAAGCCGAAGGCAGACGGAAGCCGTGCTCTACCAGCACTTCCTTACGCGCCCTGTCTCCATTATACATCCCGCGAATTTGCGGAAGCGTCACGTGCGACTCGTCCACGACAATCAGCATATCGTCAGGGAAGTAATCGAACAGGGTATAAGGCGTAGCTCCGCGCTCGCGGAACGTGAGGGGGCCTGAATAGTTCTCGATGCCCGAGCAGAAGCCCATCTCCTGCATCATCTCGATGTCGTATCGCGTCCGCTGCTCGAGCCGCTGGGCCTCCAGCAGCTTGCCTTGACCGCGAAGCTCCTCCAGCCGTTCCTCCAGCTCACGCTCTATATCGACAAGCGCCCGCTTCATCGTATCCTCGTGGGTTACGAAGTGGGATGCCGGGAAAATAGCGATATGATCCCGCTCGCCCAGAATTTCGCCGGTCAGGACATCAATCTCCGTAATCCGTTCGATTTCATCGCCGAAGAGCTCCACACGAACGGCATGCTCGCTATGTGAAGCCGGGAAAATCTCTACGACATCCCCCCGAACACGGAACGTGCCGCGAACAAAATTCATATCGTTGCGCTGATATTGGATGTCTATCAGTCTATGCAAGATCTCATTGCGCGAACGCTCCATTCCGACACGCAGGGACATCACCAGGTTCCGATACTCCATTGGAGAACCCAAACCGTAAATGCAGGAGACACTCGCTACGATAATGACATCGCGGCGCTCGAACAGCGCGCTGGTAGCGGAGTGGCGAAGCTTATCAATCTCATCATTTATACTCGAGTCTTTTTCAATAAACGTATCGGATGAAGGAATGTAGGCCTCAGGCTGATAATAATCGTAGTAGCTTACAAAATATTCAACCGCATTATTCGGAAAAAACTCCTTCAGCTCACTGCACAGCTGCGCAGCCAGCGTCTTATTGTGGGCAATTAACAGTGTAGGCCTATTCAGCTGTGCAATAACCTGAGCTGCTGTAAACGTCTTCCCCGTTCCTGTCGCTCCAAGCAGCGTCTGATGCTTTTTCCCTGATCGGATACTTTCTAAAAGCTTCTCTATTGCCTTGGGCTGATCCCCTTGAGGGGAAAACTCGGATACCAGCTCAAAGCGCTTGTCACTCATCACTACATCGTTCATTTCTTCACCGCCTATTGAAAAAGATCATTCTCTATAAACTTTTGCCGGGATGTTTCCGATAAATACTATGCGTCACATCGACGCAGGTTGACTCCGTTCGACTTTTTCCTCTATAGGAATATTTGTTCCCATATATTATACCTTTTTTCAGGTTATGTTGCAAACGCATAAGTCTTCCACTTCTATGCTGCAGCCACAGCCGAAGAACGGATTTAAAAAACAAGAAGCATTCTCATTTACTCGAACTAGGGGTGGTACGAAAAATGGATTTGACAACAATTCTAGGTATTGTATTCGGCTTGGGCGCCCTAATCGGCGGTTACATGTGGGATGGAGGACATATTTCTGCACTGATAGTCCCAAGTGCCATGCTGATCGTATTCGGCGGAACCATTGGAGCGGTTGTAGTAAGCTTTCCAATGTCAACGTTGAAGGAAACGCCAAAAGCGTTGAAAATGGCATTTAAAGAAACCAAGCGCGATCCAGGCGCTATCATCGACGAGCTGGTCGACATGGCTACAGTTGCCAGACGGGAAGGCGTACTTGCCTTGGAGCAGCGTGCGCAGGAGCACAGCAACGACTTTTTGCGCGATGGCTTGATGATGGTCGTTGACGGCACCGATCCTGAATTGACAAGACAAATTTTGGAGCTCGAAATGGATGCTTTGGAGCATCATCACGAAGGCTGGGCCAAAATTTTTGAATCCGCCGGCGGTTTTGCGCCAACGATGGGGATCATCGGTACGGTAATGGGTCTGATCCACGTTCTGGGCAACCTTTCCGAGCCAAGCACATTAGGACCTGCGATCGCGGTCGCTTTTGCCGCTACCTTGTACGGGGTTGCATCCGCTAACGTTATTTACATGCCGCTTGCCCAAAAGATCAAAGTCCGCAGCAAGGAGCAAATTTCCGAAATGGAGCTTATGCTGGAAGGGATTTTGGCGCTGCAAGCCGGTGAAAATCCGCAGCTGATCAAGAAAAAATTGAAATCGTTCCTACACCAAGAGCAGAAGAAACCGGAAAGCGAAGGTGATACCGGTGGCGAGGAGAAATAAAAAGCACGCAGCCCACGAGAACCATGAACGATGGTTAATTACTTATTCCGACTTGATCACGCTTCTTCTGGTTTTCTTTATCATCATGTACGCCATGAGTAAAATCGATAATGAAAAGTATTCGGTCCTGGCCTCAGCGCTCAGCTTTGAATTTAAGAAGTCGGATACGGTGCTGCCGCAGGGCGAAGGGGTTCTCGGCCGCGTGAGCACCGCCAAGTCACAGGAAGGCGAGAAAACCGAGAACAACGAGAAGGATAAGAAAGAACGTGAAGAACTGGAGCAGCGCGAAAAGCAGCTGCAAAACTTGCTGGAACAAGTTCAGCAGTATATTCAGCAAAACAATCTGCAGGCCCAAGTGTCCGCCGCCAATACCCCAAGAGGAGTTGCGGTGACACTGAACGATCTGTTCCTGTTCGATCTTGGAAAGGCCGATTTGAAAAAGGATGCCTACCCGATATTGAACCAATTGGCCAGCTTGTTCCCTACTCTGAAGGATACGACGATCAGCATTGAGGGGCATACGGATAACCTTCCGCTAGCGACGGGTTCGCTCTATAAGGATAACTGGGGGTTGTCGAACGAACGTTCCCTATCGGTGCTTCGCTACTTTGTATATAATGACGGCTTGGATCCGAAGCTCTTCATCTCGACCGGCTACGCCGATACCCGGCCTGTCGCCGACAATGATACCGTCGAGAACCGCGCCAAAAACCGCCGTGTCGAAATTGTCGTTCTCAGAGGTAAAAGCTGATCATACACCACTAGGTTATCGGTAAAATGATTAATATCGGTTCGAAAAAAAGCTGTCGGGGATATCCCCGGCAGCTTTTCAATTTACTATTCTCTATACGTTACATCGGCTTCGTCGTATCGGAAGGCTTGCTGAGCAATCCGACCAGCTTTCTTCTCATATAAGCGAAAATAGGGGTCTGCTTCTCTACGGCATAGTACATTGCATCTTGATCCGGGGCCAATAAAATACCTAATTGATGATGCTCTCCCGAGAACATGGCCCGCTTCAAAAATTTGCTCTCCCCCGCCAAGTTCAATACTTCCAGCTTGCAGAAGGCCGAATTCACTTGCATAGCTTGGTGAAGCTCACTTTTGGTTCGTATTGGCATTCCATTGACTTTATGAAGAATTTCGCCTGGCACAATGCCAAGCTCGTCCGCAGGACTCCCGGGCAGTATGGCCAGCACCTTCAAGCCCCGCTGATCGTGTACAAATATCGGACTGCGCTTGGCTTCGTCCCAACGGCTGAACAAGAGCAGCCCTTCATGCAGCGCAATGCATAAGAGGGAAGCGGCCAAGGTCACTACAGGCCATTCATGAACGGCAATCGCAAGGAGCAGGACGAGGCAGGCATACAATGCCAACAATCTGGACGTCAGCCTGGCCTTCATTTGCGGCAGCCGGGACATCGTTAATTCTGCAAAGCCGATCATGACGGGGAAACCGACAATCGTCCAGCCACCGCTCCATAATTCACCGCCTAACAGCGGAGTCCAGGGCAATGGATGAACGTTCCCTCCCTGAAGCGGCACCAGCAAAAACAAAGCGACAGGCCAAAATCCCTGCATGTGATAACCGCCGACAATTTTCCCGCGCTTGCTTTCGTAAAACATCGGCGTGGCCGTTCTCGCCCCCTGCAACCGAACCAGAATAGCTTCAATTAAGTGAAGCACAGCCACAAGAGCAAGCAGCGTCGGCACGTTAAGGCTTCGTAAAGGCTCCAGCAGCCAAGCTGGCATTATGTCCGATACAGTGCCTATTGTGCTGACCAGCACTTGAATGATTCCTATAGCCCCGACCGCATAAGCCCAACATAGAAACCGGACACGGAACAAGATCAGCAGCATAGAAATAATCCATAGCAGGACAACGGCCTCCGGCTGAATGGTTGCTCCAACAACGGCCATAAGAACGGACGCGAGCAGGCCGCCAATCCATCCCCATAGCAGCGCCCGCCATGTTTCCGATAGTAATGAATGCAGCTTGGTATGAAACAGCTTGCGTTCGAATTGAATCTGTCTTCGATACTGAAGCACTATAAATAAAATCCCTACATAATAAAACGGATGCAACAGCAATTGCAGCAAGGCGTGAAGCCCTTGGTAAGCCAAATCCGCTAATAAGTTCATTAGGCTGCTCCTTTGTTACACAAGGATAAAGGCATGACCGCCTATCGTACATCATTCATGGGTTCAAAAAAAGAAAGAAAGCTGGACGAGTCCAACCTTCTTTACCATTCGACGCCTATAGGGGCTTTTCCTTCTACGATTCCATTTTTCCAACAGACCTTATTTGGTTATAGCCGATTGGATTTCCTGAACCGCCGCTTTCAGCTGCAGGTCGTTCTTCGGATCTTTGATTTCATTCAAGATCGCTTTTTCCAGCTGATTGGCTGTTTCTACGTCAACTTCACCGGTGACCGGCAAGTTATGAAGACGTTGGAATGCTTTTACAGCTGCAGCGGTCTTCTCACTAAAGTAGCCGTCGGTCCGATCCGGATTCATTCCGAGTCCGGTCAGCATGATTTGCAGGTTCTTCACGTCATCGCCAATCGAATCAGGCTTAAGGGTCGCCTTTTTCGTCAATGGAGCTACTTTAAAATAAGCCGGCTGTTCAACAGCAATGTCGGGAGTAATCCCTTTTTTGTGAATCCATGTTCCGTTCGGCGTCAGCCATTTGTATACGGTCATCTTAATATTGCTTCCATCGCCCATTTCCTTCTCGAACGGCACCTGTACCGTCCCTTTTCCGAAGGAGGTTTCCCCGACCAGCTTGCTACCAGCGGAGTCACGAAGAGCACCTGCTAATATTTCAGAAGCACTTGCGCTTCCTTTGTTCATCAGAACGGTGACCGGATAACTTTTTCCCGCCCCCTGGGACGGTGTGTCCTCCTGCTTGCCATTACGATCCTCGATCTTGACAATCGGTTTGCCTTTGGCAATAAACGGCTCTGCAATCTCCACTACAGCCTGCAGTAAGCCGCCCGGATCGTTACGAACGTCGATGACAAGCCCCTTCATTCCTTTGGATTCCAGGTTTTGCAGCTCTTCCTTGAAGCGTTTGGCTGTATTCGTGGAGAACTGGCGAATTTCGATTTTCCCGATATTGCCTTGAAGCATCTCGGCGTAGACCGTCTCTACGTCAATGTCATCACGAACCACGATCATTTGGATCGGCTCCTGAGTACCCGGACGCAGGATTTCAAGCTTCGCCTGGGTTCCTTTCGGACCGCGGATTTTCATCACGGCCTGGTTCAGCGTCAGCCCGTCCAATTTCTCTCCGTTCACCGACAGAATGACATCCTTGGCATGCAGGCCCGCCTTTTCCGCCGGAGAGCCCTTGATTGGAGCCACGATCGTTACTTTGCCGTCTTCCGTAGATACCTCAGCGCCAATCCCTTGGAACGAGGATGTGATGCTTTCGTCAAACTGCTTCGCTTCCTTCTGGTCCATATACACGGTAAAGGGATCGTCCAATGTGGCAAGCATTCCGTTAATGGCTCCGTTGACGACCTTTTCATGATCGACCTCAGATAGGAATTTGTTCTGTATCAGCTGATACGTCGTTGCTATTTTGTTCATGTCCTTGGAAGTTAACCCTGATTTCACCGCAGCCGTGGAGCCTTCCTTCCCGGCACCGGCAAACATGGACGGATTTACAATCGTAAGCGTCATAATGCTGCTGGCGAACATAGCCAACAAAATAAATGCTAAAACCGTACGTCCTTTAAACGTCATTGCCCTTTACACCGCCTTTGTTCCTACCTTGGTGAACTCGTCTCTGTATTATATGACAAGCTATTAGAAATTATTAACAGCGGTTTTTATTTTAAATACGGTTTCGGATCAACCGGATCTTCGTTAATGCGCACCTCAAAATGCAGATGGTTGCCTGTGGATTCTCCTGTAGAGCCCACTTCCGCGATTTTTTGGCCGCGCTTCACATGGTCTCCTTTTTCTACTACCGTACCTCCATTACGAATGTGTCCATATAGCGTCCAGTAACCATTCCCATGGTCAATGATTACCGTGTTGCCGTAACCGCTCCACCAAGAAGCGACAATAACTTCACCCTCTGCCGCCGCCAGGATGTCCGTTCCGTTAGGGGCACCCAAGTCAATGCCTTTATGCAATTTCTTGGCGCCGGTGAACGGATCGGAACGGTATCCGAAATCCGAAGTCATCGGAGCTACTTTAGCTAACGGATAGCCGAATTTGCCCCCGGAGGTGGATGTTGGTGCCGCCGAGGCTGTAGAACCGCCTCCACCGCTGCTGCCGCTATTTCCACTTGCCTTCGCCTTGGCCGCCGCATCTGCTGCAGCTTTCGCAGCCTCTGCCGCAGCCGCTTTACGCTTTTGCTCCGCTAAAGCAGCCGACTTACGGGCATATTGAAGAAGCTGCTGCTCCTGATCCTCGCTGATGTCTTCAAGCTCTTTTTCCTTTTTGGATAGACTGGCAATTTTGACTTCCTTATCTTTCTCCTTAGCCACCAGGCTAGCTTTGATTGCAGCAGACTGGCTATATAGATCACTTACCTGCTTGAACTCCTGCTCAATCTGATTTTGCTTCACTTCTTTGGCTTCCCTGTCCCGCTGGTTCGCCTGCAATATTTCCTTATCCTGATTCACAATAGCCCTTAGCGCGTTCATGCGGTCCAGGAAATCCCCAAAGCTCGTAGAGCTAAACAGAACGTCCGCATACGATACGACACCGTTCATGTACATAAGACGCAGACGAGATTTTAGCAGCACATCGCGGGCCTCGATTTGGGCCTTCAGCTCGTCCAGCAGCTTGCTGTTCTCTGTCAGCTTATCCTTCGTATCCGCTATTTGCTCATTCAATTTGTTCAGCTTCAAATTCTCATCTTCGATCTGCTTAATGATGCTTTTGACCTCAGCTTCCACCTGCTGTTTATCCTGCTGTACCTTGCTTATTTCCTGCTGGGTTTCGGTAGCCTTTTGCTGGGTGGAATTTTGCTGCTTCTTCAGTTGATCCAGCTGCTGCTGAATCTTTTGCGATTCGGACAAAGCAAAGGACAGCTGCGGCACAAGCAGCGTACTTGCCATCCCCGCGGTAACGACCAGTGATAGAACGGACTTCTTCAACTTTCGTTTCCTCCCCAACTAGATTCATTCCTTAGCCGGATATGGCTTAAGCTTGTTTACACCATCTATGCTACACTCGCAAAAACTTTCGTACGGACAAGGTGCTGCCAAAGATCCCGATTAACACGCCGATTCCAAGCAGCAGACCCGACATCGAATAGTATATCTGATTAAAAGGCAACAGCTTAATCATCAGCAAGTTCAAATCAAGCTGTGTCGAGCTCATCAATTCCCAGTAACCATATAACAAAATGGCGGTAGGAATAATGGATCCTACAATGCCCAGTAAAGCTCCCTCGATAAAAAACGGCCAGCGAATAAAGGAGTTCGTCGCCCCGACCAGCTTCATGATGCCAATCTCGCGGCGACGCGCTACAATAGTAATCTTAATCGTATTGGCGATAAGGAACATCGCCGTCAATGCAAGCCCTGCTACCAGCACAAGTCCGATGTTACGAACGATTTGGGTAACCTTAAACATCGTTTCTACCGTTCCCTGTCCGTAGCTGACACGATAAATCGGTTTGGAGGCTTTTCCGTTGTTCAGATCGCTGATTTGCTGGGCAACCGTTCCTACTTGGCGGGGCTCAACTACTTCGACAGTAAAAGAATCATTCAGAGGGTTATTGTCTCCGTCAAATCCTTCCAGCAAAGACTTTCCGCTATCGCCGAGCTTGTCCCGCAAGTAATTAAGCCCTTCATCCTTCGATATGAAGGTAACGTTGGCAACATTGGCTATAGAGGCAATCTCCGTTTGCAGGGATGCCGTCTGCTCCTTGGTAATGTTCACATCCAGGTAAACGCGAATCTCTACCTGCTGCTCGATTTGCTGGGCGAGATAATTCACATTCAGCGTCAGCAGTAAAAATACACCTAATATCAATAACGAAATGGCAATTGAGCTTATCGAAGCGAACGTCATCCAGCCATTGCGGATCACATTTTTACCGCCTTCCCGTAAGTGGCGGAAGACTGTGCTAATCCTCATAGCCGTATTCACCCCTAACTTCGTCACGGGCAATTTGTCCCTGTTCAATAGCCAGAACACGTTTGCGCATCGTGTTTACGATTTCTTTGTTGTGTGTAGCCATGATGATCGTCGTACCACGAAAATTGATCTCTTCCATCAGCTTCATAATGTCCCAGGATGTATCGGGGTCGAGGTTACCCGTAGGCTCATCGGCAATGATGACCGAAGGGTTGTTCACGATAGCCCTGGCGATCGCTACCCGCTGCTGCTCTCCGCCAGATAATTGCGTCGGCAAAGAGCCGGCTTTATCCTTCAGCCTGACGAGCTCAAGAACCTCCTGCACACGCCGGCGGATCAGCTTTTTGGGTGCTTCAATAACCTCCATTGCAAAGGAAATGTTCTCATACACAGTCAGCTTGGGAAGCAGGCGGAAATCCTGAAAGATAACACCGATATTGCGGCGCACATACGGAATCTTGCGCTGCTTCAGCTTTTCCAAATTAAATCCGTTTACAAAAATACTTCCCTTCGTAGGCCGTTCTTCTCTATAAATCAATTTCATAAATGTCGATTTTCCTGCACCCGACGGACCTACCACATACAAGAACTCATTGCGGTCCACCTTGACATTGATGCCTCGCAACGCCTGACTTCCATCGGGATACGTCTTCCAAACGTCATGCATTTCAATCACGGTATCACATCCTGAATTTTTAGCTAGCTTATATCCTTTCGACATAAACAGGTAAATTCCTTTACGCGTAAAAGATTTTCAACACATTTTCACATTTACCCCGGCATTTTTTGTAGAAAACACGAATATTCCCACAGGCAAATTTCCGAAATGACAGCATATATATCAATATGTACGAGCAGAGCTTGTCATGGAACCATGAAACCAAAGGAGACGAAATCGATGACGCGTCAGCGCATGTTGATATGGCAGGCGATTGTAGGCTTGCTGCTGTTTGCCTGTGCCGCTTGTGCAGCCATGGCCTGGTACGGATCGCAGCGAACGCTTCCCGCAGGCTTAACCGTAGATAACTGGGACGTCGGCGGTTTACCGATTCTTGAATTCGAGCGCCAGCTGGAGGGCAAAAAAAAGCTGCTTCTGCAGCAAACAGTCCGGATGGTCAGCAAGCAGCCCGGTGTTCCGCTCCAGCCTGCAGACTGGATGCTGGATCAGCTCGGATTGGATCTCTCCCTGCAGGACGTGATCGACCGGCTTCAACCGCTCAAAACAGGCTCCTTGTTTCACAGAGCCGCCTATCGCTGGCATATCCGCAATGAAGAGTGGCCCCTGGCCCCTACCTTTGATGCTGCCAAGCTTCATGCCACACTTATGCGCGGATTTCCGGAGCTGTACAATAAACAGCCTGTCGATGCTCAAAGAATTGTAGGTCCGAACGACATGATCAGCTATGTGCCCGAAACAGCCGTCATGCGTATCCATGAACCGGAGCTGCTTCAGCAGCTGCAGCGAATTCTTCCTTCCATGGGAACCATCGGTTGGACAGTGGGAAAGGATGGGCGGCGCTTTGCGGACTACCCGGGGGAAAATCACTCCGGAGAAGGAGCGGTCCAGCGGGTTCAGGAGGAGGCAGCGCCTGTGGTAGTGCCTGCGGGGAAAACGCCGTTTCTTGTCGTACTCCCTTTGGTAAATCAGGAGCCTGCCGTCACCATCAGCATGCTCCAAGCGCAAGGAATTGAGCGTAAAATCAGCGAGTTTACAACAACATACCCGCAAAACGGCGAAGGGCGGATTCACAATATACGCTCTACAGCCCAATCTATCCAAGATGTGTTATTAAAGCCCGGGGAAACCTTCGATTACGCAACCTATATCGCCCAAACCGAAGCCAAATTCGGCTTCAAGGAAGCACCCGTCATTCTCAACGGCAAGCTGGTGCCGGGTATCGGAGGCGGGATCTGTCAGGTTTCGTCCACTCTGTACAATGCCGTGCTTCGCGCAGGCCTGCAAATCGTCGAGCGACGCAACCACTCGCTTCCGGTCAGCTATGTTCCACTAGGGCAGGACGCCACCTTCGCAAGCGGCCATATCAACTTCAAATTCCGCAACAATACGGAGAAGCACCTACTGATTCGTACCTATACGGACGACCGCCAGATTACCGTCAAATTATTCGGACAAACGCCAACGGATATTACCTACGCCATCGAGTCGACTACTATCGAAAAGCTGCAGCCTTCCATCAAATACATCTTAAACCCGACGCTCTCCAAAGGAAAAAAACAGACCATCAGCACAGGAAAAACCGGCTACGTCGTCGATACATACCGGATCAAAATGCAAAATGGAGTCGAAATAAGCAGGGAAAGGATTTCTCATGACACATATGCCGCTCAACCTACCATCATTGCTACCAACCAAGGCAGTGCCGCAGAACCGAACAACCGGCAGCCGGAAGCCCCACTTATAGAGGACGGCGTGAAGGGGCCGACTTTCCGTTGACAAAGAAGCAGCTCCTGCTAATAGGAATTAGCGGGGCTGCTTCTTTATCCAGCTTCTCTTTTCTATGATCCTTAAAGCTATGAGGTTTTCTCTACCACTATCGTTGCGCGGATTTAATCTTTTCCTCTGAAGTTACCTCCGATGTCAAGCTATGTCTCCATACGGCATCCTTCGCATCCAGAAAGTAGTCAAGATATTTGTCTTTGTTAACCAGACCATATACTAGCCTTGCCTCCACTGGCTCATTATTCACTACTTGCAGAGTCCCTTCCTTCCACGCCTTGGAAATACTGCTCTTATCAGTATCATGCCTGTAACTGAGCTGCAGATCATATTTTTTCATGAGCAT
This sequence comes from Paenibacillus sp. 32352, assembly GCF_002042965.1. Lineage (GTDB taxonomy): Bacteria > Bacillota > Bacilli > Paenibacillales > NBRC-103111 > Paenibacillus_S > Paenibacillus_S vulneris. The sequence goes on along the minus strand of NZ_MZNT01000017.1, from coordinate 114,428 downwards.
CATTTTTAAGCTATCTTCATTGAAGTAAGGCATATCATCATAATTCAATTCGTGCAGACTATTAGAGTACAAAGAAACCTTACCAGATTCCTTATCTATTCCTATTATCACGTATCCCCCTCTAGCCCCGGGGACATTTTGTGTAAAATAAACCGAATATTCCTCAGCACCCCTGCGTTCTTGAATCGTAACTTTATTTTGTCGTACTTCTGATAAAACAAGCTGATGCGCATGACGGGGTACATATTGTTTGATAAATTCAATCGCAATTTTCTTAGCCTCTTCCTCATTTATCGGGCTATGTCCTTCTATCTTGCAATCGTTAAAGTAATAGATCAGTTCACCTGTGCCTTGTTGAAGCTGCACGTAAGATGAGCAGTAAGTATCTCCCACTTTTTTAACCCAGTTAACCCTCCAGAAAGGGCCGCTAAAAGCATTATTGAAACCAACCGATTCCGAGAACACATTCGGTTTTTCCGAACCTGATGGGATCATAGCGAATGACGACGCTCTTTTTAAAGCTTCTTCCGCTGTAGGAACAGGTAGAATTGCGTTATCGATAGGATGCTCGATAATTGGCTTTTGTGTCGCAAGACGCAGTCCCTCTTCATCCTCAATCAGCTCTCCGGTAATGGCATCAATTGCCGTTTCTTGTGCCAGCCGATAACTATAAAACCCCGTTTTCTGTTCACCGTGATTGATTCTATCCGGGTACTCAGCTGAAACATACGGTTTCATTTGCTCTATCAGCTTCAGCTTGGCATTTTCTATGTTCAGAACATTTTCCGTCTTAGGAAGCTTCAGCTCTTTGTTCCAAAAAATTTGCTTGCTTATTATAGTTCCCCTTTGATCTATATCCAGGTTAATGAAATTATTCGGGTAAGGTATTCCATCGATAACTCTTTTAAATTGAAAATAATAATGGTTTTCATTAGGCGGCATTGATACTACTCTCGAATCTTCAACAACAAAGCTGCCCTTCGCAAAAGGATATTCCTTTTCAATAAATTTCGCAGCAAAGTCTTGAGCTTGGGTCAAGCTGCTTAACAAAACGGGTGATTCCTCAGCCTCTGCGTAAGGAACGGCAGTACCTATCAGCAATAGGATTAATAGTAAAGTGATAACGGATACGACATCGCGTCTCTTCTTCATACACGCCTCCCAGTTATGGCAATATTTTCAACAATAAGACGCATCCCCGTTACACTTTGTTTCATATCTCTTCGTGATTTTCAAAATTTTCTTTGGAACCCAATAAAAAACCCGCTGCCGAGAAGAGTTTCTCAAACAACGGGCAATTTCCCATATAGATTATTGGCTTTTGTTACTGTACTGCTCGAACCATTCGTTCGTATGGTTGATCACTACCTCAGCACGAGCAATAGCTTCGCTAACCTGATTGCTTGCCGTACCGCCGTAAACGTTACGGGCGTTAACGACCTGCTCCGGCTGCAACACTTTATAGATATCCTGCTCGAAAAGGGTTGAGAACTGGTGGAATTCCTCCAGCTTCAGATCGAGCAGGAATTTGCCGTTTTGGATACAGTAGAGTACGGTTTTACCGATAACTTCATGTGCTTGGCGGAAAGGCAGGCCCTTGTTAACCAAGTAGTCCGCAATATCCGTTGCATTAGAGAAGTCCTGGTTAACCGCTTGACGCATGCGATCCTTATTAACCTTCATAGTGCTAACCATCGGGGCATACAGCTGAAGGGCACCTTGAAGCGTACGAACCGTGTCCAGCATGCCTTCTTTATCCTCCTGCATGTCCTTGTTATAGGCAAGAGGCAGCGACTTAAGGACCGTCAACAAGCCGAACAGGTTGCCGTATACACGGCCGGTTTTTCCGCGAACAAGCTCCGGTACGTCCGGATTTTTCTTCTGAGGCATGATGCTGCTTCCCGTACAAAATGCATCGTCAAGCTCGATGAAATGGAATTCTGTCGAAGACCAAAGAATGAATTCTTCGCTCAAGCGGGACAGGTGCATCATAATCATGGAAGCATTGGACAGAAACTCAATGATAAAATCACGGTCGCTGACAGCGTCCAGGGAATTCTCGTACACACCGTCGAAGCCCAGCTGCTGAGCCACGAAATGACGATCGATCGGGAATGTAGTTCCCGCCAGAGCTCCCGCTCCGAGCGGCAGCACGTTAATGCGTTTGTAGCTGTCCTGCAAACGCTCGATATCGCGCTGGAACATCGACACATAGGCCATCAGATGATGGGCGAACAAAATCGGCTGAGCGCGCTGAAGATGCGTATAGCCAGGAATGATTGTATCGAGGTTGTTCTTTGCCTGCTCGATCAATGCTTCCTGAAGCTTATTCAACAGCCCAACGAATTCCACTACACGTTTGCGCAAGTACAAGTGCATGTCGGTAGCGACCTGGTCGTTGCGGCTGCGTCCCGTGTGCAGCTTGCCGCCTACAGGCCCTACTTCTTCGATCAGGGCTTTTTCAATGTTCATGTGGATGTCCTCGTCGCTGACAGAGAACTCCATTTCCCCGCGGCGGATCGTGCCCTGCACCTTCAATAACCCGTCCTTGATGGTCTCCACATCTTCCTGCGGCAAAATTCCGCATTTGCCAAGCATCGTTACGTGAGCCAAGCTGCCTTGAATATCTTCTTCAGCCAGCTCTTTATCGAACATGATGGAAGCCGTATACTCCTCCACCAGCTGGTCCGTTTTTTTAGTAAATCGTCCACCCCAAAGCTTTGACACGGCTGCTGCCCCTTTCTAAGAACTTTCCGTAGGAAAGTTGACTTCGTAAGCAATACTAACGAGCTTTCCTTGAGGAAAGCTCTTTCTGTATACGTGATGCAGGGCCTCCCTATGGAGATCCATAGGAAAGCCCGTCTCACGAAAAGGACGCGATTCCCACGGCCTTCTGTCCTTACTTCTTCGCGTTTTGTTGAACGCCGGAAGATACCTTCAAACGAAGCGCGTTCAGGCGGATAAAGCCTGTTGCGTCACCTTGATTGTAAGCTTGTGTAGGATCAGCTTCCATCGTTGCGATGTCAGGGTTGTACAAGCTCACAGGGCTTTGTACGCCGGCTCCGATAACATTACCTTTGTACAGCTTCAGACGGACCGTACCTGTTACATTCTTTTGGCTCTCATCCACGAGCGCTTGCAGGGCAAGACGTTCCGGAGCGAACCAGAAGCCGTTATATACAAGAGTCGCATAACGGGAGATTAGGGAGTCACGGAGGTTCATAACCTCACGGTCCATGGTCAAGGACTCCATTTTGCGGTGAGCAGTGAACAGGATTGTTCCGCCCGGAGTCTCATATACGCCGCGGCTCTTCATGCCGACAAAACGGTTTTCTACCATATCTACACGGCCGATGCCATGCTTGCCGCCCAGCTCATTCAGGCGTTCCATTACTTGCAGAGGAGTCATGCGGTCGCCGTTCAAGCCGACGCAGTTCCCTTTTTCAAAATTCAGCTCCACATACTCTGCTTGGTCCGGTGCATCCTCAGGGTCTACACTCAAGACGAACATATCCTTGTTAGACGGCGCACTTGGATCGAACCATGGATCCTCGAGCATGCCGCTCTCAAAGCTGATATGCAGCAGGTTACGGTCTGTCGAATAAGGCTTTGCAGCGGAAGCTGTTACCGGAATTCCGTGCTTTTCGGCATATGCGATCATTTCTGCGCGTCCAGGGAAGGTTTCGCGGAACTCATCCAAACGCCAAGGAGCAATAACCTCCAGCTCAGGAGCCAGAGCAGCTACAGTCAGCTCGAAGCGAACTTGGTCGTTCCCTTTTCCTGTCGCACCGTGTGCGATAGCTGTTGCGCCCTCTTTGCGCGCGATTTCTACCATGCGTTTGGCAATCAAAGGACGTGCGATACTTGTACCGAGCAAATATTGTCCTTCATACAGCGCACCCGCTTGGAACATAGGGAAGATGAAGTCTTTTGCAAATTCATCGCGGAGGTCGTCGATATAGATTTTGGAAGCGCCCGTTGCCAAAGCTTTAGCTTCCAGACCGTCCAGCTCTTCCTTTTGCCCGATGTCCGCAGTAAATGCGATAATTTCTGCATCATAGGTTTCTTTTAACCATTTCAAAATGATCGATGTATCCAAACCGCCCGAATAGGCCAGTACGATTTTTTGCTTTGCCATTGTCCCGCTCTCCTTTATTCGTCAAGCCTGCACACAGTGGGCAGCTGGTTCATGCCCACCGCTTCATAGCAGACTCTCTATAGTGAAAATTACATAACAGCAACCATGATTGCTTTTTGCGCATGAAGACGGTTTTCCGCCTGATCAAAAATAATCGAGTTCTCCCCGTCGATAACGCCTTCGCTAACCTCTTCGCCGCGATGCGCCGGCAGGCAGTGCATGAACAAGTAATCCTTCTTCGCATACTTGGCCAGCTCTTCGTTCACTTGGTAATCCTTAAAGGCGATCTCACGCTCTTTTTGCTCGGCTTCAAAGCCCATGCTTGCCCATACGTCCGTATAAATAACGTCCGCGTCCGCTACCGCTTCCTTAGGATCGTTGCCGACGTACAGCTTGGAGCCGGTTTGTGCCGCCACTTCTTTCGTGGACTCCACGATACCTTTATCCGGCTCATAGCCGACCGGCGATGCGGAAGCAAAATCAACACCCAGCTTAGCCGACATCATCATCAAGGAATGCAGCATATTGTTGCCGTCCCCGACATAAGCAACCTTCAAGCCTTTTAAAGTGCCTTTATGCTCCAAAATCGTTTGGAAATCCGCCAATGCCTGGCAAGGGTGCGTACGGTCCGTTAAGCCGTTGATGACCGGGATGGTGGCGCCTCTCGCCAAGTCAATGACCTTGCGGTGCTCGTAGGTACGGATCATAATGCCGTCCAAGTAACGGGACATCACTTGCGCCGTATCCCAGATCGATTCTCCGCGCCCGATTTGAAGATCGTTTTTGCTCAAGAAGAGAGCTTGACCGCCCAATTGGTACATCCCTACTTCAAATGATACGCGTGTACGAGTTGACGATTTTTCAAAGATCATCCCCAGCGTTTTTCCTTTGAGAGGCTGGTATACCTCCCCGGCTTTTTGCTTCCGTTTCAATTCAATAGCCAGGTCAATCAAATATTTCAGCTCTTCCGGAGAATAATCGGCAACGGCCAGGAAGTCCCGTCCTTTCAAGTCGATGGCCACAGGCTGTTCGGTTCCTGCCAATGTAATCGCCCCTTTCAATAAGTTGTATAAGTAACTATCCGCCAAGCAGGAGGGCAAGGCTGTAACTCCGGAATCAATACCGATCCGCAAATAACAGCATTCCTACCCTCTAAGCTGCTTTCAGCGGGCTTCATATATTTTAACGATAGCTTAATGTCGTCTAAAAGATGCTTATACCGCTGCTGCGGCTTGTTTGCTTAATACAGAGCAGACTACATCAAGTCCGCGATCCAGGTCTTCTTTGGAGATAAGCAAGCTTGGCGCAAGACGAATAACGTTAGGCCCGGCCGAAACAACAAGCACGGCTTGCTCCTGGATAGCTGTAATCAAATCAGCTACCGGCTGCGTGCAGCCGATGCCAATCAGCATTCCGAGACCGCGAATTTCCGTCACCAGCGGATTGCCTGCCAGCTTCTCCTTCAACGTACTGACGATGTAATCCCCAAGCTCCGCCGCACGATCCGACAGCTTCTCGGCAAGCATCGTTTCCATCGTTGCGATACCCGCTGCGGTGGACAAGTAATTGCCTCCGAAGGTGGAGCCGTGGCTGCCTGCACTGAATGCACTGCGCAGATGCTCCTTACCGACCATCGCCCCGATCGGCATTCCGCTTCCCAACCCTTTGGCCAGGGTAAAAATGTCCGGCTCCACGCCGTAATGCTCGTAAGCAAACATTTTACCAGTACGTCCGATACCGGTTTGGATTTCGTCAATGATCAACAGCAGCCCATGCTGCTTGCACAGCTCCGCTATGCGGGCCACGAATGCAGGATCAGCTGGATTAACGCCGCCTTCACCTTGTACCATCTCCAGCATGATAGCGCATGTTTTCGGTCCGATCGCTTGCTCCAGGGCTTCCGAATCATTGTATGGTGCGTATACGAAGCCTTCTGGAAGCGGCGCAAAGCCGTCCTTGACCTTATCCTGCCCGGTCGCGGTCAATGTTGCCAAGGTACGTCCATGGAACGACAGGTGGAAGGTAATAATTTCGTATTGGTCCGGCTTGCCGAGTACTTTGTTGAAATACCGGCGTGCCAGTTTGATGGCCGCTTCGTTCGCCTCCGCACCGCTGTTGCAGAAAAATACGGCATCGCCGCAGCTGTTGTCCGTCAGCAGCTTCGCGAGCTTTTCCTGATTCGGAATATGAAACAGGTTGCTGGTGTGCCACAGCTGGTCAACCTGATCCTTCAGGCGTTCCTTGACCTGTTTGGGCGCATGCCCCAGGTTGGTAACCGCCAAGCCGCACATCAGATCGAGATACTCCTTGCCATTCTCATCCCATAGACGGCTGCCTTCCCCCTTCACAAATGCTAGCGGGTAGCGCCCGTAATTCGGAAACAATGAATTAGCTCCTTCTCCCATGCTGAATCACTCCTTTTTCCTATAATAACTATCCAGATAATTGCATTTATTTAACGATTCGTGTTCCGATCGCAGCGCCTTTGATTACCTTGCTCAACACTTCCGGCTCCGCACCGTTCACGATGATAACCTCACGAACTTTGCCTTGAATACATTGAACCGCCGCACGAACCTTCGGAATCATTCCGCCGTAAATTTCCCCGCTGGCGATCATAGCGTCGATCTCCTGCACCGTTACGGAAGGCAGCACTTTTTTCTCGCCGTTCATGATGCCAGGCACATCCGTAACAACGATCATTCGTTCAACGCCCAGATGCGATGCAACGGCGCCTGCGGCCGTGTCCGCATTAATATTATACCGCTGGCCTCCATCGGCTCCAAGTCCGACAGGCGCAATAACCGGCATATAACCCATCTTCACGATTCCTTGAATCAGCTCGGCGTTGACTTTCGTTACGTCGCCGACAAGACCGACTTCGTGAGCGTTAGCGACCGGCTCTGCCTGAATGAGATGACCGTCTACCCCGGACAGTCCCATAGCCCGAGCCCCGGACAGCTGAATTTTGCGTACGATCTCTTTATTGATTTGACCCGACAGCACCATCTCAACCACGTCGAGCACGGCTTCATTGGTCTTCCGCAGACCGTTGACGAACTCGGTTTCGATACCGAGCTTCTCAAGCGTTGAAGAAATCGCCGGACCGCCCCCGTGGACGATGACCGGAATGATGGCCTCATCCTGAAGCCTCTTCATATCCAAGAAAAATGAATCCGGCAGAGCCGCCAGCGTGCTGCCGCCGCATTTCATCACAAAACACATTGCGCTCATGCTTCGTTCCCCTTTATATACACGGCTCGCCCGCTGACAGCCTTGTGCTGTACCGGCAGACGTTCCGTTTGCTCAGCTTATTTTCGTTTAAAATCTCTCTTACGTCCGGTACGCCGCGTTGATGCGAACATAATCATAGGTCAAGTCGCAGCCCCATGCGGTTGCAGTCTCCGAGCCCATGTTCAAATTCACGTGAATTTGCACCAGCTCGCCCTTTAAGTACTCCTCGGCCCGGTCTTCATCGAACTTCACCGGACGCGACTGCTCCAGTACGAGGATATCCCCCAAACGGATGTCCACGGTTTCCGTATTCACCGGCTGTCCAGCGCGGCCTACTGCCGCAATGATACGGCCCCAGTTCGCGTCTGCGCCGTAGCAGGCCGACTTCACCAGGCTCGAGCCGACGATCGTCTTGGCAATCGCCCGAGCCGCTTCCTGTGTCTCAGCTCCTGCCACATTGACCTCGATGAGCTTCGTAGCGCCTTCCCCGTCGCGGGCAATGGCTTTGGCCAAATATTCGCCTACATAGCGGAAGCCCGCTTCGAACGAAGCCCAGTCCGGATGCTCGGGCGTCAGGCTGTCATTGCCAGCCATGCCGCTCGCCATAACGACAACCATGTCGTTAGTGCTTGTATCGCCATCCACAGTGATCATGTTGAAGGTGGAATCCGTAACGCCGTTCAGCAGCTTTTGCAGCTGGGCGCTCTCAATGTTGGCATCCGTCGTCATAAAGCCGAGCATCGTTGCCATGTTCGGATGTATCATGCCCGACCCTTTCGCTGCACCGGCAATATGTACCGTTTTGCCATTCACCGTCAGCTTGACGCAGGTCATCTTCTGCACCAGATCGGTCGTGAGGATCGCCTGACAGAAATCTTCTCCTCCGTCCAGTTTCACTTCGGCAGGAAGCTTCTCGATCCCGCTCAGCACTTTAGGCATTGGCAGCAGCTCTCCGATAACGCCCGTCGAGGTAACGCCGACATGATGCTCCGCAACGCCAAAAGCTTTTGCAGCTGCAGCACGCATCTCGCGAGCGTCGTCCTCTCCCTGCTTACCTGTGCAGGCGTTGGCATTGCCGCTGTTAACTATCATCGCTTGCAGCTTGCCGTCTACGGCAATGCTATCCTGCGTCACGCGCAGAGGCGCCGCCTGAAAGGCATTGAGTGTGTAGACACCCGCAGCTTGGGCAGGAACCTCACACACAATGACACCGAGGTCAAAACGATTTGTTTTCTTCAAGCCGCAATGCAAGCCTCCTGCACGAAAGCCCTGCGGTGTTGTGATCGAGCCTTCCGGCACGACGGTAAATTGATCCTTCACTTTCATCTTCTCCTCACCCATGGCATGTTACTGTTATGGATACACCGGGGTGAACGCCAAACCGGTCGATTCTTCCCAGCCCATCATCAAGTTCAAGTTTTGGACGGCCTGACCGGCTGCCCCTTTCACAACATTATCAATGACTGAAATGATCGTTAAACGGCCCGTACGCTCATCCAGCGAGAAGCCGATATCGCAATAGTTGGAGCCCCATACCTGCTTCGTCGCCGGCCACTGGCCCTTCTGGCGAATTCTCACGAAGCGGCGGCCTTCATAATACTGACGGTACATTTCAATGATCTCATCTTCCGAATGAGTGCCATTCAGCTTGACATACATTGTTGACAAGATGCCGCGCGTCATCGGCACCAAATGAGTGGTAAAGGATACAACGACCTCTTCACCTGCTACACGGCTGAGAACCTGCTCAATTTCCGGCGTATGCTGGTGCTTATTCACTTTGTATGCCAAGAAGTTTTCGTTAATTTCGGAATAATGATGAGCTAAATTCAAGCCGCGACCTGCACCGGACACTCCGGATTTGGCATCGATAATGATCGAGGACAAATCTGCCCAGCCCTTGTCGACCAAAGGAACCAAGCCGAGCAGCGTCGCCGTCGGAAAGCATCCCGGATTCGAAATAAACGTCGCATCGCGAACTTCATCATCGAATACTTCGGATAAACCGTACACCGCTTTTTCTACATAGGCCGGATCCGCCGGCTTATGCTTATACCATTTTTCGTACACTTCTCCAGACTTCAACCGGAAATCGCCGGAGATATCAATGACCTTTAAGCCTGCGTCTACCAGCTTCGGAGCCAGCTCTGCAGCTACGCCATGCGGAGTCGCCATGAATACCACATCCGCTTTTTGCTTCATCAGTTCTACGTCGATGCCGTCCAGGTTGCCGACCATAATTTCATTCAAATGCGGATATCCGTCTGCAATCGGCGTTCCCGCGCTGGACGAAGAGATGACCGAAGTGATCTCCACGTTCGGATGCGCCAGAAGCAGCCTAATGACCTCTACTCCGCCGTATCCTGTTGCCCCGATAATTGCCGCTCTTAATTTATTAGACATAACCGTTCCCTCCACATGAAAAACTATGTATTATTATACATTCGAAGGTATAATAATTCAATGGATTTTTTCCCCCGATTTTGCTTCTTCCCCGATGTATTTTTCCTGCATAAATTTTTACTTTATGAGGCAAAAATTTCTTGCTGCCTTCCCCATTTTACCTAATCTGTCCCAAATTGCATACACTCACTTTTTTAAGATGGAATATGAAATTTGAAGCCTTCTCCGAGCACCTCATTCGTATCGCTCAATATGACAAAAGCCCCCGGATCCAATGCCTTCACAAGCTGCTTCAACCGGGTAACCTCTGATTGTCCTACTACAACCATCAGCACCGTCCTCTCTTCGCCGGTATAGCCTCCCGTAGCATGCAGTTGGGTGACCCCGCGGTCCAGATCATGCAAAATCGCTTCCCGAATTGGCGCTGTCTCGGAAGAGATAATAAAGGCTACTTTGGAGTAGCTCAGACCCAGCTGAACAATGTTGATGGTTTTGCTCGTTACGAATAATCCGATCAAGGCGTAGAGCGCTTTCTCCGGAGACAAGACGATGCCCGCGGTCAAAATGACCATCCCGTCCAGCATTGCAACAGCCAGCCCCAGGCTCAGCCCCGTAAATCTATGTATCATTTGGGCAGCCAAGTCCAACCCTCCCGTTGAGCCTCTGCCGCGGAAAACAAGTCCAAGCCCCATACCTATTAAAATGCCGCCATAAATACTGGCCAGCAAAATGTTATTCGTCAATGGCGGAAGATCGCGCGTTAGCAGAATAAGCATCGGCAGCAGGACCGAGCCTATGGCCGTTTTAACCCCGAACTGGCCTCCAAGAGCCCAGGTTCCTAATAAGAATAAAGGAATATTCAGTGCCCATTGCGTAATGGCAGGCTCAATCCCAAATAAGGAATTCACAATGATACTGATGCCGGATACCCCTCCGGAAGCAACCTGATTCGGACTCAAAAACATATTGAAGCTGATCGCAATCAACAGTGAGCCCAGCAGCAAAAGCACATACTCCATGACGCGCTGTCCCGGTCCAGGCTGCACTATCGCCGGGTTCCGCGGCCGTTTCTTCCTGCTTTGCATACGCATCCCTCCGTACCCTTCGTAACAATGTCATCGCAAACAAAAAAACATCCTACACGGACATAACCGTATCAACAATAACAAGGCAAGATCATGGACGGCCCGTGCCGCCCCTCTTCCAACGTTCTGTAGACTTGGCTTTATGTGTAGGATGTGCTTCCATGTTTTTATTTATAAAACGCCGAATTATTCGTGCAGGTTGTTGAAAAACCTATTCATATAGAAAAATGCGAAAGGGGGTAGGTGGGGTATCCCTCGTAGGAGCGGTAGCGTCCGCCTTTGTTCTCGGAAAATACCCGCTGTAAGCGATATAATCAAAATTTTTCTGGGAACAACAGTGGCCGGAGGGGGATACCTCACCGGGGTACCGATGCTATTTTTCAAGTTTTACAGGTTTTTCAACAGACTCCACCGAATTATTCGGCCGCATCCGATTTGATTTGCAGACGCAGGTAGGCATCGATAAACATATCGAGGTCTCCGTCCATAACGGCCCCGACGTTTCCTGTTTCCGCTGATGTGCGGTGATCCTTGACCATGCTGTATGGATGGAATACATAGGAACGAATTTGGCTGCCCCAGGCGATATCGGATACCTCGCCGCGAATCTCGGCAAGCTGCTTCATTTGCTCTTCGATCTTTTTCTCATACAGCTTGGAACGCAGCATTTTCATGGCGCGCTCCCGGTTCTTGATCTGCGAACGCTCCGTTTGGCAGCTTACAACGACACCGGTCGGGATGTGGGTAATCCGGACTGCAGAGTCCGTCGTATTGATATGCTGTCCGCCCGCGCCGCTGGAACGGTACGTATCCACCTTCAAATCCTCCGTGCGGATTTCTACCTCCACATCATCGTCGATCTCCGGCATCACGTCGCAGGATACAAACGATGTATGGCGCCGGCCCGAAGCGTCAAAAGGTGAGATCCGTACCAACCGATGAACGCCCTTCTCCGCTTTCAAGTAACCGTAGGCGTTATAGCCCTTGATTAACAGCGTTACGCTTTTTACTCCCGCTTCATCACCCGGCAAATAGTCCAGCACCTCAACCTTGAAGTCCCGTTTCTCCGCCCAACGGCGATACATGCGCAGCAGCATCTCCGCCCAATCCTGAGACTCCGTGCCTCCGGCTCCAGGATGAAGCTCCAGAATAGCGTTCAATTTATCGTAAGGCTGGCTTAGCAACAGCTGCAGCTCGAAGTTCTCCAGCTTCGTTACCAGGGAGGCGATACCTTGCTCGATATCGGCAGCCATACTATCATCCTGGTCCTCCTGCAACAGCTCGACCATAACTTCCAGATCCTCAAACTCGGAGGACAGCGCTTGAAATTCATCTACGCTCCCCTTAATCGCATTCATCTCGGCAATAATTTTCTGTGCTTGCTCGTTATCGTCCCAAAAATCGGGAGCCGCCATCTTTTCCTCATAGTTCGCGATTTGCTCCAGCTTCAGATCTAAGTCAAAGAGACCCCCTAAGCTCAGCTAACCTTTTAGCCGTTTCTCGTAAATCCTGTTTTACCTCTGGATCCAACATTATCCGTCACTCCTCCATATTCACTGCAAGCAGTCTAACCAGTTGTCTTCAAAAAAAGGGAGCCGGTAACAATACCGACGATCCCTTTGTTCAAATTTCCCTTATTTAAACCCGGTTCATCTTACTGAACGCCATGGCATTGCTTATATTTTTTGCCGCTGCCGCAAGGACACAGATCGTTACGACCTACTCTATCCTCGTCGTTGTTAACGACAGGCTTCTTCGGAGCCGGCTCTCCGTTGGAGCTCATTGCTTCCGCTTCGACCACCGGCTGACGCTCGAGGTTCGTTTCTACGTGGGCTTTCATAATATACGTAGCTACTTCCTCTTGAATGCTTTGAATCATCTCCTGGAACATCTCAAAGCCCTCAAATTGGTATTCACGAAGCGGATCTGTACCGCCGTAAGCACGCAAGTGGATACCTTGACGGAGCTGATCCATCGCATCAATGTGATCCATCCATTTGGAATCGACCGCACGCAGTACGATAACCTTCTCGAGCTCGCGCATAATCGGTTCGCCGATCGCCTGCTCGCGCTCTTCGTAAAGACGCATCACAAGATCCTTCATGTACTCAGTGATTTCTTCCTTCTCCTTGCCCCACAGCTCTTCGGCTGTTAACTGGCCTTCATGAAGGAAGGTGCCGTTAGCATAATCGACGATCGCTTGTAGATCCCATTCCTCTGGAACCAGATCCGCAGGACAGTGGGCTTCAACAAGACGCTCTACGACAGGCATCAGCATCCCGATGGTAATATCGCGGATGTTTTCCGATTCCAGCACCTCGCGGCGCTGCTTGTAAATAATTTCACGCTGCTGGTTCATCACATCGTCATACTGAAGAACGACTTTACGCACGTCAAAGTTGTTGCCCTCAACCCGCTTCTGAGCAGATTCCACGGCCTTGGTGATCAGCTTGCTCTCGATCGGCTGATCTTCCTCGAAGCCAAGGCGATCCATCATGCCCATGATGTTTTCCGCACCAAAACGGCGCATCAAATCATCCTCCATAGACAAGTAGAACTGTGAGGAGCCTGGGTCCCCTTGACGACCGGCACGGCCGCGGAGCTGGTTATCGATCCGGCGGCTCTCATGGCGCTCTGTACCTATAATATGCAGACCGCCAACATCGTGAACACCTTCACCCAACATAATGTCGGTTCCGCGTCCCGCCATGTTAGTGGCGATGGTTACCGCACCCGGCTGTCCTGCACGGGATACGATCTCCGCTTCCTCCGCATGGTATTTCGCATTCAGAACCTTGTGTGGAATTCCTTTTCTCTTCAGCATTTCAGACAAACGCTCGGAGTTCTCAATGGAAACCGTACCGACCAGCACCGGCTGCTTGGTCTGATGACGTTTCACAATTTCCTCCACAACGGCCCGGAATTTGCTGTTCACAGATTTATACACGACATCCGGAAGATCCTGACGGATCATTGGGCGGTTCGTCGGTACGACGATAACCTCCAAGCCGTAAATCTTCTTAAATTCTTCTTCCTCTGTCTTCGCCGTACCCGTCATCCCCGACAGCTTGCGGTACATCCGGAAATAGTTCTGGAATGTAATCGTGGCAAGTGTCATGGATTCATTTTGCACCTGCAGCTGCTCTTTGGCTTCAATCGCCTGGTGCAAGCCTTCGCTGTAACGGCGGCCTGTCATTAAGCGCCCTGTGAATTCGTCTACGATAACAACCTCGTTATCTTGAACGACATAGTCTACGTCCCGCTTCATAATGACATGAGCTTTCAAGGCCTGAGTAATGTGATGGTTCAAAGTAACGTTCGCGTGATCGAACAGGTTTTCGATGCCGAACGCTTCTTCCGCTTTCGCCACACCGGTCTCCGTCAAGGATACGGAGCGCATTTTAATATCTACGATATAATCTTCTTCTTCCTTCAGCTTACTTACGAAACGATCCGCCATGTAATACAAATCTGTCGATTTAGCTGCTTGTCCGGAAATAATGAGCGGCGTTCTCGCTTCATCGACCAGAATGGAGTCCACTTCGTCAATTACCGCGAAATAAAGCGGACGCTGTACCATCTGTTCTTTGTATACGACCATGTTGTCACGCAAGTAGTCAAAGCCGAACTCATTGTTCGTTCCATAAGTGATATCACAAGCGTAAGCAGCCTGCTTCTGGCCATGCTCTAGTGAATTCAAGTTTACGCCGACAGTCATGCCGAGAAATTCATACACTCTTCCCATCTCTGCACTGTCACGTTGAGCCAGGTAATCGTTGACGGTAACTACGTGAACACCTTTGCCTAATAAAGCATTCAAATATACCGGCAGGGTTCCAACCAGTGTCTTCCCTTCCCCGGTCCTCATTTCCGCAATACGGCCCTCATGAAGCACCATACCGCCGATTAACTGAACATCATAATGACGTTTACCAAGCACGCGCTTGGAAGCTTCACGCACAACAGCAAAGGCTTCAGGAAGCAGATCGTCCAAATCCTCGCCCTGCTCCAGACGTTCGCGGAATTCTACAGTTTTATGTCTAAGCTCCTCATCGGACAACCCCTCCATTGAGGGTTCCAATTCATTAATTGCTTCGACCGTTTTCCACAGCCGCTTCACTTCACGCTCATTTGAATCGCCGAATATTTTCTTAACGAGTCCTAGCATGGGCCCATCTCCCTTTTTTTAGAACGGTTTGCCTTAAATTGTAGCAGTTTGCGACACAAGTCGCAAGAATTGCGGGGTATCCTTTTATTATCTTCTGTCAATAGTTTCTTCAATAAACGCTAAAGAGCCTGCCCTGTCAGGCAAGCTCCCGAATTTCGCATCCATTATCTGGCCGGTTCAATCAAGCCGTATTTGCCGTCATTGCGTTTATATACCACATTCACTTGCTCTGTATTGGAATTGGCAAAAACGAAAAAGCTATGACCAACCATATTCATTTGCAGGATAGCTTCATCAATGTCCATCGGCTTAAGCATAAACTGCTTGGTCCTAACCAGTTCATATTCATCCTCATCTTCATACTGTGCAGGGGAATCCACTCTCAATATATCCCTCATGCCGCCCTCTTGGCGGATTTTACGATTCACCTTTGTTTTGTGCTTACGGATTTGCCGCTCCAGCTTATCGATCACCATATCGATGGAAGCGTACATATCGTTGCTCTTTTCCTCGGCCCGCAGCATGACACCTGTCAGCGGGATCGTCACCTCGACTGCTTGTAATCCTTTGACTACACTCAGTGTGACATGCACTTCAGTCATAGGGGGAGTTTCAAAGTACCTTTCCAGCTTGCTAAGCTTTTTCTCAACATACTCTTTAAGTGCCTCAGTAACCTCAATACGTTCACCGCGAATGTTGAATTTCATTGTACTTCTCCTCCTTTCATGTACCTATTATACTATATTCTATAGGCACCTTCAAAAATCCTTCATACTTATCGACAATTTTTCAAAATATTCTAACAATTTAGTGACGATGTGACAAAGCGCATAGAATCAGCGTTTTAAGAGAAGATCGCTCGCTTTCCGCGGGATGATAGGGCTCCTGGAAGTGCCTCTGCTTCCATAAAGCTTAACAAAAATATAATAACCTTATAAAGGATGCTTCATCTCGAAGCTGATTTAGGCCTTTGCGTGGAGACCCGAAAGATAAAAAAACACCCCGGATCTATTCCAGGGTGTTGTCGCTGCTAATTGTATCGAATAACCATCTATACTAGGGCATTGAAGCCGGATGATTATAGTTTGATAACGTTAGCTGCTTGTGGTCCGCGAGCGCCTTCCACAATATCGAATTCAACCGCTTGACCTTCTTCCAGCGTTTTGAATCCTTCGGATTGAATTGCCGAGAAGTGAACAAATACGTCTCCGCCGTCTTCGCGCTCGATGAAACCGTATCCTTTTTCTGCGTTAAACCATTTTACTTTACCTTGCATGTAAAACATTCCCTTCATTATCAAATAACTGTGGGCATGCCCACAAATCGAATATAGCATCCCCTCTCCACGGATGTCAATTATATCCACGGCTTTTAGCAAAATATTTTGAAAATTCACGTATTAACATGAGGTGAATAAAGTATTCACAAAGAAAAACCGCATCATTACGCGGTTTTTCGACATTTTCTATAAAGTTATACACAAAGTTATGCACATTATCCACAGGGATGGTGGATATATAAAATAAGCTTGTACACATGCCTGGGATTGCCGATTTTTTTCTTCAGATATAAAACAAACAACCCTCGCTTGGGGCAGAAGGTTGTTTTGAAAGGAGCTTCCTCTATTTTTTTTTATCAAAAAACAAGCTTTCCGGAGCATACTTCGCTTCATAACTCGATTTTTGCTGCTTGGCCGCGGTCATTCTATTCAGATTCCCTGAGGCTTCATCCTTTAATTGCTGCATTCGGCGAAGAATCAGAGTATCGTAGCTGAGGATGGATGCCCGTGCGGACTCCAGATATGCTTTATCGAAATGATGCTGCTCATATTGCTGCCGGATGTTTTGTACAAGCTCTTCCCGCGTATCCACAAATTCAACCATTTCCTCGTAGTCTGCCGTTTCCAGTCTGGAAGCCAGTTGGTGGGTAAGCTGCAGCAGCTCGTCTAGGCTATTATCCATGGCTGCGCACAGACCCTGAGGATGCACTAAGCTTCGAGGCCTGAATCCACGTTTCCTTAAGCTCTACTAGATGATCTATAACCTCCAAGGCAGGCTGAATATCTTTCTTGATGTTAGCTTCAATCATTTTCCGGAGGAAATAATCATATAAGTGCAGCAGATCTTTCGAAATAGGATAGGAATGATCAAGAGATGCCACCAATTCATTTATAATTTCCTGGACCCTAATAAAACTGTTGTTAGCCTCTTGATAGTTTTTCTGTTTAACGGCTTCGACTCCCTTTTTGGCGAAACGAATGGCTCCATCGTACAACATAATTAAGAGCTGGGCAGGAGTCATAGTTTGGACAGAAGTCTCCCGATATTTATTGAATGGCGTTTGGATCATTGGGTTCACCTCTTACTTATTCTCTTAACCAAAGCTGGAAAACGAAGACGACTGGGATTGAAATTTATTCATAGCGGTTTCCATAGCCGTAAACTGTTTATAATACCTTGTTTCCATATCATTCAATAGTCTGGTTTGGTTCAAGATATCGTTGTTCAACCTTTTCAGCTGCCGCCCGATCGTGCTCTCTTCTTTCAATACCGCATCCTTGGACGTAGCAACGAAGGAGGTACCTGCTCTTTCAGTAAGTGAATCCAGCGTTTTCTTAAGGTCGTCATACATGCCTTTATTTTTGCTCGTAATTAATGCCGCTACTTTATCCGGTTCCTTTTCAATGGCTTCTCTAAGCTTGGACTCGTCCTTCAAAATCAGTTTGCCGCCTTCGAACCATTGCCCCGTCGTAATGCCTATTTGATCCAATATCGCTTTCTCACCATTAACCATGACTACGGAGGATATGTTGGACCGCAGTTTGGAAATAGCGTCATTTAATATGCTGTCATTATACAGCAAGCCCGTCTTCGCCTTTTCCTCCCACTTCTCGACCTCATCATCCTTCATGGCCTTTTTCTGATCATCCGTTAGTGGCGTAAAGTTCCTGTCATGCTTTTCCTTCACTTTTGTGTTTAAGGTTGACAACAAATCGTTATAGTCGGAGATAAAGGACTTAATCTTCTCGATAACCTGATCGGTATCTACCGCTGTTGTAATGACAGACGGACTGGTTGTTTTAGCGTTGAGCGTAATATCAATTCCGTTAACATTAAAGCTGTTGGTAGGACGTGTCGTTTCAATTCCATTGATTTTAAGCTTGGCGTCGTCACCGACGGTAACATTGGTGAGGTCGAATTTCGCAGAAAAGTTCCCATCACCACCAATGGCAATCTTTCCATCCCCATTGATTTTCCCGGAAACCTTAGAGGTGATGGATAATTTCCCCGTAACCTCGTCATAATATGCGCTCGCGTTGGCAGCCTTATTTTGATTTATTTTTGTAACCAACGATCCTATCGTCTCATCTGTATCAAACTTGATTTCAGATCCATTTATAGTAATTTTAGTCCCGCTAATACCTGCAGCCGTTAATGTGGTTGAAGCTGAATAGGGTTTGTTGCTGCTAGTATCCAGCAAAGCGTTAGTACTTGAAACGGACGCCGTCTTGGCCAATTCTGTAACCTCGATGCTCACACTCCCGGATGTAGCCTGGCTGCTTGCTTTAGCCGTAACGGCATTGGTATCGCCGGTTACCGTAGATTTTTGGGCTTGAAAGGAGCCTGCCAGCGAGTTGTCAAACGTTTTCTTTCTAAACTCAACCAGCTTTAAGTTGATATCTCTAAAGTTCTCCCTCTGCCACTGTAACGTCTGCTGTTTCTGCTTCAGCTTATCCAGAGGAACCCGCTTGGCCGTCATAATATTACTTACAATCTGGTCTATATCCATCCCGGATGCAAAGCCGCTAATTCTTTGTACCATAAGTCACACCTCCACTATTTATCTCCGTTCATCTATTAAAAGCCCTGCAACCTTCATCATGTTGGCGACAAGATCTAGCATTTTCTCAGGGGGGATTTCTCGGATGACTTTGCCTGAATCCTGGTCCAGCACCTTAACCATGACTTGCTTTGTTTCTTCATGAACCGACACTTCTACCATCGTGGTTGGACCTTGCAGTGCTTTCAATGCACGTTCAATGGCCTTTACAATTTGCTCATCACCCGTCGACACGCGGGCTCCTTGTATTTCGGCCTTATGTAAGTCCTTGGAATTAGTAATTGGAGCGCTGCTTATAGGCTCCGCAGCTTTTACAGCAGTCTCTTTACCCGTAAGCGGAATGGAGGAACTACCGTTAAGCGATACATCCGATATCACAGAAATACACCCCCGACAGAACGATATTTACCATTTATATCGGATATACGCTTCTTATTGTTTAGAGATAATTGAAAAATGCCTCATGGACCATCATAATGACTGAATAACGGCTGAAAGCGGGAACCTGTTCTTCATGTCACTTAACAGCTCTCTTGCCTGAGAGGGGGCTTCCTCTAATAACAGCAGTTCGTACAAAGATAAATATACATCGTATGAAGGAGCAGTATGAGCTAATTGCAGGAAAATATGCTTGGCGTCCTCCCTATAGCCGCGCTCTAAACATCGGCTTCCTACAAACTGTTCGATTTCTGCAGTCCTCTCTTGACTCTCAAAGACTGAAACCATAAAGTCAAAGGCCACATCCTTAAATCCGGATTGGTCTAATAGAAGGGCCAACTGATATTGGATATCCAGCCCGCACGATCGAATCAATCCCGATACGTACTCAAAGCAATCAAATTCACCTAATCTGATGCATCTCTCGCATAATGTTAGGAGTACCTGCCCAAGGAAAGCATCCACTCTATCTTGGCTTAGGTTCTCCTTTTTGATAACAGAGATAATCGTTTTGATTTGCTGTTCAGTTAAAAGAGGTATGGTGCGAATCTTCTCCATCATCCTCTCTCCATCAATAAGCAAGGAAAGGAGAATAACGTCTTCAAGATTGTTCTTGTGAAGTCCATCCACCTCGCACCATTTCAATCGTGCTTCTTCATACTGGCCGCTGTATTGTAATCCGCATGCGGTTAGGGCGATATCGTTATGAATGCCATACTGTGTAATATATTCCTGCAAAAGCGGATGTCTATATTTATATAGAAGACCTATTAGTGTCGTTAATTCATCTACCTTTTTTACAGGATAGCAGAAGTTTAGGCATTCCTTTTGAACCTCAAAAGCCACCCCGGCCTTTTGGGCCAATGAAATATAATTTTCCAAACAAGGCATATAGTCTTTCTTTAAATGGAGGGCATGAAACGCGTGCTCTAACGCCCCCTGTAGGTTTCCCTGACTCTCGTACAACCTGGATAGTAAAAAATGGGCAAGATACCCTCCTACTCCCTCTCTTGCTACTTCACCATCCATATCTCCCAATGAAATGCATTTCTTAAAGTACTGCTCTGCATCCTTCCAATACCCCATTTGCTCGAATAGCCTGGCTTGCATAAAGTATAAATCCGTATACTCGGGCCACTGCTGTATTGTACGATTTAACACTGGAATTCCATATTCAGGTTGATGCAGACGGTAATAACAATCCGCCAGATTATAATCGATCTCCATTCCCAGAACATCGATACTTTCCTGATAGCTCATCTCGTTTCTTGCTTTGATGAGAAATTCCAGCGCGAGCTCATTTTCCCCATCCACAAGGTACTGTTTGCCTACATTGTAATAGGCATAGGCCGAGGGAGAGCTGGCCACCTCTTCAAGTAGAATACGGATATTGCGTTCCGCTTTATTTTTGAGGGCATATACATCCTTCCTATAGCCAACATGATGGATCAAAAATCCCGTTTCCTCGATTTCGCTGGAATCCAGCATAATTTGCTCATGAATCTGTCCTGTAAACCGGATTGACGGACTGGACTGAAAGACCCTTAGGATAGACGTTGTTTTGACCATGCCATCTTCCAGCTGATTTCTGACTCTGATCGAGTACCCTTTTTTTTGTGAATGAAGTATATCTTGAATATGACTGCTTTCATCCAAATATTCGTCCGCATCCAATACTAAAATATATGGGCAGGTTGCCTGCTGCAGGGAGTAGTTTCTGGCTGACGCGAAGTCATTCTTCCATGGAAAATGATAAATGCGGGCGCCAAATCGTTCGGCAAGAGCTATGGTATCATCCGTCGACCCCGTGTCTACAATAATGATTTCATCAACCTCGTCCTTAACACTCTTTAGACACCTTTCTATAAAGAGAGCCTCGTTCTTTACGATCATACAAAGCGATACCGTGTTCTTCATTGTGACTCCCCTTTATAAGGATTGAACCCAGGAGGAATAAGAATATTTCTTTTTCATTTCCTGCGCGACTCTTTGAGCGGAGCCACCATTTCCTAAGTGTATATAACATAAATACAATTGCTGATACGATGGGAAATCGTTTCTATGCTTCACCAGCTGCTCGGATAGGCTTGCCGCCTCTTCATAATGACCTGTTCTATACAAAATAGCAGACAAGCCTTGAAGAACATCTGGATGATTAGGGTTGGCATTATAATGCTCTAATAGAAAATCCACAGCCGTATCCTTAAATCCGTAATCTGCTAAAAGCATGGCAAGTTTAATCTGCGTGGCTAAAGAGCATCTCATGATACACGCCGAAATATACTCAAAGATATCAAATTCCCCAAGAACAATGAATTGTTCTGCGATGTTTACCGAATGTGGTTCTATCCAGGAATCTTTCAGGTCCGAAGTTAACGGCTCTCTCTTGATGAAACCTTTGATTAATTTCCAGTCCCGATGGCTCGTGTTAGCCAATGGTCTGCACTTATTCATTAGATCTGTATCCTTAAGAATGAGGGACAAGGTGAGCAGATCGACTATATTATCCGGTTTTATGTCTGGAACCTCTAACCATAAATCCCGGGATTGTTCGTATTTGTGGTCGTATTGGTCAACGACAGCTTTAATTTCTTTATCTAGAGGTTGCCCATCCTTTTCCGTAAAATAATGTGCCATGATAGGATGACGAGCTTCATATATTGCTACAAGCAGCATCTTGATGGTCTCTGCATCTTTACCGCTGTAGGTCTTTTCCAAATGGGTGATAACTTCTTCATGACTGATGTTGGCTTTAAGCATAAGCCGTAAATATAGTTTAATGGCGGGCTGATACACTGGATTACTTTGGATCGCCTCGAAGATAGCCTCGAAGGCCTCCCCGCTTCTTCCCTGTTTATCATAAATGCATGCCAGCCTATAGAAAGATAAATAACCGTTGGCTCCTTCGTTCGCTACTTTCTTTTCGGACCATGGCTGATCACTCAAGCAGTGCTGCAATACAATCTCTGCATCCTGCAAACATCCGTATTCCTCATACAATCTGGCCAATTCATAATGGAAATCCAGGTACAAAGGCTGTCTATCGATAAGTACTTTGGCAAGGGAAATGCCTTCCTCGTAGCGATGCAGGAATCTTAAACAGGTCAGCATATAGCAAAATAGATAATATACGTAGGACATGTTATCGGCTAGTTCATAGGATTTTTTAAAGTAATTGAGCGCTTCTTCATATTTCCTTTGCGACATGCACACTTTCCCCATATTGTACAAGCTGTAGGGGGATGGATTAACTTCGAGCTCTTTGAGCATGATTTCATAGTTACGTTCTATTTTATTTTTTTCCTGCACGGTGTCATCCAGATAACCGAGGTGATTAATTAACGAACTCGCATCTCCGGAGGATAGAGTCAATGAGGGGTCGAGAATGTTCAAATGCTCATGCAATTTTCCAATATAATGGAGTTCTGCGCGATTTTTAAAGAGACGTACGGCTTGATGAGCGAAGGAACCCCCGTCGGATTTGTGATTTTTGATCGTCACACTGTAATAATCTTTGTCGGAGGCTATGTCTTCTTGCAGCGCAGCTCCGTCCTCCAAATACTCATCAGCATCCAATTGGAGGATATAATCGCAGCTTGCTTGCTGGATAGCGAAATTTCTGGCCGCAGAGAAATCATGGATCCATTCGAATGCACTTACCTTGGCATGGAACTCATTGGCGATTTCCAGCGTACGGTCCGTAGAGCCGGTATCCACAATAATGATCTCATCCACAAATCCCTTTACACTATCAAGGCATTTCCTAAGATATCGTTCCTCATTCTTTACAATCATGCACAATGATACGGTAGGTCTCATAAGCTCATTCCTCTTAAGTATGTATTCACCTGAAATATACAGCACTATATCTCTTTCACCGAGAGAAAAAAAGACTTCAGATCGAAATCTGAAGTCTTTAATGACTTTAAGATTAACGCAGCAAGGACAGAACGCCTTGTGGTTGTTGGTTGGCTTGAGCAAGCATAGCTTGGGAAGCTTGAAGAAGAATGTTGTTCTTCGTCAAATTCACCATTTCTTTAGCCATATCAGTATCACGGATACGGGATTCAGCTGCAGTCAGGTTCTCAGTTGTAGTACCCAAGTTGTTGGAAGTGTGTTCCAAACGGTTTTGAAGAGCACCCAGTTGAGCGCGAGCTTTTGCAACTGCATCGATTTGTTTGGTTGCATTGTCAAGGTCAGTAGCACTTGTACCAACACTTGCAATGTTAGTGCCCAATGCAATTTTCAAAGTATCCGAAGAAGTATGGTTGATTTGGATATCTACAGACAAGCTGCTATCCAACAACGCGATATCATTGAACTTGGTGTTAGTTCCAATGTTCGTGATCTCGGATTTCAGAGCTTTCAACTCTTCATCAATGTTCGCTTTGTCAGTAGTGTTGTATGTACCGTTAGCTTTTTGAGTGTACAATTCTTTGATACGAACAAGCATATCACTTACTTCAGTCAAAGCGCCCTCAGCTGTTTGAACCAGGGAGATACCGTCTTGAGCATTGCGTTGAGCTTGCTCCATGGAACGGATTTGACCGCGCATTTTTTCGGAGATGGACAAACCAGCAGCATCGTCAGCCGCACGGTTAATGCGAAGACCGGAAGACAATTTTTCCATGTTTTTGCCGGCAGCTACGTTGTTCGTACCCATTTGGCGATGAGTGTTCAATGCGTTCATATTGTGGTTGATAATCATTGAATTCTTCCTCCTTGAAGTGAAAACCCGCTTCCTTGCGAGTTTATAATATAGCGGTCCATAGCTCGGCCGATCCTATTGAACCGCTTACTATATATATCGTACCATTGTTTTTTCGTTTATAGATGTTAATCAGCTTAATTTCGGGCATATCTGGACAAATATCAACGATTTTCTGCATATTTCTCCTAAATTCATCCCATTATCTCTTATTTCCCTCTTTTTTTGATCATTTCCTTCAATTCCCCTAAATCAGGGCTAGGTAAGGACGCTTCTTCATTGGAATTCTGGATGAGCTCGTATACTTCTTTTCGTAAAACCTCGATATTTCGGGGTGCCTGAATGCCTAGTTTGATGGTATCGCCTTCGGCAGCCAGAACCACGATCTCAATCTGGTCGCCTATCATTAACGATTCACCCTTTTTTCTTGATAAAACCAGCATAGCTTATTCACCTCTCTATTCTTTTATCCATCTCATCCATTAGCAGCAAATAACCTATGTCTGGTTTTGTATGGAGTATTTTGCAAAATCACTTGCTTCCCTAACCGTTCCTTCATATTAATGACCAATGGGGCCAATAAGTTATGAGTGGCGTTTTTGAAATCATCCCGGACTGAAACGATACTCCACACCACAATGTCTTGTTCCAGGCTTGCCTTTAATTCCTCTTTTGCGGTTTCCGACAAGATAAACTCATAGCTTGGTTCAAACAGGAACGGGTCCACGATAATAAAGGAAAGCTCAGGATTCTCCACCGATTGCAGGTAGGATAAGGGCAAATCCGGATCCGGGGTAACGATCGCATACGTTTTCAGTTCCTCGAATCCCGGGATTCCCGTCGGAAATGTAATAAATTCCTGTTCATCAACAGTAATTTTGCCAAGCCTAGAAGAGTCAAGTATCATGAAGGACATCCCTTTCCATTTTAACCTTATCTTTTATAAAATTATCATTATTCTTACGTAAAAAACAAAAACTACAGATTGTAATAATCTATAGTTTGTAATGTTTATAGCCTTGTGTCAATGACAGGCGGTATAATATCCAGTTTGGGAGACTGCTCCATATAAATATCCAGCTTTCCCCGCACATAATTAATTTCCGGCTTATTCACTTGACTTTGTATATTCAGCTTTCCTTCTACAAATTGAATATCCGGCTTATGGGGGATGTACTCGATATCCACGTTATCATATGAAGCCTCTCCCATATACTCGATAGAAGGCTGGGGTTCGAAAGCATTCTCAAACGCGATATCTGCTAATGGGTTACCGGGCACGTTCAGTGCCGCCATACGATTGCCATCCTGTACGATCTTGGCTATGGCCTGTAAAAGAATACCGTCCATCTGGGAATAGATTCGATTGGTGAATTCAGCAGGCTTGCCTCCATTTAATGCACTCCATGCTCTGTCTTGATTAATATGAAGTTCGCCTTGAGGCGAGTTAACTTCATATCTGGATGGAGTGGTCTGGATATCTAACGTTGCCTTGGACTGATGAATTTCATAATGCCCTAAATCCGCATCAATACCGATTCGGCCAAACTGCTGACGCATATCGATCTGGGGGAATGGAATCAAGCCGCGGCCTCCTTTTAACGTAAGAAGTCAACTAACGTCGGAGATATAATTTTGGCGCCTACCGACAAGGAAGCCTGGTATATATTCTCGTTAACCTTGGAATCTACCATAAGCTTGCTGTAATCAGCATCCTCCACTTTGGACTGCAGCCCTTCAATGTTCAGACCGATATCCTTTAAGCGGTTTTCAACAAACTCCAAGCGGTTGACTCTGGCACCAATTTCAGCACGGGTGGAGACAATGGTGTTCATTCTTGAACTAATCTTGTCAAGCGCTGCCGATACCCCGGTTGTATTGCCTAATTCCAGGTCGCTGCTCAATTGTTTTAAAATTTGAAACGCATTATCCGGGTCAGTTCGAGATCCGAAAATTTCATTCCCCGTCAGATTCACAGGCAATTTAATGCCTGCCCCAACTTCGAATGCCACCTCATATGGATCCGTTGTCTCATTCCCGGCGTCTTCCTCTGTATAAGGGGCTTTGTCCGTGGTCTGGCCATTAAAAACAAACTTGCCGTTCAGCTTACTGTTTCCTATAGTGACCAATTGTTTGTATAACTCGTCTACTTCAGCTTTTATACTCTTCAAAGCAGCTTCCGAATTAGTGCCATTTGCCCCTTGTGTTGCCAAATCCGTAGCTCGCAAGAACACTTGGTCCACCTGGTCCAGCATCGTATCGTTGAAATCGAGCCACGATCTGGAGGTATCCACATTTTTGATATATTGATCGTTCGCATCCAGCTCACTGCGATAACGTAAGGAATACGTAATACCCACCGCATCATCGGAAGGCCTATTAATTCTGCGGCCTGTCGACATTTGCTCCTGCATGCTATTCATCCGCATCGTGTTGGTATTCAGGTTTCGTATCAGCTGCATACTCATCATGCTCTGGGTAACTCTAAGCGCCATAATAACCCCTCCTATTTACTGCTTACTATCTTCCTACTACACCCATACCGTTAATTACTTTATCTAGCATCTCGTCAAAGGTCGTCATCGATCTGGCCGCCGCGTTATAGGCATGCTGAAACTTGATCATATTCGCCATCTCTTCGTCAAGGGACACCCCGCTGACGGACTGTCTGCGCTCATCCACCTGATCGACAATAGATTTGGAATTATCGACTTGTCTCTTGGCTTCCGTGGATTGTACCCCTAATTGTCCAATGGTTGCTCTCAGAAAATCATTAATCGTACCGGACTGCAGGACTGACCCGGCAGTGCCTGTTGAATTAAAATCAAACTTCGTATCTTTAAGCTGGGAAACCAGGATAGCAAGCGTGTTGTTACCCGTAATGACTTCTTCCTTGTTAGTCGCAGTGTTCATAGCCGTTCTCATGGATGTCGCTATATTGCTAGGATCAGCCGCAATCGTTGGATTCAACTGAATATTCGCTGCCGTAATAGTCCCGTTACCCTTGGAGGTGAAGAAATCACCTACTTTTTTGGTCGGATCATCGTTAAGGTAGCCCAGCTTATGGAGACCATTCAGACCATTTACCGTAACGGTAAGATCATCCTGCAAAGTTCGCTTATCTCCACTATAAACCGTATCGTTAAAAATGGTTCCTTCCGGGAGAACTGAACCCTTCGGAATCGTTACGGTAATTTTCCCGTTGGCAATCGTGCTTGCCAATGTATCCAGCTGCTTTTGATAATCCGCCACATACCGGTCTCTGGACTGAATCATTCCGTAGATTTCGCCGCTATTAAGGTCGCCTGATGCAGCCGCACTTGTAACTTGGGCTACGGAGGTAAGGGTAGCGGTATTGCCATCTACCAGAACCGTATTCCCCATAGTTATGTTATAGCCTGTATCCGTCTCTTGGACCCTGACATTTACGATCTTGGACAAATTATCTGCCAACAGATCGCGCTGGTCTCTCAGATCATTGGCGCTATCGCCCATGCCTTCAATCCGCTTAATCTCTCTATTTAAATCGGCTACGGTTGAAATAATAGAGTTGACCTGGTCCACTTTAACGGAAATATTCTCCGTCAGGTCGTTGCTCAAATCCGATAGCTGTCTGCTCGTTAAATTCAGAGAATCTACCAGAGCCATGGCATTCTCCCGGACGATCTTTCTTCCTGTAATGTTTTCAGGATCCTTACTTAGATCGGACCAGGACGCCCAGAATTTATCTACAACCGATCGCAAGCCTGAATCGGAGGGTTCATTAATGATGGCCTCTAATTTTTCCAGCGTATCCTGCTGAACGGTCCAGCTGCCCAAGCCTTTATTTTCGTTATAAAATTGATCGTCCAAAAACTTTTCGCGAATTCGCGTGACCGAATCAAACTCTACCCCTTGCCCCATTTGGCCCGGCACATTGCTGCGCATTAGCCCTGGAGCTTCGATCGGTCTGGCCGCAACCATATTAACGACCTGACGAGAATATCCTGCTGTGTTAGCATTAGCAATATTATGGCCTGTTGTTGAAAGAGCAGCCTGCTGCGTAAACAAAGCCCGCTTGGAAATCTCAATACCGCCAAAAGTAGATCGCATCTTTCTTAACTCCCTCCGTCGCTTTCTAAGGCTTTAAGCCTTAGTATCAAATAATCCAGCCCGCTTCGAGCCGTAGGTATTCATTTGCGGATTTTTATACGTATATTCGTCTTCCGGAGGGCCTGCAATAAGGTCCAGAGAATATTCTAGAAAAGCCAGCGAGTGCTCAATCAGCTGCTGATTTAACTGATTCAGCTCTTTAAGCTTGTGAATATTGCCCAATAGCTGCTTTTGCATCCCAAGAAGCGCTTTCTTATCTTCCACATTGAAGATGATTTTCGTCAAGTCGCTAACCGTTACTTTTGGATTCGGCTTATAGCCTTTCTCGATCATGAATTGTCCGATGGCTTCTACACGCTGCTGGTCCAGTTCGCCGATCTGCTTGACGAGCTTGTTTTCCTTGGAAACGATCTGCATTAACTGCTCTACATCGTTCTGGATGAGCACCTGCTTCTTCCGTTCTGCCAGCTCAAGTAAGTTTTCGTGTACGTCGTTCAGCGCCGTCATGATTTGTATCAAAGCCTCAAATGCCATGCTCATCCACCCGTGTATTCAGAATGTTAATCATTTAATAAAAGGAAAAAGCTTCTCCGCCAGCGTCCTGGCATCGACCTTATAGGTACCCGCAGCTACCGATGATTTCAAAGCTTCTACTTTTTCTCTGGCTTTCTCTGCCGCAGCCGGATTTTGCGTCTCCAATAGTTCCTTCGCCTCACTGGATATTTCTACTTGGTCTTTCTTTTTCTGAGTCTTGGTCTTTCCCGCAGCAGCATAAGCCTCTTGGGATTTCATATATTGATTGACCGCACCGACCCGATTGGTACCATTTATCTTCATGCCTATCACCTCGTTTATTCATTAAAATAACCCCACCGAATAAGCGTTATTACTTTTATCGGTGGAGTTATCATGAAAGTTTATATTAAATTGATAATATCATTAGCTGTGGCGGTCCTTCAAACGATCCTTAATATTGAACGACATTCGGTTGGCTTCCTCTTGCAGAGCTTGCTTCCGCTGCTCGTCCTCTTGCATATGGCTCGCATCCTTGGCAAGCCGCTGTCTGCACGACTCACAGATCGTATGTTCACGGATAGGGGCGTTGCATACCTCACAGTAATAGGACATATTGGGATTATTCTTGATGGATATACGCCCTTCACGAATAAACTTGGTAATCTGCTTCACCGGGACCTCCGTTGCCTCGCTAAGCTCGGTTATGGAACAAGAACGCTGCTCGCGCAAATACTTCAAGCATTTCTCATACTGCAGATCGATATCTTTGAGACATTGGCCGCATAAGCCGTAATTGTTCTTGACGTAGATTTTGCCGCAGCGCTGACAGTTATCGACATTCAGACTCATTTCTGAGCTCCCCCCATTGTTAAACATTCGATCGACTTGCTGAATAGGATAATTAGTCATAGTGTATCGCAAGTAGCATGATGTTGTATACTTCATTTTAACAAAATCCGACATCAGATGTCATCTTGCCCAGCTTAACCCGTAAATTTCAATCCCTTTGAGCTCGGTCTGCACCGTTCTGGCGCACTCATTCAGCGTACTTCCGGTCGTATACACATCGTCAACCATATACAGCTTTATATTCGATCGGGCTGCCAGGTCTCGCAAGACATCTTTGGCTGCAGGAAGCACGGCAAAGACTCCCCGCAAATCCCCCAACCGGTCGCCGCGAGTCTTAAAGCTTTGTTTATCCGTGTGCCGGACTCTTTCCAGAATCGGAACAACCGGAAGGCCCACTCTTCTGCCCAGCTCCTGCGCCAGCTGCTCCGCCTGATTAAAGCCTCTTTCGAGCTGTCTGGCCTGGCTCACGGGAACATAAGTGATGAGCTCCAAACCGGGAGTGCGTACCTCTGCCTCCCTTACTTCTTCACTTTTGCGATGCAAATGATAAGCGTGCAGCAGCATGGTGCCGAGAAGCTCCCGGAGCTTTTCATGCCCCCTGTATTTATAAACCGCGAGCCACTCCTTCATCAATGGGCTGTAGCTGACTGCGCTTCGGTTCTGAACAAAATACTGCTCATGCCGCCGCTGGCAATCCGTGCAGTTCTCCGGCCGGCCGCAGCAGCTGCAATGGACTTCTAAGACCCACGGTATAGCTGTCCAGCAGCTATCGCATAACGGGAGCTCTTTTGGAACGCTGTAGTCATGACCGCAGGCCGTACAGATCAGCTTTTGAGGCGAAAGCACCCCCTCAGCTGTCTTCAGAAGCTGCGTCCATTTTTGCTGTATCCAATCCACCGTTCTTGTGCTTGCCCTCACTTAGCATCCGTCCCCTTTGTACGCAAATACCCTTTTTTTCTGGCCATCGCATTCATGCTTTTGATTTGACGAATCGCTTCCACTTGAGCCCGGGTTTTCTCCTTCGCGGCAAAATAGACGTTACCGGCAGGATCGTCGGCAGAACGCCCCGCCCTCCCCGCCATTTGAACCAGGGCAGCAGCGTCAAAGATAGGCTCGTCCGCATCCAAAATCAGCACATCCGATTTGGGGATCGTTACACCTCGCTCAAGTATTGTGGTTGTAACCAGAATGCGGGTTTGCTTGCTGCGGAAATCCATCACTTTCTGGGACCGGTGCTCATCCTTAGAGGAAGTCCCCTCAGTAGCCACCTCCGGAAATGTACGGTTAAGCAGCTCTGTCAAAGGCTCTACCATGTAAATCTTGGGTACGAACACAAATAGCTGTGCTCCTCTTTGTATCGATTCCGTCATGATGCGTACCAAGCTGCCGGATAGGGCAGCTTTCTGAAGTTGCTGGCGTAACGGAGGCGTAGCAAGTAGTGAGGGGACTGGCAGCGGATGCCGATGATAACGGGCCGTTACTTTGACATGAGGCAGCTTACGCCGTGCTGCAGCCTTCTGAAGCGGTACCGGGGGCGTAGCCGATAATAGGATCGTTGCCCCTTCGGCTTTGCATACCTTTTCTGCCGCATACTGCAGCATGGGATTATTATGGTAAGGAAACGCATCCAGCTCATCGATGATTACAAGATCAAAAGCTCGTTCAAATCGCAGCAGCTGGTGAGTTGTCGCAATCGTTATCGGAGCGGTGTCCCACCTCTGCTCGCTCCCCCCGTACAGCGTAACTACGGGAACAGGATCAAACGCTTTTTCCAATCGGGGCTTCAGCTCCAGCACGACATCTCTTCTAGGGGTTGCCACAACGACACGACCGCCTTTGGATACTTTATAGTGGATCATGGGGAAAATCATTTCTGTTTTTCCCGCTCCGGTGACAGCCCAAATAAGAAATTGAGACGGATGATTTGGTTTTTTGTTTAAAGACTTCAATTCATTTCCTTTCAAAAAATGCAACGCTTGTCCCGAAGCTTCGGCTTGAATCTCGCTTAACCCCCATGGAGCAAGATACGATTCCAATGCTTCCTTTCTACCTGATACTCCTTCCCGTACCTGAGCGGCATAATAGGAGGAACGGACGGTAACCGAACAAAACCGCGATCTTCCCATCGTAAGACATTGTTCGCAGTAGGGGCATGGTTGACCGCAGAACATGCAATCTGTCATGACCATACGCTCGGAATCGCCGCCGCACCGATGGCATTGGTAGTTCTCCTTGGTACGCTTCCAGCCCTTGCCCTTCTGCTTTTTAATACCTTGATCCATGATCAAATACCCGTATAAAAAGCCCGCTTGTATGTAAGCCAACGGCGCTGAGGCCGCCGCCTGCAACCCATGGTGCTCCATCAGCTGTTTCACTTCATCGCATAACAAGCTGCGTCCCTGCATGAATTCTACAAACCGGATGAGTTCGTCCGCCTGCAGCGTCACTACCGCTTCCGGTTTCTGCTGATAGGCATCCCACTGCCGCTTTTCACAATCCATAAGCAGCCACTTATCCGAATCGTGTGCAGCCAGCATGGTGATCCCAAGGGATGACGCTTGCTCCGAAATTTTCCTTGTCCATACCGAGGACAGGTCTAGTTCTCTTGCTGTCCATGCCATCGCATTCAGTTTGTCTCTTAGAACTACAGCTTGTCCAAACGAAATGGCCGGCTCCAGCATCCGTATTCTAATCGAATCCGCATACTGACCGAACCAGAACGCCAAATCGACCCGCATGTCTAACGATACATGCCACTTGGCGCCATGCTTGTTAATGACCGCATATAGAACTGCTCTCACCTACATCCATTCATCCTCACATCATTTTGTAAGCGGTTTCCAAACCTTCTGGGTTGGCTAGCCGAACAACTATAACCTGCTTATCTTCATGCTGACGAATCCATTCGTCCCATGATTCCAGCCCCTCAAAGGTGAGGATCTCCAGATTATGCTCCTTGCGGAATTGTTCGGCGATAGCCAACGTTTCGTCCGTCGAGCCTTCATCGGCTATAGTCAAGTGGACGTCCCTGCCTTTAAACCGCGAGAAAAAAAGCAGCGAACGAATGTACCACTCCACCTGATTTTCATTGTTATGTGTAACGAGCAAAAAATGCGTCTCATTCCGACCCGTTCTCCGGCGCCGTCGATAACACCAATGCACCAAGGCAATACTTGCAGCATAGCTGCCAAAGATCCACAGTAACCCTAACATCATCGCGGCTCCCTCCCTTAAGACCAGTATATGCCGCAATGAGTTGGTTGGTTCCTGTTTACAGCGTGACCCAGCCGTTTTTGATGGAAATAATAACCGCCTGTGTCCGGTCATCGACTTCCATCTTCTGCAAAATGCTGCTCACATGATTTTTGACAGTTTTCTCGCTGATATACAAAAATTCCCCAATGGTTTTATTGCTTTTGCCTTCTGCCATCAGCCGAAGCACTTCGGCTTCCCTGCGCGTCAACGGGCTATTGTCCGTATGAACGTATCTGACTCCCGCATCCTTGGCTAGAGTGCCGTTTCCTGCCGTACCCACTTCATCCAGGTAGGTCATTCTGCGCAGCTGATTGATTAGCTTGCCTGTTACTTTGGGATGAATATAGGCATGTCCTGCAACTACGGACCGGATAGCATTAATGAGCGACTCCGCTTCCATATCCTTCAGGAGATAGCCGGATGCTCCTTTACGCAGCGTTTCAAAGACATAGCTTTCATCATCATGAATAGAAAGGATAATGACTTTGATATCCGGAAATATCCCCTTGAGCTTCTCTGTAGCTACTACACCGTTCTCAATAGGCATATTAATATCCATAAGTACGATATCCGGATGCAACGTGTTGCACAGCTCAATAACTTGAATGCCGTCTCCACACTCGCCGACGACCTCCAGATCGTTTTCCATATTGATAATGCGTTTGACCCCTTCACGAAATAATTGATGATCATCCGCCAATACCAGTTTAATGTTGCGTTTTGCATTTCCCGTGATGTCCATTACTTAGTCCTCCTTCGAATCTAATTTGATGGGTATCAACATGGATACTTTAGTGCCCGCACCTTTCGTCGATGTGAGCTCCATTCTGCCCTCCAGCAGCTCTACGCGTTCACGCATCCCTATAATGCCGTAATGGCTCCCTTTTTCGATCTTCTTCTCCACACTGTCGACAAGAAAACCGACGCCGTTATCTGAAACAGTGATTTTCACCATCTGCTGCCGGTAAGTCACTTCCAGCGAAACGTGCGAGGCTTGGGCATGCTTGACCACATTGGAAAACGCCTCCTGCACAAGACGGTAAATCGCAACCTCCATCCCGGAGGGAAGCCTTGTTTCTTTACCAGAAAATTCAAATTGCGTGTTGATTTTTGATTTTTCTTCAAAGTCTTGTACAAATTTCCGCAAAGCAGGAATGAGCCCCAGGTCGTCTAATGCCATGGGCCTAAGATTGAAAATGATTTTGCGAACCTCCTCAATCCCTCCTCTGACTTGGCCCTTCAAGTCCACGAGCTCTTCTTTGACAGACGCATAGGCTTGTTTGGTCAGCATTCTTTCGGCAATTTCCGTTCGCAGTACAACATTCGCCATAGTTTGAGCCAAACCGTCATGTATTTCCCGGGCAATCCGTTTGCGCTCTTCCTCCTGGGCCAAAATAATCTTCAGGCCTAGAAGCTGCCTGTTTTTGGCCGATTCCAACAGCCGGGTTACCTGATTCAAGTCACCGGACAGGTACTCGAGAACTACATTGACCTGGGAGACGACAGCTTCAGCTCTCTCTAATTGTTTATCGACATTTTTTATTCGTTTCGCAAGATCATCCCTTCTTGCCTTCAGGTGAAGCTCCTTCTCCCGATACATAGCGAGCTGGGTTTGCATTTGAGTTGCAAATTCGTAGGCCGTCCGAATGTCATCTTCTTTGAAGCGTTTAAAATCGCGGCTAACCTCGGTCAGCCGAATACGGGCCCTCCGATATTCCAACTCAATGTGGTCAACCATATCTATGGTCTTTCGCGTTTCGTCCATTACTTCCTGCAGCTCGTTGTTCAACGCACTACGCTCTGACCGGACATTTTCACAAATTTCAAATATTTGATATTTGCTGCTTTCCATGACGTCAATTGCATTCTTAATAATGCGGTCCAAAGCGTCCACTTGCATACGTAAGGCCCCTTCTCCAACGATTCCATATACAGGAAGCCTGCACGACCCCGAGTGTCGGACAGGCTCCTAGCAATATAGTACCATATTTATTCAAGTTTGTAAGAGGAGCATGGAACTAATTATTGCAGAGTGATCTGCTGGGTTTTGGCGTCCCAGGTTACTTTCCAGCCGAGATTTTCGGATAAAATGCGCAGTGGTACCATAGTAACATCCTTCATAATTTTGGGTGCCACCTCAGCCGTTATCCGCTTTCCGTTAACGATTAAATCCGGATTATCGATCCAGAGATCGATCATCTTATCCCCACGAATAACAGTGACTTTACGTTCTTTATCATCCCAGCGCACCGTTCCGCCCAACGCATCTGTTACAAAACGAATAGGAAGCAGCGTGTTTCCGCTGACAATAACAGGAGCTTGCTCCAAGGTCATCGTCTTGCCGTTTACCGAAACGGCTGTTTTATTGACTGTTAGGTTCACCGAATTGTTCGGCAGTGCCGGCAGCTGGCCTTTGTACGTGAAGGTAATATCATCGATGCCTATTTTGCCTACGGCCGCACGCTCATCCTGGCCAACCTGATCGTTGTATACATAAACGCTCTTAACGGTAATCGGGAATTTCATATCATATTCCGATAAATCGGCCGAAACTTGCTTCCAGCCTTTCCAGTTGATATTAGGAGCCAGCTCAATATAGTAGATCTTCCCGCTGTTATCTTTGATCTCCGTTCTAAGCGAATTCAGGCTTTCGTCGCCGTTCACTCTCATTTTAATAAATTGCGGCTGGCCTTCGATTTGGATGCCTGTATCCATATCAGCATAAGCCCATCTGCTGCCCGTCGCTTTTGTAAAATCATAATTTAATTCCAAGTACTTATTTTTCGTTTCGGATTCGCGAATATAGACGGAAGTCGTAACCTCCTGCGGAAGCGGACGAGAATTCGTCATCACCGCATTATTATCAAGATCATACCAGACGTTGTCTTTTCCGATTGGGAGGGTCAGCATCGTGCTGTAGCCATCGTAACGGGCAATCAGCTGCAGCTGGGTTGCGCCTGCCAAACTATTTACGGTCAGAACGCCGTTTTTGACCTCTGCCTTCATCCCGTTAACTTCCCATTGGAGCAATTCCGCAGGGACCTCTCTTGATTTGCCTGATTTCGTCGTTGCGATGACAGGAAGCTTGTAAGAACCCCCTTCGGACAAAGCAATATTACTTGCATCAATGGTTAATGAGGCCAGCTGATCCCTGCCTATGACGGGAATATCCGCCGTTTGCGTTCCGGTGCCGGATGTAGCCGTTACCTTGGCTGTACCTAATTGGGTCGGCGTGAACACATTATCTTTAAAGGTCCCCGCATTATTAGGCGAAGCCCAAGTCGCTTGTACACCATCGGAAGCTATCGGATTATAGTATTCATCATAGCCTCTAAATCTTAGTGCAGCTTGCTCATTCAAAAACAAGAAATCCGGTGACTGGATGACAAGGTCCTTCACTTGCCCTTTCGGCGCCGTCGAATAAACCCCTACACCGTTGACTACCTTACGTTGAATCCCTGTTTCCGTTTTATTGATTAGCACCGGATACTCCTCGCCCAGCGGTCTGGCCACCATCTGGGTCGAGCCGCCTCCATCGAGGTTCATACCTTTCCAAACGCCTACTTGAATCATAAACTGCTGCAGCTCGGTCATACTCAAGCCTTTACTGTCTCCGCTGTAATCCGCAGTTACCAGGTAAGCCGTTTTTTGGTCCTGGGAATAGCCGATAGCCGTTCTCGAACGGGTGCAGCATAAGCTGTCAACTTCTCTTGAGAATTCCGCCGGCTTGCCCTCATCTACCAGAATCGTATGGCCGCCAATCATCATTTTAAAGTTTTTCGTATCATACGTTTTGCTAGTATCTTGAGGAAGAATCTGATAGTCGTATTTAAGAGGGTCTCCTACCTTCATATGCGCACGTACAAAATCGGCCGCCTTGCCTGATGCGCGAAGAATGTACCCGTCTTTAGGAGCGATCATATCTATGATCGTGTTATCCGCAATCTTTTGAATAATACCGTTCTGTACCAGTACTTCCGTTGGGACCGTAACTCCATCATTCGATCGGTCGGATTGTCCCCAGGCATTGGTGTACATGAACATAGCGTCTACATGGCTATGCTCGCCGCCCGGCTCAAACCAGTAATACGTCTTATTGATCCCGCCAAGAGGGAAATTAGCGCCATCCTTGGTCGTTACCGATCCTTGAAACGTAAACAGATCTACTACAGGAACGTTATCCTTGGTCAGTGCAAAAGAATAAAACCCTGGTAAATAAGGAGGCGTAGCCATCAGCTGCCCGTTGGCGATTTCAGGTCCCATTGGAACCCCTTCCGCCTGCGTATTGTAGAAATCCCCGTTTACACCGGCCACAGCCTTCGTCTCTGTAGCCATCCCTAGTACACTCTGCTTCTTTGTGAACTGATTGTTCGTTCCCGTCATAACATCCAATTTCACATAGGGGTTCGTCAAATCTACCTCAACGACATTCGCGTTAACAGATATATCTTTTTTATTACGGGTCGATTTCCAAACATATTTTTTCAAAACCGCACCGGACGTTAATATCTCTTGACTTACCATCGTCACAGTCGGTTCGGATGCCGCATATACTTGGGCCGTTGACATAAGAGGCGATAAACAGATCATTGCAGATAAAACGATAGAGGACATTTTCATCCAAGCCTTATGCTTACTCACGTTGCTTTCTCCCTTCTATTTCCCACTCTCCTTTTATTTAGACTCTATTACTATGGAAAAAGTTACGTTTTACTAGAATGAAAAACAGATATTTTAGGACATTATCCGCCATATTTGAACATTTATCGAACAAGATAGAGACTAGGTAAAAAATCTCGCTTCGCCAATTGGAAATTCTCTCAACTTCTCACAATCTATTACTTCTTGAAAGGGATGAGCTACACTCCAAAACAAAAAAAAGCCCGGATCACTAGGAACCAGGCTTTGGTATCGTTTGTCTAACTGTATTCGATTAGGCTGTTTATGCCAAAGCGTCTTGTTTAAGCAGATCTGCTTTGTCCGTACGTTCCCATGGAAGATCCACGTCGGTACGACCAAAATGTCCGTAAGCCGCGGTTTGATTATAAATCGGTCTGCGCAGATCCAATTGCTTGATGATGCCTGCAGGACGCAGATCAAAATGCTTGCGGATCACTTCAACCAATTTCTCTTCAGCTACTTTGCCCGTTCCAAAAGTGTCAACGGAGATCGATACAGGTTGTGCCACACCGATAGCGTAAGCGAGCTGAACTTCACATTTGTCAGCAAGTCCTGCTGCAACCACGTTCTTAGCGACGTAACGAGCTGCATAAGCACCGGAACGGTCCACTTTCGTAGGATCTTTACCGGAAAATGCGCCGCCGCCATGACGAGCATAACCGCCATACGTATCAACGATAATTTTACGTCCAGTCAAACCTGCGTCACCTTGTGGTCCTCCGATAACGAAACGGCCCGTTGGGTTGATGAAATACTTCGTGCTGGCATCAAGGAATTTCTCAGGCACGATTGGCTTGATAACGTGCTCTTTGATATCCGCTTGAATTTGCTCCAAAGTAACGTCTTCACTGTGCTGAGTTGAAACAACAATAGTGTCAACACGTACTGGTGTGTCGCCATCGTATTCAACTGTTACTTGGGTTTTTCCGTCTGGACGAAGGTAAGGCAAGGTACCGTTCTTACGAACTTCAGCCAATCTACGGGACAATTGGTGGGAGATCGAGATAGGAAGAGGCATCAGCTCAGGAGTTTCGTTAACGGCAAACCCGAACATCATCCCTTGGTCGCCTGCTCCGATAGCCTCGATTTGTTCGTCTGTCATTTGACCTTCACGTGCTTCTAGAGCCTTGTCTACCCCTTGAGCAATGTCAGGAGACTGCTCGTTCAATGAAACAAGCACAGCGCAAGTTTTGGAGTCAAATCCGTATTTAGCACGAGTATATCCGATATCTTCAATGGTTTTGCGGGCAATAGCTTGAATGTCGACATACTCGGATTGGCTTGTGATTTCACCGATAACAAGCACCAAGCCTGTAGCAACGGATACTTCGCAAGCTACACGGGCGTTGGGATCATTCTTAAGAAAAGCGTCAAGTACCGCATCGGAAATCTGGTCACAGATTTTATCCGGATGCCCTTCAGTTACGGACTCGGATGTAAATAAACGACGACCGCGAGGAATGGACATAGTATCGACCTCCTAAAGAGTATTTATTAGATAAAAAGTATACATACAAAAAATCAACCTTTTCCTATAGGAAAAGGTTTTGTTTACATGACCTTCTTTATGCTATGTTACTGGATTTGTCGAGGACTGTCAATAAAATTGCATGAGTTCCTACAAAAATTAACAATTGGAATGCCCCGTTGTTTACCTGATTAATGGCACTATAGATTGAGCATCATTTCTTCTGCTTTGCGAATCAAACGGCTTGTAATGGCTCCGCCAACAGCACCAGTATCTCTGGATGCAATATGTCCCCAATAATCCTCTTTTACTGATTGTGCCGGTATGGCACCAAGTTCTGTCGCAAATTCTACATTGGCATTGGCTGCACTCTTCCCAACAGGAAGACCTAATTCAGCCGCAATCTCATACTTCAATACATCCAATGCCTGCTTGCTTTCCGGAACCACTTTCTTGGCTTTTGCCATAAGATCCACCTCCATAAGTGATGTAAACCTAGTTTGTCCACTCACTTAAGGTGCAATCGTATAAACTGTTTACATTATGGGTAAAATTTATGGTGTAACCTTAGAACCGTCAGCATTGGTTAACTTATAGTCGCCGCGAATCATGACGTATATTTCTTGCTTTTGTTTCGGATCCGGCTTAATACCACGGCCTTCTCTTGGAATAATAAGCAGATGGTTGTTCTCAACGGCCGCACCTGCGACGATATCTTTGCCCGAAGTAACATCAGCAATACCGTCGTCTTTGCTGACAGCTATCGTCTTTCCGGTCCGGACAATTATCTCTGTGCCGGCACTTCCATATAAAATCTGCCCTTGTTCTAATTTGATGACTTCCAAGGAAGAGCTGCCGGATGAGCCAGAAGTATCTGGAGCATTATTTGATGATCCGATGGAATTTCCATCAGCCTGTCCTTTTCCCAGCTCCGAACTGATGATTTGTCGTACCTTTTCTTCAGTAATGGATTGCTTGGTCAGCTCGTCCGTTATTTTTTGTTTAATATTTTGTTCCAAATAGCTTTTTGTTATGACAGGATCATCTAC
Source organism: Paenibacillus sp. 32352 (assembly GCF_002042965.1). Taxonomy (GTDB): domain Bacteria; phylum Bacillota; class Bacilli; order Paenibacillales; family NBRC-103111; genus Paenibacillus_S; species Paenibacillus_S vulneris. Next base: position 74,505 of record NZ_MZNT01000017.1, on the reverse strand, counting down.
GGAACCCGGTTGCACCGATGTATTCGTACCGTCCGCATTCGCGCCCACAATGGTTGCTGCCCATAGCATTAAGGTACTGATGATAATCTTCGTTCGTATCTTGTTCATGCTTCACCTCTTGTATTTTGCTTGGTATGTATTGTAAGTATAGCTTGTTAAGATAAAAAAAAGAAGACCCCGAAGGGTCCTCTTTCTTTAAAGCTTATATTACTTGCTGCCGATACCAACGGAGAAGGAAGTAGATACGCCGCTGCCTGGAGCAAGAACGTTGATTGTGAAGCCTGTAACGTCGCTGCCGACGGAGATGATTTTACCAGTTTTGGAATCAATTTCTACAGTGTTGTTAGTACCACCGTTGGTAGTAATATCACTTGCATAGAAGCTGATATTCAAAACAGAGTTATGGTTTTTGCTCTTAGAACCGTTCGCATCTTTAACCAAGAAGTTATCAGTTTCGCCAAGCTCTTCGCCTGTAGATCCTGGAGCGTTCTCAGCTACGAACTCATCACCGTATTGGTCTTTAACAGTGATTTTTTCTGCAAGTGCCAGATCCCATACATACTTACCAGCCAAGCCAGTCAAGCTAGCATATTGCTTACCAGTTTTCTTAAGAGCGATGCTGCTAACAAGCGGTCCTTCGTTTTTGGTTGTTACGTTCACGCTTGCAGTTCCTTTTTCGCCTTTAGCATTGACATAAATAACGTTGATTGTTGCAGTACCTGCATCAAGACCGTAAACGTATTTAGTGTTGTCAATACCTACAACGCTTGGGTTGCTGGAAGAGATAGAATCAACTTTAGCAGGAGTTTTAACTTCTTCACCGCTGCTGTTTTTCGCTCTAACTTTAACTTCTTTACCCAGTTTAGGATAGTTATTAGCTACATAAGTGATGTCACTTACAGTTTTACCTGTAGTTGCATCTTGGTTGTAGTTTTTATCCAGGTTCAGGTAATCGCCAGAAGCAAGGATAGTGTTGTTTACACCTTTATCAAGGTATACTTCATAAGTCAATTTGTTAGCGGAATCGTTAGGGTTGATAACTTCGATTACTTGGCTAACATCATCAACCAATTGAGTTACGTTCTTTCTGTCTACTCTGAAGAGCTCAGCTTTTACAGTGTAAGCAGCTTTAGGAGCTCCTGCTTTGGAGTATACTTTGAAGGACTTATCGAAGAAGTTATCCCATTGACCTGGGAATGCTTCTGGGTTAGCTTTAAGATCAAAGATTTGGTAAACATCGTCAGTTACAGCTTTCGGTGCAAACACATATTTTCTTTGATCAACGTTTTTGCTGTTTGCATCTTTCTCTTTAGAAGCAAGGAAAGTCAAACCAGCGTCTCCGCCGCTATCAACGGAGTTCAATTTGTAAGACAGTTTTACATAGTAAGTGTAGTCTGGGTTGTTAACATACTTCAACTCAGCGCCTTGTTGGTCATAGAATTTGAATTTCAGCTCGTTGTCAGATCCAGCTACCATTTGTTTCTTAGGAGTAGTCGAGAATCTGATTTCTTGAGCCTCACGAGGGTCACCAACACTAATGTTGAAGCTTGCTCTTTGTGTTGGGATATCTCTCAAGGTAACGCTCAAGGAAGCTGTACCTTTTCTATCCGCTTTTTTAATAGCGATTTGACCTTTGTGTGCACCAGTTTTTTGGATTTCTGCACCCGATTCAGCAAGAACGATACCACCGGAAGAACGGATATCCAATTTGTCTCTTCCATCGCCATATGCATCAACGATGTCTTGAGCGGACAACAGTTCACCTTTGGAGTCTTTCAGGATGATCGGCACGTAGAATTTGTTATCTACTGCTTCGTCACCAGTATGCTCGTCGCCTTCAGCCAAAGTATAGTTGTAAGAACCGAACTCTACAGTTGCAGGAACTTTAGAAGCTCTAACTTTTACGTCTTTACTTACGGATTGACCGCCACGTGCAAAGATAGAAACGTTAATTGTTTTCTCTTCATTGTTACGGGAAACCAATTTCAGGTCAGCAGCATTGTCACCAACTGCGTTGTCAACGAATGCGTCTTTACCTCTTTCATCTTCACCAGCTGTAAGGTCGCGATCTGTTGTGTTAACAGTAACGGTATCGTTCAGCAAGCCTTTGTTTTCAACGCGAAGACCGTATTGGTCCCAAGCTTTGAAATCAAGGTAAGCATAGTTGTTAGCTTCGATAGCATCAACTTTGTTGCCAGCAGAGTTCAACAAGTCACCAACTTCAATTTTGGAAACAATTGGATTGTCGCCAACAGTGAAGATTTTATTTTTTTGAACGCCACTGTCTTCATGCAAGATTGTGATAGAAATTCTATCGTTTCTTTCTTGTTTTGAATCCTGAGTCAAGTTAATAGCTTGCTCGCCAGCGATTGGAGTAGCGTCGCCATCACTTACACGGATGTCAAAGTTACTTGCGTTGAAGGAAGCTTTTTTACCATATTGGTTAGTCGCTTTGAAGTCAATGCGCACTTTGTAACCAGGGTAAATTGGTTGCTCGTATTTATCAACAGCAAGAGGAATTGTGTCAGATGCAGTCAAGAAGTCGATATTAGTTACTTTTTCTTTCGTAGTTGTTACGGAAGAAGTTTTAGCTGTGTCGTCGATGTTGGAAACACCGCTAATAGTAACATCGAATTTGTTCTCTTGGAATTTGGAATCAAAAGTCAGAACAGCTTTAGTTTTGTCATCGCTCCACTTCGTAGTGTAGCCGGAGGACAATACGTTACCGTCTTTTTTGATTTCGATTTTCAAAGCTTTAGCAGCTTCGTCAGTTACAGGACCGTTCAATTCAAGAGTCAATTCGTTAGCATCAGTCGCTTTGAAAGATGCGATAGCGTATTTACCATTGAATTGTGGTTTGTATTGTTGTTTAGCTTCATAGGAGCTAAGAACCAACAAGTCACGAGTAGCTGCAGTAGTACCACCGAAAGTACCGTCAGTACCGTTGCCCAACAATTTCAATTGAAGTGCAAGAGCTACATAGCCTTTAGCCCAGTCGGAAACAGTTTTGTCGTTAACGCCTGGAGTTGCTTTAGCTTCGGAGTCTTTGTTCAGACCACGGATCAAGAAAGTAGCCAATTGCTCTTTGGTTACTTCGCCAGCTGGGTTGAACTCGCCAGGAGCGTAGCCATCAGTAATACCAGCAGCTTTAACTGCTTCGATGTACGGAAGAGCATAGCCGTTAGCCGGGTCGTCAGCTTTAACGTCCGTGAAGCTGGAAGTTTTCAAGGAAGTGTCAACTTTCAATTTGAAAACCAAAGCCGCAACTTTAGCAAATTGAGCGCGGTTCATTTTGTCTTTCAAACCAAAAGTATCGTCTTTCACGCCATCAAAAATACCAGCGGAAATCATTTCATCAAATTTAGCTTTAGTAGCTGCGTCAAGATCTTTCAGGTCGCTAAAGTTAGCGGAAGTCTTGCCAGCTTCTTCACCGAATGCTACGGAAGAAAACATCGAGAATGCCATAGCAAGGGACAAGATTGTGGATAAACTTTTTTTCATAACCTTTTTTTCTCCTCCTCGAATATCTTTCGGTTGTTGAGAGTTTTGTTTTAAATTAGAGCTCGATTCCCTCATTAGCCGATTCACCCCCTTCCCAGAGTTGAGCGAATTATTATTATAAAGGTCTGCAATGAATAAGATTGCAGAAACTAGTAAACCATAAGTAAAAAAACTAGATAGTCGCATACCCTTATACATTATACACTGCAAAACTAGTAAGGTAAAGAGGTTATTTTGTGAAAAAAAACCAACAAAACCAGCCTCTTCATGGTGTATCATTTGTGTTTCAATGAATTAAACGCAGTGTTGCATCAAAAGTTGCGGTCTTTGAAAAACTTTTTTTCGGTTTTTTAAATTTATTTTCGTATTCATTGTTTGTTCAGCAAGCTTGTCTATCAGACATATATATCATTTTTCATACACTCGCTTGCTCACGAAACTTAGTATACAATGATATATCAGCTTCGTCATCACGTATTATTTTCCAATGTTAATTAAAGAAAAAACTCGCCATATTAGTACTTTGGCGAGTCTTTTCATCTGCTTACTTAGGTATTTTCTTTTGTTGCTTCAGTACGCGTATAGCTACAGCTGCCGCTTCGGCACGAGAGAAAGGATCTTTGGGTGCAAAGCGATATGTTTGTTTCTTTTGTCCCTCAAGAAGGACATTCGGCATACCTTCAATTAAACCGGCTTTGGTAGCCGCTTCAACAGCCCCTCTGGCGTAATAATCAATACTTCCACCGTCTGTAAAGGACTTCTGAAGGGATGCCAGCAGCTTCTTGTCATCAGTGCCCATTTTCAGATCAGCAGCACGAGCAATCATAACCGCAGCATCCTGACGAGATATCGCATCGTGGTGGCCAAAATAACCATCGCTGCCTCCTCTAACAATACCAGCCCTTGCGGCCGCTTCAATGTGTTTGAAGTCATAGAGGCCGTCAGATCCGTACAAGTCGCCTCTCTGAACGTCTTTGAAGGTTCCATCTGTGTAAACGTTGTTGTCTATAGGCATACTTGTATCTTCGTTGTCCAACGGAATATTGAAGATTTTGACGAGCATAGTGACAAATTCCCCGCGGGTTATAGACTCATCGGGCGAGAATTTCTCAGGGCTGGACGTTTTGTTGTTCATCATCCCTTTGGAATACAAAATATCCAAATAGTCTCTTGCCCATGGATGCCCTGTCACATCATCGAAGCTGTCATCCATATACATAACCTGATAGTAACCGAAGGAATCAAATGGTACGGTAATGGTGTTTTTGCTTATGTCTACTACACCACCGATGTTTCTCCATTCTGCTCTTGTATCATTCGGCATACCGTTATTATCGGAGAAGGTGCTGAATTCAAATACCGTAACGTATTTCCATGCATCATCACGAATGCTGGAATCATATTTCAATGTCAACGTACCTCTTTTGGTAGGAATGACATTGTCTTTTAAATACCTATTATAGAAAACATCGTTCGAGGAACCAAAATCGGAAGCTTCATTCGGCAAACGACCGCTTCCTTGAAGCGCGTCCTTCAGTTTAGCTTCCTGATTAGAGCCTCTAATCTCCTCAATCGTTCCCGCATCGATCCAGAATCGCTTGCTCGCCGGTTTGAATCGTCCCGACGTTTCAATAAGGAAGTTCTTCCCGCCACGGTCTTCAATTTCTTTATCTACCCGACCGTCGTCATTGCTTGCAATACCGAACAGGATTTTGCGGTCAGCTGAAATATACTGTTTCTCTGCTGCACGATCGTTGCGCATAAGCTTAGTATCTTTAGGGAAGCTCAGTTCAATATCTCCATTAAACACCTTCATTTTGGAGGTCAGAAGCGACTTGTACTGATTTCCTTCTATAGGAGTGTCCACGTTAAACAGAATGAAGCTTCCGCTCAGCTTGCCTGCTGCACGATTAATGGTAAATTTAATTTCATTTTTCCCTGGTTTTAAACCTGTAACCTCATAATAATAAATATCAGGTTGGGTTGGATCTGTAGATTTGACTGCCTGGTCTTTACCAAAAACTACGCTGTCCGCATTTTCAGCAAGGATTTTAATTTTCTGGAAGTTCTTGTTGATGTTAGCTTGGTCTTTACCTGCTTCATTCTTAATAAGCTGCGGCTCCAGAATTAAATAAGGGGTCGGCTCACGAGTGATTGTGAACGACTTGGTTACTGTAGCCCCGCTATCGTTCGTGACGACTACAGTGAATGTATATGCGCCGTAATCATTAAGCTTAATCGGGTCGCCGCTATTTCGGAATGGGGTTGCTACAGCTCCTGCTGATGTTGGCGATATGCTAAGATCAATAGATGAAGTGCTGCCCGGCTTGAAATAAGTCACTTTAATTTGTTTTGCATTTGCTGCAGAACCTGTTATTTTCAACTCGTTAGAAGTTGTGTAATACGTATCCGGCTTTGTATCTTTAGTGTACTTAACATCCTTTGGATCATAATCCGGTGCAAAATTCAAGATGGTCGGAAGATTTTGACTAAATACAAAAATGTCATAGTTGGCTTCTGATACCTTTTGACCATCAATCCAAATTTCAAAATGAACCGTCTTTCTTCCATCTTCTTTCCCAAACAGAGACTCAGCCCGTGTGGTAGGCTTCACAGTAAACTTGGTAGCTGAAGAGAACGTAACCTCTCCAGGCTGATCCACCGGCTTATTGTTTATGGATACCTTCAGTTCTCCATTTCCGCCTAAGTTAGCCACTCTACCTGTAATACAAGTATTTCCGCTTTCGCAAACGATCTCACTGATACTTTTTACAACCATTCCATTATAAATATTATCTACGATAATGTAAGGAGCAGCAGAAACCTGCAAATCATAGGATTTGGCACCAGCAGGAAAATCAGTCGGAGAACCCCCTGTTGTATAAGGGATAATTTCCAATTTAGTTAAACCATCGCGAAGCCCTTGCAACAGCACGTCCGCAGTATCGCTATTAATAGGATAAATTCCGCCTGAGTGCCCAGCTACTCCATCATCGTAAGGAGAGCCATTTAGCTTCACCAATACTTGCGATGATTGTTTGGCTGTGATTCTCAAAGTAGCCGGAAACTCGGTAATCTGATTGCTTCCTGTTTCAATAAGCTTAGGATTGGTGCTGGCACCTGAGATAATGCGTTCAACGAAATCTACATAAGGTGCATTAGCATCTACGAAATTGAAATTAAAGCTGGATTTCGTAGTGTCGATCATATTTTTATGGGTAAAAGTCACATCAATTTGTTGAAATCTCCGGCTCGTATTAACCGGCAAATCAACTTGAATGTTATGAATTTCAATACCACTTACCGTATCGATCGTTACATTAGTATTTGCTGTATTAAGATTTGGAATGAAGTTTGGTGTAACTCCATTGTTTAACTTACCCGTGGGATCCATTACAACATTATTATCGATATCAAGAAGAGTAAGCTTCTTATCGCTGAAATTGTAGTGAAGCTTATAAGCTCCGCCTGTACCCACCATTTCGATATCGGCATAAACGTAGTCAGATACGCTTCCTGAACGGGTCGTCTTTAATGATGCAGAAAAAGTCACGTTATTGTTGGTACTTGAATTTTGCTGCAAGGTCGGAACTTGTGCCGCGCTTACCTTTTGGGTTGGTGCTGCCCCGTTAGTCGTTTTCTGATCCACCATAGCGCCATAAGCAAATGCTTTGCCATCGTCATAAATAAACGACTTATTTAAGTTGTATGTATTCGTAGAATTCTTGGATACAAAATTAACTTCGTTATCACCCGGCACAAATTTGATATCATTGGTTCTGCCCGTGTTAGTAATATAGGTAAAAGTACCCCGTGTAAAATTGGCTGGATGATAAGCCGTCGTACCTCTGTTCAAGTAAGCCTCTATACTTGTAGCATTTCCCGCTGTCCCTGTAACAGTCGCTCCGGAATACGGCGCCTTCTTAGGGAACATTTGACCATCAATAATTTGGTCCCCGTTAATGAGGAGATTATTAATAGTAGAAACCGGAACATAATAAGCCCAGCTTGGAGCGGATGCAGTATTTACGGTTCCGTCATATCTTAAGACGATTTTGTTAAGACCTTCGGTTAAAACTACATTAGAAAAAGTAATTTCGTTATTTCCCGTTTTAATCGGCTTGCTGGTCTTGTCGACATTCGATTTCCCTGTCTTTACGTTCGTTACCTCGAAGTAAATGTTAGAGATCTCGTCATCCCCAATACCATTCACATCAGCTGTGATAGAAATCGGGTTCGTAGTGAATTGGTCAACGATCGAATTTCCGTCCGGCTCTTTATCTGTATTACGATACTGCAAGCTTGTAACGCTCAACGTCACTTCGGCGAAGGCCGTTAATGGCGCCACTAAACTTAAAACTAGAGCCAATACAATGGAAAAGCTGGTCCATTTGTAAGTGAGTCGTTTCAAAATGGTTCCCTCCCTATATAATGATGCTTAAATTTATTTCTGGAAAGTTGTCGCTTACCTACCGAATATGAAAACTCCTCCTCCATCCATGGAATGCTGCAAGTCCTGGTGACTGGGCCCCTAAAAAGTCTTGTGTACTTTTATTTATCGGTTATACGAGGCAAAAAATTTAGCCGAATCCTAAAAAATGCATAAACAAAAAGCCCCAATAGTAAAGACAGAATGTCTTAACCTACGGGGCTAATGTTATGAAAGCTAAAAATAACAGATGATTCTTACAATATTTAGAAATTACTTGTAAGTATTTTCCTATTATGTTATATTAAAGTAGATTAAACGGCCGTTAATCTTATCATATTTTTAGAAATGAAAGGATAGGATAAAGTGCTGAAACTAAAAAAAACAGTTCTCGTTGCCTCTCTATCTATTTCTTTGCTAGCATTTTCCCAGTCTGCTTTCGCCACAGTTGGCTTGGGTGATTCTCGTAGCAATCCAGTTGAATTAAAGTTTAATCAAACTATTACTTGGAAATTAGAAACGGCTTCCGATATAGATTGGTTCAAATGGACAAACAATACTGGAAGTACGAAAACTATTCAAACCTCATTAGCTTCGCCAGGTAACAAAAACTATGATATTAGAGGATTTCTTGTTACTCCTTTTGCAGAGCAAACCATATATGCAAATGACAACGGTCCTGGAAAAATCGACGGATTTACCGTGACTGCTGTTCAACCCGGAGATACTCTTTTTATAAGAATCTCATCCCTCGGGGATTATGATTACTATAACCCTTATACTTTTAATTTCACTATAAAATAAGGTGTTATTTCTAGCCGGAAATGGTACAAGCCGTTCCGGCTGTTTTTATCATTCAGCCTAGCTTTGGAACTCAAAAATAACAAAGTGGTGCCGGTTAATCCGACACCACTTTGTTTTATTTCGTCATGCGCGACCTCGCGCTGACCAGCATCTTGACTTTTTGGATAAATTGAAGCACAGGCTTCTTCGTCTGACTAATGATACCTATCGCTTCCGCCCCTAGTACAAGGACCGCGATAAGAACGACGATCAATAAAACCATTCCCCATATCGCCTGCTGCTCGGACATATAGGAGAGCAGAACGGCCGCGCCCCCAAATAGGGAAGCTACCCCGTAAATTATCAAGACGGTTACACGGTGACTGAAGCCTAATTGCAGCAAGCAGTGATGCAGATGGCTCTTGTCCGGTTTGGAGATAGGCAAATTATTAACCCATCGTCTCAAAATGGCAAAGAATGTATCAGATAAAGGTACCCCAAGTATCATGATAGGCACCAGTAAGGATAAGACAGTAGCCTGCTTAAAGCCTAGGACAGACAGCGTTGCCAAGCTGAACCCAAGGAAGAGTGCGCCTGAATCGCCCATAAAGATTTTGGCAGGGTGAAAATTATAAAATAAGAATCCGACAATGCTGCCAAGCAAAATGATACTGAGCAGAACAACGGTTATGTTCCCCATCATCAAGGCCAAGATAAGAATCGTTGTCGTTGCGATCCCTGATACGCCTGCAGATAATCCATCCAGACCATCAATCAGGTTAATCGCATTCGTCACTCCGACAATCCAGAAAATAGTCAGTGGAACAGCAAGCCAAGTTAACGAAATGGTTGTGTCGCCAAACGGAACGTTCAATAGATCAATCACGACTCCGGAATAAACGACAACGCACGCGGCGAGAATTTGCCCAAGCAGCTTCACTTTGGGGGACAAATCAAACCGGTCATCCAAAGCGCCAACCAGTACAATAATAGCGCCTCCGATAAGCAAGCCCAGCGCTACATCTCCGTTCAACGAGTCAATGGCGGGAGAAATGACGAAATAAGCGCCTACAAATCCAACAAAAATGGCCAAACCGCCTAGCCTTGGCATGATGCGACTATGTACTTTCCGATGATTGGGTGCATCAACAGCGCCTACCCAGAAAGCAAACTTTTTTACCAAAGGTGTCATTAGAAGGGCAATTATGCATGCGACAGCAAATCCAATTCCGTATAATACATTCATTTTTGTTTTCACAGCCCCTTTTATCTATAAAAACCTCAAACACTTCAGATTATACTCCGTTTGACACCGCAACACCACACTAATTTTAAGGAAATCAGGCGGTTATCAGTAAGTTTTCATAGTTTTTTTCAAGGTCTCTGTACGGTATCCTTCTCTCTAATCACTTTCAAAGCAAACTTCGGCAGGACAAGCATACGTTTGTACCGCCAAGGTTCCTGAAGCAGCCGGTAAAACCATTCCAATTTCAGCTTTTGGAACAACTTCGGTGCCCGCTTTAATTTGCCGGACATGACATCAAAGCTTCCCCCAACCCCCATAATAACCGGAACCTGAAGCTGTTCCTTGTACTTGGCGATCCAGGGCTCTTGGGTATCCGCCGATCTTCCTACCAATAGGATGTCCGGATGATGTGATCTAATATTCTCGATGACACTTTGATCCTCTTCCGGCTTGAAATAGCCATCCCTATATCCGACTAGCTGGAGGTTCGGAAACTTCTCCTTTAAACGGTTCGCAGCAGCCTCAATAATTTCGGGGGATGCTCCGAGCAAAAATACTTTCCACCCTTTGGATTGCCCCAAATCCATAAGATGATGTATCAGATCGAAGCCTGTTACCCGTTCGGCCACAGGGTTGCCGACATATTGAGAGGCCCATACGACCCCCGCCCCGTCAGGGACGATCAAGTCGGCGTTTTTCATCATCTCTAGATAAGCCGTGTTTTCCAAGGCTGACATGACCATAATCGGGTTAGCCGTAATGATTTGATGCGGGTGTCCGGAATCGATCATCCGAGCAACTTGTGTGATCGTATCCTTCATATTGAGTTTGGAGAACGGTACGCCGAATATGGACACTTTCGGTATCGTCACTTGGAATCCCTTCCTTTGGTGAAAAATGAAGCCATATATTGTGCAGGCTTTTGTGCTTCGTTCTTCAGCTGACTAATAAGCCCTTTTTTCTCTTCACGCCAGGAAGAACGATTGGCAAGCAGCTGCAGCCCTTCTTCAGCCACTCGTTCCGGCTGAATACTCTTGGTCGTTGCAACGACCGGCATTTGCAGCCGTTTCATAAATTGATCGATCTTTGGATCATAGGAAATTCCGAGCATAGGCACTTCCTGTGAAGCGGCATAGATCAGCGAATGAAGTCTCATTCCTATTAACAGCTGGCACCGGCCGACTTCAGCCAGCATGTGCTGCGGGTTAATAACATTCTCTGCCGTAGTGATCCGGGAGCTAAACTTGTCCCCGATGAGACTGCGAACTTCGTCGGAAGCATCCGTATCTAATGGCAAGTGAAACGGTAAAAATCTGACAACCGCTTCACTTTGCTCCAACATAAGGCGCAGTGCCTCGGCAAGAGCCTTCAGCTCTGAACGGTCCTGGTTCCAATAGCGAACGGACACGCCGATAACGGGTTTTTCCTCTGACCGGTGCCCTTCCGTTTCATAAGAGCCAAGCGGCATCCCCATCACCGGATCCGGTACCACGGTGATTTCCTTCGACACCTTCATCCTCTGAAGCAATTCTCTAGATTCCTGGTCTCGAACCGATATATATTGCGTTTTATTAAAAATAGAACGGATCCAGCCAAAATACAAACCGCGGCTGACCGGACCGATTCCTTGCGAGTAAATAAAGGTTGGTTTCCCAAACCATTGCGCGATTTTCAGAATGGCCAGGTAATACGGAATCGTTTTGGCGCTGGTGGCATCCTGGAGAAGACTGCCTCCGCCGCTGATAAGCCCATCCGCTCCGCGAATGGCGCTAATCACTTGGCCGAGCTTCATCCGATGAACGGATTCGACTCCGTACATTCTGCTTGTTTTCTCAGGCTGAATCGAAAGAACGACCGGCACGAATCTTACGCCGTTCGCCCTTCCTTGTTCATCCAATGCCAGCAAGATAGATTGGAGTACAGCTTCATCACCGCTATTATCAAAGCCATAATAGCCGGATAAGACTATTCTTTTAGTAATAACGGGGTCCAACGACGCCAACTCCTTACTACGATCTCCCAAACAATAATGTAACCAAGTCCGATTAGGATCCCGAACGACAAGCCGTATACGATTCGAATCGACGAAATCATCAGCGGGGTATGCAAATGAGCAAAGGTATCGACAATTGAAGCCTGACCAACGACACCTACCAGGATAAGCAGCAGTGCATTGCGATATTTCATGCACAAGTAAGCTCCAAGCAGGAATAGCGGATGGGCAATCAAGAATTCCTTGGTTCTAGGTCGAATGCCTAAAGTGTTCTCCAGGAATGAGCGGAACAAACGTTCAAACGCTGAAGCTTGTCCTTCGTTTCCCGTTCTTGATAAGTAGTACATCCCGGCACCGACAATGGCGGCGGCACCGATAACCCACAATACGCTAATGTACGATGACAGCAGCTTTTTCCCTTTGGCCAGCTTTTCTTTATGAGATAAATCTTCATTAAACAGCAGCCAGTAAAGTGCGACCAGGACAATCGGCAGCAAATGCAGTACGCTGACGCCCCTGAACTGGTCTAACACCAGCGGGTAAATGATCTGATTTAACAGCCCCACGATAAAGCATACGCCAATAACCGAGATAGCCGAAGTTCGCAGCAGCAGCCAAATCGCATAGCCAAGACGGTTGCCTGTGCGCGCCTGATACTTGGCTTTTGCCGAACGAAGTGCGTAAATAATGGCCAATGTAGGGGCGCAAGTTCCCGAGGCCAAAGCCAGAGCTTGAGCGAACAAATTCGGTGAGAGAACGTATAATCCTGCTGCACCGATCAAGCCGATAATAAAGATAAACAAGGTTATCTCCGGAATAAAAGCCGATACGGTCAATGCAACCAAAGCAATCGCTCCAACGAACAATACGACCTTGGCTGCCTTCTGCCATCCGGAATGGAAAGGGAAGAAGCGTTCTGCTATCCCCATGGTATAGCCTGCTTCCTTAATACGAGGAATCGCTCCATCTTCGCCCCGCAAGCTTTCTTTGATGGAATCGAGCGGATTAAGAATTTTTCCTTTATCCAGATTCTTAACTGCCCGTGCATTTAGGAAAACCATGCGGATATTGCGATCCTTGACCGCCAACACAAAGCGATCCGAGACACCTTGAATGCGATCCTTCAATTCTTGCTCCGTCAAGTTCTCCGTCAGCTTCTCTCCATCCTTCTCGGTGAAGGAGTGCAGACGAACGACGTTATAATCGATCAGCTTGGATAGCCGGTTAAATCCTTTTTGCTGCGTTTTCTGCAGCTCGATATTGGCCAGGCCCATATGATGCTTTTTCATCAGCTCAGCCATAATCTCGATGTTTTCCGGCTTGGTCTCACTGACGTAGCCAGGAACCGTCTCTCCATCGATGATAAATCGCTTAACACCTAACTGTTGAAGCTGGCCGAGCAGTCCGTCCATCCGAGCTTCATCGAACGGTCTCCGGTTGGACATCCTCATAACGATTTGGAATCCTTGCTCCTTCAGCATCGAAAGCGTGATCGGATCCGGGTCCATAGGCTTGAGGTTCGCTTCATCCAGTCCCATTTCGATAATCATACCGTTTTGGTTTTTGAAGCTCCATGGGCGTGTTTTTACATTCAGACTGTTAAAGGTCTGGGTAATCAGCGGCTGGAGCTTATCCTGAGCATCCTTCTCAGCAAACAAAATATAAGTAAAGTTTTCGTTCGGTGAGATTGGGCTCTGGGTCAGCGCAGTCGCTTCATGAGATGAAAACACCTCTATCCTCCGGCTTAATCTAAGCTCGCTTAACGTAGACTCATAGACCGCCATGGATTGTACGCCTGCGCTTTTCAGCTCTTTAAGCTGAGTCATAACAAATTGACGCGGATCTGTCTGGGTATCGGAAATTTCAAGCAAATCCCGATAATCAAACACAATTTCAACCTTGCGCGCCGTTTGTTGTTCGGTTTCGTTTCTTTCATAAGCAATGGGCAGCGAAGCCAACAGCCCAAGAATAACAAGCCACCATAACCATTTGATACATTTCCGATTCCAGTGCGAGTAACGCCCAGTCAACACGTTCCAACTCCTACCGTTATTTTTGGTCAACCCGGCTCATGACGGCGTTAACCAGGCCATGAATCGCGTCGGAGGCTGCTTGCGCTGAATTGCCGCGGACAGCAAAATATACTTTAATCTTCGGCTCTGTGCCGGATGGACGCAAGCAGAACCACGAATTGTCCGCTAACGTATATTTCAATACATTTTCAACCGGCAATCCATACAAGCCGAGGGAGAAGTCTTCGACTTTGACAACCGTTTGGCCGTTCACTTCAGTAGGTGGATTTTCACGCCAGTCTCTCATAATGCCCTGAATTTGCTCTACGCCGTCTTTGCCTTTCATAGTCCGGGACTCAAGCGATTCCAAGAAATACCCGTGGCGCTCATAAAGCTCCTGAAGAACCTCGTACAAGGTTTTTCCTTGATTCTTATAATAAGCGGCTGCTTCACAAATAAGCATGGAAGCAATGACCGCATCCTTATCTCTTGCGTAGTTGCCGGCCAGATAGCCATAGCTTTCCTCATAACCGAACAAAAATTCCGCTTCTTTAGAAGCTTCGAACTGCGTCATTTTCTCCCCGATGTACTTAAATCCGGTTAAAGTATTCAAGGTTTCCACGCCATAATGCTTGGCAATAACGGCGCCCATCTCGCTGGTAACAATGGTTTTAACTACAACCCCGTTGGAAGGCAGCTCGCCGCGCTCCTTCAGATTGCTTAACAAATAATCAACCATGATGGCACCCGACTGATTGCCTGTCAGGACAAAATACTCCCCGTTCGCATCCTTGACTACCGCACCCATCCGGTCGCAATCCGGGTCGGTACCGATGATGATGTCGGCATCGACTTCCTTCGCTTGCCGTATCGCCAAAGTGAAAGCGTCCTTTTCTTCCGGGTTGGGGGACTTGACTGTAGAGAATTTAGAATCCGGCAGCTCTTGCTCGGCCACAACCTCAACATGATTAAAGCCAACAGCGCTCAAGACCGCTCGAACCGATAAGTTCCCAGCTCCATGAAGCGGAGTGTACACGACGCGGAAGCTATCGCTCATTGTTCTTACGATTTCTTTATTCAAGCTGACGGCCGTAACAGCCTGAACATACTGCTCATCCAGTTCTTCTCCAACCCACTGCAGAAGACCGGATGCTTCCGCGTTGGCTCGCGTTTCCCGTTTCACATCGCTGAAGGACTGGACCTGCTGAATCTCGCCGATCACTTGTTCCGCTTGATCAGGAACCAGCTGTCCGCCATCGGAGCCATATACCTTGTATCCATTGTATTCAGGCGGGTTGTGACTGGCTGTCACTACGATGCCTGCGGATGCCTTCAAGGCTCTTACGGCAAAGGAAAGCTCAGGCGTAGGACGCAGCGATTCAAAAACATAAGCCTTAATTCCGTTACCGGCCAACACTTTGGCTGCCTCCAGAGAGAACTCCGGCGACTGATTCCGCGAATCATAAGCTATGACTACCGACGGATTAGTGTAACCTCTTTTATTAATAAATTGTGCAAGGCCTTGTGTGGCCCGGCCCACCGTATATTTATTCATGCGGTTCGTTCCCGCTCCAATAACACCGCGAAGTCCTCCGGTTCCGAATTCGAGATCACGGTAAAAGCGGTCCTCTATTTCCTTCGGCTGATCTGCGATGCTTTTCAATTCATTCTTCGTCTCTTCATCGATGGCAGGATCGTTCAACCATAGTTTGTATTGTTCTTCCACTCGGTTTTGCGTGCTCATAATCCATCTCCTTTTTAGACCTATATAATAGTAAGAAATAAAACCGTTACTTTTTGGCAGGGTCGGACAAAGCGAACATAAGGGTTCCTTCGGCAACCACCTTGTCGCCTACTTTGGCTACGGCCTGTCCTTTCCCAATGGAGCCCTTGAGGCGTGTAATCTCTACTTCCAGGATCAAAGTATCACCAGGCACAACTTGGCCGCGGAAACGAAACTCATCAATGCCGGCGAAAAACCCCAGCTTGCCCCGGTTGGCTTCTACCAGCAGCATTGCAACTGAGCCGACTTGAGCTAACGCTTCAACAATCAGGACTCCTGGCATCACCGGATATCCCGGGAAATGGCCTGCAAAAAAAGGCTCGTTCATCGTTACATTTTTAAGACCCACCGCTTTGACGCCGGCTTCCACCTCTAAGATTCGGTCTACAAGCAAAAATGGGTGTCGATGAGGAATAATTTCTTGAATTTGTACAGCATCCAGCACAGTAATGTGACTCCTCTCAAGATTGGGTATAAAAATTTTTCTTTCAACTTACAATATAACTGTCCCTTCATGACCTGCAGTAGTGAAGGTTGATATAAGGGAGCTTATGTCCAGGCTTGCCGATGTATGCCAGCTTGGGCCTAAGCTCTTTTTACAGTATAAGGGTTAACGAGGCTGCACATCCACTCTTGCTCCAGAAGTGCGGCATGGCCTCTTCATATGTTGGGCTTTTGCGGCTCAACGGCCACCTTATCTTCGGGTTTATTGAGAAAGTAAAATTGAAAGGCATAAATCGTCGATGTAACGAAAGAAACAATAATAACAAACCATAAATAGGCATTCGCATAAGGAAGCTGAAAAATAATAAGCAGAATGGCTGCATAGTATAAAACCGTTGTCAGTTTACCCATAGCATTAGCCGGTACCGTCTGTTTGCCGCGAAAGTGAAAAATCGCTGACCCCACTATCATTCCAGCATCGCGCAAGAACATGGCCAAGGCAGCCTCCCACGAAATCATCCTAGACCACACCAAGGAAAGAATGACGGTTATCATCATCATCTTGTCCGCCAATGGATCGAGCATGCTGCCCAGTTGGGTGACCAGCTTCTTTTTACGCGCGATATAACCGTCCAGCACATCCGTCATCCCCGCCAGCAGCAGCACAAAAAAAGCGGATCTGACATAACCTGCCTCGAACACCAACAAATACACGGGGATAAGAAAAAACCGGCATACTGTTAACAGATTAGGTAAGTTCCACACGTAAAAACCTTTCTCCCCTTCCGCGTGATTTGGGCATTCGTTCCCATCATCCATATATTATACCGTTCTTAGACCAAAAATAAAACTCCCACGAAGGGAGCTTCTACGACGGTATTAAGTTTCGGAAAAGACCAGATCATACAAATGACGCCATGTGTCTATTTCATAGACTTCGCTCATGGGACGCTTTCCTATATAGACGTATCCCAAGACAAGCCCAATAGCTAAAGCAACCATACATAAGAACGGAATGGACAACCACTTGGCTATTAAAAAGGTGACCCGCTTCCATTTTTTGGGTGACTTGGGACGTTTCTGTCCTTTATCCTTACTTGCTTTTTTGGGAACTGCTTCTGTCATTACCTCAACCTCACTTTAAAAGAGGCCTATCCGCGCAAGCTGTTGGCAAGACCCATCATCGTATCTGCGGAAGTGATCGCTCTCGAGTTTAATTGGAATGACCTTTGCACTTGAAGCAGGTCCGTCATTTCATCGGCTAATTTCACGTTCGACTTCTCTAGGAATCCTTGACGCACGGCCACTCTATTCACTGTATTGTCCGTTGTTGCTACGGGCTCCAAAATATCATTGGGGTTTGCAGCATTGGCCGGTAACCCGTATAAATTATCACCCAGCTGCTTCAGAAGCTGCGGGCGAAGAACGCGTACCATCTTGATCTGGCCGACTTCTACCGGAGGAGCCGACTTGTCAGCATCGTCCATTGCCATGATCGTACCGTCCTCTTCAATCTTCACCTTATGGTTGGCCGGAACTCGGATCGGATTCCCGTCGGTTCCCATTACGTAACGTCCGTCTTTCGTGGTCAGAAAGAAGTCGGCATCCGCCGGGTTTTCCGAAGGACTCAGCTGAAAGGAACCATCTCTCGTCCATACGGTTTGGGCTGTTAAAGCCCCATTGGCATCCCGGGTGATGCTATTGATTTCGAATAAACCGTTACCCTCGACGGCTAAATCCAGATCGTTGCCTGTAGGCTGCAGGGAGCCTTGTCCCATATTGAGCTGAGCCTGTACGAGCATGGTACCCCATCCCTGATTATACCCAAGAGGAGATAAACGGCCTTGCTTTTGAAACCCGTTAGGCTGTTGCTTTACGCTGGTAAGGACATCCTGGAAGGATGCCTCTTTGCGTTTATATCCGTTCGTATCAATATTGGCCATGTTATTGGATAAAATATCGAGCTTTTGCTGCAGAGCCTGCATTGATACCGACGCGTTGATCATTGAGTTGTTCATGCGTTTCCTCCTAAGAGTTTTGCGAAGCAAAACTTACTTCGTAAGCACTACCGAGTTTTGCGAAGCAAAACTTACTTCGTAAGCACTACCGAGTTTTGCGAAGCAAAACTTACTTCGTAAGCACTACCGAGTTTTGCGAAGCAAAACTTACTTCGTAAGCACTACCGAGTTTTGCGAAGCAAAACTTACTTCGTAAGCACTACCGAGTTTTGCGAAGCAAAACTTACTTCGTAAGCACTACCGAGTTTTGCGAAGCAAAACTTACTACGTAAGCGCTGCTGAGTTTTGCTGCTGCAAGCTTGCTGCGTAAGCATCGCCGAGTCCTGCCCTAGCAAACAAACCGCCGCGGCGGAGCATTCACTCTACACCCGGCCGACCTCGTTAACGGCCTTGTCCATGCTTTTATCATAAAACTGGACCACTTTCTGGTTCGCCTCATAAGCTCTTAGAGCGGCCATCATATCAACCACAGATTGGCTCCCATCGACATTGGAGCGCTCAATAAACCCTTGGCGTACCTCCAGCTGCTCCATCTCATTAGGATCGTTCGGATTAACAGGTCTTGCCATGCCTTCAAAGCCGGGATTCAACCGATATAACCCATTTCCTTCACGTACCAATTGGTTCGGATCTTCCATGCGGCTAATCAACAGGCTGACAGGCTGATTGTTAGCATTAAGGATTTCACTTCCGTCAGGGTTCAGAAACCGACCCGACTTCGTTACACGAAAATCATTGATTGGCGTTTGGGTTGTGGTGTCCATCAACACAATAGGTTGTCCATCCGTACCCAGTACCGGAAGGCCGTTAGTTGAAATTAACCGTCCGTTGACGTCGACGGAGAACTTGCCGTCCAATGTATACCGCTGCTCGCCATTAGGATCCTGAACCGTAAATAGAGCTTGCGGCTGGTTAATTCGCTGTCCATTGGCATCCACATATTTACCTGAAGCGTCAAATCGGGCACCAGGCACCTGCATGTTGGATACAATCGCAAAATCAAACGGACTGCTCGTCTCCTGAATGTCCCCCTGCTTATGGACGGACACATTTTCCTCTGCCATAACGCCTGTATTGAGGCGGCCCACAGGAATGGCTTGAGGCTCTCCCTTCCCGTTCCCGATACGCGAAATCAGCATTTCCGGAAAGGAGCGGTTTATCGCATTGCCTTGTTTGAAGCCCGGTGTATTGATGTTAGCGATGTTGTTCGTCACGATGTCGTGTCTGCGCTGTTGTGAAATCATACCCGAAGCCGCGGTATAAAGACCTCTTAGCATGGTTATGTATCCTCCCAGACGTACCAGTTAATAGTTGAAGCCGGGTTAAAACTTCCGTTTGGAGACCTTGTCAAGGTTGTCCAGCATAATTCCGGTTCCTTTAACGACGCAATGCATAGGGTCTTCTGCAATAAGGACAGGCACCTTAAGCTCGTCCGCCAGCAATTGATCAATTCCGTGCAATAAAGCGCCGCCGCCCGTCAGAATAACGCCTCTGTCAATAATATCTGCGGATAGCTCCGGAGGAGTGCGCTCCAATACGGATTTTGCCGCAGCAACGATAGAAGAAACCGGATCCCACAACGCTTCCTGAATCTCATTCGAGTTGATGGTAATCGTCAACGGCAGTCCGCTCACCATATCCCTGCCACGGATATCCATCGTTTCCTTGCGTCCGTCCGGATACACTGTTCCAATTTTGACCTTGATATCTTCCGAGGTGCGTTCCCCGATCAAAAGCTTATATTTGCTCTTGATATACTTCATAATACTATTATCGAACTTGTCCCCCGCAATTTTAATAGAAGAGGAGGTGACAATATCGCCCATGGACAGCACGGCAACATCTGTCGTCCCCCCGCCGATGTCTACAACCATGTTCCCGCTAGGCTGGTAAATATCCATGCCCGCGCCGATCGCAGCGGCTTTAGGCTCCTCTTCCAAGAATACCTCTCGGGCTCCGCTGCGCTCTGCAGCTTCACGAATAGCCTTTTGCTCCACGGACGTAATGTTGGTCGGAGCGCAGATGAGAATTCTAGGATGGCTGTACCACTGCTTGCCTCCGACCTTATTGATGAAGTGCTTGAGCATTAATTCCGTGATCTCGAAGTCGGCTATGACGCCGTCCTTAAGCGGGCGAATAGCCACAATATTGCCGGGAGTACGTCCAACCATACGGAACGCTTCCTCCCCTACGGCCAGCACCCGCTTCGTGTCGCTCTCAATGGCGACAACCGACGGCTCATCCAGTACAACGCCGCGCCCTTTCACATGTATCAGGACGTTCGCTGTCCCAAGATCTATGCCAATATCCTTGCTTAACATTGAAATGTTCCTCCCTAAACAAACCGTCCATTCCTTAAACAGAAGCGGTACCTCTATTATAATCGTTACTGTATACCATTCGCTATTCGTTTGCAAAATCCTCTTTTTTAATCGGCTTTTTCGACATGAATCGCTTTCTGTTGTCGGTTCGGATCGGTTTGAGGGAGTGTAAGCGAAATCATAACCTTTTACTTCGCGGTGACCAGTTTATCCTGAGCTTTTGGGCTGCGTGTTTTCCGGTATTTGATCTTCGTAGCTTCCCCCCCGCGCAGGTGACGAATCGACTTGTGATACTCCAAAATATGTTTGACTTGGTTAGCCAGATCCGGGTTTATTTCGGGCAGTCTTTCGGTTAAATCCTTGTGCACCGTACTCTTGGAAACACCGAATTCTTTAGCGATTGTGCGAACCGTATGCTTAGTTTCCACTAGGCAACGTCCGATTTTGATGGTTCGCTCCTTAATGTAATCGTGCACTCCCCTCGCCTCCCTACTCGAGTTAGTTTGGTACATTATATGAGGGGCGTTTACTTATATTCTTTGTTTCCAAGCGTGACAAGCCCATTAAGACACAATTATTTTCAAGGACAAGCAGCCATGACAAGCTTCGATGCGAAAAAAAGGGAGCGTCTATGCGCCCCCCGCCATCTTTATTCCTGGTTCAGATTAATGACTTGTCAAAAAGGTTTCCGGATTGACGGCTTGACCGCTCTCACCTTGGCGAACCTCGAAGTGAAGGTGGTTGCCTTGTTCCTTCTCCAGCTCGTTGCGGCCGGCTTTGGCGATAATATCGCCTTTTTTCACTTCGGCATCTTTGGCTACTTTAATATCCGCCAAGCTTTGGTATACGGTAACCAAACCGTTGGAATGCGTAATTTCTACCAGGTTGCCGACGACCGGATTTTTCTCCACTGCCGTCACCTTACCGCTCATAGCAGCCATAACGTCAAACGACTGATTGTCCGGTCTGGAGAAATCCATGCCCATGTGCGGAGTGAACGTGTCGCCGTATTCTACCATGGCTGTCTGTCTTACTTCGTTAGAAGCTTTGCTATCGAAAAACGGAAGCACTACATCAAGCTCACTGCGATCCTTGAACGGCCATTGCATCGTTTCGGTGTTGGCGTTGACAGCTACGGCATTCGGGTTCATCACGCTATCGGTTACCGATGCCGATTTGCTGCTGTCGATTCCCAATTCATTCGTTAGGGTCGACTTTCCGGCATCCTGGTACACCCACATTAACGTTAAGATAATTGCCGCCGCTGCCATGTAAGTTGCAGGAAACACCCACTTTTTCGCTAGCAATCTTCTCCAGGAAAAAGCTGGTTTGGTTTGCGCTCCTTCGATAGTTTTAGGAGCTTCTTCATTGTTTTGCAAATCTCTCTTTTGATCATTCATAGATTTATCACCTCGCTAACCATTGTTGCCACGGATACAAGTTTTATACGCGAGATGATCTATTTTTTTAGAAACTTTTCCCTTTTACTAGGTTCGATGCTCTACTAATTTCGATTCCGGTATAAAAATACTTGACGATCTCCTCCGCTTTACGTCCCTCCATCGCCATTCCGTTGGCTCCCCATTGACTCATTCCGACTCCATGGCCGTAGCCGAACGTAGTGACCTGCAGATTCGTCCCCTTCCAACTCCATTGAAATTGAGAGGAAGCCAAGCCCAGCTTCTCACGGACTTCACGACCCGTAAATGTCTTTCCTCCTATGGCCATTGACTTGATCCTGTGCCCTTCGGTCATCTGGAGAACCTTTAACGCCCCGCTGCCGTTGGCGGAGACCGGAATGGACGTGCGAATACCCAGCTTGCTTTGCAGCTCTTTGAGAGAAACGGTGGTCGTCTCCTTGTAACGGGGCGATAGCTTGGTGTCCCAAGGGCTGGGTACGCTGCGTAAATACGGGATGTATTCGTTCCAGTAATCCTCCGAATTTTCCGTATATCCGTTGCTGGTAGAGAAGAAGGTAGCCTGGATCGGCTTTTGTTGATAGGTTAAGATCAAATCCTTCGTTTCGTTCACCGCCTGATCCAGCTTGTCCGAATTAGCCGCATAGGCTGCTCCCCATCGCGCTTTCAATTCGTCGTCGGACACATAGGCTTGGTGAGCGGTCGTATCCGTTACCCAGGCATTGCTTACCGGCATGTTGCTGAAATCCTGCTCCACTATTCTTCTAAGGATGTACGTTCGCGCTGCCATAGCCTGAGCCTTCATTGCTTCCAATTCAAACTCTATCGGCATCTCGGCAGCCAAGACGCCTCTTACGTAGGCTTCGAGTGGAATAGATTCCACTTGCTTGTTTTTGCTCAAATAGACCGGGATGACGAGGGAGGCGATCCCTTCCTGTTGAACTGCCTGTGAGGCTGCCGCGTCCTGCTGTCTTTCCACCGGAGGCGCAGGGGTAACGTTTTTGACGAGTATGGCAGGTACTATGATTATGACGGCTAAGAAACTAGTTAAAGATAGCGTAGCCCATTGGATCATCACTCTCTTGTCCATCGTTTCTACTTCCTCCATCTTCTGTCGGCTCTTAGACAGCTTATTGTTGTGATGCCAGGTAACTCCATCTTATGAGCCCAAAAAATAGAATAGAACACGGAAATAGAAAACAAAAAAGAGGAGCTCTCCCTCGTATGAGAGATTCTCCTCCTGCCGTACACCTTCTATTCAATTATGCCAAGCTAGGGCTTACAGCGAAGATCGAAATGGATTCTTCCTCCGGCTCAACGACTTCCAGCGATACCCGCTGAATGTCTGCACCCAGCATACGCAGCTTATTGGCAATATCAACGTAGCCCCGGTCAATATGGTGGATGCCGGTAATCTCCGTTTCTCCATCCGCAGCAAGCGCAGCCAGGATAAGTGCCGCTCCGGCGCGAAGGTCGGTAGCGCATACTTTGGCTCCACGCAGTCTGGCGCCGCCGCTAATGACAGCCGAACGCCCGTCAACCTTAATGGACGCATTCATATTAACCAGCTGTTCTACATGCATAAAGCGGTTCTCGAATACGGTTTCCGTAACGATACCGGTCCCTTCAGCCGTTAACAAGAGCGCCATCATTTGCGATTGCATATCGGTAGGAAATCCGGGATAAGGCAGCGTCTTCACATCAACGCAGCGAAGAGCTCTATCGGTATATACACGAAGACCGTTCTCGTCTTCCTCGATGGTTACACCCATCTCCTGCATCTTGGAAATAACCGGCCTTAAGTGATCGCCAATGGCGCCTTCAATGTACAAGTCGCTTCCTGTAATTGCTGCAGCAATCATGTATGTACCCGCTTCGATCCGGTCCGGTATGACCGTATGTACTGCACCGCTCAGCTTCTCGACACCGTCGATACGAATGAGCCCTGTTCCGGCACCGCGAATTTTGGCTCCCATGGCATTCAAATAGTTTGCCAAGTCCACAATCTCCGGCTCCTTAGCCGCATTCTCGATCGTGGTCGTCCCTTCAGCCAACGTGGCGGCCATCATAATATTTTCGGTAGCCCCAACGCTAGCCACGTCCAGGTACACCTTCGCACCCTTCAACCGGCCCGTTACTCTCGCCTCGATGTAGCCCTGACCCAGCTCGATCTCCGCTCCCATCGCCTCAAAACCCTTTAAGTGCTGATCAATAGGACGCGTGCCGATCGCGCAGCCGCCCGGCAATGATATTCTTGCCTGACCCATACGGGCCAATAAAGGTCCCATAACAAGAAAAGAAGCCCTCATTTTGCGGACCAGCTCGTAGGAAGCCTCGCACGTTACAATGTTCCGGGCATTGACCCGTATCGTTTCATCTTTATATTCGATTTGTACCCCGAGACTTTCCAAAACCTTATTAATAACGATGACGTCGTCCAGGGGAGGTGCGTCGTGGATTACGCTGTCTCCTTCTGTACCCAAAATAGAGGCTGCGATAATCGGCAAAACGGCGTTTTTTGCACCGTGTATTCTAACTTTGCCTGACAATCTCTGGCCGCCGCGGACGATAATTTTGCTCATCATGGTCCCCCTCCGCGCTGTTTTCATTGCACACTGTACTAGTTTAGCATTGAACCTTCAGCATGTAAATTTTCATTTTGAAAAACCAATCAAGATACTATTCGGAGCAAACAAGGGATTTACAACGGTTGTACTATCCATTGTTGACAAGATTCACCTTAGTTATTCGCAAACCGCATCTTCCTGCCTGTTTTAGCCATCTTTTTCACAAAAATGTCTAATCATTCGATAAAGCCCGACATCCATACGAGGCACGCCTCGTTATCCCTAACGCTTTCCTCGGTACAGTGCTTCTTAACGATGTTATGGAACAAACCGGGCTGCCGGTTAAAACATCCCCGACAGCCAAGTTGACCAGTTAAAATAGTCAATGAAAAACCGCGCCAATTGGTAGCCTAAACCGACGGATAAAAAAATCTGAAGCATCTTGCTCTGCATGCTTTTCGGCCTTTTCATCATTTTGTCCAGGTTCAGCTCTTGGAGCGCCCACCAGGAACAAGCGATACAAATCAAAGTAATGAAAATATTGATTATACCGTTCATTCCCATGGAGGTGTTCATTTGCTGTACATAATCCATATTTGACCCCACTTTTCATCTTAAGGCATAATTTTGGCCAGCATTGTCACGAATTCAGCCCGCGATGCTTGCTGATCCGGCTTGTAGCTTCCGTCCTCGTAGCCGTTAATCCAGCCTTCCGCTTTCATCTGCTTCAGAATGCCTACGCCCCAATAATCATCGTCTACATCCGTGAACGGAACAGCACCGCGTTTTTTGCCCGAAATATTCATGCTTCTTGCAATCATTGCAGTCATTTCCATGCGGCTTACCGGCTGATCTGGAGCAAAAGAATTGTCCGGGTATCCGTCAATAATTCCGCTCTGCGCCGCCTTGGCTATGTCCGCATAGGCCCAGTGATTCATACTCACATCCGTATAGCTGATGCTCTTCTGCTTGGACAGCTTGAAGGCCCGGCTGATGATCGTAGTCGCCTCCGCTCTAGTAATCGGAGAATCCGGCCGGAACGTATAGTCGTCGTACCCGTTTACGATCTGCTTGCTGCCCATCTCCAAAATGCTGTCCATCGCCCAATGCCCCTGAATATCGGCATACCCGCCGATCAATGGCTTGGCTCTGACCATCAGCTGGTACACGTCGCGGTCGAACGGAGCGCTCGCCGTAAGCTTCAGGTAGTAGGTCCCTGCCGGAAGCCGTTCCTTCATCTCAATCTCTCTCGATGAATTGGTGCTGGCCATAGGCTTCATGCTTCGATCGTATAGGAAGGCATACATATTCACGCTGCGGGGAATCCCCGTCAAGCTCAAATGAACATAGCTTTCTTCATTCAGCTGGAACTGGAACCAGTCAATATCGTCCACTTTGTCGATTAGCCCGGTATACTCCGTATCCAGAGATATAGTCGTCGCCTGATACGAACGATTGTTAGGTTCATTAGGATCGATCTGTTTCGCATCATACTCTATTTGTAACGTATATTCCCCGGTGACCGGAAATGCATACTCTTTGACATTGCTGACGCGAATATAATATTTGCCCGGAAACACCTCCGGCACTACCAGCACCTCTGTAACCCCGTCTCCTCCCTCATCAACGGTAGTGCCCTTTTCCCCCTGCTTCTGCACGAACAGAACCGGATCAATCCTTGCCGTATCCGTACTGAGATGGAAAGTGAGCATGCCGGATTGTTCCACGGGGAACTCAAACCAATCCTGATCGTTCATCTGATGGAAGGTCCCTTTGATCGTTTGGCTCCGTGAGGGAAGCACATAGGCCTTGTACTGCCGGTCATTATCTTCGAAAACATCACGGTAGATGTCAAACGACGTCGTCAGCTTATAAGGAATTTCAGCCTTCTGGTTCCTGTCAGCCAAGCGAAACTGTAAATAGCTGCGACCTTTGCTGACGTTCAAGGCAACAGGCTGTCCCGGAGCCGCCGTCACACTCGTAAAAGTCCCTTTGGCATCCGTGTGCTGAACGGCAACCGACTGCCCTTCTTGAAGGTCAAAGGTCAGATTGACGGTCCCATCATAAGGAGCATCCAGGTAAAACCAGTCCTGATCCGATCCGCCGGTGAAGGATGCCGAGATCATCTTACTGATGGACAGCGCCTTGGCCTGGTCCTTCCGGTTGTTCGGCTCATAGATATCGAGCAGTGGCATCTCCGTCAATGCCCGGTCGGCTCTTAGCAATCCGTACCCTGTCTGCTGATCCCAGCCGGGAGACATCGAATCGTCTGCCGTTTGGCGTAGCAGCTGACGGATTTCATATGGCTTCATATTCGGGTATTTGCTCCATACCAAAGCTGCAACCGCAGCGACTTGCGGAGCCGCCATGGAGGTCCCGTCCTTATACTCGTAAGAACCGCCCAACGCGGTCGTAAATACATCCCAAGGCGCAACAAGGTCAATCTCCGGCCCCGTATTGGACAGCTCATGCGCCGCGCCATCTGCGGTTACACCTCCGACCGCCAATACCGTTGGGTATGCGGCTGGATATTTAACACGATTTCCCTCATTTCCTGTCGCCGCGACAAGAAGGACATCCTTCTCCTCCGCATAGCGTACAATATCGCTCAGATACGTTGAATATTTATTTAAACCAAGAGACAGAACAACAATTTTGGCCCCATGATCAACCGCATAACGGATGCCTTCCCCAAGCTTGGCTTCCCCCCCGGAGCCGTCCGACTCCAACGCTTTAATAGGCATCACCTTGGCATCCCATAATATGCCGGAGACCCCTTTATCATTATTGGTTGTTGCTGCAACGATCCCGGCAACATTCGTCCCATGACCATTATCGTCTTGAGGCGGCAGCTTGGGATTCATCAGGTTGACTCCAGGCACCAGATTCTTTTTCAAATCCGGATGGTTCAAATCAACACCGGTATCGACAATGGCAATCGTTAGATTCGGGTTGCCCTTGGCGCTATCCCAGGCTTCGTTAATATGGATCTGCTGCAAGTAGGATTGTTTTTCTGTTAAGGGGTCATTCGCTGAGGCTGCGATGGTAACCAGCGGCTCTTTACCGAAAGCCTGTCCGGCGCATACCAGCAGCATCACGATCCCCATGATCCAATGAACGAGTTGGCGAGTCACTAGTTTACGTTGCATGTTCATGGTTCCTTCTTTTCTTTTGCTTATTGGAGTAGCTTTACTATTTCGATAAAAGTATTCGGTTTCCTGCCGTAGTTTCGGAAAACCGCTTAGCAAATGATGGAGGTTTTATGAACATCTATAGGGGAAACGGTTTTTGGTAAGAGAAAGGGTCAAAATGCAGCGTTGGGCATGCCTTATAATAGGGTTTAACCTTAAAAAAGCCCGGCTGACGCACCATCTTAAGCGTCAATCGGGCTATGACATCTAACCTGCTAGCTGAAAAAAAACAAATCCTGTGTAAGCGAGAAAATCCGATCGATCCATCCCAGCACCCACTGCGGCACAATACCGAGGAGTACACTAATTCCGGCGCATAGCCATAAGGTAATGCCGAGCGGCCACGGTACCGTGACGCTCCTCGATTCAAAATCGGTTCGCATGAACATTTGGCGGATCAGTCCGAAGTAATAGTAGAAGGAGATCACGCTTGTCACAATCATCACTGCAGCTAACCAGTAATGCTGGGTTTGCATCGCTCCCATCATAATGAACACTTTTCCGAAGAAGCCGCCCGAAATCGGCAGGCCCGCAAGCGAAAGAACCAACAGCACGGTCGCCACAGCTGTACCTGGAGCCCGGTAATACAAGCCGGCCAGTCCGCTTACGGTTTCATCGCCGGTAGATCGCTCCATGATCATCACGACAGCGAAAATACCGATATTCATAAACAGGTAAGCGATCAAGTAAAACGCAAATTCCGAAAAGTTCGAATAATGGACCATGGAAAAATGCGTTGCGATCGGAATAAGCAAATATCCTGAATTCGCAATACCGGAGTAGGCCAATAGCCGTTTTAGATTGCTCTGCCGCAGCGCGATAAAGTTCCCGAGAATCATAGCGGCCGCGGATACGACCATTAGAGATACTAAAACGTCGCCATGGAACGGAAGCTCCATTAAGGCTCCGATGGCATACACGCCGTACAACACGCGGAACAAGACAGCAAACGCGGCTGCCTTGGACACTACAGCCAAGAAAGCGGTGACTGGCGTCTGAGCTCCTTGATACACATCTGGAGCCCACATATGGAATGGAGCCGCCGCAACCTTGAAACCGAAGCCGGCCAACAGCATAAAGAAGGACACATACAGGAACGGCAGCATCGATTCGGCGTTTTGTCCTAACGCTGCGTTGATCTCCGGAATGCTGGTCGAGCCTGACATCCCGTATAAGAAGGACATTCCGTACAAGATAATGGCGGAGGAAATCCCCCCCAGCACAACATACTTGAAGGCTCCTTCATTGGAGCGCAGATCTTTTTTGCGCATGGCTACCAGAATGTAGGAGGTGATGCTAAGCAGCTCCAGACCTACATACAGAGTAATTAAGTCACCCGAAGACGACATAATCATTCCGCCCAGGGTTGCAGGTAAGAGCAGATAGTAAAACTCCCCGATATGCGGAACTTCCTCTTCCTTTAAGGAGCCTATGCTCATGAAGGTCACCAGACCCGCACCGGTTAACAAGATCAGCTTGATAATGCTGGCGAAGTCATCAATGCGATAGCTGTAATTCAACAGCTGTTTCGGCTCTGTCGGGTTCAGGTCACCGACAACGAACAAGCCTGCGATGATGATGCTAAGCAGCGACAGCCAACCGAGGGCTTTACGATTCGTTTGTTTCGGCAGCAGAAGATCGAGCAGCGATAATACCACTGCCGCAATAACCAGAGTCAGCTCCGGTGCCAAGTATCCGAGATCGCTCCATTGGAGACGTAGTTGTTCCACCGGCCTAACCCCCTATCTTCACTACAGTTTGAATGAATTGATCGAAGCCGCTGACGGTTTGATGCAAAGGTCCGCTAAGCACCGCAGGATAGATCCCCAGGACAACGACGAAGGCTACTAAGGCCACCATAGGAATGGCTTCCATCAAGCGGGCATCCTTCATGCCGTCTCCCTGAATTCTCGGAGGACCGTAAGTAATGGCCAGAACCCCGCGCAGCACGTACACGGCGGTGAGTATGACCCCGATGGTTCCGATGACCGTGATAACTTTGGCCGTCTGGAATAACCCTGCAAAGGCCAGAAATTCGCTGATAAACCCGGACAATCCCGGGAGACCGAGTGAAGCCATGCCGGCTACCAGCAGGATACCGGAAATGAACGGAACATTTTTGGCGAGTCCGCCCAATTGATCCAGCATAGTGGTCTGGGTTCGTTCATAAATTGCCCCTACCAGCAGGAAAAGCAGCGCTGAGATAAGACCGTGAGACACCAGCTGGAACACCGCTCCTTCGAGTCCGATGGTGTTGAATGCGGCGATCCCGAGCAGCACGATCCCCATATGACTGATGCTGGAGTAAGCCAGAACCAGCTTGAAATCCTTTTGTACGAAAGCTAGAATAGCCCCGTATAAAATATTGATCACACCCAGAATAGCAAGTACGGTCGCCCACTGCACAGCTTGCTGCGGAAAGAGCAGAACGCCGAAGCGGATCAAGCCATAGGCCCCCATTTTCAGCAGGATGCCGGAGTGGATCATGACGATGGAAGGCGGGGCTTCCGTATGTACCCTAAGCATCCACGTATGGAATGGAAAGATCGGAAGCTTGATTCCGAATGCAACCAAGAGCATGATGAACAGCACCCATTTCATCGTATCGCTCAAGTAGAACGGGTAATCGCTCTGATTGACATAGGAAGCTTCGCTTTGGAACAAATGGCTTGTTATGACGCTGAGGTCCCCGCTGTAAAAGATCGAATTGCCGCTGTCATTGGACACCTGTCCGAACCCTGCGGTACAAATGAGAATGATGAAGGCGATAAGCATGATGGCCGAGCCAATCCCGTTGTAGATCAAAAACTTGTTCGCTGCCCTTTCGCGCTCCATATATCCCCATATTCCAATCAGGAAGAACATCGGGATCAGGGTTACCTCGAAGAAGACGAAGAACAAGAACAAATCCTGCGCCATAAACACACCGAACATTCCTGTTTCCAGCAGCAGGTAGAAGATAAAATAAGATTTCCATCTTTTCTTGATATAGACGGAAGCAAGTGCCGCCATCGTACCGATCAAAGCTGTCAGGAATACAAGAGGCAGCGATAATCCGTCCACAGCCATGATGTATTTAAACTGGAAGAAGAAGGACGTCATTTGATTCAGGCCCTGGGCCTCGTGATTGAGAGGCACTTGAATCCAGCCTAGCTCCTCCTTGAACTGCATCCCTTCGAGCTGATGATTGAAGGCGGAGTAGAGCCATGCGGATAATACAAGCGGAATCAGGGTAGTCACAATGGCGACCGTTTTGATCCACTGCCCTTTATGAGCCGGCATGAATAGTAACACCAGCACCCCGAGCAGCGGGGAAAAAGCTATCAGGGACAAGATATGCATACTATCCGACATGGATGAACCTCCTTCCTGCGATGGCAAGGATCAGAATGAGCAGCCCCAGCAAGGTGGCGAGCCCATAGGTCTGTACCTGACCATTTTGCAGACGGGATCCGATCCGTCCGATGCCGACCACAGAATAGCTGGCCAGCTTAACGATGCCGTCGACAACATATTCATCGAACAGATGAAGCACCAGACCAAGACCCTTCAATGGCCTTACGATAACCTGTTCATAGATTTCATCGATATAATATTTGCGGTTCAGCAAGCGGTACAGCCATGGAGCGCGGCTCGATACGGCATCGCTTGAGATCGTTTTTTTGACATAGACCAGATAGCCCAGCCCGATCCCCAACAGTCCCACAACGGTAGAAAGGATCATCACCACAGCATTGGCGCTCTCTTCCTCCGCATGCCCCGTGAGCCAAGTGCCAAGCCATGGACTGAATGGGGTAAAGACAAAGCCGGCCACGACCGCCAACACAGCCAGAACAATCAAAGGCAAGGTCATGGTTGCCGGAGATTCATGCACATGCTCCTGATGGCGCGGTTTGCCCATAAAGACCAGGAAGAACAATCTCGACATGTAAAATGCGGTG
The DNA here is from genome assembly GCF_002042965.1 of Paenibacillus sp. 32352. Classification (GTDB taxonomy): domain Bacteria; phylum Bacillota; class Bacilli; order Paenibacillales; family NBRC-103111; genus Paenibacillus_S; species Paenibacillus_S vulneris. Next base: position 42,858 of record NZ_MZNT01000017.1, on the reverse strand, counting down.
AAAAACGCTGCGATCAATCCCACCCAAAACAGGAGCTGATTATGCGTGTAGGCTTCCGCTAAGATAGCATCCTTGGACCAGAACCCGGACAACGGCGGAATTCCTGACAAAGCCAACGCTCCGATCCCGAACGTCCAAGCCGTTATCTTCATCTTGCTGCCCAGACCACCCATTTCATGGATGTCTTGAGTATGTACGGAATGAATGACACTGCCCGCTCCCAGGAAGAGCAGAGCTTTGAAGAATGCATGCGTAAATAAGTGAAAAATCCCAGCCGTATAGGCTACCGATGTTCCTATTCCGAGGGCCATCATCATATAACCGAGCTGGCTGACCGTGGAATAGGCAAGCACCCGCTTGATATCGTTTTGCGCCGTTCCGATGGTAGCTGCAAATATGGCGGTAAAGCCTCCGATACACGCCACCACAGTAAGAGCAGCCGGAGATGCTTGGAAAATGTCAAACGTGCGAGCCACCAAATACACCCCTGCCGCCACCATCGTAGCCGCATGAATGAGAGCACTGATCGGCGTCGGACCCTCCATCGCATCCGGTAGCCAGGTGTGCAGCGGAAATTGACCCGATTTCCCTATGGCCCCAACGAAGATCAGGATAGCGATCAAGGTTGCCATCCCGCCGGATATTTTGCCGCCCGTCACTGCATTATGAATGGATGTAAAGTCCAGCGAATGGTTCGGCATGGCCCAGAACAAGAGCAGAATAGCGATCAGTAAGCCCACATCGCCGATTCTCGTAACGATGAATGCCTTCTTCGCTGCAGCCCGCGCTTCCGGCTTGAAATACCAGAAGCCCACCAGGAGAAAGGAACAGACGCCTACGAGCTCCCAGAATATATACAGTTCCAGCAAGTTCTCGGAAATGACGAGTCCTAGCATGGAGAAGGTAAAGAGAGCGATGTAGGCAAAAAATACATTGATGCGTTCATCGCCTTCCATATATCCCTTCGAATATAAGTTGACCAATAGACTGACCAAGGTAACAATCACAAGCATCAAGGCATTCAAATTCGTAACCTCAAACCCCATGTTCAGGGAAAACGTTCCGAACTTGATCCACTGCAGTTTGTTCCATGTGTAGTCCTCAATCGTGCCTCCCAGCCGTTCAATGAAAATGAGCAGAGACACCACGAACGAGGCGAAGACGGCAACAATGCTGATATATGCGCCCGCGTCTTTTAATTGACGCCCTACTGCCGTTAAAATAAGGAACGCTAGCAGCGGGAACAACGGGATAAGCCAGGCATACTGCGAGTAGGCCGATATCATGAATTTATGTCCTCCTCCTACAAGTTTGCATCCGCAAACTTACTTCGAAAGCGCTGCTATACGTTGTTAGCAAGCTATCGTTTCAACGAATCCATCTCATTGACGTCCGTCGTTCCTTTGTTGCGGTACAACGCTATTAGGATGGCTATGCCTACCGCAGCCTCCGCTGCGGCTACCGTGATGTTAAACAAGGAAAAAATTTGCCCCGTCAAGCTCGGATGAACGCCCAGTTTCGAAAAAGCGACCAGGTTAATGTTGACTGCATTGAGCATCAGCTCAATGGACAGCAGTACAATGACGGCATTCTTTTTGGACAATGCTCCATACAGGCCGATACAAAATAAAATCGCCGCCAGGGTCAAGTAAGGGGTAGCCAATCCCGTCATGGTCTAGTCCTCCTCTCTCTTCGCCACTACGATGGCTCCGATAAATGCTACGGTCAAGAGAACCGACATGATCTCAAAAGGAATTACATGCTGATTGAAGATCAGCTTCCCTATCTCCAATGTGTTGTCCTCCGCCGCCTTGAATTCGCCTGCCGGAAGATTCACATTTTGGATCGCGTAGAACAGCACGCCGAACAAGGCCAGCGCCCCGATAAATAACAGCGTGTTATGAACAGGCCGCTTGGGCTCCTCTTCTTCTCCTTGGTGCTTGGTCATCATAATTCCGAAGATCATAAGAATGGAGATTGCACCGGCATAGATAAGAATTTGCACAAAGGCGACGAATTCGGCATCCAGGACGACGTAAAGCCCTGCCAAGCTGATAAACGTCAGCGCCAGAGCCACCACCATATGGACTACCTTGTTGAAGCTGATCATAAAGATGGCGCCGCCGATGGCCAGTAATGCGAATACGAAGAACGCAATATTCTCACCGCTGGATAAAAAAGCCGCGATATTACCGAACATTTACTTCGCCCCACCTTTCGGAAGCGCCGAATTATTTTCTTTCCGTACATTCACGTTGTTTTCATTCAGCCACTGCAAGTTTTTAAACAAATCATCGCGGCTGTACGTGCTGAGCTCGAAGTTATTGGTCATCACGATAGCTTCCGTTGGGCATACTTCCGTACACAAATCACACAAGATGCATATTTCAAAATTGATATCGTACGTATCGATGACCTTTCCCTTTTTCTCCGGATCCGGATTGGGCTTACCTGTTAGAGTAATGCATTCCGTCGGACAAATACGCGCGCACATATTGCAGACAATGCATTTATCGGGGTCAAAATGCTGAATTCCCCTGAACCGGTCAGGCATTTCCAAAGGAACATCCGGGTACGCGTAGGTTACTTTTTTCTGGGTCATGCTTTTGAGGGTAACGCCGAGACCTTTGACTATGCCTTTCATGATTTCTCACCCTTTCCCAAGCATCATTTCTTTATAGAAGCTTACCCATCATCCGATGATGCTCATATAAATGGCTGTCACAAAAATATTGATCAAAGCAAGCGGCAGCAACACTTTCCAGCCGAGCCCCATCAGTTGATCCACCCGAATCCGGGGCAGCGTCGCCCGTATCCAGAACAGGAAGAACACGATGAAAGAGAATTTCAGCAGGAACCAGATAATGCCCGGAATGAAATCAAGGAACGGGAATGGCGCATGCCAGCCTCCCAGGAACAAGGTCGTTGTCAATCCGGCAATAGCAAATACGTAAACATACTCCGCCAGCATGAAGAATGCGAACCGAAAGCCGCTATATTCCACATGATAGCCTGCGACAAGCTCCGATTCCGCCTCCGGCAAGTCAAACGGCGTACGGTTTAATTCGGATACGCCTGCAATAACGAATACGACAAAGCCGATGATTTGGGGCAGAAAGTTCCAGTGCCAGAACCCTCCGGACTGATGCTCGGCAATCGTGTTCAGATTCAGACTGCCTGTCATCATAATGACCCCAATTACGGAGATAACCAGAGGTATTTCATAGCTGATCATTTGAGCAGCCGACCGCATCCCGCCGAGCAATGCGTATTTGTTGTTGGAAGCCCAGCCTCCCAGCACGATTCCGATGGTGGAGATACCGGACAAAGCAACGTAGAACAGCAATCCTACATTGAGATCGGTGCTGATCAGTTTTTCCGAGTAGGGAATAACCGCAACAACGACAAACGCAGGAATAAATGCAATGACCGGGGCCAAAATAAACAGTTCCCGTTCCGCTTTACGCGGGATGGTGTCCTCTTTAATCAGAAGCTTGAACACGTCTGCAACGCTCTGCAGAAGCCCCAGAGGGCCTACTCGGTTCGGTCCGATCCGCAGTTGCATCCATCCGATAACCTTACGTTCAAAGTATATGGCATAGGTTACGAACCCAAGGACTAATAACAGCAAAAGGACTCCCCACGCGAAGAAGATCGCAAAATTCGTCCAGTTCAGCTGCTCCTGCAATAAACCTCCCATTAACAGTCCACCTCCCCGACGACAATATCAATGCCTCCGAGTATCGTGATGAGATTCGTCATGGTTTCCCCGACCAGCAGCTTAGGTAATATTTGCAGATTCACAAAGGAGGGTCTGCGGAATTTCAAGCGATAAGGCTTATCCTTCCCTTTGGATACGATGTAGCAGCCGATTTCGCCGCGCGGCGCCTCAATCCGAGCGTATACCTCCCCTTCGGGAACGCGAAGCACCCGGGGAACCTTTCCCATAATCTCGCCCTCGGCGGGAAATTGCTCTACGGCTTGCTCAAGGATACGCAACGACTGTCTTATCTCCTCAAACCGGATTAAGTAACGGTCGTAGCAGTCGCCTCTCTGCCCAACGGGTACATCGAATTCAAATCGATGATACAGGCTGTACGGCTGGTCCTTTCGAAGATCCCACTTCACCCCGGTACATCGCAGATTGGCCCCGCTTAAGCCGTAAGCAATAGCGGTTTCCGCATCATATTGACCGATCCCTTTAATACGGGCCAGGAAGATCTCATTGCCGCTAACGAGGTTGGTGTATTCATCAAGCTTATCACGCATGTACGGAATAAACTTGCGTACCTTCTCGATCCAGCCTTCCGGAGCATCCCATTTTACACCGCCAACACGCATGTAGTTGTAAGTCAGTCTTGCCCCGCACAGCTCGTTAAATAAATTGATAATGATTTCCCGATCCCGGAAGGCATAAAGGAAGGGACTCATCGCCCCTATATCCAATAAGTAGGTTCCCCACCACACCAGATGGCTGGCTATCCGCTGCAATTCCATGACAATTAACCGTAAAAATTCGGCCCGTTCCGGTATTTCCAGCTGCATCAGCTTCTCTACGGCATGAACAAGGACATAGTTGTTCGTCATAGCCGAGACATAGTCCATGCGGTCGGTGTAAGGAATAATCTGCGTATAGTTCAGATTCTCTGCGAGCTTCTCGGTTCCTCTGTGTAAATAACCCATTACCGGATCGGCATGAGTAATGATTTCCCCGTCAAGCTTAACCACGATCCGAAACACTCCGTGAGTACTCGGATGCTGAGGCCCTACATTTAATAACAGCTCTTCTGTTCTGATCAAGAGACTCTACACCTCCGGGTCAAGCGGTTCATAGTCTTTTCGCAGCGGATGGCCGACCCAATCGTCAGACATCATGATCCTTCTCAAGTCCGGATGCCCCGGAAAATCAATTCCTAATAAATCGTAAATTTCCCGTTCGTTCCAGTTGGCTGTTGGCCAAACAGGGGTAACCGAAGGGATGGACGGAGCTTCACGGTTCGTTTTAATTTTAATGCAAATCTCTTGCTTCGTCTCCAGCGAGAGCATATGGTAAGCAACCTCCATATGCGTCTCCTGGTCAATTCCGGATACATTCCGCAAGTAGTTCATTTTAAAATCCTGATGATCCCGAAGCTGCTTCGCCGCATCCACCCATCGTTCATTCTGGATAACTATATACGGAAGATGTGCATCCCGTTCGTTGATAAAAGCTTCCTCTACAATATCGTCGCCGAGCTTCTCTTTGAGAAGCTTCACCCACAGGTCCAGCCTAGGCTGATTCGGGGAAGGCTCTTTAGGCGCAGCGGCTTCCGCTTCACCGTCCGGCTTCTTTGCCCGGGCGTTAGCACGCGCCGCGCGAGCTTCAGCAGCCGCCTTCGCTTTAGCTTCCTTGTCCTCGTCCGCTGAAGCCGCCTTCGCCGGTGTAGCATTCTCAACCGCAGCATCGCCTGTAGCAGCAGCGGCCTTTCTCTCCGGCCTTGGGGGCCTTGCCGGAGCCGACTCCGGCTCCCCATCGCTCGGCTTCTCGTTAGAAGCCGTTTCGCTCACCGCAGCTTCCTTAGGAGCTGCGGCCGCTCCGCTCGGCTTATCCTTCGATTCCGGTGCATTGTCTGCAGGCTTTTGCTGCGGTTCTGGTGCCGATGTGTCTGCATTGGCAGATGGCTGTACTCCTTCATCAGGCTGCAGCCCATCCTTCTTTTGCTCATCGCTCATCGATTGGTCACCTGCTTACCCGTTTTTGCTTCATACCGTATCTTCTCCTGAAGCTTATTGATACCATAGATTAAAGCGGCAGGGTTCGGAGGACACCCGGGAATATATACATCCACGGGAACGACCTGGTCAACGCCTTTCACGACTGCATAGGACTTCACGTAAGGACCGCCCGCCGTCGCACAGGAGCCCATGGCGATCACCCATTTCGGTTCCGGCATCTGCTCGTATAGACGGCGAAGCAGCGGAGCCATTTTCTTCGTTACGGTGCCGGCCACGATCATCACGTCGGATTGCCTTGGAGATGTGCGGAAGATAACCCCGAACCGGTCCAAATCGTAGTGCGATGCTCCGGTTCCCATCATTTCAATGGCGCAGCAGGCAAGACCGAAGGTCAATGGCCACAAGGAATTGCTTCGAGCCCAGGCTTTCACTTGCTCTAACGTCGTCATAAATACATTACGTTCCAGCTCTTGTCTTTCTTCCGGGGAAATTGACTCTAAATTGAAGTCCATTGCAGCACCTTCTTCTTCCAAGCGTAAATTAACCCTACAACGAGAAGCCCGACAAAGATGCACATCTCTACAAGCGCAAACAAGCCTAATTGCTTATACGCAACGGCCCATGGGTACAAAAATACAGTTTCTACATCAAAAATAACAAACATCAAGGCAAACAAGTAATAACGGATATTGAAGCGCACATGGCTCTCGCCGACGGGCTCATTTCCGCTTTCATAAGTGGTATACTTCTCCTCCACCGGCTTGTTTGGGCGTAGCAATCGTCCAACTGTAAGCGCTACAACTGGAAGTAACACTCCAAGCATGAGAAAAATGGCAACGACCACGTAATTGTTCATGTACATCGTGAACGATCCGCCTCCCACTAAAGTATTGGAAAGTATGTTTTTCTGGAGCTTGTGCAGGGCCGATTTGGCAGAAGGACATCGTCGTTTCTTCTCATTTACAATGTAAGCGTAAACAAGATGAATTTCCTTAGCCATTTTTTCTAAAAGCAAATCTGACCAAGCACGCTGCTACTGTTAATTTATGCCTAAATAATTATAACAAATGCCTGTTGGGGTGTCTAATATTTCCTGAATTTCCTTTAAAGCAAAAAGTTCCTTTTTAAAAATATTCCACAGACGGCCGGGAGGGTGAGTTTCATATTCCTATATGGCGAGAAAAAAACGAGCACCCTCCAGTGCCTAAATGCTGATTCGAGCACATTATGAAGTCAAAATGTAAATTGTATATGGTAAAAAAGCGAGAGAAACTAGGTTCCTCTCGCTTGATTATGTTAACTTCTTATCTTTTACCATACACTTCAATCCGATTTAATGCTTTCTGCAAAGCCACTTCCGCGCGTTTGAAGTCGTAGTTGTCCTTGGACGCCAGTCGCTTCTCAGCACGTTCTTTGGCTGCTTTAGCACGCTCAAGATCGATTTGTTCCGGCAGCTCAGCGCTTTCCGCCAGAATAACCACTTTGTCCTTGCGGACTTCCATAAAGCCGCCGTTTACCGCAATATACAATTGCTTACCGTTCTGCTTCACGGTAACCGGTGCCACTTTCAATGGAGTAACCAAAGGAATGTGATTTGGCAGAATACCAAGCTCCCCAGCTACACCCTTCACGATAATCATGTTTGCATCTTCAGCAAACACTTTACGTTCAGGAGTTACGATTTCCAGTAGGAAAGTACTCACTTGGATTCCTCCTAAGAGTTTGCTTCAGCAAACCACTTGGTCAGCAACTATCGAACTTGAGTTCGCTAGTTTGCCATTTTTGCTGCCGTGCTCTTTATAAATACCGCTGGACAAGCCGTTAAGATTGCCCAGCGATGCTTGTTAGATTACAAAGTTTTCGCTTTTGCGATCGCATCTTCGATCGTACCCACGTTGTGGAACGCCGGTTCTGGAAGATCGTCATGCTTACCATCCAGAATCTCTCTAAAGCTGCGAACTGTTTCTTTAACCGGTACGAACAGACCAGGGATACCGTTGAACGCCTCGGCCACGTGAAGCGGCTGGGACAAGAACAATTGAATCCGTCTTGCGCGTTTTACGACCAGTTTGTCTTCGTCGGACAACTCGTCCATACCGAGAATCGCGATGATATCCAGCAACTCTTTGTAACGTTGCAAGATTTTCTTAACTCCTTGAGCAACATTGTAGTGTTCTTCACCAAGAATTTCTGGAGTCAGAATACGGGAAGAGGATGCCAATGGGTCAACCGCAGGGAAGATACCCATTGCTGCAATGTTACGCTCCAGGTTTGTTGTAGCGTCCAAGTGAGCGAACGCTGTAGCCGGAGCCGGGTCCGTATAGTCATCCGCAGGAACGTAGATCGCTTGGATCGAAGTAACGGAACCTTTTTTGGTGGATGTGATACGCTCTTGCAATTGGCCCATCTCTGTAGCCAATGTAGGCTGGTAACCTACCGCAGATGGCATACGTCCCAGAAGGGCGGATACCTCGGAACCTGCTTGCGTGAAACGGAAAATGTTGTCGATCAATAGAAGAACGTCGCGGCCTTCTACATCACGGAAATATTCAGCCATTGTCAAGCCTGTCAAAGCAACGCGAAGACGCGCACCTGGCGGCTCGTTCATCTGACCGAACACCATCGCCGTTTTGTCGATAACGCCGGACTCCTTCATTTCATGGTACAAGTCGTTACCTTCACGCGTTCTCTCACCAACACCCGCGAATACGGAGAAACCGCCCATCTCGGATGCGATGTTGTGAATCAACTCTTGCAGTGTAACGGTTTTACCTACACCCGCACCACCGAACAGACCGATTTTACCGCCTTTTGCGTAAGGCGCGATCAAGTCGATAACTTTGATCCCTGTTTCCAGAATTTCTACTTGCGTAGACAGCTCTTCAAACGAAGGAGCGCTTCTATGGATTGGGTTCGTCACGGAGCGATCGATTTCCTCGATCCCATCGATTGGATCACCCAACACGTTAAATACGCGGCCCAAAGTAGCTGCACCAACTGGAACGCTGATAGGTGCACCAGTATCAACAGCTTCCATACCGCGAACCAAACCGTCAGTAGAAGACATCGCAACGCAGCGCACCATGTTGTCGCCCAGATGAACAGCTGCTTCAACCGTCAGGCTAATAGTTTGTTCGCCTGCTTGTTCTGCCTTTTTTTCAATTTTAATCGCATTTAAGATCTCAGGGAGGTGTCCACGATCAAACTCAATGTCGACGACCGGTCCCGTAATGTTCACAACGCGCCCTTTGCTCACTGTTTTCCCTCCTAAAAGCTCTGTCATTGGACAAAGCTGCTTGATAGCATTGACTCTGCTTCGGCTTATCGTGCCAGCTTTGCCTTATCCGTTCCTAAATTGTGTTTAGGTTGAAGATTGAATCGTATTAGCTTTGTGCGTTCGCGCCAGCGACGATCTCGGAGATCTCTTGGGTAATCGCAGCCTGACGAGCACGGTTGTACGACAATGTCAAAGTATTGATCATCTTTGTCGCGTTCTTCGTTGCATTGCTCATGGCCGTCATTCTCGCGCCGAATTCACTTGCTTTACCGTCCAATACGGCACTGTAAATCAGCGTCTCCGCATATTTAGGCAGCAACACTTCCAATACACCTTCCGGAGAAGGCTCGTATTCGTAGTTCGATACTGCCGTTCCGCTCATATCTTCCATAGGTAAAAGCTGCTTTACCGTAGGAATTTGGGAGATCGCATTGACAAATCTGTTATATACGAGGAACAAACGATCGTAAGATCCGTTCTCAAAGTTTTTCACTGCAGCACTAGCAACTGTCTTGATATCTCCGAAGGTCGGTGAATCAGATAGCCCAACCACCTCTTCGACGATGTTCATGTTGCGCTTGCTGAAGAAATCTCTACCTTTACGCCCGATAACGAAGATGGAATACTCGCTAGGAGATTTGTGTCTTTCCTGGATCTCCGTCATAACCCGGCGCAACACGTTCGCATTGTAACCACCCGCCAAGCCGCGGTCTGAAGTCACAACGAGATAACCCGTTTTCTTCACTTCGCGATTTTGCAGCATCGGATGCTTGATGCCTTTACTGCCTGCCGCAATACTGCCGACTACTTCCTTCAGCTTGTCAGCGTAAGGACGTGCCGCTTCAGCAGCCTCTTGGGCTCTTCTCAGCTTGGAGGCAGCAACCATCTCCATCGCTTTCGTGATTTGCTTCGTGTTTTGTTTGGACTTGATCTGGCGCTTAATCTCGCGCATTCCTTTTGCCATGCCTGCTCACCTCTCTCTCGAAGCTTCTCCTTTGACAGAAAAGCCTTCACTCGAAAAGCCTGTTAAAAGACTTAAAATGGAACACCGAGCTTCCCGTACGAGAAGCTCAGATTCGTTCATCTATTGCGCGGAAGTTGCAAATCCTTTTTTGAACTGCTGGATTGCATCAACCAGTGCGTTCTCATTATCCGACGTCAAATCTTTCGTATCGCGGATGTTTTGCAAAATTTCAGGACGGTTGGAATCCAGGTAAGCCAGGAATTCAGCTTCGAAGCGAGTGATATCCTGTACTGGAAGCTCATCAAGATGTCCTCTTACCACCGTGTAGATGGAAGCAACTTGCTTCTCAACCGGCAGCGGCTGGTGAACGCCTTGTTTCAAGATTTCCAATGTACGCAAACCACGGTTCAAACGAGTTTGAGTCGCTTTATCCAAATCGGAACCGAACGCTGCGAACGCAGCCAATTCACGATATTGGGCCAAGTCGGTTTTCAGCGTACCGGCAACCTTTTTCATCGCTTTGATTTGCGCGGAGCTACCTACCCGGGATACGGAGATACCAACGTTAACCGCTGGACGTTGACCGGAGTAGAACAGGTCGGACTCAAGGAAGATCTGTCCGTCTGTGATCGAGATAACGTTCGTCGGAATGTAGGCGGATACGTCACCCGCTTGAGTTTCAATGAACGGAAGGGCTGTAATGGAGCCTCCACCCAAAGAGTCGTTCAACTTAGCTGCACGCTCAAGCAAACGGGAATGCAGGTAGAAAACGTCACCCGGATAAGCTTCCCGACCCGGAGGACGGCGGAGCAGCAAGGACAACTCGCGGTATGCCGCTGCTTGCTTCGTCAAGTCATCATAAACGATAAGCACGTGCTCGCCTTTGTACATGAAGTACTCGCCCATCGCGCAGCCTGCGAAAGGTGCAAGCCACAACAACGGAGCAGGCTCGGAAGCACTCGCTGTTACGACAATCGTGTAATCCATAGCGCCGGCTTTACGCAGAGTTTCAACCACGTTAACGACGGTGGATTGTTTTTGACCGATAGCAACGTAAATACATTTTACGTTGTTACCTTTTTGGTTGATGATCGTATCGATGGCAATCGCAGTTTTACCTGTTTGACGGTCACCGATGATCAACTCACGCTGACCGCGACCGATAGGAATCATCGCGTCGATTGCTTTAATACCGGTTTGCATTGGCTCATGGACCGATTTACGGGCCATAACGCCTGGAGCCGGAGATTCAACCGGACGGAAAGTCGCTGTGTTGATAGGACCTTTACCATCCACTGGTTGACCCAATGGGTTAACGACACGACCGATCAGTTCTTCACCAACAGGAACCTCCATGATACGGCCGGTACGTTTTACTTGGTCACCTTCACGAATGTCTGTGTAAGGTCCCAAAATAACGATACCTACGTTGCTTTCTTCAAGGTTAAAAACGTAGCCCAAAACGCCGTTAGCGAACTCAAGCAGCTCTCCCGCCATAGCGTTTTCCAAGCCGTGAGCACGAGCGATACCGTCACCAACCTGAATAACTGTACCTACGTCAACCACTTGCATATCGGATTTATAGTTTTCAATCTGTTGTTTAATCAATGTGCTGATTTCTTCAGGTTTGATACTCAACGAACTTCACCCCTATTCTTACAGTGCTAGTGCTTATTTTAACGAACTTGCCAGACGATTCAGACGCCCCGCCAAGCTTCCATCATATAAACGGTCTCCGATCCGTACTTGAATGCCGCCAAGAAGCTTAGGCTCAATAACGGTTTGAACACGGATGGTTTTATTCGTCAGTTTGCCGAATTGTGCCGCAATTTCAGCCTGTTGGGCTTCGGAAATCGCAAACGGCGCGTACACCGTAGCGCTAGCCTGACCCAGAGCTTCATTGGCGATTTTCACATAATCAGTAACCAACTGGGCCAAAACGCCCTCTCTACCCTTATCGATCAAAATCTGCAGCGTATTCCACACCGGTTCGGAAACATTGCCTTCAAAAATCTGCTTCAGCAGGTCCTTTTTGACGGAAGCCCCGATATTCGGATGGTTCAGGAACTTCTGCAGATCCGCATTATCCCTAATCGCACCAACTACAGATTTCAGCTCTTCTTCCACTCCGGAAATAATGCCCTTCTCCTGAGCTACCTCGAATAAAGCTTTGGCATATCGCTTCGCTACTACGATGTCACTCATACGTTGCCTCCTACCTCTTTGAGGTAATGCTCAACCAAATCATTCTGGGTTTTCTCGTCGATTTGCTTCTCAATAATTTTGGAGGCGATCAATACGGACATCGCACTCACTTGGCTGCGAAGAGCTGCAACCGCTTTGTTTTTCTCGTTCTCGATATCTTTAAGCGCTTCATCCTTCAAACGGTCAGCTTCTTTACGTGCTGCTGCAACAATCTCATCCGCTTGTTTGGAGCTCGTTTGTCTAGCTTGTTCAATAATATCATGTGCTTCTTTACGAGTTTGTTGAAGGGCCTGTTTTTGCTCCTCTAACAATTGCTCAGCTTGCTTGCGACTATTTTCAGCTGTTTGAATTTGATCCTTCACGAGCTGTCTGCGTTTTTCCATCATGCCGAACAAAGGGCCGAACGCAAACTTTTGCAGCAGGAAGTACAAAATCAAGAAGGCTACGATTTGAATAAAAAACGTGGTCCATTCGATATGCAAGTAAGGTCACTCCCTTCTGATAACGTGGGCAAAACGAAGGCGTGGAGGCTATGTCGCCATCCCCGCCAAACGATTTCTTAAGCTTGGCCCATCAAGATGAACGCAAGAACCAAAGCTATGATTGGCATTGCCTCTACTAGACCTACACCGATAAACATAGTTGTTTGAAGAGTACCGCGAAGCTCAGGCTGACGGGAAATACCTTCCAAAGCACGACCTACGATCAAACCGTTACCGATACCTGCACCAAGTGCACCCAAACCGAATACAATTGCTGCTGCTACTAATGCTAAAGCTCCCATTGAGAAAATCCTCCCTTAGATTGAAAAAGTTTTTATTATATGACTCGAGAATACCCGAGGTGAGTCTTGCTGCTTAGTGGCCCTCTTCTTCGTGGACCAAAGTTTGCGCAATGTAAACCATCGTCAGCGTCGTAAATACGAATGCTTGAATCGCACCTACGAACACACTGAAGCCCTGCCATACTAATAAAGGCAAAACTCCAAACCAGCCTGCCCCGATGATGACAGAAATCATTAGTTCCCCTGCATAAATGTTACCGTAGAGACGGAAAGCAAGCGTCATCGGCTTAGATACCACTTCAATCAAATGCAGTGGAAGCATAGCGCCTTTGTATTCAAAGTAATGCGCAAAATAATGTTTGGTATTACGAGTAATACCCAAGTAGTGGCTAAGTACGATAACAATAACCGTTAAGGCAGCCGTTACAGCGATGTCTGCTGTCGGCGATTTCCACCAAGCAACATGATCTTCAGTAACGATCGAGAACGGAAGTCCCAGCATGTTACCGATAAAAATATACATGATGAGTGTCATTCCGAGCGCGATAAACGGTTTGCCGTGCTTCGACCCAATGGTGCTGCCGATAATGCCCTCAACAAACTCTACGACCCATTCCATAAAGTTTTGAATTTTCGAAGGATTCGTAACGGATCCTTTGCTAGCGCCGGAAATGGCGAGAATTAAAACAATGATACTGGTCACGACGATCATAAGCAGTGCAGACAGATCGAAGTGAAGACCAAATAGTTCTATACCTGGCACTTGGTGTTCCATGTTTTCCATTTTCACCCCTTTCCACGATTGGTTTTACTTCTTGGATCTTTTAATAGAAAGAATACCCAATACGAGTGTTGCCAATTGAGCAAAAAAGTATCCGATAATTGTCGTAACAAGCGCGACATGCTCGGGAAAGCGAATGGCCAGAAGCCCGGCCAATCCGGCAATGGCTGCCCTTGTTAAAAAACCTATGCTGACTTTGGTAGGTACTTTTTGCTCAGGTGGAGCTGCGATCACTTTCTCGGATAGCTTGCGAATTTTCCAAGCAAGATACCTAGCGTTGATCATGCTGACGACTGAACCAAGCATCAATCCTGCCGAATACGGTCGGAATTCGACGAAAATCGCCCATACGACCAAACAAAAGGAAAGAAAAAAGAGAAACACATTTTGAACCGTTTTCAGATGGGCCGAAAAATCATCCATTATAGCCCTCCGTACTGCTTGATCATAAAGTAAATGCTGATAATTGCAGAGACAAGACCCAGCAGAAAACCTCCCAGCAGCCATAACTGCCCGCCTAACGTATGACTTAACCAGTCGCCGAACCAATATCCGGCCCACAAGCATACTGCAAGGTCGATTCCAATGGCGCTCGACAATGCAGCGGCTCGCCACGGATTATCGTTGCGGTTTGGCTGTTTCATAGGCATCCTCCTGAGAATCCTCACTTATTGTAACGAAGCTATGCGAGGTTTGTCAATTGCCGATCTTTGTTAACAAGCCGTGATCAAAGTCACAAAAAGCCCGTCATATCAAGGTTTTTTTGGCTTACAAACCAAACAGTGCAACTGTACGCTGTAGCGTTTGTCATGAGATTGTCACGGTTGGAACGGCTCGGGTCTTGCAGAAGCTTGTCCGAAATGGTAAAGGATGGCTTGCACGATACGTTCCGACGCTTTTCCGTCCCCGTAAGGGTTGGCCGCTTGGCTCATTTTTTGGTATAAATCAGCATCGGTAAGCAGCGCTTTAGCCCGTTCGTAGACCTTCTCCTCGTTGGTTCCTACCAGCTCCAGCGTGCCTGCGTCGATCCCTTCCGGACGTTCCGTCGTCTCGCGAAGAACCAGGACCGGTACCCCGAACGATGGCGCTTCCTCCTGAAGACCTCCGGAATCGGTCAAAATCATATGCGCATGCGGGTAAATGTTATGGAACTCGAATACATCCAGAGGTTCGATCAATTTGATTCGCGGATGTCCGCCCAGCATTTCGTAGGCCGGTTCCTTCACCGCAGGGCTTGGATGCACCGGATAGACAATCGCGATATCCTCGAATTCATCCGCAATACGTCGAACGGCGCGGAAAATTTGGCGATGCGGCTCTCCCTGCGCTTCACGGCGGTGTGCCGTCATCAGGATGAGGCGTTTGCCTTCGGCCCACTCCAGTACAGGATGGGTGAAGTCTTTTTGTACCGTATACTGGAACACGTCCGTTACCGTATTGCCCGTAACAAAGATCGTATCTTCCGACTTGTTCTCCTTACGGAGATTGTTCGCGGACAAGTCCGTTGGAGCGAAGTGGAGGTCCGACAGCACACCGGTTAACTGACGGTTCATTTCTTCCGGATACGGGGACATCTTGTTCCAAGTTCTTAGTCCCGCTTCCACGTGCCCTACTTTTACCTGCTGCATGAAAGCCGCATAGCTCGCGAGGAAGGTAGTCAACGTATCGCCGTGCACAAGAACCAAATCCGGCTTCTCTTCACGGAACACCGGATCGAGGCCCTGCAGCACGCGAATCGTAATCTCATTCAGCGTTTGGCGCTCCTTCATTACGTCCAGGTCGTAATTCGGCTTAATTTTGAACGTATCCAGCACCTGATCGAGCATCTGACGATGCTGCGCGGTCACGCACACCAAAGATTCGATCTGCTCGGGATATTTCTGAAGCTCCAGCACCAATGGAGCCATCTTGATAGCTTCCGGTCTTGTGCCGAAAATCGTAATTACCTTAATTTTGCTCATGTTCGTTCCCCCTCCACTATGCCGTTCATCCCTACTACTTCTATTGCCTTATTTCGTCCCAAATAAACGGTCGCCGGCATCGCCGAGGCCCGGGATGATATAACCGTGATCATCCAAATAATCGTCAATGGCAGCAACATAAATATCGACATCCGGATGCGCTTGTTGGACCGCTTGTACACCTTCAGGCGCAGCAATCAGACACATCAGCTTAATTTGCGAGCAGTTTCTATTCTTCAGTGCGGTAATGGCAGCATTCGCCGAGCCTCCAGTGGCCAGCATCGGATCGATAACGATCAGCTCCCGCTCCGTTACATCGGTAGGCAGTTTGGCGTAGTATTCTACCGGCTCGAGCGTTTGCGGGTCGCGGTACAGCCCAATATGGCCGACCTTGGCTGCCGGGACAAGCTTCAATATTCCATCCACCATGCCTAAACCGGCACGCAAAATGGGGATCAATCCTAGCATCCGGCCGGAAATAACACGGCATTCGGCGGTAGCTACAGGTGTCTGCACCTCTACCTTTTGCAAAGGAATATCCCTTGTAATCTCGTAAGCCATCAGCGTGGCCACCTCATCGACAAGCTCCCGAAAATCTTTCGTCGTTGTCGCCTTGTCTCTTATGTAAGTGAGCTTGTGCTGTATCAACGGATGATCGCACACAAATACTTTTCCCATACTATGTCCCCTTTACGCCAAATCTTGTCTATTATACCACAATTGCCGAACGTTATCCTAACATGATTGACATTTTCACTGAAATCCTTTTGCTGGAAAAAAGAAGTGTCCTGATGGCATGAGAAACCCCTCGAGACGGGGCAGATTTGTTGAAAAACGTGCAGAGCTTGAACTGCTCCGGTGGGGTATCCCTCCTGCCAGGCTTCTGAAACAGGCTTTGCTACGCAAGGCCATTAGCCCCGAATTTAATATTTCCCCAACAATGGAAAAACCTTGCCCCGGGATGAATAAAAGCTTCATCGTCCGAGGCAAGGGACTCTCAAGGCCTGTCCTATTGATTTTGCAGCATATGGAACACTTGTTCCACATCCTTATCCCCGCGGCCGGACAGATTGACGATCAGAATGTCGTCCTTGGTCAAGGTCGGCGCGAGCTTCAAAGCATGAGCAACAGCGTGAGCGCTCTCCAGTGCCGGAATAATGCCTTCGGTTTTGGACAGCACCTGGAACGCATTAAGCACTTCCTCGTTCGTTACAGTATAGTACTCGGCCCGTCCGCTTTCTTTTAAATGGCTGTGCTCCGGCCCGATGCCCGGATAGTCGAGTCCTGCCGCAATGGAATACGTTTTGCGCGGTTCTCCGTTTTCGTCGAGCAGCACCAGGCATTTAAAGCCGTGCAGTACGGCCGGCACCCCTTGCGTCAGGGATGGCGCTTGGTCCGGCTCCACGCCGATCAGACGAACGGACGGCTCGTCAATATAATGAGCGAAGGCTCCGATCGCATTGCTTCCCCCTCCTACACATGCCAGAACGGCCGTAGGCAGACGCCCTTCCTTCTCCAAGATTTGGCGCTTGGATTCTTCGCTGATAATGGATTGGAAGTGCTTGACCATCGTAGGGAACGGATGCGGTCCTACAGCCGAGCCCAGCAGGTAAAAGGTGTTGCGATAGTTTTGCACCAGATCGCCGAGCGCTTCATCCACCGCGTCCTTCAGCCTTCCTTGGCCTTTTTCAACCGCTACGACTTTAGCGCCGAGAAGCTCCATGCGGAATACGTTCAATGCTTGACGGCGGGTATCTTCCGCTCCCATATAGATGGTGCAGTCCATATCGAACATCGCGCAGACCGTTGCAGTGGCCACACCATGCTGTCCCGCTCCCGTTTCCGCGATAATGCGCTTGGCTCCCATCCGTTTGGCCAGCAGGATTTGACCCAATACGTTATTGATCTTATGGGACCCGGTATGGTTGAGGTCCTCGCGTTTTAAATAGATTTTGGCTCCGCCCAGCTTATCGGTCAAATGCTTGGCGTACGTTAACGGATTTTCACGTCCGACATACTCTCTCAGGTAATATTGAAATTCCTCAACAAATTCGGGATCATTCTTATACGTTTCGAACTGCTGTGCCAAATAATCCATTACCTCTTGAAGCTCCGGCGGAATGTAGCTGCCCCCGAAGGAACCAAAATAGCCTGCGGCTTGCTCCGTACTCATAAATTCCAGTCCTCCTCCAATAATCATAACTAAGCACTGTTTTTATTGTACTAAACCCCTTGGATTATACAAGTAGTGTACCTGCTATTTCTTTACAGCGGCATAATCATTGGTTAATCGATCTTATTTCATAAAAAAAGCCGGCCACTGCTGGGCAGCGCCGACTTGGGTTCAATCTGATTAGTAAGACAATCCAGGATAAAGAGGGAATTGAGCAGTCAAATCTTTTACCATACCGCGCACTTTCTCGTGTACAGCTGTATCCGTAGGGTTTTTCAAAGTCAAAGCAATGATTTTGGCGATCGTCTTCATCGCTTCTTCGTTCATGCCGCGGGAAGTTGCTGCAGGTGTACCGACGCGAATACCGCTTGTAATCATAGGCTTCGCAGGGTCGAATGGAATGGCATTTTTGTTAACCGTAACGCCAACTTCGTCCAGCAGATGCTCCGCATCTTTACCGGAGATGTTCAAGCTGCGCAGGTCGATCAGCATCAAGTGGTTATCCGTACCGCCGGATACCAGATCAACGCCCTCTGCGACTAAAGCTTCAGCCAATGCTTTGGCATTGTTGACTACGTTTTGCGCATACGTTTTGAATTCAGGCTGCAAAGCTTCTCCGAAGGATACGGCTTTAGCGGCAATCGTATGCATCAAAGGACCGCCTTGAGTTCCAGGGAACACGGCTTTATCGATAGCTGCTGCCCAAGACTTGCGGCACAGGATCATACCGCCGCGAGGACCGCGAAGCGTTTTATGTGTAGTTGTTGTAACAAAATGAGCGTATGGTACTGGGTTTGGATGCAGTCCCGCTGCAACCAAGCCTGCGATATGAGCCATGTCTACCATGAGCAGGGCGCCGACATCGTTAGCGATTTGGCTCAAAGCTTCGAAGTCGATGATACGCGGATACGCGCTGGCACCGGCAACGATCATACGAGGCTTATGTTTGAAAGCGGCTTTGCGCACTTCATCATAGTCGATGCGGGAATCGGATTCTCTTACACCGTAAGCGACGAAGTTGTACAACAGACCGGATGCGTTAACCGGGCTGCCGTGAGTCAAGTGACCGCCGTGAGCCAGGTTCATACCCAATACGGTATCGCCAGGCTGCAGAGCTGCCAGATAAACCGCCATATTCGCTTGAGCTCCGGAGTGAGGCTGAACGTTCGCGTGCTCTGCGCCGAACAATTCTTTGGCACGGTCGCGGGCGATGTCCTCCACGATATCAACGTACTCGCAGCCGCCATAATAGCGGCGTCCTGGATAGCCTTCCGCATATTTGTTCGTAAGGACCGTACCCATAGCCTGCATAACCGCTTCACTGACAAAATTCTCGGATGCGATCAATTCGATTTTGTCGCGCTGACGGCCGATCTCCAGATTCATAGCCTCAACGATTTTCGGGTCTTGCTTGCGTAATTGTTCCACAGTAAGTTCCTCCTCGGGATGAGCTTATATTTTTAATAAAGAGAAAAATTCCCTGCTTAAACAAAATCATGAGTTACTCGTTCGTCAAGTACACGAGCCAGCCCCTTGCGGTTCAGCGCTGTCCATATCATAAACCGCGCGTGCACCTCCGATAAGCTTCGGACGGGTATAGGCAGCAAGAATGGACGCATGTCCAATCATTCGGATCGACGGTTTGAACGGAACCGCCACTCTCTTCAGATGCATCCCGATGAGCGTGCCTCCGATATCGATGCCGGCGTGAGCCTCGATGGTCTCAACGACACAAGCCTGCGGCAAGTTTTTAAACGCATAGGAAGCCATGGAGCCGCCTGCTCTGGGCACCGGAATAACGGAAACCGGATCGAGTCGGTACTCCTTCATCGCTTCTCGTTCAACTACCAGAGCCCGGTTCAAATGCTCGCAGCATTGATAAGCCGGATAAAAGCGGACTTCCTTCCTCACGGCCTCCATGGCTGCAAACAGCTGTTCCGCCACTTCCTCCGTACCGGACGTTCCGATATGCTTGCCGAGCACCTCGCTTGTGCTGGTTCCGAAGACGATAATCTGCCCTGCTTCAATATGTCCCGCCTGTATCAGCTCGCGAAGCGCCTGTTCCAAATGGCCGCGAATGGCGCTTATGTCCAATGATGCTGGTTCCGCTGCAGCCTGCCGGAATTGTTCTGCGTTGTCCATCATGAATCGCCTCTTTCGTCAGGCTTTCCGCTTACGGATGAAGCGAGTACTTGTCTTCCAACGCCTTGACTTTGTTAATGCGATTTTGGTGGCGTTCCCCTTGCGAGAACTCGGTTTCCAGCCAGACTTTCACGATCTCCTGCGCAACGCCCGGGCCAATAACTCTCTCTCCCATGGCAAGCACATTCGTATCGTTATGCTCGCGAGTCGCCTTAGCCGAGAACAAGTCATGCACCAATGCACAGCGGATGCCAGGCACTTTGTTGGCGGCAATCGTCATGCCGATCCCTGTGCCGCAAACCAGAATCCCTTTGTCGGCTTGACCCGAAACCACTTGATCACAGACGGCAATGGCATAATCCGGGTAGTCGACGGAATCTGTGCTGTTGTAGCCCATATCCGCCACCTGATGACCCAATGATTCAATATAGCCCACCAATTCATCCTTCAAACGAAATCCTGCATGATCTGCACCAATAGCAATTTTCATATTGTCCTTCGCCTCCTAACATAGTTAGCTCCATTATAACCGATAGATAGCCGAAACACGAAAAAAGAGCATGCAGCGTGCTGTATCCAGCACAACGATGCTCTTTGCCCAGGCGACCGGCCGTGTACCTCGATGCTCCACTGTGGTTAAACCCACTCGTCGCCAGTTACATCAAGGCCCTACATTGTACCTTTATCATAGCGGAAATAGCGTCATGTGTAAAGCCTAAAAAGTGAGTCCAATTCCCGAACACACGGATAGCAATGAATCAGGAAAATCCGTTACCTTGCCGCTTTCAGCTTATGGATCAGCTTCAGCAGCGCGGCCTCAATCTCCGCTGCGCACGCCCGATATTGAGCTAAGGAGCCCCCGAACGGATCGGCAATATCGTAATCCGGAAGCGTGCGCTCCAGCGTCAGGATTCGTGCCCTCTCCTCATCGGTTACCTGCTGGGACAATGCCCGCTTCACCTGCAAATCGGCAATCAGCCGTTCCATCTCCGCGATGCGACCGGCGGCTTCCGGATCGTCCTCCACGTACTCTTTCAGCGTATATATTTTATCGACGAACTCCGGATATTTGCCTATCGCGTGCTGCTTATGTCCCGACGTCATCGTCAGCACCACATCAGCCCACGCAATCAAATCGCTCGATAATGCGCTGGAGGTCATGCTGCAATCCGATCCATGCTCCTTTAATACGGCTGCCGCATGATGGGATACCGGTGTGCCGTCATAAGCTGCAACCCCCGCCGAGCGGACTTCAAGATGGTGCAAATCATGTTCCGCCAGCAGCTTCCGGAGCAAGCCTTCAGCCATCGGACTGCGGCAGGTGTTGCCGGTACAAACGAATAAGATTCGATTCATCTGGGATCCCTGCCTTTACTATTCAATATAGGCTGTAATCAGCCTTCCCTTTTATTGTACCTCAAATGTTTGAAAATAGGGAACGGTCGAGCCATGGTTTTCATCAATTAGGCCGGTTTTATAATAAAAAATGCACGCCGAAGGCCAATAAAATCACTCCGCCCATCGCTTCTCCATACTCACCGATCCATCGTCCCATCTTGCTGCCCAGCAAAAGGCCGATAATGGACATGATCCCTCCAACGGTTCCGAACATGATCACGGTTAACGCCATATCTCCGGCAAACATGCCAAGAGAGACGCCGACAGAAAAGGAATCGATGCTGACGCTGAGCGCAAAAAGAAGCAAGCCTCCCAGCGTACGGTGATCGATGGATTTTACTTCTTCCCCTTTCAAGGAGCTGTACACCATATGAATGCCGAGAAGCAGCAGCAGCGCCCCTCCGACCTTGGTGGCAATGCCGCCCATCAAAGAGCTGACGTAGCTGCCCGTAAACATGCCCATCAGCGGCATAACCATATGAAATACAGCAATGACAAAGCTGAGCTTAGCAATGTCCAGCTTGCGTATGCCCTTCATCCCTATGCCAATGCCGAGCGATAGAGCATCCAGTCCCAAAGCGATAGCCATGATCAATATAGCGATAAACTGCCCCACCATTAGCGGAGATGTCCAATCCATTCTATACTCACCCCTTGTCCCCGTCCCTAATCAACATATGCGGACGAGTCCAGAATCATGACTGGGAGAGAGCTAACGGATCGGTTCCACTTCGGAGTATACGGACAAACTCGCAATTCACTGCCATTTTTCGCAATAACGGCCGGATTTATTCATGTATATCCTAGCGAGGGCTGGATAGATGTGAAGCGGTTCTGCATTATATGTATGTTAAAAAATACACCGGCAACGCCCTTCAGGCGAAATGCCGGTGTAATCATCAGACATGAATGATACGGTCTCCGGCCGCCTTGCGCAGCCGGTTCATAATCGCGGCCCCGATGCCCTCCTCGGGGCATGTTTCCCCCATGATGAAGTGGATCCCCGCTTCATCGAATTCCCGCAGCGCGGCGTACAGCCCGTGCGCCAGCGATTCCAGGTCGCCGACGCTTCCGCAGGCGACGATATGGTCCGCGCGCAGCAGCGGGGCGTGCTCACGGTACGTGAGAACGCCTGTGCGTTCCCCGCGCGCGTGCGCTTCGTCGAGCTCGCGCTGGATGCGAGCGAGCACCCGTTCAGGAGCATCGCCCTGAACGAGGGTCATTACGCCGCGCGGGGCGTAATGCGTGTACTTCATCCCCGGCGCGCGGGGTGCCGCGGAGGGCTCTTGGTGCGCTGAGGCTTCGCGCACCGTGATGCCGGGCAGCGCCTCGCGAAGCTGCGCTGCCGTAATGCCGCCGGGCCGCAGAATGTGGAGCACACCGCCGCCGGCTTCGCCTGCGGCCGGGGTGTACTCCACCACCGTGGACTCGACGCCGACTCCGGTCGGCCCCCCGTCCACGATGCCGTCGATGCGGCCAGCGAGATCCTCCAACACATGCTGCGCTTGTGTTGGACTGGGCCTGCCCGAGCGGTTAGCGCTCGGCGCGGCCACAGGGCAGCCTGCAGCGGCAATCAGCTGCAGCGCCACCGGATGGTCGGGCATCCGCAGCCCGACCGAATCCAGCCCCGCGGTGACAAGCGGGGACAGAACGCCTGGCCGGACGGGCAGCACGACCGTGAGCGGCCCCGGCCAGAAGGCGTCCAGCAAACGCGAAACGGCCTCATCCGGAGAAGCGGCGAGCTCCTCTACTTGAGACCGGTCTGCGATATGGACGATAAGCGGATTATCCGAAGGCCTTCCTTTGGCCTTGAAAATTTGTTCAACGGCTCTCGTTTGGCGGGCGTCAGCCCCCAAGCCGTATACCGTTTCCGTAGGAAACGCTACAAGCCCTCCCTGCTTCAGGGTCTGTGCAGCTTCCGCCAACGATTCCGGCTGCGGCTGCTCGGGCGAGACCTTCCAGTATGCTGTCATCCTTACTCCACCCTTAATCCATTTTCCATGCGTCTCTTAATCCGTTCAGTCCTCGATTTCTTGCGAGGAGTACCCATTATTCCTGCAAGTCTATACTCACTACCTAGGACTACGCAAACAGCGAGCCTAGCTTCTTCATCAAATCCCAAAGGAAGAAACGAACTTCCGGCTGCTCCGGTTGTACATCAGCCTTAGCCACTGCAGTCTTGCCTGCGGCTGGCGCTGCGCCTTTTGTCTCGGCTGCCTTATTAGCCGTTTTGGCCGTTTTCGCGTCTTTACCTGTTTTCTCCTCTTGGTGATCCTTCGCTTTATTCGCAGATTCCTTCTCCGCTTCAGGCACCGCTTCTGCGCGGACCTCATTCGGATTTTTGGCAATGACCTCCGAATCTACGAAGCACAGCGGAGGAAACAGGACGCACCACCAGTTTTGTCCTTCTGCATTACCGATGGAGACGCGAAGCGCCTCATAATTGCCCGCAGGGTATACTTGATTTCCGTACATTTTGGTTGGGAACGGAACAACGCCAAGCTCAACCTGATAAACGTAGTCAAATCCGTTTTTGCGGAGCGTCTGCCCCACCAATTCACTCAGCTCAGGCAAATGGCTGCGGACCGTTTGTCTCGCTTCCTCAATCGTTTGCGGACCGGTAACCCACTGCTGCATTTGTTCCACGATAGCATCACGAACTTCTCTTTTTATCCATTGATCGGATGGTGAATCCGAATTAGCCAATATTCGAAGTCGTATCGATTCTTGAGGGATTACCCCCTCTATACTGGCGGAAGCACTCTCCGCCTTGGAGGCAAACACAACCGTATTTTCCTTTTGGGCTTCCCAACAAAACATTAATAGAATAAGTGCAAAAGCTATATAAAAATATCGAACCCGGGAAGTTCTTCTCACCATGGCTTGTCGCCCCTCTCGTATCCGCTTCATAGCATTAGTATGAACCGATCCGAGAGGTTTTAAACCTAGTAATCTATCAATTTTTACTAGAGAGAATAGTTTGTGCCTCTCCTTGCCCAACCACCTGGCTTTTATGCTGATCCGGGCACTACGTCCCTTATCTCCGCTTCCAAGCTATAACATGCCGGTCAATTCCCGCCAAGTCGGGAACCAGCCGAATCCCGTCCCAAGCCTCTAATGCGGCAAGCATGTCCGACACCACCTTGGCTTGCCCCATGCCGACTTCCAGTCCGACAAGGGAGGGCATCGAGGTCAGCTCCTTCAGCTGAGCAATGAGACGCCGATACAGCACGAGACCGTCCTTCCCGCCATACAATGCGGAAGCCGGCTCGAACAAGCGCACCTCGGGCATCAATCCCCCCTCATCCTCCTCGGGTATATAGGGAGGATTGGATACAACCGCATCAAGGCGCAGCCCTTGTTGGATATAGGGTGCCAGCAGATCCCCCTCCAGGAACGAGATCCTTCCCGCCACTCCCAGGCGTTCTGCATTTGCCTTTGCAACCGCAAGCGCAGCAGACGATATATCCGAGCTCATCAGACGCCAGGATGGGCGCTCCGCGGCAAGACTTACGGCTATCGCTCCGCTTCCCGCTCCTATGTCAGCAACAAGTGGAGATGCCTCTTGTGAAGGCCACAGCTCAGTTCCGAGCATAACCACTTGTTCCACCAGCAGCTCGGTTTCCGGACGCGGGATAAGCACGGCCGGCGTCACCTTGAAGGTACGCCCGTAGAAATCCTGTTCTCCGATAATGTATTGGACCGGCTCTCCTGCCGCTTTACGCTTCAACAGCTCGCACCATTGCCCTTCAAGTTCCACGGGGAACATTTCCTGCCAGCGAAGCAGCATTTCACTGCGGCTCCAGCCCAGCAGATGCTGCAGCAGCAGCTCGGCGCAATTGGATGCTTCACTCACTTCATGCCCCTGTAAAAAAGAAGAAGCCTCAACATAGGCTTCACGAATCGTCAACTTCCGTTCGACGGTCATTGGTTTACACTTGTTCCCCTTTATCCATAAGCTCCGATTGGGCAGCAATCGTCAAGGAAGAGATGATCTCATCCATATCGCCGTTCAATACAGCATCCAAACGATGGAGCGTCAAACCGATACGATGGTCGGTCACACGGCTTTGTGGGAAGTTATAGGTTCTAATGCGTTCGCTTCGATCTCCTGTACCCACTTTGCTTTTCCGCTCACCAGCATACTTGGACATTTCTTCCTGCTGCAGCTTATCGAAAATCCGGGCACGAAGCACCTGAAGTGCTTTTTCTTTATTGGAGTTCTGCGACTTTCCGTCCTGACATGTCGCAACAATGCCCGTCGGTACGTGGGTTACCCGAACCGCCGATTTCGTCGTGTTAACGGACTGTCCGCCGGCACCGCTGGAACAGAACGTGTCGACGCGGATATCGTTATCGTTAATTTCGATATCGATATCTTCCATTTCCGGCAGCACCGCAACGGTAGAAGTCGATGTATGAATCCGTCCGCCCGACTCTGTCGTCGGAATACGTTGAACCCGGTGGGCGCCGCTCTCGAATTTCAGCTTGCTGTAGGCTCCCTTGCCGTTTACCATGAAAATAATCTCTTTGAAGCCGCCGAGATCATTCATGCTGACATCCATAATTTCCGTTCTCCAGCCTTGTGTATCGGCGTACTTCGTGTACATCCGGTATAGATCGGCTGCAAATAACGCCGCTTCATCGCCGCCTGCGGCGCCGCGGATTTCGACGATAACGTTTTTGTCGTCGTTAGGGTCCTTCGGAAGCATCAAAATTTTGATGCGCTCCTCGAGCTCCTCCTTGCGCTGGGACAGCTCCTCCAGCTCCATTTTGACGAGCTCGCGCATTTCATCGTCCAGCTTCTCATTCTGCATGGCCCGTGCCGCCTCGTACTGCTCTACAACACCTTTATATTCCGTATAAGCCTCGTAAGACTCTTGAAGGTCGGATTGCTCCTTGGAGTACTCCCGCAGCTTTTTCGTATCGCTCGTTACATCCGGATCACACAGCAGCTCGCTTAGTTTTTCATAACGGTCCGCAAGTGATTGCAGTCTGTCTAGCATCATCATTCACCCCTTATGTCTCTTCAGATAGTATATAGTTTAGACGTTGAAACGGAAGTGCATAACATCGCCGTCCTGCACCACGTAATCTTTCCCTTCCAGGCGAAGCTGTCCTTTTTCTTTCGCTGCGTTCATCGAGCCCGCATTGACCAAATCATCATAGCTGACAACCTCTGCACGGATAAACCCGCGTTCGAAATCGGTATGGATGACTCCAGCCGCTTGCGGAGCCTTCATGCCCTTGCGGATGGTCCATGCACGAACCTCCTGAACTCCAGCGGTGAAATAAGTATACAAGCCAAGCAGCTTGTAGGCAGCCTTGATCAGACGATTCAAACCGGATTCCTGCAGCCCGAGCTCCTCCAGGAACATCTCTTTGTCTTCGCCTTCAAGCTCGGCAATTTCGGATTCTACCTTGGCGCTGATGGGAACAACCTCTGCTCCTTCCAGAGCAGCGTATTCACGCACCTTTTGTACCAAAGGATTATCATCCGCATTGGCTACTTCTTCTTCGCTCACATTAGCCGCATAGAGCATCGGCTTCATCGTCAGTAGGTGAAGATCGCGGATCAGCAGCTTCTCGTCATCGCTCAAATCTACGCTGCGGGCCGGCTTATCGTTATACAGCGCCTCTTTCACCCGCTCCAGACACTCCACTTCAGCCGCGTATTTTTTGTCGCCGCTTTTCATATTTTTACGGGAACGTTCAATCCGCTTCTCAACTGATTCTACGTCAGCCAGGATCAGCTCCAGGTTGATCGTTTCGATATCGCTGATAGGATTGACCGTACCGGACACGTGTGTAATGTTCTCATCCTGGAAGCAGCGGACAACGTGAACGATAGCGTCCACTTCCCGGATGTGGGCAAGGAACTTGTTGCCCAGTCCTTCGCCGCGGCTAGCGCCCTTAACAAGTCCTGCAATATCTACAAATTCAAATGCCGTAGGAACGACATTTTTAGGAACAACCATCTCCGTCAACTTGACCAGCCGCTCATCGGGAACCTCTACTACCCCTACGTTCGGATCAATCGTACAGAAAGGATAGTTCGCCGACTCAGCGCCCGCTTGCGTAATCGCATTAAATAAAGTGGATTTGCCAACGTTCGGCAGGCCCACGATCCCAGCTTTCAAAGCCATGTATAGGACAACTCCTTAATCATCGTTATTCAATATCCCTAAATAGTTATTATATCGCACATATAGGGTCCCTGTCACCTTGCCTCTTCTATTTCCAGCAAAAATCATGGAATGTGCAGACGCCTCCCACAGGAACCTATATCGTCCAATCTTTATTTCGTTGTCGCTATGGCATTAACGAGGCGAGCAGATCACAGTATAATAGGAGTATCCTCTATGGAAACCAGGTGAGCGCAATGAAAACCCGATGCCAGGATTTAAGTCATAATTCCGATACATTCGAGCACCCTATTATGCTATTCGATGGGGAATGCAGTTTTTGCAGCGGCTCGGTTCAACTCCTTATCCGGCTGGATCAAAAGGACGTTTTTCGTTTTGCGCAGCTGCAATCCGACACGGCCCAGTCCCTGCTTCCACCGGAGATCAAGAACGATCCGTCGATGGATTCCGTCATTTTGCTCGACCAAGGCTTCGTCTATACGCATTCCGACGCTATACTGCAAATTTGCAGACGATTAGGGCGAGGTTGGGCGCTACTTTCTGTATTAAAGTATGTTCCGGTTTCCTTGCGGGACTTTCTGTACCGTTGGGTGGCCAAAAAACGGTATAAGCTGTTCGGCAAGCAGGAGCACTGCATGATTCCGACGGCTGAAATCCGCCGTAAATTTATATGAGACCGCCTTCCCGGCTACAGGCTCCTTATCCCCATCTGGGGATAGTGACTTGAATAAATCGAGGGAACTTGCGGAACTATCCCCAATTTTCTACAATAAAATGTGCATAACAACCCGGTTATCCACAAGGTTATCCACAGCATGTTAACAAATCGAATACTTGTTCGTCAGCATTGGCCTGTGAATAAGTTGATCATAGAAACGAGGTGCCTGTGTGCAACAACATATCCCTTTTATGAACGCTGCAATTGATGAAGCTCGCAAAGCCGAGGCACTGCTCGAAGTCCCGATCGGTGCCGTGGTCGTGTGGAATGACACCATTATCGGCCGCGGCCACAATCTCCGCGAGACAACCAAGGATCCACTGGCACATGCTGAGCTCATAGCCATCAAGCAAGCCAGCGAGTATTTGGAGGCATGGCGGCTTCTCGATTGCCGATTATATGTGACTTTGGAGCCCTGCCCCATGTGCGCGGGTGCCATCGTTCAAGCCAGAATTCCACAGGTGATTTACGGAACGACCGATCCCAAGGCCGGCTGCGCAGGGACCTTGATGAACCTGCTGCAGGAAGAACGGTTCAATCATCGCGTCGAGGTGATTTCCGGTGTCCTTCAGGAGGAATGCAGCAGCATGCTGACCCAGTTTTTCCGCCGTTTAAGAGGGAAGGCATAATCAGGACAAGACGTCCATCAGGTTACTATTCCCATAATAGACTGCCTGTTACGCTATGAGTCACCACATTACACAGCCTAAAAAAGCTGTACAAGAAAACAAGCAGGAGATTCGGATGCTTCCGACTCCTGCTCTTTCTATCAAGATATGTTACTGTTGTCCAATCCTCTCATCTCCACCTGCACTCCCTCCGGCAGCACTACGGTAACGGTCATCCAAGGATAATAGGATTGCAGCCCCCGCTCCGAAGGAAGCCGTTTGATCTGCACATACATGATCTCGCCGGCCGTATGTACGGAGACCACCTGGTCCTTGTCCAATGGACGTGATTGCTCTCCCCCTTTGATCCGTTCACGAAAGGTCCCGAATACCTGAATGGAGCGTTCCGTCGATTTATCAATTTTCACACTCTGATCTCCTGATTGGACAACGATTTTTTTCACGCCGTCTCCCAGTGCTTCCTTCACTGTCGGCAAATCCCTGGTTTCCTCCGTCGCTCCCAGCATGGATCGAATTTCGCCCAAAATGCCGACAGACGCCAGCAGCGTAAACCCAAGGCAGCCGATGCAGATCACTCCAACAAAGAACAGGCTCATAAAGTCGTAATGAAGCATGCTGTTTTCTTTATTCGAGAATAGTAAATAGATAATAATCTCAAGCCCAAGCAAAACAAAGATGATGGGCCACCAAGCGATAAACGCATCGAAGGCCTGGATTCCTCTCCATTGGGACATGAACAGGATGACCCCCAGCAGGATCAAGGTCAAGCCCATCGATAGAGTCCCTACACGCCATTTTTTCATAGGCTATCCGTCCTTTCGATTTTTGCTTCCGATGAGCAGTCGAAGACCGCCGCCGATCAAGATTACGGATACAACAAAGGTCTGAAAATATTGGTGGAACAGTATGGAGATCCGTTCTTTGGGGAACATCCGGTCCAAGGCGTTCAGGATCACTTCATCGGCCAAATAATATCCTCCCAAAACCAGCAAGCCTATGCCGACCCATTTTTGATGGTTCATCAACCAATCGACGAAGGGAAGGTCCTTCAGTTCCTCCCGTCCCTGCTTGGAAATCTGCTGCAGCGCGTCAAAGAAGCTATAGAACCATAGAATCGGAATCAAGAACAAGAAAATCGATAAACGAAGCACATCCATAATGTAAATGAGCAGCAGGAACGCGGCCATGAGCTGAAGCCCTCTTTTTTGCAGGCCAAGATACATATGTCCCGCTCCCGGAACGATAGACAGGAAGGTGGCGATCATCTTGCTCTTTCTGCCATCCTCGCGGCTTTCCTGGAAATCCTCGAAGAAGGTCTGGTCTACAAGCGGCTCCCCCCGCTGTTTCTTGTTCAACTGCTGTACACAATCGAACATGGAGTATAGCCACACGATAGGCAGGATGCACAGAAAAGCCAGAAACCCGTCTCTATGCGTTAGCACCGCGACGAAGATAACCATCGCCAAGCTTCCGAAGAATGCGATTAAGAAAGCTAATCCCCGCTGCATCAGGCCAAGCTGAAAATGTCCGAGACCTGGGATGAACGACAGAACAATGGCGGCAAAACGGTCATTCCCGCTGTGCTGTGGTACCATGAGCATTCCGTCTTCCGTGCTCGATGGGGCAGCAGCCAAAGCAGGCACTCGGCCTCGGGCTATTGCTATAACCATATCGATCATGTTGACGATGCCGAAGAACATGGCGACCACCATCAGAAAGGCGAGAAATTCGCCTCTACGATGGTATTCCCCGGTCAGAACCAGCAGAAACATCAAGGAAACCGGCCCAAAAAAACCAATGCCGTAAATAACAGCCCTTACCAAACGATTCAAATATAAGTGCCCCATGCCGGGGATAAAAGATAACAGCAGCGCTGTCATCGCACTTTTAGGTTTCATTATCGCGTTCCCCCTCTTTCATGTTTGGGCTGAATCGAGTCCAATACCCCGATCGTTTTTTCCATTATTTTTTGGGATACGGATGAACGGCTCTCCTCTTGCACCCACGGTCCGGCCTCTATGTTAGTTTCTGCAGAGCCCACCTTATCCATCAAGGTCTGGAAGGTGCTTGTTCCCATCAGCAGCAGCGTAATAACTGCGGCAACGGCATAATGGAACACAGGATGCCTCAGGAAGGACGGGGTCTGACTTGCTTGCCGCCTTTGAACCGATTTCGGCGCGATCTCTGGTACCCCTGACAGACTTGGAGTCTGAGACTCGATTCGCTGCATAACCGACTCTACAATGGCCGTCTCCGCTTCCTCTGCAAGCCTTGGGAAGGTATCCGTCGTGAGCTCTAATCCCTGCATGTACTTTTCAAGACACTCGTCACATGTACTGAGATGGGTCTCATACTCTAGTTGTTCTTCGATCGATAGCTCCTGTCTCGCATACCTGGACCATTCTTCCGTTGTGTGATGCTTCATCCCCACTCTTCCTCCTTCCAATGCTTGCGAATCCACTGCTTGGCCCGGTACAGCTTCGATTCCACCGTTTTTAGGGTAACTCCCTGCTCCAAGGCAATTTGCTGATAGCTTTTATCCTCGATATAAAAGGCTACGACCACATCCCGGTAGTTGTCTGGCAAGTCGTCCAAACACTCCCGAATTCTTTGCCGCCGATGCCTATGCAGCACTTCCTCCTCCACCGTGTGTACGGGATTTACCGGAATCAGCTGCTCAGGCTCGTCGGTTAGCTGCTCTCTTTTTCGTTCAAGGGAACGTTTATAATCTATCGCTTTGTTTACGGTAATTCGGGTAATCCATGTTTTGAAGCCCTGGTGCTGATAGGAGGGGAGAGAAGCATAGATTTTCCACAGTGCTTCCTGCGTCACATCCTCCGCATCCTTGCTTGAATGCAGTACTGAGAACGCAACCTGGTATAAATATTGATTATATTTCTCCATCAGTAAGCGAAATGATTGCACGTCGCCGGCTACAATGCGCTCGATCCACTCTGTTTCTTCTGAAATGGTTCTCCCCCTCCTCTCCGAAAGAATAGACGATACCTCAAGAGTAAACCACTGCACATGGCCCAATTATTTTTTGGTGAAAGCTCTGGTATTATATACCAGCAAGAAAACCCCACCAAAAGTGGGGCATTAGCTTTGAAGGCGATTCAGATATTTTTACGGGGAGTCCCGAAGTTCATAACTGCTTTTAACAGCTGCTTTGTCATGTGACTGATACCGGGTTGCTTTTTATCCAATAACATAATCGGCGTTTGTATTCCCTGCCTTATAGTAGGGATAATCCATCTCTCTTTGCATCTCCATTGCCGTGTCCTTGCAGGAAAAAAGTTCCACGAGGAACAATCCGACGTCGAGGGAGGCCGCGACACCTCCTCCGGTAATCACATTCCCGTCCTTCACGATGCGGGATGCTGCGACTTCCTTGCAGTATGGGGTCAACAGGTCATAAGCAGAAGGATTGCTTGTCGCTCTTTTCCCTTGCAGCCAGCCTGCCGCTCCTAGCAGGAGTGCTCCTGTACATACTGAAACCTTCATGGCTGAATCCTTTGCCGTTTGAAGCCAGCTTATGAAATTCACATCGTTCCTCAAAGTCCTTGTCGCGTAACCTCCCGGCACAAAGATCATATCATACTCTGACAGATCCGGACGAATCTTATTTACTTTTATCGTCATTCCACGATCATCCTTCACTTCTTCCTGGATACCGCACAGATCCCATTGAAGCTCCTCCCTCAGACGGTTCTTATACAAGGAAAGTCTGGTCATGGGCTCGAAAAATCCAACAAAATCAAGCGTCGTCATTTTCTCAAATACAATAAAAGCGATTTTCATCTGACATCACCTTTCTGGCTTTCATAGGATGGGAGGCATTATTGCAGCTGTTGACCCCGCGTAGCGGTACTTCCCTGCAACACAGAACGGCCCGGCAAAAGGAAAAGAAACGGCGCCACTGATTCTAATGTTATCCATAGAAGTTCCTTGAGCTCCTATTCTTTTCATGTCCTCATATCGTCTGCAGCTTCAGTATAGCCCTGGATATGCCCTATCCGCTTCAGCCAATTGGCAACTTTTCAGCCCAGCCAATATGAAGATGAAGTATACTGGAGAAAGAGGTGATTGGTATGGCTTGGAAGCCCGACACATTAAGTGATGTCCCCCTATTCCGCCAAATTTATATGCATTATGAGCAGGAGATCATTCGCGGCACTTTGCTGCCTGGCGACCCATTGCCTACAGAGCGCGAATTGGCCTTCAAGCTTGGCATTAATCGCAGTACCGTATCAGCGGCTTATGAGGAGCTTAAAGCTATGGGGCTCGTCCAATCCGTCCAAGGAAGCGGTACCCGGGTATGTGAGTCCATGTGGGATGAGACGCCTTCCCGTACACCGAACTGGGAACGGTACTCCTACCGTCGACCATTTGACCCCACCTCCCCCATTGTTAAAAGAACGATATCGGCATTTGCCCATCCCGGCATCATTAATCTGACTAAGGGAGAGCTTTCCCCCGACCTGATGCCGCTGGACCTGCTGCACCAGCTCGCCTCTGAAATCGACTTCAGCCTTCCGTTTAGCTATTATGCGAATTTCAAAGGGGATTTCGAATTACGGCAAGCGTTATCTGAATTGCTTCAAAGTCATCTGAACCTGACTGCTGATCCAAGCCAAATTCTTATTACGGCGGGAGTCAAGCATGCATTGCATCTTATCTCCCATACGCTGCTTCAGCCTGGTGATGCCGTAGCCGTAGAAGGCCCCAGTTATTTAGCTGGAGGGTTCTATGTAGGGCTTAAGGTGAAACGACGGGGGTGGACCGATAAAGAGCTTTTGGCGGCTGGAATTCGAGAGGGTGTTATCGTATCGTCAGGCACCATCTATGGGGCCGACAGAGGCTTTATAAGGCTTACTTATGCATCCGTTGACGAGGACCTTATCACGGAAGGGTTGGTACGGTTGGGAAAGGCTCTTCGACAGGAAGCCAGGTAATGTAAGCAAGGAACACTCCGC
Source organism: Paenibacillus sp. 32352 (assembly GCF_002042965.1). GTDB lineage: Bacteria > Bacillota > Bacilli > Paenibacillales > NBRC-103111 > Paenibacillus_S > Paenibacillus_S vulneris. The sequence goes on along the minus strand of NZ_MZNT01000017.1, from coordinate 8,989 downwards.
TTATTACCTTTCGCACTTTATCGGATGATCGCTTTTTCCCTGGTTTATGCACGGTATATATAAAAAAACCTTCTATTCATCATAGAAGGTTTGGTATCTTCATAGTTATCTGGCGCGCCCGATACGATTCGAACGTACGACCTGCAGTTTAGGAAACTGTCGCTCTATCCTGCTGAGCTACGGGCGCGCGGTATTAATTATTTTACCACAAATAGCGTCCAAGAAAAAGTCCTGATCCTTCCACTGCGATTAATCAAAGCCGAGTTAAAATATAAGGTCCATCCTTGGTAATAGCTACCGTATGCTCAAACTGGGCAGATAAAGATCCGTCCCACGTCCGGGCTGTCCAACCATCAGAATCAATATACATCTCATAACCGCCTGCATTGATCATAGGCTCAATTGTAATGACCATCCCTTCCTTCAGCTTGAACCCTTTGCCTGGACGTCCGATATGCTCGTAGGAAGGCTTCTCATGCAGCGACTGTCCAATGCCGTGGCCCAGCAAATCACGAACGACGGAGTACCCTGCCGCTTCGGCGTGGCTTTGAATGACATGCATCACATCGCCGATGCTATTGCCTGCTACGGCCTTCGGAATAGCGAGGTCAAGGCATTCCTTTGTAACGTTCACTAAGCGCTCAGCGGCCGGTGAGATTGCCCCTACAGCATAAGTTCGGCAGGAGTCTGCCATCCAACCATCATAGCTGCAAACAATGTCCATTTTGACGATATCTCCATTTTGTAAAGGGGTATCATCAGGAAATCCGTGAGCTATGACATCATTAACAGAGGCGCAGGTCGCATAGGGATATCCTTTATACCCTTTCGTTACTTGTTTGGCGCCATGCTCGGTTAAGAACCGCTCGGCAAAATCATTAATAAACAGCGTAGTCATTCCCGGCCTAATTATCTTAGCTATCTCCTCATGGCAGCGGGCCAGTACTTGACCTGCCTTTCGCATTTTAGCAATTTGCTGCGGAGTTTTTAATATGATCATCATCTCATCGCCTCGAAGTCCTTTTTATATCCATAATACGTAGCTAGGTGTCAAAAGGACCGCCCGCGTTTCAAATCCTTAAATCCCATTCGATAATCAACATCCCGGTAAGTGATAAAATCCATTCTCTTTTAGATTTCTACATGTTAAAATGAGGGCAATCTAAGAGTGAGGTGTTGGACAGCGTGCTGCAGAACAATCGATATTACATTGTTTATGATGAACTAACGATTACAATCTGTTCTTTTCTCGATGATGTATGTGAGGAATTAGCAGCTGGGGGTACTATATACGGCTACGCTGACAACGAAGAAATCGCCCAAATGATGCTGGTTGAGTGCTTTCATTATTTATCTGCCAAGAACGCGTAATATAAAGACAACAGTTCCCTCTTTTTTTACAGAAGGAACTGTCGTTAGTTCTTCATAAGATGAGGGGCGCTTCTCTTACCCTTCACCGTTATTATGTCTGGAATGATTCGCTTGCTTTACCTTTTTGGAGCCGGACAAGGGTTCGGTGGGCTGATGATCCTTTTCCCGGCTTTTTTGCCCGCTTGGGGGATTTACAGGCTGCGGAATATCTTTCGGCATAAATACCCCTCCTTTTTATATTGGTAAAATCAATCTTTATCCGACAAGCTTATTGATTCGTATTGGGATGGCTTGTCATGATTCAATGCGTCCTGATGACGCCGGTCATTCGTTTGCTGTTGAATCTGCTGAGCATGATGGCTATTCACAGCAGTATGCTCGAGGTCCTTGACGACGTTTTGAATATTTTTATCTACATGACTTTTATTTTTTGTCACAGCTTTCCCTCCGACCGTTAGACTATTTAGTCACTGCGTGCAGCTGTTGTGCGCATTCGTGAATATGACGAACGTAATCATCCACCAAAGTTTGAATAATTACGGTACGTTCATCCACATTACGCCCTTCGCATTCTACATCCACAAGCTCCACCTTAACTTCTCTGGAGTCCACATACGTACACTTAAAGTCGAAGCTGTAGTCAGTATGTCCTGCAGTCGCAATATGCACTCGCAGGGCGTTGGACTCTGCTTCGTCCGCCAGGACTTCCGCCCGGTCCGATGCGCTTAATACGGTAGGCAATGTTCTCGACCATGCTTCCACCAGCTCCTGCTGGTCCATTGTCAATGTGTCTGTCTTAGCCATCTTTTCAACACCTCCACAAGCTTAAGGTGCGACTCTGCTATCCGGTTTATTCGCATAAAGTACAGTAAAATAAGGAATTGGCAAAGCGAACATAAAAAAGGCTGCATCATCCTTGGAAGGATAATACAGCCTGGATTTGCTTATGTAATGCCATTTTGAAATCATGGCGGAGAGGGTGGGATTCGAACCCACGGTGCCCGCAAAGACACGGCGGTTTTCAAGACCGCTGCCTTAAACCACTCGACCACCTCTCCGGGTGACAAAATGGATTGTATCACATTTGCCTCTTGTTTATCAAGTTCTAATTTTTAGATATCTTGGTCAGGTTGTTCATGTAAGGACGAAGCACCTCAGGAATCACGACGCTTCCATCTTCCTGCTGGTAATTCTCCAGAATGGCGGCAACCGTACGTCCCAGTGCGAGACCTGAACCATTCAAGGTATGAACGAACTCCGGTTTTGACTTCGCATCGCGGCGGAAGCGAATGTTCGCACGACGAGCCTGGAAATCCTCAAAGTTACTGCAAGACGAAATTTCACGATAAGTGTTGCTGTTAGGCAGCCACACTTCCAGATCATAGGTCTTGGCTGATGAGAAGCCTAAATCACCGGTACAAAGAGCAAGAACACGGTACGGAAGCTTCAATAGCTGCAGAACCTTTTCCGCATCAGCAGTCAGCTTTTCCAGCTCATCATATGAGCTCTCCGGTGTCGTCAGCTTCACAAGCTCAATTTTGTTAAATTGATGCTGGCGAATTAAGCCGCGGGTATCTCTTCCTGCCGAACCGGCCTCCGAACGGAAGCAAGCGCTAAAGGCGGAGAAATATTTGGGCAGATCCTCAAGTGCCAGGATATCGTCGCGATAATAGTTCGTAACCGGAACCTCAGCGGTTGGAATCAAGAAATAATCGATTCCTTCCCCCTGCAGCTTGAATACGTCCTCTTCGAATTTTGGAAGCTGTCCCGTACCCGTGAGGCTGTCGCGATTGACAATCTGCGGAGGAATCATTTCCTCATAGCCGTGCTGATCGCTGTGCAGATCCATCATAAAGTTAAGCAGTGCGCGCTCAAGGCGTGCTCCCAATCCCTTATAGAACACAAAACGGGAGCCTGTCACTTTAGCCGCAGCTTCAAAATCAAGAATGCCAAGCTCTTGTCCGATTTCCCAGTGAGCCTTTGGCTCGAAAGAAAATGCAGCCGGCTCGCCTACGCGTCGAATTTCGACATTATCGTCCTCCGACTTGCCTACCGGTACACTATCATTAGGTACATTAGGGATGGACAGCACAATACCGTTGATATCCGTCTCAAGCACTCTGATTTCATCATCCAGTACTTTAATGCGGTCCCCAACACCCTTCATTTCTTCAATCAAAGCGTCGGCGTTCTGTTTAGCTTTTTTCAACGCGGCTACTTCCTGGGATACAACGTTGCGGCGGTTTTTCAACTGCTCCACTTCCTGAAGAAGCTCTCTGCGTTTGGTATCCAGGTCCGTAAACCGGCTTATATCTTCAAGCGTTTTGCCGCGATGATTCATCGCCTGCTCTACGCGCTGCAAATCATTACGCAATAATTTTACATCTAACAAGGTGACCCCTCCTACCTCGCTTCACGTACCATATCTAGAAAATAGGCGTGCATCCGCTCATCATCGGTTAATTCCGGGTGGAACGAGGCTGCTAACAAATGTCCCTGACGAGCTGCAACAATTTGATCCCGGTACGTTGCCAATACGTCAACGCCTTCTCCTACGCTTTCAATAAGCGGAGCGCGGATAAAGACCGCACGGACATCCTCTGCAATCCCTTTGATAGGCAGGTCCGCCTCGAAGCTTTCCCTTTGCCGTCCAAAAGCATTGCGGGCGACCTTGATATCCATCAGTCCAAGATGCGCTTCCGGCTGACCGACAATCTCTTTAGCTATCACAATAAGTCCTGCACAGGTGCCGAATATCGGCTTTCCTTGCCTGGAGAAAGACTGCAGAGCCTCTATAAAGTGATAGGTCCGCATCAGCTTCCCGATCGTCGTACTTTCCCCGCCAGGAATAATGATGCCATCGATCTCGCTTAATTGCTCCGTCTTCTTGATAATAACGCCTTCAGCGCCCGCCTTCTCGATCAGCTTAATATGCTCGGCTACTGCGCCTTGGAGTGCCAATACTCCTATTTTCATGGCTTATCCTTCCTTTACCGCGCAATTACCAGCCGCGCTCTTGCATGCGTTGCGTAGCATCCAGCTTGGAGATTTCGATACCCTTCATCGGAGTTCCCAAGTTTTTGGAGATTTCAGCAATCAATGCATAATCCGTATAATGAGTTGTCGCTTCAACAATAGCCTTCGCGAATTTCTCCGGGCTGTCGGATTTGAAGATCCCCGATCCAACGAACACGCCGTCAGAACCCAAATGCATCATAAGGGCAGCATCAGCAGGAGTCGCTACACCGCCGGCAGCAAAGTTAACGACAGGAAGCTTGCCTGTTTCGTGAACTTGCAGCAGAAGCTCATAGGGAGCGCCAAGGTTTTTGGCTTCAGCCATCAGCTCATCTTTGGACATAGCTTGTACCTTTTTAATTTGACCGACCATCATACGCATATGACGAACCGCTTCAACAATGTTACCGGTCCCAGGCTCACCCTTCGTACGAATCATGGAAGCCCCTTCTCCGATTCTGCGCAAGGCCTCTCCAAGATCTCTCGCTCCACATACGAATGGAACCGTGAACTCTCTTTTGTTAATATGGAAAACTTCATCGGCTGGAGTAAGAACTTCACTCTCATCGATATAGTCTACACCCATAGCTTCCAAAATCTTCGCTTCGACGAAATGACCGATACGAGCCTTTGCCATTACCGGAATCGATACGGCTTTCATCACTTCTTCCATAACAGTAGGGTCAGCCATACGAGCTACGCCGCCAGCTGCACGAATATCCGAAGGAACGCGTTCCAATGCCATTACTGCGGAAGCACCTGCGGCTTCAGCGATTTTTGCTTGCTCCGCATTCATGACGTCCATAATGACGCCGCCTTTTTGCATTTCTGCCATTCCTTTTTTAACCCGTGATGTACCTGTTTCCATTTCCCGACTCCTCCTAAAGACCCTTATAATCAATTCACGATACGCAAAATGCGACAAACTAACTAAGCAATTATTTTACATGAACAGCCTTAATTATACAACCCGTTTACCCGGATTTTAAGCCTTCTTGGAGCCGCTGACCATATCGACGAAGAAGTTTTTGATAGCCCGGAAAAATAAGCGGAACCATCCTCCTTTTTCTTCATCAGTAGCTGCCACTAATTTTATAGTATACGGCTTATTTTCAAAAGTAACCGTCATCGTGCCAACTTCCTGACCTTTCGTAATAGGTGCGATCAGATCCGTCTTGCCTTCGGCGGTCTTGGTAAACGCTGTATCCGGAGTGCCCTTCTTCACCAGCAGGGACAATCCTTCACCTGTCACTACTCCAACTTCCGTATTCGTGCCTTTCTTGATAGGCACTGTCGGTAAGGAGTCTACAGGGCTTCCCGCTTTGACGACTTCTTTCTTTTCAAAATTCGTGTATCCGAAGTCCATAAGCTTCTTGGTATCAAAGAAGCTGTTGTCTCTGCTGCTGGAATTCATAACGACGGAAATCAGTCTCGTATCGTTGCGAAGTGCCGTTCCCGTAAAGCAGTAGCCGGCTTTGTCGGTATGTCCTGTCTTCAATCCGTCTAGACCCTGATAAACATATTTTTTAAAGTTTACATTGTCCTTATTGCCTTCGAGCATCCAGTTGTAGTTGATCATCGGATTGGCATCCGTTTGTCTAAACTTTTTGGAAGGGATGCTAGAAAATTTCAAAATATCCGGATAGTCCTTAATTAAATGATAAGCAATAAGTGCTGCATCCTTAGCTGTAAAAATTGTTTCTCCCGGAAGTGAGGCCGGTGCATATTTGCCCAGATCCACGCGGTCCAAACCGGACGTATTGATAAAGTATGCATCCTTGGACAAGCCTAATTTGGCTGCCGTTTCGTTCATCAGCTGTGCAAACTTTTCTTCAGAGCCTGAGATTTTCTCCGCCAATGCCACGGCCGCGCCGTTATCGGAATAAATCGTTACCGCATTAAACAAATCTTGAACGCTATATTGATCGCCCTGGGCTTTAGGAATACCCGATAAAGCTTTATTGTTTGATAAAAAAGCAGAATACTCGCTGATAGTCAGAGTTTCATTCCAATCAAGCTTTTTATTGGCTATGCTATCAAGAACTATGTATTCCGTCATCATTTTGGTCATACTTGCAGGCTGCATAGGAGCGTTCTCATTTTGGGCGTACAGGACTTGTCCCGTAGAAGCCTCCATCAATATTGCTGATTTCGCGGTTAAACCTAAATTCGGGGCATCTGCCTCCGCAGCTTGGGCCGTATTAGCAGCTAGCGGGGAAATTGCGATTTGTGCTGCGATCGAAACTGCTAGTATGAGTTTTCCCCATTTCCAAAACCTGTTCACTTCTTCACTCTCCCATATATTTAGTGCCTTTATTGTAGCATACCAGCATAGCCAAAAAAAGAAGACCAGGGCCCGAGCCCCGGTCTCCAAAATATGGTCTGTATTATAGCGAATAGTTCGGCGCTTCTTTTGTGATTTGTACATCATGAGGATGACTCTCACGAAGTCCGGCGCCGGTAATACGAATAAACGAGGTTTCATTAATCAGCGCTTGAATGTTTCGAGCACCGCAGTAGCCCATACCGGACCGCAAACCGCCAATCAATTGGTATACCGTATCAGCCAGTGGACCTTTGTATGCGATACGGCCTTCGATACCTTCTGGAACGAGCTTACTTTCGTTCTCTTGGAAATAACGGTCCTTACTGCCCTCTTTCATAGCACCAAGCGAGCCCATACCGCGGTACACTTTGAACTTTCTGCCTTGATAAATTTCCGATTCACCAGGGCTCTCGTCCGTACCTGCGAACAAGCTTCCGATCATAACCGCGCTCGCGCCTGCCGCAATCGCTTTGGTAACATCCCCGGAATACTTGATTCCTCCGTCCGCAATGATAGGCACATTGTATTCTCTTGCTACGGAAGCACAATCGTATATAGCAGTAATCTGCGGAACGCCGATACCTGCAATAATCCGTGTCGTACAAATGGATCCAGGACCAATACCGACTTTAACCACCGAAGCGCCCGCCTCGATAAGATCTCTCGTGCCATCTCCAGTAGCCACGTTCCCAGCGCAAATGGTCAGATCAGGGTATTGGGCACGAATCAATTTCACTGTATTGAGAATGTTGATATGGTGGCCATGAGCAGAGTCTACAACGATCATGTCTGCACCGGCTTCAACCAAAGCAGCAGTACGCTCCATAACGTCCTTGGATACACCTACTGCAGCGCCTACCAGAAGGCGTCCTTGAGCATCTTTGGCCGAGTTAGGGAACTGTATAGCCTTTTCGATGTCCTTGATCGTAATGAGGCCTTTCAGCGTGTTATGCTCATCGACTAGCGGCAGCTTCTCGATTTTGTGCTGCTGCAAAATCACTTCAGCCTCAGCCAGCGTCGTGCCGACCGGAGCTGTTACCAGATCTCTGTGTGTCATAACCTCTTTGATCTTAATGGAGTAGTCATGAACAAAACGAAGGTCGCGGTTCGTCAAAATACCGACCAGCTTTCTATCCTCATCGCAGATCGGTACACCGGAGATTCTATATTTCGCCATCAACTCCTCGGCGTCATATACGTGATGTTCCGGAGTCAGGAAGAAAGGGTTCGTGATAACTCCGCTTTCCGAACGCTTAACGCGATCCACTTCCTCCGCTTGCTGCGCGATGGACATGTTTTTGTGAATGATCCCGATACCGCCTTCGCGAGCGATAGCTATCGCTAAAGCTGCTTCTGTTACAGTATCCATCGCCGAGCTTAAGAAAGGGATGTTTAACTTGATTTTATCTGTAAGCTGCGTTGAGATGTTGATTTCTTTCCCGAAGACCTCAGACTTTCTTGGCACCAATAGTACATCATCAAACGTCAAGCCTTCTTTAGCAAATTTTGTTTCCCACACGAACGTAGTCCTCCTTCAGTTTCTTACTTGCCCGTAGATATTATTGCAATATTATCAAAAGCCTATTTTTCGTGTCAAGCTTATCTTCACAAGCTTCAGAAGACGTACATAATTAGGTACAAACTATTGGAAATACAAGAATTGAATGCCCTTTCTTGCCTTTAGAATGCCCTATAAACAGGGAAAATTATGAATATTCAATTAATAAGCCGAAAAATACTGCAGTTGTGCCTGCTACCTTAAAAAAAACAATATCTCTATTACACCCACCATGCATTATTCTTTAACCTTTATAGGTACTGTAAAGTTACGGATAACAAAAAAAGCCTCTCCAGATTATCCGGAAAGACTTTTGCATTTGCTTGGCGACGTTCTACTCTCCCAGGACCCTTCGGTCCAAGTACCATCGACGCTGGAAGGCTTAACGTTCGTGTTCGGTATGGGTACGCGTGGTTCCCTTCCGCCATCATCACCAAACTAAGAGCTTTCGTCAGAAAGCTTACTTCGTAAGCATGTTTCTGCCAAGAAACATCCTACTTCATTTCAAGGTGGCTTGCACCCTGAAAACTAGATACGAAATGCATGCGTAAAGTTCGTGAATTAGTTTCCCGTTTTTTCCGGGCCTCGAGAAAGTACTAGGAGTAAGCTTCGAAGCTTCTCTTCACTTTCTTGGGTAATGGATAAGCCCTCGACCGATTAGTATTCGTCAGCTCCACACGTTGCCGTGCTTCCACCCCGAACCTATCTACCTCGTCGTC
>NZ_MZNT01000016.1 GCF_002042965.1 Paenibacillus sp. 32352 | reverse complement strand
GATCTATAATAGAGCTTGTCTTAAGCTCAAAATTCAATGCTAGCGAGAATTTTCATTCTCTGTTCAAACATTCACTCGTTGTTCAGTTTTCAAAGGACAATCTTCGTTCGTTTTCGACATCCGTCAAAAGCGACCTGATTAATATATCACACTCGAATTTGTTTTGCAACTAGTTTTTTTAAAGTTGCTTTCATTCGCCGGCCTGTCTTGCGACCGGAATGAAAATATACCATGGTTTCCGGAGCAATGCAATGTTTTATTTTTCCATATGATCGATAATTGAATCGTCCACAACGCAGCTATTTACTTGTAGATCGTTATAGCTTGCTTCCCAAGCTGCTCCCAGCTCTCGATGAATGGGTGCTTTAGTACCTTTTCTGCCTTTTCTCCTGTCAGCGGGTCATTGACATACACATAGTCTTTATCATACCCCACCATGAGAACCGCATGCTCATCAAACGTGGCTTCAATTAGTGAACCCGCTTGAGAACGCCACTCGACCCATGACTCAGTCGGCTCGAAATTCGATGTTGTCCAGACCATCACCGGGTGGTCATGAGCAATCTGTTCTTCTACAGCTTCAAAATCCCCTCCTGTCAGGTTAAGCACCCCATCTGCAGCAATCGAATTAAGGAGATCTTCTATTGGCTTATTGTAAACACCATATCCTTTTTGATTACCGGTAATATCTCCTACAAAACCGCGATTGGGATCCCCCCACTGCTCAATGTCCCCGCCATCCTCTTCTATCAGTGGAGTTTCATCTACTGGAAGCATTCGGATTAAATCTTTTCGAGTATAGGGCAGTTGTTCGTAGTCGATAAGCATCGCCAAGCTTGTAATCTCACAGCCATTCAAATACTCCGGCAGCTGCGATAGACTATCCACATCGATGAGATGCTCAGTCATCATTACGGACTCTTCTTTCACCTCAGTTGGAGCTTCAAATAGGTAAGATAGCTCTGAAGGAGATTCAGCGGCCGAGTAATCCAACGCGTCTGCAGTACTGAACATTTGACGATAGCTATCATCTGGGAACAGCATGAAAACGGCATATAGGAGGCCTAACCCCAAACTTCGCAAGATCGTCATAAGATCACCACGTTTCTCGATAACTATCATTATTTTTCATTTAACTGTGTCCTCTACTATTTGTCAATTTACAAGGAACGGTTGATTTGACAGTAGGATCAGGTATGGGAGTCGCGATGATGCAATTTATATTTTTTATACATAACTTGCGAGTCCGTCTATTTTTAAAGAAAGGATACGGAATGAATTTTATATTAATGGCTGCCATGTCTTTGGTTCCATTGTTTCTTGGTGCGTCCAGCAAAATGGTGTTCAAAACAAAGCTTTAGATTGTTGAGGATCGGCTCGATCATGCTTCCTCCGGCTTTTTTATATGTCGGTTATATGGCGTTGAAATACTTGTCCCGTGCAGAACGAAGCTGGATGCAATGGATAATCAACAAATATACCTTGTGCATGTATTATTGCTGGTCTGTTTATTTTGGCAGGCAATGACGAATTAAATACAAAGGTCAAGGACATGGTTACCCAAATTCAAATGGCAGGCTCGCACATGAATAGTGTGATCACTCATTACGAGCAGTTCATCAAAAGCGGTAAAATCCATGCATCGGAAACTGAAATTACGGAAATTATTAAGGAAGCACTGGTATTAACTTCTTTCAAAACCGAAGAGAACAACGTCCACATAGACCTGATTGAAGAAAAACAGGTTACCGCCATCATAGATAAAAATAAAATCAGGCAAGTGTTTATCAATCTAATCAATAATAGCATCGAGGCCATGGAGGAAAAGGAACACAAAAGCATTACAATCAGAACCAGCAGCAATAACAATAATATCCATATCCTGTTTGCAGACAGCGGCTCAGGGATCCCTAAGGATGCGTGGAATAAAATCTTCGCCCCTTTCCACTCGACTAAAGAAGCAGGCATGGGGTTTGGGCTTGCCGATCTGCCAGCGCATCGTTAATTCACACGGCGGGTACATTGAGATTACCAGGAGCAGTGAGGAAGGGACGGAGATCCGGGTTACCTTGCCTAAAGTATGTTATGAGCGGATTGTTAGTGGTTAGGTTGGGTGAAAAAGAAAACCGGCACATTCCCCCTTTCAGAAAGGGTTTTGTGCCGGTTTTTTCAGAAGCATAATCTGGATCTGCGATGCAACGCTTCAAATTGTTTTTGAGATGGATTTACCCATAACGCTTATGAGATAATTCCTGTTCGTTTCTTTGCTTCATGACTTCGTCCAAGTACTGTGTGAACTTTGATTCTCCGCTGTACGTCAAGAACAACCATTCCAAAGCCCGGGTCATGCCAATATAGAAAAGAGAGACTTCCCTTTCTTCTATTTCCTCCAGAGGGAACGGCATGCTTTCAATATTGACGATGAACACCACTCGAAAATCAAGACCTTTGGCGCTATCGATGGTAGATATTTTAATCGTGTCTTCATCCCTAACAAAATTACGTTTGGACTCCGCATTTTCTGTAATCCAAGTAAAAGGCAGAAGATGCTCTTTCAAGCTGTTAATAATTTCATCAATATAGGAAATACGGTGACTATTTTTTACCCGATATAGAATCACGATATCTTGCAATGGGATACTTTTTTGCTGGTGCAGGAAGGTAATAGATTTGGAAACAAAATTCATTTCCTCCTGAATATCGCGAAAACCTTTGATCATAGGCTCAGGACCTTTTCTCTTCGTAGATTGTGGAGGGATAATCTCTACACCTTCGACGGAACCTTCTTGAACCTTGTTCTTAAGCTGGGAATGCTTTTGATAAAAATCCCAGGCGAACTGTACAATTTGTGCTGTATTGCGGTAATTGATCGTAAGAATTTTGGATCGGCCCCGAAAATCAAGACCAGTCTCTTGTGCCAGGCTTGTCTTTCTTTTGAAAATAGCCTGTGCCCGGTCTTCAACCAGAAGCAATGATTGCGTATCTGGATTCAGGCAGCAGCTCAACAGCTTCAGCCAATCCGGTTCAAAATCCTGTCCCTCATCGATCATAATCGCATCGTAGGTTGGGAGAATGGCTTCGTTCTTGCTCGCTTTAGCCAATAGAGATGGAATTTCGCTATCCTTCATGCGCAAGCTATTTCTTAACCATTCATGAAAATTATATACCTCTATATTAGATTCCTTGTGAAGACCTGGCGACCCCGAATTCATAAGGTCCAACAAATCATCGGGCTCATTCATTTTCTGATCAATCATTTGCTTTAAGCTTCGGGATAGCGGGATTCCGTAACAGAGCACAAGGATTTTCCATTCCGGATGCTCCTTAGCTAACATCTTCGCGCGGCTGGCAAGAACCAGCGTTTTCCCGCTCCCGGCAACCCCGCGAATAAGCCGATGCTTATCTCCGATCTGCTTCGCCATGTTTTCTTGATGAAGATCCATCGTTTTGATGTTATGTAAAGAGAGAAGCAGCTGATCCTGATGTTTAATAGGAGGCCTATGCTCGGCGCTAATCCGTACTTCAGGAAACAGATGAAATCGGATTGCTTGTATATCTTCATCCGTTAGAATGTTCTTTTTCTGAGTCCAGACCGTGAACATCCCATGAATTTTTTCTTGTAAAATTTCCGGCGAAAAACCTTCCTCATCCGGATCAATTTCGTCTCTGCACAGGACAAATTGGGGTTCAATGACTTGGTAAAGATTGTACTTAATAAAATCCTCTTGCTTGAGACGGGTAAAGACCGTACCGTAACCATACGGAAATTTTAAATAGGATCCCGTCTCGCTTACGAGATTTTTGTCTTTTTTCAAATGGTCCTGTATGATTCGAGCGTTGTCTCTTGCTTGTTTCAAGGGGCTTTTCGTTGTGAACAGTTCACCCGCTGTGTTTCGTAAAGTCCATTCGTCATGGTTTACTTGGTACAGTGTACCTTTGGTATAATCTTTAACCTCTAGAATTACTAGCCCCAAATCGGGCCCTATTATGACGAAATCAGGTCTTCTCCCCCGAATCTCCGGCTCATAATATACGATATAATCACTTGGCAAATGATCTTTCAAGCTTTCAAACAAAATACGCTCTCCAGCAGTAGCGCTTTTTGGGATCGTTTCCGGCACCATGTAAGCCATATTCTGTCTCTCCTAGTTCGTAATACCTATAGACACTATTATAGTATACTTTGCCAAATTTACAAAGTATGACAATATACTCTTATTTTTCATCCCTAGAGGCTTAAATAATTTTGCCTGACCTAAAACAATCATTCTTTTATTGATCAAATCATGCTTCTACAAGTACAGTAAATAATATAAGAAAATAGCTCTTAAATGACGATATAATAAGCAAGTCAAAAAATTCATGCTCGTAATATTAACGTTGAAGTTACTTTAATAGATTTTTCTTTTTAGACAATTGGAGGAACCATTTATGAAAGTTATCGGAGTAATCCCTGCCAGATACAATTCATCCCGATTTCCCGGAAAACCTTTGGCCGATATATGTGGCAAACCCATGGTTTGGTGGGTCTATCAACAAGCCAAAAAAGTCAAAGAACTGGATGAAGTCTATGTAGCTACCGACGACGATAGAATAAAAGATGTATGTCATTCCTTTGGAATTAAGGTAGTAATGACAAGCACTGAATGTACGACTCATATTAATCGTTTAAAAGAATTCTCTGACCAAGTCCCCGCCGATTTATATGTGTGTATTTGTGGTGATGAGCCTTCTATTAGTCATACAGTGATATCAAGTGTAATACCTCCATCTATTGATATGAATAATTTGTTTGTAGGAGCGCTAAGAAGAGCATTTACAAATCCGGTGGAAGTCATAGATCCATCTAATATCAAAATATCTACTAATGAACATGGAGAATGTATTTATTTGTCGAGAAGCCCTATCCCTTATCCCTACAAAACGATAAATTTCACCTATTATAAGATTGTTGGCGTAGAATGTTACAATAAACAAGCGTTGGACTACTTCGATTCAAAAGAAGCCGGTTACCTTGAAAGAATAGAAGATATTACGCTGCTAAGATTTATTGAGAACAGAATACCTATTACTTTTACTTTAGTTGAAACAGATTCCTTATCTGTAGATACACCGAAAGACTTAGAAAAAGTCAGGGAAATTATTGGCTTGCAAATGCAACAAAAGAATCATGAGCTTTAAGCTAAAGGAAAATGGGCGAAAGTTAAAATAATGCAACAGCAGCCAGCACTCTGACCATGGGAGAATTAACTAGATGAGATCAATTACATTATTGGACTGCACATTACGAGACGGTGGATTTATTAATAATTGGACCTTTGAGCTGCCTGCAATTCGAGATATTATTCATCGATTGGACACAGCGAATGTAGATATCATCGAGATAGGCTTCCTTAACGATCAGTCTGAGGATAGTTGTGATAGAACGGTCTTTCCTGATACCAGGAGCATTAATAGAATTTATAAAACTATAAAAAAGAACAACTCCATGGTTGTGGCTATGATAGACTATGGGACCTGCAGCATAGAACATATAGAGGAATGTAGGGAAACTCCGCTTGACGGCATAAGGGTTATTTTTAAAAAAGCAGATATTAAAGAAGCACTAAGCTTTTGCCAACAGATAAAAAATAAAGGGTATAAAGTTTTTGTTCAGCCGGTTTCCATAACAACGTATTCAGATAAGGAAATATTGAATCTGGTTGAATCGGTTAATGAACTTGATCCATATGCCATGTCCATTGTCGATACATACGGTCTACTATTCAAGAAGGATCTGATTCGTTATTTTTACCTAATTGATAATAATCTCAGTAAAAATATCCTCATTGGTTATCACTCTCATAATAACTATCAACTGGCCTATGCAAATTCAATGGAGCTATTGGAGGTCAATTCGGAGAGAAATATAATGCTCGACGGTTCGTTATTCGGCATGGGTAAGGGAACGGGTAATGCTAATACTGAGCTGCTAGCGCTGCATCTAAATAATCACTACAACAAATGTTACGATATTGATCAGCTTTTGGAGACTATTGATATTTATATATCCAAAATATTTGAGAAGACGCCTTGGGGCTATTCATTGCCCTATTACATCTCGGCCTCCAATGACTGTCATCCTTCATATGTAAAGTATCTGATGGATAAGAAAACTTTATCTATCAAATCCATCAATGATATATTATCAAGTATTCACTCAAGCAATAAACTGGCTTACAACCAGCCGTTAATCGAAGAGTTATACATTCAATATCAGCTTAAAAATATTGATGATGCTA
Organism: Paenibacillus sp. 32352; assembly: GCF_002042965.1. Lineage (GTDB taxonomy): Bacteria > Bacillota > Bacilli > Paenibacillales > NBRC-103111 > Paenibacillus_S > Paenibacillus_S vulneris. Next base: position 201,175 of record NZ_MZNT01000016.1, on the reverse strand, counting down.
GCAGCTGTGAGAAATTAAAAGCGAAGCTCTCTGACAAATCAATATTGATACTTGCACCGGGAACTAGCCTAAAAACCTATAAAAACAACATTGATGAATACATTGCCCGGGATAGACCATTGATTGTATCAGCAAATTTCGTACCATCTAATTATGATATTGACCTTGCCTTTGTCAGCAACTCCAAAAGATACAGCCAGCTTTTAATTAATGAGATTCCTTCCGAGAAACAATGGGAAGTTATTGCGACGTCTAACATTACGGAACTCCGTTTGAAAATTGATTATTATATTAACTACAGCGGATTGATCACGAATATTTCTGAAGAGCTCTATGAAAATAGCACATTAATGCTGTTGGTTTTATTAAAAAAAATTGGCATTCGGGATGTAACTATCGCCGGTTTTGATGGATTTAGTGCAGATGGACATGGCGATTACATAAATGAATTTTATAATTTTGGAAGTTCCGGCAGCGATGCTATCGAGAAGAATGAATCCATTGCAGGTGCAATTAAGGATTTACAGCAAGATATGACGATTACGTTTCTAACCCCAACTTACTATTTAGACTAATACTAAAGGGGAAGTCCAATGAAAAATTATAACGCAGTACTGTTTGATCTGGATGGGACACTGCTTGATACAACGAAGGGTGTGCTTTCATCCGTGCAATATGTTATGGAAGTTCTCCAACTTCCCAAGATATCTGACCCTACCCTTAAAACCTTTATCGGTCCTCCTATTCAAGAGTCATTAGTCAGAGTGTTTGGAATGACGAGCACGGAGGCACAAAGCGCCGCGAATCTATTCCGGGATAGATATAAAAATCATGACTTGCTTTTAGCCGAATTGTATCCTAATATTTTGTCACTATTGCAGATGCTGAAGGAAAGAAATATCCAAATTGCAGTTGCTACTTATAAACGTCAGGATTATGCAATTGAGATATTAAAGCATTTTGGCATAAGTAATTATTGCAGCTGCATTTTCGGTGCGGATAACGACAATAAACTCACAAAGCAGGACATCATAAATCAGTGTATAGATTTCGTCGGATTAGCTAAAGAAGAAATGGTTATGATCGGTGACAGCAGCTACGATGCTATAGGTGCAGAGAAAGCAGGAGTTGATTTTATTGGGGTTACCTACGGTTTTGGCTTTAAAAGCAGAACGGATATCGACTGCCATAACCATGTGGGCATTGCAGACAATGCTACCCAGTTAAAAGAATTATTATTGGCGGACGCTACTATCTATAATTAAGTTAGTACATTTCATATCCCTGATACAGTTTCATATCATTCGGGTACAACTACTAAGAAAAACATAAAAAACGGTGATTTCCTTTTTCATAAAGGTTATCACCGTTTTCCTTTTAAAAGATATATTTCACGCCTTACCACGAACAGCGTTCGTTCTTTCTTCTTTAAACCTGTTAAAAAACTCTTCGTTGTTCATGAAATATTTGTAATTCTCCTTAATCTTCTCGTCGGGCCAACCCCACCATTGAATTCTGTTCAGAATCTCTATTTCCTCAGGAGAAAAACGATATTTCAATATTTTGGCCGGAACTCCCGCAACAATCGCATAATCAGGCACACTCTTTGTCACTACTGCCCCTGCAGCAATGATTGCCCCATTACCTATCGTCACAGACGGTAGAATGACTACATTAGCTCCTATCCAAACATCATTACCGATTATTACTTCTCCATTGTTGGAGATCTCCCTTAAATCCATAACTTCATTGAGTTCTAATAAGCCAGGAACTCTTTCACTACTGTAATTTTCTTGTTTGTGCTTGTATAGAAATGGATGCGTTGTTATATAAGAGACAGGATGATTCAGAACGATTTTTGCAGTTTCGTTTATAGAGCAAAATGCCCCAATGCTTATTAAATTAGCATCCGTATTACATAGTGATTTGTAACCATACGAGTATTTCCCGACTTTTACACCGTCGCAGATATGTTCTTGTGTTGCATCCGCATATTTCCAACTCATGACTACGGGATAATAGTCATTAGATTCTTGCAAACCAATTACAGATAATTGTTGTGATATATCGTTATAATGGTAACTTGCAACTAAGATAATATCCTCGTTCTTATTGAACTCTTTTAATACGATCGGATTCAAAACCTTTATACCGGAAACTGTCTTATCCCACTTAGAACTATCATTATCTACATAAAATACATTAGAAACTCCCAACTGATATAGCCCAAATAGAGTCATTTTCCCGGATTTTCCTGCACCAAAAATATAGACATTTCTCCTGCTTCGTATATCTTCAAGTAAATCCATTAAACTACATATTATTTCTTCATAAATCATTTTTGACCTCCCTCTATAAACATTACAATTTTCTTGTCCACCTTCTTCTTAAAATCTCAACTACGCGAAGTTCCTCAGTGAGAGAAGTGTCCAGTAATATACCCCCATATTTTTTGACCACATGTACCGTCTGCATTTGCTATGCTTGCACTAACTTCGTTTCGTTGCTTCTCGCCCCAATTGTATCCTTTGCCTACCATATCGACAAATGCCGCAAGTGGAAGAGACCGATCATTAAAGGTACTTCTTAAATCAACACCTTCTTCAGGTGGATAAGGGGTTCGTGAAGCCGTACTCATCTGCTCATCTTGCCATCTTGAAAGTGCAACAGGTATTTCCCTGACTTCGCCGTTTTTCAGATGAATTCCCACCATAGCCGGGGCAGTAACAGGGAAGAACCAAATCCAATCCTCATTTAGAACAGCACCAGAAAATAAAGTATCGTTTGATACCAACGTACGATTTTGTTCAGGAGAAACAAACGGATACCATGAGTTCAGAATTGACCACTTTGACTTTTTTAAGTTGGAATATACACTGACCATCTCACCAGTTGAAGTGATCTTCAGTATCTTATTCGCATCATACGGAACTAGCCATACAGCTTGACCATCAAAAACGACGCTGGAAAAAGGCTGCTCTCCCCCATCAAACCCTTGAGGCCATTGATTATATAAATATAGATCATCACTTTGAGGATCCCATTTAACCACAACGCTTGCTTTTTCAGGGACGATCCACAAGTTCTGCCCGTCTGAGGTAATAGCTTGAATAGGTTCTTGCAGAAAATGCAGCTCACGAAGCTTCATGTCTTGAGAAGTAAGATCTATTTGTAAAATGGAGCGTTTTCCACACAACGTAACCCAGAGACAATTATTGTGGATTATGCCGTCTGAACAGAGCGGTTCCCGTAGAACGTCATTAGAATTATCTGGACGCATACTGTACCCTACCATTTCGCCACTTTCCATATCAAGCCGAACAAGCATATTGGATTGTGCAGGGAGCATCCATAAATAATGATCATGTTGTATCGCATTGCTAAACTTATGTTCTCCCTCACAACGGAACATTGGCGGGAGAGTATATGATCTCATCTCACCTGAAGTACGGTTGTAGCTGACTAGCTCCGAAGCCCTATCAGGAACTAACCATACCGTATCTTGATAAGCGCATGCTTTAGCAAAAAGCTCTGGTTGGTTGTAATCGATGTTCGGGAACACCTGAATAAATGATATTTTCCCTGTATTAAGCTCCAGAGAGAACATGCCTCCGCGATTCAATGCCGGAAATAATAAAGAACCGTCTAAAATAGGAGCAGGGCTAACATGAACAGGAACCGTAACTTCATCCTTATAGTCAAGCCAGGCGGGATCAGATCCCCAATAGCTGAAACTTGATTTAATATTTGGCATCAACTTAAGAATTGGTTTGCCTGTAACAGCATAAGGAACAATAACCGAGCTAAAATCCCCTATGTAAGCATCCGAGTGAACTATTGCAGTATGCATCTCTTGGGAATCATCATAAACGGCATTTGGTAATTTTTTAAGCTTTTCTACAAGCATTAAATAAGAATCTAAAAGGTGCGGCAGCATGGACTGCAATGTTTTTATACTTAGTGGATGAGGACGCCAGATCAGAGCAATATCCTGTCTTTTTTGAAAGAAACGGAAAATTTCCTCCATGCTTTTAATGATATCCTCTTTTTCATTCAAGAGCCTGCCCAAAGTGGAATTGAACAAAAATACGGTTCTTCCTTTCAGCGCCCCTTCCCACTCTAAGGGCATCGGAGTACCTTCCTGCATTCTGTTGTAAACATAGTCTATTTTGGGCGAACCCAAAGCAACGACCTGACTCGGCTGCACCTCTCCGGATTGCAAAAATTCTTGCCTTGTCGATTCTGATTGGACAAATATTTTCCAGGCATTCTTGTAACTAGGAAGACGGAAGGAATGAATGATTTTACCTAATGAAACATAGTAAGGTATGTACACCAGCTTATCCGTATAATTAATCAAATTCGAGCTAAAAAAATGAGGATGGACCATGGTCACTGTATTACAGTCATCATATGGGTTATGAATAAAAATAACATCCGGCCGCTGCGAACTTAAATCATAGTCGTTATAATGTGTGACTTCAACGTAGGAGGGAAACCGGTCCCCATCGTATTCAGCAGACACTGCCTCTCCCTTCGAATCAAAGGTATAATACGGAATGGGGATCGTTCTAACCATACAGGTTGGATCTGCACTAGCCGCGCGCCACACACTATCAAGAGCATCCCACATTTCAGCCTTATAAGGAAGAAAGACAATTTCATAATGGACTTGGACAAACTCTTCAATCCACATTGAGAGCATCTCTGCGGATTTGTATGCCTCCACAAAGTTTCTATTTCTTATGTCTGCTTCACAAGTTGTGCAAAACAATACATACTCCTTGTTTTGTACCTCTTCTAACTGCGATGCTATATGAGCAATGCATGCCAAACAGTCTTCCTGCAAATACTCTGCCGTGCTGGCTTCCGGTGTATTTAAGAACTGAAGGGCTTCCTTTAACGTATCGGTGAGTTCCAGGACTTGCTTTTTATGCTCAATTCGCACGGGAACACTCTTCCTTTCTGTATCCATTTCGGCTTTCTATTTTAGGTTTTAGTTACCTATATTATCTGTACAGCGGTAAGGTGGGACAGCGTAAAGTACAAGCTCATATGGGTCATTGGTATACTTTCTTACGTATAGGCGATAGGCAGGGAACTCTTTTTTTATGAAAAAAGGGATTTCGAATAAATCTTCTGGTTTATGATATATGCATATCGCCAAGATCGGAGTAAACTCTGAAATAATTTGTTTAGCTCCATACAGTGAACTTAGCTCACTACCTTCAACATCCATTTTTATGTACGTGGGACGCTCATTAAAGAGCATTTCGTCTAGCGTACACATCCTAATCTCAAGACTTCCATCATTTGATACCCTATTCCCTGATGTAACATTTGTTAGGGTAAAGCTAACGTTGGTATTTTGATCACCTGTAGCCATATTAAAAATGCGAATGTTATCTTTGTGAAGACTAGCTGCTGTCGCTTTGAGTTTTTGAAACGTATCGGGAGTTGGCTCAAATGAAGCAATTCCACGGACATTTGGATATGATTTGCTGAAGCTTTTTAGGGTATCTCCATCATATGCGCCACAGTCAACGATATAATCCGAATCCGTTATAACGAATAAATCATTAGCCAAGTATTGCTGTGAGTAGTCAAAATAGGGGGATTTATAGGCCTCCCCCGCCAATTTACTTCTAATGTACTCGTAATAAGAAGCTTTAGAAAAATCATCGTATAACATGTCAATAGCATTAAGGCAATTTGCTTGATTAATTGCATATCTCATTTCTAATGCATTAGAGTATTGCACGGGAATAAAATGAAGATTAAAACCCCATTGTTTGCAGATTTCCTCAAATTCTTGTCGCATCTCAGATTTTGAGTTTAAGGAATGAGGGGTGACAACTACCTCAGCCCGACCGTTCGTTTGTTGAGCTAGTTCATCTAACGAAACGACAGGTATTCCCATAAGTTTCTTCCCTTGCTTCTCTATATCTTGATCAACAAAGAAATCAGGGGTCAGATGCAAGTCTTCTACAAGATATTTAAACCAAAGCTGCCCAAAGTGCCCTCCCCCGTATATAGCAACAGGCATCCTATTATATTCATATGAATCCACCAAAGGAGCCATAACACGATTATCTAGCAACGAAGAAATATTCGAAAATAGCAAACGTAATTTATTATAGTAACTCACTTCATCCAACTCCTAATTTCGACATTTTTTCCCTTGCTTTGCACACATTATATCCAACCTAATTCGCTTTGTCACACAGTTATTTCGACTTGCAGGTAATTATAGGTAATTCGCTACAGACCTAATGTTTTCCTCGAAACATGTCGATATAAGTAAAAAGAGTATATATTGTATTATCGGAATTTTGACCACAATCTCTTAAGCATTAAAACAACATTTATCCAATGGGGGAATTTATTGTGATCATTACCAAAACCCCGTTCCGTGTAAGTTTCTGCGGAGGCGGAAGCGACATGGCATCTTTTTATGAAAAGCACGGAGGCTGCGTCCTAAGCGTTTCGATCAATAAGTACATGTACATATCTGTACATCCCTACTTTGACGCAAAGTATACGGCCCTTAAATACTCAGAGAATGAGATAGTTGATGATATATCGAAAATCAAACATAAAATTCTTAATAGCGTATTGAATCAAAAACAGATCTCTGGTGTTGAAATCACCAGCACAGCGGATGTTCCCGCTGGAACTGGGCTTGGGTCATCCAGCACCTTTACAGTAGGATTACTCCATGCTTTATCTTGCTACGAAGGAAAATATGTATCCAAGGCAAGACTAGCGGAAGAAGCCTGTGACATTGAAATCAATAAGCTAGGGGCACCAATTGGCAAACAAGATCAATATGCCGCTGCTTTCGGAGGGCTTAACTTTATTCGTTTTAATAGAAACGGCAATGTATCAGTCGAACCTATTGTAATGAAACCGGAAACATACACAAAATTGCAAAATAACTTGCTGATGTTTTACACAGGAACATCACGCTCGGCCAACACCATTCTTAGTGAACAAAAGCAGAATATTAGCCAGCAGGATAAAGTCAACAACCTGATCCAGATGTGCGGGCTTGCAGAGGAAATGAAGACTGCCCTCGAACAAAATGATTTGTCCTCATTCGGCCATATTTTGAATCGGGGTTGGATTTTAAAGAAAACACTAGCATCGGGAATATCTAACCCTGAGATTGATAGAGCTTACAACATAGCAATGGAAAATGGCGCGTTAGGCGGTAAGCTTCTAGGGGCTGGGGGCGGCGGATTCCTTCTTTTCTACTGCGAGCCCGAGAATCAGGAAAAAGTAAGAGCATCCATAGGCCTGAAAAAGATGGATATGAAATTCGAATATGACGGATCTTCTGTCATTCACATTGGAGATAAATATTGGGGCTAATGAAAAGTCTGGAGGGTGATTGCTTTGAAAATGCTTGTAGCGGGAGGAGCCGGCTTTATCGGAAGCCATCTCATTGATGCGCTGCTCGAAGAAGGGCATGAAGTCGTATGCATAGATAATTTTTTTATTGGTACAAGGAAGAACATCGAACATCTGCAAAACCATCCTCACTTTAGTTTCTATGAGCAGGATCTTTGTGATTTCGAAGCGCTTTCTGGTGTATTCAACAAGGAGAAATTCGATTTTGTATTTCATCTCGCAGCGAATTCGGACATTCAGGCAAGTGCCAAAAATCCGCAGATAGAATATCACAAAACCTATACAACAACGTTCAATCTGTTGGAATGCATGAGGGTTCATGAAGTCAAGAAGTTATTCTTCGCCTCTACGTCTGCTGTTTACGGTGAGAAAGAAGGCGTCCATGTAGCAGAGAATTCCACCCCTTTGGAACCGATTTCTTACTATGGTGCCGCTAAGCTTGGATCGGAAGCATTGATCTCTGCTTATACCTACATGAATCAAATGTCCGCGTTGGTTTTCCGTTTCCCTAACGTTATCGGTCCTAGACTGACCCACGGAGTTATCTACGATTTCATTAAGAAACTAACGGAAAATCCCAACGAGCTGCAGATCCTTGGAGACGGAACTCAGGCCAAGCCTTATATGCATGTATCTGATCTGATCAACGGAATCATCTTACTTAAGGACAAGCTTGAAGAAGGAGTTGCATTATATAACATCGGAGTAAAGACTCAAACAACCGTTACAAGAATCGCCGACATTGTATGCCAAAAGATGAAGCTTGCCAATGTGAAGTATAACTATACTGGCGGGCGCGGGGGCTGGAAAGGAGACGTTCCGGTCTTTGCATATAATCTCGATAAAATTCATTCGATAGGTTGGCAAGCCAAATGGACTTCTGATGAGGCAGTTGCTAAGACGGTTGAGGAGGTCATTTGATGCAGGCTGTCATTATGGCAGGTGGCAAAGGAACACGCCTTCGGTCAATTACAAACGACGAAATCCCTAAACCTATGGCTCCCATCAATGGTAGAACGATATTAGAATGGCAGGTTGAGAACCTAAAGGCGAGCCATATTTCCAAGATCTTAATGGTAACGGGTCATTTGGGAGAAAAAATCGAAGAGCATTTTGGCGATGGGTCCCGTTATGGTGTGGACATCACTTACTTCCGTGAGGAAAAGCCGCTCGGTACGGCAGGGGCTTTATCTTATCTAAAAGAATGGCTGACGGAGGATTATTTTCTTCTTGTATACGGGGATGTCCTTTTTGATATTGACCTGAGGAGGATGGAGGAATTCCACCTCGAGAGCCGATCGAGTGCAACATTGTTCGTGCATCCGAATTCCCATCCCTACGACTCCGATTTAGTTGTAACGGATGAGACTCACAGGGTCATCGGATTTGACTCTAAGCATAACAAACGGGACTACTGGTATAACAACAGCGTCAACGCAGGTTTGTACATCATAGGCAGAGACATTTGCGATATGGTTAATAGAGATGATAAGACGGACCTTGAGAAGGACCTGCTAATGCCCTTAGCTGAAAGGCGCGGCTCCATCTATGCTTATCGATCCCCAGAATATATTAAGGATGTAGGGACACCCGACCGTATTGCGTCGGCCGCAGAAGACTTATCCAGCGGTTTCGTAGTATCTAGAAATTTGAAAAATAAACAAAAATGCATATTTCTTGACCGAGACGGGACCATCAATCAGCACAGAGGTCTCATCAGTAACGAAGAAGATTTGGTTCTTGAGGAGCATGCGGTAGAAGCGATTAAGCTAATTAATAGGTCAGGATATCTCGCGATAGTCGTTACCAATCAGCCCGTTGTTGCACGTGGTCTTTGTGATATTCCGGATGTAATTCATATCCACAACAAAATGCAGACCCTCCTTGGACAGCATGGTGCACTGTTGGATGATATCCTATTCTGCCCGCATCACCCGGATAAGGGATACCCGGAAGAAAACCCGCTTTATAAGATTGCATGCGGCTGTAGAAAGCCCGGTACGGAATTGATTGATACATGCGTTGAAAAGTATAATATCGATCTTGCCTCCTCTTGGTATGTGGGAGATACAACCATAGATGTTCAGACCGGGAAAAACGCAGGCATGCGAACGGCATTAGTATTAACCGGAGAAGCTGGTAAGGACAAGAAATATGATGTTCAATCCGATTTGACGTGTAACCATTTGCTAGAAGCCGTGCAATCTATATTAAAAATAAAGGACTGCTGACAATGGACTATAGAGCGGATATTCAAACCTATATCGAACACGAAATTAATACATTAAGACGTTTGGACATTAATGCTATTAATGATGCTATGAATTTGATTATGAAGACGTACGAAGCTGAGAATACGATTTATATTTTCGGTAACGGCGGCAGTTCTACTACGGCATCTCACTATCAGAATGATTTCAACAAAGGCATTTCTGAATATGTAGGCAAAAAATTCAACTTCCAGTGTCTCAATGATAATGTCGCAACGATGATGGCGATTGCCAACGATATAGGATTTGAGGAAGTATTCCGGTTCCAGCTTCGTGGACGCATTAAGCCCGGTGACCTCGTTATGGCCATTTCGGGAAGCGGTAACTCCAAGAATATTATTAATGCGGTAGAATTTGCGAAGGAACGCGGGAATAAAGTCATTGGTCTGACCGGATATGATGGAGGGAAGTTAAAGCAGCTCTCCGATATTTCTTTACACGTACCGATCGATAGTATGCAAATTACCGAAGATATTCATCTAGTTCTGGACCATCTGATCATGTCTATTTTCTATAAGACACTATGCGGGATACCTCATATGAAGGAAAAGGAACAGTTGAAACATATAATATAATGTCGGTAACAACTCAAATGGGGGGATACTGTTTGAACCAGCTGTGGCAATTTACCTATACGTTATCCGATACCGACCGGCAAATTCTTGATCGGATCAATGGAATGCTTGGTCAATGGGATACCTACCCTTTCCTAGACGTTCTTCAAGCATACCGGGAGTTTGATTATCTGCTGAAACGCAGCTTCCTCACTCTCATTCAAGATATGCCAACGAAACAAGCCTATTCTATTCTGCATGATATTTGGAGAGAGTCAACCAAAGATCTGCAAGCATTTTATGCCGAACGTAATCTTTTACCTAATTCTAATGATTCGGTTAAACTAAGAGATTTAATTGAGTTAAGTTTTTTTCATGCGCAGCAGTTACTGAATCGGCCTGTAGCTCCCCTTTCTGTAGCTCCCGTTATCAGTGTTATACTGCCGGTGCACCGGTCCCAGCAGTATCTTTGGGAAGCCCTTCGCTCCATCTATGAGCAGACATTCCAGGATTTTGAACTCATCCTTGTGAACGGGTATCAGAATGACGATCCCCTTGAAGCCATATTGTCTGTTTTTGAAGATACGCGTACACTTATTGTTCAGGAAACGGAAAAAGCTCGTCTGGGTGCATCACTAAATCTTGGAATTAGGCATGCCAAAGGTGAATTTATTGCCCGTATGGACTCAGATGATATTGCGCATCCCGAGCGTTTCGCCAAACAAATCGAATTTCTTCAAGCTCATCCTGAAATAGATTTTTGCGGTACACAGTGCCGTGCATTCGGAACCGTCAACAACTGGAATAACAAACCTTATCCACTGCTGCATCAGGAGCTGCAATGCCGGTCCCTGAAATTTTGCAGCTTTATTCATCCCAGTGTGATGTGGCGTAAGGATAAGTTTTTTGAAAAAAACTTGTGGTATAACGAGGATGTTTTGGCTGAGGATACCGATTTGTTCGCACGAGTGGTCTATTCTTTAAACACTGCGAATCTGCAGGACACGCTCTTGTTGTATCGCAGAGAAGGAGCTAATCTCTCCATCGAGGTTCTTAAAAAGAAGAATAACAATAATCAAAGCCTCGCCGTTATCCAAAACATCATGCTGGAGCGTAATACCAGGGCTGCACTCTATCAATCTCTGAATCAGGAAGAATTGAGCCTTATTCAAAACAAGACCATAGACTCCTTTACCTATAAAGATGCTTTGCAGATTTTCAAGTACCGGTTGGGACGGCAAGACTTATCCGATCTGCTGCCGCCGGATACAAGTGAATCTGAAACCGTTTTTCTTGCAAACTTAAATAACCGCATACCTGTCATTTGGGGATACGGATGGAATGGACAAGTACTGGAATATACGCTGCAAGAACAAGGCTTCAAGGATTACCGAATTGTTGATCAGCGCATGCAAGAGCTTGGGATAAGACTCGACTCCCCACACGCTATGGAGCTTAAAGAATTAGAATCAAAGCAAGACGCTTATTATATTCTGATTTCGATGGACAAGCATTTCCCCGAAGTTACCGATCGGCTGGAGCGTTACGGATATGCGTCACACAAAGACTATATTGAATATTTCGTTTAAGGGAGAGGGAGCTTGTGACCAAAGCAATCCTTATGGCCGCGGGGCGCGGTACAAGAATCAGCAGGGATATAGATGGAAATTGTAAATGCACGCTGGATATCGGCGGTACGACGCTGATCCAGCATACCGTTCAGATGCTCCTTAAGCATGGAATCGAAGTACATATCGTTGTAGGTTACCAAAAAGAACGTATTATGGAGGCTTTAAAAGGCTTGCCCGTCAAGATTCATGAGAATCATTTTTATTCCGTTACGAACAGTTTATCCTCCCTTTGGTTTGCCAAGGAAGAGCTCTGTGGAGATACTATTATTTTAGGCAACGCAGATGTTTTTTGGGAAGAAAACCTGCTCCCGATTTTATTAGAAGATGAGAGGGACTGCGTCATGCTCTCCGATTCCAGCCGTGTGGAGCAAGGTGATTATCTTTTCCGGGTTGAAAATGGCGCGGTCCGTGAATATGGTAAAGGACTGGATAAAAATAAGGCCAACTGCGAATATGTCGGACTTGCCAAAATCCAAGGTCCATTTATAAGGGAATGCAAAGCGGAGCTCACCTACATGATCGAAGCTCAGCGGCACAACGCCTGGTGGGAACAAATTCTATATAACATGATCCCCGGACGCAGCATCTGGACGAGTGATATTGCAGGTCATTTCTGGGCGGAAATTGACTTTATCGAGGACTATCAACGCATCTTGAATTACAGAGAGGTGAAACTGGCCAGATGATAGAACCCAAAATTAGCATTGTGGTTCCTGCGTGGAATGCAGAACCCTATTTAGAGAGATGCTTAAAATCTATAGCAAGACAAACCTTCACCGATTTTGAGGTTATTCTCGTAGACGCAGGATCTACGGATAAAACCGCTGAAATAGCCCAATTATTTGTTGGAAAAGATAAGAGATTCCATTACTATAAAAATGTCTTTGCTCCTCCCGGAATTGGAAGAAATTTCGGATTGGAGAAGGCACATTCCCCTTATATCGCATTCGTTGATTCGGATGATACTTTGGAACCAAACATGCTGGAATTTATGTACTCAGCAGCAATAACCGAGAATGCAGATATTACTGTATGTGATCTCAATATGGTCTATCCTCAGCGTGTTGTTTCTTCATTCTCCCGGCTTACAGCGGGAAGCTTTGTGCTTTCCAATGAAAGCTTAGCAGATTACTACTTCCGATTTAACGCGGCACCGAAGCCCAATAACTATGTATGGTCCCGACTTTATCGAAAAGAATTTATCCAAAAAACTGGCGTTCGATTTGCAGATACGTTGTATAGCGAAGATCATCTGTTTAATCTTATGCTAAGTTCATACATGCCGCGCATAACACATGTCGGAAAAGCACTATATAATTATATCCAAAGAGATGATTCCGCTGTACGTCAGAGCGCCAGCAATACAAATCACGGGAACATATTTTATTCTGTTTTTGAATCTGCCAGAGCATACCTAGAAACTCTGAATGGCAGCTTTGTCACTCCTATTCTTAGCATCTATGCATTCACTAGAATAAGAAGCATCGTTTTTTATGGACAATTGGCATCACTTCCTGAAGATAAGCTGCAAGAGTCTATCATGAGCTTCCTTTTGGGAGAGAAGGTCGAATATTACCTGTCTTTATGTGAAAAGAACGGTTACTTAAGGGATTACTGCCGAATTCACAACATTTCTGCTGAACAAGAACAATTATTCCACGAGCTGCTTAGTTTATGTTTGGAGAAGGAAAAAATCACATTAGACAAAGGATGGTTTGCATGAATCCCGCTGTGAGCATCATTGTACCAGTCTACAATACAGAGGATTACCTCCCACGATGTCTGGATTCTCTCTCGAAACAGACACTTAAAGGTATTGAAATTCTTTTAGTCATAGATAGAAATTCCAATGAAGAAAGCCGCAAGATAACAGAGGATTATTCTAAAAGAGATATCCGGATGAAAGTATTAAACAGTAATGCATATGGAGCAAGTGCGGTACGTAATACAGGCCTGCGTTACGCTAAAGGAGATTATATCGGATTCGTTGACTCAGATGATTATGTAATGCCGGAAATGTTTTCAGACCTCTACTCATTTGTCACACAACATTCGCTGGATATCGCTGTTAGCGGTATACTAAGAGACAATGCTAATTCACAGTCTCTACAGACATTTATGTTGTACCCAGAGGAAATTACCCGTATCCCCCATATATCACGACGCAATTTTATGTATAAATGGGTATTATCAACGCAGGCAAATCCTGTTTGGAATAAATTATATCGTAGGGAATTTCTTTCAACGCACAATCTGTTTTTTGATGAAACGATAAGAATGAGTGAAGATGGAGTTTTCAATGCGAGCTGTTTCTCACTAGCAAATTCGGCTGGTTCAATGAAACAAGCCTACTATGTTTATTTTAATCGCCCTGGTTCTCAAATGTATACAATTAATACAGTGGATACTTTACGAGACTTCCAACTGCGCTGGGATGTTTTCCAAAAATGTGCCGAGCATAACCCAGATGGTGATTCATTGCTTGCCATTACTTCTCTTCGCCTGATCGCCAATGCGATGTTCTTTTTTAAGATTAGAAATCGCCCCTTGGAAGAAGCTTGTGATTTCGCTGAGCTTCTAATCTCAACTCTTGGTTTACAACCATATCTTGAAATCGCACTTCGGCCTGAAGTCTTGCCTGTCTTCGCCAAGGAAAGTCATATGGGTAAAGAAGCCTTGGAAAATTTTGGTAAATTTGCGGAATCAGCCAAAAATGGAAAAGAAAAGTTACTGGAGTGGCAATTGTACTTTAAAAATGTTATAGAAAAGAAGGGCTGACGTGTGAAATACGCGCTTGTTACAGGTTCAACCTCTGGTATCGGCCTTGCTATCGCCAAGAAACTGCTAGAGGAAGGCTGCTTTGTTTTTGCAAACTTCGCTCACAATGAAGACAATGCTCGTGCTGCAGAAAATATCTTCTCTGGCATTAGTCCCAACTATTATATAATCAAAGCCGATATGTCCAAAATGGATGGCGTAAACACGGTAACCGAAACGATTACGAACCGCTGTCCCCGGCTGGACTACCTGGTTCTGAACAGCTACGCTACGGATAAGACAGATTTCCAGGACGTTACACCTGAGCAATGGCAGCATGTTATGGATTCCAATGTCAACATGCCTTTCTTTTTAATGCAGCGCTTGTACGATCATATGTCCGAAAAAGGATCTGTTGTTTGTATCGGAGCCATGATGGGAATTCATCCCCACGCTATCTCTATTAGCTATGGTGTTTCCAAGGCGGCGCTCCATATGCTTTGCAGCAGCATGGTGAAGGTTTATGCAGCGAAGCAGATCAGAATCAATGCGGTTTGCCCGGGTTTTGTAGATACACCGGCACAGCTTGGTAAAGCGCCGGACCATAGGCAGCGAATCGAAAACAAAATCGCTTTGCAACGATTCGCACAGCCGGAGGAAATTGCGGACTTTTGCTATAGTGTCATCATGAACAGCTACATTAACGGAGCTGTTATTCCTGTCTGCGGTGGGTATGATATGGCTTAATTGATCAAAAATGAGGGATCGGATATGCACTATCGTTTCTACAAACTGGCAATCCAAGATTGTCATGCTATGATATCAATGCTTGAGAATGAACAACTGACCATGACCAAGAGGCTTTGGATTAACGGAATATTACAAGATTTGTACTGCAGGATTACCCAAGATGAATCCATGGAATGTTCAACAAGAAATGTGCTTACGTATCACTTGGAAAACATATGCTTCAATATCAAGATAATATCTCCTGACCTGCTAATAGTCTCATTACAACGATTATTATTGATAATAGAAACCAAGTTACTAGTGAGAATCCGTATTGATATGCTGTTTGCTAGACCCGTATCCGCGTCCTATTTACTTGCTGTTTATCATCAGCTGCGGAATCTTGCATGTGTTGAAGTTCGGATCATTGCAGTTGATTTTTATCCAACTGACATATATAAGTCGAACGGGCAAATTGAACAACTTGTCGAACTCTTAGACAATGCTGGGGTAGAGTACATTCCATTCCAAGAATACAATGTTTTTCACGACTTGCCAGATTTGATTTTATACTCATTTCTTGGTCAAGCATCTATAAAACCCTTGAATCTCCAACACTCAACGATAAGTTCAATAATTAACCGCACTATGTTTCTTGAATACTCACTTATTCCAGTTGATTTAATGCTTCTGGACAGCAGTTATACTTTAACACCCTATACATGGTTACAGTTTCGTTCCTCAAACTTTTCCTATAATAGCATATCCTGGGGAAAGCAAGATATTGTAACAGGGCATCCATTAATGGACATGTCTTACGATATGTATTCTGGCGATTCAAAAATACCAGTCCCTGAAGAGTGGCTTCCTTTGTTATCGGGAAAAACGACCATTTTATGGAACATTAGTCCTGTTTTTAATTCAGATACTATTAATTTTGTTGATACTAAATCAAAAATTCATAACATGTTAAAGATAGTATCTGAGATCTCTAAACGATATAGTAACATATTAATTATGCTGAGACCGCACCCATTATGTTTCTTGCCAGAGTTTCAAGAACTATTTGCTGATTTAAATGAACGCATTATAGTTGATCGAAATTCTGACAGTTTCCCCGCATTATATATTGCTGACGCATATATTGGAGACTATGGTTCACTATATATGCAGTTCCTTCCATCCAAACGACCTGCTCTAATTTGTAATGTACCCTCCAATGATTGCAGTTTTATTTTCTGGTCTCAAACAAATCTATTATCAAAAATGGAAGACATATATGAGTTTGTTGAAAAACTAATAACGGATTACTCCTCAATGTTACGGCCAGTTACAGAAATAGATAGATATTGTCTAGGTCCAATGGACGGGAAGAATAGCCAACGAATCGTCAATTCAATGGTCACTAAGTTCTTTGCAGAAGAGGACATATTCATAAATAAGTATTGCATTAACATTGCTAATGAAATTTCAGAAATGGAGCCCCTGTCATGAAAATGACCCTTCAGGACATCATAAAACTCGGTAAAAGCCCATTTGAAAGACAAATAATCACCATTGAGATGCTCTCGGAATTGTTGCAGCAGTCTGATGCTCCGCTAATTCTTTATGGTGCAGGTGCTACCTGCAATGATACCCTTAAATGTTTATTCGATAAAAGAATCTTTCCTTTTTGTATAACGGACAGCGACGCGTCTAAGGCCAACACCTCCATTTTGCATTTCCCGGTTTTATCCCCAAAAGAGGCGATACAAAAAGCAGGTCCAAATGCAATTTGTGTTGTTGCTATATGGTCTGCATCTACATTTTATAAGGATTTTTTGGACCAGTTGTACGCATTGGGATACCATAACGTTTATTTTTTGGACATCCATTTTCGCCCACGGTCGCTAGATCTTCACAGGATTGAAAATGTGCAACAAAATGAAACCGCGTTGCTAAACGTGATGGACAAATTGTCCGATGAGATATCCAAGAAGAGGTTTGAGGATTTCATCTATGCCTTTCTAACTAGTAAAATGGATCATTGTAGTGTATTGGGACATTACAAAGCCCTGGACGGTGAGGTTCTTGGTAATGACCTTGTTAGAGTTAGAAGCAATGATATCCTTGTTCACTGTCGATGTGGTTTCCAAGATGATGCTGACTCTTATCTTCATACCGTTTCTCAATTGAAAGAAGCTTACCTTTTTGAACCGACTTGGACAGGACGTACCAAGACTAAAGAGCACATTCATGCCATGAATGCTCATCAGGTCCTGGTATTTCCATACCTCCTTAGCAATGAAGAGATGGAGATGGATTTTGATGAGAAGTTATTTTTTACCAGATTCATTGATCAGGAAGAGTATCGGTCAGTTAGAGCGAGTTCCATTCCATTAGATATGCTGGCTGGCGAAATCCACCCAACGATTCTTCATTTAGATATGACTGGTGGACATATTAAAGCTCTACAGGGGGCTCGGAAGATTATTTCTAATAATAAACCGATTATTCTTCTATCAGGATTTCGTCTCGCCAGCGAAGTGGTAGATATCATGAAGAATTTCCCCCAATATTCTTATTCTATGCGCTATTTCGGGGGCAACACGATGCGGGATGGCTATGTGCTGATCATGAAACCTAATTTGTAAAACTGTTACCCCTGATAGACAGCGGCGGAGCAGATTCCGCTATTTGAATATGGGAAGTTTGGTCCACACCTTTCTTTTTCTTCATCTCAACGAGCCGTTGCAGTTATATAATGCAGCGGCTCATTTTTTTAAAATTCATGATGATCCGTATTACTGTACATCTCCCTCGGGTAGGCAAAGGCTTTATCCTTTCGTTCAGATGGATACCTTGTTCTATCCTTACAGCCTCACTTATATAAGTCCTAGCTTTACAGCCGTATAACGAACACGGACTAGTAACGATTTCACGTTATCTTGGGCCAGGCATTCCACTCGCTTATCTCGCCTATCCAGAATATTCAGCACAAAGTGTGGAACATGACGAGTACAAACGATAATAATTTGAGCCGCTCCCCATTTCTGCTTCAACACTTCAGGACTCTCTTCATATCCATCGAACCAATCCGCCTGTAAGTTGCAATCTTCCAGCTTTCTGATGTAGTTATTCCGGTTTCTTGCGCCAAGCACGAGTACCTTAAGCTTCCTGGAGAAGATAAGCGGGGCCTGGTGAGAGTTCTGTTCCTTGGTGCTTAGTGCTGATGCAGGATTTGTCTTCTTTCTTCTCCTGCTGATGCTTTGCGGAGCATAGTGATAGCTGTATTGCTTGGCCACCTTCACCGTGTCATCATCAATTCGGTACGCTTTTGCGGGCAAATCTGACTTCAATTCGATTCCATCAGTGAGGATACGGTAAACTCTTTGCTCGAGATCATAGAAAAGATAGTCTTCTTCGGCTTGAACGACATATCCGTGTATGTACAGCTTATGGTCCAAGTCAAGCGACCGTTGCTCGGGGCAGCGCGATTTTTCCAGCATACGCTTTAATTCTCTTTGCAGTTCCTCGGCCGCGGCTTGATGGCTTGCTTTTCGCAAATCCAGTTTTTTTAGAAGAGTCCCGCAAATCTGCACAACCTGCTGGTTTGCGCCTATCTCGTTTAATTCTTCCAAGTACTTGATTTGCTTAGCCTGCTCCTCAACAAGCTCCTGTAGGCCATTTATCCGGTTTAGATTGTATTCCATTTCATTTTTTAATTGGTACTTATAGCCGCTATTCTCATAGCCCAATCTAGATATAGTCCGTTTCAGCTGTAAATTCTCTGCCTCAAGCTTACGATTATTGTTCGTCAGATCACTCGTTTTTTGTTCAAGCAGGTTTTGGTACTCTAACTGGGTTTCATCTTTTTTTTGTCGATTGACAAGCTCCAGCTGCCGAATCCGGCCATTCAACTGCTCAAGCTGCCGCACAGCCTCTTTATCCTTTTCTTTGGCAAAATACAGCTCCGTCTTGAACGCCTTCAGATCCCGGTTTAAATGTTGATTCGTCGTTTGAAGGGACGAGAGCTTTTCTGTTTTAGCAGCTCCTGCCTTCTCTAATTTTTCAATGACCCTTTTCAATTGTTCTATTTGCTGAACAAGTCGTTCCAGTTTGGTATCCGAAATTATCGTTCCTTCTTCGCTTGACTCTTCCCCCACGTTAGATGCTTGCTGCTGCTTCATCTTCTCAAAAAGCTGTTTCTTCGCCGATTCTCTGTGACTCTTATTTGTTTCTGCTACTTTCTTCATTTGCGATACAAACGGATGCATATCTATTCCCCCTCGTCTTTATTTCTACGGAAAGAGGATCCTCTGTTAACGTTTTGAACTTCTAAAAGAAGACTTATTATTTTGCCAGTGCAATCACCAATGCGACGATACTAATAATCAACGCAGCTATATTGATGATATTCGTTGCTATTTTCATATTCTCAGCTCCTTATTTGAAAAAAGATCTTCGTATTTGCATAATACAAATGTTGAATGACATCACCTTGTCAGAGAATATATGTTCGTGCGCGTGGACAAAAGAAAAAACTTACAAAAGCGAAATATCGCCCTATAAGTTCTTACTGTTCCAGCTCTCGATGATCTGATGCGCCAGTTATTTAGATCTCTTCGTTTGAAATAGTTCAAGTCTTGCTTTTGCAACGCTTGATCTGGAGCTTCCTCATTTAGCCTGCGGCAAATTCGTAAAATAAATCCGCTAGATCATCATGGAATCCCCAACCGATTCCACTCGTGAGCAATTGCCCTTGGCCTGTCCTGGAATATATAGAATAAGCTACTTTCATGATCACTACTAATTTTATTTAATGCATTTTGGGCCTTCATCAATTAGCACGGCTCGCTGAATGCAAGAGGTCGTTTCATTCTATCCAGGCCAGGACGTATCGATATGAGGATTCGTCCCGGTCTACTACTTTTGCCGATAGATGCTGCAACATACTTTCCGTCTTCATCAAAAGCTTACGCACATGTTCCTCTTCCGGCGGATTTGAGATTAAGCTGTCATCATGAGCGGCAAACAAGAGAAGGTTATTTAAAAACAACTCTGCATTCAAGTCCAATTCGCCGCACGATTGAAGATTCCTTATTATATATTCGTACGAATGCTGGAACGGAAGGTGATTGCCGTTAACCTTGATATAGAGTGCTCTAAGCATGGCTTTCACTGACATCCCTGCAAGAGTCACGCATTCCTTATGCATGTCATGATCAAGAAAAATAAAGGCCTGTGATATGTATCGCAGAGATTGTTCATGCCAAATCTGGATATCCGACAACAAGCTTAACTGGTTGATTGACGTCGCTGACATTTCAAATCGTTATCCAAAATATTCATTTTGGAAATCCCCCCGTTTCTTCTTTAGCAAACCTGCAGTTCCACTTACTCAAGAATGATAGCAAGCCATATAGGATCATCAAGAATCATTTCGATCCGAGCAATTTTGTAGCTCATCGCTTCGTATGAAACAACATTCGCCATCTGAAGAAGAAGCAGAAGCTCCGATATATTGCTGACCTGCTTTTCAATACATGTATCGTTAGGGAGTAACCATCGGACTTTTGAGCCATTCATGATGATATCCCGCTCCTTCTTAGTTGGACATCTAATCCTGGATTAAGATAAAAGCTCTTCGTTTTCTGCAGTTGAAAGCACTTCAAACCTCTCTGAACTGTCTCATAAGGTCTATTCCCTGCATAAAATGTAAAGGCTAGAAAACATATATGATCTTATTAATGAATAAAAGGATAACAACTCGAACATTTTTTTAAAAACGTTTATTTCAGATCATTAAGTTGTACCTCATGTTATATACCATTATACATTTGACTATTTTTTTTATCAATATTATTTTTTTGACTCTTTAAAGGTTATTTTGCCTTTGTACAGTAACCTCTACACTCAAATTGAGGTGTAAGCAATGTCAGAAATTTTGGTTAATGTGGGAAAACGTATACGCGAGATCCGGAAGGCGCAGGGCTTATCTCAAAACGCTCTGGCTGAACGATGTGGATTTACTTTTTCATATATTGGGGGAGTTGAGCGAGCGGAAAAGAATATTTCCCTCATCAATTTAGAAAAAATAGCCGACGGCTTGGGGGTAGGTGTGCATCAATTTTTCACGTACTCCTACCAGTATGAGCAGCTTCCCTCCAATGAAAAAGTAATTCAAGAAATTGTTTCTTTGCTCGTACAACATGACGAACAGACGATAAATATGGCAAAAAATATATTGACTGAAGTTCTTCGGCATTCCCGCGGCTAAATCAAACATAAAATCCCCTCCACGGTGAAGTAGATGCTACCGTAGAGGGGATGATTTTCAGGAGCTAATTTATCGAACCTTTTAAGTTTGATTCGTTCTTAATTTGTTAATTACACCATCTGTGATAAGCATAAACTCATACTATTTTTAATGATTTTATGTTGCTGTACTATTAGCCCCCGCGACGTCAGAATTAACATTTCTGTTCAAACTAATTTCACTTAAACTTTCGCGTTCATAGACTTACCATTTGCAGTAAAGTCACCTAGTATGATCTATTATTTTGGATGTCGGTTGCTCCAATACCTATGTTCTTTAACAAGAAGATTAAATAGGATTCACATTATTGTTTTTATTTCCCTTGTTCCTTTTGATTAAATTTCAGGCATTCTCATTTTTGATACCAGTTGTCAAAAGCAATTATAGTCATCCTGCCCATGTCACCTTTCCCTTTCCTCTCTCCACCTTACAGCCACAAGGCTTTCCAGCCTTTCTCCCTCCCTCCCCCTATCCCGCCGCGCAATTAAAGTCGTGATGAGAAACGGGGCAAAATCGAGTTCAGAACGGAGAAAATCGGTGTCAAAAATGCAATTAAAGTCGTGTTAGGAGCAGGGGAAAAGACAGGGAAAGGCTGGGGAAAGGGATAAAGACAATCGGAGAAAAAAATCGGAGGAAAACCAGATTTATCAAGGGGTTTCTGGTCTTGCGACCCTTTTGAAGAAGAGAAAAGAGCCGAGGAGAAACAGGAGTGGATACCTGAATTTCGCTCGGCTCGTAACATGATTTTTTAGGCTTTAGTATGACTATTTAGGCTTTGAGATGACTTTGATTGCTATTTACATAGTAGGATTGGTTTGGGTTTAGGGAGAATAGGGAGTTCATTGACTATCGTTTTCCCATTCTGGGTCAGCTCTTATTATTAAACTCAAAATGTTGAAAGATAGAATCCCTCCTCCATGAAACAATCAAGCATAATGTTTCCAACGAATCTATTCCGAGATTCGAAGATCACTGAACCGACGTATTGATTTCAAATGCTACGATAGAAATTAGGCTATTGCAATAACATTCATGATTTTTGGACAAGGTACTCGAATAAATCATATAAACGACTTACTAATCTCGAATACATATGCTCCGTGGCTTGAAACGATTCTAATTCAAGTGTAGATACAATATTTTGTTTCAGTGATTCCTGCTTCTCAATTGGTATTATATGAAAATAAAGGATCCTTAAATCATTAAGTAAATATAAGGGAGCAATTAGTTTCTTGACCTCATCATCAACTTCATTTTTTTCCACTTAACAACAACAAAAGAAACTGATAATACCTGATGCTTCCCCATTTCCCATGCTCCTTATCTACAGGCTCAGCGGTGCTTCTATAGAAGGATTTGAGGTTTTTCAAGTTCACAGATTCAATCAAAATCTTATGTAATGCACTTAAGACTGGCTTAATTTCAAGGGAGCTATAAGTGATAGGCTTCCTAATGTCCTCCAATACTGCTATAACTTCTTCATCCAGATGATTAAGATTTAGTTCTTTCCGAATCTTCAAATTGTCATATAGCTTGTTTCGTAAATTAATGATTTGTCTTTCTACAATCGGTTCACTGAATATGCAACACATTTGACCTAAGTAAAATTCCGAATTAATAAGGGTATGGTCAGACTCAACATTATGAATTTTCAAGTAGTCCAGTGTGTCTTGATTAAGCTTATCTAAATCCCCCAACCACATTACGACCTTACCATTACTATTAATGCCAAAGGGAATTTCAAAATCGTCCATATATCGAAGAGTGCCATATGATTCAGAAAAAAGGTTAAGTTCATATTCAGGATGATGCATAAAATAGATAAGACAATTCTTATTAAAAAATACAGGTGTTAGAAAGCCATCACCCGCCAATGCGGTTAAACCAGGTATGTTCTGGTAGTCTTCATAATCATACGAAAATTCGACGTCTTCGCAGAAATCATATTTTATTCCGAGATGCCGATGCGTCGAAATTACCTTTTCTTGATTTCGCTTGTCCAGCTCATCATGTAAATAAAGAACCACTTTTTTTGACTTTTCTGTCAACCTCAAGGCACTACAAGTAGTGCATTTCATCTGCGGAAACCTATCTATCTCGATATACTTACCCTCTAAATTAATAGAGTATGGTTCAAAAGCTAATTCGACAAGATTGCCGCATACCCTACATTCGTGTGTTGCTAATATCATGCTGTCGCTTATAAAGTCTTTCAACTTAATTTCTTCTACCACAATATCGCCCCTAAAACTTTTCATTTTTACTTAACTAAAGAGACTGTTCCATTTTTAACCTACGGTACTTCTCAAGCAGACTATTTAGCGCAATTCCTGTTTTAATCCCGCTACGAATGTGTTGTTTCTCTCTTTCGTTTTCAGAATAAATCCATTCATAAGAATCCTCTTCTTTGCACAACTCATCAATAAATTGTTGTTTATTTCTGACAAGGTATTCCTCGAATAAATCCCTTTCCACTTCGTTATTGAAAGTAACAACTACTTCATAAAATCTGTTTCTTGCCCAAATCGCTTCATGATCATCTTCCAATAAAAATTCATGAAGGATATAATTCAGGCTATCTTTTACGAAGTATTTGTAAGAGTATGTTTCACTGTGGTTGTGCTTTTCGAAAGAAATAAAACCCCATTCGGGAACAGTTGTCAGATATCTTCCACTATCCAGGACTGCATATTGCTGACTGAACATCTTTGTACCGAAACATCTTATATCCAGTATGCCAAATGATGTACTGTGATTCGTCATCACATATGAATAGAACTCAGGTTGATCACAGTCTTCATCATATTCTAAGCTTATTGTATATTCGGGATTGAATACGTTATAAAACATTCCCTCTTCTCTTTTCCATTCACTCTTGGTTCGCAATTTATTCTTGATCTGTTCTAATGGAGGTCTATTTAACAGGAACCGTTTTTTCCATAGATATTCTATGTGATTGATATCTGCACTTTTATTGATTTCAGTGTTGGAGTCGCCTACACGAGTGTATATGTAGTTAGCACGTACAATACGTCCTTGATCAGAGTAATCTTCAGTTAAGAAAAATGGAGTATCTGTACTATTTTTTACGATCAAAACGTCGATCTGCTTACCTTGAATGAACAATGACTTCAACTCAACTGATGGTCTGATGCCGCCACTGAACTTCTTCGCCTTCAGAAAGTCGATCACATTCTGCTGTGTTTTTCGATTCTCGTCTCCTTCCACTCCCTTTATTTCGCAAACGTCGCTCACCCCAAATATTATATAAGCATCTCTATCAGCTCGGTTATTTGCCATGCATATGATATCGTGCAATAAGTTTGCTTTATTGGAATGGTATTTTTCTTTAAAATCCCAATAATCACTTTCTCTTTTGGATGAAATGAAGAGTGCAATTTCATCTGCAAGAGCATTGTTATCCATATGAATCGCTCCTTAGATTACTGCGGATCCAACCCAGCGGCGGGAAAATTGATCCTCAGAAAATGAACCTATCATTACGTTTAATTGGGTAAATGAATTTTTTGAGCTAAACTTTTATCGTGTGTCCAACGGCTACTGATATTTTTCCTCTTACATATCAAATACGCCTCATAATCTAACAGCAATCTTGTTTTATACAGATTCTCAGAACTGACTTTCTCTCCACGCTTCTCGTTATCTCTCCAACCCATAAAGTATATTTTGTCACATTCTTCTACGTCTTTCCGATAATAGGCAATATCAGATGGTTCAGGAGTATTTTGAACATTCGCTGACTGAGGAATCCTTTTATTGAATTCAGTGAAAAAGTAGAAAGTCTTGAATGGATTATCGGGATCGTACTGTAACCCAAGTATCTTTCGTAACTGAGTATATTTATCTCCTATGTTGGTATCAATGACAAATCCGTTATTCACATTTACCTCAAAGTAGAAGTTATGAGCCTTAACCCCGAACATCAACTTATATGGGATTTCATCAGTAAAAAAGAAAATATCGAAACTGACCTTGTTATAAGTAAACGCAAACTTATATCTTTTGATCCCGTTTGTCTTCATATCAGCATACAATTCTTTAAGCCCAGTTAGCTTCAGAGTAACCACCCCTGATAAATATTGAACCTTTCGTTCAAGTGCTTAATTGGCAAGCAGAACAGAGTGATTGGAAATTTTGCTTACATATTCTTGCCAATAGTTCTCCTCGTCCCTTTCTATATGATGAAGCCAAAAATACATCATAATGGCTTCGAGGTGTTGCTTCTTCCCCTTAATAAATGGTTTATCAGATATTCTTCTGTAGAGTGAATTCAGATTAAACATGTTGCTTCTCTGCTTGTAGTCATAATCGTATTTCCAATACGGAACATCGCTCTTTTTTCTATGGCTTACTGGCCAACTATCTTTATCGTCATAAAAGCGATGAACCCAATCGCTACAAAATGCCAATATATCAACCTTATACTTCTGCCGCGTTTTTTCAACCCATTGATCCACTTCATCGGAAATCAGTAATTTATTGATATTATTAGGCTGGCTTTGAATCTGATGATAATCCTTTATGAATGAAAATAGCATTTCTGTTTGATCTTTCAGAAAAGGATTCTTTTTCACTAATTGAGCATAGCATTCATATGACGAGCTTCTGAATTCACTTTCTGTACAATAAAGGTAAAACAGCTCGTCCTTTTTTAGAAAGTTGATAATCGCTCGATCCAATTTTTTATTGTACTCGTCATAAATATGTACCAGCCAATCCTGGATCTCCTCATCATAGCACGAAATACTATTCCTACACTTTTCGAGCCGTTCATTATTCAAAACAGTCTGCTCATCCAACTTGGTTGTATCCAGATATTGATTGAAATACTCGAATACATAGTTAACACAGGTCTTCATATTTTCCATGCGGTTTGCAAGACTGAATTCGTTCAATTGATCTTCTTTCTTCCTTCGGGCAATATATTCTTCGATTGAGAGCAATTTCATCCCACCTGCTTCACCAAAATATTCGACTATACTCCTTGGAAACGATAATATGTAAGAAGCTCCGTTCAGGTTTGAACTGGAGCTTCATATCGGTATAAATCATCTCTTTATCAACCTTATAGTAGGCTCAGGTTCTTTATAGTTTAGAGTGCCTTGGTCAAGATTGCAGAGCATTTCGATATATTCTTGTGGTACGGATATCTCTTGAATTAACTGCAATTCATTTTTGATTTTGTTCTCCAATAGCATTAAGATGCTTTTCCTTAAAACTACAGGTTCCTGTAGAGGAAAGACATCATCGAGTGGCTCTTTTGTCCTCATCTTTTTCATTGACATTTGTTTAACAAGGGATGTGTATTTACTCTCATCAATTAGTTTCAAATCTAAACACCTGTACAACATAGCGGCAATTGAAACATTCCAATATCTCTTCAGTTCCACAAAATGTAGCAATGATGTTGAGGTTACTGTCTTTGCAAATGCCTCTGCTGGCAACAACAAAGCTGATGCAAACCGATTTGCTTGATTCTCCATTTCTTTAAATTCAATTCGGCTAAGTACGTCTTGATTATCGATTTCCTTGTGCATCAATATGTGTCCTAATTCATGAGCACCATCGAATTGCCGTCTGAATGCCGATTGGTTATCATTACCAAGAAAAATATATGGTCTGCCTTTTCGGTGCTGACAAAAAGCATCGACCTTTTCACTGTCAGTATCTACTGAAAATACAATGACCCCATTTCTCTCTAATAAGTGGACAATATTTGTGATTGGTTTATCACCCAGCTCCCAATGATTCCGAACTTGTTCGGCTAATAGCTCAACTGAATTATTGTCCCACTCGGAATTATGGCAAAGGGAGCTATCGGGTAAGTTTAGCTCAGGGAATTCGATGTACTCTGATAAATACTCGTAGACATACCCCGCTAATAATGTCTTTTGAAATTGAACTTCTTTGCTCTTCTTTGTCGCTGTAGCATTGGCACGAAAAAATGTGTTTCCAACATATTGTTCATTGAACTCTCGATAAAAAAAGCTTTTTGGGAATTTGAGCGTATTGATTAACGCCAACACCGTCTCTTGCTTTGGAGAATGCTCTCCCAGTTCAAATTGGGATATCGCTTGTTTCGATACCCCAATTTTTTCTGCAAGATCACTAATTGTCATGCCCCGTACTAAACGTGCCTCCCTTAGCCTTTTCGGGTTAAACTGTGGCTCTTGTTTTACATTCATGATAAATTGCTCCTAATCTGAAGTCTTTCTAAGTTGAAGGGGAATTCTTCAATTTAACTACAATATCGTTGTCTTCTTTTGGAGTTTTAAGCCGAGGTTCGATATCGGAAGCTCGGTAGTTGTTCAGTGGAATTACGTCTCTTGTATTGAGGATGATGGAATCCGCAATATCTTCCTTGTAGATCCAATCCTCCTGATCAGGTCTTAAAGCTCCCTCATAAATGATATCACTATCCCGATCATAACTTACTATGATTCCAAAGGGGTGATTTTCTGAACCAAGAAACAGTGACGGTTGATAAATCGTATCCCCCAGTAATTCTTCTCGTGGTGCTCCCATATCCAGAAGGCGATCAAAATTCGATGAAGCAAAGTCTCCTCTGTACCCGCTCGAATTGTAAATGTATTTGTTCTTAGGTAGTTTTGAAACTAAGATAAATATATTTCTTATCATATCGTGAATAACGATGTAGGGATGAAACCCAGCTTTTTTCTTAAAAACTTTCATCTGTGTATGAGGGGCACTCAGGATCATTTTTTCAACATACGTATTTACAGCATCGTACTGTAAACGAGGGTCATACGTGTTTGTAGTGAACGATGGAAGCAATGCCTTTATTGACTGATACTCCTTTTTGCCCTCTTGTATCCCTCTTACAATCAGACTCCTTTGCTCGTCCAACAGCATGCACTTCTCAAGATACATTTTCATGAATACCCCTCCCGTTCCCAATCAGATACTACCATTATTTACTCAATGCACTAATTTGTCAAGTAAACTTGATTTATCAATGTGAAATTCAAGTTTCAGGATGTTTTTATATCTTTTGTCCACAAACACTCCTTTGCACATATATTTGTAAAGTAGAACACTGAATGATTTGGAAATGAAAAGCCGAGCGATATTGAGGCTCTTGCCTAATAATCGCTCGGCACATGGACGGACATATGAATCTTTCTGCATTGATTCAGATATATGATCAAAACTCAATGCCAGCGGCGGAATTACTCAACCAAAATGTAGCTCTCTATGACAATTTGGACATACAGCAATTGCATTATCTACCGTATCTTCTCCACCATCAGCCAATCTTTTTTTGTGATGTACTTCAAGATAAGGCGTACCGTCAGATGCTCTATTAAACGGAGCTGGATTTCCACATTTTTCACATTTCCCATTTGCTCTAACCAGAACCTCAGCTATTACATCAGGATTACGCTTAAACATCCGTGCTCTTATTTCATAGACTTCAGGGATAACAGAGGTACGTTGATCTAAGCGAGCTATTCTATCCTTATTCCCATCAGCCAAGGATTGCTTCACTTGCATGTTAAGCTCGTTGTAATAACTATCGAAGCCGTTTAAGTCTTCGAGCTTTCTTGTCAAAACATCAAAATGTTTCTTTTCAAGCTCCAGTAATGTCCCTCTGTGGTTATTAAGAATATCACAGTCCACTAATTCATTTATTGTTTTCATTGAATCCAGTTCCAAAAACAGATCGTAGTCACTGATCTTTCGGAACTCAATTAAGATTTCCCCATTTTCTTCATACTTATCGACAACTTGACAAATTGTTGTAATCGCCTTGGTTGTTCCTGTCTCATATGCAAGGGCTTTATCACCAATTTGGATATATTTAAAACACAACTCGTTTTTCCGCCTGTTACCATTGGAATTCAAGTTGGAATAGGTTTGGCTTCTACCTACCTTTAAATCAGAAAACGACCACTCATAACTTACTGAATCAACATTAAGCCAGAAATACTTTGTTTCTCGCCTATACTCAGGAAGGATTCGATACTTTCCTTTACCTACACGTTCAAAATATACTTTGTATGTTGGGCTATGGTTATTTTCGGTAGCATTTGATAGAATGACACTCATATGATTTTCACTTGCGTGGATCCCGCTTCTTTCACAATAAGCTTTCACCTTTTGGAAAGTAATAGGCTCGATGATTTCCCCACTCAAGACAGCCTTTACTATTTCATAACCTAACCCTTCCCCATGTTTTACCACTTCTATCAAACCTAGTTCAAATCAGAGAAGAACAAATAATAAATAGCGTCTTCTAATAAATACTGATAATAAGTCCGAAAACCTACCCTCTCGCACCCTGACAACTATGAAAATTTTCGTTAACTGAACGATTCATGTGCCGCGGCGGAGCTGTCATCATATATTCAGTGGGGCGGATACTAATATCTCTGCTTTTCAAAAGAAAGCCCTGCCTTTCGCTCCAATAGAGCAAAATCAGCAGGGTTTTTAGCGATTGTGATGTTTAGATAGTCCGAAAACCTACCTTCTCATGACCTGACAACTTGAATATTAGTCTATTTCTCGAATGGAAAACTGGTCTCTTGAAGATAGTTCATTAAGCTTCCTTATTATTTCCGATTTACTGTACCTGACCGTTTCTCCGACTTCATCATTCACTCCGTTGAGCATGAAGATGGTCTGCAAACAATATGCCGTATCCTCTTTGTCTAACCAAAGATTATAGCATTCTTCTTGACCATCATGATCTAAGCAAGTAATGGTGTACCCAGTACCATAATCAAGCTCGGAAACGATTTTCTGTATCCTATCCATTGGATCATTCCCATCAAAGTTTAGGTTAGCTTACTCCTAATGCTTTAAACACTGCGTCGGTTGGATCTGAGTAGAATACAGGCTGTACCTTAATCAGTAAATCAGCAGGAACCGTCTGAAAATCCACTACAGAAGAGGCAGGTATCAGTACCTTCTTCGCTCCTGCATCTACACATACCTGTAGTGTATTGGCAAACTCTTCAACCTTCGCAATCGTCCCACCAACTGTCATGTTCCCAAGTACAACCATGCTCTCCTGTACGGGTCTTTCTAATGCCCCAGAACATAAACCAACCAGCTCGGCAATTGCCAACTCGTCCGTCAATCCAATGCCCTGCAAGTCGCTTATATGCATCAAATAGTCCTTTGTCTTTGTGCTAATCGAGCCGCTGATACTTTTACTGTTTGAAGTAAAGTAACGGAAGGCGGTATCTAAGCTCTCTTTCGCCCCTCGATGGGATCCGACACCTGACTTCTCGAATTTCCCTGTTCCTGAAACGACCTGGTTCTCCAGTTTGTAAACCCCGATCATCCCTGAGTCCCCATGCCCTACTGTGTAGACATGACCTGGTTTGCCCATTCCTTCTGGGATCAGCTTGCCTCCACCTTGCTCTGGAACGGAAACATACTCTTCATTCATCGTTTCCTTATCAATGTAGGAGAAGTGAACATCGTAAAATTCCATGCCACCAATTTTCTTGAGTTGTTCCTTTACTCGCCGCCGACCTTCCAGGGCATACTTCAGGATCTCCTCCACATTCTCTCTCGTATATTCTCCATTAGGATACAAGAGCTTGATCAACCCAGACACTGTTTTTCGAACAGCAATTACATCACGTTGGTTTAAATTATTTCCAAGTTTAAAATAGCGGTCAATCGCATCAGCAAAGGAACGCTTACGCATTTCCCTGAAGAATTCCGCCATGTAATCGACGATGAATCCGTACTTGTCGGTAAAGAAATCTGGACGCATCTTCGGAACTTCCCAGCCTGGCAGATAGTAGTGCATCCGATCAAAAAAGGCGGAGTCATTTGCCATTGCTTCGGGGAATGGTGCGAATAAATGGGATGTCTTGATCAACGAATCAAGGCTTTGGTTGATGTTGCCTACGAATACCATCGAAGCAGAGGCCGCTTTCTCTTCTCTCCCCCGTGCAAAAGATCCCGAAGCCATGTAATCCTTCATGATCTGTACGCCATCTTTATCCTTGAAGGTTATGCCCGCCACCTCATCAAAGGCAACCGTGTCCCATAAGCCTACGAGTCCAACTTTTTTCGTAGACATATTATAGAAAAGATTCGCTACTGTCGATTGACCACCCGAAACAAGAATTGAGTTAGGCGAGATCTCCTTGTATACGTGGGATTTCCCCGTTCCGCGAGGACCTAATTCGCACATGTTGTAATTGTTCTCAACGAGAGGTACAAGTCGAAGTAGAAGATGCCACTTTACTCTGTCCTCAAGTTGTGTTGGTTCCATACCTGTGGAACGGATAAGTACATCGATCCATTCTACTTTTGTAAAGCTCTTCCTACCCTCAAATACCTCATTCAGATCCATGTTGGGCATTTGAATGGGTTTAAGGCTACTGATACTGAAAGGATTGCTGTTCTTCACTTCCTCATCGAAGAAATAGTCCATCTTCAGCATGCACCAGATCCCGCCTGCCAATAGCTTGTCGTACTCCTTGACATAGTTCGGGGAAATCGGGACACCTTTAAGTCCAAGGTTCGAGAACTCCGCTACATAGGAATCAATCTTCTCATTAAGTGTAACCGTGATCTTATCGATAACCGAATACTGACCCAATTCCCGAATTCTCGATTTAACCTTTTCTGCTTCGTCTGGTCTTACAAAGTTGTCTGAGAGTATCTTCTTTACACGCTCGATCCCTTCTCGGATGTTATCCTCATCATCAGTGGCCGCATACATCCCAAGAAGATATTCAAGAACATAAACAGGGACGTTAGCTCCTTCTTTCATCAGCTTCGTCAGGTCTTTCCTTACAACTCTACCCGAAAACACTTCGTTCAGTTTGCGATCAAGATCATAGGCTTGTTCCCCAGTTATTGTCTCCATCCGTATTCCTCCCCTCTTCTAAAAATCAAAATCACTAACGATGCCCAAATTAATGGTAAATGGTGTTCTTTCCACGATCACATTCGTTTCTTCATCTTTCGTTATCAAGTAATACTTACCATTCTTATCGTAAGGTATCGATTTTAATGCAAAACGTAGTTTAAACGTTCGTTCTTCAGGTTTGTCAGAAGTACGGTCACATATGATCGTTTCTTCATTACTGATTACACCGTCGTTCTCATCTACCATATAGATCTTCACTATTCGAGGAATTCGCTTGTCCTCCACTTTCTCCGTTTGGAAGAAGGTAAGATTGAACAAGCTGTTTGTAATTTTTCTTGTCGTGTTTGTGAGCTTTACGTCCACTTTTTCGATGTCCCGACTGTTTTTCTGACCGCTTCTTATGTTTTTGAATTGAATCAGAGGAACGACAATTTCCTGAAGGCTTGCCCCCCCGTGAACATAATTGACTCCTGACCCCTGCATTTTAAAGCGGATCGTTGCTTTCGGAACGTATGCCGTAATTCGATGTTCATTCTTTATCAATGAATCCAAGCTGATATCGAGCAAACCACTTTTCTCACCCGAATCCTGGGAAAGCAAGTATCTTCTCTTGAACTCGAATGCGTTTATGCCTTCATTCTCCATTTTATCGCTTTCTTCTAACGCTTCCCGCTGGTACACAAACCCATGATCGGCTGTGACGAAAATATTCGTACCGCTTAGGTCGTCTCGAATGATCTTGATGATGTTATAGATCTCCTCAATCGCCTTTTCTGCCGCTGTGAACGTATAGATCTCGGTAGATGCTTTATCCCCCATGGCATCAATACTGTCATGGTAGATATAAACCAACTTTTTGCCCTTGAAATGCTCTCTTCTTCCAGCCTTGTTCATGGCGAACAACTCTTGAAAATGCATTGACGTGCTGTCTGAAACAGCCGCATGCAATATTTCAATCCGATTCTCCATGCCACTTGAGGACTTGCCATCTACCAGCACTCTCCCGTTTAAATCCATTTCCAGATTTTTATGCGGGAGCAGAGATGCCATCCCCAGCTTCGTCACGGATGGAATAACCCCTAACAACGGCTGGATCTCACAAGCTCCTTTTGTTTCCGAATTAAGCTTGTCCGAAAGTTCCGCCGCTATTTCATAACGAAGGGCATCAGAAATAATGACGAATACCCGATCACCTTGGTGTAACTTAGGGGAAACGAAACTTCTGTAAAAGTCCTTTTGATTTTGAATCCCTGGGATCACCCAGCTTGATTTCATTTCATCCTGCACCGCGGCGGACCAATGCGAGTTTAATTCACCTATAAACCAGTTGGTGTACAGGTTTTCAACCATGCCTTTAAGCTTTTTGAGGATCTCGCTATTTGATTCATTGTCATATGCAACGTAGAACTTTCTGTAGTACGTATCCAGTTGATGATAATCGTTAACGTAGGCTCGGAACATATCTAATGCCTGGGCTTTCGGGATACCCAAACTGTACTTTTTGTGGAACTCAAACATTTTTACGGTATAGTACAATGCCTCGTAAATAGATTGGTACTTTTCATAAAAATGCTTCGCCCTTCTTAAATTGATTAGCTTGCTGTATTCCTCATAATCCTCAAGCCTTGCATCGAGACTGTTTGCAATATATATGATGATTGCCTTATCGAAATAAGGGAACGTATCTGCTGTCTTGAATTCCTCAACAGGAAGCTGATTCACGATATCGGCAAGTCTAATTTCTTTTTCCGCCATTTCAGCAAGCTGATCGTACACGAGGTAGTCCATCTTATGATGCATCCAGTGATCAATGAAAACGAATGCATTTGATTTATTTCGGGTGGCGATATAGTTCTTAATTTGTGATAGATGTCGCTCTTCAACTGCATGGCTTAATGCGGAGATAGTCAAGTGAAGGAATAAACCCTTGAGCGTTGGACTGCTATTCTCAAACCCATATCGTTCGGATACATATTTCCAGAATACTTGGATGTCGAAAAACTTACTGATCAGATCCAGGTGTTTATTCTCACTGTTATCCAGGCTATCTATTAGGATAACTTTTACAACATCTTCGAAATCAGGCGATTTCAGATTGCACAGGACACTCATAATCACCAGCTCAATCGTTTCCTCTGAGAATGATGTGATATCAAATGCCTTGAACTTTCGAAGGCGATCCTTATTGCCGAAAAATTTCTCGTATTTCTTTACAACACTTCTCAAGGTTGCATCAATCTTCAATTCATTCATAATGAGAGAACTTTTATCCGCATAAAAGCTTTTCGAGTATAAAAAAGCATCCAAAAGCCAGTTGTCCTCAGTTCCCATATCCTGGGCAGTATAGATCAGATAATGTGAAGCAGGATCCTCTTCTTCGAGAAGGTACTTAGTATAGAAGCTGTTACCATTTGTCAATTTGTGTACCTTGACGTTCTCAATCATGATTTCGTCTATGTAATCAACGAACTCTTGATCCTTATCGAACCAGAAAACAATCTTTCGTTGTTCCCCGTCACCAAGCGGTTCGTGAAAGGTTGTCTTCAATGTATTAATAATCTCATCAATATTCATAACTTCTCAGCACCCTTTATTATCAGGCTAATGGATAGGGATATACCAAAAATACTGGTATATCCCCATTGTAACCGAAAACTAATCCAGTTTTGCAAGCAAGCCTTTAAATTTAGCATAGTTCACTGCCACACCATCATCGAGATCAATTTCGATCTGCATGTCCGCCATGTGGTGAAGAAGTTCATCATATGCCTTCAGTTCTTCAATCTTCAAATCCAATGCCTTCAATTCTTTCTTGGCATTGCTAATTTCCTTAGCAGTTCCGTCTCCTTCAGTAATACTAAGGAGAGACTTCTTCTCCGCATCCAGTCGATTCTGAAGTTCATGCAAGTAGTCGGTCCTTATTCTCGACAAAGTGGACTTGTCGTAACGATGCATGTAGATCAAGCAGTTAAATGCCTTCTGTTTACCAGAAGTGAAAAGCCAATAGATAGGTCTCTTCTTGTAAGTTTGTAGATGATCTTTAAAAAAGTCGCTAACGAAGTACCTGCGAATCGTTTCTTTAACTGTTTCGCCATCTTTCATCCCAAGAGAATTAGCAATATAGCTAAGATTTTCAACCAAATTTGTTTCACCAAAAGTCACCTTAATGAACTCGATGAACTTTGACACTATATCATCATCGAAATATGATCCCGAAAGGATAGGTATGATGTTGTCTTTATCAACAGGATATTTCTGAAACCTTTCTGGATCAAAGTCCCCACCTGCAAAGACAAGCCCTTCTTCATCTAACGAGTATCTTCCAAACATGCACCCCACTGCGTACGAAATAAATGATATTACATCTCGTAACTGATCTGCTTTTTTAATTGTAAGTTCTCCGTCAGAAACCTGATGATCTAATTCATTCTGTAATTCATATAATTCTATAAAAATACGGTTAATTTCTTCTTCATTTTGTTTCATTTGTGTAAACATGAGCTTTTTGTGCTCATTCCAATTTTCAAAAGCGTTGCTTATTAATTTATTGTTAGCCTGATGTCTAAGAAAGGGATGAGAAGTAAACTCCCAAGATTCTTCGAAATCATCCCAATCTGATTTACTGATGGAAACGTTCTTTTCCACAATTTCTCCTATTTTATCTTCCATTCCAGTGTTATACGGAAGTAGCTCAATATATCCAGGAGGATAATTGATTGTAGGATTAATAAATTGCAGAAAATAATTCGTAAGCTTACTATTCAAGTAACCTAAAAGTGTGTATTCTATTTGGTTACTACCTATTGATGGAGCCGCACTGTCAAAAACGAAAATTGGCTCGTAATATCTTGCACTGAAGTTTGAGCTTGTAACTTTACTCCATGACAATAAATGCTTGAAATAGGATTCTTTCCCGTCATGACGGAAACCTGGTAATTTACTCATTTCATCAAGAGAATTTTTATTATAATTGATTATATAGCTTCTATTACCATACCATTTCCGAAATTCTCCACCTTTAGATAATGGAAAATAATCAAATCCTTCTCTCGCAACTTCTTTAGTGCAAACTTTGTTAAACAGCACTTCATGCCAGTAGAAAATATAGTTTTCGTTGTTACCTGTCGATATTCCCGCGTTTGCTTTGTAATCCTTCTTCAATAAAGCTTCAAATGACTTAATTGTTTGAGGAGTAGCCCAATATGCAATTGTATTACCAGGAATTTTAGAAAAGTCTTCTTGCCGAGCTTTGAAATACCCCTTATTTTCAAAGAACCACTCTTCTTTTCTCTCAACACTATCGACTGCCCCATGTTTTTGAAAAAGTCTCCGATAGACACCAATGTACTGTTTTATTTTTGTGTTAGATATTACAAATGAAGTTGTTCCAAAATCCGAACCGAATACACCTCGACCGAAATGAAGCATATTAACAATTGATCTGCTCTGAATTATATTCTTCCTCAATTTCTCGTAACTTGATAAAAACATCCATACTGGAATATTTATCATTGAGATCATTCCTGTAGAATGACATAAATCAAAGGCTTTCTCCATAAAAACTGTGCTCATATCCGACTTTGTATCTGGGAAGTTCTGTCTGAGGTAAGAAGAAAGTTCAGTAGTCATACCACCGCTCCCCATATATGGAGGATTGGTACAAACAATATCATACTTTCGACTCATAATTCTTGTTTGCATTACTAATACGGGTAGTTTTTCTAATGCCTCAGTTGTTGCTATCCGCTCCAGAAGGTCACCACTAAACTCTATATCGCTTGAAAAATACTGTAGTTGTTCATCTATAAAATTCAAATCTATACTCTTAACATCTAAAATCGAGCCATAATATTTTGCATTTTTAAATATATCCCTGATATATTTTAAAGTTTCCCTCTGGATATCCTGAACATATTGTGACTCCTTTTTATTAACTAACACTTCTATAATCTCATCTGTTATCCAGTTACTTTCTTGTATCGCACATATGTTAAGCTTGATATTTTGTCCAAAAACTCTGCGGGATTTTTCCCTGGCTTTCATCATTACTGCAAAAGAAGCTAATTGAGCCGCTCGATCATCAATATCCAGACCAAAAAGATTCTTTTCCAGAATCAGCTTCGGAATTTCGTGATTAATATATCCCTTCTCAAGATACATTTCATAAAAGACATCAAATGCATAGACAAGGATATGACCACTTCCACAACATGGATCAAGGAAGGTAATATCCTCTGGATTTAATTCTTTATTTCTGATTTCTTCAAGCTTCTTTTTTACTTCTTCCTCCTGATTTTCTTCTTCCATATAATACTTCCACTGAGCCTTTAATACACTACTTGGGTGACTATCTAACCACAATCTCCCTAAAGAATTTTCCACCATGTATCTAACGATCCAGTGTGGGGTAAAGAGCTGAGTTGCCGCAGGAATGTTTTCTTTACTGATTTTAATGCTCTTCTTGAGATCCGCAAAAACCTGATCCTTTTTTTCAGATATGTAATATTGATACAACCAACCGATGATTTCTACCTCTCCCCAATCGGATTCTGGAATTACATCTGTATTGACCATTTCTTTAAGAAATGAGTCTTTCGCCAGTAATCCTTCAGGAAACAGAATTTCTTTATAGTCCTCGATCGTTTCAAACATAAACGGCAAGTATTTATTCAGGTTGTTGCATTGCTTAATGATCAAATACTTGAACAGTTCTTCTGTTTTATTGTTCATTTTTAGTTCGTAAACCAGCTCTTTATCAATATCTAAATCAACCGACAATGCCTCTTTCATAATATCAGGTTCAGGATTCTCAGGATTACTGGAAGATAGGACCCGTACCTTTGTCGGAAGATAGTTATTTACCTCCATAAATCGCAGTGCTATGAAGCGGTTGAACCAGGTGTACGCAACCTCCTCCACGACACGTTTAAAGCCGATCTCATTGATACGTTTAATAAGCTTATCCCGCTGTTTCTTCTCAAGAATGGATAGTTGTTTACCGTCAATATAGATGGCATCAGAGGTTTCAATTTGAGCTTTTTTTATGCTTTCTTCGGTAATCCCAATCTTAAAAGCCTTGGCTTCGACCTTTTTCATTAGCTCATTTCGTGCAGTTGTAGCAAAGCTCTTCAATGCCGACTTATTCATACTTTGTGTTCACCAGCCTAAGTGTAAGATGTGTTTCTTCATTTGATATGCCGCGGCCGAAGCCGCGGCATTCACGTTTACTCGACAATTTCAATTTGTTTGTTATTCTTGATCATTTGCTTCAATCTAACCGATAGCGAATGAAGTAATTTGTCTACGTCTTCTTCGGATTTCAATGTCTTATCAACAAGTAAGCTACTGATTTTCACCTTTTCCTTCTGAACTACGACTGTTTCAACTCCGTGTGATGAACCATCGTCAATTACCACTGGTTGCGTTCGTTGGTTCCACTCGTTGATCTCACGACTAATCTTAATATCCATATTGTCCTTGAAAGTGGAGCTTTGGGTCACGGTTGCATCGACCTTGAAGATATCGTTGAAGCCATCGATACTCTGAGACAAGTTTTTATAGAAAGTCTGAATCTGATTCTTAATCGCTTCCGATACCCCTTCATGGTTTGCGCGTAATTCCAAGTGGTCAACATCAAGCTTAATCGCATTTTTCGCCGCTGTTTTCTTATCCTCAAGTACCTTCTGAATTGCCTCATCAATTTTATTAACAAGTTCAGGAATCTCTTTGACTTTTTTGTACGGCTGGACTTCCGTAAGTATCTCCTGCAATTTAGTGGCGTACTTTTCCGTTTCTTCGCTTATCAAGTAAACGTTGTTGTCCTTGTACTTGTCGTAGGCAAAAAGACCTTTATCAAAAATCTCTTTCTGGTTCTCAAAGAAACTACGAACATAAGAAACGTCCTCATCCCAGTCCAGAAGATTATCTTCCAGATCTCGAAGCTTGGTGAAGAACGATACGTTGTCTAATCCTTTGGTGAACTCGTTGAAATACTCAAGACCTTTGTCCAACAGGCTTTTCCCAGGGTATTTTCGACCCTCATAACGCTTTTTCAAATTCGTGATCTCAGTGACCTGCTTATCCATGAGATCTCGAACGTCCTTGATAAGTCCATCCTCATCGTCTGCTACATCTGTTTTGTTAAATACTTCTTTACAGATATTCTTGGCGATTTTCAAAAGGGACTCATCGACCTTCACACGCTTCGTCACGATGGCTTTATCAGCTTCGCTTGCCTTTGTGAGGACATTGACCAAATTCCCATCTTCAGGTTCCAGGTATTCAGCATTGAATCGAATTCTGATCCGTTGTTCTTTCATTAACTCTGCGATCAGACCTGCGATATCAAGTGGCTTCCATCCATAAGGCTTATCGCTAAAGCGATCCAAGATGATCTTAATCCTTACCTGTTTTTGAATACTATCCTGAAGACTGATGAAATCAAGCACTTCTTTAACAGCTAAACCATTGTCATTTTGTTTCGAGCCATCGATGGTAATCTGATCGGCTTTGCTTCGTAATAGAGAAACCAGATCCTTCTCAGATTCCAAGAAGGACTTTACAAGCGCCAGCTTGGTATACACATTCTCAACCAAAGAATGAAAAGCGGTATTGATTTTTTCTTTTACCGAAGCACCTTTAATGTCTACCTTATCGGCATTAATGAAGAAAACGCCACCCTTAATCGCTTCCTCCAACAAATCCTTCACTCTTCGTCTCCGCTCTCTTACTTCTGCCTGCTTGTTATTCAAGATGTTTTGAATACTCTCAGGAAGCTGAGTCGGGTTCTTTTTCTTCCTATACTCTTCGATTTTCAGAACTTCTTCCATCTCTTCAATGTATGCTTCATTACCACCGAGCTTTAAGATCATTTCACCATTTCCAGATGACATCAGCATGAGTTCCTGCTCGGATTTCGCATAATGGTCAGACAATGGAGAAAGGATATTGATTCCTATACTTGATGTTTGGTTCCCGTAGTTTTTCTCATCCATTTTCTGGTTGTATGAGAACTGGTATTGTTGCGAGTAACGGAATCTCTTATCGTCGTACAGCTCTTGGAAGATGTAGGTGGCAAGTTCTCTTTTAACCGCATCCTCCTCAATTTTCATTGCCTTGATCTCGCGGTTGATATCTTGCTCGTCGTCAGTAAGGAAGATATAAAACTCGCCGTTCTTCTGGATTAAGGTTTGGACAATCAACTTTCTTAGTGATGCCTGAATCCTCTCCTTCAACGCCAGTTTATCCTCATCGATATTCGTTACCATTAACGAGGCAATATTATCAATGTTTGCAGGAAGCTCTTTAATATACTTGACCATAAAGAGCACCTTGAGTAAATCAACATTAAACTCATCGTCTTTTAACGCTGGATTTTCATACGCACCTTCAATAACCCGCACGATGGATGGGGTCAAGAACTCCTTAATCGTATCGTAGAATGCATAAAACGGGATCAGAGTCCCTTCATTGGCATTCTTGAATCGCAGTCCCGCCTCCTTAAAAGCGGAGAGCATGGAGCGCTCCCCTTCGGATAGGTGCTTACCAGAGCTTCCATGTTTACGGACTTGCTCGAACACATTTTGAAGGAGCTTAAACTGGTATGGAAGAAACGGATACACATCCGCAAATTCTTTTTCGTCCTCAAACCCACGGAGGTCAGCGGTACTGTCTTTGAAGCTAATCAAGTTTTTAAGGATTGCACTCTTCTCATGAAAAAGGAGCTTCAGCATGTCGGTCGCATGCTCTTTTTTCAAGAGAATCCGTTTCTTGATTACCTCATCGACCGAGATAGACGAAAGAGACAGTCGGGTATCGAAACGCCCTTGGATCCGTGAGAAATCATCACCCTTTACTTTTACGATGCTGTCGATACTCTCTTGTGACGTAACCATGATCCAGACTTTCCCTTGGCAATGCGTCCCCAGATCCTCTGCCACCGTTTGAAGATTCAACATTAATTGACGGCTGTCGCCGATGTATTGACCGATCTCATCGACCAGGAAGATCAGGTGGAATTTCTCCCCCTTTTGGTCAACATACTCTTTTACATCTTTGGCGAACTTTTCAATGCTGATCTCATAGTTATTCACACCGTTTTCGAACCAGTTTCGAGCCGATTCTACGGACATTGACGTGACCTTTGTCAGAGCTTCAATGACATAATCAGCATCAAAATAGAAGGTATTTCTGCGGTCTACCCATTCTTCGCCCGCCGCGGCTCTAAACTCACGCTTAAAGTCCTCGTACACGCCTTCTTTTGACAGGTACTTCTCCATCTCGGCAACACCTGGAATGTCTCCATAAAAACCACGGTGTTCATAAAACACCTTCATAAATACACGTAAGATTGCATCCTCTTTAGACTTATTATCTAAGGGACTTTTCGAGTCTATATTGAAGAGAATGACTTCCGTTTCAACATTAGAAGCCCGTTTCATATTTGCCAGGACGATCGGATCCTGGATCTTATCTGTAAAGAAATCGACTGCCTTTTTATCTTTCACCTTTTTGTTTTCCAACAGATAGGCAAGAATCTTCAAGAAGTGTGATTTACCCGATCCGAAGAATCCAGAGATCCAAACACCCATTTTATCAGTAGCACCGCTAATGCCCTGCTGATAATTCTCATAGAATTTGGACATGTGCTTATTTAGTTCTCTGGTTACGACATACTCATCAAGTTCCTGATAGATATTATCCTCATCGGTCTGAGCGACCTTAATTACGCCTTTAATATTTCGTTCGATGTCCTTCTGAAACATGTCTTTAATAAGCACAAACCATTTCCCCTTTTGGTTAGTCAACTAATCGGAATGCCCTATAGTAGTTATCGTCTTTGAATCGATCAAACAAGCGAAGAGATAGCCCATCGTATTTGCCAGGAAAGAACATGATAACTGGAATTTTATCGAGCACCTCCTGCAGATTGTTCAAGATATTATGGGAGCGTACAAATGGATATACTTTCCCTACGCCTGTAATGAGTACCACATTATGATCCTGCATCTGTTCCTTGATCTTTTGTAAGAAGATTTCGGGCTTGGCGAAGTTGGCCATTGCCTTAAAAAGAGCATCCTTCCCCTGCTTTTCCTCCATCTGAAAAATCCGCTCGAAAATCCGCTTATCCTTTGCTATTTCAA
Organism: Paenibacillus sp. 32352; assembly: GCF_002042965.1. Taxonomy (GTDB): domain Bacteria; phylum Bacillota; class Bacilli; order Paenibacillales; family NBRC-103111; genus Paenibacillus_S; species Paenibacillus_S vulneris. The sequence goes on along the minus strand of NZ_MZNT01000016.1, from coordinate 158,499 downwards.
TGAGCATCTTATACAGATCGAACTCGATGATCTTGCGGTTTGACCCTTCGTGGCTGAACTCTTTCTTGATATGTATGATGTAATCCCGAACAACTAACTCATGTTCAGGCTCGTAATCAAATACATAAAAACTGATCTCGTTACCGAGACCCCTGCCTTGGATAAACTTGTCTTCCCTTATCTTCGGTATAATTTTATCGAGTCTCTTACGCAAATTTGCCATGCCACTACCTCTCATTCACCCATTGCCTTTACATAAGCAATGTCGCCAATGTCAATGAAGTGCCTCTTCAATTGTTCATCCATTAGCAGTCGATTTAGTTCCCCTGTTTTCTTATCCTTCAGAATTCCTGATTCAAGTAAAATTCGTTGTATTACGTTTTTTAGCTTTTGTATGGTTTGTTCTGTCCAACCAGCTACCCCAGCATCTTGTTCAGCTTTAGAAGTAAAGTAAAGATTGAGGTCTTTCTTCTCCATAAAGTAATTATCCGATTCAAGCTTTTCACGGATGACCTCATTCATAAACTCGAAAAAGAGCCTGTCCGTTTTCATAATAGCGTAGAGGTTGATCATTTTCCCTGACTCCAGCGATTCATCCAACACCATTTTTCTCAAGGCATCATCCAGTACAGCAACTCGTCTTAGTACTGATGGTAAACTTCGTTTCAAACTCGCTTTTACCTGGTATTGGAAAAGATTCTCGGTAAGGACTCTCTCCCTTATCTCAGAATCCTCTAACCCCTGCAACTTGAGACTAACGACCTGTTTGAATTCGTAAAACATGAAAGAAGCTCCTGTTAAAGTCGCACTATATTCTAATTCTTGAGACATGGTTCAGCTCCCTTCTTTCATACAACAGATTGTTCATCCTGTAACAGTCCGTTCATATGTAAGATTCTTTCAATGACCTCAAGTCTTCTCTTTCCGCACTGTTGCTTGAGGATCGTAGTAAATTCATTATGCTTTAGGATCTTCTTTGTATTGTTGGTGTAGATCTCTAATACATTCTTGATCAGATCTTCTTCATTCAATACATTTTCCCAGTAAGCATCGACGATACCGTTTAGAGCACTGGCAAGATCCCGTTGTGTTTTATAGAAGAGTTTGATTTCCATGATTAACACCCCAATGCACATCAACTAATACTTTAATATTACTTCATTCTTACTTTTTTCACAATTGAGGCTTCCTATAAAATAAGAAAACCGCTTTGTCAGCGGTTATATTTACCCTCTATGCTTTTCAGCGACCAATGTGCAATACGTACCCTTTTCCCAAATTTATATCACCGTAAAGGTAAGGACTGAAATACTGGTAGAACTGCTTTAAGATTGTTACAATCATCAATACTGTCTTATCTAAACTCTCATCAGGCTTAAAATATACACCGACCCTTCTTCTGCTAATTTGAATATTTTCATTAATACATCTTTGCTATTCTTTTTTGTAATGCTTGATAAGTCGATAAAATGGCTCCTGATTTGAATCCATAAACAGCTTAACGAATGCAGTCCCCCTTCGCGATCCATAGCAGACACTCGGTAAGAGAGCCCACCTTTACCCGCACCAATCGTAATAATTCTGTCGCTTTGATTACATTTCTTCTCACGATGCACATTCAGTAACTCAGGTACACATGACCACAACTCCTTTATGACGTATTCTTTAACATCCGTTGCTAATTGCAGGCTTCTAACAGCAGCTTTACCAAGATGTGTAGAATGAATTTGTTCATGCTTGAATATCAGACGTAGCGGCGGCGAGAACTCACATACGTCCTTGACCTGATGCAAATTGTCCCATACCGCTAACTTGTTCATAGAATTCAGAAAATGAATCGCTGTCAGTGCTTCGGGATGAATTTCTAATGCATAGAAGTTAATGTACTTCCGCTTGTTCCCCCCACTGCCTAAGAACAATTTAATTTCCTTTAAAAAATCGATTCGGAATGAACTTGCTATCCAAACAACACAACAATCCTTTCTTACATACTGTTCAACACATTTATCATGTTCCCATTGAATTGCCTCGGATCAGAAGGCTTCACCTGGCATCCGACAAAAAGTTCCAAGCGGCGGGATGGGCAATACCATATATATCGATATCATTGCTACCATGGTTTTTTCAAGCTCGATTTGGTCAATGTCGAGTCCTAATGCATCTTCCAGCACATCCTTGTGCTTCATTAAAAACAGTGACTAGATAAATTCAGGTTGTGAGCACTTATTCTCGCCCATTATCCTCAGCTCAATAGCGTTTCGCTTCCTGCCGAGATAAGTTCATCCATCAATAAGTGGGTCATATGTACATCCAAGTTCCTTTAAGTACATAGATCTTGAACAGTAGGTACTAGGTGGTACACTTCGACTACGTTCACCCTTCTTAATCATCTCACCGTACATTGATAGTGATATTTTAATTAGTATTTAACGATATAGATCCTTTCTCTTTTTGAAGCAATTGCTCGTGCCCTCTGTTTCTCAGCCATATTCACAATATGTTTATTTTTCCCACATTTTTTCTATGTTTTTTTGACGATTTGCTGAACAAATATCATAATTAAACGTGAAATCAGGGAGGCAGGATTCTAACTAATGAAATGCATTAAATTCTTGCTCATGCTCTTTTGTTTCACTATCAATACTAAAGAGTGCTTTTAAAGCTTTTTGCATAGAGTCTTTACCATTTTCAAATAAATTCATATATCCTCCTACAATATATTTTTCTATCCAAATCAATCATTAAACTGTTAACAACTCATTCTCGCCGATTGCATTTTATATCCATTAAGTAAATTTCATTAATGAAGTAACATCTTTAATAATTGGTACTGAAACCGATGCTATAAATCTTCTCTTTTGATTTATTTTAAAGGAATCGTTTTCTGGATCAGGTAAATTAGCTTGCCTAATTTTATGACAGGTAATTCCACCTTTCTTTAGTCCACAACGAGTAGTTTTGATTTTGCGATTTATATTGAATGGAGAATTGTCCATTAGTATTTGTTCCAGGATAACATAGCAAATCTCTCCTAACGACTTTCCAGACTTTATCCAAAGAAACCATGAATAATTCATCCCATTTATCACCAATGGGAGTCATTAATGCTTTCTTCTGAGAAGGCTGACACCGTTTTGACTTCAACATAGGTTTCAAGTCCGTAATGATCATAATATCTGATATCTTTGCTTGTAGAACCATGCTGAGTTAGAAAGGCATTCCCATATTTTTTATATATGTACTCCAGTATAAAGGCCTCACCAAATACACCAGTCTTTTGGTCACCTTTTGGTATCTTATTACTATTTTCTTTCTGAAACCTTTCCGTTTCGTTATAAGCATCAGCGTATAACTTGACGATTGATTGGAGTTTGGAAAAATACAAAACTATATCACCCACTGAATATAAATTGAATTATTCCGAAAAGACACGTTTTCACCAACGATTCTGCTTAGAGACATTAAAGATAAATCACCGCGGTGATTTATTACTACACTAAAGGATTTAAGTAAATTTTAATCGTCTGAATATGAATTCATTATTAAAGGCTCGTATTGAACACTCAACTCCCCCACCCTTCTGCTAAATAATCCTCTATCCAAGTCGATCTGTTGAGGCTCTAAATCCCTTTCAAAAATGACTCTTTTAATATCTCCGTCATTAACAACTTTCATTTTATTTCTCGCAACAACATGCCCAGTGCTTGAATAAAATTTAATTTCTGATTTACAGTTTTCATCTATCAACTGATAATATTCAGATCGAAAATCTTCATGGTGAAGTATACAGTTTGTTCCCACACGAGAAAAAGATTGTACTTCCCCATAAATTCTTACCATAGTGGTATGTCTCTCATCTTTAATTAATAACAAATACTTGATGTTTTCCATTTTTATCGAAAATTTTGCTACTAGTTCGAGATTAGTTCTTCTTTCATTTGGATTTACATAAAACTCAAAAGATGGTGATAATTTACCCCACAATTCCCGTAAATCCCCTGAATTTTTATAAATATAATCTAAATTAAATAATACTTTTCCATTTGGTAGATACCCCTTATTAATTGGGTCATAATTATGTCTAAATAAATTTAAAGCAACACAGATACTAATTAATAATATAACTAACGAAAGCCAGAAACTATGGATCCCTAAGTTAAGTAGCCCATCGACAGTTACAATATGCTGGGGATAAATTGCAAAACTTGTATAAATACCAGATGCTATTCCCCAAACAAATATTGACAAAGTTGTTACCAATAAATACACCCAGTACAATCCATTAATAATGTTATCTTTTTCAGTTAGTTTATTATACCCAATTAATTTTGCCCTGATTTCTTCAACGGATAGTTCATATGGATAAAATATCTCACTCTTTATTTGAGAGGCTTCAATAAGCTTATTATCATACTGAAATGCAACAAATATAGCAAGAAATGAAATCAATGCCATAATACCTGCAGAAATCCAACTAAGAAATTCAATTTTGTTCTTAAAGTCATCCAGTTTAATCTCATGTCCGTTTAGTTTTAAAAATAAAATAACAGTAATTAATATCGCAAATAAGGGGAATAACATTGAATACCATCGACATAAAAAACTAGTCAATAGATGTAGCCAATTTTGAGACTTGGAATATGACATTTTTTATATCCTCGTATGTATCAGTATCATTCATAGAAATTACAGATGACGAATCAAGGTTAAAATATCCATTAGTATCTAGTAACTTAAAGGTCAAGAAGCATATATTATTTGATGATAAATAATTTATGATTTCTTCTTTTTTGAGTTTATTAACTTGTATGGAATTGAAATCGATACTATTGCTAGCTGTGATTTCTCTTTTTACTTGTATACTTACTAGTTCTGCTAACGATTTTTCATCAGATTCCATAAATTTTTTTTTCCAAATATCGTATATATTGATCTTTTTAAAATAATTTACTTGACGATTCTCTAACTTCGATAATAAATATGCTACTTCACTCTCTGAGTTACTGAAGATGCATAGTGCGTTCTGCCTTTTTAAAATCCAAAAAACAATGCTTCTCGTTTGTCTAGAAATTACTTTATCCTTTATTTTGACTGGATCTGCCCAATTGTACTCTATTTCGGTGACTTCAGCATCAATGTCATTATATTGTAAATGCTCAAACTCCCTTATGACAAAATGGGGAAGATCTTTTAAGTAATTACTATCGAGAATAGTATAGTATGTGATATCTTTTTCATGAATAAGCATATCCCACCAGTCCTAACTATTCATATTGATCTAAATCAGGAAAGCCAATTACCGATTGGTTTCAATACCTCCACACTCGATTTATAACCAGTTGAATCTAAAGCCGCTTTATTATTGACTAGGAAGTCGTTAACTAGCTCAATTGTAACCTGATCTTTATTAAGTCTATCCAATATTTTGGAGAATATTAACAGATTCTTGATGGTAGTTTCCTCAATTGTATCAGTATATTGCGAATCTTTCTGAGCAAATTTTTTATAAATGGTTTGAAGCAAATTTTTTATTTCTGTTTCATTTGCGATTCCATCTGAACACATCTTTATATACTCCGATTGAATTAACTTCATAACATCCTGTTTGAATATGTCGTCATTTGTATCTAATATTACAATTTTTAGAATATCTAAGTCACGACCCTTCAACATAAAAGATACCGTGAAGTTTTTATCATCAAAAGTCATCGATACTTTGAATTGATCAATATCTTTCCCTAGGGTGATATATTCGCATGCTAAATACGATGTCAAAATATTTTTCCCATTTATTGTTACATCTTTTATATCTGAGCTACTAACCTTAAATTTAATTTCCTTATAATTCGAAGATATCTCCCTAGATTTAAGTCGATTATTAATAAAATCCAACAACAAAGCTGTCTTAAAACTCGCATTCTCATTAGCATCCCAAGTTGTTGTTATTCTCTTTAACGTATAAGGGACAATAGGTAATCCGTATACTAGCCCCAAGAAGTTAACAATAGTCTCATGGATAGCATCGTTACCAGTATGTATAGTTATGATGTTATTTACTAAATCAAGAGTAACATTTGAATAATACACCCCAGTGATACTTTCTATATTTTGTTCACCAGTACGCCAATGTTCTGAATACTCTTTTATTTGAAACGAAAGTTCTATTAACTGAAGACTAGGTACATATGGGTTTACAGATATAGTATATGCATTTGACATCGGATGGTCTTGTTTCCTAAACCCCCCGTCTAATTGCTCTATCGTCTTTTTGTTAAAGTAATCCATATTTGATAATTTATAAGTATATGCAGGCAAACCAATCATTTTTTTAGTGACAGCTAATTCAACGAAACTTTCAAAATTATCATCTGGTATTATCTCAGCCAAATCAATGAAGATTTGACGAAGTTCTTTCTTCTTTTTCTCCCGCAAATCCTCGTTAGTGGGACTATACTTAGTAATGTACTCGATTGAATCCTCTTTTGTTATCCTATTGAATAATTTATCAAAGACTCCACGTTTATTCATATCAACGACACCTCATATAATTTTCCATTTGCCTCACTCAGGTATATATTACATTAATCTTTTATATACAACAATAAGGATAACTATGTTCAAAATAAATAAACCCCTGCTAAATTAACCCTCTAACCCCGCTATGCACCGTTTCAGGGATAATTAAAGTCGTGAACAAATCCTCAACTTTTCATAGCATAACTTTTTTCTATTTCGCAATAATGTCTTGATATGGGTAGGGCGTAACATTGAGGAAAGGACATGGAAAACCGAGGTTATTGATTGAGTAAAACCACTGGGAAATGCGATTGAGTAAATGATTGGGGATCGATTGGGAAAGACATTTGGATGGGTTTAAGCCTGGGAAAAACTTAGAAATATAAGGGTTTCCAGTGCCGCGGCGACTCAGTTTCCATCCTTTAAGTGGGAAAACAAAAGCCGAGCGGGATCAGGGGATTTGCCTGAGTAACGCTCGGCTTGGGATAATGATTGATAAAAATTTGGGATGCAGACTGCCCCATGCTCCGGCTCTCGTTTAAGGATTAGCATGAGTTTATTGCGATTTTGGCAGGACTTTATTTGTTATAGCATGGATTTATTTGTTATTTACACCAGTCCTCACCAACAAACAAACACTTTCCACATGCACCGTATGCGGAAACATATCCACCGGCTGGACCTCGACGGTGGTGTAGCCGCCCGCCGCGAGCACCTGCAAGTCCCTCGCCAGAGTCGAGGGATTGCACGACACGTACACCACTCGAGATGGTCTCATCTCGAGGATCGTGTCGAGCAGCGCGGCGTCGCAGCCTTTGCGCGGCGGGTCAACCACGATGACGTCGGGGGCGATGCCCTGCCGACGCCATTCGGGGATGACGGCCTCGGCCGCGCCGGTCTCGAACTGAACGTTGCGGATGCCGTTCAGCCGCGCATTGCGCCGAGCATCGTCGATCGCTTCGCCGACGATCTCGACGCCGTACACTTGGCGTGCGCGCTGCGCCAAGAACAGCGAAATCGTGCCGATGCCGCAGTAGGCATCGATCACGGTCTCTTCGCCGGTCAGCCCGGCGAAGTCGAGCGCCTTCCCGTACAGCACCTCGGTCTGTACGGGGTTCACTTGATAGAACGACCGCGCCGAGATCGCGAAGCGGATGTCTCCGATGGTGTCATAGATCACATCGTCGCCCCAGAGCACCTTCGTCTTGTCGCCGAAGATAACATTGGTCCGCTCTTTGTTGATGTTCTGGCAGATGCTCTTAATGCCAGGAATGGCTTGGCGCAGCAGGCCGACCAGCTCGTCCGCGTACGGCAGGCTTTCGCCGTTCGTGATGAGGACGACCATGATGTCGCCTGTGTTGAAGCCGTAACGCGCCACGACGTGGCGCAGCAGGCCCTTATGGGTCTCCTCATTATATGCTCGGATCCCCAGCTCACGGGCAATGCGCTTGACCTCGGCTACGACGAGGTCGTTGTTCTCCTGCTGGATGAGGCACTCATCCATATCGATGATGCGGTGGCTGCCTTGGGCGTAGAAGCCCCCGACCAAGCCGCCCTCGCGGTCGGCCGAGGCCGCTTCGTAGCCGATAGGCACCTGCGCCTTGTTGCGGTAGCGCCAAGGATCGTCCATCCCTAACGTCGGATGGACGATAACTCCCTTATCCGCTCTAGAAAATGATCCTGCGTTTTCTGTACTCTGCCCCTTGGATAAATCTCCGCTTCCGGCTACCTGAAGCTTACCGATCCGCTCCAGGTTGTCCACCACAAGCTGCCGCTTGAAGCGGAGCTGCGCTTCATAGCTCAAATGCTGCAGCTGGCAGCCGCCGCATTGGCTGTAGATCGGACAGGGCGCCGCAATACGATCGGGGCTTGCCTTGAGGATGCGCAGAAGCTTGGCGTAGCCGTACTGCTTCTTCAGCTTCAGCACCTTGACCAGCACCCGCTCTCCGGGCAGCGCTCCCTTAATAAAAAGGGTAAAGCCGTTCACACGGCCTACCCCTTCTCCCTCGTGCCCGATGCCGACTATATCGGCTTCATATTCTTCGTTCTTCGCCACAGGCAGGCCACTCAAATCTGGCGCAGGACCCACCGTCCTTCTTCCTGCATTCCGATAGCCGCCTTGGGCTTGGGCACCATCCTGCTGCCGTCCCTTGCCCTGCGGTCTTCTGCTGCCGTTATTGCTCTTCGTGCTCATGTCCGTCCACTCCAGATTTGGTTTTCCAAGGCAGCTTGATCTGCTGCAATGGGTTCGTTTTATATACCGATTGACCGCTCTCGTCTACGAAAATGTGAAGATGAGACGGCAAATTAGTGAATAAGCACGGCAGAGTGCCGCCGAATTCGCCGTCCAGATTGATCTGCACATAATCCGGAGAGGTCACTTCAATGTTGCGGGTTTGAAAATAAATAATGTTCGGGTCACCCAAATGCTCGCCGCGGAGCGCTAAGGTGACGACGCGGATAAATTCGGCGAGATTACACTTTTTCAAGATCAGGACATCGAACAAGCCGTCATTGAGGGAAGCGTCGGGCGCCAACCGCTCAAAGCCTCCTACGGAGTTGCTGTTCGAAATGAGGAACAGCATCACTTCCTCGTGGAATTCCGCTTCGTCGGTCCGGATATGCAGCTCGATCGGACGAAGCCGCGGCAGCTTCTCCAGTCCCTTCATATAATAGGCCAGCTGGCCGATCATTGTCTTCAGCTTGCTCGGCACCTCATAAGTCAGCTCGGTCAGAGAGCCTCCGCCGGCAATGTTGATGAAGTAGCGCTGATTCATTTTGCCGACATCGATAACCTTCGTATGCTGCTGCAAAATAACATCGACCGCACCTTCCCAGCTGCGCGGAATATTAAGCGCCCGGGCAAAGTCGTTGGTCGTGCCCAGAGGCAGAATCCCAAGCGGAGGACGGTGCGGCTTCTCCGCCATGCCGTTGATCACTTCATACAGCGTACCGTCGCCGCCTGCTGCAATGATCACGTCAAAGCCGCGCTCCACCGCATCCGCTGCGGCAAGCGTCGCGTCGCCTTCGCCGATCGTGGCGTGCGTAGACGTCTCCAGCCCGCCCCGCTCCAGCCGCTGCAATATTTCAGGCAGCCGCCTTCTCATTTCTTCCCTGCCGGAAGTTGGATTGTATATCAGTCTTGCACGTTTGGTCATTCCTTTATTCACCCGTTCGCCTCGATTTGCTGCATGGTTACCACTCCAAAAAAGGAGCCGCCTGCCGCTCCATCCACCGAGTCAGCAGAGGATGCGGCAACAGCGCTCTCCCATTATATTTATATGTATAGCCTTGCATACGAGAAGGAATTACCTCGTTCGTGAAGTACCCTTCGCTTAAGAATAGCGGAGCTGCCAGCACCGTATGATGCGGCTTACACTCGCTCCACTTGTTCAGCTTGCTTGGTATTTGATCGGGCAGCAGCATGGCTGTATCGACCTCATCGAAGCCGCCCAACGCTTGAATGCGCATCGCCAGCTTCCTCATGCCGTCCTGCCATGGCTCGAAGAATCCTTTTTCTACACTTCCGTGCCCTACTAAAAGAACGATTTCCTGAGAGGGATCGACCGATAGCGGCTTCAATTTCTCGTAAAGGATAGCTGCTATATCCGGATCGTCGTCAATGGGCGATGTAAAATGCACTCTTGCTTTTATATCGAATGGAAGCATATCCGTCGGAAGGACAGGCTCCTTCTTAACGCCGAGAGCATAGCTGATTTCATCGATATGAGTGCTTCCTGAAGAAACGAACAGCGGGATAACCACAATATCTGTCACGCCCTGCATCTCCAAAGCGGTGATTCCATCCTGGATCAGACGCCCCTCCACGATTTCCAGAAAGGAGGAGTATACCGGAACATTCGCCGGCACATGCATCGCCAGGACCGCTTCGTCCACAAGCCGAACCCACTCTTCGCTGCGTGAACCGTGACTTATGACTAATATGCCGTGTTTTACCAACGAATATCCTCTCCCCTGTACGAGAAAACCATCTATCGATGTAATCAGGCTGTTCGACCACGCTTATTACTCAGCTTTTTCCTATTATAGCATAATCCTGCCGAGTCCGTTCCCTGGCGGCTCAACGACTTTGTGAATAAACTTTTTCAGATCAGTTCCTTAGCAGAAGTCACCGGATAAGATACCAGCCAGAGCTTCCCTGACGGTACCGTCAGCAATGATTTTATTGGTACACGAAGAAAATCCCTCCCGGTTCACGTTCGGGAAGGATGGCGAATAAGCTTGCGCATTTCCGCTAGCGTCCAAGGCGCTCCAGCGTCATTTTATAACCGTCGTTACCGTAGTTCAAGCAGCGCTTGACGCGGGAAATCGTAGCCGTGCTGGCACCGGTTTCCGCCTCAATTTGGTTATATGTATTGCCTTTGCGCAGCATCCGGGCCACTTCCAAACGCTGGGACAGGGACTGAATTTCGTTCACCGTGCACAAATCGTCGAAAAAGACGTAGCATTCTTCAATATCTTTAAGCGTCAGGACCGCTTCGAACAGTTGATCGATCGCTTTATCATTTAATTTTTTCAATTGCATGTTTTCGTTCAACCCCTATGATGGTCTGCTAACAATTCTTACATTAATGTATTCGACACCAATGGAGGAAATCCTCCCTTTAGATTAGCAATTCTTTACTATTTTTATGCGGTAATGAAGTAAAACATCAAAAAGCTGATAAAACCGTGACAGGAGTCCAATCCATTCATTCGCCTATAACATAGACTAAATTAGGTAAAACGTCTATGTCCAATTTTCGGTACGTCCAAAGGTACTTTTTGCCAGTGGCATCCAGTGACTTAGAAATCCATAATAAAGGATCGTGAAAACCCGTGACTTATCAAAGACCAACTATCGGAAACCAAGGTGATCCGATGCGCAGCTTTACTCAGCCGGGCTCTTTTTTCGAAGGAGGACAATACCCTGTTCAATATCCGGGAATGGAAATTAACAGCTATGCGCAGTCCCCTGTCCCTGCAACCAACAACGGCGGCGGAGGCGGATTAACGACTCTGCTGGGCGGATCGGGAGGCGGCGGGAACAGCAACATTAACATCGGCCAAATCAAGCAAATCATTGATCGGCTCGGTGGTATCGAAGGTATTGTAGATACGGTGTCGAAAGTACAGCGCATGGTGCAAAGCGTACAACAAGTAGCTCCGCTAGTCAAGGTGCTGATGGGCGGTCTCCTTAAGAAGAAAAACGGTGACAGCCTGGAGGTAACCCCCAGACGCAAAAGGCGCCGCAAACGCAAAACCGGTCCCGTACAAAAGACTCGCGTCAAACGGCGCACTTCCAGATAAGGCTGCAAGCCTTCACTTCTTCATGATGAAAAAGAGCTGCACCTGCGCAAGGGGCGGCTCTATTATCTGTTTAGCCAAATCCTCGTAGACGTAAACGGGTTTGCTGTAAAATCCCATCCATTGGGAGAAAAACGTCTATTATCCTCCTTTTCTAGAGGTGCAGCCGCATTTAGCTATAACATCAAAAAGCCCGGTAAGAGCAGCATATGCTCCAACCGGACCTCCAATTCCTTCCGATGCCAATAACCGCCCCGCCAGGCTTATCCCTGCTGTACCTTGGCCTTGATGGTCTCCAATGGCTTGTGGTTCCCATAAACCGGATATTCGCGAGTCGATGGCGCTGCCCAATGCGTTGCATTGCGAATCACGCGGCGTACTTGTTCGTTGTAATAGGTTGGATACGTCTCGTGTCCCGGGCGGAAATAAAAGATTTTGCCTTGACCGCGATGGAACGTGCAGCCGCTGCGGAACACCTCTCCGCCTTCAAACCAGCTGACCATAATCAGCTCATCCGGCTGAGGAATATCGAAGTGCTCCCCGTACATTTCTTCCGCTTCCAATTCAATATATTGACCGATGCCCTCCACAATCGGATGGCTTGGAGCCACAACCCAGATGCGTTCCTTTTCATCCGCTTCGCGCCATTTCAGATCGCAGGAGGTACCCATCAGCTTTTTGAAAATTTTGGAGAAATGGCCGGAATGCAGAACGATCAAGCCCATGCCGTGCAGCACGCGTTTATGGACACGCTCTACAATAGCGTCCTCCACCGCGCCGTGCGCCTTGTGACCCCACCAGATGAGAACATCCGTGTTGTTCAGCTTTTCCTCCGTCAGCCCGTGCTCCGGCTCATCCAAGGTGGCGTAGGACACTTCCACATCGGCTCCGAGGCCCTCTCCTATCGCTTGATGAATGCCGTTGGGATAGACGGAACGAACCTTTTCGTTCTCTTTTTCATGCCGAAATTCATTCCACACCGTGACTCGCAGCTTTTGACTCATGGGATTATTACCTCCATTGATAGGTCTTTTTTTGTACCTTGATTATATAAGATGCCCCGCACAAAAAGATATTCTCAAAATTGCCCCATCTGTATGCAATAATGTCATGTCCTATTCAAACGTGCTATACTATTCTTATTTCAACGTTAATTTTATTATGCAATATAGTCTTCCTTTTTGTGGAAACGGAGGTTGCGGCAAGCGTATGACGAAGTGGGACGATACGGAAACCGTTGTATTTAATGAGCTCGTCGATTACCAGAATCCTCTGCTTCGCCTGAAAATTTGGCAGATCGAAAGCCCGGGCACTACCATATCGATTCCGAAGGTCTATAAATGGCATTATCATAAAGAAGTGGAGTTTCTTATTCTGACCGAAGGCGGTCTGGGGATCCAAACGAAGCACGATTCAAGACTGCTGCAGAAGGGCGATGTCCATTTGTTCGGCTCCTCCCAGCTTCACCGGACTCGCAAGGAGCTTCCGATGCCGCTCAGCTATATCGTGTGCCAGTTCGATTTGTCCCAGCATTTTGATGAGAGCACGATGCCTTACTTGGCTTATTTCAACGAGGCCAGACGTCCGCTCGGGCAGTTGAACTATATTTTTCGCGAGAAGCCTGAGGTGCAGCGGCAGGCGTTTGATCTCATTATGGACATCTATCAGGAAGCCCAAAGCAAGGCCAAGGGGTACGAGCTCGCGATAAGCGCTTCGATCCGCAGGCTGCTGCTGCTCCTTCTGCGTCATGACGACCGGGATCTGCTTCAAGGGGCCGACAATGCCGAGCTGATGAGGCTGCAGCCCGCCCTCGATTATATCGACGCCCACCTAAGCGAGAAAATCGCGATTGAACAGGCGTGCGCCGTCCTTAATCTGAGCTATCATTATTTCATTAAGTTTTTCAAAAAGGTCATGGGCATGTCGTTTGTTGACTATGTGAATTATAAACGGATTAAAAAAGCCGAACGGCTCCTGCTGACCAAGGATGCCAGTATTATGGAAATCGGTGATGCTGTCGGCATTCCGAATATGGCCCAGTTTTACAAGCTGTTCAAGCGCCATAACCAGTGCTCGCCCAAGGAGTTCAAGCAGCGGATGCGGGGTGACAGCTCGATGGAGCAGGCAGCTCAGATGATGTAAGGGAGAGGATCGTCTCCCTTTTTTTGTTGCCTTTTCGCATCAGTGGGCTGTGAGGGGATTATCAGAGTTCAGCCATTCTTCCCTGCCAAATTTATCTATACAATAGGATAGCAACGGAAATGCAAGGGAATGGTGAAGCATGAAAAAGAAACGAATGGTGACCTGGAGCCGCTTGCTTGCGCTGACCTGCGTGCTGGTTGCAATGGCGGGCTGCAAAGGGAATGAGCCGAATCCGGATGATGCGATGCGAGCCTTCGCGAATGCGTGGCAGCAAAAGCAATACGAAGCCATGTACGATTGGCTCTCCACGGACTCCAAGCAAAAAATCGACACAGCCGCGTTCGTTACCCGGCACAAATCGATCTATGAAGGAATCGGCATGAAGGATTTGTCCATCCAGTGGCTGCCGGTCGAGCAGGACGATTCCCGTAAAATCAAGGATAAAAAATCGTACAGACTGCACGTGAACCTGAACAGCACGTATGGGCCCATATCCTATGATCAGAATGCGCTGATAGTCAAAGAAGACGTAAATTGGAGAGTCCAATGGGACTCCACTTATATTCATCCCAAGCTGGGAGACAAGGACAAAGTAAGAGTCGAGGATACCAAGGCGCAGCGTGGAGAAATTCTGGACCGGCAGGGCTTCGGGCTGGCCATTAACGAAGATAAGCTGGAGCTTGGCCTTATCCCCAAGAAGCTCCCGGAAACTCCGGACCCCTCGATCCAGAAGCTGGCTGATCTATTGAAGCTGGACCCGAAAACGATCCAAAATCTGCTTAATGCCTCTTGGGTAAAGCCGGATTATTTCGTTCCCGTAACGATTGTGCCCAAGGGCGATCAACGGCTGGAGGCTCTGACGGCCATCCCCGGCGTCACCTATCGCACCAAGAAGGTGCGCTCCTACCCCTTGGAGGAGGCAGCCGCCCATCTTGTTGGGTACATAGGCAAATTGACCGCAGAAGAGCTGGCCAAATACAAGGACAAAGGATATGCAGTAGACGATTGGATCGGCAAAACCGGACTGGAGCTTTCCCTGGAATCCAGGCTTAGAGGAACCGATGGAGGACGGATCTATATTCTAGATGCAGACGGCAAGGAGAAAGCGACTCTGGCGAGCCGGCAGGCGGTCGATGGTGAAGATGTTAAGCTGACGATCGACTCGACTCTCCAATCGGATTTGTACCGGCAGCTTGCCAAGGACGCGGGGTCCGGCGCCGCCATTCAGCCCATGACAGGGGAAGTGCTGGCCTTGGTCAGCGCTCCATCGTATAATCCCAATCTGTTCATTAGCGGCGTATCGGCCGATCAGTGGAAAGCTTGGACGGATGATCCGAACAAGCCGCTTTTGAACCGTTTTGCCCGGGCTTATGCCCCGGGGTCGGCGTTTAAGCCTATCACGGCGGCCATCGCCTTGCAGGAGCGCACATTGGATCCGAATGCAGCGAAGGAAATTACGGGGAAAACGTGGAAAAAGGATTCCTCCTGGGGCAATTATTACGTGTCCCGGGTGTCTTCATCCCAGAGCCAGGTCGATTTATCCAAAGCGATGATGTATTCGGACAACATCTATTTCGCTCAGGCGGCGCTGGAGCTGGGCGAGCAAAAATTCATGCAGGATGCCGGCAAGTTCGGGTTCGGTGAACCGCTGCCCCTCCCGCTTGCGTTCGATGCCTCCTCCCTCTCTAACACGGCGAAGATGAAGAACGATATCCAATTGGCCGACTCCGGCTATGGTCAAGGAGAGGTCGTCATGAATTCACTTCATGTTGCGACGACCTACACAGTATTTACCAACAACGGAACGATGCTGAAGCCGACCTTGCTCTTAAGCGATGCAGCCAAGCCCGAGCCTTGGAAAAGCGGGCTGCTTGATCCTGATGTCGTCAAGACCGTGACCGATAAAATGGTCGAGGTCATCGAAAACCCGGCCGGCACAGGCCATGCCGCGATGATCAAGGGTCTGCGTCTGGCAGGCAAAACGGGCACCGCCGAGCTGAAGCAGAAAAAGGATGTCGCCGGACAAGAGAACGGCTGGTTCGTCGCCTTTAACACCGATAAGCCTCAGCTTTTGCTCTCCTTGATGGTCGAGCAGGTCCAGGAACGCGGCGGAAGCCATTATTTGAGCGGAAAAATCAAAGCCTTATTTCAATCCTACCTAAAACCCTCTTAAAAAAAGAAGAAACGGCACCCACCGCCGTTTCTTCTGTCTGCTGAGGAACTTGTAGATTCAGATCATCATCGTCAGCTGGAGGTGAGGTGTCCCCTGCAGGAGCGTAGCGCCCGCCTTTGTTCTCGGGAAATACCCGCTATCAAAGCGGATTATAATCAGAATTTCCCGAGAACAACAGCGGCCGGAAGGGGATACCTCACCGGAGCGCCACATCCCCATCTGAATCATTCATGCTTCCCCTCAGACTCAAACGGCCAAGAGCCGTTTCTTCTTTTTATCCCCCTCACCGAAATGACTCCCGAACATCCACCATAACCTGCTCCTGACTCGCCTCCGGCTTACGGTACGTGGAATGTTCGATCAGCCTTTGCAGCTCCCGCTCATATTCATCGCTGTCTAGCGGCAGACGCACCTTGCTCTCGCGGATAGAGGATAATACCATGCCGTTAATAATCATCAGCGAGTGTAAGCCCTCAGCCGCAGGTACCAACGGTTCCTGCCGGTCTGCGATCGCTTGGAGGAAATCTGCCACAATCCGTTCATGTCCAGGCCCCGCACTGCCGTCCCATTCGATCTCAACCACGTCGTGCCGGACGGTACCGAAGGCCCGTTTGGCATGCTGAATGTAGCCGAGCGCCGACTCCGTATTTTGATACAGCGTTACTTTTTTGTGCTCATACACAAGCTTGCCGTATTCGCCTACGATCTCCAGCCGGTCCGTGCCCGGACACTCCGACGTGGACGCAACGAAGCTTCCCATCAGCCCGCCCGGATACTCCAGCATGGCATGAACCTCATCCTCGACCTCAATATGATGGTACTTTCCGAATGCAGCCATCGCTGTAATCGCTTGAGGGAGGCCGAACAGCCACCACATCATATCCAGATTGTGCGCGCACTGATTTAACAACACGCCGCCGCCTTCGCCCTTCCACGTGCCCCGCCAGTTCCCTACGTTAAAATACGCCTGCGGACGGAACCAATTCGTATTAAACCAGGCGAACCTCATTAGCCGCCCGAGCTTGCCTTCCTGCACCACTTGCCTGATATACTGCCACTCAGGAGCTGTTCGCTGCTGATAGATGGCGGCAAATACGAGATCCGGCTTATGCCTTCGCTGCTCTTCATACACAGCAATCATACGCTCCGCATCCTTCACATGGGCGGCTACCGGTTTTTCCACCAGCACGTGAATATTTCGGCGCAGCGCCTCGATCGTTACGGTCGTATGCTGATAATGAGGAGTCGCCACGATAACCGCATCCAGATTGCCTGCATCCAGCATCGCAATATAATCGGTAAAGCCCTGAACTCCGTATTCGGCAGCGAGACGATGTACTTTTTCTTCCTTTTGACTCCAAATAGAGACGACCTGGCAGCCTTCCATCCGGGACAGCTGCTCATAATAAAGCTTGCCCATATTGCCCATGCCAATAATACCGATGTGAATCCTGCCCTTCTCTTGCATCAGCTTCACCGCCTTTCCGCTGTCTAATAGCATACCGTGGGCTGCGGGAGGGGTCTCGCGATTTGTTCGACCTGATAGCCGAATCCGTAACCGGTCAGACTGTCCAGCTGTACCTTGCCGTCCTGTCTCCGATACAATCCGGGGTGAACCTGGGCTTCATAATAAGAGGCTTCAGGGTAAAACTGCATTCCGTTCGTCTCCACCCCCATAATGGTGCCAGCATGATAAGCCAGCAGCAGGTGAGGAATTTGCGCAAGCATCGGATTCGTTAAATCCTGCACCATCAAGGTCATGCCATGTGCCTTCGCCCAGCAGAGGCTTAGCAATGCGCCTGTTTGTGTCTTGCACGTTTTGAGCGCAACACCGGTCCAGCCCAGCTCCCGCCCCAGCTTCACCAGTTCCCAGTCATGGGCGCTCTCGTCCATGAACAAAGGCTTTCTGGCGCTGACGCTGCGGACATCGAGCCGATGCTCCTCCAATTCATAAGGAAAAGGCTGCTCAATATACAAGATCGCTTTATAAATTTCCGGATGCTCCTGCATTAACCGGTCCAAGATATCGTTCACATAGCTGCAATCGGTAACCTGGCAATTAAAGTCCGCCGTCAGCCATACAACCCGTCTGGCCAATGCAATTTCTCCAACTTGTACAAGCCGGTTGTAGTCCCAAGCCGCATCATTTCCCGTCAGCTTGACCTTCAAGCATTGCAGGCCGTCTCGTTCAATCCAATCCTCCAGTGTGTACGGATAGCCGTCATCGCGTTCGCTGCCGGTCAATTCGTGCCGGTACAGCAGGTCTTTGCCTCCTACTAGATGCCATGCGACCAATTCTTTATGCTTGGGAATGGAGAAAAAATCCTCCGGGTACAACCCATCAAAGCTAACCGATGACCCTGCCGCCGGCTCCAAATAAGCAGACAATTCCTCGTTCATATAGGTCCCGTTGTAGGTCTCGTAGATGTTGACCCGGTTCGTCTGTCCGTAAGCATCGTGAAGCGCAATGTCAAATAGGGAAAAGCAGACGAGCGCCGCCAAATACGGCACAGGCTCAGGCAAGCCCGAGCTCGCGTTAAAGGCATCGACCACCTTAGGCAGCCGCTGCTTCTGATAACGTACGCCCAGCTCGAACGGATGGCCCTGCTCCTTCCACCCGGACAGATCTTCGGCAATGAGCCGGCATATCTGCTTCAAGGCTTGCTCGCGCGCTTCATAGCTAAGCGAACTCGGCCATACCCATTGGACGCTTAACGGCGTTTCCCCCCAGCCCTCGGCACGTTCGCCTAGCCGGTTTTCCGTCTGAATGCACACTCTTGCACAGGTTACGGTCGTCAGTACCTCAGCCCCGAACTTCAAAGGGACGCGGGTTTGCACCGGCAGCTCATATAACTGCAACCCGGTTACGGTAATATCATACGGCTTCATGACCGGTCTCCCCCATTTCTCTCATGATGCTCCTGATATACGCCACCTCTTCACGAAGTGCAGGAATGAGGAGATCCAAGTTACTGCTATGATAAAAAGGCTGAAAGTTCAGCACGCCTTGAAACTTGGCTTCGTGCAGCGCCTTCGCGATGACATGCCAATTCGTTACGCCTTCCTGACAAGGCGTCCATTGCTTGCTCCAGCCTTTGTTCGGAGCCGTCCTGCCCTCCGGATTGTACACGTACTGGGCGTCCTTGATTCCCATACCGGCCAAGTAGCTTCCGAGCGATAGAATCGCCCTCCTCCAGTTATCGTTACCCTCATGAAACTGGTTGCCCGGGTCCGGCATAATGCCGACATAGTCGGACGGCAGCCCTTCTACAAGAGACAGTGCCGCATAGGAATGATGAATAAGCATGCGGTCCCCGTGGTGGATTTGGTACACCGCCTTGAGCTTATATTTGGCGCACAGCTCCGCCATTTGATACATCGAAGCACGGGCTTTCTCCATTTGCGTAAACAAGTGCTCTTGCTCGTTATACGAAAAGTACGACATGCGGAAGCTGCGGATGCCTACATCGGACATGACCTTCAAGGGTGTGTCATCCTGTGCGAGCATTTCCGGCGAAAACCCGGTTGTCGCGAACTCCACCTTCAGGCTGCTGCGCTGCATAGACTGCACAAAGGCAGGAGCTTCTTCAGCAAATCGGTCCGGTGTGACCCAGTAGCCTTCACGGACCACCAAATCGACCGCATCGAATCCGCTCCCCCGGGCAGCCTCAGCAAGCTGGTTCACATCGCAGCTCTGAAAAAACTTAGGAAACAAGGTATACAGCATCGAATCGATCTTCCCCCTCTCCCCGGCTACGCCAGACGGTCCAGCATATCCCAGGTAACGACCATCTTCGGTTTGGAGCCATTTAGGAAAGCCCTTACATCTTCAACGACCTGATTCCCGATATGATAGCTTTGACCTCCCGCCAAGTGGGACGTATAAATGCAGTTAGGCAGCGTGCGGATCGGATTGCTCATCTCTGCAGGTTCCGGATCGGACACATCGAGAAAAGCGAACAGGCGTCCTTTCTTAAGCTCTGCAATCAATGCCTGCTCATCAATGCAGCCGCCGCGGGAGGAATTGATAAAAATCGCGTCATCCTTCATCGCCTGAAATTCCTTTGCTCCCATCATATGGCGCGTGCTGTCCGTCATCGGGGTATGCATCGTGATGGCATCGCATTGCCCACAGAGCTCTAGAAGCGAATCGACCTTCGTCGCCCCGAGCTCTGCGGCGGCTTCCTGCGAGATATACGGATCATACAGCAGCACCTTTGGGCCGAAAGGCCGTACGAGCTGCAGGAAGTAGCGGCCCACCTGGGACGCGCCGATGATGCCGACCGTAGCAGCCGCCAGATACAATTTGTTCGGTACCGGCTGCCGGAACTCGGTTCGGTTCGACTGGGCATTCGGAAGGATTCGTCGCAGGCCGATGATCATTTCGCCGAGCACCATCTCGGCGACGGTTCTCCCTATCGCCGGAGCGCAGGAAGCAATCACAATATCGCTGCCGCGCAAATCGTCCGTGAAAAAGCCTTTGACAGACCCTGCGGCATGCTCCCACAGCCTGAGGGACGGACAAGCCCCCAATATAGCCTTCGTAGGCTTAGGCGTCCTCCAGGAGCCTACAGACACTTCGCAATCCTGCAAAAAGGCAGCGGCTTCCTCATCGTTGAACTGTACATCCGTTGGATTCCATTTCACTTCAGCAATCGATTCAAGCTCGTTGTGGCTTGCTTCTGAAAATATAGCTTTTTGCATACTAACCGGCATTAAAACTCCTACTTTGGCCATGCTCCATTCACGCCTCTCCGTCATTATTTTACATAGTCAATATAACACCTTGTGAAATAGGGACGAATGGCAAAATCAAGCCTTTACTTGTCGTTTTGTGTGATAGTTGATATGGTAAGGAGAGATGCCTTTGTAGAGGGAAGGTGTATTCAATGAACTCCAATCTGCTCATTTTGTTTAAAGGGGAAAAACACGGCTACGGGAAGGTCGCTTTGCACTCGCATACGTTCTGGCAGCTGGAAATGGTCACCCGCGGCCACATTGCCTATACGCTGTACGACAATACCATCAGAGTGCTGAATGCAGGGGATATGCTGCTGATCCCTCCCTTTCAGGAGCATGAATTTATCTATGATACTCCTGGTGCGGCATGGATTACATTGAAGTTCGAACGAAGCGAAGCTTCTGACTCGTCAAGGGGAGGGGTCATTCCAAAATCGCTGTTCACCGAGAAATTTACGGCGTCGCTTCTTGCGACGATTACCGGAACGATCCTGAAACCTTACGAGAAAATGTTCGTGGAGGGAATGCTGGAGTCTCTCTTTGTGTATATCGGATCGGACGATTTTTGCCAAATGGAGGATGAGCCGAGCCAGCTTGTCCGCGCTATTACCGATATGGTGCGGGAGCGGAACGGCAGACCTATCAGCGTGGATGAGATCGCAGAGCAGCTGTCGTATACGCGAAGCCATATATCGAAGCTGTTCAAGCAGCTGACCGGAGAAAATTTGAAATCCTTCATCGACCGGGTTCGGCTGGAGAAGGCCAAGGAGATGCTGCGGTATAGCGAATTCAATATATCTTATATCACGGAGGAGCTGGGCTTTAAGGATATTTTTACATTTTCGCGGTTTTTCAAGCGCATGACGGGAATGAATCCGAGGCTGTATCGAGCTCATTAGATAACCCCGCGAAGTAGGACCATAGCTTCGCAGCTGATTCAGGCACATGCGGGGAGCCACGAAATTTAAAAAAGCTCCCTCCCGCACAAAGCGGGAAGGAGCTTGGTTCATTTTGGTTTCGGCTCACGACGAACCGATTAGAAAATGCGGTTTTTCCAGCCGAGCAGCTTGGCGATAGCTTCTACGTAGTAGTAGTCCCCGTAGATCAGGGAGACGTTCACGTTTTGTCCGGCCGGCTTGTTACCCGTTCCTTCGAGCAGAATCGCTTCATGCTCAGGACGGTCCCAAGTGCCGTAGTTTTGCGTCAGCGAGAGCAGAATACGCTCTGCTGCGTCGCGGTAGGCTTTGCCTTCAACGCCTGGCAGCGCGTCTGCCAGCTCCAGCAGGCCGGATGCGGCGCAGGATGCGGCCGAGGTGTCGCGAGGCTCGTCGGCCAAGCTTTCCGCCGCGCGGAAATCCCAATGCGCCACATGATCTTCCGGCAGCATGGACAAGAAGTAGTGCGCTACGCGCTGTGCTGCGCGCAAATATTTTTTATCGCCGGTGAAGCGGTATGTGTTCGCCATGCCGTGCAGCGCCCAAGCGGCACCGCGGCTCCAGGAGGAATGAGGGCCCGCGCCTTGACCGCCGAGAGACTCAATGACCTCACCGGTCTCTGGGTTGAAGCTGACGATATGGTTAACCGAGCCGTCCTCGCGGATAAAGTGGTTCACAACAGTGTCCGCGTGAGCTTTAGCGATATGGCTGAAACGAGGATCCTTGATTTCTTCGGCTGCCCAGAACAGAATGGACAGGTTCATCGAGGAGTCGACGATCGACCAGCCGATTTTTTCCTGATTCCATGCGCGGAGGAAATTGCCTGCAATGTTGAAACGTCCAGCGAGGAAGTTCGCGGCCGTCAGCCCGCGGCGCTTGCCGTCCTCATCACCTGTCAGCTTGTACTTGATTACCGCAGTAGGCAGGTATTGGAAGCCCACGTCGTGGTGATAGTTGTTTTGCTGGATCGATTTTTGCTCCAGCTTCTCGTCCCATACCCAGGCTGCATTTTTGTAATGCTCTTTGCCTGTCATTTCGTGCATAATCCATAGAATGCCCGGCCAGAAGCCCGATGTCCACCAGTCATGGCGCATATCGTCGTAAACTCCTGTATCAGCCGGAGCCACGTGAGGGGACTTGTCCCCGATTTGGGTAATCATACGATCTACCTTGTGCTGCAGAGCCTCCCAAATATGCGGAAGTGCTTCTTGCAAATTCGCTGCTTGCTTCAACTTGCTTGTATCCAATGCTGTCATGCTCGTTATCCTCCTTTAGGATGGCTTCTGAAATCGAATGAAGTTTATAGATGCAGGATGCGCCATAGCACACCCTGCCCGAATCACTTTAGATGGTTAAGAATGCGGTCGGCAAGCCGGCGCTTGCAACGCTTACGACGGAGACTGGCTCATGCTTTGTTCCATTAGCCGCCGCGCTTGCCGCTGGTCCCCCTGCCGATACGAAGCCGGTCACCGGCACGCTGGCGGCAGCTCCGCCTACAGGATCAATCACGATGCATGCGCGTCCGTTCGTCAGCTGAATCAAGCTGGAGCCGCGCACCGTACCTTGGCGGTCGATCAGCTTGCCGTCGCCGGTTAAGCCGAACCGGACGAAGTTCAACGCGTCGAGGCAGCGTACGCCGTTGGCGTCATAAGCGACCGCTTCGACAACGATATTGCCGTCCTCCTGCTTCTCAGAGCTCAGTCTGATCTCGACCGGCTGGCCCCAAGCTTCCGTTTGATATTCAAACGACAGCTCGTCGGTTACCGTAACGCCGTCTTTGGTCGCTACCACCTTCACCTGGTTGATGCCCGGCTTCAGTACGGTCTCCCAACGCAGGCCTGCCGCAGGGAAGTTTTGTGAATCGCGCTTTCTCACGCCGAGGCTTACGCCATTTAAGAACAGCTCCGCTTCCGGGCAGTTGGAGTATACCTTGATGGTTTTCAGCTCATCCGCGGCTCCCCACCGAACCGGCATCGTATGGCCGTAAATGCGGGCCATCGGCTTGCTTGTCCAGTACGATTGGTACACGTAGTAAGCTTCTTTTTTCGTAAAGTCGCGTTCGATGATCCCTTTCATATTCAAATAAGGAATCGGGGAGTCCGGACGAACCGGCGTCGCAAAATCCTTGAACGCCCACTGAGCCGCACCGGTCAGCCAGTCCATCTTCTCCTGGGATTTCAAATACCAGTCGATCATTTCGCAGAAGTAGGTTTCCGACCAGTCGCCGTCACGGGATACGCGAGGCTCGCCGCCGGTCAGCAAATAATCGCCGTCACGCTCGTCGGTATCGCCGTCACCGCTCTTGATAAACTCAAAGCCGGTGTACGTCTTCTCCACATGACGCGTTGCCAGGTTATCCGCGCCCCACTCCATATGGAAGAAGGAGTCGACGTTTTCAAATGCTTGGCGGCTGCTTTCTTCATAATCCGTATAAATGCCGCGGTACCAGCCTGCCCAGATCGAAGGCGAGTACACGTCGATAATATCTTTGCAGAACTCGCAGCGGCGAATCGCGGTCAGACGGCTCGGGTCCAGCTTATGCGACAAATCGTGAAGCTCCTTCATGAACGCGCGGATCTCCTGCTGGTCGAAGTAGTCAAAGTCACATTCCCAATCGTTCTCGTTGCCGAGTCCCCACAGAATAACCGAAGGATGGTTATAATGCTGCTCGATCATCGCGGTCAGCATATCGCGGCACTGCTGGCGGTACTGTTCGCCTCCGAGACCTCCGCGGCACCAAGGGATTTCTTCCCAGACCAGGATTCCGAGCTCGTCGCACAAATCCAGAACGATACGGGATTGCTGGTAGTGGCCGAGGCGAATGAAATTCGCTCCCATATCCTTGATCAGCTGCATTTCCGTGCGGATCATTTCCTCGGTCATCGCAGGTCCAACGCCCGCATGATCCTCGTGGCGGTGAGTACCGCGCAGCAGCAGACGCTCGCCGTTCAGCTTGAACGGCCCTCTTTTCACAAATTCGAAGCTGCGGGCCCCGAAACGCTCCACCTGCTCCGTACGGCCGTATGCACTTTCCAGCTCCACCGTGCAGCTGTACAAGTAAGGACTGTCCGTCGTCCACAGCACAGGGTTCGCCAGTTCTGTTACAGCAAGCTCCTTCATCCCCGTCCAAGGCTTCTCGCGAAGCTGGAATTGAGCCAGCTCCTGTCCTTCTCCGTCCTTGATGCTAACCTTCAGGGTCACTTCTTCCTGCAAGCCTTGCGGATTGTATAAGGCAGCGCGAACCGCAACACGGCAGCTGCTATGATCATCAGACAGCTTCGGCTCCACATGGACACGCTCCAAGGAGACCGCAGGCACATAAACCAGGTTCAAATAGCGGTATATCCCGCCGTACAGGTTAAAGTCACTGGCATCCGAAGGGATCGTCTCCAGCTCACGGCTGTTGTCGCATGCTACGGCTACCGGAATGAGTCCTTTGTAGCGCTCGATTTCGCGCGCCTGCGCAACAGCTTCCGTAATGTCTACCGTAAATTCGTCATAGCCGCCCAAATGGGAGCCTACCTTATTCGTGTATACATAGACATCCGTACGCTGGCCCGCTCCCTCGAAGTGAAGCAGCGTCCTTCCTTGAGGATAAGGGTTGTTCACTTCCAGCTTATTACGGTACCAGCCCTGTCCTTGATAATACTTGCCGTCCGGGTCCAGTACGTCCAGTCCGTTGTAAGAATGAGGCAGCTCTACGCTATGCCATGGGACATTATAATGGTTCTGCAGCTTGTCCTGGCGCCATACCTCCCAAGGCCCTCCCAGGCTTCCGCGGTGATGCTCCCATTGCTCAATTAATCTGCGCTTGATCAAATCTATTCACACTCCGTTGGTTATAGTGGTTTCATTTTTAGCGAGTGATTGGAGAATGTCTGCCGTCGTATCCCGCCACGCCTCGGCTTCTGACCATCGGCTGCCGCCAAGTGCTTGTACTGGCCAAGCCGTGAAGCAGAGTCGGCCATTCATGGCCGGTCACCGACCCTTTCCTAGACGATTCTCCAGTGAATCCAAATACTATAAACAAGCTTATCAAAAAATGCTCGTCCATTGTTTGGTGTGTTTATGATAAAATGTTGTTATATTACGGTTAACCGACTGAGGTGATACTACCGATGAAAATAATGAACTATATGAACTTGAACCGACACCCGGTTAAGCTCTCCTTCGCCAGAGACCGTACCCACGAATTTGTTGAAATTTTCCACGCCCATCAAGGGATGGAGCTTTTATACGTTCATGAAGGACACGGCAGTGTCATCGTAAATCAGCAAATCGTGAAGCTCGGGCCAGGGAGTCTGGTGTACTTCCGTCCGTTTCAGCTGCATCGTATTCAAATGAAGATCAGCGAAGAGGCCCCTTACATCCGTTCTTTGTTCGTATTCGAGCCCTCTGAGCTTGACCGTTATCTAGCACCGTTTGCATCGCTGCAATCGTTCTTTCGTTGGCTGTGGAAGGACCCTATCGCTTACCAGGTGTTCTCCGGTTTGCCTCAAGAGCGGATGGTTGCACTGTTGAATGTATACCGTACACGAATAGAGAAAGCACAGCCTGAGGATCTTCTGGAAGAGGAAATGCTGTTTCTTGTCGCTCTGCTGCATGAACTGAAAGGGCATTGGAATCCTGAAGAGGCAGCGAGACCCGTTCGAAGCAAATCGACCAGCGCCGAGCAGGTCATGGAGTGGATCGAGGAGCACTATATGGAGGAGTTCCATTTGGAAAGCCTGGCCAAAGCCGTTCATCTATCGCCGAATCACATCTCGGCCGTATTTCGCCAAACAGCGGGGACCAGCATTACGGAATACTTGACCGCAAGGCGGATCCGGCAGGCGTGCTGGCTGTTGAAAACAAGCGATTTGACCGTTCAGGAGGTCGGCCAGTCGATCGGGCTGAGCAATTTCCCATATTTTTGCCAGCTGTTCAAAAAGCATGTGGGGCTGACCCCGTATCGCTACAAGCGTTCCTTTGATTAATGTGCTGAATAATTCATGTACTAAAGCCCCGATACCGTGCAGCTCGCACCGGAACCAGGGCTTTTTGCGCATGTCGGAACCGACCAAGTCCTCTCAAAAATACAGAAAAAAAATAAGCCGGCACCGTCCAAAGCGATGCCAGCTTGTATCCGTTATTTTTTGCTATCAGGGTCCGACGGTTCTTCCTTAACCCAACGGTCATACCGGTCGTCGACCTCTCGAGCCATCTGCCGGTACAGCTTGGTTTCCCGTACGACAGGATCGATCTGAGCCTGTATACGGATTTCCGTCTTGATCGGCAGCCGCTTGCGGGCCGCTTCCTCGGTATCCTCCGTGTCCATTTCTCCTTCCGTCAGCTTGCGCGCGAGCTGCTCTTCCCATTCTTTTTCATCCATCGTCAGGTCCTCCTTCACATTCAGTTCCATTCGATATAAAGATAAGCTCACTTCTAATTTACCCGATGCGAAACAGGATTACACCTGTTTTTTCCGGTTGGTGAAGAGACTTTACTTCGGGTGGCGGCGCGGTGCTTCCTGTTAGCCTGCTGTATAGTCGAACGTTTATGATAAACCTGCCAACCCTCACCCGTCGGGGTCCGCCAGCTCCAGCTGTTAGTAGCCGGTGACGCCTTCAAAAGGAAGCGCCTCTCCCGTCATTCAAGGCTGCTCCAGCACCTCTTCTTCCGGGAAAATAGCCTTGCCGGATGCTTTGCGGTATTCCGATGGGGAAAGGCCGGACTGTTTTTTGAATATTCTGGAAAAATAATACAGTTCCATTCCAATCTTGTCCGCTACCGCAGATATCGACAGATCGGTCGTAGCCAGCATTCGGCGCGCCTTCTCCAGGCGCTTCTTGTTGATATACACAATGGGAGAGAGCCCCATCATCGATTTGAAATAGTGCATGAAATAGTTCGGGTGAAAATGGACCAGCTTCGCCAATTCCTCGACAGTAATCGGCTCGGCAAGATGACGTTCGATATAGGACAGGACGATATTGATCTTGGACGTGCTGGAGGTGGCCGCCAAGTGCAGCTGCGTCTCCGATTGTTCGATGTATTCGGATATAATCTCGAACAAGATGGATTTTATGCGCAAGGGCGCCGTAACGGAGCTATCCGTATGCAGCTCCAGCAGCTGCTGAAATTGCTTTTCGAGCAGCGGCTCGTCCTTTACGGTGATCCAATGAGGCAGGTCGAGCATTTGAAACAGGTTCACGTCCCCCACCGTCGCCGAGAAATGGCACCAATATTTGCCTAGCGGATTATCGTTCTCCGGAGCGTAAGACAGCCGCATGCCTGCAGGCAGCAGGAACAGCTGGCCGGGCTCGGGATAATAATCCTTGCCGCGGATATGAATCCAGCCGCCGCCTTCCCGGATATAATACAGGCGGTTGACGTCCGTCATCATGTTGGAGACCCGCCAGTTCGTGCCTACCTTCGTGTAATGCGCCATTTGCAGCGTAATCTGGGTATTGTCCAGATAGCTTCGCATGAGCTGAAGCTGCAATTTGTCTTGATCCATGATAGCCTCCCACTCAACCAAAAAAGCATTAGGATTGTGCAAATGTCTGCTACTATCATACATCCGCTTCCCCTGTTTTGCCTACAAGAATATGTATGCAGCCTTGCGCTGCTTAAGGTAGGATGAGCTTTTCTGCGCTATTCACCGCTATTTGGTGAGAGGCGGGGAGTACAAAAGGACACATCCTTTATGGATGTGTCCTTTTGTTGTGAGGAGTAAAAGGAATTACTCCTCCTTTCCCTCGGATGAGGAGGCGAAATAGGAGTTCAAGATCATGACGGACTCGTTCCCCGTACGAAGGTAATCCTCCTCGTAGAAGCGCTTGGAGACGTAAGCCGCCGCCAAGAAAGCGATGCAGAGCAGCACGAACATCGTCCAATGCAAATTAATGGCATAAGAGTAGGATAGCACGACATTCAGCAGCTGCAGGACCATAACGAAGCAGAACGCGACGGCAAAAATCCCCGTCAAAGAGCGGTACGTGCTGCAGCGCAGCTTGTACAGAAGCAGCGGCGTCTTCCAGCCCCGGATGGACGCCAGATGCGAGGCCCAGCGGTAGAACGGGGCCCATCCCATTTTGACCCGTATTTCGCGCAGCGTAACATGAAATTCCGCGTACAGCTTTAATTTTACCCCTTCCAACACTTCCGTATTTTCCTTGAAGCAGATGGCACGGTTGCGATCGAGGGGACCGCGCTCCAGCAGCCATTTGCCGAAATACGAAATGATGATGCCAAGCAAGTAGCACCCGATCAGTCCTGCGATCGTCAATCCTGTGACAATGGCCGCGGCCAAGGGTCCGTCCTCCGCCAGCTGCTGAATGCAATAGCTCATAATATCGCTGCTGGCATGAAACGAATTCATTAACCGCTTATGCATGGTCCAATCGATCAACAGACCATAAGAGCATCCTATAGCCGCTATAAATATCAGTCCTTGGAAGAACAAACCGACGATATCCAATAAAAATGACGCTAGCTTTTGCAAAATAATTCTCCTATTTGCTGTATTGGACGGCTCAGCCATCCTATGGTTACCTAAGTTGTATTCGACATATTGCTATAAATATCCTACCTATTAATACATTTCCAATAAATAACGATATCTGCGCTTTTCTCGAATGCTGGTAAATGCCCCGTCTCTCTTGCTATGCAGCACAAAAAAGCGGGCCGTTCAAACACGACCCGCTGCTCCAACTGCCTATTTGCCGCAAAATAATCCGCCTTCCGCCTTATGTCCTTTTCCAGCCGTCCTTCAAAGAAACCGTCCTATGGAACATCAGCCGCTTCGACGAGGAATGTTTGGAATCTACGCAAAAATAGCCGTGCCGCATAAATTGATACCTGCTCTCCGGCGGCGCTTGGGATAAGAAAGGCTCGACGAAGCAATCTGTCAGCTCGATCATGGAGTCCGGGTTGATTTTGTCCCCCCAGCCGGCCTCCTCGTCCTGCAACGCCCCCTCATCAAGCAGCAGCTTGTCATACAGCCTGACGCTGGCATTCACCGCATGCTCCTCCGATACCCAATGAATCGTTCCTTTGACCTTTCTGCCGGTGAAGCCGGTACCGCTTTTGGTCTGCGGATCGTAGGTGCAGTGCAGCTCGGTAATCTCCCCTGTGACCGGGTCCTTTCTAAACGTTTCACATCGTAAATAATAAGCGCCCTTAAGTCTGACCTCCTGGCCTGGGGACAGCTTATGAAAGCCCTTGACAGGATGCTCCATGAAATCGTCCTGTTCGATATAGAGCACCCTTGAAAAAGGAACCCTCCTCTCCCCGAGCTCCTCATTCTCCGGGTTGTTCGGGATCGGCAGCCACTCCACCTGACCCTCCGGATAGTTGGTGATGACGACCTTCAGCGGCCTGAGAACCGCCATCACGCAAGGTACCGTCGTTTTCAAATGATCGCGTACAAAATGATCCAGCAGCGATATATCGACCGTGCTCCACGACTTGGATACCCCGATTTCATCCAGAAAACGGTGAATACTTTCCGGCGTATAGCCTCTTCGTCTCAGGCCTTTGATCGTCGGCAGTCTCGGATCATCCCAGCCTTCCAGGAAGCCTCCCACCACCAATTCTCTCAAGTACCGCTTACTCGTAACCGTGCCTTGGATATTCAGCCTTCCAAACTCTCTTTGTTTTGGAGCGGGATGGATATCTAACGCATTCAGAACCCATTCGTACAGAGGCCGGTGGTCCTTGAACTCCATTGAGCATAACGAGTGGGTAATGCCTTCGATCGCGTCCTGCAAAGGATGGGCAAAATCATACATCGGGTAGATGCACCACTGATCCCCCGTCCGGTAATGATGCGCATGAATAATCCGATACAGGACCGGATCCCGCATGTTCATGTTCGGCGAAGCCATGTCGATCTTGGCCCTAAGAACCCGCGCCCCTGTCGGAAATTCCCCCTGCTTCATTCTGTGAAACAAATCGAGATTATCCTCCACGGTCCGGTTTCTGTAAGGACTTTCCTTGCCCGGCTCGGTCAAGGTGCCGCGATAGTCATGGACTTCATCCGCGCTTAGGTCGCACACATAGGCAAGTCCCTTCCTTATAAGCTGCACGGCGTAATCATAAAGCCGGTCGGAATAATCCGAGCCGTAATAAATGAATGGCCCGGGATCGAATTGAAGCCACTTCATATCCTCGATGATCGCCTGAACGTACTCCATGTCCTCTTTCAATGGATTTGTATCGTCCATTCGCAGGTGAAATCTGCCTCCGAAGGTTTTGGCTATCGAATAATTAATGTTAATGGCGTAGGCGCTGCCGATATGCAGGTACCCGTTCGGCTCCGGCGGAAACCGGGTGCAGACCTTTTGCTCATTCGGCCCTTGCATCGCCAGATCCTGTGCGACCATTTCCTCCATCGGGTTTAGCGGCCTACTCTCCATGCTTGATACGCTCCCATTTCCCATCGTACAGATGACCTCCCAACTTTTTTTCACTTATGGACCTCAGAACAACAAAAAAACTCCCACCCCCAAGATTCATCTTGGGGGCGAGAGTCCGATTTCGCGTTGCCACCCCAGTTCATCGGCATGTCGCCATGCCGACCTTATCAGGTACGGCGAAGCTTTATCATAAGCAGCGATCGCGATACCCTAGCTCTGTAACAGGAGCACCTGTCATAGCCTCCCGCTTGCACGCAGTTCCTGCGCAAGGATCGGTATGAGACTCAGAGGCTTGTTTCGGTAAAAGGCTCTTTACCCCTTTTCAGCTGCCGGGGCTCTCTGGTGAAAAAACCGTTTTACTTACTCTTCTCATCATTGTCGGTCAATTTTGAATTATTGAACAATTTACATCAACTACAACCATTTGTCAAATGACAAATCCAATGCCTTCAAGCCCTGTTTATCGTAAAAGGACGGGCCCCTGGTCCACGCGCAGGCCAGATGCATGAGCAGCTCGGCTGTCATTTTCTCCCGAACGGCTGCATACTCTGGCATCCCATATAGGTTATGCCATTCATGAGGATCCTGCGCCAAATGATACAGCTCACCTTGGACCTGGTCCACCCGGGAGAAGGCGTCGTGAAGCGCTCCGGGCAAGTACAGGATCAGCTTCCAATCCTGCTTGCGCCACATCAAGGAAGGGGGCATATGCTCTCCGGATGTGCCTTTGGAATGGTATTCGCAGAATGTCCCCAGGCGCTGCTGCTCTCCGAGCAAATCCAGACCGGGGAGGAGAGGATTTCGCGGAAGGCCCGCCACTCTCGACAATGTAGGCACAAGATCGATAAGCTCGGCCGGGCGGTCGTCTTCCGTTCCCCGTTTTTCCTTGGCAATATAAGAGCCGGATAAAATCATCGGGACCCGCACGCTGCTGTCGTACAAGCAGTACTTGCTGAACCGGAAGCGGCGCTCGCCCAGCATTTCTCCGTGATCGGATACGAACACAATCAACGCGTTTTCCAGTCTTCCCTGCTGCTCCAGCAGGTCCAGCGCCCGCCCGAAATAATGATCCAGCCAGGTACAGTTAGCCCAATAACGCAGCGTCGTTCGTCTTCTCTCCTCCGGCGTCATCCGCTCCCAGACCTGTCTCTTATCGAGATAATTGCTGCGGGTCTGAGCGCTCCCCTCATCGTTAGCGGCCAAATGAGTCCCCTGCTCCTGCTCCCAAGGAGGCTGCGGCAGATCGGGTATGTCCTCGAGGCGGTACATAGACTCGAAAGCTTCGGGCACGTTGAACCCGGCATGCGGCTTCAGGAAGGACAGGTACAAAAACAGCGGTCTAGATTCGTCCAAACCGTTTTGCAAAAACTTCATGCACTCCTCGGCTACCCATCCGTCCCGGTGCCAGTGCATCGGAATCCGGCTTGTACAGCCGATATACCCGTTCGCGTTCTCTTCCCCGCCGCCGTAATTCCGGGTCTCCTCATGGTAAGCGGCCAAGCCCTCCGGCTCGGCATCGCCCATCATGACCGCCCCGTCTTCATAATGCCCGCTATTGCGGGCAAGTCCTACCGCGCGCACCTCGAAGCCTCTCGTCGGAGGAACGGGATTCTTCTCACCGTGGTTCCAATGCGTCTTCCCGAAGCCGGCCGTCTGATATCCCGCTTTGCGCATCAGCTCCGGCAGCGGATCGCTCGGCAGCTTATCTTCGTCGTGCAGGCCGCCGTAATTGGTCAGCACGCCAAGCTGCGACGGATAGTAGCCAAACATCATGGAGGTTCGGCTGGGCACGCACATGGGCGCTTGGCACACCGCCTGGTTGTAGACGATTCCTTGATCGGCAAGCTTATCGAGGGTCGGGGTTTGAATATGCTCGTTGTACCGGCCGATACAGTCCCAGCGCTGCTGGTCCGTCATGAAAAAAATAATATTCGGTTTGGTTTGTACCATGACCATCATCCTCTCTGTTTATCCTATGCTTTGATGGAGCCTACCATAGCGCCTTTGGCAAAATGCTTTTGCAAAAAAGGGTATACCAGTAATATCGGTACGGTAGCTACTACAACTGCAGCCATCTTCAGCATCTCCGACGGAGGCGGCTGCATGGAGACATCATAGGCCTGCAAATCCGTGTTGGAGGCGTTAAGCAGCATATTTTGCAGCAGCACCTGAATAGGCCACTGGGAGGAATCGTTCAAATACAGCAGAGCTGAAAAGAACTGGTTCCAATAGCCGACAGCATCGAACAGAGCGAATGCGGCGATGGCCGGAAGCGATAGCGGAAGGACAATAGTGACCCAGGTTCGGATATCGTTGCTTCCATCAATGGCGGCAGACTCGTCCAGCTCGGCGGGGATGCTGTCGAAGAAGCCCTTCATCAGGATCACGTTCCAGCCGCTGGTGAGCGCCGGAATAATCAGCGACCACACGCTTCCGATCAAGCCCATTTGCCGGACCAGCATGTAGTGGGGGATGAGTCCCGGACTGAACAGCATCGTCAAGAGCACCATGAAAAGAATCGCTTTGCGTCCGCGCATCCGTTTGCGGGAAAGGGCGTACGCCATCGTCGATGTCACCGTTAAACTGCAGATCGTTCCAACGATGGCCAGAAAGGTGCTGTTGCCGACCGATCGAAGAAACGCTTTGGTGGACAGCAAATATTCGTAGGAAGCTATGCTCCAATGATCGGGAAACAGCACCCACTTTTTCTGCAAATATTCGCCGGGATCCGTAAAAGACACTACGACAACGTAGTAGAACGGAAAGCAGGTCAGGAATGCGAGCAGCGCCAGCAAGGCGCCGTTCGTATATCGGAAGACGGAGTCTCCTAAAGTAGTATGTTTCATGAGTGTACCTCCTAAGGACTTTGCGTAGCAAAGCCTGCTTCGTAAGCTTCTGCTCTGGGCTTTGCTGTGCAAAGCCTTGGATTGTTAAAGAGTCTAGTTTTGCGGGGAATATGCTATATACGGAGGTGCGGTATGCCTCGGAGGAGTTTACGTCCGCCTTTGAAACTCGTGAAAATACCGCTTAATATAATCATGTTTCACGGGTTTCAACAGCGGCTGGAGGGGCATACCGCACCGGAGTATAGCAGCATTATTTTAAGCGCTACAGCTCCCTCAACATCCTCGCTTTGCTTAGCAAAGCCAACTTCATTAGCTGCTCTCCAAGCTTTGCGAAAGCAAAGCCTAGAGAATTGTTGAGTAGAGAAAAATGCAAAAGGTGAAGGTGGGGTGCCTCCTGGAGGAGCGATAGCGTCCGCCTTTGTTATCTGGAAATCACCGCCAAATAGCGGATACATTGAAAATTTCCTGATAACAACAGCGTCCGGAGGGAGATACCCCACCGGAATAACGTTGCAATTTTTCAATCTCTACAAACAACCCAGAGCTTGCCAAGCAACGCGCCCCCCTGTCAAAATACGCCGTCCTGGCCGAACTTCTTGGCAATCCGGTTGGATACGACAACCAGGATCAGCCCGACGACCGACTTGAACAAGCCTACGGCAGTGCTGTAGCTAAACTGGGCCCGTTGAATCCCGTTACGGTATACATACGTGTCGAATACCTCGGCAACCTGGGAAACAGCCCCGTTATACATAAGAAAAATTTGCTCAAAGCCGACGTCCATCATATGCCCGAGCCGCAGGATGAGCAGAATCACGACGACGCTGCGAATGGCAGGCAGCGTGACATGCCACATCTGCCGGAAACGTCCGGCTCCGTCCATTTTGGCGGCTTCATACACTTGCGGGTCGGCTCC
The DNA here is from genome assembly GCF_002042965.1 of Paenibacillus sp. 32352. GTDB lineage: Bacteria > Bacillota > Bacilli > Paenibacillales > NBRC-103111 > Paenibacillus_S > Paenibacillus_S vulneris. The sequence continues at coordinate 123,523 of NZ_MZNT01000016.1, read as the reverse complement.
GGCGATAGCCGCAAGGAAGACGATCGTCCCCCAGCCGGCCTCCTTCCACATGGACTGTACCGTCACCATGACCCAGAACAGGTCCGGGTTCGTCAGCACGTCGATGCGCTCCTGCCCCATCGCTTCCAGCAAATGGTTGATCAGGCCTTCCCCTTTGGCGAACAGCATGAACGTCAAACCGGCTATGATAACCCATGACAAGAAATGGGGCAAATATATCACCGATTGAATGAACCGTTTGTATATAACGCTCCTCAGCTCGTTCAGCATCAGCGACACAAGGATAGGCAGCGGGAAGAAGAACAATAAATTCAATACATTAATCGCGAGCGTATTGCGAAAGAGTAGCCAGAAATCAGTGGTGGAGAAGAACCGCTGAAAATGCTCCAGCCCTACCCACGGGCTATGACTGACCCCTCCGAAGGGCGAATAATTTTGAAAGGCAATCACAATTCCCCACATCGGCACATATTTGAAAATAAGGAAAAATACGATCCCGGGCAGGGCCATCAAATACAAATAGCGGTCTCTTTTTATGTCCAGCCCGAGCTTACGCCAGAAGGGCCGCGTCTTGCGGCCGCTGTGCGGATGATTCTGGCGTACGGGCACAATGCGTCCTTCGGTGTGCTCCATGGATGTCACCCTTTCTTTTTACGTCAGCCCTATAGGACGCTATTTGCCGATCCGCTTGTGATAGGCCTGGGTCATTTCCTCCGTCATTTTGATCACGTCCGGGTTATTCTTCGTCTTGGCTACGAAATCGTCCCAAGCGCTGATAGGCTCTCTTCCGATGACGATCTTGGACTTCAGATCCAGGATCTGCTTCTCCAAATCCGGAAGCACCTTGAGCGCAGTTGGCGAGCTTAAGCCAACACTGATATCCGGCACGCTGATCTTGGCCCTTTCCTCCTGAATTCGCCTCTTCTGGTCGTCCGCCGCCTTCATATCCGGCGTAGGTGCAGCCGCATCCAGACTCGGATCGGTCGGATTGACGATCTGGTTAAAGTCCGAAGCATTATCCGCGTTAAGCTTCTCTGGAATCGTGACCTTCACCCCGTTGACGACGTTATGGTGCACTCCCTCAAGACCGAAGCGCTGAATGGCGCCTACTTCATTGGTCATCCAGGTGTCGATCAGCTTCAAGATCCGCTTCATCTTCGCTTCAGGCACAGTTTTCGGAATCGCCAGGATGCCATTAAAGCCCGTTCCCTTCGGTGTAAAACCGTTAATGGAGGTTAACGGATAAAAGTCCGTATCCTTAAACGCCGGCACGAGCTTCCTCAAATCGGTCGCGTACACCCTGTTGCCCGTTCCCGTTTTATCGATAACACTGCCGGCACGGTTGCTCTTGTACAAATCGCGAACCTGCGTCAGCTTAAGCGAGAGCTGATCCTCCGGCAGCAGTTTTTCCTTGTAAGCTTGCGTCGTGAACTCCAGAGCCTTGCGCACTTCCGGCAGAAAAGCGGTATAGACGAGCTTATCGCCTTCAAGCTTCCACTTGCCGTTAACCCCGGTAAAAATACCCTCGAACGTTCCCAGCAGCGTATCAAACCCCGTCGACAGGCCGAACGTATCGTTCTTGCCGTTGCCATCAGGATCTTGCTCGGCGAAAGCCTTCATCATCGCGTATAATTCCTCGGTCGTTGTCGGGGGCTTCAAATTCAGCTTGTCGAGCCAGTCCTTGCGGACAATCAAGAACGACTCATCGTTCTCATCCCGTGCGCGGGGAATCCCGTAGTTCTTCCCGTCCTCCATCTTCGTCAGCTCCCAAGCAATCTTGGGCGTACCGTTCTGCAAATTCGGATAGTCCTTGATATAAGGGGTAATGTCCCAGAATGCGCCTTGGGCGACCATGGTCCGGAACGTGCTGTTGAAAGGATCGTTAATCATCGTCAAATCCGGGATATCTCCGGAAGCCAGGGCAATATTTAATTTCTCCGTATAAATATTGTTGGACACCCAGCGAATCGACATCTTGGAGTTCGTCGCCTTCTCAATCTCGCGTTTGATGACATTGTCATCGGAGGCAGGAGGCGTGCTTGGCGTCACCGTCATGATGCTCAATTCCAGCGGTCCGCTATCCTGAGCCGCTCCCTCCGTCTTGCCGGCAGCCTTGCCGCCGCTGCACGCCGCAAGCAGTGCCGAAGACAGCAGCAGCGCAGCCATCGTTCCCGCTATCCGAGATTGGCTTCCCTTCTTCTGCTTTTTGCGCTTTGTAACCCTCCAATAAGCCTTCTCTCCACTCAAATCCATATCCATTTCTCCTATCTATATCTGTTTAACTATACGGTCCGACAAGCGAACCCTTTCTCCATACGGCCCTTTTATGATATTTTGCGGGCCTTGAACTGCTTGCGAAAGTTGCCTGGCGTACTGCCTACCATACGTGCGAACAATCTCGTAAAAAAGGATGCATCCCCGAAGCCTACGGCGAGCGCGATCGCCTCTATACTTTTCGGTGTTTCGCGCAGCATATGCTTCGCCCGCTCGATTCGGATTTGCTGCAGCATGGCCGTAATGCTCATCCCCGTCTCCTGTTTGAACACGCGGTTCAGATGCCGCTCGCTAATCGTAAATTCCTTCGCCAAGGAGGCAGCCGTAATTTTTCGGTGAAAGTTCATTTCGAGATGATGTCTCACTCGGCGCACCAAAATCTCATGGCCGCTCGCTAACGGCCGATGCTGCTTCTGCATAGATTGCTGCTGCAGCTTACAGCGCGATAAGAGGATGAGCAATTGAATCAGCTTGAGCCGGTTCACCATCCCGAATCCGGGCTCCATGTCCTTTCCCTCCTGGATCATGCTTTCGAGCAAAGCCACAACAGCACTAGACTGCTCATGCGTCAGCTGTAGGTTTCGGGGTAATAAGGCAAGCTCTTCAAAAAAAGGGGCTACGTAAGCCAGCTCACGAACCGTATCCGGCTGATCCGGATAGGCGGTAAGCACCGACTCTGCCTCAAACAGGCAATTGATGATTTCTATGCCGGAAGCCCCCACATCCACGTAGGCATGGCTTTCACCTGGCAGAATCACATACACATCTCCGGCATGAATATCGAAGCATTGCTGGTTAATTCGGTGGCGGCCCCCGCCATGAACCACATAGACCAGCTCCACATAGTCGTGCCGATGCTCCTCAACGATATTGTGCAATCCATGTGAGGATCGCTGGACCCAGATGGAGTGTCCGTCGTTCCTGTACTTGGCGAATGTTTTGACTAACATATCCGGATCTGCCCCTTCCTTAATACCAAGTATTACACTAGATTTTGTATGGTTTATAGTTAACTCTATCTTACCTCATTTTGCAAGCATGCGGCATGTTCGATCAGGACAAAATTATTGCTTATTACGACAACGATACAGATCAAAATAACCCCGCAAAGCCATCCATGCTGCTGGCGCGGCACCGCAGGGAATGCCCAAACGGATTGCAAGGCATATTTCCGGGGTACAAAAAAAGCCAGAAAGTGCTATATGCACTCTCTGACTTTTCCTTCCGGCTTGCGCCCTTATTCTTCGTTAATTATGACGGAGGTCGTATCCGGCTCCCAGTTAACAGCAGCTTTTAACGCTTCGCTAATAAATCGTACCGGCACAACGGTGCTGCCGTCCGCAATCTCCGCAGGAACTTCAAGCTTGACTTCTTTTCCGTCAACGTAAGCAGTTGTGCTTCCGATAAACAATTTCACGGAAATTCCATCGCGCGTTACCGTAACGGAACGTTCCTCTTCGTTCCAAGCGACATCCGCCTTCAGCGCTTCGGCAATAGCACGGAACGGAACGAGCGTGCTGCCTTCACGAATAAACGGAGCCACTTCAAACGACGGCTCTTCCCCGTTTACATAGAGCTTGACGCCTTTTTTGCCCAGCTTATCGTACAGTTTGCCAAGCTTTTTATATGCTTGAATATTTTTGACGTTTGCCCGAACGGCATCCTTCTGAACATAGACGGCATCGCTTACGCTTCCCTGCTCCTCAAGCAAGTCTGCCACAGCGGATAATGCTTCATCCTTCGCTTGAATAGCCTCCAGCTTTGTTCTTTGTTCATCCGTCAGTTTATTTTCGTATTTCGTCAGCAGCAGCTCGGCGATCACCGCGCCTGCCGGTTTATCCTGGACATGGTCAATAGCATTCAATAGCCCCTTATATCCCTGATGGCCGTTGGCGTTGTAAGTGCTGTCCGTAACGGAAGCCCCGGAATCCGCTTTCTTGTTGCTTGCTTTCGTTTCCGCCGAAGTCTGAGTTTGGATTACATTCTCCGCTTTTTTCTCCGCACCGTTGCCGTTGTCGGACTTCGCCAAGGCCGCTCCCGCAAAGAGACTGGTAGCCAATACACCGGATGCTGTCGCTAATAGTACTTTGTTCATGAAATAATCCCTCCAAGGATGTAGGTTGAGGTAGCTGTTAGTAGAATTCGGTAAAAGCCCCCCGCTTTTGGAGGGTGAGTCCAAAAAAATTTTTCACGCAGGTGTATCTGAAAATAAGAACTGCCTTCCTGCATCCGATAGGAGGCTTGATTCAGACATAAAAAAAGCCATGAGGCTCTACGCTAGGTAGAACTCCACAGCCCTCTCTACTTTACTCATACTTAACTCCGGCCGTACTCTCCACAAAATCGCGGATCAGCATATAGCTGTCACCATTCGTAAGCTGCAACGGGTCCGAAATTTGCTTGATCGTATCATTCTTCAGCCATCCGCGCTGCACCAGCTCCGCTACGGCCTCTTCCCTCGTGCTCTTGAGACCCGCCGCCATAGCCAGGGTCAGAGCCGCCTGATCCAGCGTCAAAGGCTGCTTCGCGGGGGTTGGCATGTGCCGGATGGATAAGCCAGCATCGCCCTGGAACGGCGCCGGATGTACTTTACGTACATTGGCCATATGGGAGACAAACCGCTGCGGATTGGACTTGCCGTCCAAATCCCAATTCATATTATCATAGCCGCCTATCGTAACCGCCATGCTGACGGCGGCTTTCAGACCCGGGAATGCTTTATGCTTCATATAGGCGGGTTTGTCGAATGGATACAACGACAGCTCTACGTTTTGCTGCATCAGCTTGTCCCTCAGCTCCGCTATGCCGTCCTTCGATTGGGATAGCTGCCGGAACGTCACTCCCCGGTCAAGCGCTATTTTGGCTGCCGCCCCGGCCGCTTCTCCCGTCGCCATTCCGAGCGGAATGACGCGAGCGCTTCCATGAGGCAGAGAATCGAAGCTCGCCGCTCTCCCTACGACTAGCAATCCGTCCACCTTTAACGGCACCAGACAACGGAACGGTACGCCATACTGCTTCGGCTTCATCATGACCGAGCCGGGATCCTTATAGTTCGTGCTCTGAATATCCGCTTCGTAGGAGCCGTAAGCTATAGCATCCCAATGATCCCTGTTCTCCATCAAGTCGGTCATCGTCAAGCGGTATTCCCCTTGCAGATGCCTCGTTTCCCTGACATACAGCTCAGGCGCCGTTCCTAGCAGCTCCACCCGCTTGAACTCGCTGAAGTTGTTTTTCATATAGGTAACGATATGCTCGGCTTCTTTCCTCCCGATCTCCATCCCTTCACGTACCGATTCCGGATTCAACGGGTCGACATCGAAGATTTGCATCGCATTGATCAGGACGGTATTATCGTTCTGCCTGCCTATATTCAGCCCTCTCATGCGCACCCGCTCTTTGTTCGTGGACACATAGTCCTTCATTTCGGGAAAGCCCCAGGCGCTCATCTTATCGCTTCCCGTATGAGGATGCTTGCCGAACGAGTCCCACACCTTGGGCGTAACTCCGCCAAGCTTGAACACGAGCGTCACAGCCATTTGGGAGGAGGCATCGCCGATATCCTCACGTCCCATCGTGAACGGCGCGCCTGCCATGGCGGCGATATCCCCATCCTGCGTAGCGTCGATCACCGTCTTGGCATAGACCGAATGCTCGGTCTGATCAGCACTTACAATACGCAAGCCGATTACAGCGTTTCCTGCCTTGCTGGCCTGGACCAGAGGCTTGATTTCCCTCGCCTTCATTAGAAGGTCGATGTTCGGCTCGCCGCTTACCATCTTATAAAACACATTGGCCGCCGTATGCGTGTCGAACGAGGTTCCTTCGATCTGGTCATACCATTCCTGAAAAATGCCCTTATTCAAAAAGTTGTGTTTACCCGAAGCCGCCGGCTGCCCGGGAGCGTAGTTCAAATCGAGCGTATTCAGCCAGCCGAGGGTCATGAGTCCCCCCAGGATGTCACGGTCCTTCCCGTCGACCAGGAGCACCTTTAGTCCATTACGCGCTGCCGAGACGGCTGCGGCAATGCCTTCCGGATCGGTTCCCACGACGATCGTATCATAGCTCTCCTTAATCTGCGCAGCCGATTCCACCTTCTTCAAAGGCTGCTGCGGACCTATCCCGGCGCTGCGGCTCTTCCATGCGTCCCATTGCAATATCCCCCCAATCATCGCTACTAAGATCATCGCGCCTATCCACATACGGAACCGTTTCACCTGAAACATTCAACTCCTGTTACAATAAAAAATGAGTGCAATTCCATATATTGTAACAGGAATCTTTTTACAAATTCAACACTTGATCCGCTGCGATTTAATTCCCTGTCCTTGCCTTTTCCTCTGCGCGCGCTTTATCCAACGCCATTTGCCCTTCCTCCTGCAGCTGCTTCAGTCCCGCTTCCACGGATACCCCGTCCTGAAGCATCGCTTGCATCTGCTTCTCCATAATCACCTGAAGCTGCTCGGTGAAAGAGACCGGGATGCTGTCATTGTAACCGGATTGTACATTTTCGTTATATTTCACGTTATAGAACGGCTCCAGGCTGTGACCGTCGATCTCCTTGGCGAATTCCTTGCGCACCGGCAGATCCATCGATGTCTTGGCTTCGATCTTGGCAGCCTCGCGCCCGTTAAAATATTTGACCACTTCCCATGCGGCGGCTGTATTCTCGGCTTGGGCGTTGATGCTGTAAATCGGGTAGACTGAAAAATTCGGATTGCTGCTATGTCCCGGATTGGACGAAGGGGCACTCGTCATCTCCCAGGCAAAGGTCGCCCCCCTCTGCTTCAGACCGTTGATCTGCCCCAGATTGCTGATCGTCATGGCGGCCCGGCCGGCACTGAACATATCCTCCCGCTCCACATCCTCCTTATCGTACATGCGCTTATCCGGCATAAAGCTCCACTGAAACACCCCGCTCTTGTAGCCGTCGATGACCATCCGGTAGATGTTTCTCCACGAATCTGTATCCAGCATCGCCTTACTCCCCGTTGGATCGGTATATGCGAGTCCCTCCGCCTGGCCGATATAGGTAACCAGACTCAGAGGCGACCTCATGTATCCCATATGGAAGCCGTAAATCCGTTCGTCCTTGCCCCCTTCCGCCGGAAACCGCTGTGCCAGACGAATCATTTCCTCCCACGTCATCGAATCCTTCGGATAAGGGATCCGATACTTGTCGAACAGATCCTTATTATAAAATAGCACTGAGCTGGTGAAGCTCGGCGACAAGCCGTACAGCTTCCCGTCCCCTTTCATCTTCAGGAAATCGACGGCCGCCGGAAGCAGATTCCCCACGTCGAACTGGTCCTTGGCAATCAGAGGGGACAAGTCGTACAACTTCCCCTCCTGAACAAGCTTCCCGTAATCATACGAGTTGGTAATGAGAAGGTCCGGCTTCTGCTCATCTATCAGCTTCAAATAATTCTTCATATAGTCCTTCACATAGTTTGTGCCATACAGATCCTGCGTAGGAACGATCTTCACATCCAGCTCAGGAAATTTAGCTATAAAATAGTCCGCGTACTCGTACTGGAATTGATCCTCGTTGCCCATAGCAATCCGAAGGGTGCCTTTGATTGGGCCAGCCGGAGTCTCCTCTGCTTTGTCGCATCCGCTCAAAAGAAGCATAGCGGAGGCCGCCAATGCAAGCGCAAGCATGGAGAACCCGTACCGTTTCCTTCCCCATTTGGCAGGTATGCGGCCATTTTTTCGAATGCTCATCCCTATCCTCTCTCTTTCCATCCATTAATTCCGGCTGTCTATCAGGGCGTTGAACAGCGCCTTTTGCGCGTCTTCCTGCAGCTGTTTAAGCATATCGTCCAGCCTCTCCTTACCCTCGACGACGGAACCGGTTCTTTGTGCGGCCGCCGGGGCGAAGGCCTCATTGAACTTGCGGAGCAGACGGGGATGCACCGAGGAATCCGGCAGCTCGGCAGGCTTCATGCTGTAGAACGGAGCGTAATTATGCTCCTCGTCAGGCTTTAAAGCCTTTAAATGGACCGATAGACCGCCGCCATAGGATTTATCCAGCTTCTTGGCGATTTCCAGACTGTTGATCAGCTTCAGCATCTCCCAGGCGGGCCGCAGATGCTCCGACTTGGCATTGATCGCGAACACCGATCCGATAAACAGGGAGGACGTCTCATCCGGATGGGCCGGATGAACAGGCTCACTTACAATATCCCATGGAAAGGAAGGCATGTTGTATCTGCTGGCAGCCTGCTTCAAATCATTACTAAGCGAGAACCCATAGACAGCCATCGCTGCTTTACCCGAAATGAAGGGATTTCTTTTGTATACCTCATCCATCATCATATTGCGCTGGGGCGACGGCTCCCGTTTGTAGACATACCCTTTCTGAAAACCGTCAATCGCCATTCCCCATACCTTTTTCCAAGCGTCCGTGTTCACCGTAGCCTGTGTTCCGTCCGAACCGATCAGGCTTATGCCGTTCGTCTTCCCGATTTGCATAGCAAGCTCTGAAGCGTTGCTGTAATAGGACGGCATCAGACCGTAAATCCGGTTCTCTCCGGTGCCGTCTGCGGGGAACCGCGCCGCCAGCTGCAGCACCTCTTCCCAGCTCATTTTATCCTTTGGATACGGGACCCCGTATTTGTCGAATAAGCTTTTGTTATAGTACAGGGCGTTCATTTCGTACTCCGGAGCCAATCCGTACAGCTTGCCTTCTCCAAGCCTTCGAAGCGTATCGGTTACGCCCGAATACAGATTTTGCAGATCATAATGATCCTGCTTCATGACCGCCTCAAGCGGGTACAATCTGCCTTCCTTGGCAAGCTCGCTATACAAGTCGGGAGACAAGTACAGCACATCCGGGTTTTCCTTATCGATCAGCTGGACCATCTTCTCCTTATAATCAGCCTGTCCCCACCCGCTCGTGTCGACAGGAACGATCTTGACCTCCACGTTCGGATAACGGATGGTGTAGGCCTTGCCGTAGCGCATTGAAAACGTATTTTCATGAAAATATGCGACCTTCAGCGTCAGCTCCTTTTCTTGATCCATCGGTGACAGCACCGCAGGACTGGCCGGCTTCGACAGCTGCCCGAGCAAGCCCCCGAGCTCCTCCTGCCTGGTAAACGCAAAGGCTAACAGCACACAAGCTAACAGCACCGGACTCAGCTTAAGCCAGCGCCGGCTTCTTGGATTTCCCTCCACTTCGACACGCTCCTTTATCTTCCTCATCAAATCTTTGGAAAAGCCCCCCTCGCCTGGCCGTAACGGCGATCCCGCGAGCCGCTTCTCCCATTGCTCCGGTTCCATCTGCTTCATGGCTTGCCCTCCTTGTTCAACAAACCGCTTACTTTGGCCCTCGCCCGATACAATCTTGATTTGACCGTTCCCTCCGACAAAGACAATAATCCGGCTATTTCGGCATGAGTCAGCTGATGATGCGCATGAAGCAGCAGCACCTCCCGCAGCTTGCGGGGCAGCTCCAGTACGACCTGCCATACCTCCTCCTCCACCATAAGCCCCATGGCCTCCGTCTCGGCCGAAGGACTGCTGCCTTCCCTGGTCTGAAGACCAAACGGGATGACCCTGCGAATCCAGGAGGAGCGCCAATGGTCCTTCACCAAATTGCGCGTAATGGTAAGCAGCCATGTTTTCACCGAGGCCTCTCCCCGGTAGGAGTACAGCCGTTCATACACCCTTACGAATACCTCCTGTGTGATATCGTCGGCAAGCTCTTTATTTCGTGTCATGAAAAATGCGTAATTCCACACATCGTCCCCGTAAGCGAGCATGATGTCTTCCAGAATGACATTTTTGTCCATCCCGCCGGAAAGTGATTTTAAATATTCAAAGGCCACCCCTGTTCACCTCACACACAATTGGACGAACCAACAGGAGGAAGGTTCCCTTTATCGGAAATATTTTCTTCTAATGGGGATAACCCGTAACTTTTCCTTCGAGCGCTTCGTCATATAGACAGACGTCCGCTAGCCCGTTTTCTTATGTCCATAACGCCCAAAAAATTTTCATTGTTGTGGTAAACCACTCAACACAGCAGCCTTGCGGCATGGTAAACTATGGTTGTAAAGGAGAATGCGGGATGGATACACGTCTATTACAGGATAAAACAAATCGCAGGTTCGATTGGCGCTGGGCTTCCGTCTGCGGAATGATGGGATTTCTGGCGGCCGTCGTGCTATGGATAGCCATCATTTGGTTTGCGCAGCAATAATTTACGGGACATGGGTCTGAGGAGTGAAAGACAAGTGGGCAGCGGCTTTTTTCGTTATAAAGAGGACCAGGCCGAGAAGCAGGAGATCCGGAAACGGAGACATTTTTCCATTCGGTTGAATTTATTCTTTTTTGTTACGTTTTCCCTGTTTAGCGTACTGATTATTCGATTAGCCATTTTGCAGTTTGTAGAGGGAAAATATTTCAAAGAGATCGAGAACAAGGTTTCCCACAGCGAAAGCCCGATCGCCCCCATCCGCGGCACGATCTACGACCAGACGGGTTATGCTATCGCCCAGTCCCGGTCCATGCAGTCACTCTACTACCGGGTAGAGGGCCGTGCCACGAACAAGGATGAAATCATAGAGCTCGCTTATAAACTCGAGCAGATCTTCGCCGAGAAGGGCAACCCGGATGCCAAGGTGCTCTCTGCCGCCGATATCTTGAAGCTGATGGATGTCGGCTTTGATTTGAATAAGAACAAGACCAAGGATCCGAGCTATTATTCCATCCCAAGAAGGATTAAGGCCGATTTATCCAATAAGGAAATCGCCTATTTGCTGGAGCACCGGGATGAGCTGCGGGGCATCGAAATCCTGGAGGACAGCGTCCGATTGTATGACAGCCAGAGAATCGCAGCCCAATTGGTCGGCTATATGAAACGGTTCAACGCCGCCCGAAATCCGGACTCCGGTCTGGCCTACTACAGGAGCAAGACGGATGAGTATCTGGATGTCGAGGATGTCGGCTTCGATGGCCTGGAGCTGATGTATCAGGAGGAGCTGCGAGGGAAGAAAGGCAGTAAGACCTATCCGGTCAATGCAGCCGAGAAAATTATAGGCCCCCCCACAATCGTTAAGCCAGAGAAAGGCCATAATTTATACTTAACCATTAATAAGGACATTCAGCTTGCGACCCAGAAGGCGATTACCGAGCATCTTAGCTTCCTTCGAAACCGCTCGGCCGCAGGGGAGTTCGCCTATGCCCCGAATGCCCGCTCCGGGTTCGCTGTAGCCATGGAGGTACAGACCGGCAGGGTCGTTGCCATGGCAAGCATGCCGGACTACGACACGAATCTGTGGACCGGCGGCATTAGCAGCAATGAGGTTTACAACCAAATCATGCCGTTCGTCAATAACGGCACCATTACGACGTCCTATCCTGATTTTCCGGAAAAGGAGCGTAATAAGCATCCTTCCTCGCTCGTCTTCATGGGTTCTGTCATCAAGCCCTTGACCATTCTGATCGGGCTGAAGGAAGGCGTCATTAATCCTAACAGCACTTATAACGATTCAGGCTCCTTCTCCTTCGGGGTAGGCAATAACGCCACGATCCGAAATTCAGACGGGCATGCCTACGGTGCGCTGAATCCGACAACCGCAATCATCAATTCGTCCAATACCTATATGTCCGCTATGGTAGGAATCCCGCTCTGGAACAAGTACGGCGGCGAGAAATCCAAGGTGCTCGACGTATGGGCGGAGCATCTGGCAGAGTTCGGCCTGGGCGTTAAAACCGGAAGTAATTTGCCCAACGAAATTGCCGGGTCCAACGACTTTTTCCAAAACGCCAAAACGAGCAGTAAGCAGTCTGCCATGGTCTATGCATCATGGGGGCAAAACGAGAAGTATACTACGCTGCAGCTGGCGCAATATGCCGCCACGCTCGCTAACCGGGGCAAGAGGATGCAGCCGCAATTCGTCGATAAGATCACAACGGCGGAAGGCGAGCTTGTCAAAGGATTTGAACCCGTCCTGTTGAACGAGGTCAATTATCCTAAAAATTACTGGGATATCGTAATCAAAGGAATGAAGAGCGGCGCAGCGGGCATTGAGGATCTGCCGTTCCCCGTAGCGCGCAAGACCGGTACGTCCACGCAGGCCGTACCCGGCGGAACCGTCGATAATGCGGTGCTTATCTCCTTCGCTCCGGCCGATAATCCCGTCCTTGCGGTAGCCGTCGTCGTTCCGGAAGGAAGGTTCGGACGGTACGGAGCCGCTCCGATCGCAGCCAAAATCTACGAGGCCTACGATCAATATATCGGCGGTCTGAGCAGCAAGGAGAAAAAGCGGTAAGCCGCTTCCATGACAAGCACCAGGTGTGGAAACAACGCGGAAGTGGAGCCTTGGCTTCGAGGCTGATTCAGCTGCTTTGCAAGGGCCCCTTGAATTTGAAAGTAAGTCGAATAAGCCGGAATCCCTTACAGGGAACCGGCTTATTATGTTTGTTTATACTGCCTTATGGCCCTCATCCTGCCCGGCCTCTTCCGCCCGGCTGACTTGGACGAACAGCATTTGATCCTTGCGCAGGTAGCTCCGGGCGAACGCCATGACGTCCTCCGGCGTCACGCTGCGGATTTGTGCGGCAAAATAGTGCGGGTCTGTCTGGATCCGATACAGCTGCTCGGAGGCCAGCCTGCTGTTCACTGCTTCCGTCTGATCCTGAGAGATCATATGCCTGCCGATAATCGCATTCTGGGCCCTCTCCAGTTCTTCGTCCGTGATACGTTCGTGATGCATCCGCTCCAGCTCCTCAAGAATTACGTTTTTGGCATCCCCAAGCCGAAGCGGATCGGTGCCGACATAGCCCGTGATGAAGCCCTCACTAACCATGGGGCTAATGGCAGCCCACACCTCGTAGGCCAGCCCCATCTCTCCCCGAATACGCCGCTTAAGCCTCGATCCGTGTCCGCCTCCCAACAAGTGGAGAGCCACATAACCAGCATACTTATCGTCCTCATAAGAGCTCGGGCCGTACATTCCCCAATGAAGATGCGCCTGCCGGATGTCTCTGGCCTCATGAATGACACGCCCGCCGAGCTGGTACGGCTGAAGCTTATCCAACGGCTCCGTGAAAGGCTCCGATGCAGGAATATCCAGAGAGCTGATATATTCAACAAGCTTGTCATGCTCGATATTGCCTGTGACGACCAGCACGATATTGCTAGCCTTGTAGTAATGCCCATGGTACTTGATAAGATCCTCTCTGGTCATCGCCGTGAGCGTCTCTTCCGTCCCCAGATTCCCTGCCCGTTCCGGGTGCATGGCCCTCAGCATGCGCAGCAGCGTGCGGCTCCCGTGATCACGCGGATTATCGTGAGCTCTCTTGATCTCCTCGATCACCACCTTTTTTTCAAGCTGGAGCTCCTCCTCCGGAAATTCGGAATGGAACACCATATCCGTCAGCAGCTCTACGCCCTGCCTCCATTTATCAAAAGGAACATGAGCATAATAGCGGGTCCGGTCCACGCTGGTCGCAGCATTCATTCTGCCGCCGTAATTCTCGATATCGTTCGTAATCTGCTCCTTCGTTCGTCCCTTCGTTCCCTTAAACAGCATATGCTCCAAAAAATGCGCGATGCCGTATGGATACTGCTTCTCATAATGCCCCCCTGCCCTAACCCAGTAGCAGATCAGGGTCGACACGGCCTGCTCGTTGTGCTTGCTCACTATCGTAAGTCCGTTAGCCAAAGTCGTCTTTTGCATATTCCGTCTCCTCTCAGCGATTCCTCGACAAAAATCCCGCTTAAGATATACGTATTCGGGTCTTCCCTGTCCTTCCCCTTCCGTTATGCAGGCAAAAGGCTAATTTTCCCTTTTTCAGGCCCATTTTCTGCTTTTTGGCCAAATATAATTTCCCACAAAAAAAGCCTGTCCGCGTCTAAGCAGCACGGCAGGCTTGTACACATACATTATACTTTTAGCATCAATATGATGATAGAAGTCAGTCCAAAGCATACGTTGATCAAGCATAAAAACATCAGCACCTGCTTCGGATTCAATCCGCTGGCCAACAGCCGGTAATGCGCCTGGCTCGTATCCGCTTGATAAATCGGTTTGCCGTTCAGGAACCGTTTGAAGACCACGAACAAATTATCGAAGATCGGAACGCCTAACGCAAGAATCGGGATAAACAAAGACAAGACCGTCGCCTGCTTGAAGGCGCCGTTCAAAGCAATGACCGCGAGCATAAAGCCGATGAACGAGGCTCCCGCATCCCCCATAAACACTTTGGCCGGAGGCTTGTTATAGCGTAGATAGCCTAAGCCGACGCCGACCAGAATGATCGCCATCATGGCGGAATCCGGTTGATTCTTCGCCAAAGCGACAATGAACAGCGTCAGCGCAGAAATCGTCGATAAGCTGCCGGCCAGTCCGTCCATGCCGTCCGAGAAGTTAATGACCGTCGTTACGCCGAAAATCCAGGTGATAGTCAGCAGAAATTGCGCCCAGGTCCATAGAAGAATTTCTTCCCCGGTGAACGGATTCGTGAAGCCATGAAATACGATCCCGGATTTGTATACGATGACGGCCGCCAGCAGCTGAACGACCAGCTTCGGCAGAGCCGACAGCTCTTTGCCATGCGTTTTGTACCAATCGTCGACAAGTCCGATCATAAGCACGAGCAATCCGCCCGCCATGATCGCTAAGGTTTGGGACAGATTATCTCTTATAAACAAGAGGTATGTAAGGACAAATCCTGCAAAGATGGCGATTCCTGCCGTAAGCGGGATCGGTTCCCGATGAATCTTTCTTTCATTGTCCGGCCTGGGCTTGTCCACAAAGTCGATCCGGTAAGCCAGCTTGCGCAGCGGAGGTATGCTTACCAATACAATCACAAACGATATCAGTCCAGCAATAAAGTACGAAATAACGATCCCTCCTCAAAAATTGTCACATGAGTCGAATGGATAAGAATAAACTGACAATTTCCATTATATCACAGAGGCAGGAGGGTGAACATGCTGTCGAATGAAGCCTGCTTAACCAAGGGAGCCGCTGATACGGGAATAAATCATATCGGGACGCCATGCCGAACGTTCTCCCAGCACCATGCGATCGGCGTAGGAGGCGATCGTCAATCCGATCTGCTGAAGATAATCTATCGCCTTCGTATTAAGCTCGCTTACCCCGATGGAGCGATGCTTCTCTGAGACTGCAGCCTGCCGCAGCAGCATTCTCCCCGCTTCCACATCGCTCGCCACAATAGGACCGGGGCTCCACGGAGCTCCATGCAAATAATAGCCGCGAATGCCGCTCCCATCCTCCTTCGGAACGACCCAGCCGCCGTTATGCTGAAGCAGCTTCTCCAATACAGTCATGCGGTTCTCTCCAGCTGCCCTCCGGTCCAGCTCTGCGATCATAGGAAGATCGGCTGCCTGAACGGCCCTCAGCTGCCCCGATCCGCCTGCTTCTTCCATCACGGCCTCCGGCTCCGCCTTTAAGAAGCAGTACCGGGATTCTACGGTGAAGCCCAGCTTCTCGTATACCGGCTTGCCGAACTCGGTAGCAATAAGCTGAAGCGTGCGGCAGCCCTTCGAATGGAGATCGTCCATTACGGTCCGGGTGAGCCGCGAACCCAGTCCTAGACCTCGAGACGAGGGCTCCACAATAATGGGGCCTAACCATCCCGTCAGCCCCCAGCAAGTTGCGTTAGCCACGCCGACTATACGATCTCCCCGCTCGGCAACAAAGGTCATACAGCCGGGATCATTCCAGTAATAAAGCATTTGCGGTGCAATATCGCCCCAGCCCTCCGGACGCAGCCGGCCTACAGCCTCCAGATCATTCCATAGCATCGGTCGAATGACTATGTCCATCAATGAACCACCTCTTTTGCTGTGAATAAAAATAAATAATATTGAATTATTATACATAATCTAGTAGACATATTCTACCGTTTCTTACGTTTTTATAAAGCCTTCCTCCGCAGCAGTAGTGAAGCAAAGGAAAATAACCAGGATTGTACCGCAGGGAATTATTGTATATGCTAGTAACAGCTGCCGATAAGTATGGCGGATATAGGAAAATGCAGGGCACACACCGCCCGGCAAGACAAGGGAGGAATGAATATTTATGGATAAGCCGCAGCAATACCAGCTCCATTCAGTCATACCGATACTGCGTATGTTTGACGTCGAGAAGACTCAACAGTTTTATTTGCATTATTTGGAATTCGAGCTCGACTGGGAGCATCGATATGAAGATAACTTCCCTCTCTACATGCAAATCTCTAACGGAAGCTGCGTGCTGCACTTATCCGAGCATCACGGAGATTGCTGCCCTGGTGCGGCCGTTCGGATAGAAACTAAGCATATTGAGGCCCTTTACGCGAGGCTTTCCGCCAAGCAGTACAAATATATGAAGCCTGGACTCGAAACAGCACCTTGGGGGGGAAAGGAAATCACGGTGCTGGACCCTGCAGGCAATCGGTTGACCTTTTATGAGCATGAATAGCCTATTGCGCCATTATGACGAGCACTAAACCCTAACAGCCCTTCTGCTTCCCGCCGGGATGCTTCGGGCTGTTCTTGTGTTTCACGATTCCTCCTAACGGGTACTAATTATCATGCAAGACAACCCAATGGAAGGGAGCGTGATGGGGATGATCAGCTTGCTGATAACGATCATCATGGCTATTGTCATCGGGGCTATCGGTTCGGCAATTGCGCCAGGAGGAATGTCCGGGGGCATTATCGGATCGATGATTGCAGGGTTCGTCGGCGCATGGCTCGGGGCATTGCTGCTCGGGACCTGGGGACCTATCATCGGGGGCTTCGCCGTGGTTCCGGCCATTGTAGGAGCGGCATTATTCGTCTTCCTGCTAACGCTATTGTCCAGAACCTTAAACGGCAAACAATCTTAAACCCATTACATGGTAAGGAGAGTGGATAACGATGACAGCAACGGAAAGCAAACGAAATGATGTCGTTTTGGGAACCATTATCGGAGGTGCTGCCGGAGCATTGATCGCTCTTCTATTGGCACCGAAATCAGGCCGCGAGCTGCGAGAGGACCTTGTAACCAAAGTCCAATCCCTGCAGGCCAAGAGCCAGGATTGGCTGGAGCTGGTGAAAACCAAAGCGGCGGATACGGTAGAAACCGTGAGCGGGCAAGGCACCGAGCTGCTGGAGAAAACCAGGGAAGCCGCAAATCAGGCGCTGGACTCCGCGCACAAGGTAACAGAGGCTTCGGCAGAGAAGGTGCGGCAAGCAGCGGATAAAACGGCGGATACCGCTCACCGTCTGGCCGATCGCGCGGCCGATACCGCACATAAAGCGGCGGATCACGCCGAAGCTAACACTCACGAGGCGTTGGATAAAGCTAAGACAGCCTCTCAGGGGTAGCTTCCGATGCTTCTCTCAAACCAGCGATGTTCCTTCAGGGGCATCGCTTTTTCATGCTTTTTATGCCCGGCCGCAAGAGATGCCCCCGCATAGCGCGGCGCTTTTACGAGGACCTCGATGTTATGTAATAAAGCCGCAAGCAGGCGGCTGTCTCCATTTGACAGCCGCCTGCTTGCGCCTACTTGTTTAAGCTTCATCTATATGGACTTATCGTTCCAGCAGCAGTACCAGCTCATCCGGCATCGTTTGCTCGTGCAAAAGCATCCCTACATGCAGCTTGGGCCTGTCCGGCTTTACAAAATGACCGTCTTCCAAATGATAGCCGAGCTCCTTGGCCGCTGCGTGCAGCTTACAGAACAGCTCTGCCGCTTGAATCGCATCGTCCAGGTTTGAGAACGTTTCCAACACATTGCCTGTTCCCAGCGGATTGACCTGGGATTGAATGGTAACTTGAAACTTGTCCGAGTCGGTCTGACGAACGGAAACCTCATTGCCCCCGCAAGGGATACTGTGTTTTACTGTCATGGCAAACACCGCCTTTGTACAATAGGATAATGTGTTGCTTAAGTATCATTACCCTGTACCTGACAGCTTGAAACGAAGCAGGCGGCGTTTAAAACAGGTTGGAATCCTTCTTTTTCCCGCGGATCAAATCTCCTGTCCAGCCCTTCCACTTCAGCCATCCGTAGACGATAAGGGTAAGCAGCAGAATGAATACAATGGATACCGGATAGCCCCATTGATATTCCAGCTCGGGCATTTCTTTGAAATTCATACCCCACAAGCCCGCAAAGACCGTCGCCGGCGTACAGACGACCGTAAATACGGTCAATGTCTTCATAATCTCGTTCCCTCTGTACGACGCTATATTCTCATCCATAGCCAGAAGCGTGCTCACCTCGTCGTTAAAATGCGCCATTCGAAGCGTAAGCCGTTCCACCCGCAGGCACGTCACACGATAGGCTTCGCAGCGCGCCAGCTGCTCAGGATCATAAAGCTCCTTCACGGCTACCAGCAGCTCTTCCAGAGGGGTAATCCGGTGCTGCCAATGCAGCAGATCGTACTGCCGCTCTATCAAATGGTCCAGCAGGTGCGCGTTATTAAATCTTCTCATTCGCTGCTCCAGCTTGGTCAGCCTGGCGGAGAGCAGATCCAGACCATGCAGGCAGACCAAAGCCAGCTCACTCAGCAGCACGAAGAAGCCCTCTGCCGCCGTGCGGCAGCCCTTCATCCTATCATGGAGTCCTTCTTCATCCAGATGAGGACTCATGCTGGAATAATCCAGCTCGGAAGTAAATAACTCGTTCTCAGCCAAGTAAAACGACACATAGAGAGCCTCTTGATCCTCGCGCGGAGCCGGGCTGCCGTACAGAATCGCTCCGTACAAAGCTTTCGAGCCGTTATCATACATCCGGATCCGGGGTGTCCGGAAGCGGACCGTGCTGTGCTTTTTGAGCTGCTGAAGGCCGTTGACCGAATGAAGATCATCCCGAGAGGCCTCATCCACCTTTATTGCGGCCAAATCATCGCCGACATGCCATCTCCACCCGCCAGGCATGTTGAGCTGTCGAATTGTCATTGTCCATCTCCTCCCTCCAGGCGTGTTAACCAGGTGCGCATAAAAATACGCCCTTGTGAGGGCGTGAGTCTGTTGAAAAACCTGTAAAGCTTGAAAAATAGCATTGGTACCCCGGTGGGGTATCCCCCTCCGGCCAAGCTTCCGAAGCAGGCTTTGCTTTGCAAAGCCCTTAGCTGTTGTTCCCGGAAAAATTTTGATTATATCGCTTTACAGCGGGTATTTTCCGAGAACAAAGGCGGACGCTATCGCTCCTACGAGGGATACCCACCTACCACCTTTTACATTTTTCTATATGACCGGGTTTTTCAACAACTTTACGCCCTCGAGAGGGCGTGAGTCTGTTGAAAATCTGCAATCTGAACGCGCTTACACGAAGGCTTGTCCACTAGGCTATCAAGCGTCCGAAATTTCACGGGATTCCGTGAAAAACTGCTTCAGCTTGTCAATCGCCCGCTTCTGAATACGGGATACGCTCATTTGGGATACGTTCAGCTGCTCCGCTATGGTCCGCTGGGACTGGCCTTCTACATAAGCAAGGTGGAGCACCTGCTGCTCCTGGGTTTTCAGCCGCGCCATCGCATCTTCCAAATCCAGCTTGCGCTCGAGCTGCTGAAAATCATCTTTCTCCTCGCTCAGCAAATCGCCGATAGTGGCCCCATTGTCCTCCGTAGACAACGGCGTGTCCAAAGAAACATAGTGATAATATTCACGGCCGGCCAGAATCTCGATTGTCTCCTCGACGGAAAGGTCCACCTCTTGAGCGATCTCCTCCACATTGGGTGACCGCTCAAGCCGAACCGTCAGCATATCGATAGCGGTTTGAATACGGCCGCTTTTTTCCTTAACGCGCCGCGGTACCTGGATATACCAGGACTTATCGCGCAAGTAATTTTTCATATGTCCTATGATGCTTTTCATCATGTAAGCTTCAAATTGAACCCCCTGCTCCGTATCGAACTGCTTAAACAGCCGGAGCATGGACATCTGTCCCACCTGGTACAAATCTTCATAGAGGTCCGGACGGTTGCGCGACATTTTGCCCGCAGCCATCTTGACCATCGGTTCAAACTGCAGCAGCAAAGAGGTGGCGACCTCATTACAACCCGTTTGCTGATATTTTGCAATCAGATCGTGAATATGGAATGCCGGTCTCTCTGAATTTATTTTCATACCATTTCCTCACTTTTACTAAGACGTTTGGTCAATATGACCTCGGTCCCCCTCTCGCTCATCACTTCCACTTCATCCATCAGCGCCTGCATCAAATAAATGCCCAAGCCTCCGATGTTCGCCTCTTCTATTGATTTATGATGAAGCGATGTGGCCTGCTGAGCTTTCTCTTCATAATCAAAGCTGTGACCATGGTCCTTAACCGAAATACGTACCCCGTTCTCCAGCATTTCGAAACGGATATCCATCGTTCCCGGTCTGCCCGGATCATAGGCGTGGACGACCACATTGTTGCATGCCTCGGCTACGGCAACCTTCATGTCCTCAATTTCCTCGTAGGAGAAGCCGAGCTTGGTGCATATGCCATACAAGGTCAAACGCACGGGGTCTATAAACTCCGCTTCGGCAGGTAACGTCATATTAACCGTACGATTTTCCCAGTTCATATCTTCTCTTCTACCCTTTCTTATATCGCGTTATTCTTGGTTTCTTGGATAAACGGGGTTAACCCGGTCATATCGAACAGCCTTTTAATTTTGGGAGGAATATCCTCTACAATGATCGGAGCTTTCAGTACGTGTCGGGCTTTGAGCAAAGATAGGATCACCCCGATCCCCATGCTGTCGATATACCCCAAATGCTTCAGATTCAGCACCATCAACCGGTCCGTATCCGCTACGAAGGAATCCGCAGCCGCTCGAAATTCAGCCGCCTTGGACAAGTCGAGCTCGCCTTTTAAATAAACCAGATTGCTATTTGGAGTGACCTTTTTTTTCTATTTCGAACGTATGCTTTCGATTCATTCTTTTAAGCTCCTCTCTAACATCCAAACTTGTTTCCCATTATCATACCATTACCCCGAATGGGAACCAATGAAACAGCCGAAACCGGATGTTGTCATGATTTTTTTTATTTTCCCCGTGCTCCGGATGCTGCATCAAGGGGCTGGCGATTGACGCCGCTTGATCTGATGCCAGGCCTCCAGCACCACCGGCGCCAGCTGCAGTGCCTTGGCGATAGTCCCTGCCATGGGCCGGCACGCTTCTTCCGTCACCTTTTCCTTGATCGTACGGGCCGCCGCAGCCGATGCCTGCTTCACCGAGGAAGTGACCTCCTCGACCGCCTCACCTGCCAGCTTGACCGAATCAAATACAGGCTCCAGAGCATGCAGCTTTTGCAAAATATCCATAGTCACCTCATTCGTATGCCCGAGCAGCTCGGATGCCTCCTGCGTCATATTCTTCACTTCGTTCTGCAGCTCACGAATGGTCGTATTCGTCTGGCCCAGCAGCGATGTTACGGAACGCAACGTCGTAATTAGAAAAACGACCAAAACCACAAACGCGATGGCGATGACAGCTACACTGATTTGAATGATCATGGATTTCCCTCCCCAGAGTTCATGAATGTCAGCTTCAGCCCCGTAAGCCGGTACCGCTTATTCATCCTTATTCGGCTATTACCCTCCGCAGGCGCATAATGAAACTTGATTCATTCTCACAAAGCCGGGGTAATACATGCTACAGCGCTTCACCCAATTCGAGATGAATGTAAAGGAGCGATGCAGCATGGAACCGAACAATGTAGATATTGAACAAAAGCGTATCGAACAAAAATATGATAAAGGGCTTGTCGCCTCCACCTTCATTAAATACGCAGCCTACATCGTCATCTTCTTTGGCTTCTTATACTTCATTGTGCGCTATATCTTCCCTATGTTCCGGTAAAACCGGTACAAACCAAAAAAACTTCGCCCCCTCCGTTTTCATCCAAGAATGGGGCGAAGTTTTTTATGTAATCAAAGCAAAAAAGCCTTGCTGCGGAAAGCAATTCCGGGCAAGGCTTTTGGCATATGAATTAATAGGCAAGCGTGAAAAGGCCGTTGATATGAGACAAATAACGCATGTTGCTTGCTTCTTTCATCAGGGTAGCAGGCAAGCCCTTCAAGCGGGTTTGGTTCGCGCCGATCGTACCGATGCCGTCTTTGCGGCCCAAGCTTGCAAGCGTACCGGAGAATACAGGGCTAAACTCTTGCTTTGGTCCGTTGTTGAAGTAAGCGAAAATATTGTAGCCGATCGTTTCGCCCATTTGCCAAGCCAATTGAGCGGTAGGAGGATATGGACGGCCTTCTTTGCCGAACACAACCGCACTGTCGCCAGCCAGGAATACGTCCGGATGGGATGTGGATTGCAGGAAGTCTGTTACGGTTGCACGACCGCGGTTTACTTCGATACCACAGTTAGCCACAACGGAGTTACCTTGAACGCCGCCGGTCCATACTAAAGTGCTCGTATCGATGGAACTTCCGTCTTTCAACGATACGGTAGTTTCCGTCATTTCCGTAATAGGTACGCCGGTCAAGAACTGAACGCCGCGTTTTTCCAAGCTGGTTTGAGCGCGCTCAACCAATTCAGGAGCAAAGCCTGCCAGAATGGAAGGACCCGCTTCTACGCAGTACAAGGAAATTTCGTTGAAATCGATCCCTTTTTTACGGCACAGGCCAGGAAGCATATCCGCGAATTCGCCAACAAGCTCGACACCGGTAAGACCGCCGCCGCCGATAACGAACGTTGCGTCCGCTTTGTTCTTGGTTTTCGCGTAAGCATCGATGCGCTCTTCCACATGCGCACGCAAGCGGTTAGCGTCAGCCGCCGATTTCAGAACGAAGCTGTTTTCTTGCAAACCTGGGATTCCGAAGAATGCCGTTTCACTGCCCAATGCAATGACAAGAACGTCATACTCATACGTTTTGCCGCTGGCCATAAGAACCTTTTTCTCGTCCGGGCTGATTTTCTCAACGGTGTCAATGCGCAGATTTACGTCTTTACCGCGAAGCAGCTTCTCCAAAGGAAGAGCTACAGCCTGCTCGGACAGGTTACCTGCAGCCAATCTATGAAGCTCGGTAATGATTTGGTGAGTCGGAAAACGATTCACAAGAGTAATGGTTGCTTCTTCTGCTGTCATATATTTGCGTGCAGTCAGCGCAGTCAACAATCCGCCGTAACCGCCGCCCAAAATTAAAATTTGCTTCGACATACTTATCCTCCGTTCTATGGTAAATCCAATGGATTAACGCTGTTCCTTTTGTTCACGGCGCTCAGCCATAACATCCAGGAAAGCTTGGGAAAGCTGCAGCATTTTTTGCACTTGCGGATCTTTCAGCATTCTCAAGATGCCGAACAGACCGACAGAAGTGGTTTGCGCTGTCGCTACACGATCATTAGCCTCGATAGCAGCCGATGCAATACTTTTAGCACCATCTTGAATCGGTTTTACGAATTCTTCCATACCACCCTTGATATCCTCGATCAGCACTTGGTCCGTCACTACGTTTTGTACCACGTCGTAGGTTTTGGTCAGGATAGTAACCAATTCAGCCAGCTTAGGCAGGTTCTCTACCAGGACGGTTAGAGATTGCTGCACCTCAGGCTTCATCAATTGGTCAAGAACATCCGCAGATTCACGTGAAATCGTTTGTGTTGCTTCTGACATAAGTAAACGTCCTCCTTTGCATTGAGATAGAAAACCGCCAGTGTTTGCATCCCTGTTCATTCATTATAGCTTTTCCGTCTCAAGGAGATTTATGAAAATTGGATTTCAGGCTAATTGCTAATTGTAACTTTTTTCACAAGTAAGACAGAAGTCCAGCATTTAACTTTTTCCTTGCGATAGAACAGGTGCGAACGGAATCCTATGTAGTTCCTATTATACTCCTACTTCGTCAATTAGAAAAAAGCAATTTTCGACATCTGTGAACATTCTGCGAACAAATTAAGCTATTTTACGGATTCATGCCCTATTTATGGCACGGAATCATCCTTTTTTTAGACTTGCCTGCGAATTCTTCTGAAAATGAAACAAATACCCTGAAAATATTAAAAACGCCGTTCATGCCCATCCTTCGGACGAAACAAACGGCGGCTCTTATCTATAATTTAAGGCGCCGCACCGACAAGCCGCTGATCGGCCAGTCTATCGGCTGCAAGAGATGCGGCAATCCCCTCTGTCCGGGCTGATTGGAACACGCCGGCTGCATTGGCCGAGATGCGTTCCACCTGCTGCTTGGCTTGAGCCCCGTTGCAGCCGTTCAGCTCAGCCGCGGTAACAATGATTCCACCTGCATTAATCACATAGTCGGGAGCATAAAGAATCCCTGCCCCGTTCAGCAGCACCCCATGTCTCGGTTCGGCGAGCTGATTGTTTGCGGCGCCCGCTACGATACGGCAGCGAAGCTGTCCTAGCGTCGTATCGTTCAAGATCCCCCCGAGCGCACAAGGGGAAAACACATCGCACGCGGCGGCGTATATTTGATCCGGCATGACGGCGCTCGCGCCAAATTGCTTCATCGCGAAGAGGACTCGCCGTTCGTCCACATCCGCCACGATCAATCTGGCGCCTGCGTCGTTCAGGTATCGACATAAGAAGGTGCCCACCTTGCCCAGGCCTTGCACCGCCACCGTGATGCGGTTCAAATCATCGGTTCCGTACACTTCCTTTAGGGCAACACGTATCCCCAAATAAACCCCATATGCCGTCATCTCCGCTGTGAATTCCCCTGTTGCGCATAAGGACCCCGTCGTATCCGTTACATAACCGGTCTCGTGCCTGACGGCATCCATATCTTGAACCGTCGTCCCCAGATCGATGCCGGTAATATATCTCCCCTGCATCGTTTCAATGAAGCGGCCGAGCGAGCGAAAGACTGCCTCCCGCCTTGCCGGGTCGGGTTTGCCCATAATGACGGCCTTGCCGCCTCCATAGGGGAGGCCCGAAACGGCACATTTGTACGTCATCCCCTTTGCCAAACGAAGCGCGTCCCGAATAGCCTCCTCCTCCGAGGTATAGTCCCATATGCGGCACCCCCCGAGTGCGGGTCCCAGACGGGTATTGTGTATTGCTATAATCGCCTTCAAGCCGCTGCCCTTATCCTGACATAGGACAAGCTGTTCCGTATCATCCAGCTCCATCGCTTTCCATAATTCCATAGAGAGGTCCCCTTCGCCAAGCCGATTGTTCAGGGTATTCATCACAAATGCATGACTCTACTATAGACATATTCAAAGGCATGGACGCTGGTGACTCCAAATGGGAGGCTAAGAACGTTTCATATAAGAAATACCCCTGTTCCTATGCGGAAACAGGGGTTAGGCTCTTGCATCTACTGAACGGCTTCTTGAAAATAGTGAACCGAAGTCACCTTGCCGCTGACTACATCGGTGTAGATTTTTAAGACATGGCTTCCATCCTTATAGACGATACCGTCCTCGCTGACAAAATAGGGCTGACCCAGCTTAACCTTAAGCTTGTCGATATCCATCGGAACCTGGTCCCCATCGATATCCAGCTTCCCGGTTGACGCCGGCACCACCACGTACTCGATTTCGCCGTCCACCATAATGATGCTGCAATCGTTAAAGGTGTAAGTTTTTAAGGAAGGTAATATTTCATCCTGCTTCATAGATAGGGGCTGGCCTTTCATTTCGAACACGGTCTTCAAATCATCCGTTAGCGACAATCCATTCACGGATTGAAAGCGGGGCTGGGCCGATTCCGGATTCGTCTTCTGCGGCTGGACCGACATGTCCGAACGGCCCCCCGGCTTGGCGGAATCCGTCATGGCCAAAGCAGCCTCTTCGTGAATGGGCTGAACAACTCCCAAGCCCGTCCATAGGAATATCGTCGTTATTGTAATCATCCAAGACATCCTGTTCATGTTCCTTCCCTCCCCAATGTGTGGTGTTAGGACCCAAAAACATGCTGCCGGGAAATCATAAACAATAGACTTATTATTTAGCCTATGAGCTCCGCTTGCAATTGATTAGCCGAAACGAAAATTTTCGGCAGCTTTTGCCCCTGAATGCTGATGACTTCTCTGTCGCCGATCACGGAGATCATCTCCCCGTCGGCCGAACCCCAAGTGGTGCCATCACGTACAACGGCGCCTTCACCGACTATCGATTTGTAAATGGTCACTCCGCTGCCGATCTGTGCTCCCGGCATAATGACGCTGTCGAAAATACGGCTGCCCTGCCCTATAACAGCTTCCGTGGAAATCACCGAGCGCTCCACCTGCCCATGAATGGTGCAATCGGAGCAGATAAGCGATTGCCTTACGAGTCCCAGCGATTCTACAAAGCGAGATTGGGCCAAGCCATTGGCACTGTAGAGCGGCCAGGAGTCCCGGCTTGCAACGAAGGCGGGGCTTCCGCCCAGCAAATCCATATGGGCTTCCCACAGGCTTTCAATAGTTCCGACATCTTTCCAATAGTCGGCGAATTCATATGCATACAGCTTGGCGTTATGCTCCAGCATGGCCGGTATGACGTTCTTCCCGAAATCATGGCTGGAAGACGAATCCTGAGCATCCCGTTCCAGGAATGTGCGTAAGAAGGAAGTATTGAATATATAAATGCCCATAGAAGCCAAATTGCTTGCCGGAGCCTTCGGTTTCTCCGCGAATTCCGTAATGCGTCCGCTGGAATCGGTTTTCATAATCCCGAAGCGGCTTGCTTCCGATATAGGTACCGGAGTTACGGCAATGGTCGCATCCGCGCCCGCTGTCAAATGATGCTCCAGCAGCTTGCGATAATCCATATGATAAATGTGATCGCCCGAAAGGACGAGCACCGTATCCGGGTTATACTTCTCGATAAAGGACCAATTGCGGTAAATCGCATCGGCCGTCCCAAGGTACCCTCTTTCGCCGATCTGGGACTGGCGGGACGATAAGAGAGCTATCTCCCCTTGCTCCGGCTTCTCCAGCCATGCGGAGCCCAGACCGATATGACGATGCAGAGCCTCGGGACGATACTGTGTCACTACACCAACCGTATCGAGGCAGGAATGCCGGCAGTTGCTAAGCGCAAAGTCAATCATTCGGGCCGAACCGCCAAAATGAACGGCAGGCTTCGCCTTTTGACTCGTCAGTATGCCCAATCTCTTCCCTTCCCCTCCGGCAAGAAGCATAGCCACACATTGCTTTTGTGTCATCCCGTCATCACCAAACCTTTCCGTTTATGTAGTTTGCCTGACCTTCATAGTATTGATTAAACGAAGGGGACCGCATTGAAACAAGCGCTTCTAGGTTTTGGGCACTCCTGATTAGTATGGTCTATAATCAATTTTTCAATCTGGAGGAGACGGGGAAAATAAATCCCAGGGATGGAGGGAAGGCGGATGAGGGAGTGAATCACTTCATGCGCCGCCCGAACTCGGACGATATGAATTTGAAGGCAACAAAAAAAGCCTATGGTTCGTTATAGGCATGTCATGGCTTCCCTTTTGACGTAAGGGAGAGGTATTCGATTTCTATCGTTTTGCTTCAGCAATTATAAGGTATGATGCTCCAGCAAGCCTATTTTCGGCCGTATCGTAAACACAAATCGGGCTCCCGATGTATATTCCGTATCCAGATAAATCGTGCCCCCGAGCAGCTCGGTGAAATTTTTGCAGATGGCAAGCCCCAGCCCTGTACCTCCATATTTGCGGGTTGTAGAGGAATCCAGCTGGGAAAAGGGTCTGAACAGAATATCGCGCTTGGAGGCGGGAATGCCGATTCCCGTATCCTGCACGGCAAACTCAATTTCCACGTATTGATCCGTTTCGCGGGACAGCTCTTTGACCGACACGTGTACGCAGCCGCTCTCCGTAAATTTGACGGCATTTCCGAGCAAATTCACGAGAATTTGCCTTAACCTGGATTCATCTCCTACAAGCAGCTCAGGCAGCCGCGGATCGATCTCATAGGCGATATTCAACGATTTGCTGCGCGTTTCCAGCTGAAAGAGGCCTACCGACTCCTGCAGACAGGAATGGAGATGAAACAGCTCCTCGGTAATTTCCATTTTACCGGATTCGATTTTGGACAGGTCCAGTACGTCGTTCAGGATCGTCAGCAGCGAGGCGCCGCTCTTGCGGATCGTCTCGGCATACTCCCGCTGCTCCCCGGAAAGCTGCGTATCCAGCAGCAGATCCGCCATAGCCAGCACTCCGTTGAGAGGGGTACGAATTTCATGGCTCATGACCGCCAGAAATTCCGACTTGGCCCGCGCGGCCTTCTCGGCCTCCTCCTTGGCCTGCTGCAGCTCCCGGGTCCGTTCTTGCAGCAATGCCGTCTGCCTTTGCAGCTGCTGCTGGGTCACGTAAATGTGAACGAAGCCCTCGATTTTGGAGCGCAGCACATGAGGCATGACGGGCTTAACCATGTAGTCAATCGCACCGACGGAATACGCCGTGAAGGATTGATCCTGCTCATGATAGGCCGCCGTAACGAAAATGATCGGTACTGCCTTCGATTTGTCCCGGGATTTAATCCATTTGGCCGTCTCGAAGCCGTCCATGCCAGGCATCTGTACGTCCAGCACAATAACGGCAAAATTATAGGTGAGCAAGCAGCGAAGAGCCTCCTCACCGGAATGTGCCTTGACCAAATGGTAAGGCTGATCGCCAAGCATCGCCTCCAAAGCCAGAAGATTTTCCGGTTGATCGTCAACAAGCAGGATGTGAATCGGTTCATTCATGCAGCTTCCCATTCCTTTCCGTTATCGCTGGCATCCTTATTTGATCTTGCAATACATTTTCTGCTGCGGATCGAGCATTTCATAATGGGCCGCATGCTTGGTGAACGTGATCGTCTCCTTGTCTCCGAGCACAAAGATGCCCGAACGGCACAAGCTCTCATACATCAAATCATGCACCTTGCTTTGCAGCCCGGAGTTAAAATAAATCAATACATTGCGGCAGAAAATAACATGAAATTCATTGAAGGAGCGGTCCGTAACCAGATTATGCTGGGCAAAGACGATATTGTTGCGCAAAAAGGCTTGAAGGGTCGCACTGTCCCCGGATGCCGTATAATAACGGGAAAACTCCTCCTTGCCTCCGGCCTTAATGTAATTTTTGGTGTATTCCCGCATCTTTTTCAATGGATAGACTCCCCGTTCTGCATATTGGAGCACTTCCTCATTCATGTCCGTTGCGTACAGTCTCGTCCTGTCATACAGGCCCTCCTCATGCAACAGGATGGCCATGGAATATACTTCCTCCCCTGTAGCACAGCCCGCATGCCAAATCCGGATCGACGGGAGCTTCCGGAGCAGAGGGACCACCTTCCTGCGGAAGGCTTCAAATAAGCCCGGATCGCGAAACATTTCGGTGACATGAATGACCAGATCGGATGCGAGCCGTTCCATGCAGGCCCTGTCATGCAGCACCCGGCTCTGCAGCTCGGAAATCGTCTGCAGCCGTTCCCCGTACAGCCGGTGCCATATGCGGCGGCGCAGGGTAGGGTAGGCATATTGGCGAAAATCGTATCCATACAGGCGGAACACCCCTTCCAGCAGCAGCTCGATCTCTATTCGCTCACGTTCGTCCTCCTCATCCCCAAGGGGTTCCGCATCTACAGTTGTGTCTGCCACCCAAGCATTCGAATTCACACTGCTTCTCCTTTCCAGCCTCCGCTTCTCTCCTGCACCGCTCATCACTTGCATAACCAGACACGGATAAGGGAAAGCAGCTGCTCCGTATGAACCGGTTTCGTAATATAGTCCGATGCCCCAGCCTGGACACACTTCTCTCGATCGTCCTTCATGGCCTTGGCCGTCAAGGCTATGATAGGCAGGTGCTCAAACTGCGGCTGGCTGCGGATGGCGCGCATAGCTTCATAGCCGTCCATCTCCGGCATCATAATATCCATGAGCACAAGATCAATATCCGGGCTTTCCGACAGACGCTCCAATGCCTGCTTGCCCGTTTCCGCAAAGGCTACCTGCATATCATAGCCCTCCAGCAAATTCGACAGGGCGAAGACGTTGCGGATATCGTCGTCCACGAGGAGCACCTTTTTACCGGCGAACACCGCTTCCTTACTGTGAAGCTTTTGCAGAATACGGCGTTTGGCTTCCGGCAGACGGGCCTCCACCCGATGAAGGAACATGGCCGTTTCGTCCAGCAGGCGCTCCGGCGATTTCACGTCCTTGATAATGATCGATTCCGCATATTTCTTGAGCCTGAGCCGCTCCTTGCTGTCCCATCTATGCTGCGTATAAATAACAATAGGCAGACGCCGCAGGCCTTCTTCGGATTTAATCCGGTCCAGAAGCTCGAACTCGGCCAGATCCGCCGGTCCCATATCGATAACCATGCAATCGAAGGACTGCTTCTTCAGCTCGTCCCAAGCTTCGGCTCCGCCCGATGCACTGACGATTTGAACATCATCATGCCCGATCAGCTCGGTTATGGTGCTGCGATGGTCCTCGTCCTTGCCTACAAGTAAAAGCCGTCTCAAGCCGTTATCCAGGAAGGCTTCGATTTGGGCGAACGCCTGCTCCAGACTTTCCTTGCTGGAAGGCTTCTGCAAATAAGCGATCGCTCCCATGGACAAGCCTTGTTGAATTTCGTCCACTACCGAAACGATATGCACCGGGATATGCCTCGTGGCGGCATCATTCTTGAGATGAACGAGAATGGACCAGCCGTCGATCACTGGAAGCTGGATATCGAGCAGGATCGCATCCGGCTTATAAGCTTTGGCCAGCTCGAGTCCCGTGTCTCCCTGGAGTGCGACGATGACTTTGAAGCCTCTCTCGCGGGCGGTATCCATACAGATTTTGGCAAAATGGATATCGTCTTCCACGATCAGCAGAACCCTGTCGCCCTCCTCAATAGAGCCTCGATCGTCCGGAAGCTGCTGCGTCTCCTCAGAAGGCATGGCGGCGGATTCCATCGGCCTCAACAGAGCCATAGGCGGAACCGGCTCCGCTAAGAGCGGTTCGACGTCCCTGGCAGCAGCCGCTTGCGCATAGCCTTCGCTCAGCAGCGATTCATGATTTTGGGGGATGTACAAGGTGAAGCGGCTTCCTTCGCCCTCCACACTCTCCAGCTCAATGCAGCCTCCAAGCAGTCCCGCTATCTGCCTGCTGATCGACAGGCCGAGTCCCGTCCCGCCATAGTGGCGGCTCGTCGTGCCGTCCGCCTGACGGAATGCTTCGAAGATCATTCTCTGCTTATCAGCAGGAATGCCGATTCCGGTATCCGCTATCGTAAATCCGATCATAGGGCTGCCGCCCGTCAGCGAATGAATATGAATGGATACGCCTCCCTTGGACGTAAATTTAAATGCGTTGGAAAGCAGATTCTTCAGCACCTGCTGAAGGCGTAGGGAATCGGTCACGATGTCTTGCGGAGTCCCTTCATCGATGTGGATATCGAACGACAGCTTCTTCTTGCGGGCCATCGGGACGAAAGCTTTGTACAGAGCGTCCGTCACGTCCTTGATGACAACCGTCTCGGTGTGAAGCTCCATTTTACCGGATTCGACCTTGGCCAGATCCAGCACATCGTCAATCAGCTTCAGAAGGTCGCTGCCCGAAGTATAAATCGTCTCGGCATACTCAACCTGTTTGTGGTTAAGATTACCCTCTTTGTTCTCTTTCAGCAGCTGGGACAAAATCAGCAGACTGTTGAGAGGCGTCCGCAGCTCATGAGACATATTGGCAAGAAATTCCGACTTGTATTTGGACGCGTAGGTCAGCTCTATCGCCTGCTTCTCCAGCGCGTCGTTGGCATGCTCGATCTGCCGGTTCATTTCTTCGGATTCGAGGATTTGCTCTTCAAGCTGCTTCGTTTTGCGCAGCAAATCGGCATTGCTTCTTTCGAGCTCCTCTTGCTGGCGCTGCAGCAGCTCCTCCGAGGCTTGCAAAGCCTTGGTCTGCTCCTCCAGCTTTTCGTTGGATGCCTGAAGCTCCTCCTGCTGGGTCAAGAGCTCCTCCGATTGACTCTGCAGCTCGTCCGTCAACGACTGTGAAATTCGCAGCAGCTCCTCTACCCGCAGCTGTGCCCGGATTCGCTGCACCGTTATCGCAACGATCTCGCTGAGCCGATCCAGCAGCTGAAGCTCCAGCAGGCTGAAGGGCTGAAGAGAGGCTACCTCGAAAACAGCCACAACCTCATCGTAAGAGACAGCGGAACGAATGGCTACCGATAGCGCGGCCACCTCTCCGAAGGCGGACCGGATCTTCAAATAATCGGCCGGCACCTCCGCGAGGTCGATCGGCTTCCCGTCCAAGGCGCATTGACCGATAAGTCCTTGTCCGGGGATGACCTGTTGAACCGGCTCCGTCCCGTCTGCACGGGCATACATTCCTTTTAGCTCCAATGTACGGAGTGCATCCTGCTTGGGACCCGCTTCCTTCTCGGCGATATAAATAGCCCCGCTGTGAGCCCCAATGATGCGGCAGAGCTCGCCGATGAACGTCTGCCCCATCTCCTCGAACCGCCGGACACTCTGAAGCTCCGTAGAAATGAACGAGATATGGGATTCGAGCCAAGCCTGATCGGCATTAAGCTGGCTTAATTTCCGTTCATTGGCCGTTGACTCCTCCAAATCCTCAGCAATCTCATTAAAAATATGGGCGATATCGGCGAATTCATCCGTTGTCGTAATCGCTATGCGATAGGAGCCCATCCATCTGCCCTGCTCCTTTTCCAATCCGAAATTCGAGATGATACCCGATAGCATTCCCAATCCCCGGGTCACGCTAAGAACAATCCAGAACATGATGGCAATGCCGATCAACAGGCTCAGTATGGCCAGCAGCATCGTATACGTATAAACGCGGCTGTTTTCTTCTTCCGCCGCTGTCAGAGCCTGCTTCATCGCTTCTTCCTGGTAATCGGTCATACTGCCGATGCTGCTTACAAAATCATCCTGGTAACCGACGCCGACTGCGGTTCGCAGCTCGTTGGCCTCTGCTTGCTTGCCCGCCCTGTACAGCTGAAGGACGTCGTCCTTGTATTTCAAGAACGTTTTGCCGCTATTCGAAATATCGGCCGCTAAGGACTGCTCCATACCCCCTTTGAACTCGGTATCCATTTGGCTAAGGGCTTTAGAGACAATGAGGCTCTGCGAACGAATCGCCTCCAGACTTTGGGTCGATTTCGCCGGGTCGGCAATCAACAGCAAATTAGCGAGCGACTTGGCAAGCTCCGTCGTCCCGTTGTGAAGCTCCGCGGTCAGCTGCACCTTCTTGTACCGGTTGCTGTAAATCTCCTTCATGCTTTCGTCTATCGTCGTCAAGCGGTTAATCCCGATTCCGGCCAGTGTGAACATCAGCACCATCAGCGTTCCGAAGCCGAGAAACAGCTTTGTTTTTATCTTCATTGTACTCTCTCCTTACAGCCCCTCCGACGTTTTACCTCGCTCGAACCAGGACCATGCAAATATCGTCCTCCTGCTCCTTCCTGACCTCAGGCGGCAGAAGCCGATCGATGATGCTGCACAGCTCTTCCTCTCCGCTGCATGCGGACAGCTCATTGATAAGCGGGTTCGTTTCCTCCTGCCCTTCCTCTTCCAGCGCCTCCAGCAGGCCGTCCGTATACAGGAAAAGCTGAATCGGGCTCTTGTATTCGAGCACCCCTTTTTGAATATGCATTTGCTCGAAAAATCCGACGGCACAGCCTCCCTGATCCAAAAGGCGGACCGCTTGCCCTTCCTCGAACAGCATGCCGGGCGGATGTCCGGCGTTGACATATTCGATAGTCCGGGCCTCCGTATCGATCAGCAGATAGATAGCCGTAAAATAATAGCTGAAGCCGTTGTTATTCCGTTTGTTCAACTGGTTCATGTACCGGTTCAGCTCGGCGACAACCAGATCCGGGGAGACGAACCGCGTGATTGTATCCTGCATGACGGATGAAATGAACATGCATACAAGCGACGAGGAAATGCCATGCCCCATCATATCCAGCAAAATGATGCCGTACCGGTGGTCATCGATGCGGTACCAGGAATACAAATCTCCTGCCAGCTCATAGGAGGGATGGTAGGAGGCGCTGATATCCAGCCTATCCGTATGGACCGGCTGACCCAGCACGCTGCTTTGCACCTGCTTGGCCAGCTCAAGCTCGCTTTTGATCCGCGCTTCGTTCTCCTTATGCCAGTCCTTCTCGTGCTTCAAGCGCAGCGCTACGCGTATGCGCGCGATCAGCTCCACCTTGTTGACAGGCTTCATCACATAATCCGAAGCCCCCGCCTCCAGCACCTCCGCCAGCAGGTTGGAGTCTCCCAATGCCGTCACGATGATGATGGGGATGTCTTTCAGCTCCTCGCATTCCTGAATGCGTCTGCAGGCCTCAAGACCGTCTATCTCAGGCATCATCATATCCAGCAAAATCAAATCGACCGGTTCCTTGGGTCCCATCCCGGTCCCTACATTTAACAAGTCCAGCAATTCCACTGCGGATGACAGCTTGATAAAATGCGAATACCCCGTATTGCTCAATATTTTTTCAATCACCATCAGGTTAATGGGATTGTCGTCCACGATTACGATATTCATCGTCAATAGTCCCCTATCGTTTTGCGTCTTACTTGCTTTCTATTATAAATAGAACTCTATATTTATGTAACCAATCTCCGCGGGATTGAATCACCTTCGCTTCTTGTTTCATTCCTGGGGCAAGCGGTTAAAAAATGGCATGCCGATCCCGGCGGCTCGATAGCTCAAGTGAGTGCCCTACTCGAAAACTCGGCAGGCGCTTACGAAGAAAGTTTTCTAGCGAAAACTCAGTAGGTGCTCACGAAGAAAGTTTTCTAATCGAAAACTCAGTAGGCGCTCACGAAGAAAGTTTTCTAGCGAAAACTCTAAGGAGGGATTACCATGAACAACAAGGTGAAGCTGGTAATGACAGAGGAGCAGGCAATCGAAGCCATTCGCGATTTCCGAAGGGAAGGCTATGCGCTGGAGGAAATCTACGTGTTGGCTCATGACGACAAGACCACCGAAGGGCTGGCCAATCTTATGGACACCAATAAAGTAGGCTTGTATGAGGAAGGCATCGCGAATACATTCGCGAACTTGTTCCGCTCCAGGGGAGACCAATTGCGCTCCAAGATGCATTCGCTGGGCTTGACGAAAGCGGAGGCCGATCATTTCGAGGCTGAGCTCGACAAAGGAAAAATCCTTGTCATGGTATGGTACGACGATATCGATCGCCATGATCTGGAGGAGGCCCGCCGCCGCAATCTCCATCGGGACGAGCCGGTTATTCCGCCCGCCGGCCTCTATATGTCCGACAGTATTGGACCCGACGGCACGATGCGATAACGCTTAGGCTAAAGACATCAACATGAACGGAATCCTATTGGGAGGTGAGGCAAATGTTAAGCTGGGCATTATTGTTTCTGGTTATTGCAATCATCGCCGGAATCTTCGGATTTCTTGGCATTGCTTCCGCCGCAGCGGGGATTGCCAAAGTGTTGTTCGTTCTGTTCCTGATCCTGTTTGTCATCACGCTGATTTTGGGGCGTAGACCTTCAGCCTGACCCAAGACAGCCCATTCAGGGCATTCCATTTGATAAATGAACAAAAGGAGCTGTGATCCCGAGTTGTCGGGAGCAGCTCCTTTTGCATGCCAGCTTTATCCGGTAATTTCCGTATTCTCTTGCTTGTGTCCGCGGCCGGAACTCAACCGGTCGCGGGCGCTTTCATGCCGTCTGGCCACGGGAAGGTGGGAGCCGGCTTGGGCCAATCCGTAGACCGGCATATTGTTATAGAAGCATTCATGCTTGCCCTCGTCGATCAAATACGATTCATGATAAATACCAACCGTACCGCTCGTTCCGACCTTCTGATTAAATTCACGCCAAGCCTCCAGATGGGTAGCCCCATGCCTCGCGTAATGCTCCAGTTGCTCAAAGGACCGCCAATACTGCACTATCGTCAAACCGCGCCAGGATAGGAAATAAGAGGCCGACAAAAAACCGAGCTCCGGATGCTGATACAGCTCCTTTAACATCTTGGGCATCGCCTTCATCACCGGCAGCCACTTGTGAACGGCCCACAGCTTGTTAATGCGCATTCCAATCATAAAAACGACAAAGGACCCTTCCATCTGGGCCGTATATCTTCCCGGTATAACCTTTGACATTGCACCCACATCCTTTTTATTTATTCTATAGCTTAACTTCGCATTAATAGCTTCAGATGAGCCTCATATACTCCCATTACATCGTTGGACCGGTACAAATGCGCGGTTAGAAACGCCCCGTAAAAAATCGTAAACGCCATTTGCACGGCCATACCCGGCGTTATGCCTTCTCTTAATTCTCCATCTGCATGGGCCTCTTCTACAAACTGCCGAAACAGCTCGAACAGGTTCGGATCCTGCCGGCCGATCTCCCTATGCTCGGGAAACAGCAAATAAATTTCGGCTTCGCTAAGCTCCGGCATGCACGGATGCATCTTCATTTCGGACAAGAAGCTGATCAAGCTTAGCATCAGGCCAGGCCATTTCTTCGAGCGCTCTGCCACGTCAGCGAATATATGGCGCAGCGCCGCAAATCCCCGCTTCGGCTTCTCCGCCAGCTCGATCATCCGGTCTGTCAGCCAGACCCGCATGTAATAAACGAGCACATCCTCCTTTTGCGGAAAAAATTTAAAAAAGGTGACCTTCGATATTTCCGCCTTACGGCAAATGTCTTCCAAATAGACCTCGCGAAACGATTTTTCTCCGATAAGCTCGAGGCACGCTTCGTACAAGGCCAGCTTAGCCCGGGCTTTCTTGAGCTCCCGCAATGGTATAGCGTTTTGTTCTGCCATTATGAATTCCTTCCAAAGTTTTGTTAACTCATATAAATAGATTAACACGAGTTAACTTTTTAAGTCAAGTAAAGCTTCTGATCTTTTTTCCATATTTATTAGCACTGGAATATAACCTAAACTAAAAACTAAATAGAACCGAACCTTTTTGGGATACAGAGACAATATAGGGTGTAAGCTGCTTACTCAGGAGGGCCCTCTGAATGCAAAGTGAATACATGTACGAATTACTCGCCAAAGTGAAGGATGGTGACCAACAGGCGTTTCAAGCGATGTATGACGCCACCTATCAGGACGTCTACCGCACAGTCTCCTTTCTGGTGGATCACCAGCAGGATCGGGAAGACATCATGAACGAGATCTATATGCAAATGTGGACCTCACTTGCCAGCTATGATATGAACCGTCCTTTCCACTTCTGGCTGCACGGATTGGTCATCCGTCAAGTGCAGAGATTTCGAGTCAAGGGCTGGCGGAGATTCCGAATTTTTGAACGCATCCGTATCTTCTCCCGGGAAGAGCATCATTGGGATCATCCCGCTGTGGTGACGGAGGGGACTAACCAAGAGATATTGCAGGCACTTCAAAAACTGACCGACAAGCAGCGAACGGTGACTATCCTCCGTTTTTTCCATGACTATACTCTTGAGGAAATCGCAGTATTGCTCGATATTCCGCTGGGTACAGTCAAGTCCAGATATCATGCTGGCCTTCAGGCGCTTCGAAAACATGTAGGGAATCTCCCCCCGGAAAGGATGGAACAGCTTCATGACTATGGAACGCAAAATCCGTGAACATCTGCATCAAGCAGCAGAAGCGATGGAATGCCCGCCGGCCATTTCCAAACGCATAGAACAATCCTATGCGCAATATTTGCAACGAAAAAGGAGAGAACTATCTATGAAAAAACGACTTATTAGCGGAATCGCTGCGGCTGCGATTTTGATTCCAACTGCAGCATTTGCGGCCCCTCCCCTGATTGAAATGCTTACTAGAACACCAATGACTACGGAACAAGTCAAGGTGGATGAGGCTGGCAAGGCAGCACTTGAGAAGCTGTACAGCGCATTGCCCGTAACAAAATCGTTTGAGATTATCGATGCAAGCCGCGTTCAAGGTATCCAAACCAGTATTACATTGCAGGAAAAAGGTGGAACCGGCAAAAGGATTACTCTTCATACCAACGCAGTTACGGGTGCGATCGAGCACGTGATTCAAGAGAATTGGGAGCCTAAGGAGAGGCCGCTCACTGCTTTAACGGATCAGGAAATCAAGACCAAGGTAGATGATCTTATTGATAAAATGTACGGCAGCATCGGTGAGTATGAGTCTGCTATGGAGCAAATGGAGAACCCGGAACAAAAAACATGGATGTTAAATTACACCAAAAAGGGATCGAAAGCGCCATTCTACCAGGCTTTTGTCCAGGGCAATACCATCAGTATTTCTCTGATCGGCGGTGAGACTGCACCTTCAAACATGAAAGTAGAAGGCTTCTTCTCCACAAATGGTAAGCCCGATTATACTGCTGATGCCTTTTTGAACGATGAAAACCTGCTTTCATTACTAAACATGAGCCCAGCAGAATTAAAGCAGCAATTGGCAAAAGGGCAATCTGTTGTTGATATTGCAGCATCTAAGCATGTCTCTAAACAGCAAGTGATTGATGTGATTGCGAATACGCAGGCTGAAGGACAGATTCAAGCTGAACAAAATGGGGAAATCCCTAAGAGCCATCCTTCAAAGGAACAAATGAAAAAAGCTCTTGAGCCAAAAATTTTGCCGGTTATCGAACATAAAACGGAAACACCATGGTAAGGTTGGAAGAGCCATACGGGTGAATGCTGTAAGCAAGCGATGAGCCCTGCTTGTTCAAAATGAAAGTGTGCCGGCTGCCGCCTTAAAAGGTGGGGCAGGAATAGAAGTACAATAAATAGCCTTAACTCCGACTCGGTGGCCCGTAGGAGGCATTTTAAAAAGATGCCCTCCTGCGGGTCATTGCTGCTTTGATCAAAGATTTATTTTGACCTCATTCGACAAATTCCCGGTGTAAAACATCCCTTTTTTGGGTATCACTTCTAAGGGGAGAATAAGGGGGCTGAGCTGAACAACATGAATTCGTCCAACCAAATTTCCATACTGCAGCTAAGCATCCTACTAACCATGACCGTCGGACTTGCCAATCATGTTACCGTCATTCCCCTGCTTCTGCAAACCGCGAAGCGGGATGCATGGATCAGCGTCATTGCCGCCTTCATCCTGCTCGCAGCCTGGATTTGGATCCCTTTTGCCATAACAAAAAAAACAAGGCAAGCGAATCTTGTCGATTGGCTCAAGAACCATACGGGAGTCTGGTTTACACGATTCATACAATTTGCAGCCGCTATCTATATAGGATGCATCGCCTTCATTTCACTGAAAGAAACGGTAACCTGGACCAAAGTAACGTATTTACCCCAAACTCCGGTAATCATTATTGCTGCCGCTCTGATTCTGCTCAGCTGTTATACCGCTAGCAAAGGCATCCAATCCATTGCGATTGCGGCGGGCATCCTTCTGCCCATGGTCATCGTGCTCGGTTATTTCGTCATGGCCGCTAACTTTCAATATAAGCGATATAATCTGCTGTTTCCGATGATGACAAGCCAGCTGTCCGCCATTGCCCAATGCACGATTTATATTGGCGGCGGATTTATCGAGCTGATCATCATCTTGTTTATGCAGCATTTATTAAGCCGTCCCCTCAAATGGGGCCATTTATTTGCGCTGCTCTCCGTCATTTGCGGGTTGACTCTAGGCCCGCTGACAGGATCGATTGCCGCCTTCGGCCCGGAGGAGGCCGCCAATCTGCGCTACCCTGCCTATGAGCAGTGGAGGCTCGTCACAATTGGCGAGTACATCGCCCATGTCGACTTTTTCTCTATCTATCAGTGGCTCTCCGGAAGCTTCATCCGCATCGCGCTATCGATCTTTCTGATCGTCGAGCTGTTCCAGATCAGACTGCCCCGGAGACGCCAATTATCGATTAATCTGATCAGCTTATGCTTGTTTATTCTATGTATGCTGCCGGTCAGCGACATGACTTTCGTCGCCTACATTCACAACTATTACGCGATAACCTTCTACGCGGCACTTGTGATCTCGCTTGTTCTTATCACCCTTGTCGCTCTAAAAAGCAGGCAGAAAGGACGAAGCCTATGAACCTTCTTCATTGGATACGCAGCAGGCTGGAAGACAGGCGTACAACGTCCCCTTTAACCCGAAGCAAGCCCTCCAAGATGCTGACACGCTGGGATGAGCAGACGCTTCGCTCCTATTTCGCCCATTCCGATGATATATGCATTGCCGCCCATACCTATTCCAATCCGGCTTGCCCCAAGGTCATATTCGTCTATTGCGAAGGAATGATCGATTCCAAACAGCTGCAAGAATGGGTCATCCCCAATGTCACCGTCTGCATCAAGGAGCATTCGAAGTGGGAGACCATCACGGATCATTTGGGCGGCCTGCTCCAGCTGGAATCGATACGGTCGGACGAGAGCCTGTTTACGCGCTTGTTCAGCGGTCATCTTGTCATTGTCTTCGAAGCCCTCTCCCTGGTTTACACCGTCTCTATTCCGCAGATCCCGCAGAGGAACCCGGAAGAATCAGCCACGGAAATTTCACTCAAAGGCCCCCGGGATGCCTTCACAGAGGAAATCTCTACGAACGTCGCTTTAATACGTAAAAGACTGCGGACGCCCACCTTGTGCAACGAGCCTTTCGAAATAGGAACAAGGAGCCGGACCAAGGTGTCTTTAATGTACATCCGCGACATTGCCAATCCGAATACGATCCAGGAAGCGCGCAACCGGCTCAATAACATCTGTGTCGATGCCCTTCTAAGCAGCGCCCAATTGGAGGAAGGGTTATCCGACCGGTCCTATTCGTTGTTTCCACTGATCGACTATATAGGAAGGCCCGATTTTATTGCCGAGTCCCTGCTCCGGGGCCGCTTCGCCGTCTTGGTGGATGGTTCCCCGATGGCTCTGATCGCGCCGTCTAACCTGACGTCTCAGCTCAAATCGCCGGAGGACCTGCACCTCACCTTTTACTTTGTCAGCTTTGAAAGAGCGCTAAGGCTCATCGGCTTGTTCGTGGCCATTTTTGTTCCCGGCTTTTGGGTTGCCTTAAGCACGTTCAATATGGAGCAGCTCCCATTTCCGCTGCTGGCTACCGTAGTAACCTCCCGTACAGGGCTGCCCACCTCGGCACCGCTGGAAGCGCTTCTGATGCTGTTTTTGTTCGAGATCTTTCGGGAGGCCGGCATCCGGCTGCCGAAGGCCGTCGGACAAACCATTGCCGTCGTGGGAGGACTTATTATCGGGGACGCGGCTATCCGGGCCGGGCTGGCTTCACCCACCATGCTGATTGCTTCCTCGGTGACCGCTGTCGCCACCTTTACTTTGGTCAACCAGTCTTTAAGCGGAACCGTGAGCGTGCTCAGACTTTTCGTGCTGGTGTGCTCCTCTATACTGGGGTTGTTCGGCTTCTTCATCTCCATGTTCTTTATTGTCGTCTATTTGTCCGGTCTGCGCTCCTTCGGTCTTCCCTATCTTGCCCCCTTATCCCCTATTACCTTCCGGGGCTTGATTCCTGCCCTGCTGGCACTTCCATGGAGCGCTGAGAAAAGCAGGCCGGGGATGCTGGAGACCATCGATTCCACCCGGGAAGGTACGAGTAAGGAATGAAACGGATACCGATCATGGCAGCTCTTCTTGTCGGCATGGCGCTCATCACCGGCTGCTGGGATGCCCAAAATGTGGAAAAGATCAATTATATCTCCGCCATCGGGCTGGATTACGAGAAACCGAATTACGTCGTTTATGCGCAGCTCCTGGAATTTTCCGCAATTGCGAAGCAGGAAAGCCCTGAGAGCAGGGGAGGGACAAAGACCTGGGTCGGCAAAGGAATAGGAGAAT
Organism: Paenibacillus sp. 32352; assembly: GCF_002042965.1. Lineage (GTDB taxonomy): Bacteria > Bacillota > Bacilli > Paenibacillales > NBRC-103111 > Paenibacillus_S > Paenibacillus_S vulneris. Next base: position 81,613 of record NZ_MZNT01000016.1, on the reverse strand, counting down.
CGCTGAACCTGGCCATGAATGACCTCTATAATACGGCACAGCAAAGAATGGTATGGAGTCACGTAACTACTATCTTTATCGGGGAGAAGGCGCTCAAGCAATGGCCGGGAGGGTATGTGGACGCTCTGACCCGATTTCGGGAAATTCGGCTTACCCCATGGGTGTTCGCGACCAAACAGCCTATAACCGAAATCATGAACGCGCCCGCTTTCTTCAATCTGTCTCCCCGCGATACGATTTCACATTCGCCGGCCGCCAACTATATGCAGCACTCCTGGATACTTCCGATTCAGTACATGACTTTCTTAGGGGATTACAACGAGCCCGCAAGAACCGTGATTCTGCCTATCCTTTCTATCAATCCGGACCAATGGGAAAAATCCGAAAAACCGGACCCGAAGCTGACCTGGGACGGGGCATTCATCATGAGCGGCAAAAAAATCAAAGGAGCCTTAAAACATGAAGATTTGAAGGGGCTTCGCTGGGTTATCGGAAATACGGTCCGTTCCCCGCTGAAAGTGCAAGAGAACGGAAAATTACTTGGAGTCGTATCGCTCGAGGATCCGTTGGTCCATATTGATGTAAAGCAGGCGTCAGGCCGTCCCCAATATCATCTGCGGATTTCATTGCAGGGGAATGTCGTGGAATTGTTCGGCGATACGCCGGAAAAGGAGCTTGTTGCCGCAGCCAAAAAAATGATGGAGAACGAAATCCGGTTCACTTATGAAAAGGGAATCGCTATCCATGCCGATGTCCTTCAGCTCCAATATGCCCTCTACCTCCAGCATTATAAGGATTGGAAAAGGATGTCGGAAGATCAGCTCGCTTTAGACAAGAGCTCCCTGGATGGAATCGATATCCAGCTCAAGCTGCTGCATTCCGGCATGCTGAAGGAGAAGAAATAAACGTTCACGGGGGCTTAGATAAAAGCAGTCTGGGGGGATTTTCGACGTATTGTGTCGCAGCTCAGGCGGGACCTCCCTATCGAGAGAAAAAACACAGACCTTCCTGCTATAAGGAAGGTCTGTTGCTGTTATAAGTAATTGTCGGCAGCCTTATGTTTGCTCATAATTGGCTCTTGCCGCTTCGACATGCCAGTAATTTTCCCTACCCCACTGTCTTAGCTCTCTCATCGGTTGAAGCAAGCTATCCCCTAAAGGAGTGAGCGAATATTCAACGGTTGGGGGTACGCTTGCTGTAATATGGCGTTGGACCAGACCGTTCCATTCCAGCTTCCGCAGCGTTTGAGTAAGCATTTTTTTGGAAATACCGTCGATTCTTCTTTCCATTTCTCCGTATCGAATGCTTCCGTTTTCCAATGCATAAATGACAAGTGCCGTCCATTTGTTAGAAATGATTTCAAGAACTCTGCTGTAGCCGCATATCGACAACGAGATATCGGGTTGTTTTGTTTTGGCTGAAGATGTCAAATGGTCCCCTCCTGTACACTTCAAAGTTCCCAGGACACCTTAAAGTGCCTACTTACTTAAGTTTAGTTTATGTATTATTGTATGTCTAGCACAGGATAAAAAAGGAGGAAATGAACATGACGAATATTATTAAAGCCCGCCCAAAGCTGTATGTGATGGATAACGGACGTATGCGTATGGATAAAAACTGGATTATCGCCATGCATAATCCAGCTACGGTCAGCAATCCTAATCCACCGGCACAATTCGTAGAATTTCCGATCTATACGGTATTGATCGATCACCCGGAAGGAAAAATTTTGTTCGATACGGCTTGCAACCCGAATTCAATGGGCAGCGAAGGACGCTGGGCCCAATCTACTCAGCAAATGTCCCCTTGGGCAGCTAGCGAGGAATGCTATCTGCATCATCGGCTGGAGCAGCTCCAAATCAGACCGGAGGAAATCAAGTACGTCGTTGCCTCCCATCTGCATCTGGATCATGCCGGGTGCCTGGAGATCTTCACGAACGCTACGATCATCGTCCATGAAGATGAGCTGAATGGAGCGCTGCAAAGCTATGCTCGCAACGAAAAAGAAGGTGCCTATGTATGGGCGGACATCGATGCTTGGATCAAAAACCAATTGCAATGGCGGACCGTCAAACGCAATGAAGACAACCTGGAGCTGGCAGAAGGCATCAGGGTTATGAACTTTGGGAGCGGCCATGCCTGGGGCATGCTAGGATTGCACATAGATATGCCGGAAACAGGCGGGATCATCCTCGCTTCCGATACCATCTATACGGCGGAGAGCTACGGTCCCCCCGTCAAGCCGCCAGGCATTTTATACGATTTGATAGGCTACCGGAACTCGGTTGAGAAAGTCCGCACGCTTGCTGCCCGAACGAATTCCCAAGTATGGTTCGGGCATGATGCGGATCAATTCAACCAATTACGCAAATCCACAGAAGGATACTACGAATAGGAAGGTATCTTCAGGCTTCCTGAGGGTCTGCATACTTTTTAACAGCTAGACGATCGCGGCCCCTACCTTGAGTGTGTCTCCGCAATCTTCTACAGGAAATAGATGAGGGCGCTCATTCGGATTCTTGTTCGGCAAATGAATCGTGAGCATCAACCCGCCCAGCAAGCCATGGAACAGCATCCCATGTCCGCCGTCCTTCCGGTAAATCGGCTCCGGATCGTGAACCCAGGGGCCGCTGATATCCCCGTTCAAAGAACGAGCAACCCCTATTGCGTAGCCCTGCTCCCCGAAGCTGGACCATAGGAGCAGCAGCTCGCCTGTTCTGGAGCTGTAGAAGAACGGGCCGTCCGTTACGTACGTGTCCCCATCCCGGACTGGCTTTACCCAGGGAGCCTCGCTGGCCTTGAATAGCGTCATGACCTCACCCTGTGCTTCGGTCAGATCGGGGGACAACCGCATGGCGCATATTTCACCGTCCTTAACCTGCACCCATTCGTGACAGAACACGATCCAGGGATCTCCGGACCGGTCCACATACAGCGTGCCGTCAAGACATTCCCAATCCTCGGGTGTCACAGGGCCGCTGCCATGCGGCTTATAAGGGCCTTCCGGACGTTCCGATACAAGAATTTGCGTCGCGCGGCAGCGTTCCTCTGATTTAAAGCTTGCAAACATATAGTAGCTGCCTTTCCATTCATGAACCTCGGGAGCCCAATAATGACGGTCCGACCAGAATGAGGCCTCAGGCCGAAACGCAGGGTACGGCCCTTCCCAATTCACCAAATCATCGCTTATGTAGACATCAAAGCCCTGCGGCTTTCCAGACCATGCGGTTTCCCCCGAGGTGCCATATAAATAATATTTCCGTTCTTGCTCTACGGGCAAGATGAACGGATCGCGAAGATGAATATCATCCAGTCTCTTCATCCTATTCTCCCTTTCCAGGCTCGGCTGTAGTGTCATTGGTTAGCTACTAACACTTCCAATATTCCTCTTTATTATACTTCCAAACTGGAAATTATTGCAGTATCCTTCCGGGCAAGAGAAGCTCGGATATGAAGATGCCCTTGGACTAAATAAACAAAAAGAGACCCGCATACCAAACGGTGGCTGCGGATCTTATCCAATGTATTTATATGAAAAGGGGGGTCGTTTATTATTATAGGCTGGCAACATTAATCTAAGATGAAAAATAGATTTCATTTATATTACAAAAAACAGCTATAGGAATACGACCTGTCCCTCAAGCCGCGAACGTTCGGCGGCAAATCCGATGGCATGGCCCGAAATGGACTGATCGAGCGTCGTCGACATGACGGAGGATTGGTCACCGCGAAGCGTTTTGACAAAATCCTCGACAAGCCTTAAATCACCGCCGCCATGCCCGTCATCGGTGATGTTAATATTCACATGCTCCTCGGTATAGCCCTGTCCCGGTCTCGGATCCGGATGGCGGACGACAAAATGCCCGTCCTCCATAACCCCCTCGATTTCGCCCTTCGTACCGATAATATGGAGGATTCGGCAGGCCTTGGGAGTAGCCCCGATCATGTTATGCGAGGCGGTGCTGCCGTTATCGAATTCGATAATGACGGATTGACGGTCCACAACGTCATTGTCGCAATGCCATACGCAGCGCCCGTACGGATTATCGGTGCGCAGCGATTCCAGCTTCTCCTCGGTGGTCAGCTTTGCCCCCAAGTGGTGGTTGTTCCACACGTAAAAGCCCCAGCGGCCCTGGTCAATATAATTTTTCTTGGCCGAGTACGGACAGGATTCTTCAATCCGGCAATCCGTCAGACAGCGGGTTCCCGCTCCTTCCGGAGCTTTATCGGAACGGAAATGGGAAAGGCTTCCGAAGCTGCTGACCTTGACCGGCCGCGCATTTCCGTTCAGCCAGGTAATCAAATCAAGATCGTGGCAGCATTTGGCCATGAGCATGGACGATTTGCATTGCTCCTGGGATCCCCATTTGCCGCGGATGAAGGATACGGCCATATGGTGGTAGCTGACATGCTCGGAGGTTTGGATGTTCACCACTTCCCCGATCTCTCCGGCGGCAATCCGCTCGCGAATTGCTGTATAAAAAGGAGCGTAACGCAGCACATGACAGATCATGACCGTGCGCCCGTGCTCATCGGCAGTGCGCTTGAGCTCCATAACCTCTTCTTCGGTTACGCCGATCGGCTTTTCCAGCAGGACGTCATATCCGGCTCTAAGGAGCGGAATGGTCGTCTGCACGTGCAGCTCGTCCATCGTTCCGTTAATAGCCGCATCCGCAATGCGGGGAAGCGCTGCTAACTGCTCCACCGTATCGAAGCAACGGTCGTCTGCAATGCCGAACCGCGCTGCCGCCAGCTTCCTCCGCTCGGCATCCGGCTCCACGACACCGACAATACATAGCTGCTCCGGATGCTTCTCCGCATAGGAAGCATAGATCATACATCGCTGTCCCGCTCCTATTAACACCGCGGAAAGCGGCACTGACACTTCATTAGCCAACCGAATCCTCTCCTTTATTCAACGTTGGATAACATCTTTACGAGGCAATCATAACGCAGATTTATGATGGATTCAATCATTATTTTTGAAATATTCAATCATGTTATTGCATATCCACTCCCCATCCTTCGGGGATGACTTGTATCCAGGTCTGGCCGGGCAGCATCGCCAGCTCCTTGCCCTCCGAGAAGGCCCGGATCATCCCGTTGTGCTGCTCCCATGTCACTTCTTTCATCCGTCCGGCCTGCAGCAAATATCCCTTGCCCGGGCCTGTTACATCAACATCACGGCGTCCCTCGTTATCAAGCACCTGATGCTTGCTCTCACATACAAGGACATTGGCGGCGGTCAGCTGCTTGCCCGTTTCCTTATCATTATGGGGCTTCCCTTCCATGAACCGTTTGTACAAGCCGGTCTCGACGTCATACTCGTAGGAAACATTATACCCGCGAATATAGTGAATCGTTGCTTTCGCGGCTGGCTTGCCGCCGGAGGCAAGCTCCGGCTTCCCTGCCGCAAAAGCGTAAGAGAGTCCCGATTCCTTCCACTCCGTGCGGAATTTTTTATTCGCTATGCCCTGGCGGATTTTGTCCATGCTGGTGTACAGATTGTGCGGCATTTTGCGGTCGCCGGACCGCCAATAATAGGCTCCGTCGCCGTATACCTCATCAAGATGCTCCAGCTTATGCTCGGCGATAAGGTCCATAGCATCCTGGCTCCAGCCCGCATGCACGATGACCGCGTCCAGCGCTTCGCCGAGCTGGACGAAATACGGCCGGATGCTGCGCACCGGCCCGATCACCTTCGGCGCTTGGGCCTGATACACGGCCACAAACCGCGTGATCTCGCCCTCGGCCAGGATCTCGTAGACGAGATCGGCCTGATCGAGTCCGCTTTGCGGCCGGGCCTGCGGCGCATTCTCCACCATGACCACCACCGGGCGGTCATGGGCAGGCTGTCCGCTGACCAGTCCTGTCAGCGGGAAGCGGTACCCCGCCGACTGCTGCGCCGCAGTCGGCAGGTTCGTCTCGCCGCCGCCGTGAGGCTGGGTCACGGCGGCTGCGGAGCCGGCATCGACGCCGGGCGGCGCGGCGGCGGGCTTGGCGGTGCAGCCTGCCGATGCCGTCAGCAGGCTGCACGCGAGCACGAGCAGCAGGCCGCTGCGAGGCCTGCCGCTCGAAGCGGGATTGTTGCGTATACGAATCATAAGATTTTCACCTCGGATAACCATTGTCTACTAATCTATATTCTACTAAGGACGATAATAGAATGGATTTTCATCAAAATGATGCTAGCTTCTATCCCTCTATTTACCCTCAAGCAAACTATTTCCTGTTTTTGTTTTATTGTGAACATTTTCACATAACAACATCTATTTAACCCGCTTTCTCCGCTTGATCATGCAAAATAGCGCTCAACCTCCATGGTGAGCGCCGTTCTCGGTATTCCGTGTATTCCGCCGCATCCTCCACTCATTTCGAAAACCATCGAATCACATACATAATGAGTGACAAAACGACGCTGATGACGATGCAGGTCACGACAGGAAAATAAAACTTGAAGTTTTCCTTCTCCACGACAATATCGCCGGGCAGCCGGCCCAGCTGCAAGTACTTGCTTCCGACCGCCCAGAGCAGGCCTGCGACAATCATGACCGCGCCGCCGATAATGAGCAATTTGGCAACAGGATTCATCGGACTCGTTCAGACTCCTTTTTCCCCTTCAAATTTATGCTTCTATCTTATCATCGTTTCCCAAAAAACCAAAATAAACCCAAGAAGCAGACGCCTTCGGTATCTAAGCTGAATAAGGTGCTTTGTGGAGAACCCCGAAATCAATATGAAAAAACCCGCTGCCGGCATCTGCCGGCAGCGGGCTTGCTGCACATTTATTAAATGGAGGCCAAAATGCTGCGAACCTCTTCTCCGTATTGCTTAAGCAATTCCTTGGAGCCATATTTGCCGCTGAAATCCTCTACCCCCAGGTAGCCGTCGTAGCCTACCGCTTTCAGATCGGCAAGCACTTGCTTCCAGTTCACGATACCTTCCAGATTCGGCTCCCAATAGGAGGTCCAGGCTTGCGAACCGTCTTCGCGAACATCCGCCGTTTTCCAGCCTGTGTTTTTAATATGAACATGAGCCAGATAAGGTCCCAGCAGCTCCATTCCCATGCGGAAGTTCTCATATCCTTCATGAATCATGTTGCCCGGATCGAACAGTACGCCGATATGATTCGGATCGAAGCGGCTCACCAAACGAAGCGCGGCGGATGCGCTGGCGATGATCGTGTTGTGATGAGTCTCGACGAGACATTTGACACCGTATTTTTTGGCCAGCGGCTCTACCGCCTCCAAATAACGAACCTCCAGATCGAACAGCTCATTATAATGAGTCGAGCGGTCATAGTTAGGTACGCCGACGCGGATCACTTTGGCACCCAGCTTTTGGGCTACCTGAAGGACACGCTCCGTAGCTTCAATATCTCCGGCCTTCAAATAAGGCGTAACGCTAATCGTTTGCAGGCCATGCTCACGGGCTACGCGTGCAAAACGCTCAATCTCTTCATCCGTAGCGGAAGGATCGATCGAGCACAGATTGTTGCGCCAGAAGGAAGGCTTCTCATTTTTAAATTCCTCTGGAACTTCTTTAAAGCGCCATTCGATGCCGTCAATTCCTGCTTCTTTGGCAGCTGCAGCTAATTCTTCAGGGGATAGGTCCGGTGTAACGACAGTAAATACGGAAAGCTTCATCATGGAACCTCCAGCTTCATTTTTTAGACTTGGTTTTGCTAATAAAATTATAACAGGCTGGAGAGCATTTATCTATGTTCACGTGAACATTTTTAATATTCAGATTATTTGATGCCGTTCCATGACGTCGATCGCGTCATAGCTCTTATTCTATCGTCCGGGCTTTCAGCGATGCACTCTCCCACCGTAGTCGGTGTCATTGCCCGAATTCAAGAAGCCGCGATGAGTAATTTCATTAATAACGATCCCCGCTTACAGAATCTTTGGGCATTACTTCTTCTATACGACGTAAATCTTCGGAAGTCAGTGCAACTTCCAACGATCCTATATTTTCTTCCAAATAGGACACGCGCTTCGTTCCAGGAATCGGCAAAGTTCCGTTGGCCATCGTCCAAGCAATGGCTAATTGTGAAGGCGTGCAATTTTTTTCTTTGGCGATTTCTTTCACTTTGTCAACCAACTCAAGGTTCTTCTGGAAGTTTTCCCCTTGGAAGCGCGGCAGGACTCGGCGATAATCGGTCTCGGCAAAATCCTCGAACTTACGAACGCCTCCAGACAAAAATCCTCTGCTTAATGGACTATACGCTACGAAAGTAATGCCTAATTCGTTTACAGTAGGTAAAATATCTGTTTCTACTTCCCGGCTCCAAAGTGAATACTCTGTTTGCAAAGCGGAAATAGGATGAACGGCATGGGCTCGGCGCACGATATCTGACGATGCTTCTGACAAACCGATATACCGCACCTTTCCCTCCCTCACCAAATCGGACATCGCTCCTACCGTTTCCTCAATTGGCACTTCAGGATCAATGCGGTGATAATAATACAAGTCAATATAATTAACACCTAACCGTTTTAAGCTTCTATCGATCGCTGTTTTCACATAGTCGGGACGTCCGAATACTCCTTCAAAATTGGGTCCCACACCAAACTTGGACGCAATAATCGCTTGTTCACGGCGTCCTTTTAATGCTTTACCGAGCAATTCCTCGTTATGGCCATTTCCATAGCAATCGGCTGTATCAAGCAACGTAACGCCCAATTCTAATGCACGATGAATTGTGCGAGTCGATTCTTCATCATTCGCTTTTCCATACAGTTCTGACATTCCCATCAAGCCTAAACCAATTGCCGAAACCTCCAGATGGCTATGACCTAATTGTCTAGTTTTCAAAATCCTCTCATCCTTTCCAAAGCGGGATTTAATTCCTTTTATAGCGTACATGCTAAAGCGGACTTGAAGTCAACCGTTTATTCCTTTCGATAAATTTTGTATAATTATCCCCATATTTCCCCGCACCAAGTTTGGTTCTTATGGATATTGGCAGCTATCATACAAATATCTATCTAACGTTGTTTGAAAATGTATTAAAGTACACTTTAATATAGGAGAGAAGAACTATGATGAGTATAAAAGAAGTTACTAAGATAACAGGACTATCGGCTTCCGCACTTCGATACTATGAAAGCGAGGGACTTCTCCCTTATGTAAAGCGCGGCGAAAATGGGAACCGCGTATATGACCAGGAAGATTTAGAGTGGATTCGCTTTACAACCGCACTTCGGGCAACAGGAATGCCCATCACTCAAATCCAGGAATATGTAAACCTATTTAAAGAGGGGGATCGCACGATTTCAATACGCAAAAAAATGATGTTAACCCATAAATCAGAAATTGAGAAAAAAATAAAAGAACTTTACTACAATCTAGATAAAATCAATTACAAATTGGCGTTATACGATGTTCTTGAAGCTCAAATGGATCACAAAACGCTTAAAATTTGACCCGTTCGTAATAAAAGTACCTAAATCGTCATGTCGGAATGACCTGCCCTCCCCCCTCAACCCTTGGATTCGAAGCGGCTTCTGAATGTATGATTCTATTGGGTCATACGATTCATTTCCCTAAAATAAATAGGCAAAAAATCCCAAATATGACCCTCAGCGGACAAAAATCCGGATCGTCGGACGAACAGTATAATGTGCCAAATTTCCGAAACCAGGAGGGATTAGGCTATGTCGTTGTCTTCGACAGTGCATACGAAAAGACAGGATATGAATTGGGTTCACCTGATGATCGCCGCCCGTGATTCGGGACTTTCCACAGAGGAAGTCCGGCAATTTTTCAATGAATGTAAAAAAACAAACATAAAGATGAAAAACAAGAGTAACCAAGAAGAAGAATAGGCTATTTTCTTATAGAATCTGCGGATTCTTCTTTTTTATTTTACATTGAAAACGGTTACATTTAAAATAAAGCCACAGACGGCTTATTCTTTGCTAAAATATAATAAATACTTAGTGTAAATAACTAGTAGAACTGACGATAGAACATAAAGGGGTCACGACCATGATTGGCAAAAAAGTCAAGCAATTGCGTTTGGAGCAAGGGCTTTCTATCTCCGAGCTGGCGGAGAAGGCCGGTGTGGCCAAATCGTATTTAAGCTCGATAGAGAGAGATCTGAGATCGAATCCTTCCGTTCATTTTTTGGAAAAGATCAGTCAAGTGCTGGGGGTTTCCGTAGAAACCTTATTCCATAACGACACCACCCCTCAAGGGCAGCTGGATGAGGAATGGATGGAGCTGTTACGGGAAGCAAAGGAATCCGGGGTCAGCAAGGAGCAGTTTGCGGAATTTTTGGAATTCAATAAATGGCGCAACTCGCGCAACAAACAAAAGTAGCCCCGAAGGCCGGGGCTTGGCAAAGTCCTTTCCGGTTCAGGAAGGGCTTTTTATCTGTTCGAACGCTGCTTTCATGAGATCATAGCTTTGCTTCAATATTTCATGGTATTCGACCTTATTCCAGACAGGCCAGCTGTAGACAGGCAGCTTGGATACGGCGACCGTTTCGGCAGCAGCCTCCCCCGCTGTCGGAGCGTTTGGTCCGCTTCGCTGCTGAATCCAGGGAACGAGACGAATGCCTTGGGTTGTTACCGCTGTCAGCTTGCCGTCCTTCTCTTCGTAGCTCATGACCTGTAGGGAGCTCGGATCGGTAAAACCAAGCAGCATCCACGGGATGCGCATTTCGACGATACTCCCTTTGGCCTGCCACATCGCGAGAGAATTGAAGTCTGGCGAAGTACGGTCGGTCGTTCCTCTCGTCAAGCGGCCAGCGGCCACATCCTCAAACGGATAGTATTGGGTTGAATCCGGAGGGATCATCTCCAATCCGACGGCCAGCTTCCACGGGTGAAACAGTCCGGAATCATCCTTCATCTCCTCCGGCTTCACCTGAAGCATACCATACAGCTTCCCGTATAATCGGGTATGGAAATCGTAATTCGATGCGATTTTCACTTCGCTCTCGCTATCTTTGCCTAACGTGATGAGCGTCTCCAAACCTTCATCCAACTGGCGTCCGCCAAGCTCCTTCGCATGCTTGTTGCCTCCGGGCAGCGTGTCCACTCCCAGATTCAGCAGCTCGTGCTCGGGATCAAACGGCTTCGTGAGCTCCGCAAGGATATAGACATAAGATTCATCATGCGTCATGGTTATCGATTGGAATCCTGGATAAGAGCCTGGGAGAACTTGCTTGTCCTCCGCCTTCAGCTTATTCCAATCGCTGCCGTCTCCATCGATATTGAGCACGCCCTCCTTGCCGGACGTTTCCGCAACAAGCCCGAAATACTGCTCGTTCGTCAGCACATTGTGCCAATATTTTCGGCGTGCCTGAGGAATTTCGAACTCCATCGTGTTCCACGTCCGTTTAAACCACTCGTCCTGCCAGGAGAAGACAATGCCCCCTGCCATTCCTTCGGCATGAATATCCTGCAGCAGCGAGGCATTGATCCGTCCTTGCTCCATTTCGTCATGCCCGCCTTGATTCCGGTCCATGTTGGCCAGATGCCCTATCCCGACGGAAGACGGGATACCGAACTCCGTAATCATAACAGGCATCCCCTTATGATAGGCCTTCAGCTGGCGCAGATAGCTTCGGTAGGTATTGGCAGTGCCGTCGGCATTCTTAACATCCTGCAGCGTCGTATCCAGCCGGAAAAAGTCCGGGTAATACGGATAAACGTGAAACGATGCAAAGTAACCGCCCTGCCAGCCGGCAGCATCCAGATGGGTCGCATCCACGCTGGACATGTCCTCCTGGATCAGGATTTCTCCAGGATGCTTTAGCGGATCGGTCGTCACCCAGTTCGTGAAGGTGAGAGGATGCTTCCAGCCGTTCTGCTCTTCTTGTACGGCCAGATGATCGAGCAGACGCGCCAGCCAATTTTCGAACGGGCTTGCTTCGGGCTTGGCCGATATGAAGGTGCCCTGGTACTGGGTTTTATCCTTATGCTTCTCGTTGGTGTTCTTCACCATATTCGGCTCCCATTCCGTACCCAGGTGCCAGGCAAGCAGGTACGGACCGGCATTGGCACGGTACGCGCCGCTCGCTTTGCCGAAGCGCTCCGGAATCTCCACCGTCCCGTAGACGGCCCCGACGGCCAGCGTAATTTCATTCTCGAATTGCTGGTAGATGTCGTCCAGATAAGCGTCTTTTTTCTCGATTAATTCTTCCTCCGGTGTCCAGACACCCTGGATAAAATAAAGCGGATTGTCCGCATGCTTCTGATTATATTCCACCAGCGCTTCATAGAAGACCGGGGACAAAATGGTGTATACCCGAATGGTGTTGGCGCCAAGCTGTTGAATTTGCTGAAACCATTTCAAATACGTTTCCTTGTCTATAGGCAGCTCCCCGGGATCATGCCCCGGCAGCGCTGCGCCTACATTGACCCCTTTTACGAAAAAAGGAGTCCATTGCTGTTTATCGTACATTTCGATGTGATCACCCTGGGTGCGAAACTTGATGTGCGATCCGTCGGCGCTCTTCATGCTCTCGACCTTCATGGCAGGCCAGTAATGCCAGATGAGGGTGCCGACGAGAACAACCGCAATCAGGCGCAGCAGCCAAGTGACCGGGAAGCGGGTACCCTTCATAATTTAAGCTCCTTATCTACTCCCTATTCAGTTCGATCAAGCCAGCAATCTTCGCAGACGAGCCTCCAATTCTACGGGAGAGAACGGCTTGCGGATAATGTCCGCTACGCCAAGCTCGAAGCATTTGTATACATCCTGCTCCACACCCAGATCCGTCATTACAACGACTTGACAGTCCGGTGCCTGGTCCGATTGCGATACGCGGTGAATAAGCTGGTATCCGTCGAGTGCGGGAAGCATCAGCTCTGTAAGAACCAGATCGGGCTTGACCGCCTCAATGAGCCGCAGCCCCTCCAGACCGTCCTGCGCAGGATGAACGTCATATCCGCGGTGGCCGAGGCGCATATGGAGAAATTCCTGCAGATCGCCATTCGGCTCAACCATGACGATGCTTGGAACCGATGCCCTGGCCGGCTGCCCCGAGTAAATGGCGATTTCATGCCCCATACGTTCCCCATCCTCTATCAGCGCTAGAAAATCCCGAATTGCCTCCGGCGTGAGCAGCGAGCTCTCGGGGAAGCTGGCAACCGCAAGACTGCCGGACAGCAATCCGGCGTCATGAAGGAATGCCTTCACCGTTATGGCCAAATAATGGGTAAAGGAGAGCGATTGTCCGGGGAGCAGAATGGTTAGAAGACCCTCATTCGCTTCATATTCGGTGAGCACCATCAAGTTCAAGTCCTCCATCTTCAATCGCGTCTCCAAATCCTGATGCTCTATGGAGCTCAGCATGTGGGACTCGGCGGTTATAACACCGCAGCTGCTCCACCCTGCCGAGGATTGAAGCACTTGGTTAATTTGATGGTACAGATGGTCTGATCCTACGGATTGAGTTAACAAAGAAGCTTTCATAACAGATTCACTCCATTCGTTTCAAAGTTGATTGAGAGCATAGTCAGCAAACCATTAGATGGCCTGTGCCTTGGAAGCACTGGATTCCGCAGCGGAGGCGGTAGCTTTCGCCGTATCTGTCGTCCAGCTGCGCCGGACCATATTCCCCCAGCCTTGGTTGCGCCGTAGATAATCCCAATGGCCGTGCAGCTTCCACCATGCATTTAACGGATCATAATATACGGAAATGATAACGGATAAGCCTAGAATGCGAAGCAAGCTTGGACCGCTGACCTTTCGCCCCATGGCAATCTCCTCGATAATGAGGGAGCCTAGTGTGAAGATAAGTCCAATCAGCAGGTTCGCCAGCAGGAAGACGAGCAGTACCGGCAGCTGGGTCATGTCCATCAGCACATACCCGGCCAGCGCGGCCAGCCCGGATAAGCGGATGTAAGGGCTGATCGTTTCATATAAAATGGTATATGGCAGCGATAGCCAGCCAATGACCTTATACTTCGGGATGAACAGCATCGAACGGAATCGGATCACGTTCCATAGCGTGCCCCGGATCCAGCGGCGGCGCTGTGAGCCCAAGATGCTCAGCGTATCAGGCGCCTGCGTCCAGCAAACCGCATCGGGGCAAAAGATGATCTTGTAAGGCAAATTCCGGGCGAGTCTATTCCGGTGCAGCTTCATGACGATATTCATGTCCTCGCCCGGACAATCCTCCTCATAGCCGCCGACTTCAATCAAACAGTCCTTGCGGAATAATCCGAAGGCACCGGATACGATCAGGAGCCCGTTCACCGAGCTCCAGCCGATCCTCCCGCCGAGAAATGCTTTCATATATTCCACATATTGCAGGGCGGGAAGCCATTGGTCCGGCAGGCGAACGGAGGTGACGCGGCCGTCCTCTACCGTGCTGCCGTTGGCAATGCGCACATTGCCGCCGATAGCGATATGCTCCTCCGGGTTTTCCATGTAAACCTTGACCAAGCGGATTAGCGCATCTTTTTCCAATAAGCTGTCGGCGTCGATGGTCGCAACAAGAGGGTATTGGGAGACATTGATTCCGGCGTTCAATGCGTCCGCTTTGCCGCCGTTTGCTTTGTCGATGACGACCAATTTCGGATATAGAGGGTTATGATACATCCCCCGGACCGGCTTGGACTCTAGGTGAGGCTGATAATGAGTCAGGCGGGTCGGCTTTAGGTCGAACTCCTCTATCAATACCTGTAGAGTGCGGTCCTTGGACCCGTCATTGATCACAATGACCTCGTAGACCGGAAACTCCAGCAGCATCAACGAGCGTACGCTCTCGATAATCGTCAGCTCCTCATTATGGGACGGGACCAGAATCGATACGGGCGGTACGTGCTCTGAGCCTGCAAGCTCCCTATAGCGGGAGTACATCGTGCTTTTGACCAGCGATAGCATTTTCTGATGGGATACAGCCAGAATGAACAAGTAGAGCAGGCTGGACCCGATAATTAAATAAGTGGCTGCAATTCCATAATCCAATAAAAAAGTTCTCATCCTGTCCCTCTTTCTACGAACCGATGGGAATCCGTCGCAGCAGAAGGGCTCGTGTAATTTTGTTGAAACTTCGTGCGGTATAAGCGCGACATCTCACTATGCAGCGGGATTTGCCGCATCTCTCGTTCGGCCGCAGCGGCCGACAGATCCATTGCCTCATGAATGGCGTTCCACACCGTATCCTTGGCCGGCCCTGCTTGCATATCGCGGGCGGCTTCGCACAAGACTTCAAAGCCGTCGAGACCCAGGCGGATCAAGCTTTGGGCGCTGCCATAGCGCACCCGCCAGTCTGGATCGGCAAGGGAAGCCTTCAGCGGTTCAGTGTAGAACAACAGCTGATGCTCGCCAACCGCTTGTGCAGCGGCGGCCCGGATTTCTCCATCAGGATGAGCAAGCAGCTCGCCGACACGGCCTGGCGGCAAAACCTGCGGATACCTCAGCAGCAGTCTTGCCGCTTGGAGACGCACGTCTGCGTCCTCCGACCTCAGGAGTCGCTCCAATGATGCTAAGCTGCACGGACGGCTTCCGCCGGACAAGCCGGTCAAAGCCAGCTTGAGCAGCGCCGGATTCGTCTCGGTATCCAATATCTCGGCGTACAGGGGCGACGGATCGAGCGATGATGCGGACAGAATGTCCGCTGTCAGCTGCTGCGCATGGGGATGCCGCTCCATGAGCAGCGAGATGAGCCGCCGCAGCTCCTCCGGCCTCTGCGCGCATTTGGCCGCCGCACGTCCGACCACGAACGCGGTGGACTCCGCTATCTCGCGCTCCAGAAGCTTTAGCAGTGCTTCGGCGCATTCACCGGCGCGCATAACGCCCAGGTGGTATGCAGCCTCCACGCGAACGGCATGCCAAGGACTGTTCAACCGTCTCAGCTCCATATCGATCAGTCCCATATCACGGCACAAGGCTGTAAGCTTGTCCCGGTGCGGCCCCCGGATCGTTTCGATCCATTCCAGCAGCTTGGATTGCACCGCTCGAAGCTCCATACGGGTTAAAGAACCGGGCGGGGGCAGTAGAGCCTGGGCTTCATCCATCTGGACACTTAAATAGGCAAAGTAGTCCTGATGCTTGGCAAGGCCTTCGTTCAGCTGCCTGGCGTTGCTTTGATGTCGGAATCGCAGCAGCCCCAAGATGCCGAACCCGCCGGCTATTGCGGCTCCCAGTACGTACAATACGGAAGCCGTCTGTTGTAATGGCTCCATCTCCATACGTTTCTCTCCTCCAACAGCACGCTGTATTTTTTATTTATTCTACCGTAACGCTTTTGGCCAAATTGCGCGGCTTGTCCACATCGTTGCCTCTGAGGGCAGCGGTATAATAAGCCAGCAGCTGCAGCGGGATTACGCTAACGGCAGGCGTCAGCAGAGAGTGGGTGTACGGCACATAAATGACATGGTCCGCTGTCTTGGCAACCTCCGTGTTGCCCTCTAATGCAATGCCGATAACGTACGCCCCCCGCGCCTTGACTTCTTTAATATTGATGAGGGTCTTCTCCATCAGCCGGTCATCGGTTGCCAGGGCAATGACGGGGGTTCCGTCCTCGATCAAGGCCAGCGATCCGTGCTTCAGCTCTCCTGCCGCATAAGCCTCCGAATGAATGTAGGAGATTTCCTTCAGCTTGAGGGAAGCTTCCATCGCGACGCAATAATCCAGTCCCCGGCCGATAAAGAACAGATGCTCGTGACGCGTTATTTGATGGGCGAGCTGTTCTATCGGCTGCAGGTATTGAAGCATCCCTTCTACCTGCATAGGCAGCCGTTCGAGCATAGCAAGAATCTCAAGCTGCGTAATTTTATCGATAGTGCCCCGTGCTTCCGCCATATACAATCCGAGCAAATAGAAGCCGATCAGCTGTGTCGTATAGGCTTTGGTCGAGGCAACGGCAATTTCCGGCCCTGCCAGCGTAAATAGAACATCGTCGGCTTCACGCGCGACAGAGCTTCCGACTACGTTGGTTATGGCCAGTACTCGTGCCCCATTCTCCTTGGCTTCGCGCATCGCTGCGAGCGTATCGGCGGTTTCCCCGGACTGGCTGACGGCAATGACCATGGTAGATTCCGGAATGACAGGCATCCGGTATCGATATTCCGATGCCAAATCCACCTCCACGGGGATGCGGGTCAGCCGTTCTATGACGTTCTTCCCGACCAATGCCGCATGATAGGCGGTTCCGCAGGCGACGATATGAATATGCTTTATGGAACGAACCTGCTCCCCGGTAAGCTGCATCCCCGGCAGCACGACCTTCTGCAGCTTCTCGTCGATCCTTCCGCGCATCGTATCCCGGTAAGCTCTCGGCTGCTCGTGAATTTCCTTCAGCATGAACGTATCGAAGCCATTCTTCTCGGCCATCAGCAGGTCCCAGTCAATATGAAACAGCTGTGTTGCGATAAAATTGCCTTCCAGGGTCATAAGATCAACCCCTTCGCGGGTTAATACGGCCATTTCCCCATCATTCAGGATGTAGACGTCCCGCGTATATTCCAATATGGCCGGAATATCCGATCCGATGAAATTTTCACCGTGCCCGACTCCGATAATTAGCGGGCTCGCATTTCGTACCGCCACCAGCTTGTCCGGCTCATAGGCCGATAGCACAGCAATGGCGTAGGCGCCCCGGATCCGTGAAATTGCATGGCGAACGGCCTGTACAAGACTGCCTTCATAATAGTGGGCAATCAGATGGGACAGCACCTCCGTATCCGTTTCGGACACGAACGTATAGCCGAGCTGCTCCAGCTCCTCCTTCAGCTGCATATGATTTTCAATGATGCCGTTATGTACGACAGAGATAGTCCGATCCTTGTCTGTGTGAGGATGGGAATTCTCATCCGACGGCTTGCCGTGGGTCGCCCATCGTGTATGGCCTATGCCTGCCGAGCCCGCCAAAGGCTCGAATTGCAGCCGATGCTCCAGCTCAGTAATTCTTCCCTTCGCTTTCTTCAGCTTCAGGCCGCTGTCCGTATAGATGGCCACTCCGGCCGAGTCATATCCGCGATACTCCAGTTTCTTTAATCCTTCCAAAAGAATCGGCTGCGAATCTCTGCTTCCGATATAGCCTACAATACCGCACATTGTTTACTCCTCCTCGTGGTTGTTTTCATCACTATCGTTTTTGCAGTTCAATCATCCGCTTGAGCTCTTCCCGGCTAATGCCGGCATTCGCCGCCTCTTCGAACAGCTCGTACCAGTCTTGCCTCGATAAAGGTGCTTGCTGCTTCACTTCCGGCTGCACCAGCTGCTCCAAAGAGATGTCCAATGCAGCTGCAATTTTAACCGCCAATTGAATGGACGGGTTCGACTGAATGTCCCGCTCAAGGGTGCTCAGGTACGATTTGGCCACACCTGAGGCTTGTGACAGCTCGGATAAGGAAAGTCCCTTCTCCAAGCGCAGCTTCCTCACTCGCTTTCCCAACATGCGCCATCGATCCTTTGTTGTAATAGATGCTTGGTCGAGTATCGGCCGAGATCGTTCTATGCAGAGAACAGTCGAATTGTTCTATCTACAGAACGATATCTTGGAGTATACCGCAGAATTACCCAAAATAAAAATTCAAAATAGCGAATTATTTCGATTTAGAGAACGAAATCATTAAAAATCCTCTAGAATTCTCCAAAAAACGGCATGATTTCGTTCTTTTTATCGAATAGCGTTTTCGATATAATGAATGCCGGAACCGAAGGAATCCCAGACACCCCTCTGCCCTGCACGTGTCAAAAATCAAAACGAAAAGGAGAATGGGGTATGGACCAAACGAAAGCTCAAGTCAAACTGAAGCGAGGGGAAAGCCGTGCGCTGCCGATGCACTACTTGGCGTTAATGCGACCGCGGCAATGGACCAAAAACCTGCTGGTGTTCGCCGCACTCATCTTTTCCATCCAACAGGCAGACTTGAATATGCTGATCCGGGCTATGACCGGCTTCGTCCTGTTCTGTCTCGTCTCGAGCTGCGTGTACATTTTGAACGATTACGTGGATCGGGAAAGAGACCGGATGCATCCGGAGAAGAAGCATCGGCCGCTGGCTTCCGGCGCCATTCAGCCGCAGATGGCCTTGGTGTTCGGGTTTGTCTTGCTGCTGTGCTGCGTTCTTGTAGCGTTTCGCTTTCAGCCTTTGTTCGGCGTTGTCCTGTCGGCGTATTTTTTCTTGAACGTGCTCTATTCCTTAAAGCTGAAGCATGTTGTCATTCTTGATCTGCTGATTATTGCATCCGGCTTTGTTCTGCGGGCTGTTGGAGGCGGTCTGGTGATCGGTGTGGCCCTTACGCCCTGGTTTCTGATCTGCACCATGCTGCTGGCCTTATTCCTCGCAATCGGTAAAAGGCGTCATGAGCTGGCGCTGCTCGAAGGCGGCAAAGGGGCTCACCGCAAAGTGCTGGAGTCGTATTCGGTGGAAATGCTGGACCAAATGTCGGCCATCGCTACGACAGCCACGATCATGAGCTACGCTCTGTTTACATTTACGTCGGGACGCACGATCCATCTGATGTGGACGCTCATTTTCGTGCTGTACGGCATGTTCCGTTATTTGTATTTGATTCATATCGAGGATAAAGGCGGACGTCCGGAAAAGCTGCTGCTGGAAGACAAGCATATTTTAATAACGGTTGTGCTGTACGGCCTTTCCGTCGGCTGCATCCTGCTGTTTTTCAGCAATTAAAAGGGAGTGAACCAATAGTGTGATGAAATACATATGGTTAATTGCCTCCGTCTTGTTGGGTGCTTCAGGGCAGATTTTGATGAAATGGGGCGTTGACGGGGTTAAGCCTGCGGGGGCTGCCTTATTAACGTGGACGGGCTTGAAGGCCTATTGGCCTGTGATCGCCGGTATCGGAAGCTACGGGCTCAGCTCGATTTTCTGGCTGCTTGCTTTGAAGCAATTCCCGCTCAGTACGGCCTATCCGATGGTCAGTCTGAGCTATATCCTGGTCATGGTGCTCAGCTTCTTCTTATTCCAAGAGACTCTTTCTGTACAAAAATGGTGCGGCGCGATCCTGATCTCAGCCGGAGTGCTGGTGATCGCCCGAGCGTCATGAACCGGGTAAGCCTTCTTTTCCGGGCCTTCCCCCGCTACCCTATTTAATCACGGATTTAATCGCGGAATTTTAGAGAAAAGATTCCATGGCAAAAAGAATCGAGGTGATCAGATCATGGACATCAGCTCCCGCATCCTATATCCGGCTCTGCCTTTTATAGCATTGGTCGTGTCCGGAACCTTGAAATACGCTATCAACCGCATCCGGCATGGACAGAACGCGCGTCATCTTATCGGGAACGGCGGGTTTCCGAGCACCCATACGTCCGTCGTCTCCTCGGTCACGATGCTGACCGGCTTCGATCAGGGCTTCGATACCCCGATGTTCGGACTAGGCGTAGCATTAACCTATATCGTCATGATCGATGCGGTAGGCATTCGGCGGGCTGTTGGAGATAGCGCCAAATGGATCAATAAGCTGGTCCGTGACAATACCCCGACGGCGGAAGCCGGTTTGCGGGAACGTCAAGGGCATACCCGCCTGGAGCTGCTCGGCGGACTGGCCGTAGGCACGATGCTGGGCTGGGCGGCTTCACAATGCCTCTCTTAAAATCCTATTGTAT
Organism: Paenibacillus sp. 32352; assembly: GCF_002042965.1. Classification (GTDB taxonomy): domain Bacteria; phylum Bacillota; class Bacilli; order Paenibacillales; family NBRC-103111; genus Paenibacillus_S; species Paenibacillus_S vulneris. Next base: position 61,063 of record NZ_MZNT01000016.1, on the reverse strand, counting down.
AAGCATGAAAATGGAGGGGTGACCTAATGAAGAACCGACTTGCTTCCTTTAGTTTGATGACCGGAATGGCACTATTGATGCTGGTTGTAGCCGGCTTCGTCATTCCGTCACTATTGTTCCTGGTCCATGTGCCGCTATTGCCGCTGCATTTTTGGCTAGCTGCGGCGGCGGCAGTCGGAACGGCATGGCTCGTGTTCCAGGCTTCAGGAGAGGATTTGCCTCGCTGGCTCTTCGGAGCATCCATCGGGTGCACTGCTCTGCTGTTTGCTGGCAGTCTCCTGATCAGCGCCTATTTTTACGATTTATCCTACGACGGACAAGCGTACCACCAGGAAGCGATTATTTTGCTCTCCAACGGGTGGAATCCGGTCTATGATGCGCCCGTGTCCATGCCGACAGGAAACAGCATCTGGGTCAACCATTATGCCAAGGGCGCGGAGACTGCGGCTGCGGCTATTTATAAAGCAACGGGCCTGCTGGAGGGCGGCAAAGCCATCAACCTGCTTACCATCGCTGCCTCCGCTCTGCTCAGCTTGTCGGCCCTGCTGCAATTGCGGCCGAACCAGCGCGTCCAAGCCTGGATCGTTGCGGTGCTGCTTGCTCTAAACCCTGTGAGCATCTATCAAGCATTCAGCTACTATGTCGATGGCTTGCTGGCGTCCCTCTTGCTGTGTCTGGTTGCGCTCGGCGCATTAATCTATTCACGTGCAAACCGGATTCTGCTATTCGGCTATACCTTGACCATGATTCTCATCATGAATATCAAATTTACAGCGATCGCGTATGCAGGCCTGCTGACCGTCGGGCTGCTCATCGTTTTGTATATGAGTGAGCAATTCGGGCTCTTGAAGCGATTGTTCCGCATCGGCGCTATCGGCGGGCTAGCGGGCGTCCTGCTGGTCGGCTACAACCCGTATGTGACGAATACCGTCCGGGACGGGCATCCGTTCTACCCGCTAGCCAGTGAAGAAGCGATTGACGTCGTCAAAAACTTCATCCCGCGCAACCTCGAAATGATGAACCGCTTCGAGCAAGCGGCTTCCTCCTATTTTGCGACGACCGTCGGCAACAGCACGGAGAAAAGGCCGACCCAATTCAAATGGCCGTTCACCTTCACGGACCGCGAACTGCAAGTGTACGGAGAGCCCGATGTAGCGGTATCCGGCTTCGGCCCTCTGTTCAGCGGGACGTTGATCCTGTCGCTGCTGGTGCTGCTGCTCGCCTTTCGCAGGCGCACCGGCTGGACGTTAGCGGCCATTGGCATTATCCTGCTGCTGGCGGCCTCGGCGTTCGTCAATCCGGCGGCGTGGTGGGCCCGCTACGTGCCGCAGCTATGGTTCGTGCCGCTGATCTGCGTCTGGCTGGCGCTGAGTCTGCAAAACGGCTACCGGACCATAAAGGCCGCCGGTTGGACCTTGGCCGTATTGATTGCAGCGAATGCGCTGCTCGTCACCGGCATGTACACGAAGGAACAGTTCGCCTGGAATCAGGAGCTGAGGGGCCAGCTTGCCGAGCTGCGTCAGGTGCCTCAGCCGATTCCGGCTGAATTCACGTACAGCTGGTCCAATCAGGAACGGCTTAGAGCTCTCGGAATCGAAGTGAAGGAAGAACGGGAGCTCAGCTGCAGTACCGACAAAATGACACTCGTAAAGTCGGGCACCTCCTTATGCTTGAAGTAAGAAAAACTTTTATTGGCGTCCTTCCGTAGATGAGCGACCGCGTTAAGCGGAAGTTATTATCGCCAAATATAATTTTCACTTCCGATGATCTCGGAATCTTATAAATTCTATTGTGGAGAGAAAACCGTCTATCGACACCCAGATTGTTGAAAAGCTTTGTCATACGGAAAATACGAAAGGTAATAGATGGGGTATCCCCTGTAGGAGCGGTAGCGTTCGCCTTTGTTCTCAGGAAATTTCCACTATAAAGCAAATATAATCCTTATTTCCTGAGAACAACAGCGACCGGAGGGGGATACCCCATTGGGGTACCGAAGCTAATTTTCAGATTATCAGGTTTTTCAACAATCTAAACATCACACCCTTCATAGATAAGAAGATAGAGCTTTTTAAAAGGAGGATATCATGCAAGTGAATTCGGTTAACAAACGCCCCCTGCTCGTTCTGGCGGTCCTTGCGCTGTTTGCCGTTGCGGCGCTTGCATGGACGTTATCGCATGGGACAAGAGGCTGGTTCGCCGGACCGGCCAAGACCGCTCCGCAATCGGTGCTGCCGGTATTCGAAGAGCAGGGAATTAAGCAGACCTCCTCGGTTAAAGACGGCCATTTGGAAGTATACAACGGCAGCGGCTGGACACCGCAATTTTGGACCGGTGTCAATCTGGGCGCGACTACTCCCGGCCATGCGCCTGGAGAGCTCAGCCCGACCAAGGAAGATTATTTGCGCTGGTTCGGGCAAATCAAAGAGATGCATGCCGATGTCATCCGCGTCTATACGATTTTGCCGCCCTACTTCTACGAGGCTCTGGCGGAATTCAACAGCGGCCGCCAAGACCCGCTCTACATGCTTCACGGCATTTGGGCCCCGGAGGACCAGTTGAACGGGAATGGCGGCGAAGGGAGGGATGCCTATCAGGAAGATACGATAGCCGTATTTAAACAAGAGATTCAAGACGCCGTCCATGCCGTTCACGGCAATCTCAACCGAAAGGCCAAGCCTGGACATGCTTCCGGCAAATACGATGCGGACATTTCGCCCTATGTATTGGGCTGGGTTGTAGGCACAGAATGGGATCCTTATGCGGTCAAGGCAACCAATGATGCGCATCCGGATTTGAAGCCGTTTCAAGGGACGTATTTCCAGGCCAAGCCGGAGGCTTCCGCATTCGAGAGCTGGCTTGCGCAAATGCTTGAAACCGTGGCACAGGAGGAGATGAAATATGGCTGGCAGCATCCGGTTTCATTCACCAACTGGGTGACAACGGACCCGCTTACGCATCCGAATGAACCGGCGGAGAACGAAGATTTGGCATCTGTCGATCCGATGCATATTCATCCACAGGAATCGTGGAAGGCAGGCTACTTCGCTTCTTACCATATTTATCCTTATTATCCCGATCTGCTGAGCTACGAGGATAAGTACCAGACCTATAAGGACAGTACGGGCGAAATCAATCCGTACGCCGGTTATTTGCATGATTTAAGAGAGCATCACAAAGGCATTCCGTTGATTGTGGCGGAGTATGGTGTCCCTAGCTCCCGAGGCCTCGCCCACTACGGTCCGCTGAATCGCAACCAGGGCCTGCATACCGAGCAGGAGCAGGGTGAAATCGACGCCGCTCTATATCAAAGCATATACAACGAAAATTACGACGGCGCCGTCTTGTTCTCGTGGCAGGACGAATGGTTCAAAATCACCTGGAACACGCTCGAGCTGGATACGCCTATTGCAAGGCGGCCGTATTGGCGAAATATGCTTACCAACGAGGAGCATTTTGGGGTGCTGGCCGTTGAACCGGGCAAATCGCCTGAGGATATGATCGTTCTGGACGGCAAGACGGAAGATTGGGATCGTCGAAAGCAGGTGGAAACCAAGCAGTATCCGGGCTACAGTCTGTCGGTTTCCCACGATGAAGCGTACTTGTATTTGATGCTGAGAAATTCCCAAGGCGACTGGAAGCTTGGAGACAACCCTTTATACCTTGGCTTCGACACCTTGAATGGCGGAAGCACTACGGCGGATCAAGCGCCCGGTGTTAGCTTCAGCAGCGGTCAAGAATTTGTCATGAAGCTGCAGGGGGCCAAGGATTCCTCCCTGTATATCGGCAGCGCCTACGATTATCACAGCTGGCTGTACGGCTACCAGAAGAAGCTGATGCCGTGGCAGGAGAGCTGGGCTCATGCGGAGAACGGAATCTTCCTGCCGTATAAGCTGCCTGTCAACAAAGGCTTTGTACTGCCGCAAACAAAGGAAAAGGTTCCCTTCGAGGATGTGGAGCTCGGTCAGCTTCATCAAGGCACGACCGATCCGGCAAGCCCGGATTTCAACAGCTTGGCGGACTGGTTCGTTTCCGGCCCGGTTATCGAGGTGCGTATTCCTTGGATGATGCTGGGCTTCACCGATCCGAGCCAGCACAAGGCATGGAAGCACCCTTACGAAGCCGGAGCGCTTAAATTCGACGATGTGAAGTCGATCCGCGTCGAGCCGCACTGGGTTCGCGGTGCCGAGGGGAAAGATAAGCAGGAACCTCTGGCCTACAAATGGGATCATTGGAACAAAGTCGATTATCATGAACGGCTTAAGAAGAGCTATCCGATTTTGCAAAGTCTATTCGCGGAGCAAGGTAAAAAACCGCCGAAGGATGCGCTTGCTCCCCTCCCTTCGGCCCAGACTCAATGATAAGCGACGGATGCCGGGAATTACATGAATCAAATAAGCTTAAACGATCAGGTACATCCTAAGGCCAACATTGAATTTGGAAGGAGCAGGAAAGTGACTCTGCGGCACATGAAACTATTCAATACTTCAAAGACAAGAAGGAGGTTATGTCGGTTGCTGCTAAGCTGCTTACTAGCCGGACAGGTGCTTACAGGGCTGTCCTTGTTATACGGGACTTCCGCCCTGGCTGCTGAGGCTAACGGCCAACAGGTTCTCAGCACGTGGATGTGGAATCCGTATGTGATAGGCCAAGAAGCGGACAGCACGCTTCAGCAGTTGACGAGCAAAGGAGTGAACCGGGTCTACTTGCTGGTGGATTCGAGTTATCCCGTTTCTTACTACAGCAGCTTTATTCGCAAGGCGAACGCTCAGCACATCGAGATTCAAGCGCTGGGCGGCGCTCCGAATTGGGTGCTTCCGGAGTATAACAAGCGCATGTACGCGTTCATCGATTGGGTGAAGAGCTACAACGGGAGCGTCCTTCCTGAGGAGCGGTTTGCCGGAATTCACTTGGATGTGGAGCCTTATGTACTGCCTGAATGGCGTAAGGATTCGGATACGGTCATTGGGCTTTGGAAAGACACGGTAAGCGGATTTGTCGAGGAGGTGAAGAGCGATTCCACTCTGACCGTCGGCATGGATATGCCGGTGTGGCTGGATTCGTTTCAAGTAGGTGACGGACAAGGCGGAAGGACAACCTTGTCGGATTGGCTTATTCGCCGTATGGATGAAGTGACGCTGATGGCGTATTTCAATAAAGCCCAAGACATTGCCTCGTCAGTCCAAACCGAGCTGGCTGAAGCCGACCAGGCCGGCGTCCCTGTGCTTGTAGCTGTAGATACGGTTGACAGCGGCGAGCCGGGTACGTTTTACGGCAAAAGCGAAGCCCTTATGATGCAGGAATTGTCGGCATTGCTGGAGCAAATAGGAGGCCGCCCTTCTTTCGGCGGTATCGGCGTCCATGAGTGGGACAGCTGGTTAAAGATGAACTAAACGATGGGGCAGAGCTCGCACCTGGTGCGGGCTCTGTTTTTTGCCGTTCCTTCACTCTCCCATGCACCAGCCTATAGCTGCAAGGCTTCGGCAGCTTACTTGAACATCCATGCCGATAAGCTCATTGTGCCGTATTGATACTGCTGATGCAGCAGTCTGGCGGACCGGTTCCGGTCGGCAGCGCCCATACATATAAAGAGAGGAGCCAAATGCTCCTGGGTCGGCACAGCCTTTTGGGCATAGGGCGCCCTCTGCACATAATCGAATAGAGACTCCAAATCCCACACGCTGATTTTATCTGCCAGCCACCGATCAAAATGTACAGCCCATTTATCGGCTCCCTCGCTCTCCCATCTCAGCTTCGACAAGTTATGTACAGTGCCGCCGCTGCCGATGATCATGACCCCCTGTTCCCTTAAAGCAAGCAAGGCTTTGCCTATCCGGTACTGCTCCTCGGGAACCAGCCTGGGATGTACCGACAGGGATACCAGCGGAATATCGGCTTCGGGGTACAGCAGCTTCATAACGGTCCATACGCCGTGGTCCAGTCCCCTTCGATGATTCAGCTCACACCGGATCCCTTCGCCGGACAACAGCCTTTCGATCTCCATGCTTAGTACCAGATCCCCTTTGGCCGGATAGTCCAATTCGTAAAGCGGCTCCGGAAAGCCGAAAAAATCATACATCGTCTCCAGTTGAGGTGCACTTGAGATCATCTGCACAGGATGCTCCCAATGCGCACTAAAAATGGCTATCCCTTTAGGTCTCGGAAGCAGCAATCCCAAATTACGCAGCAGCTTCGTATAAGAGTTCGTTTCCAGCACTAATGTAGGCATTCCGTGAGCAACGAATAAAGCTGGAACCATGACAACGACTCCTTTTTGTTATTTGCATGTTCGGAGGCTTTAGCTTTCCCTTTTACAGCCGTCATGGCTGCTTAGCTGTTCCCCTCCATTATAACTGCAAAACGACAGCCTGCGCCGGGTTATAATAAAAAAGGACAAAATGTTTTCCAATTGATCCGGCTGCTGATACAAAATCAAGTCATGCTCCGTCTTATATATAGCTGCAGCTGAAAGGAGGACAATCGATTGGAACCGCAACAACAACAAACATCTGATTATTTTCGCGAAGTGTTTTATATACATTACCCTACCGTTCGCCGCAAGCTCATCGGGCTTGTCAGAGATGAGGCGGCCGCAGAAGATTTGGCTCAGGAGGTGTTCCTGCGTCTCTACCGCAACCCTCCGGACGAACCGTCCGTGATAGGCGCCTGGCTGCATCGGGTGCTGACGAGGATCGCCTACGACCATTTGAATAAAAAGGCCCGGGAGCGAGCTCTGCATGAGAAGCAATCCCTGCACATCCTCAGCACGGAAGAGGAGCAGCCGTCTAACGAGCAGCTTCTGATAAAACAGCTCGACCAGGAGGAAATGCGAGAATGGCTGGAGGAATTGCCCGAACGAGACCGCAAGGCGCTTCTCCTCAAGTACTCGGGATACAGCTACGCGGAAATCGCCGAGCAGCTCCAGGTTCGCCCGCCTTTGGTCGGAACCCTGCTGCACAGGGCTACAGAACGGTTAAGAAAACATGCCGAAGCGCAAACGCAAGCACATGCACGTATGGAATAGGAGGAATTTCGATGAGCGAATCTACAAAAAAGAATGATAGAGAGGTAACGGATGCCGCTTGGGCCAAGCTGCAGCAAAAGCTTGCTCAAGAACCAGCGCAGCCTCAATGGTCCCGCTGGTCCGAACAACTTACGGCGGATCCCGCAGCCGCTCCTCTTACAGCTTCCGTAACGGAAGCTCCGGCGATGGCAGGAAGCGCAAGCCAGCCAGCAATTCCGCAGGCTTACCCTACCAGCCCGGAATCCGGACATACCAAGAAATCCGGATCGTTCGCCAGCTGGCTGCATAGGAACAAAAAATGGGTTGCCGGCGCCGCTGCGGCAGGGGTTATCGCCGTTACCGTCGCTACGCCTTCCGGCAACCAGGCTCTTGCCGCGATCTTGAACAAGTTCCGCATGCAGCAGCTTACCGTGGTACAGGAAAATGATTTGCAAACGATCTTGAACGGCGCTTTCGGGGACGGCAAGGAACGGGAGTCGATCAACAAGTTCGGAACCTTCTCCCAAACGTCGGGCAAACCTATCGGCGAGGTCGATGCTTCTGAAGCGTCCAAACTCGCTGGACATAAGATTATTATCCCGCCTGAATATGATGCCAAAAATAAAATCTATGTTTCCCCATCCAACAGCCTTACTTTTAATATGAATGTGGATGAGGTTAACAAAGCCATGAAACGCCTGGGGGCAACGAAGCTGCTGCCGGCCTCCGTAGACGGCAAACCGATCACGCTGGAAATGGGTGAGACTGTTCACCTGTATGTTGTATCCAAAGATTCCCCCGAGAAGGGAGATTCCAAGGGCTATTCGTTCACACAAACACCGGTGCCGACAATTACGGTCGATCCGTCCATTCCGGTAGCGGAGGCGCTGGATGCGGTGCTGCAATTCCCGCTTTTGCCTCAGAACCTTAAGGAAAGCCTGCAAACAGCCGGTGTCCTGCAAGGCGGCTCCGTTCCGCTACCTATCATAGACAATGGCCAGGTCGAAAAGGTGAAGGTCGAGGGCGTAGACGTCATCGTAAGCACCAATCAATACAACCAGGGCAAGACAACCTACTACTCGGCAACCTGGGTGAAGCAAGGGCAGCTGTACAGGGTTGACGGCAGCAATGGGCTAACGAGCCGCGCCGCCCTTATTGCTAAAGTAACGGAGTTGATCAAGTTGTGAGCCAAACCATGATTGATGCTCAGAATTTAAGCAAGGATTACGGAAACGGCCGCGGCTGCCGCGGTATTACGCTTCAAGTTGGTGCGGGGGAAGCCTTTGGCTTCCTCGGCCCTAACGGCGCAGGCAAGAGCACCTTCGTCAAAATGCTCGTCGGCCTCATCCGTCCTACCGGAGGGAGCGCGATGATCATGGGCGAACCGATCGGCTCTGTAGAAGCGCGGCGCCATATCGGTTACTTGCCGGAGCTGTACCGCTATCAGGAATGGCTGAGCGGCGAGGAGGTTGTGAAACTGCATGCCAAGCTGTGCGGCATGGATCCTGTCACAGCCGGAAAACGCGTTCCCGAGCTGCTTGATCAGGTAGGAATCGGTCTGCGCGGGCGAGACCGCGTGAAGAACTATTCCAAGGGCATGCAGCAGCGACTGGGCTTAGCCTGCGCTCTCGTTAACGATCCGAAGCTCGTATTCCTGGATGAACCGGCCTCCGCGCTGGATCCTATCGGACGCATGGAAGTGCGTGATCTCCTGCGCATGCTTCGCGGTCAAGGAAAAACGATATTCCTTAACTCTCACTTGCTTGAGGACGTCGAAATGCTGTGCGACCGAGTCGCCCTGCTGAATAATGGAAATATACTGCACACCGGAGCCGTCTCCGACGTGCTGCAGGAGAAAACCCGCTGGCACTTGCGTGTCGGCGGGTTCACGCCGTTTGGTTTGACATGGCTTCAGGACATGACAGGTCTTCCGATCGCAACAGCCTCGCTGGAGGTGCCACACGACAGCGATTCCGTATGGCTGGAAGCGGAGCTGGAGGATGACGAACAGATTGGCTGGCTGAACAGCCTCGTGATTGAGCAAGGCATGACCTTGTATGAGGTGAAAAAATCGAAAACAAGGCTGGACGAATGGTTCATGAGCGCCGTGTCCGGATTGAGTCATAGGGGGGAACGCGCATGAACGCTATCATCGCAATGACCTGGAAAGAGCTTCTGCGCAAAAGAGTTATGCTGTTGACACTGCTCATGACGATCGTTTTTTTGCTCGCCTTTTGGTTTGTCGCTCAAACCATCGGAGCACGGCTTCATGATACGCAGGATAAGACCAGCATAACTTATCTTATTCAAAGCTTTACACTAGGCAGTATTACTTTAACGCTCGGCTTCTTTTTCGGAGCCTTTGTCATCGCTTTTCTATCCATCTTCAGCTCCTTTGCCGTTATCTCGGGAGAAGCGGAGCAAGGAGTGCTGCAGGCGCTCATGCCTCGTCCTGTTCCGCGCTGGCATTGGTATATGGGCCGGTGGATCGGCTATGTGACCTTGGGAATAGGGTACGCCGCCCTGCTGTTCGTTTCGATTTTATGGATCACCGATTACCATTCGGGGGTTCCCTCCGATCTATTCGCACTGATCAAATCGTTTCTGCTATTCGCCTCCGTAGTTCCGATCCTGGTCTCCGTCTCGATGCTTGGATCCTGCATATTCTCCGCTTTGGGGAACGGCGTATTTATGACCATGCTGTACGGAGCGGGGTGGCTTGGCGGAATGATCGAAAAGGTAGGAAGCATCGCCAGACTGGACAACGACGCCGTCAAACCGTTGACAACCATTGCGGGATTAATGTCCCTCGCCATGCCTACCGAATCCGTTCAGCATCGCATGCTCTCCGAGATGTTCTATCTCCCCGAGCTGCAGGGGATTGCAGAACTGGACTCCGCTCTCGGCCCGTTCGGCATCGGCCAAGTCCCATCCAATTCGTTTTTACTCTATGCGGCCTGTTATACCCTCGCTGCGATAGCAGCAGGATTATTCATGTTCAACCGCAAGGATTTATAACGTAAAAAACAACCCTACGGTTTCCCGGATGATCCAGGTACCCGCAGGGTTGTTATGTTTTTATCCTTTTCCATTAGTTGGCCAAATGGGGCTCTACCCACGACAGCATATCACCCAATGGTCTGAAACCGACAGCTGTAGCCACTTCGACGCCGTTTTTGAACAGCTTCATAGTCGGAATGCTCATAATACCGTAAGCTCCGGGAGTTTCCGGATTATCATCCACATTCATTTTGGCAATCGTCAGCTTGTCGCCCAATTGCTGGCTCATCTCTTCCAGAACAGGGGCGATCATTTTGCAAGGACCACACCACGGAGCCCAGAAATCTACCAGCACGACACCTTCTTGAGAAATCGTTTCTTTAAAATTGTGATCTTCTACTTTAATCAAAGACATAGTATGCACTCTCCTTTAAATAGTTTTAACCTTGATATATATCAACCTAAACTATTAATCGATTCGAACTCGACTAATAGAAGGGCCTGAACCGTATCCATGGAACGGCTTGTCGTTACGGTTTGGATCAAATTGCAGCATGCGGAGATTCGCGTACAAATCGTCAAACCATTCCTGATCGCGAGTCATTAAGGCCAGATCCATCAAGCTGCGGAGACCCGCTTCTACCGGCACATAATCGGTCAGCTTAGACAATTTGCCCAACGAGCTGGTAACGACTTGACCGATCGCTTCTTCATGATCGCATTGGGTAACCCGAACCTTCACCGTCCCATAGGCATCAATGGATTCCACATAGCCTATAAATTTCTCATCCTCCGCCGACGTTCCGCTAACCCAATCGCTTACCTTAATCCAATCCTGACGGATCGATGTCATTACTGCCACTCTCCTTCCTCAAAATAAGGATCTGCTTAACTGAAATGAAACGAATTACAGTTTACCTGCCATTTACCAAGCTTCCTTGCCGCAAACGATAGGCATACCCTAACTGAGATCTTATTCGTAACAGTTTGGCCCGGAAAAAGAAACGCTAACGTTTCTTCTCTTGCTCTCGACGCAGCCGCTCCAATACATCGCGGATCGTCCATTGACCGAAATATTCAATCAATTGCTTCTCCGCCCCAGCGAATATGTCATCCATCACCACAGCCATATTACATGCAATCATACAATCCTGCTCCACGTCGCCCGAACACCATCCCGGCTTGACGGACCCCATAGAGGTTAAACGATACATCTCAGCCAGTGTGACCTGTGAAGGATCGCAATGGAGCAAAAATCCTCCCCCGGTTCCCTCCTTGGCGGCTACATAACCGTGCTTGCGAAGCAGCGCCATGACTTTGCGCACTCGCGCCGGATGGGTGCATACATTGTGGGCGATCATATCGCTTGTGGCCATATGATCGGGTCTGTAAGCGAGCAATACCAGACTATGAACCGCTATTGTAAACTCGCTATTCACAGTGATGCCTCCTCATAAACCTGATCGCTATTTGCTGCTGTTTGCCTTTCATACTGTTATTATATCGATTACAGTTGAAAGTGTCAAGGGCCTTTGCATGTATAGAAACGGCCTTGAGAACAAACGATAAGCTATGCTTTGCCGTACGGAAACTGCTGAAAAGCTTTAAGGAGTTGAACTGCATGTCACAGTATACCGATCATTTTATTAAAGAGTTAATCAGCAAGAACAATGACCTGTTTACCGAGCAGGATTTTACAGAATGCCAGAAAGCGGTCAAGGACTTTACAGGGCTGGTTGCCAACCTGGAAACGACCCAATACAATTTTCGCAGGAAGCTGTCGGATGTGGCCGATAAAAATCCTCATGATATCGAGAAGGTTGTTTATCTTCAAGGCATGGTAGACGGAATGAACCTAGTGATCGGTCCGTTGAAGCAATTCATAAATCAGTAACCGGCACTCCTGCGCTCTAATCCATGACGAAAGGGGCCTTTCCCGGTGAAAAGCCCCTTTCTTAGCGACTTCCTGCTAATGAATAATAAACTGGATAATGCCCGAAATAATGATGGCCTGGCAAAACGAGATGAGTATTCTTTTCCGCACGGCCGCTTTATGCGTCTGACGCGTATTGTCGAACATATTGATAAACAAGTACCCGGATACAAATAAACAAATAAATACGAAAATAAAGATTCCCATTGCTCTCTCTCCCATGCTGATATGCTGTGATACTGGCTTAAACTTGAAATTTCGGGTCAAAGTCGGCAACGACAAGCACATCCATATGGCGAGAGGAGCGAAGCAGCCTCTTCACCAAAGATTGATGCCACCATTCCTGCCATAGCGTTCGTCTGGATTGCCCAATAATCATCTGTGTTGTCTTAACCTCATTGGCTTTAGCAGCCAACACATCCACGATCTGATGTCGGCTTGTGGCTGATAAAATGTGAAACTTTCCTCCGAGTCTTTCCGTCAGCTGCCCGATGGCATCAAGCCTTTCCGATAGCTCTGGAGTAACCGGTCTGTCATTCGGCTGTACAAAAGTCACTATCCATATGGCCTTAAGCCGGTGCGCGATGCGAAATCCTCTGCGGATCAGCCTCTCCGCATGCGGTGAGGTATTGACGCATACGAAAATAACCTCCTGCCTGCGCCATGGTCCTCTCAAGGCCCCTTTGCGCTCCCAGGATTCGAGCCGTTCGTCCACATCATCGGCAATCTCCCGCAACGCCAGCTCACGCAAAGCAATTAAATTCCCTGTTTTAAAGAAATTCCCCAGTGCTTGATCTACTTTGTCCATGGCATAAATTTGGCCGTCCCTCATCCGCCTCCGGAGGGATTCGGGCGCCACATCAATAAGCTGCACTTCATCAGCCAGCCACAGAATGTGATCCGGCACCGTTTCACGGACCCGGACCCCCGTGATCTGCATAACGGCATCGTTAAGGCTTTCCAGATGCTGCACGTTCACCGTGGAAATGACAGAGATGCCTGCATCCAATATTTCCATGACGTCCTCGTAGCGTTTTTTATTCCTGCTGCCGGGGACATTCGTATGGGCCAGCTCGTCGACGAGCACAATTTCCGGCTTAAGCCGAAGGATCTCCTCCGTATCCATTTCCTCCAGCTGGGCGCCGCGGTAATCGATCACCTTGCGCCGTATGGTCTCCAGCTGCCCGACCTGCGCCAGCGTTTCCTTCCGGCCATGGGTCTCCAGTAAACCGATGCGCACTTCCGCCCCTTTGCGCAGCAGATCGTTGCCCTCGCGCAGCATCGTATACGTCTTGCCTACACCTGGGGCTGCTCCAACGTATACCTTGAACCGGCCGCGCCTGATCTGCTCGATTCTTCGCTCAACCTCCTGCGAGCTAAGCCTCCTGTAGGGATCCTCGGCCGGCTTCTTGTGCTTGGCGGGAAGAATACGTTCTCCTTCGTGCTCCGCTCTGTCGGCTACGATGAAGATGTCTATGTTTCTCGTTTGTTGAAGCATATCGTGAACGATAGAGCCTTGCCAAAGCTCCTGCCAGCGCGTCTGCTTGGAATGGCCCATCACGATTCGGGTTATATTATGCTCTACCGCATACTGCACCAGCATGCCGGGCAGCGCTCTTCGCGAGCAGAGCGGCAGCTCCTCGAAGCTGCCTCCGACCTTTTCGACCAGCTTCATGATAGACCGCTTGAAGGCGGCCTCCTCTCTGCCCAGCTGCTTCTTATTACTCACAAACGTAACGACATGAAGATCCCCGTTCAGCCGCTTGGCGATCTGCTGGCCTCTACGGACATGGATCGAGCCGTTCCAATGGTATTGCGCCGATACCAGGATGCGTTCCCCTGCCCCGATGGGCCGAGCAGCCCCATTTCCTCCCTATATTTTTCGAGTGATTCGTTCACTCCCTCCGCCACAAGACGGAGCGAAAGCTCGCGAAGGATAGCGAGATTGCCGCGTTGGTAGACATCGGCGTCGCCTTGGAACCTCAAGTTGCCTTCGGCGGCACGGGTTAACATCGTTTCGGGCGTTACGTCGATCAGGACGACCTCATCCGCCAGCTCCAGCGTATCGGAAGGGACGGTTTCCCTGACCTCCATACCGGTCCTTCGCTTTACCAGGTCGGTGACTCCTTCCAGCTCGTAAACATTAATAGTTGTGATGACGCTAATGCCGTGGCTGAGCAAATACTTGATATCTTCTAGTCGCGTGGGAAACCGGGCGTCCTTGCGGTTGCGGTGAGCCAGGCCGTCAACCAGAACGAGCTCGGGATTGCGTTCGATCAGCTGCTCGAGATTCAAATCCTTCTTCTCCACGCCGTCCTTGAGCCAATGAATGCTGGGAATGCGCTCGAGATCGCCAATCTGCTCCACCGTGTCCGGTCTTTGCATCGTAGACACGGCGCAGATAACGACATCGATGCCCTGCTGCTTGTGCGCATGTCCTTCACGCAGCATGTGATACGTCTTTCCCGAGCCGCTGACCGCGCCGATGTAGACCTTTAGCCGCCCGCGGTGTAGCCTGGATATGGATAATAAGATTTCCTCGGGCGTCTTTCCTCTAAAGGTCTCCATCTCGGCGCCTCCCTGCTGAGCCTATGGACTTCAATGAAGCATCATTTATGGGTCAATGCCTCCAAATCGATGTTGAGCTTAAGCACGTTCACTCTTGGCTCACCGAACAATCCCAAGTCTCTTCCTTCTATATGAGCATCCACCAGCTTGCTCAGCTGCTCCTGCGGGATGCCCGTCAGCTTGCTGATTCGGGGAACCTGCGCTTGAGCCGATTCCGGGCTGATGTGCGGATCGAGACCGGATGCGGAGTTCGTAATCAAATCGATAGGCAGCTTGCTGATCGGAACATCGGGGTTGTTCGCCTTCCATTCCTCGATGGAAGCTTGAGTGCGCTTGATCAGCTCCGGGTTGGACGGGGCATAGTTGTTTGTTCCCGAAGCTTCCGCCTTGTATTCGATACTCGATACCCGTCCCTGGAACCATTTCGGATCGGTAAAGCTTTGTCCGATCAGCTCGGAGCCTACAATCTGTCCCGAGGCATTGCTCACCAGACTGCCATTGGCTTTGCCCGGCATCAACACTTGAGCCAGACCCGTGCATACCAGAGGATATACAATCCCGCACAGAACAATAAAAACGACGGCAATCCGAAGCACGGTAAAGAAGGAAACCGTTCCGGCGCTTGGATGCGCCGCTGAAGCTGTAGCCGAAGTCGAAGGTTTCATACTTTCTCATTCCTCTCTGATTCGGGGCCAAGTCCATGGACAAAGCCCCTTCCTCTATCTTTACATCCATACATTCACGATCAAATCGATGAGCTTGATCCCAATGAACGGTACGATGACCCCGCCTAGTCCGTACACCACGATGTTTCTGCTAAGCAGCCTGGATGCGGTCATGGGCTTATAAGCCACTCCCTTCATCGCAAGCGGGATCAGCAGCGGGATAATGATGGCGTTAAATAGCAACGCCGATAGGATAGCCGACATCGGGGAACCGAGCCGCATAATGTTCAAAGCCTCCATTTGCGGAATAGCTAAGGTGAACATGGCAGGGATAATAGCGAAATATTTGGCTACGTCATTTGCAATGCTGAACGTGGTCAGCGCACCGCGTGTCATGAGCAGCTGCTTCCCTATGGCAACCACTTCGATGATTTTAGACGGATCGGAGTCCAGATCGACCATATTGGCCGCTTCCTTGGCCGCGACCGTTCCGCTGTTCATTGCGAGGCCCACGTCCGCCTGGGCGAGCGCCGGGGCATCATTCGTCCCGTCGCCTGTCATTGCGACCAGCTTGCCTTCCGCCTGCTCCCGGCGGATCACCGCTATTTTATCCTCCGGCTTGCTCTCGGCGATAAAATCATCCACTCCCGCTTCGCGGGCAATGGTCGCCGCCGTCAGCGGATTATCCCCGGTACACATGATGGTCTTGATCCCCATCCTGCGCAGTTCTTCAAAGCGCTCCTTCATGCCCGGCTTCACGGTATCTTTCAAATAAATCAGCCCGTACAGCCGTTGATCTACCGCCACCGCCAGAGGTGTACCCCCTTCCGAGGCAATAGCGTTGCTCTTGCTTTCCAAATCCGCCGGGATGATGCCGCCTTGAGCGATGACCCACTGCTTCACCGCATCGACTGCTCCCTTGCGAACCTTGCGTCCATCCGCCAGATCGATACCGCTCATTCGTGTTTCCGCTTTGAATTCGATGAATTCGCCGCCTTCTCCAAGCGCTTCGTCATAGCTTAAGCCCTGCTTCTTCATCCATTCCAGTACGGAGCGGCCTTCGGGGGTTTCATCCTTTACGGAGCTGACAGCCGCCCATCCGGCTACGTCTCCCACGCTTTCCGACCCGAGAGGGAGCATATCGCTTGCCATGCGGTTCCCGTAGGTGATCGTTCCTGTTTTATCAAGGATCATCGTATTGATGTCCCCGGCTGCTTCCACCGCTTTGCCGGACATAGCCAACACATTGAATTGGGTAACCCGGTCCATACCGGCAATCCCTATGGCCGACAGCAAGCCTCCGATCGTTGTCGGAATCAGACACACAAGCAATGCGATTAACACCGGAATCTCCAGGCGGATCTCCAAATAGCCCGCGATAGGAGCCAAGGTCACGACAACGATCAGAAAAATAAGTGTCAAGCTGGTCAGCAAAGTATTCAATGCCAGCTCATTGGGCGTCTTCTGGCGCTTGGCGCCCTCAACCAGCGATATCATCCGGTCTATGAACGATTCGCCGGGGTCACTCGTAATCCGCACTTTGATTTTGTCGCTTACGACGCGTGTCCCGCCGGTAACGGAGCTGAAATCTCCGCCGGCTTCCTTGATGACGGGAGCAGATTCCCCTGTAATCGCCGATTCGTCGACCGAAGCCAGCCCTTCAATGACTTCGCCGTCACCCGGAATCATTTCCCCTTGGGACACGACGACCAGATCCCCCTTGCGCAGCTCGGTAGAAGGCACCACCTTGATACCGGAGCCATTATTCACGATTTTGTTCGCCGTAATTTCCTGCTTGGTCTTTTTGAGAGAGTTGGCTTGTGCCTTCCCTCTCCCCTCCGCCAGCGCTTCCGCGAAATTTGCAAACAGTACGGTGAATAATAAAATAACGAATACGGTAAAATTGAAGCCTACGCTGTTCTCCGTTCCAAAGTAGCCAGGAAACACGGTCATAAGCAGCACGACCAAGGTGCCCGCTTCTACAACGAACATGACGGGATTTTTCATCATCACAACCGGATTCAGCTTCAAGAAGCTTTCTTTAACGGCATTCATGACGATCGCCGAATTGAGCATCGATTTCCGATGCTGGTTTGCATTCATCTTGCTCATACAGTTTCGCCTCTCCTATTTAACGAATCGTTACATGTTCTGCGATAGGCCCCAGCACGATGACCGGCAGGAACGTCAGCGCTCCGATAATCAATACTGTACCTACCAGAATTCCTACGAACAAACGGTTATCCGTTCTGAACGTGCCGATGGTCTCGGGCACCCATTGCTTGCGTACAAGGGAACCCGCCACTCCCAAGAGAGCAATCATCGATATATAACGACCGAACAGCATGACGACACCGGTGGATATATTCCAGAACGGCGTATTATCGCCTAAGCCTTCAAATCCTGACCCGTTATTGGCGGCCGAGGAGGTATACTCATACAAAACCTGCGATATCCCGTGATAGCCCGGATTTGATATAGCTGCCCTGCCTAACTCCGTTGCCAGCGCAAGAGCCGTGGGCATCAGAATAATGAAAGGATGCGCCAGAATCGCTATAGCAATCAGCTTCATTTCACGCGGCTCGATCTTTTTGCCGAGAAACTCCGGTGTACGTCCCACCATCAAACCGGCCAGAAATACTGCAAGAATGGCATACATCAGCATATTGACCAGCCCTACGCCTTTCCCGCCGAATACGCAGTTCAGCATCATCAGAGCGAGCGGTGTGATTCCGCCGAGCGGCGTCAGCGTATCGTGCATATTATCGACTGAGCCGGTTGTCGCCGCCGTCGTTACCGTTGTAAACAGCGCTGATTGCGCGATACCGAAGCGGACCTCTTTCCCCTCCATACTGCCCTGCGAAGCGTCGATTCCCAGCTTGTTCATCAGCGGGTTCCCCGCCGATTCCGCCGTATAGATGAGCGACAGGAACAGTAGGAACAAGATCATCATCGCCGTGAATAGAACCCAGCCCTGCTTCCGATTACGTGCAAACCGTCCGTACGTGTATGGAAGGGCGGCCGCCAAAGACCACATTGACAAAATTTCAAGCACATTCGTCAAACCGCTCGGATTTTCAAAGGGATGAGCCGAGTTGACTCCGGAAAAGCCGCCTCCGTTCGTTCCCAGATGCTTGATGGATTCCAGCGAAGCTATAGGCCCGATAGCGATCTGCTGCCGGCCTCCCTCCAGCGTGTTGACGGTTAAGGTCGGCTGCAGAGTTTGCGGCACATGAAGCGCTACAAGCACCATCGTGACCCCAATAGCGAGCGGGAAAAATACACGGATATGCGCTTTGACAAAGTCTTCAAAAAAGTTCCCGATTGTCTCTCCCTTGCTCGTGATTCCGCGTATAAAAGCAATAGCTGCGCACAGCCCTGTCGCCGCCGAGGTGAACATCATCATCGTAATGACAGCCATTTGCGAGAAGTAGGATAACCCCGACTCCCCGCTGTAATGCTGCAGATTCGTGTTGGTCATAAAGCTGATGACCGTATTGAACGACAGCGTTTCTTCCATATTGTCGATACCATTCGGGTTCAGCGGCAAATCGTTTTGAACACGAAGGAGGAGATAGCCGATCGCCACAAAGACGATATTCGTCAGGATGAAGCTTAGAGCATACGTCTTCCAGGTCATCCCTTGGCGGTTCTTCAGGCCTGTTACCGCATAGATTGCCTTCTCCACAGGAGCAAACCAGGTATCCGTACGATTGCCTTCATTAGAAAAGACGTGATATAAATAGGTCCCTAATGGTTTGACCAGCAGGACTAGAATGACAATCACGACGATGATTTGCAATATTCCCATTGTCGTTTCCTCCTAAGAAAGCTGTCTTCGTCTGCTGAGCTTTTCTGAAAGAAATGCTCAGAATTTTTCCGGATGAATTAGGGCATAAGCCAAATAAATGAAGAGAAGCACGGTGATGGCAGCGATAACCATCATGATCTTTCGCCTCCTGTCTCCTCAACGACCCGATTGCACCAAGACAAAAAGCCGTAAAACAAAAGGTACGTTACTGCCAGCAGTACTACCATATATACATCCTGCATAGGAATGCCTCCGTCCGCATTAATTCATCAAGAAAGATACATCATGGCTTGAAGTATGAATGACATGGTCAGCTCCCAGACCTTTATAGACAAGCCGCGGATTCATATTATGCGTCACCACGCAAATTTCTTTGGATGTCCAGGTCCTGCATATTTGAATGAAGCGGCAGCACAAGTTCAAGGAGCTTTCAAATAAAAAGACTTTACCGATCGGAAGGTCGGGCAATAGCCACGACTCGCATTCCGACGTATCGATCCAAATCATATGCTTTACGCCCAAGCTCTCTAGACGCTCCTGCTCCGCCCGGCTGTTCGTAATTGCTGCGAACGGAATGCCTTTGGACAGCAGCAGCCGGATAAATCCTTCTCCGGTTTTGTTGGGCGCCGATACAAGAATAAATTCTTGAGCGGCGTTCATCTTCACATTCCTCCTAATCTCTCAAGAGAAGGCAGCAGGATCAGGGCACAAAAAAAGAAGCCTGCGAAAAGAGGTGAACTCTTCACGCGGCTTCTTGAAGCACAGCCATAGCTGTACCTAAGCACACGATCATCGTTGCCTCTCTCGATACGCTTACGAGGTTAGCTGCCGGATTCGGGCGTGAGAGTCGCCCTACCTGAAAATTTCAGGATTCACCCCATGAGCCGGTAAGCTCGTTGGTTCCCCCGTTCCTTAATCAGCACTAAGGATTCAGCGATACATTGCAAGATCATATCCATCTAGTTTTATGGAAGCATTCCCTATCGTTTTTCAATAGAAAACGCAAGAAGACCACAGAGGCTTAAGCCCTGTGGTCGTTAATAGCGATCACAAGCTTCATCATCCTCTCTCCATAGACCCTTTGAACTTCTGCATAGAAGTTAGAGGTCTGTTCCACGCTGACGAGGTTAGCTGTCGGATTCGGGCGGTGAGAGTCGCCCTACCGGCAGGCGCAAGCTAGCTTTGCACCCTTCGGATTCACCCCAAGCGATATGCGGACGGCTCTCACACCGAACGGATATCACTGTGTTGGTTCCCCCGCTTTCCTAATAGAAGGAAATTAAGCGATCAGAATTTGGAAACATTGTTTTTTTTCAAATCATGAATTGTATATTACGCCAGTTGCCCTTAACTGTAAAGAACACTTGGGAGACTTGTGCGATGAAATTACACCAACGGCCAGGATGGCAACGCTTACTTTACATGCGATCTCCAGATAACTGCGTCCTGCTCACTCTATCTCCACTTTTCGTAAATCGGTTCCCTTTGATTTCCTGCCGCTTCAGCACCTTCTTTATCCAAAATGCACTTAGCTAAAGCCAACCGTTTTTCTCTGCGATGCTGATTGCGTCAATCCGGTTTTTGGCTTCGAGCTTTTGCAGAAAGAACAAAATGTAGTTCCCACGCAGCAGCTTATACGGTAAAATTATACAGGACCATCAATTATAAAAGAACCGGGGATTCCTCCCCGGTCAAAGCCTTTTATTTTCAGCTCCAGCTGCTCGTTGTATCATTCATGAAGAACTGGAACGTAATGTTAAAACGATCTTTCACTATTCCGAAGCACGGACTGAATTCAGTTTCCTGAAGCGGGAACATCACTTGCCCTTTTTCACTCAATTTAGTAAACATTTCTTTAATCTCGTTTTGCTGCGTCGCTGTAATGCAAATATTCACCTGATCTCCGATTACATAAGGTTGCCCCGGAAAGATATCAGCGACCATCAAATCATTTTCACCGGTTTGCAGCACGGCATGGGAAATGCGGGTTTTCACCTCTTCAGGTAAACCATCGGCATCCTTGCCTTCCCCGTACGTAGTTTTGAACAGTAATTTCGAGTTCAACGCTTCCTGGTAAAACTCAATTGCTTCCGCAGCTTGTCCATCCAGCATAATAAACGACGTTGAGCGCATTGACATTCCAACATCTCCTTTTAAATGAAATTGTCCAATTTTGGTTGTTTTGGACTTGATTAGCATCATATCGCACAATAGTGACAATACTTGTCGCAATACACGAAATGGAGTTTATAATGGCAAAGTCCAAACGACTGATCGAGATTATGATGATCATCAACAAAAAGAAGTCTTTCAACGCCCAAGAGCTTGCCGATGAATTTGGAGTTTCCACGCGGACGATTATGCGGGATATGCAGGAGTTGAGCGCGCTGGGGGTTCCTTTTTATTCGGAGGTCGGTCAGCATGGGGGATATAAGATGCTTAACGAGAGAATGCTGCCCCCGGTTGCTTTTACGGAAGACGAAGCGCTTGCTGTATTTTTTTCCAGCCATGCATTGAGGCACTACGAGAATCTTCCTTTTGAGGCGGAAACAGATTCCGTGCTGCGGAAGTTTTACTCTTATATGACGGAAGATATTCGGGACCGTATCGACCGGATGCGGAAACGATTTGATCTGGTTACGCCGATGAGACATGCAAGCACGCCTTATTTGAGCTTATTGCTGGATGCTGCGATCGATCAAAAAGTGGTGCGCATGGAGTACGAATCGAAACAGCATAAGCGGTTAAGAGATGTCCAGCCGATCGGAATTTATGCCAGCAATGGGTTTTGGTATTGTCCGGCCTATTGCTTTCACCGCCAAGAAATTCGCTTGTTTCGCTGTGACCGGGTTAAATCTGTTGAACTTTCCGAACTGAAAGCGATCGATTTGACGCAAGTGCATACAGGAAACTGGGAGTCTTACATGGAAGAGGAAAGTCCGGCAATGGAGCTTTATGTTGAGCTTACGGCAACAGGGGTGCAGAGATGCCAATCCGAAATGTGGCCGGCGCACAAATTGCAAATTCATGTTAGAGAAGACGGCACAGGATGGCTGGACGATCAAATCCCCACAAGCAGCCTTCCATTTTTCGGCCAATTTTTTATTGGATTGGGTATGGATGCAAAGGTAAAAGCGCCAGACGAGCTGATCCATGTTATGAGGGAAATGCTGGGTAAACTAATGGAGCAATATCGGTAAAGATTGTCCAACACGAAGGCCCCCTTAGCGTAATTTTTCGTTAAAATGTCGGAATCAGGATGGAAGGGTCCCCTGCCGCCAATTGTCCTATGAGGAAATGATTTTTTGCATTTCATGCATAGTAATGGGTTGAAGTGAAAGAATATACGGGTATTCCAAAAATATGCACAGAGAGGGTTGACCCGACCGATGCAATTAGGCGCACACGAAGCCTATGAGCTTAACGAATTGCTGCTCAGCTGCACCAATTCCATCAACAGTATGGCATTGTTCCTAAATCAAGCACGCGATCCTCAATTGAGAGATATGATCGCAAGACATTATTCCGCCCACATTCAGGACTATAACATGAAGGTCGAGTTCGCCAGTCAAGCGTCCGGGTCCAGGGACCAGCTGAATGTCCCACCGCTCCATATGCAAATGGGTGCTCCCGCTCCTCACATGATGGTTAATCCGGTTACACCGCAGGTGAAGCTGCAGCAGCTCGATGATCGAGCCATCGCTACCTCCTACCTGCTTACGTTGAAGCGCTCAGGAAGAGACTATGCTTGGGCCGCCTTCGAATGCTCGACACCTCAGCTGCGGGCGTTTCTCGAAGACGCCTTCCGGATGTGCTCCCATCAAGCCTTTGAGGTTTGGAGCTTCATGGCCTCCCGCGGCTGGTATCCGGTCATTATGGCCCCTCAGCAAACGATGCAAACCATCGGCGGCATTTACCAGGAAGTCCCTTATCAGCAGCCCATGAACGTGTATCAGCAATAAGCATCGCCGCGCGCTAATCACTGGCGAAAAGCAAACAACTCTCCCCGCTCTTATCGCAGGGAGAGTTGTGTTTAGTATCGTTTGATTTAGTTCTGGCCGTCCTTGATTTCCGTTATCGTAAAAGTGCCGTATCCGTTCATAATCGTGTTGACATTCAACCAGGTTACTCCTACTTGGATAGGAGTATTCAGCGGAAGACTCAGATCCTGTATCTTAATCCTTTCATTAGGATCAAACTTTGAGACTACCATCTTGGCATCGGGTCTGATCGTACTGCCCGACATCTTCTCCTTCGTATCCACTCTGTACACAATAACGACATTATTCGTCGGTGTGTCCCCCGTATACTGCACATCAATAGCGTACTCCCAAGACGTTTCCGGAGAGCGAGTCGGGATTAAGGCCAGCTTCCATTGATCCAGTTGATGCGGGTTGGTAAGCTCAATCTTGACTGAAGAGGGCTCCGGAGCCTTACCGCCCTTGTCAGGGCCAGAGCATGCTGCAAGCATCATGATACAGATAAAAATAGCCCATTTTTTCATCGCAGTCCTCACCTCATGGATTTAGACGCCGTAAGCCTCACAATAGTTTCCATTCCGATTATTATTTCACAGCCCGATTAGAATCGAAGCGTCCACCCGCTGCGTACCTGGCTTCGTGTATAGGACACCCCATGAACCTTCAGTCCTCTGGCATCCAGCAGAGTAATGATATCACCCCGCTGCCGGAGGAAATCGGAATATCCGGGCAGAGTGATCGGTACAGTCAGAAACTGCCCTGGCTCAATGCTTCCTGCAAGCGGGTATTTCTTCTTGAATTTATTGGCCAAGGACCACCCCGCAAGATCCAAGGCACGGTCCGTTACATTCAACAAAGTGACCGACTCGAACCCCGTCGGCACGGACGGCTTGACCAAAGCCCCGACGATAAAGATCGCATGCTCGGTATGCGGCAGCCCTTTTTCTTGAGCGGGATCGGCTCGGTGGTGTCTTAAATCTATTGGATTGCCCGTCACATCATCCGTATGCCAGGATTGGGATTGAAAGGCCAAAAATATCGCTATCCAGCGGTTATTGGAAGGAAAGTGGAGCAACAGCCCTCCATCCTGATAAACCCCGTTATCCTTCATGCGAAGTCCCGGATTCCCCTGGTTCATATGGATATCGTGCAAGCCGTTGCCGGGAAAAAATCCGAATACGCTGTCAGCCTGCTTCATCTCCGGTCCCCACACATCGCCGTAAGCATAGAGCACCGCATCACTGCAATCCATCGCTTGCTTCATATACATATCCAGCTTGCCGTTCAAATCATTAT
Organism: Paenibacillus sp. 32352; assembly: GCF_002042965.1. Taxonomy (GTDB): domain Bacteria; phylum Bacillota; class Bacilli; order Paenibacillales; family NBRC-103111; genus Paenibacillus_S; species Paenibacillus_S vulneris. The sequence goes on along the minus strand of NZ_MZNT01000016.1, from coordinate 36,810 downwards.
CGTGTCCGGGTACCTCGAACGGCAGAGGAACCATCCTGCGCCGGTCAAACAGATTGCCTCGAATGTAATCGAGAGCCATCCCTCCAGGTTTGCTGTCCAGCCGGTTGAAGCCATATGGAAGCCCCGGAAGGTCGCTTGTCACCTCATGCTCAAAATGCTCGTCCGTGTAATAGAGAAGCTCTGAGGGAGACAGCTGCGACTTCACGTTGATCGCAATCCGGTAATGGGTTCCTCCCGCTTCGGCATGCAGCTGGTAATGCGGATTTTCCCGCGTACCCTGCCTTCGGCCGATCACCTTGCATTTCAGGACGCCATAGTGGATCGTCATGTTGGTATCTCCCTTCTAGTCCTTGTCCGTACTAATAGCTTTAAGCAAATCATAGAGCAAGTCAATAGCCCGGCCCTTTTTTTGCCCGCGGAATGTAACTTTTGATTGAAATCACCAGTCTATAGTATGATGATAAATACATCTATCGACGTTCTTTCATAGAAGCGCCCTTAGTTAAACCCACTAATGGAGGAAATTTGGAAGTTATGAACAAATCAACGCTTACCGTACTACTTTTGGCCTCTTCCCTCGCTCTATTCACAGGCTGTGAGGGGTCTAACAGCCATCCGCCCGTGAAGCCTGCAGATAACGCTGCCACGGGAACCCCAAGCCCTGCCCCGGGACAATCAACGGCAACGGCTTCTCCAACTCCGTCCACAACACCTGCGGGGAACAGTACCGCCAAAACGCCGGATTCGGGCAAAAGCGGAGCCAATCAAGTAGTTGCCGAGCCTAACAGCACGATGGTCCTGGTAAACAAGCAGTTCGCCCTGCCGGAGAAGTACGAGCCGTCCGATCTTGTCTACCCTGATGTGCCGTTCACGTTCAAGGAAAAAATCGAAAAGCGCAAAATGCGCAAGGAAGCCGCCGCTGCGTTAGAGAAGCTGTTTGCCGGAGCCAAAAAAGACGGCATTAATCTGGCTGGTGTGTCCGCCTACCGATCCTACGCTACGCAAAAAACGGTATTTAACAACTATGTAAAAACCGACGGTGAAGAAAAAGCCAAAACCTACAGCGCCGTCCCCGGACACAGCGAGCATGAGACAGGCCTTGCAATCGATGTATCTGGAAGCGACGGCAAATGTGCCGCACAGGATTGCTTCGGAGGTACGAAGGAAGCGGAATGGCTTGCCAAACATTCAGCGGAATACGGCTTCATCATCCGTTATTTGAAAGGCAAGGAATCTATCACAGGCTATCAATACGAGCCTTGGCATATTCGCTACGTTGGGACGCAAGCTGCGAAAGAAATAGCTTCCAAGGGCATTACACTGGAAGAATACTTGAATGCCGTTCCGGTAACAAAATAAATCAACTGGATAACCAAAAACAGCTCCAAGGCCGCCCTGCAGCGACTTTGGAGCTGTTTGTTTTTCCATTCGTTGATTATTGCTGGGTGAGAATAACGGGTCCCTCCGCCGTGATCGCAATGGTATGCTCGTATTGAGCGGACAAGCTTCCGTCCACCGTTCGGGCCGTCCATCCGTCTGCGTCGATTTTCGCTCTATAATCACCGATGTTCAGCATAGGCTCGATGGTGATGACCATGCCTTCCTTCAAGCGGGGCCCTTTCCCTGCCGGTCCGTAATGGGGTACCTGAGGCTCTTCGTGCATCTTTTGGCCGATCGCATGACCGACGAATTGACGTACGACCGATAGTCCCTCGGATTCGGCATATACCTGAATCGCGTGGGAAATATCCCCGATCCGATTTCCGTCGATGGCCTGCTCAATGCCTTTGTACAGCGCGGCCTCCGTCACCTTAAGCAGCTTATCCGCCTCCGGCGACACATTGCCGACCCGATAGGACCACGCGGAGTCGGCCAGCCAGCCGTTCAGATTCACCACCATATCAATGGTGACAATATCGCCGTCCTGAAACGGATTTTCGTTAGGAAACCCGTGGCAAATAATATCGTTGACCGATGCGCAGGTGGCATACGGGTATCCGCTGTATCCTTTTTGCTCCGGGGTAGCCCCATGCTCGGCCAAAAACTTTTCTACAAAACGGTCTATATCCATTCCCGAAACGCCGGGGCGGATCATCTTGGCAATCTCCTTATGACATGCTGCAAGAATTTTACCCGCTTCATGCATGAATTGTATTTCTTCTTTCGTTTTAATAACGACCATGACGTTCACTCCCGCTTCCTAAAATCCTGTCCATCCTTTTAGTATAACAGTTTTTAGGGTAAAAGATGATGAATGACCCGTGAACTTTTTTTAACGGGAATCTTCCAGGCTGATTGGGGGACCTTAAGAAGAAAAAGACGGGAGGATGTGCCATGAAAGCCTTTGCTTATTTCTTCCACCATTACGCGCTGTCTGCCGTACTTCTTATCGGAATTGTCGTCGCCGTGTACTTCGTCTATAAAAATTGGGACAGAATCGTGATCAAGGGAAGCGGCAGAAAATAAACCTTGCAACCTGAGCTGCTAGCCGGGAGCGATATCTTTAAAAACAAATTGCCGGTAGACCTGGAAACCATTCTTCTCATAAAACTTAGCCGCATGCTCGTTACTGGCCCAATAGTCCAGCTCGATCTTATGAATTCCGTTCTCTCTCGCGAATTGTCCGATGTAATCCATCATAGAAGTACCATAGCCGTTATTTCTATGACCGCTGGAGATGCTGAGTTGGTGAATGAATACGGAACGGTAAGCCTTCCTAAACGCGTTTGCTGAATACTGCTTCACTTCTATCCAGGCGTATCCGAGCGGCTTTCCATCATGCTCCAGAAGCAGGAAAACAAATTGGGGCTTCTCTATGATACTATGAAAAAAGTCGCGGACCGCTTCATAGTGATAAGGCTTGAAATGCTCCGGGCAGAGCTCGGCATGGACTTGATGAACCTGTTCATTCAGCAAAGCAATCGTTTCGTAATCCTTGGTTCGCGTTATGATTGTCAATATTGCTTCCTCCTCAGCCACAAGAAATAATTGGTAAAATTATACTCTTGGCGCAGATGGATGGCAATGAAAAGTTTGCAGGACTATCGGGGGAAAATAGCCCCACAAAGTGGGGCTGAGGCTGTAAAAAACAATGCCTAAGGGAAATCCCCTAGGCATTGTTGGCATGCGCTATACAAGCGCTTTTTTGGCAATGTCGGTACGGTAATGCTTGCCTTGGAACCGGATGCGGTCCGCATCGGCATAAGCCTTTGCACGAGCCTCTGCGATATCCTTGCCAAGCGCCGTAACCCCGATAACACGTCCGCCGTTGGTTACGATTTCGCCATCCTTTAATGCCGTTCCGGCATGAAATACAATGGAGTCTTGAACGTCGTTCAAGCCCTCAATAGGCAGTCCTTTAGGATAAGATCCCGGATAGCCCTCGGAGGCGAGAATGACGCATACAGCCGCTTCATCGGACCATTGGATATCCATCTGCTCCAAATGGCCATTGACGGCAGCAAGGAAAATATCCAGCAGATCCGTTTTTAGGCGTGGCAGCACGACTTGCGTCTCCGGATCACCGAAGCGCGCATTGAACTCGATCGTCTTAGGTCCTTGCGGAGTGATCATAAGACCGGCAAACAGCACGCCGCGGAACGGACGTCCTTCGCTTACCATAGCAGCGGCCGTCGGCTTGATGATCGTTTCGATTGCTTCGTCGATAACCGATTGAGGAATATGCGGCAGCGGCGTATATGTGCCCATGCCTCCCGTGTTCGGCCCTTTGTCGTTATCGAATACGGCTTTATGGTCCTGCGCGGGCACCATCGGGCGTACGACATGACCGTCTACGAAGGAGAGGATGGACATTTCCTGTCCAGTCAAAAATTCCTCGATAACCACGCGATTACCGGAATCGCCGAAGATTTTGGCGACCATGATGTCGTGAAGCGCTTTTTCCGCCTCCTCCATCGATTGCGCAACGATAACGCCTTTCCCTGCAGCCAGGCCGTCCGCTTTAATGACCGTAGGGATCGTCTGCTTGTGCAGGTAAGCCAGCGCTGCTTCATAATCGTCGAACGATTCGTATGCCGCCGTCGGAATGTTATATTTTTTAAATAAATCCTTGGAAAATACTTTGCTCGATTCCAGAATCGCCGCATTTTGGCGCGGACCGAATACCGGAATGTTCTTCGCTTCCAGATGATCGACAATGCCCTCGGACAACGGATCATCCGGTCCAATGACGACAAGATCAATCGCATTATCGATAGCGAATTCGCCGATTTCCTCGAATTGGTTCACCTGAATAGGAACGCACTCCGCAACACCGGCAATGCCTCCGTTGCCCGGAGCGCAATAGAGCTCCTGTACCTTAGGGCTTTTTTTCAACGCCCAGCAAATCGCATGCTCACGGCCTCCGCCGCCAACGACTAATACGCGCACGGTTTCTGCTCCCCTCTACTCTTTGTTCAATACGAGCAGCTCGGTGCCGCCGCTTGCAATATCAATGGTTTTGACAAGCAAGGAGATCTTGTTCTCCTCGTTCAGCGCCTTCCAATACAGATCGGCGATCTCACGAATGTCATTCGTCAAAGGAACCAGCTGAGGCTCTCCTTGGAAGGATGGCAAAGGATTGCCGTCTCCTTGATAGGTATGAATGCAGTGGCCGTAGCCAGGAATCGCTTTTTCATACGTGTAAGTATGGCGGAGGGTTTGATCCTCCACATTGCTGTTCGATTTCAAAATGGACAGCTTGTAGGAGAATTGTCCGTCGTTCCGGTCAACGAGACCGCTGATACGAGGCGTGAAGTTAGGAGCGTCCGGCTCGTACGTACGGGTTGCCAAAGCAGATTCGAAAGAACCGCCGGCTTGCAGCGCTTCATAGATCGTATCCGTTTGGTCGCCGTTCGTCACGATATGGGCTCCGTTCACATGTCTTACCGGATAGTAAATGATGAGAGAAGGATCGGTCAATTTAGCCGGATCTTTAGCTTCCGTACGAACAAATCCGTTATCCTCTTGGATAAAGACACGATTGCGGCTGTTCTCGCTGCGTCCCATAATCCAGTACACCTGAACCAGGCGAGTACCGTCCGGCGTTGCGCCGATCACGATACCGCGTCCCGGGTAAGCGTTGCTGCTTAATGCATTGATATATTGATCCGCTTGTGCGGCTCTAGTCGTTGTCACGATGGATTCTCCTCCCCGATGGTTGATTAGTGATGGAACAAGCGTACGCCGGAATAGCACATAACCATGCCGTAGTCATTCGCGGCTTTTACGACTTCTTCATCACGCATGGAGCTGCCTGCTTGAACTACGTATTTCACACCGCTGCGGCTGGCACGGTCCAGGTTGTCGCGGAAAGGCAGGAAAGCGTCGGAGCCGTAGGATACGCCTTGCAGCTTGCTCAGCCATTCGCGCTTCTCTTCACGGGACAAGCGGGCCGGTACTTCATCGAAGCAAGCCTCCCATGCGGCCTGCTCCACAGGAGTCAGCTCTTCTTCGAGCCATAGGTCGATAGCGTTGTTTTGTTCCGCACGGGAAAGGCCTTGGCGGAATTTCATGTTCAAGGCTTGCGGATGCTGACGCAGGAACCAGCGGTCTGCCTTGTCTCCGGCAAGACGGGTACAGTGAATACGGGATTGCTGGCCTGCGCCGATTCCGATCGTTTGTCCGTCCAAAGTATAGCAGATCGAGTTGGACTGCGTATATTTCAAGGTCACCAGAGCAATCAGAAGATCTCTTTTGGCGTTGTCCGGAAGGTCCTTGTTCTCCGTTACGATTTTGTCCAATGCGGACGCGTCGATTACGCCGTTATTACGCTCTTGCTGCATCGTCAAACCGAACAAAGTACGAGTCTCCACCGGATCGGGTACATAGTCAGGGTCGATTTGAAGAATCAAATAGCCGCCGTTTTTCTTCGCTTTGAGGATTTCAAGAGCTTCGTCCGTGTAACCTGGAGCTACGACCAGGTCAGACACTTCACGCTTCAGCAGTAATGCAGTGGATGCGTCTACGATATCACTGAGCGCAGCCGCATCGCCGAAGGAGGACATGCGGTCCGCACCGCGTGCGCGCGCATAAGCTGTTGCCAACGGGGAAAGCTCCAGGCCTTCTACGAAGTATGCTTTTTTCAAATCATCTGTCAATGGAGCAGCAACCGCCGCACCTGCGGGGCTCACGTGTTTGAACGAAGCGGCTGCTGGCAAACCGGTAGCCTGGCGCAACTCGCGTGCAAGCTGGAAGCCGTTCAGCGCATCCAGCAGATTAATAAATCCGGGGTCCCCGTTCAACACTTTGATCGGAAGCTCTCCCTGGCTGTACAGCTTGGCTTGTTTTTGATGCGGATTCATTCCGTATCGCAATTCCAGTACGTTCGTCCCGCTTGTCGTCTGGCTCATGATTTTATCCCATCCTTCAGTTTAAGGTTCGTGATCCGTTCTAAATCGATTTGTCCTGATGCAATTTGCCGGATAACCTCCGGAAGCAGCTCATGCTCCATCGGATGAATGCGCTCGCTGAGCGACTCCTCCGTATCCTCCGGCAAAATCTCCAACGCGCGTTGGGCTAGTATAGGTCCGCTGTCCAGACCGCCGTCCACAATATGCACCGTAATACCGGTCACCTTCACTCCGTGCTCAAGCGCCTGCCGAACGGCATGAAGTCCCGGAAAGGACGGCAAGAGCGACGGGTGAATATTAATCATCCGCCCCCAATAGGCGTTAACCAGCACAGGAGTCAAAATGCGCATATATCCAGCCAGTACGACTAGATCTACCTGTTTATTCTGGAGAAGCTCCAAAATTTCCTGCTCATAGGCTTCGCGAGACGGGTATTCCTTCGGCCGGAACGTATGTACCGGCACTCCGGCCTCCTGTGCACGCTCCACGACCTTGGCCTGAGGCCGGTCGCAGACCAATAGCTCGATGCGAACATCGAGCCTGCCTGCACGAACCGCATCCGCGATAGCCTGAAAATTCGACCCGCTTCCGGACGCGAATACGGCTATGCGTTTGGGTTCCATCATACTTCCGCTCCGGTAAACGTTACGACGCGTTCCCCTGCGGTCACTCTGCCGAGCGTATATACTTGTTCTCCGTGCTGTTCGAAGATAGCAGCCGCTTCCGCCGCTTGCTCTTCGGATACGACAATGACCATACCGATGCCCATATTGAACGTACGGAACATATCGTTGTTGCTAATATTGCCGTCCTTCTGCATCAATTGGAAAATCGGCAAAATCGGCCAGGAGCCGTAATCGATCTCGACATTCACATCCGCCGGAAGCATGCGCGGAATGTTCTCGATAAAGCCGCCGCCTGTAATGTGAGCCAGGCCTTTAAGCTGCACTTTCTTCAGCGCTGCCAAAACGGATTTCACATAAATTTTCGTTGGCTCCAATACAACATCGCCCAGCTTGCCGCCAAGCGCGTCGATATGATCATGCAGGCTGTAGCCTTTTTCTTCGAGCAACAGCTTGCGGACTAAAGAAAATCCGTTGCTGTGCACGCCGCTGGAGGCCAAGCCCAATACTACGTCCCCTGGACGGATTGTGGAGCCGTCAATGATTTTCTTCTTGTCCACGATGCCTACAGTAAAGCCTGCGATGTCGTACTCGCCTTCGGAGTACATCCCCGGCATTTCTGCCGTTTCGCCGCCGATCAGGGCGCAGCCGGACTGTACGCAGCCGTCGCTGATGCCTTTGATGATCGCTTCGATTTTCTCGGGAACGACCTTGTCGCACGCCAAATAATCCAGGAAAAAGAGCGGCTCCGCGCCTTGAACCACGATATCGTTCACGCACATCGCTACGGCATCGATTCCGATCGTATCATGCTTATCCATGGCAAAAGCAATTTTCAGCTTGGTGCCGACGCCGTCTGTGCCGGACACTAGCACCGGTTCTTCGTACTTGTCTTTGTTTAAGCCGAACAGCGCGCCAAATCCGCCCAAATCCGTCATTACCTCCGGACGGAATGTCGTTTTCACGTGTTTTTTCATTCGTTCAACCGCTTCGTTGCCTGCCGCGATATCGACTCCGGCCTTTTTATATGCATCCGACACTTGGTTACACTCCTTGTGGGCCGAGATTGGAGGATGGGTGGAAGAAAATGGTGGCTCAGCCGCTATGCCTCGGCTCAGGTCCAGGGGGAGCCTGCGGCGCTATTGAATGAGTGTGTGAAGGCTGGTGATGCCATCAGCTTACGAAAGCGGATCATTCCTCCGATCCCTGTTGTCCCCGAATTTCTTGATCAGATACCGCATTTAACGGTTGAAATTCGGGGACAAAGGGGAACGCTTCGCTTCTGCGGAACGATTCCGCTCTCTTTCGCTGTCGGATCACCGAAACCAATGGACACTCATTCAAAAGCGCTTCTCCGGCAGGCCATGGACCTTCGCCTCGGCGGCTTCGCCGCGCTCGCTTCCAACGCATCCCCAACTCGGCTGCGTTTATTTATTGAATGGCGGAGTCGTTATGATCTCCTCCGCCTAACCTTAGACCTTTAAAATCATCAAACCTAAACCTTTAAAACCATAAACCTTAAACCCTTAAACCTTAACCCCCTAAAATCTTAAACCCAAAACCCCAAAACCCTAGGCATCGCAAGCTCGCCTTATCCGACGATAAATCTCCATCGTCGGTTTAATCACAGCCGCAGCCGATGGAAGATTCCTCGGTAACGCGGGTCGGGTAGCTATTATCAAAACAGGCGGTGCAATGGCCGCGGTTCAGCTCGACATTCGGGCGGCCGATAGAGGCTAGCAGCCCTTCCTTGCTCAGGAAGTGAAGCGAATCCGCGTTAATCGCCTTGCGGATCTCCTCGATCGACTTCTGAGCGGCAATCAGTTCCTTGCGGTCCGGCGTGTCGATGCCGTAGAAGCAAGGATTCTTGAACGGCGGCGAGCTGATGCGCACATGCACTTCCGTGGCGCCTGCTTCGCGAAGCAGGTTCACGATGCGCAAGGAAGTCGTGCCGCGCACGATCGAGTCGTCAATCATGACGACGCGCTTGCCGGCTACGATGCTGCGCACCGCGCTCAGCTTCATCTTCACGCCCTGCTCGCGCAGCTCCTGGCTCGGCTGGATGAACGTCCGGCCGGTATACCGGTTCTTGATGAGCCCGAGCTCATACGGGATACCGGTCTGCTCGGCATAGCCGATCGCCGCCGAGATGCTGGAATCCGGCACGCCGGTGACGACATCGGCGTCCACGAACGATTCCAGCGCCAGCTGGCGGCCCATCCGCTTGCGCGCGGAGTGGATATTGATCGCGTCGATATCGCTGTCCGGACGCGCGAAGTAGATGTATTCCATCGCGCAGATAGCGCGCTGCTTGATCGGTGCAAAGCGGTCCTCGACCAGTCCGCTTTTGCCATCGAGAACCAGAAGCTCTCCCGGCTCTACGTCACGGTAATACGTGCCGCCCACCGCGTCGAAGGCACAGGTTTCCGATGCGAACAAATAAGCGGTGCCGAGGCGACCCATCACGAAAGGACGCAAACCATGCGGATCGCGTGCCGCGATGATTTTATCCTTTGTCTGGAACAAGAAAGCGTAAGCTCCTTCGACTCGAAGGAGCGCTTCTTTCACGGCCAGCACAATGTCATCATGCTTGGAACGGGCGATCAGGTGAGCGACCACTTCCGTATCGCTTGTCGTTTGGAAGATGGAGCCCGAGGCTTCAAGCTCTTTTTTAATATCCCCGGCATTGTGCAGGTTTCCATTGGTGGCGATAGCAAGATCGCCTCCACGGTACCTGAACACGAGCGGCTGTGCGTTCGCCAGCTTGCTTTCCCCTGCCGTGGAATAACGCACGTGACCGATAGCCGAAGAACCGACCATGGTGCCGAGATTGTCATTATTAAATACTTCCTTCACCAGACCCATCCCGCGATGGTAGTGAAAGTCGGTTCCGTTAGCCACGCAAATCCCTGCGCTTTCCTGACCGCGGTGCTGCAGCGCGTGCAGACCGTAGTAGGAAAGGTTAGCGGCTTCGGAGTGACCGAACACTCCGAATACGCCGCATTCCTCGCGAAGCTTGTCGAACAGCCCGTCATGGCTGTTGATTCCATCATTATAGAAACGCCCTGTCCATAGCTGCTGCTTTATTTCATCAGACATGGAATCGCATCCTTCCAAACCTTTTCTAGTTGTGCAACAGGTGATTGGATGACTTGTTTAGCATTGACTTCGATTTGCAGCTCTTGGCCTTGAACTTTGCCCAGCTCTTGGTAAGAAACGCCTTGCTCGGCAATCCATTGCTTCAAGGCTTCGGCCTTCTCAGGCGATGCGCTTAGCAGGATACGGGATTGGCTCTCGCTGAACAACGCGATATCGTTGCGCAATTCCGTGGAGAAATTCACCTTCGCGCCCAGACGTCCGCTGATGCAGCTCTCCGCCAAGGCTACCGCCAGACCGCCTTCGGACAAGTCGTGTGCAGAAGCGACAAGACCTTTTTGAATAGCGCCCAATACGGTGTTCAACAGCTTTTTCTCAACATCCAGATCCAGCTGCGGAGGACGTCCTTCCGTTACGCCGTGAATGACATATTGGAACTCACTGCCGCCGATTTCGCCTTTCGTTTCGCCGAGCAGGAGGATGATGTCGCCTTCTTTTTTGAAGGCTTGGGTTGTAATGTGATCTGTATCGTGAACAAGACCGACCATGCCGACAACCGGCGTCGGGTAGATCGCGCCTTTTGCGTTTTCGTTATATAAGCTTACGTTACCGCCGATAACCGGCGTTTCCAGCTTGCGGCAAGCCTCTGCCATACCGTCAGCCGCTTTTTCAAGCTGCCAGAAAATTTCCGGCTTCTCAGGGCTTCCGAAGTTCAGGTTGTCCGTAATCGCCAGCGGCTCGGCGCCAGAGCAAACGTTATTGCGCGCACCTTCAGCAACCGCGATCATTCCGCCCACTTCCGGATCGAGGTATACATAACGGCTGTTGCAGTCCGTGGACATCGACAAGGCTTTGCGGGAGCCTTGGATCGTTACGACCGCAGCGTCGGAGCCCGGACGAACCGCTGTGCTGGTACGCACCATGTAATCGTATTGGTTGTAAACCCATTCTTTGCTTGCAACGGTTGGAGAAGCAAGCACCTTGGACAAGGCGTCGTTCAAATCGGTCACTTCCGCGTAACGGTTCGTGTCGATGGAACCATTTTCGATATAATAAGCAGGCACTTGAGATGGCTTGTTATATACCGGGCACTCGTCAACCAGCGCCGTTACCGGCATATCGCCGACCAGCTCGCCTTTATGGAACAGCTTCAGGCGGCCGTCGTCAGATACTTTACCGACTTTCGCGCAGTGAAGGCCCCAACGCTCGAAGATCGCTTTGGCTTGCGCCTCATGCTTAGGCTCTACAACGAACAGCATACGCTCTTGCGATTCGGAGAGCATCATTTCATAAGGAGTCATGCCTTCCTCACGTTGAGGCACTTCGTCCAAATACAGCTCCATCCCGTTGCCTGCTTTACTTGCCATCTCCGCACTGGAGCAGGTCAAGCCTGCAGCGCCCATATCTTGAATACCCAGGACAATACCGGAGTTGATCAGATCAAGACAAGCTTCGAGAACGAGCTTCTCCATGAACGGATCGCCAACCTGTACCGCAGGGCGCTTAGCTTCGGATTCGGCTGTCAGCTCTTCCGATGCGAACGTCGCACCGTGAATTCCATCGCGGCCTGTTGCAGGACCCACATAGAATACAGGGTTGCCTACGCCTTTAGCTACACCTTTTTGAATCTTGTCGTGATCGATAATCCCTACGCACATAGCGTTGACCAGCGGGTTACCTTCATAGCTTTCGTCGAACATAACTTCACCGCCGACGGTAGGAATACCGATACAGTTCCCGTAGCCGGCAATACCGGAAACGACATGCTCGAACAAGTATTTCACGCGCTCATTCTCGAGTCGGCCAAAACGCAAGCTGTTCAGCAGAGCTACCGGGCGTGCGCCCATGGAGAAGATGTCGCGAATGATGCCGCCTACGCCTGTCGCAGCGCCTTGGTAAGGCTCGATAGCGGACGGGTGGTTATGGCTTTCAATTTTGAATACGACGGCTTGCTTATCGCCGATGTCTACGATACCAGCGCCTTCCCCTGGACCCATCAAAACGCGAGGACCGGTAACAGGGAACTTGCGAAGCACCGGCTTGGAATTTTTATAAGAGCAGTGCTCGGACCACATAACGCTAAATACGCCGATTTCTACGTAGTTCGGTTGACGACCCAAGAACCCGCAGATTTTATCGTATTCGGCATCGGTAACGCCCATCTGCTTGTAAATTTTTTGCTCTGCGATTTGTTGTGCAGTTGGCTCCTTAGCCGATAGTTGCTGCGCCATGTTTTTCCCTCCAAGTGCTCAAGATCGATGTGAACATCCGTTTACCGTCAGCTGAACCGAGAAGCTCATGCACCGCGCGCTCCGGATGCGGCATCATGCCGAGAACGTTGCCGTTTTTGTTGCAAATGCCCGCGATATCGTCCACGGAGCCGTTAGGGTTCGTACCCGCTTCGTAACGGAACACGATTTGATTGTTCGCTTTAAGCTCGGCCAATGTCGCATCGTCACAATAGTAGTTGCCTTCGCCGTGCGCGATGGGAATGTTGATGAGTTCGCCTTGTTTGTACTCCCAGGTAAATGGAGTCGATGTGTTCTCCACCTGCAGCATAGCCGCATGGCAGCGGAATTTCAGAGATTCGTTGCGAAGCATTGCTCCCGGCAGCAAGCCGGACTCGAGCAGAATCTGGAACCCGTTGCAAATGCCGATAATATATTTACCTTGCTCTGCCGCTTGAACCAATGCGCTCATGACAGGAGCAAAGCGTGCAATAGCGCCGCAGCGCAAGTAATCCCCGTAGGAGAAGCCTCCTGGAACGATAATGCAGTCATATTGAGATAAATCCGTTTCGGTATGCCAAACGTAGCTAACAGGCTGGCCGATCGTTTCTTCTACCGCTTTGTAGCAGTCGATATCACAATTGGAACCAGGAAACACCAGTACAGCGAAATTCATCATGTGCTCCTCCTTCACTTTAGGTCGATGTCTGTCTATTCGTAAAACTATCCGAACAATGGATGCTGTGGATTAAACCAATTCGTAACGGTAATCTTCAATAACGGTGTTCGCAAGCAGCTTCTCACACATTGCTTTTACCCGTTCTTCCGCTACAGCACGGTCGCTTGTACCAAGCTCCAGCTCCAGGTATTTACCTACACGCACTTTACCTACTTCGTCAAATCCCATCGAGTGAAGAGCGCCTTGTACTGCAACCCCTTGCGGATCGAGTACGCTTTGTTTGATCGTTACATATACCGTTGCTTTTAACATGGGGGTGAATCCTCCTCTGGAGTGTGAATTGTAAATGACAAGGGCTTTTCCGAGCTCAGGCACCGTCCGGCTGGACATTAAGGCATTCATGAGCTCTTAGCCCCGCTAATGATTCAGACTGTAAATGGTTTGCAGGGCTAGTCATTGACCCGGCTAATCTTTACATACGCAAATTATTTCACCAAACGATCGTAAATCGCTCTATAGCGGCGGGACGTCTCCTCGACGACCTCGGCGGGCAGCGGAGCCGGCTCGCTGTTTTTATCCCAATCGGTACCGGACAAGTAAGTCCGTACAGGCTCTTTATCCATGCTGTCGATCTCGATGTCGTAGGCAAAGTTTTCTTTCGCCCAGAAGCGAGAGGAATCCGGGGTGAAGATTTCGTCAATCAGAATAATTTCCCCGTCAATAAGACCGAACTCAAATTTGGTATCTGCCAAAATAATGCCGCGCTCTTCACAGAATTGACGAGCAAATTCATACAGCATGATGCTCTTTGCTTCCAGCTGTTCCGTCAGCTCGGCGCCGACCAGCTCCTTCATCCGTTCGATGGAGATATCCTCGTCATGACCGACGTCGTTCTTCGCCGCCGGAGTGAAGATGGGCTTCGGAAACCGTTCGTTTTTACGTAGGCCTTCTGGCAGCTTGTGGCCGTTGATCTCGCCTGTTTTCTCATACTGACGCCATCCGCCGCCGGTAATATAGCCGCGAACGACACATTCAATATCGATGCGCTGCGCTTTCTTCGTAACCATGAAGCGGTCCTTCATCACTTCGCGGTCCGTAATGAGATCGCCCAGCTTCTCGACGTCGCCATGAACCAGATGGTTCGGCACCATATCCTTCGTCTGCTCGAACCAGAACTTGCTGAGGCTGTTGAGCACGCTGCCTTTATCGGGAACGGCTGGCGACAGCACCCAATCGAAGGCGCTGATGCGGTCGGTGACGGCGATCAAATAATGCTCTCCCAAATCGTACAGCTCGCGAACCTTCCCTTTGTAAAGCAAAGGCGCTTTGACATATTGCTCGGCACTTGAAATTGCTTTTGTAGAGACCATGGTCGATAGGTCCTCCCCGGAATACGGGTTGTCAAAGCCGTGCGTCATTCCCTAAGATGGCCGGTTCCGACGAAGCTTCTCACCCGGATTGATATATTAAAGTAGTCCTAAACGTTTGAAAATCGTATCGACATGCTTCAAATGCCAGCTAGGATTGAAGCAGTCCTCTATCTCCTCAAGGCTTAAAGTTTCACGAATCGACGCCGTATTCTCAATAATTTCGCGGAATGAGCGCTGCTCTTCCCAAGCCTGCATCGCTCTAGGCTGTACCGTGTCGTAAGCCTGCTCGCGGCTGAAGCCTTTGTCGATCAGCTTGGTCATGACGCGGCCGGAGAACGGAACGCCGTAGGTGCTTTGCATGTTGCGCTTCATGTTCTCAGGGAACACGGTCAAGTTCTTCACGATGTTGCCGAAGCGGTTCAGCATATAATTCAGAAGAATGGTCGCATCCGGCAGTATGATCCGTTCCACCGAGGAGTGCGAGATATCGCGTTCATGCCACAGCGTCACATTCTCGTAAGCGGAGATCATATGACCGCGGATGACGCGGGATAAGCCCGAGATGCTTTCGCAGCCGATAGGGTTGCGTTTGTGAGGCATCGCCGAGGAGCCTTTTTGCCCTTTGGCGAACGGCTCCTCCACTTCGCGGAATTCGCTCTTTTGCAGCGCGCGGATTTCCGTTGCGAACTTATCGAGCGAGGTGGCGATCAGCGCCAATGTAGCCATATATTCGGCATGACGGTCGCGCTGCAGGGTTTGCGTTGAAATCGGAGCCGGGTTGGTGCCGAGCTTATCGCAAACATAGGCCTCGACGAACGGGTCGATGTTGGCGTAGGTGCCTACCGCTCCGGATATTTTGCCGTACTGCACGCCGTCGGCCGCAAAGCGGAAACGCTCCAGGTTCCGTTTCATCTCTTCATACCAGAGAGCCATCTTCAAGCCGAAGGTCGTAGGCTCCGCATGAACGCCGTGCGTGCGCCCCATCATCGGGGTGTCTTTATATTGAATCGCTTTTTGCTTCAAAATCTCAATAAAATTCACGATATCCTGTTCCAAAATTTCATTCGCTTGACGCAGCAGATAGCCCAATGCCGTATCCACCACATCTGTGGAGGTCAGTCCGTAATGAACCCATTTGCGCTCCGGTCCGACCTTCTCCGATACCGCACGGGTGAAGGCGATAACGTCATGGCGGGTTTCCTGCTCGATTTCATAGATGCGGTCGATATCGAAGGACGCGTTCTTCCGAAGCTCCTTAACATCCTCCTTGGGGATAACCCCAAGCTCCGCCCAAGCTTCACAGGCTAACAGCTCCACCTCGAGCCATGCGTTGAACTTGTTTTCCTCCGTCCAGATCCTGGCCATCTCGGGCCTTGAATAACGCTCGATCAACTTTCTCCGCCTCCGCTTCAATCTGCTATTGATTCGTTAGTTTTCCATATGTTTGAAGCCTCTATCCACTTCAGTGCCGCATCGGCCGACTCCGCCAGCACGTTCACATGTCCCATTTTGCGGTTATGCTTGGCTTCGTGCTTGCCGTACAAATGGACTTTGGCGGTAACTCCGGGCATTTGCTCCGACTCAGGCCGGACGATCCAATCCAGAAGCGGCTCCACATGCTGTCCGAGGATATTCCCCATGACAACCGGAGTCAAAAGCTCCGTCGATCCGAGCGGAAGATTGCAAATGGCCCGTACGTGCTGCTCGAATTGCGACGTAGCGCATGCTTCCATGGTGTAGTGTCCTGAATTATGAGGGCGAGGGGCCAATTCGTTCACGAACAGCTGCCCGTCCCTCGTCAGGAACATCTCAACGGCGATCAGACCGACGACGTCCATGGACTCGGCAATGCGAACAGCCAGCCGTTCCGCTTCCTGCTGAATGCTTTCGCTTGTTCTTGCTGGCACAATGGATAGGTGCAAAATATTGTTAACATGAATATTTTCCGCCGCAGGGAAGGCTTTGACTTCTCCACGGGGACTTCTGGCTGCGATAACGGATATTTCCTTCTCAAAATGGATAAACTGTTCCAGCACCAGCTCGGTCTTGGCTTTGCTGAGTGTGTCGTAGGCTTCCTCCACCTCGTCCAAGGAACGAATGACCCATTGGCCTTTGCCGTCGTATCCGCCGGTCGCTGTTTTGAGCACGCAAGGCGTACCGAAGCGTTCGACCGCTTCCCGCAGCTGCTCAGCGCTAGTGATCTCGGCATAAGGCGCTACCTGTACGCCGGCCGCTTCGATAGCGCGCTTCTCGCGCAAACGATGCTGCGTAGTATACAGCAGCCTGCTGCCTTGAGGCACATAGGACTCGGCCATTAGCAGCCGGGTCACGTCCGCATCGACATTTTCAAATTCATAAGTAATCACGTCGGATTGCTCTGCCAGAGCCTGGGCCGCCTCGGCATCATCGTAGGACGCTACGATCTGCCGGTCGGCTACCTGCCCGCAAGGAGCGTCAGGAGTCGGATCCAAGGTTACGAAGCGGTATCCCATCGCCCGTCCGGACAAGGCGAGCATCCGGCCTAATTGGCCTCCGCCCAGGACGCCGATGGTTCCGCCGGGACGAATAACCGGTGCATCGTTACGGCTGTCAGCGGCTTGACTCATTCCAGCACGCTGCTTTCTATCACCGATTGGCGAATCCGCTCCCGGCGATCGCGTACTTTTTGCTGCAGCTCCGGATCAAAGGCTCCGATAATTTGCGCAGCCAGCAGGCCTGCATTCGTCGCGCCCGCATGGCCGATCGCTACCGTCGCTACCGGAATGCCGCCGGGCATCTGTACGATGGATAACAGCGAATCCAAGCCGTTCAGCGTGGATGTTTTCACAGGAACGCCAATAACCGGCAGTTCCGTCTTTGATGCAACCATGCCGGGCAAATGAGCGGCCCCGCCCGCTCCTGCGATAATTACCTTCAATCCGCGTTCCGCAGCCGAAGCCGCATAGTCGAACATCAAGTCCGGGGTGCGATGAGCCGATACGACCTGCTTTTCGTAAGGAACCCCCAGCTCTTCCAGCATGTCGCATGCATGCTTCATGGTTTCCCAATCCGACTTGCTTCCCATAATCACTCCAACAAGAGCAGACATTTCCTACCTCCGTGATATGCGCTTTTTTTGACGGTACAGATTATTAAAATCCCCTATAAACACAAAACGTCCGGCAAACAGCATGCATATACAAGCTATCTGCAGGACGACGAGTATTCCCCAAGCGCAAGCTAAGGCCTAGCGCCTTCGCGCTGACCTTCATGAATTACGCTAACTCGTAGTCCAAAAATTTATGGTTTTTGGGTAGATACTTCCGGGCCATATCCCCGGCATTATACGAGAAACTTTGACATTTTCAGCTATGAATCTTGTCTGATGACATCTTTAGTTTACCAGTGATAAAAGCCCTGTGTCAACAAAAAAAGGCGAACATTATGTGAAAAAGGACAACATAAAGTTCGCATTTCAATTCCCAATTCCGAACATTCATGACGGTTAGCTCGCCGAATGCTTCATTTTATTCAGTAAATCGTAACTTTCCCGAATTTCCTCCGCGCTTAAGCCGCCCTTCTCGATCGCTTCCGGGGGCAAGCTAAGCCACCGCTCCATCATGGCCATGCCCCGTTCCATCGCGGCGGCGTTTCCCGGATCGTCCTCCAGCAGGAAAAACAACATGTCCTCCGCCTTGGATAAAAGCCCGGCATCATCGTAATATTCCGTCAGTACCTCCCTCATGAATGCAGTCATCCGAACATGCTGCACCTTCGGCAGGACAGCGGCGATCCGTTCGTCCACATCGCTTAGCCCCTGCTCCGCTTCCTCCATCCGGCGAATATGGAGCAGAAGCTCCAGAGATTTCAGAAGGCAGCCTGTCCCTTCCCTCTCCTCCCCCGCCTCGTTCAGTACATCGCCCTCTGCGACGAGCATATCGCTTAAGAGAAGCCCTTTGCCCACGTCGAAATATCCGTTTGTCGACAGCAGTCCAATGATGTCCTTGACGGACAGCGCCCGAACCATTTTGGAGTTTAAGCCAAGCAGCTGCTTCATCGCTTGCGTCAACAGCTCCATGGCCTCCGCGAACCGGCGGTTTTGTCTTTGAAACAGGACTTGTCCCATGGATACGCTAAATTGCTCGATCATTCGCATCAAGTAATCTCTGCGGTACAATGCGGATCCCTCCCATGCCTTATCTTTTGTACAGATGTACTTCTTATTGTACTGTATGGTGATGGAAATTGGAAAAAATGAAGCTGCGTAGGGGAAAAGAAAAAACCTGGCCTTGGGCCAGGATGGTTTACATACAAGTAATCGTAGGCAGACATTTGTGTAAAGGGAGGGAATTGGTTGCAGGATTCCGACCGCTGTTGAAGTCGTGTTCCTTTCATTATATGCTTGCAGCGGTTGGAACACGAGCTTCAAAGGCGGACGCTATCGCTTCTCCACCCGCAACCATTCCCTCTTTTGTTCTACGCTGCTGCTTACTTCGACTTCTTTTTACTGCAACTTCTCCACTGCAGCTTTTTCAGTTCATCTTCTTTTCTTCAACTCTATTTCAGTCTTCAACCGATTTTTATTCCGCAAAATCATCCTGCAGTGTCACATTTTTTTCTATACCATCGTTCCCCCGGCTGTCCATCATCCCACATAAGCACGATAGTTGCCTAATTCCGTCCGGTTCCCCTTCGCGGCCCATTCGTATCCAAGCTCGGAAGGAAGAGACCAACGATGATAGCTGTCAAGCAGAGCTTCCTTCAGTCCCTCCACCCACGTAAACCCGATCTCTTCATCGCGCCGGATACTTTCAACGGGAAACGAGTGGATATCCGGCATGGAACTCAGCATTCCGTTGGTGCACAGGACTTCGGCGTAGGCGGCCTCCAAGCCGCAGGGGATGCCCACCTCTCCCGAAGCGGCTGCCTGGATGCAGGTTCTCAGCTTACTCGCTTTGCGGGCTTCATAGACTCTAACCGTTCCGTCCTTGAACGCGGCTTCGATGCGGTTGCCGTTCTGACCGGAAGTATAGGTAATGACGGCATTTTCGAATTCATAGCAAAAAGAAGGTCCGAAGTTTTGGCTGACCGCATGCGTAGCGTAGAACAGCACCTCAACTCCGCCTTCTCCCTGAACTCTTACGGCGCACGTATCGAAATTCTCGATGGGGTTCGCACGGTACAGCTCGGCCTCCACACTTTGCAGACGCAGGCTTTCATCCGTTTTGGAACCCAAAATGTAAAACATATTATGCAAATAATGAGACGTTGCGTTATGAGCTACACTGTCCAAGATCCATTCGCCTTGGTCGCTCTTTTGCCGTCCTTTCCATCCGCTTGAAAAATAGCTGTCCGTTCTTCTCCAGAGCACGACGGTTTTGAGACGGACCGGCTTGCCG
Source organism: Paenibacillus sp. 32352 (assembly GCF_002042965.1). Lineage (GTDB taxonomy): Bacteria > Bacillota > Bacilli > Paenibacillales > NBRC-103111 > Paenibacillus_S > Paenibacillus_S vulneris. Next base: position 17,086 of record NZ_MZNT01000016.1, on the reverse strand, counting down.
AACAGCCCTGACATGACATCCTGCTTCAGCTGCTGAATTTGAGGGGTAAAGGACCAGTCGAAGCCAATGGCAACGAACTTGCCTGAACGGTCGCGTGCCTCCATCATCTGGCGCACCTCCTGTACCGTAGCGGCAATCGGTTTTTCGCATAAGACGCTGCTTCCGTTCGCCAGAGCAAGGCAGGTTTGCTTGCAGTGAAATTGGATAGGGGTACTGATGACGGCCAGATCCGCTCTGTGATGGGCATAGAACTCCTCCATCGTTGTATAAAAGGGAACGTTCAACTCCTGAAGTGCCTGATAATGGTTGCTTTTTTCCGGATAAACGTCGACTACACCGGCAATCACCGGACGTATGTCGCTGTCATCATAAGCACGCAGCAGCTCATTGACATGGGTATTACCGTAGCCGCCAATGCCTACTAATAGGATGGATACTTGTTTTGCACTCATTTCCTCACCTCAGTTTCGGTTTTGATGTACATGTCAACCTGTCTCGTCAGGTTAGGCAAGCTTCATTCTACACCCGCCGTCAGGGAACGTCTTATAAAGTATGGAATTGGATTCTCAATTTTGGAACCGCTATCTTTTCAATTTCTTAAACCGGGTCGGAGGTTATTGCTATTGGTTTGGAAATTCGTTATAGTTAGGATGTAAAAGTTTTTCTTGTATTTTTAGTATATATGAAAATAATTTTCTTTTAAAGAGGTAAGTATGGCCGGAATATTAAGCGCTATTCAAGAGCAAATGGAATCGATGAACCCGAAGGAGAAGGAGATTGCCGCCTATGTCCTGGCCCACCCGCAAAATATCGTCCAAATGGGCATCACCGAGCTCTCACAGCAATCCGGAGGAAGCACGGCTACCATCTCCCGCTTCTGCAAGATGTTTCACTTTTCCGGCTACACGGAATTTAAAGTCAAGCTTGCGGCTGAGCTGGCTCAGCTGCCCTCGGTTCAATCTTATCAAGACATTATTGCGGGCAATCCGCTTTCAAGCATCGTTGCCGCCATGGAAGCCAATCACGTAAGCTCAATCACCGACACCACGCGCATGCTGGACCTGAAGCAGCTGCAGAAGGCGATCGACGCGCTCCAATCGGCACGACAGATCGATCTGTACGGCGTTGCTACGTCAGGGCTCGTTGCGCAGGACTTTTATCAAAAGCTGGTGCGCATCGGCAAACGGGCTTTCGCGTTCTCTGATCCGCATATGCAGATTACTTCCGCATCCAATCTTACGAGCGAGGATGTCGCTATAGGAATTTCCTATTCCGGGGAAACGGGGGAGACGGTCGCAGCGCTGAAATGCGCGGCCGAGAACGGAGCGACTACCATTTCGTTGACCAAGTTCGGCACGAATACGTTGACGTCCCTTGCCTCGATCTCTTTATTCACCTCCACCCTGGAGGAAGGAATGCGCCGCGGCGACATGGCATCGCGCATTGCCCAGCTGCATGTCATCGATATTTTGTTCGTCGGACTTATCAGCGACCGGTTCGATGAGCTGGTCCCCCGCCTTGAAACATCTTTTCACATGGTTAAAAAATACCGCTAATCACAAGGAGCAGATAACTCGTGAATCTACTGACCTTTGACTCTCATGAAAAGCTGCATGAATCCGGGGCGAGCATTATTACCGGACTCGTGCAAACGAACCCTCGCGCCGTCCTCGGCCTGGCCACGGGAGGAACGCCTATCGGCATTTATGAAGAAATCGTCAAGAGCTACCAGCGCGGTCTGGTAAGCTTCCGTGACGTGACTTCCTTCAACCTTGATGAATATGTGGGACTTCCGGAGGATCATGCCGAAAGCTATCGGAATTATATGAATACGCATCTGTTTAATCATATTGATTTGCCGCGCAGTCAAGCGCATATCCCTGACGGCAATGCCGCAGATCCGGCTGCCGAGTGCAAGCGGTACGATAAGCTATTGGAGCATGCCAAACAAATTGATCTGCAGCTGCTCGGTCTCGGACATAACGGGCATATCGGTTTCAATGAGCCGGACCATGCCTTGATCAGCGGGACTCATGTCGTGGAGCTGCGTGAAGAAACCCGTAAGGCGAACGCAAGGTTTTTTGAATCCATGGACCAGGTCCCTACTCATGCTTTGACCATGGGAGTAGGAACGATTCTTAAAGCCAAAATGATTTTGCTGGTTGTGAAGGGCGCGGACAAGGCCGAGATCGTCCATCGTGCCCTGACGGGACCTATTACTACGGATTGCCCTGCATCGCTGCTGCAAACGCATCCTCACTTAGTCGTACTGGTAGATTCGGAAGCTGGGAGGCTGTTCAAATGAGTCAAGTCAAAAGTACCTATCTCTATAATGTAAGAATCGTCACGCCTGATACAACCGTAAAGAACGGATGGATTCTGCTATCCGATGGACGCATCGCCGCTATCGGCAAAGAAACCGGGAGCGTCGAGCACGCCCGGACATTAGCCCGGGATTGCGAAGTGATTGACGGTCAAGGCGGCTATATATTGCCGGGCTTCATCGATGTCCACGTTCATGGAGGCTACGGACATGACTTTATGGATGCGGATGCCGAAGGACTCGATGCGATCACCCGCTTCCATGCTCAGAATGGTACGAGCATCATGCTGGCAACCACCGTTACCGCCTCCAAGGAGGATATCGATCAAGTACTCACGCGGGTTCAAAGCTACCGCGAGGCAGGAATGCCTTACGCCCAGCTGCACGGCGTTCATCTGGAGGGTCCCTACATCAGCGCCAAATGGCCCGGCGCGCAAAATCCGCAGTTCATCGTCCCTCCACAGCCGGTATGGCTGGAGGACTGGACGATGCGCTTCCCTGGTCTGATCAAGATGCAGACGCTGGCGCCGGAATCCGAAGGCGCCCTGGAATACATCGAGGCTCTGGCCCAGCAAGGCATCGTGGCCGCATTGGGTCATACGGATGCTTCGTATGATCAAGTGATGCTTGCCGCCGAGCATGGCTTGAGCCATGCCGTGCATACCTTCAATGCCATGACCCGCCTGCATCATCGCGAGCCGGGAACCGTCGGTGCGGTGCTCACCAACCCGGCGATCATGGCGGAAGTTATCGCCGACGGCCATCATGTCCATCCTGCCTGCATTCGCCTGCTGGCGCAAATGAAGGGCCCGGACAATCTGCTGCTCATTACCGACGCCATGTCCGCTGCGGGTCTCGGGAACGGCGAGTACAAGCTCGGCGGTCTCGACGTCATCGTACATGGCGGCGTTGCGCGGCTTAAGGAAGGCGACAGCCTGGCAGGCAGCACGCTGACCATGATTGAAGCATTCCGTTATGCCGTCCGTGAGGCCGGCATCAGTATCGAGCATGCAAGCCGCATGGCGAGCGGCACCCCGGCCCGCAGACTCGGCATCGAATCCGAGACCGGAGCGATTGAGGCAGGCAAGCAAGCGGACGTGCTGCTGCTTAACAAGGAGCTCGAGCTGGAACGCGTCTGGATTCAAGGACGCGTAATTCGCTAAAAAACTTGTACTCATCATTCTTAAATACTCAAACGCCAGGGAGCATCCGTATCAGCTCCTTGGCGTTTTATTTATACGCCGGCATCCCCTATGAATAAAGTCAATCCTCCAGGGAAGGTTATAGTTGAAATTTAAGGATGATTGCAGATGCTACAAGACGTTTTATGCTTTCAAAAGAGAACATAGAAGAGGAGGGATACGAATGACCGACGCGAAACCGAAGGGTCTTGTGGAGTTTCACCAGCCGCCTGCGAAGCTCGTGGCCGATAGAGCCGGAGATGAAGAGATGCGGGAGCATTTAGATGAAATGATCCAAAACGACGGCTATCCCGGAAGCTGCACGGTGGTAGATACCTCAGCGGAAGATAAGAGCTGAGCCATCATCTGCCACACCTTAATACAAAGCAGGCTGTGCCACTTATCATCATGGCCAGCCTGCTTCTTCCTGTTTTCGTGAATTGCGCCAAGTACAGCCTGATGGAACCAATCCTCGACTTAACGCGTTCATGAACAATGATGGGCTTCATACAGCGAATTCTTTTATTGCTTAGTCCATACATGATTTGCCCATTGTATAAGGCGAAGCTGAAACAGCGATTCGGTCTCCACATCCGGAGCCGATGTCCCTGCCTTACTCTCCCTCCACCAACAAAAAAGCTTGGCCACTAGGCCAAGCTTCAGGTTGTTGAGAAATCCTGTTTTGCGAGAACTATGCTGAGAGTGGGGTATGCCTCGGAGGAGCGATAGCGTCCGCCTTTGAAACCCGTGAAAATACTGATAAAAATAGAATCAACTTTCACGGGTTTCAACAGCGGCTGGAGGGGTATACCCCACCGGAATGTATCGGAATAGTTCAAGCACTTCAGGCTTCCCAAAAGGCTCAAGCTTGGCCGCTAGGCCAAGCTTTTCCTCTCCAGCCACTTGATCGCCTCACCAAAATGCTGGCCGCACTCCGTCAGCGCTTCTACCGCCTGTTCCTTCTCTACGCCGAAGCGGATCATCAGGATCGCCACTCGGGCGTCGCCATCTGCCTGATGGGCAAAGGCCGCGGCCACCTCGCGATCCACCTTGGCAGCTTCGCTTACGATTCTTACTACCCGGTCGCGAAGCTTCTCGTTGGTCGCCTGCACGTTGACCATCAGGTTGCCATATACCTTACCTAGCCGGATCATCACCGTCGTTGTAATCATGTTCAGCACCATCTTGGTTGCCGTTCCCGCTTTGAGACGGGTGGAGCCGGTGACGATCTCCGGGCCTACCGGCACTTCAATGGGGTATTCCGCGGCCTGGCTAAGCTTAGTGCTCTCATTGCAGGAGATGCCTGCGGTCAATGCCCCTATCTCCCGCGCACGACGGATCGCGCCGATGACATAAGGCGTATTGCCGCTGGCTGCAATGCCTACTACAGCATCGTTTGCCGTGACATACGCTTCGATCTCCCTCGCTCCCGCTTCATCGTCATCCTCCGCATTTTCAATCGCCGTCGTAATGGCCGTCTCTCCCCCGGCTATCAGTCCGGTGACAAGCGACTTGTCGACGCCGAATGTCGGCGGACATTCGGAGGCGTCCAGTACGCCTAATCTCCCGCTGGTTCCGGCTCCTACGTAGAATAACCTCCCTCCGCGCCTCATCACTTCCACTATCGTTTCGACAGCACGAGTGATCTGTGGCAGCGAGCGCTGCACGGAGCTGGCAACCGTCTGATCTTCTTCATTCATTAATCGGATAATTTCAGGAACGCTAAGCTGGTCCAATTGTGCTGATTTGGCGTTCCTCTGCTCGGTTACGGGTTGTACTGTGCTTTTATCCAACTGACGCTTCCCCTCCTGCCTCCCAGTCGGCAATATGCTGTTTGATGTTATCGGTTATTTGTATCCCCGCTTGCTTTAACGCAAGAATATAGCAGCCGGCCGCAGGCGGGATGCCAAGCCTTCTTAAGCTTAGCCCGCTTGCCGCGACAGCTTCGTGGGCTGACAGCCGGCGCACGAACCCCTCGTTTGCGAATAATCCCCCGCTTAGTACAACCGGCAGCCGGGATACATCGGCATCCGGACGCAGCTCTGTCAGCCTTCTTTTTGCCGTAATGATAAGCTCGGCCAGCTCGGCAGCAGCCTTTTGTACAATCTTCTCCGCCACTTCATCCCCTTGCTCTGCTGTCATCAAGGTCCATTTGGCCGCATCGGCAATCACCGTACGAGGATTCGCCTGGCTGTACACATAGCTGATGATCTGATCAGGGTCGGACAGCGACCAATATGCCAATAGCCGCTCCGTCAACCGGGTCTTCACTCCTCGCCCGTCATGCTCCTTCATGACAGCCACCAAGGCCTGTCTGCCAATATCATAGCCGCTGCCCTCATCACCCAGCAAATATCCCCATCCGCCTACGCGAACATAAGTGTCGCTTTCCGGCAAATAGCCGTAGGCGATAGATCCCGTTCCCGAGATGAGAACAATGCCGCCTTCCCCCCAGGTGCCGGCCGCCAACGCGGTAATCGCATCATTATGAACCGTAATGGCGGCATGCTCGGGGAGCAGCTCCCGCATGAACGCATACAAGCGTTTCCTCTCCTCCGGCCGGTCCGCCCCGGCCAAGCCGAGAAACACTCCGGCCAATTGGTCCATAGGACTCCTAGACAGCTCCAACGCCTGTTCAATAAGCTCTTTCAGCACGCGCTTTACTTCGTCCCACGGACGGGATTTGATGCTGCTCGATTCTCCATAGCAGATGGCCAATATGCGGCCGGTGCCGTCGCCGATGATGCAGGCGGTCTTGGTCCCTCCGCCATCGATCCCGATATATCTTCGGTTCCTGAGCTCTTCCTCTGCTTGTTCTCTCTTATCCATCAGCCGCAATCCCCCTTTCATCGAAAGCCTCGTTTACTACCCTTGTCGGATACGGCCAATACCGGCTGCTTTGCCATCCTATTTGACGGCTCCGGCAGTCATCCCTTCCATGAACTGCTTGGATGCCACGGCGAACAAAATGATCATCGGCAGCGACGACAGCGTCAGCCCCGCGAACAGCACGCTCCAGTCCGTGGAGTACTCGCTGAACAGCGTCAGCATACCTACGGGAATCGTCTTTTTCGCTTCCTCTTGAACGAAGATTAACGGAAAGAAGAAATCGTTCCAGACAGTAATAAAATTCATGATCATAACCGTGCCCAACGCCGGCCTCATCAACGGCGCAATAATGCGCACCAAAATATTCAGATTCGAGCAGCCGTCGATTCTCCCTGCTTCCTCCAGCTCCTTAGGCAGCGTCCGGAAAAATCCCGTCAAGATGAGAACCGCCAAAGGGAGACCTATCGCCACATAGACCAATATCAGCGACAACTGCGTATTCAGCAGCTGCAAATTTTTCATCAGCATAAACAGCGGTACAATCCCCAGCTTGATCGGTATCATCATGCCTAATAGAAAGTAGAAGAACAGCGCCCCATTCCACTTAAACGAAAAACGCGCGATATAGAACGAAGCGAGCGACCCGAATACGATGATCAATGTGACGGAGATGATGCTTACTGCCGCGCTGTTCCAGAAGTAGTCGAAGTAATGGACCTGCTCCAGCAGCTTGCGGTATGCCGCAAGACTCCACACATCAGGCAAAGCGAGCGGGTTTTTGAAAATTTCGATGTTCGTTTTCAGCGATGAAAGCAGCATGAGGAAGATCGGGTAGAGACTTAAGACGGAGAACAAGAAAGCAATAACATACTGCACAATGCGGATTCCAAGCGAATGTTTCAATGCAAGCCCTCCTCTACTCGATGTCTTTTTTCTTCATCAGTGCCATGAAAATCGCCGATAACGAAGCGATAATGAAAAATAATGTGACCGCCAGCGCCGAACCAAGACCGATAGCCGTTCCGTCGCCGCTTGAGGAGCCAAATGCCGTACGGTAAAAGAACACGGCCAGCGTATCCGTCGAATGAACCGGTTCCCCCTGCGACCCCTGCATCGCGTACACCAGCTCAAACGCTTCAAAGGCTTGCACGAAGGTGAATACCGTAATAATAACGACGGACTGCATCATCATCGGTAATATGATCGACCGGATCAGCCTGAAGCCTTTTACCCCGTCCAGCCGTGCCGCTTCCAGCACCTCTTGAGAGATGGAGTGCAGGCCAGCCAGCAGAATCAACACCGCGAAGCCGATACCGAACCAGCAGTTCGCCAGAATAATGGCTGTCAACGCGGTGACGGGCTCTCCGAGCCACGGTCTCGCCCACTGCTCCAGGCCGATTTGCTTCAGAAACACATTGACGGCTCCGAAGTTCGGATTCAGCATCAGCTTCCACAGAAAGCCTACAACAATGACGGACAAGAGCCTCGGCAAAAAGTAGGCCATTTTGAACAGCTCTGCGCCCTTGACCTTCGAGAAAATGATATAGGCCAATACAAAAGCGATGCCGTTTTGGAAAATCATTTCCAGCACAAAATAATACGCGTTATGGGCAAGGGAATTCCAGAAATACGTATTGAAGGGTTCTTTCGTAAACAGCGTGACGAAATTTCCGATACCGAGAAAAGCGCCTTTCCTTAAGCCCTGCCAGTCGAACAAGCTGTAGCTGAATGCAGCCAGAATCGGGTAAACGATGAACAGCGTAAAGACGGCGAGGGCCGGAATCGGAAACAGATGAATAAATCCTTTTCTCCAGTTGAATGATTTAGGCTTATGCTTGGGTGCTTGCAGTTGAACATTCGTTCCATTCATGTGCGCCTCGCCGCCTTTTCCATCTGTATTTTACTTACTTGCCTGCAGGCTTGAACCAGGTATCCGCGCTTTTTTGCACTTCCTCCACAACGTCTTGCGGCGTTTGCTTATTCAGATACATACCCTGCAGCGCCGTTTCCAGTGTGACCTTGGTTGTAGGGTTGCCGGAGCTGAAATGAACCACAAACATATAAGGAGTAGAGATGCTGTTGGCAAATTTGGAAATCTTCGTGACGATCGGATCCGCCGCTTCCACACCTGGAATGGTGCTAGGCTTCATCAGCTCGTTCGCTACAAGCTGACCGAAATCCTTGGTCGTCATAAACTCGATGAATTTCATGGCCTCCGCTTTATTCTTGGACGCTTTGTTAACCGAGAACGATCCGTCTACCCAGGTGGTTACCGTCGCTTTGCCGCCTGCAGGAGCAGGTACCGGGAAAACATCCATTTCCAGCGCCGGGTTCATCTTCTTCATCACCGCAAGCTCCCAGTCTCCCATGACCATCATGCCGGCCTGCTCGGTAACGAACAGATTGCGCATGTCATCCATGGAAATACCGACATAGTTATCCGGGAAATATTTCGTTAAGCCTTGCATCATCTGGATGGAGTCGACAAACGCCTTATCCTTGAAGTTCGTTTGGCCCGACGTTATTTTGCTTACAAAATCGTTAGCGCCATAAAAGCCTGGCCCCAGAGCTCCGTGCGTCAACGACAAAATCCAGCCTTCCTTGGAGCCGAACGCAAACGGAGTCACCTTGTTTTGCTTCAGCGTATCCGCCGCTTTGATCAAATCATCCCAGGTCTTCGGTTCCTCGATATTGAATTTCTTGAACAGCTTCTTGTTATAAAAAATTTGGGTGGAGCTGAACACGGTGGGAACGCCGTATACCTTGCCATCCTTGCCGGTCGCCGCCGCCAGTGTATCCTTGGACATGACGCTTAACCCTTTGACCGAATCCAACGGCTCCAGGTACCCTGCATCCGCCAGGGCAATGCCCGCCGCATAAGGACGAAGCTGAATAATGTCCGGACCGCTGCCGGTTTGAAGCGCCGTATTCAATACCGTATTATATTCCGTGTTTTTGGTCGGCTTGAACTCAATTTCCACGTTCGGATTTTTCTTCTGATACTCTTTAATAATTTTTTCGTAGGCATCCTTATCCTCGGTCCGCCAGCTGCCCATCGTCAGCTTCACTTTTTGCTGCGGCTGCGTTGATGCCTCCCCCTTGTTATCCTTTGGAGCCGTCGTGGCCGCAGGCGTGTTCGATGAGCTGCAACCGGCCAGTGACGCTGCCAATATTGCTGCAAGAACCAGAGAAACATGTTTCATGTTGATTATTCCTCCCTTTATTGTTCTTCTTTTTTTATTTAACCCCATGAATCGAGGAATAAATACTTTGGTGTAACAGCGGCCGCAGCTCTCTTATCGGAGTTGCCCTTCCGTAATGAACGGCATTCGTCAGAAACACTACCACCAGCCCGCTTACGGGCTCTATCCACAGGCTCGTTCCGGTAAAGCCGGTATGTCCGAAGCTTCCATGGGGCCAATGGCTGCTGCAGCTCGGTGCAGACTCCTGCCCGTGCCATACCTCCCAGCCAAGCCCGCGTCCCAGAAACGGCTCCGTTATACAGCGCCTGCGCCACTCCTCCGGCAGTACGCTCGGGTTCGCCGGCAGCCAGCTTCTCCCGTATCGCGCCAGGTCGGCTGCCGTGGCAAACAGCCCCGCACTTCCCGACACCCCGCCGAGCTGATAGCTCTTCTCGTCATGTACCTCGCCGTGAATGAAGGCTCCGTTATACTCCTCCGTCGGAGCAATGCGGTACCTATCCTTCGCTTCCGGCAAGAACGTCGTATGGTCCATTCCGAGCGGGAGATGAATTTCCCGGCGGACGAATTCGTTCAGCCTCTCTCCCGTTATCCGTTCAACCGCGGTACCAAGAAGAATAAACCCCAGATCGCTGTACTTTACCTGCGTCCCCGTCTCATAGATCAATTCCTGCTCGAATACTTCGCGCATCACATCCCGGGCTTCCAGTCGGTCCACCTTCGGCAAATCCGGCGGAAGGCCGGATGAGTGCTGCAGCAAGTGACGAATCGTAACCTGCGGGTGACGAAATTCAGGGAAGTACCGCTGTACCTGGTCTTCAAGCTTCATCTGTCCTCTGGACACCAGCAGCATGACCGCCGGCAGTGTCGCCGTCACTTTGGTTAAGGATGCGATATCAAAAAGCGAATCCAGTGTTAGCGCTTTCTTCTCTTCGGAGCTTGAAAGCCTGTAGCCTCCAAACGCCTGCTGCAGCCTTGTATGGCCGCCAACGGAAATATCGATTACAGCCCCGGGGATACTCCCGGCAGCTACCCAGCCTTCAATAAGTTGTATTATGTTATCCATTTCGCTTGGACCCGCTCACCGCTTTACGCGTCCTTTCCAGGGATTGGATGCTCTCCTCGTACGTCCGGCTGGCTATACCTACATAGAGGATGTCGATGACGTTCAGCTGCGCGATTCTTGATGCCATGGCGCCGCTTCTTATGCTCTGCTCCAATGAGCTCGTGAATAACCGGATATCGGCCATTTCCGCCACCGGATTGCTCCCGAACTTCGTCAAGGAAATGAGGGTTGCGCCGGATTCCTTGGCAATCTGCAGCGACTGAATAATATTTTCCGTCTGACCCGAATAGGAAATACCAAAGGCTACATCTTCCTTGGTCATGTTAGCCGCCAGCGTAGCCTGGGAATCAAAATCCGGCGCTGCCTCGCACCAGCGGTTAATCCGGGACAGCTTCTGCTTGAAGTCCTGGGCAATAACCGCCGAGGCCCCCACTCCAAAGAAGTACACCCTTCTTGCGCTGCTTAAGCAGTCTATCGCCCGCTCCACATCTTTAGGCGAAAGCACGGTCAACGTATCTTGAATGGAAAGCGTATTGTTATGGGAGATGGATTGGATTAAATCCTGCACCGATCCGTCAATTTGTATTTCCTGATAGGAGTTCGTTTCAGAGTGAACGGCTTTGGCCAGATCCGCCGCAATGCGCAGCTTCAGCTCCTGGAACCCCTTAAGATGAAGAGATCGGGCCAGTCTGACAATAGTGGCTTCACTGACCCCCGCCAGCTCCGCTACTTTCTGCACGGAAGCATTGACGACCGTCTCCGGATGATCCACGATGTATTGTGCAACCTTCTGTTCTGTCGGCTTTAACGTTTGCAGAGCTTCCTTTATTCCAATCAGACCGCCGTTTAACATAAGGGATATCTCCTTTGTGCCCGTTTCTTTACAAGTAGGAAAAGAACATTTACAATCTCATTATAAAATAAAATTTCCTAAAGTAAATACATTTTTGAAATTTTATTTCAGATTCTTTTTGACACATTTCTACACTTCTTACTGCCGTCACAAAGGTTTTTTGCTCCCAGGCATGGAATTAAAATAAGGTAGAAAAAGGATCGGAGGTGCATCGGATGCAAATTGTGACATTTAGAAGGTGGATCAACAATTTATACCTTTTTAATTACAAACATACGTACACCGCATCTATCGAGCATTTTCATGCCCATGACGGTTTGGAGCTATTATATATCCATGAAGGCAGCGGAACGTTCGTTATCAACGATTCGGTCTTTCAGGTGCGTCCCCGCACCTTGATTTTGATCAAGCCGTTTCAAATCCATTACATGCGCATGGAATCCCCCCCGGATTATACTCGCAGCATATTGAAGATCAAAGTATCGTCCATCGGACCGTTCGCTTCTTCGTTTCCTTACCTGTCTTCATTCCTGACGCAACTACTGGATAATAAAATGAGCCGGCAGCTGTTTTATTTAACCGATGAACAGGCGGCATACCTCGAGAGTCAATTCAGTGAGATGAATGACATCCTGTCTAACGCCCCGGAAATGATGCATCGTGAAGCAGTGCTCTTGTTTTTTTACCAGTTCTTTTCCTATTTTCAACGAAAGCTGTACACAGCCGAAGAGCTGTCCAAAGAACCGTTCACTCAAGCTTCGACGCAGCATATTAACAACATTTTGAAATGGATCAACGATCATTACAAAACGCACTTCAAAATGGAGGACATCGCCCGGGACTTGCATTTGTCTCCCAATTATTTGTCGAAGCTGTTCAAAGAGCAGATCGGCAAAACCATAACCGAATATACAAGCGAAAAACGTTTGGAGGAAGCGCGGGCGCTGCTTCATTCCGAGGATCTGTCCATCAAGCAGATCAGTGTCCAGACAGGCTTTCATTCCCCGTCCTATCTCATCTACTCGTTCAAGAAAAAATTCGGTATGACTCCCCATCAGTACGCGGCAGGGGTGAAAAAGCTGATACATCAGCTACGAGAAAAAGATTGACCTATTGTAAGCGCTATCATATCTAGGATAGCATTTTGATACTTTTCTATGGCATTGTGATATTCAGTTTACTATAAGATGAACTCAAATCCACACAGGTAAAAATGGGGAGGGTTCATGTTTGGTAAATAAGAAAGCTATAACCTCGCTTCTGCTCGTCACGGCTGTCATGATGTCCGGCTGCAGCACTCAAGAAAGTTCCTCCGCAAAAAGCTCCGGGGACCCTGGTAAGACTGAAGCCGCTGCAGCGAACACACCGTTTACCTTGCTGTTTTACACGGCTCAAAACGGCAACTATGCGAATGAGGACAACTTCTCCAAGGAGATCGGCGATTTTATTACGGCGAAATTCCCTCATATCAAGGTCGAGCATATCCATAAGGGCAAAGGACAAGATTATCCTGACTTGATTGCCGCCGGCACGATTCCCGATATTATTCTAGAAAGCAGCACCAACGTAAAGCCCAGAATTATGGCGAATGATCTTCATTACGATTTGTCGGAGCTGATCAAAAAGCATAATTTCGATTTGAACAGGATTGATTCCACAGTGCTTCAGGTTTTGAAAAACTGGGGTGACGGAAAGCTGTACGGTCTTCCTTTCATGGGAAGCAACCTGATTCTTGGATATAACAAGGATATATTCGATAAATTCGGCGTTCCTTACCCTAAGGACGGCATTACCTGGGACGAAGTGTATGATTTGGTCCGCAAGGTGTCCCGGGCAGAGAACGGCGTAAATTACGTCGGTCTTCGTTACAACAGCCCTCTTGTGTTCAAATATAACCAAAGATCGCTTGGCTTTATGAGCGAAAAAGAGGACAAGGCGGCAGTCAATACGGATGCCTGGAAGGATCTGTTCGCGAACTTCAAACGAATCTACGACGTGCCCAATAACGAGATTTCCATCCCGGGGGAGTTTGCCGGAGGAACCGAAGCGATGGACTTGAACGTTACCGAGAAGCTGATCACCTGGTCTTAAAAAAATCCAAGCGCCAACTGGGACATTACTGCAGCTCCTGTCTTCAAGGACGCCCCGAAGGTCGGCTTCCAGCCTAATTTCTACTCGATGTATGTGACCAAGCAATCCAAGCATAAAGATGAGGCATTCGATGTCATCGCGTACCTGCTGTCGGATGAAGTGCAGACGCAGCTATCCAAAAAAGCGCTGCTCACGCCTCTTGCGGATAAAAAGATCCAAGGCGTGTTCGGCCAGGATATTGAATCGCTAAAAGGGAAAAACCTGCAGGCTGTCTTCTATAACCGTTACGCGGCCCCTGCACCGATCCGCGATGCGAACTTGACGTTCGCCGATGTAGCCGGTGTCCCCGGCAATTCATTCGACAAAATGCTTAAAAACCAAACGGATATTAATACGGCATTAAGGGAGGCCGAGGAAACGATCAACAAAGCTTTGACGGACGCCAAGGCCCAGGGAGGAGGCGGCAAATAGAATGAATCAGCTGCCTTGGCAGGGCTATCTCCCTCTAAAGGATATGGCTAAACAAGTGCAAATCCGGAGAACCTTGCACCCCACTTGTCCGCAGCCTCAAGCGGCCTGGTCGATGGACTCGAAGCTGTACCTAAACCACCCGTCCATCAAGGCGGCTTTATGGGGCCCTCCGGAGCAAATTACATTAAGCATGATAAAGTCGGATGTCTTCGATCGAAGAATAGCGGATCCACCTGTACTGACTCTGAAGGAGCTTCGGGAGGGAGCTTATTCCCAAGCGAATGAAGGCTTCCTGGACATTCAGCCGTCAGGCAATACTAGGCCCAAATACGGCTCCCTTGACCCGAGAGGCGGCCGTAGAGAGCCTTATGCCGCTTTTCGCGCCTACCCGTTTCCTTGCCAAAAGCCGGTGGGGCAGATCATCGTCCGCTGCAACGATTTCCAAGGATGCGATCCGGTACAAACCGTTCAGCAGTGCAGCAGCGGATTAACAAGCAGCACTCTGGTTCATGGGAAAGCTTCTCTTCAGCTAGATGTGCTTCTCTCGATGAAGCGCAGCGTTATTGCGATGCGGACGGAGTTCTCCGGATTGTCTTATCCTCTTTCGTTCCGCTTATACCGCCATAGAGACCAGGCGCATCGCATGTACATGAATGCTGAAGGAACGGAATTCAAGCCTATGGAGGAACGGCAGCCCGTCTATCTGCCTAGAGGCAGCGCTCAGCCCGTTGAATACTATCATTATGAACGTGACGCCGCATGGAACGGCCCGATAGAGCCTCCCGAGAGCGGCAGCGAGGGCAGATTTTTTTGGATTCGGCAGCGGCTGCCTGCCGAGAAGACCTTTCCCGATGGCTTCGAATATGTAGTAATGGGACTTGTCAACGGCAGCGATGCGGAGCTTGAAACCGTCGAAAATGGCTTTGGTCTCGGCACGCCACCATATGCCGATGAAGGCTGGACATTTCACGAGAAGGACTATGCCCGCATTCGGCAGGCACCGGGCGCCGCGGCTACAGCGGCCTTGAACCGGCTCAGCTCCGGTCAGGCCACGCTCTATACCGTTGTCGTCACCTCCAATGATGCTGCCGACATTATGGAATTTGCGAAACGGCAGCTTCTGGAAGCCGAAACGGACGGATTCGAAGCCTTGCTGAAGGAGAATACCGATTGGTATGATGCGTTATACGATAAAAGGGAGCATGGACGAGTACTGTATCCCGGAGATTCGTATTATGAGAAGGAAATAACCCACCTGTTCAACAGCTGGGCCTGCAAGCACAGCGGCGGGTGCCGAACCGATTCCCGCAAATTTGAGGCAAGTGCCTCCTATGCAGGTATCGAAACAGACGTCCAACCTTGGCACAGTCTGCCATGCTATAATGAGCTGTTTTATACGCCCATGGTCGTCCGTTCCCGGGAGGACGCTCTGGATATGTGGTGGCAGCTGGTCGAGCACTGGCTCCCGGCGGCGCGGAAGAATGCTTCCGAGGTATACGGCCTCCCGGGCATGATCCTTGTGCACGGGTATTTGCCTCCGGTCAAGCCGGACCGTTACGTCCACACGAACTCGACGCTGGAGCTCTGTCTGGAAACAGGAGCTCAGGTGCTTAAAGTACTATGGGATATGTGGGATTACGCGGCAGATGAAGCCTTAATGCAGCGATTGTTATACCCGGCTTTGCGTGATCTCGCGATCTTCTACCTATCCTATCTCGAGCTGCAGGAGGACGGTCACTTCCACATCGTCCCTGCCGTCGAAGCGGAAAGCTGGGGCATCCAGCCGAAGTTCGAATACAACCGGGATACGATCAGCGCAATCTCTATGTTCCGCTGGACCTTTCACAGAGCCGCCGAGCTCGCCGATTATTTAGGTACGGATCCGAATTTGAAAGCGGATTGGCTGCATGCGGCCAACAACCTCCCTCCTTATCCGACTTACGAAACGGAGGAAGGTCTTATCTATGCGGGCGTTCCAGGTATCAAGCCGAGGTGGTCCAAAGGCTGTCATCCTTGGTATATCGGTGTCTACCCAACTACCTTAGCCGATGAAATCAACCTGGATAGCAGTCCGAAGGAAAAGGAGATTATGCTGCGCACCGTTCGAAGCGTGCCTGCCGGTCATAACCGACCGGTTTATGTACTGCTTGGAGAGTGTAAGGATAGGTTCCCCACGGTGGACGGCGTGCATCCAAGAACAATCGAAACCTATGCCGACCTGTGCATCGCAATTAACGAAGACCCGGAACGGGTCATTAACAGCCGGAGCGGACGTATACATTTGTTCCCAGTCGTACCGGATTGGGCCGAAATTTCGTTTCGACGATTTCAAGCCCGCGGCGGCTTTTGGGTATCCGCATCGCGAACTTCAGCCGGGGTGGCTTTCGTCGAGATAGAAGCCCGCCGCTCTACCCTGTGTCGGATTATGAACCCATGGCCGGGAGAAGATATAACGGTCGTGGAGATCAATACAGGCGATCTTATCGATTTCAAAGTCGACAGAGCTGAGCAGGAGTGTATCCTATTTGAAGCCGAAAAAGGCAAGACCTATCGATTGGTAAAGGTATAAAACGCAGGCCGTTTTCGGAAATCGATTCTTTCGAAAACAGCCTCTTTTTTAAGTTTTCAGGTTCAATTAGCTTATGCTGGTTCAAGCGCACAAAAAAAAGCAGCTGATCTGATTAAAAGATCAACTGCTTTTTGCTTGGCGACGTTCTACTCTCCCAGGACCCTTCGGTCCAAGTACCATCGACGCTGGAAGGCTTAACGTTCGTGTTCGGTATGGGTACGCGTGGTTCCCTTCCGCCATCATCACCAAACGGTATCGATGTTTCTGCCAAGAAACATCTAAGTTTCATTCAAGGTGGCTTGCACCCTGAAAACTAGATACGAAATGCATGCGTAAAGTTCGTGAATTAGTTTCCCGTTTTTTCCGGGCCTGCGACGCTTTCGCATCGCAGCTCTCTGACCATACTTCGTATGGCAGATAATTGGTTAAGCCCTCGACCGATTAGTATTCGTCAGCTCCACACGTTGCCGTGCTTCCACCCCGAACCTATCTACCTCGTCGTC
>NZ_MZNT01000015.1 GCF_002042965.1 Paenibacillus sp. 32352 | reverse complement strand
TTGGCTAATGGTAGGCGCTTGCCAGCCCCCATTCCGGACTTTCACCGTAGAGATGACGCCCATGCTGGGCGTACATACAGAAAACAACCACCCTTGAATTTCAAGGTGGTTGTTTTGCGTTTTGCGTTTAGTATGCAGATTCTCGTCAGATTATTGGGTCATGACTGATGCCTGGGCGGCATTCATGGAGAAATATTGTGCGGGCGAAGAAGCATCCGGCGGGAAATACACGACAAGCAGCCGCTCTTCATCCGTAAGCATCTCGCCCGTTTCCAGATAGTGGTCCAACCGGAACGGAAGCACTTCGATCATGACATGCTTATGCAAGTCCTTCTCGCTAATACGCAGGGAAGCGAAGGTTTCCGAGACGGCCTCGGGATGCTCCGCCAGCAGCTTAAAGTAACCGGCCTGAGCTGCCTTATCCAGCTTGAAGTCCCACCATATTTTTCTCGGCTTGTACTTATGGTTAAGGAAGTAATCCAGCTTCATCAAGCCCTCCACTACCTCCAGGCTCTTGGTTCCCCGCTGGATCAGGAAATCGCGCAGGCGGGTGAACAAATCCTCCAGCTGGTGGCCGATTTTTTGCCAGCCCCGGGATTCCCAGAAGTCCCCGAATTGCTGAAAGAAATCGAAGGCCGAAGGGAATTCCTCTCGAATCAAATAGTTTACGGTATGGTCCATCCGGTGGGCATTCCAATACTTCTCCAGAACATCCTCCACCCGTTTAATTCGAACCAGATCCGAGAAAGGCAAAATATCGTTGCCGAGAATTTCATAAGGCGCATAATCCATAAATTTATAGCCGTATTTCTCCGCATCCGCCCTCATACCGGTTCCTCGAAGCATTTTCAGAAATCCAAGCTGCAGCTCCTCCGGTCCCAATGCAAACACGTCGTTAAACGTTTTGCGGAACGAATTGTAATCCTCCTCCGGCAGGCCGGCGATCAAATCGAGATGCTGGTCGATCTTGCCGCTTTCCTTGACCTTGGTCACCGTACGGGTCAGCTTGGTGAAATTTTGCCTCCGTTTGACGAGGCTGTTCGTGATATCATTCGTCGACTGGACGCCGATCTCAAAGCGGAAGATGCCGGGCGGCGCGTTCTCCGCCAAATAGTCCAGCACCTCGGGCCGCATGATGTCGGCGGTAATCTCAAATTGAAATACCGTACCACGATGGTTTTTTATAAGAAAATCGAAGATTTCCATCGCATAGTCCCTTTTAATGTTAAAGGTCCTGTCCACGAACTTGATCAGCTTCGCTCCCGAATCGATCAGGTAAAGCAAATCGCTTTTGGTCCGTTCCATATCAAAATACCGTACCCCGACCTCAATGGACGACAAGCAGAATTGGCAGCTGAACGGACAGCCACGGCTCGTCTCGAAATAAACGACACGGTTCGCCAAACTTGGAACATCCTCGGCAAAGCGGTGCGGTGAAGGAATGTCATCCAGCTGCAGCTTGGGACGGGGCGGGTTGATGATCACTTTATCGTTCTTGCGGTAGGCCGCACCGAACACGCTGTACATTTTCCGGTCTCCCGAAAGCTCCTGAAGCAGGTGGTGGAACGTTTCCTCCCCTTCCCCCATCACGATGTAATCAACCTCGGGAAGTCGGTTCATCCAATACTCCGTATCGTAGGATACCTCCGGTCCTCCCAGCACGATAGTAAGCTCCGGCTTGATTTTTTTCATCATGTTGATGACCGTAATCGTCTCTTCAATATTCCAGATATAACAGGAGAAGCCGAGAATATCCGGATTTTTTTGGAACAAATCGGATACGATATTCATCGCAGGGTCCTTAATCGTATATTCTACGATATCTATATCAAAATCTTTCTCGCTGAACGCCTTCAAGTAACGAAGCGCAAGCGAGGTATGAATATATTTCGCATTCAACGTAGATAGCACAACTTTCATTCGAATACCCTCATTTGCTGGCAGAATCAATTATTCCTTTATTCTACACGGAAACAGGGATGAACACAAAAAAAAGAAAATGGAACGGCTTCTCCATTTTCCTGCTATACCCAGCTGTTATTTGATTCAGTCCAGCCCGACTCCGGGGTCATCGCTTGAAGCATAAACTCGTCGCTGCCTTCCCCGTTCCATACATTGGCTTGGCTTATTAATTGAGCTTCTACCTGATCCTTCTGTGAAAGCAGCTCTTCGCGGTCACCCTCGGATAAAAGGAGATTTCGTTTTAATTGCTGGCGCTGCTCCATTCGTTTAGCCATTTGATATAAAATCATGCTCGATCTTCCCTTCTGCATTTTCCTCGGTATCGTTAGGATACCGCCCCAATATTAAGACAAGATTAGCGGAACATAAACCATTCGTTAAAAATCCTTTGACGATACGGATTCTCTCTCTATTTTTCCCAGAGAGTTGAAATATATGTAAAACGATGGCGCCTTATGCCAAAAAAAACAAGAACATTGCATATTGGCGTTTTCAGCGTCCTTAAGTTTCTCCCATCAGGCCGAACGTGTTATAGTATCTGTAACTGTATGAATACCCAAACCATCTATACGTAACGGAGTGAGGAATAAAGATGAACAAACCTAAAGGACAAGCTGCCCCCCGTCAAGGGAAAAAGCCGTACAACGGACAGCAGCCCCGATATACAAATAGCGGCGATGACGTCAAGATCGGCGATCGTATTGTCGTAACGATAAAAAGAATCGGAATTAATGGAGAAGGTGTAGGCTATTACAAGAGAAAGGCCGTCTTTATTGACGGGGCCCTGCCCGAGGAGGTTGTCAAAGCCAATGTGACCAAGGTCGAGCCGACCTATTTATCCGCAAAGCTGGTCGATATCGAGAAAAAATCCCCGGATCGCGTAAAGCCGCCCTGTCCGGTGTACGAGTCCTGCGGAGGCTGTCAGCTCCAGCATATGGCTTACCCCGCTCAGCTTCGCGCTAAGGAGGAGCTTGTACGAGAGGCCTTCAACCGGTACGCCAAGCTGGCGGATTTGCCGCTGCGGCCTATTCTCGGGATGGACGACCCTTGGGGGTACCGCAATAAAGCCCAGCTGCAGGCGGGCTGGGCTGATGAACAAATCATAACGGGGCTGTATTCCCCCGGATCGCATCGGCTCGTCGATATTTCGGGCTGCCCGATCCAGCAGCCGGCCATCAACGATGTCATTGCCAGGGTCAAAGCTATCCTTTCCCGGCTCCATATTCAGCCTTATCAGGAGCGCAGCCGCAAAGGGACCGTACGCACCGTGGCGGCAAGGGTCAGCAGGCAGACGGGGAACGTCCAGCTGACGTTCATTACCGCCTCGGACAAGCTTCCGGAGAAGGAACGCCTGATTGCTGCGATCCGTTCGGAGCTCCCGAATGTGACTACCATCGCCCACAACATTAACAAGGCCGATACGCCGCTCGTGTTCGGCGAAGAGACCCGCGTCCTGTGGGGTGAGGAGCGTTTGGACGAGGAGCTTGGCGGCCTTCGCTTCTCCTTATCGCCGCGGGCCTTCTTCCAGCTTAACCCCGAGCAGACCGTCAAGCTGTACGATGCTGCCAAGGAAGCAGCGGCTTTGACCGGCAGCGAGCTTGTCGTCGATGCTTACTGCGGTACCGGCACGATTGGTCTATGGCTCGCTCCGCTAGCCAAGGAGGTTCGCGGCATCGAGATCATCCCCGAGGCGGTGGATGACGCCCGCCGCAATGCCGAGCTGAGCGGTGCCGACAACGCGAAGTTTTACGTCGGGCGCGCGGAGAAGCTGCTGCCCGAATGGGTCAAGCGCGGCACACGTCCCGACGTCATCGTCGTCGACCCGCCGCGCACCGGCTGCGATCGCGAGCTGCTGAGCGCGATCGCGGCCGCGAAACCGGCACGACTCGTCTACGTGTCGTGCAACCCCTCCACCCTGGCCAAGGATTGCCAGGTGCTGCTGCAAAGCGGCTACCGGCTGGAGTGGATCCAGCCGGTGGACATGTTCCCTCAGACGGCACATGTGGAGTGCGTAATAGGAATGCAACGAATCGATACGTAGAAATCCTTTATTTTCAACACTTTGCGCGATTTATGACTTTCACGGCAGACGGCAGTGATTTCAAAAATAAGGTATTGAAAGATAAAATTGGGGTTTCCGTTGTTTTGGACATGGATTTGGACGTCGTGTGTGTAGACATGTTGAATTCTTTTGTTTGAGATCATTACACTGCCAATTAGGAATTAGACCAAATGACAGGCAATTAGCGAAATGGACGTCCGAGGAAGTAAGAAATATCAATTCATTTACTTTTGGAGTGATTTCTAATGGATTGTTGTGCACCGTCTAATTTAATTGAAGCTGTAAGAACGGAGTGTCCTTCCTGCGGCGAAAAGGGCAAGAATGTGCAACTCATTACGCTAAAGTCCCTGCTTCGAGCGTCGCCATTAGAAACCATTGAACCGGAGAACTCTTACCTCTTTTGCTCTAATCCTGCTTGCTCTATTGTCTACTTCAGCAGGAACCATTCGCAAACGTTTGTGGAGAACGACCTGAAGGTGCCAGTATACCAAAAAAACCAGAGTGTAGATGTTCCCGTGTGTTACTGCTTTGAATGGACGAGAGAGCGGCTTCTTCAAACCGTTAATACCAATCAAAAACCTGCTAGCCAAATTAAAGCTCATGTTCAGGCGGGGCGATGTGGGTGTGAGGTAAACAACCCCCAAGGGGCTTGTTGCTTAGGTAATGTGAACGATTTTATACGGGGTTTCAAAGAGATTAAAAAACCTTGATGATTACATTGCGGTATGAACTAACTAGCAAGAACCTATAATCATATTTGATTAACAGAGAAGCATTTAAAAAGTTAGTGACTTACCGAAAAATTCATTAAAGCGTCGATATAGATGCCTTATACTTGAATGTCCAAGAGGACGCCCTTGCGGTGTTCTCTTTTTATATAGATATTTTTCAAAAAGCCGGTTGCCCTGAAATATTCAGCGCAACCGGCTTTTTGCGTGAAAGGAGAAATGTCGGATGACCAAAGTGATTGCCCTCGCCAATCAGAAAGGCGGCGTGGGCAAGACCACAACGGCGGTCAATTTGGGAATCGGTTTGGCTGCCGATGGGAAAAAGGTTTTGCTGGTCGATGCGGACGCGCAAGGCAACCTGACAGATTCGTTAGGGTTCCATGAACCGGATAATTTGTCGGTATCTTTGGCCACATTGCTGGCGAAAACGATGCTGGAAGAATCCTATGAAGCGCGGGAAGGTATTTTGTATCACCATGAAGGCGTTGACCTGATGCCAGGCAATATTGAATTGTCCGCTGTTGAGGTATCGCTAGTCAATACGATGAGTAGAGAAACGATTTTGCGTTCGTACATCGATTCGGTTAAAGCCGATTACGATTACGTGCTGATCGATTGCATGCCGAGTTTGGGCATGTTGACCATCAATGCGTTGGCGGCAGCAGACAGCGTCATTATCCCCGTTCAAGCACACTATTTGCCCGCCAAGGGAATGACGCAGCTCTTGCAGACCATTGCCCGTGTGCGCAGGCAAATCAATCCGAAGCTGGTTTTGGACGGCGTGCTGCTCACGATGGTAGACAGTCGGACGAAATTTGCCAAAGACATTTCCTTTATTCTTCGGCGCGACTACGGCGACAAGCTGCGCATGTTCAACACCGAAATTCCCTTATCCGTTCGCGCGGCGGAAACGAGCGCCAAGGGGAAAAGCATCTACGTCCATGATCCGGATGGGAAAGCTGCGGAGGCTTATGCCGCCTTTACGAAGGAGGTGCAGAGCATTGGCAGCGAAAGACGACATGCGCGCCAGCATCAAACTGACCACAGTCGCTGATTTATTCTCGACGGAGGAGAGCCGCGCCGACCAGCAGCGGGAAAAGGTGATGGAAATACCATTATCGGAAATCAGCGATTTTCCCGGCCACCCGTTCAAGGTGAAGGCGGATGAAGCGATGCTTGAAATGGCGGACAGCGTGAAGCAATACGGCGTTCTCGTTCCCGGCCTGGTACGTCCGAAGACGGACGGCGGCTACGAAATGGTAGCCGGGCATCGGCGTAAAAAAGCGAGCGAATTGGCAGGCAGAGAAACGATGCCCTGCATTGTCCGCGAACTGGACGATGATCAGGCAACGATCATTATGGTGGACAGCAACCTGCAACGGGAAAATATTGCGCCAAGCGAGAAAGCATTCGCCTATAAGATGAAGTTGGAGGCGATGAAAAGACAAGGACAGAGAACAGACCTAACTTCCGCCCAACTTGGGCGGAAGTTAGAGGGAAAAGAATCCAGGGAAATACTCGCTGAACAAGTTGGCGAGAGCAAGAATCAAATTTCACGCTATATCCGCCTTACCGAACTGACCCCCTCCATTCTCGAAATGGTGGACGATAAACGAATCGCCTTCAATCCGGCCGTAGAGCTTTCTTACTTGGCCGAAGAAGAACAGAAAGCCCTGTACGAAACGATGCAGTCCGAAGACTGCACGCCTTCGCTGGCGCAGGCGCAGCGCATGAAAAAACTGAGCCAGGACGGGCGGCTTAACGTGGATGTCATCTTCTCGATTCTCACGGAGGAGAAGCCGAACCAGAAAGAAAAGATGACCATTCGGCGCGAACGGATCGACCGTTTCTTCCCGAGGGACTTTACCGAAAAGCAAAAGGAAGACCTGATCGTACAACTGTTGGAAAGTTGGTATAAAAAACGGCAACGGGAGCAGGAACGTTAACCTGTTTCTGAAACATAACGATCCTGTCCGGCAGGCACTCTCCCCTAGGCGGAGAGCTTTTTTATGCCCATTTTTGGGGAGGCGATTCATGATGTATTTCACGAAAGGGAGGCGTCGTCAATATGAGCGCCTGATGCAAGAAAAGCCGGGTTTCAACCGCTTTGAAGTTTTGGAGGATGAGACCGAGCAGCCGCGCACGCGAAACGAGAAATCTCGTGAAGTCGGCCAATCAAAGCGAAGCCGGGGAACGAAGAATGACCGCAATTTTCCAGGAAATGAGGACGGACAATGGAAGAAATAAAGCGAATGGTGGACAACTATGAAGTCGTTCAGGCCATCTCCATCGGGAAGGTGGAAGTGCTGCTTGGCATAGACGAAACCAATGCCGAACGTCCGTACATGGTTTGTACCTGCACCCGAAACAATTCGTTGGGTGTCGAGCAATTTTACGCGTTTGCAGCCGGCGCGGATTATCTTGAGGCCGTGCATGACTTTGTTTCCCGCGTGCAATGGGAGCTGGAGGATCTCAAAGAAGAAAGGGCCAGTGTCAAGGTGCCCCTATCTCCCCTTACCCAAGTCCAATGCCAGCCGATTCGCGAAGACGTGTGCATTGACCACCAGGTTGTTGTCATCCGGCCGGAACGGTTGCGACCTGAATACCGCACCGCTGTTAACCAGCTTGTGCTGGCGCTAAGCGGTTTTGGCACCTCTGCCAATTCCCGAGGTCGCGCCGTCTACGTGTTAAATCTATATACCGGTGAAGAGGCTCGCTGGAATCGAGAGGATTTTATGGGTCTGATAAAACCGGAGCATATGCCTGCATGGGCGCAAGAAAAATTGGAGCAGCATCAGATTGGAACTCAGCAAAAACCGAAGCGCCGTGACGAAGCCCGGTAAAGTCAATCGACAGCACTTCAATTTTGGTTTGAAAGGAGACGTGAGCGATGTCGTGGACGTATCGGCACCGCAAGGCGCTTATCATCGCGGCGATTGCCGTAAGCGTTTGTTTACTGGCTGCTGCGGCCATTTATTCTCTGATCAAGCAATCAGAGCAAGAGCAGAAACAACAGCAAATGAAGGAACATTATGAAAGGCAAATCGAAGAATTGAAAACGATAGAGGAACAATCGCGCAGAAGCGTTTGGACTGTGGCGCACACTGTTCCGGCCGGCGGCATCGTGAAGGCGGAAGACCTCAAGTCTGTTCCGCTGCCTGCGAATCTGGTGCCGCAAGGAATGATTACTGATCAGAACGCGGTCATTGGCAAAAGCGCCAAAATCGAATTAGAGCCAGGCACGCCGTTGATGCCTTCCATGCTGTACGAGGGCGCGCCAATCCCGAAGGATTTGCGGGTGCAGGAGTTTCAAGTCATTCAGCTTCCCTCCAATCTGCAAAAGGGACAGTACATCGACGTGCGAATCAACTTCCCGACTGGCGAGGATTTTGTCTTGCTGGCGAAGAAGAAGGCGCGGGAGTTGTCCGGCAATGTCATCTGGCTGGAAATGAACGAGCTGGATCTATTACGGACTTCAAGCGCGATCATCGATGCCTACTTGCAAGGCGCGCGGCTGTATGCCCTGCCCTACATCGAGCCGGGCTTGCAGGAATCGGCAGTAGTCAATTATCCCGCCAATCCGAAGGTGCTCGACTTGATGGATCATGATCCGAACCTGCTAGAAAAAGCGACAACCGAGCTTGCCCGCCAACTGCGAACGACACTGGATGACAATCTGAAGGCGATGAGAGAGTCGGACAAACTGCGCGTAACGAGCGGAAGCGTAACGGTTCAGCAGCAATTGCAAAACGAACGGATTGTCACGCAGCAAGGCAATGCCATGCATGAGGCGACCCCATCGCCGCCACCGGCAGGCGCAACGGCTACGGTCGATCACGAACCACCAGCTGCGCAGCCGCTGCCTACCTCTTCCGTTCCGACAACGATGAGTGAGAATCGACCGGAAACGCCAGAGGAGCCTACATCAACTGTTTCAACAGATCCGGCGCCAGCTTCGTCGCCTGGAGAGCCTGCAAAAGTGGATAAATTGGAGCAAATTTTTAATCAGTGAAGGAGGCCGTCATGAAAAAGGTCGTATTTTTCGGCGCGCCGGACAAAAGCCACCTGCTCCTTGTGCTTGGCAAGCTGCTCACGGCGATGGAGAGAAAGGTGCTGATCGTGGATTCCACCCTTGCCCAGTCCATGCAAGGCTATTTGCCGCGAGTGGATTTTGGCTGTTCGTTGCGGGAGTTTGAAGGCATCGATGTGGCGACCGGGCACATCACGCCAGCTCAATTGGAACGTTCTATGTTTCAAGCCGGTGGCGAAACGGCATACGATGTCATGCTGCTCGACACCGATCACACCGAATTTGTGAAAGGACGAGAGTTGCCGGGCTACGACAAGCGGGTTTGGTGCAGCAATTGGAGACGGCTCGGCATGCATAAAAACGCGGAGCTAATGCAGCGGCTGTGCCTTCACGAAGCGGAAGGTCAGCCGCTGTCGTTTTACAAAATGATCGCTCCCACTCTGCCGATCGCCATACCCGAGTCGTATATCGATTCGCTGCTGCCGCAGCAGGCTGTACGCTGGGAGGAAGCGATATTCCGCTTTCCGCTGGACGAACGGGATATGTCGGTCGAACTGGACAACCAGCATCACGGCCGCATCGACATCAGGCGGCTGTCCGGGACGTATCGCCGGACTGTGCTGGACATGCTGCAGCAGTTGTTTGATTGCGATGCCAAAACCGCCCGGAGGGCATGGGCGCGCTCCCGAAAGCGTTCGCGTGTCCGGTAATTTTATGCGAAAGGAGATGAAACAATGGGTTTTACCGTGGTGTTTTGGAGCCCGGTTTCGGGACAGGCCGGTACGACGAGCAACCTGATCGCCGCCGCGGCGCTGCTCGGATTGGAATACTCCTCGCGCCTTTTGCTACTTGGGCATTTGCAAAGCGAATACGCGGCCATCGAACGCAGCTTTTACCCGAGACGGTCCTGGATGAGCAAAGCGGACGCCCCGCCTGACGCGGGCATCGACGCGCTGCTCAGGCTTTTGCAAAACCGCAAGCTGGAACCGAACAGGTTGCGGGATTACACGCTGCCGCTGCTCGCCGACCGGCTCGACATCCTTCCGGGATCGAACAAGCCGGATGCATCGTTTGTTTCCGCCGCACAGGAATGGCTTGCGCCCCTTTTGGAACTGACAAGGCGCGCTTACGATCTGGTATTGCTGGACGGCGGAAGCGGCAATGTGTCGGCGTGGACTGCGGCGCTGCTGCGTCAGGCGGATTTGCTGATCGTCTGTCTGCCGCAAAACGCGCTCAAGCTGGAGCAGGTTTTTCCGCTGGTGGAGGCGCAGCTTCAGTCCAACCGGAAGCATTTGCTTGTATTCGGACAATACGATCCTCGCTCCGCTTTGACCGTTAAGAATATCAAGCGCCAGTTCCATCGGCGGGAGCCTGCGTACCCGATTGTCCATAATACGGGCTGGCTGGATGCGACCCAACAAGGAGAAGCCGTCCGTTTTCTATTTCGCAACCGACAGGTGCCGCGCGGTCATGAAAACTCACTGTTTATGCAGCAAGTGCGGACATTGGCGCAGGCGCTCATCAACAACGCCGGACTGAACAAGCCTCTTTTCGGCGGGAAGGAGGACGATGACCGATGATGTTCGCGCTGAACGGCTTGCTTCTGGCGGGCATCCTCATCGCGATTGGCGTCTTGCTCTATTTGCGCATGAGCCGCCGCTTGCCGGAGCAGCCGGACGAAAAACCGGCCTACACGCTGGAAGCGATGACCACGTTTGTGAAAGAGGCGCTGCACGAGATGACGAGCAGCAGCCTGATCGACTTCGGCATGTCGGAAGAAGAATACCGCCGTCGCAAAAACAAGCGCGCAGAACTCAAGAAAGCGCTGCGGGGCTGCACGTCCGGAGATTTGCGGGACAAGGCGTATGTGAAGCAGGTCATCGCCGATTTGCTCGAACAGCGCTACAATCTGGACGACAATAACCTGAATCGGCTTCTGCCGTTTGATGACCCGCAGGCGCTCTCACCGCAAGATCAGTTTGACATCCTGCTCTATCTGTTTAAGAAACAACATCGGTTGAGAGCACTGGACGAACTGATTCAAAAATACGAATTGGATCGCCCCAAACGGAGTATGGAAGACGAAGAAACCGAGTCATATCGGATTACCGCCGACGAAATCCGCGACATTTACAAGCAGGAAGCGCGTAAGCTGTCTGCCGGGGACAAAACGCAGATCGTTGTGCAGCGGATCTACCAGCAGTACAAAGGGTTTAGCGTCATCGACGAAATCCGCGACATGAAAATCGACGGCGTATCGGGGGGCGTCTCCGGCATCCCGCCCTCGATGTGGGAAGGCGAATGGAGCCTGGAGGAGGAAGCGCAGCTTTCCGAGGTGCCGAGGTCGCATGACAGCGTATGGCTGTTTTATAAAGGGAAATCTATTCATTTGAGCTTTCTGTCTTTCGGTTCGGAGCAAGAGCTAAGGCGCGTGTGCCAGAACGTGTACAAACATAATTTCCCCGGTCAGTTGTCCGAGGCGAACGGTTATAAGGTGAACGAAATGGCCGATGGCTCCCGCGTCGTCGTGCTGCGCCCCCGGTTCAGCGAATCGTGGGCTTTTTTTGTGCGCAAATTCGATGTGCAAAACGCCACGCTCGAACAATTGATCCAGGATGACAACGCTGAGCTTCCCATTGGGCTGATCCGATACCTCGTTATGGGAGAACGCATCACGGCCATCACCGGCGCACAAGGCAGCGGCAAAACGACGCTCTTGATGGCGATGGTGCGCTACATTCCGGCCATCTTGCCGATCCGGGTGCAGGAAATGAGCTTTGAGCTGCAGCTTCGGAAAATATACCGGGAACGCAACATTTTAAGCTTGCGGGAAACGGAAACGATCTCCGGGCAGGACGGTCTGGACATCCAGAAAAAAACGGACGGCTCGGTCAATATTTTGGGAGAAGTGGCGACCGACCCGGTTGCCGCCTGGATGGTGCAGATGGCGCAGGTCGCTTCGCTGTTCACCTTGTTTACGCATCACGCCAAAACGTTCCGCGATCTCGTCTATTCGCTGCGCAATTCGCTGCTGAAGACAAGGGTGTTTACGAACGAAAAAGTGGCCGAGCAGCAGGTCGTCAGCGTCATCAACTTCGACATTCACCTCAGGCGGGACGCGGACGGACATCGCTACATCGAACGGATTACCGAATGTGTGCCGGTGGAGCAGGAGACGGCCTACCCGGAGACGTTCCGCCACAAAACGACGACCGAGGAAAAAATGACGGCGTTCATGGAGACGATGCTGGAATACTTCCGCCGCTCGACGGACCGCCCGCTTTACGTCGCGCGGAACGTCATCGAGTACCGCGACGGACGCTATGTCGCCGTTCATCCGTTGTCCGAGCGAAGCCGCAAGGAAATCGCTGCATGCCTCGCCGGGCCGGACCAGGCGGCGTTCGAGGCGTTTTTGGCGGTTCACTGGGGGGATAGCGATGAGGCTTGAATGGCTGTCCCTTTTGCTGGGCGCCGCGACGGTATTGTTCCTTGTGATGGTGGCGGCGTTTCAATGGGTATCCCGCCACGGTTCGGACGCGGAGGCCGTTCGGCGGTATGAAGCGTTGCGCAAACCGGGCAAAGCCCGCAATAAGCAAGCGCTGAATAGCGTGTTGCAGCAGTTGTATCGCCTATGCGAACGCGTACCGATTCTACGCGCTTATTTGCACCAACTTCGCAAACGAATGACCATTCTCCAGCTTGGCGACGAATGGAAGCTGCGGCTGGAGACGATGAAGACGGCGCTCCTCATATGGGGCGTGCTGCTCGCGGCGGCTGTTCCGCTGGCGCTCGGCGTGCGCGACCCGGCCGCGCTCGGCATGATTGGCATCGGCTTTTGGGTTGGCCACGGGATCTTTTCGGACAACCTGGTCCATCGGCTGGAGACGCGACTGCTTCGGCAACTCCGGCATTTTTTCTCG
The DNA here is from genome assembly GCF_002042965.1 of Paenibacillus sp. 32352. Taxonomy (GTDB): domain Bacteria; phylum Bacillota; class Bacilli; order Paenibacillales; family NBRC-103111; genus Paenibacillus_S; species Paenibacillus_S vulneris. Next base: position 227,355 of record NZ_MZNT01000015.1, on the reverse strand, counting down.
GATGTGCGTCATCATTATCATCGTCATGGCATGGTGGAAGAAGCCATTTATGAAGCGGCGGACGGCGCGCCGTATGAGATGGCGCTGCACGGACACGAAATATACGAAGTGCTCACGGCAAGCGACGCCGAGCAGCGGCTGGCGCAGTATATCGAGAGCGCGCCGAACCGCTATTTGCAGGGCTTGGCCGGGCTGTCGCATCTGGTGAAGGAATACGGCGACAAACGAACCGCAGCCGGTTCCGTGTACTTGAAGGCGCTCGGGAAGCTCGCGACAGAACTGAATCTGGAACTGCTGCGCCGCGAGCGCCTCAGTTTCCTGTTGCAAGGACTGACCGCCATCGCGCTGTTGCCGCTCTTGTTTACCCGGCCGATCGAAGCTTGGGCCAGCCATTACTTTCCGGCCATGGACGCCTTTTATGCGAGCACGACCGGCTGGATCGTGAAAATCGGCCTGATTGCGGTCGTATGGCTGTCCTACGTCCTGCTGCGGAACATTCAGGAGCTGGACGCGAGTCCAAAACCAACCGGCCGAAAAAGATGGGAGAAACGGGTTTGCGAATGGCCGTGGATGCGCTGGGTTGTGCATCGTTTCGGTCCCGCCCCCGGTTCCCGGGAAGCTGACCGCATGGTCAAGCTGCTTAAAGACACCGCGTCGCCGCTTCGGCTGGAATGGCTCTATGTGCAGCGCATCGTGGCGGGGGGCATGGCTTTTCTGGCAGTGCTCGGGATGTTTATTACGCTTCATGCCGCAAGCCGGCATCAAATCCTGTATGTGCCGGTAAAGCCGGGCATCCTGTTCGGCCAACTTTCGCCGGAGGAGGAAGCCAAGGCGCGCGAGGCGGCGGCGCTCGATCGCCGCATCATCGATCGCGTAAAGGAGGTGAAGCACCGCACCGAAGAAACGGTGATGGCCCTGCTCCGCAGCGAAACGCCGACGGCGAATCAGGACGATCAGCTTCGCGCCGCGGCTCGGCGCATTATGGTCAAGCTCACGAAGCTGGACAATCAGTATGTGAAGTGGTGGGAAGCGCTCCTCGCCGCTCTCGCGGGATGGGGCGGCTACGCCATGCCGGTCGGCGTTCGGTTGTTCCAGCGGCGCATGCGGCAGATGGAGATGAAGCATGAAGTGGATCAACTGCATGCCGTCATCGCCATGCTGGCGGATATGGACCGGATGTCGGTCGAGCATCTGCTCATCTGGATGGAACAGTTTGCCCGCGTGTTCAAGGAACCGCTGCAAACCTGCTTGCTTCACTTCGAACAGGGCGCGGATCAGGCGCTGGCGCAGCTGAAAGAGGATGCGCCGTTTGTGCCGTTCGTCCGCACGGTCGAAAAGCTGGAACTGGCGGCGCAAAGTTTGCCGATTCGGGAAGCGTTCGACGACCTGGAGTCGGAACAGGCTTATGCGCAGGAGCAGCGCAAACAGGAGTACGAGCAATTGATCGAGCAAAAGGCGGGCTGGGGAAAATGGATCGGGTTTGCGCCGATGATGGCCCTCATTTTCGGCTATCTGGTCATTCCGCTCGTCATCGTCAGCTTGCACCAGATGTCCGTTTACTACGAACAGATTCAACGCATTCAGTAAACGGACATGTTGCGGCGCTTTCCAATCGGGAAGTGTCTTTTTATTTCGAATTTTATTTGAAGGAGAGATCGGTTCATGTCCAACGCGCAAAAAGCACTCGTGATGGCGGCAGGCATTTTTCTTGCCATCGCGCTCATTACCCTCGCCGTCGTATTGTTTATTTCCGCGCAAGACTCCACCAAGGCGGCGCAAAGCAATTTCAGCAATATCCAGACGGAGCTGTCGCAAACGGCGTTTACGGTGTACGACAACACGACGTTGTCGGGCAGTCAGGTGGTCAACGCGCTGCGCAAGTTCAGCGATCAAGACCAGTTCGGCATCCAGATTGTCACCGGGAAAAATCCGGCGGGGCAGTGGTATGGCAAGGTGATCAACACTGGTGTTCCGATCGACAGCGTGACCTACGGCTCAGTGGTTGGTGATGCGCCGGGGCAACTGAGCCATGCGCTCGATGAAGCGAATATCAACTACGTCAATCCGAGCGGGAAATTTCGGGCGCAACTCGTGCACGATAGCAGCAACGTCATCCGCGGCATTGTGTTTCGGCAACAGTAAGCGTCCGTGCTGACATCACAACGCTGATGGGGCGTCCTTTCGGGTATAGACGGACGCCTCGGCGTTTTTCAAGGAGGAAGCCGATGGAATATGCCCCCAGAACGATGCTGGAAATGTGTGTGGCCTGTCTTCTTTTTCTGATGGCCGTAACGAGCGGACTGCTGCTTTTTCAAACCGGGGCTGCGCTGAACGCCACCGCCTATGTGTCGGGAAAGTCGCTGGATCGCAACGTGCAGATGGCGTTTTCGCCGATTGCCGGCGACGGCACCGTATCCGGCGCAGAGGTAGCGCAGTCTGTTGCCCGGCTGGAGACGGGAGACGCGGAAATTGTGGTGGACGGCGTTCGATACGCGCCGCCGCTCGATCGGGACCCGTTCGTCCCCGCCGGCGTTCGCCTGAATGCCCGGTATACGGCAGTCGCCCAGCGAGATGCGTCCGGACAACTGGTGCGTCTCATTTTCGCTTTACGTTAAGGAGAATGCCATGAACAGTATCTCGAAAGTTTTCGCGGCGCTCATTGCCGTTCTTTTGCTCTACCTCTACCCCATTTCCGCAGCCTTCGACCAGCAGGACGATATTTCGGAACTGGTCGTCCTGCGGGCGACGACAACGTTTGTGGATGCGGTGCGGGACAAAGGCTTTGTGTCGCCGACCATGTACAACGACTTTATGGAGGCGATTGCCGCAACGGGCAACACCTTCGATGTGCAAATGGAACACGGCAGCAAAAAGTACGTGCCGGTTTACGACGACCCGACAAGGCCGGACACGTTTCGGGGCAGCTACGAAGTACACTACGACAAGTTTTACAACGCACAGATTTTGCCTGTTCTGTTCCCAAACAGCGCGGCCGCAAAAGACGATCCGGCGAGACGCTACAAGCTGCGGGTCGGCGACACGTTTGCGGTCACGGTCAAAAATACGAACCGGACTCCCGGCACGATCCTGTTCGATTTTCTGAACCAGGCCATCAGTCCAAATGAAAAAATCTTCATTCCTTACGGCGGGGTGGTGCGCAATGAGGCTGATTGAATGGGCCATTGTCGGGGCGCTCATTTTCCTGCCGTTTGCGACCGTGAACCGGATCGAAGTCGAAACGCAGCGGAAGGCGCTATTGACTGAACTGCGCTATAACGCCGCGCTGGACGCAGCGGTGGATGACGCGGCGCGGATGTTGACCGTCAATACCGACCAGCGGCGGGAGACGCAATACGAATCGGCCAAGCGGGTGGCGCTGAACAAGGACGAGGCGATAGCCGCTTTTTTTCGGACGCTGTACGCAAGCTTCGGCATTGCCGACGATCCCGTTTCGCAAGGCGTACTGGGTCGGTATATCCCGGCTATTGTCGTGATTGGTTACGACGGCTTCTACGTCTATGCCGAGGAGGAGTGGACGGGAGCCGATGGGCACACGGAACAGAAACCGGTTTGGGGAGCGAAAAAGCCGTATGCTTACGCCGATTCATCGGGCAACAGCCTTTCGTTCACGCTGGACGATTTCGTCCTCGCTTACGATGCGGGCAGCCGGAGCTGGCACGAAGGCTTGCGGGCCGACGTCGGGCAGCAGACGAATATTGCGCTATTAAAGGATGCGGAGCGATTTGAGCAGGTGCGCCGGAGCACCATCGTCCGCGCAATTGAAGACGAACTCGCCTACCGGATCAATAAACACAACGAATCGGTTTCCCGATACGGCTTTTCTTACACCTTCATGCTGCCGACCATTTCGCAGGAGGAATGGCACAATACCGTGAATGATGTCGGGGTGCTTGCCTTTATCCAAGGCATTCCGATGGGAGGCAAGTTTTACAACCATTATGCGCTCGGCGGAAGCCGCGTGCTCAAGAAGCCGGAGATTGTCGGGGCTAGGAAAGGAAGCATGAAGGTGTATTATCGCAGCACATGCGGCTTTGCTTATCCGGTGGAAGAGACGTTTTCCAGCGAACAAGCGGCCGCGCAAAAAGGCTATATGCCGCTGGACTGTCCTGTCTCGCCATCTTAACGAGACGGCGGTGATTTCGGAAAGTGGACACGCCGTCAGATCGGCTCTATGATGAACCTAACAGTCGAAATCTTCCAAACTTGTCATGACCCCTATGAAGAGAGGAGCAAATGGCGTGAGAAAATGGATAATTACAGGACTTGTCGCCGCGATGCTTTGCAGCTTGTTCACCGTAACGGCAAGCGCGGCGAGCCGACTTCCGTCCTTTGTCGGCGTCGTCATGGACGGACAAAAAATCTGGTTTCCCGATGCACAAGCATTTGTCGATGAAAACAATCGGACGCTCGTGCCAGTTCGATTCATCGCGGAACAGATGGGCGCAAACGTAGGCTGGGAGCCCAAAACGATGACCGTACCGATTGAGCGGGACGACCTGCATATTGTGCTTACGATCGGCGATAGCAGGGCGCTCGTCAACGGCAAAGAGGTGGCCTTCGATTCGAAGGCGATCACCAGCGGCGGCCGGACGTTTGTCCCGCTGCGTTTTGTCAGCGAAGCGCTGGGGGCGGAAGTGAATTGGGATAGCCCGACATCGACCGTATTTATTTCTACACAAGAAGACGCCAATGCAAAGTACGATGAATGGGGCCGTCTGATTCGCACAACCAACCTACCCAAGAATGCGCAAGATTATCCTTATATACTTGCCGATGTGCCGAATGAAGCGTATGAAATGGCCTACCCCTACTCGCATCCTACGGACAGCAAAGTTTCATCGGCATTGTATTCAACCATACCGGAATTCAATAAGAAAAACGTGAATATATGGATGAACCGTCTGAAAACGTTCGGCGCGTTGTGGCTGAATGTGGACTACAAAACGATTGACGATTCTTGGGCGCAGGCGGTATTTGCCACGAAGGTGCAAAGCTCCAATGCGGAATTGAAATACATCCGGCGGTATGTGGATTGGGTTAAAGAAAACAAGATTCAGATCGAAGGATACCTTGATCCCGAGCCTTCCATGATCTATCGGAACGGATTCGGCGATAATTATATCCGATCCAAATTCAGGATTAAATTTGTTTCGTTTAAGGAAAGTAAAGACTTGCTCTATGATGAAAGGTTCCCTAACCAACAATCTTTTGAAAAAGGAATTTGGTATGAAGGCTACACCGATATCTCGATGTCCACGAATGTGGGAGGCGATTGGGGGCCAACGTTGAAAGTAAGTCCGAGCGCTAGTTTATTCTACAACCATACGATGAAAAGGATGGAGTAGAGATATGAACAAATTGCATAAACGATTGTTGAGCATGCTGCTGGCATGCTTATTTTTGTTTTTCTCCATTCCAACCTCTGTTTTCGCGGAACCTCCCGATGTCAGAACTGAAAATGGCACCATTAAATTTAAGATCACCAGTACGGCTGCAACATCGTCCATTAAATACAGAACCGTGGGTTGGACAGTGCGCCGTGACCAATTATGTTCGAATACGACGCCCATGCAGTGCGGCGATCCGAGAAGCGGCCAACACGCCTCTTTTTTGGACCAGCAAGTACGGCAAGTAGGACAGGAACCGAATCCGCCCATCCCTGGCCAGCCTGTCACGACCTATTACGAAGTCAGCGAGGCGCTCGTCACGGAAGGTATGTGGAAAGCGGGCATGGGCGACATCAAAGACAACGACGACTTATATTTGCATGCCATCATGGTGTCTATCGACGGGAACGGCAACGTGCGCAAAGGGCCCTTTTATACGTTGGATGAGATCAAGAGGGCCGAACATTGGGCGCATCCGGACGATTTGGACGATTATTTCGGCATTCATGTACCCTATCGAAGCGCGGAATTTCCCGTCGATGTCATCGCAAAAACCGTTGACGGCACAGTCATTCAAAAACCAGAAGTTACATTTCTAAAGGGCAAATACAAGGTCGGGGAAACGATCAATCATGAATTTCCCGAAACAATTGAGGACAATGGAAAAACGTATACGATCGTTCGCTCCTATTTATCGCCAAAGCAGGACCCGACGCGGAAAGACTGGCTGCAAGAAAATCCTGAAACGAATCCGAAGGTGCGAACGCGAAGCTTTACGGTGCATCTGGGCGGAACGGACGCGGTTGCCGAATATACGGAGAACAATCCGGTGAAGGCCATCTATCAAAAAGAAGACGGCACCAGACTCAAAGAAGTGGACAAAGGCGTTTTCGCAACCGGCGAGGAAGCGAACCATACGTTTGAAGGACAAATCACTTCCGGCGGTCAGACGTATGAAATCATCCGGTCTTACGTTACGAACAATAACAAACCCGACGAGAAGCTGTTCGTTCTGGAAAAAGGCGACCCCAAACTCAAAGAGCGTTCCATTCTGGTGGGATCGGGCGGCTCTAACTTTATCGGCATTTACAAAATTCCCTCCTCGGTAACGGTCGCGTCCCGGATTGAAGCGCCGGAAACGGTTGACCAAAACGTGACCGAAGTGGACGGGAATTTTGTTTTTGAAGTCAAGTCGTTAAAAAATTTGCAGTCATACGAGATCACGGATATTCGAAATGCCAGGCTCGTTCAAACGGGCGACAAAACCGGAACCCTCTCCGGCACGTCAACGAGTAAAACGATTCCGATCAAAATCCCGTTCACGTCCGGCGACAAAGTGAGCGTGCAAATCACTGTCGTCGTAAAGGATGTGGACGGCAATACGGGGGATTCGACATCCGATCATACGGTGCGTAAAGGCGACGGCGGCGGAGAACCGCAGCCCGGCGCTTCCCAGCAGGCCGAGGTAATGGAACCGAGCGTTTCCGCCGTCATTCAGGCGGATGCGCGCGGCGCTGAAAAGTTTGATGTATTGCAAGGCATTTCGACTTCGGAAAGTCTGTATGTGAACGCCTCGGCCAAATCGTACCTGTATCGCAACACGTTCGCGGAAACGACCGGAGCGAAACAATACCCTATTTCCGTGAGCCGGACGTATACGTTGCGATGGACGGAATACGTACCCGGCCCGCCCGATGCGAACGGGAATTCGACGACCATTACGGTCCCGCGTTCCGACACACAGACGGTCACCAAAAACTATTCAATTGAACGAAGGTACAGCTACTGGACGATTCAAAATCTCGAAGTGTACGGTATTCAGAAGGCGACGGTCTCCAATTATGCGCTTCCTTCGGGAACGGTCACGCTTATGCCGAACGGCTACACGCCCCCAACCGTTTCCGCCGCGCATGATCCGGCACTTAGTGCGCATATCACCGATCCGGTATATACGAATGTGACGCTTCCCGGTCAAACCATTTCCGGCGGTTCCAGCCGCCCCTCCGTTCCGAACGAGGACTGGAAGAATGAGGCCGAAAAAGCGATTGGTAAGATCAAGGTAAAAAACGATTCGCTCGTCTTTAACGGAAAGACAATTATGGATAACCAAGTCGTCGAAGAAAAAGCGCCGACGCCTGGCGCGATACCGGCACCGACGATGATCGGGCAAGATGTGTTGTACGGAAAGGGCTATCTCATCGACGCTTCCAAAATAAACAAAGCGAATCAGCCAAGTACCGGGAACATAACGTATTCCTTGATTAAAGGCATTGGCGGCGGCGGAGACAAAACTTATCCCATTAACGGTATCAACCCGGTGACTGTGCATACACCGGTGGTGAACTACGCTTCGGTATCGGACGATCAGGCGCACAATCAGAAGACGCAACCGACTTCCGGGCGATCGGCGCTCATTTTAGACAGGCCCTTTACTGTGACGATTCCTACAAGCGGTCAACACAAGGATATCAAGGGCTACGGCAATCGGGATTATGCCAAGTACATGAGAGACAAACAGGTTTGGTTTCCTTTCGATGTGTATAAGGCGGATCGCACGACGTTCGTCCCGAAAGAAACGTGGGTGTCCATCCCGGTCGAACAAACGCAGACGACCTTCTACTTGCCCGTTTGGGTGGACGAGGGCCATTACGACGTGTTATTCCGAACGTTTGCCGAAAATAGTCCGGCTTCCTTTACATCTCAAATGAATGCCAATCTGGACTTGACCAACCATGTAGCTGCGCAGGTGGTTCCGGTGGAAGTCATTGGCCGTCTGTATGATTTCCGGATCACCGACATTGCCGACTTTGCCTGGGAAACGGTGTTCCGCACCCAAAAGGGCAGCGCGACCCCGACAGGAAACGCCTATTGGGTCGGCACGAAAGGCATTGACGGCGCACCGCGCGGCAACACCCCTCCTTACGTGCTGCCGGTACGGCAAGGCAGTCACCCGGAGAGCGGCAAGAAAAATGTTGCGGTCAAAACAGGCTACCACTTCAAATTCGAAGTCATGACGAAAGGCAACATGTTCGGCTCGGGTGACGGCATCCTCATTACACCGACGTTTTATTTTGTGGACAGCAAGGGGAAGAACAGGCAAGAAGTCGATCTGTACTATCATTCAGGCAGTCGGCGGTTTATTCGTATCGGCTCCAGCGACGATGCGGAGAAACGGTATGTGACGCTCGACGCTCGCCTGCGCAATGTGCCGAAGCAGGAGTTGACCGACACCGCCGCAGCGCTTTGGTCGCTAAACGGTTCGCCCGGAGACAGGCAGACGTTTATCGATCAATATGTAAAGGATGCGCAGAAGCCGACCTATGTGGGCGGCTACGATATCATGCTGCTGCCGCCTCAGCTTCGGACGTTTGTCGGAAGCATGCAGGTGCCCTCCGGCATCGATGCGGCCCGCGCCAACGCTTCGGTTCAGCGGTGGAGGGGGGACTACAGTTTGCCCGCCGCGCCGTACGTGGTGCCGAAAGACTTCAATCTGGCCGAGTACGGCCGCACGCATCGGCTGGACGACCATGCGCCCGTATTTCTGAAGGATGGGTACATCATCGTCAATTTCAACATCGAAACGATCCGCGATCAAGACTTGAACCATCCGCATCTGCAATACAAAAACGCGCCGCTGGACAATCAGTGGCGGATGGAAGGGTTTCAGCGCAGCTTCGTCGATCCATACGGGGCAACGTTCTCCCTGCTGGACGGCGACATCGTCTTTTATCATGCCGATTTGTCCAGCTACGACGACTTTGGGACGGGAGGCACCCATTAAATTCACCAGATGGGAGGGATAAACATGTTGGAAAAGCTGCAAAGTGCCGCGCCAGAGGATACGGCTTATTTTTATTCCGCTTCTGCCACAGAGGAGATCGAACGTGGCTGCATCGGCCACCTGCGCGGCGATTTTGGGCGGTCGGGCGAGGAGTTCTGGGTAACCTGGTTTCCCCGGCGCACTCCCTTTGAAACGACTGCTTTTAAAGAAGAATTGGGTAAGGTCTTTCAAGCTATCGGCGATCAGAAGGTGCTGAAAAGCCGCCAGCATATGTTACGATTTTGCAGCGAGCATCCGGAGGCGCGCATCGGCGGTGCTTGGAGCACGGATGTGTACGGGTTTTGCATGCAAACGCAGGATCACCGCTACTATTTGCGCTGCTTTCCCTTTGCCGGGGATTACAACTTTTACTTGTACTGCTATGCCCGGCCGGAGCGCTTGGTGGAGCAGCAACAGCAAGCGCCTTCCACGCCTGCCGCACAGAAGAAAAAAACGGAAACGCAACGATAGGAGGACGCAATGAACGATCTCACTCGTTATCGGCTGCTGGACGGAGCCTCGCTTCCGCTTGCGGCCAAGCTGGTGTACTGCTATTTACTGGATTTGGCGGGCGGAAAAAACAGCCCCGTGTGGCTTTCCTCCCGTCGGCTTGTGGCAGATATCGGACTTTCCCCTTCTATGTGTGTCGCAACCTAGAGCGAACACCTACCAGCCGGGAGGAAAAGAATATGCTGGAAAGACTGCAAACGGCCGTGTCGGAGGATGCGGCCTATTTTTATTCCGCTTCCATAGAGAAGGATACGAAACGCGGATGCATCGGGCACCTGCGCGGTTATTTTGGCAGCAGCGGCGAGACATTCTGGGCAAACTGGTTCGAGCATTTGCCAACGCTAAAAACGCCGGCTTTCCGGGCGGAACTGGATGCGGTTGTGCAGGCATTGACGGAGCAGGGATGGCTTCAAAGCCGCAGCCGAATGCATCAACTTTGCATGTTGCATCCGGAGGCCCGATTATCGGGGGCGTGGCATTCCGGCGTATACGGCTTTTGTTTTCAAACCGCACACCATCGGTACTACCTGCGTTGTTTCCCGCACGCGGGAGACTACAATTTCTATCTGTACTGCTATGTCCGGCCGGAGCGTTTGTCGGAACGATCGCCGGAGCGATAGCGTCTGCCGAGGAGGAAGTTTATGAATGATCTCACCCGGTATCAACTGCTGGCCAAAGCGAAGGTATCTCCTGCCGCAAAGCTATTGTACAGCTACCTGATGGACCGCGCAGGCGGACGGCATGGCTGCGTCTTGTTGTCCGTCAAAAAGCTGGCTTTCGAGGTGGGTCTTTCCCCTTCGACCGTCCGTCGCAATCTGCACCTGTTGCAGCGTATCGGACTCCTTCGGATTACGGCCCGTTATTCCGAAGAAGGCATTCGCCTGACCAATCAAATCACGTTTCGGTAAGGGAGGTGCTCTCGTGACAGCCAAGTTGCAGCGCATCGTCGAACTGGCTGCCAGCACGGCTCGCACGGTGACGAATCAGCCTGAGCGATGGGCGGATTTTTTGCGGACGGCGGCCTGGAACTATAAATATCCGTTTCAGGATCAACTGTTAATCTACGCACAACGTCCGGACGCAACGGCCTGCGCGCCGATTGACGTCTGGAACAAGCGGCTGGATCGCTGGGTAAAGCGCGGCGCGAAAGGGATTGCCCTGATCGAAGATCGGGGCAACCACTTGGGCCTGCGCCATGTGTTTGACGTATCGGATACCCAGAGCAGACGCCAGCCGCAGGTGTCGCTTTGGCGATTGCAGGACAGCGACACGGCTCATGTCATCGAAACGCTGGAAAATGCGTTCGGCGCGCCGGATGAGATGGAACTACGTGCGGAGCTGCCTGCTGCGCTCCTCACTGCTGCGCGGAATGCGGTGGATGACAACAGCGCCGATTATGTGGCGGAGTTGATGAAAGAGCGGGAACACAGTTTGCTGGAAGACCTGGATATTTCGCATGTGGAGCTGTTGTTCAAGCAAGCTGCCGAAAAGGCTGTCGCTTACATGGCGATGACCCGTTGCGGGCTCGATCCCGCACATTACATCAGCATCGAGGATTTGTCCGGCATCGGGTATTTCAACACGCTTCCTGTGCTGTCCCACTTGGGTGCAGCGATCAGCGATGTGTCCGAGATGATGCTGCGGGAAATTGAATCGACCGTCCGGGCGCTGCGCCGGGATGCACAACGTGCAAATGAGAGGCAATCGTTTCATACCCTTGCAAGACCCGATTCCTTGCCGCACAATGAAGCTACCCTGCAAGAAAGGAAGGATGAACATGGAACTGACGTACACGCCGCAAGGGGATTATCTGCTGCCCAACCTGACGCTGAGCGAAGCGGAGACGACCATCGGGAAGTACGGGATGATGCGCAAGACGTTTCTGAAAACCGAGCGGAAGGGCATGTACGCCCAACTGATGTTGTCGGAGCAGTTGAACCAACATCTGGCGGACATCGACCGGACGGCGCGGGAGCAGATCGACCGGACGATACAGGAGATGCTCACGTCTCACCCGGCCCCGGACAAGGCGAGCGATCCGCTGGGCTGGACGGGACATATGAACAACCTGAAGCAGCAGGCGGAGGAACTGATTCTGGCGGAACTGATTTATCATTAAAATGGTACGACCGGGAAACGGAGGACCGAAGTCTTCCGTTTTTTCACGACCATGCCATCATCAATGACATGCTCCGAGCCGCGCCGCTGCGGGAGAGCAAGTCGGACATTGCGACGTTTTTCCTTGCCCATGAGGATGAGCGCGAGCGCATGTTGTATGTGCGCGGTTTGTTTCCGGCAGGCATCACCGAACTGACGCTTGATGAAGGCGTACGAGCAGGATTTGAACCGTATCGCAACGTTTTGCACCTGTGGACAGGGACGGCGGAGGAACGCACGGCGCAAGGCTTTTACGATTGGGGTGTCATCGCCGGGCATCTCGCCAGCATGATACTGTTAAACGAATTTGACTTGTCAAGAAAGTCAGAACCATCCATCGAGCAACAGACGCTGTGGATGGAACAAGCGGAGGACGCAAAAGCCTCCGCTTTTTTCATGCCGCAAGTGGTCATTGACGCCATTTTGCAAAATGGCAGCGGTTTTGAGAACGGCAAGTATCGCATTGCGCTGCATTTCCAGCAGTCGCTGTCCGCACAGGAGAACGCCGATTTCCTGAAACGGGAATACGGAACCGGCGGGCGTCTTCCCGCGCTGATCGGCACGGATATTCACATGAATTATGACAGCAAAGGCATCACGCTGACCCGCGGCTCCATCATGAACCCGGATACGCAGGTGGTGGTGCCGTGGATGAAGGTGCAGAAACGTATCGGCGAACTGCTGGCAGCGGGACGTTACTTGAACCGGCAGGAAGCCGAGCGATTGCCCGCCTTTGCGGAAGAACAGGAGGAAAAGCGGCGGCTGCAAGCGGCGGAATTGGCCAGGTCCTATGTGCCGCAGCCGGATGCATCGTCGGGGCTTCCTCTACCGGACGCGCAAGCGGAACCGGAACGCATGCCGGTGAATCGGGAACGGGCGCGCTACGGTTATGACGCGGGCAGCACGGTCTGGATTGGTGCGGACGAATATGAAATTGTGCAACTGGAGCAACGAACAGTGGTGCTGCAAGACCGTCAGTTCCCGCTCTTCATCCAAGAGTTGAATCGCCGGGATTTTGAGCGGATGCTGCGCGAAAATCCGCTGAACGATCATCTGATTACCGGAGAGCAGGAGCCGGAACGGTCTGGAGAAGCGGCATGGGAAACAGCGGAAGATGCGGTTTCACCGGAAGAGCCGGTGACGGAGGGGCCAGAGACCGTATCGCAGCCAGACACTTCCCTTTCCCCTGATCCTGTGGCCGGCCGCACCGTGCCAGCCCGTCCGTCTGCCCCGGCTGTCAACTACCGGATTACGGATGATGAACTGGGGCATGGCGGCGCAAAAACGAAGTTCAAATGGAACATGGAAGCAATTCGGCTGCTGAACAAGCTGGAGCAGGAGCAGCGGCAAGCGACAGCGGACGAGCAGGCGGTGCTGGCCCGCTATGTCGGATGGGGCGGCATTCCGCAGGCATTTGACGAAGCGAACACGCAGTGGGCAGCCGAATATGCGGAACTGAAAAATGTGCGGGAGCCGGATGAATATGCATCCGCTCGCGCGTCAACGCTGAATGCCCATTATACATCTGTGACCGTCATCAAGGCGATGTACGACTGTCTGGAATCGATGGGCTTTCGCAGCGGCAATATTTTGGAGCCGTCCTGCGGCATCGGCAATTTCTTCGGTCTGGTGCCGGAGTCGTTCCAAGGCTCGCGGCTGTTTGGCGTGGAACTGGACAGCATTACCGGCCGGATTGCCAGGCAGCTATACCCGCAGGCGTCGATTGCGGTCAGCGGCTACGAACAGACGAATTTGCCGGACAGCTTCTTTGATCTCGCCATCGGGAACGTGCCGTTCGGCGGTTATGGCGTGGCGGATAAACGTTACGACAAGCACAAGTTTCTCATCCATGATTACTTTTTCGCCAAGACATTGGACAAAGTGCGTCCGGGCGGCATCATCGCCTTTATTACGTCCAAAGGCACGATGGACAAGCAGAACCCGGCGGTTCGCAAATATATTGCGGAACGCGCCGAACTGCTCGGAGCGGTGCGTCTGCCGAGCAATGCGTTTCTGGCCAATGCCGGAACCGAAGTAACCGCCGACATCATCTTTTTACAGAAACGGGATCGCATGGTCGCCGTCAGCGAGCAAACCGAAGCATGGCTATCCCTGTCCGAGACAGCGGACGGTGTGCCGGTGAATCGTTATTTCGCGGAACATCCCGATATGGTGCTGGGCACCATGGTTTTTGACGACCGGATGTACGGTAACCGCCAGGAAACGTCCTGCAAGCCATTCCCGGACGCCAATCTGGATGAGCTGCTGCGCGAAGCGTTGTCCAACATCCATGCCGAATGGGTGGAGCTGGAACGGGAAGACCAGCCGGAGGAAGAAGACCCTTCCCTCCCTGCCGATCCGTCTGTCCGCAATTTCAGCTTTGCGCTGGTGGATGGACAAATCTACTATCGGGAGAACAGCCGGATGCGGCGCGTGGACACTTCCGCTACGGCGGCAGGCCGAATCAAGGGAATGATCCAGCTGCGGGACACCGTGCGCGAGCTCATCGAGTACCAAACCGAAGACTACAGCGATGAGATGATAGAGCAGCAACAGCGCAAGCTGAATGCGCTGTATGACCGGTTTACGGTGCAATACGGCCTGATCAACAGCCGCGCCAACAGCCTTGCTTTTTCGGATGACAGTTCTTACTTTCTGCTTTGCTCGCTGGAAATCATCGACGAGGAAGGGCGGCTGCTGCGCAAGGCGGATATGTTCACCAAACGCACCATCCGGCAGCGCATCCGCGTGGAACAGGTGGATACCGCTTCGGAGGCGCTTGCCGTTTCCATCGGCGCAAAAGCCCGTGTCGATCTGCCGTATATGGCGGAGCTAACCGGCTTGACGGAAGAACAGCTGATAAAAGAGCTGCGCGGCGTCATCTTTCCCAATCCCGAAAATCTGGACGAGGAAGGCAAGCCGATCTACGAAACGGCGGACGCATACTTGTCCGGCCATGTGCGGGAGAAGCTGCGTGTGGCCAGACAGTTTGCCGCATACGATATCGAACGTTACGGCGAAAACGTCAAAGCGCTTGAAGCGGTGCAGCCGAAAGACCTGGACGCCGCCGAAATCGATGTCCGCTTGGGCGCAACCTGGCTGCCGCCGGAAGACATTCGGCAATTTCTGTTTGAGCTTGTGGACACGCCGCCGATGTACCAGACCTACATCAATGTCATGTATTCCGAATATACGGCTGCCTGGAACGTCAAAGGCAAAAGCGACGACCGCAGCAACAATATCAAGGCGAACGTCACGTACGGTACAAACCGCGTCAATGCGTACAAAATTCTCGAGGATACGCTGAATTTGCGGGACGTGCGCGTATTTGACACCGTGTATGAGGATGGCGTGGAAAAGCGTGTGCTGAACAAACAGGAAACGGCCATTGCCCAGCAAAAGCAGGAGATGATGAAAGAAGCGTTCCGCGACTGGATATGGAAAGACTCGCAGCGGCGCGAACGGCTGACAAGGCTGTACAATGACCGGTTCAATGCCATCCGTCCTCGCGAGTACGACGGAAGTCATATCCGATTCACCGGGATGAACCCGGAAATCCGGCTGCGCCGGCACCAGGTCAATGCGGTTGCCCGGGCGCTGTACGGCGGCAACTCCCTTTTCGCGCATTGTGTCGGCGCAGGAAAAACCTTTGCGATGACCGCCGCAGCGATGGAGAGCAAGCATTTGGGACTGTGCAACAAGAGCATGCTGGTCGTTCCGAACCATCTGACCGAACAGTGGGCGGCGGAGTTTTTGCAGCTATATCCGTCGGCGAATATTTTGGTGGCGACCAAAAAGGACTTTGAAACGAAAAACCGCAAAACGTTTTGTGCGCGGATCGCTACCGGCGATTATGATGCGATCATCATCGGCCATTCGCAGTTTGAGAAAATTCCGATTTCGACGGAGCGGCAACGGCAGCAACTGTACGAGCAGATTTCGGAAATTACAAGCGGCATCCGGGAACTCAAGGAAGCCAGAGGCGAACGGTATGCGATCAAGCAGCTTGAAAAAACGAAAAAGACGCTGCAAACCAAGCTGGAGAAGCTGAACGACACAAGCCGCAAGGATGATGTCGTGACCTTCGAGGAACTGGGCGTAGACCGGCTATTCGTGGACGAAGCCGATTCGTACAAAAACCTGTTTCTTTACACGAAAATGCGCAATGTGGCCGGACTGTCGCAAACCGAAGCGCAAAAGTCGTCGGACATGTTTGCCAAATGCCGCTATCTGGACGAACTGACCGGAGGCCGGGGCATCATCTTTGCGACGGGTACGCCGATCTCTAATTCGATTACCGAGATGTATACGATGCAGCGCTACTTGCAATATGAGCGGCTCAAGCGGCAAGGCTTGCAGCATTTTGACGCATGGGCGTCCACGTTCGGCGAAACCGTCACCGCGATTGAGCTTGCGCCGGAAGGAACGGGCTATCGGGCGAAAACCCGGTTTGCCCGTTTTTACAATTTGCCGGAACTGATGAATATGTTCAAGGAAGTGGCCGATATCCAGACGGCGGACATGCTCCAGCTTCCCGTGCCGAAAGCCCACTTCCATAATGTGGCCGTGCCGCCGAGCGACTTTCAGCGGGAAATGGTGGCGGATCTCGCCCGCCGCGCCGAACGGGTGCGGGCGAAGGAAGTGGAGCCGCACGAGGACAATATGCTGACGATCACCAATGACGGACGCAAACTCGCGCTCGATCAGCGGCTGATGAGTCCCCTGCTTCCCGACGACGAAGGCAGCAAGGTCAGCGCCTGCGCGGACAATGTCTTCCGGTATTGGGAGGAACATCAGGAGCAGCGTTTGACCCAGTTGGTGTTCTGCGATTTGTCCATTCCGAAACAGGATGGTGCCTTCAATGTGTACGACGAGCTGCGGCGCAAGCTGATGGAGAAAGGCGTTCCTGCCGAGGAAATCGCCTATATTCACGACGCCAATACCGAGGTCAAGAAAAAGGAATTGTTCGCCAAAGTACGCAGCGGACAGGTTCGGATACTGCTCGGATCGACGTTCAAGATGGGCGCAGGCACCAACGTGCAAACGAAGCTGATTGCCCTTCACGACCTTGACTGCCCTTGGCGTCCGCGCGATGTCGACCGTGTTTTGCGGGCAATGAAGATGCGAGGCTTTGTCCCTTGTCTTTCAGGCATATTTATGTTTTGGACTGGATCCGATAAAAATAACAACGCCAGACTAGGACGCGAAAATAAAGCCCGAGGGCTGAAGGGCCTCCCTGA
Source organism: Paenibacillus sp. 32352 (assembly GCF_002042965.1). GTDB lineage: Bacteria > Bacillota > Bacilli > Paenibacillales > NBRC-103111 > Paenibacillus_S > Paenibacillus_S vulneris. The sequence continues at coordinate 210,220 of NZ_MZNT01000015.1, read as the reverse complement.
TCAGCCTTATCTCCAATCGGTTGGAGTTCACTTTTTTAACCTCAACCCGTTTAGTAGACCGATGAATTGCATTTTGGACGCAGCCTCTTTATCACGCTTTGAAAATTCCAGTACGTAAACAATTCTGTCTTGTATAGGGATAACGGCAAAATAGACGTCATGTGTGCCAGTTAGGCCGGAGGCGGCAGTACCGTTGTCAGCGTCGAGCGTATATAGTTTACCGCTTCCGATGGGAGTATCGATCGTTTCTTCATTTATAATTTCGCTATGGTTGGGCTTGTAAGATCTAAAGTCAAAATCGTCAGCATACGGGTACGTGACAACACTCCCGAGATTGACTCCGTTCTCGTCGGTGATAGATGCGCCAAAGCGGTCTTCGGTACTCGAGTTCCATCCCTTCGGCAGAGGCAGTTCCAGATTGGAGACATCGTATTCTGAGTCCGTTATCGGTTGGACGAATTCCGATTCACTAACGAATTCTTTTCCGTTCCACGCAAAGGATTGTACTACGTCTTTTCCGATACTGTTGTCATAATACGTGCTTGAAAAACCCAATTTGTTTTTAGCTAACTTGGTGGAATAACGCCCAATACCGCTCGCGAATATTTCGTGATGCCCTTTAATAGGCAACTCTTCGATTTGTCCAGACTTATCAAGCGTAAACAGCTTAAATATACTGCCGTTGCTCGATGCATATTGACCAATTGTAAAGTCGATATTCCCATCCCCGTTGTAATCATCGAACTCGATGTCAAAGAACGAGTTGAACACTATTTTGTCATTAAAATAACCGTTTAAATCGACGGCGCTTTTCACTTCGCCGTTTTCATTGGAAAGCTGGATTTGGAATTCCCCCTCCCAATTGCGACCCATTAAAGGCCCAGGGGACCAGTCTTCGAAATACTTTCCGTTAGTAAGTACCACACTCAAGTATTCTTGCTTTTTTGTAATCTGGAATAGATCGTTCCTTGACAATGTGAGCGGTCCCGTTACAAGGATTGTGTTGGATGCGGCTGTAAGCGAAGGTTGGATTGGACTTGCGGTTGCCGCGTATAAAGGAGTCGGTGAATTCGTGATGTTTGTTGTCGCATCGGAGCACGCAGTTAATAGCAACGCGGGTACCATTGCATAAAAAAATTTTTTCATATTACATTATGTCTCCTTTAAATAAGTTTTCTCTGCAATTACACCATAATTCAAGTACTCATACGTTAGACGAATAAATAGGGAATTTTGTTTCTATATGCTATCTAATATCAATAAAGGTGGACGGCGACTTACCAAGCAAATCTGCCTGTTAGCTTAAAGCCCGACATCTATCTACAACTTCATTTTCTCAAGGCATCAAGCTAATCGATGGTACCGCCGCGAATGCTCTTTTCATCGGTATTCGTCCTATTTCCCGGCGGGTTCTGGAAGTCAACGCGAGATGGTTGTCTCGCGTTGCAGCAAGCACTGAATTTGGTCTCCCCAATTCGCTTGTTGTGGGCTGCACCCCCAATCCCCCATCTTCACGCTGCCGCAGCGGTGGTGAAGCTGTATAGCTTTGTCAACAAAGGGTGACGGGATTACAATGTTGTTGATTTCATTGCTATACGAATCAACAGGGGGGGTGTGATAGAAATGAACCATATGTCAGAAATCTTTGAAAGAGCCCAAATTCAGTGTATTCGTGAATTTTTGCTACGTGGCGTGGCAGGCACCGACATCAATCCGAAGAGCCACAAGGAGCGGATTGACGAAGTGCATAAGTCTGTTATTGAGTTTCTAGAGGATAAGTTCCCCGACATGGCTGAATACGAAGAAGCAACTGCAAAGGTTTATGACTATGCAGGTACATGCGAAGATGTGTATATGGAAATCGGTTTGCAATGCGGGTTTATGCTGGCCGTACAGATGCTCGCTAATTCGCAGGTTAAACCAGAACCAACCAAATAACATTCCGAAAAGGTCGCTGCGATTCAATGGCGTCCTTTTTTCTTTGCGTAGAAAATCCAAGCGTCAGAACTGCGAGTCGACACCGTTCCGGAGCTTTTTATATAGATGTGTCCCCCTACTCGCTCAATGTGTTGAAGTCGTAGCGGCGGCAAAATGGCGGGGTCTTAGGGGCGAAGCCCCTAACAAGCGAATTTGGATATCCAAATTCAGTGCTTGCTACAACGTAAGACACAGTCTCACGTTGCCAACAGACACCTGCCGGGAAAAAGGAGGGAATACCGCCCGATGAACGAAATGGTTACGACCATCCCTATAGATCAGCTTCACCCGTTCCCCGAGAATCCCTATCAGGTCGCGGACAACAACGAGTTGCAGGCCATCGTGGAAAGTATTCGGACGCATGGCGTAATCTCGCCGCTTATCGTGCGGCCGCGGGAAGAAGGAGGCTATGAAATCATATCTGGACATCGCCGAAGGGCAGCTTGTGAAAAGGCGGGGATCGCTGCGATCCCCGCCTTTATTCGTAAAATGGATCGAAACGCCGCGATTATCGCCCTGGTGGACAGCAATCTGCACCGCGAGTATGTGTTGCCGTCCGAAAAAGCATGGGCTTACAAAATGAAGCTGGATGCAATCAAACGGCAAGGGCAGCGCAACGATTTGACTGATAGCGGAACTCCTGACCAACTCGGACAGAAGTCGCGGGAGCGCATTGCCGTTGATGTGGGAACGAGCGCGACACAAGTTCAACGCTATATCCGGCTCACCGAATTGATTCCGCCGCTGCTTGAAATGGTGGACAGCGGGAAGGTGGCGTTCAACCCTGCCGTGGAGCTGTCCTATCTGTCCGAGAAGGAGCAGGAAGCGCTGCTGGAAACGATGGGTAGCGAAGACCGCACCCCCTCTCTTTCCCAAGCTCAGCGCATGAAAAAGCTGAGCGCGGACGGCCTACTCGACATGGAAGCGATATTCAGAATCATGACCGAGGAAAAGCCGAATCAGCGGGAGCAGATCAAGTTGCAAAAGGAAAGCATCAAGGACTATTTTCCGAAGGGCTATACGACTCAGCAAATGGAGAAAACCATATTGAAGCTGCTGGAGGAATGGCGAAAAAAGCGGGAACGAAGCCGCGAGAACAGCCGCTGACTTTTTCCCGGCTGGTAAACGGGGCATTGGGCGACCGATGCCTCTTTTTCGTCTGAGCTCCCTTCCTGCTCGGCCACAAATCAAACGAAAGGACTTGAAGGCATGAAGAAAAAAAAGAAACCGATGAAATCGCAACGCGTTTCCCGCAAGCCGGCACGGCTGGTGGTAGAGCGGGAATTTGTCGGCAGTCAGAGCGCAACCGATGCGCTGCTGCCCGTTGTGCTTGAGGATTTACTTCGCCATGCGGAGGAAGTCCGCACCTTCGACAAGGAGGACGACAGCACATAGAATGTACGCAAACGACGGTTATCCGCCGTCAGCAACAAGGAGGAGGGAACCGATGAAAACGGACAGGATTTACAATGTCGGCGTCTATTGCCGTTTGAGCAAGGATGACGGCAACGAAGCGGAGAGCGCCAGTATCGGCACCCAAAAAGCGATTCTGACCGACTACGTGAAGCGGCAGGGCTGGCATCTGGCGAAAATCTATGTAGACGACGGGTACAGCGGTACAAACTTCAATCGACCGGATTTTCAAGCTATGCTGAAAGACATTGAGAACGGGCTGATTGATTGTGTCGTTACCAAAGATCTCTCCCGGCTCGGTCGGAACTATTTGGACTGCGGCTTGTATCTGGAGGTGTTCTTCCCGGAGCATAACGTCCGGTATATTGCCGTCAATGACGGTGTAGATACCCTGAACCGGGCGGCTATGGACATCACGCCGTTTCGCAATATTTTGAACGAAATGTACGCTGCCGACGTATCGGTTAAGATCAAGTCCGCGTATCGGGCGCGGTTCAACAAGGGAAAATTCATGGCAACCAAAGCGCCGTATGGGTACATCAAAGACCCGGCTGACAACAATCATCTGCTGATTGACGAAAAGACCGCGCCGATCGTCCGAAAAATATTTGACCTTGCACTGGCGGGCAACGGGATTGGGAAAATAAGAAAATATCTGAACAGCCAGCGCATATTGCGCCCGGCCGCGTATGCCGCTGAAAACGGAGAAGGATACGAGCGCTATTTTAAGGATTCGGAGGAAAACCGTTATATCTGGAGCGAAAACAGCGTTCGGAGCATTTTAAGAAGTCCGGTGTATGCGGGGAATCTAACAGGCTACAAGCGTCCGACCATCAGCATGAAAAGCAAGAAGCGTCCCTCTCGTCTGCCGGAGGAATGGGAGACCGTTCCCGGAACGCATGAGGGCATTGTGACACAGAAAGAATTTGATACAGTGCAGCAGCTTATGACCAGTCGAAGGCGAGAAAAAAACCAGTATGGATATGACAATGTGTTCCTCGGCGTGTTGAAATGCGCAGACTGCGGTTACGCCATGCGAGCGGCCAGCGCAAACCGGCGCAAGCGCCCGGATATTATCGACTGTGTGCAGTACTGCTGCAACAATTTTGGTCGATACGGCAACGTGCATTGCACCTCGCACACCATTGAGGCGCGCGACCTGCTGAACGCCGTCATGACCGACATTAACGAATATGCGCGGATGGCTGTAAATGACGAAAAGGCGGTTAAAACATTGCAGCAGCGTCTGTCCAAGATCAGCGATCAGGAGGCCCGGGAATACGGCAGGGAACGGCGGCGGCTGGCCAAGCGGGTTGCCGAACTGGACAAGCTGTTTGCCGCCTTGTATGAGGACAAGGTGATGGAGAAAATCACCGAACGCAATTACCGGCTGATGGCAGCGAAGTACGAGCAGGAGCAGATGAATATTGAAGCTCGACTGAGCACCATAGACGCGGAACTGGTTGCCAAGGGACGCAACGATAAAGGCATAGCTGCCTTTGTGGAACGTATTCGCGAATACAAGGGAATCACAACACTGACGGCCAGAATCGTGAATGAACTGATTGATCGCATCACGGTATCTGAGCGGGTAAAGGTCGAGGGCGGCGGCTATGAGCAGCATATCCGAATTTACTACAAGTTTGTAGGGGCGCTCGACTCCGCACGAGTCCATGAGGTAACGCCGCGGCGGTGCCTTGTGCCGGATAAGGCATGCCAGCGCTGCGGAGAAGTCTACTCCCCTCTTTCCAACGTGGCAAAGTACTGCCCGACGTGTCGGCCCATTGTCCGCAAGCAGCAGGAGATCGAAAGCAGCAAGCGGCGCGTACGCGGTAAGAAGCACCAAAACGGCGCATGAAATAGACTTTCCGCAAAGCACGTCCGACAGATCTGGAGCAGCGCAGCGGGCGCATTATCCGGCAAGGCAACCAGAACAGCGAGGTGCATATTTTTCGCTATGTGACGGAGAACACGTTCGACGCGTACCTTTATCAAACGCTGGAGAACAAGCAGCGCTTCATTTCGCAGATCATGACCAGCAAGTCGCCGGTGCGTTCCGCCGAGGATATTGACGAGACGGCGCTCTCCTATGCCGAGGTGAAGGCGCTGGCGACCGGCAACCCGTACATCAAGGAGAAAATGGACTTGGACATCCAGGTATCCAAACTGAAGCTGCTCAAAGCGAACCACTTGAGCCAGCGCTATGCGCTGGAGGACCGGCTGCTCAAGCTGCTGCCGCAGCAAATCAAGTCCACGGAGGAACGAATTGCCGGCTATGAACAGGACGTTGCTTTGTATACACGTTCTCTGGCATCCGAGGCGGATGGGGCAGATAAATTCCCCGGCATGACGGTCAAAGATTACACCTACTCGGAGAGGGCGGCAGCGGGCGCGGCTTTGCTGGACGCTTGCAAGGGCATGACGTCGCCCGATCCGCAGGAATTCGGCAGCTACCGGGGATTTTCCATGTGGCTGTCCTTTGACATCTTCCATAAGGAGTACAATGTCACGCTTCGCGGCGCGCTCGGTCATACGGTGACGCTCGGAGCGGATGCAGGCGGTAACATAAGCCGCATTAACAATGCCTTGTCCGACTTGCCTGCGAAGCTGGAGCATGCCCGCGAGCAGCTTGCCACCTTGCGTCTGCAAATGGAAACGGCGAAGGAACAAATCGCGGCTCCATTCGAGAAGGAGCAGGAGTTGCATGCGAAAGCGGCGCGGCTTGCGGAACTGAATGCGCTACTCAACATGGACAAACGGGAAAACGAAGCCGTGGACAGCGTGCCGGACGAAGAAGTAGAAGCACCGGAACGGCGGGCTATGGGCCGTGAGCGATAACGGTTTGACACCATCGTTCCTTTTCTTGCTTCCTGTTATAGTGGAAGCAGGAAGGGGACGTATTTGGAATCGACGTATTTATCGCGAATGGAGGTCGTATTCGACCAGATTGAAAGCGCTAGCGAGGAGATATACGTACGATTGTTCCGGCAGTAAAATCATCTCCGCAATATTTCGATAATGGCGAGTTGGGGGTTGCACCATCAACCGATGACATCAACATACTACTGATGACATCAACATTACTACTCTGGAGCTCCATTGGTGAGGATTGCTGGATGCAACTTGGTTCAACGTACTGTTGGAGATGGAGAGTTAAGAATCTGGAAAGTAAACTGTAAACATAGAAGAGTTCCAATAATTACTTGAGATACCCCTCCTGTCGCTGTAACATCGGTACATTCTGAATGAAAGGAGGGTTAAATATGCATCATATAGGTCCAGAATGGTTAAGACCAGCTTTTGATCAACGCTTTATTGAAGTTGCTAAGGAAGCTGGAAGTCAAATGGAGGTTGAACAATTCCGATTTAGGCAGAACGAAATAGAAAAGCTGCTTAAGGATGAATTATCACAAGCCCATTTGGATCTTCTTCTCGAGTGGGAGGACATTTTTAACCATCGGTGTACACTTGAAAAAGAGTGGGTATATTTTGCTGGTATAAGGGATGGAATGCAATTATTGCGGAAATTCAGTAACATCTAAGTCGATCTACCGGTATAAGTAAGAAAATCGCATTGTCGGGGTATCAATTCCCTACAATGCGATTTTTTTACTAAGGAACACTGGGGGCAGAGTCAAATCTTCGAACTTCTTGCTGTACTCAAATGCGTTTATTATTGCTGTTATGATTCATTCTTATTTTCACATTCAAGCTCGACAAGTTGAATCATCACGGAAGCTTTGATGTTTAGAGCTTTTGACAAGGCAAATAAAGTGGAAATGGTCGGCTGATGAATACCTCTTTCCAACATTGAGATGTAAGTTCGATCAAGATTACTTCTAAAGGCAAGTTCCTCTTGGCTCAACTTATTATTAATCCTCAACGTTTTCAGAATTTTAGCAAACGATAGTTCAATTGTCATAGTTACCCCCTTTAAAGCTTTATCTTTAGTTAGTATGGGGGTAATTTCTACAGAGTATACTCTACAAAAAGGGTTTATTTAGCTGAACATCTGTAGTAATATTGAACTATACAAATATTACGTCGATTCTTGTCGTTTTTATGTTAGGTGATGTTAAAGCTACACTTAGATTTGACAAATTTTGAGCTGTTTTCGTTTTGTAAATATAAAAACTAACTTTATAGTTCTCATAAACGAAACGGATACCCTATGAAAAGAAGGGGGTAGAATTTTGGGACTAGGGAAGACAATTCTATGGTCGCCAAGTTACCGAAGGTGAGTTGAACCTCTAAAACATTACTTTCTTGATGATTTTTTATTTTCTATTGGAGGGATGCCTATGGCGAGAATTATGATCGCAGACGATAATCCTTCTGTTCGATTATTGATTTCAGCCTTAGTTACGGATGCAGGTCATGAAGTCGTTTTACAAGCGAAGAACGGTCAAGAGGCATTGAACGCCTATTTCAATACAAAACCTGATTTGTTGATAGTCGATTATCAAATGCCTGTCATGGATGGCATTTCGCTTATAGAAGAAATCACAAAAGATGATCCTGAAGTCAAAGTCTTGCTTTGCACAGGCTCCATTGAAGAGTTGGGGAATGATACTAGGATACCTAAGGATGTTGCAGTGCTCTCAAAACCATTCGACAACAATGAATTTTTAGGATTAGTTACAGCAGCTCTAGAAAATTAATTCTCAGCTGCTGTCGATGAGGTGATTCGTATGTCAGACTTTATCAGTGAGCAAGAAATATTGAAGCTATTGAAGAAACTCGACCAAGATTCCCAAGAGTCGGAAAGTGAACGGATGGGGTCATCTTCAGTAACGGGGATTAACATAGATGGTCAAGTAGTGGATGGATACATCAAAGTCGAACACGGTAAAATCATCGTCGTAAATCCCTCAAATGGGGGTAAGATTCCGACTATCGAAGCCCATTCACCTGTGATCCTATTTGTGGATGGTCAAGAGATCCACAAAAGAATTAAAGTATCTTCAGAAAGCGTTATTGAGTGGAAGATTGAAGAAAAGCCATTATTCGAGATTGAAGTTTCAGATGATAAGTTAGCTGCGTATTTGACTGTTCATCGCCCACAGAGGCATGCATGGGTGTTATCTGATAGTACCTCAACTTTAGATTTAACCCTTACTGCTGAAGAAGATTCAACGATTATTTTGGAAACACTAAACTTGCAGGATATTCTCGCTGAAGTTGAAAACATGAATATCAAAATGAATCTTGATGTTGCAGTTATTCAAACCGAGATTATTCAACCTACATATAGACCAGTGACTATCGCCAGAGGCAAAGCACCAGTGCTGGGTCAAGATGCTCGCTTAGAAATATTCTTTTCGGAAAATATCGAAAACATCTTTACAGAGGTAAGAGGTTTTGTGGATTATAAGAATCACATGAATATTCCTTCTGTCAAAAGCGGAGATGTGATTGCAAAGAAGACACCTCCCGTAGAAGGTCAGGCGGGGTATGATGTCTTTGGTAATGTGTTACTTCCTAATCCGGTTCATGACATTCGTATTGCAGGGAAAGACAATGTTGAAATAACACCAGACGATATCGTTATTGCTCGGAATGAAGGAAGACCGCGAGTCACTGGAAATAAGATAAAGTATTTCGATATTAACACCGCATTCATTGTTCCGGGTAATGTTGATTTGCAGACAGGTAATATCGTTTTTGCTGGAGACGTTATTGTATATGGCGATGTCATGGACAACATGATCATTGAGTCACTTGGAAACATTTACATCTCCGGAAGTGTTTATAATTCAACCTTAACCGCCACTGGTAGTATTGCTGTGAAGGGAAATGTAATTGGAAGTAATCTTTATTCGGGGTATTTCGGCATGCTCTACAACAGACTTTATAACGGTTCAAAACAGTTAATGGACTTCCTTGAAAAAATGGCGGAAAGTGTAAAGATGTTATTGATTGAAATCAGTAAAAAGAAACTACAAGTTAAGTATGGACAAGCATTATTGCTAGTAACTGAGAGCAAGTATCAGCAGGTTTGGGAAGTTGTGAAGGAATTGCTTGGCGTTATTTCAAGTCTTCAGACTTATAATAAGGACGCTATGCAGCAATTGAAAGATTATTTGGAGTTATTCTTGCTACCGACTAAGATCGTTGAAGTGATGTCAGCTCCAAGAATGGAAGATTTCATTCGTGTATTGAAAGAAGCGTTTATGAGAGTTGCGTTAAGCCAAGAATCACAAGTTCAGATAAATATTAACCAAGCTCAAAACTCTACATTAAAGTCAAATGGGGATATTTTGATTCGAAGAGAAGGTGTTATTCAATGTGATCTCTATTCCGCGGGTAATATCATCTTCTTCCAAGATAATTCTGTATGCAGAGGCTCTAAGCTTGAAGCTGGTGACACCATTTCTGCGATGTATGTAGGTGGAATCACTGGAGTTGGAACAATCTTAAAAGCAACAAAAAAGGTTATTGTAAAGAAAATGTTTGAAGGTAGAGTAACTGTTGACCGGTATAGTACAGATATCTTTGAGCCAGTAGAAGAAATGACTTTTGATCGTACTAGTATCATACGACTTGCTTAGGAAAGTGGGTGATTCCTATAGACAATACATCTTTTATTGGAAGAAAATTAAATACCAATATTTATTCTAGGCAAGGAAGCTTGCTTTTACCTAAGAACAGTGTATTAAGTTACCATAATCTTGACCTCTTGAATCAACATGGTATTAATTTGTTGGACGAGGACACCCAACTTGTTACCGAATTTATAATAGATGAAACAATCTCCGAGGTTCAATTTATATACGAAAAGATAAATCATAGCGCCGAGAAGCCTTCAAATCAAATGATTCGTCAAAAGGTAATGCCAAAGATCCAGGAATTGTGTTCCAATTATAATTTTTCAAATGTAATATTGGGTTTAAGAAAGAAAGATAATTATACGTATCGACATTGTATTGGCGTTTCGGTGCTATCCTATTTTATTGGAAAATGGTTAGGTCTGAAAGAGAAGGAGTTAAATGACCTTGCTGTTGCGGGATTGTTACATGATGTAGGTAAGACAAAAATATCTGACTCGATTTTACTAAAGGCAGGTAAATTAAGTTCGGATGAGTATGCTGAAATGCAGCTTCATACGGTGTACGGATATGAGATGATTCTTAGACTCCCAAACATGACGGATCAACAAGCTCTGGTTGCCCTACAACATCATGAACGAGAAGATGGTAGCGGCTATCCTTATAGGAAGTCTAGTGAAGAAATAGAATATTTTAGTAAGATTGTGGCTGTTGCCGATGTGTTTCATACGATGGTTTCAGAGCGGGTATATAAGAAAGCAATCCCATTATTCCAAGTATTACAGGAGATTTATCAAAGAGCATTCGGATTGTTTAACCCTGTGATCGTACAATGCTTCATTACTAACTTGATGAACAGAATGATTGGAGATTCAGTTCTGTTGTCAGACGGTAAAGTGGCTCGAATTGTGATGCTCCATCCAGATGACCTGATCAATCCGTTGGTTGAATCGCAAGGGAAATATTATGATTTAAGGCTGTCTAAAAGTAAAATTATGGACTTTGCCAGTATCCAATAATAATACAGAAACTAGTTTATTTTGATAGGTTCATTTAGAGATGTATCTTTCGTGCTTTTCGACCTAAAACCGGATACATTATTTTAGAAAGCTTGTTGCGCTTCATCGCGCGGCAGTTTTTTTTGTAGTTTGGGGAATTGTGGCTTCGATGCGTAGCATTTACAGGTCGAATATAGGTCACTTGTTAAAATCACATGACGAAATGGACTCCGATTTTGGGGTCCTTTTCTCATTTCCGGAGGAATGAACATGTTATATGCCATCCCAAGCGGCGGATGCTTTTGTCCGATTCTACCGCCTTTTTGTTATGGAACCGGCTTGATCGAGGAGGGAGAAGCCGTGCCAACATTGGAGTTGATATCCAAAGAGAAGAACGGATTTGGCGACACGTATTATTACATCCGCGACTCAAACGGGGTGACCAGTCAAGTTTATGAAGGCGATTTAGACGCATTCATGAAAAAGAATGGAGTTACGAAGTTGAATGAAGGCAGAGCTTATACGTACCCCAAAAAGCGGGGTAAGGCACGATGAACAATATACCCATCGGACGCTGCCTGGATTTCCAAAAGGGGCTGCGGCAATGAGCTACGTAAACAAGGAACAGATCGAACGTGCAAAAAGATTGGATTTGCTCACGTATTTGCAAATGTACGAGCCTGCGGAACTGGTACGTTGCTCCCGCAATGTCTATACCACCCGAACAAATGACAGCTTGAAAATTTCCAACGGCAAATGGTACTGGTGGTCAAGGGGAATCGGCGGGCGCTCGGCGCTGGATTACTTGATCAAAGTGCGCGGCATGCCTTTTCCCGATGCGGTGCTTCGGATTGAAGGCGTTCATCCCGGCAATATTCTTATGGTTTCGCAATCATGCCAACAACGCACATCTACGGCGCGGCTGGAGCTTCCAGAACCGTATGAAAACTCTCATCGCGTCATCGCTTATTTGAGCAAACGAGGCATCCACCGTTCGGTGATCGACTACTGTTTCGAAACGGGAAGGTTGTATGAAAGCCGCCGTTATCACAACGCGGTATTCGTCGGTTTTGACCAAGAAGGGACGCCGCGCTATGCGGCAATACGCGGTACGACAAGCACCCGTTATATGGGGGAAGCCGCCGGCAGCGACAAGCGGTATTCGTTTTCCCTTTCGGCCTCGGAAAACAGTACGGAACTGCATCTGTTTGAGAGCGCCATTGATCTTTTATCCTACTGTACGCTGGAACATCTCGCCGGCCGGGATTGGCGGGAGGCGCATAAGCTGTCGCTGGCCGGAATATACAGGCCGAGGACAAATGGGGAGAACTCTACTCCCCCGTCAGCCCTAATGCATTACTTGCAGTGCTTTCCCCAGGTGAATCGACTTGTCCTGCATCTGGACAATGATGAGCCGGGGCGATTGGCGGCAGCCACGATACAAAGACTCCTCTCTCCAGCCCTTCTCATATCCGATGAGCCGCCTAAGTTCGGAAAGGATGTAAACAACGAATTGATGGAATTCCGAAGAAGACGTGATGAACCATCTCGATAGCGATCGACGCTGAACGGTCGACGCCTTTGCTTTTGGGTTACGGAAATTTTTCACAGCATGTGGATAAGATGTGAATAGATTGAGGATAAGCGCAACCGCATTGATTGCATAGCATGTAATAGGTATAATAAAAACAATATACAGCTATACAAGGAGTGATTACGATGATTATCAAACCTTCCGCCAGTATCCGGCAAAACTATAATGAAATCGCCGATCTATGCAAATCTTCCGGGGAACCGGTGTATCTGACCAAGAACGGTGAAGGCGATCTCGTCGTGATGGACATTGAGACGTACTCGCGTCGCGAGAAGATGTTAAAGCTGCGCGAAGAACTGCTCGCTGTGCAAGAGGATCGTTTGGCGGGCCGTGTTGGTGTGACGCCAGATGAACTGGACGATTACCTGGAGGGCATTATTGACGAGGTTCAGCATGGAAAAGATGCCCCGTTATAAGATCATCGTTTCCGATCGCGCCCGCCAAATGCTAGCGGTTCATGTGCGATTCCTTGCGGAAAAAAATCCGGATGCGGCGCGAAAAACGAAAAACGAATTGCTGCATGCGATACGTTCCTTGGCGCAAATGCCGGAACGTTATCCTTTTCTCGAAGCGGAATTTATCCCGTCAAACAAGTATCACAAGATGTTCGTGGAAAAATGGTATCTGGAGTTGTATCAGATTCAGGATAAAATCGTGTATGTTGATTTCATAGTAGACTGCCGCCAGGATTACCGCTGGTTGGTGCGATAACAAAAAAGTTCTGCGGAAGACGCCCGAGCGGATCGGCGTCTTTTTTGTGTTTTTGGGGTCCTCCCTTTTTCCCGGTAGGTGCTTTTGAAGGCAACACGAGACGACTGTCTCGTGTTGCAGCAAGCACTGAATTTGGCTAGCCAAATTCACTTGTTAGGGGCTTCGCCCCTAAGACCCCTCCGTTTCGATGCCACCGGTTAGATGATCGAATGTGTTGCAGGTAACTCGTTCATCTCGGTAACGATTGTTTTACATAGCAATTTTGAAAGGAGTGATCGAATGAGGAAACGTTCCATTCGTGTTCTAGTACGCCTGAATGAAAAGGAGCGGCAACACCTCGTATCTCAAGTGAAGAAATCGGGGCTTTCTCAGGAAGCGTTTATTCGTGCGCTCATCAACGGCTATGTTCCCAAGGCGTTGCCTCCGCTGGACTATTACGCGATGATGCGCGAGCTTCACGCAATCGGCAATAATCTCAATCAATTGGCGGCGAAGGCGCACGCAACCGGGCATCTGGATCGGGCCGCTTTTCAGCAGGAGGCGGATCAATTGCGCCGCGCCGTCCAATACATTCAACAGGCTGTAACAGCGCCGGAGCCTAGAACCAAGCCGGCGGGAATCTGAACGTACATCCGCCGTAAAGGGGGGCATGCGTATGGCGACAACTGCAATCTGGGACGTTACCGACCGACTCAAGCGCGTGCTGGACTATGCTTCCAATCCCGACAAAACGGATTTAGGGCGCGTCGAGAATGAAGGTTTGCAACAGGCGCTCGCATATGCAGTATCGGATGTCAAAACAGAGAGGCAGCTTTATGTGAGCGGTATCAATTGCGATCCGCTTACCGCTTACGAGCAAATGCAGCGCACCAAGCGTCAATTTCAAAAAATGGATGGCATCGTCGCGTTTCACGGATACCAAGCGTTTGCACCAGGCGAAACGACGCCGGAAATGGCGCACACCATCGGTGTCAAACTGGCGCAGGAGCTTTGGGGAGAGCGCTTTGAAGTCGTCGTATCAACCCATTTGGACAAAGAGCATTTGCACAATCACTTTGTACTAAACTCCGTCTCCTTTATCGACGGCAAACGGTACTACGACAACAGAGCCTCCTACGCCCTACTGCGGAAAACATCCGATCGATTATGCCGGGAACATGCATTGTCAGTCATCGAGCAACCCGAGCCGGGCAAAGCCAAACACTACGGGGAATGGAAAGCGGATCGAGATGGCAAACCGACTTGGCGAGGGCTGATTCGAACCGATGTGGATCAGGCGATTGCGGCATCGATGACTTGGACCCAGTTGATCGCCGCGTTGCAGAAGCAAGGCTATGAAGTGAAGACGACGGTAAAGCATATGGCGGTACGCCCGCCCGGTAAGGAACGCTTCGTTCGTTTGCGCAGCCTGGGAGAAGATTACACGGAGGATGCTTTGAAGCAACGCATTTTGCGAAACCGTGTTCCCCGGAAATTACCGCCTTTGCCGATGCCGCGACGCAGACGGGCCGTTTGCAAAGGAACGCTTCGATCCGGCAGGAAGTTCAGCGGCTTGCAAGCATTGTACCTGCGATATTTATATGAGATGGGCATATGGCCTCATTTACGCGCGTCCGTGAGAAGGACGCCTTTTTTATTGCGGGAAGACTTGCGTCACTTGGCGGTTATTACCGCTCAGACCAAACTGCTATGCCAGCGCCGTATTTCCAGCAAAGAGCAGCTTTTGGACTATGCATCCATTGCCCAACAGGAGATGCGCCTGCTTTCTAGCGAGCGCAAAGCGTTGTACAACCGTCTTCGCCGCTGCAAGGAGGAAGGCCGGATCGACGCTTGCAAAGCGCAAATAGCCGTATTATCCAAGCGGCTTGCCGCGCTTCGAAAGGAGGTGAAGCTGTGTGCGGGCATCCTTGCCCGATCCGGTGAAATGATGACTAAACTACATGGCGACAGGAAAAATCAACCATTACGAAGGGAGGACGTCATCCATGAGCAGTGGAGCCGAGGCGGCCGATCAGGTCGTCAACATGAGTCTGCGGGGCATCGAGGTGATGGCCAAGATTTCCGGCGAAGGCGCTAAACATCTGGCCGTCTATTTGTTTGCCGCCCTGCAGGGGCAGAAGCGGACGAAGGGCAGCATCCGTCTGGAAAGCTTGCTTCGCAGCGGCAAGGAATTGAAAGTGTTTGCCGTCAAAAACGAGGACCTGCCCACGTTCTGCAAAGAAGCCAAACGATACGGCGTCCTGTACTGCGCCCTGCGGGACAAAAAGAATGTCGATGGCTTGTGCGATGTGATGGTGCGGGCCGAGGACGCGTCCAAAATCAACCGCATCGTCGAGCGGTTCAAACTGGCGACCGTGGATACAACCAGCATTAAGAGTGAAATTGAGAAATCCCGCACCGGGAAACAGCAGGACAATCCAACGCTTGGGGAGGGTCAACAACAAGCATCGGACCAAACCCGGCAGGAGACGGAGGTACAAGGAGCGGCAGTCAAGGGAACTTCTGCGGAGAAGAGCAACGACGATTTTTTGGACGAACTGATGCAGAGACCCGAATCGACGCAACCCGCTTCCCCGGCGAACGGCAACCCAAACCCCGCGATGGCGACGACGGAGCCGTCCCATCCGTCCGAGCCTACCTCCGGGCGCAACGAAGCATCCGCAAGGGGTATGATTGAACCGAAAGCCGGGAAAGTGCAGCGGCGGCCATCGATCCGCGAACTGCTGCGCGAGATCCGGGAAGAAAATCGGAAGGCGGAGAAAGAACGGCGTCAGATGGTCAAGGAATCGTCGCTGCCCAAGCGAAGCGAGCGAAATAATGGAAAAGCGAAGACGGGCAAAACCAAACCAATCGGAACACGAAAGCGAGGGAAAGCCAAATGAGCAATCTGGACGATTTATTCCGGCAGGAAGCATCCGGCCATTCTTCCGCGAATCCATCCGAGCAACCTTTTGACAAGGAAGCGTGGGCACAGAAAAAGCAGGAACTCAGGCAATGGGCCTACGAGACGATTGATGCCGCCACGACCGCCATCTCGCAAAGCGGCGATGAATTTCAGCGGTATCTGGATGTGCAAAGCCGTTTCGACCGTTACAGCGTATCCAATGCGCTTCTGATTCTCATGCAGCGGCCGGAGGCGACCCGCATCGGCGATTTCGATTCGTGGAAGGAACAAGGCGTCTTTATTCGCCGCAAGGAAACCGGCTTTTACATTTTGGAGCCGGGCGAGGAGTACCGGAGGGAAGACGGCAGCACCGGCATCAGCTATAACCTCAAAAAAATGTTCGACATCGCACAAACGACGGCCAACCCAAAGCGGGAGCAACTGACCAATCCGGACGACCGGATGCGCATCAAAGCGCTGATGGATCGCGCCCCTGTTCCGATCGTCATCGGCGATGCGCTGCCGCCGGAAACGCATGCGCTCTATCAGCCGGACATGCGGAATATTGTCATCCGCCGCGGCATGGATGCGGGAGATATTTTTCGGGCGCTCGCGCAGGAGCTGGCGCATGCGGAACTGGATCGCGGCGATGGAGTTTACAGCCGTTCTGAAAATACCTTCCATGCTTACTGCGCCTCTTACATGCTTTGCAAACAGTTCGGCGTAGACACGTCTTCTTTTCGTTTTCATCGAGTGCCGGAGAAGCTGAAGGATATGGAGCCGCAGCACATTCGCGCCGAACTGACGGTGATGAAGGATGCCGCGCATGACATGGCCCGCAGGATGAACCGGATGCTGGCGCAGCAACGGCAGCATCATCGGACAGAACCAGCAAGATAGGAGCGCTGCGCGGGACTTGCTCAATTTTTGTTCAGGAGGGAGCGCTTGTGAAGGAGGAAGAACGGATTCTCTGTTTGAATCATTACGAGCATGGCATTGTGGTGCATGCGCTGAATGCGCTGCGAAACGATTTGATCGGCGAGAAGCGCCCCACCGATGCCGTCGATGAACTGTTGCTCAAAACGATTGACGCCCCTTATCAAAAACATAAACGACGGAGCCATCATGAGGCGCGTTGAAACCGCAAGGAATCATTTGATACTCTTTGCGGTTTTTTTCATTCCTGTCGTTTGGACGGCTTTGCTCACCGCCCCTTCTCTTTCCAGCGGGCTTCCGGCGATGGTGAAGCATCTCAGCGCGGCGATCAACCAACCGTTCGACATTCAGTGGGTAGACGATACGCCGCGCTGCCTATTCATTTTTACGCTGGCCTATGGACTCGGCGTCTGTATTTACTTGGCCTCCCCGCGAAACTATCGACGACGGGAGGAGCACGGCAGCGCCCGTTGGGGCCGGGCGAAAACCATATGCGCCAAATATCGAAGCAAGCAGCCGGAGCAAAACAAAATTTTAACAAAGCAGGTTTGCATCGGACTCGACGGCCGCAAGCATCGCCGGAATGTGAATGTGCTTGTCGTAGGCGGTTCCGGCTCCGGCAAAACAAGGTTTTATGCAAAACCGAACGTCATGCAAGCGAACACATCGTTCGTCGTTCTCGACCCGAAAGGCGAAATCTTGCGGGATACCGGCCATCTGCTTAAATCCAAAGGATATGACATCAAAGTGCTCGACCTGATCAATCCGCATCGTTCCCACGGCTACAACCCTTTCGCCTATTTGAAGGACGACAAGGATGTGCTGAAGCTGGTCACCAACCTGATTCGCAATACGACGCCGAAGGGCAGCAACACGAACGACCCGTTCTGGGAACGGTCCGAAACGGCGTTGCTGGAGGCGCTCGTTTTGTATTTGCTCTATGAAGCGCCGCCGGAGGAACAGAATTTTCCGATGGTGATGGAAATGATCGCCGCCGCCGAGGTGCGGGAAGAAGACGAAACCTACCAAAGTCCGCTGGACGAGTTGTTTGAACGGCTGGCCATGCGCGACCCGGAGCATTTGGCGGTCAAACAGTACAACATCTTCAAGCTGGCGGCAGGCAAAACGGCCAAATCGATTTTGATCGGCCTTGGCGTTCGGCTGGAGAAGTTCAACTTGCATACGATCGCCGGGATGAGCCTGGTCGATGAAATGGAATTGGCTGTTATGGGAGAAAAGAAGACGGCCCTGTTTGCCGTCATTCCTGACAACGACAGCAGTTTCAACTTCATCGTCGGAATGCTCTACACCCAGCTTTTCCAATGCCTGATGTACGAGGCCGATTACCGTCACAGCGGACGCTTGCCGGTACACGTGCATTTTGTGATGGACGAATTTGCCAACGTCGCCTTGCCCGATGAATTCGACAAGCTTCTCTCCACCATGCGCAGCCGCGAGATTTCGGTTTCCATCATCCTGCAAAATTTGGCGCAGCTCAAAGCGCTGTATAAGGAGTCGTGGGAATCGATCGTGGGGAACTGCGATGTGTTTTTGTACCTTGGCGGCAATGAACAATCCACCCACAAATACGTCTCGGAGCTGCTGGGCAAGGAAACGATCGACACGAACACATATGGTCGAAGCAAGGGCCGCAGCGGCAGTTATTCGATCAACTATCAGTTGTCCGGCCGAGACTTGCTGACGCCCGATGAGGTGCGTCTTCTCGATAACCGCTATTCCCTGCTTTTTATTCGCGGCGAGCGTCCTGTTCAAGACGACAAATACGATTTGCTCAGGCATCCCCATGTCGCGCTCACGACGGACGGCAAAGGTCCTCCCTTCCAGCATGGCGGCACGGAACACGCTTTGGATTGGCGAAAGGTGTTGCTTCATGAAAACGGAGAGTATGAGCTTCTGTCGGAAGAAGATATGGAGTCGCTATTTTTACGAAGGGATTGATGGAATTTGAAAATCAAAGGGAAACGGCTGCTGGCGCTGTACATCATGCTGGTCTTAACGGGAACTGTATTCGTCTCCACCGCTTATGCCGAGGGCGATCCGATGACGACGGTCAATAATTTGTCCACTTTCATATTCGGCTTAATACGGGCCATCGGCATGATCATCCTCGGCTTCGGCATTGTCCAGATCGGATTGTCGCTCAAGTCTCATGACCCTTCCCAGCGGGCGAACGGGTTCCTGACGCTCGCCGGCGGGATTATCATCACCTTCACGAAGGAAATTCTTACCCTGATTGCCGGATAAACAGGAGTCGCAAATGAGGGGAACGGACA
Source organism: Paenibacillus sp. 32352 (assembly GCF_002042965.1). GTDB lineage: Bacteria > Bacillota > Bacilli > Paenibacillales > NBRC-103111 > Paenibacillus_S > Paenibacillus_S vulneris. The sequence continues at coordinate 190,865 of NZ_MZNT01000015.1, read as the reverse complement.
GTTTGTCTGTTCCCCGTTTACAGAAAGGGGTGAGAATATGGCCAAAAACAGTTGGATTATTGACAATCTCGAACATGCGCTCGATACGTGGAACGAGAAAATGAACGAAATCTGGCAGCTTGTCACCGAGTCGCCGGCCGACTTCAAGGGCGGCGGCGTTTGGCGCGTCATTACCGACATTCATGGCGCGTTGCAGGCGACGGGATTGGCGCTGCTAGTCTTGTTTTTTGTGATTGGCGTGGTGAAGACGACCGGCAGTTTTGCCGAAATGAAAAAGCCGGAGATGGCCGTCAAGCTGTTTATCCGGTTCGTCCTGGCCAAAGCGGTCGTCACCTACGGGCTGGAGATCATGATGGCGCTGTTTACCATTGTTCAGGGAATCATCTCCACGATGATGGGACGTTCCGGGTTCGGAAAGACGGAGGCCATGACCTTGCCGAACACCATTGCCAAAGCGATTGAAGATGTTGGCTTTTGGCAAAGCATTCCGCTGTGGGTCGTCTCCCTTCTGGGCAGTCTGTTCATCACGGTGTTGTCTTTTGTGATGATCCTCTCGGTGTACGGACGGTTTTTTCGCATCTACTTATATACAGCCATCGCTCCCGTTCCGCTTTCCGCCTTTGCCGGGGAGCCAAGCCAAAATATCGGCAAATCGTTTCTCAAAGGGTATGCGGCTGCTTGTCTGGAGGGAGCGATTATCGTACTCGCTTGTATCATCTACTCTGCCTTTGCCTCCGCTCCCCCGGCGGTCGATGAAGGCGCAGGAGCGGTTACGATGGTGTGGACGTACATTGGCGAGTTGATTTTCAACATGCTGGTGCTTGTGGGGACGGTCAAAATGGCGGACCGGGTGGTGAGGGAGATGATGGGGCTGTGAAACGCGCTTCCGTTGCTGAGATTGAGTCTTGCATTAACGAATTGCGGTAAGAAACAGCCTTAAAAGAGCCAATGCGTCCTTGCGTTGTTTCTCTGTACAATGACGAAGGGCGGCTACAATCAATTCCGTTTCATCGCTCGGCGTAACCTTTGCTTCATGCTCCAAGAGCAGTTCGTTAGGAGAAAGTTTGAGCAAATTGCAGATGTTGAGCATGGTTTCAATGGACATACCGGCTTTACCTCGTTCAATGTCGGCACAGAATCTCGGGACTCGTCCAATCCGTTCAGCCAATTGCTCACGAGAAATTTCCAAAGCCTCTCGTTGCTTCCGAATGCGTTGCCCCACCTTCTTTTTATCGTAAACACCCATCATTTTATCACCTATATCCATTGGGTTAAGAATTTATAACTCCTATTATGGAGGAGTATACAATTGACATAAATGAGGTTTGAAATTACGATAAAAGTAGTTTTTTAACATACACCATAAATTTTTCATAAATAGCTGCCCTCACAGGGAAGAACGGGAGGATGTATGAATGGACGATTTGTTAAGAGAACTGGAGGAGGAGCGAGGAAAGCTGAATACGTTTGGGGAAAAGTTAATGGAACAATCGATTTCTTTATCCGACAGCCAAGCGTTTCAGGAACAGAGTCAAAAGGTCGATCAGCTAGTGGCTCGCTATTATGACCTGAAAGTTCAGCGAAAGCAGCGGGTACGGTAAAAGGGGCACATGGGAGGAAGAAGGCGATGGAATTTCCAGCGTGGTTTCGGCAAGCTATTCAAAGCCGATTGGATGATGTTTCTGCTCGAATTGAATATCATCCTGATCTGAGCCGTTTTCGTGCTGAAGAAAGCAAGGCATTTCAAGTTTTGTTCGCTGGTATGGACATTGGACGCATGCCGGAGTATACGGAATGGGAGGATAAGCTTCATTTTAAGCAGGCGATCATGAATGAATGGATATATTTGCAAGGCATGCGAGACGGCGCTCAGCTTGTATTTGCGCTATTGGCCGATCCCCTTCCATCCGGCGATGAGTTGTTGGCAAGATCAAAAAAGACAGAGCCGACATCGGTTCAAACGGAAGCTGAGGGCGAGTTGTAGACCATAGTGAGCATCGTTTATGGGAGGATTTCAAATGGAAGTGAAAATCAACCGGGAAATCCGGGATTATACCGAAAGCTTATTCTTTGGACTGTCTTTGCGGCAGTTCTTTTTTTCTGTACTGGCTGTCGGCGTGGCGATCGGACTTTATTTTGGACTGCGCGGCCGCTTTGGTTTGGAAACGCTCAGTTGGATGTGCATTTTGGGGGCAGCGCCTTGCACAGCCTTGGGTTTCATCAACTATCACGGCATGACGGCCGAGCAGTTGCTTTGGGCGTATGTGAAATCGGAATTTCTGTTGCCAAGGCGATTCGTCTTCTATTCGACCAACATCTACGTTGAAGCGCTGAAAAAGAGCATGCAGCATCATGAGCAGGAAAGGATGATGCGCCGTGATTAAAACGCTCAGACGCATCATTAAGCAGGACAAGGAACGATTTGTCATCCCGAAAGGCGTTCAGCAAGTCATCCCGATTCGCGCCCTCTGGCCGGACGGGATTTTTTTTGTCGCCAACAAATTTTCCAAATCGTATCGATTCGAGGATATCAACTATGCCGTAGCGTCCAGGGAGGACAAGGAAGCGATGTTTTTGTCTTATTCCGAATTGCTCAATTCCTTTGACAGCGGAGCGACCACGAAAATTACAATCCATAACCGGCGGTTCAATCGGGCCGATTTTGAAAGCTCGATTCTGATTCCGCTTCGGGAGGACCCTCTCGATTTGTACCGGCAAGAGTACAACGAGATGTTGCTCGCAAAGGCCATCGGCGCGAACGGCACGATTCAGGAAAAGTACGTTACCATTTCTGTGGTTAAGAAAAATGTGGAGGAAGCCCGTCAATATTTCGCGAGGGTCGGAACCGAATTGATGTCGCATTTTTCCCGTCTCGGTTCCAAATGTATCGAACTGGATGCAACCGACCGTCTGCGCATTTTCCATGATTTCTTTCGGATCGGCGAAGAAGCGGATTTTCGTTTCCACTTGTCCGAAACGATGCGCAAGGGGCATGATTTCAAGGACTTCATTTGCCCAGATACATTCGAGTTTGAGAAGGATCATTTTCGGATGGGCAGCTTTTTTGGCCGCGTCATCTTTCTGCGGGAATACGCCAGCTATATAAAGGATAGTATGGTGTCCGAGCTTTGCGATCTGAATCGGAATTTGCTGTTGTCGCTGGATATCATCCCGATTCCGACCGACGAGGCCGTTCGCGAGGTAGAGAGCCGTTTGCTCGGCGTGGAGACGAACATCACCAACTGGCAGAGGCGACAAAACCGGAACAACAATTTTTCCGCCGTGGTCCCTTACGATATGGAGCAGCAACGCAAAGAGAGCAAAGAATTTCTAAACGACCTGACCACCCGCGACCAGCGGATGATGTTCGGCCTGCTGACGATGGTCCACATCGCGGACAGTAAGGAGCAGCTCGACAGCGATACGGAGGCGCTGCTCACCACCGCCCGCAAGCATTTGTGCCAGTTTTCCACGCTGACCTACCAGCAAATGGACGGTTTGAATACGGCGCTGCCCTACGGCTTGCGGAAGGTTCACGCTTTGCGGACGTTAACGACGGAAAGCACGGCTGTCTTTATTCCGTTCCGGGCGCAGGAAATCGTGCATCCGGGCGGCATTTACTACGGACAAAATGTGATCAGTAAAAACATGATTATTGCCAACCGCAAGCAATTACTAAACGGAAACAGCTTTATCCTCGGCGTATCCGGTTCCGGCAAAAGCTTTACCGCGAAACGGGAAATCGTCAACCAGATGCTGGCCAGCGACGACGATATTATCCTGATCGACCCGGAACGGGAATACTCCGCGCTGGTGGACGCATTGGGCGGCGAGACGATTCATATATCCGCCACTTCGTCCAACCATATCAATGCGATGGATATGAACAGGCAGTATGGCGACGGAGCCAATCCGATTATTCTCAAATCGGAATTCGTCCTCTCGCTTTGCGAGCAATTGATTGGCGGTTACCAGTTGGGAGCCAAGGAAAAGTCGCTTATTGACCGCTGCACCGCCAGCGTGTACAGGAAGTATTTGCAGAGCAACTATAAGGGGCAGCCGCCGACGCTTCAAGACTTTCGCGCGGAACTGCTCAAGCAATCGGAGCCGGAAGCGCAGGACATTGCGCTGGCGATCGAACTGTTTACTTCCGGCAGCCTGAACACGTTCGCCAAACCGACCAATGTCAATGTCCATAACCGGCTCATCTGCTACGACATTCTCGACCTGGGCAAACAGCTTCTTCCGATCGGCATGCTGGTCGTCCTGGACAGCATCCTGAATCGGATTACGCAAAACCGGGCAAAAGGCAAAAATACGTTTATCATTATCGACGAAATCTATCTTTTGTTCCAGCATGAATACAGCGCCAACTTTCTGTTCACGCTTTGGAAGCGCGTCCGAAAGTATGGCGCTTTTTGTACGGGCATTACGCAAAATGTGGACGATTTACTGCAAAGCCATACGGCCCGCACCATGCTGGCAAACAGTGAATTTATCGTCATGCTGAATCAGGCCAGCACCGACCGGAAAGAGCTAGCCGAACTGCTAAATATTTCGGAACTGCAACTCTCTTATATTACCAATGTTGACGCCGGGAATGGCTTGATGAAAGTCGGCAGCTCCCTTGTGCCGTTTACCGACAAGTTTCCGCGGCATACGAAGCTGTATCGCCTGATGACGACGAAGCCTGGTGAATAGAAGGAAGTGGCCAGAAGGGGCTGGACTCAGGTGAGGTCAGCCCCTTCTTGTCGATGAATAATTATGATATCGACAAAAATACGATGAACTGATTCTTAATACGGCGGACTATGAAATATGTTCCAATTTCGAGTATAATAGGTTTGGAATCATAGGCCTTTGAGAGCATGGGCAAGCGGAGGTTGTCATGGCCAAAATTATGATTGTGGACGATACGGCGTTCATGAGAATGATGCTGAGAGAGATCATAACGAATAACGGCTATGAAGTGGTAGCGGAAGCGGAGAATGGAAAAGAGGCTGTGCAATTTTTCAGGCAGCACAAAACCGAACTTGTCACGATGGATATTACGATGCCCCGGAATCATCATTTGCTCCGCAATGGGGCAAAAAGATCGGGTTGTCGATGCGATTACGTCAGGAGCCGCGGATTTTATCGTCAAGCCGTTTCAACGGGAGAAAGTTCTGGAGACGCTGGCCAAAGCGTTGAAGTAGCCGGAGATTTATGTACAAGATCGGGCGCGTTACGGGTGTCGTTTTCGTTCTCTCTCTTGGCGCAGTTCTGCTCATTTATATTAAGCATGCTTACGAGGCAGTGGATAAGGCCGTGGCCATGTCGCTTGCGGTCTTTTTGCCGTTGGGATACCTATGCGGCAAGCGATTCGATGCGTTGTTGCGGCTCTTGCAAAGAGACGACCTGACCGGGGCGTATAATCGCGGGTTCATTCAGCGCGTTTTCCCCAGGCTGGTTCGCCGGTCTCAAAGGTTGAGAAAACAACTGCTCGTGTTCTATGTGGACGTAGACAACTTCAAGAATATTAACGACACGTACTCTCACGTAACCGGAGATCGTGTACTTTGTCAACTTTCAAGCATGCTGGCAAAAGCAGCGGGCAAATACGACTATGTTGCAAGGTGGGGAGGCGATGAATTTATAGTCAATGTGCCATACACCGACGAAGAAGGAGCCAGAGCGCTTCGGAGACGTCATGGCAATGCGCTGTCCATATCACTTGAGGAGTTGAAGACGCACGTATATCTTTATGCAGGTTATGCGGTTTGTCCCGATGAGAGCGCCGATCTTGGCGAACTCCTGAGATTGGCGGACAAGAGAATGTACGAGCAAAAATGCAAGCCGCCCAGATGATTAACATGGGCATCACAGGCAAGGCCTGACAATTTGAACAAAGTCATTTTACGTTAATCCGTTTCTGAATTCAACCTACAACAAGGAGAACTCAATGATGAAAACTGTACCCATCCGTCTAAACCGCATTCAAAATAAAATCGGCCTCGGTTTTCTGGTCGTCGTCATTTTTTTTGTCTTCGCCATTCTTAGCGTAACCCGGCAATTATCCTCTTTCCAGAAGGAAACGAGGTTCATTACGGATCATGATATGCAAGTACATAGTCTGGCCCAATCCATTGAGAAGGATTTGGTGGATATGGAAACCGGCCAACGAGGTTTTATTATAACCGGAGAAAACAAATATTTGGACCCGTACAACAACGGCAAATCCAATTGGCAAAAGCACTTTGACGCCCTTTTCCAGCTTGTTGCCGACAATCCAAGCCAGCAGGACAACTTGAAAGCCATTCAAAAAAACGTGGAACATTGGATTCAAACGGCCGGCGAGAAAGTAATTGCCTTGAAAAAGGCCAATGATAACAAGGGAATCCAGCAGTTTTTCCAGGACGATCCGGGAAAGCAGGATATGGATGCCCTGCGCGAGCAGCTTTCGTCGTTCCGTTCCATCGAAAAACAGCTTACGTTGAATCGGGTGTCGGCGCTCGAAAAGAAAAACGGTCAACTCCGCTTGCAGCTATACGGCTCTCTGTTGCTGGTACTTATCGTTTCGGTCATCTCGTCTTACTTCACCGGCGCATTGACGGCCAGGAACGTACGCAAAGTCGGGAACGCCATTGCAGAAATTGCCTCCTCCGGCGGCGATTTGACGAAACGAATTACAGTGAAAACCAAGGACGAAACGAAGGATTTGGCCGATCAAACCAACTTGCTGTTATCCAGTCTTCAGAGTATGATCGCCGATATTCAAGGGAAGACGCAGGAACTGGAACGCTCCTCATCCATGTTGAAGGTTGGCGCAGAAGAGAGTTACAAAGCCGCCGATCAAATCTCTGAATCTGTTCAACGCGTTGCGCAGGGAGCGGAGCAGCAAGTATCCCAGACGGAGGAGATGTCGGCGATTTTGCAGGAGACGGTATCGGGACTGGAGCAGGTTGCCGTCACGACAACCGACGTCTCCGGACTTGCCAAGCGGGCGCAGTCCGTCGCGACGGAGAATGCCGGCGAAATGCAGGCAAATGCGGAAAAAATCGGCCAGATCGAAGAAACGTTTTCCGAAATTCAGGCTTCCGCCGCGGAACTGGCATCGTTGTCTGTAAAGATTCGGGAAGTGGTCGGATATATTCAGGACGTCTCCAATCAAACCAATCTGTTGTCGCTGAATGCCGCCATCGAAGCGGCGCGCGCCGGGGAACAAGGCCGCGGGTTTGCCGTCGTCGCCGGAGAAATCCGCAAGCTGGCGGACCAGGCTGCGCATTCGAGCCGCGAGATCCATGAAACCATCGAAGTGATGTTGAACGGCATCAACGGACTCGTCCAGAAAGTAAATGAGAACAGCCATGGCGTCAAGGATGGCGTTCAGGCCATGATGAAGGCCAGCGAGTCGTTCCGGGCCATCATGAACGAAGTGGACAACTTGAGCGTTCAAGTTATGGAGGTTGCCGCTTCTGTGGGACAGATGTCCGCCGGCAGCAAAGCGATTGAAGGTTCCATTCGGGAAATTACGAAAATTACGGAAGAAACCGCCTCGTTCACCGAAGAGGTTGCGGCCATGACCGAGGAGCAGGCGGCCACGAGTCAGGAAATGCTGCAAACCGCTCGCCAGCTTGGCGAAATGTCCGATTCCCTGAAAACGTTAGTCGGCAAGTTCAAAGTATGAGTGCAAGTCCCGATCCCCTCACCCGAACGGAGATCGGGATTTTTTTAATGTGTGCGCCCCCTCCCCGACACTGAATAAAAAGGGGGTAAATTGTCAACAATAAAATGGAAATGAAACATGAGGGGATCGCCATGGGGAAATCGAACGGATTTTGGAGCCGCCGCCCGCGTTCCAATCAGCGCGAGACCGATCGCTTTGCTCATCAGGAAGAAAATCGGCAACTCGATCAGGTTCTTTCCGCAAATCTGGCCGAGAATGTTCAGGCGCTTCAGCGCTTGTATACTCGTTGTTCTGACGTGATTTTTCACGAGTTCTGCATAGGCAATCGCATGGAGGCTGTGCTCGTTTACATCGACGGTCTGGCTCATATCGAAGAAGTGGATCAACATGTGCTCGCTCCGTTGCAACAGGATTTCCCTATGGATGGCACGCTGGCAGACATTCGCGGAAAAATTGCCGTCTCCTCGATAAAGCCGGTGGATACGATTGCCAAGGTGCTTGAAGAAATATCCGGCGGTAATCCCGTATTGCTGATGGAACGTGAACACCAGGGACTGGCGATCGGATTGCCGAAATGGGAAAAACGGGCCATCGACGAGCCGTCTGCCGAATCGGTGTTACGAGGGCCGCGGGAAGGGTTCATCGAGTCGCTTCGCACCAATACGGCTTTGTTGCGGCGTAAAATCCGAACTCCCCATCTCAAAATCGTCACGATGAGCATGGGGACTTATACGAGCACGCAGATTGCGCTCGCCTACTTGGAGGGGGTTGCAGCCCCTGCTTTGGTGGAAGAAATGACGAACCGTCTGCAACGAATCGAGATCGACGGCATTTTGGAGAGCGTGTACATCGAAGAACTGATCGAGGACAACCCGTTCTCCCCGTTCCCGCAATTGCTTTCCACCGAAAGGCCGGATGTGGCAAGCGCTTATTTGCTCGAAGGACATGTCGTCGTGTTGATCGACGGAACGCCCAGCGTGCTAATCGCGCCGATCACCTTTTACTCCTTGTTGCAGTCGCCGGAAGATTATTACGAGCGGTTTGTTGTAGGTACCGCAATACGCTGGCTGCGCTATTTCTTCTTTTTGATCTCTTTGTTAGGGCCGTCCTTTTACGTTGCGGTTATTACTTACCATCAGGAAATGATACCGAACGCTTTGTTGATTACAATGGCAAGATCCCGGGAACAAATCCCGTTTCCCGCCATTATCGAGGCATTGTTGATGGAATCCATGTTTGAAGCGCTGCGCGAAGCCGGTGCGCGGCTGCCGAAGCAAATCGGCACCGCCGTCAGTATTGTCGGAGCGCTGGTCATCGGTCAGGCGGCCATTGCAGCGGGTATCGTTTCTGCGCCGATGGTGATGGTCGTGGCCATTACGGGCGTCGCGTCGTTTATGGCCCCCCGTTTTACCGTCGGCATTGCCATCAGGCTGCTGCGGTTCCCCATGATGGTGCTTGCCGGCTTTCTTGGGCTGCTGGGATTGATTATGGGAGGCATTCTCATTCTGAATCACCTGTTCAAACTGCGTTCGTTCGGCGCTCCGTATATGGCCCCCCTGGCCCCGATGCAGTGGCGCAGCCTGAACGATGTACTCTGGCGCGCTCCGCGCTGGCTCATGACCAAACGTCCCCACATGACGGGGGCGTGGAATCCCAGAAGGCAGCCCCGTGGTCAACGCCCGGGCCCGCATAAAGGGGAGACAGGAGATTGACGAAGCTGAGCGCAAAGAGGACGTTTATGGGGGGGCTGATTGCCTCGGCGGTGCTGCTGTCCGGATGTTGGGACCGAACCGAAGTAAACGATTTGGCGATTCTTACGGCCGGCGGATTGGACCTGACGGAAGATCGGAAACTGGAGCTTTCCGTCAAGCAATATTTGGTATCGCCATCATCCTCCGATCAATCGGGCAGCGTATCTTCAGACGTCGGCGGAGGTTCCGGCAAATCGGTTGTTCGTTCCTCCCGTGGGTTATCGATGGCCGATGCGGCATCCCATTTGCAGCAGGTGTTAAGCCGCAAAGTGTTTTGGGGCCAGGACGAGGTGTTCGTATTCGGTCAGCGGCTGGCGAAAGAAGGGCTCGCCGAACCTTTGGAATTTTTGACGAGGCATCCGATTCCGAGGGAGCGGGCCAATGTTTTCGTCAGCCAAAGTCCTGCCAAGGAAGTACTGGAAATCGATCCGCCGATTGAACGCTCGGTTTCGCATGCTCTGCGTAAAATGGCTGAAAATGAAACAGGTCTGAATATTACGTTGAAAGAATTGGCGGAGATGATGGCGGGCAGATCCAGATCCGCCGTCATCCCATGGGTCGAAATCAAGCCTGGCGATGGAAAGCAAACAGCGTTCGCATTCATTAAAGGCACGGCGGTTCTGAAAAATGGAAAGATGATCGGCCGCATGAACGATGCCGAGACACGCGGAATCATGTGGTTGAGAAACGAAGTGAAAAAAGCGACGGTTACCGTTTCCCCAGGCGAGAGCAAGGGACTCGTGTCGCTACAATTGCTGAGAAGCCGTACGGATCTGATCCCGCACCTTAAAGGAGGAGGAGAATGGAGCCTGACGGTTCGAATCGAAACCCAGGATGACATCGTTGAAAACACGTCGGAACTGGATCTGTCCGTGCCGGACCATATCAGCGAATTGGAGCGCGAGCTGGAAGACGATATTAAACGCCGCATTCAAATGGCGCTAGAACGGGCGCAAAAAGAGATGAAAGCCGATATTTTCAATTTTGCGGATGCTTTTTACCGGAAGTATCCGAAGGAGTGGAACCGAAACAAGGATCGCTGGGACGAAATTTATTCCCATCTGCAAGTCAACGTACAGGCGAAAGTCAAGGTTGTCCGCCCCGGCATGACCAACAGAAGCATATTCAAGCCGGCGCAGAGGTGATGATATGATCTTGATTTGGAGGAAACTGCTGGGCGTTGCCGCGGTGCTTACTTTGATGGTTTTGCATGATTGGCGCTCCATGCCGTCTTATACGAAGCGGGAGAAGATGGCTTATTGCGCCCTGACCGGACTGGGTGCGATTTTGGCGATCTTGCTTGTGATCGATCCCCAAATGCCGGGCCCTACGCAATGGCTGGATGTTATCTACAAACCGTTGGTCGACTTGATGGAGAAGTTTACCGTACGAAGGAACGGGTGAAACATGATTGAAAAAGGAAAAATATCCGCCCCGCAAATCGGAAAAATGATCTATTTGGCGATTACTCCGACGGCTATTTTAAGCACGCAGTCGATTACGTATCAATTTGCCAAGCAGGATTTGTGGATATCTCCGATGTGGGCATTCAGCGGCTTGATCGCGATTGGTATTGCGTTAGGGTTTCAAACATTGTTTCCAGGCGAGAATCTCGTCCAGTCAAGCAAACGTATATTAGGTCGAATGCTGGGTAAAGTGTTCGGGTTGGTTATACTGTTGTACTATTTGTATTTAAGCGGCATTATCGTTCGGGAATACGGCGAATTTGTAGTCGGAGCGTTTCTTGTTCAAACGCCGTTGCTGGTTGTATCCGGAAGCATGGTGTTCGTTTGTGCCATTGTTGTTCGCAGCGGCGTGGAAATCATCGCAAGATTTGCCGATGTATTTATCCCTGTTTTTGCGCTGCTCTTTCTGCTTCTGATCATCCCCTTGTTTCCGGATCTTCATATTCTGAAGATGCTGCCGATCATGGGAGAAGGTATCGGGCCTTCCCTCTCAGGTTCGGTTGTTTTGCAAGCATGGTTCAGCGAATTTCTGACCGTGTCGTTTTTAATTCCATTTGCAAACCGTGCGGATAAAGTGAAAAAAAGCATGGCGATAACTTTGCTGGCCGTCATTGTGACGCTTGTGTCATCCAACCTGGTTACGCTGCTGCTATTGGGGGATCTAACGGGAAATTATATCTATCCTTTCCTGATTGTCGCCAGATACATCAACCTGGCCGATTTCTTTACCCATCTGGAGTCACTTTTTATGGCTATTTGGGTGTTGGGCGCATTTGTTAAAATATGTGTTTTCTTTTATGTGACGGCCATGGGCGCCGCTCAATGGATGAACCTTCGTGAATACAAGCCAATCGTATTCCCTGTCGGCTTCTTACTGCTGTTAATGAGCGTATGGGTCGCGCCCAATCTGCAGGAGTTGACGCATGCGTTATCGACTTCGATCATTTTTTCGGCATTGACGGTATTGGTTTGCATTCCCGCGGCGCTGCTCGGTGTGGCCTGGATCAGAAAACAATGGAAGAAGAAAAATATGCAGGATTGAACCGCGAAGACAGTCGGACACGTTCTGATCGGATGAACATCCGTTTTAAAATAACCTTCTATTTACGCTTAGGACGCGTGTCAGAATGCTTCACGCTTTTTACCGCTCTCAAGTTTGGCGAAAAGTCGATTTCCCCATCATACAACAGATTTCTGTTTCAAAGAAGTGGATAAAAGACTCGCTCTGCTTATCAGTTCTCGAAAAGGCAGCGAAAAAAGTCGGGAACGAGAAAGCCGTTTATGACTCCCGCCGATGCGGACAACGTAACGTTTTGAATGACGACGGGGTGGGACAGGGCAACTTCTAATTGCAAGGCATCGTTCTCATTCCGGCACGTAATCACAATAAACTCATCCCCCGCATACCTGTAGACATAATCCTGTTCGTTTGTTAATGTACGCAAGCGGTTGGAGAACTCGACAAGAAAATCGTCCCCTACTGGATGTCCATACAATTTGTTGATTTCACCAAAGTTATTGAGATCAATAAAGAGTAAACGGAAATGTTGGCAACGGTTCAGAAAATGTTCGCCGATATGTTGGATATAAGGTGCACGGTACAGTCCCGTTAGAGGGTCAACGATTTGGTTCAGTTTGATCTGAAGCGTCTCTCGGGTCACGATTCCGATTACTTGATCTTCATGAATGACAAGAAGGCGTTCAATATGGTTCCGTTCCATCGTTTCTATTGCGTCCCAAGCAAATTGGTCAGGCGAAATGCTGATCGGGTCTGGGGTCATCGCGTCGGCCACAATGCGATTGGGATGGGAAGATCGGATATCCCTCGACGCGGTTCTCTGGTCGTAACGGATCATGGAACAACAGTGGGGATTGTTATTAGATGGCAAAGTGCGATCCATGATCGCCTATGTATACCCTCAGTTAAAAGGGGAATGTTTTGTTCTAATGGCCGATATCCAAGATTTTCAACAGTACGTGCAAATTCAATGCGAGAAAGAAAGAAGGGAAACGATTGGGCATATGGCGGCGGGCACAGCCAATATCATTTTAAATCCTTTAGCGGTAATCAAAGGGACGCTTCAACTTCTGGAAAAAAGTTTGAAAGATCATGTTTCCGTTCTGCAATTTGCTGCCTCTCCGCCTCATCAGAAGCGAGCCGCGCTGCAAGAAATCATTGACAACGCCTTAGATGCAAGTCCCCCAGGTTCTGTCTTAACGCTTCGCACGCACATTACCGACAATCATATCCAAATCATTGTTCGCGATCAAGGTGCAGGAATTCCAAAAGATTTGCAGCCCCGAATCATCACACCGTTTGTTACAAGTAAACCGGACGCTATCGGATTCGGGCTTAGTTTCAGTTATGCTATGATCGAAAAAATGGGGGGAACCTTGAATATCGAAAGCTCGGATGCCGGCACAAGCGTAATCGTTCAATTGCCGGCCAGCACGGGAGTTTAAAATATCCTAAATATTCCTGATTCCGTGAAAGTGCGGCTGACCATAATACATCTTGGAGAAATAGCACTCAATTACACTGCTGGAGCTTTTCCGGCTATGAATGCGGTTTGCAAAACAAAAATGGCGCCTGCTGTACACAGGGCCAACCCAAGAAGGTGATGGATGCCTCTGCAGCACCTGCTTCATGCAGAAGGGTCAGAAGTCCCTTCTCGAAAAGTTTTGAATTGCTAGTGCAGCCACTGTGAGTTAAACGAAAAAGAGGTATACCCCTCAGACGTCGCCAGAGTGGCTTTAAATAATTAACATGGGGCTTGCACTATTTCGCGGTTCAGGCGCACAGAATATTCATGCTGACAGTGTATAGTGAGCAATGGCTCTAATCTTTCGCTTTAATCTGTAAATTCGGGTTGTGATAGCAGTCTGTGAAAGATTGTATTTTTCAGCAAGCTGGGATATCGATAACTGATTCTTAAAATATTCTGTATATAATTTGGCTTCAAAATTGTTGAGCTTACTTAACACGGTTTCCACCAAGGAGTCAATGTTAAGAATTGAAATCAATATTTCATCCAGTTCGCGGTTGTCGGAAACAAGTTTGCTTGACAACTCTCCACTCAAAATAAATTCGTATTTTCTTTTCCGGTATTGTTTCCTATATGCCGCGTTTACTTGATTCCGGGAGGTTGTATACAGCCAGCCTACAATATTTGGGTGAACTTTTAATTTCGATGCTTGTGTATGCGCTTGCAAAAACGTATTCTGCGTGCATTCCTCTGCCAAATCATCAGGTTGTCCCTTTAACAGATTTTTGCAGTACTTATAAACTTGATTAAAATGTCTGCGGCATATTTCTTCCGAAAATTCCTCATTACTTTTCAACTCATGCATTTCATCGAAACCTCCTCTACGAATGAATGTTAACCACGTTTAGGTATCCTTATCCCTCCTTCAATCTCATACGAAATAACTAATTTGTTTGATGCACACACCTATATTTTACCATAATAAGTGACTTAAATACTGCTTCCAAAGGCTTAATTTGGGAGAGTTCAGTAGTAATCTTTCTCTCGTAAACTCTCACATCAATCGACTTGAAATTACACCAATCGCAAAATCGTTCAATATTTAGGTGATTCTGTGTTTTTCAAGCAACATTATATTTGAGGGCAATGAGACCTAATAGACGGGAGATGATGCTCCTAAAACGTCGATTAGTGGAAGTCCTGTTATCGAACAAATGACCTATAACTGGCTAAGTTCTGGATGAAAAGGAGCGTCCGGACAAAAAAACGTATGACAGCACCAACATAAAAACAGACAGGCCTTTCTTCTCGCAGTGGTGTTGCCATGTGAGAACGGAGCTGATATTATGTGCCCCCAGTTGCCTATAATGTCGAGCCGGAATCTTTTTATGTGTCTGTTCTACGGTCATTATCACCATCATTTTTAGACTTAGCCGCAGCGGAGCGTTGGAATGCTCTGCGGCAGGGTCTTTTTTGTTTTGTTGAGATAGTTCACAAACGCTTGAAAGGAAGCGCTGGTTGTCGTTCACCCCCCTCTGTTTTGGTTTGCCAACAAACCAAAATGGAGGGACATGAATGAAAAAGATGAATTTGCGGGATATGTATCCTTTTTTTAAGTCCGATGTATGGGTTGATGTGGATGAAGAAGTTGCCCATGAAATCCGCCGCTTTGACTTGGAAGAAAGCGCCTACAGGCTGCGAACGTATCGCCATCGGGCCTATTATTCGCTGGATCGCAACGACGGGATTGAGCAGCAAGTTTTATTTCTTTCGTTTTCACCGGAGGAGGTTTACGAGCGCAAACTTTCACGGCAGCAACTTTATGAAGCTATGTGCCTTTTGCCGGAGAAATCTGCCAGGCGGATTTACGCCCATTATTTCCTGGGCATGAGAAAAGTCGATATTGCCAAAGCCGAGCATGTCGATGAGCGGGCGGTTCGTAAATCGATCCAAAGAGGCTTGAAACAAATGGAATACTTGCTGAAAAACATGTAATCGTTTCGTCGGAGGGTCCGATTTTCCTGCCAAAATGAACGGTTATATAGAGGACCATGTTCAGACAGCGGCTGGTTGCAACCAGCCGCTGCATTCTCCACGAAAGGGGTATGTGACGATGCATCCGATTCGGTTTCGAGATGATGAACACGAGAGGTTTTATGTTCAGATGCTGGATGAAAGGAAATGCAGCGACGGCTATCACCGAGCACTGTTCTATACATTGGGCATTTCCCGAGAAACCAGAAGTCATATCCGCGATTTGTTTGATTTTTCTAATGGCGGCATTAAGCCTGAAGGCCTTTCGGCCCCTTGGCAGACGGGCAATTCCATTCGCGTATGCCGGCTCGCCTTTAATTTGTGGAACGGATGGACCGAAGCAGTGGGCGAACGGTACTCCACTCCCCACGAATTATTCGATTGCAGCTATACCCCCTACTTTTTTGAAGCGATTCGTCTTCGTTATCCCGAATATTGCCGAAGTCACGAGAGAACGATCAAACGGTTGGCCGAACAAATTCGCTGAATGGCTGCCAGCGACGGGAGTGGAATGGGACGATGAAGGAAATTAAAACGAGGAATGTTGTGAAAGACATCAAACGTTTGGACAAATTCCCAAACGTGTTGCATCGTGTAAGCCGTTCAAGCGCTCGTGCCAAGCGGCAAGTTGATCATGACAAGACGACTTCCCAGTCTCCAGTTGAATATGCGCAGCGCCATTCCGCAGCGGCTACGAAAAAAACGATACGTGCCCAAATGGGGATGAGTCTGCATATCAACAAGAGATTGATTCGGCACATTCTAAAAAGGCGGCCGTTGCCAGATGGTGATTCTGTCACAAGTCAGAGCCCGATTAATGTTCATACGGAGTCATCGATTTCGCGTACACCGCGACCTGCCCGTAGCATACGTCTTCGTAAGCCGGTTGATGTAAAATACGTCTTGTCTTCTGGTTCGCATTCAGGAAAACAACGATTTATACGGAGCCGGGTCAATACCCGGCTTCTGCATCGTTCTCGAACAGGCAGCTTTTCTGAACGGATGCAAAAACGGAATATCGGACATCCAAAACCAGTCGGGAAGAAGGAAACATTCTCCGCCGCGGTATCTCGTTCAGCAAATGGACGCGTGAAACCGTTAACCCGAGTCCCCTCTGCTATATCAAAACAATCAGATTATACGATCAAACGGAAGGTACGAAATTTCAAGACGTTATCGCCATTTACAAAAAATGGGCATCGGCTAGAGCACGCTAACAATCCTTCAGATGCTCAAACTGAAGGGAGAATGAATGCCGTCAAGGAAGCTCAGCGGGCTGCGCAGATGGTGGTGTCTGCTCGTCGATCCATCCAGACCGCGCGAGCTGCCGCGAGATTGAATCGTCTTATCGTTAAAATGGTTGAAAGAGCCGCCGCCTTGCTTGTCAAGGGATTGACGGCGCTTTTGGGATTCAGCGGTTCGGTAATTGTAGTTCTATGCATTGTTATGGTGATAGCCGCTGTCATTTCCTCTCCGTTCGGTATCTTTGTGTCCGGTGAAAATACGGATGCCGATGTCAAGCCGCTTTCCCAAATCGTTCAAGAGCTGGACGCTGAATTTGCCGCCCGACTGGTAGAGTTACAGCAATCCGCTGGCAATGTAGACCGGGTGGAATATCATTATCCCGGCAGCGCGGACAATACGCGAATCGATAACTGGATGGACATTATCGCCGTCTTTGCCGTGAAGACCGTCACGGATGTGGAAAACGGAATGGATGTGGCCACGCTTGATGCAACAAGAATCGGTATCATTCGATCGGTGTTTTGGGATATGAATTCGCTGGAATCTCGTGTTGAAACGATAGAACATAAGGAAACGGTTACGACAGAACATGAGGACGGAAGCAGCAGCGAAGAGACGATTACCCGATATGAGCGCATTTTGCATATTACCGTCACTAGCCGTACTGCGGAGCAACAGGCAGATATATACCGCTTTACAAATGAACAGATGGAATTTATGAAGGAGATGCTGTCCGAGGAGTTCCGCCCGCTCATGTATGCAATACTTGGAAAAGATGCGGATATTGGCTTGACGCCGGAGCAGCTTGATTTGGTTCACCAGCAGTTGCCCGATGGCGAATTGGGCAGTGAGGCCGTCAAGTTGGCGCTGACTCGTCTAGGCGATCCGTACAGCCAACCGAAGGCTGGACAGGACCACTTTACGGATTGCAGCTATCTCGTCCAATGGGTTTATCGTCAGCTAGGCATTAGCTTGCCGCGAACCGCAGCGGAGCAGGCCAGGTTTTGTGTGGAGAATAGCCTGACCGTAAGCGCGGCGGAGTTGGTTCCGGGTGACCTTGTGTTTTGGAGCTACGAGCGTAATGGTAGATTTATGGATATTACTCACGTTGGGATTTATGCGGGTGATGGCAAAGTTGTAGATGCTTCCTCAAGTCGCGGGCAGGTGGTTTATCGCGGGGTGTTCGATTCGGATAAACAAGTACTGTTTGGTAGACCGCATCTTTCAAACGCTAATTGATGTTCTGAAGAGTTTTCTTCCCCATTCCTAATAAAAATAAGCTTCTATCGAAGAAATCTCAAAGAAAAGACTGCGTTTAACGCAATGATTCGACTCGCTCAGTCTGGACGTGGGTTCACTGCCCCCGAGGGCCGTTTGTCCCCTCCTTAAACCGAGCGACCCGCGCGCTTCTTCCATGGTACTGAACGAGGAAGGCTGTATCGGCGCTTTGACCGCATCCGCGCCTTGTTCCATTTTGCGAAGCGAGATTTGCCCGAACACTTTCTCTGGCTGCACCAGCGCAAAAAACTTTACGCTCTTTGGAATTACTTCTGGAATCTATTCCCTAACGAGCCATTCGAGTTGGTGCAAATATGAAATCACCTTGTTGCCCCTTACATAGCACCGTTCTAAAAATATTGACAGATTCCAAAATTTGCATATTCTCTTAAAGAAAGGTGCTAATAGAATGAAGCCCTTCTTCATTTATTCGTTCCCCAAGTTTTGTAAGCCCGAAAACCATGAGTGCACGAGCATATATAGGGCTATTTGTCGCTTACCGCGATATGCTGGCTCGAGGGGTAGACCTGTCGTGTATTCACCGAGAGTCGCTGAGAAGTCAGTTGAGGTGAGCAAGAGGGCAGCCGTAGTAACTTGAATCTAATGATTCTTTACAATCTCCGCCGCGCCATGCTGCGTCCGATTATGAATACCAGACCCACGAAAGGAGGGTTACCGCCATAACTGGAAGACGATTTCATACGCAGCGTTCAAATGGCGCTGGAACGGACGCAAATAGAAATGAAAGCGAATATTTACAATTTCGCGGATGCCTTCTATCGGAAGTACCCGAGGGAGTGGTCGATATAAGGACCGCTGGGACAATCTTTATTCCCATTTGGAAGTCAACATACAAGCTAAGGTCAAAGTTGTCCGTCCCGGCATGACCAACAAAAGCATATTCAAGCCTGAGCAGAGGTGATGATGGAATCATGTTATGGGAGGGATTGTTGTGCGTTGCCGCGGCGCTCGCTTTAATGATTTTGCATGATTGGCGCGCCATGCCGTCTTATACCAAGAGGGAGAAGACGGCTTATGGTGTCCTGACCGGATTGGGGGCGATATTGGCAATCTTGCTTGTTCTCGATCCCCAAATGCCGGATCCTACGCAGTGGATGGATGGAACCGCTGGTAAACTTGTTGGAGAAGCTCACCTTGCTAAGGAGCGGGTGAATGGTGTTGGAAAAAGGGAAAAAATCCACCCCGCAAATCGGAAAATGATGTATTTGGCGGTTACTCCGACGGCTATTTCCCTCTCCGGTGCGGTTGTTTTGCAAGCATGGTTCAGCGAATTTCTGACCGTGTCGTTTTAATTACATTTGCAAACCGTGCGGAAAAAGTGAAAAAAGTATGGCGATGACTTTGCTAGCCGTCATCGTGACGCTTGTGCCGTCCAATCCGGTTACGCTGTTGCTATTGGGGGGTCTAACGGAAATTATACCTATCCCTTTCCTGATAGTCGCCAGATACATCAACCTGGCCGATTTCTTTACCCATCTGGAATCGATTTTTGGCTATTTGGGTGTTGGGTGCATTTGTAAAAATATGTGTTATCTCTTATGTGACGGCTATGGTTGCCGCTCAGTGGATGAGCCTGCCATCGGCTTCCTGCTGCTCTTAATGAGCATTTGGGTCGCGCCCAACCTGCAGGAGTTGACGCATGCTTTGTCCACTTCCATCTTTCTTTCGGCGTTAATGGTATTGGTATGCATTCCTGCGGAGCTACTCGTTGTGGCCTGGATCAGAAGACGATGGGAGAAGAAAAATATGCAGGATTGAATCGCGGGGACAGTTGGACGCGTTCTGATATGATAAACATCCGTTTCAAAAGAATAGCGCCAACCTTCTGTTCACGCTTAAAAAGCGTGTCAGAATGCTTGACGCTTTTTACCGCTCTCAAGTTTAGCAAAAAGTCAGGTTTTCTATCATGCAAAAGATTTTTGCTTCAAAGAAGTGGATAGAAGACTGGCTCTGCTGATCAGTTCTCGAAAAGACAGCGAGAAAAAGTCAGGCACGAGATAGCCGTTTATGATTCCCACCGATGCCGATAATGTAACGTTTTGAATGACGACGGGTTGGGACAGGGCCGCCTCTAATTGCATGGCATCGTTCTCATTCCGGCATGTAATCACAATAAACTCATCCCCTGCATACCTGCATACATAATCCTGTTCGTTGGTTATTGTACGCAAGCGATTGGAGAACTCGACAAGAAAGTCGTCCCCTACCGGATGCCCATGCAATTTGTTGATTTCACCGAAGTTATTGAGATCAATAAAGAGCAAACGGAAATGTTGGCGACGGTTCAGAAAATGTTCGCCGATCTGTTGAATATAGGGTGCGCGGTACAGTCCCGTTAGAGGGTCAACGAGCTGGTTCAGTTTGATTTGAAGTTTCTCGCGGGTCACGATCCCGAGTACCTGATCTTCATAAACGACAAGAAGTCGTTCAATGCGATGCCGCTCCATCGATTCCAGCGCTTCCCAAGCAAACTGGTCAGGCGAAATGCTGATCGGGTTTGGGGTCATCGCATCTGCCGCAATGCGATTGGGGTGGGAGGATCGGATATCCCGAGACGTAATGATCCCTACGATTGATCCATGATCTGTGACGACCAGCGAACCAATTTTAAGTTCATTCATCATGTCGGAGACGAACTGGACGCCTCGTTCCGATGAAACTGTGTAGACCGGGGACGACATGAATTCCGCCACCTTCATGACAACTCCACCTCCCGCTGAACGGACACCGAAATTTTCTGTTCGGAACGAAGGACCATGGTGTCGCTGATCAACCGGTCCGCTTCTTCCATTATGATTTGCATCAGCAAACGTTCGTCCAACATTTGAAGAATGGAGTTCCGAATCAAGACCGCTTCAATTTTGGCATGGTCCAATTTCACGATTGTAAATTGTTCCGGCGATAGCGCCTGCGCCATTCGCTTTACCGCTTCCGGCCCGATCGGGGCTTTTTTCCCGATGATCAACAAATCCTGCATGGGTGGAACTTCAAACTCTGAAATTTTTAAAGAGAGCGTTGCTTTGCGGAAATAGTTCAGTTTATCCTGCATCCTGATTACTCCTTCATGTTCGGGTGAGACTTCACGTTCAACCGTTTACGTTAACCGATTCGGTTTTCCGAATAAATAGCCTTGTCCCATCTTGATACCCAAAGACAAAGCGGTATCCAAATCCTCGTCTTTTTCGATTCCTTCCAGGATCAGATTGGCCTCGTCATTGCAGTACTCGGCAAACAGTGCGACAACTTTTTGTTTTTTCCTGGATGTACTCAAGTCAGAAGCAAAGAATCGGTCGATTTTGATAAAATCAGGCGAGACGTCCACAATATTTCGAAAAGAAGTTGTTCCATCTCCTACATCGTCCAGGGCTATCAGGAAATTCAGTTCACGCAGCAATCGGATGGCATCTCTGAAAGAAGCGCTTTTCCATAAGAGGCCCTCATAAATGGACTCGTTAATCTCAAATACGATTTGGTTTCTATATAGCTCGAATCGCTCGGCAAGGGAGTCGAGTAAGTCGATAAATAAAGGCGAGACCAAAGTTGAAGGGAAAATGTTAATAAACAACAGGTTATGTTCACGTGAGCCCGGAAATTCAAAGTAGGCTGAAATCGCCTGGAAAATTGAAAAAGAATCGACTTCGAACAACTTGTTCTGCTCCATGGCGCGCTGAAATAAAAGATCCGGATTCATGTTGGAGTTACTGCGAATGAGGGCCTCGTAACCAAGGATTCTCTTTTCGGGAAACCCCAAGATGGGCTGGAACACATGATAAAAATCGTTTTGTACTATTAATTGTTCAATATTCGGCATCGAGGCTACTCCCTTTGCTGGAGAATCAAAATAAGAAGCCACCCCGATTTGGGGCAGCTTTGAGCTCGGAAGCAATAATTTCGGCAACCCAGCTACCATAGATATCATCCTTAGGCCTGAAGTTTTGCGCCCCCATTTTTCAATGGGTTTGCCGTTTCGTTTTTTATGATCCTGAAAGAAAGGGATCAGCCTGAGGACCTACGAATAGAACCTCCCCCTTTTGAATGAAGTTGGATCATTTACGACAAAATCCTTCTTTATACCCAATAATTCGCGCAAAAAGCGCCAACTCCTTCCAAACGGGTGTTCCTAAGAAACCGTATTTATCCAAAAAATAGGTAAAGACTTGTCATTTAACATAGAGAATCGCGGTAAATAAGCAGCAAGCGGTTGGTTCAGATCGTCCCAACCGCTTGCTTTTTTCATAGCTTGAATCACTTTTTACGAATCTTCGGTTGCCGGTTCCAACAGTTCCCGTAAAATACGATACGCTTGTCGCTGTTTGGCATCGTTGTGTTTGAGCAATAAGAGAATGCTGGCCCATAACCATTTTTTTTGTTGCAAATTGGCCTCTTTCTCGTCGCTGAATAAATCGTATACGCTCATATGTAATGCCAAAGCAATTTTTTCAATTGTCTGAAGTTTGACGTTTTTTTCGCCGCGTTCAATCTGACCAAGATATGTCGCGGCCATGCCGATCGATTCGGCTAGTTGTTCCTGAGTCAAATTTTGCTCCATGCGGTATAGGCGAATTTTTGCTCCGACTATTTGTGCAAAGGTAGACATAATGTCCCTCACAACCCCTCTCTATAGTAAAGTGTAGTCAAAGCAGTCGGAGGGATGGAGTACTCTTAAACTACAGTCCATTCAATTGATTGTACCTTTAAAATCTTTGCGATATAATTTTCCAAAGAGCTTATTTTGTCACAAATTCCTTTAAGCCAATATTTTCGATAAAAAGGAGTCAGAAGTCATGCATCATGTCATGATCGCTGCGCAGACTGTATTGTTTGGGAAACGGCAGGAAATCGGCTTGAGCCATAATCAAGTGGTCCAGCTTTCCAAGGAGATTACAAGACTGACTCGATTATTGGAAAGCGTAAGTCAACAGACTGAGAATGGAATGCGAGAAATAAGGGGAAGGGTTGCCACGAGGCTGCTCAGCAAGGAACAACTGCTCGAATGTATAGCGACAGCTTGGGACATGGGACTTGAAGAAGAGTTTGTTGCTTTTTTGTTCAAGGAGCTGCTATGGATGGAATCCGATACGGAATTGTCCGAAATGGAATAGGAGGTTGTCTTCAGAGAGAAAGCTTGATGGATGTAAAATGGTTACGGCATTGCTGCCGACGTGGAAGCGCGATTGATCGGATGTATCAATCGCGCCGCGAATCCATCATTTGAAAATCGGAATTTTCAACATCTAGGCTTGACTGGGCTTTAACTTGTACCTCCCCGTATTGGTCAGTTGAACATGGATTCGTATGTTTCGTAAAGAATCCTCATGCAGCACAAAATGATTTTCGTCTTCAATCCGGTGCCATACCGTGGGATCGCGTCGAAACAACGACTCGCCGAGATTATAAACATCGACCTTTCGCTCAAAGCCTTTCCGGTAAGTATGGCGGATTTGTTCTTCAATCTTTCGTTCGGCCAGGTCGATCAATTCTTTTTTGGACATTTCCTGATGCATCTCGTTAATGCCTGCCTTTATCGTTAGCTCGACGTCAAAATAAACGCGAAGATCTTGAACCGACGGCTTGATGCGCACTTTTGGCTTCTCCATAACCAATACAGCCGCTAACGATTTTCCGCGTTCGAGAGAAAGCGGCACGCGAACTGTTTTTTTATGCAGCCAGGGCAATCCATGCAAATCGTCCGGATCCAATTCTCCATGGTACCGATTGTTCCAAAACACGGTTATACCTGCATATTCCAACAATGGATGCGTTTTTCTGCTAACTTCCCACTGATTCTTCTCGATACGCAGAGAAGGCAAGTAAGTCATGCGCGCAGCTTCTTTCAGCGTCATAACAAATTGATACAGCCTGATTGGCGGGATGATCGACCGTTGCCGATACGGTTCCTCCGGGCTATGCAAAATGGACATCATCGGGGACTCATTAAAGAAAGGAGTCGAGTTGAAAATATTTTCAATTGATTCTTTGGTACTAAAAACCCAAACCAAATAGCGGATTTCCCTGTAACGGTTCAGCAAATCCATTACATCCTGAAATTTGTTCTGTTTCAAAATAGGTTCGCTGAACACGAGCGCGGAAACATGCCCCCAAAACACTCTTTGTTGCGACGTCTCATATAAATGGTTTACCGCTTCCGTAAACGATGCGCCCGTTCCTTTCCCCACCCATACAGGCGCTTCTTTTGCTTTTTGCTGGCCTTCCAGCTTGGCGACGCTGGAAAAATCAATCAGTTGCAAATACACAATGTACTTTCCGTCGTCATAATCAAACCCGATAGCCGTTACATAACTGATATTTTGAATTTCCTTCATATTCCAGCAACCGGTCGTGATAACGAGCAGAACAATCAAGATTCCTGTTAATTTCACGCCTTTCATTTTGACTGTTCTCCCTGGTTCGTATCGTCAATCGGATGAAGCATCTTCGGACGCTTTCGCTTCCATGCCATTGGTAACCGAAACAATGCATGCGGCAAGTCTCTGAAATACGGAGGTGACATCGGAGCCAGATACGGGACCCCGAAAGACTGAAGAGACGCCAGCAAAACCAGCAACAAAAATACGCCGAGAAAAAAACCGTATAAACCGAATATGCAAGAAAATATAAACAGTATGATTCTCAGTATGCTCACCGCACCTCCTAACGCCTGATTGGTAAGTGTTGCGCCGAATACATGCGTGATCGCGCCGATGATCACGATTCCGGGCGACAAAATTCCGGCTCGAATGGCTGTATCGCCCAAGATTAAGCCTCCTACAACGGTAAGTGTCGAACCGATAGAGGAAGGAAGGTGAACGCCGGCCTCGCGCAACATTTCAAGAAAAATGAGCGCAAGAAACATCTCCAGGCCGGTGGATAAAGGGATTCCGAGACGATTCACAGTCAGCGTCGCAAGCAAATAAAACGGAAGTTGGTCTTGATGATAAGAAAGCAGGCAGAGCCAAAATGCCGGAAGCATGAGCGACACGAAAAAACCTAACAACCGCAACATCTGTCCGAACGTTGAGGATAACGCTGTAAAGTGGATGTCTTCCGGCGTTTTGATCAGGAGCATTAAGTTGGCGGGGCCTATGAGCGCTGCCGGCGTTCCGTCCACCAATATAACAAATCTTCCGTTCATCAAACAATTGACGGTAAAGTCTGGTCTTCCGGTATACGCCATAAGCGGAAATAGCGCCCATGTCGGTTCGATCATTTCTTCAAGTTCCGTAGCACTGAATACCCCGTCAATGGTTATCTTTTGCAGGCGCTGTTTCACTTCCTGTAAGACCTTTGGATCGGCAATATCATACATATACATCAATCCGATCCGGGTTTGGGTACGTTCGCCAAGAACGATTTGCTCATAGGCTAACGAAGGCGATTTAATCCGTTTGCGGACAAGCGCGGCATTTGTGGCCAACTCTTCCACAAAACAATCTTTGGCTCCCCGAACGGAGACTTCGACGTTGGATTCTTCCGGTTTTCTCGCCGGCAGCTTGGCAATGTCAACGGAACAGATAATCCGAAGCGCAGGAATATACATGAGCAATTTGCCATCAAAGACTTGTTGCGTTGCTTTCCGTTGCCAATTCACATCCGGCAGACGTTCCAGTTGAAGCTGACTCGCCGTTTGAAGCATGCCCGCGTCTGTAAAGCCGTATGTCTCATAGAAACGTTGCAACCGGGGAAGCACTACCTCATGAATCATATGTTGGCTATCGCTCATCCCTTCGCAGAAGACGAACAGCACGGTTGAACGTTCCTCTCGTGCGTTCAAGGTGTAGGTATGATGCTTGACATCGGCGCATCTATTGAACAATTTTAAAATAGCTGAAGCATCGATGATTTCAATGGATGGCAGTTCGGAAGTTGAAGGGGATGGCCGAAAAGAGTCGGCGATCGATCCTGCAGATTTTTTGAAAACAAACGGTCTCAACCACCTTTTGAGCATAGGGATTCACCTTCTCATTCTATTGGAAATCCAGATTTTCGCGACAAACAAAGCCGTCAAGCCCAGAGCAGCGTAAACGGACGCCGGAAAAAACACGTTTCCAAGAAAAGCAAGGAACCGGGCATCGCTGACGGGCAGAACAACGGAAGCAATCATCAGTGCGCCGAAAAAGATGAACCATGGCAGTCGCTTGTCCGGTTTCCAAATGTCAACCATAATAAACAGAGCCAGCGAGACACGAACAAACGTGCCGGAAAGCCACTGGTAGATGGAGAAGAAATCAAGGTGCGAGATATATTGCCCGAGTTGAACCAAACGCCATTGCTCAAAAGCAGGGTAACGCTGATTTGCCGCCTCAGCAGGTCCAAACACGGCGATGGAACCCATCAGCGGTCCCAGAATCAAACCGGCCAGCAGCACATTCACGAACATGAGAGTGCCGAATCGAGGTCGTTTGGTTAAATGCTCCTGATAAAAGAGAATGCAGATTAACTCCAGTAGCCCTCCCGCGGCATATATAACGCCTTTCCATACAGGCTCCCACCCAAATTCGATGACTGGAAACAGCAGGCTGTAATCCTTGTACTTGTAATTTGCTGTCATCACAAAATCACCGAGCACGATCACAACCGGGAGCAAAATGCCTGTGACGATTGCAATTACTCGCAACCCGGCATACGCTGCCAAAAGATTGCACGCGACTCCCGCCAGCACCAACGCAAAAGCCGGTGTCTGTGGCAAATAGGAGGCAATCGTCCAGGTGATGGTGTCTTTGAGTGAAATGGCGCCCATTGCGAACAGATACAACGTGATTAAAATAAGCATACCGTTTGCCGGAAGTTTGCCGAAATGACGATACAGCCAGGTTTTGACCGGCGTCCCATTCATGTTTTTAAGAATATAGGATAAACAGGCGATCCAGACTTGCGATACTGCCAAAACGGCTAAAACGGTTACCCAGGCATCTCTTTTGGAAGCAGTCAGCAAAAGCGGGATAATAATCACGTGGTTCAGAATCCCGATCGCCATCAGGATCAGCATGTATCCTTGAAGCAACGATATTTTATGATTGGCCGGTGCGATATCCATCACCACTTTCCGAATGAACCTCTTCTTATGCTTTCCAAATTTCCCCTTGCTAAAACAACATGTCTGACAACAAAAAAACGTGAACAAAACCAAATGAGAAGATTTCGTTTAAATAGTCATTCATTTGCTGGTCAATCGACGCCGCAACATATTTTCCTTCTGTCGTTAAGGAAAGCAGATTCACCCGCCGGTCATCGGGATCGGGCGTTTTTTTACTAATTTCATCTTGATTAACGACTGAGACTTGTCGGCTGAATGTCGTGATATCGGTCCCTAATGCCTCTGCTACTTGCTGGATGGAAGGCTTGTGCTGGCGATCAATTTCGTAAAGAATATGGCTTTGAATAAAGGAGATGTCGCAGCCACCGGCAGAACAGCAGTTTTATCCAGAAAGCCAAAGCGACGAGTCATGATTTGAAATAATTCGCGTACATTTTCCACGGTGCTTCACCTCATGAATCAGTTATACAACAGTCATTTGCAAGTAATAATTTGCTTGCATTGCAAAAAAATAAGTACTCCGGAAAGGGTTTGTCTTAGACAGGCTATTGTAGAGGGAATATAAAAGTATCATTTTCCATATTGACTTTTTATCATACATAAATAACAATATGGTTATAAGGTTTTAAGTTTGGTGGTGATAAGAATGCCAATGGAATTTGAAAAAATAGCAGATATTCTGAAAGCTCTTGCCGATCCGACAAGGCTGAAAATCCTTTCTTTGCTCCGTGTTCGCGATTGCTGCGTGTGTGAACTGGTTCCCATCTTTAACATTTCCCAGCCAGCTATTTCCAAACATGTAAGCCGTCTAAAAACGGTGGAACTGGTCCGCGAAACGAGAAAGGGGCAATGGGTGTTCTACTCCATCAATGAGAAGCGGTTAGAGGAAATTGGTTATGCTCTGTCCCACTTGCCTGATCTATCCGAGGAGCTGCGGAATTTGGAGCAACAAGGAATGACGGTTACATGCGAGTAAAGGGGGTGTACAGCAAGTGAGTAAACAAGAGAGAAAGCGACTCTCATTTCTGGATCGCTATTTGACGTTATGGATTTTTGTTGCGATGGCGATAGGAATTGGCTTGGGTTACGTATTTCCTAACTTTGTCGCCGGCTTGAATGAATTTCAAGTTGGAACCACATCGATACCGATTGCACTTGGCCTCATTTTAATGATGTATCCGCCGCTGGCGAAGGTACGATACGAAGAAATTGGCCGTGTCTTCCGAAATGGCAAAGTGTTAACCATTTCATTGATTCAAAACTGGCTCATTGGCCCGATCTTAATGTTTTTCCTGGCTATTATTTTCCTCCAAGGCTATCCGGAATATATGGTCGGCCTGATTATGATCGGTTTAGCCCGTTGTATTGCAATGGTCATCGTTTGGAACGATTTGTGCAGAGGGGATGCCGAGTACGCGGCGGGACTCGTTGCTTTCAACTCGATCTTTCAAGTTTTGTTTTATTCCGTCTACAGCTATATCTTTATTACGATTTTGCCGGGATGGTTCGGGTTGGAAGGCGTCGTTGTTGACATTACGATGGTAGAAGTTGCCAAGAGTGTGTTCATTTATTTAGGGATACCGTTTTTGGCAGGAATGATTACTCGCTATTCTCTTGTAAAAGCAAAAGGACAGTCCTGGTACGAAACGGTCTTTATTCCGAAAATCAGCCCCATTACGCTGATCGCGTTATTGTTTACGATCATCGTCATGTTCTCGCTGAAAGGCGAAATGATTATCCAATTGCCGTTCGATGTCGTGAGGATCGCGATTCCGCTTTTGATTTACTTTGTCGTCATGTTCTTGATCTCGTTTTTCATGGGCAAAAAAGCAGGGGCTGGTTATCCGGTGACTTCTACACTGGCATTTACTGCCTCGGGGAATAACTTCGAGCTGGCGATTGCCGTTGCCGTCGGGGTGTTTGGTATTCATTCCGGCGCAGCATTTGCGGCCGTCATCGGTCCTCTTGTGGAAGTCCCCGTGATGATTGCCTTAGTCAACGTCGCGCTCCGATTCCAGCGGAAGTATTTTTCAAAGCAAGCAGCTTAATATAAACAGGAGGACTCATCATGTCAGAAAACAAAAAACTCGTTTATTTCCTTTGTACAGGAAACTCTTGCCGCAGCCAAATGGCGGATGGCTTTTTGAAGGCTCTCGGTACTGATCGCTACGAAGTAAAAAGCGCCGGGTTAGAGGCACATGGGCTGAATCCCCGTGCCGTCCAGGTGATGAAGGAAGCTGGCGTCGAAATTAGCAGCCATACATCTGATGTCATCGATCCGGAGATTTTGAATCTGGCAGACTATGTGATTACGTTATGTGGCCATGCAGACGAACATTGTCCGGTGATTTCGAATAAAAACGTCGTGAAATGGCATTGGGGCTTCGATGATCCGGCCAAGGCGACCGGCACCGAGGAAGAAATCATGAGCCAATTTCGAGCGGTTCGGGATGCGATTAAGTCGCGTATCGAAAAGTTTCTAGCCGAAGGTCGGTAAATTTGAACGGGAATGTAAAGTTGTAGACTAAACATTGTCATTACTCCATGGGCAGGATTAAATGAGTAAAGAAAGAAATGTATCCTCACCCTTAAGCCCATTCTCGTCTACATGAGGAGTGGTTTAGGATGGATTGCTGTACATGTTAAAGCTTCTGCTTTAGAAACCATTCATCCCGACAACTCTTATTTATTTTGTTCGAACTCTGCTTACGCAACCGTATATTATAGTGGAATCATTCGCAATCATTTGCCGAGGATGACTTGAAAGTGGCTGTGTAACAAAAGAATCCGAGCATGGGCGTGTCTGTATGTTACTGTTTCAGTTGGACGAGAGAGCGCCTCGCAGTCGATCTCATTTTTGCTTAGATAAACGATAAGATTGTTAGAACACTTTTTTATTTATCCGCTCGACAATCATGGTAACCTTTTAATTTTCGATATTGTCTAGAAACTGTTCTTGTCGAAACAATATGAATAGTGTTCGAGATTCACGTGACCTTCTGACAAGTCGACACAAAACAATATTTTTAATCTGTCATTGTCTTGCACTGAATAAACGACGCGAGTCATAATACGCGATTGATGCTCATTGACACCTTTTGCAGCGGATGAGCCATGATCACTTTGTATTGCTGAAGTGCAAGTTGCATAGCCATTCACCTCATTTCGTCCTTAGGGCGATTTCAAATGAGATTAGGCTATGTCCTTGCTGGATCAGCCTTTAAACTGGTGATCACTTCTTTTTGAGACTCCTTGTTTGATAACGCCGCGCATTCACGGAAAGCAAAATGTTTACAACCTAGACATTTATTCAAATCCAGTTGCAATAGCGCGAAGTTAAGTGCCTCACCGGTATGTCCAAAAAAATGTTCAGCCCCAATCAGCGTATACAACCCTGTTCTCTTCAATACATCTAAAGGCTGAGCTTGAATTCCGGATACAAGAATAATCCCACCAAATTTCTCGAAATGCATCACCAAACTGGAAAGATTTGATTCACCCGTCGTATCCATAAAAGGTACTTTTCCCATGCGCAGCAGTAACACTTTCGGTCTTAGATGAATCGAATCCATAATGGACTTTTCAAACATGTTCGCGGCGCCGAAAAAGAGGGGGCCTTCGATGGTATAGATCCCAATTTGTGGACAATCGTGGCCTTCGGTCACCATATGAGCTTTCACTTTTTCATGTTTAACTGTTGGGTCAGGCAATACCTTGGAAACCAATAACCCATCACTCATTCGTTTCACAAACAGTATAACAGCCAAAATTAATCCGACTTCAACGGCAGTCGTTAAATTCGTAAAGACCGTTAGCAAAAAGGTAATGAGAAGGACAAAAGAATCGCTCGTTTTGGTTTTTAAGACGTGAGCAAATTCTTTTCGTTCGCTCATGTTCCAGGCAACCAGCATTAGAATCGGTGCCATACTAGCAAGTGGGATCTCTGATGCATAAGGTGCAAACAAAATGAGCACCAGCAATACAACAATACCATGTATAATACCTGACAGGGGTGAGATCGCACCGTTTTTGATATTGGTTGCTGTTCGTGCAATGGCTCCTGTCGCTGGTATGCCTCCAAAAAGAGGGGTTACCATATTGGCGATGCCTTGCCCAATCAGTTCCCGATTGCTGTTATGACGACTGTCGGTCATGCCGTCGGCAACAACCGCCGATAATAAAGATTCGATGCTGCCCAACATGGCAATAGTAAAGGCGGGGCGAATCAAATTTTCAATGCGATCCCAGGTTAGATCAGGGAAATGAAAATGGGGTAGGGTGCTTGGAATAGCTCCAAATGACGATCCAATCGTTGCAACTTCCCCTTTAAAGAATACGGTCGCCACTATAGTGGATACGATAAGCCCTACCAAGGAACCAGGGACCTTCGGTAAAAATTTCGGTGTTAGGAGGATAACTGCCAAACAGACGACCGCTGTGATAATACTGTAGAAATTCGTAGTAGCGAGATGCATTACAATTTCCTTCATATTGGGTAGAAAATTCTCATGTTTCTCGATACCGCTCAAACCTAAAAAGTTGGCAATTTGTCCGCTGAAGATTATGACGGCAATTCCAGCGGTAAATCCGATGGTTACAGGGCGAGGAATAAATTTTATCAACGCACCGAGTTTAAACAGCCCCATGAGAACAAGAATAATTCCCGCCAAAAATCCTGCAAGCAATAAATTTTCGTATCCATATTCCATGACGATCGCGAAAAGGATCGGAATAAATGCACCGGTCGGGCCGCCGATTTGAAATTTAGAACCTCCGAACAAGGAAATACAGATACCGGCAACGATGGTGGTATAAATGCCATATTCCGGTTTTACACCAGCAGCAATAGCAAACGCCATCCCTAATGGAATGGCGATAATGCCAACAATGAGGCCTGAAATGAGATCCTTCCGGAATGCGGCTGCATGGTATCCTTCAAATCTTCCCGTCCATTTCATCTGAATTACCTTCTCTTCTTCATATATTTGATTATTTGAATATATGTGAAATGTTACTCCTGTCATCGAATAATGTCAATCGTAATAATCTCGCGTCGCTCCGCATGTTCCCGACTGCAAAACGAAAAAACAAGGTGATCCTTGATGTTGCTCATGGATACCCTTGTTTTTCAGTTTAAGATTCATTTCGAATGACCTCAAGTAATGAAATGGCATCCACGAGATGATTATCGAAGATCTGCTTTGTGACTGCGAGCAGGTCTTTAATCAGCGGGTCACGTAACGAATAAATGACAGAAGTACCGTCTTTTATGCCCGTCACCACATTTTTATTTCGCAATACGGCCAACTGCTGAGAAACGGCTGAACCTTCTGAGCCTAAAATACTCTGTATCTCATTTACGTTTTTATCTCCTTCACTCAGAACCTCCAGGATTCGAATCCGCATGGGATGCGCCAGCGCCTTAAAAAAATCGGCTTTAAACTGTTGGATATTTTGATTCATGGCTAACGCCTCCCTCAATTAAATAATGTTTTCTCCGTTTTTCTCGCCTTTTCGCATGATTTCATCTTTGACATCCAAAGCCCCCTTGGATAGGATTTGACGAGGAGCGAATATTTGGGATCGACCTGTTGGCGGGAATAGAGGTGGTGGTCACCCCGCTTTTTTAAAGCCGTATGGTCGCATATGGATCTCCACATGAACCCTTGTGGTTTACCCTCCCATATCTCCCTGGGTCGATGCCCTTACATTCCTTCGTTCTACCTCTCAAGGGGTGGAGGCCAGGCAAGCTCCTTAACGGGGTCGATGCCCTTATGGTGATGATTTCTCCCGGCCTATCCGTGCTTCGTTTGTCAAAGATCAACATGTGTATAAGCGATGAAACGAAAGCGAGTTGCTAAGCTGTAGATCAATTAAGCTGCCGCTTGCAATTGAGCCTCCCGATGGGGGCCAAGCACTTTGCTGGCGTCATATTCCTTTTGTTTGCGGCCTAGTTCAAACAAGACGCGGATGAGCTTGTTGCAGATCGCGATCATCGACTGTTTCTTCTTCAGCGGGTTATCCCGACGCGTCGTGAAGTACAAGTGCAGCGCGCGGAACTCTTGGTTCTTCGCGACCATCGTCAGCGCCGCCCGGAACAGCAAGGCTCGGAGACGACAGCGGCCTCGGTTGCTGATGGTCGTTTCCCCTTTATGAAGCCCTGAGCTGTTTTCCCGCAGGCTGAGACCGGCGTGACGCACGATTTGTTGGCTGTGGTCATAGCCGCTCAAGTCGCCAACTTCCGCCAGGAAACCTGCCACGGTGGTAAGACCGATGGACGGAATGCTCATCATGTGGGTGGCTCCCGGAATCTGTTCCACCAGACCCGCCACAAGCTCCATCAGTTGCTCAATCTGCCTGCACAGCATGGCGTACTGCTCCAAATACATGGCTAGCTCATGCTTGGCCGCCGTAGCGCCTTCCGTGAGGCCGATGGATTTTTGGGCTTTCCGGTAGAGCAGCTCCGCTCTCTTGGGGCCTACAGCTCGTTTCACGTCATTCTTCTTCCAGATCGCCACGACTGTTGTTTCACCGGCGGCGATGACATCTTGCGGCAGCGGAAAGTGCTGTAACGTAATGAGCGAGGCCTTGCCTTCCCAGTCTTTAAACACTTGTGTATATTCGGGAAAGAAGCGATCCAGCCAATTGTGGATTCTTCCTTTCACGCGGTTCAAATCCCCGCACAGACGGTCTCGCTGGTTCATCAGCACTCGTAGGTCAGCGTAAACGCCTTCCGGCAGCTGCGGCTGTGTATAGCGTCCGTCGATGACGAGCTTGGCGACGACTTTCGCATCTTTGATGTCATTCTTGGTCGGCGAGTTGTCGTCCAGTTCCTTGCTTTTCTTGACGTGATGCGGGTTTACCAGTACAACTTCAACTCCGTACTGCTTCAGAAAGTGAAACAGCGGGAACCAATAGTGACCAGTCGGCTCTACGCCAAGCAGCACGTCCGTCAGTCCATGCTCTTGCTTAATGGATTCCGCCCACGCCAGCAGGTTCAACAAGCCATTCTCATCGTTCTGGAATAAGCAGCGCTTGCCGAGCTCGATTCCTCGGTAATTAAAGGCGCGAGCGACGTGATTGTGTTTTGCGATGTCAGTCCCGATGACCAGCGTCGTTTCAGAAATTCTCGAAATCCGTTGATTTTGCTTGTTCGATTGGTTATGCTTCATCTAGAGCGTCCTCCTCTTATTAGGGCAGTGAATGTGCGCAACATTCGAGACCCAGCATACAGGAGGCGCTTTTTCTTTTCAAACCGCAAATTAATTCATTACAGGAATAGCTCCTTAATCACTATACTTTTGAATATATGAATATCATAACACAACTTCAACCAAAAACATTCTGGAAAGAAGGCTCTGGAGTATGGATTGTGATTTGGTTGCAACTCCTATATAATACCCATTATATTCAAATATCTGATTATTTGATTAAAAGAACATAAGGAGTGGGTACGAATGCCGGACTCAACGAGTAATGACTCATCACATCAAGATTCGTCATCCTCTCATGAATTGATTACACCTTTCATGCAGGTAAGCAGACAAACCGTCATAACAATGGGGATTCATGCGTTACATGAGATTGGGTCCAATTCCATTTGTAACGTTTGTATCGCCAATGGAGGTTCCTGTTGTCAAGGGTGTCGACATCTTGTCAAAGGTATTGGATGCCAAAAACGAAATACAAGTTGTACGGCATGGTTATGCGGGTTTTTAAAGTTCTTTTTGTATGAAACTGGTCTACTACGAGAATGGAATGACTTTTGGGAGCAAGTCCCGGGACAAGATTACCGTGAGGACTTTACGCCAGAGGTCTTTTATGTGACAAAGTCGTTATACCTTCCGGATCTTCGCAATTTGAGTGAGGCTCTTGCTACTGATCTTCATGAACTGGCTAAATCTCACATTGCGATCGGGTTTATCCTAACCCTACGGGAAAAAATCGATAAACAGATTGATCAACTCCACGAGTGTCAGCATAATCGGAAAAGGAAAACCAAAATAAAACGGAATATAAAAATGTTATCCATTCCTTTCCACCGTTTTCAAAAAGAACTTCTTGAATATCGACAAAAATTTCCGATTTCGTAGCAATTTCAATAAGGATGAACGGTGGGAATATTGGTGTTTCATTCGCGTATTACAGCCATTGGAACGTATGTACCCCAACGAAAACTGACAAATGATGATTTGGAAAAGATGGTGGATACCAGTCATGAATGGATCGTACAACGGACAGGCATTCATGAACGCTGAGATCATTTCACTTATTCCTGCCTCTTAAAATCTGTCGTGGTAATTACTGAACGCTGTGATGGAGATAATACAAGGTTACTTTCGGTTCGCACAATTCAGTAAAATGTATTATGTGGCTTGAATGCCGTCCAATTCCGGCATTCGGATGTCCATAAATTATAATGTCGAAATCCTTCTCAAGCGCGGCATCTATTGGCTAAAGCCAACATAATGTAGCCCCACCATCCGGACCAGCGTTTACGAATAAGTACCGTTAATGCAAGTGCGAATGCCCCCGATGTATGATCACTTGGAAAGGAAGCATCCGCTGCGTGAGGGAACAGTAAATGAACCGAATGGCTTACAAACGATCACATAATTCAGAAACAAAGCCAGTATCCCGGAGAACCCCGACTGCACATCAATATGTCTCCTTCGATCATCGCCAAGTATCCACACGAATCCGAGCCATATAGCAAATAACTCCAAACCGTATTTGCTTACAAGAACCATAATCGTATCGAGCCAAACAAGATGTCCTGACAAATCGTTAATGAATTGAAACACAGCATAATTCATAGCGGCAATCCTCCTGATGATCGTCTAGGTCCACAAATGCCCGAATACATAACCTAATGCGCAGAAAGCAATTCCAGAAATCACACTGATAGACACATAAGAGACAATAGAGCGCCATTTATATAGTCGGCGGATCTGTACAATTTCGTACTGGAATGTAGAAAAAGTTGTAAAGGCTCCTAAGAAGCCCGTTCCTATAAGGGCGGTAAGATGTAAATTCAAAGTCAGCCCATACAAAATGCCGAGTAAAAAGGAGCCTGCCAGGTTTACAGTCAACGTTTCGAAAGGAATCGATGATATTGATCGTCGACTAAACGCATTTACGACAACAAATCGGCTAATCGCCCCAATAAACCCACCAATGCCTATCCATAAAATATCCATTAACGTTTACTCACTTTCCTGCTGGATTCTGCCTTTCCATAGTTACCCAGGCGTATACCTAAGCTTGTGAACAGGTAACCGCCGAGCAGGCTTGCTGCAATGTAGAGCAATGCTAATCCATAATGTGCTGATTGAAGCAATGTTACATTTTCATAACTAAAGGTTGAAAACGTAGTGAACGACCCAACAAATCCTGTTCCGAAAGAAGAGCGGAAGTGCGGATGTACCAAATATCTTGTCGTGGTCAGCGTATAGAAGAGAGAAAGTAAGAAACAACCCAATAAATTAATCGTTAGCGTGTGAACCGGAAATGCTTGTCCAAAACGTTCTCCTATCCATATGCCAAGTGAATAGCGGCTAATAGCGCCGAGCGTTCCGCCGACACCGAGATACACATAAATCAAATCAACCCCGCCTTTCCAACTATTCATATAAAAAGACAAACTCCTACCAGAATAAGAATTCTAGTAGGAGTTATTAGCCGTTACCGGCGGTTTATGGCGAACTCCATCGCCTTATGAACATGTAATTTATATTAGTTGAAATTCCCGTTCAAGTCAATCTTTATTTGGAACGAGTTATAAGGAGCCGGTGATAATATTTCGCAAATCGATCAACAAAAGCTTCAATTCATTACATTTAATTAGGCATTTGATTGTATCGAAAAAAGAAAGCCTCGGAGGGTAGTTTTTGGGCAAGCAGTTCCGATTTTACCCTAAAAATGAAATGAATATTAGAGGGACATTATTCAACCCCTCAATGCTCCTTGAAAACTGGATACAATCTTATCCGGTACGTTCCCCGCATGGCCTGGAAGGATAGCCAATTTGCAGGCGCGCCACGACCAGTCTGCCGATTCTTATTTCTGCATGCCTTGAAATCAGAAGCGGTAAACTGCGAGCGATTTTGCCCATGCAATAAATAAATAGTGGTGCCATTTATGGCGAAGACCCATGCGGAGGGATAATGATACTTCCGTCCAGCCACAGCTCAGCGCAATGGGGGCGGCTTGCAGCGATCCTGGAAGAGGTTTGAAGCCTATGAGGACGGCTAACCACTGTCCGCCGGATAAGGTTAATGTAAGAGAAGCAACCAAAACAGAGGCGGAGACAGAGATGCGCGTATAAGGTTTTGTTTTGTTGCGCATCTCTGCTTTTCTGTTTTTAAAAGTGATTGGGAGGTAGCTATGAACCATAAACTCGTCCGGTACAGTATGCAAATCGCTATGATAAGGCAGCTGCTGGCATTATCTTTGATTACCGAAAACGAATTTCATTTGATAAAGAACAAAACAATGCGGGATTACGGCATCATTTCGGACCTTACTTCTTGATTCGCACATTTGTCGGTCCGCCCACCTCTTATTATACTGATGGCGAGTAAATAAGAATGGAGGACAACACCATGGCTCTTGAAGTGGAAGTGATTAAAGCAAGTAGGAAAATATCCGATCGCAATGCTGGAAAGCTATCGGATATTCTTCGCGTTGCTCCTTATGCCCGCGTAAGTACCGACACCGAGGAGCAATTGAACAGTTACAAATCGCAAGTCGCCTATTATACAGATCTCGTAAGCAAACGCAGCGACTGGGTGCTTGTCGATATTTATGCGGACGAAGCCATAACCGGGACACAGGTAACGAAGCGCGAGGATTTTCAACGAATGATTAACGATTGCATGGACGGGAAAATTGATATGATCATCACGAAGTCTATCTCCAGGTTTGCAAGAAACACGCTGGATACGTTGAAATACGTCCGAATGTTGAAAGAAAAAAACATCGCCGTATTTTTTGAAGACGAGAATATCAATACGCTGACCATGGACGGCGAATTGTTGCTTGTCATCTTAAGCTCCGTAGCGCAGCAGGAAGTGGAGAACATCTCCGCCAACGTAAAAAAAGGATTGAAGATGAAAATGAAGCGCGGTGAACTGGTGGGATTTCAAAGTTGTTTGGGCTATGATTACGATGTGAATACGAAACAGATCACCGTTAATCAAGAAGAAGCCGAAATCGTCCGCTATATTTTTGAACGATATACATCGGGGATCGGCGCTTACGTTATTGCCAAGGAACTGACTGAGGCGGGACATAAGACCAAGTACGGTAGGGGCGAATGGCAGGACACAACCGTTCTTGGTATCATAAAGAATGAGAAGTACAAAGGCGATTTGCTGCAAGGAAAGACATTTACCGTCGATCCCATTTCCAAGAGAAGGTTGGATAATTACGGCGAGGAAGATCAGTTTTATGTCAAAAATCATCATGAGCCGATTGTCAGCGAGGAAGTATTTGAGAAGGCGCAGGACATATTGCATCGAAGAGGCAAGAATCGTCGCCGCGGCGCAAAAGGCAAGCGGGACAAGTACAGCAGAAAATTTGCTTTCAGCAGCAAGTTGGAATGTGCTTTCTGCGGAAGCAATCTCTCGCGGCGGAACTGGCACAGCGGAACCCCGCACGAGAAGGTGATTTGGCAGTGCGTGACAGCCACGAAAAAGGGGAAGAAATACTGCCCTCACAGTAAAGCCTTGGAGGAAAAGCTGATTGAGGGTGCTTTTGTCGAATCGTATAAATTGGTGTGCCGCAATAATTCGGACGTGCTGGACGAGCTTATGAAAAGAATGGAATCGGTGTTTAGCGACCAGAATAATCAAAAGCGACTGAACAAAATTAACAGCGAGATTCAGGCCATGGAGCAAAAACGTTGCAGGCTGATTGATTTGTGCCTGGATGAGAAAATAGACAGGGCTACTTACGAACAGAAATATGCGGAGCTCGATACTTCGCTTACTAAATTGCTCGAAGAAAAGGAACAACTGGAGCAATCCGCACAAGATGAGATTGATTTGGGAAAGCGGCTTGAACATTTCCGCAAAGTGCTTCAAACAAATGAGGTTCTAACCACATTCGATCGGAACGTATTCGAAAGCATCGTTGATAAAGTGATTATTGGGGAGAATACCAATCAGGAAAGTCCCGAGCCGTACAGACTGACCTTCGTCTATAAGACCGGCTTTCATAACAGCATCCAAAGCAAGATGCATAAGCAAAAAAAGTCCTTGCGAAGTGAAAGGGGGAGAGTGCCTTCCTATTCCGAGAACAACACATGTGGAGTGCTGTGTGTCGCTCACTAGAAAATAACCAATTCTAGCCGCATGTACCTGCCCAAATATAACGAAGATCTCAAACGCGATTAAGCTGCCTGAGATCTTCGTTTTTTATGCAATTAATTGAACAAGCTTGAGATTTGCTTTAATTTCACTTTAGTAGGTCTTAATCACTTGAACTCAGCCATTAACTTGAACACTCCCGCCGAGAAATTCTTGGGTATATATATCAGTGATTTTATCCAGCACACGCTGCGCGTGCTCTGTGAATTTCAAGTCCGCAACCCGATCTTTCAACAGAAACACGCCGGTCTCATTGCAGTGTTTGCCGAGGGCTCCCTCAAATAATAGGTTGGCGCCAAGGGTGGGCGGAGAGGAAAAAAACTTCATAAACAGTTCAAACCATACGGCCAGTCCGGAGTCCTTTCCTTTTCTAAGCGTGTTGTTAATTCCCGGGTCCACGCTGCGGATCTTGATGCCTTCCTTGGCAAGTTGCGGTGCGACGGCTTGAGTCCACAACGAAAGAGCCAGCTTTGAAGTTGCATAAGGGCCAAACATTTTGCGGAAGGTTTTGGGATGCTCTAAGTTTTCGATCGAAAACTCCTTAGTAAATCTAAGCGCCTGTGATGAAGTGTTAATCACCGTTTTTAAGCTGCCGTTTGTCAACAGCTCCTTTAATTCCATCAGAATAATATAAGGAACGACCGCCAACAATTCATAATGCATTTCGCGCCCTTGTTTCGAATAGCGCAGCTCACTCAAGCCTCCTCCAGCGTTGTTGAACAAAATATCGATCCGCTGCTCCTTGCTTTTGATTTCTTCCAAAGAGTGTCTCAAGCTGCCGTAATCGGTGAGATCCTTCACTTTATAGGCTCGGAGCCATCCGTTCTTCAGATGATTTTGAATGAATGTATCGTCCGCTGGAAAATTCGACCGGTTTAAAGCAACCACCTGCCAGTTCTCCGACAGCAATTTCCGGGTTAATGCCAACCCGATCCCACTACTTGCGCCTGTAATCAGTGCGATATGTTCTCGTTGTTTTATATTCAATGTACATCCTCCTTCATTCAGCCTATTCATCGGTCATATGCGCACATCAGTCGGAGGCGGGCAGGAGGATCAGTTTGCCGTGGGCACGCCCGCTCTGACTGATTTCGACGGCTGAACGCCATGCATCGAGTGCGAAGGTCCTGGCGACCGGAATAGTGAACTTGCCGTCTGCTGCGTACTGGGCAAAGTCGCCGACAACATCATAACGTAGGGTATGTACTTCTCCGTAGCTGGCGCGAACGCCAAATTCAGCGGCTGCGGCGAAATCGCTGACGGTTAGGACGCGCTCGGGATGCCCATTGACGATATGGATTAAATCTATCATTGCGCCGCTGATTGGTGCGGCATCCAGGGCGAGGTCTACCGGCTGCTTCGCCAGTTCGGTCACTCGCTCGACCATTCCATCACCGTACGAGGTCACCATCGCTCCCATTGCGCGGAGTTTGTCGGCGAAGGTGGTACCGGCGGTTGCGACCACACGAGCACCGCGCATAAGCGCAATCTGAACGGCGGCAAAGCCTACCGTGGTGCCGGCTCCGTGCACGAGTACGGTCTGGCCCGGCCTCACCCCGAGAGTATCAATGCCTCGGTAGGCGGTTTCGACCGCCATTGGCAGTGCTGCAGCCTGCACAAAGTCGAGTCCGATCGGGATGCGGAACCAGTAGTACATGATCGCTCTGTCGGATGCACCGGCGCTTGATCCACCCATGAAATCGGCGGCACCCAGAACCGCATCACCTATGGCGACATCGGTAACGCCCTCTCCAACTGCGTCTACAATACCTGACACATCCAGCCCAATCCCGCGAGGCAAGGGCAGTTGACCGGCAAAGTGTCCTCGGCACATTACCCAGTCAACCGGATTTAACCCACAAGCGCGTACACTCACGCGAATGCGTCCCGGCCCAGGTTCTGGGATCTCCACCTCCTCCAGGCGCAAGACGTCGGTTGGTTCACCGTAGTCGTGGAACCGAATTGTTCGCATGGTAGCAGGATTGGATGCCTGATTCTTCACATTTTTGAAAGACGTATCTAAATTCTCCAATTCGATGTTCCCTCCAGTTTGCTCTGATGGAATAGTGTTCTCTGTGAATTCATACGGTCATCCAAGGAAAAGCACGAAATCCTAAACGATTAAGTTCACTTGAAGGTAAGATGACTTGGGAGGAAAGTTACATGAAAATTCATGACATTCCTGCCTACGCTTTAATAGTCATGAGAAGAAGCCCTGAGTCAGTTGCGAACTGAGAGTGCTCAGATCTGGGAGCCGCCTCCGTCAACAGGGAACTCAGCTCCGGTGGTATAGGTGGCCTCAAATGCTAGGAATACTACGGCTTTGGCGACCTCGGCTGGATCGC
The DNA here is from genome assembly GCF_002042965.1 of Paenibacillus sp. 32352. Classification (GTDB taxonomy): domain Bacteria; phylum Bacillota; class Bacilli; order Paenibacillales; family NBRC-103111; genus Paenibacillus_S; species Paenibacillus_S vulneris. Next base: position 149,168 of record NZ_MZNT01000015.1, on the reverse strand, counting down.
CGAAACGCAGCATTGGGATCTGCCGTTTCATCTGCGCCTTCGTCTGTTCTGCAATTTCCTTCGGCATTGACCGCTCCAGGATCCCTGTGTCGATGGGGCCGGGGCTGACTGCGTTGACGCGAATCTTCCGCGGTAACAGCTCACGGGCCAGACTACGAGTCATGGAGCGCAGCGCCGCTTTACTGGCCGCGTACGCACTGATCATCGGGATCCCCAATACGTTCGTTATAGAGGTGGTGAGCACCACGCCACTTCCTTCGTTAAGCAATGGGGCAAGTTTCTGTACGGTGAAGTACGGACCTTTAGCGTTGATTGTATGTAACTCGTCGTACACATCTTCGGACATTGACTCGAAAGGGACGTAGCGCGTGATGCCGGCGTTAACGAACAGGGCATCGATCGTGCCGAACTCGGCCTTGACCCTGTCGGCCAGCTTATCGATATCCGTCAACGATGCGATGTCGCTCAGCAATGAGACCGCGTTGCTGCCGAGTTCCTCACGAGCCGAGTCAAGCTTAGCCTGGGTACGTCCGGTGATCAGAACGCGTGCTCCTTCATCCACTAGCAGCTTCGCCGTCACGAGGCCAAGTCCGCTGCTACCTCCCGTGATCACTACTTTCTTGCCAGCGTATTTACTAACAGGATTGTTTTCCATGTTCATCTTCCTCCCTTGGTTTATCCGGTATATAATCTTGCAACTGACGGACTATTGTTGGATAAGAAGCCCTTAGGTAGATTGCACAAGCAATCACCATAATGGGTATGCACTGCTTTCACAGAACCCATCGTTTCTAGTTTTCTTGTTTTACTTTGAACCAACGATAGACCCAACAGTGTAGTAAAAACTACACTGTCTGTGTTAATCTTATCTAAGCGGTTTGGGTTGTACAACCAGTAAACAGCCGCATTTGTGGCTTATACAACACATGTATTTATTTGTTGTCTTTAGCTTTCCTAACAACGCATGCTTACCACTATATCCCAAAGAGAGAGGTAGAAGCATAACATGCTCACTCACACAAACGATCCCCGTGTGAAACGGACACGTCAGCTATTGATGCAAGCTTTTATGGAATTGCTTGAGAAGAAGAAGAATGTCTCTTCTATTACCGTACAAGATATTACGGCTAACGCGACCGTAAATCGCTCCACGTTCTATGCGCATTTTGAAGACAAATTCGCATTTCTTGAGAGCTGGATGAGGGAGAAATTTCAAGAGAAGCTGAAGAATGAGCTGCCTAATGCTGCTTTATCCGATACAGGGAGCCTGCGAACGCTTATTTTAATCGTTTTCGATTTTCTTTTCTGTACTCGTCCGTATATGACTTTAGCTGACCGCCAGTATGAACCGTTATTTCAGGTCGCGATGCAAAAGGAACTATATGACCTATTATTTGCCTGGTTAAGTGAACAAGCGGAACCTTCCGTTTCACGAGAAACGGTGGAGACTGCCGCCTTGATTACAAGCTGGAGCATTTTTGGATCAGCCGTCGAGTGGAGCAGACATCCGCAACATAGATCGGCGGAAGACATGGCTCGAGAAGTTTTGGTGGTCGTTGCTGCTGGTTTAGCACCCGTAATAGGGTAATGATATAGTGTTGTGAACAGGCGAAAGGTGATTCTGTGAATATCAGAATTGTGATGAAGAGCGACAAGTAATAGTCGATGACTATTTTCGTATCGGTGGGCAGTTGTTCCAGTAGGAGTGTAATTATTTATTACGACAAATATGATAACGAGCTCTGCCCCTCCTGTAACAAATGGTTGTCTGCTCCGTGTGGAGATTCATCTTGTACTTATGTAATGTTCGACCTAATAAGCCTCTAAAAAATCAAAACTCTTGCTGATAAGTCTCATGAGACTATGGAGTAACGAACCATGAAAATGATGTGGTGTTGGCGTTGTAAATGTGAAATGCCTATGTTAGATGAAGGAGAATATGCACGGATTCATAAGCTGTATGGTGATTGTATGAAAGCATCAAAGGAGTTTAGGCAAGAGCATGGGCTATCATTAGAACAGATATCTATGGATGAGAGATTTAGTCCTTTCGTAAAGGAATACGAAAAAATAACTGGTGTTTCGGGCGTTCATCATAACGCAATTATGCATCATCGAATATCTTTATTTGGCGACCCTTGCCAATATTGTGGCAAGCCATTGAGGACGCCAAACGCAAAGCTGTGTGCGAACTGTGGTCAGCCCAAATAATAGTTGATGGCTGAAAAAGAAAGGTAAGTGTCAGATGAATCGGCATAATTGTCCCTGTTGTGGTTATCCCACACTAGAGGAAAGACGAGGCTGGGAGATTTGTTGTTTATGTAATTGGGAAGATGATGGACAAGATGACCCCCACGCAGATAAAGTTTGGGGCGGTCCAAATCAAGATTATTCACTTACAGAGGCTCGGGAGAACTTCAAAAAACACTATATCATGTATAGAGATAGACGAAGAATCCTAAAACAAACGGATAAAGAAATTCAAACAAAGAAAAGTTTAATTAATGCATTTGAAAAACTTAGAAGTGAAAATAATGAATCTGTTCATCAAATATGGCAGGAAATCGACTCTTTAGAAAAGATACTAGATGATATTGTTCATGAAAGTTCAGAGCGCTACAGCGATAATATAGAGAAAAATCAAGAAATCATAAACCTAATTAATTCTGATAACACCGATACAATAGTAAGAGGCTTGCTTTCCCTAGCATTAAATGCGGATGACGGAGAGTTTGTACAAGACCTAATGGTCCGATATAGCCAGCACAAAAACGAAAATATAAGAGGAATAGCCATTCTATGTTTTGGTCATATTGCTAGAATACACAGAGCGGTTAATAAGGAACTAATTATTCCACTTATTAATGATGCATTGAGTGATGAAAGTAAATTTGTTAGAGGACATGCTCATTCAGCATTAGATGATATTGAGTTGTTTTGCAAGTAATTACGCTTTGGAGGCCTTCTCTGAGGCGTTTTTTTATTGGGGGGTTACGATTAAATCCAATTCCGCATCATCAGTCAGTATAACCATTATTCAGATAAGGAACGGCCCCCATTAGACCTCAACGAAAGAATTTGATCCGCTTCCCATTCATTAATGGAAATGGCTTCTTTTATTATTGGAATGTCCCAGGAAGTTGAAATTCCTTAGCCTAGCTTTCTCACTAGATGCCCAGAATTGGTGCATGATGCGTATATAAATAGAAATCCGAGTGTGCATCATGACGCAACAAAACAACCTTTTACCTACTTGTAATGGTTGTAATATGGTAATATTGGCCATTGGGGGGTGTCACCAATTAAGGTTGTTGATTATATACGGTATATAACATTCAAGCTCGCTGGTGCTGGCTATGCAATATTCTTCCTATGGGTTTTTGTCCTGCTGCTAACAGGTTTTAAATTGTACGAATCCTTTGCTTCTATTAACGAAATCAATGGGTGGATAACAATATATGGATATGGCTTTTTGTGTTCGATAATAATTGATTTAATTGTAAATTACATACCTTCCAAAAAATCTATTATTAAGTTACTGTTATACGCCGCGGCAGGCTTTGGATTTTTCATTTTTTCGGCGGGGAAAGAATGGATAATCTTTATGGGTGTGTTCGGTGTGATATTCTCCTTGATTTTTTATTGGGGTACCATAATATTACCTAAAAGACGTAAAATGATGTGGCTATTTGCATTTATTATTCCACTGCTTTTATTTACATCAATGAAGATTCTGCTAGCTGACAAAAAGGTAAATTTCCATGATGTAATTAGTAGCAATTCATACGAAGCCAAGTTCGATTACTTTAATGGGAATCAAGAAATCCCGATTTATCTAAAAAAAGGGCAGAAACTGGTTTATGTGTTTGTTTGGAATACAACACCTGTAGGTAATGGCGGGGCAGTTGGGCATCAAGTACTAACGCCCAATGGCAAATATGCATCGTTGCACCAAAGAAGTGATCATAAGCATGAGATAAATGCTGAAGAAGAAGGATTTTATAAGCTCGTAGCTCATGCGGATAGATTAAAAGGTAGTTTTACAGTCTCTTGGGACATAGAATAAAGCATTGAAAAGGCTGCTAGGTTCTAGGATATCAATGAATTGATTTTGAATAATAAGCGGGAAAGAATACAGCGAAAAGGCTAAAGAAGCCTGCTCCCTCAAACCTTTCCCTATTTTTTATTTGGACATGCTTTAAACTATAATAAAGTTGTGATATAAAGAGCTGAGGTAGAATGAAGGAAATCCGTATTTTCTAGAACTACGTATGAGGGAGGATCGACCATGACCAAGAGTAATGACACCAGCGATAAAAAGGGGTTGTCACCAGAACAGCGTGAAGAACTACTCGCAGCATTGAAAGCCCGATTTGAGAAAAATATGAACCGCCATGACGGCCTTGAGTGGGCTCATGTTCAAGCCAAGCTCGAAGCTAATGTTGATAAATTGTGGTCGCTCCATGAAATGGAGAGAACCGGCGGCGAACCGGATGTGGTCGGTCATGAGCTAGAGACGGATGAATACATCTTTTACGATTGTTCCGCGGAAAGTCCTAAAGGCCGCAGAAGTGTTTGTTACGATCGGGAAGCTCTGGAGTCACGAAAAGAACATAAGCCGCAGAATAGCGCTATGGATATGGCAGCCTCCATGGGGATTGAACTTTTAACGGAAGCACAATACCGGGAATTACAGAAGCTTGGAAAGTTTGATACGAAAACATCGAGCTGGGTGATAACCCCTGACAATATTAGAAAACTTGGCGGAGCCCTCTTTTGTGACCGGCGCTACGAGACTGTGTTTGTGTACCACAATGGCGCGGAATCCTACTATGCCGCCAGAGGGTTCCGCGGCTCGCTGAGGGTCTGAATTTTGGAGTCCCTCAGTCATGTGGAGTGCTGTATGATGCCCTTCTCACAGAGGGCATTCTTTTTTGGAGCGTTTAGGAACGCAAATCTATCATTTATTCCAGTAAGGCCATTACACATCATAGGAGATGTCTCATAGAACATGTTAAAGAAAGAAGTCGCTAATATTCGCAAGCTGTTTAAGCTGGATCATGAAAAGCTTCAAATTCACGATATTTTGAATGTGTATATTATGAAGGAAACAAGCGAGATCTATCATTACGAACGTCAGCCTTTTGCACTATTGGACAGGGAAAAGCAGGAGCTTTATATGGGGAATTTCAAAAAGCTGATGGCCGGCGAATTGGATCAAAAGCTGTTCGAGCTAAAGCTTCACGAGGAAGCGGAGACGCCTACGCGGGTGCTTCTTCATCAAGGTCTGGTGACCGGCAATCCGGAGGAATGGCATGATCTGATGATCCTGCTAGTGGAGAAAATGCTGGCGGATACCCAGTATGAAAAGGATACGGTGATTACTTTTGTCCGAGGCCAATACTACCAGCCAACCAAGGCTAGAAACGAAGAAGCCGAGGTGAGTGAAAACGACGAGATGTTCTCCAACCTGTTCATTTTGTGCAGCATCAATTCAACGGAGCAGCAAAAGAAAACGCTCATGTTCGATTACGTCGAGCGGGAATTCAAATACAATGTCATCGTGGATCCGATCATTAAGTTGAGTTCGCCGGAGCAGGGCTTTTTCTATCCCAGTGTAACGGATGGTTATTCCGATGTGAATCGTATTCTGTATTGCTCGGGGAGAGCGAATGATCCGAATCAGCATTTCATCGAGGAAGTTTTGAATGCCGAGAAGAGCGTGACTGCGCTGGAAGAGAGAGCCATTTTTGAAGAGATCGTAAAGGAAGTGGCGGGAGATCAGCTTGACACCTCAACGATAGCCAGCGTTTACGAGGAAATTCATCAGGTCATCGAGACCCATGAAGAGGAAGAACCTGCGAAGCTGGACTATAAAGATGTGGAACGCTTGCTGACGGTCAGCGGCGTGGAGAATGTGACGGCGGAAAGGGTGGAACGAGCGTTCCAAACGATCGTCGACGACAAAAACTACGAAATTAAAGCGAGCAGCGTCGTTCCGAAATTCACTTCAAAATCGATTAAGATCGATACGAAGATCGCCACCATTTCGGTCAGTCCTCAGGATCTGAAGTACGTAAGACAGGTCAATTATCAAGGGAAACGATGCATCTTGATCGAGGTGGACGAGGACGCCGTCATTGACGGATTTACGCTCAGTACGGAAACGCTGTAGATTGGGAGCCTGGGATTGAACGTGCCGCAAGCGATCTGATCTCAAGTAAACTTTATAAAGCGCCTCCTGATAGATATTGTAGGGCACATGCTCACATTCCATCAGCCGAGGCGCTTTCTTGCTTTTAAAGTCGATGCCTTAGCGTAAAGCACTCTACCTACACTCCATCTTTTCGCTTGACCCTAACACTAATGTCAGGGTTTATAATGAAATCGAATCGATCATCAGGAGGCGTTGAAGCATGAAAATCGGAGAGCTTGCAGCCCTTACCGGGGTCAGCATCCGTTCGCTGCGTTATTATGACCAGCTAGGCTTGATCAAGCCGGTTCGGCGTGAGAACGGCTACCGGGAATATTCGCCGCTGGCGGAAGAGCAGGTGCGGACCATACAGTTCTACCTCAAGCTCGGACTGTCGACGGAGCAGATCGCCGGTTTTCTTCATTGTGTCTTGAAAAATAAGGAAGCCTTCTGCCAGGAAGTGCTCCCGGTTTACCGCCAAAAGCTTGCGGAGATCGATGCTCAAATCCACCTGCTGCAAAACATCAAGTCGAATCTGGAGGAGCGTATTCAGTCGATTTTGGATGAACGGCAAACCCATGATGAGGAGGAACAAAAATGAGCATACCCAGAGTCAACACAACCACGTTTCGGAGCGCCATTAAGGAAAAGGAAGTGACGCTCATCGATTTCAGCGCCCAATGGTGCCCGCCCTGCAAAGTGCTGCTTCCTATTCTAGAAGAGCTGCAGCACGAGGAAGGAAGCCGCCTGTCGATCTTGCAAATAGATTGCGACGAGTCGCCGGAGATTGCAGCTGAATATGGCGTTATGTCCATGCCGACCGTTATCGTATTTCATAACGGCGAACCCGTGGACAAATTTATTGGCCTCCGGCCCAAGGGAGTATATCAGGCGGCGCTTTCGCGGTATGCGTAATACTTCCGAAAAGCGACATGCCGCAGCAATCTTCGCCAATTTGTGACAAATTTGCAGGAAATCCCCTCCATATGTCGAAAGAAAGTAAAGCTGATAGGTATAACCTGTCGTCAATACATTCCATCGAATGAAGTAACGGAGGCATTTTCCATGAACCGAATCACCCTTACGATCATGCTGCTGTTCCTGATGATCATCGCATCTGCTTGCGGATCAGCCACCAGCGGCAAAGCTGAGAATCTGAAGAGTCAGGCGGCTCCTTCTGCTATTCTTCCCTCTCCTTCCTTACCGGCGGCACCAAGCCCGAAGCCGGAGGAACGCAAGCTGACACCCGACGAAGAAGTCGCCCTGGCTTATATTACCGACTACTTAAATAGTGACGATCCCGAGGGCAAAGCCAATTACGTGAAGCAGCATTTTGCTCCCGATATGCAGGAGACGGCCTTGAAATACGCCTCTACTGTCACAAAGAAGGATAAACGCTTCAAAGACCCGAGCGTTAAGGAATCGATACAAATGCCGGTTAACGGGGTTCAGGTTACCCTGGTACTCATTCAGGGGTATGAAGACCAGCCATGCCGCGCATGCAATAACTTCAAAACCATTAAAGAAGTCATCCTGATGATCGCAGATAACAAAATGGTGTGGGGTTACTTGAAAACAGACGATTTTCACGAACGGCTGTCCTTCTATTTACTCCGGCATCAGTTCAAGACCGCGGCGGGAGAGGTTCCCGCATTAACCCTAACAGAGGGGGCGCCGGAAGAGGATCAGGAAGTGGGGCTTGCCTACATCCATGACTTTTATAACAGCGATGATTTAAAGGGAAAAAGAGCATTTCTGTTCCAATCCATTCAGCCATCGGTAACATCCACATTCTATGCACATACCCAGGTAGCGACGAATAAAAACATTCGTCTCCAGAACGCCAAGGTTGTAGAATCGCTGCAATATCAGTTGGAAGAGCGGCGAGGCTCCTTGGTTCTCCTTCAGGGAGAATGCTCGTGTGACAACAAGGAATTGATTATACTGGTCGTCGATGCCAAAATGGCATGGCAGTATAAGAAGCTGGATAAGCTGCAGGAAGATATCATCTACCATCTTATCCGCGACAAATTCCAGTCCCCTTCCCCTTCCCCTTCCTGATATCATACAGCTCCGTACAGAAGCCCAGGCTGGCAGGCCTGGGCTTCAATATGTTACAACTTTACTCCGATAAGCCGCCCACATCCGCTTCCCCCGCTCCCTTGTGCTGCTCATTCGCAGAGACGATCAGCTTCTGCAGCCATTCCGGGACCTCGGAGTCCGATACGTTCAGCATATCCAGAAAATCAGAATCGTGCAGCAGGGAACGGATCCCGGAGACGGCATTGCGATCACCGCTTACCGAGCCGAACCCTTGGGTCAGCTTCTGGTGGCTCTCGAAGCCAGTCGGCCAGTTGTTGCCCATATTAATGCAGGCCGCATTTTCTACGGAGCCGATACGGATGGAGCCGATCACAAATTGAGGAGATAAAAAAGAAGATATGGCCATAACCTCCCATCCTGGAATGAGTCGCTGATCAGCTTTTGGTTACGCGGTAACCGGTTTGCGTCCGCTGCAGGCCTGATAAAGGAGGATCCGACATCTGGGAGGAAGGATTCGCCTTATGGGGGCTCTGCCGCTGCTCGGAGGGCGCCGCAGAATCCGTCCTCCTTCGGATGTCGGCCTGCAGGGAAGATGAATCCGGGGTGATCTTGGCGCCAAAATTGTTCCCCAAATTCAGAGAGCCGCTTAGCTGCTCGATATCCAGATTGTCCAGACGATACTCCATTTTCTCCACAACCGGCTGATGAATATGGACATTTTCGATGGTAATCTGCGTCGTATTCGTTCTTAATTGTTCAAGGGATTGTTCAATTCGGCTAAACCGGTTGTTTAAATCCTGAAACCGTTTATCCAGCTCCACAGCCAGCGCTTGGGGTTGGGGCGGCCGCTTTTTCCAAAACATATGACTCACATGTTTCGTAACTTGGTCGTTGATACAGTATCGAATTGATCATCATCCCTTAAAGACGCTTGTAGACCGGTGATAAGAAGATTCTTTCCGTTGACTGTGCCAAAGGCTTGGTTGCGCTTGGCCTTATGCTTATAATTGCACTGAATGTTGCTTCCATGGAAAATGCCTGACGAGCTGGACACCGTTCCAATTTGAAGATCATAGAAATGGATTCGTACCACCTTTTACCCACCTCGCGTTCTTTTTTGCCCTAGAAGAAAGGTTCAAGTAAAATCGATCGGGATCTGTGTCTGCTGTACGGAGGCTTCAATTTGCAGCTCAATCAGAAGCAAGCCTCTGCTATATTTAGCGGTGATCCTGTCTGCGCATACCGGCTTAGGCATCGGCAGAACCCGCCGGAATGGCCCGAAGAACCGTTCATTCAAGGTGATCCGATTCTCGGTGACTGGATATGTACAGGGAATTTCCCCTTCCAGCACAAGGTTCTGCCCTTGAAGAAAGATGCCGAGTTGATCCGGAGAGCTGAGACCTGGAATTTCGGCAAGCACGACTACGGCGGTGTGGGTATGATAAATATCAACACGCGGACCCGTCTTAGGAATCATCTCGGCGATATCCTGCCAGAACTCCTCCCCCAACACTTCGCTGGCCTGCTTATGAAACGTATGCACTTCCTTCATCGGATTTGTTTTTTCCTTATCCACCAGCCGACATCACCACGCTCTGACAGTTGCTTTTATCATTATCTATGTATATGTACAAGAAAAGAAATGATGCTCCATGCCTCCCCGCCGGCTTGTCCTATATAAAGCAGACGCGACATGGGATATCCCGGTGCCGGTCAACATCTTGATGCGCTCCCCTATCAGCCGCCTACTCCCGAATGGTTATTTCATGAAACGGCTCTTGATGCCGCGATTTGGGCAGCTGCACCTCAATCACATCGCCGTCTTGTCTTGCGCTGGCCTGGGCCGGCGATATGTCGCTGGGCAGTCTGATTTCCTGGGTGCCCCCCATAAATTCTATTTTGCAGGTATGCCTGTTGGCAAAAAAACGAAGATTGCTGCTGGACATGCCCTCCGGGATTTTACAGTGCAGGAAAATCACCCTTTGGCTTTCAAACAGCTCATACTCAAGGCTATCCTCCGTCGAAAAGGGGTCGTATCCCGCTGAGTGGGGTATGGAGTGCTGTACGAAGTTTTTGAGGGTTTTATGCACGAATTTTTCAATTCCGGTATTTCCGGCAGGAAGAGGGAATTGCTCGATCAGGGCCCTCTGCAGCTCCTGCCAGCTCTTGATGGAATTCCGGGTAGGGTCCATAATGTTTCACAGCCTTTCAGAAAAAGCTATCCGTCCTGAATGAATCCTGCTGCTTACCGTCTGCCGGCTTTAGCCGAAGCAGTTTAGTCCCCGAACATATTGTTTTTTAATGCCTGCTGCAAATGGTTGATCCGGCTAAAAAGCGGCTTATTCGCGTTATCGTAGATCGGGGTGATGAGCCCGTGAAGCTGAAACAGCGTCGGTTCTCCGCATTTGGCACAGAAGGCGGCGTTTTGCACATTGAGATGCGAACAACCTTTTTTTAATAAGCCAGGCTCGTCAGAGCAGCGGTTTTGTAGGGGAGCGCCGCAATCAATACAGAACTTATCGTTCTCATTGGCTGTTTTGGAGCAGCGCAGGCAGGTGACTGGTTTCTTATTACTCACAGACCTCTCTCTCCTCTCATGCTGTTATCTATCCCTCATTATAGCACTTGGGATTGAATGGATGGAGCCGGTTCAATTTCCGTAATCGGATTATCCACGACATCGCTGTCAAACAGAGTGGATACAAAGCCGGCCTCAATATTAGCTCCGAATAATTGACCGTTTCCGTAGTTTGTCTTTCCGTTCTGGTTCCAACCGGGCTGGGAGATTTCTCCGACAGCTATGACAGAACCTCTGTTCAATGTATTCACATTGATCGCACCGGCAGCCAAAGAAATAATAACGGCCACAATGGTTCACCCCCGACAAAGGCCTATGCCTTATAGTATTCAGTCCCTCTATTTAGGTTACAGCCTATGGATGCCGTGCGGCTTGCCCCTACCCGTTATGGTTTGGCTTCTGGGTAATCCGGATGTTTTTCTCCACGTGTTGAACATGTTCATTAATGATTCCTTCATTGCGAAATGGCGCGTCAATCACATCGTCGTCGAGAACCATGCTGGCGACTTTCTTTACCTGATTGCGGCCCAGGCTTTTTCCAAAGCCGTAGTTGACTTTCCGTGCGGTTCTCCAGCCTAATGGTTTGTTATCTCCCAAGTCCATGGCCGAGCCATTGTTTAACACGTTGGCATGGATAGCGTTAAAATCTATGGCGCATTGCTGCATGGAGCTGCCGGTCTCCGCAAGCGTGATGTATCTCATATCCTCAAAGGGGGCGTCAATCAAATCCGAATCCTGCACAACACTTACTGCATGGGTCATGGTAGAGCCGCTTAAGCTGCCAAACCCCTGATTGCTTTTGCTGTAAGAGGACCAGCCGATGGCCTGGTTGGTACCGATAAAAATACCGGATGAATCTTCAATATTATTGACCAGCAATTTATTGAACACCACACAGGCTTTTTGATGATTCAGCTTCATGGACCCACCTCCTGCCGGATGTAAGCAATATCGTCTTCTTAACAAGGTGTATGCCTATATTGTATTCCGTCATTCCGTTCTGTTGCTTGGCTACTGAATAAATTGCCCATTTTGTGGTCCCATTCGCGATAAAGCCTTTCCCTCCCCTTGCATCACCTTCAAGATCTTGCTATAATCTTTTTCAACCATTGTTGAAGGGATTTGAAATCATGAACACCACCCTGTTACAACAATTGCATCATTACAAGCAGCGTTAGCACACCTGTACATTTTCGGGGTGGGCTAACGCTTCTCGCGTTGGCCTCCCTGCGGCATACCGAACGCGCAGGACCAAGAGGTCCGGCGCGTTTTTTATTTTATTTGTGAAGAGAGGAATGGGAGCTATGCAAAATGTAAAAGGAACCTACGATTTCTTTGGAAAAGAGCAGGCGCTGCGAAAACAGGTGCAATCCGTACTTCAGGAAGTGTTCGAGCTGTATGATTTTGAAGGAATGGAGTCAACGATCCTCAACGAGCTTGATCTGCTGACATCCAAATATGCAGGCGGCGATGAGATTCTGAAAGAGATGTATCGGCTGACGGATCAAGGCTCACGCAGCCTCGGCCTTCGCTATGATCTGACGATTCCCTTCGCCAAGGTCATTGCTTTGAACCCGGGTATCGAGCTTCCTTACAAGAGATATGAAATAGGCAAGGTGTTCCGTGATGGGCCCGTCAAACGCGGACGCCTGCGTGAATTTTTACAATGCGATGTGGATATAGTCGGAATTGAAGGCCCCGAGGCGGAGGCCGAATTAATGCAGGTTGCCGTCGAGGTGTTCAAGCGGCTGAATATCCCGATTACGCTCCGGTGGAATAACCGGCAGTTCCTGGGTGATCTTCTGGAAAAGCTCGGCGTGGCGCCGGAGACCAAACCGACGGTCATGCTAACGCTGGATAAAATCGCCAAAATCGGAGCCGATGGAGTTGTCCAAGAGCTGATCGGCAAAGGCTTGGCCCCTCAAGCAATCCGTTCCATGACCGAGCTGATCGAGTGGAACAACCCAAGTATGGAGCAAATCCTGGAACGTTACGATATCCGTGATTCTGCAGGATACAGGGAGATCCGGGCCTTACAGGAGCTCATCTCCAGGCTTGGGCTGGAGCCGACTTGCAGCTTCGATCCCTTTTTATCGCGCGGCCTCTCCTTTTATACCGGGACAGTGTATGAAATCTTCGACGCATCCGGTTCCTTCACCTCCAGCCTGGGCGGGGGCGGGCGTTATGACGCCATCATCGGCAGGCTGATCGGGCGCGAGGATGTTCACTACCCGACTGTCGGCATCTCATTCGGAATGGAGTCCATAATGGCGATGCTGCAGAGCCGCCCCTTGGAAACCAAGGCACCATTAGCGTTGGTTATTCCCATAGGGAATACCATTCCCGAGGCTCTGCTTGCAGCGTCCGAGCTGCGAACGAATGGAATTCGCACCGGGCTGGACACCAGCCGAAGGAAATTGAAGAAGTTGCTTGCCGCCGCCGCATCCCAAGGAATCCGGTATGTTATCCTGGTTGGAGAGGATGAAGCCCGTGATAACAGGATTCGTTTGAAGGACATGGTGGAGATGACAGAAGCAGTACTATCTATAGAGAAGGCTCTGCTCATCCTTCAGAAACAGGCACTCTGAGCATCCGAAAGAGAAAGAGCGGTCTAAATTCCCACAGTTCGTTGATGGATCCGAATAAATATGGGTAAACTACGTAAAATAGGCTCATTTTACTACAAAATCACCGTTCAAACGACAAAAAACGGCGATTTTGGCCAGAAAGTTTGACAATTTCGCCTATTCGCTTAAAATTTATTTTATTATGCTATATAATTACATTTGAGCAGTTATCACACGCTCTATGTTTTATCAAGTGTGATTGGATGAAGAACGGATCCAAAATAAGGTTGCAATAAAACCCATCCAAGCTAAACTCAATTTCGGATGGGGCTTTTACCTGCTCAGAAAGGATGAATACATGATGGACAAGCATCTGAGCGAAACCGATCAGAAGATGCTGTTGAAAGAGGAAGAAAAGCGTTGGCCCAATATTCAGGTGCCGGTTACACTTTCCGATTATTTTGCCAAGCTTACTAAACCGGAGCTGTCGACCATTCGTATGAACCTGGGGATCAAAGGAGCAAGCTCCTTGAAGAAGCAAGAGCTGATAGATGTGCTGGTAGAGCAACTGCCTGCAGCGCTTCCGCAGCTGCTTCAAGCCTTCGATGAAACCCGCTACCAACTATTGAAGCAGCTGGCGGACCGCGGCGGACATGGCTTCAGGCCACTCGAAATGCACCAGCTGGAATACTTCAAGCAAAGAGGAATTCTTTGTACAGGTACGTACAATGGAGACAAGACACTGGTTATGCCTCAGGAAGTGCTAGCATGCTTCAAGCGTGTGGACAGTTCTTCTTATCGGGATCAGGTCCGTAAAAATACGGAGTGGATTAAGCTCACGCAAGGCTTGCTCTACTACTATGGCGTTCTCAGCCTGAATGAGCTGGAAAGGCAAATCAACCAACTGACCGGAGCCCGAATCAAGCTCGGCGATTATACGGCTATTCTTCAGGAAGCCGTCTCCTACTATGAAGAGCTGAAGACCGATACGTACGGCTATGCCAACAGCAGCGTAGAAAATCCGGACAGGGTGATAAGCGAGCAAGAGTCGAGACCTCAAGTGCCCTACTATCCATTTACCAAAGCCCAGCTGCTGCATGCCGGCGCGCCGAATTTCGTCGACCGCAATGAAAGCTATCAGGCGTTTGTGCTTTTCATTCGCAAAAACTATACCATTTCTTTGGACGAGGCGGACTTTATTGTAGAACAATGTGTGGACGCCATCCGCAACGGTCAGTCTCCGGCAGAAGTGTTCAAGCTGCTTCAGCAGCTTCTTGAGATCAATGAATTGGATATGGTCAAAGCATTCATGGATCATATTGCCGATCTCCATAACCATACAAGACAATGGACCATAAAGGGATATACTCCTTCTCAACTGTCTCCTGCTAAGGATGCCTCGGCAGAAGCATCGCCGATGAAGCCGAATGTCGTGACATTTGCGGCAAAATTAAAGGTCGGACGAAATGACCCTTGTCCTTGCGGAAGCGACAAAAAATACAAAAAGTGCTGCGGACGTTAACCCTTTTCTATACCGGGAACCCTAGATAGGTTCTATAACGAAATAGCTGTCCCCCCAGGTAACCATGATCTGCGCGGGATGGCTATTTGTGCTGTGCAGAATAAAAAATTCCATTCCAGGTAACCATTTAGACATGAACAGCACAGATCATGAGGGATGCGTATGCCGCTTTTTTCCTGGCTAAGACGTCACATCGTTCACACCAAGGCCAACAACCATAGTCAAGCCGGTCCTGGAAGAAAAGTCCAGCCCGAACAACCCCATGCACTTGATCGATCGGTTAGCGTGAACGATCGTATCGCATGGTTTCAGAAGCAATTCCATGACGACGCGGATGTCGTCATTCAATATTTCACCCATAGCTGCGGGACTCCTTGCGCACTCTTGTTTATTAGAGGCCTGATCGATCAGGAGACCGTGCAAAAGGAAGTGCTTCAAGCGGCTCTAGCCATTGAAGCAAGCAATACGGCGGACTTCTGCCGGCAGATGTTCGACGAGCATCATTTGCCCGTTACCGGAATTCAGCTGTCACCTTCCTTAAACCAAGGCTTGCTTTCCATATTGGAAGGCCACGCACTGCTTCTGGTAGAGGGAGACTGCCGGGTTCTTGATCTGCCCGTTACCTCTTATCCCAAGAGAGCCATTGACGAAGCACCCAACGAGTCCGTCATTCGCGGTCCGCGGGAAGCTTTTATCGAAAATTTGCAGGTGAATACTACGCTGATCCGCAGAAGGCTCAAGACGCCGGATCTCAAGCTGGAGTATATGAAGATAGGAAGACATTCGCGTACTGATGTCGCCATTAGCTACGTGCAGGGGATTTGCAAGCCGGAGCTGGTGCAGGAAGTGAAGCGGAGATTGTCTCAAATCGAATTGGACGGCATTATGGGAAGCAGCTATATCGAGGAATTTATCGAGGATAATCCCTACTCCCCCTTTCCTCAAATGCAGTATACCGAAAGACCTGATGTCGTCTGCGCCTCCCTGCTGGAAGGGCGAGTCGCTATTCTCGTGGACGGTACGCCGATTGCTTTGCTGGCTCCGGTCACCTTTTTCATGCTGATGCAATCCGCGGAGGATTATTACCAACGGTTCATCTCCTCCACCTGGATCCGATGGATCCGGTTTGCGTTTATCTTTATCTCGCTGCTGCTGCCCTCCACTTATATTGCGGTAACGACCGTACATCCGGAGATCATTCCGAAACGGCTGCTCATTACGATCACCTCTTCCCGGGAGGTCGTCCCCTTTCCCGCGCTGATCGAGGCTTTCATGATGGAATTGGCTTTCGAGGCACTGCGTGAGGCTGCCATACGCATCCCCAAATCGATAGGACAGGCCGTCTCCATTATCGGAGCGCTGATTATCGGAACGGCTGCCGTGCAAGCGGGGATCGTATCCGCGGCGATGGTTATTATTGTGGCATTAACGGGGATCGCTTCGTTCATTATCCCGCATTACGATCTTGGATTAGCCTTCCGATTGCTGCGCTTCCCTATTATGATTCTGGCGGGGATGTACGGGCTGATCGGGATAGCGTGCGGATTGATTCTTATCTATCTGCACTTGCTCTCTCTGCGGTCATTCGGAACCCCGTACCTTACTCCACTGACCCCTCTCTCGTTCAGCGATTGGAAGGATACCTTCGTGAGAGTTCCATGGTGGTTCATGAGAAGAAGACCTTCTCTTCCATCGACCGGAACGCAAAGAGAACCGAAGCACACAAGAGGCTGGGCACAGCAGGAGGAGGAAGATGGAGATTGAACATGGGTAGCCGCCTTCGAAAAATACTCATTGTGCTGACAGCTCTTCCCCTCCTGCTGCTTGTAAGCGGATGCTGGTCGACCGTTGAATTGAATGATCGCGCCTTCGCAAGGATGATGATATTTGATAAAGGAAAAGAAGGCATCGAGCTTACGCTCGGGTTCCCGCTCCCTAACCGGATGATTCCCGGAATGGCCGGCAGCGGAGGAGGACCGCAAAGCGGAAGTCCCTATACGTTTATTACCAAAGAAGGCGTCAATGTCGGACAGGCGCTTCGCAACATTCAAATTGATCTGTCTAGAAAAATTACTCTAGGGCAATCCAGTGTCGTCGTCATAGGCAAAGAACTGGCACAGGAAGGAATAGACCCCGTATTGGAGTTTCTGGCCCGGGAGCCCCGTGTTCACATTAATGCCAGCGTGTTCGTGACGGAAGGAAAAGGCAAGGAGATCGCCAATATTCCGACGATTTTCGAAAGATTTCCGACCGATATATTAACCGCCTACGTTCTTCAGCATGAGACGATGCAGACAACGATCAAAGATTTCCTTATGGCCAACTACACCGGGGGGGATATGATTGCCCCCCTGCTCTACTTCAAACCGCAAAAAATTGCGAGTGAGAAAGGCAAATTACAGGATTGGATGGGCGTTGGCGGCGCGGCCATTTTTAAGAACAAGAAGCTGCAGTCTACCATCGGGGTGAAGGAAATGCGGGGGGCGCTTTGGGTTGTTGGACAGCTTGCTGATGCGGAAATTACGATTCCTTCACCAAGTGACGGTCGCAAGGTCAGTTTTTTTATCGAGCATTCCCACACCAAAATAAAACCTCAGCTATCGGGCGGAAAAGCCTCTATACAGCTCAATTGCACAGCGAATGCCCGGCTGCTGTCCTCAGATTCGATGCTGGATGCAGAGGACCCCAAGCAATTGAAAGAGCTGGAACATCAGCTGGAGACGGAAGTAGAAAGACGCATCATGAGCGTGATTGACAAGACACGGGAAGCGAAGTCGGACGCTTTTCAATTCGGCAACTTCATCGCCTGGTACTATCCAAAGCAGTGGAAGACGTTACAGCCGCAATGGGTCGAGCATTATTCCAATCGAACGGCTGAAGTCATCATCCATGCCGATATCGATATCCGGAGGCTGGGAACCGAAACCAAATCCGTCGAATTGGAGGAAAACACATCTTGATTATTAGCTTGATGGTATACGCAATCGTAATGTACCTGGAATGGCGGTACTTGACCTGGAAACGAAGAAAGCCCCGGACGTTCTTCATCATTCTTGGCTACAGCGCTGCGTCCTGGCTCTGTCTCGAGCTCTTGTATTTCTTCAGGGAGACATGGAGGTTAAAGGACTTTATCGAGGCTGTGTTCGGACCTGTACAAGCCATCTTGAAAATTAATGAATAAGGAAGGAGAGACGGGACAGTGAGACAAATCACCCAACAGCAGCTGTTTATGATGTTTTCCATCTACTTGTTTACAAGCACGCTTGGGTTATATGTCAATTTTGTTGTCAACACTTCCGGCTATTTAGCATGGTTAAGCGTGCTGCTGGGTGCCTGCCTCTCCCTCCTCATCACCTATTTTTCCTACAGCTTGGCCAAACGCAGGCCGGATCAATATTTCGTTTATTACGGCAGGGAGATCTTGACGAAGTGGATCCATTATCCCCTTGTGGTATTTATCACCATTTGTCTGTTATTCATCACAGCCTTTATTTTACATGACTTGGAGGACTTCATCATTCAGGTGTATTTGCCTGCAACCCCCAATTGGGCCATTGCCGTATTATTCGGCGTATGCTTTGCGGCTGCGGTGCGCTGCGGCATCGAAACGATTTTCCGCTGCGCCCAGGGGATTTTCTTTATCAGCATTCTCGGCCTCCTTGCGACCCCTTTTTTTGTAAAAAAAGAAATGGATGTGGATATGGCCGTCGCTTTCATCAATCGCTTCGACTTTGCTCAAGTCTGGAACGGGATGTGGGCGAACGCCTCTCTGTTCGGAGAGACCGCGTTCATTCTGTACCTCTTTCCGAAAATAGGCAACCCCGGGAAAACGATGCGCACTATCTCCGGCGCCACCTTTACCGCGACCGTTGTCATTTTAATGAACATCTTGCCCGCCATGCTGATCTTCGGACCCAATTTGATGGCCAATATGACTTACCCTGAACTCGAGCTTATTCGATACATTCACGGGAGCACGTTCTTTGAGAATCTGGACCCTGTCCTTATTGCGCTATGGATCACCGGTTTATTTATTAAAATCAGCTTTCTTATGTATCTGATCGTTATGAATCTGGCCCAGCTCTTCTCGTTAAAAGACCACAAGCCCTTGACGCTGTCAACGGCCATTCTTATTATCGGAATGTCCCTATTCGTTGTGGGCTCGACGGCGGAGACTTCGGAGCTGATTTCAAACGGTCTTATCGGCATGATCATCCTCATTGAGGTGATCCCGGCCTTCTATCTGCTCGTCGACCGGATTCGTTCTTTCAAAACAGCGAAGCCCAAATAACCCTCGATTTTTTATAAAATCGTCAGCATAGCAAAAAAGCTCATCCGAGAGCTTGAGAAGCCTCGAATGAGCTTTCCTTGTTTCTTACCAGAATCCACCGTAAAAGCCGCCGTACGGATATCCAAACCCGCCGCCGTAAAAGCCGCCGCCATAAGCATAAGGAGCCGTGCCAATGGCCAAGAGATCGAATAATACCAGCGGCGCTAATGCGGATGTTGTGACCTCTTTGCCCTGCTCGGGAGCCAGGATGATCTTATTTCCGCTGATACGAACCAGCTTGCCGCTGACTGTGGTACCGTCTTTTTTAACGGCATAAATCGTTTGGCCGATAAATTGCTGAACATCCTTTTTGCTGACCGTCTTTTGCATGGGAGTCCTCCTCTATATCCTGAATGTAGGCTAATGCCACATAGCATCTAACTACCCTACATAGTACGGAATAGAAGGAGCGGTTGCTTGTTCACTTGTACCTGTCCGAAGAAGTTAGGGACATGACCGTGTGACAGCCGTCCCTACACTTTGCGCAGACGTCCCAGCTCGGTCGTAATCGCCTCGATTTCACTAATGCTGAAATTCGGCTTCGAGGCAACCATCTCATAGATGTCCCTCAAATCCTCGTATTGCTCGTCATTTAATTCGGTTGCCTTCAAAGCGGCGCCTGTCGCCATCCGAAGCTTCTTCTTGATCTCTTCGATCATATACGCTGCATTTTCCAATGTATTTTGAGATAAATCCAAATTGACTCATCCTTTCTCATCTGAGACCGCCAAGGACGTCGACGTTATCAACTTCCTCCGGCTAGTCTTTGGCTACCCCATTGTACCATGTTTTGAGCGGATGCGAGTACTATGTAAACCGTTTGCTGTACAAAACGGCATAGTGGATAAGAAGAGGCGCTTGCAAGATAGATAATCCGGACAAGGACCGGCAGCCTTGAGCCGCAGGCTATTGAAGCCCCTCGCATAAATACTTCACATGCTGCTCGGCCAGCTTCCTGACGTCTTCGTAGGTTTGGTTGTAGCGGATATTGTAGGAGATAAAGCCGTGCATGGACATAAATAAGCTCCAAGGGACGCTATACATCTTCTGTTCGTTGCCCGATTGTCTGGCAATAACGGAACGGACTACCGTGGCGAACAACTCCAGGCACTGGGCTTGCTCATTTTTCCCGTATCCCTGCAGCTCCGCATCGTTAATCATGAACATGATCTCGTAATGATACGGATTCTCCAGTCCGAATCGGATAAATTCCAGCATCAGCTTCTCCAGTTGGCCAAGATCGCCCATTCGGGTACGTCTCAGCATCTCTCTCTGTCTTTCCAGCAGCATTTGAAAATCGGAGCTTACCAACGCATGAAACAGCTCCGCTTTTTCCTTAAAATGATAATACAACGCCCCGTGACTGTAACCCATCGCTTTGGCGATGCTTCGCATCGTTAAAGTATGATAGCCGTGTTCGGCGAAAAGCTGCCTCGCCTCCTCCAGTATTCTTTCGCGGCTCAGCTCTTGCGCCACTGCTTTTCTGGCCAACACGATTCAACTCGCTTTCTTGTATATGGTTTTATCTCTATACTTTAATAGTTTATCACTTTATTACTGCAAAGCAAGAGAAAAGATAGGATAAAAGTATGATATCGGAGAAAAAACCTGACGAAGCCCTTTTATGGATGTGCGGCTGCCGTTTAGCCGAGAATAGTAGAAAAAAAGCGCCTTTCGGCGCTGGGGTTGTTGAAAAACCTGAAAATCTGAAAAATTGCTTTGGTACCCCGGCGGGGTATCCCCCTCCGGCCGCTGTTGTTCTCGGAAAAATTTGATTATATTCGCTTTACGGCGGATTTTTTCCGAGAACAAAGGCGGACGCTATCGCTCCTCCAAGGGATACCCCACCTTCACCCTTCGCATATTCTGAACGATTAGGTTTTTCAACAACCTGAATCGCCTTACGGCGCTTTTTTTGTGAAGGGTGTAGTATGGAAGCGAGCCGCTGTCAAGCTACGGCTTCTCGGTATGGTCCACATATTTCTCTTCCCCTGAGGTGATGACCGCCTGGCCCTGCGTGATGTCGGTCATCCAAGCCACGAAATGGTCCGCCTCCCCAGCCAGAGGAAGACAGAGAAGCGTGACCTTATCCGTAAATTCCGTCTCACCCATCAGCATCTCGCGGTTCCGCAGCTCGTTCTCGACTTTTCCGTGCCACGTATAATCGATCTCAATCCGCACCTCGCGGTGAAGCACTTTGTAAATGGGCTCCGCAGCTGCCAAGCCTGCTACCGCACCATCCGTGTAGGCACGGACAAGCCCTCCTGCGCCCAGCATAATGCCACCGAAATACCGGGTAACGACCACGGCTACATTTTTCAAGCCCTGGTTCTTGATGACCTCCAGAATCGGTCTGCCCGCCGTACCGCTCGGTTCGCCGTCATCCGACTGCTTCTGAAATTGATCGCGTTCCCCGACCATATAAGCAGAGCAATTATGAGTCGCCATGGAGTGCTCCTTCTTGATGCTCTCGATGAATTGGATCGCTTCCTCCTCCGTCTCAACCGGCATGGCATGTCCGATAAAACGGGACTTCTTGATCACAATCTCCGAGACTCCGGCCTGCTTGACCGTTTTATAATAGGGCAGCATCTCCCATCCCTCGCTTTCTAAACCATTGCAATACCCTACTGTATTCCATTCTGGGATAAACGTCAACTTAACCCCATGAGAAAAAAGCAGCGCACCTCTATCATGCAAAAGGTGAACTGCTTTTTCTGTGCGTTACTTGGACAATCTTGCTTCAAGCTCCGCTTTTTCCTTCTCATAGCCCGGCTTGCCAAGCAGTGCGAACATATTTTTCTTGTACGCTTCAACGCCGGGCTGGTCGAATGGATTCACTCCGAGCAGGTAGCCGCTGATGCCGCAGGCTTTCTCGAAGAAATAAACCATATAGCCGAATGTGTAAGGACTCATATCCGGAAGGGTCACGATCAGGTTAGGCACTCCGCCGTCCGTATGAGCAAGCATCGTTCCTTCGAACGCTTTTTTGTTGACGAAATCCATCGTTTTGCCGCTCAGGAAGTTCAAGCCGTCCAGATCGTCGGCATCCGTTCCGATGGTGATTTGCTCAGGCACGTCCGCCACTTGAATAACCGTTTCGAACAAGGTACGGTTGCCTTCCTGGATGAACTGCCCCATGGAGTGAAGATCTGTCGAGAAGTCAACGGAAGCAGGATAAATTCCCTTGTTGTCTTTTCCTTCGCTCTCCCCAAACAGCTGCTTCCACCACTCGGATACGAAGTGAAGGGAAGGCTCGTAGTTAACGAGAATTTCAGTTGTTTTGCCTTTGCGGTACAAAGCGTTACGAACCGCTGCGTATTGATAGCTCGGATTTTCATGCAGGTTCGGGTTGGAGAATGCTTCTCTAGCGTCAGCCGCTCCGCGCATCATAGCCTCAATGTCAACGCCAGCCGTCGCGATCGGCAGCAAGCCTACCGCTGTAAGCACGGAATAGCGTCCGCCTACGTCATCCGGAATTACGAAGGACTCGTAGCCCTCTTCGGTAGCAAGCTTCTTCAAAGCGCCTTTAGCTTGGTCTGTCGTTGCATAGATACGCTTGCGCGCAGCTTCTTTGCCGTATTTTTTCTCCAACAGTTCGCGGAAAATACGGAAGGCAATCGCAGGCTCCGTCGTCGTACCCGATTTGGAGATCACGTTAACGGAAATATCCTTGCCTTCGAGCAGCTGCAGCAAATGCGTGACATAAGTGGAGCTGATGTTGTTTCCGACGAAATACACTTCAGGCGTTTTACGCTTGTCCTTCGGCAAAAGGTTATAGAAGGAGTGGGACAGCATCTCGATCGCTGCGCGGGCCCCTAGGTAAGAACCGCCGATACCGATAACGATAAGGGCGTCGGAGTCGGATTGAATTTGCTTAGCCGCTTTTTGAATGCGGGCAAACTCTTCTTTATCGTAATTAACCGGAAGATCGATCCATCCCAAATAATCATTTCCTGCACCGGTTTTGTTATGTAATTGCTCATGGGCCAGCTTGATCGGCTCCGCAAGATAATCAACTTCATGCTGTTGAATGAAAGATAAGGCTTTACTGTAATCAAAAGAAAACTTGGCGCTCATTCGGATTCATCCTCCTTGAATTTGGCTTTCTATTCTTTCAATTAGAATACTGTACTTCGCAAAGGAAAAGCAAGCGACGCATTCACACCGATACTGGTAAAATGCTACAATGGACACAGAGGTGATTCGATGAAAAGGATTGGATTTATCGGATTAGGAACTATGGGTAAGCCCATGGCGGCCAATCTATTGAAAAAGGGCTACGACGTTGTCGTGTACAACCGAAGCCCGGAAAAAGCGGCTGAGCTCGTATCGCTTGGCGCACGCACGGCATCAACACCGTCCGCCGCGGCTCTGGACACGGATGTCGTCGTATTGATGCTAAGCAACGATACCGTCGTACTCGAAGCGGTCCTTGGCGAACAAGGAATCATCCATGGGGTGTCGGCCGGACAAACGGTCATTGACTGCAGCACGGTATCTCCCGATACCAGCAAGCGCATCGCGGGCGAGCTTCTCGGACGAGCCGTCGATTTTCTCGATGCTCCCGTAACCGGCAGCAAGCCCGCCGCGGAAAGCGGTACGCTTGTCTTCATGATCGGCGGCGAGCAGGCTGTGCTGGAGCGGCAGCGTCCCGTATTTGAAGCCATGGGCTCCAAAATCGTCTACATGGGTCCTACTGGGTCCGGCTCTTACGCCAAGCTGGCGCATAATACGATGGTCGGCATTAACGCGCTCGGGCTGGTCGAAGGCCTATCCATCGTGACCAAGGCGGGCCTGGATGCAGAGCAGTTTCTGCAAATCGTATTTGCAGGCAGCGGCAACAGCAAGCAGGCGGAGCTCAAAGGCGGCAAAATCATCAACCGCGACTTCAGCAATCAGTTCTCGCTTCAGCTGATGCTCAAGGATCTGCTGCTGGCTAACGAGGTCACCAACCGCTTCCAGATGCCTTCTCCGATGCTCAAGGCAGCGGCGGGCATTTTCCAAATGGGGCTCAGCAAAGGACTCGGCGAGGCTGATCTGTGTTCCGTAGCCCAAGTCTACGAGGACTGGATGCAGCAGCAGATCGGCAAGGCATCCCCCGTGGTGGAGGAGCGCCGCAGATCAAGCCGGGTGCAGCTGAACATTCCTCTGCATCTATCCGTTCATCAGTGGGAGCAGGAAGGCGCCTTTACCGGTCAAACGATCCCGGGCATCCTGTACGACTTGTCCGAGAACGGACTGCAAATCATCTCCCAGTTCCCGCTGGCCGAGGACATGTTTGTCGTCATTCACTTCCCTAAGGAGGCGTCTCTGCCGCCAGTAACCGGACGAGTCATCCGCATCGAGAGTGACAATAACGGCTCCTTCCGTTACGGCTGCCTGCTCTCCGGACTGGCTCCTTTTGACAGGCTGCAGCTGGAGACCTATATTGCCAGTCACTTGAACCAACAATAAGAGATTGGTTCTGCCGGGCTGCAATGTGAATCATCGAAGCTTTTTTCATCCATTGGCGCTCCCCTAAGGATGCGAGCTTTTCTCGGCAATAGGAATGTCCTTCACTACGATCATGCTTTAGTGAATTAAACCTCCTGCCGGGAGAAAAAATACCCTGCTGCTATGCATCCTCCTTGGAGTTGCTTGGCGGCAGGGTATTTCTCATTCCATCATCCGTTACAGCTGCCTGGACTACTCTGCAATATAAGAGCAGCAATAGTCAGTCGGTGTTTTCACCTGCAGCTTGAACTTCGAATTCGCAGGAACGGTGAATTCCCCTGTGCCTTGGATATGAAGCCATTCGCTTGCTCCTGGAAGCAGAACCTCCAGCTCGCCGGCTTGGATCTCCATGATTTCCTTAGCATCCGTTCCGAATTCGTACTCCCCTGGAAGCATAACCCCCAGCGTCTTCTTCGTTCCATCCGCGAACAGTACGGTACGGCTGGTTACTTTACCATCGAAGTAAAAGTTCGCTTTTTTCAATACGGTCACATTCTCGAATTGGGACATGGTTCGCTTATCTCCTTTGGAAGCAAGACCGGGCTGATCAGCCCGGTCTACTGGTATTCTTTTATTTCAAAAGCTGCTTCACGCGGGCAACTACGTTCTCCACGGTAAAGCCGTATTCTTTAATAACTACAGGACCTGGTGCGGATGCTCCGAAACGGTCGATGCCAAGAACGCTGCCTTGCTCGCCTACATAACGCTCCCAGCCGAAGGAATGACCCATCTCCACAGCAAGACGAGCTTTCACTTCCGGCAAAATAACGGAGTCCTTGTATTCTTGGGATTGCTTGTCGAACAGTTCCCAACTTGGCATGCTGATAACGCGAACTTGTACGCCTTCTTCAGCCAATTGCTTCTGGGCAGCTACTGCAAGCTGTACTTCCGTACCGGTAGCGATAATTTGCGCTTGAGGCTTGCCGTTAGCCGCATCGGACAGAACGTACGCACCACGGCTCAAGCTAGCTGTTGCTTGCTCTGTGCCTTCCAGCTTAGGAGCAGCTTGACGGGAGAAGATGAGAGCTACAGGGCCCTTTTTGTTCTCAACCGCATAACGCCATGCTGCAGCCGTCTCGTCGCCGTCAGCCGGACGAATCACGGTAACGCCAGGAATGACGCGCAAAGCGGCCAATTGCTCGATTGGCTCATGAGTAGGGCCGTCTTCGCCGACACCGATACTGTCATGAGTAAATACATAAATTGCAGGTACGCCCATAATGGCTGCCAAGCGAACAGCCGGACGCAAGTAGTCGGAGAAGACGAAGAACGTACCGCCGAATACTTTCAGACCGCCATGCAGCAGCATACCGTTCACTGCAGCGCCCATACCGAACTCGCGCACGCCGAAGTAAATGTTTTGTCCGCTGTAATCTTTGTGTGTCATCACGCCAAGATCTTTCATATGCGTCATGGTGGAGGACTCCAGGTCCGCAGAGCCGCCTACAAGAGATTTTACGTTCTTAGCGATAGCATTCAGCACGATACCGGAAGCGGTACGAGTTCCCTTTTCCGCAGGAGCGGCAGCAGGGATGTCTTTGTCCCAGCCTTCAGGAAGGTCGCCGTTAACGGCTGTTTCGAACTGCTTCGCAAGCTCAGGATATGCCTTAGCGTACTCAGCAAACATTTGCTGCCATGCAGCATTCGTTTCGACACCTTTTTGCTTTACAGCAGCAAAGTGAGAGCGTACTTCTTCAGGCACGTAGAAGTGTTGATCCTCAGGCCAGCCGTAAGCTTTCTTGGTTAGAGCCACTTCGTCTACGCCAAGCGGAGAACCGTGAGGACCGACGTGACCGCCTTTACCTGCTTTGTTCGGGCTGCCGTAGCCGATGACGGTTTTTACTTCGATCAGCGTAGGACGCTCGTCTTTCTTAGCTTCCTGGATCGCTTTGTCGATCGCGTTCAGATCGTTGCCGTCTTCGACGCGAAGCACTTGCCAGCCATAGCCTTCAAAGCGTTTGGTCGCGCTCTCGGAGAAGGAAAGGCTCAGCTCGCCATCCAGGGAAATGTCGTTCGAATCATACAATACGACCAATTTGCCCAGCTTCATATGTCCTGCAAGCGAAGCGGACTCGGAAGAAATCCCTTCCATCAAGTCTCCGTCGCCGCAAATGACATACGTATAGTGGTCAATGATATTGAATTTATCTTTATTGTAAACTGAAGCCAGATGTGCCTCAGCGATAGCCATACCTACTGCCATACCAAAGCCTTGTCCCAATGGGCCTGTCGTTGCGTCAACACCTGGGGTATGTCCAACTTCAGGGTGACCCGGGGTTTTGCTTCCCCACATACGGAACTGCTTCAGCTCTTCCATAGGCAGATCATAACCGCTAAGATGAAGCAAGCTGTACAGCAGCATGGAGCCATGGCCGGCGGACAGAACGAAACGGTCGCGGTTAATCCAGGTCGGATTGTCCGGATTATGGTTCATTACTTTCGCAAACAGCTCATAACCCATAGGCGCTGCGCCCATTGGCATTCCCGGATGCCCGGATTTAGCTTTCTCGATGGCATCGATGGATAGTGTACGGATCGTGTCAATGGACAATTGCTCGATCGTTTTATTCATTACTGTCATGAAAAAAAACCTCCTACTTATTTTAGTGAAAGCGGCAATTCCGGACGCTGCTCGGCATAATCGGCAGAATGTACGGAAATGAACGCCATTGTTAACGTGTGCATGATCAATTGCACGGAAACTCACTGGCACCATTTTACCATTGTCCGTATCGGTTTGCCAGCTTAAACCTGAATTAGATAGAAAAAATTCATACGGAAATTGAGACGGACACTAGAGGAATTTGTTTTAATCTGGCGAATATGTAGTATTCTGTGGATGAATGAATCCTGTTTACTTGGAGTGGTAGAAGTCAATTATGGATCTGTTATTGGAGCTTGCCAAGACGCGTCAAACCTATCGGAAGATGCTGAATTTATACTGGATTACCATCCTGTTCACCGTGGTTCTGGAATACCTGATTCACCGCTTGGATCCTTCCGGAGGCGAGAAATCGATCTTAAGCCCTCTGGTCCTCCAGGCGATCGGATTAGCAGCTGTGACCGGTACGTCGGAGATGCTTTACAGGTATCGCAAATTACAAAGCGATGATTTAATGATTATTACCGGCATCATCTTCGCCTCATCGATCATCTATTTGAACCCTAACATCGGCATTGTACCTGCAATCTACATTTTTCCCATCCTAACATCCGTACTATCCTTCAACAAGAAGCGAATTGTGATAGCCCTTTCCTTGATACTCATTTGTTTTGCCGCCATGTATGCCATCACTCCCGAGCTGCGTATCTCCATGAAGCCTATCCATATTATCGGTACTTTATTTTTGTACATCGGCGTCACGATCATTGCCATGAACATTTCGAATAGCGGCAATGAGCTGCTGAACAATCTGAAGAACGCGACCGAGACGAAGCAGGAGCTGCTGGTCAAGACGATTATTATGGACAAGCTGTCCAAGATGGATGCATTGACCGATTTGTACAACCATAAGACCTTCCACGAGTACTTGGAAAAGCTGATTGAGCAGAACGAACGGAATCATCTGTCGCTCCAGCTGGCTATTATCGATATCGATAATTTCAAAAAAATTAACGATACGTACGGTCATTGGGTAGGTGACATTATGCTGCAGCGGGTGGCCAACATCATTAAAGAGACCGTTACGCCGAATGATTTTGTGGCGCGTTATGGGGGTGAAGAATTCGCGGTTATCTTCACGGAGAAAACGATGGAGCAATCGTTCCGCATTGCCGAACAAATCCGCCATAAGCTGTCCGTCACGCTGCAGCCCGAGCTCGATTCACAAGCGGTTACCCTAAGCATCGGGCTTCATGATTACAAGACAGGCGAAGGCAAGGAAGCACTCTTCAAGGGTGCTGACGCCTCGCTCTACTCCGCCAAACGAACCGGCAAAAATAAATCGGTCATTCAGGCGCTCATCGGCGACCACAAAGGTGCTTGAGCGGCGGCTTGGAGGCAAAATATCCGCACAAGGCTGGGCGCAATTTATACACGCTGCATTTGAAAAAAAGAGACTGAGCGTCATGGGAATGACGGCTTCAGTCTCTTTTGATTTCTATTAATTAAATACAACGGTTTTGTTGCCGTGAATGATCACTCGATCTTCAACATGCCAGGATACGGCACGCGCAAGAACGATCCGCTCGATATGGCGGCCGATACGCTTGAGGTCGTCTACGTTATGGCGATGGCTTACACGCTGCACGTCCTGCTCGATGATCGGGCCTCCGTCCAGCTCCTCTGTTACATAGTGTGCGGTAGCGCCGATAATTTTCACGCCGCGGTTATAGGCCTGGGCATAAGGCTTGCCGCCCACAAACGCCGGAAGGAACGAGTGATGGATATTGATGATCCGGTTAGGGAAATGCTCGATAAACTTCGGCGTAATGATCTGCATATACCGGGCCAGAACAACCGCATCCACCTTGCCCACCACAAGCTCAAGCTGCCGGCGCTCGGCCTCTGCCTTCGTTGTCGGTGTCACCGGAATGTGGTGATAAGGAATATCGAACGATTCAACCAGGCTCCGCATGTCATCATGGTTACTGATAACCATGGCAATATCGGCTTCCAGATCTCCCGCCTGCCACTGCCACAAGAGCTCCAGCAAAGCGTGATCCTCCTTCGATACGAACACGGCTAGACGCTTCTTGCGGCTGGCGCGGGTAATGCTCCATTGCATCTGGAACTGCTCCGCAACCGCTGCAAAATCCTCTTTGAGCTTCTCTCTGCGGTCGTCCAGATTATCCAGGTCGAACTCGATGCGGATGAAGAACATGCCGCCTTCCGGGTCCATTGTATATTGGTCCGATTGTACGATATTCGCACCTTGTTCATGTAAAAAGCGGGATACCGCCGCAACGATTCCCGGCTGATCCGGGCAGGAAACTAGCATTCTGGCGCGGTTTTTCAAATCATCCCGCTGGGCTTTTGGCAAAACATTCGGTGTCATGATACAAACTACTCCTTCATTATTTCAAAATTTCCGTTACAGCTGAAATACTTTTTGGCCTGCAAACCACGCTGTCAAGCGCTGGTTAATTTGCTCTTCCGATAATTCCGGCAGCACGCGATGCTCGGCAACCAGATCGTACAGGCGCTCCATCGGCTCGCGGCCGTCCTCTTTTTTGGCTTTGGCATCCGTTTTGAGCACTTCCCATACATTCAGTACATAATCGCGCGGATTGATGTCCTGCTTGTTGAAGAAATGCGCCAGCCGTTCAACATCCTCCAGGAAATTAGAGCCGAACCGCTGTTCGACCGTACCGCTCAGCAGAGCGATCTCCGCTTCGTACATCGGACGCTGCAGCTTGTCCTCTTTTCCGATCCATGGGGTTTCCAGAATCAGCGGCAAATGAGTCAGCTTCTCATGATGAACTACATTGTTCATCGCCTCAAACCCGATCCAGCCGGCACCAACAGGAGCATGGCGGTCTTTGCCTGCGCCTTTCGGATTTTTGCTGTCGTTCAAGTGAACGACCTTGATCCGGTCAAGTCCGACCACTTTATCAAAATGCTCCAGCACCCCGTCCAGATCATTGATAATGTCATAGCCAGCATCATGAACGTGGCAGGTGTCCAGGCAGACAGATAATCTATCATTATTCTCTACCTTGTCAATGATGGCGGCGAGCTCTTCAAAGCTGCGGCCCAATTCCGTTCCTTTGCCCGCCATCGTCTCCAGGGCGATTTGCACGTTCGTATCCTGAACCCCGGCCAGCACCTCGTTCAATCCTTGAGCGATCCGTGCGATCCCGTATTCCGCATCCTTGTCTGTGTAAGCTCCGGGATGAAGCACAATTTGCTTCACGCCCAAATAATCCGTCCGGCGAATCTCTTCCTGCAAAAAACGAACCGCCAGCTCGTAGGTATCATCTTTATAAGAGCCCAGATTAATAATATAAGGGGCATGAACGATGATCTCTCCGATGCCATGCTTGTCCATCAAGGCTTTGCCTTCATCAATATATTGCGATTCTATCGGCTTACGGCGCGTATTTTGAGGCGCCCCCGTGTATATCATGAATGTAGATGATCCGTAAGAGACAGCTTCCTCCGCCGCATTCAGCAGCCCTTTGTCTGAAAACGATACGTGAGAACCGATTTTTACCATCGTATTCCTCATCTCCTTTTTTTCGCACTCACTCTATTTTACTAGGATTGACTCTTATCCACAAGGCTACTTTTGGATATCGCCAAAGTAAGTTATAATAAGGATGAGGTGACAATAATCATGAATTCGGGTTTTATGTATTTTATCTTCTTCTGGGTTTTTGTGCTTCTCTTCTTTATGTCGATAGGCGGCTATTTTATGTTCCGCAAGTTTCTGAAGGTGCTGCCTAAAGCGGACGGCAAGTCCAAGCTGGATTGGCAAAACCATTATGTCGAAGCCTCCCGCCACCTATGGACAGAGGAAGCCAAAGACTTTCTTAATATGCTGGTCGATCCTGTACCGGCCCCGTTCCGGGACATTGCCCGCCATTCCATTGCCGCCAAAATCGGGGAGGTCGCTCTTGAGGACAAAGCCGACCGGATTACGCAGGAGCATTGTCTCCGCGGCTATATTCTGGCCACTCCGAGACGCGATTACAAAAGCTTAACCTCTTATCTCGACAAAAAACAAATCGACTATAGCGCATTAAAGCATCTTCTTCAATGATACAGCAAAGGCTCCCGCCGGATGGCGGAAGCCTTTTTTCGTTGCTATGGATGGATGACCTCAGGATGAGGTCCTCTTACTTCTTCTTGCCGGGCTTAACAGGCTCCGGCTTCTCCTTATCCAGCTTCACCGTCAAGGTGACCGGAGTGCCTGCGATTTTCAGCGGATTTGGTTTCAGCTGGGTTGTACGGAAGCCTACCAGCTTGACTCCTTCCACCGATATCGTTTTGGGCAGCTCCTTCTGTGTCAGATGAGCAATTTTTCCGTCCAGAATGAGGTACAAATCGACCTCATCGTCCGTTTTCATATCGACGGTCAAATATCGATTGTCCTTAGGCAAAATAGCCGCTTCAATCTCGCCGTTCTTTAGATTTTTTTGCAGCACGCCCTTATCGTCGAAGTAATCGCGAACATTGACGATAGAATCATTCGACCAGCTTGCCCCGTTATTGCCGCCGATAATGGATCCCCCTGTATCCCAGTCCGGATACAAAGCCGACGTGTCAGGGTTGTAAATGCCGGAATTGGGGCCGCTGCCCGCTCCGGTTGAGCCTCCTGAGCCAGAACCCTCCAGTTCAATCGTGGAATAGTCGCCCAGCCAGTAGTTTTTGTTTAAATAATTGTATATCCGGTTCAAAATCGTTACCGCCTCGGCACGGGTAACCTTATCCATCGGACGGAAATACCCCAGCTCATTGGCCGTCATGATGCCGGAAACCTGTAAGCTCGCCAGGCTGCTCGCCTGGGCATTGGAGAAAGCATCCGTACCGAAGGTGCAGTCGCTCTTTCCTGTTCCCATCATGAGTATGGGCAGGACGCTGTTCGTCTGCAGCAAGGCCATGCCGGATGCGTCCAGGCGGCCGTCCGATTTGGCGGCATCGTCATACTTCGCCTTCTCCTCGAACATTTTGATCGGAATATCTTTATATTCCGATACTACGGAGCATACGTCATTCGGGCTCATGCGCCGATCGATCATCCTCGTATCAAAGAAGGAGTACAGCATATCCGCAAGCTGGAGCCGTGTCAGCTGGGCATCCGGGCGAAAGGTTAGCTCCCCCGTATTCGTTAATCCGAACACGCCCCAGTTAAACGTTTGGTTGTAAATCTCCGAAATCGGCTTATACGCCCAATGCTGCGGAGATACGTCGGAAAATCCTTCAACCTTTTGCAATCCTGTTGCATATAAATTAGGCCGGTATTTATCGAACAAACGGTATACCATGGTTGTCCATTCGGCTTTGCTGATCGTTTGGTTCGGTTTGAACGTTCCGTCCGGATATCCGGTCAATACTTGCTTTTGCGCCATCAAATAAATGGAATTGATAGCCCAGCCGTTTGCTTGCGCGCTGACATCGCTGAATTGAACCTCTGCCTTGGCCGGCATCGGGGGCAATGCAAGCCCTATCACAGTCAACCATAACAAACAAGTATAGCGGAAGCCTCGTTTCTTTTTCATTGCATACCCTCCAATCCTCTCTACTTATATCGGTTAATCCCGCCTATTTTGTTAATCCATAGAAAAAAAAGACGGCCCCAAAAGAGCCGTCACGTTCCAAGTCATGATGAAAAATTCCGTCGAAGCCATTCCAAGATGAGCGACCGCGCTATGGTTGGTTTATGCCTTTAGACCTTCAAATCCAGACTTTGTCCCAAATAGGGATGCTGAGCCGCAGCGAAGCCCTGCAACAGCGTATTCACCTGCTCAGTCTGCATATCGGCCGATTTTTTCAACACGGCAATCCCTACGGTTTGCTTTAATGCGCTTGCGCTCAGTGCCATGGATGCCGAGCCTATACTTCCTACGTCCATTGTTCGCGGCCCCCTTTCCGTTCGATTTGGACACGATAGCATCCTCTTCTATTATCGGATACTAAAGTCCTAATCTTTAGAAACGGTTTGCTTTCCGTTTGCGGAAAACAAGTCGAGCCAAACCGATTACGAGCGCTGCCAGCACTACGCCGATAGAATCCACCATCACGTCAATAGCGTGGCCGGTTCTCCCCGGAACGAAGGTTTGATGCCATTCATCCGAAGCTGCGTACAAAATCGAGAAGACTGCGCCTATACCAATAGAAGGAAAAGGCTTGTACGGCCTCGATAGCAAGGTCATCACGCTAAAAAAGCAGAGGATCGCAAACTCCGTGACATGACCGCCCTTACGGATAAAAAATTCGATAAAATCATACGGCTTCGTCCAGGTGACTAAGCCTCCGTCGTAATAAAACTCCACGTGAGGAATCCAATGAAGCAACGTTTCATAGGGAAGCCACTCGGCCAGCAGCGGGCGAATATCCTGCTCTGCATAGGTTTGGGCCGATTTGACAAATATAAGCACGACCCAAAAGCAGGTTAGCGCCAGCCACACCCAAAATGTCCACCGCTTTGCTACTCGAATATGAATCACTCCTATCCGCAAATAAAATAGGTCTGGTTGTTCATATGCGGGGAAAGAACCCCACAAAGTCGGGCCTTGGTTACAAAGCTGATTCAGGTACATTGCGGAAGCCCCGAGATGAAATCAATTGTATGCATTAAAAAAATCCCTTGTTTCCAAGGGATTGTATCGTTCGGATGATAATGCGGTTGAGAGGACTCGAACCTCCACGAGCGTACGCCCACCACCCCCTCAAGATGGCGTGTCTGCCATTCCACCACAACCGCAAGTTAATACTATGAGGGATAAAACATGAGCCATGAAGGACTCGAACCTTCGACACCCTGATTAAAAGTCAGGTGCTCTACCAACTGAGCTAATGGCTCTAATCAAGGCATGCTATTCAATTCGATAACCTTCGAAAAGAATGGTGACCCGTAGGGGATTCGAACCCCTGTTACCTCCGTGAAAGGGAGGTGTCTTAACCCCTTGACCAACGGGCCTCGTTATGCATGTTCTTGGTTGCCTTTTTGACGACAAAAGTTATTATATCTGAATGTCTCAAAATTGACAAGCCTTTTCTTAAAATAATATTTTCGTCTTCAAAAGAATTGTATGATATGCTTTGTACAACGAGGTGAACGTAAAAATGATGATCGTACGCTGTCCGGGTACGGATCATGTGTCGGAGGAAGCCATCCGGCCCTTAACTCCGCATGAGACCGTCTGGATTCATTTGTCCAAGCCGGAGCCCGCCGAAGTCAAGCGCGTACTTGCAGAGATGTTCCACTGCCACCCTCTCGCCGTGGAGGATGCCATCAAGCTGAATCAACGGCCCAAGATGGACCGGTATAAGGACCATATCTTTCTTACTTTTTTCGCTATTACCGATAAACGATTGGCTCCTGTGGAGATCGGCATTGTCATAGGCGCTAATTATATCGTGACCATATGCAAAAAGCAGCTTAAACTGTTCGAACTGCTGCGGCAGCAATTATTAGCAGTGAAAGAGCTCGCTGATCATCCAGGAGATATTCTGCACCGTTTGCTCGATCTGTGCGTAGATGAATATACCGAAATCACGAATCGGATCGAGGATCAAATGGACGAGCTGGAGCGCAAAATATTCGAGAATCCTTATCTCAAGGTGTCTCATGAGGTGTTTCATCTAAAACGGGCGATGCACCTGTTTCGGCGTATCGCTCTGGAGGAAAGAGCCATCGTGGGATCGATCAGCCACCAGACGTTTCCTTATACCCGTCAGGAAACCGACGCTTATTTCGTCGATATATGCGACCATATCTCACGGGTGCTGGATTCCCTGGACATGTTCAAGGAATCGTTTACGGCTCTGCTTGAGCTTCAAGTGAATATGAAATCGGACCGGATGAACCAAATCATCAAGACGCTGACGATCGTCAGCTCCATCTTTCTGCCGCTGACCTTCATCGCGGGGGTGTACGGCATGAATTTCAAAAATATCCCCGAGCTAAGCTGGGATTGGGGCTACGCCTATGTCTGGGGAGTCATGATTGGGGTCAGCCTGCTCTTGTGGCTCGTTTTTAAGTGGAAACGATGGATTTAAGGAATACAGGATTACTCAACATCCAGGAAACAGGTGATAGTGTTGCAGACATTTTTTTTCATCCTGCTGGGTTTTCTGGACGTTATAGCCACTCTCGCGCTCATGTTCAAAACGTTCCGGTGGCCCTTCTGGGAATATTGGCCCCAATTGACAATCATCGGGCTAGTATTATCGATCGTTTCTTATTTGAACCGGATGGTGCTGGATATCCCAAGCTATGATCTGGCCATCCAGTTTG
The DNA here is from genome assembly GCF_002042965.1 of Paenibacillus sp. 32352. Taxonomy (GTDB): domain Bacteria; phylum Bacillota; class Bacilli; order Paenibacillales; family NBRC-103111; genus Paenibacillus_S; species Paenibacillus_S vulneris. Next base: position 113,535 of record NZ_MZNT01000015.1, on the reverse strand, counting down.
TTTTATGTGTCCTTTTATTGAGATTTCTGGTTAAAGTCAGTCTTGTCCATGCCATTGACGTCTCTGCCATCGCGTATCTCGGCTTTAACGGTATCGTGCTGCTTGTCTATTTCGGCTTGCTGCGATCGGGAATCGTGACCGTTGATGACGGGCAGCAGTCCGCTAACTGGGGAACCTTCATCATCCAGGTATCCGGCGAGCTTGCTGCATTTTTGACGGCCTATCTTCTGTACTATTGTCATTACGGCTTTTCCTTCATCATGAGGCCGCCGCATAATTTGTACTATACCCGTCAGTTATCGGGGTTCAAAAAAATAAAAGCCGTCGTCAATACGATTGGCATTCTAACCATCTTTGTCTCCGTGTACTGGATTATGAATTATCATGAATCCATCTACATTCTGCTGCTGATCATAGTGGTATCTCTGGCCATACTCGTTTACTTGTCGTATAAGCGGGATCTTCAGGACTGATAGCCGTTCTTTTTTCAATACGCGTGCGGCCTACAGGGTGGGTTTTGGAGCTATGGTTTTACAATCATGCGCGGTCTTCTCCATTGGGGGTGGAGGGCGGGAAGGATGCTTTTGCAGCCTTCCCTACCCGGCAAGGGCTGGTCATGTACATGGTATAGAAAACAAGAAAGAACCGCCCTCACGGACGGTTCTTTCATTTACGGAGAGAGAGGGATTCGAACCCTCGCACCGCTTACGCAGTCTAACCCCTTAGCAGAGGGTCCCCTTATAGCCACTTGGGTATCTCTCCAAAGCTATGGCTCCCCGAACAGGACTCGAACCTGTGACAACTCGATTAACAGTCGAGTGCTCTACCAACTGAGCTATCAGGGAATACATTTTTAAATTTATCATGAATTTTATTTGAAGTCAAGCGTATGCAATTTCAATTTTCCCCTGCATTTTCCACACGCATATTTGCGCGGATCCAGCTTTCTTTTGCGCAGATACTCCATCTTGCAAGCCGTGCAAACCAGCTTGTACCGGTACGGCTCACGCCGTTTGGCCGTGGGCAGCGATCTGCAGAACCGGGTTCCGCCTACCTGCTTCAGCAGCGCCTTAAAGTCCGCATCCCGGTGCTGGTATCCCCTATTCAGCAAATGCAGATGATAATGACATAGCTCATGCTTGATGATTTTCTCGACGTCTTCCTTCCCGAATTGCTCCAGCTGATGCGAGCTGATCTCAATATCATGGGACTTTATAAAATAGCGGCCTCCCGTCGAAGTCAGCCTGCGGTTGAATCGCGCTTGATGCAGAAACGGACGGCCGAACGATTCCAAAGAAATTTGCTCCACCCACTCCTGCAGCTGCTGGTCATTCACACTTGTCCACCCACGTTTCTTTCGCTATTCTCACTTGAATTGTAACCGCATCATAGGCTACACTGTCAAGTAGATAGTTTATCCATCGGATAGTTAGAGCAGCAAAAGCACGAGAGGAGTCCTTATTCATGTCCAAAATGAAATACGCCGTTCTGCAGCTGGGCACAGCCATCGAATTTGTCGAGCTGCCCGCTTCCCACATGTACCAATTAACGGCATTAAATTTACGTCTCCATAAAGAATTAGAAAAGCTGACCGCATCCAATGTGCCTTCCCTTCCTAAGGTTATTGCCGAATGCGACGGCTTGGATATCGTGAATCCCGAATACAAGCTGCATCACGGTCTGGACTACATTAACCAGCTGGAGAAAGCCTTCTCCTCCATCAATGAGCAAGCCTACCCGCTGATTTCCCTGCTGACCGAAATTCGCGCACTGCAGGCTCAGCTGGAACAGTGGTACGAGGACGAAGAAGAACTCGCCGATTAGGACCTGCACCTATCAGCCCACCCAGCCATATGCTATACCATAAGAACGAAGGCGCATAACGGAAGGGCGGGAAGGGGCTGATTCATATGCCGCAATGGCTTTGCAATCAATTAATGCGGGCATACTATAACAAGAATTTAAGACAAATCCGGTTGTTGAACGATTGCTGGTTTTTCTACCGAACGCGAAGGAGCGATTCGGAGGAATCCTCATCTTCACAACTTTAATAAAGCGAGTGTTCACCAAAAAATAGAGCATAGCAAGGAGATGTATCTCCGGCTATGCTCTATTTTTATACAGCCCATAAGGCTTCTGCTGACTTTAAGGCCTATCCAGTTTAGCGTATTCCCTTCAAATTGATCGTAGAGGAAATCTCACCTTTTTGCTGGGCATTATGAAGCCCTGGAAAGGAGATGCAGAGCCCGAAACTTTCGAAAGGGTTGTCCTCGGGCACGCTCTCCCCTACCGATGGAGGCTTCACATTACCATTAAGGCTTTTTCATGGTCAGGCTAACGCGGCCCTTTTTCAAATCCACACTCAACACCCATACAGTTACCGTGTCTCCGACAGACACCACATCCATCGGATGCTTCACATAAGAATCACTCATTTGGGAAATATGGACGAGACCGTCATTTTTGATGCCGATATCGACAAAAGCACCGAAGTCAATAACGTTGCGCACCGTACCCTGAAGCTCCATGCCCGGCGCCAAATCCTCGATCTGCAGCACATCCGTACGGAAGATCGGGGCTGGCAGCTCGTCCCGCGGGTCGCGTCCCGGGCGCTGGAGGCTGTCCAAAATGTCGCGCAGCGTAGGCACTCCGACACCCAGCTTAACAGCCAGCTCCGCAGGCTCCACCTGCTGGAGCATGTCCTTGAGCTCCTGGGAGCCCAGCTGGGACAGCTTCAGCTTCAGCTCAGCGAACAGCTTGTCCACGACCTCGTAAGACTCCGGATGAATCGGCGTGTTATCCAGCGGATTTTTCCCGTCGCTGATACGGAGGAAGCCGGCGCACTGCTCGAAGGCCTTCGCTCCCAAGCGCGGTACCTTTTGCAGCTGTGAGCGGCTCACGAACTTGCCGTTATCCTCGCGGTACTTCACGATATTTTTGGCTAACGTGCTGTTGATCCCCGATACATAAGAAAGCAAAGAAGGCGAAGCCGTATTCACATCCACCCCGACATGGTTAACGGCGGATTCAACGACGAACGTCAAGCTCTCGTCCAATCTTTTTTGCGTCACATCATGCTGGTATTGACCGACACCGATCGCCTTGGGTTCGATTTTGACCAGCTCGGCCAATGGATCCTGCAGACGTCTGGCGATAGAGATAGCGCTGCGTTCCGCAACATCAAGATCCGGGAATTCGGTCTGCGCCAGCTTGGAAGCCGAGTAGACGCTCGCACCCGCTTCATTGACGATCAAATACTGCAAGCGGCGCTCCTTGATCTCACTGATCAGCTCGGCTACGAACTGCTCCGTCTCGCGCGATGCCGTACCGTTACCAATAACAATGAGCTCAACTCCGTAAGTCTCGATCAGCTTGCGGAACTTGGCCTTAGCCTCGGCTACTTTATTGTTTGGCGGGGTCGGATAGGTCACGGCAATCTCCAGCATCTTCCCCGTCTCGTCCACTACAGCAAGCTTGCAGCCTGTCCGGTAGGCCGGATCGACTCCCAGCACCACCTTCCCCTTCACAGGGGCTTGCAGCAGCAAATTGCGCAAGTTTTCGGCGAACACCTGGATGGCCTTCTCCTCAGCCTTCTCCGTCATCTCGTTGCGAACCTCGCGCTCGATAGACGGCGCCAATAGCCGCTTGTACGCGTCCTCAATAACCGCCTGGAGCGTATCCTTCACGACGGAAGGACCCTTGATCGTCCGGCGGCCGATATAATCGTGGATGCGGTCTGTTTGGACCTCCAGCGACACCTTAAGCACATCCTCCCGCTCCCCGCGGTTAATGGCCAGAATACGATGCGGAGGCAGCTTGCGGACCGGCTCCTGGTAGCTGTAATACATTTCATAGACGGATTCCTGCTCGGCATCCTTCGCCTCGGTTCTTACAATCCCTTGGTCATATGTATATTGGCGTATCCACGCGCGGATTTTGGCATCGTCGGCAAGCTGCTCCGCCAGGATATCCATCGCCCCCTGCACAGCCTCGTCCGCTGTCTTAACGCCCTTCTCTTCGCTGACATACTTGCCCGCTTCCGCTTGGAGATCTCCCTGCCGCGGCTGGGACAGAATCCATGCTGCCAGCGGCTCCAGGCCTTTTTCCTTCGCTACGCTTGCCCGGGTTTTCCGCTTCTGACGGTAAGGACGGTACAAATCCTCCAGCTCCTGCAGCTTGACGGATGCTTCGATCGATTGCTTCAGCTCGTCCGTCAGCTTGTCCTGCTCGGCAATAAGCCGGATGACCTCCAGCTTGCGTGACTCCAGATTGCGCAAATACGTCAGTCGCTCTTCGATGTCCCGAAGCTGGTTCTCATCGAGCTCCCCTGTCATCTCTTTACGGTAGCGAGCAATAAAAGGAATCGTATTGCCTTCATCGAGCAAGCCAACCGTAATACGAACCTTGGCTGCGGCTAACCCCAGCTCACCCGCAATTTGCTTCAAAATGCGCTCCTGAATGGCCGCCTTCATCTCTTCATTAAGCTCGGTCCCCGCTTTGTTGTCCTCTAGCTGCAGCACTTCATCCTTCGACATCGACATGTACTCCTTGTCCTCCTCCGTCTATTCCCACTACTAAGGGCTATCTAGTTCCGGCACAGCCCCCGAGCCCTTGTTTTAGCTGCATGCTGACCCCTCTATGGGGCCAATTTGCAGACTGCCATGCTTATCGAGAGCACAGCAGCAACTCTTGTTCACGATGGTCAAAAGCATACAGACAATAAAAAACGAGGGATCCCCCACGCGGTCCCTCGCTTCAATCCCATGAATGCGTTAAAACTCAATCAGTCCCACGCTTACCTGCAATGCATCGTCCACTTTACGCATCGTCTCTTCGTCAAGGTGAGTAATTTTATCTGTCAGACGCTGCTTATCAATCGTGCGAATTTGCTCCAGCAAAATGACAGAATCTCTGTCAAAGCCGTGAGATTCCGCATCGATCTCAACATGTGTAGGCAGCTTAGCCTTTTGAATCTGAGCTGTAATCGCTGCTACGATGACCGTAGGACTGAAGCGATTCCCAATGTCATTCTGAATGATGAGCACCGGACGAATACCGCCCTGCTCGGAACCAACGACAGGTGATAGATCTGCGAAAAAAACATCGCCTCGTTTGACAATCAATAGTTACACCCCGCTAACTAAACGGTCAAGAGTGCTATCCGCTTCTTCCTCCGCTTGAAATGCCTCCGAAGCCATGTGTAAGTTGATTTTCGCCATTTCCATATATCCGCGCTGCATGGATTCCCTCAGGTGACGTTTCTTCCGTTCCACCAAATACAGCTTCATCGCCTGACGAATAAATTCGCTGCGATTCGAGTTTTCCTTTTCCACAATACCGTCTACTTCCTGCAGCAAATAGTCCGGTAAGCTGATCATGATTCGTTTAGTGTTCTGCGCATTGGACACCAAGCATGCACCCCCAAAAACATACAAACAGTATTACCATTATGGCGAATATACAGCAAAATTATACAAGATGAGTATATGCCAGAGGTATAGCAAATATGTTATACCTCTCTTGTTCCCACACCATAGAGTTCCAAGTCATAAGAATCCACAGAAGTATGTATTATACATATTCGCGGCCAAACCCGAAATTCCTCTACTGAGCTTCTATGAAAATGATTGGAAAATGTTCACATCGAGCTGCTATAACCGGGCGTTCCAGCCCTGACGCATCAACGGGTTCACCGTGGATACGACTTCTCCGTCACGGATATATACGCGCGGTACGCGGTGAGAAATCATGCAAGTAATCTCGTAATTGACCGTACCGAGCCAATCGGCATGCTCTTCCGCGGTAATCTTCTCTTCCCCTTGTCTGCCAAGGATAACAACCTCTTCGCCATTGTGGACATCGTCAATCCCCGTCACATTCATCATGCACTGGTCCATACAGATCCGTCCGACGATCGGCTTCCGTTCCCCTTTCACCAGCGCCTGCGCTTTGCCGGTCAGCATTCGGGAGAACCCGTCCGCATACCCGATCGGAAGCGTAGCAATCGTCTCCTCGCCTTGAGTCCGATAAATCGTCCCGTAGCTGATCCCCGAGTTGGCCGGAAGCGTTTTGACCATGACGACCCCCGTTTTGATGCTCATCACGGGCTCCAGCTCAATGACCTGATGGTTCACTTCATCCGATGGATACAAGCCGTACATGCTGATGCCAAGACGCACCATGTTATAGGTTAGTTCAGGAGAATCAATCGCTGCCGCGCTATTGCCGGCATGGACATAAGGAAACTCCGCACCCTTCTCCGCAAAGTAGGTTACAATCCTTTCAAAACGCCGGTATTGCTCCAGCGTATACGTTTTGTCCTCTTCATCGGCACAAGCGTAGTGAGTGAACAGCCCCTCGACATAAAGCCCCGGTATCGCAAGCGCCCGTTCGATGAACGAAATCGCTTCGGATTCCGTTGTAAGCCCTAACCGGTTCATGCCGGAATCGATCTTGACATGGATTTTCAGCGGCTTCTCTCTCAGCTGCAGCTGTTCAAATGCGTCCAGCAGCTCCTGGCTGTACATATTGACGGTAATATCGTACTCCCAAGCCATCTCCAAGCCTTCCGGAGGCGTATACCCCAATACCAGGATCGGTGCTGTAATCCCAGCCTGCCGAAGCTCCAAGCCTTCATCCAAAAAAGCCACCGCAATATATTCGACGCCGCACTTCAGCGCCTCCCGGCTGACCTCCACCGCTCCGTGCCCGTAAGCATCCGCTTTGACCACGGCCATCATCTTCACCTGGGCAGGCAGCACTCGACGAAACCCTAACAAATTGTGTCGCAATGCGTCCAAGGAAATCTCTACCCGTGTAGGCCGGTAAAACGAATCCATAAGTCCACCTTCTTCTGCGAAAATCAAGGGAAGCTCCCTTAAGCAGGGAACTTCCCCCTTGTCGTTTTCCATGTGTCATTCAATAAACCTATGGTAATCCGATCTACAACAGGTGTCAATGAACAAAATCTTGAACATCCACTTATCAGGAAATCGTTAGTTTTTGGTAAAAAGATTGCGCCAAAACGCCTTTTTCTCGCGTTTTTACCTAAAATATTGGAAGAAATGTACGCTTTATCTCCGGCCTTGTTGCCGCTTCAATCTGAATCTAGAGCAAAGGGTTGGAAGGTTCAGGATAGGCGACCATTAATTACTTGCCTTATGCTTACTTGCCCATCTCATCCTGGACGGCTTGAGCAACTTTAATCATCTCTGTCTGATGAAGATCCGCCGTCGACAGCCGGAATTCTACACCTTCATAGGTCCATGTCATCGTCTTCTTCTCGTCCCCGATAACAACAGCCAGGGTGAAGCCCAAATCAACAATGTTGCCCGGAAGCGAGGTTACGGTTTGCGTCTCAGGGCGGGACTCCACAAGCGTATAGTTGTACTTGCCGGAGTAGCGCAGCATCACCGCATCTTCATCGCCCAGCTTGATCATCTTGACATCCTGCTTCTTCACGCCGTTAGGCACATAATGCGGCTCGATAACGCCAAACGACAGACCTTGTTTGGATGTATCGCCTTTCGTTCCGGCTGCTGTTCCCGTAGTACCTGCTGCGGCACCCGTGGCCGCTCCGTTGGCTCCTGTACTGCTGGCAGCGCTGCTGGAACCGCTTGGCGGGTTGGTCGTCCCGTTCGTCGGATTAGCTGCACCTGTGCCATTAGCAGCCCCCTTGGTTGCCGTACCGCTAGCTGCACCAGACGTCGCTTTGTCTGCCGGTGCTGTGGTGCCAGCATTGCCGCTGCTAGACGTTCCGGCTATTGTTCCCTTCGCTGCGTCATTGGAAGCTCCGTTGGTGCCTGCGGCGGATCCAGCTTTAGCTCCAGTTGTGCCATTGGCAGCGCTGCCGCTGTTTGTGGATGTACCACTGCTGCTGGTCGCTCCGCTAGTAGCGCCTGCAGCTTTATCGGTGGCTGCTCCCTTGCTGTCCGCCTTGCCGTCTATCGTTCCGGCATCATGAGTGCCTGGCTGTCCGGATGTCGGTAAGGACATGATGTTCCAGCTTGTCATATTCCGCTGCATGTCGAAGGAATCCTTATCAAACTTCTTACCGAATTCAAATTGATTGAAATCCACAATCATCATCACATTGGCATTCGCGTCGGATACTTCCACGTGCTGCGGCGCGTAATTCTTTTTGTCCAGCCAAATCTTCTGCCGCGCAAGCGATCCGTTCTGGTAATTCGCCAAAACATCGAACACATACGCATTTTGATCCGTTGTAAAATGACGCTCATTGTCCATCAGAATGCTTTGAATAAGAGATTGGTACAAATAGACTTGTCCTTGATTTTCCGGCCAATCGCTCTGGAACCGGAAGCTCTTGTTCAAGTGAGGTGTCAGCACAAACACCCCGTCATCGTTACGCAGTACAATCTGAGTAATGTCCTTCTTGGCATTCGTCAGCGAGATCCGGTAGTAATGAGGGTTCTGGTACCATACTTCCACTTGATACTCCTGCGGCTCCTGCCCCGTGTGCAGCACCATCCGCCCGCTGCCTTGATAGCTCTGCAGCTTATTCATGACCGAATCCAAATCCTTCACCACTGATCCCGAATCCTTCTTGCCGCAGCCCGCCAAAACCAGGCTCAAGCTCAACACTAAGGCAATCACCCACGTGAATCGCCGCATCTTGAATCCCCTCCACCACACTAAGTTAATTTCAACTGATAACATGTCTATGTGGGGACTTGGACAATTATGCAGACAAGGTTGGGGGAGGAAATAAAAACTCCTATAACCGGTTGGTTATAGGAAATAATGGGATTCTTCCTCAAAGGAGCCATTTCGGAAAATATTTAGTCTAGAAGGATCGTTCTCCAATAAATCGTTCTTCATGAAGTGATTTATGAATGAACTGGCCGCTCATCAAACAACCTTCTATTGTGCTGACAGTACATCACAAGTCAGCTTAAGCATCTAATAAGAAGAAAAAAAAGGTAGATGAGATATTCTCTGAACAGACTACTCAAGAAATCCCTATCCGTTAGCTCCCAAACAATTTATTTCTCCTAATGAAAAGACAGACCCAAACATACTGATATCTCTGCTCCTAGATGCGGGTATGTGTTTTACGGTTCCAAAGTTACCTATCATTACATGGGTAGAAATGTTTCTAGGAAATTAGTAACGACGAATCATAATTTTGTTGAGGTCCTGAGACTATCATGAAGTACTTTATTTCCTTATCTTCAATAAAGTGATAGGATAAATGAAATAAGTTACTCTTTACATTAATAATGTGTTTCGGGTAAACTTTAAATTCCTTTGTTTTGTCAGTAAATGAGGCACTTATGCGGATATTTCTACCATATGCAGTAAGTAAATGTTAGTAAACCTAATGATGATATTTTTTATCACCTCAAATTACTAGAATCAATATTGTAATAGGGGGAAATTACCATTAACAAATAACGTTGGGAGGTCCGATAAATAATTTTAGATCCTGAATTTTCAGCGAACATTCATTTAATAGTAATCATTTCTTAATAATTTTCTGATAACATATATAAAACTGAAATGAACATTTGCATCAAGTGTAAGTTTAAGACAACAAATCTATGGACTTTTTTATATATGTTATATTTAAATCCGAAGTCGAAAAGAAAGGTAAATCAGTCAGCCATATTGAGGTTGACATAATACAGCTTGTTTTTTTGTTACTTTTGCAAATTGTTTTGGGCCATATCTATGAATAATACATTGGCTGTAGAAGGTCAGGTAGGGACCGATAGTGTACCATTGGGTTACACACCTTTCTTTGTTTGCATGGTTGCTTGACACTTCCATGATACCAAGCAAAGAGGGTGTTTTTCTGTAACAGCAAGAAAATATTTGCCGTGACTTTTAAGGTCGCAAGAAGTTTAGGTTAATTTGTAGTTGTAAAAGTTAGTTATCAATTAATGGATTCGGTTATAGAACTAGAATTGGATCAGCAGGAGGAATCAATGGTTAACTTAGCACAACTTGGTTTATGGGTATCGATACCGTTTTTAGGGTATCTGATTGAATTGTTTCTACAGAACAAAGTACAAAAGGAAACGAAAACAGACCTATCACATTTATTTTTGATGATGGTTTGTGGAATAGCCATATGGTCATTATTTCTTATTGGTTCTGTACTATTAGGAATTTACAATAGCGAAGTATTTGGATATCTAGGTTGGTTAATCTCATTAATAGGACTGTATTTTATTGGTAAAGGGTTACGGTCTAAGAAATTTAAATTAAACATTGATATATCGGAATCCATTTTCGTCATAGGCCTTTTAGTGCTGATTGTATTTAGCATTATTTATCCTAATGAGAACGTTTTAGGTGGAAGAGACCAAGGCGTCTACGCAAATACCGGAATCTATATAGCAAATCATGGTGGAATTGATCCTAATTATCCTCTGCTTAATGCTGAAGATTTTTATGACTTTTTTTTATCAGGACTTTACGTTACACCGGAACATATGACCATACAATTCTCTCACTTATATTCAACGTGGTTGGCACATGGTTACTCTACTTTTGGAATCGAAGGTCTTTTTAGAGTTAATACTCTATTTTTGTTTTTCTCGCTTATCATGCTTCGATACATTACACAAATATTTATGGAAAAACCATATGCGATTATGGCGACGTTGTTTTTGGGATTTAATTTGAGTCAACTATGGATTTCGAGGATGACTTTATCGGAAACACTTACTCAAGTCTTTGTCTTAGGAGCAGCCTTATCATTAATTATTTCGTTACAGAATAAGAACGGTGTGTTTGCATATTTAAGCGGGTTTCTTTGGGGAGTGACCTATTTAGTAAGAATCGATGTTTATCTTTTTTTCCCTATGCTAATATTTTCTCATATTATCTTTAATTTACTTAAAAAAGAAATTTCGCCATCAGAAAAAGCAGTGTGGAATAAATTGCATATTATTAATGCAGTTTTTATCTTACTTTCAGTTCCTTATTATTACTATTTTAGCAAGCCATATTTTTTAGGTTTATCTGATCAACTTTTAAAAATAGGTCTGCTATCAATTTTTTTACTGATTATTTTATTTATTATATCAAAACTGAAAATAAAAGTATCGAGTTCAAAATATTTATACTACGGTTTACTGTGCTTAAGTCTTATTGCGATCATATATGCTCATTTGATCAGGCCTCACATTGGCCCCTTTTCTACGTATGATTGGCCGGGATCGTTCTTAGATGGGACTCGAAATTACCGTGAAAACTCTATCATCAATATATGCTTGTATCTATCAATTCCTATTTTTTATGCGGCGGTCGGTGGCTTATTAGCTGCTTTATACCGTATTATGTTTAAAAAAGAGTGGGGCCTTATCCCACTGATCGTCCTTATCGGAGGGTTTTCTGCTTTATATTTATACGATCCTCAAATATCACCCGATCAGTATTGGGCTATACGAAGGTTCATTCCAATTATAATTCCAGGTATTACTTTTTTGGCTTTTTACGGGCTTTACAACTTCACGTCGCTTTTCTCTAACAATCGGCGAAAGTTTCTTCTCATCATAATTAGTTTAAGTTTGTTCATCTATGTGTTTCAACAAGACAAAGCACTAATATCAGTAAAAGAAAATAACAATTCCTGGAATCAGGTTGCAACCATAGCTAATAAGATACCAGATAACTCCATTGTCATTTCTAATGCTGATGATACTATTAACACTCCCCTATTCATGGCTTTTGATAAAAAAATAATTCAATTAAATCATCTAAGAGAATCTAGCTATAAAAAGTTGCTAAATGAAATAAACAAACAAAAAGATACGAATGTTTTTCTGCTAGACAACATCGGAGTTTTTGGTTATGGACGTGAGAAGGTAGAGGATTTTGATTTGCGTTTTAGTAATCTTGAGCAAGTGCCGAATAAGCTACCGAGTGAGATGGTTGAAAATCAGTATCATTTAGGATTATACAAATTAAGTAATTTAGATAAACAACAAAATTCTATATTAGGCGCTTACCCCGTAATAGGTGTAGAAGAATCCGGTTTCTATAACACAGAAGTTGATTCCTTAGGTGTTCCGTTTAGATGGACTAACGGGAAAGGTGTACTAGTAATCCCAGTGGAACCAGACTATCAATCGTCAAGTGTACAAATCTCCATCAACAATATAGGGCCACAACCTCAGGATATTAAGATTACAGCAAATAGTCAAAATCTATTTTCAGGTATAATCAACGGTCCTACTGAGAAAATACTATCTCTTCATGATATAAAGTCATCTGATAATAAAATCGTGCTCGAAATTCAAAGTAACGTATGGAATCCGGCACAAGTGATCGAGGGGACAAATGACACTAGAGATTTAGGAGTAGCAGTTAAAATGGTTCGTATCATCGATAGCTCTATCACACCCAATTTTGCCCTTAATAATGTCAAAACGAATATTCAACTTGAGGATTCTAATAATTTGTCTATAAATCCAGTTGATTCAAAAAGTATTTCTATTAATTTGGCTAATAATGGTGCCCATTTTCTTCCTAGTTTCAGCTATTTAGGGACTAATATTCATTCTGTAAATATTGGTCAAATATGGTTTGATAAAAATGACATGAGTCACAGGCTATCAGAGGGCCGAGTACATTTGCCATCTTCACTTTTTCCGAATGACAATATACAAACTAAAATTGAGCTTTCTCCTATAGGCTATGACGGTAAACCGCTCCCACCTGGAGATTATGAAGTATGGATCGGATTAGTTCAAGAAGGTGTAGGATGGTTTTATGATTTTGGTGAGATGCCTATAAAAATAAATGTTCATATAAATAGTTGATCGTTTTATGACGATAAACATATAATTCACAAAATCAAGGGGATTTTTATGAGGATTACTTTGATAGGCCCATCCTATCCGTATCGTGGAGGAATATCACACTATAATACTTTATTATATAGAGCTTTGTTGAAAAATAGCCATCAAGTTCAATTTATTGGGTTTAGAAGACAATACCCTAAGTTTTTGTATCCTGGAAAAAGTGACGAAGAGAAGGAGAATATTGGTCTTTATGAGCCCAATATTCTTCGAATCTTAGACTCTATCAACCCTTTAACTTGGTTTCAAGCTGTGAAACACATAAGTCAGTACCAACCAGAACTTATCATTGTCCCTTGGTGGGTGACTTTCTTCGCTCCATTGTATATTGTACTTTGTACATTAACTAGAAGGAAAACGAATGCTAGGATTATGTTCTTATGTCACAACGTTATCGAACATGAGACGAGCCGGATCAAACAATGGATTACTAGTAAAACACTGAAACTTGGTGATCTGTTCTTGGTCCATTCCTCAGAAGATCGATACAATTTAAAAAAAATTATCCCTGGTGCGATAGTTAAAAAGGCTCTTATGCCATCATTTAATGAAATAAATCCCAAGCAAGTATCCAAGGATAGTTCGCAGCATTTATTAGGCCTGCGCAATAAAAAGGTACTTTTATTCTTTGGATTTGTAAGACCCTATAAAGGATTAGTGTATTTATTAAGAAGCATGGTGCCTTTAGTCAAAAAATTTTCTGATATTCATTTACTCATTGTCGGGGAATTCATGAAAGGTTCTAAGGAGGAATACCTTAAAGTTATCTCTGAATACTCACTTCATAATTATGTAACAATTATAGATCATTATGTTCCAACTGAACAAATTCATCAATATTTCTGCGCCGCGGATATAGCTGTTCTTCCTTATACTACCGCAACACAAAGTGCTGTTGTTCAACTTGCATACAGCTACAATAAACCAGTTCTTGTGACAGATGTAGGTGGTCTTCCTGAGGTTGTACTGAATGGGGAAACTGGCTACACTGTACCAAGCAAAAGTAGTGATTCCATTTATGAATCTATAGTTGATTTTTATGAAAATTCGCGAGAAAGAGCTATGTCAGAAAATATAGAATATTTCAAAACTAAATTTAGTTGGGACGAATTATGCCATCAAATTTTGCAAGACGTGAACACCAAGAAGGGACAACAAAATGATAAATAAAAAAGTACTCTTCTCTGTTATCATTACGATCATAGTATTAGTACTTTGTATAAAATTAATAAATATAGATGACATTATGATAGCCTTTAGAAAAATTAGTATATCCACTATATTAATTGGCATCATAATTTATGTGGTTCAATTCATTTTGAGAGCCTATAGACTATCGTTAGTACTCGAAAACTTAAATACTTTGAGATTAATGCCATTTATGATGATATATCAATTTTTACTCAGAATTCTTCCATTTAAAAGCGGCGAAATTTCTTATGTTGTCTTACTTAAGAAACACTATAAGGTTGCAACCTCTGTGGGAACTTCTACACTATTTCTGATGAGATTGTTGGATGCCCTTTCTATAGTATACTTATTGGTTTTTACTCAGTATTACAAAAAACATCTGTACTTTTCCTTGTTTTTTTTCTTAATATTTATTATTTCATCATCTTATATCATCTTACTTTTTCTCCGAACCAAAAAAAACGATAATGTATATATACTTCGTTTAATTAAAAAATATTTGGGGGATATACCCAGAATTACTCTGAATAAAATTGTTGTACTACAGATCATTTCACTTTTAATCTATGTCAACCTTTATTTTTTTGCTTACTTCGTTAGTAACGATCTCGTTCAAATCTCGATGAGTAATATTATTTACGTCGTTAACTATGCATTTATTGGCAATTATATTCCCATTAATGGAATTAATGTAGGTACTCAAGAAATTGGATGGATGGTTGGTTTAAGTAGATTAGGATACTCATCAGAACAATCAGCTTTGGTAACTGCAGTTCAAAATATTGTATCTTTGCTGATATTAACTATTTTATTTATCTTTGGATGGTTAAGTATCGTATTAAAAAAAGAGAAAGTGGAGTGATTAAAATGAAATTAATTATACAAATTCCTTGCCTAAATGAAGAAGATACATTAGCTATAACAATTAATGATCTTCCTAAATCGATAAATGGAATCGATGAAATTGAATTATTGATTATTGATGATGGAAGTACTGATAGGACCATTGAAGTTGCAAAAAAAATGGGAGTCAATCATATTGTAAAGTTTCCGCGTAACCGTGGATTAGCAGAAGCTTTTAAAGCCGGTATGGATGCTTGTTTAAGACTTGGCGCCGATATTATTGTTAATACGGATGCAGACAATCAATACAAAGGAAGCGATATCCCAAAATTAATTAAACCTATTTTGGAGAAGAAGTCTGAAGTCGTCATAGGCGATCGAAAAACAGATACAATCGCTCATTTTTCTCCAGTTAAAAAGTTTTTCCAAAAATTCGGAAGTAAGGTTGTACGAATCGTATCTCAAACCGATGTACCAGATACAACTAGCGGGTTCAGGGCTTACTCACGCGATGCCGCGCTTCGGATTAATGTAGTCTCAGAATTCACATATACTCTAGAAACTATTATTCAGGCAGGTCATAAGAAGATTGCTGTAGGCCATGTTGAAATCGGGACCAACGGAAAATTAAGAGAGTCAAGGTTATTTAAAAATATATTCAACTACATGAAACGTTCTGCGTTAACTATCATTCGTATATATACGATGTATCGTCCTATGAAAGTGTTTATTACAAGCGGTCTCATTCTATTTATTTTGGGGCTTGGTGTTGGCATCAGATTTCTATTTTTTTATCTCCAAGGTTATGGCAACGGGCACATACAGTCCCTTATTTTAGCTTCAGCCATGATCACAATAGGTTTTCAATTAGGAGTGCTTGGTCTTGTTGCTGATTTAATCTCGAATAATAGAAAATTACTAGAGGAAACTTTATACCGTGTTAGAAGAATAGAGATTCAAGAGGGAAAACAACCCAATGATGAATACCAACAAGCAGTCAAAGCTAAGATAAATAAACAAATCTCATAAAATTTCTCATCGTGATCAGAAGTTAATAATATTCTCGACAGTTAATCAATAACGTGACTGGAAGTTGCGGAAATCAGCAAATGTGGTTCCGCTTTGCTTGTTATTCGTCAATTTGATAAGTACTCTTCTTCAAATGATCAAAAGCGAAATGTTTACTATTCACTTTAAGATGCTAGTAACCTAAACTAATACAAAGTAAACAAAGGAGTTTCAAAATGAAAGTCGCTATAATAGGAACAGGTTTTGTTGGACTGACGACAGGTTGCTGCCTTTCTGAATTAGGCCATATCGTTACATGTATCGATAAGGATAATAGTAAAATTGAACGACTTCAAAATGGAGATATTCCTTTCTATGAGCCTGGATTAGAAGATCTTCTAAAGAAAAACATGCGTGCAAATAAACTATTTTTTACTAAAGAAATTACAGAGTCTGTTAGTAATGCTGAAATTATTTTCATTGCTGTAGGGACACCAATGTCTGAGACAGGAGAAGCGGATTTAAAATATGTCTATGCCGCAGTTAGCGAAATTGCTCCATATCTAAAAAATAATGCAATAATTGTAGTCAAAAGTACTGTTCCTGTAGGAACTTGTGATGAAATAGATTCAATCATCAGATCTAATAGAGGGGCAGATTTCAACTATAGTGTTGTTTCCAACCCAGAATTTTTAAGAGAAGGTTCCTCCGTAAATGATATTATGAATCCTGATAGAATTATTATTGGATCAAAAGATCAGCATGGCCTGAATACTATTAAAAATCTATATAATAATTTCAATTGTCCGATAATCGAAACTGATCTCAAAACTTCGGAAATGATCAAATATGCTTCGAATGCATTTCTCGCTACCAAGATTTCCTTTATAAATGCACTATCAGTCTTATGTGAAAAATTAGATGCTGATATTACGATGGTTTCTAGGGGTATGGGACTTGATAAGCGAATTGGCCCCCATTTTCTGAATGCTGGAGTTGGATATGGTGGTTCATGCTTTCCCAAAGATGTGAAAGCATTAATTGCAGCGGCGAGAGTAGAAGGCTATGAGTTCAGTCTTTTAAGAGAAGTTGAAGAAATAAATACTTCTCAAAGGAAAATACTTGTCCATAAGATATTGAGACATTTGCAGGGCAAAACGGGGAGTGTTGGAATTCTAGGGCTTGCGTTCAAACCAAATACGGATGATATGAGAGAAGCGCCTTCGATTTCAGTAATTCGTCAGTTACAAGAAAACGGTATTCAGATCAAGGCATATGATCCTATTGTTATGGAAGCAGCTTATGAATATGTTTCTGATATTACTTTGTATGATGATGTATACAAGGCCATAAAAGATGTTGATGCAATAGTATTAATGACAGAATGGCCGCAATTCTTAGAGCTTGACTGGGGCAGGATAGCTGAACTGGTCAATAAAAAAGTGGTCATAGATGCTAGAAATGTATTAAATCCTATGGTCTTGAAAAGTAGTGGTTTTGTATATGAGGGAATTGGTCGAAGTTAATCTAGATATGTGGCTCTTTAGCTATAGATACGGGAATTGGTTCAGTTGCGAGCAATGCGTGGCTCTGCTGTTGGCCAATTCCTTTCTCATTCCAAGGAAAAATTCTTTGTACCTGCTAGAACTTACGCCGTTCCAATGATATTCTTCTTGGGAGCCAGTGCCCTGGGCTTTTCTCTTTGCAGCTTGGAACAGGCAATTTACGCCCTTAAAATAGAGCATTCTTAAGCTTGGATTTATAACGCTGAAACGCATTGTAATGCTTCTGTAGCATTTTGCGACATCATACATTGAAGCTAGGTGACAACGTCGAATCCAGTTAGTGGTAGATTCTTGCAGGTAGCCTTCGGGAAGTTCTATTCCACTCCTTTTATAAAAACCAGGACATGTCCATAAGACCTCTGTCACATTTTTTTGCTTACATCAGCGTCTTCAAATTGCTTCTTGTACTTCACCCAGGTATTGTAGTCCCTTCCCTTAGTTATAAGGATCACATTCTTCTGCTCGGGATCTTTGTTATGACCCCGTTTGGCTGCTGTTCCACTGAGGGTGCTTTTAGCCACGTAAAATAAAACTTTCGCCGCGATGGCGTTTTCATGTAGCAGGATTCTACGATCTTGTACCATGTTCACGCACCTAAGCAGCTGACGACATTATCGGCATTCTTTGATCAACTGAATAATGTATGCATTGAAATAAAGGGTAAATAGTGCAGATGCTTATCAGGCGCTCAAGGTACATTCCCCACATCATCCGATCGCAATCACGACAATCCGTCCTTGGAAATTCAGCATGAATATATATCGCGAGTGGTTGCCTTCATGCGATCGGCAATATTGGGTTCCGTAATTTTAACAGGTAAAGAAAGCCCCTTTGTTGATTAAACATACACTCCTGTTTCGCTTCTACTGCAAACATCCCTACGTCTACTTGTCTTTTATTTTCTAATATTGACAGGTATTTAATCGCTAACAATTAGGGAGCGATCTTATTAATAGTTCTCTTAAACTCTGTGATAAATTACAAATCTCTATTAATTAGCATTAGCTGCATGATGGAGATCTTTTAACAATGATTCCAGATAAATATAAAGATCATTCTTTAGATCGGTTCTAGCAAGTGCAAATTCGATAGATGTTTTTATAAAACCTAATTTCTCACCAACGTCATATCGCTTTCCCTCAAATTGGTATGCGAAAACATTTTCCATAGTGGTCAGCTTTGATATAGCATCAGTAAGTTGAATTTCATTTCCAGTCCCTACTTCTTGATTTTCAAGGATATCAAATATAGCAGGGGTTAGTATGTACCTCCCCAGGACAGCCATATTTGAAGGTGCTTTATCTATTGCAGGCTTTTCAATTAAATGTTTTATCTGGAACAAACGATTTTTTATTAAACTAGCATCAATTATTCCGTATCTTGAAACTTCATTAGTTGGAACTGGTTGAACCCCGACAACCGAGGCATTATAATTTTCAAAAATATTCATCATCTGCAAAAGACACGGTGTAGAGGCCTGTACGATATCATCACCTAACAAAATCGCAAACGGCTCGTTTCCAATAAATTTTCTTGCGCACCAAACAGCATGTCCGAGGCCTTTTGGTTCTTTTTGTCTAATATAGTGAATGTCCGCCATTTGAGAAGATTTCTGAACCTCACTTAGTAGTTCCAATTTCCCCTTAGCCCTAAGATTCTCTTCAAGTTCAAAATAGTTATCGAAATGATCCTCAATGGATCTTTTTCCTTTTCCTGTTACTATAATAATATCTTCAATACCTGACATCACTGCTTCTTCAACTATATATTGAATTGTAGGTTTATCAACTATAGGTAGCATTTCTTTAGGCATTGCTTTAGTTGCTGGTAAAAATCGTGTTCCCAGACCGGCAGCAGGAATAATTGCCTTTTTTATTTTCATTTAGTTAATCCTCCATAAACAATTATTGTTGTGTAATACTGATAGAATCAATCCATAGACCTAGTTTTCTTGTGTCCCCATTAATTCCCAACTCTTTAGGGGTCTTAACATCATGTAGTATAAATTTAATACTAAATAATTCATCGGATATTATTTCTTTCGGTATGATAATATTTGATTCATAACCCTGATAATTTATCGCTACGTCTTCAACTAGATAACCATTTATAAAAACTGAAACATCCTGTTTATTATGTTGCTGCGTAGACAAATATCTTAAGTTGGTTAATTTTAAAACTAAATTGCTCTTTGGCTTTTCTACCTTTGCAAATAATTCACCAGTTTCAGCTTCAATCCATGCTCCATCCTTATCAATAGTACCCCAACCCGCCCCTAAATACTTCAAAAAATTTTGATTTTCTCCAAATTTTATAATATCTCCATAATTATACATTGGATAATTGATTTTATTTTGTAATGCATACTCTTTATTTTTAGAATTTAATATTTTAGAATAACCATCCGGCAATAATACATTATAACCATCTAATTTAAAATAGATATCATCTTTTTGAGTCATTATATGATTTACAACTGTATTAGATTGTGATTCGTTAACTATATAAACTGTCTGCTTATCCCATTTCCCACTATTAAATTCATATAATAGGTTTTTTTTATAGCTCTCTCTCTTTTCGATATTATCTCTAGCTACATATGCTATATTTATAGACATGTGATTTTTCGCAGCAAACATCGCAAAAGATAGATATGAGTTATCATATTTCCCCTCTGCGGGAATAAATACAACATGTTTATACTGTTGGCCAATTTCACTCCAAACTTCAGATTTTAATAAACTCTCCCATCGTATTTCTTTTGTAAATGATTGATGATACTCGGTATATTTACCAGATAGATCAATAAATTGAATTACCAATGCAACTATAAGTAATAAAGGAAGGTAGTTAAACTTTACTTTTTTTATAACAATAAATAAAGAAAAGAAAATAATACAGTAGTAAACAGGCCAAAAAAATCTTCCTGATACTCTTATGATACTAAATACTTTTGCAATAATTCCAGGTAAATGAATGCTGAATAATGTGAATTGATCGAAAGTAGCAACGTTACTTATAGCAAATATAGTGCAAACAATACATATTACAAAAACAGGAATAAACCTTTTCCATGCTTTTATTATCACTATATTTTTCAATAAAATTACAATGGATAGCAACACCAGTCCTAGCACACCAAGACCTAAATAATTGAAACCTTCATATTGTCCATTCGTTGCATTTGGTCTATTCGCTATAAATCCGTTGGACCACCCTTGAGGATTGACTATCGAATTAATATTCATTGAATAGTAACCTAGTTCACCTAGTGCACCAATACTACCAATGTAGAAATAGCCTATTGACCATAAAATTATCAATACTACAGCCATAGAGCCAACAAAATATATAAATCCCATTCTCCATGTATAAACTTTACAGACAAGAAGAAGAAATAGTTTTACAACATAAATGAGGTATACCATAAAAAACAAATATGGATGGACTAATAAACTGATTGTTAAAAGAAGTAGCCATAATCGTTGTTTGAATATTTCATGTAGTGCCACGTATAAAGCGGCTAATATAATCCAATGCCCCGCTAAGGCTTCATGACCACCAGTTCTTATTAACATGATAGGGCTTAAGATAAAAAACATAGAACCTATAATTTGTAGTGAAAGACTTGGCGTAATCCGGCTTATCAATAAATAGCCAAAAACGCCTTGCAAAATAAAACATAATAATATCCACCAACCAAGATATTGAAATGGCTCTGGCAAAATAAAGTTTATTAATTTAAATAAAAACCCCAATAAAGGTATTGAATCCATATAAGTGATCGTTGTTCCTACTGGTGTATTTAATGATTCAATAACCCCAAACGGTAAATGCCAATTTTCTTTTTCGAAAAAGTACCATCCCAAAAAATGCTGTGAAGAGTCCCCACCTTTTGCTATTAACCAGTCTATATACTTAGGATTTAATATTTTTGTCCCCAGAATAGTCACAGCGAATAACAGGCCTAATATTCCACTAATCCATACTCCTAATATAGTTTTATTTGGTTGTATTGATTGTTTTTGCTGTTTTTCCAGAACAAAGAAGGCGAAAATTAAAGCACATACTACACTAAGTGAGAGTAACTGATATTTTAGTAGTAAACCAAAAATTATAACACTAAAGACCATACCAATAAGAATTCCATTTTTGTTTATTTTCATGAATTCAACTGCCCTTCAAATTCTTCGTTACAAAAAAAATTTTGATCAAGAAATAGTGTTCATGCTACACTTCCAACCATACTACCATATAAGCAAAAATAGAATGCACCAGAACTAACAATCTACTGCACACCTTTCTCTTCATTAAATCAATCTTATTATCATTCTTTTAAAGATCTAAAATGATTTTTTTATTCCAAATCAATATGGTGTTGTTTGCAATTTGATGAACTTCATCCGGCTTCCCAAATGTATTTTCGGCTACGGACAAATTCACTCCGTCATTGTTAGTATCGCTAGGAAATAAGACAAACTGTCCACCCTTTATATAAGAATATTTATTGGCATACATTAAATAGGGCTTTATCTTATTATCTTTGACCATAACCGGACTTACTCTTACTTGTTCTTTAGTTGATATAGTTAGAGATGATGCATACCAGTACGGGGCATATCCATTGACTAATCCTTTAGAAATAAGAAAGCTTTCTAACTCTGTGTTGCTGTTGTATTTAAAGTTCAACGGTGATACGAACGAAACTAGCAATAGAACCATAACCATATAATATAACAATTTGTTACGTATATAATAATCAATACTTAGATACCTCGATACTAAGATAGCACTAAACACAAAGAAGGGGAATAAATATCGCGTCGTTCCTAAATCGAAAGACTGATTGCTGAAAATGTACTCAGCTAGATTGATTAAACATGCAATTACAAGAAACTGAGATAAATCTTCAAGTTTAGTAAAGTTTATACAAGCTTTAATAAAAACAATTAATATACTTATGAAAAGTAGAAAATGAAATAGAATAATAAGTGTTTCAAAAGAAAACACTTCTTTTCCAAAAAAATTAGCATTATACATTTCCAGTAAACCTTGAATCGTGATTATAAAGGTTTTCCCTAAATCTGAGAACGAAACAAAATTTACTTTAGATGTTTCAATTTGTGTAAATCCCCCTGAAAGTTCGAAAATTTTTAATGTAAACTTCGATAATATAACTGGAGTCAACGTGGCAGCTAACCACTTTACATACTCTCTTTTATTTGACTTAATTAACAATAAAGCAGCAGTTATCAGCATTGGAAGAACGAAATAATAAATAACAAATGGGTCACCAAATGATGCCAAATAAAGAAATAGACCATATAACCAAATGCTGTTTTTCTTAAATAGAAACCATAGCGATATAAGAACAAGCATCATTGAACCCGTATGGATGCCTGGGATTAGAGACATCCGAGCCAAGAATACGCATGGAATTGAAACGAAACCTAGTACAATAAACCGAGCGTAAGACTTTTCTTTCCCTAGTAAAAAAATCATGATTACTACAGTCGTATACATTATCGCGGTTACGATATAACCAAGTTTATAATGAAATCCTGTTATTAACATAGGAATGAGATAGAAAATTACGTCTGAGGTATAAAACGGCTCAGGACCAACCTGCCAACCACTTAATAAAACATTACCATGATATATTTCAGCCGCCATATTTATCACATTTGCACTATCGGAATTTATTGGGAATTTCATTGCTAAGCCATAATGAACACTGAAGAGAATCATTATTGCGATTATTGTTAAAATACCTCTGGGTACTTTTTTTGAAAATTTTTCACTAAACCCCAAATTTCGACACCAACCCTACTTTTTTTAATAACTTACATTTTTTATTGACCTAGCAATGAAATATCTGATGTTTTAGTTGCCTTCTAACTAATACTATAATGAGTTTTTTTAATAAATTTACAGTTTGCTTTACTTTAATTAATCTTTTTATAGGTCCAATACTTATTCAATAAAAAATTGGATGGTGTAACAAAAAAAACAACAATTATTTGTGAAGCAACATACCAAATCCGAAAGATATCATTACAAATAAAAAATATGAATGTATTTATACATAAGCCCACAATACATACAACAGAGTATTTCCAAAACAAATTAATATTTACGTTCTTTTTAGTACTATTGTCTTTAAAAGTCCAGACAGAGTTAAAGATAAATGAAACTAGAACTGCCAAAATAAAACCTGCGGCAGATGCGAAAGTAGTCTGTATACGTAGTTTTTCAACTAAAAGGGCGAGAAGTCCCACATGACAACAAGTTGATACAATCCCTACCAATCCAAACCTAAATAACTGATGGAAATTTTGCTTTATCCATTTGACCATTATCTTTTCTCTCCATCGGTGTAAACCCTATTTTTTCCCTTGTCAAGTACAGTGGTCTATTTTTGGTTTCATTATAAATTCTCCCAATATATTCTCCAATAATACCTAGGGTCATCAATTGAACTCCACCCAGAAAAAGAATTGTTACTATCAGTGATGGATAGCCGGGTACAGGGTTACCATATAAAAGTGTGTTTGTGAACATATAAATAGCATATAGAAATGAAAAAAAAGAAACGCCAATCCCGATATAGGTAGCTATTTGTAATGGTACGAATGTAAATGAAGTTATTCCTTCGATAGCAAAATTAAATAATTTCAAAAAATTAAAACTACTTTTTCCGGAGTACCTGGGTTCTCTTAAATACGGTACACTCGTTTGTTTAAAACCTACCCAACTAAATAAACCTTTCATAAAACGATGGTGCTCTCTCAATTCTTTTAATGCATCTACAACAGGTCTTGTCATCAGACGAAAATCCCCTGTATCCGCAGGAATATCAATCGGTGTCATTTTCTTTATTAATCGATAAAACATATGAGCTGTTGCTTTCTTCATAACCGTTTCCCCTTCACGTTTTAAACGTGTGGCGTAAACGACATCGTAACCTTCTTTCCATTTTTCAATTAATGCAGCTATCAGTTCTGGGGGATCCTGTAAATCCGCATCAATTGGTATTACTAGGTCTCCAGTACATAGATCTAACCCTGCAGACATAGCAATTTCTTTACCAAAGTTTCTAGACAAATCAATTAATTTTACTCTAGGATCTTTAAAATTTAAATTTTTAAGTCTTAATAATGTATCATCTCTGCTACCATCATTAATACAGACAATTTCATATGGATAGCCGATTTGGTCCAATACTTTCTTCATTCTCTCATAGAATATGTCTACATTAGAGCCCTCATTATACATTGGAACGATAATAGAAATGAGAGGTGTTTGCATAATGCTTCACTTCCCTTTGATAGTTTTTTTAAAACAGTGTAACTTAATAACGCCTAAAAAATATTAAGCACTAATCTAAACTTTATTTTTACCTTCTATATTTAAAATAGATTCTATAACTTCTGAAACGTTCTTAATGTAAAAACTATTGCTATCCAACCCTAAATTATCGAGAGAGTATGCCGTTTCATCACATATTTTATTAAAAAAACTATCTTTAGATTTTAGGGTTTTTATATTCTTTAAAACATTGATAATACTTTTAGCTATTTTTTGTGGATTAAGTTCAGTTTCCGAGTACTGCAATATTTGTTTAGTATAATTTATATATAACTCTTCATTATCAAGCAATCGTTCCAAATGAAACCTAATATTAGAAACCTCATTTTCATCCAAAGGTATCTTAATAACACACTCATTTGGTAACTCTCGGAACCAACCTATATCAGAAACTAAAGATATCTTTCCAAGTAACAAAGCACGAATTAGACTTGCTGAGGTTTCACCCATGTAGGGGTATCTCAAATTAACTACAATATCGGATAAGGCTATTAGCTCGTCAAATTCTTCAATAGTTGTAAATCCAGTGAAGATAACCTTATCTTGTAATTTATACTTTTTTACAAGGTCCTTAACATAATCCCCTTCACCTACTAATAAGTATTTATAATTGTTGTTTTTAAGCTTGGAAAGGGCCTCTATTACTTGATGAATTCTTTTTGATGGAGAGACATAGCCAAATGAAGCTATAACTTTATCTTTCTCAGACAGGTTATACTTCCTCATTAATTCTTGTCTTCTATGATAGCTAACGTCTATATTGTCTGGATTTGGACCAATTTGGGGTATAACATGACAACTTGCATTTGGATTAATTCTAATTACTTCTTGTCTTGCATATTCCGAATGGACAATTACTCCCTGTGCATGATCAATTAGTCTTTTATTTAGAGGAAACTTTTCCGGAAATTTATACTGTAAAGGAGGCAGGCTTCCACGCAAAATCTTTAACCCTTCTACATATCCTGGATCTCCATGATTCATTTTCATTTCATCCAAATAGAGATCCGAATTATGAAGTAAATCTAAATAATAGCCTGTAATTAAGTAATATAAAACATACTCATGTAAAATTACGACTCCATTATATTTTAGAAAAACATCATAAATATGAGAATGATAGTATGGGTTATTACCAATGTTATATACAATTTCATCATATTTATTTAAATGAGTTAAATACTCTGGATGATTTACATAATCATAAATTTTATATTTGTTTTTTATTTTATCGTTTGACAAGTTGAAGCCTTCTACCCATAAATCAACTTCAGCATAGGAGCTTAAAGCTTCTATTAAATACTCGGAGTAGTCAGAAATTCCGCTTTTTTGGGGTGGAAATGGACTAAAGTAAGCTATTCTCATTTCAATAACCTCTCAATAACATGATCCCAATTAATTTTCAAGCTTTTCATAAGATCATAACCATTCTGCCCGAACTCCTTAGCTTTTTCTTTATTTAAATAAAGAAAATCTACTTTCTCTGCAATCATTTCAGGGTTGTTTTCTAATACGTACCCGTTGATATCATCTTTTACAAACTCTAAGGGGCCTCCAGAATCCTTCTGGGTTATAACCGGTTTTCTGGAATAGAATCCTTCAAGAGTAACATATCCATAATCTTCTTCAAATGGACCATTGTAAACCACACAGGCATTAGAATAATATTGGATTTTTTCCTCTTCTGATATCCTTCCCAACAGCTTAACTTTTGAATGCAAATTATTTTTTTCAATTATTTTTTTTAGCATATTGGTGTATTCCTCTTCACCCGTTCCTGCCAGCAATAACTTAACATTGGATTTAGTATACTTCATTGCTTCTATTATTAAGTGCTGTCTCTTAATCTCATTTAATCTACTAGGGTAAAAAACATAGTCACCAAAAGAATCACATTTTAATTTTTCATAATCTGTAGGGGGATGATAGAGTGGAGTCGCATCAATATCATTAAATTTCAATAATCGGTTTGCTACAGTTTTAGAATTAGCAAAAACATGTCTACTTTCCCTTAAAAAAGTATTATCTGCATTTCTAATAATATCTCTAACCTCAAGCCCATTCTCCATCTTCTCTAGATCACCAAATTCTGTTCCCCATAGCTCATATGCTTGTCTATGTTGGTGTAACACCCAAGAAACTTTATTTGGATGCTTTACACAATACATTGGAAATTTGAGCGCTATTAGACGGTCAATAACTTTTCCATTCACTTCTGTTAAATCCAAAAGACGTACTGCCATAATGGAATCTACAATCGCTTTGGCAGGATACCATTTAAAGGGAATAGTAGTGATGTCTGCTTCGTATCCTCTTTTTTGTAATTCAATCTTTAAATTCTCGGCATGATATTCTGCTCCGCCGCGTATAAAAGGAACTTGTACACTAGCTATTGCAATCTTCAAGACACCATTCCTCCTGAAACTCGTTCAATAAAATCCGAAAATTTCCGTTCTAAAATGTCATTTGTAAATCTGGTATAATAATTTTCTTGACCTTTTTCAATAATATAGTTTGAAACATCCTTATTAGTTGCCACTTCATGAATTGCGCTTGCTATCATATCTTCATCAAAGGTCGCAAAAAGCATTTGTTCCTTGCCAAGAGTTTCACCAATTGCAGTACTTTGGCAAGCCACAACAGGTAGCTTATGGTACTGACATTCTATAAGAGGGACACAAAAACCTTCATGCTCACTTAAACAAAGAAATAAATCGGACCCCAAGATGTATGACTTCAGTGTTTCAATGGGAATTTTCTGAGTAAAGATTACGTTGTCTTGAAGCCCCCATTGATGTATATAGTTTTGTATTTCCTCATTGTATTTTGAAATCTCGTTGTCAAAACCTCCAACTATCCAAAAAATAAAATTGTCACCGAATAATTCTTTGTACGCTTTTGCTACTTGACAAATTCTTTTGTGCCCTTTATTAGTAGCTACCCTACCAATAAATAATACATTTATAATTGAATTCTTAATAAGCGAGTTCAATAATTCTGTATTGACTTCCACTTGATCCATATGTTCGATTTTATGAAAAGGTGCAACCACTTCTGTTAATGACGATTTAACTCCAAGTTCAAGTACCTCTGAGTTATTATAGTTAGAATCTGATAACCAAAAAAAACGAGACTCATTAGACAAGCGTTTAGTTTGCAATCTACCTGCATTTGTAGTTTCAAAATACCTCTTGCTATAGCCTTTGAAAAAATGAGGTGGTGTAATATTGTGATATCTAATAATTACCTTACAATTAACCTCATGTAATATCTTTTCCCCTAATTCCCAATATATACTGTGATGATAAATAACAATGTTACTCTTAATCTTAATTTTCTTTTTTAACTCGTTCAGATCAATGGTTTGATATTTAATATCAGCATAGTTATTCTCACAAAAAACGAAAACATTAATATTTTTCTTTTTGCAAACGTCATACATACCTTGAATATCATGACCAATTGCATCGCCATCGAGAAAAGTCTGATGCATCAATATAATCTCCACAGAAACAACACCTCTTATTACTTACTTATAGGCACAAATTGCATAATCTTGGTATCCATAGATCAGTCCGTTAAGATCATTTAACGATTCGTTAAAATGACTTAAGTCAACACCGTCTATTTGAAGATGAGGAACCCCCTTATCCGGTACTGGTGACAGATATTTAATATCCACTTGGCTATACCCTGATCCCTGGAAAATAAATTTTAAAGTAACAGGGTGAACAGGTTTAATATGTGTAGGATCCATATAGAACCAGTTTGACATAGCGAAGACACTCTGTACATTTATGGTTTCTACTACAAAAAGCCCACCTGGCTTTAACACTCGATAAACTGAATTTATTAGACTCATTGCTTGTTCCGAAGTTAAATGTTCAATCACTTGGGCCATAAAAATACCATCTAATGAATTATCATTAAGCTTTTCTAGATAATCTATAGCATCAATGAGCTCTACATTAAATCCACGTTCTTTACAATAATCTATCATATCGTTATTAATATCTATTCCCTTGACGTTAACACCATACTCCTTGTGCAGTAATTCTATAAATTCACCTCTACCGCAACCAATATCAAGTACTTCTTTCCTGTTTGCGAATAAAGGGAGGTAGTCCCTTTGTCTCTCCATAATTACACTTCTTGATCCCCTAAATTTCTGTTCAAATAAGAAATAATCTAATTCTAGATTATTTTCTAGCTGTTTAACGTTGTTTACTTCTTTTGTCTCATTTATTGCTTCAGGAGAGTCTTTCTTTACTATTTTGGTCGTATTCTTCTTAATACGAGAATTTATAAGTAATATTAAATCATCCGTTTTTTCAATTTTTTCGTTTATAATCCGAACATCATTATAAATTTTATTTTTGAATTCAATGAAAGTGTCGTTATGCAAATAACCAGAAGATATTTGATTTACTCTGTTATTAATTTCAGTTATTCCATCAGCTATATTTTGTTGCTTAACAAGTACTTCTTCAATAGAAGCTAGCTTATCTTCTACTTCTTGTAATTTTTGTTCTATTAGTTTTTGAGAACTAATTATGTTCTCTATAGATTTAAAATCTTCTTCCAATTTATTTTGTTTATTTAATACTTGCTCCAAGTCTATAAAAAAATTGGATATTTGATCATTATTTTGATCTGAAATACTATTATTTATTACTTTTGTTAATTCAGTCTCTAAATCATCTATTTTGCTGTTCTTTCCCTTCAAAAACTCAATATCTTTGATTAAATCTGACAATATAGGATTAATATTATTAAATGACCTGGTTACGCTACCGTTGAAATTACTTTGCTTTTCAAAGGCAGGGTTAATATACCACCTTAATAATTTTCTTATTATTTTTTTTCCAAAGACTATTAGTTTGCCAAGTACAGGACGATGAGATGTCAATACGTATTCTGGAGACACGTTCCAACCTCTGTTATTTTGGTCAATTTCACTAGATAATTTAACGTAATTTAATTCATAACTCTGACTCATAGGAACATCATATTTTGATAGGGTTTTTCTGTTCTTTTTTGCTAACTCTAACGTTGATTTAATCCTATTCATTATTTTATCTATATTCATTGATTGTTCTGGCATGATGTAGTCTCCTTTTCTAAATGAACAGATGATTCTAAAAAAGCCACACCAACAAATGGAGCTTCTTGACCAGAGATTATTTGAAACGTCGCAGCTTGCTCCAGCCAATCATAATTTTTATCCAGATGATGATAACTATCATGGACAGCCACGGTAACACTATAAGTTCCAATTCCAATGTTTAATTTTTGTGAAAAGGTAATTGTATAAGAATTATCCTTCTCAAATTTCTCTAATTTATAGTCTAAATGAAATGTATTGGTCCCATATACTTCATTACCCAAACGATCTTTTATAACAAATCCTACAGTAGGGCTTATTATTTCTTTATTTGCTTTCATTGTAATTCTGATATCTAAACTATCAGCTACCTGGAGTGCATTGGTTACTAAACCATTCGAAACTAAGGATACCTCTTCTATTTGTACATCTTTGTTTCCAGATCTAATAATCTTTTTATTGTTCAAACCGATGCTTTCTGTTATTTTAGCATCTGCTTCTCTTTTCGCTATAATAGCATTATAATAATCCAATACTTCGTCTGGAAAACCATCTTTTATTAATATACCATTATCTAGTAATATGGCTCTGTCACATAAATTTTTAACTGCTATTGGATCATGGGATACAAAAAGAAGTGAGGTACCTTTCTCACGAAATTCCTTTATTCTATTAAAACATTTATGTTGAAAATACGTATCGCCTACAGACAGTGCTTCATCTACTATTAAAATATCAGGTCTCACTGATGTAACTGTTGCAAACGCCAGTCGAACTCCCATGCCACTTGAATAAGTTCTTAAGGGCTGATATATATAATCACCAATCTCCGCAAAATCAATGATTTCTGGAATTAGTTTGGTTATTTCATGATTATTTAATCCCATTAATTGTCCCAGCATATATATATTTTGGATACCAGTAAAATCAGGATGAAAACCTAATCCTAGTTCAAGTAAAGCAGACACCCTTCCGTTTATTTCAAGAGTCCCCTCGGTAGGTTTTGTAGTGCCAGTAAGAATTTTCAATAAAGTACTTTTACCTGCACCGTTATGTCCAATAATACCAAGAGACTCACCCTTATTCATTTTGAACGAAATACCTCTTAGTACCCATTTTTCTTCATGTCTTTTTACACCAGTTGTCCATTCAATAAATCTGGAGAGGTTAGTTGAGTAACGTTTATATCTCTTCCCCAAATTAAGGGCATTTATAATAGTCACTATAACTCATCCACCATTTCTGTATCTAACTTTTTAAAAGTAAAATAACCAACAACGATCAAAATTAGACTAATACTCGCTACCCCCCATAGGGAGTTCCAATCATTCCAATTTTGATTAGTTATAATAGCATGATAACCGTTAAATATCGGCAATAGGATATTCCAATCAAAATAATCTCTAAATTTATTAGGAACTATCTCAATTGTATACACGATGGGTGTTAACCAACTCCAAAATTGCATTACAATTGAAAATGAGTGTCCTATATCTCTAAAAAATACATTTAATGTAGCAAGGATAATTCCAAGTCCCAATGCTAACAGTTGCTGAATTATTAACAAAGGAATCATATTCAACATAATGACTCCAGGGAACTTGCCAACAATCAATAAATAGATGAGAAAAATCCCATACACTATAAAAAAGTTTATCAAGGATGAAATCATAATATAAACTGGTAAAGACGTTCTAGGGAAACTAACCTTTTTCATAATACCACTTTGATCAATAAAGACATTTTGCATTCTTAGTACAGTCTCCTGAAAGAGCTGCCATGGCAGTAGCCCTGCACATAAATAAATACTGTAAGCTAAGGTATCACTAGAATTTGGTAGTTTGGCGCCCATAACCTGTGAGAATATTACTGTATAAACAAAAATAAGGGCAATCGGATGTAATATTGCCCATATCGAACCAAAGATCGAATTCATATATCTTGATTGAAAATCCCTTTTGACAAGACCGAATATAAATCCTTTATAGTGCCATAATGCGCGTAAGATAAGAATCACCTCTATATCAATTGCTTATAACGACGATCTTGTAAAATATCATAAAGCGATTCTTCAATATTTTTTTCAGGCTCCCAACCAGTCAGAGCACTAATTTTACTATTATCGCCAATTTGGACCGGGACATCTGATGGTCGGAGTTTCTCAATGTCCTGTACAACATCTATATCTACTTCGGATAGACTTATAAGTGTATCCAAAATTTGGGATATTTTGACCCCTGTACCAGAACAAACATTAAAGATTTCACCTGAAGCTTGACAAAATAATAACATTTCATAAGCTTTAACTATATCCCGAACATCAGTAAAGTCTCTTACTGCTTCTAGATTACCAACAAAAATAGTTGGTTCCTTTATTCCCGATTCAATTTCGACGATTTGTTGGGCAAAATCTTGTGTAACAAAATCCTGACTTTGGCCCGGTCCTATGTGATTAAACGTTCTTGTATGGACAACATTTAAAGAATAAGCCTTTGCATATTGCAAACACAATAAACCCGAAGATAATTTACTGATTCCATAAGGACTCATTGGATTTGTAATGCTATTCTCGTTAATACCATTCATTTCTTTGATATTCCCATATTCTTCGGATGAACCGACTGATAAAACCCTGCAATCAGGTGAATATTTCAGGATAGCTTCAAGTAAATGCATAGTTCCTATTAAATTAATATTGAATGTTTCCGTTTTTTGAGCCCATGATTTCTTCACAGAACTCTGTCCAGCAAGATGTATCAAATGCGTCGGTTTAGTTTTTTGAATTAATTCGTATACACTTTCTTTGCTTGCAAGATCAAGATGAAATTGATTATCTTCTTTAGGGTTTGAGGTTACCGTAGTTAAAACTTCATATTCTAATCCTCTTAACAATTTAACCATGTAGGTGCCAACAAAACCATTGGCACCTGTGATTAGTATACGTGTCATTTAAATTGTCCCTTTAACCTGTTCAAATCACTTTCAACCATCATTGTAATCAGCTGTTCAAACCCCACTTCGAGCTCCCAACCTAGTTTTTTCTTAGCTTTTGAACAATCTCCCAAAAGCAAATCTACTTCTGCCGGGCGAACAAATTTTGGATCAATTATTACGTAATCCTCCCATTTCAAACCAACATGACCGAAAGCAATTTCTACTAATTCTTGTACAGTGTGTGTCTCGCCCGTAGAAATAACATAATCATCGGGCGTTTCCTGTTGTAGCATTAAGTACATAGCCTTTACATAATCTCCGGCAAAGCCCCAATCTCTTTTGGCATCCAGGTTACCCATTCTAAGTTCTTTTTGCATACCGAGTTTTATTCGGGCAACTGCATCAGTTACCTTTCTTGTAACAAACTCAACGCCGCGGCGAGGAGATTCATGGTTGAAAAGAATTCCTGAACAAGCAAACATATTAAAACTTTCACGATAATTTACTGTAATCCAATGCCCATATACTTTTGCAACTCCGTAAGGACTTCTAGGGTAGAAAGGTGTTGTTTCCCTTTGGGGCGTTTCTACTACCTTACCAAACATTTCGCTACTAGATGCTTGGTAAAAACGTGCTTCTGGCTTCGTAAGCCTAACAGCTTCCAACATATTTGTAACACCAACACCAGTAACTTGACCTGTCAGTACAGGCTGCTCCCACGAAGTCCCAACAAACGATTGTGCAGCGAGATTATAGACTTCATCTGCATTAGAAATTCTAAGAGCCTGAATCAAGGAGCCTTGATCTAAAAGATCACCATCGATAAATTCTATTTCATTCTTAATATGTTCTATATTTTCCACAATTGGCATACTAGTTCTTCTGCGGAGACCGTATACCTTATAACCCTTAGAAAGTAATAGTTCAGCTAAGTATGATCCATCTTGACCTGTAACGCCAGTAATTAGTGCAGATTTTGTCATTTATTATTAACTCCTTAATTTTATTTTATTTATAAATAATGATCTAGCTTTTGAGTCCGAAGTTCTTTTAACAATATCTTGACTTCCTGTGCCT
Source organism: Paenibacillus sp. 32352 (assembly GCF_002042965.1). Lineage (GTDB taxonomy): Bacteria > Bacillota > Bacilli > Paenibacillales > NBRC-103111 > Paenibacillus_S > Paenibacillus_S vulneris. Next base: position 79,612 of record NZ_MZNT01000015.1, on the reverse strand, counting down.
TTTCTTTAGTACAAATTAAAGTTACATCTTCTGTATCAACTATAATGAGATCTTCTATACCTAGAGTAGCTATTAGCTTACCGTTACTTTCAATAATACATCTTTTGGTATCCAAATTTAGAATATTCCCTTTAATAACATTACCGTTCTCATCATGATCATTTATTCGGTCTAGAGCCGTCCAACTACCTACGTCATCCCAACCAAAAACGCAAGGGATAACATAAATATTATCAACTTTTTCCATTATGCCATAGTCAATTGATTGATCTGGCATTTTATAGAATTCCTTTCGAATCAATTCATTTCTATCTCTATTTGCTTCAAATGCAGATTTTAATGTTTCCAAAACATCATGCATATCAGGCATTAGCTCCTTAATATATTCCCTTATAGAAGCTGTCTTCCAAACAAAAATTCCACTATTCCAGAAAAAATTACCTGAATCAAGATATTCTTGAGCTGTTTCTAAGTCTGGTTTCTCAACAAACTTATTTACTTTATGAACTTCCAGTTCGTTAATTATTTTCATTTGCTTAGTGCTTTCAATATACCCATAGCCTGTCTCGGGATAAGTAGGTTTAATACCTAAAGTCACCAGATTCTTATTGTCCTGTGCTACCTCTACAGCAGTACGAAGAATTTTAATAAATCCTTCTTCGTTTTCTATGATATGGTCAGATGGTAGAACTACCATCGTACTATCGGGGTATTTTTCTTCAATGATAAGAGAAGCAATTCCTACGCATGGAGCTGTGTTTCTTCCAATAGGCTCTATAATAATATTTTCCATTGGGAGGGTTGGCAATTGTGCATGGATTAATTCTGCATAAAGTTCGTTGGTTACTATAAATATTCGTGAGATATCTATCAATTTTTCTAATCTAGATATAGTCTGCTGTATCATCGATTTATTTCCAGATATATTTAAGAATTGTTTTGGCAAATTCGTTCTACTTTTAGGCCAAAATCGTTCACCCTTGCCACCTGCCATAATCACTGCAGTAATGGTCATGTCTTCCCCTCCTGATATCGACATAAAACGATAAATTAACTCACAATATTATAGCTTAATAAATTACTGCAAAGCAATCTTTTCTGGAATAATTTGTTTCTAAAACCAAATCATTTATTATAATATAGCTATAAATATATATCGACCGAAGGTTTCTCCATTATTCTCCCATTAAATTGCCAATATGTTTAGTTGCATTATTTAGTCCATTCAGAATAAAATCATATTAAGAGTCGAATTATCGGAGGTTTTCAAACTTGAATTACTCATATGTAACATCAAAAAATAACAAAGAACAATTAATTCCGACAATCGAAATAAATAAAAAACTTGAAATTAAAAAAAACTACTCTACTTTCCTTGCAACATTATTCATAGTAATTGAAATGTTTTTAATTAGTCTCGTGTTTTTCTTTTTATATGAATTTCGTATCGCTCAAGAGTTCGACAGAGATCTTTCATTTTGGAATATGGATTCCCCCAGATTTATTAACTATGTTATGTTCTTTATAATATCTTCGATAACATATTCTATTTTTATGTACAGATATAGGTTGTTTCATTTTAGATCCAGTTCTGGTTTGGGCGATGAGCTTTATAAAGTAATTAAAGCATTTTCCTTTTCAATTCTAATAACGATCGGTGTAAGCTTTATATTAAAGTATACTGATTTCTCGCGGTTGGTTATTGTAAGCTATTGGTTAACAGCCATTATTTCCTCTTGTCTTGTTAGAAGCATAAAAAGAATTATTTATATTCAACTTGCTCAAAAAGGCGTTGTCAGTAAAAATGTTGTAATTGTCGGTGCCGGTAAGGTCGGCAAATCACTCATGGACGAATTAATTAATTACCGCTATTTAGGCTATAACATAGTTGGTTTTGTTGACGATAATGAATATAAAGATATTGATGACTATAGGTTTTTGGGTCCAATATCTAAATTAAGCGAAATACTTAAAGAACACCTTGTTGAAGAAATTATTGTAACCATTCCCTCAGAACGTGAGATTGTAAACAAGATAATAACTGACTTACGGAAATTAGATATTCAAATAAAAATTGTTCCGGACCTTTATAATCTTGTGATGAGTACGGTCCAAATAGGAAACATTAATACATTGCCTGTCGTAACATTGGTTAAAACTCCAATGAGAGGCGTAGGGCTTGCTGTTAAAAGACTTATTGACATTGTTGCATCTTTATTATTAATTTTAATTATTTCTCCAATATTTATTATTACCGCGTTTGCAATAAAGATAGATTCCAGAGGAAGTATTATATACAAGCAGCAACGAATTGGCAAAAACGGAAAGCAATTTAATATGTTAAAATTCCGTTCTATGGTTACAGATGCGGATGCGATGTTAAAAAAACTTCAAGAAAAAAATGAAATGGATGGAATAGCTTTTAAAATGAAGGATGATCCCCGAATTACGAATGTGGGACGATTTATTAGGAAATATTCCATCGACGAACTACCTCAGCTCTTTAACGTCCTCAAAGGCGATATGAGTCTTGTTGGACCAAGACCTCCGCTACCGAACGAGGTTGAACGCTATGGGGATTGGGAATGGAGAAGACTTGAAGTTCTGCCTGGAATAACAGGACTTTGGCAGGTAAGCGGACGAAGTGATCTTTCTTTTCAACAATGGATGAATTTAGACGTGTATTACATTGAGAATTGGAGTATTGCATTCGATATTAAAATTTTACTTAAAACCATTCCTGTCGTTTTAAAAGGAGAAGGAGCTTATTAATCTTGAATGTTTATTTGGATGGTCAGCCGCTGCTTGGGCCGCGATCGGGTATAGCAAGATACGTTGAGTGTCTTTCCAAGCAGTTATCCTATAGTGAAGACTTGGATGTATATTTAGCTTTTAACCGAATTGCAAAATCTATTCGTGAAGATCACGTTTTATCTTTAAAGCGTGATTTTCATATTCATTTAACAAACAATGTGTATCCTTATAAAGTATTAAGAAGACTGTTCAAACCAAATTTTTTTTACAGAATCCCCTATGATATGGTGTCTCAAGACACAGCTGACATTTTTCATGGAACTAATTTCACTTATACACCTGTACGAAAAGGTAAGACGATTATTACGATTCACGACCTGGCATACATGAGATATCCTGATTCTACAAGTGAGCGTATACTTAACCACCACAGTAAATGGGTTCCCGAAAGTGCAAAAAAATGCGATCATATTATTGCGGATTCTTTACAAACAAAGCAGGACATCATTAAGTTGTTAGATATACCTGATGATAAAATTGATGTTGTTCATCTGGCCGCAGATGAGCATTTCATCCCAATAGCCGATGTCAAACCAGTACTTAATAAATACAATCTCCCGGAGAGATTCATTTTATTTGTAGGTACCTTAGAGCCCAGGAAAAATTTGTTAGGATTACTGAAATCTTATTTAATTTTAAAACAAAATTATAATTATTCCGAGAAACTCGTCATTGTGGGTGCAAAAGGTTGGAAGTATAATCCTATTTTTGATTGGGTACAACAAAATAATTTGGAGGAAGATATTACTTTCACCGGTTTCATTGATGATGCTGATCTTCCCGCTATCTACAGTGCCGCTACTGTTTTTGTACTACCTTCCATCTACGAAGGATTTGGTCTCCCGCTACTAGAAGCAATGCAATGTGGTACTCCAGTTATTGGATCCGATATTTCATCAATACCCGAAATTATTGAAGAATCCGGATTTTTAATCCAACCAGACGATTACCCTACATGGGCAGAAACTATCCATAAAATGATTTCTAATGAAAATCTGCGGAAACACTATTCGCAGTTAGCCCTGCATCAAGCTTCTAAGTTTACTTGGGAAAAAACAGCCATTGAGACAAAAAATATTTATTACAAAGTTTTAAATAAAGGAATGCGAAAGGAGGCACTTACGAATGAAAATCGCACTTGTCCATGACTATCTAAATCAATATGGCGGAGCCGAAAGGGTATTAGAATGCTTCATGGATATGTTTCCTGAGGCTCCGGTCTACACGATTATATCGGATTTATCCAAGATGCCCGCTCGATTTGCTGAAGCAAATATCACCAATTCTTTTATTCAAAATGTTCCTTTCTCAAGAAAGCATTATAAAAAAATGCTAGGCCTCTTGCCTCATGCTGTTGAAGGTTTTGATTTACGTGAGTATGATGTCATTTTAAGTTCCTCCAGTGCGTTTGCCAAAGGAGTTATTACTACACCCTCTCAATTGCATATATGCTACTGCCATACACCCATGAGGTATGTATGGGATTTGTATCACCAATACTTGGCAGAAATCAATAATCCTGTTTATAAGAAGGTATTACCTTTTATTCTTCATAAAATTAGAAATTGGGATGCCATCAATTCACAGCGCGTGGATCATTACATTGCCAACTCCAACAATGTTTCCAAAAGGATAAAAAAATATTACAACCGTGAAAGTCATGTTATACACCCCCCGGTCTCTTTTGAGCGCTTTGATTTCGCGGGAGAGAGCGGGGATTATTTTTTGATCGTATCCAGACTCATTCCCTATAAACGCATCGATCTTGTAATAGAAGCATTTAACCTGCTAAAATTACCCTTGGTTATTATTGGGGACGGGTATGATCGAACGAGACTAAAAAAAATGGCGGGTCCAACCGTTCAACTTATGGGATACCAGTCAGACGAAGTGATATCCAAATATTACTCTAACTGCAAAGCCTTTATATTGGCGGGTGAAGAAGACTTTGGAATTACTCCTTTAGAAGCTCAAGCCAACGGCAAACCGGTCATTGCTTTTGGAAAAGGTGGTGCTCTTGAAACTGTAGTCGATGGGAAAACAGGCATTTTCTTTCATGAACCTACGGCCGATAGTTTAGTTCAAGCTATCAATCGGTTTAATTCCATCTCCTTCAATAAACATGCCATACGTGATCATGCAAATCAGTTTAATGAAATACGCTTCAAAGAAGAAATCAGAAGTTTTATTACAAGAGCCTTACAGCAAAAGGAGCACTCTCATGTATAAGAAAAAGAACCAGCTTGAACGGGAAGGGAACACATCTATATTATTTTGGCTTCTTACCACATTTATTGTACTTTTTATGTTCTGGGCCCCTTTCCAAAAAGGGTTATTTAACGGTAATACGTATGATTTTGAAAGACCCTTGTACAGCGCATTTGTATGGGGCTTTATCATCCTGTTTATTACCTCGCTCTTTTTATTTTATCATTGGAGATTCAAGGACCACGGTGATATTCTAAGCATCGTTGTCTGGCTGCTGCCTATCACATTCTTATTAGCCAAAATCAATGAAGCATCCCATTATTATTCCACCAACATGGTGTATATTGAGATGCTTTACGCTGTATTTTTTATACTTGGAATATATTTATGCAGGAGCTCCCTTGGTAATCGTATTCTAACCTTCTGTATTATGTTCTCAGGATATGTCGTCGTTTGGTTCGGTATGATCAATTGGCTTGGCTACAAGGAATTTGCTGCTAAACTCATTAATTGGTTCGTCAATCTTCCTACTTTGGAGTATAAAGACGCTGTTATGATGGCCAGTAACGAGCTGCGCCTTACGTCTACATTTCAATATGCCAACTCTTTCGCCGCATTTCTCATAGCTTTACTTTTGGCAGGTTCATACTTAATAGTTTCCAATCGCAAACCCGTTACGATTGCCATTCATAGTTTTATGCTAGTTCCTATGATTTTGTCATTATTACTGTCATTATCTAGGGGTGGTTTGGTCATACTCCCCGTTGTTTTGCTGTTGATTCTTCCTTTTTTGAAAATAGCAAAACAAATATTTATATTTATTCATTTCGTTGTAGCCGCTGTGATCTCCCTTATCATATTAAACAAGATAACATTGGTCGGAGAACAGTTCCATTTGCATCAAGATCTCTCCACCGCGGCAACAGGATTATGGATCCTGATCGGTGCTTCCGCAGGATGCGCTATCATTTGCTGGCTGCTTCAACATTTTCTGTATCCAAAGGTAGAGGGCTTCTTCAATAATAGATTGAAAATGCGGTTTGCCAATATCCTCTTACCTGCTGCTGCATTAATTATTGGCCTTTTGGGTATTTTCGTTGTGTTTGGTAATACAGGAGCTATTAATCTATTCCCAGACTACATCAAGCATCGTATTGAAACCATTAACTTGGAACAGCATAGTGTTCTTGAAAGAGGAACCTTTTATAAGGACTCGGTAAAGTTATTTAAAGATTACCCTGTTACCGGTGCCGGTGGCGGAGCATGGGCAGCTCTGTATGAGAAGTACCAGAACAATCCTTACGTGAGCAGACAAGCCCATAACTTCTTCATACAGTATTTGGTTGAAACCGGAATCGTTGGTGTCCTAGTACTGCTTGCCTTCCTCGTTTATATATATTATTTATATATTCGACAATATATTAAGAATACGACAAGCTCGCAGGAAAACTCGAACCGTCATGTTTTCTTTATTGTCACAATTTCGTTACTTGTTCATAGTATGATCGACTTCGACTTGAGTTATGTTTATTTGGGAGCCCTTCTATTCCTTTCCTTAGGGGGGATGATTTCGGGTTCTGAACAACCAGCCTTGTCCGAAAAATGGCTCGCTTTCAATAAATACAAATGGATTTATCCTTCTGTGCTTGTGGTCTTATCCATCTTTATGTTCTTTAGCTCGACCAAGATGTTAAGTGCCAACAGTAATTTTCAATCAGCTCTATCATTGGCTCAGTCCAGTAAAACTATTAATGAGGTTTTCATTCCGTTGGATAATGCATTAAAGCAGCATCCAAACCACCCAGACTATGCATCCTATAAGATTGACCTTTTACTTCAAGCTTATAATCAAACCAAAGATGAAAATCTCTTTAATCAGGCTACCGATATGATCCAAAAGACCCGGGCGAAGGAACCACATAATAGAGCTCTTATTGACAAGGAAATTTACACCTTGGCCATTAAAGACCAGCTGCCAAAAGCTCTAGAGCTCGTGAACAATGAAATTAACAACTTCCCTTGGGACATTACACTTTATGAGAAAAACATTTTGATGAACTACGACTTAGGGACAAGATCTCAATCGGACAAAGCTTTGGCTGAAAAATACTGGAGCCAGGCCATGGAAACTTACAATACTATGGTAAACAAGTCTAAAGAATTAGAGCTCCTCCCTAAAGGTCAACAGCAAGGACGTTCTTTTGGCTTAACCAAAAATATGGCTTTTACTTTGGGACAGATTGAATTTATGCATGGAAAGTATGCGTCGGCAGAATCTTTTTTGAAGTTCCAGTTGAATGATCAATTCAATGATCCGGTTGATGTTGAGATGGCTAGATGGTACTTAGCATCTCTTCAGAAACAAAATAAAAACGATCAAACCTTATATAATAAGCTGATTGCCAAGGATCCGAAAGAAAAGGATGAAATTAACACGCTGTTAAACGCAACTTTTTCCGTTAAATAACGTTCTATTATTTGGGAGTTTGTTTTTTTGAGCAAAATGCTACCATTTCTAGTCGATAGATGTTAGAATGGGGTTTATGTTTTTTAAAATTGTTTAACTAGGCCTAGCCTTGTTATATAACTTCCGTCGAGAAAGGAGGTGAATGACGATAATGGCGAACAATAATCTTCACAAAGGATCAAACAGAGAAAGAAATAGGAGGAGAAATCTGGTGTTAAATCGCACTTTCGTAAAGAAAACATCTGCATTGCTATCATTAATGCTTGTTATCGCAATGATGGTTCCTGTGCTGGCTTTCGCCGCCACTGGATTTTCAAATTTGACTTATAGGAACGGTTCTGTAACCGGCAGCGTGTATTCCGACGTTGAACTAGATTCCAAAGTTGGTGACGCAGTATACGTAAACGTATATAGCCCTGATGGCAAGTTTCTGACTACTACTAAGGCTGTATATAATAATGTGTACCAAGAAGGTAAAGGCTGGTTCTACGATATCCAAGGTATTTCCAGCATTAACGGTTACGGATCATTGGCTGTAAGTACTACAGTTTATCATGGTGATACCGTATCCGTAAGTGATTATGTTTATGTAAATAACACTTCTACAACCCCTGGTAATGGCGGTGGTAGTAGCCGTGGCAGCGGTGGCGGCGGTGGCGGTGGTATCAGCACTGGTAGCACTATCTCCGTAAGCAGCGACGGTTCTGTTGATGCGAACACACTGACCAATGCTTTGGCAAACAACAACACAGTTACTTTGAACCTTTCCGGTGATCTTGCCCTTATTCCTGCTTCCGCATTGGTTGATGCAGTAAAAGCTGGTAAAACCATCGTTATTGTTAACAGTAATGGTTCTTTGACTCTTCCTCTTTCCGTACTTAATTTGGACGATCTTGCTAAAACGCTTGGCGTAGAAGTAAAAGATATGAAAATTAAAGTATCTATCGCTAAAGTAACTGGCGAAACTGCAGACGCTGTGAAAGCTGCTGCAACAGCACTGGGTGCTACTCAAGTAGCTGACGCAGTTGACTTTAACGTGGTAGCAGTGGATAACGGTAGCAAGACTGCAGCGGTTGACTTCGGTAAAACCTATGTATCTCGCTCCATCAAAGTTTCCAAATCTGTTGATTCCAAATTTGTAACTGGTGTTCTTTACAACGAAACAACGAAAAAAGTAAGCTTCGTTCCTTCCACTTTTGCAACTGCAGATGGTGAAACAACAGCTACTTTGAAACGTAACGGCAGCAGCATCTACACTGTAGTTGAATCCAAGAAAAGCTTTGCCGATGTGGCTTCCCACTGGTCTAAAGCTGATGTAGAGCTTCTTGCTAACAAATTGGTTGTTGACGGTGTGACTGATACAGCATTCCAACCAGACCGTAACATCACTCGTGCTGAATTCGCAGCATTGGTAGTTCGTTCTTTGGGACTGTCCACCGTAACTGCATCCAACTACTTTACTGACGTGAAATCCGATGCTTGGTATGCAAGCACTGTAGCTACTGCAGCTAAAGCTGGCATCATCGATGGCTACGAGGATAAAACTTTCCGTCCAGATGCTCAAATCACTCGTGAAGAATTGGCAGCTATGGTTATCCGTGCAATGAACTATGCTGACATCGCTACGAGTGTTTCGGATCCAGAATCCGTACTGAGCAAATACAAAGATTCCAACAAAATCGTATGGGCTCAAAAAGAAATCGCTGCTGCGATCAATGCTGGTTTGATCAACGGTATGACTGATGATACTATCGGTTCCGACAGCCAAGCTACTCGCGCACAATCGGCTACTATGCTGAAACGTTTCTTGAGCGTTGCGAACTTCATTAACTAATAGGTTTATGAAGGAAGACTCGATACTTCGGTATCGGGTCTTTTTTTATGTAGAGTTTTCGGTTTGTCCCTTCGCTTTAGGATAAGTTAGCAAACTCACATTCATCTCCAACACTCGGATAACTTAAAGGGGAACGGTAACCGAGGTCAAACAATTGCATGTAACCGTACAAGCAATAAAGGCCCTGTATAATAACTTAATGATCCATGCATTGAGCTTCATGGGATCATTTCAATGCTTGTTTATCTTGTAGTCTATACAGCTTCCATAGTCTTCTTCTCCCCGTTACGAAGCCCGTTTGAACACACGGTAGAATTCAAATTTATGTTATAAACCGTTAAGTAGGCCATACCTGATTCCAACTGTTAATTTCCATCGATGCCTTTCTATGCACAGATATCAATCCATACGTAAGCCTCCGGAATGCCTGGGCTTGGTTACCTTGATCGAGTTGGACGGCCAGTAGCACTACAAATGGAACAATGCCTTTCTCCGAATTCCGCCCAAAACATTGCCTCACTATTGACCGTTTTCTTTTTTTCTGTTCCAAAAACACCTGTCGCTCCAGCCATGACTACAGAAAGATTTCTTAGTATGATTTTGTTGGCATGTACATACCCCATTTCGAGCATTAAAATAGCCCCGATATGATCGGAGTAATATAGCAGTAAAAAATTCTTGATCATCTCTACGGAAATTTATATAATAAATTGTTTAGTTCTAACAAAGAAGGAGTAATTTATTGTGAATAAAGATATTCAAAACACAAGAATAGATGCCCTAACAGGCTTACGTGGGATCGCGGCATTCGTAGTATTTTTATTTCACTGGGGCTATTACACCAAAACTAATTATTTTGCCTGGGGTTTCGTTGGTGTGAGTCTTTTTTTCTGCCTCAGTGGATTTGTTCTTATGGTTAATTATGAAAAAAAATTCTCATCCCTCACTTTAAAAACGTATTTACAATTCATGCACGCACGGATCGCCAGGGTGTGGCCGATGCATTTGCTTGGTTTCTTTTTATCAATCCCACTTCTTTTGTCCATGAATCGCATTCTTACTATGGAGTCGGCTATTTTGAATGTTACGTTGCTGCATTCATTTATACAACGTACAACAAACGATTTTAACGCTGACTCTTGGAGCTTAAGCAATGAATTTTTCTTCTACTTAATGTTCCCTTTTTTATGCTTCTTGCTGATAAAGTACCTAAGATCTAACTTCGCATTAATAACTGTATTTATGATCATATCATTGTTCTTACTGTCAACAGTGCCTTTATTTGCACTATACGGCAAAGACTACTTAAATTTTTTATCGCCCGGATTAGATGAAACTAGGATCAAATGGTTCCTCTATTTTTTTCCTATAACTCGAATTACCGAGTTTATCCTTGGAATGATTTCAGCTAAAATGTGGATGTCCACAAGTAGGCAAGAATCAAAACGTTATAACCTCGTTATTCTAGTGATCCTGTTAATCAGTGCCGGGCTTTGGCTTTTAATCAGATTATCTCCGTTAAGAGGCGAGAACTTTACACTTTTATTCGGGCCATTTTTTGCACTATTGCTTATGATCATTGCAAAACTTCCTGAAGGCAGCTCAATTAATACATTCCTTAGCTCAAAATGGATGATTAGATTTGGAGAATGGTCATTCGCTTTCTATATCATTCATGAATTGTTAATTAAGGCTATAATTCTTTTAAAATTAGATAAGAATATAACGGGACTCATCGCTTTTACTTTAGCTCTTGGGGGATCTGCTCTATTTTTCGCTTATGTTGAAACTCCAATGAGAAAATTAATTCTGTATCCAACAAAAACACAAAAAAGTATTGAACAGGCAACTTAAACTTTGTTTGCGCAGCATTTTGAATACTACTTGTGACACAGAAATTAGAAGAGAGTAAGACACATGAACAATACTATTGAATCAGAGACCCCGTGCAAACAAAGATAAACCCGAGACTCCCGGGCCTTACTACAATTCAAAGCCTTTTGTCATTAATCATCACCTGTACTTTTTCATCAGCTCCAAGAGAGCCGTTTTAACTGCTGGGGGATTTATGGATTTATGTTGAATCCATGCGGACTGTGCTCCAACAAGAAACCATCAGGTTCATCGAAAAAAAATGATCGATTATCACGACAAGCAATTGGTTTTTTGCCGTGACAATGGATACCCATATATCCCTAAGACAATCATAAATAGAATGAGCCGCATTCTAAGGAAAACATCCATCAAGAAACATACGACGCCACATATTTTTCGCCATACGCATATCAGTATGCTTGCTGGGGCAAGTGTCGATCTGACGACCATAATGCGAAGAGTGGGCCATGACGATCTGATACAACAATGAATATTTATACTCACGTCACCGAAAAAATGAAAAAAGGATGCCTGCCAAAAGATAAAAATACACTTTGGTGACATCCTTGGAGCGTTAGCTTTTACAAAGACTGTGATTTTTTTTGTGATTTTATAAACGGGCCTCACAAGGAGGCCCGTAAAAACATAAGTAATATCAGGTTTTTCGGGCTGATGGATTACATCATGCCGCCCATTCCACCCATGCCGCCCATGTCAGGCATAGCTGGTTTGTCTTTTTCTGGTTTGTCTGCAATAACCGCTTCGGTTGTCAAGAACATTGCTGCAACGGAAGCTGCGTTTTGCAGTGCGGAACGGGTAACTTTTGCAGGGTCAACGATACCGGATTCGAACATGTTAACCCATTCGCCGGTAGCAGCGTTGTAGCCGATGCCTACGGCTTCTTTTTTCAGGCGCTCAACGATAACGGAGCCTTCTTGACCAGCGTTAGCTGCGATCGTGCGTACAGGCTCTTCCAGAGCGCGCAGAACGATGTTTACGCCTGTTTGCTCGTCGCCGGAGGATTGTACTGCTGCAACTGCATTGTATACGTTCACGAGGGCTGTACCACCGCCAGAAACGATACCTTCTTCAACTGCTGCACGAGTAGCGTTCAGAGCATCTTCGATGCGAAGCTTGCGCTCTTTCAGCTCAGTCTCAGTAGCAGCACCAACTTTGATAACGGCTACGCCGCCAGCCAATTTAGCCAGACGCTCTTGCAGCTTCTCTTTGTCGAAGTCGGAAGTGGTTTCTTCCAATTGCGTACGGATTTGGGAGATACGAGCGCCGATGTCTTTTTTGTCGCCTGCGCCGTCTACGATGATTGTGTTTTCTTTCGTTACGCGGATTTGACGAGCTGTACCCAATTGCTCAGGACGAGTGGATTTCAGTTCCAAACCAAGCTCTTCCGTGATCACTTGTGCGCCAGTCAATGCAGCGATGTCTTGCAGCATAGCTTTACGACGGTCGCCGAAGCCAGGAGCTTTAACCGCTACGCAAGTGAACGTTCCACGAAGTCTGTTCATGATCAGGGTTGCCAAAGCTTCGCCTTCTACATCTTCAGCGATGATCAGAAGCGGTTTGCCTTGTTGTACGATTTTTTCAAGCACAGGCAAGATCTCTTGAATGTTGGAGATTTTTTTGTCTGTGATCAAGATGTATGGGTTATCCAGAATAGCTTCCATTTTGTCCGTATCCGTGATCATATACGGAGAAATGTAGCCACGGTCAAATTGCATACCTTCTACTACTTCAAGCTCAGTAGCGAAGCCTTTGGACTCTTCAACGGTAATAACGCCGTCTTTGCCCACTTTTTCCATAGCTTCAGCGATCAGTTGGCCTACTTCATCGTCAGCAGCAGAGATAGCAGCTACTTGTGCGATAGATTGTTTGCCTTCGATGGTTTTGGAGATGTTCTTCAGCTCTTCTACAGCCGCTTTCACCGCTTTGTCGATCCCTTTACGGATCACCATTGGGTTAGCACCAGCTGTTACGTTTTTCAAGCCTTCGCGAATCATCGCTTGTGCAAGAACCGTAGCTGTTGTAGTACCGTCACCGGCTACATCGTTAGTTTTGGTTGCTACTTCTTTAACGAGTTGAGCACCCATGTTCTCGAATGCATCTTCGAGTTCGATTTCTTTAGCAATGGTAACGCCATCGTTAGTGATTAACGGGCTGCCGAATTTTTTCTCCAGAACCACGTTGCGGCCTTTAGGACCCAAAGTAACTTTTACGGCATTCGCCAAAGCGTCTACACCACGCAGCATCGCGCGACGAGCGTCTTCACTGAATTTAATTTCTTTTGCCATGAGTGATACCCTCCCGAAAAATAAGTTTGTATTTAAAGTCGTACCATTATTTGCATCGTAAGTAAAAAGCTCGCTCGCTCATAAAGCAGCAGCTTATAGGCTAACTTAAGTAAAGGCCCCTCAATTAAGCAAGTACGGCCAGAATGTCGCTTTCACGCATAATCAAAAGCTCGCGGCCATCAAATTTCACTTCAGTGCCTGCGTATTTGGAGAAAATGATGCGGTCGCCTTCTTTAACCTCAAGCGGTACGCGCACTCCGTCTTTAAGAGCGCCGCTGCCAACTGCTACGACTTTGCCTTCTTGCGGTTTCTCTTTTGCTGTGTCTGGCAGCACGATACCGCTTGCTGTGGTTTCCTCCTTAGCAATGGCTTCAATGACTACGCGATCACCCAACGGTTTGATCATGAGAAAATAGCCTCCTTTAGATTATGGTTGTTTTCATATATCCCGTTAGCACTCGAATATGCTAAGTGCTAACAACACTTATTATGATAATCAGTTTGTGTGAATTTTGCAAGTGGTTTTATGCATTTTACGGAACTTTCACACCCCATTCATTGTATCCATCCAAATTCAAAATATACGATGTCGAATAATAGCACAAAACTTCCATAGACTAGTTTCTCCGGATCGCTGCAAGGCACTGCCTGGCAGGAAACGGCACAAATCGGTCCCGTCACCCAGGAACAAATTTCTGCATGTACGAGAAGCATCGACATTCAGAAACCCCAATGAAATAACTGGCCAGTCTTCTGACGATGAAAAAAAGCCTGCCCTCGGCCAATCGGTGACTGACAGAAGCAGACTTATTTGGCGCCGTATTCTTCCTCCCAGGCTTGATCCTTAAGGAGCTGCTTGCGGTATACTACGCCGGACAGCAGTACGCTGCATTCATACAAAATAATCATAGGAACGGATACGATGACAGCCGACAGCATATCCGGAGGCGTAATCATCGCAGCGATAATGACGAGAATCAAATAAGCGTAACGGCGAATTTTATGCAGCCTCTTAGGGTTTAAGATACGCAGCTGGGTCAGAAACATTATGACAATCGGCAGCTCGAACAAGAGTGAGATCGGAACCAAGATATTGAACATAAACGAAAAATATTGGGCAGCGCCGTAGGTTTCCTCGAGCCCCAATCTTTCCGAAATGCCCGATGTAAACATAAACGCCATTTTAAATACGACAAAATAGGCAAAGGCCAGTCCGATCAAAAAGAGTAAAAAGGCAAACGGAACAAATTTCAGTGAAGCCTTTTGCTCTTCTTCCCGCAGACCCGGTTTAAGAAAAGCCCAAATATGATATAAAGCGACGGGAATCGTCAGAATAAGTCCTGTTACCAAAGCGAAGCTCATGTACATACGGATAGAATCCCAAGGCGAGAACACGTGCCATGGAATGTTTTTGGCAGGCGAGACGCTCTTCAAATACATAATAAGCGGCTGAGCTACGATAATGCCTATGACCATTCCGATAATGAGCACGAGCAGCACCCACATAATCCGTTTGCGAAGCTCACTGAGATGCTCGACCAGCGTCATCCCTTCATCGTTCTCTTTCATTTGTTCACCAACCTGCTGTGTGAAGTGAATAGTGATTAATCCGGCAGCCTGCGCGAATCTGCGGCCGGTCGTTCCTGCTGGCTCGTTCCGCCTGTTGCTGCTTGCTGACTGCCGCTCGGATTCGTTCCGGACGGTGTGACATCTTTGCGCTGAGGCTGCGGCTGTGGCTGCGGTTCGCTAT
Organism: Paenibacillus sp. 32352; assembly: GCF_002042965.1. Lineage (GTDB taxonomy): Bacteria > Bacillota > Bacilli > Paenibacillales > NBRC-103111 > Paenibacillus_S > Paenibacillus_S vulneris. The sequence continues at coordinate 64,358 of NZ_MZNT01000015.1, read as the reverse complement.
CGTTCAATCCGCTCATCAAATCATTGGCGGTGCTTTTAAATTCCCGGATCGTCTTGCCTAACGCTCTGCCGAGCTCGGGCAGCTTTTTGGGGCCGAATAACACCAGCGCCACGATAGCGATAAGCAGTATGTGAGAAATACTCATAGGACCTCCTTCATCATGCTCTAATCTTGACCAAACAACAAGCTAACATCCGTATAACCCTCCGTACCCCATTTCAACGACATCTTCACGCGTAATGTTCTCACCCGCACAAATACGCGGCAGCAGAACATCGAACGAGGTGTACGGATCATGCATCACGCAGCCGGGAAGGCCCATAATAGCCGTCTCGCCCAAGTAGCCAATCAACAGCATGGAGCCGGGAAGCATCGGTGTCCCATAGCTTACTATGCGGGCTCCCGCCTGCTTAATGGCACCCGGAGTCCGGTCATCCGGATCTACGGACATCCCGCCAGTCACAAGGATCAGATCGACCTTTTGCTCTTCCAAAAAATAACGGATTTCGCCGGCAATCGTGTCGCTATCATCCGGTGCCAGCCTTTGCTCCACCACTTCGGAGCCGAGCGCCGCTACTTTTTCCCTGACAATAGGACCGAATTTATCCTGAATCCGTCCCTTAAATACTTCACTTCCTGTAGTAATCAAGCCTACACGGAGCGGTCGAAACGGCTTGACCTCAACCAACGGCTGGCTCGCCCGCTTCTCTACTTCTATGATTTTGTCCTCTTCTATAATAAGAGGAATCACCCGCGTGCCGACCAACGCCTGTCCCGGTTGTACGACCTTATTCGTCTTGATCGTGGACATCACAATCTGCTCCAGGCTATTCACCGCATCGACCAGCGGCTTGTGTACCTTGGCTAACCCATGAATAGAGGACTTCAGCGTGACCTTCCCTTCATGGGGCTCCGTCAGCACGACATTGCATCCCGCCGCTGCCTTGGCCATTCGCTTGGCCGCTTCATCCTCATGAAGCCAGCCTTGCTCCAATGACATGGCATAAATGTGCTCCTTGCCGATATTCAAGAGGGCCGGGATATCGCTTTCCTGGATTACGTGGCCCTTCTTGAACAGACGGCCCTTGAACTCGCCGGGCAGAATCTGCGTCAAATCATGCGCCAGCATCATCCCGACGGCATCCCCTACCCTAACCTCACGAAGCATGCTGTCAGGCTTCATAGCCATGATCTCCTTCGCGGCCGGTCAGGATACCCAGAGCATGGGGCAGCTGATCCATGATGGCGGCCAAATTTTCCGATACGCCCTTGGGGCTGCCTGGAAGATTAATGATCAGCGTTCTTCCGCGAATCCCGGATACCGCCCGCGAGAGCATCGCTCTAGGCGTCTTTTGCATCGAGATCATTCGCATCGCCTCGGCAAATCCCGGAGCTTGGCGATCAATCACTTCCAATGTCGCTTCCGGTGTTACATCCCTGGGGGCCAAGCCCGTTCCGCCTGTGGTCAAGATAAGATCAACCTTGAAATAATCGGTCATTTCGATCAGTGCGGCCATGATTTCGTCCTTTTCGTCCGGCACTACACGGTATTCAATAATTTCCCCGTTAATTTCCTCTTCGATCAGCTCCCGAATGACTTGGGCGCTCGTATCTTCACGCTCTCCCCGGGATCCTCGGTCGCTTGCGGTTAAAATCGCCACTTTCCAACGCATAAGCTTACTCCTCTCCATGGGCTTATTGTACCGTAAAGTGATTACCTGTCGGTATCGTTTCTATAAAAATCTCCGTTTTTGCCGCCGGTCTTGTTGACCAGCAGGGTCGGACCTATCACCATATCCTTCTCCGCGGCCTTACACATATCATAGACGGTCAAAGCGGCGGCCGAGACGGCAGTCAACGCTTCCATCTCCACTCCGGTCAGCCCTTTCGTCTTAACGGTCGCTTCGATATAGAGACAGTTATCGTCGTTGTCGCTAAACCGGACGTCGATCCCCGTTAAGGATAACGGGTGGCACATCGGTATCCAGTCCGACGTTTTCTTGGCGGCCATGATGGCCGCGACCTGCGCCACGGCAAGCACGTCCCCCTTACCGATGCGTCCTTCCTTGATCAAAGTCAGCGTAGAAGGCTTCATCGTGACGCTCGTCCTTGCCGTTGCAGTGCGGCTTGTCTCCTGTTTATCGGAGATGTCGACCATTCGCGCTCTTCCCTGCTCATTAAAATGAGTCAACGGATTAGATTCACTCATCGCTTCACCCCTCCCGTTGCGGAGGCGCGGAGCGTTCGTTCCTCCGTAATCAGCTCGTCCAGCCGGAAGTCGAACAAGCCCATCGGAACCTCCTTAATCATTTGCAATTCAAAGGCACCCGCAATAATGTACGGCATGCTCCATCCGGAGCGTACATACTGCTGCATAAAGCGATCGTAGAAGCCGCCGCCGTAGCCCAGCCTTCCGAATTGCAAATCAAAAGCAAGACCGGGAACCAGAATCACATCGATCTGTTTCACGTCATGGAACCTGGGCGCACTTGACACCGGCTCGGGAATGTTCCAGGACCCCTTCTCCAAATCGTCATAGGACGAGATCTCGAACAGCTTCAGCTGCTTGGGCTCCTGCTGCACTTTGGGGACAAGCACACGGTATTGTTTGGCCCAGCAGGCCTCCATTACCGGCGTCACATCCACCTCGGATTTAACAGGTACATACGTAAATAAAGTGGGCCGATGACCCGGCCTGACACTGGAATCCATAATCTCGCCGATTCGGCGAACCAACGCTTCACTAATCCGCTTCGACTTGATGCTGTGCTCCGAAGGAGACAATGCATTTCGCTCTGCTTCCGCATGGCGTCGAAGCTCTACTTTCCATTCTTTGATATTCATGTAACGGCCTCTCTTTGATGGGGTCGGAAACGTGAGGAAATTGCCTTCTGCTGAAAAAACATCGTTTTCATTCAGTTTACAACAATTATCCATTAAAAAAAAGCAAGAGAACCGTTTCCTCGCTTTTCTTTTTCATTTTTGTCCATTTAAGGGCTAATGCAGGTCTAATCTCTCGGCAGGGACGTCCACAGAATGAACCTCTTCTTTAGCATGTTGAAAATAATCCGCATTATGCTTGTTTACGGAAGCATTTCCTTTAAAATTTTCATTGGCATAAAAGGAATGGCCCCCTCTGCACACCCTCCTGAACGCCTTAATGGATTTCATCTAAAGCATATGCGTATCGGGAGGTAAACATGGCTTTCATTTCAGGGAATCATTGAAGACAACCTGCTGCATAACAGGCACATGATCGGACGCCCTCGTAGGTTCAGTCCAAGCAGGCGAACCGGTTACTCCATGAAAGCTGGTGAATATATGATCAATTTGTCCTCCATGCAGCACTGTCGGCTGGGAAGGAGGCAGCGGAGCCTGGCGAAGCAAAGCATTCAGTTCCTTCATAAGAGGATCGTCATCGGACATATTCAAGTCGCCCATGAAGAGGATGGGAGTTCGGATCTTCTTCACAATCCGAACCAGCTCGGGCACCTGCTGCTCCCTATCGGCCGGGGAAACCCCAAGATGCGTGGTCACCACGGTCACTATCTGTTTTTCATGCCCCGGTTCAGAGCTGTGCTCTCCTTGGAGCTCGATTTCAGACGTTAAGACAACGCGCGGCTCCTTCTGGCCGGAAAGCGGATAGCTGTGAGGATTCTTCAACGGGTAACGGCTCAATAGTGCAATCCCATATTGGGAGATGCCCTGCCGAATGGCCGGAGCATAGATCGAGGTCATCTTCAATGAACGGGCCAACGCCTGTGCTTGGTCCTGAAAACCGCTCCGCTCCTGGAAACGGTCAACCTCCTGAAGCGCAACAAGGTCGGGATTCCCCATCTGAATGGCGTCACGAACCGGCTGCAGACGAACTTGACCATCTAAACCTTTAGCATGGCGAATATTAAATGTCATAACAGTAAGCTTATTCGTAAATGGAACCCATGTACGGCTTCCGGCGGCTTTTGGGGCAGCTAGGGCACCCGTCATCAGGCTGGAGGCTATGGCAAAGGTTAAGCATACCATTAGAAGAGTTACGTTGAAACGGTTCCTTCCTGTACTCCGCTGTAGGTTGGTCTGCAGCTGCATGATATTCACCCCGATTTCTATAGACAAGCCAAAGCGAATTCTTCTGCCCGGCTGCGGCACTTCTACTTATAGGCCCTACTTTAACCCTACTGCTCGAGCATACGATACCGGTTTTGAGTTTGTATACACGGAAACGGATGGAAAATTTCTTTCAGCGCACTTTCAGCTAACATTAATGAGAGGTTAAGCTAAGCTTCATAGGTTTTTCATAAATAAGACCTATACTTCAAAGTGTAAGGAAAATCATTCATAAAGGTGGAGAAACGTATGAAGCAAATCGGCAAAAAAATACTTACAGGCACAATCGCAGCGGGATTCCTGCTTGGCGGCGGATTGACCACAGTACTTACTCAAGCTAACGCACAGGATACAAGCTCGGCCGTTCAAAATAACTCCGATTCCACTGTTAAACAAGATAAATCAGGCTTCTTCAAAAAAGGAATGGAAGGACGCGGCGATCGTCGAGGTTTCGGCGGCGGCAGTGTGCTGAAGGAAGCGGCAACCGTGCTGGGTGTCGAGCAAAGCGTCATTATGGATGAGCTGAAGCAAGGCAAGACTCTGGCTCAAATCGCTCAAGACAAAGCCGGTTTAAGCCAGGACGATTTCCTGCAAAAGCTGGTCGCTGCTGAAACAACCGCTATCGACGCAGCCGTCACCTCCGGCAAGCTGACCCAAGAACAAGCCGACAAGCAAAAGACGAATCTTACCGATCGCTTGACCAAAGAAATTACGAATACTGGCTTCGGTAAAGGGCCTCAAGATGACAAAGGGCTGGGACGCGGCGGCAATATCCTGCAGCAAGCGGCCACTATTCTGGGAGTTGAGCAAAGCGTTATCCAGGACGAATTAAAGCAGGGCAAAACTTGGGTGCAAATCGCTCAGGATAAAGCGGGCTTAAGCGAGGACGATTTCCTGCAAAAATTGGTGGCAGCCGAAACGACCTCAATCGATGCAGCTGTGACTTCCGGGAAGCTGACTCAAGAGCAAGCCGACAAGCAAAAATCCGGTCTGTCCGATCGCTTGAAGAAAGTCATTGAAAATACTCAAAAGCAAGGTCCTATGGGCGGCGGGTTCAACAGACCTGAGCATTTTGGCGGAGCCTTCGGCAATTATGACACATTGGCCAAAATCCTCGGAATCACCAAAGAAGAGCTGACCAAGCAGCTGCAGGCGGGCAGCTCCCTGGTTGAGATCGCCCAATCCAAGGGCATCACAGAAGACCAGCTCGTAACCCAAATTAAAGACAACATGACAGATTCGATTAAGCAATTTGTCGAAAGCAAAGGGAAGCAGCCTAGGGAGAAAAAGAGCCCGGCAACGACCACTTCTTCTGCAGAGGTCTCCCAATAATAGCGATCCTGTGAGGAGGAGCAGCATTTTCCTTCTATAACTTTCATATAGCGAGAGCTGCCTATTGGAGGCGGCTCTCCTTACTGTGCCGGAAAAACAAACTGATTCGGATTATAAAGGCGAAAGGAAGAAATGATGTGAAATACAAACACGTTCTAGGGACTTGCGCGCTGCTTGCGGTGATTTTGAGCGGGTGCGGCACCGCTTCAAACGGGCAGGCCAACAACACGGCGAATGCCGCCGGTTGAAGCACCAATCCAGCCCAGCAGGAACAAAAGCAGGATGCGAATCAAGCCTCCCAAGATAAGCAGCAGCGGCCGGCAATGAACCAAAGCCAACGCCAAATGATGATGACCTTCTCCTCGTTGGTTCAAATGGATAAGCAAGAGGGACTCGCCATCACGAAGGATCAGGCGGCTCAAATGCTTCCTGTCGTGCAGGAAAGCATTACCAAGGGGGAAATGAGCACCGACAATCAGAACAAGCTGCTTGAGAAGCTGACCGCAGAGCAAAAGAAATTCATCGATGACGCGGCTGCTCGCACGCCTATGAGGCAAGGTAATTCGAATGGCAGCAGCAGCGATACCAAGCAAAAGCAAGCCCTCACCGAGGATCAGAAGAAGCAAATGGAGGAAGCCCGTCAGCAAAGAGAACAGCAAAAATCGGATGCTGCAGTCAACGGGCAGGACAATAAAGACAAGCAGCCTAGAAACGGCGGTCCAGGCGGAGGTAAAGAGATCGGTCAGCAGCTCGTAGAACTGCTCCAATCCAAGACCAAGTAACGTAGGCTTTTTTCTGAAACCATAACGAAAGGCTGTTGTACATACAAAAGGATCCGCCTGCGCGGATCCTTTTGCATTACGTATGAGTGCTATTTGCGAATTAATTAACGATGACGTACACTGTCGTTTTCTTTTTGGCATAAGCAACAGTAATAGTCGCCTTCCCTTTGCCTGTTGCTTTAATGATGCCGTCCTTTACATCCGCAACGCGAATATTGGAAGATGTCCACAGTGCCGGAATCGTAACATCCTCTTCCGCCAGATCCTCGAAGGTTGCCGTTGCTTTAACCTCTGCAGTGGAGCCCGCTCTGAGCTCGACCGTAACCACGTCGGTCTTCAAGTATTTCAGCTTGTCAATCTCAACAGGAATAGCCACGCTCTTGCCGCCGAACGATGCCGAAATAGTGGCACTGCCCGCAGACACGCCGGTGATCAAGCCACCGTTGACATCCGCGATTTTATAATTGTTGGACTTCCATTGAGCAACATCGGATACGTCCTTCTTGCTGTCATCCGAAAGCGTCGCCGTCAAGACGATCTGTACGGAGGAACCGCTCTTCGTAGACACGTAGCGTTTGTCCACTTCCAGCGCCTGAACGACACCGATTTCCACCGCGATGGATACCGACTTGCCGCCGTATTTAGCCGTAATCGTCGCTTTCCCTCTCGAAACCGGAGTTACCACACCGTTCTCTACGGTTGCAACCTGCTGATTGTTGGATGCCCATTCCGCCTGGGAGGTTACATCTACTGCATTTCCGTTGGAATCCGTAGCGCTTAAGGTAATGGTTTTGGTCTCACCCAAATCAAAATTAATGAATGACGGCTTGGCAGTCAGCTTGTCCGCCATATCGACTTGAATGTTGAACGTAACCGCCTTGCTCTCGAACGATGCCGTTACGGTAGCCTCACCGGAGCCTACAGCCGTAACGATACCCTCTTCTACCGTAACTACCTTCGCATTGGAGGTTGTCCATACGGCGTCTTTTTTAAGATTATCCGGCGTTGTGCCGTCTGTATAGGTTGCCGTCAGGTTCAGTTCCTTTTTGTCGCCTTTTTTCAGGGTCACATTCGTGTCTCCGGTTGCCGTCAAGCTTTTCAGGACACCGACGGAGACTTGAACCGTGGCGGTTCTGGTACCGTATTTGGCCGTCACCGTCGCTGCACCGGTTCCTACGCCGGTAATAACGCCTTTGCGGACCTCAGCGATCTCGGGAGCGCTGGTCGACCATTCCGCTTGTTCTGTAATATCTACAGTCTTACCATCATTATAAATAGCGTTCAAGGTCACCTTTTCGTAGCCACCGACCTGGAAGCTTACGCTTTTCTTAACCGGCTTAATCACATTCGGAATATCGACAGACACCTTAATCGTTACGCTTTTCTCAGCGTAGGTTGCCGTAATCGTTGCTTCTCCGGCTTTATAAGCGGTGACTTTGCCTTCGTTTACTTTCACGATGGCTTCATTATCTACAGACCATTTCGCTTGCTTGGCGACGTCTTCTTTGGTGTTATCCAAATAAGTAGCCCAGAGAACGATGGTTTCTTCCTTCCCGGTGTTGAGGAACATCGTATCCTGCTCGGCTTCCAGTCGTCTCGGCACTTCTACATCCACCACCGTAGAAACGGTTTTGTTGCCGTATTTGGCCGTAATCGTCACTTCACCGATAGCATTAGCGAACAATTTCCCCTTTACAACACTGACTACAGCGTCATTGCTGGAAGTCCACTCTGCGCGGTCCGTAATGTTTTCCGGATCTCCATCCGCGTAAGAGGCCGTCAGCGTCAATTGCTCCGTACCGTTTTTCTTCATATAGACATTCTCGGTACCCAGATCCAGCTTCACTGCGTTATCTACATCGACTTTAATCGTAGCCGATTTCGTTCCATAGGTTCCTGTAATGGTCGCTTGACCAGGACCGTAGGCAGTAATTTCCCCTTTAAGCACGTCCGCAACCGCAGGATTATCGGATTCCCACTCCGCCAGGTTCGTTACATCGACCTTGCTGCTGCCGTCCGGATAAGTCGCGTACAAGATGACCGGTTCCGATTTGTTCAATAACAGGGAGATTTGCGATTTACTAGGATCGACCCTTTTTGCGATTTCTACGCTGACCGGGATGGATACGGTTTGATTATTGTATTTGGCGGTCACGATAGCCGTACCGGAGTTTTGCCCCGTCACTTTACCGTCGACTACAGTGGCCACGTCATCTTTATCTACGCTCCACTCTGCCTTGGAGGTAACATCCTCCTTCTTGCCGTCATCATAATAAGCAGTCAGGTTGATTTGCTCCTCGCCGTTTTTGCGCATTTCAATCTTCTGCTTATCCTTCACGAGGGAACGCACATGCTTGATAACCGTAACATTGACAATGACGGTTTTATCCATGTAGCTGGCCGTCACCGTCGTCGTACCTTCCGCCTTGGCGGTTACAACGCCCGCATAGACGGATGCGACGCCCTTGGCTTCCGGAGCCGGGTTAGAGGTCCAATCGGCCTTGATCGTCACGTTCTCGGTAGCTCCGTTCACATACACGGCGGTAGCCGTCAACGACGCGGTTTCTCCTACTTCCAATTGAAGCTCGTTTTTATTCAAGACGAGGTTGGATATTTCCTGGGTAGCCGCCATAGCGCTCATCACGCCGAAGCTGCTCGACACGAGACTTAAAATAAGGAACAGAATACAAAGTCTTGTTGCCCGCAAACGCATTGTTTCATCTCCTACTCTATGTACTTTTATTGGACAGCATCCTACGGTAATAGAATCCTGCTTCAAGTGACTCTTGCTGTTCAAAAAGCCGATACGCTATCGATATCGACTATGACTTAAGCTTGCGCCGTCATTCGTTCTTGCACCGCAGTCCTCCTTTTAGGTGATAGTCTTCTCCTCCGGCATACAACGCCATCTAAGCACTATGCAGGGACATCGTACCTGACCCGGGCGGACGAATATACCTTATCGGTACAGTACATCTAGTTTATCGACAAAAAGCATCAAAAACTTTAGTTTTTTTACCTGAAAGAATACTGAACGTTTGAGGTCCTTTGCCTCCTCATGTGGATAAACCGGCCTGTGGATATGTTGATAGGTATAACTGAATCTATACACAGACTTTGCTTGAGGATTGTTAATTTGTGCATAAACCTGTGTATAATTGACCTGATTTGGGAGATCAAAGCCTGTTATTCTATAAAAATCGATAGAATAGGCTCTATCAGATGCTTTCTTACGGGGCGGGCTGAAAATTTGCCGGGAACATGTTACACTAAGGTGATGAGACTATAACCGGAGCTTACGTAAGATAAACCAGTTTTATCCGATTGTAAGCACGTCGGGCGCGAAGGAGCGCACAACCAATAGGAGGCTAATCATGCTGCTGCAAGTATCGGGCATTACCAAAAGCTACGGGATTAATACCGTGCTTTCCAATATATCGCTGCAAATCGAGGCCAGGGAACGGATCGGGCTGGTCGGCGTGAACGGCGCGGGCAAATCGACGCTGCTGCAAATTATTGCGGGAGAAATGTCGTATGATTCAGGAGATATTTTCAAGGCTAAGGAAACGAAAATCGGATATCTGAAGCAAAACAGCGGGCTCGTATCGGACCGTTCGATATGGGATGAAATGAAGAGCGTGTTTGCCCATTTGGAGGAAGCGGAGCAGGAGCTTCGCAAGCTCGAAATGATGATGGCGGATCCGGACGTATTGGCCAGCGACAAGCAGACGGAAGAAACGATGAAACGGTACGCAGCCTTATCGGAATGGTTTAAGGAGCAGGGCGGATATGAGGCGGAGGCGCGCATTCGCGGTATTTTGCACGGAATGGGCTTCGGGGATTTTGCTCCCGAGACACCAATCCACACCTTAAGCGGAGGACAGAAAACAAGGCTTGCCCTGGCGAAAATGCTGCTGCAGGCGCCTGATCTGCTGCTGCTCGACGAGCCTACGAACCATTTGGACATCCCTACTCTCACCTGGCTGGAAGGGTATCTGCGCTCTTATTCCGGAGCGATTCTGGTCGTATCCCATGACCGCTATTTTCTCGACGCTCTCGTTAATGCCATCTACGAAATCGAGCGTACGACGTCCAAGCGATACACGGGCAATTATACCCGGTACGTAGAGACGAAGCAGGCCGAGTATGAAATCCAGATGAAGCAGTTCGAGAAGCAGCAGGAAGAAATCTCGAAGATGGAGGAGTTCGTTCAGCGCAATATTGTTCGCGCCTCCACTACCAAACGGGCGCAAAGCCGCCGCAAAGCGCTCGAAAAAATGGAACGGCTGGACAAGCCGCTAGGCGATTTGAAGCGTGCCAGCTTCGCCTTCGAGGTGGAGCAGCCGTCAGGCAAAGAGGTTCTTCAAGTCGGCGACGTGTCCATCTCCTATGACGGACGCAAGCCGCTGCTGCATAATGTATCGTTCCAGCTTCGCCGCGGAGACACGGCCGCATTGATCGGACCGAACGGTATCGGCAAATCGACGCTGCTGAAGACGCTGATCGGTTCCCGGCAGCAGGATCAGGGAGAGATTCGCTGGGGAACCAATGTGCGTATCGGCTACTATGATCAGGAGCAAAAGGGCCTAAATCCTAACAACACCGTTCTCGATGAAGTGTGGAACGAGTTTCCGAATTTGGAGGAGGCCCGGATACGGACCGTGCTCGGCAGCTTTCTGTTCAGCGGGGAGGACGTCTTCAAAAAAATCGCTGCATTAAGCGGAGGCGAAAAGGCCCGCGTCTCATTGGCCAAGCTGATGCTGCAAAAAGCCAATGTGCTGATCCTTGACGAGCCGACCAACCATTTGGATTTGTTCAGCAAGGAAGTGCTCGAATCGGCTCTTATCGATTATGAGGGCACACTGCTTTTCATCTCCCATGACCGGTATTTCCTGAATAAAATGGCCGAATCCATGCTGGAGCTGAAAAGCGACGGCGTCACCACGTATTTGGGCAACTACGATGATTATGTGGAGAAAAAGCAGGAGCTTGCCGAAATGGAACAGCAGCGGCAGGCGGCGGAAGCAGCCAAGCAAAAAGGCGCCGGCAGCAAGTCATCTTCTGCCCCAGCCGCTCCGGATAACAGCTACGAAGCCAACAAAGCGGCCAAGCGTGAGGAACGCACCAAGCAGCGCAAGCTGGAGCAGCTCGAGCAAACGATCGCCAAGCTGGAGGAAGAGCTGGCTCAGCTTGAGGAGGAGCTGGCGCTGCCGGAAGTGTACAACGACTATGTGCTTGTGCAGCAAAAAAACGAAACGATCGAACAGAAAAAAGCCGAATTGGCCGACTGCTACGAGCAGTGGGAGCAATTGGCGGAATAATAGAACGAGGGCGTCTGTGTATTCAGACGCCCTCTAGTTTTAGGAGCAGCAATGGAATGCTGCTGTAGACAATCATCGTTGCCGCGGCGACGATGCCGGAATCATTGAGCAGCAGCGCCGCAATGGCGCCGATGACATTGGCCGCGCACCCGTACATGATGTACGGGTAGCGCCTTTGCCAGCGGCGGAACAGCCCGCGCGGCCGAAGCACGAGCACCGCCATGACGATCAGGCTGGTGAGCAGCACCTTGCTCCAGGCGGAGACGCCGATCAGATGCCAATTCATCTCCAGCTTGCGCATGATGATGACGCCGATCAGATCGAAGCGTCCCTGGAGCAGCGTGTGAAAGGCGCGGCCGATATGGCTCTGCTTATCGGCTGAGCCGACCATGGCTGCGCTGGCGTTCAGCAGCCACAGGCCGGCGAGCGCTGCCGCCAGCAGCAGCGCAAGGGCGGGCACCGCGCGCACCCAGCGGCGCCCGCCGGCCAGGCGCGCGCCGAGCGCGCCGAAGGCCACCGCCGCGGACAGCGCTCCGCCGGCGTTGGTGCCGAGCGTCGGCGCCGCGAGGTAGCCGGCGACGGCGGCGCCGACGGCCGCTGCCGGCCAGGTGCGCCACGCGGCACCGGCGCGGGCCGCAAGGCGGCTGCCGCGCAGCGCGCCCGGGGCTGCAGCCGCGCGTGCGGCCAACCCGCTGCCGGCGCGAAGCAGCGGCGCGAGCCGGCCTGCCGGCGGCAGGCGCCAGGCCGTCACGGCGGCGGGCTCGGCGGCCGGGCCGTGCAGCAGCGCGGCGGCGTAGGCATCCGTCGGCAAGGCCCCGGACGAAGCCGCCGGCGGGGCGGCAGAGTCCATGCCTCCCTTCCCCGTTCTGGCGGAGCGGCGTTTTCCTAACCGCAACGATTGCTGCATGGCGGTAAGTCCAAGCAGGGAAGCCCCAAGCAGCACCCCCATACACTCGTTGCCCATCCCGTAATACCGGGCACCGATCATCGGATCATAACCAAGGACCGACCTCTGCATCGCCTTAGCCCCGTGCATGCCGTCGTACAGCAGCAGCAGCGTGACCACGATGCCTATCCCTGCCAGGCAGACCACGGTCCTCCCCGGCTTGGAAGCGGCATAATACGCGCAGCACACGCTGATGGCAAGTACAGAGCCCAATGCCAGTATAGTGCTGAAAACAGGAAGCTCGCTTGGCAGCCATCCCATAGATAATAACCCGGCAGGCGCCAGCAGCAGTGAAAACAGCAAGCCGATGCACACCACCACAGATCTTCTCCCCATCAATCTGCTCCCGAACATGACCGCGGCCAGTACGGCTAGCATCACGGCGATCTCATATATAGCGAGGCCATATAAGAGCGGAGGCCTTAAGGCGTAAACACTCTGCATGCTGCGTACCTGCTGAAACAGCGCCGGAAGCGCCTCCTCCTTCCGTTCGGAATGTATCGGCAGCCCCAGCATCGCTTCGGGCTTTTCGATTCCGAATCTCTCCAGTAGCGTGGGAGCCAGATCAATCAAGGAAACGATCCCCGATCGGCGTGTGGTAGCCGAAGTCAGCAGGGCTTCTTCCGCTTGGACCGACGGAGCATACATCAATAACGGAGCCAAGTAGGCTTTGGCTCTCACCGCATCCGCATTGACTTGCGGACTAAACAGCCACAGCTCGTTGTGCTCGGATGCCGGTGCTTGATTTATCATTCGAACAGCTTCGCCAACAAAGCGGTCCAGCTCCGATAAAACCGCCAGCTTCATTCGTTCAAACGCCGCCCTGGAATAGGCTCCTTTCTCATCGTACAGCCTTGCAAGGTCCCCTATTTCCATTAAGGTAACGGATGATGCAGGCTGCTCGCGCCATCTATCCAGCATCCATCGGGTATCGGTCCGCAGCCCTGCAGGCCAGTAGGGGTCATTCAGCTGACCGCCGCTGACATCCCCATGGGCTACTTCATTCATGTCATTCATCAGCATTAGCGGGGCGTACCGGCGAAGCGTACGATTCGAGTCGGCGTTCCATCCTCCTGCCGGTCTTGCACGATCCGCGTTGCCCCATACACTTACTTGTACGCCTGCCGCTTCCAGCTTCTGCCCGAGTGTTCCCGGAGCAGCCCGATAATAATTCGTTGCATTCATTCTGCGCATGACTTCGGCATCCTTCACGAGGATAGCACTTTCGGATGGACGGCCGGTAAGCCGCTGAATCCATTGGGCTGCCTCCTGGCCATATATCAGCTCGCTGCGCTGCAAGCCCTGCACCCCCGGCCCTCCTTCGGCGAAATGACCCGCACCTATCGACAAATACACATCCTCCAGTCCTTTTCCCGGAGTCCGAATGTTCAGCGAGCCCCAATGAGCCCCTTTATGGAGACGCATCAAAGAAGGCAGAGCCCCATTCCAGGCAGGCGAAAGCTCCACGAATGAAAGACCAGGGACAGAAAGAATCCATACTTTTTTATGAACTGCCTGATCGGATGAAGGGTACGCTTGAGATAAGGACAACGAAGGTTCTGCCCCGGCGGCAGCTTGTCCGAACGGTAACAGGCACATGCTCAAAGCAAGAATGATACGAGTTATCCACTGTGGATTCATGCAGCAATCTCCTTTTTCCATGAATAGTCTCCGCAGCCATCAGCCTTGCTGAGGGCAACAACAGTCCCCAGACGTTATCCTGCTTATCCAAGTACATTCCCCCAATTTCCTCCTTTCTATCCAGACTGTGCATATTTCCGCTCGCAATTCAACCTATCCACAAGCTTATTCACAACAACAGAAATCATTTTTCCCTAGAAAACCAACGTTTTCCTGTGGTATCCACAAGGATATCCACATTATCCACAAGTTGGCTGTTCATAGTTTATCCACGTTCATTCCTTTCCTTTGGGTATAATGAACGTTGATTTACCGCACCTTTACAAACTTATGCACATTATACACAGAGGCTGTGGATAACTATTATCCACAGCCTGTAGATGTACTCTATTCAGCTTTATAGTTTCAGTTGTCTACTCCCGTCGTTTTCCGATATAGAGCAGGTGCGGTGAAACCCCCAATATGTAGGGATTTTCCGCGGTCTGCTTTATCAAATCCAGCACTTTCGAGAATTCCTCTTCGCCTCTGCTTCGCCAATAATCCCACTGCTCCGGTTGAAGCAAGGAAGCTATATTGGAGGAACCGATCATTTTTATCGTCTCGAAGCCATGTGTCTCCATAAAGGGCTGGATATCCTCAATCGGATAATAGTACGCCCCGGTAAACCGCTTTCCATCCTGATGATCGAACGTGCCTTGCTCCATAAATCGAATGAGGTTATCCGCCGTATCATTAGGCTTCCAGTGCTGAGGCGCCATCAGGGAGGTCAGCAAATGCCTCACCCTAGGCATGAAGGCGACAAAAATGATCCCGCCAGGCTTGGTTACCCGGTACAGCTCCTTCACGGCGGCTATCCGGTCCTGCTCCTGCTGCAAATGGTATAACGGTCCAAGCATGAGGGAGGCGTCGAAGCTGCTATCCTTCAGTTGGTGCAACGATACCGCATTGGCTGTATAGAAGGCCTTCGAACCGTTCGGCGAGGCCTGACTCCGCCGCCTTCATCCTGGCCGCTTCGACCAGTTTGACCGTTAAATCCGTTAGCGTAACCCGGTAACCGGCCTCCGCCAGCTTCATCGCATATTTGCCGGGACCGGCTCCATTATCTAATACGTGCCCTTCCTGGGGAAGATACCTCCGTATGAAATGCCAGTTGATCCAAAATTCAATCGGCTCGCGGTCCAAACGGCCCCACTCATCAAATGACTCATAATACTGAACGACACGATTCATCATGTCTCACTCCTTTTCCGGACTTGGTGAGGGAAAGCTTCCTTTGGAGAGTCTGGATGCAAAAAAAATACATTAGGTGCTCCACTTATCGGTTAACTGAGGCTGCTTAATGGCCTGCGGCAGATACTCCCTCTGTCGCCTCACTGAACACCCCTTGCTCACGAATCGCCTGATTGCATGCCGCCATGAAGGCCTGGGCTACAGCCATCAGCACATCGCGATGCTCCGAGACGCCTCTGTAGCTTTTTCCGCCCGCCTTTACCGTTACGATCGCTTCTCCGCTCGCTTCCTCTCCGGAGGACAAGGAATACAGCTCCAAATCGTCAAATTCGACTTGGATCGGCAGCACTTGCCTCATCCCCGCCACCAAGGCTTCAACAGGAGCTTCTCCTGTTCCCGAACAGATCCGTTGCTCGCCTGTAGCGTTATTAGTAATCGTGCAGGAGGCCATCCGGTGGCCCGTCGTTCCGGTAAGCACTTGGGCATGAACCAAGGTATACGGCTCCAGTACCGCATTCACCGTACTGCCAACCAGCCCCATCAGCTGATGATCTTGAACGACCTTTTGCTGATCCGCCAGCTCTTTAAAACGGGTGTACAGGACTTCCATTTGGTCATCCGTCAGCTCCACCCCGAATTGGCTTACACGATGCTTGATCGCATGACGTCCTGAATGCTTGCCCAGTATGATCATGCTCCGCGGAATACCCAGCCGGTCAGGGTCCATAATTTCATACGTATTGCGGTTTTTCAGCAAGCCGTCCTGATGAATGCCCGCTTCATGCTGGAAAGCATTGCGTCCTACAACCGGCTTATTGAAGGCGATCGGAAAGCTCATGGCGCGGCTTACCTTCTGAGATACGGAATAAATATGCTCCGTCCGGATGCCGGTCTCCGCTCCCAGCGCTTCTTTGCGCGTTTCAATCGCCATCGCCAGCTCTTCCAAAGAACAGTTGCCGGCACGTTCGCCTACGCCGTTCACGGTGACCTCCACTTGGGTGACTCCCGCGCGAATCGCAGCCAGACTATTAGCTACAGCAAGCCCCAGATCGTTATGGCAGTGGGCACTGAATTCCACCTGGCTGCTGCCGCGAACGTTCTTCATAACCCGGGTGAACAGGGCGCCGTATTCTTCTGGAAGAGCGTAGCCTACCGTGTCCGGAATATTAATGATCGTGGCTCCTTCCGCAATCACCGCTTCGATTATTTCGAATAAAAATTCGTCTTCGGTTCTCGTCGCATCCATAGGTGAGAATTCTATGCGATCCACAAACCGCTTCGCATACGCCACCATGGAGCGAGCGATTTGAATCACCTGCTCTCTGGATTTACGCAATTGAAAATCCAAATGAATATTCGAGGACGACAAGAACAAGTGCAATCTCCTGCGCTCTGCCGCTTCTGTAGCGCGGACCGCAGCATCGATATCCTCCTTAACTGACCTGGCGAATCCGCAAATTTCTACGCCTTGAACCTCCCGGGAAATCCGCTGAACCGCCATGAAGTCTCCAGGGCTTGAAATCGGGAAGCCCGGCTCGATAATATCGACTCCCAATTGGGCAAGCTGCTTGGCGATCACGATCTTTTGCTCCGGATTCAACGACGCCCCGGGTGCCTGCTCTCCATCTCTCAAGGTCGTGTCAAATAGATGGATCCTCTTCATTTGGCCTGCATGTGCCTCTTGGTTATCATTATGGTTTGCATTATGGTTTGTCATTGGTAACGCCTCCTCTAGGTTTTAAAAACTGCTCATTTCGGACTGTGGAACCATTCCCCCAAAGTAACGCGAGCTTTGAGACAGCTTACAGGGACTACCGGTGAAAAATAAAAGACCTGCCGCCTCTACAGAAGAGACGACAGGCCTTCGGCCGCCGCGGTACCACTCTCGTTGACCCTCTCCGTCCGGAAAGGCGTCCACTTGTTCGCCATAAAGGGCTGGTCTGATAAGCATAAGCTTATTGATAACCTGCCTTATCGCGTTCCCCGTTCACGTGGGGCTACTCCGTCGAAACCTAGTTTCCAGCGATTGGCCGGATTTCAGTCCCGCCGCTCCCGGGCGAGCTTCATGCATCCGTCGACTGCGTCGCACCACCCCGCAGCTCTCTGATCATTCGGATTGCCTTACTACTCCCGTTCCTAGCGTTTTCTGGATATCTATTTGTCGTTCCTTCGTTTGTATGAACCGTGTTGGTTTAAAACCAAAAAAGGCCTGCCATCTCCTGTAAAAGAGACGACAGACCTTATCTATCGCGGTACCACTCTTGTTGGTTCGGCTGCACAGCCTAAACCCACCTCGTGTGCTTACGGCATGAAACCCTAAGCACGCCTGATCACGGAGGCATCCGTTGAAACTTACTTGCCGATGCAGCGCTACATCGTTTCAGTTCCACCGCTCCCGGGCGAGTTTCGCAGGCTCCACTGACTGCGTTGCACCATCCCGCAGCTCTCTTGACAGTTCGGCCGACTACTGCTCCCGTTCCCAGCGTTTTTGATATTGTTTGCAATTATAGTATGCGCTTTTTGAAAAGTCAATGCATGGTTTGGAATTCTTTTTCCAGCAATATAATTTTACAAAATAGGGTCGGATTTAAAGCTGATTCATATCTTTTGCAAAAGGACCTGGATTTAAAAAAAGCCCCGGTCTTCCCAAATAGGAAAACCGAAGCATTTACCACCCGAAGCATTATCCTTCGCTGCCGAAAAATACATAACGCAGCACGATCAAAATAGCAAGAACCCACATCAGCCAGTGAACCTTGTGCGTGTTGTTTCCGCCCAAACGGGAGAAGGTTGCCAGAATCACGTACGTCACAACGCCGAATGAAATTCCGTTGGCGATGTTGTAAGTGAACGGAATGAAAGCGATCGTGAAAAACGCTGGAATCGCGACAACAAAATCTTGAAAATCGATCTCTTTAACCGATTGCATCATCAGCACGCCGACAATGATCAAAGCCGCCGCCGTAGCGGAGCCCGGAATCAGAGCCGCAATTGGAGCCAGGAAGAGAGCAAGCAGGAAGCATACGCCTGTAGTTACAGCAGTCAGGCCCGTACGTCCGCCCTGTGCCACACCTGCAGAGCTTTCGACGAATGCCGTCACGGTGCTTGTACCCACCAATGCGCCGCCGCTGACCGCAAACGCGTCAACCATCATGGCCTTCCCTACTTTTTTGTTGCCTTCTTCTTTATTTTTCATGAACCCTGCACGGTTCGCCGTACCTACCAGCGTGCCGAAGGTATCAAACAATTCGACAAAGGTAAAGGTCGCAATGACCGAAATAATCCCTGTATTCAGAACGCCCTGGAAGTCAAAATGGCCAAGAGCCAGCTTGGACAAATCAGGAACCCACGTCGTTTTCGCATCTGTCAAAGTACCTAGGTTGACTTGACCCATGAGCAATCCGACAACCGTGGTCAGCAATATACCGAACAAAATCGCTCCGCGGACACGAAGCACCATCAGGATGGAAATCAACAAAATCCCGACGATACAAAGAACCACATTCGGATCCTTCAAGCTGCCCATGTGAATAATCGATTCGAACGAAAGCAGATCCGTATATTGATGAGCCTTCACATCGTTGCTCGTTTCTACTGCGATCGTCATCATCCCGCTGTTTTTCAAGCCGACAATCGTAATAAACAACCCGATGCCCACTGTAATCGCGTGCTTCAAGCTATCAGGCACAGCGACCAGCAGCAATTGACGAACCTTCGTTACCGTTAACAAGATAAAAATCAAACCGGAAATAAATACGGCCGCTAATCCCATTTGGTACGTGAATGTACCCTGCGAAGCCAAAATCACCGTAGCGAAATAAGCGTTCAATCCCATACCTGGAGCCAAAGCGACCGGGAAGTTAACGAAAAGTCCCATCGCGATAGTCATTACGCCCGCGGCAATGGCCGTTGCCAAAAATACGGCAGTCCAGTCCATACCGGTAGCGCCCGAGCCAAAGTTACTGAGAATGTTCGGATTTACGGCCAAAATGTACGCCATCGTCATGAACGTGGTCAGACCCGCCATAATTTCCGTGCGGACGTTGGTACCGTTTTCCCTCAGCTTAAACAATCGATCCATTCCCCAAATCCCTCCAATGGTTTTTGGAACAACGAAAAAATCCGGCTTTGATCGATGATCAAACGGCCGGATTCACAAGCAAAGCGGGATCAGGGCTTGTCAATGCCCCCAGAAACCACAGAAAAAGGCTTGCTTTTAAGCCCTCTTGTGTCATTTCAGGGGAGCACCGTGCGCCTTCGCTTTGTTTGCTCGTAGCCAGATCATTTACGGTGATCTCGTAGAGACTCCCAGGCCAATTCCCGGGATTATACGAAACAGTTATTCCCTAATATTCATCATTTATTCTAAAATTCATGACGAAACTTGTCAATGGATTTTTCCGAACATTAACGAAAGTTTTTTTATTCTCGTTCGTTTATTTTGCTCGAACTCCTCTAAGTGAAATCGTTTTAACCAAATTTGAATGGCTTCTTTATGAAAAAAGAGACTCTCCTCTTTCATATGGAGAGACTCTTAATCATTTCTATCCTAGTAATCTCAATACATTCTGTGGTAATACATTAGCTTGAGCCAGCATTGTTTGTCCCGCTTCCGCAAGAATTTGACTTTTGGTATATTCCATCATTTCCTTTGCTAAGTCTGTATCTCTTATCCTAGATTCTGCTTTGGAAAGGTTCACTGAATAATTCGTTACGTTGTTCATTGTATGTTCGAGGCGATTTTGATAAGAACCTTGTTTTGCACGCTCTGATGAAACTGTATCGATTGCATTGATTATGGAGTCAATAGCTCCAGTTGCTCCTGTCACAGTCGAAACATCGATATCTGAAACTCCTATATTTGAAGCCGCTACTCTAGGCATATCAAGCGTTAGAAAATCGCTGGCATTAGTGCCTATTTGCAAATTTAAGCCGCTTTGATCACTTTGAGCTGCCTTAAAGGAAAACTTTAACGTATCTCCACCGTATGTGCCCCCGATATCTCCGAGAACTATAAAATCATTCTCATTAATATATTCTGAGAACTTATATACGTAGCTATTTCCGCTGCTTCCCTCAAAGAATAAATTTGGACTTCCCCCACTTAAGGCAAATCCATCACCACTGGTGCAGGTAATGTATAATAAATCGTTTGAAACAGACATGGTGAATTTTTCTGCAACTCTTTTTGAATCCGCATCACCAGTTCTACCGTTTTTTGCTTCGTTAAAGGAAGTAACCAAATTTCTTAAAATTTCTGAGACATCTTTTCCAATTGGTGATGTTATAGTCACAAGCTTATTGTTTGGAGGATTATCGATTGATTTAGCAGAGCCGATAACTGACGTGTTGCCATTCAACAAATATATTCCGTTAAAGCTTGTACTTTCTGCGATATTATCGATTTCGATCTTTAATTGCTCAACTTCTTTTTGAATGTTTGCCCTGTCGCTATCATTATATGTTCCATTTGCCGCTTGTATTGCCAGTTCATTCATCCGCTGCAGCATGGAATGAACCTCTTGCATTGCGCCTTCCGCCGTTTGGATAAGAGAAATTCCATCTTGTATATTTCTAGATGCTTGATTTAATCCCCTTATCTGTCCTCTCATCTTTTCGCTAACTGTCAGCCCAGCTGCATTATCAGCGGCTCGATTTATTTTTAGTCCTGATGAGATTTTTTCCATAGACTTTGATTTTTTATCAGTATTGATTCGTAATTTATTTTTAGCATTTATGGCTTGAATATTTGTTCTGATATACATTTTATTACCTCTCTAGGGAAAATGTTGCTTAACTTCTCTATCGGATAATTTAGAATAGTTCTTTAGACATATCGTAAAATTTCTAGCTACCCCCTTGCACTATGCCAAAACGGATATTCAATAGCGTTAGCGTAACGGTAATAAAAAACTCCCTTCTATCTGCTATATATCGCAGATAAAAGAGAGTCATTTTTTCATTCGTTTAGTTCTATTCCCACTCGATCGTTGCAGGCGGCTTGGACGTAATATCGTATACGACGCGGTTAACGTTATCCACTTCGTTGACAATACGAACGGAGATTTTCTCCAGAATGTCCCAAGGAATACGAGCCCAGTCGGCGGTCATGCCGTCGATGGAGGTTACTGCACGAATACCTACGGTGTAGGAGTACGTACGGGCATCGCCCATGACGCCTACGCTCTTCATGTTCGGCAAAGCCGTGAAATACTGCCAAATTTCGCGGTCCAGACCGGCTTTGGCAATCTCGTCGCGCAAGATCGCATCGGATTCACGAACAATCTCCAGCTTCTCTTCGGTTACTTCGCCCAATACACGGATTGCAAGACCCGGGCCTGGGAAAGGCTGACGCCATACGATAGCCTCCGGAAGGCCGCACTCCAGACCTACTTTGCGCACTTCGTCCTTAAACAAAGCTTTCAAAGGCTCTACCAATTCAAACTTCATATCCTCAGGCAGCCCGCCTACGTTATGGTGAGACTTGATCGTATGAGCTGTTGCAGTTCCGCTCTCGACAATGTCAGTATACAAAGTACCTTGAGCAAGGAAAGCAAAATCGTCGAATTGTGTCGATTCTTCCTCAAACACGCGGATGAACTCGTTGCCGATGATTTTACGTTTTTGTTCCGGATCGTCTACGCCGGCTAGTTTGCTCATAAAACGTTCGCGAGCGTCGATTTTGACCACTTTCATGTCGAATTTGCCGACAAAGGTGTCCATAACGCCTTCCGCTTCCCCTTTGCGCAGCAAACCATGGTCGATGAACATACATGTCAATTGATCACCGATCGCTTTATGAACCAGCATCGCCACAACAGAGGAATCCACGCCGCCGCTCAGCGCGCAAAGGACCTTCTTGTCGCCCACCTGGTTGCGGATATCGCGGACCGTATCTTCGATAAAGCTTTCCATGCTCCATTGGCCTGCGCATTCACACACGTTGTATAGGAAGTTTTGGATCATGTCGTTGCCGTACACCGAGTGGCGCACTTCCGGATGGAATTGAACCGCGAACATCCGTTTGTCCGGATGGCTCATAGCCGCTACAGGAGCATGCTCCGTGCTGGCATCGATGATAAACCCGGCAGGAGGCTCTACTACCAAATCGCTATGGCTCATCCACACGGTTTGCTTCTTGTCCAGGTTATGAACCAGTCTGCAGTGGTCGGCAAAATCGACCTCGGCTTTTCCGTACTCGCGCTTCGAGGCTCTTTCCACTTTCCCTTGCAGTTGATGGGCCATCAGCTGCATGCCGTAGCAAATGCCGAGAATAGGCACGCCCAAGTCATAAACCGCAGGGTCTACCAGCGGGGAGTCCTCGCCGTATACGCTGGCCGGTCCTCCGGAGAACACGATACCTTTGGGTTGAAGCTGCTTCAGCTTCTCCGCTGGCGTGTTGTAAGGCAAAAGCTCGCTGTAAACTCCCAAATCCCGAATCCGGCGGGCGATCAGCTGGTTGTACTGTCCTCCAAAATCGAGCACAACAATAATTTCATTCGGCTTGTCCATAATTTCCTCCTTAGAGTTTTTGAAAAAAACTTTCTTCGTAAGCGTTGCTGAGTTTTTGAAAAAAACTTTCTTCGTAAGCGTTGCTGTGTTGTTAAAAAACTTCCATTAGTAAGCCTTCGCGGGCGCAAAACCAGATTCACACGCAAGCTCCCGCCTTTTTGTTTCACCATCAAGACTTGAAGCTCTGCTCTAAATCAATAGACATTATTATAAGCTTCCATTACAGAAAGGGCAATGCCTCCATCGAAAATGCATAATTAGGCAAAGAATAAAGCGCTTCATAGCTAGTATTTCCCATTGTTTTAAAGATAAATGACGATCATCATGAAGTCTCACGAAGCTGTACTATTTAAACGGCAAAAAAGCCTGCGGCCTTTGCGTTAAAGGCTCACAAGCTTTTGCGTATATTTTGCCATGCTTCATGAAGCTGGTGTCGGGTTACCGAGGATGCACCCGCATGGTATCGAATCCGCTCCTGCAGCCGGATAAACCGAAGGAGCATCTCCCGCTGGGTATCGTTGCTGTAGGAACGGGTCAACGCGTATTCCCGCAGCGTTTGTGACGGTTCGGCACGGCCCCATCGCCGCTGCAGCTTCCTCCAGAGACGGTCGGAAGCACGTTGAACGGCATAAGCACGAACGCCGTGCAGCCTTGCGGCCCTGGATAAGAGCGAGAGTCCGGCTTCCTGTCCTTCCTTCGGATAGGCGGAGGCTTTTGCCTTACTCCTCATCCACAGGCGGATAAGAAGCGCTGCTAAGCAGCCTGCCGTTATCCACATGGATAGCGGCAGCCAAGGCTGCATCCCCAGCCATGCATGGCGGATAAGTTCGGGCACATCATGAATCAGGGTGGACAAAGCCTCCAAGAGGCTCCGTCCGGTGTGCATAAGCTGGGTTAAAGAAGGAGCAAGGCCCAAAACCTGCTGCCATAAGGAGGCGTCCGACCCCTTGTCAGGGGATGATGCCGCTGCTGCAGAAGCCGTCCGGGCGTTACTATCCGCCGAGGCAGCCCCACCGTATCCGGGGGTAGGGTCAAAAGGCAACCACCCCGCGGAAGGGACATAAACCTCAACCCAGGAATGCGCGTTTTTATTGCGAACCTCCACATGGTACATAAGAGCTCCGTCCGCACCGTTCGTTTCCGTGGAAAGGACCTGTCCGGGAGAAAATCCCTTGACCCATCGGGCAGGAACGCCGACCGAGCGCAGCATGACCGCCATCGCGGTAGAGAAATGATCGCAATAGCCCATTTGCTGCTCGAACAAAAATTGATCGACGAAATCCTGCCCCTCACCCGGCGGCCGCGACTGCTCCATGCTGTAGGTATAGTGGTTCCTTAAATACTGTTCTATTGCTTGAGCTTTGGCATACGGTGTCGGACTGTCCTTCGTGATGCTGTAGGCTAAATCGGTGATCCGCGACGGAAGCTTGTCGGGCAGCTGCAGATAAGCGGCATCCGCTTCAGCTCCCGGGGCATCCTCCTCAACGGGCTGCCCCTGCCCTTGGGAATTCCAGGGCACTACCTGAACGGTGTAAGACGATAACGGGTCTGCCAACGCAGGCAAGAAATACCGGCCGGACCATCGATCTCTCCACACCCAATCCGGAGAAATACTATCCCCATTCTGGGATATGAGCGAATCGATTCGGGTCAATTCACCGCCCAAAAACAACTGAGTAAACCGCTGTTTGAGAACAATTTGCTGAGTGATGGCCGGTCGAACCGATTCTTCCGGGAGAGCTGCCGTTTT
This sequence comes from Paenibacillus sp. 32352, assembly GCF_002042965.1. Classification (GTDB taxonomy): domain Bacteria; phylum Bacillota; class Bacilli; order Paenibacillales; family NBRC-103111; genus Paenibacillus_S; species Paenibacillus_S vulneris. Next base: position 39,740 of record NZ_MZNT01000015.1, on the reverse strand, counting down.
TACTTCCGATGGTTCACCCCCGCTTTCCTTGGGCAGAGAGGTAACTCCAGCTTGGACCGGATCGGAATCCGATGCATACCATCCTTTGCCGGTATAAGTTGACTTGGAATCGCCTCTCCAATAGGTCAGCTTTGGCGTTGTGGCCAAGAAGACGACGGTATCATCCTGGGTTAACGGATACCCGAGACGGGAATCATCCGAGCTGTAGCCTGTTCTGGCAGCGGAGGCCGGCCGGTTGTCCGTACCTTTCCCCTCAAGAAAATGAAGCCGCTCCTGCCATGAGGCAATCGGACCCGACCAATCGATAGGCTTCCCCTGAACCGGATGCTGAAGCGCACCGGCCCATGCTCCCAGCATGAAAAGTGCCGTCAGCACGCAGCTTGCCGCAATAGGAGTCCACAGGACCGACCGGTCCGGATGTGGCGAAGACAAACCGTCGTTATGTACGCTCACGCCATGAGTCCCGATCCGCCAGCGGGTCCAGCGCTCCGCTTGAAGCCATCCCTGGAGCAGCAATCCAGCCCCGGCAGCACTGATCAGCCCGGTTGACATATCCGTGTCAAAAATCAGCTGCAGCGCCACAAGATAAATCAGCGTCATCAAAATGAACCAGAGCAGCTGCTGGCGGTCCGCCACAAAGGACTGCAGCACCCAAATGAAGAAGGCCCATCCCGTTAAAAACAGCATCGTGCGTGTCGTCGGCGAGATGTAGGCCAGCTGCCCCCGGACTGCGTGAACCGCGTCGTTACTCAAATCATGCAGCCAGGATACCCACCATCCGGCTCCCGGCAGCCATTGGCCGCTATGAAGCACCGAGGTTGCCGCCAGAATGATCGCCGCCCTGATTCCCCAGGCAGCCGGTCCCGGCATACGAAGCGTATCTATAGCAAGGAAAAAAGCAAAGGCAATTAAGAATGGCGCGATCCGGTAAACCTCCGTGAATTCGGACAGCTGCTGCAGCGGTACGAGCCAGGCGCGGATCAGCCAGAACAGAAGCAGCGCGTAGCCTATGCGCAGCGCCCAGGGTTGGTCCGGCTCAGCCGCATCGTTAAGCGCCGGCTGCGGCATGCTTGGCTTCGGAGCCATAGCCCTCACCTCCCCCGGCGGCGCGCCGATTCGCTGCGCTGACCGCCGTGAACCGGCAGCCGGCGGCTTCCGCCTGCCGCCGCCACTCTTTCACGGCGTCGGGAGATACGTCCCCGCCGTGAACGTACACCATGTGAACGGCGCGCTCCCGCAGCCGGAACAGGACCCGCAGCAGCTGCTCATCCGGCTGCGCCGTGATGACGGCGATGTCAGCCCCGCGTCCGCCGTGCAGCGCCTCGCGCTGTACAGCGGGCGCCAGGGGGCTATCGCCGTCGCACGGCAGCTGCGCAAGCAGCTCGAGCAGCTCCGCGAAGCGCTCGCGGCCGCGCGCTTCGATGGACCGCCCTTGCCGGTCCGTGGCGGCAAGGCGCACGCCCATGCCCAGCTGCAGCGCACGCTGGGCGAGCCCTGCCGCGGCCTCAACCGCCGTCCCGAACGCCGCAGCGTTCGGCACGCCCTTGGCCGCGTCGAGGCAGATGAGCAGCCGGTCACTGCCAGGCTGCTCGGTTTCCTTCGCGCGCAGAGCTCCTGCGCGCGCGGTCGAGCGCCAGTGGATCCGGTTCAGCGGATCCCCTGGCGCATAGGGCCGCGTCCCGTACGCCAGCGTGGACGCGGCCTGCCGCTGCAGCCGAGGCTGCGGCCCCGCGGGCGGGAGCTCCTCTCCCGCCCCTATAGCGGCCGTCTGCAGCTGCAGCGGCCTTGGCAGCACCAGGATGCGGTGCTGGCCGGTTTGGATGCTGCGGCGCCGGATACGCAGCAGCCCGAAGGCGTCGATGATCCCGACGCCGGACTCCTCCAGCCGGTATAAGCCTCGCGGCATACCGGGCAGCCGCAGCACCGCTTCCCCGGTGCCGTTCAGCTGCAAACGCACCGTATCGCGAACGACGATCATTTCACCGGTACCGGTATTCATCCAGCGCTCCTCCACCAGCAGCCAGCCGAGCGGCATAACCATGGCGCCGTATCTCAAGCGCAGCTTCAGCTCCAACGCCTCCCCGCTCCAGCAGCGAATCGGCTCCTTCGTTCGTTCTACACGAACCGGACGCATCAAGCCCACGGCTCCGGCGCCGATGTACAGCAGCAGGAAGCTTAAGCCGTAAAAGCATATCCATGCCGAACGCCCTCCCAGGGCATTCGCCCAATACCAGGACGCCCCCCAGCTTAGGAACAAGAACAACATCATCAACACATTGCGCATCGCTGCTCCTCCTTACTGTGCCGGGGCATAGCGCCGTGCCGGAATCGGTGTCGCCGCGGCGATAGATTCCAGAATCGGTTCGCCCTGTTTGTCCGCCAATGAAGCCTCTGCGGTCAGCATCAGGCGATGGGCAATGACTGGAAGCAGCATCTGCTTCACGTCATCGGGAATGACAAAGCTTCTTCCGGACAAAAATGCCCGTCCCTGGGCTGCCCGCATCAGAGCAATCGACGCTCTCGGGCTTGCCCCAAGCGCAATGTCCGGATGTCTCCTCGTCGCAGCAGCCAGCTGGACGATATAGTGCTTTACCGTATCATCCACATGGACCCTTGCCGCTTCCTTTTGCAAAGAAGCGAATTCCTCCGGCAGCATCAGCGGACGAAGCTGACTGATGGGATGCCGCTCCTCCACCCGGTTAAGCAGCTCCACTTCCTCGGCCGCGTCAGGGTACCCCAGACTTAATTTCATCAAAAAACGGTCGAGCTGGGCTTCCGGCAGCAGGAAGGTCCCGGCAAAATCGATAGGATTTTGCGTAGCCAGCAAAAAGAAAGGCTCCGGCAAAGGGTACGTTGCGCCGTCCACCGTAATTTTGTTCTCCTCCATGGCTTCTAGAAGCGCCGACTGCGTACGCGGTGTCGCCCGGTTCAGCTCATCGGCCAAAACGAGATTCGCCATCAAGGGACCGGGGCGGAATTCAAACTGCGACGTTTGCTGATTAAAGATGCTGCTTCCCGTCAGATCCGACGGCAGCAGATCCGGTGTGCATTGAATGCGCTGGAAGCTGCAGTCTATCGTCCGGGATAAAGCGCGGACCAGCATCGTCTTGCCGACACCCGGCACATCCTCCAGCAGAACATGCCCTCCGCACAACAGAGCGACCAGCAGCTTTTCTATGACATCCCGCTTTCCAATAATTACTTTCTCCATTTGATAGATCACTCGTTCGAGCATGGCCTGCGGCGGATCAAAGAAAGATGAATGCACCTGCATAATGAACCTGCCTCCTTCAATAGATTGGTTTCTATTGAATCTATTATTTCCAATCTACAAGGCATTTAGACTCTGCTATAAACGGACAAGCCTTGTTTGACCCGCCTTCGAACCGGACATCCATGATCTGCATAACCCAAGTGTGATAGATTGCATGCTGCCAGTTCAACTTTTTTATAAGAGTAGTCCCCCAGCCGTTCTTGAATGCACGCCAAATAAGGGAGTGCTTTTTAACAGCACCCCCCTGCTACTTCATACTATAAATCTTTCATCCTATAAATCTCTTCTCCTCTACCTTGGTTCGTTCTACCCGAGATGCTGTATGGAAGAACAAACGGTATAATCCCGATCATCCGTAACGAGAATAAAATAAGCCCGGGTCCCCACGGGAATATCGGCTCTAATCTCGCGCTGCAAGGGGTCAACGGCGGCCTCGGCCACCTCCCAATTCATGTGGAACCAGTCCGATGTATCCAGTGTATAACGCAGCTCCGCTGTTTTCAGCGATCCTCCAGCCATGTAACGAGCCACAGCTTGCCCGTTGCTCTCCACGAGCTCAGTCAATTGAGCAAGCGGCTGCCCACCTCTGACAATCTGATCTGCAAAGGCATAGATCTCCTTGGGACTCCATCCTTTGGCATGAGAATGGCCTAATCCGAATTGAATGCTGAGCAGCGATTCGCTGCGGCGGCTTCGGGATACTTCATATGATTTGCTGGTCAAATGCAGCGGAAAATGCGCATCTGCGTCCCCGTTCACCCACAGCATAGGCATCGTACTATGCGGCAAGTAGGTTGACGGGTCCCACCATCGTTTGATTTGCTCCGCATACGTTTCGGGCATTCTGGCGAAGGCTTCGCCATATCGGTTTGACGCCTCATATAAATAACCGCATCCGTATACGGGAATGGAAAAGGCAAAACGGTGATCCACTCCGGATACTATACTTGTGACAATGCCTCCCCAGGATATTCCGTGAATCCCTACTCTGCCGGAATCCACTTCAGCCAGCGAGCGCAGGAATGAATGCGACTTTATAACGGCAGCAACGGCATGGTACATCCACTGCTCCCCGACGGGAAGAGCGTAATCTCCGAATTCCCCCTGGCGGGAGGGTCCGCTCCAATCGTGCGAAGGGCGTTTGCCCTCACTATCCTTGGCTAGAGGCAGATGCCCCTCCAAGTCCATTGCGATGGCCGCATATCCCCGGTCCGTCCAGAGCTTGATCCATTCCAGAAAGGCCGTCCCTCCGCCTCCATGGACCAGTACGATGGCCGGTACTTTGGTATCAGAGGCCTCTGCAGGGACTCCATAATAAGCGAATACACGAGTCGGCTTCCCCCGGTAAGGCTCACTTTCAAAATAAATCGCTTGGATATCCCCCACGTTCAGCTCCGGGACGGGAATGGCCTCAGGAGCCTGCATCAGCCTGGCAAGGTTCCAGGGATGCTCTAATGGAGTTATAGATTGGCTGGACAAACGGTTCTCCTCCTCATGCACTTGGCTTCGAATTACAGAGATTATAGCACGCTGTTCAAGAGGAGGGACATTGCCAATCCTAATGTAAATTTGTATTAAACTAACGTAACTAAAAAGGAGGGGCGCACTTTGCACCCCCCTTTTTCCTAGTTTACATAGTTTAATACAAGCCGAACGGGAACTCCCGCTTCCAGCGCTACACCCCGAATTCGGCTTCCATCGACATGGAGGCCCTGAACGTCCGCGACAGGCCGCGGAAGCTCAAGGTCTACCGTCTGGCTTCGGTTTCTGGAGCAAAGCTCCAGCTGAACCGTGCCCGCATCCTGATCCCAAGCGATGGAAACCTCAACGGCTCCGCGGGCAAGCAGCGGACCGGCATGGCCTTTCCTCCACTTGGACGGCAGCGCCGGCAGCACACGGATCGTGCCGTTCAAGGAGAACAGCAGCATCTCCTGAACCGCCGCGCTCCATCCCATATTGGCGTCGATCTGGAACGGAGCCCAATCCGCATCGACGCCGATGCCCATTTTGCGCCAGTCGTTATGGAATGTGTAGAAATTGTTAATGACGCACGTACGGCTCAGAAGATCCAGACACTCCAGCGCCAAATCGCCTTCCCCCATCCGGGCATAATGGTTGGACATATGGGCCAGCGACCAGCCCGTCTGCTCCTTCAGCCCGATGACCAGCCGTTTTTTGGCGGCGGTGACGAACGCTTCGAACAGCTCGGGATCCCGGTCCCTGGACACTTCCGTCCCCGGGAATACGGGATAAATATGGGACTGGTGGCGATGATGGTAATTATCATGGAAATCCGGATGCATCCATTCGCTTACCGCTCCGTCCTCATTTATCCGGTAAGGTCGAATCTTGCCGAGCATCGTTTTCCATTTGCCGATTTCCTCGGAATAGACTCCGGCCTCTTCTGCGCCTTCGATCAGGTGGGTAAGCACTTCCTTGGCAATGGCAAAATCCATCGTGCTGTTGATCGCTGTCTCGGTCAGCGGCTTTTTCCCCGGTCCTTGCGAGTAGTTCCCAGGGAAATTCTCCGGTGAATTCGAAGGACAGCTTACATAATACCCTTCTTCATCCTCGAAGAAGAAATCCTCGTAGAACAGCGCCGTTTCCCTAAGGAACGGCAGCGCACGCTCCCGCAGAAACTGCAGGTCGCCCGTATACAAGTAATAATCGTAATAATGCTGCGCAATCCATCCGGCCGCTCCGGTCCAATGAATAATGTGCGGCGCCTTATGCTTCAGCAGTCCTGTGTCCGGCGCTGTCGGAGCAGGTATGTAAATTCCCCGGCAGCCGTACAGCCGCTTCGCGTTCGTGCGGAAGTCGTCCAGCAGCCGGTCGAAATAATCGAACATGGCCAGCAAGAGTTCCGGCATATTCCCCGATAATGCCTGCCAATAGATCATTTGGATGTTTTCGTTAGACATGTTAAATGCCCACATGCCCTCGTATTCACCACACCATAGCCCATACAGATGGCATGGCTGGCCCCCGTCGCGGGAGCTCGAGATGAGCAGATAGCGTCCGTACGCCCACATCTTCTCCGTCATTTCAAGCGACGCCTCTCCCTTGTAAGCGTCCAGCAGCAGCTCTTCATTGGAGCGAGCGTGGCTGCCGGCGCCAAGATCAAGACTCACCGCGCGGAAAAGACGGCCGTGCTCCTCTGCGTGAGGCTGCAGCAAGCTTAAGTAGCTCGGCTTCATTTCGGCTAAGGCTCTCTGGGCCAGCGGCCATTCGGCTGCGCGCTCGCCCTTGACGAACAATTGCAGAATAACAAGGACGCTGTCCGCTCCGCTTACATGCAGTCTATCCGCCCCGGACTCTAAAGTACCCCCTTGCGGGATTACCCTGGCCACTGCGCCGAAGTCGGTTCGGTCGTCATTTTCAGCGGCATAGAATAAATATTGTCCATCCGTCTTCTGCTCCACTTTCTCCGGCAGTGTCACCGACTTGCGAATATCCTTCGGGTCGTGAAGCTCCAGCCGGAACTCGGCCTGAACTTTATCCGGACCCTCCGCACGAATCTCATATACGATGACATCGTCGGGACGGGAGACGAACAACGAACGATAGTACCGGGTTTCACCGTCACGCCAGGTTACTGTCACTTCCCCTGTCTCCATGTTCAATTCGCGTTGATAGGCTTTAAACCCGTGCGGTGAAGGCATGATGACCTTAAGATCGGCAAGCGGAAGCGGCCAAGCCATCTTAGGCTTGTAGCCCCGCTCCTCCAGGGCATCCGCCAGAATCCGGTTCGCCTTGGGGGCATCGCCGCCCAGCATCAGTCTTCTTACTTCCGACAGCTTATCGCTTACGTCCGGAAGCTCCGGTGTCTGGCTGCCGCGCCACAGCTCCTCGTGGGTAAGCAGAACGGTCTCCTCATATACGCTGCCATAAACCGCAGCACCGAGCTTCCCGTTACCGGAGGGAAGCGCCTCGCGCCATTTGGCCCCCCACCACGAGGAAGGGTAGTTCAATATCAGTTTATTTTTCACAGCTTCTTGCGGCTTCATCTCCATCATCCCTTCAGTCTCTATTTCAATAAAGCTATTGCTATTGCTGCTTCATCTGATCTGCAATCGATTTGTTGATCAGTTCCTCGGCTTCCCGCAGCGCTGTATTCACATCGGCTTGGCCCGTTGCCACCTTCTTAAACTGCGAGCGCATGATCGAAAATGCCGCCGCATCATATTTGGTGATGGACGGGAACGGCTTTGCGTTTTTATTCTTGATAAACGCTTCGCGGTTTTTCCCCTTCAATACTTCAATGTCCAGTCCGAAGTCCTTATTGATGTCCGAATTGGCGAGAATGGAGCTGTTGCCATTTCTGGCAATGAGCCGCTGCGCATCCTCGGTCAGCATTGCGCTGAGAGCCAAAAATGCCTGATCCTTATGCTTGGAGGTCGTAGTGATCATACGGGCGCCCCCCTCTACTTGAACGCCGGTATTCGGCGCCTCCGGGAAGCTCGGCAGGCTGACCACGTCGTAGTTCAACCCGTTTTTAACGGCCTCGGGCATTGAGGAGAAGAATGAACTGGTGGAATACATCGCCAGTGTCTTGTCTTTGGAAAACAAGTTCAAGCCTTTTCCATACGTCGTCATGTCCACTTCGTTGCCGGTAATCGTATAGAACCGGGCCCAGTTTTCGAACAGCTTCTTCCATTCGGCATTGTTCACAATAGCCTTATTCGTTTTTTCGTCAATGACCGGTATCGACAGCTGATTGTATTGAACCTGGAACAGATCCTGGAAATCGTAGCCCCGATACGCCACGCCGCCGTCGGTTCTCGTTACTTTTTTGGCAAGCTCGTAGACCTGATCCCATGTCATGCCGTCCGTAGGGTAAGGCACGCCGAAGCGATCGAAAATATCCTTGTTGTAATACATCGTGACCACGTTGCCGGATATCGGAAGCGCATACAGCTTACCGTCGCCCGAATTTTTACGGACCGTATCCATGACGACCGGATCTATCTTGGCCAAATCCAAGTTAAACGTTTTCACATATGGGGTCAAATCTTCCAAAAGACCAAGAGTCTGGTACTTCCCGATCGCCGAGATGTTATCCCCCAATATATCGGGCACCTCTCCCGAAGCCATCAATTCATCGATTTTTTTGGTCATCGGAACAAGCGTCATATCGATATGCGGATACTTTAATTTGACCGGCGCTACGACCAGCTTCTGGAACAGCTCCTCCGACATATTCCCATAAAAGGTAAGCGTCACCGGATCCGTATTTATTTTCGCTGACGCCGCTCCGTCTTCCTTCTTTCCATCCGTTTTTTCGGAGCAGCCTTGAACAAGAGAAGCTAGCAGCACGAATGCTGACGCCAAGATGAACGATTTTTTCGCTTTTTTCATACATCGGTCCCCTTTGAATTAAAGTATTTATGAAGAAGAGGGGCCCCCTCCTGGCAGACTCCTCTCTCATCATCCTCTCTACTTGAATTGATATAGTTGGTCCCGCAGCAGCGCCTTGTCTTTATTCTCGCTGTACCATTTGGCGTACCAGTCGTCGACCTGCTTGCCGCCCGCTTTGTCCCACAAGCTCCTGGCATCGGCCAATGCCTGCTCCGGCGTATAGGAAGTCCCGCTGACGATAGCTTTGATCCAGATGTCGTCGATCTGCTTTTTGATGCTGGTATCGATTAACTGAATATCGTCCGGCGGCGTCGGCATATGCTCTCCGTGCGAGATGTCCGCTATCGGCCTCTCCGGGTTCAAGTAGTACTCATTCGCTTTTTTCATCATGCTGTAGAACTCTTTTTCCCGAGGGTTATCCTGATTCAAGGTCTCCTCATACTTGCCGCATTTGCCCTCCAGAGCGGGGGAAAACAGCATCCGGAAGTCGCCCGCATAGGATAGCTGCTTTTCCTTCTCCTTGTCGACGAAGACCGGGCAGCCGTTATTCCCCTGCGTATAGTGGGTGCCTTCCATACCGTATTTCAAGGTTTTCCCGATCGTCTCCGAGGAGATGAAGTCGATGTATTTCATAATCGCTTCCGGATGCTTCGCTTCGCTGTTAATCACTGCCGTGATCTGCACCGGGTTTTGAATCGTTGGACTGAACTGGCCGTAAGGGCTCTTGGGGAGCGGAATAACGATCACCTCGGCGGACGGATTGTTTTTCTTCAATGACTCATAAATTTGCAGCCAAGCAGCCCCGGTCGTCTGGCCTCCCCACATGCCGATCCTCCCGTTGACCCAGTCCTGCTGTGCCTTTTGGCCGCTTTTATCCGTCAGGTAGTCCTTATCCACCAGCCCCTCGTCATACAGGCGCTTCTTGAACGCCGTGGCCGCCTTGGAGCGCTCCCAGTCATGGATCAGCTTGCCGTCCTCGACGACCCATTTGACATTTTGGAACATCGCATTGATGATTTGATTCGTAATATAAGCTAGTGAGGTGCCGTAGGTGTCCTTCTTGTTATTGCCGTCAGGGTCTTGCTCTGTAAATGCTTTCAAGACTTTGTACAGGTCTTCCGTCGTCTGCGGCGGCTCCAGATTCAGCTTCTTCAGCCAATCGGCCCGGATATACAGCGCATGGTTCGTCTGCAGGCCGTTGATGATGCCGAACCCGTACATTTTGCCGTCTGGCATAGTGGCGACCGTCTTAAGGATCGGATATTTCTCCAGCAGCTGCTTGTAGGTCGTGCTGTATTGATGAATCAAATCGTCGACGGGCTTGATCTGCTTTTGCGCATAGAGCTGCCCGCGAAGCACATTGGAATAGTCAAAGATAAGATCAGGCGCGCTTCCGGAAGCGAACAGCGTAGTCAGCTTGGCCGTCGCATCATTGCGGGGAATCGCCATAAATTTCACGTTAACCGGTCCGTTGCTGTTGATCCACTCCGTCCAGCGGTTTTTCTCGATGGTCCCTTCTTCCTGGGGCACAAGCCCCCGGTCGTAGACCGTTGCGGAGATTTCGGGCTTTTTTCCGTCAGCGCCTTGCGATTGAGAGTCCTTGGTGCCGGAGCAGCCGGCAAGCGCCACCGCCGAAGTCAATACAGCCGCCACCCCGGCGTTTAACCATTTGGCATATCGGTTTCTTTTCATTTCATGCTCCTCCAATAATGTACGGTGACTTCCTGTTCCCCATAGCGTACCCCTTATCCCTTGACGGCTCCGATCAACACGCCTTTCATAAAATACTTTTGCAAAAAGGGGTACACCGCGAGCATCGGAATGACCATGACCACGATCCCGGCGGTCTTGATTCCCTCGGGCGTCATCGAAGCCTGCATGTCGCTGGCATTCAGCTCCTGCAATAACGACTGGCTCTGGATCATCTGCTGGACCAGCACCGTCAAATTGTACTTATCGGTCTGATGAATATAAATCAGCAGGGAGAAGAACGCATTCCAGTAGCCTACGGCGTAAAATACGGACAGCGTTGCGATAACCGGCAGCGATAATGGCAGCACGACCTGCAGCAAATACCTCCATTCCCCGCATCCGTCGATACGCGCAGCATCGTCCAGCTCATCGGGAATTCCGTCAAAATATGTGCGCATCACCAGCATATTAAACGTGCTGATCAAGCCCGGAAGCCATAAGGCGCCATACGTGTTAATGAGTCCGAGCTGCTTCAGAAGCAGATAAGTCGGAATTAAGCCCCCGCTGAACAGCATCGTGAAGATAGCTGCCATAGTAAAAAAACGGCGGCAATAAAAGTAACTGCGGGATAGCGGATAGGCGGCCATAATCGTGAATACCATACTGAGCACGACACCGACTGCCGTGATCGTGATACTGTTCTTTAATGCATGGATGATTTTGGAGCCCCGGAATAATAGGGTGTACGATTCCAATGTCCATCCCCGGGGCCACAAAGTAACGATGCCGGAAGTGACGGCATGAGGACTGCTAAGCGAAACCGCCAGCACATGCAGCATCGGAAGCAGACAGCTGACCGCCGCTATGAACAATACGATCCCGGTTATTCCATGATAAAGCTTTTCTCCCGATGTTCTCATGGTTACCTCCCGACCAAATAACGTTTCCGCCGCTACCAGATGCCCCTGTTGAATTTGCGGGCTATCGCATTGGCCGTAACGATCAGAATAAAGCCTACGACGGATTCGAACAAGCCCATCGCGCTTGTCAGACTGAACTGCCCCTTTTGCAGACCTATCGTGTAGATGTAGGTGCTGATAACCTCCGATACGTTGGATACAACGGAATTTTGGAGGGTATACACCTGGTCGAAGCCGACCTCCATGACCTTGCCCATGGATAGAATGAGCATCAGGACTATAGTAGGCGCAATACCAGGCATGGTAATATGACGCATCTGCTTCCATTTGCCGGCCCCGTCTATACTGGCCGCCTCGTACAGACTGGTATCAATTGAAGAGAGCGCAGCCAAATAGACGATGGCACTGAAGCCCGCTTCCTTCCATATGCCGGACCCGACGAAAATGAACATCCACGACGCTTCATTGTACAAGAACGGAAACGCGCTGCCTGTCCACTGCCGGAGCCAATGGTTCAAGATGCCGGATTCCTGGGAAAATATCGTGACGACCATGCCGCCGACAATAACCCAGGACAAGAAATGCGGCAAAAAAACAAGCGTCTGCACCGTCTTCTTAAACCAGATCCTTCTAACCTCATGCAGCATGATGGCCAGCATGATAGGGAACGGAAATCCCAGGAGCAGGCTCATCAAGCTCAGCATCAGGGTGTTGCGTATAATGAGCAGCGAATTCGGATTGCTGAACAGGACGTGGAAGTTTTTCAATCCGACCCAGGGGCTGCCGAATATTCCGTCCGCAAAATTGTAGCTTTTAAAGGCAACGATAATTCCTGCCATCGGGGCATATTTGAAAATCACATAAAAAGCGATAACCGGAATAAACATGATCAGCAGCGGAAGGTTCTGCTTCAGCCTTCTTCTTCTCCGCAGGAAGAGAGAATGTCTCCTGTCGGAAGGTATCGTTATGGCGTCCAGCTGTTGACTCATTGACCCACCTCGTCTTTAAAGTTGTACGAAAGATGTTGTGAACCCAATGTAGCTGAAAGTGCTGTTGGCTGGCAATGGACAGTATTCCGCCAAGGTCACCGTTTTCCTATCCCTCCCCTGTTTCGGGGCTATGGTCAGTTTTCTGGCAACGGACATTTTTCCGTTCAACACTTAAAGTCCACGGCCGCCAGCAGCAAAAGACGCTTCCTAGGGAAGCGCCTAAAGCGGATCTCACGCCGTTACTCTCGTTTACGGTATTCGCCCGGCGTAACGCCGGTCAGCTTCTTAAACACCCGCATAAAGGATCTCACGTTGGGATAGCCGACTTGAACCCCGATGTCCTGGACGGAATCCCCACTCTCCAGTAGCAGCCTCTTGGCCTGTTGAATACGGACGTTTCCCAAGTAATCGAGGAAATTCACGCCGAACTCTTCCTTGAACATTTGGCTCAAATATTTGGGGTTTAATTCAAATTCGCCGCTTAAGTAGGTCAATGACAAATCAGGGTTGGCATAATGCTCGTTAAGATACTCCTTGACCTTCAGCAAAGACGGGTGATGCGCCCGCATCGACCTTTGATTATCCATCCAATCGAAGGCGCTCCCCAGGATGAGCATAAATTCATGCTCCAACTCCTGAATCGTATCCAACCGTTCCAGTGCCTCCTGGAGCTTGGGCAGCGTCTCCTTCGTCCATATTTCATGCAGCTCCGCAGGAAGCTCCATCATTTCGCGCTGCAGGTGGTAGATCAAATAATGCAGGATAGCGACAACGTCATCCCGGGTAAACAATCCTTCTATCAGCTCGCGGAAGAGCTGCTCAAGCTCCTGCTTCCATTCCTTATCGCCAAGCCTGAACTTTTGGCCCATGGACCGCATCAGATGCAGATGCTTATAGACTTCTCCTTGCGATTTGTCCGCCACCTCGCGATACTTAATAATCCGGTTTCCTCCAAGCGGCGATTTATACTGCAAAGCCTCCAACGCTTCTTCATGGGAGCCAGGCACTTCATCTATGACTTCGACAAGATTTCCGATCCCTACCGTAACCGTAAAGGCGAAATGCTGGTTCACCCACAGTCTGACCTTATCGAGCATTTGAGCGGCCCGCTCCGGGGCTCCCGCTTCGGGAGTCAGATGTACCATCATGCCGAGCCGCGCATTCGAGGTCCATTCCATCCAGACCCGTATCCCCTCGTTCTGCGCAATTTCCGTCACAACGCTGCTCAAGGCAAACTTCAGCAAATATTGGTCCCTTGGATTGTATAGGCTGCAAAATTCCGCATATTTATCGATCTCCATGACGGCCATGACTACGAGACCAAAATCCTCCTGCAGTCCGTACAGCCTCATCTCCGCTTCGAACTGCTCCTGGCTGACGAGCCGCTCCCCTGCCGCCATTTCCTTGAAGAAATTGCGTTTACGGAATACCATATCCTCCTCAAGCTGCTTTTGAAACGTCATGGTTCTCTCCACCAGGTCGTCCAGCGCCGTTTCGATAAACCGGAACTCATCCTGCCCGGACAAACCAGCCAAGGCGGTGCTCCGCTGTGCCGCGTAGGAATCGATCCTGGCTACTATCGCTTCAATCGGCTGATAGTTCCGCCTTGTGACATAAACAATCCAGACCATCCCTATCAGGATCAGCAGCAAATTCAATGCCAGCCAGAACGAGGAATAGGAAACGATAAACAAAGGCGGATTCTCGTTCAACAGCCCGCTTTGAATGCGCCAGCCCGTGTAATCGGACGTGACCTCCGATAATACCTTCCCTCCGGATTTGCTGTCCAAGATCGGCTGTCCATGACGATCCGTGAGACGGATAAAGTTCACGTTCGATTCCGTCATATCCTTGATCAGGCCTTGGATGGCCGAAGTCTGGACGTTCACCACAATAATGCCCTGTTTGCCTCCAAGCAGCGGCACGTTCTTCACCAGCGTAACGACCTGAGTGGCTCGGATCTGGTCGTCGAACTCCTTGTAAGCCCTTGCATCCGTCCATTTGAAGGAGCCCCCCTGCTGCAGTGCGTTCCTTATAAAATCCCGGTCTCCGAACTCCTCTACAGGGGCCATCAAAGTATTGCTCAGTACCGTATAATCGGATTGACGTACCAGATAGATCGAATCGATCATGGGGGTGCTGGCTATTAATTCTCTTAATTTGCTCGAGACGTCATAGAGCGTCATAGCAGCATTGCCGGTGTAATATTGGGCATAAAACTGATTGATTTTATCATTGGTCTGAATTTCTTTAATGATCTGCTGATCCATGGTTCGCATTGTATGATCGATCATTTGCATAACGTGATCCGCGAACACTTGATTCGCCCGGACCGTTTCTTTTTTGGTCAGCTCACTCGCTGAAAGGGCGGAAAGAAGGATCAGCGCCAAGGCGACAAAGAAAAAAATGGGCAAATAAGATAGCAGCAATCGTTTGAACCAGTTTCTTTTCATGCGGACCCCCGAACGAAGACTTTTGTCTTGCCCCATTATAACCCATATCCTCGCCGGTACGATGGTTCCCAGTGAAAATTTTCGATGCTAAAACCCGAGCCTAGTCATAAAGCCTCCGTTTAATTTTACCTTCACATGCCGCAGAGCGTCCTCTTCATCAAAGGACACAATCTGATTGCCAAGCATCTCCATGGTCTCACGCAAAGGCACATAGACCGATCCGTTCACCAATTTCATCACGGGTAAATGGTAGGTCGTCTCCTTGCCTCCTGCCTTCAACCGCAGCTCGTGCCGGGAAAAATCATATTCCGCCGCGTACATCCCGTACCGCACAGTCGCCGTTCTGTTCTGCTGCTGCCATCCGATCTCGCCGCCCATACCCTCAATGAGCAGACGAAGCGGTACCTGGTAGTGCCCGTCGGTCCATTGGTACTGTTCTGGATCCAGATGCAGGATATTATCGCCCAACGCGATTTCCAACGGGATTGGTTCCGGACCCGGGTCCGCGCTTTCATGACGCTCCTCAATAGCGGCCAGATGCTCCGCAGCTTCAGCCGCAAGCGTTTGATGCGTCGATTCGGAGGTGCTGCGGTTCCATTTCAGCTTGCCGATCGGGAAATGTATGGGCGGTACCTGGGGAGTTAACGATGCAAAAGCATAGCCTTTATCCTTAAACAGCCTGATAATGTCCGGCAGCGCCTTGACGGTCTGCTCATGCCCGGTACCGTCATGCATCAATAGAATGACCTCATTCTTGAACGGCCCTTTCTTAACCGTCTGCACAATTTCGCTGGCCGAAACACCCGGTCTAGCCGAATCCCCGCTATCGATGTTCCAGTCATATATTTCATACCCCGCCTGGTCCAAATAATAAAAGTAAAACGCGTCAAAATTGCTGTAGGTGCCTCCCGGCGCCCTTACCAGCCTCGGCCTTATGCCGACCTGCTCGTTCAATATATCCTCAGTCCGCTGAATTTGCTTCCAGAAGTTCTCAACCCCGGAATACAGCTCTTTATATACATGATTGTATGTATGATTGCCAATGGCATGCCCTTCCTCCAAGGCTCTGCGGACCAAATCCGGATGCGACTTTGCCTCGCCTCCCAACACGAAGAAGGTGGCCTTCACATCTTCTTTCTTCAGAATGTCCAATACTTTGCCCGTCAAGGGGCTAGGTCCGTCATCAAAAGTCAAATAAACCGTGGGCTGCTCCGGCGATACGTATTCTTTATCCTTCCATACCATTTTGCCGGACTTGAGTTCATTATACAGAGCGTGGGCGCCTAAGCTTCCTTCATCGCTATCCGCCGCATAAGCTGATGCTTCGGGAACCGGAATTAACACTAGAGAACTAAGCAGCATGATGGCCAGCAGAAAGCCGGCTCCGCGAATAAAAAAAGCTCGCAACGAGTTGAACATGGTGGTTCCCTCCGCATAATCTATTAATTTGACTTACTAGACTATATGGGAGACCTCTGCATCATATGCCTTAATAATTTGTTATTTATGTGGTAAAAAAAAGAGCAGCCTTGCCCGGGACAGGCAGCTGCTCTTAGGAGTTACGCTTGTTTCATGTTTCATAGAAAAGGACATTCTCATAGAGGCCGCCAGACCGCTCCGAAACTATCATGACAAGTTATTCTTTATAAATTCCAGCGCTTCCTCGACATGATGCTTGATTCTTACTTTACGCCACTGCTTTACCAAGATTCCGTCTTTATCGATGATAAATGTGGACCGCTCCACACCCATATATTGTTTGCCGTATAAGGTTTTCAGCTGCCAAACCTCGTACAGCTCGGCAACCCGGTGATCCTCGTCTGATAGCAGCAGGAACGGCAGGCCGTACTTTTCAATGAACTTGGTATGCCGGTTCACCGGATCCGGACTGATCCCTATAATCACCGTGTTCTGTTCCTCGAACAAATCCGCACGGTCCCGCAAATCGCAAGCCTGCATGGTGCAGGTCGGCGTCATATCCTTCGGATAAAAGTAAAGCAATACATGCTTTCCCCGAAAATCGGATAGCTTGACAGGCTGTCCGCTGGAGGAAGGCAGCTCAAAATCTGGCGCTTGCTGTCCGCATTCCAATGTCATAAGTATTCTCCTTTGTAGCGTATGTCACGTCGAGTATACCGCTATTAAGGATTTTTCACAAACCGCTCAGCGCACAGACGATGTTTCCTTGAATGCTTGTAAGGAGGCCTTCAGCTTAGCCAAGCCTGCATCGTTCGACTCTATCGGCTGGTCGGACCGGACAGCGGCGATAGCTTGGATAAGCATTCGCTCCGGCATGAAATCATCCTCATGATTGGATGCTGTAATAGCCATGATCATATCCATGTCAGGGACGACGAAAATTCGTTGTCCGCCCGAGCCTGCCGCATAGAATACGTCGTGATGAACCGGTGTCTCCCCGGGAACGACGATAGCCTTCAGCCACCATAAGTATCCAAAGCCGCCCTCCGTACCGTCATCATACATTTCGGCCGCCTGCTGCAGGACGGATGCTTCCACCCATTCTCCACTCACAATCTGATAATTCTCCCATCTGCCATGATGCAGGTACATGAGTCCGAATTTGGCCATATCCCTGCAGGTCATATGGAGTCCCCAGGCCCCTATAAGATTGCCCTGCGGATCCTGCCCCCAGGATACGTTCGTAATGCCCATAGGATCAAATAAGTTGATTTTGGCCAGTACGCTGAGCGGAATACCGGTCGATTTCTGTGCAAGAACGGACAGCAGATGGGCATTCCCGTTGCTGTATCTGAACATGGTGCCCGGTTTGGCCGCCATGGGCCGCTCCAGAATATACCGGCCCCAGTCCGGCGAATGGTCCATTTCGTAAGAAGAACGCTCCTGCCTGTTGTCCCAGTCAATACCCGATGTCATGGAGAGCAGCTGCCCGATAGTAATTTTCGATTTCAACGGATCGAGAGGCATTTCGGGAATCAGCTCCTGTAAGGTCTGGTCCTCTCTTAATGTACCTTGATCTACCGCCATACCGATCAGTGCGGATGTAACGCTTTTCGTAACCGAGAACATCGGATGGCGTTGATCTGCGTCCCAGTCACGGTTATACCCCTCAGCCGCCAAATAGCCGTTACGAACCAGAACGAATCCGTCAATCTGCTCGTCCTTAAATTCTTCGACCATCTGCGCAAGAGCGGCTGAATCGAGCCCCAGCTCTTCGGGCGCGGCCGATCTCCATTCTTCTGTCGGCCAATAATCAAGCTGCTTCTCTTTGCGTATATGTTCAATAATTCCTTCCTGTGAGTAAGGAATGCTCTCCTTGGAAGCCTTCGTTACATAAGGAGCATTCCCTTTGCCCGACGATGGAGTTGCGGCAAGCATATTGGATAATAAAAATTTCGAAGCCGAATGACCTTGCATGGCTTTCGCTTTTGCTTTGGCTTGTTGCTGGGATTTATTTTTTTTCTTGTTTCTTTTTAGCATGAATTCCCCTCCAAATCCTATGGATAAATCCGATTAAATGTAGCATCTGTAGCCATTCTCTCTTTTATGTGGCAGCAGCGCTTCCGCCCTTTTTCCGGGCAAATAAGGCAATAGGCCCCCCATTTTTTCACGAGCGGCCTGATGCTGTATGGTTATTTTTTTGTAATAAGGCTTTGAAGAGACGGAGTCAGTTCATCCTTCAGCTTGGCTATAAGCTGTTCGTCCGTTATCCCCTTGCCGGAGGCAATCTCCGAAAGGCTTTTGCCGTCCTTCAGCTCCTTTTTGAGCTCCTGCTTGGTTATTCCCAGTGCTTCGGCCAATTGCTCAGCCTTCAAGGATTTCCCCAGCTTTACCGGCAGCTTCGTTTTTTCCGTATGCTCTTTGGCCTGGTAGCCTGCTTCATTGACAATTTTCTGAATCTGCTGAGCCGCCTTCTTGTTCAGTGAATCGGCTTCCTCCTGGGTAATCTGGCTGCTTGCCAGTGCATTGTTAATAATGCCTGACGTCTCTTCCTTCAGCTTGCTTATTAATTCCTCAGGGCTTTTCCCTTGCTCTGTCGCAACACTCGCCAGCGATTTGCCATCCTTGAGCGCCTCGTTCAAGTCTTCATAATCCATGTCCAGAATCCCCGACGCCTTAACGACGATGAGATTCAACTCCAGATTGACGCGCTTGGACAGCGGCACAGAGGTATTAACCGGAGCCGTAATGACCGTATCGGAATCGCTGTCATCGTCGGCATAAGCCGGATGGGTGATCATTCCGCCGAATCCGGTAATAAGCAAAGCTGCGGCTACCGTTCCCGCCATCATTTTTTGTTTCATGGATTTCATCGTTCTCTCCACCTTATCCGTAGAAATGCTTCTCTTTATTTGTGAAAGCTGACTTTCTCTTACAAGGATCATTATAGAGCCCAGTTATGAACTAACTTTTACGCCAACATGAATGCCAGCTTAAAGTTTGCTTAAAATTCCCATTACGGCTTGCGAGATGAGATGAATTTATCCGACAGCCCATTGATAAAAAGCGAATTTCTGGATATAATGGTTCATCAAAGGAATACGACAAAGGCAGCGAAGAGAAAGAGTAGTGGGATTCCCTTCTTTGAACAGAGAGCTCCGGCAGCTGAAAAGGAGTAAAGAAGCATCCGACGAACATGGTCTCTGAGCCGTGCATCGAAATCCGTTCCGCTTGAACTTCAAGCTGGATGGAAGTAGGCTGCACCGGGGGCGCCCGTTAAAGCGCTAGGGTATAATCACCTTAAGTTAAGGTGCCGTACCTGAAGAGGTCCGCTTGCTGTGAGGCGCGGATAAATTGAGGTGGTAACACGTGAGTAGATAGCTCTCGTCCTTTTTGGGGACGGGAGTTTTTTTGTTATTCAACTACTATTAGGGAGGGATAAATTCATGACTATTTTTATTGGAGGCGCTTGGCCGTATGCGAACGGTTCTTTGCACTTGGGGAGAGTGGCAAGCTTGCTGCCGGGAGATATTTTGGCCCGCTATTTCAGACAAAAAGGAGAAAGAGTGCTCTACGTGTCGGGCAGTGACTGTCATGGAACACCTATATCCATCCGGGCTGGCCAGGAAGGGGTTGAGCCGTCAACCATAACGGACCGGTTCCACGAGGAGTTCACGGAGTGCTTCCGAAAGCTTGGTTTTTCCTACGACCTTTACACACGGACCGACCATCCGTTTCATCACAAGGTGGTGCAAGAGCTGTTCTTGAAGCTGTTGGAGCGAGGGTATCTGTATAAGCAAGCGGTAGAACAAACGTACTGTCCGGGATGCGAGCAATTTTTGCCGGACCGCTATGTGGAAGGGCTTTGTCCGCACTGCGGAAGCCAGGCGAGGGGAGATCAATGCGATGCCTGCTCCGCCCTGCTTGACCCGCTGGAGCTTCGCGAACCGAAGTGCAAGCTATGTAAGCAGTCACCGGACGTAAAGCATACGGATCATTATTTTCTCGCGTTATCCAAGCTACAGGAGCAGCTGCAACCCTATGTGGAACAAAGCACAGGCTGGCGAGACAACGCCTTTCAGCTGACGAAGCGGTACTTGGAGGAAGGTCTGCGCGACCGCGCGGCGACCCGCGACTTGGCATGGGGGATCGATGTTCCTCTCGAAGGCTTCGAGGGTAAAAAAATTTATGTATGGATCGAAGCCGTCAGCGGCTACTTGTCAGCCAGCATGCAGTGGGCGGCAGAGACGAATTCGGACTGGGAGCCGTTCTGGTCGGAGCAAGCGACGGCTTATTATGTGCACGGGAAGGATAACGTCCCTTTCCATTCCTTGATTCTTCCTGCGATCCTGCTCGGTGCAGGCCCTCTGCATCTTCCCGACCGCATACTATCGAGCGAATATTTAACGCTGGAAGGCAGGAAGTTCTCCACGAGCCGCAACTGGGCCGTCTGGCTGCCCTACATGCTCGAACGGTACCATCCGGATTCCTTACGGTATTTCTTGACGGTGAATGGGCCGGAGCAGCGTGATACGGATTTTTCATGGAACGCCTTCATTCACAGCCACAATGGTGAGCTTCTGGGCGCTTTCGGCAACTTCGTCCATCGCAATCTCATGTTCCTGATGAAATCCTTTCATGGAGAGGTGCCTGATGGGCAAATGGATGAGACGGTTCGCGTGCGGCTGGAGGCATTATATGCGCAAACCGGAGCTCTGCTTGAGGCCGGGAAGTGCAAAGCGGCGCTTGAGAACCTCTTTGCCTTTGTCCGCAGCGCCAACAAATATTTCGATGAGCAGAGGCCCTGGCTTCAAGTCATAGAAGCTCCCGCTGCCGGAGTGAATACCTTATACACCTGCGTACAGATCATCGCCAACCTGTCGAGCTTGCTTGCACCCTTTCTGCCGTTCTCCTGCAGCAGCATCCGTTCGTTCCTTGCCATCAAGGAGCCTTCCTGGAGCTATTTCGAGGCTCCATCCGGTACCCGGCTGCAATCGCCTGAGGCGTTATTCGAAAGAATCGAGACCAGCCGGATCGATGAGGAAATGGAGCGATTACAGAGCGGCCGCCTTCCTGATGCATAACAAAGAGGCTGAACGTACGCTCAGCCGAACCGGTAACCGCTCATCCTCTACAGGATGCCGCGGTTGAAAACCTAAGTTCAGAAGTTGCTTCGTATCAGCCTCTTTAGTGGAGATTTAAGAACCTGCGCCGCGGTACCGCTTGACGCCATAGTTCCAAATGAGCAGGGCGATCGTCAGGAACACCGCTCCGACAACCGGCGTGAGCAGCGCGAAGGTCCCCCAATGGGCCCGGTCCAGAAAATACGCCGCAGGATAAAAGCCGACGAAGCCGAATGGAAGAATCCACGTCAGCAGCAAGCCGATGAGCTTGTTATAAATCGTCATCGGATAGCGGCCATAGTTCTGGATATTCCACAATAAAGGCAATATGCCTGTCGGGGAGTCCGAGAAAAACGACAGCGACGTGAAGAAAACATAGATGCCGCCGTAGATCATGATCGAGCCGGCAACCAGCAGCACGAAGACGAACGGATCGTACCAAGCCAATCCCAGACCCAGATGCGACCAGGAATATACCATAATGAGAAAGCCTGTCAGTGCGCTGAACAGCGAGGAAGGGTCCATATTCTCTAGCATCAGCTGAACCAGGTTATAGGCGGGCCGCGTCAGGATGCGGTCCATCTCCCCCTTCACAATGTATCGCTCACTAAAGTTCCACAAATTAAAAAAGGTTATAAAAATACCGTATGGCACCATAAAGTAACCGTAGATAAACAAGATTTGCTGCTCATTCCAATCCCCGATGAGCTGAGTATGCTGGAATACAACCAGGATAAAAAACAAGTTCAGCCCGTTGAACATCAGATCGGACAGCACTTCAATCCAGAAGTCGGAGCGGTACTCCATTCTTGTTTTCATGTAATTTTTCAAGTAGTCGATAAGCAAGCCGGCATAAAACATCGTCTCAACCTCCCTGCACGAACAGCCGTGCCCGCGCCCCGCGCCATAAAATAACCAGAGGCACGATGAGCAGCACAAACCACAAAAGCTGTACGCCCAGCACTTCATATACGGCACTACCGGTTACTTTGCCTGTGAACACGGCTCCGGGCAAATAAGTAATTGCTTGAAAAGGCAGCAGCTTCAACAGCCCTTCCGCCCACCCCGGGAAGAACGAAACCGGAACGACTAGCCCGGAGAAAAGATCGACGGCAACCCGCTTCATGCGCATCATGCCCTCATTATTTTCAAGAAAGAACGCGAACAGTCCGGTAATAATATTGATCTGCGAATTGATTAAAAAGCTCATAAACAGCATGAGCAGGAAGATTCCCCACACTCCGGGATCCGTAGGCAGACTAACCGGAAATAAGAACGAAACAATAACCATCCCCGGCGTGGAGAACAACAGCAAACGAAATACGCCTTCGCCCAAGCCCTGCATCATTTTTACAATAATATAGTTATAAGGGCGGATAAATTGGATAGCTACGCTGCCGTCCTTGATTTCATTGGCAATCTCCCGGTCCAGATTGTTGAAATAAAACGCGCGGGCCATCCAGGATACGGCCACATAGGTCGTCATTTGGGCTACGGTCATGCCGCCTAAGGATTCGCTGGCTCCATAAATGGCCTTCCACAGAAAATAATAGGCGCCAATATTTAGGGCATAAATGATAATACCGCTGTAATAGTTAACACGATAAGCAAGCATCATTAAAAAACGGATGCGGATCATATCCAGATAAGCATTAAGCATGAACGTTCACTCCCTGCTCCGCCGCCGCTGGAACGGTCTTGGCTTCAGCCGAGCCGGACTTATAAATTTCTCGCACGATATCATCGGTATTCGTCTCTACGATCTTGATGTCATCAATACTCATCACACCGACAATACGGCTCAGCACCTCGGACACGTTGGCTTTTTCCAGAGGAATCCATACCTTGGCGTTCCGGCTGCTCTCGAGCGTCCATTCCACCTCAAGCCCTCGGGTCAGCTCGCCAAGCTGCTCGAGGGATACCGGATCGGTAAACTGAAGGATGACTTCCTTGCCTTTCCCCCAGGTTGCCTTGAGCTCCTCCAGGCCGCCATCGTAGATGATATTGCCGTCATCGAGCATAATGACTCGGGAGCACAGCGCTTCAATATCCTGAAGATCATGCGTCGTCAACAAAATCGTCGTTTCGTAACGCTGGTTCATCTGCTTCAAAAACTCGCGGATTTCCGTCTTGACCATAATATCGAGACCGATCGTCGGTTCGTCCAGAAACAGAATCTTAGGATTATGCAGCAGCGAGGCCGCCAGCTCACAGCGCATCCGCTGCCCCAGGCTGAGCTTGCGGACCGGACGGGCCAACAGCTCCGACAGCTGGAGACGCTCAACGAGCTCATCCAGTCGCTGCTTGAAGTCCGACTCCGAGACGCGGTATACCTTTTTTAACAATTGGAACGATTCAATGACACCGATATCCCACCACAGCTGGCTGCGTTGTCCGAACACGACGCCGATGCCGCGCACGAACTTTTCCCGTTCCTGGTACGGAATGTACCCGTTCACGCGGATATCCCCGGCTGTCGGGACCAGAATCCCTGTCAGCATTTTGATCGTTGTCGATTTACCGGCGCCGTTCTCGCCTATATAACCGCAAATTTCTCCCTGGGGAATAGAGAAGCTGATGTCCTTTACAGCTCGGACCTGGCTGTATTCCCTGCGGAACAAGTCCTGAACCGCCCCTTTTAGACCTTCGCGGCTTTTCTGGACTTTAAAGTCTTTTCGAAGATTGTTTACTTCTATCGCGTGCATGTTTTCCTCCTGATGACCGTATTCGGTGATGGTGTTCGGGTGTGTATCCTTATCTTAATACAGGTGCT
This sequence comes from Paenibacillus sp. 32352, assembly GCF_002042965.1. Taxonomy (GTDB): domain Bacteria; phylum Bacillota; class Bacilli; order Paenibacillales; family NBRC-103111; genus Paenibacillus_S; species Paenibacillus_S vulneris. The sequence goes on along the minus strand of NZ_MZNT01000015.1, from coordinate 15,739 downwards.
GCAAAGCATGTCTGAATGTGACGAAACTTGCTATGACGAAACCGATCAAATTATAATGGAAACATCACCTGTCTCGCGAATCCATTACTATCAATGTCCAGGTGCTTAACCGTACTCTTGGTCGCAAGCCGTTTTGCGGTTGCTTCGCTGTCTTTCCGATCATTTCGTCTCATCCGTTTATGATAGCGATTCGCGTGGTAAGTACAAAGTAACAGGACTTTTTTCCCGTTGGATCGACACATCTTGACGTCACTAAGCTTTCCTGTATCCTCCATGCATGTTCCTGCTGTATTGTCAAAACCTATACGTTATGATACACGAACCCGATGCAAAGGAAAAGCGGCTGACAACTTAAGGAAAGGAAGGATCAGATGGCCAGGAAAATCAAATGGGCGTTACTCACTACAGTGCTTCTGCTCTTCGTAGGGGTCGGATATTATACATACGCATTTTTACATTTTGCCAACAACATTCAATCGAAGCCGGACAATGACAAGCTTTTTAGCGGAATTACGGCGAAGAGCACGACTAAGGTGTCCGAGACGTATACCCCGCCCAAATGGGAAGGCAAGCAGAGAGTCAACGTTCTGCTGCTCGGTGGAGATTCCCGCGGTCTGAAAAAAAATGAAATTCCGCGATCGGATACGCTGATGGTCGCTTCCATCGATCCGGTTACGAAAAAGGCCTCCTTATTTTCTATTCTGAGAGATACGTATGTGAAGATTCCCGGTCAAGGCGAAGACCGCATCAACGCCGCTTTGGCGCTTGGCGGGCCTAACCTGGCTATGAAAACCGTCAGCGATCTTATGGGAATCCCGATTCAATACTATGTTTACACCGATTTTAAAGGCTTCATTGCGCTGGTGGACGCTATTGACGGAATTGATCTGTACGTTGAAAAGGATATGAAATATTCCGATGCCGAGGACGGCCATGAATACGATATTAACTTGAAAAAGGGAATGCAGCATCTGAACGGCAAAACCGCTCTGCAATACGTCCGGTTCCGCCACGATGCCATGAGCGATTTCTCCCGGACGGAGCGGCAGCGCAAATTTATTCAAGCCGTCGTTCAAAAGATGCAGACCACCTCGTCGCTGCTCAAGCTTCCCAAAATTTTGAACAGCATTGATCCTTATATCGAGACCAACTTGACGACAACCGATATGCTGAAGCTCGGATCCCTCGGATACGAAGCAAAGGCCGAAGGCATGAACAGCCAGCAAATCCCTCCCTCCGAGCTGTTAATCGAAAAGCGCGTGGGCGGTGCCGAGGTACTGTCCGTCAACAAGGATAAACTGCAGGCTTATGTCAAAGCCTTATTGGAAGGCCGCGATCCTTCCGCTTCAGACAAGGTGCCCGCCTCCAACGGAAAAAGCGGCAGCGGTTCGAACGGCAGCAAAACCGGCAGCGGATCGGCCGTATTGTCCAGTACCCCAGGCAGCGGAGCCATTCATAAGTAGCCCATCACAGCATGGTACAAACAGAGGAACTTTGGAGGCTTGCCTCCGGTTCCTTTTTTTACCGCATGAACACCAACTCTTTCAATTTGATTGTACCGCAGCCTTTTTAGCCGATCATACCTTTATGAAAGAGCGCCGATAGACGTTATCTCCCTCTATAGCATAGAAAAAGTTCAATTTCCTCCCTGAGTTCCTTCAAAATGCGCGATTTGTCCCGAATATGAAAACCGGCTGAGGTTTTCATTGGCTTTGAAACTATCTATAATGAAAAGATAGGTATTTCTCGGCAGTCAGTAACTCCCATCATGGTTTAAGGAGATGTTCGGAATGATTCCTATTTATACAGTCGATGCGTTTACCTCTACCCCCTTTGCCGGAAATCCGGCAGCGGTGTGCATTCTTCAGGAATTCCCGTCCGACGATGCATGGCTTAAAAAGATCGCGGCTGAGATGAACTTATCCGAGACCGCCTTTCTCTGTCCGATGGAAGGCTCCGGAAATTACCAGCTGCGTTGGTTTACCCCCGAAAAGGAGGTCGACCTATGCGGCCATGCGACTCTGGCCAGCGCTAAAGTGCTGTGGGAGAGCGGAGTAGCCTACAGGATCGAGCAGCTTCGCTTCCATACCAAGAGCGGCTTATTGACTGCCAAACGGCTGGATGGCGGAATCGAGCTGAACTTTCCCGCAGAGCCGGTCGTTCCTTGCACTGCCCCTCCCCAATTGGAGGAAGCGATCGGTTTCAAACCCCAGGCTGTCTACCGCAATCGGATGGATATGTTGATCGAAGCGGACCATGAACAAGCCTTGCGCGAGCTTAAGCCGGATTTCCGGCTGTTAAAGGAGATCCCTGCGCGAGGATTGATCGTAACGTGCCGCTCCGATAATCCGGACTATGATTTCGTCTCCCGCTGCTTCTACCCTTCCTTAGGCATTAATGAAGATCCGGTTACCGGATCGGCTCACTGCGCACTGGCTCCCTATTGGCAGGAAAAGCTGAATAAAAAACAATTCACGGCCCTTCAGCTCTCGGCAAGAACCGGCGTGTTGAAGCTCCGTCTCACGGATAACCGCGTGCATATCCAGGGACAGGCCGTCATTATGGTCAAAGGACTTTTGCTTCATTAAGCTGGAGCTTCTTTCCTTGACCGAAACAAACATAAAAGGAGTATCACTCATGACATCCCCCCATCTGACAACGAACGCAAAACCGCGTTCCGAAGCATTGTATAAAGAAGCTCTGGAACATATCGTAGGCGGCGTGAACAGCCCCTCCCGCTCCTTCAAGGCCGTCGGCGGCGGAGCCCCCGTATTTATGAAGCGGGGGCAAGGAGCTTACTTCTGGGACGAGGACGGCAATCGCTACATTGATTACCTTGCGGCGTACGGTCCGATTATTCTAGGCCATGCCCATCCTCATGTTACAGCGGCTATCTGCCGCGCGGCAGAGAACGGCACCTTATACGGAACACCGACAGAGCTCGAGATCGAGTTCGCCCGTATGATCAAAGCTGCCATCCCATCGCTCGATAAGGTCCGCTTCGTGAACTCCGGTACCGAAGCGGTTATGACGACGATCCGTGTCGCCAGAGCTTACACGGGACGCAACAAGATTATCAAATTCGCCGGCTGTTACCATGGCCACTCTGACCTGGTGCTTGTGGCGGCAGGAAGCGGTCCGTCCACTCTCGGCATTCCGGACAGCGCCGGCATTCCCATGAGCATTGCCAACGAGGTCATTACCGTTCCGTTTAACGACCTCGAAGCGCTCCAGGCAGCGCTTGAGCGCTGGGGTGACGACGTAGCCGCGGTAATGGTGGAGCCGATCGTCGGCAACTTCGGCATGGTGATGCCGAAGCCAGGCTTCCTCGAGGGGCTGTGCGCCGCGGCAAGGAACAACGGTTCCCTCGTCATCTATGACGAGGTCATCACGGCGTTCCGCTTCCATTACGGCGCGGCGCAGACGTTCGATGGCCTGGAGGCCCCTAGCCTCGCAGCCATCGAGCCGGACCTGACGGCCCTGGGCAAAATCATCGGCGGGGGACTGCCGATCGGAGCCTACGGGGGCCGTAAGGACATCATGGCGCAGGTAGCGCCTTTAGGCCCGGCTTACCAAGCCGGGACGATGGCAGGCAACCCTGCGTCGATCTCCGCAGGCATCGCATGCCTGCAGGCATTGCAGGAGCCGGGAGTCTACGACCGGCTCGATAAGCTGGCCGCCATGCTGGAGGCCGGCCTGGCTGAAGCCGCCGGCAAGCACGGCGTCGCGCTGACGATCAATCGCATCCGGGGCTCCCTGTCCACGCATTTCTGCGATCATCCGGTTACCAATTACGATGAGGCGCAGGATACGGACGGCGAGCAGTTCGCACGCTTCTTCCGGCTGATGCTCGAGCAAGGCATTTGCCTCGCTCCATCCAAATATGAGGCTTGGTTCATGACCACGGCCCATACGGAAGACGATATCGCCTACACGATCCGGGCCGCGGAACATTCCTTTGCAAGAATGGCCGCCGAACGTACCTTATAATAGAACATTAGAGAGAGAAGGACCCCTATTTCCAAAATAGCGGTCCTTCTTTGTAAACTAATCTGACCCGACCCGTTTTTTCTCAAATATTCAAGCATCGTTCGGGTAATAACTAACGTTAATTAGGCTGATAAAAACCTTTTTTCCTAGATATGGCGTACCTCCTCTTGACCATGCTCAGAAAATAAAATTTTTGTAAAGAAAGCTTCCACGATACAAATATTGGCGATAAAACCGAACTATACATACGCTTCCTTAATTATTCGTTCGTTTTTAGCATTTCGACAGTTTTCGCTCTTTTTTTGCCTTTATTCACCAATTATGCAAAATAGATAGCGCTTTCATCCGATCATTCCATTGATTGTTCTATTGTGCAACCAGCAATTTCGTGATATTCTATTAATACTTTATTTTGTAAGAAAATCGGCTATTTTATAAGGTTTTTGGCATGTTTTCCGTATCGATATGCGCTAATTTCGTCGATGAAGGCAGCTTTATTTTTTTCGCAGCCTCGCACATCAACGCTTTGCAGCGCCTACGGTAAGCAGTAGCAGAATGTGGTTATGCATGAATAATGTATATTTATTCATCGGTATTTTTATCGATGAGTTTGTCCGCTTTCTTATCGCCGCAGTGACATGAACAAACCTTGCTGGATGACGATTTAGGACTCGCATACTTTTATTGGGAGGTGACGGTCAGCCTGCTGACCACAAAAATGAATGAAGTAATGCGCAATGAAGGCCGTTTTCAGAATTTGCTAGGTACCGAGCACGATAGCTGCGGTATCATCTGTATCGTGGAAAAGGACGGTTTCCCATCCCGCGATAACATTCGGAAGACGATTGAAGCTCTTGTCAAAATGGAACATCGTTCGGGATTTATTAACGGCGAAGGAGACGGTTGCGGTATTTTGACCGACATTCCTAGAGCTCTGTGGGAGAAAAAGCTGAATGACGCCGGTCTTGACGGCAAGCTTGCCTACGACGGCCGCTTTTCCGTTGCCCACATTTTTGTTCCGCGCAAGCTGGACATCTCCGTGGCTGACATGCAAAAAGGTATTCGCGAGCTGTTTGCCCAATTTAACGTTTCTATTATATTGGAACAAGAAAATCAAGTAGATAGCAGCGTCCTTGGGGAAAACGGCCGCAATGACGAGCCGACCTTCTGGCAAATCGCTGCAATGTGTGACAAGCAGGAAGTCGTCGTAGCGGATCATTTGTTCGAGCTGCATGTAGCTATTGAAGCACGCTACCACGTTCATGTCGCTACACTGAGCAATGTAACCGCCGCTTATAAAGTGATGGGTGCTGCCAGCATTCTTCCTAAATATTATAACGATACCCGCGACCCGCTTTTTGCGGCCCAGGTTACGATCGGTCACAACCGTTATTCCACAAACACTCAATCCAGCTTTTTCCGTGTTCAACCGTTCTCTCTGCTCGGCCATAACGGAGAAATCAATACCGTTAAAAAAATGCGTCTCGAAGCAGACATGGTTGGCGTGCAGCTTGTTGAGAGCGGCAGCGACTCCCAGGACATGAACCGTACGATCGAGACCTTTATCCACCGCTTCGGCATCAGCTTGTTTGAGGCGATGGAAATCGTATTCCCTCCTATTATTAATGAAATGAAGCAATTCCGTCCTGAATTGCAAGACTTGTATGTTTACTATCGCCAAATCTGGGGTCACTTTGCTCAAGGCCCTGCCGGTATCGTATCCCGTTACGATAATGAATGTATTTTCAGCGTAGATGCGCTCGGCCTTCGTCCAGTATGGATGGTAGAGAGCGAAACATCGCTGTACTTCTCCTCCGAGCAAGGGGTTATCACGGTAGATGAAATGGTGGCTGATCCAAAACCGATCGCTCCAGGCGAAAAAGTCGGTGTCGTTCTGACACCAGGCGAGCATGTTCAAGTGATTCCTTACTCCGGCGTTCAATCCTTGGTATACGAGCGCGCAAGCAAACGTATTGACTTTACGGGCATGCGTAAGCATTTGAAGGATACGCTGCCGGCGGTAGAAGCTGCTTCTCAAGAGGATGCCGTCGTTACCGACGCTCTGTACAGCGCATTCGGTTGGGACCGTGAAGGCATTCAGATGATCGAGACCATGTCCGAAACCGGCGCGGAGCCGATCCGTTCACTTGGTCACGACGGCCCGCATGCATGCATCAACTGGGAGCGTCAGAACATTCCGGATTTCATTAAAGAAAGCGTTGCAGTCGTAACGAACCCTGCCATTGACCGTGACCGCGAGATGGAGCACTTCTCCACACGCGTTGTGGTTGGCCCTCGTCCAACCGTGTACGGCCAGCCGGATCAAAGCCTTCGCGTTGAATTGCTGACGCCGCTTGTACTTGAAGGCAGCAACGGTATCGATTCCTTGGCTGAGCTTGGCCAACCGAGCTTCGAGCAGCTTCGTGCGATGTTCAAGGCACAAGGAGATCAGGCAGTAGCGACCTTATCTCTTACCTTCGCTCGCGGCACATCCCTGAAGGATGCGCTGGATCAGCTGGCTGCGGATGCCGTAACTGCTGTTAAGAACGGTGCCGTATTACTGATTCTTGATGACGCTGCTGCTCATCAGAACGATCGTTTGTTCATGGATCCGCATCTGTCCGTATCCAAGGTCGATATCGCTCTGCGCGCGGAAAAATTGCAGTTCGGCGATAACCTGCGCCGTCATACGACCGTTGTGCTTCGCTCCGCTGCTATCCGCAACCTGCATGATATTGCTGTTGCATGCGGCTTGGGCGTGGATATCGTATCTCCTTACCTGCTGTTTGCAACCTCCGCTGTGAAGAACGGCGCGTCTGCAGCACGTAAAGTCTACACTGCATTAACTAAAGGCTTGGAAAAAGTCATTTCCACTATCGGTACTCACGAGCTTCGCGGCTATACCCGCTTCTTCTCGTCGATCGGCTTGAAGCCGGAAGTATCCGATGTGTTAGATATCGTGAACTACCTGGGCAGCGAGAATGCCGGTACCGGCTTTGCCGAGCTGGAAAAAGACGCGGAAGCCCGCTACAACGACTTTATGAATCCTAAAGCCAAAGCGGCTCGTAACTTCCACTTCTTCCAACGGATGTGGAAAGCGCTCGGAGAGGCAGCTGCCGGAACAGCTCCTTATTCCGACTACCGCGACAAGCTTCGTGAAGAAGAGAAGCGCAACCCGATCTCCATTCGTCACGTTGCCGACTTCAACTATGAGCTGGCTCATAAGGAAGGCCGCAAGCCATTGGATCCATCTCAGGTTGACATCGGTATCGGCGGTCATGATTTGCCTATGCTGATCTCCTCCATGTCGTTCGGTTCCCAGAACGAAACGGCGTTCCGCGCTTATGCAGAAGCCGGTGAGCGTCTGAACATGGTAACCATGAACGGCGAGGGCGGAGAAATTAAAGATATGCTCGGCCGTTACAAAAGAACACGCGGTGCCCAAGTTGCATCCGGTCGTTTTGGTATCAACGTAGAGCTGGCTAACGCCGTAGCTTTCCTTGAAATTAAAATCGGTCAAGGCGCGAAGCCGGGCGAAGGCGGTCACCTGCCGGGCTCCAAGGTTACCGCGAAGATCGCTGCCGCACGTAATGCGACCATCGGTTCCGATTTGATCTCGCCATCCAACAACCACGATATTTACTCTATCGAGGACTTGGCGCAAATCATTTCCGAGCTGAAAGAAGCAAGCGGCCGTAAGGCGAAAATCAACGTCAAGGTTCCTGTCGTACCAGGTATCGGTACAATTGCAGTCGGCGTTGCCAAAGCAGGCGCAGATGTTATCACCCTTTCCGGCTTCGACGGCGGTACAGGTGCTGCACGTATCCACTCCTTGACTCATGTAGGCTTGCCTACAGAAATCGGTACGAAATTGGCTCACGTAGCCTTGATCGAAGCCGGCTTGCGTCACAAAGTCGAGCTCTGGTCTGACGGCGGCTTGAAATCCGGTGCCGATGTAGTGAAAATGATGATGCTCGGTGCAAACCGCTGCGGCTTCGGCAGTATCTCCATGCAGGCTATCGGCTGCACAACATGCCGCGGCTGTCACCTGGATACTTGCCACGTAGGTATTGCAACACAAATTGACTCGATGGAGGAAGCGGAAGAAAAAGGTCTTCGCCGTTTCGTACCTCGTGTATTTGATACAGCAGTAGATTCGCTCGTTCGTCTGTTCGGCGGAATGGGCCAAGAAATTCGCGAAATTGTCGCTCAATTAGGCTTCTCCAGCGCCCAAGAGCTTGTCGGCCGTTCCGACCTGCTGCAGCAAATCAGCTGCCTGGATAAAATCGATTTGTCCGACATTTTGCGTCCGGCTCCGCTTTCCTTCGCAGCAGCGCATGAAGCTCAGCTGGAAGCTGCAGCAGCGGTATCCTCCGATATCCGTATTGCAGCAGGCGCTGAAGGTCAAGAATTCTTCCCGGATTCCTTATCCTTCGACGCTCCAATTTCCCGCAGATGGTCCAAGGTGGATGCGGAATCCCGTATTCTCGGAAGCCGCTACTCCAGCCATCGCGTAAGAGACCGTTTTGACGGCAGCTATGATCAATTGCCGCCAGTATCGCTTACTTTGACTGACGGTTCCGTACCGGGTAACGGCTTGGGTGCATTCAACGCACGCGGCGTTGACATTACGGTTCACGGCGGTGCTGAGGACGGCGTAGGTAAAATGTCGTTCGGCGGTAAAGTAGCGATCCTGAAATCGCAAGGCAGCCATGGTCAATTCATCAACGGTTCCGTTGGTAAATCGTTCGGCTACGGCGCTCAAAAAGGTCTGTTCCTGATCCAAGGCAACGCAGATACTCGTGCCTGCATCCGCTTCTCCGGTGCAGACGTCGTATTCGGCGGCGAGATTACTTCTCCGCTTGAAGATGAGCTGGGCGGACTTGCAAGCCGCGCGAACCTGAAAGGCTTCGCCTTCGAATACATGACCAATGGTCGTGCCGTTGTACTTGGCGACCCAGGTCCATGGATTTGTGCAGGGATGACCGGCGGTGTCATCTATCAGCGCCTGAACCCAGAAATGGGTATGGACGAAGCGGCTATTCAACGCCGTATCGCGAAAGGCGCGAAAGTGAAAATCGAGAAAGTCGGTTCGCAAAGCATCAAGGATCTGAACGAGCTGCTCGGCGCTTACCGCCAAGAGCTTGCCGCTTCCGGTCAAACTGAAGCAGCCGCGAAAGTCGATCACCTTCTCGCTAATCTCGAAACCAGCTTTGTGCGTATCGCTCCAGTGAACCTGCAAGCCGACCAATCGGTGGCTACAGAGTAATCCTGCGATCATAGGACTCATACGATCCCATCAGAACCTTTGTTCTGGTGGGATTTTTTTATGTCTTAAACTTTCGGGTCCCCCGCGATTTATCCAAATCACCTTCGCAGTCATCCCTCCATTACCCCGGATGTTTCTCTGATATCCCACTTTTATCACCTATAGCGCCGCGTTAGCGGCTTGGATGGCTTTATAGGGTTATTTGTCATAGATCGAATCTGTCGCTTTTTAATTATTAAAGAGTGTGTGCTATGTGCGGAAATCAGGAGGAGACCAAGAAGATAAGGACGATCCATTGGCGGATCGCAGGTGCGCGGAGTAACTGACGAGTTTAGAGCCTATATCTTAATTAGCGGAGCATTTACTAATCATGATAGGCCAGGCCTGCCTCCTAGCCTTGTATAAGCTTCTAACGCTATTATAACTTTCCTCACAAACAAGTATGGCAGCTTTTGCGGCAGCCTGGTGATCCCGCCCCTCCATGCCTGGGGAATCAGGCGAACCTGGTACCTCCTCTCTATCCAATCATTTACGTGGGCATATCTGTTTAATGTCGGAAAGGAATGAAGCGGCTTAGGAATAGCTGGAAGCTTTGCTTCCGAATGGAACGTCTCCGATTGCTGCAAATAAGCTACCGCATTTGCTGTTTCGACATGCTTAACGAAAAGCTCACCCATGCGGGAAGTCTGACACCATAGAAAACACATCCTGAAGCCTGCTTGTTGAATATCTTAAAAATCTTTTGCATTCCGTCAATAAGGTTTCTATTTTAATGGATGCATGCCGGATGCTCAATAAGGGGTTCTCTAAACAACTCATAATTGGTTGTTCCCTCCCATTCTATCGCATTTCATTGCCTGCCCCTATGCTTGACAAAGATAATCCCTGCACCAGCTACAACGGCCACCCCCGCTATCACAGCGAGGGCTATTTGTAATCCAACGTTGCTCTTGGAAATAACAACTGTCGTTTCTCCCAGAGTCGTTTCATCGAACGAGCTCGCTAACCCGGTATTGCCGCACAGCTTCGGACGCAGCTTCCCCTCATCTCTGCCTGCGAAAATGATATATTCCTCCCCTGCTTCAAACTCGGTCCAGTGGTTCTGATTTAATGTCACCGTCTCATGGAGGTCTCCCTTCCATACGGCAAGCACCTGAAATGTTAGCTTCTCCTTTGTTTCCGACAAAAGCCTTCCTTTGAACACGAGCTCGGAATAGTCCATCTCCTCCTTGGGAGGCCGAGGCGGCGCGCAGGATAGTGCGGAGACTGAAGGTATGGCAATCCCCCATAATAGTATTATCGCTAAGCATAGCCCTGCCCATTTCTTCATCTTTTGAATCCCCCTTCCTCAATACATTTATTCAATTCTTTTCCTGATGCCATTATAACGGTGAAAGTGCGGGTTATGTTGCAGATCAATTTTTCGAACAGCATATTAATCCTACATAGATCAACATAGGACCGGAAAAATGCAGTTTTAAAAAAATTCTCCCCCTAGGACCTTATTACAAAAAAAAGGAAGCCGGTTTCTCTTGTCAGAGAAGACAGCTTCCTTTTTAATGAAAGAATCTTATAATTTAGCCTTGTTTAGCCGCGCGGTAAGCCTCAATGTATTGAGCCGCTTTTTTCGCTACGAGGCTGTAATTGCGTTCTTTTACCGCTTCCGTGGTCAAGTCGGAACCAATACCTACCGCTACAGCACCGGCTTTAATCCAATCAGCCAGATTGCTGAGAGATACACCGCCTGTAGGCATGATGTTAGCCTGCGGCATAGGTCCTTTGATCGCCTTGATCGTCGAAGGCGAGTACAAATTGCCCGGGAACAGCTTCACGATGTCTACGCCAAGCTCCAGAGCTTGCTGGATCTCGTGAACCGTCATAACGCCCGGCATAACAGGCACACGGTACCGGTTGCACAGAGTCACCGTCGCAGGATTCAAAGAAGGGCCTACGACGAACTCGGAGCCGCTGAGGATCGCGGCGCGTGCCGTTTCCGGATCCAGCACGGTACCTACGCCGATGATCGCGTATTTGGACGGATCCTGCGTCGTGCTGGAATATTTTTTGGCAAGCGTCTCAATCGCTTGCAGAGCGAAAGGCACGGTCATCGTTACTTCGATGACCTTAATGCCGCCCTCGATGGCTTGTTCGGCCATCTCTACGACTTCCTCCGGCGTCTCGCCGCGTAGTACGGCAACGACACCTTCCGTAGTAATTTGTTGAAGCAGCTTTATTTTTTTCATATTGGGTTTCTCCGTTCCTTAGCATCTAGTTTGGAGCTGATCAATGAAACAATAAGCTGTTGCAATATAGCCGGACGCCCGGATCGATTCTGTTCTTAGCGCTCTACGTGCTTCACGTTATTCAGAACAGCCTCAACCTGCTCCCAAGTCGGGATACCTTCCCAGTCGCCTTCCATTTGTACAACCATGCTTCCGATCAAATTCCCGAGACGAACGGCTTCCACATGGCTGTAGCCCTTCAATAGACCGACGATAAATCCGGCGCAGAAGCCGTCTCCGGCTCCCACCGTATCTACGACTTGCTCCGCCTTGAAGTAAGGCACAGCAGTAATGCTGCCCTTCTCCACCACGTAGGTTTCGTCGTCTCCGCCTTTGACGATGCTCACCGCATCCAGTTCTCCCAGACGTTGAATGATCTCGTCAAAGCTCTCCGTTTGATACAGCAGCTTTAGCTCATCCAATCCCGGAAGGAAGTAATCGGCTTCCTTCGCCATATCGAGCAGTACTCCGCGTGCCTCTTCAATCGACCATAGCTTGAGGCGTAGGTTCGGATCGAAGCATACCTTCACACCGTGCTTGCGTGCAAGACGCATAGCCTCTTTGGCCGCCTCGCGGCAGGACTCGCTGAGTGCCGGTGTAATGCCGGTTACATGCAGGTATTTAGCCTGTTTAATATATTCCTCGTCCAGATGCTCCGGCTTCAGTGTGCTGGCTGCCGAGTTTTTGCGGTAGTAGTACACCGATGTTTTACCGGATACGACTTCGCGAAGCATCAGCCCTGTAGGAGCCTCTGTCGTAAGCTCAACACGCGAAACGTCAACGCCTTCGCCGCGGATTTTTTTCAGGATCATCCGTCCGAACGGATCTTTACCCAGGCGGCTGAACCAGCCTACGCGATGACCTAGACGGGCGACACCGATAGCCACATTGCTCTCCGCACCGCCGAACAGACCTTGAAATTGCGACGAATATTCAATTCCTTTGGTACCTGCAGGCATCATAAGCGCCATTGTTTCCCCAAAGGTAATGATCTCCGGTTGAAACATTTGAGTAGATCCTTGTTGTGCCGTCATTATCGGTTCATCCATCCGCCGTCAACGCAAAGCACGTGACCGTTCATATAGTCCGAAGCTGCGGAAGCCAGGAATACAGCAGGACCTTGCAAATCTTCTGTAGTGCCCCAACGACCAGCAGGAATACGAACCAAAATTTGCGAGCTGCGCTCTTCGTCTGCACGCAATGCAGCCGTGTTGTCTGTAGACATATATCCAGGTGCAATCGCGTTTACTTGAACGCCTTTGCTTGCCCATTCGTTTGCCAATGCTTTCGTAACACCTGCGATCGCATGCTTGGAAGCTGTATATCCAGGAACGTTGATACCGCCTTGGAAGCTCAGCATGGAAGCGATGTTAATGATTTTACCGGAGCCTTGCTTGATCATCTCGCGGCCTACCAATTGACACAAGAAGAACGATGCATTCAGGTTCAGGTTAATCACATCGTGCCAATCTTGAGCGGAATGATCTGCAGCAGGAGTACGACGAATAATCCCTGCATTATTAACCAAAATATCGATTTTACCGAATGCGTTCAGCGCTTCGCTGACAACGCGCGGATATTCTTTTTCATCGGACAGGTTCGCAACGATAGTGTGTACTTTGCGGCCCATAGCCTCGATTTTTTGTTGAGTCTCTCTATTGCGGTCATTGCTTGTAACAATCACGATATCGGCGCCCGCTTGCGCTAATCCCAAAGAGATTCCGCCACCAAGACCTACGGCTCCACCCGTTACAATAGCAACTTTGCCGGTCAAATCAAATAAATTCATCTCTACACCTCGTTTAAACGTTTTATATAATAACAAAACCCCAGTTCCTAGGGTTGTCCACACTTCTTATTATAAGTGAAGTACCCCTAATGTGCCATAGCGCCTATGAAAATTTCAGACTCATTCTTTCATAATTGGCAATTTTGCAATAATTTGTTCACTAATAAGATACCCCTAATTACAACGCGCATATCTCGATTTCAAACCCAAGATCTTCAATCATTCGATGATCTTCTGAAGTCTCCTGACCAGCGGTCGTTAAGTAATCTCCAACAAATACGGAATTCGCCGCATACAACCCGAGTGCTTGCAATGAGCGGAGGTTCAGCTCACGCCCCCCAGCAATTCGAATCTCCTTGGATGGATTCATAAATCGCATCAGAGCCAGCACCTTCAAGCATTGGCGAGGATTCAGCCCCTTCTGCCCCTCCAACGGCGTTCCGGGAATCGGATTCAAAAAGTTCACCGGAATCGAGTCCGCCTCCAATTCACGTAATGCATACGCCATTTCTACGATCTCCTCGTTCGTCTCTCCCATCCCGATGATACACCCTGAGCAAGGCGACATTCCTGCCGCTTTTGCCTTCTGTACCGTCTCCTGCCGGTCCTCATAGGTATGTGTCGTAGTAATGCTGGGAAAGTGGCGGCGGCTTGTATTCAAATTATGATTGTATCGGTCTACTCCTGCCTCCTTAAGCCGTACAGCCTGATCTTCCGCCAAAATCCCAAGACATGCGCATATTTTCAAAGGCATCGCTGCTTTTATCTCACGAACAGCTTCGATGACCTGATCCAGCTCTTTGCTTGTCGGGCCCTTTCCGCTGGCTACAATGCAGTATGTTCCAACCTTCATCTCCAACGCTTTGCGTGCGCCTTCTATCAGCGTTTCCTTTTCAAGCAGCGGGTACTTGGATATGGGCGCCTTCGATACGATCGATTGCGAACAGTACCCGCAGTCCTCCGGACATAGCCCGCTCTTCGCGTTAATAATCAGGTTCAGCTTTACTTTGTTTCCGTAATGATGATGTCTTACTTTGTACGCGCTGTTCATGATGGCCAGTAGTTCCTTATCTTCAGCCTCCAACACGGACAGTCCTTCCTCCATCGTTAACGGCTGTCCCCTCAGTGCTTTCTCCGCCAGTTCGTTCCAATCTGTATGTATTGTTTTCATAGGGTTCTCCTTTTATCGAATTCTTTTTTTATATAGGTCCAATACGGTTTGCCTCATACTCTATTTATTTTTAAATAGTCCAGGTAAATTGTCAACCATATTATTATATTTTAGGTTTACAATTAATTTGTAAGTATACTCCAATCCCCAAAAGCTCTATTCAAGCCCCCGTTCTGAATCGCTCTAAACCTACTGAGAGGACCCTAGAAGGTCCTTTTAAATGCGGTGAATAACCCCTTTATATTGGCTTACTATACTCACCCTTATGAGCGCTTTAACGCCTCTTAGTCAGTACATAAAAGTCACAATGGTTATCAGATTGTAAACCATCCAACCAAACTATCCATATTACCCCATTCTATACACTAATGAAGGCTGAATGCGTCGGTGGATACTGGCTTTCGAAACCTTATCCGATCCTGTATAGGCTGGTAAGTTTATAACTGATTATAGATCATTCATAACCTCATGATGTTCCCCGTTTGATTTAACAGCATCCGGCCCCATAACTCCAGATTACCTATACAATATAAAAAAACAGCACTTAAATCTCGTCTCCCTAAATGAAAGGAAAAGAATTTAAGGCTGCTAAATGTTAAGCTAGAGGTTTATTAAGAGCTGCAAACAAAATAAAAAACCATCCGCGATGGATGGCTGTGGTTTTATAAGAAGCGTCCCAGGAGGGATTCGAACCCCCGACCAACGGCTTAGAAGGCCGTTGCTCTATCCAGCTGAGCTACTGGAACATAAATATGGAGCGGGTGATGGGAATCGAACCCACGCTACCAGCTTGGAAGGCTGGAGTTCTACCATTGAACTACACCCGCTCAATACTATAGAAAACATTATGGTCGGGATGACACGATTCGAACATGCGACCCCCTGGTCCCAAACCAGGTGCTCTACCAAGCTGAGCTACATCCCGTTAATTATGGTGCCGGTAGAGGGACTTGAACCCCCACGGTTTCCCTCACGATTTTGAGTCGCGCGCGTCTGCCAATTCCGCCATACCGGCATTTCTGGAGCGGAAGACGGGAATCGAACCCGCGACCCTCGCCTTGGCAAGGCGATGCTCTACCGCTGAGCCACTTCCGCACATTTCAGAAAGAACAAGAATAATTATAAGATAATGTTTTCTAAAAAGCAAGTGTTTTTTGAGAGATTGGAGCGGAAGACGGGAATCGAACCCGCGACCCTCGCCTTGGCAAGGCGATGCTCTACCGCTGAGCCACTTCCGC
>NZ_MZNT01000014.1 GCF_002042965.1 Paenibacillus sp. 32352 | reverse complement strand
ACGATGCCGCGTTTTGGCTGTTCAAGGAATATTTCAATTTATCGATTAAGGATACGTTCAAGACATGGGGCTTGCTTGAGCTGACGAACTCGGTGGTCGGCTTGCTTATCGTTTTATTTTTGAGCTTGTTCATTCATTGAGAAAAAAGAAGGGAAGCTTCATGGCAGCTTCCTTGTGTGTTAAAGCCTGAAATCCGAAAAATTTGCTTGGTACCCCACCTATCACCTTTCGCACTTTTTCGTATGATAGGTCTTTCAACAACCAGGGAAGCTTCTAGACAGCTTCCCTATTTGACCGTTAATCGCTCAAAACCGTAAACTCGGAAATCTCCTGCAAGATCCGCTCGCGAATGCGGTTCACAACCCGGAAATCCATAGCCTGCACATAGATCCGCTCCAGCTCGTCATGAAGAGCTTTGGCTTCAGCCAAATGCTGCGTGGACTGCTTCATTTGAGCGGTATACCGCTGTTTGATGCTGCCCAGCACTTCGGCGTTAGCTTCATCCGTCCCCGGCTTGATGCAGCGGAGATACATATCGATGATATCGTCCCCGGCGCGGTCAGGGAAATATTCATGCGGAGCCGTGCTGTCAAAAACAGCGAAACCAAGCTCGCGGACAATGATCATGTCTAGGCTGTTCGGATCGAAGCCGCAATGATAGATTTCAATGTCGAAGCCGCGGTCGATGGCTGCAGCCGCGAGCTTTTTCAGCATAGTGGATTTGCCGGAGCCAGGACGTCCCTTGAGGAAAAAGCGTCGTGGCAGCCCTTCCGTCAAATTAGGGACGAAGTCGACGGCTCCTGCTGGGGTAGCGGCTCCCAGAAACCGGTGATCGACACGGCTTTCCTTCTCCAGCTTACGGTCACCGAATAAAATATCCTTATATTCCTCTGTCAGCTCATCGGCTGCGGCAAAATCCATCGTATCAATATACACCGCTTCCCACTCATCATGAATCCTCAGAGCTTCAGCGAATCCGGCATAAGCGCGCTCATAAGCTTGCTTGATTTGGCCGTTCAAGGCCGCGATCGTCTCTTGTTGTGCCCTCAGCTCAGCGGCATTCCAGGCTTCCCCCAGATTGACGTAC
Organism: Paenibacillus sp. 32352; assembly: GCF_002042965.1. Lineage (GTDB taxonomy): Bacteria > Bacillota > Bacilli > Paenibacillales > NBRC-103111 > Paenibacillus_S > Paenibacillus_S vulneris. The sequence continues at coordinate 244,513 of NZ_MZNT01000014.1, read as the reverse complement.
TGCTCCACAGCACCCGGCAGCTTAGGCTCAATAACGTGAGGGGCGGTTCCATCGACAATGCCGATTTTGAGTCTAGGTACGATCAGCCCATCCAGGGAATCGCTGTCCGAAGCACAGTGGATCAGGTGAATGTCGTGCCCGTTATGAACCAGGTGATCGCCGATGAAGCGAATCAAGCTCGACTTCCCGGTTCCCGGTCCTCCTTTTAGAATATAAATCCGGTCTAGTCCTTGCAATGAGGAGTCAAATAGACTCGAGAAGCCGCGGGCCGTATTGCCGCCTGCAAAAAAGTGTAGGATAGTCCCTTTCATTACCGACACACCTTTCTAGGCTAATGTCTTGGTTGCCTAATTCATCGTATTAGGGAGGGGATAAAAAGGTGCGGCTAATTTGCGTTAGTCACAAAATAACGTAACAGCGGCTTCTTTTCCTAACCATAATTGCTATAATGATCTAAAATGCTGCTGTCCATGGGTGGAGGAAAGGGAGAGACGACGCATGAAAAAAATAAACAAGCTCAGGATGCATGAGATGGTTGCCGATGAGCTCAAAACGTTCATCAGGGAGCGGGGCTTGAAGCAGGGAGACAAGCTTCCTTCGGCTGAAGCCATCATGAAGCTTTTGGGAGTCGGACGCTCTTCACTGCGGGAAGCGCTCCGTTATCTGGAAGCGACCGATGTGGTCGAGGTGGTGAACGGCAAAGGAATCTACGTGAAGGATACCGCCCATTACCAAATGTCCGCCAAAATTCAAATCGAGGACGAGAAATCCGCTTTGCTGCAGCTGATGGAGGTACGCCGGGCGTTAGAGGTGCTTGCAGTCCAGCTGGCGGCTCAGCGCGCGACGCAAGAGCAAATCGAGGAAATGCAGGATTACTTGTACGAAATCGAAGTGACGGAAGGGCCGGGAAGCTCGGCGGCAGATATGAAGTTTCACCAGGCGATTTATAAGGCTGCGGGCAATCCCATTTTGCAAAGTCTGGTCGAGTCCGTATGGGAGCTGTTCTCGGTGTTCTGGAATGCGCCCCTGGGACGGCAGGAAATATTCAACGACAGCTTTCCGTTCCACAAGACTTTATTCGACGCTATTGTTGAACGGAATCCGACAAAAGCATGTGAGGAGCTTCATAAACTGATGGACAGCATGGAACGGTCGATCCGCGGTGTATAATACATGTTATCTTAAGTTACATCATTATTCTGCATAATTCGATAAATCGCTTCCAATGCATAAAAACGAGTTAGGAAACATAACAAAATGCTATTGACTTCGTCCCACCCCCATATTATGATTTGGTTAATTAGCTGTCCTTAACCTATCATACAGGTGGATAGGTTAATGGAGACTGGAATATGATCATTTGGAAACCTCAACATCTCTGAAGCCTGAGGTAACGAGCTGCAAGCTTGCTATCTGACAGGTATACAGGTCATCTCATGGGAAAGTGCTTCCGTAACAATTCAGCGGGGGACTATATTAGACTCAAGTCTTGTATAGCAAAAGCAAATAAACCAGTGGAGGTTGGTTGTTGTGAAGGGGACAAAACGATGGTTAGCCGTTTCACTGATTCCAGTATTGGCGGCCGGGGCCCTAAGCGGGTGCTCCAGCGGCGAAACGAAGGGATCGACGGATGGGGGCGGAGGCTCCGGAACCGTCACATTGAAGATGATTGAAAGCTTGACCAGTCCGGCTCGAACGGATGTCATCAAGAAAATGATCGCCAGCTTCGAATCTGCAAACCCCAACATCAAGGTCGAACTCATCTCACCTCCACTAGAAAGCGCAGATAACAAAATCTCCACGATGCTTGCCGCCAAAGAAGATCTCGACGTACTGGAAGTACGGGACGTCACCGTGAAGCAGTTCGTCACCAACAAATGGATTGCCGATTTAACCTCTTATACCTCCTCTTGGAGCAGCTACAAAGACCTCAACGCCAACTCACTAGCCATGGCAAACTACATTGACCAGAAGCCCTATTACATACCCTATGGACTATATCAAAAAATGCTGTTTTACCGAAAAGACTGGTTTGATCAAAAGGGTCTGACCCCCCCGAAAACGTGGGACGACTTGAATAAAGCGGCCAAGGCGTTGACCGATCCGGCGAACAATCGCTTCGGCTATTCGTTCCGTGGAGGGTCCGGCGCGGACGGCTATATTGTTGATCTGCTGCGCGATTACAACGGAAAGAACGTCAATACGGATGATGCGATGTTCCTGAAGAGCGGGGCCACCATATTCAGCACGCCGGAGGCCAAGCAGGGGATGCAGCTGTACGTGAGCCTGTACAAGGAAGGCTCGCCGAAGGATTCCGTCAACTGGGCGTTTGCCGAGCAGGTGCAGGGCTTTGTGTCCGGAGCTACCGCGATGCTGATTCAGGACCCGGACACGATTGATCCGGTGAAGCAAAAGCTGAAGGAAGGCACATGGGCAACCGCACCGATGCCGACAGGTCCGACCGGAGCATCCCACTACAAGGTAGGGGCCGCAGGCTGGGGTGTCACCTCTTATTCCAAGCATCCTAAGGAAGCGTGGAAGCTCATCGAATTCATCTCCAGTCCGGAGCAAAACGCTGTCTTCACTAAGGTCGCGGGGGTTATCCCGATTCATAACAGCGCCTCCGTCGATAAATATTTCAAGGAAGGCGCCTACAAGCCTTATATCGATATGGCGAACGATACCGCCCACTACATCCCATACAAGCCGGAGACGGATTACAAGGGCTTCGGCGAATGGCGTAAAATCGTCCAGCAGGACGCGCAGGCGGTCCTGCTCGGACAGATGTCGATCGATGACGCTCTGAAAAAATGGGACGCTTACTGGATTAACGAGAAGAAGCAGGGGAAATAAGACGCATGATCCACCGGCGGGCAGACCTCGTGCTGCCCGTCACCTCTATCATGGGAGGGACCTCGGATGAAACAACGCATTGCGCAGCCGTTACGGGAGGGAGGCAGACCGTTTCGGCTGAACCGTACGCAGACCTTTATTTTCTTATGCCTGCTTCCCGCCTTGCTCCTCGTCTTCGGCTTCACCTACTTTCCTATCCTGAAGGGCATCAGCGTAGCCTTTCAAAATTATTCGCTCTTCAACCTGACGGATGTCCATTATGTCGGGTTCAAAAATTTTGAAACCGTGCTGAGTAATGCCCAGTTCAAAACCATCCTGAAAAATACCGCTTTATGGGTTGTTATATCGCTTATCCTGCAGTTTCTGATCGGCTTCATGCTGGCGCTGTTGATGCGCAGAAGCTTTCCGGGACGCGGAGTTTATCAAGGGTTTGTTTTTTATTCCTGGGCGTTATCCGGCTTCTTGATCGGCATTATATGGCGGTGGCTGTTTAACGGACAGATCGGCGTCATTAACGACCTTTTGCTGAAGCTTGGATTGATTACAGAGCGGATCGGATTTCTGTCCGACCCGAAATGGGCGATGTTCTCCGTTATCGTAGCGAACATTTGGTACGGGGTGGCGTTCTTCGCCATTATGCTGCTGGCAGCATTGCAATCCGTGCCGTCCGAGCTGTACGAAGCGGCGGAGATGGATGGGGCGAGCGGCATCCACCAGCTGTTCCAGGTCACGATTCCGTATATTATGCCTACGATTATTTCCACGACAGCGCTGCGCGTCATATGGATTTTCAATTTCCCCGACCTGATCTACGGGATGACCAACGGCGGCCCGGCGGGCTCCACTCATATTTTGACGACGTACATGCTGGATAAAATCGTCTTCTCGGGAGACTACGGACAAGCAAGCGCCATAGGCATCCTTTGTATCGCCATTCTGGTGTTGTTTACGACCTTTTATTTGTTCGCGACGAAAGCGGAAAAAGCGGGTGATTTCTAATGAACAAACGATTGTCATTACCCGGAAAAATAGGAAAAACCATCGTTCTTGCCGTCTATCTAGTGTTTATGGTGTTTCCGTTATATTGGATGGTCATTACGTCGCTGAAGCCCAGGAACGAGATATTTACGCTGCCGCTTCAGTACTGGCCAAGGCAAATTTCCTTCGAAAATTATGTGCAAATCTTCAAAATATCCAAATTCCACATCTATATCGGCAACAGTCTTGCCATTTCTCTTACTTCGGCGGCTATCGTATTGATAGTGACGATTTTGAGCGGCTATGTTCTGGCCCGGTTTACCTTCCGGGGAAGCCGGCAGCTGATGCTGGCTTTTTTCGTGACGCAAATGGTGCCGTTGTTTATCGGCTTCAGCACCTTGTATTGGATGATGTCGCGGATGGGGCTGTTGAACAAGCAGGGCGCTTTGATTCTCATGTATACGGTCGGGCTCGTCCCGTTCTGTACGATTATGCTGAGGGGCTTTTTTCAGCGCATTCCGGCAAGCCTGGAAGAGGCGGCTATGGTGGACGGCTGCTCGCGAATGAGCGCGCTGTTCCGCGTGATCGTTCCGATTATGATGCCGGGGATATCGGCTACGTTTATTTTTGCCTTCGTGCAGAACTGGAACGAGCTGTTCATGGCCATAATGTTTATTGATAAGGAAAACTCCAAGACGCTGCCTGTCGCAATGAATTCGTTCATTACCAAGTTCGATATCGACTGGGGCTCCATGTCGGCAGCAACGGTGCTGTCCGTCATCCCGACGGTCATTCTGTTCGCGATATGCCAGCGCTTTATCGTCGAAGGGTTGACGCAGGGAGCGGTGAAGGGTTAGCCACAGCGGTGAAAACTATCTGAAGGGAGAATTCCCATTGGACTCTAAGCAAGGAAGAACGGATAACGGGAGTAACGGACCCCGCGGTATTATCGATCCGAGCACGCTTGTTGCTCATGATCCGCATGACGAGAAGCATCAGGGTGCGGTTGTCATGCCCATTTACCAGAACAGCCTGTTCACCTTCCCCACTTATGAGGAATTCGATCAGGCCATGGCAGGGGATGACGACATCCCTGTTTATTCACGAGGTCATAATCCGACCGTGCAGCAGCTGGAGAGGCGTTTGGCCGCTCTACAGGGCGGAGAGAAGGCCCGCTGTTTTGCATCGGGAATGGCGGCAATTTCGACGGCGATCCTGTCCCAGGTCCGGTCCGGCGACCATGTCCTCTGCGTAGACCAAGCCTATGGGCCAACACGCGAGCTGCTGAGCGTATTTCTTACGCAGTATGGCGTAGAGACGACCTTCGTCGACGGGACGTCTATAGAGGCATTTCATGCTGCGGTTCGGTCCAATACGCGGGTGATGTATTTGGAGAGCCCGACGACGCAGACGTTCCGGCTCCAGGACCTGCGCGCTTGTGCAGAGCTTGCTCGCAGCATTGGAGCGGTCACGATCATCGATAATACATGGGCGACGCCATGCTTTCAAAATCCGTTCGAATTCGGCATCGACCTCGTCCTGCATTCCATCAGCAAATATATCGGCGGTCACAGCGATATTATCGGCGGCGTGCTGATCGGGAGCGAGGCCATGCTCCGTCGGATCAATCGCAGCGAATATCTGCTGCTCGGAGGCATCATGACGCCTCATTCGGCGTCCTTGACCATGCGGGGCTTGCGGACGCTGCCTCTGCGTATGGAGAAGCTGGAGCAGAATGGGATCGCGGTAGCACGGCATCTTGAACAGCTGCCCTTCGTGAGGAAGGTCAACCACCCGGGACTCACGTCACACCCGCAGCACGAGCTGGCGAAGAGGCAGATGCGCGGCTTCAGCAGCCTGTTCTCCTTCGAGACCGCCCTGCCGCCGGAAGAAATGAAGGCTTGGGCCGGGAGGCTTGCCTATTTCCGGATCGGCGTCAGCTGGGGCGGGTACGAGAGCCTGGTTACCGTAGGGCGATCCGTTCCGGGCCGCGGGTCTGTCCAAGGCTCGATCGTTCGGCTGTATATCGGTCTGGAGCATCCGCAGGTGCTTATTGAGGATATCGAGCAGGCGAGTCAGGGATTGGGCGGGAGATAGGGACATTTATAAAAAGGACTTGAAGTTTAGGCGGGTTGACAAAAGATGATTCCTTTACTGCACAGGAGTCATCTTTTTTGCGTTCCCATTGATATCTGTGGTTATTGTAATAGGTACGAAGAGCGCTTTGCCGTTCATCAGAATTTTGGAGTTGCGAAGGTTTAATTAAGTAGATAGAGGACCATATGATTGCTGCAATTGTTTGATATCGCTGACGGGAGGCATTCCAAACATTCTTTTATATTCACGGCTAAACTGAGAAGGGCTTTCATAGCCAACTCTAAATCCTGCCTCAGCTGCATCTATCGCTTCTGATAATAAAAGACGCCTTGCCTCCAGAAGCCGGATCTTTTTTTGATATTGCAGAGGACTCATTGCGGCCACTTCTTTGAAATGGCGAAATAGCGACGCAGGACTCATATGAATGGAATGCGCTAACTCTTCGATATGAAGAGGGGCAGCATAATTGTTTTTGATCTGATTAATTACTCTAACGATACGCTGCATGTTGCTTCCATCCAGTGCAATCTGTCTGAGATAATCCCCTTGCTCACCCTTCAGAACCCTATAGTAGATTTCCCGAATGATCAACGGCCCAAGAATTGGGACATCTTCCGGTGTTTCTAGCAGATGGACGAGTCTTATTACAGCATCTATTATGGATTGGTTCGTTTCCGTAACGAATATGCCTCTTCGCATTTCCCTCTTTTTCATTGATTCGGAAGATGACTCTTTTAAAATATCAAAGATTTGCATGGGCTCCAGCTTAAGACGTATGCACAAATACGGATTTTCAAGAGAGGCTTCTGTAATTTGAGCAGAGATCGGCAAGTCGACTGATACAACTAAATAATTGGAAGGTCCATAAGAGTAACGTTCTTGTTCGAGCATAACGACCTTTGAACCCTGCGTGACAATACAAAGCGCCGGCTCATGAACCCTGAGTACGGGCAATGTAGTTGTAGAACTGCGAATCAATTCTAGCGAGGAAATAATCGTTGAATGCACCCCGTCTTGCGCTGTGAATTTTTCAATAAGATTGGACAATTCGGCACGTTTTTCCATCTGCTCTCACATCCTTCAAGCATTTTTTGTTTTTTTATCATAACTCCAACTTTCCTAATAACTCAATGCTATTGATAGGATTAGGCAATAATGTGCTTCAAATAGTCTACGAGAATGAAAGGAATCTGTGTAAAAATGAAAGCAACCTAGGGGATAGCACTAGAAACGACTAAAGAGGTATTAAAGGAGATTAAAATGGATAAAAGAATATGGATTTTGGCCATTGCCTCGTTCGTAGTAGGTACAGTCGAGCTCGTCATTGCTGGAATCATTGATATGATCGCCCAAGATCTGAATGTCTCTGCAGGTACCGCAGGCCAATTGATTACTGTCTATTCACTCGTATTCGCTTTTGGCTCACCATTACTCATCAACCTTACCTCTAAAGTTGAGCGCAGAAAATTATTGACTGCTGCCATGCTTGTCTTTTTCGCAGGAAATATGATATCGATAGTTAGCCCTAACTTTACAATTCTTCTTATTTCGAGAATTATACTTGCAGCAAGCTGCTCGATTGTTGTTGTTCTTTCTATCGTTATGGCTTCAAGCATCGTTGCACCCGAATTAAGAGGCCGCGCGATCGGTGTTATTTTTATGGGGATAAGCGCATCCCTTGTCATCGGCGTCCCTCTTGGCACACTCATCGGTGATATCTGGGGGTGGCGCTCAACTTTTGCTTTGGTCGGGGCTCTTACCTTAATCGTGGCCTGGGCAGTCAATCGATATCTTCCACAGGTTGCTCCGCGTCCAGGAGTCCCGTTGCGAGATCAGCTTAGAACGCTTAAGGATTCTAAAATCTTATCCGCTCATTTGATCTCGATCTTACAGATGACTGGCCAATTCACAATCTATGCTTACATTACACCTTTTTTGAACGAGACGATGGGGCTGTCAACAAACATGATCAGTCTTGTCCTGCTTGTATATGGATTAGCAGGGATAGCAGGAGGATGGATTGGAGGTTGGTCCTCCGATAAACTTGGCAACGGCAAGACAATGATCATCACTCTCCTGCTGCATGCGCTAGCGATATTCTTATTGCCTTATTCTACGGGTTCAATCTTTCCGTTACTCATCGTCGTCATCGTCTGGTGTGCATTTAATATGGCGCCAAGTCCCGCCATTCAAAGCTACCTAATACAGACAGCTCCGGAATCTTCGGATATCCAGCTAAGCTTTAATACATCGTCTTTACATATTGGAGTTGCAGCAGGCTCTATCGTTGGGGGACTGATTTTAAACTATTATTCTGTAACAATGAACACTTGGGTTGGCGGACTGATTGTTATCTTGGCTACCCTGTCAGCCATCTTCTCCTTAAGTAAAAATAGAACTAAGGCATCGACCGCACACAGCAGACGTTTATTTTGACAATGCTGTCTTGGCTTTCAACTAACGTTGGCCGGTGCTATTTCGTTTCGTATTCCCTCCCTCTCTTTCTCTCTACGATAATCATCAAATGACAAAAATCGACCAGATTATAGTAATTCCGCTATGAATCTATTAAAATGAATCTGCTGATCAGGGAATTCCTCCCACGGAATACAGACCATACGTCGATGATAATAGGAGAGAGAAGGCTTGAAGACAGAGAGAAAGTCAGGCACCATGCGTAAAATGGCAGCAGCCGTACTGGGGATCAGCCTTATGTTGGGCGGCATAGGTGGTGCTGCAGCTGCGGCTTCAGATTCGCCCCCGGCGAACAAAGAAATAGTGTACCCTTATCAGGAGTACACATACGAATTAATGTCCGAGCAGATCGACAAGCTGGCAGCCGCTTATCCCGGATTAATCGAAGTCAGATCGATAGGGACGACTAATTTTGGGCGCGACATTAAGGCGGTTAAATTAGGGAAGGGAGAGGCTTCCGTCCTGATTGACGGGTCTCAGCACGCCAGGGAATGGATGGGCACCAACCTCATCCTTTATATGATTGACCGCTACGCTTACGCCTACGAGAATAATATGAAGTACAATCAGTATGTGGTCCGCGAATTGCTGGATCACTGCTCGATCTGGTTCGTTCCGATGGTCAATCCGGACGGCGTCACCCTCCAGCAGAAAGGGCTGGGTGCTTTTCCCGAATATTATCATGACTATCTGCTCAGCATGAACGGCGGCAGCGATAACTTCAAACGCTGGAAGGCCAACGCAAGCGGAATCGACATTAATCGACAGTATCCTGCGATGTGGACCGGTATTGTCAATTCTCCTAACTATCCGATGTTCAAAAATTATAAAGGCTCTGAGCCCGCGGAAACGGCGGAAGCGACGAGCATGATTCATTTTACATACCAGATTGATCCGGAAATTGCTCTCTCCTATCACACCTCTGGCGAAGTGCTGTATTGGTACTTCAACACGCTGCCTGAGCACATGGCCCGGGACAAGAAGATGGCGGATAGCATAAGCGCTATGACGGGCTACAGTCAGGTCAAGCCGGTCAAGGACCCTTCCGGCGGAGGCTTCACCGATTGGTTTATTGCGCAGTTCGGACGTCCCGGCTTTACGGCCGAGCTGGGCCCTTACCAGGAAGAGACCGAGCTGCCGCTTTGGACCTTCACCGATATTTGGAACGAAAATCAGGAAATCGGGCTGTATCTGGCCTACGAGGGATACAAGCTGTGGCGGGAGCGCTATCCGATAGAAACGATCGACGAAAACCTGCAGCTGCTGGAACCGGCACAGCTCTATAATCGTCCTAATGAGTCGTTTCCGGTTGGCGGAGAGCTGGGCAAGGCGAAAGTGAAGGCGGATGCACGCCTTGGGGATTGGTACCGTGTCCCTACCTGGATGGGTCCGAAATGGATTCATTTGAACCAGACCCCTATTATTAAAGGAGCTAGCGAGAAAACGGAAGAGCGTATACACTTAAATAGTCCGGCTACCGTGTACAAATACCCTGGTCAAGACAATGCTGCAGTGCTTGGCGAATTGAATCCGCAGGAAGTGCAAGCTCTGGAGCGTTGGAAGGATTGGCTAATGATTCGAACCTGGCTGGGGGACGGATGGATTCGGGTACAAAAGTAATTGGATCGATAGATACAAAGCAAATCGAGCATTAGATAGGGGTGGGAAGGCATGTCATTCGCAATTCGCGGCAAAATCGGTTGTATCGTTCTGGCTATAACGCTTATATGGAGTTGGGTGATGCCTGCATTGGCTGATGCTAAGACGCCCAATGAACAGGTGGTATGTCTGGACCCGGGGCATCAGCTGTATGGCAACAATGCTTTGGAGCAGGTAGCCCCCGATTCCAAGGAAATGAAAGCGAAGGTGACCTCGGGAACGAGGGGGATCAAGACGAAGAAGCCGGAATACGTTCTGACGCTGGAGGCTTCGCTGCTGCTTAAGGACAAGCTGGAGAAGCTGGGTTACCCGGTCGTCATGACTCGGGAGACACATGATGTCGATATCTCCAATGTGGAGCGGGCACAGAAGTGCAATGAAGCGCAAGCGGATTTGGCTGTACGAATCCACGCCGACGGAGACAATTCCCCCAAAGCGCAGGGAATTTCTTTGCTATACCCGGCATCAGGCAGAGGGACGCAAGCTGTAACTGAACAGAGCAAGGAGGCAGCAAGCATCATCCTGGGGGAGGCAGTAGCTGCAACAGGGGCGGTATCCAGAGGCGTTGTGCCGCGTTCGGATTTGACGGGCTTCAACTGGTCCACCGTGCCCTCCGTTCTTGTCGAGATGGGCTTTATGACCAATCCGGACGAAGATGAGAGGCTATCGGATGCCAACTATTTGAATCAGCTAACGGACGGAATTGCGGCAGGAATTAATTTAGCCCTCGCTGTCAGGGCGGATGAGCCGGAAGTAGCAGGGCAGTCTCGCGTTTATTTGACGGCATCCAGCAATCCGTTATATGAATTGACGGACGGACGCATGGTCCGCAGCCAGATGGCGCTGTCACCCCAAGCCGTGCAGGTCGCCGCTGCTAAAGGCAGCTGGGGAAAAGTAAGCACCTGGGCCGGTGAGAAGTGGGTGTATTTGGGGCAGGCGGCCATTCCAGTTCAAGAAGCTGACAAGCTGGCTGACGTAACGGAAGATACGCCGTTTTATCGAAGCCCTTCGGATTCGAGCCCGGCGGGACGGTTATCCGCCCAGCAGATCCATGTGCTTGCCCAATGGAACGAATGGTATTTGATCGATACCTGGATGGGCGGCATGTGGATACCGGCAGGGGAAGCTGCCAAGTAAGTGCATTGGACAACAAGGAGCCGCAGCCGTGGCTCTCTTTTTGCGTTCAATGCTTCATAAAAAATGACTATTTACATCTGTCGAAAACTGTGATACCTTATATTTCAATACATATAGAAATAATGAAATGGCAAAGGTGAGATTAGAATGGTCGAGGATAATGCAGAGGTACGGCAGGCCGTTAAAGTCTACAAGGCGCTTGGGGAGCCGACACGGCTCAAGATTGCATTGCTGCTGACAGAGGAAAGGAATCTGTGCTGTTCGGATATTATGAGCAAGCTGGAATCCGTAGCCGGCTCAACGCTGTCTCATCACCTGAAGCAGCTCACAGACTGCGGACTGCTGGATCTTCGCAAAGACGGTACCTACATCTATTACAGCGTGAACCGTGAAATCGCACAAAAATACGCGCCTTTTTTGCTGGAGTAATTTTTTTTAAGTATTATTTCAATATTTATAGAAATATAAAAATAATAGTGGAGAGAGGAGCAATACAATGGGATCCTATCTTTGGAAAATTTATATGCTTGCGGCCGTCAGCTTCCTGGTCGGCACCTCGGAATTCATTATTGCCGGAATACTGGATAAGGTGGCTGCGGATATCGGGGTGCCTGTGTCCGCCGCAGGGCAGCTTATTACCGTATTTTCGCTTGCCTATGCGTTTGGGACACCGGTTTTAATGGCAGTAACCTCCCGCCTGGAACGGCGTAAGCTGCTGCTTTATTCGCTTGGCGTCTTCGTTCTCGGCAATGCCATCGCCGTGATATTACCGGGCTTCACATTCCTCGTCGCCTCAAGAATCGTTTTGGCGTTAAGTACCGGCGTATTCGTGGTAACCGCGTTGACGGTAGCCTCCAAGCTTGCACCCGCCGAGAAGCAGGGGAGCGCTATTGCCACACTCGTTATGGGCTTCTCCACCGCGCTGATTGTCGGTGTTCCGATCGGCAGAGTCGTGGCGTCCTTCTACGACTGGAGGATGGTGTTCGGAGGCATTGGTGTGCTCGCCTTGCTTGCTATGCTTGCCGTATCACTCACCATTCCTAAGTCGGAAGGCGAAGAGCCGGTGCCGATCGGCAAGCAGCTGGCCCTGTTGAGAGAGCCGAGAATTGCGGTAGCGCTGCTGATCACGTTCTTTTGGATCGCCGGTTATGCGATTGCTTACACCTATATCTCTCCGTTCCTTCTCACGGTGACCGGCATGAGCGAGCAGGGCGTGAGCATCGGGCTATTCGCATTTGGCATCGCCAGCTTGCTCGGCTCCAAATTCGGGGGCTACAGCACGGACAAATGGGGAGTCCCCCGTACGCTGATCGGAGGCATGCTGGTTCATGCGGCAGCGCTGGTTCTCATCTCCGTAGCGGGCCAATCCCAGGCTCTTACGCTCCCGCTGCTCGTGCTGTGGTCCTTCGCCGCCTGGTCTTCCGGGCCGACCCAGCAGTATAACCTGATTCAGCAGGCGCCGGAGGCATCGGGGATTATGCTTAGCTTGAACAGCTCCGTGCTACAGCTGGCCATGGCGGCAGGCGCCGGAATCGGCGGAGTTGTCGTGGAGCAAGCCTCCTTAACGTCTATCAGCTGGATAGGGGCGGCCGGTGTGACGGTCGCAGCTGCGACAGCCGCAGCATCCTTAGGCCTATCGCGTTCAGAGGCGCGCAAGGCGGAGAAACGCAAGCTTCAGCAAATATAACATACCGGGACCGTCCGAAAGGGCGGTCTCGCTTTTTTTTGCCGCTATTGTGCCTTCAATCCTGCTTAACCCGGGAGGACTGATGTGGTACGCTGAACATGATTTGGATGTTCCCGGTTACCTTTTTCGTTCGGCTGCGTTGTTATGGATGTGAGAGGAGGAGCCATGATTGAAACAGCCTTTTGTCCTCATATATGATGGATGCTTTAACGATGTATACCGCTATGTCTACAGCAAGGTGGGCAATAAGTGGGATACCGACGACATAGTGAGCGAAATTTTTCGCAAAGCCTTTGAAAAGTATGAATCCTTGCAGGACCATTCCAATGCCAGAGCATGGCTCTTCACCATCGCGCGCCATACGGTCATTGATTTTTACCGAAGAAGGAAGGATGTGCCGACGGGCGAGGAGATGGAGCGGGTGGCTTCCCAGGAATCGTTCGCTGCTGAAGTTGAGCAGGAAGAGGAGCTGGATTGCTTGCAAAAAGTGCTGGCTTTTCTGCCGGAGGAGGATCGTGAGCTTGTAAAGCTCAAATATTTTGCAGGGCTTAAGCATCGTGAGATCGGAGACGTCTTGAGCAAATCGGAAGAGGTTATTAAAATGCGCGCATTTCGCCTGCTCAAGAAAATGAGTATCCTTGTCAAAAACTGCCTGGAGGGTGTGAAAGCAAATGGATGACAGCCGGTTGGAACCGTCGCTGCAAGCTCTAAAGGACCGCATTCCGGTAAACGAGGAGCTGAAGCAGCGGCTCAGACAGGAGTTCGTTAAGCCCAAAAGAAGAAGGTTCGGCCTTCGCCGGTGGGGAATGGCCGCGGCAGCGGCGGCTGTACTCATAGGCATCTGTACGTTTACGCTGCAGGGCCCCGAAGGGATTCGGAGCGTAGCAGCCCAATCGCTGCAGGTGCAGAATCAGATTTCGTTTGTCGATATCGGCTCGGGAAGCCCGCTCGACTTTACGGAGTACAAGGACACGGTATACATTCCAATTGCGGGTAAAGGTCTGTTTGCCTACGACAGCCAAGGATTCCATCAGCTGCTTGCCCGGGAAGTGAGCAGCGCCAAGATCAATTCGAACGGCAAGCGCCTCATTATCGCTTCCGAGGGCGATTTGGCTATCTATGATTTGTCTGCCGGACAGTACCGGGTGTTACTGAAGCAGGAGAACGACATTTATTATGAACAGCCCTCCTGGAAGGATGAACGCTCCGTCCTCTATGTGAAGAAGGTTACACAGCCGGGCCCGGAGCATGGCTTTATGGTCAAGGAATCCGGCATTTATGAACTGAATCTGGACACCATGCAGAGCAAAAAGCTGGGCGACGGATCAGCACCGTCTTATGCAAGCCAGGAACAGGCTATCGTATTTGAAAAAAGAGTGGGCGACGAGCCGCAAATCATCCGCAAAGAGCTGCAAGGCGGGCAGGAGACCGTTATTGATAACGGACGGTTCCCATCGGTGTCCCCAGGCGGAGAATACATTGCCTATGTGAAGACGGAGGAAACCAGCCGGGAGCTTCAGCCGGGTGCATCCGTCGAGGATCGTGTCGATCAGGTATGGATTGCCGATGTAAACGGTGCGACGAAGCGGTCGGTGACCAGTAATACGCCTAACGAAGCCGTGGATGAGCAGGAATGGGTCAGCTCGCTGCAGCCGGGAGGTATCCCTCAGGTGCTTGTTCATTCGGGTTTGTTCAGCTATTACAACCCGGTGTGGAGCAAAGAATCGGATAGTCTGTACGTTCTCAAGGGACGGAATGTGGAAGGACAAGGCATAAGCGTGATGCGCATCGATCTTTCTGCCGCTTCCTTGCAGACCGAGGAGGTCGTAAGAGCCTTTAATCATGCGGCCATTCTCCGGGACGATGTATTTCTTCGCAGCCTTCTCGCCGGAAATCAGGAGTGGATGACGACCTCCAACCCTCATCAGATCAGCTTCTCGATCATAGGGACAGGGACGGAGAACCATCAACCGTATGTCGATGTGGAGGAAACGCGGGCATATACGGCGAACCCGGATTACTCGGTAGGGTATTCCCGGTATTATATGGTCCCGTCGGACAAAGGCTACCTAATTGAAAGGGTAGGCAGCACTCCGGGAGAAGACGGCGTGCTCATAAGCGAGCAAAGGGATGGAGCGATTGTGGTGGAGAGGACGAAAGGGGAGCGGGAAGCGCTGTTCTCCAAAGCGGCGATTCCGCAGCAGCTGCGCCCGGCGGGAGACTTCCGCATTGCCTCGCTTGCCTATACGACGAAGCAGAAGCAGGTTGTGTTTACGATTCAAGCTCTGCAGGACCCTTCCCATAACCAGCAGGCTTCTGTGAAGGTTGTCCAATACGATATAGGCGCGAAGTCGTTTAAGGAGCTGGCCCATATTCAAACGATAGCCGGTCTGGGCAACGTGGGCGTGGAGAGCATCATGGTCTCGCCGGATGGACGTTATGCGGCGCTGGATCTTTTCTCCGATGATGCTCCACATCTCCGGTCCCATATCGTTCTGCTGGATATGGAAAAGAAGGCGAGCATACCGCTTGAGGAACGGATGGTCGATACGAGCGTGGAAGGAACCCATACGTACTATTGGGAAGGTGATAAGCTGCACTTTATGCTGACCAGCAGCGGACAGCAGCTTCATTATGTATGGAATGCATCTACGGGAACGATCGGACGGCCCTGATAAATTACTGCCGCAAGGGAGTCAGCCATGAATAATGGTTGGCTCCCTTTTTGCCGGTTTAACGGCGGAATCCGCAAAAATGCGGGATTATCGGCGGCCTGAGGGGGCTTTTTGAGCCTTGAGGCATTTCAGGCGATACCGTTTGCCGTAGGCTCTTGCATAGGCTACTATTTTGCGGAGCATGGATGTATCCGGTACTTTGGTGAACGGACAAGGATCTGGACGGGTGTTCACCTCCAAGATCCATGGATACCATCGGTGATCGATGGCGATATCAAGCCCGAGCTCTTTCATCGCGGGATAAGCGCGGCTAAACTGGGCGGCGGTCAGATAAGCCAGACGGTCCATATCGGCAAGAATTCGGGCGGTCTGCTTCTTTCCGGCAGCCGGCACGAGCAGCGACCGCGGCATGAAAATCGTACCGCCTTGGCTGCCATTGCTGACGATTTTACGGGGATGGGCAACCCGCGCAATGGTCCCGGTCCGTTCCCACCTGCCGGCCGGATTTTTTTGGATCACTACGCGAAAATCATAGGGGCGTCCCCGGTATCTCAGCACGTGAATTCCTTTTTGAATCAGATAGCTCCGCTTCCCTATGTGCTTGCTAAGAGACAGGTACATGGCTTGAAACGTAGGGAAGGTGAAGGCCTGTACTCCTTTTTGATACCGATAGCCCTTCTTTAATTTGTCCACTCGCATCACCCCGATACCCAAAGACCCTGATTCGGGCTTCACGTAGACCATGCGGTAGCGATTGAGCATCTCATCCAGAAGCTTGCGCGACAACCGGCGAGTGATCGGGACGTGACTTGCCAATCTCCGGTCCTGCAGCACGACCCGGGTCTTTTCCCATTTGCTGGATATGAACGTTATTTTGATCAACGGTTGAACCCTCATTTCTGAGCTAATGTGACTTGCGCTATATCATACGGTGGTGGATGTACAGAGGTGATTGCAGCTGGCTTTTCCCCATCGCAATGGGCTGATGGACGAACACGGGTTGCCAGGGGTGCATACAGTAAGTATGAATCTTGGGGCAATATGCTGTGAGGAAAGGGGAGGAGGCGGGTGTCAATCCCTGAAGAGCTTCGGCTGACTTTAGAGCGAATGAAACGGCAGTACCCTTGGTATGCTGCTGCAGCCGGGGAGAGGATGAACGCTGGCGAGTGGGAGGAGCTGCCGCTGGTTACGGCGGCGCTGTTGGAACAGTATTACTACAACGATCAGAATCCGCTGTCCGAAAGGAGTGATTTGTACCGTTATCGAACGTCCGGAACTAGCTCCAATCGCCGCAAAACGATCTATTACTCCGAATCGGATGAAGAAGCTTATATGAAGATCAAGCTGGATGTTTTCCGCCAACTGGTCGGATACGGCGGGTTCCGCAGAGCTTTGGCCGATATGGGTACGGGCCATGCGGAAGCGACTGCGGTGGAAGTATTCCGCCGTCTCGGGATGGAAGCGGAATCCGTGTCATTTCGTCTGCCGATAGAGGAGCACTTGGCGCGGCTAGAGCAATTTCAGCCTGAGGTGCTGTATACGATGCCCTCCATTCTGGAGCGTATTCTGCTTGCATCGGACAATCCGAAGTCCTATGGAATCCGCCACGTCATTCTTGTAGGCGAGATGGCTTCGCCGGTGTGGATCCAGCGTGCGGCTGAACGATTGGGCTTGAATGTGCAGCAAATTACCGATACGTACGGTTCTATTGAGATAGGAACTATTGCGTACTTTTCTCATGAGCATGGAAGATATTTGTTCACGGAGGGTTTGCTCGCGGAGGGGGTTGCCGCCGAGGCTGTCGGGGATGGATTGGAGCCGTTGACAGAACCGGATGAGCAGGTGCTCGTGCTTACTTCGACCGTCAGGGAATCGTTTCCTGCCATAAGGTATGTGACGTATGATGTCGTACGCGATTTACGTCCCATTCTGGTCGATGGCGTCTCGCGGCAAAGCTTTCAAAGTATAGTGAAGCGAATCGGGCCTGATTTAAAGCACGGAGAGAAAATTAGCATCTACGATATCGAAGATGCCGTTTTTCGCCGTCTGAGCACGGCCAGTGTACGCGTGAAAGTAACAGGGAACTCGCTTGCCGTCTATATATACAGCCCCCATGCGGAGGGGAGCGTTCTGGAGGGCATTCGGGCCGATCTGGAGAATCGCATTCCGGAAATTGGAGCTATGATTCGCGCGGGAATTTTGCAAGGCATCCAGGTCATTGGAGCGGACTTCGACGACTCGGATCATCGGGGCTCCGTCAAAAACAAAAAAATAAGCTATGAGATCGAGGGATGAAGATGGAGCTCGAAGGAGGCATAGCCGAAACAATCGGGGGCACCCCGCTCATCCAGCTGCGCAAGTTGTTCAGGGACGAATCGTTTTGCGTATTCGGGAAGATGGAGTGGATGAACCCGGCCGGGAGTGCCAAGGACAGACCGGCTCTATTCATGCTGCGCGAAGCCATCCGGCGGGGGGAGGTCACAAGCAGCAGTGTGGTGATCGAATCCAGCTCGGGCAATCTGGCGATCAGTCTGGCCCAATTGTGCTGTTATCTGGGGCTGCGCTTTATTAGCGTTGTCGATCCTCGTACCACGGAGCAGCATAAGCGGATGATTCGCGCTTTCCACGGAGAGATTGATTTGGTGTCCGAGCCGGATCAGGCAACCGGAGAATTTTTGCCCGCAAGGCTTCGCAGGGTGGGAGAATTGCTGAAGCAAATACCGAACAGCTACTGGACGAATCAGTACGGCAATCCGGACAATTACCTCGCGCATGCCGAAACGACGATGAAAGAAATAGGGGATCAATTAGGCCCTATCGATTATTTGTTTTGCGGCGTCAGCTCCTGCGGTACGATCCGGGGATGCATGGAATATATCCGCAGCCGCCAGTGGACGACGCGCATCATTGCGGTGGATGCGGCAGGCAGCATGATATTTGGCGGTCCCAAGGGTCCGCGTAAATTTCCCGGCCTCGGCTCAGGAATTACACCGGATTTGTATCGTCCCGATATGGTCGATCATGTAGTCTATGTATCGGATCAGGACTGCGTTAAGGGCTGCCGCGATCTGGTCCGTCAGGAGGCCATTCTGGCAGGGGCATCCTCCGGCGGCGTGATAGCCGCTATCCGCCAATGCAGAGGCATGATACCGGAGGGCTCGGTATGTGCTGCGATATTGCCGGATCGTGGCGAGAGATACTTGAACACGGTTTACAATGACGAGTGGATTCGAACGGAGCTGGACCTTCATCCGGATTCTGTGTAGGAGGGACAATACATGCTGTATTTGCACGACGGCCACATCCGTGAGATAGGGGTCGACTGGGGTAAGCTGATTGGATTGATAGAGGAGGTCATCCGGTTAAAGGATGCCGGCCGTACGGCACATCCGTTGAAGCCTTATCTGCGGTTTCCCGATGAGCCCGCGAACCGGATTATCGCGATGCCTGCGTATGTAGGCGGAAGCTTCGACATTGCCGGCATCAAGTGGATTGCCAGCTTTCCGGGCAACCGTCTGCAAGGGCTTCCTCGTGCTCATAATACGATTCTGCTGAATGACAGCTCCACGGGCAAGCCGCTTGCCTTTATCCATAGCGGTATGCTGAACGCGATTCGTACGGCGTCCGTCAGCGGGCTCATGCTTCGCGCCTACCTTGCAGCTCGAAGACAGGACTCGTTGCGAGTCGGCATTATCGGCTGGGGGCCTATCGGCCGGCTTCATTTGGAGATGGTTAAGCAGGTGGTTGGCGATAAGCTGGAGCGGGTCGCTTTATTTGACTTGAATGGAATCGACCCTAGCTCGGTGCCGGCAGATGTTCGGGAGATGACAGTCATTGCCGATGACTGGCGTACAGTATACCGCAGCTCGGATATATTCGCTACATGCACTGTAGCACCCGAGCGGTATATTGATGAGGCGCCGCCGCCCGGAGCGCTGCTGCTGAATGTATCTCTGCGGGATTATCAGCCTGCCAGCGCAGCCCGGTTGAAGGCGATCATCATTGACGATTGGAAGGAAGTATGCCGTGAGAATACCGATGTGGAGCAGCTTCATCTGCAATATCAATTGCAAGAATCCGATACGCGCTCGATAGCGGACGTGGTATGCCGGAATGCTTTATCTGAATATGATGCGGAGGAGCCGATCTATTTCAATCCGATGGGCTTAGCCGTATTTGATATTGCCATAGCCCAGTATTATGTGCGGGAGGCTGTCGGGTCCGGAATAGGGATACCCCTGGAGGAATGAATCAGCAGGAAGAACGATAGACGGAAGGTTGCCGTAACAGAGTATAGGGGAAAAAGCGGCGCATGCAAGCGCTTAGCTCGATCCTATACGGTTGCTGGCAACATTTTTTTTTACAACAAGAGGCAAATCGGTATATTATTAAGATAGTGTTATTTCTCTAATCCAATTCTAACTACTCCTATAGGATATTCAAATACGAAAGGAGGGGGCAGCATGTTCATATCTCGGCGGAGCCGCCAGTGGATCATCCTGGTTTGGTTTGTCGTATGCTTCGTTCTGTTCCCATTAACCCCTCCCATCTCACAAAACCTGACATTCGAAGAAAATATGTTGAGCCAGTTCAACGAAACGCCTGCTTTCATGCGGGTCGTGCCCGAAGCCACCAAGATTTCGGTTCCCGTTCTGATTCCTCCGGTACCTTGGTTCGACAAAGAGAGTCCCGATCCATGCTACCTGCTATTGATAGTTACCTTTGTTATTTTCCTGCGATCCAAAATACCCAAAATACTTAAGAAGGCCGTGCTGGCCCCTCTGAAATATACCTCGGATTACGTGGGCATCGCTTATTCCAACCTAACCGCAAAGTAGGAATGAATAAGTGTAAGAAGAGGGGATTTCAATGACGAACATGCCATTATCACAAGAACAAATTGCAGCACAGCATCAAAAAGTAACCCGCACTAAATTTCTGCAGCGCATTTTTTTCATGGTATTCGGATCGGCAATATTCTCGGTAGGTCTGGAAATTTTGCTTGTACCGAACCATATTATTGACGGGGGTATCGTAGGGATATCGATTATTTTATCGCACCTGCTGAATATTCCGTTAGGCGTTTTTCTCGTACTGCTCAATCTGCCGTTTCTGATGATAGGATACAAACAGATTGGGAAAACCTTTGCGATATCGACCTTATTCTCGGTTCTTATTATGTCTATAGGCAGCTCCCTGCTGCATTCGATCAAGCCGTTCACTATGGATCCGCTGCTTGCGGCCGTCTTCGGCGGTATCATTCTCGGTATCGGCGTAGGCCTTGTCATCCGTTCGGGCGGTTCCCTGGACGGGACGGAGATTGTCGCTATCCTGTTCAGCAAAAAAACACCGTTCTCCGTAGGCGAGATCGTCATGTTCTTCAACCTGTTTATTCTTAGCAGCGCCGGCTTCGTCTTCGGCTGGGATCATGCGATGTATTCCCTGATTGCTTATTACATTGCGTTCCGGATGATCGATATTACGATTGAGGGTCTGGATCAATCCAAATCCGTATGGATCATCAGCGATGAATCGGAAAAGATCGGGCAGGCGATCACCTTCCGCCTTGGCCGCGGCGTAACCTACCTGAATGGGGAGGGCGCCTTTAGCGGGGATGACAAGAAGGTCATCTTCAGCGTTATTACACGTCTGGAGGAAGCGAAGCTGAAATCGATTGTGGATGAGCATGATCCGAATGCATTTCTCGCTATCGGTAACATTCACGACGTGAAGGGCGGACGCTTTAAGAAAAAGGACATCCACTAATAAAAAAAAGGCAGCTCCAGGAGGCTATTGGCCTCTTCGGGGCTGCTATTTTTTTTAACCTACGGGGCGGAATCCCCGTTCAAGCCTGCGCCGTCAGAATCAGAGGTTAGACCGAAGCGGGATTCCAGCCATCTCCGCCAGCCAATACCTTGTCGACAGCGTAGGCTTGGGCTTCCTCTGCCGTCAGCTGCTTCGACCAGCTAACCCTCTGTTCGGCCGCGGCTCCCGGGCCTTGGTTGCGATACTCGCAAAATGCAGTCGTTTGCTCACTCTCCGGCTTGTTCCAATTATCCCATCCGGCCGCGTGAATATGCTCACCCATCCAGCAGTGCAGGAAGGCGGCTTTGGCATAGTTTCTCCATGGTCTGCCCAGATAGACGGATTGTGCCGGAGCATCGCTGGTAAGACGGCATTCGTGGAACACGTAGCCGAAAGGAACCTCCTCCGGGGTAGAGGGAGCCGTCAGCCAGCCGTGAACGGAATCCGCCGGGAACTCCTGCGCATCTTCTTCACCCAGGCGCCGTTTGGAAAAAATCTCGCATTGGTGAAATACGGCTGTAGCCGAGCCGAATATGAAATCGACATCGCCTTCGATGTAGCACTGCTCATAATACTGTCGTACGTTTCTGCGGGGATAACCTTCACGCGGTCCGCCGAAATGCGCTCTTTTCATGGGAGCCGGAGGCAAAGGTCCGGTAAACAGCGTATCCTGATGGCCGAGAAATCGGCAGTTTTTGAACACCGCCCGGTCTCCGTCCACATAGGCTGCGAGAGCTTGACCGACAAGGGCGCCGCGTCCGGACGAATTCTCAAACGTAATCCGTTCCGCTGTGAAATCGTCGGCTCCAACGAAAAAGGAGTAGGAGTGAAATGTTTCATAAGGCTCACCGTTCGGGAATGTTTTTCTGGCATAATCATCGTAAGTTATGATCGTGCGCTCCGCGCTTTCACCTATGAGATGGACCCCAGGCTTCTCCACATGAATCTTTTCTTTGTAAACTCCAGGTTTTATATAAATGACAACCGGCTCAGAGCGGTCGTCCGGTATACGGTCCAGCGCTTCCTGAACCGTGCGGAAATCTCCGCTTCCATCGGATGCTACTATCATGAACGCCTCACCTTTTTCAATAGAAATAAGTAAATGTTATGCATCCAGTTTACCAGAACGAACGTAAATACAATAGAAGTATTCATAGAGACAGGCTGGGAATTACGGGATAGGGCCGCTTGGATTTTTTATTCCAATTCGATGCAGCTTCCTCTTTTGGAAGGCATTGCTATAACGGTTTTCCTTGCTGTACACTAAGATAGGGATACTGGAATGGAGATGAATCGATGGACAATGTGAGGCGCTTTTTTGCAAATTTAACGGTAAGACGATTTTCCATTCTTGCGGTTGTCTGCCTGCTGCTGTTTAGTATAAGAGATATGCTGAACATGGTGCTGCTAACCTTTTTAATCGCTTTTGTCATGCATAGCCTGCAAAAGGTCGTATCCAAAAGAATCAGCAAGTATGTTGTGGTGAACAGCAAGGTTATTATTATTCTGCTGTATCTGATCTTTGTCGCTACGATAGTTTTCGCACTCATTCATTATGTGCCGAAGGTATTTATTCAAATCAAGCAGCTGAAGGACAGTCTGGTTGCCTTTACGGCTCTGCCTGCGCCTGAGGACGAGTTTTCCCGTTACATTTACAAAACGCTGAAGGATTTGAATCTGCAAGCTTACGTCAAGCAAGGCTTTGAGTACGTGCTTCGAATCAGCAATTGGGGGACGACCTTCATTTTGTCGTTAATCTTGAGTCTTGTCTTCGTACTGGAGAAAAGCCGCATTGCTGCATTCACATCCCGGATGAAAACAAGCAAATTGTCCTGGCTGTACGAGGAACTGGAGTACTTCGGCAAAAAGTTCATCCTGTCGTTCGGCAAGGTGATCGAAGCCCAGCTGTTGATTGCGATCTGCAATACGGTATTTACGGTTATCGGACTGTGGATTCTAGGCTTCCCTTACTTGTTTGCGCTGTCCATCATGATCTTTCTTCTGAGCCTTGTTCCTGTAGTTGGTTTTGTGGTTTCTTTGGTTCCGTTATGTCTGATCGGGTACAATATCGGCGGACTGACGATGGTGATCTATGTCGTTGTTATGATCGCCGTCCTGCATGCCTTGGAAGGATACTTGCTCAACCCGAAGCTGATGTCATCCAAAATGAACCTTCCGATGTTCTATACCTTCGTTGTTCTTGTCTTCTCGGAGCATTATCTGGGGGTATGGGGATTGATTCTGGGGATTCCGATCTTCGTCTTTTTGCTCGATATACTGGATGTCAATACGAAAGAATGAGCTGAAAAAAACTGCTTTTCGTTTCCTGTGAAAAGCATTAAAAAAGGCAATCCGTACGTAAGTGGGTTACGACGGGTTGCCTTTTTTAGCGTGATAACTGCGCATATCACCTGAATCAGCTGCGCAGCTGTGTTAAAGCCGCAGCGGGTAGAGCCCGCTTAAGCTTCGTCGTCCTCCTGCAGCAGCAGCTCCTGCACCGCTATCAGAGCCTGAGTCCGGGAGGAGACTCCCAGCTTCTCATATAGCCGTGAAAGATACACCTTGACCGTCCCCTCTGATAAAAAGAGCTCTGCGGCGATCTGCTTGTTAGTGGCTCCCTGCCGGAGCAAGCGGAGCAAATTCAATTCGCTGCGGCTTAAGGACACGTCCGAAGCAGAGGAGGCTTGGGCTGCCGGACGTTCCCCGTTCGGGAACAAACTTAAAAGCATGGCGACGTAAGCCGCGGAGACTGGGCTTCTGCCCCTGCCGGCTTCCGATTGAGGCGGACCTTGCTTGGCATAGAGGGACAACAATTCCGCCATCGGTGTCCCCTCATCCAGAAAGCTGCGGACATATTGGTTTTTTTCGCCGATTAGAAGCGCTTCATGAAGATGGCTCAGAGCATCGCTGCGATGTCCCCTCTGATATTCAAGAAGCGCCTGCAGATTGCTGATTTCTAACAGACTCGAGACAAGCTGCTCCCTTTCGCATTGAGGCTTGAGCAGCTCGAGCAGGCGAAGGGCTTCTTTCTCCTTGCGCTGCTTAGCCAGCAGACGGACAAAGGTGACATATTGGAATTCCCGGCTGAAGGTAGGTCTGTCCTTGATGGACAGCTCGAGCGGGGCAAGCTCCTTCCTGGCCTTGGCCAATTGTCCTTCCCTCAAATACAGACGGGCTTTGAAAGCTCTCAGCAGGTTCATCCAATGCATCCAGTTGGTGCCGAATTCGCTGCGTGACTTTTCCATTGCTTCCTCGATGATGGAATGAGCCACGTGTGGCCTGCCTTCCGTTGCGTGAAGCAGAGCCTGCGTAATGCGAAGCGGTACGATCAGACCGGGAGTTGCCTTGGTTAAGGCAGCCCCTTCAACGAAGGAGGCTGCTTCACGGGAGCTGTCCAGCTTGTTCCACTCGTAATATCCTTCGGCAAGCGACTGCTTCACGTACAAATGAATGAGCGAATGCTGCCAGCCATGCGACTCCAGCACCCCCATGAACAGCTTGCCGACCGCTTCGGTATCGCTCGACAGCTGTCCCTTGAGGCCTAGGGAAGTCCTTCTTACCAGCGGCTCGGTTATGTTGTAGTTGAAGCCGTAGTAGATCGGATTTGCCGGCAGCATATCGTTCAGCAGGCTATCCTTGGAGGATAGCCACTTGTCGAATGCCCCGGTAGAAACAATTATGTTCGATCTCACGAACAGGATGCCGCTTTGCAGCTGCCTCCGTCTTGCCGTATCGTCTAATCCCAGGCATCCGGCCTCCACTGTATCCAGTGTGGTATCGGAGCGCTGCAGCTGTCCTGTCAGCATGAGAACAAAGGAATGCAGAAGCAGCGTTTCGAGCGACAGGTCGAAGTCAGCAGGGAAGCTCTCCAGCCAGCGAAGAAGGGTGACCACCTCACCCCGCTGCAGAACCGCAGGCAGATGCCGTTCCAAATAAAGCTCCGCCAGCGGATACGCTTCGGCAGCTAACGCATGATCGATAGCTTCGTCCATCCACCCCCGTTTGGCGTTCTCCATGCTGGCCCGCTTGTTGGATAAAAGCCACTGGCCGGGATCTGTTTTTTGCAAAAGCTCCCGCAGGTACCGGGCGAACAACGGATAGTAGCGAAACCATTGGTTATCGTCGTCCAGCGGGACCAGGAACAGGTTCAGCTGCTTAACGGTTTCGAGCATAGTGAGGTTGTCCAAGTCAGGGCATATGGCAGCGCATATTCGCAGATCCATCCGATCCAGCACGCTGGTGGCCAGCACAAAGCGATATACATCGTCCGGCAGCTTGGATAGGACCTCATGGAACAAATAATCCGAGATGCTGCGGTGACTTCCTTGAAATTCCGCGATAAACCGGTCATAGTCTCTCTCGGAGCGCAGCGCTATAGAGATCAATTGCAATCCGGTAACCCATCCTTCCGTTCGCAGCGCCAATTGTTCGATTTGCGGGCTGGACAGGTTCAATCTCGGCATGTTCAGGAAAAACCGTTCGGTTTCCTCTTGGGTAAACTGAAGCTGCAGGGCGTGAATATCGTGACGCTCCTCCCTAATCATCCATTTTGCAGTAGAGAAGGGCAGCTCCGTTCGCGTGGAGATCACTATATGCATGGCAGGGGGCAAGTAGTCTATGAAATACGAAAGGCTATCATGAATCCGCTGCTCGTCTATCTGCTGATAATTATCCAGGATAAGAGAAAGGGGACCAGGCAGCGAATACAATTCGTTGATTAAGGCATCCAGAAAGGTGCTGATGGAGGCGCTGGGAAGAATATGAACCAGAGGCAGGAGACGACCGGCGCGGTCCGGAACGGCGGATGCAAGCGCATGAACGATATATCGCCAAAATCGGAGCCAATCATTATCCAGGCGATCCAAGGTCACCCAGGCGCTGTGCTGTACCCGGGCATGCGCCCATTGAGCCAGTAACGTCGTTTTACCGAACCCTGCAGGCGCACAAATCAGCGTAATCCGGCCCTTTACCCCTTCGGTAACTGAATCCAGCAGCCGGTCTCTTGGGATCAGATGATCCTTGAGAGCAGGGACGGCGATTTTCGGTTTTAATAAATTAAGTTCTGTGTCCGTTGTTGGAATCATAGGCTCCTCGCACAATTTGACAGGATTCATCAGGGAATCAAGTCGGATCTATGTTTCATTATAACGGAATATAGGGAAAAAGGTCACTTGCAGGAAGAGGGTAAAATGGAAAGATGCAGGTGAAATCCACTGGAACCAGCTTTTTGGGAAAAACAGAAAGCACCGGGACCTTTACGAAGGCCCGGTGCTAATTCAGATGGAATATGAGCTCGCTATACCGTTGCTTTTGAAATGTTCTGAACCGCCTGATCGCCTAAGCGTTCCTTAAGCTGCTGCAAATACAGGCTGCGCGGCTCCACATGCTGTCCGTACTGATCCCAGAAGCCGTCTTCACGGGGGCGCAGGTCATGCTGATTGGGCAAAAACGGGCGCTCCTTCGTTCCCACGTGCCCTATCGCATAGTTTTGGGCAGTTGGAGGCTGCTGCACCGTGAGCTTGCCTTCCGTGTTCCAGGCGACGTAGTTCGCGCCGGCCCAGCCGTGTCCGCTTCCCATCCATCCGCGGTCGCGAATATAGATAGGGGAGCGAACATTATCGAATAATCCGCCGACCGACCAGCGATGATGGGGCTCGCTGGCATTATAATCGATGCGTGATTCGCTATCGAGGAACACGTTCGGCCCGCTGACTTTGGCATCGAAGACGAAGGCATGGCGCGCCGTTTCGGTATCGCAGCGCTGTACGAGCGCCAGCTGCCCCGTCACATGGAAGCAGTAGCGGCGTCCGCCGGTAATGATGCTCACCATATCGCGGACCGTGCAGTCCTGAACGGTCACCCATTTGGCATAGCGGTCGATCGTAACGAGAGAATGCTCCAGATGGTATCCTGTCACATCGCGAACCCAAGCGTTCTTGACATAATTTAACGTGACGAAGTTAACGGTATGGGACTCGTCCGCGCAATAAGTCGTGCTGCCGGGCTTTCCGTCCACTTGGGTGTCCGTAATGTCTGGATTGAAGTCGGAGTCAATTCTGAGCTGCTCCAGACCAACATGTTCGATGCGTCCCTTATCGTCATACAGGAACAGCCTTCCGCCTCCCCAGCGGGCTTCAATCGCATTGGTGACCGGTGCATCCAGCGTAATCCGGTTGCCTTCAATGTCCGTAATAACGCGGTCAAACAGCAGCTCGAACGGTGCCCACTGCTTCGTCCCGCCGGCGTTCGGCCGAGGAGTGATCGTATCCATGTCGATCGCGCTGATCCAGTCCGCATTGCCGTACCGGATGACGGCAACTGTATCACCTATGGAGTAGCCACTGGCATTGGCAACATGAAAGGTCCTGGAGCCGGAAGGAACATACAGGTCCGTAATGTCCGTGCCGGTTTCTTCCACGATACCGGGTTCGCTGCCGAGCACCTGCAGCAGATCCCGTCGAGCTGCTCCGGTTCCGTGGAGAATGGTTCCGTCCTCGCCCTGTCCTTCCCCGCGAAGGACGACGCCGCTTTTGCGTATGTAGAGCGTGCCTGCAATACGGTAAGTCCCTCTCTGCAGCAGCAGTGCGCCGCGGAAGCCGTCTTCACCGATCGGCATACGGGAAATTTCGTCGATAGCTTGCTGAATGCGGGCCGTATCATCGCCTTCCTCGGAGGAAGGGCTTACAATTAAGCGTACCGGTACATCGGGAATAGGAACGCCGCCGCCCTTGTAGCCGCAGTTGGAGAAGTCGGCGATCCGGTTGCCTTTATAATCCGGAACATAGGTCATGCGCCCGTCAGCATCCAGAAAGGCGATCCGACTTTGCTCAGGGGACAGGCTGTCCTGATCCATGACCATAAACGCGAAGCTGTCATAGACAGGGACGTGTTCGTCCGAATGGAGGCAGATGCGGATTTCATATAAGCCGTCGGCAAGGGACGCGGTTTCGAACGCTGCCAGCTGTTCTTGGCCGGACGCCATTCTCAGTTCGGATGGGGTTTCCAATACACGGGAACCCGAGGTACAGACCAGCTCGAGTGCCAATCGAATGTCCGAATAAGCCTGTATCCGGATAGCTGGCGCAGCAGCCCCGGGCGGGAGGATAGCCGGATGGCCGATCTTCTGCAGGAGCGAAGGATGCTCCATTGTCCAGCTCGCGATGCCTGGTACGGCTGCATCCTCGTTCAATGAGGGATGGGCTTCGTTTAGCATTCGTACACTTCCTTTGTTATCGAATTGGTGGAGGGCTAAAGAGAATCACAAATCACAGATTCTCTCCATAATCTTGGATTGAAATTTTTTACATACCTTAGATCTTACAATGGGAGCACCGAACACTCAATAGGTTAACTTATGGTTTGCTGTCCATATTTACTTTCGGGTTGGGATGAATAGAGAAGAAGGGCCCGCCGTTATGGGGAGCCCTTAATTTTTCTTTTCGTATTCATTTATTCGATGGGTACTTGCCAGTTCACATCCCGATGTTCCTTCTGTATCAAGTTATAGCTTATAGTAAGCTCCTCAGGCTGGTGATCCAGTTGAGGGATAACGAGCGCTCCGCGAACGGTAACGAGACCGTTCTCGTCTCTTGAAGATGTTTTCTGCAGATAAGCATCGTATTCCACTCCCTTCTCATCCTTAACCTTCCACTCGTCCAGATTAACGACGCCTTGGGCATAAGCAGCCTCTACTTCAAGCACACCGCCCCGGTCGCTGATCTCCTTATCACCGATTGTCAGCTTGGCGTCATCCTGTTTCCACACGAACTTCTTGAACTGTAATTGATTTCCACCACTTTCCAGGTTCACAGGCTCTTGGCTCAACTGAACTGGGGTCAGCTTGGCATGGAAGTCAGCCAATTCACTTGTATAGATGGAATGAAGCTTGAACGTAAGCTTGCCGTACTTATCGGATGGCAGCGGCGAGAACGAATGCCATAAGGTCATGGCAGTCCCGTCACCTGTTCCCGAGATTCCGTTTACGATGGAATTTTTGGCGATGCTGAGACCGGAGTCGAATAAGTCATCCCATGCGGCGGCCACACGGCCCTGCTCATCGATAAGCTCATAGGACAGCTGATAGCTTTTCAATTGGTTGGCAGCGAAGGGATCCAACTTTACGGCAACGGTGCTGTCCGTCTGTTTGGGGATCGCAGCTTCGATCCTCTCGTTAACTTCAGGGGATATTCTGGTATCCAAAGACAGCAAGGTGACGCTAGGAGCGAATATCGCACGTTCCAAGCCGATCGTCAGCCCTTGAGGAGTAGTGTACTGCTTGTCAATCTTGACGGTCTTGGTTGCCGCTTTCGCTTGCGACATATCAATAGGAATGTCAAATTGCCAATTGCCGCTCGTGCTGCCGATTTTCGTCCAACGAATCTCGGCGATCAAATTGTCAGGGATTTCTTTGCCGCTGCCGACGGCTTCCGTAAGCTCCTGCTTCACCATCAGAGAATGATCGTCTTTACTGGTAGTCCAACCGCCTCCCATCGGACCCAGCACCGGAACACCCGATTTATCCTTGATAACAAAATCCACATACATTCTCATATCGTTGGGATCGATGTACTGCCCGTCGGGACCTTTGGCTTCGGCGATAACGGCGATGCGCACCGGATCGGCCATAACCTCCTTGACTTCCAGAGTAATGCCCTGATCGGTCGCTTTTAAATCCAGCGGATGAACGAAGCCTTTCTGTACGGCGTCTACCATGCCCTGATCCACTTGTTCCGTATTATTGAAAAAGCTCTTCACATAATCGGCGAAGGTTGGTGATACGAAGGTGCCCAGCGACACGGCTACGGCCAAGCTGGCAACGGTAATCGTTATTTTTTTCACGATATCTACACTCCTTTTTTTCCAGTCCATCTTAAAGGCGGCGATAGCCTTTCCGTCTTCCGCAACGGGTTCGGCTGCCGGAACATAAGGGGCGACTTTATCCAGAATTTCAGCGGTAAAATCTGGCGGAACGTCCGCTTCATTCATCGCATCGTCAAACTGATCCCAAGCATCCAGATAAAGCTCCAGCTCCCGGCGGCATTCGCTGCAGGTCTCGAGATGCTTCTCCAGCCGGACGCTTTCCAAAGGGGAAAGCCGATTGTCCATGTAGGCTGTCAATTGGTTAGATTTCATGCACTTCATAGAGAAACGCCCCCTTCGCTTCGGGATCTTTCAAGCTTTCGCGCAATTTTTTGCGGGCGCGATACAATCGCATCTGCACCGTACTGACCGGGATTGAAAGGCGCTCCCCGATTTCCTGGTAGCTTAGAAATTGAATATACCGCATGATCAACACAGTACGGTAATCTTTGTCCAGCTCCATAATGTGGGACTCCAGCGCCTGCTGCCTTTCTTTCTCCAAAAAAACAGTCTCCGGTGTTGAGGTTTGAACGGGGTCAAAGTCGATCCCGGTCATTAGAGGAGTGCGTTTGCGCTTGCGAAGCTCGTCGACGCACCGATTGGCGGCGATCCGGTAAAGCCATGCCGAGAAGCTGTGCTCCGGCTTGTAATCGCCCAAATGGTTATAAGCGTTAATAAAAACCTCTTGAGCTATATCCTGAACTTCCGGCGAATTCCCGAGCATCCGCTGGAGGAGGGCAAACACTCTTACCTTATACCTTTCGATTATGGGACCGAACGCTTGTTTATTTCCTTGCAGAATCTGTTCTATTAATTGTTTGTCATCCTGCATGTTCACCCTCCTATCCAAAAAGGTTGCTGCGCAGCAAGGGTCCTTTTGGTTCGTTCATTTATGTATTACGAATTCCAGCGGAAAACCTTTCTCGCAGGGCGAAAAAAAATCAGCTCCACCTTTCGTGGCTAGGTAAGGGGCACCGTATTTCTTTTTTAGTCCGGGCGCCTCAGCTGTAACGTACAAGCCCGGGGCTGTCCTATGTCAATGGAGGGTAAAAGGCTTCATGGCCGGCGCCATGCCTTATGTAATACAATACGATCAGCGATTGCAACCCTATCGTGTTTTATATTGGCCAATGCTTATTGTCACACGATCCGGGTACTTTGAAAACAAAATAGAGAGCCTGATCTCTAGGCTCTCCGCTTGTTCAATATTTCACTACCGGCCATTTCTCCTTGCGAAGCGAACGCATCAGCTCCGGAGAGGCGTGCAATGTTTCCCGAACCATCTGTTGAGGCGTTAGCGCCATCCACTGATTGAGCGATACGTCGGCGAACCTGCTGCTCTTGAACATCTCCAGGAACCATAGGCTTTGGTCGCCTGTATTCTGAATGTAGTGGCCGTAGGCGAACGGAACATAACCGACATCCCCGGCGCGGACGTCGAAGGTTCGGGCATTGCCGTTAGCGGCAAATACAGTCATGCGGCCCTTCCCTGTAAGATAGTACTGCCATTCGTCATTATTCGGATGCCAGTGCATCTCTCTCATACCGCCGGGCTCGATCTCTACCAGGGCGGCCGCGATGCGGGTAGAGATGGGGAAGTTGGTGGAATCGACGATGCGGACCGTGCCGCCCGGTGTGCGGATCGGCTGCTGGGCATACAGGCGGTGTACGAAGCTCAGAGGTATGGTACCGTAAGGGTCTGGCACCTCTTGGTCCGATATCGGACCGGGGACCGGCGCTTGAAAGATATATCTTTGCTTGCTCGGAAGGTCGGCAAAGGCGCTTTCCGGGATGCCGAAATTGGCGGACAAGACGTCTCGCGGCGTATGGGCGAACCAGTCCGTGATGCTGAGGGTGTTATTGTCGGAGAAGGTGCCGTCATCGAAGACCAGTAAAAATTCGCAGCCGCCCTCTAGACCCTGGATCGAGTGGGGAATACCCGGAGGAAAATACCATAGATCCCCCTGCTCGACATCCGCAATAAAGTTGCGTCCATCCTGATCGACGGCTGTAATTCGGGCGCGTCCGAGCAGCATCAGCGACCATTCCGCCTGCTGGTGCCAGTGGAGCTCCCGGACCCCTCCCGGGGTCAAGGCCATATTGACTCCCGAGATCGTAGTCGCGATCGGAAGCTCTCTCTCGGTTACCTCTCTGGCCCAACCGCCGTGCTCCAGCCTCATGTGCGTATCGGAAAAAGAGAATCTCATATTGGGGATCGTACCCGCATCGGTTGGAGGCGGCACGAGCATATCGGGATTTTGCAGGTCGCGCATCACATCCCTGGGTCCGCGATCGACGGTACCGGTACCGTCAGCCCGTATAGGCTGTGGAACCTGCACCTCTCCTGAACGCTGAGGCGGCTTTTTGCTCATGATTATCACTCCTTTCAGTTTGTCGAAAAACCCGACTCCGGTGTTCCTAAAGTAACTTACTCATCTTTTTACCTTATGCCGGGGACGAGTTGATATATGTCTGGATAAGAAGCGCAAAAAAGGACGAAAAAATACGGCCGCCCGACAAGGAATCTCATGCTGCTTGAGGAATCTTTTAATCATGCAAGAGAGCATCCATAAAGGAGGAGAACGAATTGACTATAAACCAAACCGCATTCGTGACAGGCGCTGACCACGGGGTTGGACTGGGCTTGGTCCAAGTGCTGCTGGAACGGGGCTGGACCGTATTTGCAGGCCGATATGCCGCTAAGGAAGGGGAGCTGGATCGGCTTCAAGGTGCTTATAAGGAGCAGTTGCATGTAACGGATTTGGACATTGCCGATGATGATAGCGTCAGGGCGGCGGCGGACCGGGTAAGGGAAAATACGGACCGTATAGACCTTCTGATTAACAATGCAGGAATTTTGGGAGATATCGATTCGACCGTATTGGATGAGCTGGATTTTGCGGAGATGCAGCAGGTTTTTAATGTCAATGCCTTGGGAGCACTGCGGGTTACGCAAGCGTTGCTGCCTATGCTGCTAAAGGGCGAAGGCAAGCTGCTGGCCAACATTTCCTCGGAAGCGGGCAGCGTCGGAAGCTGCACTCGCATCAACTGGTACGCTTATTGCATGTCCAAGGCCGCATTGAATATGCAATCGGCTCTTATTTACAACCAGTTCAAGAGCGAAGGACTTAAGCTGCTCGTACTGCATCCCGGCTATGTCCAAAGCTACATGCACGGGGAGCTGAACACCAAGGCTTCACTGACTGTAGGGCAGGCGGCCGCCAACATTATACGCACTATTGAGAATCATGCTTCGTACGAACCGATTGACGGCAAACCGCCGTACATTCATACGGCCACAGGGGAACGATTGGTTTGGTAAACATTCAAGGAGCCGGGGCCGGAGCATTGCGGCAATTCATGACAAGGAGGAGCCTCAGTAATGACAGCAGTTCAAAAGCTGAATGGGAACGCCGTTATATTAGGAGATATAGAGAATAAGCAGTATCATCCGCTGGATCGTATCCAACAGGATCTCGTGGAGACGCTTGGTGATGATTTCACAGTCACCTTTACGGAAGATTACGAGGTTATGACCCCCGGACGAATTTCTTCGATCGATGTATTCGTTGCTTATACAGATAAGTGGAATGGGCCGATAACGGACCCACAAGCGGCTGGGTTAACAGAATATGTGGCGTCTGGCGGGGGGTTTGTCGTGCTGCATACGGGGGTTTCCCTGAGTGCTCATGAGAAGCTTTTGGAGCTTATTGGAGCCCGGTTTACAGGGCATCCTCCTTATCAAGGGCTGGATTTCGAAGCGGTCAAGGATGCAGCGGGCGAGCTGCATCCGATCGTGCGGGGGCTGGAGCCTTTCCGGTCGGAGGATGAGCCCTATCAGTATGCTTTTGCCGAGGGGGTTGAGAAGCAAGTTATTCTCCGGTACGTTCTGGACGGTGAAAGCTACCCGGCAGCTTGGGTCAGGCAGGTAGGAACGGGGCGTCTGGTATCGCTGATGCCAGGGCATAATTCGAATTCACTGCAGCATCCAGAGGTACGCAAGCTGATTTTGCGAAGCTGCCTCTGGGCTGCCGGGAGATTGTAGCCGGACATTTCAAACTGGGTGTCCCTTGTGAAATTACGGCCTTGATAATAACTCCTAGTAGAATAACCATGTTGGTAAATAGACGAAGAGGCTCGCTTATGGAGATGCCTCTTTTTTTGTGCTGTATCAAGGGTTTAAAGGTTCAATCCGGTCCCAGGTCATAGGCTTCCCCCGTCTTAAGGCTAGGTTGCAAAACCGTCGCCGGTCCGTTTTGCCAAGTCCGGGTTCCGACTACAATAAAGACATGAAGAACAAGAGGTTGGCTTGAAGAACAAACGGCCTAACGAGAACTAAGGTAAAGGAGATAGCAGATATGAATAAATTGTTTCGTTCTACTTCGAATCGGAGAGTAACCGGATTGTGCGGGGGATTGGGAGAATACCTGGGCATCAGCCCGACGCTGCTTCGGCTTATTACGATAATCGCCGCATTCTGCAGCTTCGGAACGACGGTACTGGTTTATTTTATCGCCAGTCTGTTCATACCGAAACAGTCTTACGTTCATTATTACTAATAACGGATAAAATCGACATTATAGGAGGATTCTAAAAATGGGTGTACTGAAAAGATTGGTTGATATGTCTAGAGCCGCAGCGAACGAAGCGTTGGACAAATGGGAGCAGCCGGTGATGATGCTGAATCAATATCTCCGCGATATGGAGGAGGAGATTCATACGTTGGAGCAGGCGCTTGTTAAGCAGACGGTTACTGAGCGGAGACTGGAGCAGCAAAGAACCGAAAGCGAGCGAGGGGCCGAGCTCAGCGAGCAAAAAGCGGCCGAAGCCATAGCGGCTGACCGTTCAGTGGAGGCGCGGCAAGCGGTAGAGGCTAAACTGGCCTATCTGGATAAAGCTGCACAGTATGCGGAAGCCTACGAGGCTTCGAGACAGCATTCTGCTGAACTAGCCCACCAGCTGGCTCAAGCCAAAGAGGAATACGCGAACATGCAGGCCAAACGCAATGACCTGGCTGCCCGTGCCAGGAAGGTGGAGGCTAGAACCCCGAGCCCTGTATTCAGCAGCGGAGTCCAGACGGGAAGTGCAGCAAGAGGCTTCCAACGAATCGAAGAAACCATCCTTCAAAAGGAAGCTTTTGTGGAGCTGGCGAGCTTGAAAAAGGCGGAGGCTGCTGCTTCCAGAGAAGCTCTGATTGAAGAGCAACTGAACCGGATCAAGAGCACCGTTGTTCCATCCTAATAGGAAAACGAACCGGTTGCGCATATCCAATAACGAACGGCCTGGAATGATTTCCGGGCCTTTTTGGGTTTCCGGGGCAAAAGGCTTAACCAAACTTGATACATTCATCCACAGAGTTATTCACACAGTACACAGCCTATTATGATATACTGTGCATAAGTTTACCGCTCGCTATTAACATATCCACAGAGTGAGATGTCCACATGGCTTCATCAGATGGGGCTCATTTTGCAGCCATTGAATGGTTCGCCTGCAAGAGCGAGCAATCATTCTTAGTTAAGAAGATGTAAAGTTGCTTATTGACTAAGTTTTTTGTATTTTGTATGATGTATACATAGAACCAAATTGAATTGTCGACTTGATGAAAGGTGTAGGTTGAAATGGCTCCATCCAAGTTTAATTTGAAACCGATTGATAAACCAACAACCACAAAAGAGAGAGCGTACAACGAAATCAAACATGTCATTTTAAGCGGTTACATCACATCGGAGGAAATATTTACGGAGGTTAAGCTGGCTGAGCTGCTGAATACGTCCCGCACTCCGGTGAGAGAAGCTTTGGCCGATCTGATCAAAGAGGGGCTTATCGTATCTATTCCGCGCAAGGGCATGGCTGTTCGCAAGGTCACGGAAAACGAAATGGAGCAGATCTTTTTGCTTCGCGCCTCGATTGAGACCAAGGTCATCCAGAAGCTGGCCGAGACGATCACACCAGAGCAGCTGGAGGAATTAAAGGCCATTTGCAAAGAGCAGGAAGAAGCTATGTCGAACAATGATGACATCGCTTTCATAAAGCTGGATCAGACGTTTCATATTACGCTCACCCGGTTTGTGGAATATGAGCTGATTGAACAAATGCTGCTGAATTTGCATAATCTTTCCCAACTGATCGGGCTTCGAGCCATTAAGAAGATCAACCGGATGAAAGAGGTGCTCGAAGAGCATTTGGACATTATCTCGGCGATTGAAAGAAAGGATGCGGAGCAATCGGCGGAAATGATGGCAAGGCATCTGAATAAAACGAAGGAGTCTGTCATTTTAAAATAACCATGCCGGTTTCCGTAATTGGGAAAACCTCAAATGAGGTTTTTTTCAAGACGAAAAGCAAACGCTTACAACAACACTGCGAAATCAGACCAAAAGCAAAAGCTCTCTAGTTTGTGTAAGGTTCCATAACATCATTCGACAATATTCAACTAAACTATTGACTCCGATGGCAAAAAGACGTAATATCAAGTCAGTTAATCTAACATGTAAGACGAAAAGCCGACGCAGAGAATCACCTTTTTTTTGAGAGTTTAATGTATACACAACACATAATACGTAATACAAAACCAAATGAAACATGGAAGGATGATCAGCGATGGTACGTAACGGCAAACAGTATGTAGAGTCTTTGAAGGATAACCGCTGCATTTATATTAACGGAGAAAAAGTGAATGATGTCACGACGCATCCGGCTTTCGCGGGGATTACCGGTTCGTTCGCCAAGCTGTACGATCTGGCCGCAGATCCGAAGAACGATATGACCTATACGACCGAAGACGGAACAGTCGCCAATAAGGTGTTTATGATTCCGCGCAGCCGGGAGGATCTGGCCGTTCGCCGTCGTGCTATCACGCAATGGGCGGAAGCAACCTGCGGCTTTGCAGGACGCAGCCCGGATCACGTGGCAGGGTTTTTGGCCGGCTTTGCCAGCTACCCCGAGGTGTTCGGCGAGTATAAGCAAAACGTACTGGACTTTTACAAATATGCCCGTGATGAAGACTTGTTTGTTACGTATGTCATCATTCCTCCCCAAGTGGACCGCAGCAAGGCAGCTCATGAGCAGGAGGAGAAGTACTTGCCGGTAGGTGTTCTGGAAGAGCGTGAGGACGGAATCGTCGTACGCGGCTCCCAAATGCTCGGGACCAGCTCGGCGGTGTCCAACTACCTGTTCGTCAGCTGCATCACGCCGCTCAGACCGGGCGATGAAGACTACGCGATCTCCTTCGTCGTACCTATGAATGCACCGGGCCTGAAGCTGTACCCTCGTCCAAGCTACGCTATGGGCAAGGAAAGCGTCTATGACTATCCGTTATCCACCCAATTCGACGAAAGCGACTCTTTGATGGTGTTCGACGATGTGTTCATTCCTTGGAAGCATGTCTTCGTATACAAGAACATTGAAGCGACAAGAGA
Source organism: Paenibacillus sp. 32352 (assembly GCF_002042965.1). Taxonomy (GTDB): domain Bacteria; phylum Bacillota; class Bacilli; order Paenibacillales; family NBRC-103111; genus Paenibacillus_S; species Paenibacillus_S vulneris. The sequence continues at coordinate 206,867 of NZ_MZNT01000014.1, read as the reverse complement.
TCAATTCCACAAAACACCGGCTCACGTGCTGGGGAACAACCAGGCGCAAATCCGGTTGTGTACTAAGGTGAAGTTCCTGATCGGCATTGCCCGCAAAATTACCCAAATGGGCGGAACGGACAAATTCCCGCAGGTGCAAGAACGTTTGGGCGAGCTGGCTTCTTTGGCGGCCACAGTGGAAGGGATGCTGCTGGCCAGCGAATATGAATGTATCATCGACGTCAACGGAGCGGCTCGTCCGCACCACCGCTACTTGTACGGCATTGTAGGGATGCAGGACAAAATCTACGCGAATGTCATCAGCATCCTCCGGGAGCTAGTAGGCGGGGGCGTACTGCAAATGCCATCCTCCTATCACGAGATGGTCAATCCTGAGACGAGAGACGATATTCGTCAATACATCCGTGCCACCGGCGTCGACTCCGAAGCAAGAATTCAATTGTACCGGTTGGCCTGGGACGTGATTGGCTCCGAGTTCGCCGGGCGTCATCAGCAGTATGAGATGTTCTATAACGGAGCGCCTTTCGTCGTAAGAGGCCACGCATTCCGCAATTACGGCTATCAGGAGCCGTTAGCTTTGGTCGATCAATTCCTGAGCAGCTATTCCTTGCCGAAGACGGTGACGCAAGAGGTATAAAGCCGGCTTGATCATACCGGCGAGTTATAAGTAAGGTGGGAGCCATATTTCGATATTCGTTATTCCCAAAGGGAGGAACTCATACCATGTCCAAAGTCATAACAGAGCTTTCAGCAGAAATGATAGAGCAATTACAGGGTCAAACGATCGTTCTTCTGAACGTCGTGAACAAAGAAACCGGAGATATATATTCCACCGCCCTATCCTGGGTCTATGCAACCGATTCTGGAACGATCCGCTTCGCCATCGATGCGAAATCGGATTTTGTACGCATCGTCCAGGAGGATCCGAGAGTACTGCTGAACTTTGTCAGCAAGGAGACGGTTTACTCGGTGAAGGGAGCGGCTTCCGTGAAGGTAGCCCGCACGGAGGAGCTGACGCTTAAGATGGCGCTTATCGAGGTTCAGGTTCAAGAAATTCGCGACATCATCTTCTACGGCGGCAAAATCGTCGCCCAGCCGGCTTTCGTCAAAACCTACAATGCAGATTTGATCAAAAAGCTGGATGACGAGATGAAGCAGGCTCTGACAAGCCTTTGAGTCTACCAGAATCCAGTCATTCAGAAGGAGGGGTTTCCGACCTATGAAGGTTGCATCGATACAGCTAGAAATAAAAGCGCATGAAAGCAAGGCACAGCGGGTGGAGAGAGCGTCGGTCATGGTCGATAAGGCCGCCCAGGATGCGGATTTGATTCTGCTTCCGGAAATTTGGGCGACGGGCTACTTTTCCTTCGATAAATATGTGGAAGAAGCGGAGACGATTGACGGCCCATTGGTCCGGTTGTTCTCCGAGAAAGCCCGGCAGCACGGCGTGTACTTGTTCGCCGGCAGCTTCGTGGAGCTGAAGGACGGCAAGTATTACAATACGAGCATTTTATTCGACCGCCAGGGCAAGCTGATAGGCACCTATGCCAAAACCCATCTGTTCCGTTACGGCTCCCAGGAAGGCGAGCTGCTGACGGCGGGGGAAGGGGCCAAGGTGTTCGATACCGAATTCGGCAAGGTCGGATTGACGACCTGCTACGATCTAAGGTTCCCGGAGCTGTACCGGCAGCAGGTTGATCTCGGAGCAGAGCTGCTGCTTGTCACGTCGGCTTGGCCGCATCAGCGGCTGGAGCATTGGAAGCTGTTTAACGCGGCCCGTGCTTTGGAGAATCAATGCTTCCTTATTTCATGCAACTGTGTGGGCACTACTCGCAATGTATTGTTAGGAGGTCACAGCTCTATTGTCGATCCATGGGGAGTTACGGTTGCATCCGGAGGCGAGCATGAGACGATTGTCAAAGCGGAAATCGATCCGTCCGAGGTTCAACGGATTCGGGATGTATTTCCCAGCTTGAAGCATCGCGTACTATAGACACCATACGGAAAGGACGTAATCGACTATGGAATTTATATGCAATGGAGAGACTATCCAATGGGCGCCCGAGCGGCTTGTCATCGCCGGATATACGGGAAAGGACCAGGATGCCGTCAAGAAACATATCGATGAACTGAAAGAATTGGGAGTGCCTGCCCCTCCGCAGGTCCCTATGCTGTATGATCTTTCCCCAGAGCTCCTGCAAACGGCCGAAGAGATTACGGTGGTAGGGAACGACGGCAGCGGCGAGGCGGAGGTTGTACTGCTGGATGTAGGAGGACGCTGGTATGTAGGACTCGGCAGCGACCATACGGATAGGGTGCTTGAAGCGATCTCGATACAGAAATCGAAGCAGGTATGTGCGAAGCCGATGACCCGGGAAGTATGGACGCTGGAATCCATTCTCCATCGCTGGGATGACATCGAGATGAACAGCTGGGTGCTGGTCGATGGGGAAGAGAAGCTGTATCAGTCCGGCAAGCTGGGTGAGTTCATGCATCCGAACGATCTGATGCGCCTGGTGAAGGATCGGGGTTACGCTGGCTCCAATATGGCGCTGTACTGCGGAACGCTGCCGCTTCACGGTGGCTTTGTCTTTGGAGGTACCTTCCGGGCGGAGCTCGTGGATAGACAGGAAGGACGCAGGCTGGAGCTTCGATATAGCACTCATATTTTGAAAAATGCCGAGGAGGAATAACACAATGGCTAAACCGGAATTGGAATTTACAGACTACCGTCAATTTGAAGAGGTACCGTTCAGCAAAGTAGAGGGCTTGACTGAAAGAGTCATCGCCAAAGACCCGGAATCGGGGGTAGCTACCCGCATTCTGATCTTCGCTCCCGGAGTGGACACGACGCCTAACGGAGTACAGATCCACGACTTCTGGGAAGAGCTGTACATTATTGAAGGCTCGCTGATCGATTTGACGCTGAATCAGGAATTTACGGCGGGGATGGTTGCTTGCCGCCCTCCGGGCATGAAGCATGGCCCATGGGTTTCTCCGACCGGCTGTAAAACGTTTGAAGTTCGTTACTATTCCAAATAATCCAAAAAGGCGAAATAAAGACTGAACTTTAAGGGGTGGAGTTTATGAAGCATTTGAAAAAAGGTATGGGTTTGCTGTTGTCGTCGTTATTTATGGTATCCGCATTGGCAGGCTGTGGTAACGCCAATGGAGGCGCGGACGGGAAGACTGCTGGAGGAACGGCATCAGGAGATAAGAAAATCGTCTTAAAAATGGCCAACATTACAAAGGCGGACAGCCAGCTGAGCTTAACGCTCAAAAATATCGGCGATGAGCTGAAGGCCAAAACCAACGGCCGTATTTCGCCCCAATATTTCCCCGGCGGCGAGCTTGGCAATGAAACGGATATGATGCAGCAGCTCAATACCGGCAGCATTCAAATGGCCGTCATTACGACGGCGCAGCTAAGTAACTCCTCCCCTGCGTTCGGTGCCTGGCTCATGCCGTATTTGGTCGATACGCACGAACAAGCCTATAAGCTGTGGACCAGCGATGAGTCGATGAAGCTGTTCGATACGCTGAAGAATGAAAATGTCGTTGGTTTGGGCTATGCTTCCTCCGGTTTCCGTTACATTCTTGGAACGAAGCCGGTGCAAAGCGTGAAGGATTTGGAGGGCTACAAGCTGCGTACCACGCCGAGCCCGACGATTCTCGATTATTGGAACGGCCTGAAGGCAGGTCCAACGCCAATGCCTCTGACTGATGTGTATACGTCCCTGCAAACCGGTGTCATCAAAGGGGTGGACATTGATTCCGAGTCGTTGGCGTCGGAGAAATTGACGGAAATCGCCAAATATTTGAACGCTGACAAGCACATGTACTGGGCCGGAGGTATTCTGATCAATAAAGATTTGTGGAACAGCCTGTCTCCGGAAGACCAGAAGCTGATTAAAGACACGGTACTCGAGAAAACGAAGCAAAACAGTGTAGATATTCAGAAGAACGAAGACAAGCTGTTAAGCGAAGCGAAAACGAAAATGGGCTTGACGCTGAACGAGGTTAAGCGCGAGGAGTATGATCCGGTCGTCAAATCGGTTAGAGAAACGTGGAGCAAGAAATCGCCTGAAATTGCAAAATTCCTGGAAAAGGCAGACAAAATCAAACAAGAGAAGTAGGTGCTTGGCATGAGCGACAGACCTTCAGGAAGCAGCCCCCTCTCGTTAATCACCCTCGCGCTGGATAAGTTCTTGGTATGGGTTAGTATTGCGGTTGGAGCTGTATTGGCCATCAATATGATCGTAGCTGTGTTTTTCCGATATGTGCTGAGTTCGCCCATTTTTTGGGCGGACGAACTTTCCTTGTATTTATTTTGCTGGGCTACTTTTCTGGGAGCCTCTCTTGCCGTCAAGCGGTCGGATATGGCTGCGGTGACGTTCCTGCTCAACCGTCTTCCCGAACGGGGGCGAATTCTTGGATCGCTGGTTATCCAGCTCAGCATTCTATTCTTTGCCGTCGTGATGGGATATTACTCCACGGTTTGGATTATGAGCCCCAGTGTGATGAACCTGCTATCACCGGCATTGTCTATGAAAATGTGGAAGCTGTACCTCATCGTACCGATCTCTATGCTCTGCATGGCAATATTTACGGTCGAGCATATGGTTCACCTGCTTCAAGCCTTCTTTAGTGGTAAAAAGGGAGGTGCTGCACAATGAGCTCCGCGGCAGGTTTTGTCATTTTGCTCTTCATCGGCGTACCCGTAGCCTTCGTGCTTGGGATCACGACCCTGATTTACGTTTTTTCCACCGGTAATATCGCTTCGCTGCAGTCCTTGCCCTCAAAGCTGTTCAACGGCCTGCAAAATTTCGGCTTTGTGGCGATTCCGATGTTCGTCCTGCTAGGTGAAATCATGAACCGCGGAGGCATTACAAACCGCTTGATTCACTTTGCCACCGTAATCTTCGGCCATCTTCGCGGAGGGCTTGCCTACGTTAACGTCGTAGCCAATATGTTCTTGGCGGCTATCGTCGGCTCCTCCAATGTGCAAACCGCCATTATGAGTAAAGTCATCGTTCCGGAGATGGAGAAGCAGGGCTACAACAAGGAATTCAGTACGGCGCTTACCGCAAGTGCCTCCATTATGGGGCCATTGATTCCTCCGAGCATGCCGTTCATTATATATGGGGTAACTTCTGGCGTATCCATCGGGAGCCTGTTCTTCGCTGGGATTATTCCCGGCATCCTGTTCGCCCTTGGCTTTGGCATCATTATTTATGTCACCTTCAGAAAAACAAGCAGCAATAAGCTGGAGAGAAGCTCGACCAAAGAAATCGTACAGAGCTTGTTTAGTGTTGTTCCGGCGCTTCTCATTCCCGTTCTGATCATGGTCGGGATTACGACAGGGATTTTTACGGCTACAGAGTCTGCGGCGGTGGCAGTCTTCGTTGCCATCCTGGTCGGTGCATTTCTGTATAAGGAATTGAAGCTTAAGGATGTTCCGGGAATTCTTGTCCGTACGATTATTACGACGTCGTCCGTATCGTTCTTGCTTGCGACAACGAATATTTTCGGATGGGTCCTGCATCTTCAAGGCATTCCGCATATGATTGCGGAGGTGTTCCTGAATCTTGCCGGCAATACGTTCATGTTCCTTATTCTGCTTAACATTCTGCTCATTGTTATCGGCACGTTCCTCGAAGGAGTGGCAGGCATCATCTTCCTGACGCCGATTCTGCTTCCGATTGCAGCGCAATTCGGGGTCGATCCGATCCACTTGGGAGCCATTATCGTCATCAACCTGACCATCGGCTTGATGCATCCGCCTTTCGGCACCGTATTGTTTATCGCATCGGCAACGACCGGGGTTAGCGTAGAACGGCTAACGGTCCGGCTGATTCCTTTCCTGATCGTCATGTTCGCTATTTTGCTGCTCATTACTTATGTTCCGTGGACGACTACGTTCATTCCAAGCGTGTTTGCCCCTAAGTAAAAAGGAAGTTGTTCGTAGGAAGAGAGGCTTAAGCGGTAAAGGCATCCGCAAATCTGATGATCAAGTCTATCATTCACTTATGTAAGAAGAGGCGGGAGAGCGGGCGATTTGCCTGCCTTCCCGTCTCGATCGTCTCCCTGGCGATGATTAGCCGCCTGCACGAACACGGATAACACCCAGCTCGTTAGCGTTGATAGCGAATGCATTGCCTCCCTGATTCACACTAGCGTTAGCCGATTGTTTGGCTTTGAACTTGACCCTGCTTTTATCGACTTGAACGTTATTGATGTTTTTTTGCTTTTTTCTGCCCATCGCAGCCACCTCCCCTGTTTACCTTTGCTATGAATCTAGCAGGGGAGTCGGCGAATGCAGACGGAGGGAAAGTCTATTTTTGTTTCCGATCTGCTTTTTTCAGTCTGATTATGAAAGGGGAAGCTTTACTTTCATGAAGAAAGCAGGTAAGATCGAATTATATCTTCATATGCGGAATTTTAGGAGGAGCCTGTCACCCAAGGGCTCTTTTTGTATTTTTTTATCCATTCACGCAAATTTTGGCGAAAAACAATCCAAAATAAAGAGGAGGAAGTATGGAGCATCAAGCGATTTTGGCCATTGCCATCTTTTTAATCATTTATGCACTGATTATTTCTGAAAAAATTCATCGCACCATCCTCGCTATTCTAGGCGCCGTTCTGATGATCGTCCTGGGTATCGTGAATCAAGAGACGGCCATACATCATATCGATTTCAACACGATCGGCTTGCTCGTAGGCATGATGATTATCGTAGGGATAACGGCGGAGACCGGACTCTTCAAATATGTTGCCCTGAAGGCGGCCAAGCTGGCCAAAGGAAAGCCGACCCGAATTTTGATAGCCCTGGTAGCTCTGACAGCCGGGGGCTCCGCATTTCTGGATAATGTGACGACCGTCCTGCTCATGGTTCCGGTCACTTTAAGCATCACAAGGCAGCTCAGAATCAACCCGATCCCGTTTTTGTTCACACAAATTATTGCATCAAATGTGGGGGGGACGGCCACTCTAATCGGCGACCCGCCGAACATCATGATCGGCAGCGCAGTCAAGGAACTGACGTTTATGGAATTTATCTATAACCTGACGCCGATTGCCGTTATTATTATGCTGGTGTACACACCTATATTTCTCTTGATGTTCCGCAAGCAGATACAATCGACTCCCGAGCTCCAGCAGAGCATTATGGAAATGGATGAAAACTCGATGATCACCGACAGCAGATTGCTGAGGAAGTGTCTGATTGTCCTTGGAGTTACGATCCTTGGCTTCTTCCTTCACCAAACGCTTCACATGGAATCGGCGACGGTTGCGCTGGCAGGTGCTTTTCTTCTCCTGCTCCTGACGGGAGAACGGATGCTGGAAAAAGCGTTTCACAGCGTGGAATGGGTAACGTTATTTTTCTTCGTGGGGTTGTTCGTTCTCGTCGCGGGCCTGGTAGAAACCGGAGTTATCGCTTTGCTGGCTAAGAAGGCGGTTGAGATTACCGGGGGGGACCTGTTTGCCTCGTCGATGCTCATTCTGTGGCTGAGCGCAATAGCCTCTGCCTTTCTGGATAATATCCCATTCGTAGCTACGATGATTCCTATGATTCAGGAGATGGGGACGATGGGTGTCGATAACCTCGAGCCGTTATGGTGGAGTCTCGCTTTGGGCGCTTGCCTGGGCGGCAATGGAACGCTGATCGGGGCCAGCGCGAATCTGGTCGTCGCCGGGTTGGCCAGCAAGGAAGGGTATCCTATTACCTTCATGAAATATTTGAAATACGGATTTCCTTTAATGATATTATCCATCGTCTTATCCAGCGCGTACATTTACTTGAGGTACCTACTATGAACGAGGGCAGGTGAGGAAGGATGAAGCTGACTTACACCTATGATGAGCAAAATATCGAGCTTAGTGAAACGGCCAATGGGCAAGATGTGGAATTCCGAATTCGAGTCATCGGAGGCGGATCGATAGAGGAGCAGCTGAAGGCGGTCCAGAACGAGTTTGAGCATAATGAAGTATTGACCGACGTGTTTTTCTACGCATTCAAGAATCAAGCGTATCAGTTTATTGTCAGACATGATTTTTATACCGACTTTATTTTATCCTTGATGAAGCATCGAATCCTCCAAAGGGTGGAGTGGAAGTAAGGGAAGCCATTTGTGGCAGGAGACCGTCCGGAAGTACCGGGCGGTCTTTTGCTGTGCAGATTTATCATTCGGCGTCCCGACAAAGCTTTCGAAACGTTCCGTTCCGCTCAATCAGCTCATCCCAGGTGCCGGTTTCCGCCAAGGCGCCGCCTTGAAGGACAATAATTTGGTCCGACAGCTTGGCGACCGATAGGCGATGCGTGATAAAAATAACCGTGGAGTCTTTGAGGGCTGCGGTTAAACGGCTCAGAAGCCGCTGTTCCGTTCCCAAATCCAATGCGGAGGTAGATTCATCGAGAATCAGAATGGCCGGTTTTCGCAGCAGGGCACGGGCAATACCGATTCGCTGACGCTCTCCTCCGGATAAGGAGAAGCCCTGCTCGCCTACCCGGGTGTTCAGGCCATCCGGCAGAACGGCCAGCCAATCGCCCAGCTCGGCGAGCTCGACGGCTTCCTGGACTTGATCGGGAGAAGCGTTCTCGCAGCCGTACACGATGTTATCCAGAATCGTGCCGCTTCGGAGCGAGGCGTCTTGGGTTACGCAGAGCAGATGCCGGAGCAGCCAATCCTTGTCCAGCTCGTCCGTCAGGACGCCCCCGATACGCAGCGTTCCTGCGGCAGGCTCGGCAAGGCCGAGCAGCAGATCGGCTAAAGTCGATTTGCCGGACCCGCGATGTCCCGCAATGGAAACCACCGAGCCGGAAGGAATATGGAGGCTGATGCCCCGCAAGACAGGGCGCTCTCCGTAGGAATAAGAAAGCTGCTCGGCCCGAATAGAGAAATCACTGACAGGCGCAGCGCAGGTATTTGCTTGTTCCGGGAGGGAGAAGGCTATTTCGGCAACCCGTTCCGCAGCTGAAGCTGCTTTTTTGCCAATGACATAAGTGTCCAGCAAAGTGATGGCAAACGGGCGTATCCAATTGTACACAGCAATGAAAGCAACGAGAGAACCAAGCGTAATTTCACCTTGAATGACGGCTCTTCCACCCCCGTAGTACATGACCACAAGGAAGAGGGAGGAAAGGAACATGTTGAACAGCTGCGCCAGATGCTCGTAGAGCATGGTGCGGTTCGTATGACTCCATTCCTCCTGTAAGCAGGAGGCGACGGTACCGAGCGCCTTGGCCTCAATTCCGGCCGACTTGATGAAATGTGCGCCGGTGATGATTTCTCTCATAGATTCAGTTAAGCGGGAGGTTTGCTTTGCTGCATCGGCGGTTTTCTGTTTGATATGCTGCCCGATCCGGGTTACCAGCACCGCATGGCCGATCCAGAGGATGAGGATGATAAGAGCCAGTTTCCAGTAAAGGTACAGCATGACGGCGGCCCCGGCCGATATGCTGGCCGTTAATAAGCACATCCATAGGAAGCTGCCTGAGACAAAGTTGGTTATGCTCTGCGTATCATCCAGGCTACGGGTAATAAGATCGCCATGCGACTGCCGGCGAAGCCAGGACAGCGGCTGATGCTGAAGGCCGTTGAACAAATCGGCGCGCCCCAGACCGGCCAGGCGCAGCAGCGCTTTGTCGGCGAACACCTCAAGCACGATCATGGCGCTGCCAACGATAGGTACCAGAGCAATGCCCATGCTGACCCACAGCAGCAGATTCCAGTCCATTTGGGGGAGCAATTGCTCCAGCACATACTTGGTCATGACCGGAGGGACGAGAAATAAAAGGCTTCGGACGACGACGTTACCTAGATTAAGGGCCAGCATCCACCGGTGAGAGTAGAGCTGCCGTCGAAGATAGGTCCGAATCGCTCTGCGTTTGTTGTCGGTTAGTAGGACTTGCATATCAGACATAGGAAAGGTCACCTCGTTCCTTGGCGGCATCCTGCGCTTCCTGCAATTCCTCCTGCCGCTGCTCGCTGTACCATAGCCGGGCATATACGCCGTCCTGATCTGTGAGCAGCTCGTTATGAGTGCCCGCCTGCACGAGCCGGCCCTGATCGATGACAAAGATACGATCCGCCAGCTGCGCTCCCCTCAGGCGATGAGTTACGCTGATGCGTGTGATACCCCGCATATGCCGTTCCATCGCTTGCAGCACCATGGCTTCGCTCGTCTGGTCGAGGGAAGAGGTGGCCTCATCAAGCAGCAGCAGGTCGGACTTCTTCAGCAAAATGCGGATCAAGCCGACCAGCTGCCGCTGTCCGCCGGATAGCGGGAAGCTGCCATCTCCGACGACAGTGTTGTAGCCGTCGGGCAGCATCGCCGCGATATCTTCGGCGTTCAGCGCTTGCATCCATGTCTCGACCTCTGCTTGATCCGCCTGCCTGAGCAGTGTCAGGTTGTTCAGCAGCGTGTCGCGGAACAGGATCGGCTCCTGCGTCATATAACCGGTCCGCCTCCTAAGCTGCGTCGCATCGAGCTCGTTCAGCGGGATGTCACCGAACCGTATCTCTCCCTCGGTCGGCTCCTGAAGCCTGGTGAGCAGCTTGAGCAGCGTGCTCTTGCCGGCTCCGCTCGGCCCGACAATAGCGATATGCTCGCCCGGCTGGATCGTGAAGGAAACGCCGCTCAGGCTTGCGCCTCGATCCGTCCGTACCGTTACATTATGAAAGGAGATCGGCAACCCCCGGTAATCCGGTAGCTGACGGAGCCCGTTCCTCTTCCCTGGCTCGACAGGGAGCTCCACATATTCCAGCAGCCCCTGCACACGGAGACGGATATCTGCGAAGACGACGAACAAGCCGAAGAACGTCCGTACCGGGGCATTGAGGGCCGGGATAAACGCAATGACGGTCATCAGCTGACCGAAGGTTACCGTCCCCATCATGACCTGCCAGCCGACGAACATGAAGACGAGCGCAGGAGCCAGCGCATCGGGGACTCGTTGGAGGCCCTTGTAGGTCGCATTGACGATCCCTTCTTGGTGGGATAGCTCGGCCCAGCGCTGCTGTTCTGAATGAAACTGGCGGTATTCGTGCTTCTCGGTTCCGAATATTTTGATTTGCTTGATGGACTCTAATCGTTCCAGCAGGCTTTGCCGCAGGACGGCGTTGTGCACCATAAACTGCTTTCGGGACCGGGTCCGCCGCTTAGCGAAGAAGTAGACCGGCAGGAACAATACGATATAACAGAGGATGATCATGACGGTGATAGGCCAGTAGATGTTTGAAATGATGATCGCAGCGGTGCAGGCAAGCAGCCATTCCTGAACGAACCCGGGCAAGGTAAACAGCCCGAATTTCTGAATTGTTCGGATGTCCTGGATGCATCTCTGCAGCATTTCGCCCCTGGGAGTCCGGGTGAAGAAATCGGCCGACGTATTCAAGATAGCGGCTAAAGCATCATGGATCCATTCGTAGGTCAGCCTGATCATAACCTTGGTCGAAACATACTTCCGTAGTACCGAGAGCAGCTCGGTTAGCAGCAGGGAGGCGAGCAGGAGAGCTGTCAGCCTTAGAAGCCCCGGGCTCTGCTGCTTCGTGAGCTCATCAATGACCTGTCCTATATAGACGGGAGTCAGTGCGCTGCATATCGCAACCGCTAGCGTCAGAAGCGATACGAGCAGGAGAGCTCCCTTGGCACGGAGCAGCTGCTTGGTAAAAAAAGTAATCCATTCCGGAAAACGAGCTATAATTAGTATCCACTCCCATTTATTTGAAATGACATTATCTTATCAGGGCTTCTTCAGAAGGGGCAAACTTTAAAAACAAGTGTTCGTACAAAAAGGGAAATGGAGCTCATCAATAGGGATGGCGGATGCGGGGATTTTCAGAAAATGAAAGCTCTTATTTTCTCCTGTTCGCTTATTTTTTCTAGAAATGCGAACAAAAGCATGCTAAAAAGCCCCCAAATGCAGGCTTGCAGGCCGCAATGGAGGCTTAAATTTTTATGGAGCGAAGCCACTTATTAATAGCTCAGCTTCACAGTACGTATTGCATCGATGTAGTCTACTTTGGCACCCAATACTTCGGCGAGGAGCCGGACGGGTACCATCGTATTTTCGCCGATCAGACGGGCTGGCGTGTCCGTTTGCTTCAGCTGCCCATTCACTTCATAGGCGTTTTGGGTTGTATACAGCGTCACTTTCATATTGCCCTTCGTATAGACGGCCGCCCGCTTGGAGTTATCCCAATCCACATCGGCCCCTAGTGCGGCCGCAAGGTCGCGGATGTACAAATAGGAGAAGCCGTCGACAATGGCAGGCTGTCTTTTCATAGGGAAGCTGATGCCGTCAACGGAGTAGCTGCTGTCGTCCAGCCCGAAGCTGGCCGTACGTAAGAACGGAGCCACGGTAACGGCGGCAGTCTTATACTTGCCGGAGTCTTGGTGCAGCTTGGTTTTACCGATTCCGGCCACCGGTTCGGTGGTAAAATCCCATTCCTTGCTGTCATTCACCGTGCTGCCGTCACTTTTGGTGACTTGAACGCTCAGCTTCACGCGATACGTTTGGTTGGCCTGCAGCGGCTTGCTGGGCAAGAGGATGAAGGCGTTCGTCAGCTTGTCGTCGTTATCCGGCGTGTTGATGAGCATATCCACCTTTTGCTTAGCGTTGTCGGTCAGTTCGGCGCTGACAAGCTTCACCTTGTCGGTCCCTGTTCCGTAATATTGGGCCATGATGGGATAGCCGACCGGATAATTGGCGCTTGAATGAATACGGAGCGGGTCGGGGTCCTCGTTGCCGTTAAAGGTGGTAGGAACATAGCGGTCTCCCGGTACGGGAGATACGACGAGCTGGTTCGTTACCGTAGATGCATAACCGAACTCAATGATCGTATAGTCGCCGACCCTGCCGACACCGATCTCGCTAACGTTAGGATCAAGATACGGATTTCTGTGATACGGCGCATCGAATAACAAATCCATTGCTTCGTTGGTGCTTCCGGATACATAAGCGGCATCTTCTCCGACCTTGGACGTGTAACCGTAGTAAGCGGCGCGTTCCAGCGGAGTCGCTCCGATGAATTGCTTTTTGCCCGCCTCCTGCAGATGAAGGCTCTCCTGGCTGCTGTTCGTTTGCTTAACCTCGTTAACATTCAAGTAGCTCGCATGCGCGGTGGCGCTGGCATTCAGCCGTTCATTCAGTTTGACCGGAGGAAGCCCGTACAGCGTACGGTAATCATTAAGGGCATTAAATGCTGCCAGCTGCTCCGGGCCTGCGGCCGCGAATTGGCTTTGGGCATTCTGGGCAACCGTGAACGTCCAGGATTCCTCCAGAGGCTGATAGCCCTTGAAGGTTACGGACATGCGGACCGTATAGCTGCCGGGTGTCAAATCCTTGTCCGGGGTATACGTGAAGGCTCCTTGCTCCCTGTTGTAGGATGCGGGAACACTCGTGCCGTTCAAGAACATGGAATAAGCGATCGGCATCAAGTCCGTGTCCGTCTTTAAATAAAAGGTCAGCGTGGGGCGGGTAACCCCGACCGTATTTTGTGGAGCTCCTTGATAGCCGTATTTGAACGCAAACGCGCGGTCTGCGGGCAGTGCCAGACTGCTGAATAAGATAAGAAAGGCCAGAGCCGTCAGCATCATATACTTGCCTAGTCTTTGTGTTGTTAAAACCAATGGAATGCCTCCTTTTCTTGCTGATCTGTTGAAATCCAACTTCCGCTGTTCTAACATTTCGGCAGCTATCCGCCAAACCCTTTAATAAAATGTTTCCAGCTGGCTTGTCCCTATAGTTTCAGCTCATAAGTATAAACGAGGCAGAGGCGAATAAGTTACGGTATGTATGAAGAAAATGCGTTGTCTGCATAGGGAGCGCCATAGGCTTCGCTTTCAGGATTTGGTCCGCGTGAAGCCAAGCCTGGCACATCCGGAAACCCTTGCTGCTGCGGGATGTAGCAAATTTCGCATATCCCCGGAAAGAAACGGCTTATGTACAATCGCCCGGGTTGTTGCTTAAACTTGTTTATTATTTATAGGGTTAAACCAGGGGGAGCGACAAGCGTTGGACGTACAGAAGCAGATGATTTATTACAATCCCCTCGCTGCGGAGAAAGATGTAAGCGGTTTTTGTTTGGAGGGAGAGGCATCCGTAACGTTTCCGAACGGGGCCATGCGCATGGAGAATAAGCTGGACCCCGAGGAGGGACAGGCTTCCAATTTTGTATTTTGGTGTCCGGAGACGTTTCCTGTGGACATTGCCGTTGCCTGGGATTTTCGGCCGATAAGGGAGCCGGGGCTTTGTATGCTGTTCTTTGCCGCAACCGGCCGTCAAGGAGAGGATTTGTTTGCTCCTCATCTGGCCAAGCGGACGGGGCCGTATGAGCATTATCACAGCGGGGATATCAACGCTCTGCATGTGTCGTACTTCCGCCGCAGGTATCCGGAGGAGCGGGCGTTCCACACGTGCAACCTGCGCAAAAGCCGCGGGGCTCATCTCGTCTGCCAGGGAGCGGATCCGATACCGGATGTGGAGGATGCGCAGGGCGTCTACCGGATGGAGCTGATCAAGCAGGGAGCGGACATCGCTTTCTCGGTCAACGGATTGACCGTCCTCCGATGGACGGATGACGGCCGCACTTACGGCCCGCGGCTGGGCGGAGGGAAGATCGGCTTCCGGCAGATGGCGCCGCTGGTAGGGGAATATGCGAATTTGACCGTTTATGCGTTGAAATAAAACGTCTATAAGGGGCCGTATGGGCCGATACCAAGGATGGAAGGGAGTAGGATGACAGTGATATACAGCTTTGAGGATGGTGTTCCCGGGAGCTTCATACCGGACGGACAGTCACGGCTTGCAATCAGCAATCGGCGGTATAAGGACGGAGCCCATAGCCTGCAATGGGATTATTCGGGCCAAGCGGTGCTGAAGATCAGGGGGGCTATCGGGTATAGGCCGTTTCAGGAGGGCTCCAGGAGCCAGGCGAGAGCCTCCTTCGCGGTATGGATTTATAATCCCCGCCCGATACAGGATAAGCTGACCTTCCAGTTTGGCCGCAAGGATGGAGAGCAGGTGGATTGCGAGTTTGATTTTCGGCTTAATTTTCTGGGGTGGCGCACAGCCTGGGTAGCATACGAGCGGGATATGCAGGGAACGCCTCATCCCGAGATGGATTGTCTCATTATCAAAGGGCCGAAATCGGCCGGGGTAGGCACCTTGTACATGGATCAAATGCTGCTGTGTACCCCTATTGATCCCCGGTTTCATACGCGGGATGTTCAGGTCCCGTTCGTCAATCTTCGTGCGGACACGGCGGCGAACGCTCATTGGCTCGGCTTGTATGCCTTCAAACAGCTGGAGCGGAGACTTCCCGTCCCGGAGGAGATAACGCCTGCACAGCTCGACAGCCATCGGAGGATGGAGGACCGGTTCGAGGCATACTTCCTGAAGAAAAGGCCCGTGACGGCGGAGGATATGCAGCGAATCGAAGGCAAATTCGCATCCTATGATATTTCATTTTCCGCTGACGGTATCTCGGGACGGCCGGTGGAGCTTCCCTTCTTCGATCATTTTCCGGAGCCTGAGAAGGACCGTTTAAAGAGGCTTGCAAACAGCGTGCAGCTGCAGGAATACACGAGGCTCATGATGGATATCGCAGTCTGCTACCGTTCTGCAGATCATGGGGAGTGGAAGCAACGGCTAAAAGAGATGTTCATGGATTTGACCGACTATCTGGAGGACCAGGGCTGGGCATATGGGAGCTCACAGGGAACGGTGCATCACTTCGGCTATAATTTCCGCTATTTTTACCCGGCCGTTTTTTTAATGAGGCGCGTTTTACGTAAGGAGGAGCGTCTTGACCGGACTCAGCGCACGATGTATTGGTTCAGCGGAGCGGGACGCATTCATACGCCGCTCGAAGAAGTGGAGGGCAATGTCGATATCTTCAATACGACCTTGCACGGAATGCTCGCCAGCTTGCTGATCATGGACGATACGCCGTACAAGGTTCGCGAGCTGACGGCGTTCAAGCTGTGGCTGAGCCAGTCACTTCTTCCGGCAAGAGGCTTGCGCGCGGCTTACAAGATCGACGGGTCAGCCTATCATCACGTCAATCATTATCCCGCTTACGCCGTCGGAGGGTTTCTGGGTGTGACGCCGGTTATGTACTTTACCAGCGGTACGGAATACCGGGTGACGCCGGAGGCGCACGAGACGGTTCGCAAAGCGCTGCTGGCGATGAGACTCTATTCGAACAAATACGAATGGCTGATCAGCTTGTCGGCGCGACATCCTACCGGCAAATGGGCCCTCGAGCTCGAGCCGTTCGAATATATGGCGTTAGCCGGCACGCCGGACGGAACGAAGGAAATCGATGAGGAGGTGGCCGCCGCCTATTTGCGGCTGCTGAAGCCCGGTCAACCGACGGTGACAGGGGAGCGTCTGAAGGCTATGGGCCTGACGCCGGAGCCGGATCCGAACGGCCATTGGACGATGAACTATGCGGCGCTCTCGATTCATCGCAGAGGCTCGTGGCTGGCGGGAGTCCGCGGGCACAGCCGGTACCTGTGGGCTAACGAGACTTATGTCAGCGCCAATTTGTACGGAAGATACATTTCGCACGGGCATTTGCAAATTATGAGTCATGGGGACCCTATTAATCATGAGGACAGCGGCTATCACCATGACGGCTGGGACTGGAACCGCTGGCCGGGAACGACGACGATTTACAAGCCTATCGCCGAGCTGCGTTCCGATGTACGCAACGTGGATACGTTCAGCGGGTTCGAGGAGATGCTGATTTCCGATGAAACCTACGCCGGCGGCTTGCATCTGGAAGGGCGCAACGGGATGTTCGCGATGAAGCTGCATGAGCATCCCAAGTATGAGGGGTCGCATCGGGCAAGGAAGTCCTTTTTCTTCTTCGATAACCGGATTATCTGCCTCGGGAGCGATATCGAGAACGAGAATGATGTGCATCCTACCGGGACTACACTGTTTCAAAACCATCTGGCCGATCCTAACGAAGCCCTATGGCTGAATGCGGATGAGGCTGTCGACAGGTTCCCTTATGGCAGGGAATTGGAATTAGACAACCCAGCATGGATGTTAGATAATAAGGGCAACGGATACTACCTTCCGGCAGGTCAAACCTTGGGTGTGTCGAAGTCGCTTCAGCATTCAAAGCACCAGGCGACGGATGCCGATACGGAGGGCCGGTTTGCGGCTGCGTGGCTTCATCATGGAACGGCTCCCAAAGGCGCCGGCTATGAATGCGCGATGCTCGTGCAGACGGATCGCGAGGGGATCAAGCGGTTTTACGACGCCATGCTTGTACCGGATCAGGCGGCCTATACCGTGCTCCGCAAGGACCGTTCAGTGCATGCAGTGTATGACCGTGAGAGCCGGACGACGGCCTATGCCTGGTTCGAGGCGGATGAAAGCGCAAACATAGGTCCTGTATCCGCCGTGGATACCCCTTGCATGGTGATGGCTCGGGAGGACGGCGACCGATTGATTGTCAGCGCAGTAGATCCGGATCTCCGGTTATACGAGGGTACGGAGCCCGATCAATATGACGAGAACGGCAGGCAGGTGGAGGTCAGCTTGTATTCCCGTGCATGGGTTCATGCCGAGAGCAGGCCGCATACGCTGCGCATAACGCTCAAAGGGAGCTGGACCGGGCAGGGAGAGGGCAGCCGCATTCGCGTCGTCGAAGGCGGTACCGATTGCACTATTGTAGAGCTGACGTGCCAGGATGCGATGCCTCTGCAGCTGACGCTTACGAGGCTCCATCGTTAAATGCACGGTGAACAAGAAGCGGGAGAGGAAGCCTGCCGGGCGGCCGGGAGAGCGGACCGTCAGCTTCACCGGGCTTACATCGAGAACCATACGGAGGGGATGATGGGATGAAATCAGCGATTAACCGGCTGCCGGTCTTTTATCGGTACCTTTTGTCCTACTTAGTATTGCTCCTGCTTCCGTTGCTTTTTTTGGGGACGACCGGGTATCTGCGTTTGGCCGATATTGTAGGCAATGAAGTGGAGAGGAATAATCAGGCGCTGCTCGATAAGCTGCAGGACGAAGTGGATCAGAAGCTGATCCAGATGAACAAAATAGCCGGGCAAATTACCCAGACGCCGGAGCTCTCACCTTATGTTCTTACTCATGATACGCTCAGCATGTATGAAGGCAAAAAAGTGTTGGAAAGCAAGGTCGTGGACGATAGCATCCGCGAAATTCTGCTTAACATTCGAGGGACGGATTACCTGTACTCCTCGCTGAGCGTCTATAAAGTGAAAGACTTCGTGACGGATTTTTATCATTATTCCGATTGGAACGGTAAGCAATTCTCGGAGGATTTGAACAGCCTGTCCGCGCCGCTGCTGCGGCCTGCCGAGGATGTGAAGATTGAGGGGCTTCCGTTCCAGCGGTTCATTACGTATCTCGTCCCGATACCGATCAACAGCCAGCGACCCTACGGAACCGTCATGTTCACGCTGAAGGAGGACATGCTGCTGAAGGGGCTGAATCCGGAGCTGACGCTGCCGCAGGGTAATGCTGTCGTATTCGACTCCAAGGGGCAGGTGCTGTCCGCATACAAGCAGGAGGACTATTTGAAGGATCCTGCCTTCTACAAGCAGCTGACGGAGGAAAGAGGAAGCTCGCAGCTCGATATTATGAATAAACCGTATGCCGTTACGTATCAAAAATCAGCCAAGAGCGGACTGCTCTACGTCACGATGCAGCCTCAATCCTCCGTCATGGCCCCGGTCAACCGGGTTATTGTCGAATGGATCAACAGTCTGCTGATCATCTTTCTTGCCGGATCTCTGCTGGTCTATCTCGTCATGCTGTTTAACTACAAGCCGGTCAAGCGGCTGGCTTCGCTGGTGGAGACGGTTCGCGGACAGTCGATTCGCAGAGCGAATGAATTTGAAGCGATCGGCAGCGTCATTCATGATATGGTCAATTCGAACCGTCTGCTGGGCCGCAAGCTGGAGGAGAACCGGTACGCCGTCAAGGAGCATCTATTAGGGAGCCTCTTGAAAGGCGAGATGAAGACGCTGGAGGACATGAATGAGCGGGGCAAGGAAGTGGGCATCGTCTTTCCGAATCCGCTTGCCGCGGTGATGATCCTGGAGTATCCGTCCTCCTTGGTCCCTTATAAGGACAGACTGATTCAGGAGGTGGACCAGAAGCTCGGAGGCCGCTACATCGGCTATTCCAAGGACAGCCTCGAGGACAAGCGGGCGATGTTCATCCTGTCTGTCGAAGGCCCGCCGGAGGAGTGGAAGGCATGGCTTTTGCAGCTGCATGAGCATTTAAGCACGGTGTTCGAGGCTCCCATTACTATGGGGGTCGGAAACGTATACGCCGAGCTGACCCAGGTCGGCCGGTCTTATCTGGAGGCTTCGACCGCCATCGATTACAAGCTGATCCGGGGCAGCCAGAGAGCCTTGTTCTTCGATGAAATGATGGCTCATCATTATGAGGATGTCTTTAATCCGAGACGGGTGCTTGATGATCTGGATATCGTGCTGCAGCACGGCAGTCCGGACCGGATCTCGGAGGAGGTTCAGCAGATCGCCGTCCGCATGAAGCAAAGCGGGCTGACGCTGTTCATCGCCAGAGAGCTCTGCTACGATATGATCCGCAAATTCATAGCGGTGGTTGAGAAGAAGCAGCCGGGGAGCTCCAACGGAAGCTTTCCCGATGTTATGGCATTGACCGATTTCACCACGCTGGATGAAATAGCCGATTTGTTCACTACCGCCTGCGCTACGCTGTGCGAGTCGCTCAAGGAGCATAAGCCGGCGTCCCCGACGGCACTCATTGATCAAATAACGCAGTATATTCAGAATCATTACAATGAGCCGGACTTTTCCGTGCAAAAGATTGCGGACCATTTCTCGCTGTCCTTGTCCTATTTAAGCCGTTATTTTAAAGAGCAGACAGGTCGTACCGTGATGGACTATTTGAATGAAATCCGCATCGATCAGGCGAAGCTGCTTCTCCGTACGGACGATCGTTCCGTTAAAGAAATTGTACTGCAGGTCGGGTATTACGACGTGTCCAGCTTTATACGCAAGTTCAAGCAATCCGTCGGAGTCACTCCCGGAGAATACCGCAAGCAGCAGCGCGCTTGATCAGCCCCATGATATTGAACAGCCCTGACGTAAGTCGAAGCAGCCGTACAACCGGACTTCGCCTGCGGCGGGGCTTCTTTGTTGTAAACGCATGCAAAATCGGCATATGTGCAGGTACATTTTGACCTATTGGCCCCTGAAATCCTCATCAGATCAAGTTTCGCATAGTGCGTGGGCAGATCTCGCTTATATACAGAGAGGATCGGGCCGGGGTTTAATAAACCTATAAAAGCGATTACATGCATGGCAAAGACAACATGGAGGTGAACGATCAGGATGGCGCAACAAACCGATACAGTGCAGCCGGGTATAGTAAAAGGACAGAGCCGGTCCAAGTCCCAAGCAGCCAAAAAACTCCGCAGCATCATAATCAACTATGATTTATACCTGCTGCTGCTGCCGACACTTGCATACTTTATTATTTTTCATTACGTACCGATGTACGGATTGCAGATAGCGTTCCAGAACTTCAATCCCATCAAAGGCTACAGCGGAAGTCCATGGGTAGGCTTCGATAACTTCACCCGATTTTTCGAATCGTATCAATTCGGCACCATTATCAAAAATACGATCGGGATCAGCGTATACGAGCTGCTGGTTGCCTTTCCGGCACCGATTATACTGGCGCTGATGATCAATCAGCTGACCAGCGAACGTTTTAAGAAAGTCGTGCAAACGGTTACTTATGCGCCTCATTTTATTTCGACGGTGGTTGTCGTAGGAATTGTCTCCTTGCTGCTTTCTCCGAAAACAGGAGCGGTCAATACGTTTCTGGGCCTGTTCGGAATTAAGCCGATCTTCTTTATGGGGGAAGCGGCCTGGTTCAAATCGGTCTTCGTCTTTTCCGGCGTGTGGCAAAGCGTAGGCTGGGGAACCATCATCTACCTGGCCGCACTGACGGCGGTCAACCCGGACTTGCACGAGGCGGCGGTGGTGGATGGAGCAACCAAGCTGCAGCGCGTGCTTCACATCGACGTTCCGTCCATCATGCCTACCGTTATTATTATGCTGATCATGAATATGGGGCATATGATGAGCGTCGGGTTCGAAAAGGTATATTTGATGCAAAACTCGTTGAATGTCGACGCTTCCGAGACGATTCAGACTTATGTGTACAAGGCGGGTCTGGTGCAGGCTCAGTACAGCTACGCCTCGGCGATCGGGCTATTTAATACCGTGATTAACTTTATTCTATTAATTACAGTCAACAAAATCGCGAAATCGCTTAAACAGACGAGCCTATGGTAAAGGGGTGACAGGATGAAGCTTCCAAAAACAAAAGGCGATGTCGCATTCGACTTGGTCAATTATTCGTTAATAACCATTTTACTGATTCTGGTCATTTATCCGCTCTATTTCGTCGTCATGGCCTCGGTCACCGACCCGGATCTGATTTACTCGGGCAAGCTGCTGTTTTTCCCCGATCACTTGACCTGGGACGGCTATAAAAAGGTGCTGACCGAACCGTCCATCTGGCTCGGGTTTCGCAATTCGCTGCTGTATACTGTATTAGGGACGTCGATTAATGTCGTATTGACGATTTCGGCCGGCTATGCGCTCTCCAGAACCGATCTGGTCGGGAGAAACGTGTTCATGTTCCTGCTTGTCTTTACGATGTTCTTCGGCGGCGGCTTGATCCCGACCTACTTGTTGATCAAAGATCTGGGGATGCTGAACACGGTATGGGCGATGGTCATTCCGAACGCCGTATCCGTCTTCAATGTGATCATTACACGGACATTCTTCCAATCGAACATTCCGGGTGAGGTACTGGAATCCGCCATGATCGACGGCTGTACGAATATGAAATTTTTCTTGAAAATAGCAATTCCCTTAGCGCTTCCGATTTGTGCCGTCATGGTGCTGTTCTATGCGGTAGGACATTGGAACTCGTATTTTCAGGCGCTCATCTATTTGAAGAGCAATGCGATGCAGCCGCTTCAGGTGATACTAAGAAACATCCTGATCATGAACGAAGGCTCCGATTTGCAAAACCTGCAGGACGGCTCGCAGGAGCAGCAGAAGCGGTTGGAGCTTATGAAATACGCGATCATTATCGTATCCAGCTTGCCGGTGCTTATCCTGTATCCGTTCCTTCAACGGTTTTTCGTAAAAGGGGCATTGGTAGGTTCATTAAAAGGGTAAACCGCGGGCAACCGCTGCTGAATATAACCATGGGAAGAACATGAGGGGGACGATGTCGATGAACAAGAACAAATGGCCGATTGCTGCAACCGCCTTAACGCTTTCGCTTGCACTGGGGTTGACGGGCTGCGGAGGAGACAAGAGCGGCGCCGCGGGCGGAGATGAGAAGAAGACCGGCGAGCTGCCGGGCAACATTAATGCAACCGATTTCCCGATCGCCAAGGAGAAGCTGACCCTGAACTTCGCGGGCTTCAAGCCGCCTTCAGGCAAAGACTTGAACGATTACAAGCTGTTCCAGGATATCGAGGCCAAGACGAACATTCACATCAACTGGAACTTGACCCCGGGCAGCAGCTGGGCGGATAAGAAGAACCTGCTGTTCGCCGGCGGCGAGCTGCCTGACGCTTTTTACGGACATGGCATCCTGAGCGAGGACACCGATATCGTCAAGTACGGATCGCAAGGCATTCTTATCCCGCTGGAAGGGCTGATCGACAAATACGCCCCGAATATCAAAAAGCTGCTGGATGAAAATCCTGCTTACAAAAAGCAGCTGACGGCGCCGGACGGCCATATTTATTCACTGCCGACGATTAACGAGACGTATCCGAGAACGAAGTCGACGATGTTCATTAATAAGAAGTGGCTGGACGAATTGAAGCTGCCGATGCCGACAACGATCGATGAGCTGTACACGACCTTGAAGGCGTTTAAGGAGAACGATCTGGGCGGCAATAACAAGAAGGACCAAATTCCGCTTTCCTTTGTACAGAACAACGGCAGCAACACGGATATCAACGCCCTCTTCGGAGCGTTCGGCGTGATTGACCGCGATATCCATAAGGTCGGTCATAACCACTTGTACGTGGAGAACAATAAGGTGATGTATACGGCGGTGCAGCTGCAGTATAAGGAAGCGATCCAATTTGTTAACAAGCTGTTCGCCGAGGGCTTGGCGGATCAGGAGAGCTTCACCCAGGATGCCAAGGTGTTCAATGCCAAGACAAGCAAAGGCATCGTAGGCGTCGCCATGGACTGGAATCCAAGCAACCAGGATTACGTATCGGTTCCTCCGCTGAAAGGACCGAACGGACAAAAGGCCGCGTGGGCTGATTACCCTGCCGGTATCCTGCTCAGAGGCTCCTTCTCGATTACCAACGTGAATAAAAACCCGGAAGCGACGATCCGCTGGATCGACTACTCGTTTGATCCGAAAATTTCGCTGCAATTCAGCAGCGGCGTCATAGGCGGAGACAGCCTGAAGGAGCGTCCGGACGGCAAATACGAAGAGATTACGCTTCCTGCCGGCGCCAATGAGGATGAGTTCAAGAAGGTTCCGCCTACCGCATACTCGGTGTGGGCTTTGACGAATAAAGTGAACGAAATGAAAGTCGTCACCCCTAGCGGCAAACGCAGTAAAGTCGACGTGGATAACGTGTATGCTCCGTCCCTTGTGAACAACGGCTTCCCGAAAACGTACTTTACCGCGGAGGAAAGCGACCAAATCTCACGGTACTTAACGGATATCGACGGCTATGTCGGCAAAATGAGCGCGAAGTGGATGATGTCCGGCGGCATCGATAAAGAGTGGGACGATTACGTGAAAAAGCTTAACGACATGGGACTCGATAAAATGATGAAAATATATCAAGGCGTCTACGATCGCTATAACAGCTCCAAATAAGCGACGGCTTGTAGGCTGTCCTAAGCAAGAAAAAGCTGTCTTTCCGCTTGTGCGGGAGGCAGCTTTTTGTGTCATTCAACGAAAGAGGAAGCAAGCTGATGCGGATTAGAGCTTTCCCTATAGAATAGACCTGCGTCCAGCCGAGAGAGCATTCCGCCATGGGAAGCCGAATAGAACAATCAGGCTGTAGGCCCACAATAGCCATGCGGCAAGAACCGGTATGCGTTCCTCGGGAATGGCGGGGAACACCTGTCCAGGAAGGAGCAGGCTCGCTATATCGAGCAGCATGCCCGGAAGCGCGATGCAGCAGGAGCAGAGGAGGCGGTCTGAGGCCGGAACGTTTCTCCATCGGTACACCAGAGCGGTACACAGGTAAATGAGCGGGACCGCCGCAGCAAAAAGAACCCAGGACATCCACGTACCCAGCAGCAGATGCCCTAAGTAGCGAAACAGAAGCGTGGCGCCGAGCCACAGCACAATACCCCATAGGACATAATTACGGAACATGCAGATCCCCCCCAGTCTTATTCGGTCTGATTTCGTTCCTGCAGAGCGAGCAGAAGCCGTCCCAGCTCCGTGTACACGCGGTCTGCGGGAAAGTCCTTAGATAATAAAGCCTGAACTGCCAGCCCGTCGATCAGCGCATTGAGCAGGATCCCCCACCCGTCCAAGGAGATGCCCGGTATCGGCGACTGGTGCCATCGGGCGGACAGCAGCTCCGTAAGGTGGGCATTTTCCTGTCCGATCAGCTGGCTTAGCTGTTCGCGGATCGAATCGTTTTGCAGCCCGGCAGCAAGGGAAGAGAAGAACAGCTGATGGTAAAAGGAATCGTAGCTGCAACGCTCCTTCGCGGCTTCGAGCAACTCGGCCGGCGTGGTGGCCGGACTTGTGCCGGCCGTTTCCTTCATCGACTTCCACGACGCCTCGCACATATGCTTGACGACCTCGACGAAGAGCTGCTCCTTCGTTTTGAAATGATAAAAGACGGTCCCTTGGGTTACGTTGGCGTTATCGGCCACCGCCTTCAAGGTGGTTTTATCAAAGCCTTTCTCTACGATGCAGCGCTGAGCGGATTGCACAAGCTCTTTCTTAGATACGACATTCGGTTTGGCCATCTAGGTTAGAGCCTCCTTTATTAGTAAGTTATCCAGACAACTAACTTTATCTTAAGGAAATCATTGACAATTGTCAATGGCATTACGCGAACGAAAAAAGCCGTCTACGACGGCGGCAGGTTGTTGAAAAACCCATTCATATAGAAAAATGCGAAATGTGGTAGGTGGGGTATCCTTTGTAGGAGCGATAGTGTCCGCCTTTGTTCTCGGGAAATCACCGCTATATAACGAATATAATCAACATTTCCTGAGAACAACAGCGGCCGGAGGGGGATACCCTACTGAGGTACCAATGCCATTTTTCAAGCTTTACAGGTTTTTCAACAGACCAAGCCGTCTACGACGGCTGAATCTCGCTTTCGTAGACGGCTAGTATGAGTACGTTGTTAATGAGCGGCTCCTGCTGCGGCAAGACTGCCGCGCCGGCGCTGGTACAGGTTGTTGCTGACGAGTGCGGCAATGATAAGCAGAGTGCCGCCGATATCATAAACGGTCATTGCATGACCTTGAAGAACCGTGATAATAAAGGTTGTGACAGGGACAAAGTTAATGAACAGGATACCGTTCACCGGAGATAGCAGCTTAATGCCCGTATTCCAGCTGATGAGCGCGAACAGACCGGCGATCAGAATCATGAAGCTGAGCTCGAAGCCAGCGGAATATACCATATGGAAGGTTGGAGCGTGCAATATGCCGAGTGCCGTTAAGAACAGAACGATGGCCGCCGACGTTGCTGTACCCAGTACGCAGGTTAGCGTCGAATAGCGAAGCACCGACCAATCCTTGAACTGGCTGCCGCCGATCGTGTAGACGACCCAGCCGATGACGCCGAGAAGCACGAGCAGAACGGGAAATATGCTGTCTTGAACGAAAAACGCGCTCATATCCCCTTTGGTAATGACCATGAAGCAGCCGATCAGTGCGACCACGATGCAGATGATCGTCGGCGGCTCCGGCTTCCGCTGCTTGAATATCCAGAGAAGCAGGACGGAAAGCATAGGCATGAGAGCTTCCATGACGGAGGCGAGAATGACACCGGAGGTTCCCAATTGATTTTGCCCCCAAAATACGAGCAGATTATATACCGTAAAAGCCATCGTTCCGAACATCCACAGCGATTTGGCGCGGCCGCCGAAGCTTAGCGCCTTTCTGCCTTCTTTGATCCAAAGCAGAACCACCAGAATAACGGAGACGGCGGAATAACGAATAACGGAAAAATAAAAAGGATCCAGGTGGGTAAACGCGCTTTCCGCTACCGGAAACATCGCGCCCCAGGCAACGCTTGCCAGCAAGCACATCAAAATCCCCTTAATGATGTGGTCTTTTCTCATCGGTCCATATCCTACTTTCTTCCTGTAAATATCGATTCACACGATGTCTATCTTATTCCCAAAAACATATCATGTAAAATGATTGAAAATGATTATAAACATCATTATTATTGATATTATAAAAAGGAAAAAGAGAGGAGTCTGGCAGGAAGTGGACATTAACGATTTGAAAATATTCCAAACGGTTGCAGAGCAAGGCAGCGTCAGCAAGGCGGCCAAGGAGCTGAGCTACGTGCAGTCCAATGTGACGGCAAGAATCCAGCAGCTTGAGCACGAGCTCGGAACGACACTCTTCAGCAGACACCGCAAAGGCGTAGCGCTGAATGCGGACGGACGAAAGCTCCTCGAATATACGCAAAAAATATTGAAGCTGATGGACGATATGAAGCAGGCCTTCCATGATCAGGAGGACCCGTCAGGTCCGCTGCTCATTGGCACCGTAGAAACCGTATCCAGCCTGCCGGCTCTCTTATCCGCGTACTGCAAGCAGTATCCCCGGGTTGACTTATCGCTCGTGACAGGCGTTACGGAGCATTTGATGAACGAGGTGCTGCAGTATCAGCTGGACGGGGCGTTTGTGACAGGACCGATTCAGCATGCAGAGATGGAGCAGGATTACCTGATTGAAGAAGACCTCGTCCTGATTGCCAAAAAGGACGAAGCCTTCAGCTCTTTGGAGCATTGTCTGGATAAGCCGCTGCTTGTCTTCCGCGCAGGCTGCGGGTATCGGGCGAGGCTGGTGCAGTGGCTCGGTCAGCAGGGCGTAGCGCCCGTCAAAATTATGGAATTCGGGACGCTTGAAACGATTCTGGCTATGGTCAGCTCAGGTCTCGGCATCTCCCTGGTTCCAAAATCGACCATAAGGCATTTGGAAGCGGACGGAGGGCTTCGCTGCTTCACATTGCCTGAGCAATTCAGCCGGATTACGACCGTCTTTATCCGCCGTCGCGATTCCTTGCTAGGGGCTACCATGCAAAAGTTTCTGGATAACGTCTCCGAGTTCCACCGGATGAACAAGGCTGCGGCAGCGGCAGTGCAAGGCGCGGAGGAACATTTGGATGCTTCCGGCAAGCTTTCTGCCGGTTAAACGATTCCCCGCTTAAATGAATAATAAAATGCGCCTTCCCAGGAGCTTCTCATCCCCAGTGTTAACCGCTGTGTGAGAAGGGCCGGGCAGGCGCTTTTTTGTCTTGTAGCACTTTGCGGGGGAGCATATCCCACCGGAATGTATTGGAAGCGTGGTTTTTCAACCTGGCCCAGCTTTGTAGGGCTGAAATCAGGCGTGAACACACTATTGCATTCCGGTTATATAGCGGCGGATCGGAACAGGTGCTCCTTGAACTGATCCAGGACGGCCGATTGCCGCCGGTCGACATTGTACGCGTAATATACGTACCTTTTGTAGTCGTTTTGGGGAATAGGACGGCTGATCAGCTCCCCGCGTTCTACTTCCTTACGAACAGCCAGGCGGGAGACGAACGAGACGCTCTCCCCAAGCATGACCGTCTGCTTGATAGCTTCCAGCGAATCGAGCTCCATATGCGCATTCAGCTCGATGCCGTTATGCTCCGCCCATTTGACGGTCAGCTGCCGCGTGCTCGATTCCGGACTATGCACCAGGAACGGGACTTTTCCCAGCTGTTCGGCATCCAGCTCCATATTCTCTGCCAAGGGATGCTGCGGGGAAGCGATCAGCACCAGCTCATCCTCACACAAGGTTTGCGCGGCAAGGTAAGGCGCTTGGAAAGGCTCGCAGGATAGAATGCCAAGATCAATCTCGTGGTTCAGCAGCATCTCCTTGATGACCGGAGCGGTCTTGACCATCAGCGTTAAGCTGATTCTCGGATACGCTTTGGCGAAGCCGCTCAAGATTCGCGGCAGCATGTATGTACCGGGCACATAGCTGGCCCCGATACGTAACGAGCCTCTACCCAATTGGTCGTATTCCTTGACGACGCGCTCAGCCTCCTGAGCCAGCGAGTTGATTTTGGCCGAATAGTGGCAGAGCGATTGGCCGGCTTCGGTCAGCAGTATTTTGCCTGATCGGGCTTCGAACAGCTGAACGCCGAGCTCCTGCTCCAGGCTCTTCATGTGAAAGGTGACGGTCGGCTGCTTCAAGCCGAGCGCATCGGCAACAGGAGTGATCTTCTTATGCTTCTCCAGCAATTCGACAATTTGCAGCTTCAGCAGATTCATGACGCACCTTCCTCTGGGTTATTAATCAGTCTGCAATCAGTATAGAAAAAATCTATGGGAATGAATAGATTCCATTGATAAATTTAACAGAAGCTTTACGCAGAGATAATATATCCCTGCATTTGGGCCTGTACACTGAGGTTAGCTTGACAGATAGGAAGGGAATTTCATGGATGTCATCATTCGAGGCTTACAAAAATCGTTCGATCAGGTTCAGGCGCTGCAGCCGACCGATCTGCGAATTCGACAAGGCCGCTTTACGACGCTGCTAGGCCCGTCAGGCTGCGGCAAAACGACGCTGCTGCGCATGATTGCAGGTCTGGAGACACCGGACCGCGGCGAGCTGTTCGTGGGCGACGAGTGCTTGTTCTCCAGCGATCGGAAGGTCGATAAGCCCGCACACCGCAGAAGCTTCGGGATGGTGTTTCAGGATTTCGCGCTATGGCCGCATATGACGGTGTTCGAGAATGTCGCATTCGGACTGAGGGCCAAAGGCAGCACGAAGGATTTGAAGCGGCAGGTGCAGGAGGCCATCGACAAGGTCCGGTTAAGCGGAATGGAGGGGCGCTATCCGCACCAGCTGTCCGGGGGACAGCAGCAGCGGGTGGCCTTCGCCCGGGCAGTCGTGACGCGTCCGCAGCTCGTCCTGTTCGACGAGCCGCTCAGTGCGCTCGACGCGCTGCTGCGCGACGAGATGAGGCTGGAGCTGATCAGTCTTGTGCGGGATATCGGGCTGACGGCGCTCTACGTGACGCATGATCAGACGGAAGCGATGTCCATGTCCGACGAGATTATCGTCATGAAGGAAGGACGCATTCTCCAAAGCGGTCAGCCGGAGCAAATCTACAACCTGCCGGCGCATCCTTTCGTCGCGCAGTTTATCGGCAAATCGAATTGGCTGGAGAAGGACAAGCGGATGGTTCGGCCGGAGCACGTTCTCTGGCAGCCGTCAGGTGACGGTGCGGAGCATGAGCAGGAGACCTTTACCGGCACGATCCGCAGCGTCAGCTACCTGGGCGACCGCTATGAGGTACAGCTGGATATGGGGGCTATGGGCTTATGGACCGCGTACCATCAGGTACGATTGCAGATCGGGCAGCCGATCGACGTTTACGTATCACAACGGCATATTCATCACATTTTGTAATCCAATGGGGAGGCTTGTATCAATGAAAATGAGAACCGGATGGAAGAGCGGAGCGCTTCTTTTACTAGCGGCTATGGTTGGATTCGGAGCATCAGGCTGCGGCACCTCGCAGCAGCAGACGGCAGCGAACGGAGCGGCGCCCAAGGCCGACCCGTCTGCGCAGCAAACGGTGAAAAGCGAGGAGAAGAAAGAGGAGAAGAAGCTGAGCGGCAAGCTGGTGGTATACAGCGCAGGTCCCAAGGAGCTGGCCGAAAGCATTCAAAAAGGCTATGAAGCGAAAACCGGCGTGAAAATCGAAATGTTCCAGGGCACGACTGGGAAAATCTTATCCCGTATGGAGGCCGAAAAGGCAAATCCGGTTGTCGACGTCGTCGTACTGGCATCTCTGCCATCGGCTCAAGGCTTGAAGAAGAGCGGCTTGACCCTGGAATACAAGGAAGCGAAAAATGCGGATAAGCTGATCCCCGAGTGGTCCGATAAGGAGGGCAACTTCTTCGGATACAGCGCATCGGCGCTCGGTATCGGCTATAACACGAAGCTGGTCAAAGCTCCTCCGAAGGAATGGGCGGACCTGGCGAAGGAGGAGTGGAAGGGCAAAGTGAACATCCCTGATCCAGCCTTGTCCGGCTCCGCACTTGATTTTGTCACCGGTTATTTGAGCATGAAGGGCGATTCCGGCTGGGATCTGCTTGAGCAGTACAAGAAAAACGGCGCAGCGATGGCAGGGGCCAACCAAGAGGCGCTGGATCCGGTCATTACCGGGTCCAAAAGCATTGTAGCTGCCGGCGTGGATTACATGACGTACCAAGCCAAAGCAAAAGGTGAGCCGATCGACATGATCTACCCGGCTAGCGGTACCGTGATCAGCCCGCGTCCTGCCGCGATCATCAAGTCCAGCAAAAACGTGGACAACGCCAAAGCGTTCATCGACTACTTGCTGTCGGATGAGGCGCAAAAAATGGTAGCCGAAACGTACCTGCTGCCGGGCCGCAAAGACGTTCCGGTTAAAGACCGCCCCGGTGTGGAGCAAATTCCGCAAATGAAGGTCGACTGGGCTTGGATGGATACCAATGGCGACGCCGTAACGAAAAAATTTACGCAGCTATTTAAATAAGAGGCGGCTATGCACAGCACAAACACGGTTTCTTTCAAAACATGGGGGATGACACTGGCGCTGCTGATCCTGGCTTTGCTGGTGGTCGTCCCGCTTTTTTTCATCTTTTTGACAAGCGTTCACTCCGGTGAACAATGGGACTGGACGGCACCGATCCGTACCATTCTGGCCAACGAGCTGGGCGAGGTGTTCTGGAATTCCGTCTGGCTCGGCTTATGCGTCGTTGCAGGGACGACGGTGCTAGCTCTGCCGTTGGCGTGGGTCTTATCCAGAACCGATTTGAAGCGCCATACCTGGCTCGATATCGTGCTGCTGATTCCTTTCATGACACCGCCTTACATCGGTTCGATGGGCTGGATTTTGTTCATGCAGACGAACGGCTATCTGGAGCAGCTGCTGCCGGCGGCCGCTGCGGTGACGCCGATGTTTTTCAGCACCTTCGGAATGATCGCGATTATGAGCCTGCACTTATTCCCGTTTCTGTACTTGATTTTGCGCAATGCGCTTGTACAGATCGGCGGCAGTAAGGAGGAAGCGGCCAGCGTGCATGGAGGAGGCTTTCTGTACAGCTTCCGCCGCGTCGTGCTGCCGCTGTTGTTGTCCAGCTATGCGATGGGAGCGCTGCTGATTTTCGTCAAGACGATTGCGGAGTTCGGCACTCCGGCTACCTTCGGCCGCAAGATCGGATTTTATGTGCTGACGTCGGAAATTCACAAGTACATCTCCAGCTGGCCGATCGACTTCGGCAAAGCGACGTCGCTCGCTTCGATCTTGTTAACCACATGCCTCCTCATCTGGTATGTGCAATCGGTAATCAGCCGGAGATTCACCTACTCGCTGGTTGGAGGCAAGGGCTCCCGAGGGAAGCTGTACCGGATGAACGGCTGGGTGCGTACTCTTGCGTGGCTCTACGTAGCAGGCTTGCTAGTGGTCTCCATCGGTATTCCGTACTTCTCCATTATTGCAGCCTCTTTGATGAAGCTGCGCGGCGTTGGCCTTGCCTGGAGCAACCTGACGCTTCAGCATTACGCGGAGCTTCTCACCTGGGGCTCCAAGAGCATGCAGGCGCTGATGAACAGTGTCAGCCTATCGATAACTTCGGCGACGATTTCCGTCATTCTCGGAACGTATTTCGCCCTGATGGTCGGCAGAGTCCGGACATGGCCCCAGAAGCTTACCGACTTGTTCAGCCTGCTGCCCAATACGGTGCCGGGTATCGTCATTGTGGTCGGCCTGATTCTACTGTGGAACGCGCCGTGGAATCCGGTTCCGCTGTATAACACTTACGGCATGGTGGTGCTGACGTATGTCGTCTTTTTCCTGCCGTATACGGTTCAATATGTCAAGGCGAATTTCGCTCAGCTGGACGATTCGCTGTTTCAGGCAGGGCGGGTATTTGGCGGCAGTGCGCCGTATATTTTCCGCCGCATCCTGCTGCCGCTTATCCTTCCGGGGATGCTGGCCGGCTGGATGATGACCTTCACGATCTCGGTTCGCGAGCTCGTCGCATCGCTTATGATTTTGCCGCCTTCTATGGAAACGTCGGCAACGTATATTTTTTCCCAATTCGAACAGGGCAAGGTGTCGCTCGGGATGGCGATGGCGGTGGTCTCCGTCGGTCTGACGACACTGCTGCTCCTTGCCGTTAACAAGTTAAGTGCAAACAAAAAGTGGAGTGTGGACTAATGCAAGTAACTGTATGGGGCGGTGCGGGGGAACATGGCCGTTCTTGCTACCTCGTTGAACACCGCCAAACCCGCGTGTTGCTGGATTGCGGGGTGAAGAAGGAAGGAGCAGGGGAATACCCTCTGCTGGAGGAGCGGACCGTATCCGAATTGGATGCGGTGTTTCTTTCCCATGCCCACGAAGACCATTCCATGGCCTTGCCGCTGCTCTATAAGCTGGGCTATGAGGGAATCGTATGGACGACACGGGCGACCTCGCGGCAGCTTCCCTCCTATTTCGATGCATGGAGGCGATATGTGGCGGGGAAGGGCAGCGAGCTGCCATACGAGGAGAGACATATCCGGGAAATCCGCTATGGATTCCTGGAAGAGTCTGCTCCCGCTGGCAAATGGCTCGTCCTGTCAGATAGGCTAAGCGTCTGCTGGGGGAGAAGCGGTCATCTGCCGGGATCCCTATGGCTGCTGTTGGATCTGGAAGGGAGCCAGGTCTTCTTCTCGGGAGATTATACGTCCGAATCGGCTCTGCTGGCCGCGGAAATGCCTCGCCTGCCGGATCTTACCGTACGAGCCAATGGGGAGAGGAACCGAAGAAGCGGGCAGCAGGCAGGCGACGGCACTCCTATGCAATCCGCTGTCGATTTATCGATTGTGGAAGCGGCTTACGGAATCGAGGAGGATTCCCAGAAACGAAAGCTGGACCAATTGAAGGAAGTCATCGGTTCCGCGCTGGGTCGGGAAGAGACGGTGCTGCTTCCGGTACCGACCTATGGGAGAGGGCAGGAGCTGCTATTGTGGACGCTCGATACGTTCCCTCAGACGAGGATCGTGGTTGAGCGGGAGCTTATGGACGGCCTCAGACAAATGCTGGAATGGCCGGAGTGGCTGCAAGAGGATGGGGCAGAACGCATTGTAAGATGCCTCTCGGATGAACGCCTGCTTGTAGTAGAGCTAGAGACGGAGCGTGCACAAGCCCTCACAGACAGTGTCGGGGTCGGTACGATCGTGTTCGCGAACGACGGCATGATGCAATCGGCCAAATGCCGATGGTACTATGAAGAGCTTCGTGCAAGAGGAAGCTACCGTATCGTATTGACCGGGCATTTGGCCCGTGGCAGTCTGGGGCAGCGGCTGCTCAGCGGGGAAGAGCCGGGAGCAGACGGGAGCCGGATTCATTTTGTCCGGTACAAGGTACACCAAGGCATGCCGGATGTGAAGGCGATGCTGGATGCTGTTCCTGCCAAGCGGACGGTGCTTGTTCATGCAGGACAAGCAGCCACGGACGCCCTGATCAGCCGTCTAAGCGAGCAAGGATATGCAGGGCTCCATTCCATGAAGCCCGGACAAGTACTGGCCGACCAGCCGGGCTAAGTCGTGCAATGAGAAATCCCCGGAAGCCATTCGCGGCGGCCGGGGAATTTTTGTAGGCTTCACGGGGAGGACAGTAATGGAAGGATCTGTTTTTCCCCGCTTGGTGTCTTATGTATCTCGAAACCATCAAACAAGCTGCCTGTGGCGGTGTACGATTCGTATTTCATTACGTCTCCGTCCACTCGGATGAACTGGTACAGCTGAGTGTTCGCTATGGAGTGATCCACTTGAGCTCCATTGTCTTTCCAATTTTTATCGGAAAGCTCCTTCATATGAGTACCGGCAAAAGAGATGACAAATACGGTGCCGCTCTTCGAACTCTTATCGGTCGTTCCCGCCGGGAGGCTGCTGATCTGGCCGCGTGCGTAACTGTGATCATGGCCTTGAAGCACTAAATCCACATTATATTTTTCGATAAGAGGAAGCAGCTTTTCACGGACCTCCGCATTGTCTCGATCGGGAGAGTTAGCGAAGATCGGATGATGGAACGTCATGACCGTCCATTGATTCGGGTTGTTGGCCAGCACTTGTTCGAGCCAGGCTACCTGCGCGTCCAATTTCACAAACTTCGTATTGGTATTGAGAGAGATGATGCGCATGCCTTGATAGTCTGTAAAATAGACAGTTTCCTCTAAACCTGCAGGCCCGTTCTCCGGCAGGGCAAATTGCGGACGCCAGTACTGCGAGAGGCCTTTTTTCGCGCCGGGTACGATCTTCTCGTATTCATGGTTTCCAGGGGTCATAATACTGGGAACCATACCGTTCAGCCAGCCGCCGGCCTTGAACCATTCGCCCCACTGTTCATCCGCATCCCCCCGATCGACCAAATCACCGGCATGGAGAATGAAATTTGCCTCGGGGTGGTTGGAGTAAGCTTTGCGGATCACACGGGACCAATGCTCAAGAAGATCATGCTGAGCATCGCCAAGGTAAAGGAAAGTAAACGGTTCAGCCTTGTCAGAGGCTGTGGCGAACTCGAACCATTCGCTCCAGTTAGCGCCATCGCCCACGCGGTAAAGGTATTTTGTTTTCGGGAGAAGGTTTTCGAATTTGACCGTATGGAATTTGGCCATGTAAGGCTGATTTCCCTGGACTTCACTGCTGCTGCTGGCCATAACCGTTATCGCCTTGTCCTTGAAAGCGGTCCCATCTTTAGCGACAGCAATTTGGGCTTGGGGGGTGAGGACACTGGTATCTGTACGCCAAGTTACAGCTTGGGTTGTAGCGGGGTCATCATTCCAGTTCAGGATAATCCGATCCGGGACAGGTGTGGGCTTATATGTATCGGCATCCGGAACCTTAGCCGCAGGCTGATCAGCCGATACGATATTCATACAAGGTAACGCGGCCACTAGCAGGAACATGAGAAGAACTGTACGGGCCCCCATTAACTTTTTTGACTTCATCTTCTTCTTTCCCCTCCATTACATAAGTTTTGTTATCACGTGTCCTCATTCATCATGTCTTCTACCTCCTATTCATTGTATCAATTCCATCAATTGGGTTAAGGGGCAAATGCATTACTTGTGTAGGGGGATTTTACATACATTGAGATGCGAGACATCACGGTCAGCTCCCCTCAGGTAGAAGCTTGTTCCCCGTCTTTTGTTGGTACAAACTATCCATGAATCGATCAAGCTCTGCTTTTTGTGAAGAAGGAGATACAAATTTAGCACGATTCAAGATTAAGGTAGCGCTGAATCTTACTACCTTGTCACCGTCATAAATATCCAGGTAGTAAAGATAACCCGAAGGAAGCTCCTGGCTTCTAGCTTCTGTAACGACCATATCTTTTAATAGGGAAGTGATTTTTTGGAGAGACTCTTGGTCTTCTACGACTTGCAATATACTGTTTCCGTATCGGATGTCGATCTTGGACACATGATTAAAGTCAGTTTTCAATATGGTTGGGACTGGAATATCTTTTTTATAGAGATTAGGCACCTCATATATTGTGGAACCATTGATACTGTACGTATAAAGCTGGACGTAAGCGTACCGGCTGATGTCTTGGTCCGTATAGGTTTCGAAGCTGTGAGGCGTGCTGCTGAACTTATCACCCTTGATATCGGCTGCTCCGATGATCTCTCCCTGTTTACCGAAGAAATATAAAGTCGCCTCCAACTGATTCCACTTTTGCCGGTGAGAGTCATAGAAATATTGACCCGTCCTGCCGTAAACCAGCTGGCCCGTAATCTTGGTCCGCTTTCCTTCCTTCGTGAAAATGAGGTTACCTGCAGCAATGCCTTTTGTCACGGAATCGGGTATGTTTAACTCTCCGCTTCGAAAGAGCACCTTGTCTTCCTTCTCATCGTACACTACAGTTGCACCCAAATTATCGGCCACATAGCGAACCGGAACATAAAGGTGCCCTTTATAGTTCAAAGTATCATATTCGCTGTCCATCGCGCGGGGTTCTCCATTAAATTCAAATTTGACAGGGGATAAGAGTGCCTGAATGGCATCCGCGGCAAAAGCGACCGAGGATAACGACAGGGCAATTCCTATAAATATTCCTGACAATAGGTTCTTCATTCAAAACCACCTTCCAATATATGTTATTTGTTCTTATTTCTTAGACGTCTCCATTGTTTTTTAGTTTCGATTCTGAACGAAGAACATTAAAGTGCCGCCGGGGACCCTAGTGGAAAGGCTTCAGGATCAAATCCTTCATGAACGTATCGAAAACATCCCAGGATAGTAAAATATAGGAGAGCACTGTCGAAAGAGCATGGAATCACGTCGGAAAATGGGAAATTTTATCATTGATCTTTATCTTCAGCACATCTATTCTATATTAGGCGACATATCGTCTTATCGGGAGCGATAGGACTGGATATAAGGCTCGTGCGGCGGTCGATTTGTGCCGGGCGGGCCCGGTTTGTTTTTGTAAGAAAGGGCACGAAGGCACAGGGACGAACGATAAGGGAGTGTTCTTTTTTGAAGGAAGAAAAACTGAAAAGAGGGCTGAAGGCCCGCCATATGGCTATGATTTCGCTGGGCGGGTCGATCGGAACCGGATTGTTCTTGGCGAGCGGAGGGGCCATACATACGGCAGGTCCGGGGGGCGCTCTGTTTGCTTATTTGACCATTGGTATAATGGTGTATTTCCTGGTTACGAGTCTTGGGGAGATGGCCACCTACATGCCGGTATCCGGAACGTTCAGCACCTATGCGACAAAATTCGTTGATCCGGCACTTGGCTTTGCGCTTGGGTGGAATTATTGGTACAACTGGGCCATCACGATTGCGGCGGAATTGACGGCTGCGACGGTCATTATGAAATTCTGGTTTCCTGACAGCTCATCGTTTTTATGGTCGGCGCTGTTTCTTGCTCTGATGACATTATTAAATCTGCTCTCGGTTAAAGGGTATGGGGAGACGGAGTTTTGGTTCGCTCTAATCAAGGTCATCACCGTTATCGTCTTTATTGGTGTTGGTCTTTTGATGATTGCCGGCATCTGGTCCCAGTCGTCGGTGGGCTTTCAAAACTGGAAGATCGGCGATGCTCCTTTTCACGGAGGCTTCCTGGCTGCGTTAAGCGTGTTCATGGCAGCGGGCTTTTCTTTTCAAGGAACGGAGCTGGTCGGTGTCGCGGCAGGGGAAAGCGAGAACCCCAGAGAAAATGTGCCGCGTGCCATCCGCACTGTGTTCTGGCGCATCTTGCTGTTTTATTTGCTGGCCATTCTCGTTATCGGTCTGATCATTCCTTATACGAGTGAAGCGTTATCGAGCGACAACATTCGAATGAGTCCTTTTACGATCGTGTTTGAAAAAGCAGGCTTAAGCATGGCCGCTTCGGTGATGAACGCGGTTATCCTGACCTCGGTTTTGTCTGCGGGAAACTCCGGGATGTACGCCTCGACTCGGATGCTGTGGGTGCTGGCCCAGGAAGGCAAAGCGCCGCGCTTCTTAAATAAGCTGACCCGCCACGGCGTGCCGGTATTTGCTTTGTTGGCAACCGCTGCGCTCGGGATGTTCGCCTTCCTGTCTTCCTTTTATGGAGACGGTCTGGTGTACACCTGGCTGTTGAATGCGTCCGGTATGTCCGGCTTTATTGCTTGGCTGGGGATTGCGATAAGCCATTACTATTTCCGCCGGGCCTACATGGCTCAAGGCAAGTCGCTTAAGGATCTGCCGTATCGTGCCAAATGGTTCCCGTTCGGGCCGATCTTGGCCGGGGTGCTCTGCGTGATCGTTATTATCGGACAAGCGATGGGGGCATACTCGGACGGCAAAATCGATTGGGCGTACATGTTCGCATCTTATATCGGAATTCCGCTGTTCCTGGCTATCTGGCTCGGATACAAATGGAAGTTTAAGACTAAGGTGCTGAAGCCTGAGGAATGCGTATTCGACGAAGAGGACATAGAAAAAAGCCGCTGAGGAGCGGCTTTTTTGTTGAAAAACCTAATTTTGCGAGAACTATGCTATATATGGCGGTGGGGTATGCCTCGGAGGAGTTTACGTCCGCCTTTGAAATCCGTGAAAATACCGCTAAATCTAATCCAATTCATGGGTTTCAACAGCGGCTGGAGGGGTATATCCCATCGGAGTAGATTGGCAATAGTTCAAGCTTCGTAGGTTTTTCAACAAACCAAAAGCCGCCGAAGAGGGCGGCTTTTTTCTATGAAGGGGAAGAAGCAAGCCGTTAAGCCGTATGAAGCTTTTTCTTGCTGCGCAAAGCTTTAGGCTTGGAGTTCACCAGCACGATGCTGAGCAAAATAAGAATCAGTCCGGCGACCAGCGTTAACGTGATCTTTTCGCCCAAGAAGAGGACACTGCAGCAAATAGAGATCAGCGGGATAAGGAACGTAAACGAGCCTACCTTGCTGGCCTCACCGGAGCCGACCAGCTTGAAGAAGACAAGCCAGCCGAGGGCAATGACGAAAATGGAAATGAACAGCAGGCAGACTACGAAGGGAAGGCTCCAATGAATATCGGACCAGCTTTCAAAGGCGGAGCCTGTACCCGTCAGGACGAGCCCGCCGATCAAAATTTGCAGGGCGACGACCCAGATAGCATCGACCTGTCCTGTTGTTTTTTTCATGTACAGCGTGCCCAGAGCCCAGCTAACGGCGCTTCCGATCGCAAGCCATATGCCTACGGTTGAGATAGGACCGGTAAAGCCTCCGCTGCTGATGGCGGCGACCCCGAGAAATCCAAGCACCAAGCCGAGCATTTTCATTCCGAACATCGACTCTCCGAGCCACAGCCACGAACCGAGCCCGAGCAGCACCGGCTGGAAGAAAACCAGAGCCGAGAACAGACCCGCCGGTAGATAGTTCAGCCCTACGGTCTGAAGCCCGTAATATAGAATGATGTTCAGAACGGAAGAGATGAGGTAGATGTGCCATGTCTGCTTCAAGCGCAGCAGCTTATATCTCGGCAAGCAAACGAGAACGAGGATAACGCCTCCGATCAGTGTTCGCACGCCTGCAAACAGCAGCGGGGGTGTATATAAAAGCGCGTATTTAGACAGCGGCCAGTTGATTCCCCATATGATAACGAGGAACGCCAAATAAACAGCAGCACGTGTACGCGAAAGCTGTGGCATGCAGATCACTCCTTGTTGTTTTCTCTGTTCAACATGATACAATGATTCTACTAATAAATAAAATGAATGTTAATCATAAGGGGTATACCATAAACGTTATGACTCATTCCCAGTTAAAATTATTTGTCAAAATTGTCGATACCGGAAGCTTCACCCGGGCCGGGCAAGAGCTGAACATGACACAGCCCGCGGTAAGCCGCGCCATCTCTACATTAGAGTCTGAATTGGGCGTGACTCTTCTGATTCGGGACCGGCGCAAGGGAATCGTTCTTACGGAGGTAGGCAAGCGTATCCTTGTGCTTTTTCGTGATATATTGAAGGGCTTCGATAAAGTCGATCAGGAAGTGGCGGCGGAGAAAGGCTTCGATGTCGGATGGATTATTCCGCCGAACGAAGAGTTCGAAGCGGTCACCTTGCTGAAGGAACAGATGTTTTTGTTTATGCGGGAGGAC
This sequence comes from Paenibacillus sp. 32352, assembly GCF_002042965.1. Taxonomy (GTDB): domain Bacteria; phylum Bacillota; class Bacilli; order Paenibacillales; family NBRC-103111; genus Paenibacillus_S; species Paenibacillus_S vulneris. The sequence goes on along the minus strand of NZ_MZNT01000014.1, from coordinate 166,967 downwards.
CACCCTTTGCATCAGCATGACCGCATTCATGTCAAGCATCTGGATCAGGAGCCGATGATCATTTGCAAGGGCGGCTATGAAGCTCCGCTTTATGAGCTTTTCGAGCAGGGAGGCTCGCGGCTGCAGGCCCAATTCATCGTTCACAACGCCAATACGGCTTTGAACATGATTGAAGAAGGTCTTGGCATGGCGATCATGTCCAATGTTTCTTTATCCTTGTCCACCTTGCCGCCACATGTTGTCATCCGGCTGTTGGAGCCGCAGCCCTACAGGGAAATTTTGCTTGCTGTTCCTTCCTTGGAGGAGTCCTCCTTAGCCGTCAAGCTGTTTATTCAAACGGCGAGGGAGTTATTCTCCATTTAGTAAAATTTTCAAAATATTAACATTGCCCATACATCCCGTTAACATTGGTCCCCTATACTCGACATGCCGAGTGAAAAAACTCGAAAATAATGTACCGGGGGATCAAGATGAAACAAAGAAAAGCTTGGATTGCATCTGCCATGATCGCAGGGATGATGCTGCAAACGTTGAATGTCAGTGCGGCTGAAGCCGATTATGTGCCGCTGCGGGCGCAGCTGGAGAAGCTAGGGGCAAAAGTGAGCTGGGACGCCAAAGATCGTACGGCAATGTTCAAGCTGAAGAACGGTATCGCCGGGATCGTCACGATCAATGAAGGGACATACCGTCTTGCAGGGAAGGAAGGCAAGCTGTCCAGCCCAGTGCAATTGGTTAACGAGCAGACGATGATTCCTGCGGCGCTGCTGCAAAGCATTTTGGCCGAAAACGCCAAATATCAGGATCCGAAGGATGCTGTCCCTATGTTCTCGGTTAAGGCACAGGGAGAGACGGAAGCGGTGGATTCGGGTGAGGATGCGGCGGATGATCCGGCCATTTGGGTAGATCCAGTCGACCCTTCCAAGAGCAAGCTGATTGCCACGAACAAAGCCGGGGGCATACTGGTGTATGACTTGAGCGGAAAGCAGCTGCAATCGTACAACGTCGGCAAAATGAACAATATCGATCTTCGTTACGACTTCCCGCTGGGAGGCAAAAAGGTGGATATCGTAGCGGCAACAAATCGTACGACCAATACCATAGATGTATTCTCTGTCTCCGGAGAAAACGGCGAGTTAACCCCGATTGTAGGCGAACCTATTAAATCGGCTATGGGCGAGGTGTACGGCTTCAGTTTGTATCACAGCCTGAGAACGGGAGCGTTCTATGCATTGGTATTGGGAAAAAAGGGTGAATTCGAGCAATATGAGCTGAAGGACGACGGCACCGGAAAGGTAACGGGCAAGCTGGTTCGCGAATTCCGTCTCGCTACCCAATCGGAGGGGCTCGTTGCAGACGATGAGTACGGGACGATGTATATTGCCGAAGAGGATGTTGCGATCTGGAAATATAATGCCGAGCCCGATGGCGGCAAGGAGCCGTTGGCACAAGTCGATATCGCGGACGGACGCCGTTTGCAGGATGACATTGAAGGCTTGACGATGTATTACGGTAAGGACGGCACCGGATATTTGATCGCTTCGAGCCAGGGCAGCAACAGCTACGCGATTTATGACCGCCAAAACGACAATAAATATATTTCCAATTTTAACATTGTGGATGGCGACCGAATCGACGGTACGAGCGAAACCGATGGCATCGATGTGCTTGGCTTCGGGCTGGGAGCTCAATATCCGTATGGTATTTTCGTATCCCAGGATGACGCCAATTATGAGAATGGCAAGAAGATTAATCAGAACTTTAAAATTGTAGGCTGGGATCAGATCGCCAATTCGGCGAAACCAAAGCTTCGTATGGATAACACGGTGAATCCGCGCGAATTGGTCAAAAGATAAGCCCAGAAAGATAGGAATACATTACATCTAGGGAAGCCGCTTTGTTTTCTCGCTTTAGAGGGAATGATGCGGCTTCTTCGCATGATAGTGATAATTATTTACATAAAATGGAAAACGATAAATCATGATAATAGTTCTCATTTAGAAAATCCAATTGCAGGGGGTTATCTGTTGTTCGGAAAAGAGGCCATGCTGTATGTCAATGAATCGGATGTAGCCGCTTGCGGCGGGGATGATTGGCTGGCGAGGCGCTGTGCGGTGTTCCGGCTTGCAAAGGATGGGTCGATTCGCTGTATCACGGCGTCCTGGGCAGCACTGGGGATGGAGCTTATCCGGGCCGGGCGAGCCGCGGTACGGTCGGGATGGCGGTCTTTTTTTCAAGGTTCTGAAGGTCCGGTTGATCCGTATTTCTCCTAATTGAAGCCTTGCGCCGTCATAGGGGGAGCGGCACCGCTTGCCTTCCGCCATGATGAAAAAGAACATGGACAAACCAACGGGTTCGGGCTTACTATTAAGCAGAGCATGGTAAATTCAACCCAAAGGCAGGGGAGCCCCTAATGACGCAAAGCTGTATTTATTGTACGAAGGACGAACGGATTGAGAACCTGATGATCGAAATCGGTCAGCTGCGGGTGTCTACGCTGTATCTGTTCAGAGAGCAGACTTACCGCGGACGGTGTATCGTAGCCTTGAACGAGCATGAGACGGAGTTTTTCCACCTTTCCCAGGAGAAACAGGACGCTTACATGCGGGACGTAGCCCAGACGGCGCGTGCCATCGAGCAGGCCTTCGCTCCGGACAAAATTAACTATGGGGCCTTCGGGGACACGATGCCGCACGTTCATTTTCACATCGTTCCGAAGTATGAAAATGAATATACCTGGGGCAAAATGTTCGAAATGAACCCGGCTCCGAACCAACAGCTTAGCGATGCCGAATACGATGAGATTATCGGTCTGATCAAGAAGCATCTGTAAAAGGATCAGCTGCCAACCACCAACACACTCGGCAGAGTGTTCCGATTGTCTGAATTCCAAGGACTTGCCTTCTTTTTATAGAGGGCGAGTCTTTTTTTGAATAGTTGAATTTATAAGCCTCCGAGGTCATCGGATGTGAAAATTTTATTTGGCGATAAAACCTATCTCTAAACGCGGTCGAGCGTCTTTCAAAGGCCTCGATAGAGTTTTTTTCATTCACTCGTTCTTCTGATTCCCGGGTAGGATAAACGTATGTTCTGTTTGGGACGGAAGCTGCGAAATCTGTCGATAATCAAAGGCCCTTCTATACCTTTATGCCTGTTTTTCCTCCCGGCCTAGTCCTATGCTCCTGTCTTCATAAAATATTATCAAATCTTTCAATCGTTTCGTGATAGAATGCAATTGCAGTTCTATTATTCAAATAATGGAGGTATATGATGAGCAAATCCATGCATTGGAAGGCAACGCTGTTAAAGACGACACTCGCTCTTAGCCTCGCATTTCCGCTGCAATCTTTCTTTATGGATGGGGGGCAGCAGGCTTTTGCCGAAGGGCCTAACGATCCGGCTCCTTTCATCAACGCTAAAGTAGTCAACGAGAACGCTGGTAAAAAGATTTTGTTCGATAACACCCACGGTCAAACGGCCGGCGCGGCGGATTGGGTTATCGACGGAGGCTTTTCCGATTTTGGCAACGCCTTGGCGGATAACGGTTATTATGTGAAGGAGCTTCGGAAGTCCAGCCCTATTACGCTCGAAGACCTGCAAGGCTACGATGTTTTTGTTATAGGGGAAGCCAATGTTCCATACAAGCAGACGGAGCAAGCGGCCATGAAGCAGTATGTTCAAAACGGCGGCAGCATATTCTTCATCGCTGACCATTACAATGCAGACCGGAATAAAAACCGGTGGGACGGATCCGAGGTTATGAACGGCTATCGCCGCGGTGCTTGGGAAGATCCTGCCAAAGGCATGAGCACGGAGGAACGGAATTCCGCTGCTATGCAGGGTGTAGCCAGCTCCGATTGGCTGAATGAAAATTTCGGTGTGAGATTCCGCTATAACGCGCTTGGCGATATCATCACTGATAAGGTAGTCGCACCGGATCAGGCACTCGGTATTACAAAAGGGGTATCTACCGTTGCAATGCATGCAGGCTCAACGATTGAAATTATTGACCCTACGCGGGCCAAAGGGATCGTCTATCTGCCGCAAACCAAGGAAGCATGGCCTAATGCGGTGGATCAGGGCGTATATGCCGGAGGCGGTATCGCCGAAGGTCCGTATGTCGCCATTTCCAAGTCCGGCCTCGGTAAAGCCGCATTTATCGGCGACTCCTCTCCTGTAGAGGATGCTACGCCGAAATATTTGCGGGAGGAAAACGGTCAAAGAAAGACGACCTATGACGGCTTTAAAGAACAAAATGACGGCACTCTGCTCGTGAATATTATCAATTGGCTGAGCAAGAAGGAGAGCTATACGAAGCTGAGCGACGTGAGCGGGCTTCAGCTCGACCAGCCGACGCCATTGCTGCCGTTCGAGGCTCCGGAAGCATCCACTGAGCCTCAGAAGGAGCCATGGGCCGCACCTGATGCCGGATACAAATGGTGGGACCCTTCCACGTTTAAGCCGGGCTCCTACGGCGGTGCAACAGCCGCTCCAACTGCAGCGTACAGCTTCGTGCATCAGGCACAGCTGCCGAATGCACAGCAGTTCCAAATCCGTGTCGTTGCGGATAACCTGCCGGCTTACGGAACGGTATCCGGCTTCAGCGCAGGCATTTATTTAACCGGGGGCACCCAGGTCGCCCAGATTCAAAATGCCGACGGCACTTGGCCGACCGCATATGGCTACAGCTCTGCTTTCAGCATGACCGCCGATGGCTTGGGCCATGCCTACAAGGATCTCACGGTTCGCATTAAGCCTGAAACTACAGGCGCGGCAAGTCTGCGTTTAAGACAAAACGGCAATAACCTCAAGACCGAATCGGTTACCTTGGCGAATGTGCCGGCCGAGCCGCTTCCCGAGGACAAGCCGCCTGTACCTGACCAAATTTCGATAGCGGATGCGCGGAGCAAGGCGGACAATACCCTTGTTACCGTAGAAGGTATCGTGACCACGGAGCCAGGGGCTTTCGGCGGGCAAGCATTCTATCTTCAGGATGGTACCGCCGGAATCTATGTATTCCAAAGCCAAAGCGGCTTCCACCAAGGAGACAAGGTGAAGGTTACCGCTTCGCTTACTCACTATAACTCGGAGCTTGAGCTGGCCTCGCCTGTAGCTATCGCGAAGACCGGTACAGCCGAGCTTCCTACAGTGAAGGCAGCTTCCTCCGTCAATGAGAATAACCAGGGCCAGCTTATTGAGCTGTCCAACGTTACCATTCATAATGTAGTCGCCGCCACTCCGGCGGGTTCCTTTGAATTCGACGCGACGTCCGGCTCAACTACCAACCATGTGCGCGTTGACGGCCGTACAGGGCTCACGCTGGATAAGTTCCCTTATCAGGAGGGGCAAGTTGTAACTGTCCGTGGAGTTGCGGCCATTTTCAAGGATAATTATCAGCTGAAGCCTCGCGGTTTAAGCGATTTTACGGCTGTAGATTCGTCTGCTCCTGTCACAACGGCTGACTTGTCCGGAACGCCGAACAGCAGCGGCTGGTACCGTGAGGATGTGACAGTGACGTTATCCGCAACGGATACCGGAACAGGAGTTGCATCGACCTTGTACAACCCGAACGGCGGAGAATGGACGGGCTATACAGCTCCGGTGACCGTTTCCTCCGAAGGTGACACCCGTCTGCAATATTATTCCGTCGATAACGCCGGAAACAAGGAAGAGGTGCAATCGCTCCTCATTCGTCTCGATAAAACGGCACCGACCGTGCGTCTGACGCAATCGGGCCAAAGCGTTCATAGCATCACCTATGATGAAGCCTTTACCTTCGAGCTGGCTGCAACGGACGGATTGTCCGGCATCGCTTCCCAAAAGCTCCTTCTGGATGGTAAAGAGATTGCCTCCGGTCAATCGCTTCAGGCGAAGCAAGTGGGACTCGGTTCCCATACGGTACAGTACCACGTTGAGGATGCTGCCGGAAATACGGCCGAGCAAAGCTTCAGCTTCGAGATCACGTTCAGCACCAGCTTCTCCGCTGTGCAAGCCTTAATCGATCAGCTGGATAAGAACGGCCAGTTCAAAAATAACGGGGAAGCCAATTCCCTGAAGGCCAAGCTGTCCAATGCGGAAAAACAGTTGGAGAAAGGCCATAAGGATCAAGCCATCAAGCATTTGAACGATCTTCAAGATACGGTGGAGAAGGATGCGGCCAAGGGCAAAATGACGGCTTCCGCCCGAGAGCAGCTGGCTCAGCATCTTGCTTATTTGCTGCAAAACATTTCCCGTTAACCGATTCTTACCTAAAGTCATGTATGGCTGCGGTAGCCGGAACAGCGTCTCTGTTCTGGCTGCCGTTTTTTGCTGGTTTCGGGACTCCTCACATTACCTGAATCGGCTTCGGAGAGGGCCTTACTATGTGGGGCTGAGTTTGTCGAGAAACCTATAGAGCTTGAACTATTGAAAATATACCCCGATGGGGTATGTCCCTCCAGCCGCTATTGAAACCCGCGATTTTGGTTAGAGTTAGCGGTATTTTCACGGGTTTCAAAGGCGGACGTAAATTCCTCCGAGGCATACCCCACCTCCATATGCAGCATAGTCACGTAAAACAAATCCTCGACAGCCTTGTGGGGCTATTTTCATTTAGAGGCACTGTCGCTTAACCTTGCGCCTCCTATGGCAATGCCGGCCAGCAAGCTGACGGTAACAAACAGCGCACCCAGCAGGAACATATCGCTGAGAGCGCCGCTGAACGCCCGCTCAAGCTCCAGCAGCACCGAATCCGGCATTCCGGAACGCACTTCTTGGTTTAATAATAGCTCCGGGTCGGTGAACTGCTGCAGCTGCCCGTACGTCATGGTGCTTCCATGCTCCAGTCTGGCCGCAGTCCCTCTCGTAAGAATCCCGCCCATGATGCTGATGCCAAAGGTGCCGCCGACAGACCTGAAAAACTGGTTGGAGGACGTCGCCGCCCCTCGCCGCTCCCAGCTCACCGCGTGCTGCGCCGCCGTCCCCAAAGCAGGAAAGATCGCGCCAAGCCCCAGTCCGGTAACCACCATATACATCACGAGCTGCACTAGGGTTGTATCGATGCTCATCCGGGAGAACAGCAAGAAGCCGATCAAGGTCATGGTCAAGCTCGCTGCAAGAACGGTTCGGTACGAAACCATCGTCAGCCATCTTCTGGAGCCCATAGTAGTCACTACAGTTGCAAGCATAAGGGGAACCAGAACGTACCCGGTAGCGGAAGGAGATACTCCGATAACTCCCTGTGCGAATAACGGGATGTAAGCGATAGCTCCGAATAGGGCGGCGCTGACGAAAAATCCGGCGATATTGCTGCAGGAGATCGTACGAATTCGAAACAGCTGCAGCGGAATCAACGGCTCCGGAACCTTGAGCTCCACCCGCAGAAAGGCTGCAAGGAGTAAAGCGCCGCCTCCAAATAATCCGAGAATGGCGCCGCTGTTCCAAGCATACATGTTGCCCCCCATGACGAGCGCCAGCAGTAAGGAGACTACAGCGCCGGTAAAGGTCAATGCTCCGAGCCAATCGATCCTTGGTTTGCCCGCTGTTCGCGTCGGTTCTGCGAGAGACCAAGCCAACATAATCCATGCGGCCAATCCGAATGGGAGGTTGATAAAAAAAATCCAGCTCCAGTTCCACTGAACGAGCATTCCTCCTATCACAGGTCCGCCTATACTTGATGCGGCGAACAGCGTACTGAACAATCCCATAAATCGGACCCGCTGCTCGGGAGAGTAAATGTCCGCGATGATCGTGAAGGAAATCGGCATTAGTGCCCCGGCGCCGAGCCCTTGTATTCCTCGAAAGATAATCAGCTGGGGCATCGTCGAAGCGAAGCCGCACCATAGCGACCCTGTCAGAAACAGCAGCAGGCCGAATAAAAAAATACGTTTGCGGCCGAACAGATCGGCCAGCTTCCCGTAGATCGGCATGATGGCTGTTGATGCCAGCATATAGACGGTAAATACCCAGCTATACAGCGAGAGAACGCCTAACTGCCTGGTAATCGTGGGCATTGCAGCTGCCACGATGGTTTGGTCAAGGGAAGACAAGATCAGTCCGATGAGCAGCCCCGCCATGACCCATTTTGAATTCTTTTCCTTCATAGACATCGTTCTCTACCTCCGTTATAATCAACACTGTGTTGTATTTACAATGATGTGTCGATTATATTACCTCTCAGACCGGAAACCGGCAACCAACAATAACAGCCGGGATGCAGCATTTGTAACACTAATCCGGTGAAGTGTTGTATAAAATGATCATGTTAGACAGAAGGAGGATATCATGTCGATGAAGGAAACGACGGATCTTCGGGTTCAGCGCACGCTGCAATGTATTCGGGATGCGCTGATCTCGCTGATGAAGGAGCAGGGCTTTGATCGGACGACGGTTCGGGATATCACGTCTCGTGCGATGATTAACCGAGCTACGTTTTATTTGCATTATGAGGACAAATACGCTTTGTTGAGGAGTCTGGTGGATGGGATGCTGGAGGAGCTGAAGCAGACGATGCAGCTGCCCGACCATTTTTCGGCCCAACAATTGCAGATGAGCACAGAGGTTCCTCCCGTATCCTTTGTCCGGCAGTTTGAGCATTTGGCTGCCCACGCCCCGTTCTATAAAGTAATGCTGGGGCCGAACGGGGTTCCCGGCTTTGCCGGTCGCATGGAGCAAGTGATTCAGGAAGCGCTGTTTGCAAGACAGGCGCTGGCACAGCCTGATGAACGCAGGCTCTCTCTCCCGAGGGAGCTCATAATCCGTTATGCGACGTCGGCTCATATTGGAATTATGAAGCATTGGCTGGAGCATGACATGCCTTATTCGGCCGATTATATGGCTAAGCAATTGAATCGGCTTCATATGCTGGGGCCAACGCAGTTGTCGCTTCCATCGGAGTAGCGAAACATCGGGAACAGCGAAAAGACGAGCCAACGGATGGCTCGTCTTGGAATCAAAGCGGTAATGAATAGCTGCCGCCCAACCTGCCGGGCATGCTATTTCAACGTTGATTAATGAATCCGTCTATTAGTTAACGGTGGGCGTTTCAGGTTTCTTCAGCAGCTGAGTGAACCCTTTGTCCTGAAGATTTCGCAAAAATTGCAGCGCTTCGGCTCTGGTTAACGGATCGCTGCCGCCATACCCCTCCACCGTCGCCGCCGTCTTACCCTCAGAATAGCCGCTGCTGAGCAGGAAACGAATGGCATCCTGGTCATCCGCATAATGCTTGCCGTTCAAGCCCCCGATAATCCGGGCAACTTGAACCCGCTGAATCGCTTGGTCGCGTGAGTCTCCACTAAGGCCTAGCCGGAAATACCGTGCGTACTCATAGAACTTATCGCTCCAGCTGCCGGAATCCGCCTGAGCCTGCAAGTCTTGAACGCTGCCCGGATACATCCGGAACAGCATGGCCAGAAACTCGGCCTCGGTCACTTGTCCGTCGGGGCGGAACGTTCCATCGGAATAGCCGTCGACGACTTGGTACTGCCGGGCCCATTCAATCGAGGCTTTCGCCCAATGCGAGCCGATATCCCGGAAGGAATCCCGGGACTGCACAGGCGGTGAAACCTGGACGACACTGTCTACAGCTGCGGCGGACTTTTCTTTGATATGCACTGTATAGCTGAAATCCTTGCCTCCGAAGCTCGCCGTAATCTTGGCAGAGCCGGCTTTTATCCCTTGAATGATGCCGTTTTGGATCACGACATGATCTGAATCCGACGTGAATTGTACGGATGAGGACACGTCGGTTTTCGTTCCGCTCATGTAGTTGGCCGAAAAGCCGGGAATCTTGATCGTGCCGCCTACTTCGACGGAAGCGGGATAGGAGCCGTTCGGAACCAATGAATCTATGGCATCGCCTTGAGTCGTAAAGCTCCAGGTTTGCTGCTCCTCCGTTGAAGCAGAGCTCTCCATAAGGTTGCTCGCTTGATAACGGACCGTTACCGTATAGGCGGTATTCGGCTTAAGAGGCTCTTTGGGGATGTACAAAATCGCATTCTCATTGCCCGAGTGCTTGGAATCCACCAAATAATAGTCGACCTGATTGCCGGAGGCATCGCTAATTTGTGCGCTCAAGTGACTAAGCTTGCCTCCCGACGTGGTGCTGACGGAGATCGGATAGCCGACCTTGGCCCCGTTTTTGCCGTAATATTGCAGCGGATTAGGGGTTTCATAAGCATGCCAGTAGGAGGGGACCCCGGTCTGGCCGTTGTAAGGATAGTACACAGGTTTATAGTTCTGGGCGTTGTACGTGTACTCCTTGGTACCCGGGTTAATAACGGTATAGCCGTTAGAGACGCCTATCCCAACCTCGCGGAACGATGGCATCAGCAAAATGATCCGGTGAAACGGAGCGTCGATCAGCACCTGGGCCGCTCCTGACGGAGATGTGCCGGTGGAGGCTACGGTCTCGCCGACCCCGCCTGCGGACGCATATCCGAAGGCTTTGGCGCGATCCCAGGGACCGGCGCCGGAGAAGCCCGGTTTGCCCTGTTCCTCGGTGTGCCCCATCTTTTTATCGATCTCCTGATAATTGGCATGGGCCTGGGATGCCTTGTTCAAATTCTCGTTAATAGAAACCGCCGGTACGCCTACGGCCCGTCTAAGTTTATTTATGAGCTCCAGCGAGGCTTGACGATGTGTGGAAAGCCGGGACATATCGATTCCGGAGTACACGTCGAGGGTAGAGGTAGGTACGACAGGCTCGTTGACCACCGGGTTGCTGACCGTTGTCTGCTGCTGTTGCTTCTGCTCCTGCGGCGTGATGTTCTCGACTGTAACCGGAATGGAGGCAGTCAAATCGTTGTAACGGATCGTCAACACGGTGGTCCCTGGACCTACGGCCGTGACGACTCCGCGGGAATTGACGGTGGCCACCTTCGTATCGGTTATCGAATAGGTGCATAATGCCGACACTTCGGCGGATACGCCCGGCTCGCCGAGCGCATAGTAGTAGGTTGTATAGACCGTATTTAACGTCATGGTCATCTCGGAGACCCCGGGCGAGAGCCGGGTATATTTGGGCGTTTGATAGGTTGCCCCTGTTACCGATGAGGCTTCTGCTATGTAAGCACCGCCGGGAAGAGCCGGCAGAGGAATCTGTGACAGCAATACGGCAGCCACAAGCGGTTTGACAAAAGGCTTCAGCATGACATAATCCTCCAGTTATTGAATGTTGTCCTACTACTATTCGCTACTGGAGAACTAATCCCTTCCAAAATTCGACAGATACTTTGCGAAATTTGGTTATAAGGTCCTAGTTAGGATCAGGAGGATCTGCGATATTCGCTGGGAGACTGCTTTTTCAGTTTTTTGAACATTTTGGAAAATAACAGCTGGTCCTTATAGCCTACGGAATAAGCGATCTCACCGATGGACAGCGAAGGATTGCTCATTAACTCGCATGCTTTGCTGATTCGAAAATGGATCAGGTAATCTTGCGGAGTCAGCCCTGTGGCGGCCTTAAACAGCTTGGACATGTATTTGCGCTCCAGTCCGATCCAATCCGCTATTTCACTGATCGTGATAGCTTGGGAATAATTGTTGTGAACGAATTCGATGGCTTTTTTGACATACAAGTCCTGCGTGTTGTCCTGCTTGGCTTCAGGGTGCTTGCACTCGGCCTCTTCAATCAGTACGGATAAAAAGCCGTATAAAGCGCTTAACATTCGGGTATCGCGGGTACTGCTCATTTTGCTGGCTTCGTAAACCTGCTGAAAGCAGGCTTCAAGCGCTTCCCTCCGGGTGCAATGGAAGACGGGATGCTCCACAGATAAATGGGCCCGGCGTAAGTACAGCTCGGCGTTCAGCCCGTTAAAGGCGATCCAGGAGTAGGTCCACGGGTCCTGATCATCGGCGCGGTAGTAGGCTACGGCATCAGGAGTCAGCAGGAAGACGTCTCCCGAGCCCAAACGGTAGGTATGGTCACCGGCACGGTAAATGCCTTGGCCGCTATGGACATACAATATTTTGTAATGGTCCTTCAGCGCCGGTCCCCAGGAGTGCCCCGGCGAGCAGTGCTCGAATCCGGAATAAAAAAGTTTTAATTCTATAGTGCGGATCGAGCGGTCGGAATGAAATCTGTAGTCGTGATAGCCCATATGCAGCCTCCGTCGTAAGGTACGATGTTTACTGTGAGACATTATACCATATAAAGAACTCATGCTGACATATGGAATGCTTGTCCCCCGATATAGAATGGAAGTAGGCTGGACGATTGTATGAAGGGAGCTGTCTCTTCGTCAGACAGGCTGTGAACGATGAGTTTTTTTGACACAAGATAGGATATCCTGCAGTTAAGGAGTCCCCCGATCAAGGAACAAGCATTTCTCATAGAACTCTAAAGGAGGAGAAACAATGAGCTATATCCCTAGCAATGAAAGATACGAAACGATGGTATACAACCGATGCGGCACATCCGGACTCATGCTTCCGGCCGTATCCCTGGGTCTTTGGCATAACTTCGGAGGCCACGATTCTTACGAGAACGGCAGAGCTATGGTACGACGTGCGTTCGACCTGGGCATCACGCACTTTGACCTGGCGAACAACTACGGGCCGCCTCCGGGAAGCGCGGAGGAAAACTTCGGCAAAATGCTGCAGGCCGACTTTGCCGGTTACCGCGATGAAATGATTATTTCCACTAAAGCGGGCTACCGCATGTGGCCTGGACCTTACGGAGATTTCGGATCGAAGAAATACATCGTGTCCAGTCTTGATCAAAGCTTGAAGCGGATGAATCTGGATTATGTCGATATCTTCTATCATCACCGTCCGGATGCCAACACGCCGTTGGAAGAGACGATGGGAGCGCTGGATCTGCTGGTGCGTCAAGGGAAGGCGCTGTATGTCGGGATCTCCAATTACAGGGCGGACCGTGCGAAGGAAGCAATCGCGATTCTGAAGAGCATGGGAACTCCGGTGGTCATCCATCAGCCTAGATATTCCATGCTGGATCGCTGGGTCGAGGACGGCCTGCTGGATGTGCTGGAGGAGCAAGGAGTGGGCAGCATCGCGTATTCGCCTCTGTTCAAAGGCATCTTGACGGACCGCTATTTGAACGGCATTCCGAAGGATTCCCGTGCCGCAGGCTCCAGCGTATTCCTCAAGCCGGAGGAATTAACGGATGAAATGCTAGGCAAAGTCCGTCGTCTTGACGAGCTGGCTAAGCAGCGCGGGCAAAAGCTGTCGCAAATGGCTATTGCGTGGGTATTGAGGGGCGGTCGAGTGACCTCCGCATTGATCGGCGCGAGCAAGGTGAGCCAGATTGAAGATGCGGTGGCGGGCTTAAGCAACCTGAGCTTCAGCGAAGAGGAGCTTGCCGCTATCGAGAGCATCCTGAAAGGGTAGCTGGCGAATATTTGTAATGATTTTACAAATCGAGTGTGCTATACTGAATCAAATGAATAGTTCACGATGATGAAGAAGAGTAGACGAAGCTAAAGACTTCAGAGAGCGGATGGGTGGTGCGAATCCGTGTCGGTGCAGCGTTGAATGGGCTTCGGAGTGCGGATCTGAAGGCTTACGGCCGGTAGGTGAAGCGGATGTCTCACCGTTAGAAGAGACAGGGTATCGAGGAAGAGCTCTCGAAAAAGGGCTGCTGCGCCTCCGTACCTGTAGAGCGAGTCTGCTTAGAGGCAGGCTAATGAAGGTGGTACCGCGAATTCAACTTCGTCCTTTTTAGGACGAAGTTTTTTTGTTGTTCTCACTGTTTCAGAAACGGGCAGCATCGATGCGATGCCGGTTCATCTATATTTTTTAAAGGGGGTGATGGCCATGGAAGACGGCTGGTGGTGGCGCAGTAACGATCAATTATTAAACAACTACCATTATGTAACTTTGAGGAGGATGTTCCATGAAAGAACGTGTATTAACAGGAGATCGCATTACCGGCAAGCTGCACCTTGGCCATTACGTCGGAAGCTTGAAAAATCGGGTGGAGCTGCAGCATCAATATGAAACCTTTATTTTGCTTGCGGATGTGCAGGCATTGACGACGCATTTTGACAACCCGCAGCTGATCCGGGACAACCTGAGGAATGTAGCGATGGATTATCTCGCCGTAGGCATTGATCCAGAGAAGGCGACCCTGTTCGTTCAATCGATGATTCCGGAAATCGCCGAGCTGACCGTCTACTTCTCGATGTTCGTCACAGTCAACTCGCTGCGGCATAATCCCACGATTAAGACGGAGGCGAACGAACGCGGGTACAAGGATATGTATTACGGCTTTCTGGGTTATCCGGTCAGTCAGTCGGCGGATATCGCGTTTTGTAAAGCGACATTAATTCCTGTCGGCGAAGACCAAATCCCGCACATCGAGCAGACGCGCAAAATTGTACGGCGCTTTAACGATTTGTACGCCCCGGTGCTTGTCGAGCCGAGAGCCCTCGTAGGGGAGCGGCTGGATGGCTTGGACGGAAACAGCAAGATGAGCAAGAGTCTTGGCAACGCAATCTATCTCGATTCGTCGAAGGCGGAGCTGACGGACAAGATCAAGAAGGCGAAAACCGACCCGAGCCGCATCCACAAGCAGGACCCGGGGCATCCGGAGATTTGCCCGATGTATGGCTATCATGCCGCATTCCGTCCGGAGGGCAAGGAGGAGATCCGCGAGAGCTGCTCCAAGGGCCGCATCGGCTGCGCCGATTGCAAGAAGCTGATCATCTCTGCGATGAACGAGCTCTTGGAGCCGATTCGGGAGCGCAGGCAGCAGGCGGCCGCCAAGCCGGGCTTCATAGATGAGATGCTGATGGCGGGAACGGAGAAGGCGCGGGCTGTAGCTAAGGAAACGATGCTGGAGGTCCGTGAAGCGATGGGTATCCAGTATTTCAAATGATTGCCAAATATAGATAGATGGGATTATAATCAAACCTGCAATTGAACACTTCTCTTATCCAGAGTTCGGCGGAGGGACTGGCCCGATGAAGCCGCGGCAACCGGCTTGTCAAGAGCAAGCACGGTGCAAATTCCTGCGAGGCGATGACTGCCTCGATAGATGAGAGGGAAGGAAACCGTCGAATCGACATTAGCCCCCTTTCATTGGAAGGGGGTTCTTCGTTGTACATGAATTCAAAGGAGAGAGTTCTATGTCTATTCGAGTCAGAGTGGCCTGCATTGGCGTAAGGGAGAGCAGTATTGTGTTGATGAAGAAACGAATCCGCTCCTATTTCAATTACAATCAGCTGACCCCGCCGGGCGGAGGGGTGGAGCTGCATGAAACGTTAGAGCAGGCTTGTATTCGCGAAATGAGGGAAGAGACGGGTCTCACCATATCGGATCCTAAGCTGCGGGGGATCGTATCGTATATCAATCATACGAATAAGGATCATGCCGTCACTATGTTCTTTGTCAGCACATGCTTGGAAGGGGAGCTAGCCGTGCTGGAGCCGGAGAAGCATGTCCCCGAATGGGTGGAACTGTCCACGTTGTCTACCGATGAACGGGTCCCTGATTATTACAGAGCGATGATAGCCCGCAGCTTGACCGATACCGGTGTTTTTAATGCGACGATAGAATGGCTACAGCCGGACGGACGATTCCGATGCACGCTTCCATGAGCAGGTTGTCTCCAATTCCTGGTTGAAGCCTTCTCCAGCCACGTCATCGGCTTCGGTAAAGACGATAAAAGCATGGGGGTCCAAGGCCTGTACAAGTAGCTTTAGCTTGCGCGCTTTATCGGCCGCCAGTACAACCATCATGATCACGCGGTGATCGTCGGTGTATCCTCCGGTGCCGGACAGCTTGGTCATGCCGCGGTCCAAATCCTCCAGCACGGCCTTGCTGAGCGCCTGTTCGTACTCCCGGGATGTAATGATATAGGCGACCTTGGAGCTTTTTTGCAGCTTCAGCACCATGTCCATGGCCTTGCGTGTCACGAATACACTGACCAGCGCGTACAAAGCCTTCTCCGGGGCCAGCAGTATTCCTGCGGAGATGACGACCACGGAGTCCATCGCCATGATGGCCTGACTAGGCTTGACGCCAAGCCACTTGTGAAGCATTTGCGCCACCAGTGTAAAGCCTCCCGTATTGCCATGGGCCCGAAAGACGATGCCGAGTCCCACTCCCGTCATTGCGCCGCCATAGATGGCGGCCAGCAGGGGGTTATCGGTCAGCGGTCGCAAGGAATGCGTGAGCAGCACGAAGAATGGCATCAGGATCGAGCCGGTCACGGAGGCGGCAAGGGAACGAAGGCCCAGAATGAACGCGCTGAGCAGCAGAAGGAGAACGCTGCCTGCCCACAAAATCATCATAGAGTCCGTATTCCACAGGCTTCCCAGCAGAATGGAGGCGCCCGACAAGCCGCCGGAGGCGATATGGTTCGGGTTCAGGAACCAGTTGAAGCCGAGCGCGACGACGAGCGTACCCGCCGCTATCATGCTGTATCGTTGAAGCTTGCGCATCATCCTATCCTCCTTTATTCCGTTTTTTGAGGATTATAAGACGGAATAGAAATCCGCGCAAGAATTCCCATTAATGCTAAAATGCTAAGCTGCATCGGCGCTTTCACGATGGATTCCTTTATCGCAGCGGGGCGGCGGAGCGGGTTCGTCCCGGGGTGTTCAACTTGCATGAGGCCGAGGCGGGCACCACTGCGCCGCCAGGCGGCCGATCGAGTTCGGCGGTCCGCAGCAAGGTTCGCACCAGAGGCTATACAGGCACCTCTTTACTCCCCCGTTCCATCGGAGACTGGCATAACGGGCAAGCCTTGTTCTCGAGCTTGCTTTCCTTAGCGCTGCTGATCCGCGCCCAAGCGGGGCAGCTGCCGCTGGTGCAGATCCACGCGGGGACCGTGTGAAGCTTCCTCGGAGAGGAGGCATGCTCCTCCTTCGGCTTCGGCGCATAGCTGCGGCTCGTAACGCCGGCACCGGAGGCCGACTGTGCCGTCGAAGAGGAGGCTCCCGCCGTCCGCACGGCACCGCCAGGGGCCGATGAAGCCTCTGTGAACGGCGCCAATATAAAGCGCGACACGTTCGCCTTCTTGCCGCGGTAATACGCAGGGGAGCTCACGATGAGCTCCTCCTTGGCCCGGGTTATCGCTACATAGGCAAGCCGCCGTTCTTCCTCCAGGGCGGCCAAGGCTTCCTCTTGGATTTGCTGCCTCGTTCTCTTGTCCCCCTTCGTTACGGCGCCTGCCTCCACCGCCGAGCTGTGGGGCAGTATGCCCTCGGATAACCCTATGGCAAAGACGACGGGGAATTCGAGCCCCTTGGCCTTATGGATGGTCATTAAGGTGACCGTATCGGCGCCGGGATTGCCGCGCATCTGCTCCATGGCCTGATGCATCTCGGTCATGTGATCGATATGCTTCACGAATTCCTCAACCGTGTTGAATCGTTTGGCCGATGCCTCCAGCTCATCCAGCGTCTCCTTCAGCAGCTCCTTATGCGGAGTCAACGTCCGCCCGTCGGCGGTCTCCAGGAAAACGTCGTAGAACCTGCGGCGAATTTCCTGAATGGCCTCCAGAGGCTTCATATCGGCAAGGACCCGGATCAGCTCGATGCGCTCCTTGACCTTTTCCTTCTGATAATCCTTCAAATCAGGGAAGGTCATCAGATGAATCATCGGTCCCTTCTTGGGCTGGATGCCTTCGCGATGAAGAATGTAATCCATGCATTTGTCGCGGCTCAAATACAGCGTCTGCAGAATGCCCGCCAGTGCCTCAAAGTCACGGCGGTTCAAGCCGAGCCGCAAATGATCAATGACCGGTCTGACCATCCACTGGTCGTAGAACACATCGACGCTTCCGTAGTGAACGAACGGAATGCCTTGAATGACGAGCTCCTCCAGCATCGCCCGGCTGCTGCTTGCCGTTCGGTACAGGATGGCAAAGTCGCTGTAGGTGCGGATTCCTTGCTCCACGTCCTGCCGGATACGGCCCAGTACGGCCTGAGCCTCCTCATCCGTGTCTCCCGGCCGTATATATTGGGGAAGCGTCGGGCTTTGCCTCGTTGCCTGCAGCGTCTTGCTCTTGCGCCGCGTATTGTGCCGAATCACTTCATTGCCTAATCCGACGATGCTCGAGGTCGAACGGTAATTGATATCGAGCGTGATCGTTCTGGCTCCCGGATATTCCTTATGAAATTGAAGGATGAATTCGTGGTTCGCGCCCTGGAACGTGTAGATCGTCTGGTCGTCGTCTCCGACCACCATCAGATGGTTGTGCGGAGCCGCGATCATGCGAACGAGCTCGTACTGCAGCTTGTTGGTGTCCTGAAATTCGTCGTTCATGATATATCGGAAACGATTTTGCAGCGACGACAGAAGGGAGGGAGATTCCTTCAGCAGCTGATGCGCATAAACCAAAATATCATCGAAATCCATCTTGTTATTAGAGACCTTCCACTGCTCATATTGCAGGAAGATGCGCTTCAGGTTGGCTTCGTCGGGTGTGCGCTCAGGCAAATCGTTCAGGTCGGTCATATTCATTTTGTACGCAGAGAGCGCGGAGAGCACGGTCTCGGGCTCATAATCATCTTGAAGCCCGCGTTCGCGCAGCAATCGCTTCAATACAATATGCTGGTAGCGCGTCTCGCTGAATATCTCCTGCGTGTAGCCCTGCTTGCGCAGCAGCAGCAGGAAGAAGGAATGGAACGTACGCGCCTGTACCTCCTGGGCCATTCGGCTTGTGATCCCCGGCAGCTGTGCAATCCGCTGCTTCATCTCCGCAGCCGCTTTGCTCGAGAAGGTAACAAGCAGAATATGAGCCGGCTGCACATGGCGGACGGAGAGCAGGTAGCCTGTGCGCGCCACCAGCACGGAGGTTTTACCCGATCCGGCGCCGGCGAGCGTCAGGATGGGGCCTTCAAAATGCCGCACCGCCTGAATTTGCCGGGCGTTCAGGGCGATGCCGCGGCTCTCCAGAGCGCGGAAATAAAAAGCATCCGACTCATCATCGGATACCAGGTCCTTGCTTGTCTTGGCCGGAGCGATTGCGGCAAAAGGGACTTTCTTGCTGTTTGCGCCGAATGGCCTTTTATAGTAAACGGGGTTCATCATTTAGAATCGTATCCTTTATGTATCGTCATTTTTGCATCGTCCATGTCCGGTTATACCAAACATACGTACTTATGTGAGTGTACATGAAATGAGCAGAAAGAACAATTCACTATGAAGGATTTTCCTGAATAAGGAACCGGGAATAAGGGCTTCAAGACTAGTATTCTATGGTGATAGCCGGAATGCCGATAGTAATCCGGTTCTGATGCGTTATGGAGCTGCGGTGGACGGCGACCTGAAGATTCATCTCCTGCTTGCCGTTGTTAATATGCTCCTTAAATTTGGGAGAATAATAAGTTACGCTGGTGCTGCCTGCATCTTCGTACTGCTCTACCTTGTGAGCCTCGAGCCGCTTCTGCACCCAATCATGCAAAGGGGAAGCGTCGATAGAGTATTCCTCTGATGCATTGCCCTGGATCATGACGTTCCATTGCGGCTTGATATGCAGGGCAGCGAGGCTGTCTGCCAGTCTCTGCTGGACTGATTGGATGACGGTGAAGCCTTCAGGCTGTGTCGTCTGGGCCGATACCACCAGCTCGGACGTGCCGTCCGGGAAACCGATCCACAGCAGGGTCTCCTCTACACCGTTCGCAGCATCCTGAGAAGCTGTTTTATACAACAGGTGGTCCGTCTCCTTGGTGATGTCTGAAGTTACGGGTAGTCCTAGACGCTGGCTGATCTGCTGACCGATTTGTACAAATTGCATTTCGCTAGAATAGGATTGATAAGGCCCTGCATGCTTAACGATCATTTTTTGCTCCGACCCCATAAACTTCTCCGATAAAGGCATCAGCAGCTCAAAGCTGTTATCCGCCTTCGCGGCGGCCCCTGCACCCCAAGCACCCGCTATGCAGCTTACGGCAACCAGACAACCTATTACATAACCCAGCCATCGACGATTCATTCTGCGCACCTCTTTCCTGCCAATCTATCAATCTAGCAGCTCTACTAGAAAGGATGCACCAAAACAGCCGGTTTTAAACCTGAGCGGCATCGGGTTTGCTCCAATTTGTTCCACCGGGGTCATTTTCAGCTGATTTTAAGTTTAGACCTTTACAATATGTTCATAATCTAGGTACACGGTACTTGGTGGAAAAAAATAAAGGAGTGAAGGAAAGGTGAAGCTTAAACGAAAAGCCCGGAGCCAAACCAAAGCGACAGTCATCCGTAACCGGACTCTACAGTACGGCCTAATCCTGACTATGCTCGCGATCATACCGATACTGCTTGTTTTTGGGGTGGAGCTTCTTCAGAGGGGTTCCTTTCAGGAAACATGGGCCTGGATGGTGCAAAATGATAAGCTGGTGCTGATGAACGCCCTGATCAATCTGTTCGTGCTGGTTTTCTTTTACAGCCTGTTCGGAGCTATGATGCCGGGGGCCACGGTGACCGCGCTGCTGCTGTTTATTATGGCTCTGATTACTTATTTTAAAACGAAGCTGATCGGGGAGCCGTTCTTCCCTTGGGATATATTCCTGAAAAAAGAAAGCATGAATATCCTTCCGCTGGTTACCGGACCGGCGGCAATCAAGCGTCTGTCTCTGGTAGGGGGCATCGTCGTCTTGATGATCGCTCTATGCTTCGTATGGCCGCGGCTCAAATTACGCAGCGGAAGCCGCATCGTCCTGGGCCTGCTGTCCCTGTTTGCGCTGTATTCCTTCGGTGTAAGAACGCAGTGGGCCAGCCACATGATGGATAAGATGGGTGTTAGCGAAATCGTCTGGAATCAGCAGGAAAATTACAGCAACAACGGGATGGCGCTGGCCTTTACCATGAATGTGAAAAATGCCATTGTCCCTAAACCCGAGGGATACGGGGAACCGGCTATGGCTGCGTTGGCCCAAAATTTGGCGAACCAAAGCCAGGTGAAGACGGCATCCGCCAAGAAAGCAACGGCAGATCCGTTTAACGGCAAGCAGCCGAACGTTATTTTTATTATGAACGAAGCGTTCTGGGACCCGACCCTGCTTCCCAATGTAACCTACAGCGAAGATCCGGTTCCAACGATTCATAAGCTGCAAAAGGAATCGACCTCCGGTTACTTGTTGTCGCCGCAATTCGGCGGGGGAACGAGCAATGTAGAGTACGAGGTGCTGACAGGACAATCCATGAGCTTCCTTCCCGACGGCTCGGTGCCTTATCAGCAGTACATTAATAAACCGGTGCCCAGCTTGGCCAGCTATTTTGAATCCAATGGCTACAAAAGCATGGGGATCCACTCGTACGAGGGATGGTTCTGGAACCGCGAGAATGTATACAAGCAGCTCGGATTCGAGAGCTTTATGAGCAAGGATCAATTCCAAAATCCGGAATACAAGGGCCTGTTTATCTCGGATGATGAAGTGTCCCGGAATATTATCAAGCAGGTGGATGAGACCGATAAACCTATGTTCATTTATGCAGTGACCATGCAAAACCACGGTCCTTATGACGATAACCGGTATGGGGAAACATCGATTAAGGCGGAAGGCAATTTGACCGATTCTGCACGTTCTATACTGGAAACTTATACCCAAGGCGCACATGATGCCGATCAAAGCTTGCAAATGCTCATCGACCACTTCCAGCAATCCGATGAACCGACCGTCATTGTGTTCTATGGCGATCACCTGCCGATGCTCGGAATGGATTACGACGTGTATAAGCAGGGCGGAATGATTGGCAACGGCTCGTGGTCGTTGGAGGATAACAAAAAAATGCACAGCGTTCCGTTCGTAATGTGGTCTAACGTCGATTTGCCGAAGGAGCAGGTGCCTGTCTTGAGCGATTCCTTCCTGGGGACGTACGTATTAGATAAATTGGGGATGGAGAAGCCGGCTACTCTTGCTTTGAATGAAAGCTTGATGGGGCAAACGCCGGGTCTGCTTCGCAACCTAGTTGTCGATGCCAACGGAGGTCTGCATCAAAATGTGCCGGACGAAGCTCAGGCAACCGTCAATGAGTACCGGGATTTTCAATATGATCAATTGTTCGGTAAGCAATATTTGGCCAAATATATCGATCAGGATTACTTGACCAAAGAAGCCCTGCCGAATTACAACGAAGAGTTTGCGATTCCTTCCGGCACGGAGGACCCGAGCAGCAAAAAAGGTTACTAGCCTAAAATAAAAAGCACTAACCTCTGCGGTTAGTGCTTTTTTTGGCGTTATTTCGCCAAGAAAAGTCCGGCGGCTAACGGCACAAGGTTAATAGGTTTTATGGTGATTCACTAAAGTGGGGAGCATCTTGGTATTTTTGACCATTCCCGAATGGCAAATCGGGCAGGAAGGGACCTCTTCCAAAGCAAAATTTTCCCTCATCCAGCAGGAGCATCCTTCGTTACTGCACATCCACACAGATGTCTGTTCTTCTTGAACTGGTTCCATAGCTTTCTTCGAGAAATACAATGTAACCCCTCCTTTGGTTTGTGCGTTTGAGCGTTCCTCATGTGAATGACCGGATGGTCTTGGAACGGGGAGGAAACACCGGAATCGTCACAGAAAGCCGACGGGACCGAATTTCCGTATGTACCGTAGAGATGCTTGCAGCGGTTCAAGGCTGTGTTACTGAAAAAGAACTGCCCGCTTGCGGGGGCAGTTCTCCCTTCCAAGTTGCAAACCTTACAGTTTTACAACATTCTCAGCTTGTGGTCCGCGGTTGCCTTGAACAACATTGAATTGTACACGTTGTCCTTCGTCAAGGGATTTGTATCCATCCCCAGTAATTGCGCTAAAGTGTACGAATACATCTTTACCGCCTTCAACCTCGATGAAGCCAAATCCTTTTTCCGCGTTAAACCATTTCACTGTTCCTGTTTCCATCTTCTAAAACCCTCCAATAAATTGTAACTAATATTTGTATGAATAAAAAAATTCACACATTAGAAAGAGCACCCTATAGTGGAAGTGATAACCTTTCTAATATGTGAATTATTGTCTCCTTTTATTCCAATAATTTATTATACCATATTCTTATGCAGAACAACAGTCCTTTAGAATAGGTATCGAAAGAATATTTTCCATCCATATGCCTTTAGCAAGCGTAAGCTTCTATTTTGGGCGGTCTCCCGTCCTTTTTTCAATGAACGAAGTTTCAAGCGCCAGAACTCCATAGCGCTCCGTTGCCTATTGTAACCAGAAAGCGGGGTTTTAATTCTTATTGGGGTAAAAAGGACTGAGTGAACGCAGCGATGGATTGTTGAGAAGCTGTAAAGCTTGAAAAATGGTGAGGCTTTTCAACAAGCCTAGGAGCGTGCATCCGCAGTCCTTTTTGTATGGGGAGGCGGTCATAAAAACATAGGGATTCGTCCAAGCATACGGAACATAGGATAGTATTAGGTTATCCATAGGCCCTCTTGGTCATAAGCGGTCTAAGAAAGGCGGGTGAAGGGGCGATGATAGTTCTTGTCAGCGGCACGCCGGACGTGGAGTCGTTAACCGATGCGGAAAGAATGATTTATCGGGAAAAGGACAGGAGCAGACGCACGTATACGTATGATTCATGGAATTCATTATTGTTCGAGCTGCAGGTAAGAGCCGCCATCATGGAGGCTGCCGCGGCTATGAACAGCAGCGAGGTATCGTTTTCCTCCTTTAAGCAGTCGCGCTGCAACGAGCGATTCTGGGAACGCAAGGAGAACGGAGCGTTTCTGCAAAGAAATGACGTCCGATCGAGTGCGGCGATTCGGGATATTTTTGAGAACGGAAGCTTGTACGCATTTGAATGTGCAACTGCCATTATTATCTTGTTATATAAAGCGGTGCTGGATATTATCGGCGATGAGAAATTCGATAGGCTGTTCAATCATTTGTATTTGTATTCGTGGAACTACGACCATGATCTGCGGTTGATTACGCTGGAGCATGGTGCGGAAGCGTTCGGAGGGGATATCCAGTATTTCAAGAATCCCGACGTCAACCCGGAATGGATAGAATGGCAGGGGGAAAATGTGATCAAGATGGGGGCGGGGCTTTATTACGGTCACGGAATCGGGATCAGAACGGGCAGGGAGATTATTGAAAAGCTGAACAGGGTTCGAATTCCCGGCAGCACGGTTTCTGCCTATTTGATGGATGAAGTTACGTTCCCGGACTTTGCTTATTTGCAGAAAATCGTAATGGGCAGTAACCCGGTGAACCCGTCGGCATCCTCTTTGTCGACGATACCGACGGTATTCGGACAGGTGGTTGCGACCATTGGAGGACGCAGCTTTGTTAAGAAGATGCAGGCTTGAATGCGGATAGCTGCTCTTCATACCATGCCCAGCCTGTGCCAACATGCTCCGGCTTATGGGAGTCCGACCCGTAAATACAAGGAATGCCCTGCTTCAAGCACTCCTGAATAAACCACTCAGGCGCATAAGGCTTGCCGCAAGTAGCAACGCGCAGTCCGGCTGTGTTCACGTCAATGCCGACGCCTGCCTTGGCCAGCTTCGGAATGATGGATCGCAATCGGCGCTCGATCTGGCTTGGGTCGAATTCGGGGAGCGCTTGGCTGAATTTCTCGATAAGGTTGATATGCCCAAGCCGCTTGCGCATAGGAAGGCGTGCTGCCCACTCAATTGCCTCTTCCACATGATTGTAGTACTCATCCACTACGCTTTCCATTGAACCGTAATAAGCCAACAGGCCGCTGCGAAAATCATCGGCTGTAAAGTCTATGCAGCGGATGCCCCCGATGCCGGGCAAATAATGAACGGAATAAACAACATCCTCCAGCTCCGACTGCCATCGATCGACCATACGCTCCGTATAGGACAGCTGACCGGGTAAATAATCGATTTCAAGCCCTACGGCAATCTCGATTTTCCCGTTGTACAGCTGTTTTATTTGTTGGGCATAGGCGATATACAGAGGCAGCTCCTCTTCAGGCATAGCCAGCTCCCGGAATAAGGTTTCATCGGCAATCCAGCCCTGCGGCAGCGGCGGATGCTCGCTGATCGTGTAGCGCTCGAAGCCGAGCTCGATGGCTCTATCGATATATTCTTCCTGCGGTGCGCTGCTGCCATGATAGCAAAAGCGCGTATGGGTATGACCGTCCCATTTTAAGATGCTCATTCTAATTTCGGCTCCTTCCCGCTTATCAAGTTTAAGCATAACCCAAAAGTAACACTACTAGGTATTTATTGTAAAGAGCGGTTTCACCCTTATAGCATCCTCGAAATTGTTAGGCAACTATTAGACTTTCTCATACAAAGCACAAAGGTTTTCAATAATAATTCTAAACATTGTATGGTATATTCCTTCACAAGAGATGATGTCTATTATTTCAGGGGGTTTCGTATGAGAATGACCATAGGCAAAAAACTGATGATTTCATATGCGGTCATTTTACTTATTATGGGTGTAATGGGAGCTATGGATTTGTCCAATATGCGGGTATTGCAAAGCAATACGAGAGAGATTGCCCAAAACTGGCTGGTCGGAACACAAATAGCTAATAAGGTAAGCTATGCCAAGGAGCATATTTTTGTCCTTTATTATCAAATGCTTACGGAGCCGGATCCGGCTAAAAAAGCAGAGATCAATAACCAGATCGCGGAAACGTTCAAAGACATCGACCAAGGGCTGGTCGATTATGAAGCATCCATTGCCGACGAGCAGGACCGGGCCAATCTGAATGAATTGAAGGCTCGTTGGGATGCGTTCAAGGAGCTTAACAATCGCCAAAAGGCCGGGGGAAAAGGGATGGAGCAAGCCTCAGCCGAAGTATCCAAGGCATTTTCGGATGTGCAGGACAGCATTTCCGTCATTGTAAGCTATAACCAAAAAGGCGCGGACCAGGCTCAGCAGGAAAGCGAGGCTTTGTACCGGAGAAGCGTTATCGAGTTTGCAGCGCTTATTGTACTTGCGTTCTTCCTGGTTGCCTTGATCGGTTACCTAGCGACACGAATCATCTCCAGGCCGATGGCGGAAGCATCGGAGGCATTGGTCCGTATATCCCGCGGGGATTTAACGGGACAAGAGCTCATCAGTAAATCCAAGGATGAACTGGGGACATTAATTGGTGCTGTGAATACCGTGTCGAACTCTTTGAAGGAATCCGTGCTTCAAATGCAGCAAACCTCTCACCTTGTTGCCGCTTCAGCCCAACAGCTGTCGGCCAGCTCGGAGGAGAATGCCGCTGCATCGGAGCATGTCGCGCAATCGGTTCAGAATGTGGCTTCCGGTTCGGAAGATCAGGCGCAAAGCGCTTCGGAATGTGCAAGAGCAATGGATGAGATGTCCATAGGCATCCAGAGAATAGCGGAATCCACTTCGGAAATATCGGAAATTACTATGGAAGCGTCTCATGAGGCTGAGCAGGGAGCTGCCGTCCTCCAGGAGGCTTCGTCCAAAATCCATTCCATCAGCACGGCTGTGAACCAAACCGGGGAAGTCATCCGGAAGCTGGAGGAGCAATCCCACAGCATTAATCGCATTTCGCTGTTCATAGGCGAGATTGCCAGACAGACGAATCTGCTGTCCCTCAATGCGGCTATTGAAGCCGCAAGGGCGGGGGAGCATGGCCGGGGCTTTGCCGTGGTTGCCGATGAAATCCGCAAGCTGGCAGCCCAAACGGCGGAGTCCATCGACGAGATCAACCTCGTGATCGACGGCATCAGAGAAGGCACCGGACAGGCTGTTGTCAGTATGAATTCCGGGATGGCGGAGGTGGAGGGTGGACTGCAAGCGATGTCTCAAGCAGAGGAAACCTTCGCCCGGATCGTCCACTCAGCCTTGGAAGTAAACCGCCGCGTTCAAGAGACGGCGGCGGCCGCGGAGCAAATGTCCGCAAGCACCGAGGAGGTAACCGCCGCTATAACGAATATGGGCCATATCGCCGGGCAGACCTCGGGTCTCGCTCAAACCGTAGCAGCAACAACCGAGGAGCAGCTGGCCTCCATCCAGGAAATAACATCGTCCGCGACGATGCTGTCCGGCATCTCGGATGATCTGCATCAGCTTGTCATTAAATTCCGTGTGAATCCTTGATCGAAGCGGCTTCCCTTGGTAAAAGGGAGGCTGTTTCTTTTTGTCCAAAAGCTGTACGAAGGGAATCCGCATGAATGGAAGGCATCGTGGCGACCCTATGGAGGATTGCGAACGCTGCAAGACGTTGAGGCTATTTTACGCTTATACCTTCATAACCTTAGGAGTGAACAGCGCATGAGTCATACTGAACAACACATGACGGCGGAAGAGACGATCCGAAGCCGCCGGTCCGTTCGGCAATTTCAACCGGGTGTTTCAATTCCCGAAGCGGAGTTAAATGAAATCCTGTCGCTTGCCGCCAGTGCCCCCTCTTCATGGAACCTGCAGCACTGGCGTTTTTTGGTGGTTACCGAGCAAGCCAACAAAGAACGATTGCTTCCGATTACTTATAACCAAAAGCAAACCGTCGATGCTTCCGCCGTCGTCGTGGTGTTGGGGGATCTTCAGGCCAATCTGGTTGCTCCTACCGTGTACGGGCAGGCGACCGAGCAAATCCGTGATTTGATGCTCGGACAAATTAACAGTGCTTATGAGAACAATCCTGTCCTGGCCCGTGACGAAGCGATACGCAATGCATCGCTGGCCGCTATGCAGCTGATGCTCGCAGCCAAAGCCAAAGGCTACGATACGGTACCGATGGGCGGATATGACCGGGATGCTCTGATAAAAGAACTGAACATTCCGGATCGCTACGTTCCGGTGATGGTGATTCCAATTGGGAAAGCAGCCGTTCCAGGCCGTCCGACCGATCGGCTCCCTCTGGAGCAGCAAGTGATTCGCGAAAGCTTCTAATATTGAGTTGAGGAGGGGCCCTTTATGCAAAAAGGGCTCTTTTTTTCATTTCACATACCGGTGCGTCGAATGAAGAAAATTGATATGACAAATGGCAGTAAGCACTGTCCCTCGCGGAACAGTGCTCCTTGAACCTCATTGATCAGAACGATTTGGCCAGTGCGACAGCTTTATCGATTGCTTCCTGCTTTATGGCTGCTGCGCGGTCTGGATATTGGTTGTGTCCTTCAATAAATAAACCTTGAAAATCCTTAATTCCGAAAAATTGCATGATAGCGGCCAGATGGCGATGTCCCATCTCTATATCCGACATCGGAGGAGTGGAATACACGCCGCCGCGCGCTTGGATATGCAGCGCTTTTTTCGTTGGAAGCAGCCCTACCGGCCCCTCTGGCGTGTACTTGAATGTCTTCCCTGCCACACAAACGGCATCGATGTAAGCTTTCATGATCGGAGGGTAAGAGAAGTTCCACATAGGCGTAATGAATACATATTTATCCGCGGCGACAAATTGGTCAACAAGCTCATTTAACCGGCTGACCTTGGACTTCTCTTCCGCAGACAAGGTGCTCAGCTCCTTGCCGGAACGGAGCTTGCCCCAGCCGCTGAATACGTCGGCGTCAATGTGAGGGATATGGGCCTTATACAAATCCAGATGAATGACTTCATCTTGCGGGTTGGCTTCGCGGTAGGCTTGAACGAAAGCATTCCCGGCCGCCATGCTGAAGGACTGGGTCTCATCGTTAGGGTGCGCGATAATATGAAGTAAAGTAGCCATGATGTCATCTCGTCCTTTTCTAAGCTTTTTATGCGAGGCAGATCTCCGTCCAATCGCACACATACAATTTGCCCATTCCGCATAGCGAATATGTTGAATAAGGGTTGGAGAATCAAGCCATGAAGCACGACGTCCTCCTCTATAAAATGACGAACCGAAACCGTTCTGCTGAAGAATATCATGAGCCAAAAAATGAAGCCAGCAGGACAAAAACGCTTCCGGGTGTCATACTTTTCCCGTTTGGGTAATAACTTGTAAATACCTGTTGCTCTCCGTATAAGGGAGTAACGTTATATTGGTGTAAGGAAAACTACCTCAATGGCAGGAGGTGACCTATGATTGAATTTCGCAATGTCAACAAGCACTATGGGCCGTTTCATGTATTAAAGGACATTAACTTATCGATTCAACAGGGCGAAGTGGTCGTCATTATAGGTCCGTCCGGCTCCGGTAAAAGCACCCTCCTTCGCTGCATCAATCGTCTGGAGGCAATAACGGACGGGGAGCTGCACGTTGCAGGCGCCAAGCTCCATGACAAGAAAACAGATGTCAACCGATTAAGGCGAAATATCGGGATGGTGTTCCAGCACTTCAATCTGTACCCCCACAAAACGGTGATGGACAATATTACGCTTGCCCCGATCAAGGTGCTTAAGCTCAGCCGGGATGAAGCGGAGCGAACCGCCATGCTGTATCTCGAGAAGGTAGGTATTCCCGATAAAGCGAAGGCCTATCCCTCCGAGCTGTCCGGGGGACAGCAGCAGCGGGTGGCTATTGCCCGAGGACTTGCCATGAAGCCCCAGATCATGCTGTTCGATGAGCCGACCTCGGCTCTGGACCCCGAGATGATCGGAGAAGTGCTGGATGTCATTAAAGCCTTGGCGCATGAGGGGATGACGATGGTAGTGGTCACTCATGAAATGGGCTTTGCCCGCGAGGCGGCCGACCGGATCGTATTTATGGATCAGGGGCAGATTGTCGAGGAGTCGGAGCCTAATGCCTTTTTTTCCAAGCCTCGTGAAGAAAGGGCACAGTTGTTCCTTAAACGGTTGTTACAACAAGGATCATAGAGAGGAGACGGGTCAATGCGGATGAGGAGAAAGAAGCTGGGATTCACTATGCTGGTGCTGCTAACGATGCTGGCACTGGTAGCGGCGGGATGCGGAGCGAAGGAGCAGGGGGGCGGACCGGCCCCGAATTCGGCCAACACAGCCGGGAAAACGTTGGATGAGATTAAGAAGCGCGGCAAGCTGGTCGTAGGGGTAAAGTATGACACCAAGCTGTTCGGGCTGAAGGACCCGGGAACAGGCGTCGTGGAAGGCTTCGATATCGATATTGCAAAGGCTTTAGCCAAGAAGGTGCTCGGGGACGAAAACAAGCTGGAGCTGAAGGAGGTTACCTCAAAGACACGGATCCCGATGCTGAAAAACGGGGATATCGATATGATCATCGCCACGATGACCATTACCGAGGAACGAAAGCAGGAGGTCGATTTTTCGGATGTTTACTTTAAAGCCGGCCAATCACTGCTGGTCAAGAAAGGCAGTCCGATCAAGTCGATAGCCGATATTAAGAAAGGCATGAAGGTGCTCACAGCCAAGGGCTCTACGTCGGCGCAAAATATTCGCGAGAAGGCTCCGGACGCTACGGTATTGGAGTTTGAAAATTACCAGGAAGCATTCACGGCGTTAAAAGCGGGTCAAGGCGATGCCCTGACAACGGATAATGCTATCCTGTACGGGATGACCAAGCAGGACCCGAATTACCAGGTCACGGAAGGAACCTTCACCGATGAGCCTTACGGCATAGCAATCCGGAAGGGCGATACGGAATTTGTGACCTACGTCAATGATTTCCTCAAGGCGATGAAATCCAGCGGCGAGTACGACAAGCTGTATGAAAAATGGATTGGAGAGAAGCCAGCCAAATAGGCATTTGAATTTGGAAAGGGTGGATGGTCTTCCAGGCTGTTCATCCTTTTCATTCAACGCCGGTAAGAAAGGAGGAGACAGCGATGGATGCCATCCAATTCCATATTTTATGGAAGTACTGGGATTTGTACTTAGAAGGCTTCCTCAACACCTTGCAGGCAAGCGTGATCGCGCTGGTCGGAAGCTTTCTGCTGGGGACCCTGATAGCCGTGATGCGGATTTCTCCCGTCAAGCCTCTTAACTGGCTCGGTACCGCGTATGTCGAATTTATCCGCAACCTCCCGATTCTGCTGATCGTCTTCCTGTTCTTCCTCGGTCCTTCGGCGCTGGGCATAAGCTTAAGCGGATTTGCCGCGGGGACGCTGGGCTTGACGATTTATACGGCGGCTTTCATAGCGGAAGCGGTACGGGCGGGCATTCAAGCGGTGCCCAAGGGGCAGACCGAGGCGGCCCGTTCTTCCGGACTTACCTACGGCCAAACGATGGGACATATCGTCCTGCCTCAAGCCATGAAAATGGTCATTCCGGCGCTGGGAAATCAGTTTCTGAACCTGGTGAAAAATTCATCCGTGCTTAGCGTCGTCGCGGGCTTGGACTTGATGTACTACGCGGACCTGATTTCAACCAAGTCGTTCGTTACGTTCAGTGTGTATATTTTTGTGGCGGTGTTTTATTTGCTGATTACGATTCCGCTCAGCTTCGGGGTCGCTTACTTGGAACGCAGGATGGCGAGAGCTCATTAGCCGGGGACAAAAGGAGGTGAGAGAGCATGGATTTTGCGGGGGCCTATACGTGGGATCATATCCGGTTTTTGCTTGAAGGACTGGGAGTGACGATAAGAGTCGCTTTTATCGCCATAGTGCTCAGCTTCATCATCGGATGTCTCCTTGGCACAATCCGTTATACGAGGCTGCCGGTCGCTTCGCAGCTGACCGCGGTTTGCGTGGAAGTGATCCGTAATCTGCCGCTGCTGCTAATTATTTTCTTCACCTACTTTGCTCTCCCGGAGGTAGGGTTGAAGCTCAGCATCGAGCATGCGGCGATAGCCGCACTAACCGTCTTCGAGGCGGCCATGATTTCGGAGATTGTGCGCGGCGGGCTGAATTCCATCGATAAAGGGCAGATCGAGGCGGCCCGTTCCTCGGGCATGAGCTATACCCAAACGCTATGGAACATCGTGCTGCCGCAGGCGCTGCGCCGGATGATGCCGCCGATGGTCAGCCAGTTTATCTCGCTGCTGAAGGACACTTCGCTCGCGGTCGTGATTTCTTTGGCCGAGCTGATGCATAATGCTCAGATCATTAACGGGCAAAATGTGAATTTCGTTATTCCGACCCTGCTGATGACAGCATTGATGTACTTCGTGGTCAATTATGCGCTGTCCGTGGTGGCCCGGCGTCTGGAGGCCCGGCAGGTATAAGGCACCCGGGCCTGCCCGGATGCCTTTCCATGTTTATTCCTTGTAGCTCTTCAGGACAATGACGGCATTATGGCCGCCGAAGCCGAAAGAATTGGATATCCCGATAGTCAGATCCGCCCGGCGGGCCACATTCGGCACGTAGTCCAAGTCGCAGACAGGGTCAGGCTGCTCCTGGTTGATCGTCGGAGGAATTATGCCTTCCTGCAGGCTCTTAACCAAAGCGATCGCCTCGACGCCGCCGGCGGCTCCGAGCATATGCCCAAGCATGGATTTATTGGCTGTGACAGGAACGCGGTGAGCCGCATCTCCGAACAGCCTCTTGATGGCGAGAGTTTCCGATTTATCGCCGGCCTCGGTGCTGGTGGCATGAGCGCTGATGACATCTACGTCCCCCGGCTCCACGCCGGCCTCGCGCAGTGCCGATTTCATCGCTTGGTAAGCGCCTATGCCTTCTGGATGAGTCGCCACCCGATGATAGGCGTCGGAGCTTGCTCCATAGCCGATAACCTCCGCATAAATACGGGCATTTCGGCTGAGCGCATGGCTTAAGCTTTCCAGCACGAGAATGCCGGCTCCCTCGGCCATGACGAATCCGTCCCGTCCCGCGTCGAAAGGACGGCTCGCGCGCGCCGGTTCCTCATTGCGGGTGGACACGGCGGTGGCATTGCCGAAGCTGGCGAGCGATATCTCCGTAATAGCGGCCTCTGTGCCGCCTGCCAATATCACATCCGCTCCCCCGTACCGGATCAGGCGCATCGCTTCCCCTATGGCGGTATTGCCAATAGAGCATGCGGTCACAGGAGATAAAGTGGGACCCAATGCGTTGAATTTCATGCTGATCGTGGCGGCAGCCATATTCGAAATCATCATCGGCACCAGAGAAGGGCTTACCCGTTCAGGACCACGTTCCTTCAGAATGGCGTCCTGGTCAAGCAGCGTCTGGATGCCGCCGATTCCCGAGCCGACATACACTCCGAATCGTTCATGATCCACTTGGTCAAGCGGAAGCGCCGCATCGTTCAAGGCTTGCTCGGCTGCCGCCAGAGCAAATTGGCAGAAGCGGTCCATCTGCCTGGCCTCCTTGCGCCCGAAGCGGGCTTCGGCGTCAAAATCGCGGACGAGCCCGGCGATTTTGGCTTTTTGCCTGGAGCAATCGAAGGTATCAATAAGGGAAATGCCCGACTCGCCCCGGATCAGACGGCCCCAGAACTGGTCAACATCATTCCCGAGCGGAGAAATCACTCCCATTCCCGTAATCACTACGCGTTCCATTGTCATTCACCCTTTCGATAGATTGTGATGTCCCCTATGATGTCATATGATTTATCCTATTACAAGTTGTAGTTTATACTAGTATAATAGGTACCATGATAACAGCTTGTTCATGGGAAAGGGCGGACATTGTATGAATCATCAGACCAGGCTTCAAGCGTTGTCGGCTTTCTTGAAGGCCCAACGTGCCAAAATAACACCGGAATCCGCAGGCTTGGTATCGGGAAGCCGAAGAAGGACGCCGGGGCTGCGAAGAGAAGAGGTTGCTCAGCTGGCAGGGGTCAGTGCGACCTGGTACACCTGGCTGGAGCAGGGAAGGGATATTAAAGTATCCGCCTCGGTTCTGGATTGTGTAGCCACGGCTTTAAGGCTGACGGTAGACGAGCGCAAATATTTGTTTTCTCTGGCTCTGGATACCGGATCCGGAGCCAGTTTCCTTCAAGAGGATCAGCCGAGAATCAGTCCTTCGCTGCAGACGATCTTGCAGGAGCTGCGCAATTGTCCCACCATCATTTCGGACAGGCGGTTCCAGATTGTGGGATGGAACCAGGCGGCCTCCCACGTTTTTCTGGACTTTGACCAAGTGCCGGTGGAGCAGCGCAATATCATCCGCCTGCTGTTTACCCGAAAGGAATTTCGCAGCCTGGCCGTCAACTGGGAGCATTTTGCGAGCGGCTTTCTCTCCATATTCCGCTCCTATTACGGCCAGTATGTCGATGACGAGTGGTATGAGCAATTTCTCGAGGAAATGAAGTCGCTGCATCCCGAGTTTCATTCCTTGTGGGAGCGGAGCACGGTGAGCTCGGCCCCCGAGGTATTGATCGAATTCCGCCATGCCAAAGCGGGCAAGATGCTGTTCCACCTCACCTCCTTGCAGGTGCAGGGGGACGCCGATTTGCGCTGCAGCATTTACACTCCTGCACCGGATACGTCCACAGAAGCCAAAATCAAACGATTAATGGAACGCAAAGCCGTCTTGAGCGGCTCCTAAAGAATGAAGCATAGCCGTGCAGTACGAGCCTTTAAGGCGGTACCGCCCGGCATATTTTTTTGTAACCGGCCTCATTTTTATAGCGGCGGCTGCAGCGGGGAAGGTTCTTAATCAAGATCCCCGTCGTAAGATGGTAATACAGACCCTCGATAAGCTCAGTACCTTCCTCCGAATTGCGCTTCTGTTTCTGGCATTTTAGGAAAACTTGACAAAATAGTTTTTTGAAAAAATATTCTTGACAGTTGTATTCGATGGAAGTATTATTCTTGTATCGCATAAATCCTACTAAAATAGTAGGGAATTGAAGGGGATGGGTCGCGTGAATAACAACTTGGTTACCGCGTTTCAAACGAACTGGGTAAGCTTGCTTGTTTCATTAGTCATTATCGGTATTCTTTACTTCTTGGGGAAAAAGCGCGTAGGGTTCGGTAACCGGGTACTTCTCGCCCTTGCCCTGGGACTTATCGCAGGGATTTTCTTCAACACTTACAAGCTTAGTGCGGTAAGCGTAAGCACGATCGGTACGATTTACGTCAATCTAGTCAAAATGCTGGTAATTCCGCTGGTTGTCGTACTCGTCATCAATAGTATTACATCGATTTCAAGCCTGGGCCATTTGCGCAAAATCGGCTTGAAGACGATCTCCTTGTTCTTTATCACGACAGGGATTGCCGCTCTTATCGGTTTGATTGTAGCTTTGATTTTCGATCCGGGCTCAGGTATCGCCCAAGAGGTTCCTAAGACGTTCAAGCCTCGTGATATCCCGACGTTCTCGCAGGTTATTCTGGACTTAGTTCCGACCAATCCTATCGGTGATATGGCCGGAGGTAAGGTAGTTCCGGTCCTTGTATTCTCGATCTTCGTAGCTATTGCTATGGTGCAGGTGGGAGGCAAGAAGCCTGAAATCGTTCAGCCTGTAAAACAGTTTATCGAATCTTTTGCACAAGTGATGCATCAGGTTACCAAATACATTATTCGTCTAACTCCTTACGGCGTGTACGCTTTGATCGGTGCCATGGCGGCCAAATACGGCCTCGAAACGCTGGCTCCGCTTGTAAAAGTTATTGCAGCCACTTATGTAGCGCTGCTGCTTCACTTCATTATTACATTCGGCGGCATGGTTTCTTTTATCGCGAAGGTGAATCCAATCAAGTTTTTCCGCAAAGCGTATCCTACGATTGCTGTAGCTTTCACAACACGCAGCAGCTACGTTACTTTGCCGGTAAATATGGAAGTTATTACGAAGAGACTTCGCGTATCTCCGCGTATTGCAAGCTTCGTCGCCCCATTGGGAGCAACGATGAACATGAACGGCTGCGGCGGCGTATGGCCTGCTGTAGTAGCTATTTTCGTAGCGCGTGTATATAACATTCCACTCGGTATTTCCGAGTATATCCTTATCGTATTGGTAAGCATGATTTCTTCTATCGGTGTTGCCGGGGTGCCAGGACCAGCTGCCATCTCGACTACAGTCGTATTGACCGCATTAGGCTTGCCGGTTGAAGGCTTGGGTCTTGTATTGGCTATCGATGCTGTGGTAGATATGGGCCGTACGGCGGTCAACGCAACAGGTACAACCGTATGCTCCCTGGTTATCGCCAACTCCGAAGGGGAGTTCGACCGAGAGTCGTTCAACCGGGACGAGGAAGATCAAATGGAATTGAACACAGTGTAATTTATCTTTATAGATAAAATGAAGATGCAGCTTGGGTTCCCTGTCAGGGAAACGGGCTGCATTTTTTTGGGTTAGAGCTTGAAAATTTCATGGCTACCCGCAAAGGCTTGAATCAGCCGCGAAGCCGAGGCCCCGTATTGGGGGATGAAAAAAGCAGCGATTGATTTAGAGCGTCTTCAAAGGTAACATAAAAAGGGAAACCAGTAAGGAGGAGGTAGCACCTTTGAAGCTTGACCGTTTATTGGCTATCACGATGCTGCTGCTCAATCGCAAAAGAGTCGGGGCCCAAGAGCTTGCCGAACGCTTTGAGGTATCTCTGCGCACGATTTATCGTGATTTGGAGGCGCTGAATCAGGCGGGCATTCCGATTGTGTCCTTTGCAGGAGCATCCGGAGGCTACGAGATCATGGATCAATATCGGCTGGACCGGCAATTCCTGTCTTTAGATGAGCTTCAGTCGATTATTATAGCGCTGAAAGGGGTTGGCTCTTCCTTCGGCGATCAGGATACCAGCATCTTGTTGGACAAGGTGGGCGCATTAATGGCCAGGTCCGAGCGGCATGAGATGGACCATTGGAGCCAGCAGGTCATGATTGACCTGAATCCATGGCATGGCGGCCAAGCAGAGAAGGAAAAGCTCGGGGTACTTCGTACAGCTGCTCGAGATGCCAAGGTGATTCGCTTCTCCTATACGAGCTCGCAGGGGGATTCGTCCGAACGGATGTGCGAACCGATGGGGGTCGTATTAAAGGGCTACGTATGGTATTTGTACGGATACTGCAGGCTTCGTGAGGATTACCGGATATTTCGGCTTACGCGGATCGAGCATTTGACGGTCTTGGATGAAGCCTTCACACGCCGTTCCAAAACCATGGATCAGCTCGATTTTCGCTGGTCTCGTCAGGAGGAGCCTCCCCGCCTGGTAAGCCTGGTGCTCCGGTTCCAGCCTCGTGCGAAAGCGCGGCTTCAGGATTATTTCTGCTTCGGGGACATGGTGACAGAGCCCGATGGAACCATTCTTGTAACCGCCAAGCAGCCCGATGAGCCCTGGCTGTACGGGATGCTGCTGAGCCACGGGGCCGATGTGAAAGTGCTTGAGCCGGAATCGGTAGCGAGAAAGGTGCAGGAGATGGCACAAAAAATAGTGGACCAGTACCAACTAACCTTGACATAGGGTTGTCAGGGTTAGGAGGGTATACTTTAGATATTCAAGCGAGAATACAGTCATAGGTAGAGATCAAAGGAGGATGATGAATTATGTTTACTTCTGTTGAACAATTTACGGCAAGCTGGAGCCATGAATCCGCTTCTACGCAGCGCGTTATGGATGCATTAACGGATGCTTCGCTCAGTCAAAAGATCACTCCCGACCACCGCAGTCTGGGACAGCTCGCCTGGCATTTGACGACCACGGTTCATGAGATGATGTCCCGTACAGGCCTTGAGTTTCAGCCGGTTGAGGGGGGCGAGCATGCTCCCGCGCCTGCTTCGGCCAAGGCTATCGCCGATGCGTACCGGAGCCAGCGCAATGCCCTGCTGGAGGCGGTTCAAGCCCAGTGGAAGGATGCGGATTTAACGCGTACGAGCTCTATGTACGGAGAGGAATGGCCTAATGGACTGACTCTCCGTGTACTCATTCAGCATGAGGTTCACCACCGCGGACAAATGACGGTGCTCATGCGCCAGGCGGGACTTCGCGTACCTGACATTTATGGCCCGACCCGCGAGGACTGGATCGAACGCGGAATGACGCCGTTAGTATAAAAGAATGAAGAGGCCCTCCACCTATAAGGGAAGGCCTCTTTATTTCACGTCTCTGACGGCTCGTTATACCTTCGTCGCAAGCTTCAGATCAAAATGCGGCTTGGTGGCATAGTCCATATAATGGACCTTGCCGTCGAAGTCGAGGTAAGCCTGATACCGGGTGC
This sequence comes from Paenibacillus sp. 32352, assembly GCF_002042965.1. Lineage (GTDB taxonomy): Bacteria > Bacillota > Bacilli > Paenibacillales > NBRC-103111 > Paenibacillus_S > Paenibacillus_S vulneris. The sequence goes on along the minus strand of NZ_MZNT01000014.1, from coordinate 129,253 downwards.
GGATCGCCGGTGCCGTAATCAGCTCAAGCACTTGATCCCTCGGTACCCATCGGCTGTCGGAGGTTTCGTCTGAAGTGGACAGCTCCCCGCCCAGAGGCTGGCAAATAAAGTCCATCATCACCTTCGTGGGTACATCGGTAACCCCGTCATGCCATTTGTAGGCGGAGGTATTGGAATAGATCCCGACCAATTGGACGGGCACGGCGTCAATTCCGCTTTCCTCCTTTATTTCCCGGCTCAGTGCCTCAAGCAGATTTTCCCCGTTTTCCACTTGGCCGCCAGGATAGACCCAGCCTTCATGATGGGTTTTCACCAACAGAACCTTCCCCTGCTCATTGACCACGAAGCCTCCTACGGCTACGATATGTGTCGGCATGCCCATGCTTTGCCCTCCCATAATTTGATGGTTGCTGCAGGACCATCTTACCATATCCTTCCTTGTTTTCTTCTGATTTTCCACTGACAGATCACGTAGGATGGAATGATGTTTGGCCTCTCGCTTTGTCTGACGACTATACGTCCCATTGCTCTCCCGCAGCTTACACGCTTCACTAGGATTATGTGCAAAGTAAAACCCACGTTCACTATCACGAACGAGCAGAAATCGGTAACGGTCTCCTATCATCGAACGCAACGGCTGCAGGTCCTAAGCGATCCAGCGAATCCATATAAACCAAGTCTCCCTCCCGTAGCATTATCCGCATAACCTGTTATCGTGGCCGTTCAAAATCCTTGCCAATCTGCTAATCTACAAATATATATCAGTCATCAACACCTAACTGCCGGAACTGAATAAGTTGCCGTTCCGGATTTTGTTAGAGGGGTAACCAGGAAGACGCGCAAAATGTACGCTAAGGAAAGATAAAGTCTTCAGTTTCAGAGTCTAATGTGCTGCAACCCTTTTTACCTTTGTACCTGTACCTTTATGTAAAGATATCTTTACGTAGAGGGATGACTAGGTTATAATGAATGTAAAGATATCTTTACTTCAGAAGATGGTGAATATGATAGTCCACAATAGGATCCGCGATCTAAGAATTAAAAACAATGTTACTCAACTACAATTGGCACAGGACTTGCAGGTAACCAGGCAAACAATAATTGCGATCGAAAACAACCACTACAATCCAAGTTTAGAATTATCGCTAAAAATTGCACGTTATTTTAAAGTAAGCGTTGAAGATGTATTTACTCTCGATCATGAGGAGGAATCTTTGTGAACAAGCGAAAGACAGTCATTAGTTTCTGGCATTTACTTCTTGGGTTTTTGATCGCATTTGTTATCATTTCTATTATTGAACAAACCATTAAATGGGAGCTATTTATAGCGATAGTGATTGGTTCTGGGATGGCTGAAATGGTGCGGAGAAGAAAGCAAAAAAAAGAGGGTACGCCCGAAGTTGATGAGAGAGTTAAATTTCTGATGCAAAAATACATGAATATCGTTTTTATATTCGCTTTAATTGTCTTAAATGGGTATTTGTTAATTAATCAATATTTGGGTAATACAACTATCCCAATCAACCAGCTTTTCATCTTTAACTTGCTGGTATTATTCGCGCTTTCTACTACTGCCATTATTGCGAAACGTTAGTTCTAACCATGCTGTTGTAGATGTTATTGAGCTACCCCGAGAATTTCACATGAAACTAAGCCCCTGCTTTTGTGTTTTTTTAAAAACTGTGCGCTATAGAATTTATGTGAAATCAAGATGGTTACGAGGCTGTCGAGGTGGTGAGAGCCACTTGAAAACCAAGATTCTCAAGCCTTCGAACTGCCTGCTTCCTATGGCCTCTTGCTGTCGTTTTTCGAAATAGCTACCGGCTAAATCTTTATAATCTTTGCCGCGCGTGAGGAGATGATAAACAATAGTCATGATGGAATGGGCGGCCGCCAATGCCGCTCGGTGTCTGCCTTTGCGGCTTGCGATGCGTCGGTACTGAGCTCCGAGATAATTGTTGGATCTGCAGACGGAGTGGGCGCAACTTCAATGAGTGCCGATCGAAGGTACTTATTTCCTTGCGAGTTTTCGAGGATTTTCACTTGCCGGCACTTTAGAATGAAATTAAGGAGCTAAGCGGTTTGTTCTCGCTTAGTTCCTTGGTTTGTACGCCCAGCAGGGGCGTCATCTTTAGGGTGAAAGTCCCGAACGGGGGCTGGCGAACGCCTACCGTTAGCCAAGAGCAAGAGGGTGTCCTCGGCAAAGAGAACCGGTGAAGCCGTATGGGTATGTCGGAGCGCCGAGTTCTTCATCGGCACAAGTCGCCCTTTCCTCTCGCGAAGCCCAGAACGACTTGCTGGAGCGAATGCTCGAAGGGGAGAACCTTCGGCTCGCATACAAGCGAGTGATCCAAAACGGAGGAGCACCCGGCGTGGACGGTGTAACGATAGCCGAGCTACAAGCTTATAAAAAAGCCCCTTGGAAAGCATCCCAAGGGGCTTCGTGGACCTCTATGCAGTATAGATTTGCTTTCTTATTGTTGTGTCAAAGGGGCCCATACAGTTGTGTTAACCCAGTTGCCATTAAGTTTATATTTGAAATCTGCCCCCATAGATAATCCAACGGTTACTATTAACCCTGGTTCAGACTCATTAAAATTGAAAGTAGTCAGTGTACCCCAATCTGAAGCTTTATAGTTGTATGTGTTGTAAATAATTGTGTCACCACCAACTATGCCATATGCTACTGCTTTAACTCGTGGTTGTCCTGCTTGTTCAGTGATATCATAGCCTGATTTCCCTGTAATATTTTGAATAACTGTTCCATTAGTTCTGAAACCGGCAAAACCCGCCCAATTTACACTAATCGTTCCAGTTGCATATACACAAGCTTGTATATAACTATTATTCTCGCAACCATTTCCACCATAGGTTATACTGGAACCTGCAACTTTAGAATTTCGATTTGCAGGAATAATAAATTCGCCAGTTGCTTTTGCATTTTGAATAAGTCTTTCTAGTTCTGCAGCACCACCTTTTAATTCCTGTCTAGTAATCGTTAGCTCAACACCATCTTTTTTGACTACTTGTTCGAAAGTGTTTAGCACTTCCAACCCGAGAACTTTTTGCTTACTGGTACCTTCCTGCGCTAAAGCAGATCCAGCAAAGAGGGTAAAAGCAAATACACAAGCCAAAGATAACCTACCAATTCTACGAATAATACCTGCTACCATAATAATTACCTCCTTTATCAATATATGGTAATTATATCCTATTAAATTTACAATATCTACCTAAAATTATAATATTTATTATATTTTGTTGTATAATAGATTAATCCTTTAATCTTAACAAGTGAAAGGTGGGTATTAATATGTATTATTTAATAACCCCAGCTGGAATAATTTTGTCAATATTTTTTTTACTTGTGGTATTATTAATCATTAGGTTATTAATCAACATCAACAATCGATCCAAATAAGATAATAATCACGAAAATAAAAAACGTTGAGTTGATCCTTCTATCTGGAAGATGTAGCCAGGCGTGACTACAGCTCGCTCTTCCGGTTTTCCGATTGAAGCCCAACTCGTCGGGCATTGCTGGAAAAGGCTGCAGGCAGCCGTGGCAGCAACCCGGCTTCTTCTGGACGAAGTAAGGCCTGATGATTGTCCGGTGGCGGCGGCTGTAGGAAGAAAATATAAAGTAATAAAAAAACAGCGGCAGTCTAGATGATAGCCGCTGTTTCGATTTATGGAATAATCTCTGAATGCTAGAAGGATCAACAAAACAGTTAAAATTACTATAATCGTTTAAATATCTCCATTTCTTTTTGAACCTGGGGTACGTGGGACTGATCTGCCCATGGTGAAGAATGTAACTTCTTACACCAGGGGATTCTGGAAGGGGCACTTTTCTTGTTACGACCACTCTTTTCTTCCCCGTACCAACAATGACCATAGAACGTTTTTACCGACAAACCAAAACTCGCCATCGTTTTATGACGGGAAGACGAAGTTGGAATGAATTATATTCTTCGCAACGGCGAGTATATCGTTCTGGTTGAATCTTTCCGCTCGGTTTGGCTCGGATCCATATGAAAGATATAAAGAACAATGTACTCAATGGAATGCACGTCTCAACGAAAGTGTAATGCGCCGGCGCTTTCGCCGAAATCCAGAAAGTTACTTAAAGCAACTTGAGGAAAAATATAGTGCGTTGGTTATTCCGTCGTAGTTTTTTTGAGGGAGGGAGATCGATCTGAAATGGTTGCACTTCTCTTCCTCTCTCTTCTTGGTTTGATACGCTTAATAATTAGCCAATTTTTCAAGAAGCTCCATTAAGTAACTTTCAAATTGTATTTGGAAGTATTTTTTTTATAAAGCAATCCCTTATAGTTCATAGAATCTTCTTTAGCTTTTACACTATACGAAATAAATCCTTCACAGTAAGAGTTCCCTTCTTAATAACCGGAGGGAACTATCCCCTTTTTTCAATAAAGAAAGCAATTTGATAAAAAACGATGCGAGATGCACGGCTGTAGGCATGTATGCGCTATTTTGACTTAAGGAGAATAGAAATCGGTTTATTTATCCGGACGTGTCACATTTACAACGGGACCGTTAGAAAGTTATATTCAATCGTTGCTTGAATAATTTCATAAAGCTTAATCTTCGAAAGAAGAGCGGGGGACCCATCATTAAGGGGTGAATCCTATTGCGTAAAGCAAAGGAAGGGCATGCTTCTCACAGCCCTAATCCGACAGCTAACCTCGTCAGCGGAAGTGAGAAGGAGAGATGAAGACAGGACTCTTGCCTTGTGTTTTTTGTGTTGTTACAGGACATATTAAACACTAAGATGGTTTATTACGCCAATTCTTTTGTTATCGGGGTGCACGCAGTGTGACAACAGATTCATTAAAAAGAGTCATTTTCGGCAGGCCGCTTAAATCCAACGAGCTGGAGCAAGAAAAAATGCCGGTTTGGAAGGCGCTTCCGATATTATCGTCGGACGCCTTGTCGTCAGTGGCTTATGGAACGGAACAGATTCTGATTGCGCTGGCCGCGGTCGGATCGGTTGCAGCCTTTGCTTATTCCTTGCCGATAGCGATCGCTATTATTTTATTAATCACGATCCTGGTCGTCAGCTATAGACAGGTTATTGACGCCTATCCTCAAGGCGGAGGAGCGTACATGGTTTCCAAGGAAAACCTGGGGATGGCGTTCGGAAGATTAACCGGCGTGTCGTTGTTGATCGATTATACACTGACGGTTGCGGTTTCCGTATCCGCAGGAGTGCAGGCTATTACGTCCGCCTTTCCTGCTGCAATCCCTTATATTGTACCGATCGCCCTGTTCCTGGTTTGGCTCATGGTATGGTTAAACCTGAGAGGGACCTCCGAATCCGGAACGGTATTTGCCTTCCCGACGTATTTCTTTATTCTCTGTGTGCTGGTATTGATCGGCAAAGGGATATTTGATTTGATCACGGGCGCCAGTCATGCGAATGCCATTCATGTTATTCCGGGAGCAGCACCGGCGGGGCTGACGATGTTCGTTTTGTTAAAGGCTTTCTCCTCCGGTTGTTCTGCGGTTACCGGGATTGAGGCGATTTCGGATGCGGTGCCGCATTTTAAAACTCCTTCCAAGGACAATGCCAAGAAGACCTTGCTGTCGCTGGGGATTTTGCTGGCCATTATCTTCGGCGGGGTTACCATCCTGACCATGGCATATGGCGTAACGCCGGATCCGAGAGGGCATACCTCCGTGCTGTCCATGGTAACGGAGAGTGCATTTGGCCGCGGTGCCATGTACTATGGGACGCAAATCGCGACGATGATGATTTTGACACTCGCTGCAAATACGAGCTTTAACGGCTTTCCCATTCTGGCATCGATCATGGCTCAAGACAAGAACTTCCCGAGAATGTTCGCTAACCGTGGAGACCGCTTGTCCTTCCATTTTGGGATTGTTACCTTGGGCGTCTTGGCCAGCCTTCTGCTGATCGCCTTCAGAGGAAAGACCGATGCACTGATTCCTTTATACGCCATCGGTGTCTTCTTGTCCTTCACGCTGGCTCAGAGCGGCCTGGTCCGCAAATGGTTCCGGGAGAAGCAAAAGGGTTGGCAGGGCCGGCTCTTGATTAACGGCTTGGGGGCTCTGGTCTCGTTCGCTGTTCTCATTATTTTTTGCGTGACCAAATTTGTGGAAGGCGCCTGGATTGTCATTATTTTGACGCCGATTCTCTTATGGTTTATTACCAAAATTTACGACCATTACGAGGATGTCGCGGATCAGCTTCGCATCAACCTGGATGAGCCGCTTCCCCATAGGGAATCGATCATCATTATCCCGATCGCAGGGATTCACCGGGTGGTTGCCGCCACGATTTCTTATGCCAAGACGCTGTCGCCCAACGTAGTCGCTTTCTATATCTCGTTTTCCGATGAAGATGAGGAAAAGATGGAGAAGAAATGGGAGCAATGGAATCCCGGGGTACGGCTGGTCGTATTCCGGTCCCGGTACCGGACGATTGTGAAGCCGCTGGTCGATTTCATCGAGCGGATCGACGCGCACGTCAAAGAAAAGCAGACCATCATGGTGCTGCTACCCCAATTCGTAGCGAAAAAGTGGTGGCACCGCCTGCTCCATAACCAATCCGCTTACCGCATTCGCTCCAGGCTGCTGAAGGAGAAGGACGTTGTCGTAGCTACCGTTCCCTTTCATTTAAGCGAATAAAGAAGAGAGAGCGCTTAGGCTCTCTCTAGAGTTTGTTGGGAAACCTTCAATTGAAAAATAGCATCGGTGCCCCGGTGGGGTATCCCCCACCAGCCGCTGTTGAAACCCATGAAATATGATTATATTTAGTGGTGTTTTCATAAGTTTCAAAGGCGGACGTAAACTCCTCCGAGGGATACCCCACCTCCATAGGTAGCATAGTTCATGCAAAACAGGTTTTCACCAACACTCAAAGAAGAGAGAGTGCTTAGGCTCTCTCTTCTTTATCGTCTTCCTCTTTACTAGGTTCATTCGGGACGACGATATAGCTATGTTCATTGGTCTTGACGGACCAATCCTCTTGCGAACTGAAGAGCTCGTTTAACAGGGTGTTGATTTCCACGGAGACTCACTCCTTCATTCTGTATCGGCCTATTCAGCATAGTCCCTGCTTCTTAAGTTAACCTTAAAGTTGGAGGACTATTCCATGGCAAAAACAGGAAGGGGGGAGCTGCGGCATTATTGAATGTGACGGACCAGCTTGTCCGCGATGCCGATATAGCTAGACGGCGTAAGACGAAGCAGCCGTTCTCTCTCGGCGTCAGGCAGGCCTAACCCATGAATGAAATCGGCAATGCGCTGCGGCGTTACTTCTACACCTCTTGTGAGCTCCTTCAATTTTTCATACGGATTCTCATAACCGACGCGGCGCATAACGGTTTGAATCGCTTCGCCGAGCACTTCCCAGCTTTCGTTCAGATCCTGCTGAATCGCAGGCTCGTTCACGGACAAGCTGGAGAGTCCGCGCAGAGTAGCGGCCATAGCAATATAGGAATGGGCGATCCCGACACCCATGTTGCGCAGGGCGGACGAGTCGGTCAAGTCGCGCTGAAGCCGCGAGATCGGCAATTTGTTGGCCAAATGATCGAGCATGGCGTTGCTGACGCCCATATTGGCTTCGGAATTCTCAAAGTTAATAGGGTTCACCTTATGCGGCATAGTGGACGAACCGACTTCGCCGGCTACGACATTTTGCTTGAAATACGCAAGCGAGATATACTGCCATACGTCGCGGTCGAAATCCAGGGTAATATTGTTGAAGCGCATGATCGAATGGAACAGCTCAGCCATGTAGTCGTGGGATTCGATCTGCGTCGTCAACGGGTTGTAGTTCAGCCCCAGGTGCTCGACGAAGGAGCAGGCGATATCTTCCCAAGGCGCGTCCGGATAGGCGATCGAGTGCGCGTTGAAGTTGCCGACCGCACCATTGAATTTTCCGAGGTATTCCTGTGCTTTGATTTGCTTGAGCTGGCGGTTCCAGCGGTATACGAACACAGCAAGCTCCTTGCCAAGTGTCGTAGGGCTCGCCGTTTGCCCGTGGGTACGGGACAGCATCGAAACATTTTTCGCAGCCTCGGCCATGCGGGCAACCTCAGCCGTCATTTTCTCGGCCATTGGCAGCCAGCCGCTTTGCATGCCGTTTTTCAGCATCAGGGCGTGGGACAGGTTATTGATATCTTCCGAGGTGCAGCTGAAGTGAAGGAATTCCTTGACGTCAGCAAGGGTTGTCGGATCCAATGTTTCCTTCAGGAAATATTCGACAGCCTTCACATCATGCTTGGTCGTACGCTCGATTTCTTTGATGCGCAGTGCGGATGCATCGTTGAATTGCTCGGTGATGCCTCTCAGAAACGCGATCTCTTCCGCCGTAAAATTGCGCACTTCTGCAATCTCGGGCCTTTGGGACATATGGATCAGCCATTCGACCTCCACAAACACCCGGTACTTCATCAGAGCCCATTCCGAGAAATGCTCTGCCAATACTTCCGATTGTTCCTTGTATCTCCCGTCCAGGGGGGATATAGCTTTAATTGACATTGTTCAGCCTCTTTCTGTTCATTTGACCGTTTGTAGTTTCCTCCAACATAAGAACCATCATTCCGATTATACAATATGCCCTAAGCCTTTCACTACCCCATCTGTCCGAATCAAGGGGCTGCACGCCGGCAAAGACCTAAAAAAATTACAAATAAATCTAAAATCCATGGCGTACCGTTTCCGCTCCATATTCTTTACAATAGGTTTTGTGACCGAAAATGTAAGTGCTTACATCACATATTTGCAAGCCTGAAGGGGGATGAAAGGTGAAAGCTCTGAAAAAAGCGTTTCTGTGGATCGACAGCTTTTTTGAGACCTTTTCCATGGCGGCGCTGCTGGCGATGATTCTTATCGTAACGACCCAGGTGTTGACCCGGAAGCTGTTTCATTTCGTATTATTTTGGTCGGAGGAGGTGACGCTCCTGCTGTTGGTCTGGTTCTCCTTCCTTGGTATCGCGTACGGTTTTCGCGAGCACCTGCATCTGGCCATCGATTCGTTTACAAGCAAGTTTCCTCCCAAAGTCAATTGGGTACTGGATAAGACGATTTATGCAAGCACGTTCGCCTTCGGTGTCTATCTGATCCTATCCGGTACCGAGTTTACCATCCTCATGAACGAGAGCACGCTGGCGGCGACCAAGCTTCCCAACAGCGTTATTTATGTGGTGATGCCGATCACGGGTCTGCTTGTATGCGTGTATTCCTTCCTGCAGTTTATCGGGATCGACACAAGAAGGCATCGAGGCATTGAGGAGGGGAGTCATTAGATGGAAGAAACGACAATCGCGATACTCATTCTTACCGTCAGCTTCGTAGTTCTGATGGTGCTGCGGTTTCCAATCTCGCTGACGCTGGCGCTGTCTACATTGCTGACCGTGATGTATCTGGATATCCCGCTGGCGGTGGTCGGCCAAAGGATGATTCAGGGCATCAGCTCGTATTCACTCCTGACGATACCATTTTTTATTCTTGCCGGACATATGATGAGCGAGGGCAAGCTTGCGCTGCGGCTCGTGAATCTCGCCCAGCTGATTGTCGGCGGGATACGGGGCGGACTGGCGATGGTGAACTCGGTCGCCTGCATGTTCTTCGGCAACATTTCCGGTTCGGCGGTAGCGGATGTGTCCTCGATCGGCTCCGTCATGATCCCGATGATGAAGAAAAAAGGCTACGATACCGACTATGCGGTAGGAGTTACCGTATCCTCCGCGATTCAAGGGGTGGTCGTTCCTCCGAGCCACAATCTGGTGCTGTACTCCTTGGCGGCAGGGGGCGGCGTCTCCATAGCCAGTCTGTTCCTTGCGGGCATCATCCCCGGACTGATTCTCTGCATCTCCCTGATGGCGACAAGCTACGTGTATGCGATCAAGCGGGGGTATGCCAAAGGAGACCCGGTGGAACGCAAAGATATTCCGAAGATCGTGCTGGATGGCTTAATGTCGCTGATGACAGCGGCTATTATACTCGGGGGCATCTTCAGCGGCTGGTTTACGGCGACGGAGTCGGGCGCATTGGCCTGCTTGTACGCCTTTATCCTGACGTTTGTCATCTACAGGGACATTCCGGTCAGCCGCATGTGGGTGATTTTGCAAAAGACGTTCCGAACCGTCTCCATGGTGCTGTTCCTCATCGCCGCATCGGATGCGTTCAGCTGGCTGCTGGCTTACCTGAAAATTCCGGCCATGGTGACCGATGCGATGCTGGCCATATCGGACAGCCCGGTCATCATCCTGCTAATTATTAATATCGTGCTGCTGATTCTCGGCGCTCCTATGGATATGGCCCCGCTAATTTTGATCATGACGCCGATCTTGCTGCCCGTCGTAACTCATCTCGGCATGGATCCGGTCCATTTCGGCATTATTATGATGCTGAACCTGGGCATCGGGCTGCTGACGCCGCCGGTCGGGACCGTGCTGTTCGTCGGCTGCGCCATCGGGAAAATATCGATCAGCCAAGGGACGAAAGCGATGATGCCCTTCTTCTATGTGATGTGCGTCGTGCTGCTCGTGCTGACGTATGTGCCGGATTTAGTGATGTGGCTGCCTAATATGATGAAGCATTAATAATTCAAATAAAAGGGGAAGTGTACGAATGAAACCGTTCATCCAAGTGGTAAGCGTCCTTTCATGCTTGATTATGGCCGGGGGTGTCCTGGCAGGCTGCAGCACCAAGGACCCTGCTAAGCCGACGACAGCCGGGGGAGATAAGAAGGTCGAAGGGAAGAAGTATACGTTCCGCTTGGCGGACACGCATCCGCCGGATTATCCGACCGTGATCGGGGATAAAAAATTCGCTGACCTGGTCAACGAGCGTACGAACGGCCGCATCAAGATCGACGTCTTCCCTTCATCCCAGCTAGGGGAGGAAAAGGCAGTCATCGAGCAGGTTCAGCTCGGAGCCATCGAATTCACCCGCGTCAGCAGCGGACCGTTGGCGGAGTTCAATAAAAACTTCGGCGTCTTCAGCCTCCCTTATGTGTTCGACAGCGATCAGCACCTGTGGAAGTTTCTGGAGAGCGATAATGGCAACAAGCTGCTGGACAGCCTGGAAAGCTCCAAAATGAAAGGTCTGGCCTATTACAGCTCCGGCGCCCGTAACTTCTATTCCCGCAAGCTGGTAACCAATCTGGCGGAGCTGAAGGGCCAGAAGGTTCGCGTCATTCAGAACAAGATCAACATCGATCTGATGTCCGCACTCGGAGCCAATGCGACGCCTATGGCTTACGGCGAGGTCTTCAGCTCCCTGCAAACCGGCGTTATTGATGCGGCCGAGAATAACTTCCCGAGCTATCAGTCCTCGAACCATTATGAAGTGGCGAAGCATATGATTCTGGATGGGCATCAACGCGTGCCGGAAGTGCTCCTGATCAGCCAATCGGCCTGGAACAAGCTGTCCGAGGAGGACCGCAAGATCGTGAAGCAGGCCGCCATCGATTCTGTCAAAACCCAGCGCGAATCTTGGGATAAGTACGAGAAGGACGCAGAAGCCAAGGTCCGTGCGGCCGGCGTAACCATCACTGAGGTGAAGGACGTTAAGCCTTGGCAGGACGCGGTGAAGCCGGTTATCGAGAAATATCGTCCGGAATATAAAGACGTCTTAGAGCAGATTGATGCGGCCAGGAAAAATTAATCGAGATGGAAGCGGCAACCCCCTGCACTTGTGTAGGGGGTGATGTTTATAAGAAACCGATAATCTGAACAATTGCTAGGGTGCCCCGGTGCGGTACCCCCCTCCGGCCAAGCTTCCGAAGCAGGCTTTGCTACGCAAAGCCCCCAGCTGTTGTTCTCAGGAAATCTTGATTATATTCGCTTTATAGCGGGAATTTCCCGAGAACAAAGGGGGGCACTATCGTTCCTACAGGGGATACCCCACCTACCACTTTCGCATTTTTTTAAAATGAAAGATTTCTCAACAAACTGAACCCCCTGAGCAGATGCACAGGGGGTTGTTGGGTGGTTATTTAAGTTTATACCGATAGAAGTAATCGTTCTGCATTTGCTTGATGACCGTCTCACGGTCTGTTTTAATATCGTAAGGAAGCCGTTTGGAATCCCCCAGGATAGTGGTCTTATAGACGCCCTTCTTTTTATTCAGAAGCTGCGTATTGGTAGTCAGAACCGTCTGCTCCTTATTGAGCCTCTCCAGAGTAAACACCGGCTCGCGGTCGAGATCTTGGGAGACCTCATAGACGATCTCGAGAGAGATCGACCCCAGATAATGGGTGCTGTCCAAGGACGTCATCATGTCATATTTGGGTTCGGCCGACACGATCTGTACGCCCTCATTCTTAAGAAGCGGGTAATTGCCTTCCGGCTGCTTGAAGTGGATAGCCTGATTGGCGCCATCCCAGGTCACCTCATAGCCTAATGCTTCGCTTACCAGCCGTAACGGCACGTAAGTTTTTTCGTTATACATGATCGGAGTATCCTCCGACGTGTCAATCAGCTTGCCGTTATCCACCAGCTTGAACTGCGGCACCAGGATCGCGGCGATTTCCTCGGAAGCCTTGGCGGTAAACGGCAGCAGAACGACAGCTGCGGCCATGAAAGCAATGGTCCATGATTTTTTCAATGCTAGTCTCCCCCTTTGCTGAATCATGTTTAATGATTTAGTCCATTATTTACCAAATGGGGGATGGGGGACAAGGGACGATCGTCTCATTTTGGGCGGGACAAGGAAGCAGGGACTTCTGTCGCCCTTTATGCCAGCGGTTCTCCGTGCAGAAAGCCCTTGTACGGCTCAAGCGAAGACGGATCACCAGGAACGACGATGGTTCCCGTTCATTTGCCTCTGTACATAGGTGCGATCAGGTCGATGCGATTGGTCCAGATGCCTCCTGTGTAGCCGCGCGGCAGACGCTCTACGTCCTCCGGCGTATCGAATCCATGGGAAAACTCCGAGCCGTCTCCTCCGACCACGATGACTCGGGTATCGGCCTTCTCCATACGCTCCAGAAAACGATTCGGCCATCCCCACAAGTAAGGGGCATATTTCTCCGGTATATGAATTTGAGTGTGCTCTATGGAGGAAGGAATAAAGCCGGTCCAGCCCAGCGCTTCATATGTAAGCAAGGAACGGATGAGCGAAGCCTTGGACATCGTTCGCAGGCCCGGCAGCAGCTCCTTCACCGCGGCGACCGGCTGATCACCTCCGTATACGGTCAGCTGCTCAAGCCGGTTGGCCGGTAACGTTTTAAGATATTGGGCAAGCTGAGCCCCTTCATCAGGATCATTGCTCTTCACATGAATCAGAAAGGAGCGGTCGGGAAAGGTAGAGAGCACCTCGTCGAGGGTCGGCATCAGCCCGATGCCTTTTCCGCGAAAAGGATAGGTTTGTCCCCCGTCAGCTGTATAGCCGTATCCGATATCCAGGGCTTGGAGCTCGGCAGCCGTATGATCTCTGGTCACCCCGGTACCGTTCGTCCGGCAATCCAGCGTCCAGTCGTGAAATACGACGAATCGTCCGTCCTTGGTAGGCTGCACATCAAACTCTACGATATCGGCTCCCTCTCTAAAGGCTGCGTTCATGGAGGCTATCGTATTTTCCAAATAAGGGTGCTCCGGTGCATAGATTCGTTCCGCCGTACAGGTATCATTGGTAATACCCTCCATATGGAAGGTTTGGGCGAGTCCGCGGTGCGCCAGCAGCAGCGGGGCCCCGTCTCTTGAGGGAGCCAGACGCGAGCTGTTCGTGATATAGACGATCGCTGCCGCTATTAGTATGATGACAAGGACTTTTCGTTTGGTGATCCTCATCCTTCAGTGACCTCCTTGAATGGACTGCTAAGTTCACGGGCATTCTTATAGCCTTTTAGATCCAGCATAAACAATAGAGCTGCATGCCACAATGAAAGGAGGATAATAGTTGGATGATACCATGCAAGTCAGAAGCTTCAGGAATTTACAGGTTCATTGTATTCATAATGATGATCGCCAATCAGGCTCGCTAAGCCAAAGTCCAGACAGCCCGCGTCCAAGCCAGATGCAAACCAACTTGCATCATATTGTTCTGGCTGGTGCTGGCAAAGCCGGCTTGAGCGGTGACAAGCTCGCAGTCCTCCTTATAAGCTTTATGCATGCGGCGCTGCAAAAGGGCCGTCTGCAATCCTCTCCTTCTGTATGCAGGGAGGGTAGCTGCCAGAGCGCACGAAGCGATCCCACCGCTGCTATACATGGCGGCTACGGCTGCCGGTTTCCCTTCTACACTTGCGAGAAACAATCTCCATCCGGGCCTGTGCAGCAAGCCGATGTTATTATGGATGAAATGATGCTTGTGTTCAATAGACATGCCGGACGCTGTACAATGCACCTCGGCGTATTGGTCAAATAGGCCGTGGTCGGTAACCTCAACAATGTCTACCGTATCCGGAAGCGCAGGCAGCTCCCGCAGCGGCAGTCCGTAAAGAACGGAATGAAACCCCTGCTGAATCATTCCATGGTCCGTCAGGGCCTGGAACAGTCCAGGACTCGAGCCGGCAGGGGAGATATCGACCAGCGGCTTTCTGTCTCTTTCCCTATAAAAGGCGGCGATGTCCCCGACCTTGTCCGTATCTTTGTCAGATAAACCTTTTACGCTGTTAAATACACCCCAAGGCATCGTTCGGATATAATAGGCGGTCGTGCTGCCGAAGCTGCGAACGTCGACGCCCTCGGGATTTCCGGGACGTTCCCCGATCGAGCGGATTCTTGAACTGAAAAAGTCGGTTTCAGCCTGCTGAAGACGCAGGGCAAGCGTTTCGGTTAAAACAGGGTATCGCATGGGCGGCTTCCTCCTGAACAGGGTTTTCTATATAATATATCATGAATAAGCGACAGGAAAATGAAGCCCTTTAATGGAATTAATACTATAGATGTGCAGGACATGGAAGGGAATAAAGAACAGTATCGGTGCGTTTTTCTGCCCTAAAGGAGGGATAACGATGGAACCTGTTTTTTTTGCCTCTCCGGCCGAGTTTCGTGCCTGGCTTGAAGAGAATCATGATAAGGCTCAATCCTTGCAGGTCGGCTTCTATAAAAAAGGCTCCGGCAAGCCGAGCATGACGTGGCCGGAGTCGGTAGATGAGGCGCTGTGCTTCGGGTGGATCGACGGCGTCCGCAAAGGTATTGACGACGTCAGCTATACGATCCGGTTCACTCCCCGCAAACGCGGGAGCATTTGGAGTGCTGTGAACGTTCAGAAGGTGGAGGAGCTGACGAAGCTTGGGAAAATGCGCCCGGAGGGGCTTCGCGCCTTTGCCGAACGGAAGGAGGAGCAAACGGCTGTCTACGCTTACGAGCAGGAGAAGGACGCGGAGCTTGGAGAAGCTTACGAGGCCTTGTTTCGTGCCAATAAGAAGGCATGGGACTACTTTCAGGCGCAGTCCCCGTCCTACCAAAAGACAGCCGTTCATTGGGTTGTCAGCGCCAAGAAAGAGGAAACCCGGTTAAAACGGCTTCATGAACTGATCAACGATTCCGAGCAGGGAGAGGTCATCCGTCATCATAGATGGAAGAGCCCATCTAAATAGATCAAGCGGTTAGTGTGGTGCGCACGGATTTCCTGCGGGACAGCCGGATGAATATCTCGATAAACACCAGATTCCCGATCCAGCACAGCCAAGCGGACAGCCGATAGGGAGGCTCCATCGGACCGCTGAACAGCGGGGTCAGCGCTAGCAGCCAGACGCGAAACGTAACGGCAGCCAAGGTAAGAGTATAGCTGCGCAGCATCCATTCCTTGTGGGCCTGAAATTGTTTGCTTACGGCCTTTTTGACGGATATCCAGGTTGTTAGCACCCATAGAACATCCAGGGTAAAAAAGCCCAGCCCGGCCATCCACCCTCCGGTAGCGAAGATGGATAAATAAATGCTGATCAGTCCGCTCGCCGTGATGGAGAGCACATAGGTATAGCCTAGGATGCGGTGGATCCGAATTCCTTTTCTTTTCGGCCGGATGAACAGCTGAAACGGTCCGATGGCGACAGCCAGACAGGCAGTGATGATGTGCAAATACAGTACATAAATCCAGGGCGCATAGTGAAAGTCCGGCTTTTGCAGCTTTTGAACGATCAGACCCGCCTTATGGGGGTCTGATAATCCGTACTGCATAATAACGTAGGCAAGCAGAATCAAGGCTAACAAGGAAACGACAAACCGTACCGAGATGGTTTTGAGCATAGAAGGCTCACTCCTCTACTTTAGTTTTTATGCTATACAAGACGATGGGGAAAGAAACGCCCCTTCATTTTTTTGGAAAATACTTTTTTAGTAAAATAAATTGGACAGGCTGAACATCCAAAAGCATACGACGGGAGGGAGTGTCATGGGGAGAATCCTATGCTTTATATCCGAGGATTTTGCGGATTTTGAAATTACGCTGGCTTTTCACAAAATCAAAAACGCAGGCAAGAAAGAAGTGCTGTGTGTCGGATACGATCATCAGCCGGTGATCAGCGAATCCGGCTTGACGTACAAGCCGAATGCCACTCTTGCCGAGGCGATGGAGCTGCAGGACGTAGAGGGGCTCATCATTCCCGGCGGACCTATACGGGAGCAGCGGCAGGAGCTGACGGAGCTGATCAGGAAGCTGGACAGGGAGGAGAAGCTTCTGGCCGCAATCTGCAACGGCCCGCAATATTTGGGCAGAGCGGGCATTCTGGCTCACAGGAAGTATACAACCTCCTGCTCGGTTGACCGGATCCGGCAATTGGACTTAGAGGACCCGTTTCCGCGGGAGCGCTATGTGGAGCAGAGAGTAGTAAGAGACGGACATGTGATAACGGCGAAGGGGCGCGCATTTGTCGATTTTTCCTTCGAGCTGTTTGACTATTTACAATTGTACGAAGGGCGGAGAGAGGAGCGGGATCAGCTGTTCCGGGACATTATGAACCGCTGAAGAGTTGAACCGCAGCCATCTCCGAATCTCGAAATGGGGGATTAGTATGATAATCAGAGAGTTAAAGCCGGGCGAACCGTATCCGATGGACCTGCTGCTGCTGGCGGATCCCGAGGAGCCGGTCATTCGGACCTATATAGACCGGTGCCGCTGCTATGTAATGGAGCATGAAGGCGTGATTGCAGGGGTCGTAGCGCTTCTGCCCACAAGACCGTTAACGGTCGAAATTATGAACATAGCGGTACTGGAGAACATGCAGGGGCAGGGCTTGGGGAAAAGACTGCTTACGCACGCCATCCAGGCGGCCAAAGAGCAGGGCTGCCATACGATAGAAATAGGAACGGGAAACTCGAGCGTCGGGCAGCTGCATTTGTACCAAAGATGCGGCTTCCGGATTCACGGTGTGGACATGGACTATTTTGTGCGGAATTATGAGGAGCCGATTTACGAAAACGGACTGCAGTGCAGAGACATGATCCGGCTGAAGCAGGAGCTGTAACCAAGGGGTGATCCACCCGTGAAGATATGGAGCAAGGCCGCCGGCGCGTTCCAGCGGGTTGTGCTGCTTCGCAATCGGACGCTTACGGTCAAAATGTTGTTTTACTCGGCATTGATCGTCGTATTCCCGCTGCTTCTTGTCGGAACGATATCGTACCAAAGGTCGTCCGAGGTGCTCGAGCAGGAGGCGGGGCAGTACAGCTGGCAAATCATTGAGCAGGTGAAGGCTCATGTCGAGTATTACGTGCAGGATTTCGAGATCGATACGCTTCGCATCATTAACCATCCCGATATGAACCGCTTCCTGAAGATGCGGACGATGGAGGAGATGAAGCAGAGCGGGATTCAGACGGACATCGAACAGGTATTGAAAAATGCCGCCTATTCCCGGTCGGACATCAGCAACATCACGGTCATCGTTCACGATGAACAGGTCATTGACGCTATAGATTACGATAGCCCTTACTCGGCCAAGCAGCTGCGGCAGGAATACTGGTATGCAACGATACCGGAGGACAGCTCGCCCAAGCTGATAAGCCGCGTAGTTCGAGGACGGGATCATCAGGAGCAGGTGATCTCCATTGTACGGCGTTTGATCAGTCCGAATACGCTTGAGCCGATCGGGATCATGATCATGGACGTCAATTTTAAGCGGATCCAGGAGATAGCCGAGAAGGTGGCAATCGGTCGAACCGGCTTCCTCTACATCATCGATGCCCAGAATCACTATGTGTACCATCCCGACTTGCAGCAGGTCGGAAAGCCCGCCAACGGCAAGAGCTTTGAGATGATGCTTACCCAAGAGAGCGGCTCGATGACGGATGGGGACAAGCCGCGCAATTTTCTGACGTTCAGCTTATCGCATTATTTGGGCTGGCGGCTGGTGACCTCCATTCCTTATGCGGAGCTGACGAACGGGACTGCCTATATCGGACGGACGATCCTCTGGACGCTGCTTGGCTCGCTTGCCGCTGCGTACTTGCTGGGAATCGGTTTCGCGGCAAGCCTGGTAAATCCGATCCGCCGGCTGCAGCGGTTTATGAAGAAGGTGGAGGTCGGGGACTTCTCCGGTAAGCTGGAGGTCCGCTCATTGGATGAAATCGGCTTGTTAACGCACGGGTTCAACAAAATGGTCGAGAAGCTCGAGGGGCTGCTGGAGGAAATTTATTTCACCCGCCTGCGCGAGACGGAGGCCTCCTTGCGTCAGAAGGAAACGGAGCTGAAGGTGCTGCAGTCGCAGATGAATCCGCATTTTCTGTATAATTCGCTGGAAACGCTGCGCGGTATGGCGCTCGAGCAGGATATGGACGATATCGCCTCCATGTCAGCTTCCCTGGCCAAGCTGCTGCGCTACAATCTGAAGAGCACCTCCCCGACGGTTATGCTGCAGGAAGAACTGAGCTTCTGTGAGGTGTACCTTCGGATCCAGAAATACCGGTTCGAGGATCGTCTCGAATATGAGCTTGATGTCCCGCCGTGGGCATTAGAGCAGCAGATTGCGAAATTCTCGCTGCAGCCTATCGTCGAGAACAGTATGATTCACGGCATCGAGCCGGGTGTCGGGCTGATGCATATCCGAATTACCGCGGAGCGGGATTCCGGGCATTCCTTCTGCGTAGTCATCCTCGATACCGGCATTGGCATGTCGGAGCAGCAACTCCGGCGCATCCACCGCGACCTGGAGGGAAAGGATGTGCTCGCCGGGGGAGCGCATATCGGCATTGCCAATGTGCACCGGCGGATCGCCTATTTGTACGGTCCGGAGTTCGGAGTATCGCTGCAGAGCGTAAGCGGTCACGGAACCGTGGTCCGGATCCGGCTTCCTTATGAGGAGAGGAAGGAGCTTCTTGAGGAAGCATAATGGAGCTATGGGAGCGGCAGGCTTACCGCCGCAATCCTTAGAACGGACCGTCCACCCCAAAAGCACGGAAAAGGAGGCTGGAGCATCGGTGTACCGCGTGCTGCTGATTGATGACGAACGGTGGGTGCGCATCTCACTGAAGAAAGTGATTGAAAAAACGGGCCTGCCCTTTCATGTCGTTCACGAGGCTTCGGACGGGCTGGAGGCGCTGGACTGGCTTAAGTGCGGCGAAGCGGACCTTATCCTGACGGACGTCAAGATGCCTGTGATGGAAGGTCTTCGTTTCGTTCAGGAGCTGCGGCTTAACGACCGTACCCAGTCTATTATCGTAATAAGCGGCTACGATGACTTCCAATATGTGCAGCAGGCACTTCGTTCGGGAGTGTTCGATTATTTATTGAAGCCGGTGGAGCTTGAGGAGATGCGGGCGTGCTTAACCAAATGGATGAATCAATACCGTCCGCCTTCTGAGGAAGCGGCCCGCAGGCCAGCCTCTCTTTCTAAACCACTGGAGCAATCGCCGATCGGGCAGGTGCAGGACTATATTCGCGCGCATTTATCGGGGGACATTACGCTAACCAAGGCCGCAGCTCTTGTCCATCTGAATCCGAGCTATTTGAGCCAGCTGTTCAAGCAGCAGCTAAACCGTAATTTCATCGATTATGTGGCGGAGATGCGGATGGAGGAGGCCAAGCGGCTGCTGAGCGCCACCTCGCTCCGGATCAGTGAAATTGCCGACCGGGTCGGCTATTCGGATGTTGCGTATTTCAGCAACACGTTCAAGAAATGGAACGGCTGCACGCCCTCGGAGTACCGCAGAGAGCCGGGAAAAGGCTTGAGCGGCCCGGAGCTTGAAGCCTGACCTAATGAGTATTTGTTTTTCATTCGGAAAATTCCCTGATTTTTGTTAAAAATTAGGACTGGAAGTCTTTTTATAGAAAGAAATCCGAACGATTGCTTGAAAAAATGGCGTGAATTCAGTATTATTAACATAGATTCGAATCCGATGACAGTTTTAGAAGGTGAACCTTGTGTCCCTAACCGATTCTAACGAATTCAAAAAGAAGCTGTGTCACATCTATAACGAGGTGTCAAAGGAATTGTTCGGATTCGGCACTACTTTGCTTAAAGCATCGATTGAGGGGAACATCATCACGTTTCAAGCCAGGCACCGCCGCTCACCGCGGTCTACCGCTTTGGAGGGCGAAGCGCCGACGCTGAAGTACGAGGTTGATTTTTACATGTCATCGATCTATAAGAAGCGAATCCGTGAAAGACTTGAGCAGGAGATGGGGCTTTCCATCGAAGCGGTCCTCCGGGACTATGACCCGCCGACACAGTGGGCTTTCACGAATGTCATTTTGGTCGATAGCGACCGTACAACGTAAATAGACCGGCGTTTCTCCTCGGATCTATCTGAAGAGGAAACCGGACCCGCGTAAGACAAAACAGATCCGCTGGACATTGTTTACAATGGAAGGTGCTCTTGTTAGAAGCTTTTATTCTATCAGGGGCACTTTCTTTTTTTCTATAAGCAAGAGGGGGCATCGGCTGCGTTATTTAGAGAGAGTAGGATACGTGCATAGATTGCCGAATTTGCAAAATACTACTAAATATTTCATGCAGCCGATTCTTTACGAAATTCCATTAATTAACCTTTGGAGGTCAAACGACGATGCAAAAGAAATGGGTACAAGGCATACTTTCACTTTCTGTTCTGGGACTGGCACTGACCGGATGCGGTGCGCCTAAAGAGCAAGGAGGAGCGGCAGCGGATAATAAAGACGGCAAAGGAGCGCCGACACAGCTGGTGATCTCGACCTGGGGCTTCTCCGAAGACTTTTTCCGTAAAGAAATTTACGAGCCGTTCGAAAAAGCGCATAATGTCAAAATCGTGCTTGAAATCGGCAACAACGCGGACCGCCTGAACAAAGTAAAACAAGGCAGCTCTAACGTGGATGTCATGTACTTATCCGATTACTATGCTCAGCAAGCTATTGATGCGGGATTGTTCGAGAAGATCGACCGCAGCCGCCTGACGAACCTGAAGGACATCTATGATGTAGCCAAAGCGCCGCTCGGCGAAGACTACGGTCCTGCTTACACCATCGGCCAGCTGGGCATTGCTTACAACCCGAAAGCGCTTGGCGGCAAAGAAATCAAATCCTGGGCAGACCTGTGGAGTCCTGAGCTCGCCAAAAAGCTGACGATGCCTAACATTACGGCCACCAGCGGCCCGATGATCGTGGATGCGGCTTCTATCGTAGCCGGTAACAGCGCGTTTAACGAAGATCAAGCCTTCGCCAAATTGAAGGAGCTGAACAAATCCGTCGTTAAATACTACGGACAAACCTCGGAATACGTTAACATGCTGGCGCAAGGCGAGATTGCAGCAGGACCGATCATGGAGATGTATGTGAAGGATTTGAAAGCCGCTTCCCCTGACGTGAAGTTCGTAACCCCGGCTGAGGGCGGTTACGCGGTTATGAATACCGTTAACGTCGTTAAAGGAAGCAAGAACAAGCAGCTGGCCGAGGATTTCATCAACTGGCACCTGAGCAAGGAAGCACAGGAGAAATCTGCGAAAGCGCATATTGACTCCCCGGTTAACACGACGTTGAACCTGACGCCTGAAGAAGCTCAAGGCATTACTTACGGAGCCGACGTTGTGGCCAAGCTTCGCAAGCTGGACATGAAGTTCGTCAACCAAAACCTGAAAAAATGGATCGACCGTTTCAATAAAGAAGTAACGCAATAATCGCAATAGGGAAGCATTTCATTTGAGGGGTATATGACATGACCATGGCATGTACCCTCATTTTTTCTAAAGGGAGGCTGGATGATGAGGAAAAAAGTCATTCTCGATGTAGATACGGGGGTTGATGACGCTCTTGGCATCCTGTTAGCCGTGCGCAGCGGCCAATTCGACGTGCTTGGCATTACGACGGTGAACGGCAACGTATCGCGGGATCAGGCCACGATCAACACGTGCAAGATTCTGCAGCTGCTCGGCTGCGAGGCATCGATTCCGGTCTACAAGGGAGCGGACCGTCCGCTGCTTCGGGAGTCGTTCTTCGAGCATCGGGTTCACGGACAAGACGGGATCGGAGGTGCTCTGAAGGATATGCCCGTGCATAAGCAGCCATCGGAGGGCTTTGCACCCGAAGTCATCATCGAGGCTGCGCGGCGATATCCCGGCGAGCTGACGCTGATCGCAACCGGGCCGCTTACGAATGTGGCCTTGGCGGTACGTCAAGCTCCGGAGCTGGTGCACCTCCTGAAGGAGGTCGTCGTCATGGGCGGGGTTGTCGGAAGCTACGGCAATGTGACCCCGACGGCGGAGTACAACATGTACGTAGATCCGGAGGCGGCCAAGA
This sequence comes from Paenibacillus sp. 32352, assembly GCF_002042965.1. Taxonomy (GTDB): domain Bacteria; phylum Bacillota; class Bacilli; order Paenibacillales; family NBRC-103111; genus Paenibacillus_S; species Paenibacillus_S vulneris. Next base: position 106,609 of record NZ_MZNT01000014.1, on the reverse strand, counting down.
TCGTGTTCCGCGCCGGCTTCCCTTCGCTTACGCTGGTCGGCCTCGACGTGACCCGCAAGGCGCTTCTGACGGAGGAGCACATGCAGCAGATGGGGGATTCGCCCATCGCCCGCTATATCCGCGAGAGCACGACCGACTATATGCAGCGCTACTATGAGCGCAATGGCATTCGTGCCTGCGTCATGCACGATCCGCTCGCCGTAGGCGTAGCTCTGAATCGCGGCATCGTAACGACACGTCGCTATTATGTGGATGTCGAGACCCGAAGCGACTTGTGCGACGGGCAGACGGTCTGCGATTTTCAAAACCGCTTGTCGAAGCAGGCCAACATGGACGTTTGCATGGATGTAGATACCGAAGCTTTTCTTCAGCTGTTTACGCAAGCGATGAAAGCCTAGCCTTACAAGAACAGGAGCCATAGCTACATGAAGAAAAAGGTTTACTATGTATTATTGCTGCCGGGATTTTTGTTTCTACTGTTCTTTATGCTGATCCCGATTATTATGACGATAGGGTCCACCTTTTTTCAGGAGGGCCGATTTACGCTCGAAGGCTATCTTCATTTCTTTAAAGACCCGTACTTTCTCAAAATATTGTGGACGACGCTGGAGGTCAGCATTGTAACGACGCTCTTATGCATCCTGCTCGGCTTTCCGGTGGCGTACTACATTTCCAAGCAAAGCGTTAGGAAAAAGGGCATATTGCTCGCGCTCGCGATTTTTCCGCTGCTTACAAGCTCCGTCGTCCGTTCCTTCAGCTGGATGATCGTGCTCGGGAAGAAAGGGCTGCTTAACAACACGCTGCTGGCAATCGGGATCATCCGGGAGCCGCTGGATATTTTGTATACGCCGGTGGCGATGATGATCGGTCTGATTCATTTATTCCTGCCTTTGATTATCATTACGCTGGTAGGCGTTATGGAGAACATCGACCCGGACCTGATCAAAGCGGCGGAAAGTCTTGGCGCGCCCCGTTTTACCGCGTTCCGCAAGGTCATCGTGCCGCTCAGTATTCCCGGCTTGATCATCGGGAGCATCCTGGTGTTCGTCGGCAGCTTGACGGCCTACACGACGCCGGCCTTGCTTGGAGGCAAGCAGAAGGTCATCTCGACCTTCCTGTATCAGAATGCGATTACATTAAACGACTGGTACTTGGCCTCCGTCATCGCTACGATCATGATTGCTATTACCTTTATCATCATCGGGATAATGAATAAAATGGCCAATAAATTCAATCCGAAGGAGTAGAAACGTATGCAGGAGAACAATCGAGGGCTTGGCCTGTTTACGCTTCTGGTCTACGCATTTTTGCTGGGTCCTCTACTCATTATTGCCGCCGCTTCCTTCGATCCGGGAACGGTATTGAAATTTCCGCCGCAGGGCTTTTCGTTCAAATGGTATGAAAATATTTTCAAAGTCAAAATGTTCATGGAGACGTTCAAAACCTCCATTTTCGTATCGCTGCTAGGCAATGTGTTCGCGCTCCTTCTCGGGGTGCCGGCCGCTTATGCCCTAAGCCGGTTTCAGTTCAAGGGCAAGGATGCGCTGAATGCGGTATTCATCTCGCCCGTGCTCATTCCGGGTATCGTGCTCGGCTTTACGATGCTGAAGTATCTGATCATCACGTATCATCTGCCGATCTACTTGTCCCTGCTGTTCGGACATACGGTCATTATGCTGCCGTTCATTATCCGTGTCATCGCGTCCAGCTTGTCGAACTTTGATTTCTCCGTCGAGGAAGCGGCCTTGAGCTTGGGTGCGGGGCATCTGGCGACCTTCTTCAAGGTGGTGCTGCCGAACATCAAGTCGGGGATTATTGCGGCCGTGCTGATCGCCTTCCTGGAATCGTTCAACAACGTGGATATTTCTGTATTCATGACCGGCCCTGGTGTCAGTACGCTGCCGATCCAAATGCTGACGTATGTGGAGAACCATTTTGACGCGACGATTGCCGCGATTTCGGTGCTGCTTATGATTTTTACGGCGGTCCTTATGTTCATTATCGAACGGATTATGGGCTTGTCCTACTTTACAAAACGATAACGGGGGATTGGATCCATGGCATTGCTATCCTTGGAAAACGTATCGGTTGCCTACGAGCAAAATGTGATATTGAAGGATTTTAATTTGAATATTGAAAAAGGCGAGCTTATCTCGCTGCTGGGCCCGAGCGGCTGCGGCAAAACGACGACGCTACGTCTTATCGCAGGCTTCCTGGAGGCCAAAGACGGCAAGTTTATGCTCGGCGGCAAGGATTACACACGGGTGCCGGTGAATAAACGGAACTTCGGCTTCGTGTTCCAGAGCTATGCGCTTTTCCCGCATTTGTCCGTATACGATAACGTCGCATTCGGGCTGCGGCTTAGAAAAGTGAACGAGTCGGAAATTAAGAAAAGAGTGCACCACATTCTGGAGGTTGTCAGTCTGACGGGCTTCGAGAAACGGTTCCCCAAAGCGCTGTCCGGCGGACAGAAGCAGCGGGTAGCCATTGCGCGGGCGCTCGTTATCGAGCCGGATCTGCTGCTCTTCGATGAGCCGCTCAGTAACCTGGACGCGAACCTGAGAATTAATATGCGCGTCGAAATCCGCCGCATTCAGCAGGAGCTCGGGATCACCACGGTCTATGTATCCCATGACCAGGAGGAGTGCTTCTCGATCTCCGATCAGGTGGCGATAATGAACAAAGGGATTATCGAGCAGCTGGACAGTCCGGCCGCCATCTTCAAATACCCGAAGACGGAATTCGTCGCACGGTTTATCGGATTTAATAATTTCATTCATTTTGACGAACGGCATGATCAAGGCGCGGAAGTCGAGTTGAAGGTCAAGGACCTGGTATTCCACGTTGCGAAGCATCTCGGGAACAATGCCGGCGGCAGCCTCAAGGGAGCTATCCGTCCGGATGACGTCATTATGGGGACAGTCGAAGAGATTCCTGCCGAGGGAACGAACCGTCTCCCGGGCCGCGTGAAGGTCAGCACCTTCCTGGGCCGAAGCTATCAATATGTAGTGGAAACTGCTCTCGGTGACTTTACGGTCAACAAGGAGATGGAGCTTCCTTATGTCAACGGCAGAGAGGTTCGCCTGCTGTTCCCTGCTGAAAAATTGGTTTTAGTGGAGTAACGTGCTACTTGGGAGGTACCGTCATGCGAGTCGATTTATTCATCAAGAACGTAAACATTTATAACAGTTACTTCAAAACCTTCATTCCAGGCAATGCCGCTATTCTGGACGGCAGATTTCTATACATCGGCGAGCGGGGCGAAGACAGCTTCGACGCCGGTCAAGTCGTCGACGGTCAGGGACGCTATATGATCCCCGGTCTCGTAGACATCCATCTGCACATCGAGAGCACGATGGTTACGCCGGAGACCTTCTCCTATGGCTTGATCCGCAACGGCGTGACGACCATCGTGCCGGAGCCTCACGAAATGGCCAACGTCTTCGGACTCCAGGGCGTTACCGAGATGATTCGGGCGAGCGAGCACTGCGTAGCCGATATGTTCTACGCCATTCCGAGCTCGGTGCCTGCGACGTCCATGGAGACAACGGGCGGTGCGATGGAGATTGAGGACATGGATGCCTTGATGCAGACGGAGACGATCGCCTGCTTGGGCGAGATCATGAACTATGTGGACGTCATTAACGATCCGGATTGCAAGACGAATCGAATCTTGAAGCATATACGTGCGAAGTATCCGAAGCTGGTCATTGAAGGGCATGTGCCGAAGCTGCTGGATTTGGAATTGCAGCAGATCATCTATGCGGGAATCGATTCGGATCATACGCATCAATCGATTGAAGGTATGGAGGCGCGGATCGCCGCGGGCATGTTCATCGAAATTCAGGAGAAATCGATGACCGAGGAAGTCTTGCAGTATTTGATCGAACGGGATGTCGCCGAGCATTTTTGCTTTGTCACCGATGATGTGATGCCGGATTCGTTCCAACGTCGGGGCCACCTGAACCATATCGTTCGCAAGGCGATTCAGATGGGAATGCCGCCGGAGAGAGCGATCTACGCGGCGACCTTCACACCGGCCCGCAGAATGAAGCTAAGCGACCGCGGAGCGGTGGCTCCGGGCAAGATTGCCGATTTCTCCCTGGTGTCCGATCTCGAAGAATTGACCATAGGTCAAGTATATAAAAACGGGCGCAAGGTGTACGATGCGCAGGAGGAATACCTTCCGCAAGGTCATCGTCACCCATTCCCTTCCCATTTTTACCAAAGTGTGAAGTTGTCTCCCTTGGCGGAATCGGACTTTGCCATCCATACGGATGCCCAGGAAGGGGCCTATAAAGGCAGAGTGATGCTGGTCAAGAACGGCTCGACGTTTACCGAGGAGCATCACGCAGAGGTTGAGGTAAGCGGCGGCGAGGTCCGCTGGGAAGACAGCGGCTATGGCCTGATCGCCACCTTCGACCGCTACGGCAAAACCGGCGGCCGAGCTTACGGCCTGATCGGCGGAGATACGATCAAGCGCGGCGCGATCGCCACGACCTATTCCCACGACAACCATAACCTGCTGGTTGTCGGGCACAGCCGCGCCGACATGATGATCGCGGCTAATGAAGTGATCCGCAATCAAGGCGGTTTCTGCGTCGTGGAGAACGGGAAGGTACTGGCGAGCCTGCATCTGCCGGTCGGGGGCATCCTGACCGAGGAGCCGCTTGAGAAGACGGCTGCCGAGGTTCAGCAGCTTCGCGAAGCCATGGAAGCGCTGGGCTACAATCATTACAACCCGATCATGTCGATAAGCACTCATTCCTTGCCGGTCAGCCCGGCTTTGAAAATTACGGATTACGGCCTTATTGATGTCAACCGCGGTAAGGTCGTGCCTCTGCTAGTAGAAGAATAAAAAAAAGAACCTGACGGTTTTTCGTCAGGTTCGTTGTTGCGAAGCCTGCTTTACGTGAGCTATGCTCCATATGGAGGTGGGGTATGCCTCGGAGGAGTTTACGTCCGCCTTTGAAACCCGTGAAAATACCGCTAAGTCTAATCTAATTCACGGGTTTCAACAGCGGCTGGAGGGGCATATACCACCGGAGTATATTAGCAATAGCTCAAGCTCTGCAGATTTCTCAACAGTCTCGAACCTGACCGTTTCCGTCAGGTTCTTTTTTCTCCCCCAAACCATTTGGAAATGCTCCTATTCCATTATATACTAGCCTTATGCTATCAAGATGGGAGTGGATATCATGGAATATCATCGTATTACGAATATAGCGGATCCGTATTTCAAGCAGATGCACGAGCTGATGCAGACGGTATTTCCGCCGGAGGAAGTGCTGGAATTCTCCCTGTGGGAGGAGCCGCTGCAGGACGAAGGCATCCGGGTGTTCGTAGCCATTCATGAAGGACAAGTCGTCGGCGCTACCGAGTATCGCTATTATGAGGATATGCAAGTGGCCATGACCGACTTTACGATCATCGGACGCGAAGGGCTGGGCATCGGACCCTTCCTGGTCAAACGCCGGATAGAGGATCTGCAGTCGCTCGTCCGCCAGAGCGGCGGCAAGCTGATCGGCATGTTCGCCGAAATTTACAACCCGTACCTGGCCGAAGATCACGGCTTCGGCGGCGTGAAGCCGATGAATCCGTTCGTCCGCCGGGAGGTGCTTGCTCACCTCGGCTACCGCAGGCTCGATCTCGCCTATGTGCATCCGTCGTGGCATAATGACGGGGCCGCAGTGCAGGAGCTGGATCTTGGATTTATGCCTATCGGCGAGGATGCCGATGCGGTGGAAGCGATCCCCGCGAGCTTAATCAGCGGCTTCCTGGAAAGGTACTATACCGTGCTTCCCAATAAACCGGAAGCTTGGTATGAAATGATTGCACAATTAAAGCAGCGTGAGCAAGTCCGCTTGCTCCCTATGTAAGGAAAAAACGGCTCTTGAGCTTGGAAGCTCATGGGCTGTTTTTTTGTTATGGAACAAAAACAATAATTCCTATATAATAACTATGAATTAATCATTCCAAAATGGAGGGATCCTTGTCATGAAGCAGAAGTATTGTCCCCATTGCTCGGAGCCTTGCTCGGTCTATGAATTCACTTGCGTACATTGTGGAGAGGAACTGGCCGAGAACGGCTATTTCATCGATTCATTAACGTATTGGGACGTACAGAAGCCGGCTCATCCGGCCCGAATTCTGCTTTCCTTGACTCTGGTAAGCGCCTCTGCCATTGCTGCTTCGCTCCTGCATCTGCCTGTCGTTTTTTACGCAGGGCTTGCGGCAGCGGCGCTGTATTACACCACGGCGAAATCTGCATCAGCCGAATCCCGATAGTTTGAATAATACGAATCTGCTCCTCTGCCGCTGGCAGAGGATTTTTTTTCACAAAGTCCTAAAAAGCAGCTTCAAAGAAGCCATAGATAGCCCAACTTGGCAGGTATGTTTTTTTGTGTGGTGCAATAAAATTTTCCTGGAACGGTTGGAACCCTATTCCAATTCGCTGCGTCTTATTCATGATGAGAACTCCAATGGCGGGGCGGAGGCTGCAGCGGCTGTATGAACAGGAAACATTTTATTCGTATTTGCAAAGGTGTGCTTTTAGGGTGCGCGATCATTTTTCTTACGGGGACTTCCTACTTATTTCCGCTCATAGGATCAGGCGAAGTGACTGCCGTTGGCATCGCCGGAGGGCTGCCGTCTGCAGAGAAGCCGGAGCCTTTTAACATCACCGACCCGAAGGAGAAGGCCGTTATATTGAAAATAACGGAATGGCTGAACCAATCGGAAGCCGTAGACGGCCCGATACATTTTGGCAGACATGGCTATCCGAACGTATTGGAATTTAAGCTGACGAATAATCGAATGGTAATGGTGGAGCCCGCTTATCGCTGTAAGAAGCAGCGCCAGCCGGACGGGAGTCTGTTAAGGCAATGCAACCCGGTCAAAGGCGAAATTATCGTCACCACGCCCAATTACAAACGGGTGCGGTACAAATCGCCGCTTCTCTATCATTGGCTTCAGGAAGGATGGACCCGGGAGGAACGAAGAAATCCGAACCAACCTGTCGGACCCTTGATAGAGAAGGATTTGGAGGAGAACCGAAGCTTTGCCAGGCAGCTCGGGACGGAGGTGCAGGTAGCGGCTCACGAGGGCAAGCTGCCCGGATTTGCCGGCAGCTATATTGATGCTGAAGCAGGGCAGTTATTCGTCGGTCTGATCGATGGATATGAGGACACGCGTCAAGCGATCATCCGCATGGCTGTGCATCCGGAGCTCCTGCAGTTCTTTGACGCGCAATTTACGGAGGAGGAGCTCAAGGCCCAAATGACCCGTCTGAATGCAGAGCTTCCTTCACTGCAGAAGAAGGGCTTCCAAGTTCATGATTACGGCATCTCCATTCGGTTGAACCGGTTGGAAGTGAATGTGCCGGAGAGAAACGAGAAGACCTTGAGGCTGCTGACACAGGTTATCGCTCCGGAGTATCTTAAGATTAACGTAACGAAGCCGTGGAAATACATGACGGGAAATCATCTATGACCAAGCGATGAAGGACAATAATAAAAGGTCCTCGGGATCTCCCGGGGACCTGTATTTTTTGACGGAGCTACTGAGCCTCCATGAAAGGCTTTTTGTCCTTCAATTCATAAGTCATGCCTGACGTTGGGGTGCTTAGCAGCCACTGGCCTGCAGAATCCTTGTAGACCTGGCATTTGAACTCGTAAACAGCGGACTCCGTAGGCGAGATAGTAATACCGCTGCCGTTTTTCACGGCCTTGGAAATAGTGAATGCGGCATCGAAAGTGACAGTAGCGGAGCTTCCGCTGGCATCCATGGCGATGCTGGCTATAGTGAGTTCATTCTTTTTAATCCCGTCCGCTCCTGTTATCGACATGGCAGTTTGGGTGAAGCTGCTGCTCTGCGCCATGTTGTCTATCAGCTTGCGAATGGTTTGTTCCGTATCGGTCTTCGGAAATGAGATATTGACCGTTCGGGTGTCGCCGTTCCAGGAGACATCCGCGCCGGCGGCTTCACTCACGAACCGCAGCGGAATGTACGTGCTGCCATCCTTTATTTTTGGAGAAACCTCCAGGTTATGCAAATTTTGGTTAACCGCGGCCGTACCTTTGTTGATGGTCAGCGTAAGGCTAAGGTCACCCTTCTTGGCGGTTGCGGTTTGTGTACTCTGATCCCATGAAACCGTGAAGCCAAGCTTTTCGAACAAAGCGCGCATAGGCACCATCGTGTTGCCGTTCTCGATATACGGCTGTTGTTCCCAATTGACTTTATCCTGCTGCAAATAGACTTGAATCGGTGCAGCGTCTTGAGCATTAGCCATAATCGGATAATCGAACGGCAGCAGCATGGAGACGAACAGGGCAAGGTGTGAAAACCGTTTTTTCGTTAACCAAGACATAAGAACATTCCTCCTGGCTCTAGTTGTATTTGTCGACGTTCTATAGGATTCGTGAAATTCAGTGTTTATCGGGCTGCCTATGTCATGATTTGTATGTTTGTGCCACTCCGCATCTAATAGGACTTCCACGTCCGCTGCGGAAATCCTTTTGGCAAATGAGTCCAAAATCGTAAAATGGTAAAAAAGGCATGAAGGAGAGAAAGCTGGAAAAGGTTATTGCGGCAGTTTCCCTTTAGCTTTTTTTCTGGTATCTTGACAATAGCAGCTTTTGAGCAAAGAAGCACTAGGGAACGTCAGGTAAATGAGGGAGGCAGACCGGGTATGATGGAACAACCGCTCGTTTCGGTCATTATTCCAACCTATAATCGGCTCGATAGTGTATGTGAGCTGTTGGAATCGCTGTACAGGCAGACTTACCGCGCTTTGCAAATCATTATTGTGAATGATGCGGGAGAATCGGTGCGATCCGCTGAAGCCTTATACCCGGAGCTCGATGTAACGATCGTGGATCTGGAGCATAACGCCAAGCATGTGCATGCAAGAAATCAGGGACTCGCTTACGCCCGGGGCGAATATATTTTGCTGTGTGACGATGACGATCTGCTGCTGCCGATGCATGTGGAGCGCATGATGGCGGCTATTGCGGATGCGGATATGGTATACTCCGATGTAGAAATATTCGATTATGTGCTCGAAGGGGTAACGCGGCGCGCAACCAAGCGGTTTGTGTTCGCTTATGAGCATGATGAAGCGGCAATGCGGAAATTCTCGACGTTCGTCTCTTCGGGCTGCTTGTACCGCAAAAGCTTGCACGATCGGATCGGGTTATTCGATGCGGATATGTACCATTATTGGGACTGGGATTTTTTCTTAAGGGCATCCGAGAACGGAGGGGTTAAACGGGTGCCTGTAGCAAGCGCCCTCTACGCTTTTTCCCAAAGCGGAGGGAATATGTCCGGTGCACACGAGGACATGCGGCCTTATTTGGATCGGCTGTCCGCCAAGCACGGATTGGGTTACCTGCCTACCAAAAATTTCTTCCTCTTGCTGGAGGAGCCTGAAATGCAGAGCCGCAGAGCAGCAACGGAAATCGTATGGGATGGCGAACCGATCGTTTCTCGTAGAGCCCGGACAGAGTAAGTTCATAAGTTTAAAAGGGGGAGCGCAGTTTGGCGGGCATGATGGAACGGGCTGAAAGAGTGCTCAAATCATATTACGGCTACGGAGCATTTAGGGACGGTCAGAAAAAAGTCATTCAAAGCATATTGGACAGGCAGGATACGCTTGGTATTATGCCAACCGGTGGAGGAAAATCGATCTGCTACCAGGTGCCTGCCATGCTGATGCAAGGAACGACGATCGTCATTTCTCCGCTGATCTCTCTAATGAAGGATCAGGTTGACGGACTGGACAGCATAGGGGTCCCGGCAACCTATATTAACAGCTCCTTAACCTATGCGCAGGTGGAGGTTCGGATCCGCAAGGCAAGCCGGGGAGAGTACAAGCTATTGTATGTGGCGCCTGAGCGGCTCGAATCCGAGCGTTTCATCGATTTGATGACGGAGCTGGAAGTGCCTATGATAGCGGTGGACGAGGCTCACTGCGTATCGCAGTGGGGACATGATTTCCGGCCGAGCTATCTTGCTATCAGCAGGCTGGTGGAACATTTGCCGAATCGGCCGATTGTTGCTGCCTTCACGGCGACCGCAACCGACCAGGTACGGGATGACATTGTCAAGCATTTGCAGCTTCGCGAGCCGGATTTGCATGTAACGGGCTTTGCCCGGGAGAATCTGTCCTTCTCGGTTATCAAGGGCGAGAACAAGCGCGATGTCATGCTGGATTATATTCGTGAGCATAAGGATGAAGTAGGCATTGTGTACGCTGCCACACGCAAGGAAGTGGACAATCTGTATGAGCTGCTTCGCAAACAGAGAGTGCCTGTGGGCAAGTATCATGCCGGCTTGAGCGATACGGAGCGCGCGATGGCGCAGGAGAAGTTTCTATACGACGAGATTCGGGTCATAGTGGCCAGCAACGCGTTCGGTATGGGCATAGACAAATCCAACGTCCGTTATGTGATCCACTACAATATGCCCAAAAACATGGAAGCTTATTATCAGGAAGCAGGGCGGGCAGGCCGGGACGGTGAGCCCAGCGAATGCTTGCTGCTGTTCAGTCCTCAGGATATTCATATTCAGAAGTTTCTGATCGAGCAATCTATCAGTGACCCGGGCAGGCAAGCGCAGGAATACCGCCGGCTGCAGCAAATGGCCGATTACTGCCATACGACGCAATGTCTTCAAGGTTATATCGTACGGTATTTTGGCGATGATTGTGAGGATTGCGGGAGATGCAGTAACTGCAGCACGGAAAGGCAGCTGACGGATATTACCGTCGAGGCGCAAAAAATCTTTTCCTGCGTGCGGCGGATGAAGGAACGGTTCGGAGCGACCATGGTGGCCTCCGTGCTTAAGGGCTCCCGCAACAAGAAGGTGCTGGAGCTTGGCTTCAACGAGCTGAGCACGTATGGCTTATTAAAGGACCGCACGGAAAAGGAAATCGTCGATCTGATTCAGCTTCTGGTAGCGGAAGGGTATCTGCTGATTACCGAAGGCAAATATCCGGTGCTAAGGCTTCAGGCCAAAGCCCAGGCTGTATTGTCCGGCGGAGAGCAGGTCATTCAGAAGATGCGCATCCGTACCGAGCCTGCGGCGAAGGATGTGGAGGCGGAGCTGTTCGATCAGCTGCGCAGCCTGCGCACGGAAATTGCCAAGAAGGAGGGCATTCCTCCTTATATTGTGTTTCCCGACAGCACGCTTAGGGAGATGTGCGGCGTGAAGCCGACCAATCCGGCCGCGATGCTCAAGATCAAGGGCGTCGGCGAAGCGAAGTTTTTCAAGTACGGGGCGTATTTCATCGAATTTTTCAAAAACCACAACGGATAGTAGGGGCGATAGCGAGTGGCCAAATCAAAGTATTATGTCGTATGGGAAGGAAAAGTGCCCGGTATTTACACTACATGGGCCGAATGCCAGGCGCAGACGAACGGCTACCCGCAGGCGCGCTTCAAAGCCTACGAGAGCGAGGCGGAAGCCAAAGCCGCCATGGCGCGCGGCTGGAAGGCCTCCTTCGCGGCTGCCAATGGAGCCAAGGGAGGCTCGGCCTCTTCGTCCTCCGCGGGAGCCCGCAAGGCTGCCGGTGGTGGCACTGCCAAGCCTGAGGCGGATCTGGACAGCCTCTCGGTCGACGTCGGCAGCAGAGGGAATCCCGGCATTGTCGAGTACAAAGGCGTGTACACCCGGACGGGTGAGGTGGTTTTCCAGCATCCTCCTATATCGAAGGGAACGAATAATTTAGGAGAATTTCTTGCGATTGTGCACGCACTGGCTTATTTGAAGCAAAAGGGCAGCAGCATGACGATCTACAGCGACTCGGTGACAGCCATTAGCTGGGTCCGCAAGAAGGAGGTCGCAACCAATCTGCCGCGGGATAAGTCCACGCAGGAGATATGGACGCTGGTGGATCGAGCATTAGCCTGGCTGAAAAGCAATACGTACAGCAACAAGATCCTCAAGTGGGATACCAAAGCATGGGGAGAAATTAAAGCGGACTACGGACGGAAGTAACGGCCGCGTTACATAGGGAAAGGTACCTCAGCCAATCAGGCTGAGGTTTTTTGTTTCAGTAGATATCACTGGTGCCTGCACCCCATCAGTAGTCACCCGACTCTCTCCGCACTTCATTTTTCCTAAGCCTTCCGTAAAATCGCCACATAATGGGTATTATGATAGTAATCAGATTGAATGAAGTTCGGTGCCATCATAATAACGAAAAAAAGGGTGACTGCCTTTGATACGAATACTCATGTATACGGAAAGCGAAGGAATCGTGGAAAACCATTCCTTGCAGGAGCTCAACCGGGCGGATGTCCGATGGTTTTGGGTCGATTTTGACCGTCCGACCGAGGAGGAGGCGAAGGAGCTGCATGATTTTTTTCATTTTCATCCGCTTGCCATTGAGGATTGCTTTCATCTCCTGCAGCGCCCCAAGCTGGATTATTATGAGAATGTTCAATTTTTCGTGCTTCACGCCATCAATGAGCTGACCTTGGGTGCGGAAGAGGTCGATATGTTCCTGGGCGACCGTTACGTCGTGTCCTTTCATTTCGGACAGCTTAGGGCGGTGGATGAAGCATGGGAGAGAATTAAGGAAACCAAGCAGGTGGAGGAGCTCCATCATCTTTACTGCGCATATCTGGTGATGGACCATTTGGTTGACCAATATTTCCCTTGTGTCTACCAGATCGAAGACCAGCTTAACGAGATCGAAAGCAATACGAGCAAGAAATCGATAGAGAGGCTGATGAGCGAGACGTTCGAGGTTCGTTCCAAGCTGTTGAAGCTGCGGCGTACGATCTTTCCTATGCGCGACCTTCTTTATCGCGTCATCAGCTCGGAGAGGATCATGGGGCTGAAGGATCAGGTATTCTTTTTCTCGGATATTTACGATCATTTGCTCAAGCTTTCGGAAATATTGGAATCCAACCGGGATGTAACTGCGGATTTGCGGGACAGCTACATTTCGCTGAATTCCAACCGGATGAACAATATTATGAAAACCCTCACGGTCATTACCACAATCTTTATGCCGTTAACCTTTATTGCGGGCATCTACGGAATGAATTTTCACAATATGCCGGAGCTGGGATGGTCTTGGGGCTATTATGCCGTGCTGGCCTTGATGTTCGGAATCGGGATCGGCATGTTCTTATGGTTCCGCCACAAGGGCTGGTTCAAATGAAAGCTGCGTAATATCGAGAAAAATGGAGAGAATCTGGCCTTAAATGCAGCTAATGGCGGTATACCGTCTCTTATGCTTGATCAAGCAGGTGAAAGATTCCTCACAACCGTTTATAATCTAGGGCAGTGACTATCGGCCCCGGCAATCCTGAGAGTGGAGCGCCAACAAGAGAAGAACGGAATAGGAGAGGATTTTTCTTGTTTTTTGAACGGGTAAAACAAGGCTTTTTTAGTAATGTCCGAAACGATATTTTGTCCGGACTAACGGTTGCTTTTGCCTTAATTCCGGAAGCGATTGCGTTTTCCATTATGGCGGGCGTGGACCCTATGGTCGGCTTGTACGCCTCCTTCACCATTGCCGTGACTATATCGATTGTAGGCGGCCGTCCAGGGATGATCTCTGCGGCAACCGGAGCAATGGCCTCCTTGATGGGGCCGATTATAGCCAAGTACGGGCTGGATTATTTGTTTGCAGCGACCCTGTTAACCGGGGTTCTGCAATGGATACTGGGTGCATGTAAGGTGGGGCGGTTTATCACCTTCGTTCCTCAATCGGTTATTGTAGGATTTGTTAATGCGCTGGCCATCATTATCTTCATGGCGCAGCTTCCCAACTTTGCCGGAGCGACGTGGATCATGTATTTGATGGTTGCGGGAACGCTAGCCATTATTTATTTGCTGCCTCGTATCACGAAAGCCGTCCCTTCCCCGCTGGTTGCCATCATTGTCATGACGATCATTACGATCGCTACGGGAGCCGATCTGCGCACGGTCGGAGATATGGGAGAGATCCGTCAGGCGCTGCCTCTGTTCCACATCCCGCAGGTGCCGTTGACGCTGGGAACTCTGCTGACTCTGCTGCCTTACTCGCTGGCGCTGGCTGTCGTAGGAATGACCGAAACGCTGTTAACAGCGACAATTGTGGATGAGATGACGGAAACGAAGAGCAACAAAAACCGCGAAATCCGCGGGCAAGGAATCGCCAATATTGTAACGGGCTTTTTTGGAGGCATGGCAGGCTGTGCAATGATCGGACAAACGGTCATTAATGTCAGATCGGGAGGAAGGACGAGGCTGTCGACTTTCGTGGCAGGGATGTTCTTGCTGTTCCTGATCATGGTGCTGGGAGACGTCGTGAAGCAGATTCCGATGGCTGCCCTTGTTGGGGTCATGTTTATGGTGTCCATCGGAACGTTCGATTGGAATTCGATTCGAACCATCGGGAAAATTCCCCGCGGTGACGCCATTGTCATGGTATTGACGGTTGCGATTGTCGTGGCGACCTCCGATTTGGCGATCGGGGTGGTTGCGGGTGTCATTCTGAGTGCCGTCCATTTCGGCTGGAAAATGGCCCGCCTGCGCTGCAGCACCTCTACGAATGAGAACGGGCATAAGGTGTATGCCATTTCCGGGCAGCTGTTCTTCGGAACGATGATGCATTTTGTTGATCTATTCGACTATTCGGCAGATCCCGAGCACATTGTGGTGGACTTGAGCGCATCTCATGTGTGGGATCATTCGGCGGTAACCGCCTTATCCAAGGTCACGCACAAATACGCTGCGATAGGCAAGAAGGTCACCCTTGTAGGACTAAACTCCGAGAGCCGCAAAATCATTGATCGGGTCGGGCTTTCCGGCGGCTCCATTCATTAATGCCATCAAATATTCATGCATATAGAATTTGCATTATGACATCTAAGAGAAAACACAGAATGAGAGGTTCGGATCAGGCATGGCCTTATGGGGGACGATAGTCAACGCGGCGGCAATATTGATCGGCGGTATGCTCGGTCTTGTGCTGAACCGGATGAGTCAGGGAATTCGCAGCACGGTGATGCAGGGGATCGGCATGGCCTTGATAGCCCTTGGCTTGTCCATGACACTGAAATCCAGCAATTTTTTGCTGATTGCTGTAAGTCTTGTTTTGGGCGGAATTATCGGAGAATTACTGCAGCTGGAAAAAGGTTTGGAGAAGCTTGGGCATCAGCTTGAAAAGGGAGTCCATGCTTTATCGCGTATCGGTAGAAGCGTTCAAGGACGGTTGGGCGGCAGGAACAGCGTGGAGGATAAGGGCGGGGAAATGAAGCAGGGGCGGATTGCGACCGGCTTTGTCAACACGACGCTGATCTACTGCGTTGGAGCGATGGCGATCCTGGGAGCGCTGGAAAGCGGCCTGCGCGGTGAGCATGATATTTTGTTCACGAAGGCTATGCTGGATGGATTTATGGCAATTATATTTGCCTCCACCATGGGGGTTGGCGTCTTGTTCTCGGCGATTCCCGTGTTTATCTACCAGGGGGCCATAGCGCTGGCGGCGGCCGGGATCGCTTCTATGCTTCAGCAGGACATGCTGAATGAGATCATCGCCCAAATAACGGCGGTCGGAGGCATCCTCATCATGGGGATCGGGGTGAATTTGCTGGAGCTTCGCAAAATCAATGTGGCGAATCTGCTTCCTTCCCTGGTGGTGGCTGCTTTGGCGGTGCCGTTTATGGATTGGATCGGGTGACAAGAGCCCTTTATGAAGGGTAGGGTTGTTGAGAAACCTGAAAATCTGGAAAATTTGCTGCGGTACACCGGTGGGATATCTCCCTCCGGTCGCTGTTGTTCTCGGGAAACTTTGATTATATTCGCATTATTTAGCGGGAATTTCCCGAGAACAAAGGCGAACGCTAACGCTCCTACAGGAGATACACCACCTATCACCTTTCGCATTTTCCGTATGACAACAACCCGGAGCCCCTCAAAAAGGGGCTCTTTTGTATAGGTAGTTATTCAGGGACATCGCTGCTTTCGATGACCAGGAGAAGTCCGGAGGTGATAGTAATCACGCCGACGGGCTCGATCAGCACATTGCTGATACCGAGCGATTGTCCTATCGTCAAGGTCGCATTGTGAAGAGGATATTGGAAGCCTTTCAATGTTATGCCGGTAACATCCATGCTGAGGGGCAGCAAAGAGACGTTGCTGTGCCGTCCCTTGTGAAGCTTCAAGGGCTCACGGCTATCCATCAGCCGGATCCGGTTATGGGCGTCGGCAATATAACAGGAGACGCCGGCCAACAATGCTTTGCGAAGCAAATGGAGATTCGCCAGCGAATGATCCCAGCGCGTACCGAGTACGCCGCAAAGGACGACTTCTTGGGGATGCTGCTCCAGCGCCCAGTTCAGGGCCATCTCGGTATCGGTCAAATCCTTCATCACCGGATCACAGCTGATGAACTGCTTGCTTTCCCGTTGGATCCGCAAAAGGTCCTCCGGAGTGACCGAATCAAAATCACCCAGAGCTAGATCGGGGATGATATCATGCTGCAGCAGGAAGAGGGCTCCTTTATCGGCTCCGATTATGAGGTCTCCCGCTTGGATGAGCCGCAGCGCCCATGGGCCGAGATGTCCTCCGGAATATATAAGAGTGCGGGAAGTGTTCGTCATCTTTGGTTTGTTCCTTTCTGTATAGACAGCTAATCGTTCTATCCATTTTAACATATACGATCTTGGCGATATAGAAACAGAGGATTCAAAACGCATATATCCTTTTCTAAATGAAGGTGTACAGCTTTCATCGTTCTATGATAATGTTAACGTGTGCATCTAATGAATGCCGCAATGAAAATGTATGCTTTTTCTCAACAGGATACCATTTATCGATTCAGGGCTCACCGCACAGTACGAGTAAGCATCAGGCCAAGACACCGCTTTGCGGGCAGTCAGCAGCCCGTCCTTTCAGTCAGCCATTTCAAGTACAGGAGGAAGCACGGATGAGAATTGAGGAGATAGCCGCTAAAGGGCTTTTCGCCAATGCGATTCGTTGGATACATACGGAGGAAGGCTTTATGCCGGTCCGATTTACGGAGCGACAGATGGAGCTGTACAGCAGGGAGGAAAGATTCCGTATCCGCAGTCATTGTCCGGCGGGCATTTGCCTGGATTTTGTATCGGATACGACCTCCATTGAAATCAATTATTCACTTGGCAGCGCGGTGCGCAAATGGGCTAATTATGATATTTATATAGATGGAGTGATGGCGGCGAGCTTGGGTGCCGATACGCTGGAGCAGGATCAAGGCAGGATTGCCTATGAGCTGCATGCTGGAATGCAGAACGGGCAGCCGAGAAGATGGACAATCTATTTGCCGCAAAATACGATGGTGGCAATTCAGTCGCTGAAGCTCTCGGAAGGGGCAGCCGTTGAAGCCGCTGAGCCCTATAAGCGCAAGCTGCTGTGCCTGGGAGATTCGATCACTCAGGGGATGGATGCAAGGAAGCCGTCCTCGACCTATGCCGTGCTGCTGTCCCGGGCGCTTGAAATGAACCTTTTGAATCATGGGGTGGGCGGATATGTATTCGATGCGGATAGCCTGGATGAGAGCTTGCCATACAAGCCGGATCTTGTGACAGTCGCTTATGGAACGAATGACTGGGGCCGATTCGAGACATTGGACGTATTCCGGCGGCAGTGCTTCGGGTTTATAGATAAGGCCGCCAAGCTCTATGCCGGGGTTCCGATCTATGTTCTGACTCCGTATTGGAGAGCCGATCAGGACAAGGAGGTTCCGATGGGGACGATGGAAGAGCTGAGCGACACGATACGTGAGGTTTGTCGGCCTTATTCGAACATAACGGTAGTGGATGGACAGAAGCTGGTCCCGCATTTGCCGACCTTGTTCGGGGATGCTTATTTGCATCCGAATGATGAAGGGTTTTTGCACATAGCCATGAACCTGTTCAAGCAAATAGCGGCGAACGGACATTGCTGATTCACCCGATGCTTCACCTTGGCAGGACGCTCCTTAACTTGCCCGCAGAGCTGCGACTCTGTGGTTTTGCACGGAGCCGGCGTAAACGGTATAGTAGAATGAGAATGGTTTTTTCATGCTATCTAGTCAGCTCGTGAAGATTCGGCGAAAAGATAAAGGGCAGGGCGGAGGAGTCTATGGCGGGAAAACGATACGAGAATATGAATGGGGTCAAAAACCTGAAGGGCTTCAAAGAGATTCGGCAGTGGCAGAGGGAGCGGAAGGCAAAGGTGAAGGATTTGTCTTACACGGTCCCGGCCGCAGAGCATAAACAAATCGATTATTTGTGCGGCAACCGGCAGGATACGACGATTACTTGGATCGGGCATTCCTCTTTTCTTATTCAGCTTGGGGGGATGAACCTTTTGACGGACCCGGTATGGGCCGAACGGATGGGCTTTGCCAAAAGGCTGGCGCCTCCGGGCTTGCGTATGGAGGAGCTGCCTCCGATCGATGCGGTGCTGCTCTCGCACAGCCATTACGATCATATGGATATGCGTTCGCTGCGTTCTTTTAAAACCGCCCAGCTGTTCGTGCCGGAGGGACTCGGCAGCAAGCTGCGGGCCCGAGGCTTTGCTCGCGTCACGGAGCTCAGCTGGTGGGGGCATGCGCAGCTCGGGAGCCTCGAGCTGCATTTCGTTCCGGCGCAGCATTGGACGCGCCGTACGCTGTGGGACACCAACCGCTCCCATTGGGGCGGCTGGGTCCTTCAGCCCGCGCAGCGAAGCGGAGGGCGCGAGGCGATTTATTTTGCCGGGGACAGCGGCTACTTCCCCGGATTTCGGCAGATCGGCGAGCGCTTCGCGATCCGCTATGCTTTGATGCCCATCGGCGCCTATGAGCCCGAGTGGTTTATGTCTATGCAGCACGTCACGCCGGAGGAGGCCGTGCAAGCTTTCCTCGACGTGCAGGGGGAGATATTCATCCCGATGCACTACGGTGCCTTCCGGCTGGCGGACGATACCCCGCGCGAGGCGCTGGATCGACTCATGGCGGAATGGCAGCGGCGGGAGCTTCCCGAGCAGTCGCTGCGCATTCTCCTGCATGGCGAGACGCTAAAGCAAGAAACCCCCTAGGATGCCTAGGGGGCTTCTTGCTTTTAACCACATACAATATTAATGCATTGAACCGTTACGCGGTTCATGCCATCTAGCCAATGCTGTGGCTCGAGCATCCGGGTTTCTCCAGCTGCAAGCCTACTCTTTACCTTCTTTGCGGCTTTCCGTCATTTGCTGCCATACCGAGCCCGCCGCTTCCTCGCCGCGCTCGATTCTTTCCAAGGCGATCTTGGCTTGAAGCTGCACTTCAAACTCCGGATCGTTGGAAGCCTTGCGCAGCGCCTCTATGGCGGATTCGTCCCCAACCTCGTAGAGGAAGCGGGCCGCGCGCCAGCGAACGAGCTTGTTTTTGTCGCTCAAGGCTTCCATCATGGGACCGATAGCTGCCGGGTCGCCCAGATCGGATAAGGTATCGCCGGCTGTACGGCGAACCGCTGCGGTAGAATCCTTGAGTGCCTGGAACAAATAAGGCAGCGCCTCCGATTGGCGCAGGTCGCCCAGATAGACGACGGCCAGACGCCGGATCGACGCGTTATCGTCGGACAACGCCTTGGCCAGCAGCGGCAGAGCTTCCATAGTCGGCTCGAAGCGCTCTAAAGCGGCGTAACGATGCTTCCAATCCTCGGACTGGAATTGCTCTTCCAACTCGGACAAGGATAAGGGAGCAGGCCGTGCGGGCGGCGGGGGAGCATCCTGAGCACTACTGCCCTGCTCTATGGCCTGCTTCACCAGCTCATCGAGCCGTTCCTCAGTGTAGGAGGCTTCCAATTCGCTGACGATTTCCGCCGCAATCTCCTCCAGCTCACCGTAACGAACCCCGAATTCCTCCAGCTTCCGTTCTCTGATCATCGATGAGCCTGCAGCCCGCTGAACCGCATCGCTGAAGATGGCGGGGAGAGCGGACCGCACCTCTCTATCCCCAGATTTGACACGTACCTGAATCGGAATGCCCCGATACATTTGGACCAGCACTTGGGCTTCTCCGAAGCTTGTCGAAGGGCCTGCTGCTTGTTCGGCTGACGGACCTTCGCCGCTGTCCGTTTGCAGCAGCTGTCTCGCCGAAGCAAGAATAGCGGCCCAATCGGCGCTCGGCTTGCGATCAAGTGCGATGAAATCCGCGGTCCGAAACAGGCTGCGCACTCCTTCGATTGCCAATAAGCTTTTGAGCGGCTCGGGCGCTTCCCCGGCCTGGCTGGATGTATAGGTCAGCCGCACGCCCCGCGGCAGCACTTCATCCACATTAAGCTTCATGGAATTGGGACTTGGCGTCGGTTCTATAGAAATAAGCTTCATAAGGAAACCTCCGAAGATGATAGTTAGGTTCTTCCCTTTCAGTTTAACTTATTTTGGGCTACGATGCGAACAGAGGAGGGGCAGAACCTTCACTATTTTTACATCATTTTTGAAAACCCCTAATGAAACAAAAAAGTCCAAGCATCCTGCGGCAGAATACGGCAGGAGAAGGACGGATCAGCAAAAATTTATGGTTGTAGATAAATGCTTGTTCTGGATATGATTAGGAAGAATGCAAATCCTGTGGGAACCGGCAGGTATCTGTGCAGGACTCATCGCAAGGAAGTTGGCTAATGAACTTGGAAAACTATGAAGGCATACGTGGCTTTTTGGTCCATGGAACGAAAAATGAAAGGCGGGGGAACGATTGAGAGCGGCTGAGAATGAAGTCCGCAGTTTGGGAGAGCTGGATATCAGCGCAGCAGGGCCTCGCTGCAAAATGCTGCTAGGCGATATTGACGGAGACGGCCGTATGGAGATAGTCATGGTACAGCCCGATAACCGGCAGGATGTGCGGTACATTCCCCATCAGGTGCAGTGCGTAACCGCATTTGATCTTCAAGGCAGGCTGCTGTGGCAGACAGGCACTCCCGATCCGGAAGCGGGAGGCCCGGGTTCGGATTATCCGGCGCAAATTTATGATTGGGATGGCGACGGTTGTCTTGAGGTGCTTTGCGTCATGGACGATCGGTTTCATATCCTCGACGGCAGGACAGGCCAGTCGAAGCGAAGCTTTGAGCTCCCCGACCCTGAAGCTCATGACTGCATTATTATTGCTAACCTGACAGGCGGAGACCACGCAAGGGATGTGATCTTGAAGGACCGGTATCACCGCATGTGGGCGTTGAACTCGGAATTCGAGCTGCTGTGGACCCATGAAGGCAATCCGGGACATTTTCCGTGGCCCTTCGACCTTAACGGCGACGGACGTGACGAAGTGATGGCAGGCTATGATCTGCTTGATCCCGCCGGCAAGCTCCTATGGAGCTGTCGCGATCTGGAGGATCATGCCGACTGCATCTGGATCGGGGACGTCAATGGAGACGGACAGTCGGAGCTCGTCATCGGCGGAAGCGTGACGGTCATGTACGATGCGTCCGGACAGGAGCTGTGGCGCTATGATGGATCGGTGGAATCCCAGCATGTGGCTTTGGGCAAATTTCGCAGTGATCTTCCCGGCTTGCAGGTTGCCGGTCTTGACCGCATCATCAGAGGAGACGGCCGGGGATCGCGCAAAGGCAAGGATGCCATCTTTTTGCTGGATTCCAAGGGCCAAGAGGTTTGGAAAGAGGACCGGAAGACGGACGGCTGGCTGACCATCATTGAGACCGTAAGCGGCTGGGATGACAGCTCGCTGGATTACATATTGGCTTACCGGAGAGGCGGCGGTGTTCTTCCAGCCCTGTATGACGGTTATATGAATAGAGTCGTCGAGTTTCCGATGGAAGGCTACGTAACCCACGCCGACTTGCTTGGCTCCGGCAAGGAGCAAATCGTCATTTACGATAATCAGAAGGCGGCGATTTTTTCCTATAGCTATTACGATATGGCAGCTTCTATCTCTGGACAAGCTTTGCCGCAAAGCAAGCGGTTGTATCTCTCAACACTTTATCCCGGCGGGGAAATCTGAAGGAGGCTATGAAATCATGAACTATTTCCATGAACGCGATTCGATAATGAAAGGCTCCGATGCATCTATTGAAGAGGTGCTGGCGACAGTAAGCAACCGGTTCATCGGCTCTCATCCGAAGAAAGGACCGGTCTTCCGCACGTTTCATAAGGGAGGCTTTCTCAGAAACAAGGATTTCCGTTATGAGATGAAGCTTCATGAGGTGTTTCCGGATATGCCGGACGGAAGCTTCGTTTATGTATGGGGCAAGCTGTGGATGGATCAGGAGAATGATCTTCCTTTTCGGGTAAGCTGCTACGGACCTGTGCGAGTATATATTAATGGAGAGAAAAAATTTCAGTCCAACATTAATCAGGACGTGTTTCCGGAGCTTAAAACGGATTTTCGGGCCCGGTTGTCCCAGGGCTGGAACCATTTTGTGCTGGAATTTGTGAAAACGGGCACGGGCTGCGGAGGCAGATTCGGTACCGGTTCGGCCAAAGGCTTCCCGCTGCACTTTTTGGCTCCGTCCGCCGAGAGAGAAGGGCAGGAGGGCTGGATCTATACCGAGCCGCAAGTCGAGAGATGGCCGGCATCGAGTCTGCCGGGAGCCGATACGGCGGAAGCGGATACCGGATTGCAATGGCTTCCCCGTGACCAGTGGTCCGAGGAAAGCAGCAGCCAGGGGCGCTTGGCCCGCATGTTCGGGAGAGAAAGCGGGACACAGGCTTTTGCATGGTCCAGGCTCCATAATCATGCTTACAGACCTCAGCGGGTCACATTAAAAGGAACGTTCGAGGGTCCATGGGCCATCTACATGAATGGCGAGCTCCTGGAGCGAAGAGACGAGAACAGCGGCGACTTCGAGGTTTCCTTATCCGTACCTCCCGGTTCTCATGACGTTGTTGTACAGTCGACTTGCCAGTCCGGCGGTTGGGACATTCAATTTGATGCGTTAACCGGGAATGACGTTCAATGGATTCCTCCTCATCCTATTGAGGGCTTGAACGATACCTGGCTTTATCTTGGGCCGTTTTCCTCGGCGTCAGCTCCCTCAGCCAACGAAATTACCCGTCTGGATAAAGTATTCGGACTGCTTGGACAAGAAACCTACTGGCGTGTGGATAGACCCGATACCTGGGTGAGGCCTTATCTGGAGAATGCTATGTTCGGCAAGTGGAACTATCCGCTCGGCGTAACACTGTACGGCATCCTTCAAACGGGCAAGGAGCTGGGGAGAACCACCTACATCGATTATGTGGCCGATCATATTGAGCAGTGTACTTCGTTCAATGAGTATGCCTATTGGGATAGCACGCAGTATGGCGCTCCGGGCTTGAACAGCCAGTTGACTCTAATCGACAGTCTGGATGACTGCGGCTCTTTCGGCGCCACTATGCTTCAGACGAATAAGGAGCGGGAGCTTCAAGGAGCGCGGGGGGCTGCCGATATCATTGCCCGCTATATTTCAAGCGTTCAGGACAGGTTAGAGGATGGCTGCTTGTACCGTGTACATGGAACCGTCGACTTTATGAAGGATACGATCTGGTGCGACGATTTATATATGAGCACGCCGTTCCTTTGCAGGTATTACGAGCTGACGGGTGACATCGCTTATTTGAACGATGCGGCCAAACAGTTCTTACTATATAAAAGCAGACTTTTCATGCCGGATAAGCAAATTATGCATCATGTCTACGATTTGAAGTTCAATAAACCGAACGGCGTGCCTTGGGGAAGAGGGAACGGATGGGTGCTGTTCTCACTGACAGAGCTGTTGTCGGTCATGCCAGAGGATCACAAGCTTCGTGAGGAGCTGATAGGCTTTTTGCAGGAATTGTGCGAAGGCTATTTGCGTCTGCAGGGCGTCCGGGGGCTGTGGCATCAGGTGCTGACCGATCCGGAATCCTATGATGAAGCTTCCTGCACCTCCATGTTCATGTACGCTTTCGCCCGCGCGGTACGATTTGGCTGGCTTCCTAATCCGGAGCCTTACATTCAAGCCGTATTCAAGGGCTGGGACGGTTTGGCCGCCCACTGCATCGATAAGAACGGCAACATTTACGGCGTATGCCGGGGATCCGGCTATTCTTTTTCTTCATTATATTATAAGGATCAATTGTCCTGGCTGCTGAATGATACGCATGGTATAGGGATCGTGCTGCTCGCAGGGATCGAAACGATCCGGCTGCGCAAATTTCTTGCGGAGCAGTAAATGATATATCGTTAATTATTAAGGGAGTTGAGCGTATTCGCTCAGCTCTTTTTTTATCATAATTTATAAGACTCCGAGGTTATTGGATGTGAACAATCCATTTGGCGATATAATCTACCTCTAAACGCGGTCGCATGTCTTTGAAAGGCCCAATAGAGGTTTTCTCATAGGGGTTCCCCAAAAAACTCCTCAGAGACATAGCCCGCCTCCAGATGCGGCATAGTTCACGCGTAACAGGTTTTGCAACAGTCCGGCCCCCATTGAGGGGTTATTTTTGTTAGCGGGCCAAGCGTTCGAGTAAGATTCATTCCTGCCTAAGGTACGACAACCAATCCTATGAAAAGTTATCAACATATGGTTCATGAGGTTTAGAATATCCTAACGACATTTCACACTAACGCAGCAACACAATTTTAAAAAACGGGCTGATATAATAGTTTGCAAGCGATTACAAAATGTCGCTGTACTCCGGTGTGAAAGCATCGCTGGTTGGAAATTTGAAAATATCACATATCTTCAGGAGGGGTTACAGGAATGAAAATGAGCAAGGTAGTGCCTTTTTTAGCTTTAAGTATGCTGCTATCGGCATGTTCTTCCGGCCAAGGGGGCAATGACGGCAAGACTGCGGACTCGGGCAAAGCGAAAGAACCGCAGAATAGAGAACCGGTTGAGCTTGTTTTTTCTTCGGAACTGGGTAAAACGCCGGAAGATTTTGAGAAAGAGATTGGAGATCCGATCCGAAAAAAATTCCCATGGATTACAGTGAAATATATTGAACGCGGAAAAGGCAGCAATCTGGAGGATCTCGTCACGGCCGGGACAACGCCGGATATATTCTGGTATGTCTACAACCGGTTTCCCAACCTGATTCAGGGCTTGGGTCTAGAATACGATATGTCCGATTTAATCAAGAAGTATAACTATGATACCAACCGTCTGGACCCTGCCTCCTTGAAGGCGCTGGATCAGTACACCGGCGGCAAAGGCGTCTATGGCCTTCCTTTCGTTGCGAGCACCTCCGTTATGTATTACAACAAGGATGTATTCGATAAGTTCGGCATGCCTTACCCGAAGGACGGAATGACCTGGGATGAGGTCTATGAGCTGGCCAAAAAAATGACGCGGGAAATCGACGGAACGAAATACCGCGGGCTGTCTACGTTCCACGGATATTTATTGAGGGAAAATCCTTACGGATTAAGACCGCTGGATCCGGTGACCGGCAAAGCGAGCCTGAATACCGAGGAGTGGAAGAAGCTGTACCAAAACCTGGCCCGCATTTATCAAATTCCGGGCAACAACAGGCCTAATTCAAGAGCCACGAATCCGGAGC
This sequence comes from Paenibacillus sp. 32352, assembly GCF_002042965.1. GTDB lineage: Bacteria > Bacillota > Bacilli > Paenibacillales > NBRC-103111 > Paenibacillus_S > Paenibacillus_S vulneris. The sequence continues at coordinate 81,136 of NZ_MZNT01000014.1, read as the reverse complement.
TTCAGGCGTTTGCCAAGGAGCAGACGATTGCAATGGCCGTTATCAATAATGACTTGAACCACGTAAAATTAATACCGGAGGGTATGAATTGGGACGTCGTGTCTATGCCTACGTTTGCCGATAAACCCAAAATCGCCGACCAGCCGTCTCCGTGGATGTACAGCATCATGAAGACAAGCCAGCACAAGGAAGCCGCATTTGAAGTACTTGCTTATTTGACCTCCGATGAATTCTTTATGTCCGAGTCCAAGCGGGGAGTTCGTACACCGACAACGAACGATCAGATCAAGAAGGCATTTGGTTCCGATTCACCTTTAATGGGCGGGAAAAATGTAGGCGCTTACTATTACAATCAATCCGCACCGACTCCGGCTTCCGGCGGATCGCCTGAGCTTATGTCGCTGATTCCTACGGGTGCCGATGCTGTCGTGAATAATAAGCTGCTCGATGTCATCCTGGAGGGCAAGGATATCAATACGGCGCTTCGGGAAGGCGATGAAGAAATCAATAAGCTGATTGAAGGGTTGAAGAAAAAGTAACATCGGAGAATGGGGATACATACAAAAGAGTCCGGCTTATACAGCCGGACTCTTTTGTATCCTACATCGTATTGTAAGAGTTAGGTTTATTTCTAAAGGTTTATTCCGCAACTTAATCTTTATCAATCAGGTTGCGGTGCAAATAGTTATCATCCAAAGTTTTCGTGAGATCGAATACCGTATGAGCCAAGTCGATATTTTCGAAAACATGCTCGCATTGATCCTTATACGCCATTTCCTCTTCATAATGGGAGGTATAACGCTGAATCAATTCCGGCGAATCTCCGCGGTCCTCTTCACGCTTCACGATGGTTTTCAGATCGGCATGAATGAAAATGCGGACAGCCTTGTTGCCATACAGCTTCTTGAGCGATTCGGCTCCAAAACGATTCAGAACGAGGTAGATCGCTCCATATTGCTGAAGCATCTCGGCAACGTCCTTTTCTTTAACGCCATAATGGTTGCCGTCCATCTCGATGACTTCGACAAACTCGTTATTGCGTTCCGCTTCAAGAAACGCATCCCTTGTTACAAAATGGTAGTCCTGCCCGTCGAATTCCGCGGAACGAGGGGGCCGTGTGGTATACGAAATCACTTTCTTCATTCCGAGCGTCTCGCCCGACATTTGTGCGACCGTTTTACGACCGGCACCGTTGGGCCCGGTGAAAATAAAGATAAAATCCTTATCCCTTAGTTCGTACATAGAAACCCCTCCTTGGTTTTGGAAGTTCCTTGCCGACTTGCCGTATACCTTATTTTACATGTTTTCCATGCCAAGGTAAAGGTATTGACAATCAAGAGATACGGATCACCTACGTGATGGTCAGCGTCCGCGTTGTCCGCGCCCGCCTGCATTGCCGCGTCCCGCCCGTGCTCCGCCGTTCGTTTGTGTGCCGCGCTTGCCTGCGGCTCTGTCGCCGCGTCCACGTGCCTGCTGAGCTCCGCGCTCCGCGCCGGCACTGCGGTCGCGCTGCCCGCGACCCGCGATCTCGGCTCTGTCGCCGCGTCCGCGTGCCTGCTGGGCTCCGCGCTCAGCGCCAGCAGCACTGCGGTCGCGCTGCCCGCGTCCTGCGATCTCGGCTCTGTCGCCGCGTCCGCGCGCCTGCTGCGTTCCGCGCTCCGCGCCGGCACTGCGGTCGCGCTGCCCGCGCCCGGCGATCTCGGCTCTGTCGCCGCGTCCGCGTGCCTGCTGCGCCCCGCGCTCCGCGCCAGCACTGCGGTCGCGCTGTCCGCGCCCGGCGATCTCGGCTCTGTCGCCGCGTCCGCGTGCCTGCTGAGCTCCGCGCTCCGCGCCGGCACTCCAGTCGCGCTGCCCGCGCCCCGCTGTCTCGGCTCTGTCGCCGCGTCCACGCGCCTGCTGCGCCCCGCGCTCCGCGCCAGCACTCCGGCTGCGCTGCCCGCGCCCTGCTGTCCGGGCCCGGTCGCCGCGTCCATTGCCGCCCCGCGGCTCCGCATCTGCCCGCTCGCTCTCTCGGCGCGTCCCGCTGGTTCTGGCCTCGCTCAATTCCCCGTCCGCTCTCATGGTCCGTTTGGCCAGCTCGGAGCGAATGCCCTTCTCGATCATCTCGAGCTTCCCTTGATCCCTCTGCGCTACCATCGTAACCGCTACGCCGCGCTGTCCAGCACGGCCGGTCCGGCCAATCCGGTGAATATAGCTCTCGACGTCATGAGGCATGTCGTAATTGAACACATGGGTGATGCCTTCCACATCCAGCCCGCGGGCTGCGATATCTGTGGCTACGAGAAGCTGAATCTTGGCTTCACGGAATCGTTTCATCACCTGTTCCCGTTTGGCCTGCGTCAAATCTCCATGGAGCTCATCCGAAGCATAGCCCCGGTCCTGCAGCGCTTCATTCAGCTTGGAGGCGCGAAGCTTCGTCCGGCAGAAAATCATCGCCAAATAAGGACGATATTCGTCGATAAGACGGCAGAGGGCATCCTGTTTGCCGCGGTCTGTCGTTTTTACGGCAATCTGCTCGATTTCCGTTAACGTAACCTGCTTGCTTTTGACCTTGATTTCCTGCGGATCCCTCATGTAGCTTTTGGCCAGATTGCGGATTGGGCCGGGCATGGTTGCGGAAAAGAGCAAGGTTTGTCTTTTGGGGGACGTCTGTACGATAATTTCCTCCACTTCGTTCAGAAAACCCATATGCAGCATTTGGTCTGCTTCATCGAGAACCAGGGTGGACAGGCGCTGCAGCTGTACGGTTTCTCTGCGCAAATGGTCAAGCAAACGTCCCGGCGTTGCAATGATCATATGTACAGTGCCCTCGAGCTTCTTTAACTGCCGTTCGACATCTTGTCCGCCGTATGCAGCCAAAATCCGAATGCCTTTGATCGGCGCCCATTTTTTTACTTCGCCGGCTATCTGGATAGCGAGCTCGCGGGTAGGCGTTACGATCAGCGCTTGGGTATAGTTTTTCTTAGGATCAATCCGTTCCAAGATCGGAAGGACGAGGGCGAGTGTTTTCCCTGTGCCTGTCTGGGCTTGAGCAATGACGTCCTCTCCGGCCAGAACGACGGGAATGGCTTCCTGCTGAATCGGCGTAGGCTCCGTATACCCCTGATTGCTCAAGGCTTCCGTAATTTCTTCACTTATGCCTAATGAGGCAAATAAATTGGTTTTCATTATAGATTGTCTCCTTATCTTCCAGTTCATTCATCCTAAGTCTGTTCCGAAACAGTCTTAAACCTTCAGTTTTATCCAAGTAAGCAGCCTGCAGCAAAAAAATCTCTTCTATTATAGAAAGCGCCGTTCTCCGGAAGAAGCCGTTTATGGTTGAGATCGGCTGCATGTAACATTGAACAGACTTGTGACGTCTACATGCATTCTACAGGAAGCCGTAGGAAAAAGAAACCGAAGTTCTTCCTTTTTATATATAAATCAGAATGATCATATAAAACACACAGCAATTGTATAGCGAAAAAAGAGCTTATCCTCATTATAACTATAGTGTCGCGATCTATGCTTCACAGCCCAAAAACCCCGAGTTTCTTCATATATAATATGAAGCGATACTCGAGGAGGCAGAGTGTGCCGTGCCTTCGAACGGCAGCATCATCTTTCCGTGCTTGTCGGATGGGTCGGCAAAGTGCCGAATATTTCTTCAGACATCGCGTCGAAATGGGGGAGGAACGGCTTGAGATCCTGACCCTTCCATGCTTCCTGCGCAATTCGATTCAGCTCGTTGATATAGTTGCGGTTCGCAGAGATATACACATCGGTTACTGTCGGCTGAAGGGAGCGTATCTTCTCGGCGATTTTTTGCTTGAACAAATGACTTAAATGCGTGTGGTTTTGGACTGTATCGTACGAGTTGCTGCCCGTCGCCAGCTTATTCGGGTCTGCGTAGTCGCTGAAGGGAGTACTCGGATTGTACAAGCCTCTTACCGTTCCGGCATTATTCGTTTCTTGGCCGGAAAGACCGCTGCGGGTACCCGTTGCCGTCTTGTCGATAGTAATGGCAACATAAGCCGTGTTATCGGCGAGCATCACGATGGCGCTGTTGACTCCATCCATTGCAGCCACCTGATCGGATAAAAACTGGTTCATTTCCAAAGTGGAATGCTTATGGGACACGCTGGCATATTGCTGCTGCGTTTGATAAGCGCGAGTAGTGTCCTGTCTCGGGGCATCCCGCTTGCTGCCGAAGTTGTTGGCGCTGTTGTAATCATATTTGGCGAAGCATCCGCTAAGGAGAATAAGGGAGCTTGTACAAACAGCCGCCCATGAAAGTCGAAGCCGGAACATCATCATAACCTCCTCATAAGTTTTGCAGTGAAAGCATAATTTGGGGGGCCAATTGAGAAAACTGATTCACATAGCGGGACATCCTCCGGCAACTGCAAATGTGTTTCTTCTACATTAGAATCCGTTAATTCGAGAGAAATATGCGTTATTCGACAAAAGACGTCGAGATGCATAAAACCCCTGGATTATGGAAATAAAACAAGAGAGGCAAAGGAGAAAAACCAATGAAAATGCTATGAAAATAGCCGTTTGAGAACAATTTGTGAACTTCTTCAGATTCATTGACAAAAAAGTGGTACGAATTTATAGTTAATATGGTGATTAGGTTCATTGACAATATATGACCTTTTGTTCGAAAAATATTAGCTTTAGAGGTGGGATTGATAAGATGAATCGATGGCAAAATCTGTGGCGTTTCATCCCTCTTTTCGGGTTGATGATGTTGCTTCTGACGGGGTGTGGAGACGATAGGATTTCCGCCTTGAAGCCAAGAGGTCCGGTAGCCAGAGACCAGCTGTTCTTGATGAAGCTGAGCTTGGGCATTATGATCTTGGTCGTCGTGGTTGTATTCGTAATCTACATTTACGTATTGGTTCGCTTCCGGAAGAAGAAAGGCGATAAAGATATCATTCCGAAGCAAGTCGAAGGAAGCCATACGCTGGAAATCATTTGGACAGTGGTTCCGATTGTTTTGCTGCTCATTTTGGCTGTGCCAACAGTGAGTTATACGGTGAAATTGGCGGAAAATCACATCGGTGAGAAAGACGCAGTTCATGTTAAAGTAACGGCACACCAATTCTGGTGGCAATTTGAGTATCCGGAACTTGGAATCGCTACAGCGCAAGATCTGGTTATTCCTGCAGGCAAAAAGATTGCCTTCGAGATTACATCTGCTGACGTGCTTCACGCTTTCTGGATACCATCCTTGGGCGGTAAACAAGATACAAACGTAGGGATGACAAACACATTCTATCTGGAAGCAGACGAAGCTGATACCTTTATGGGTAAATGTGCCGAGCTCTGTGGCGCATCCCATGCTTTGATGGATTTTAAGGTCATCTCCAAATCAGAAGCTGATTTCAACAAATGGGTAGAAAAAATGAAAACTCCGGCTACAATTCCAGCTGAAGCGAAGAACGGGGAACAAATTTTTAAAGATAATTGCTTGTCCTGTCATGCGGTTAACGCACAAGGACTTGGCTTTGGACCTAACTTGAACGGATTCGGAAGTCGTGAAATGGTTGCAGGCATTCTGCCACACGACGATGAAAGCATCAAACAATGGATTAAAGATCCTCAATCGGTGAAACCGGGCAACAAGATGCCTCAAGTTCCATTGCAGGATAACCAAATCAACGACTTGGTTAAATATTTGAATTCATTGAAATAACGAACATCTTGGAACAAAGGAGGTAAAATACGTTGGCTCACTCTCACAAAGCAAAACATTACACCGGTTTAATGGATTGGCTTACTACAGTTGACCATAAGAAAATCGGGATACTGTATCTGATTGCAGGAGGCTTGTTCTTCCTGATGGGCGGTGTGGAAGCGGTTCTGATCCGGATTCAGCTTTTGTATCCTGACCAAAAGATTTTTATCGGCGATACGTTCAATGCGCTGACTACGATGCACGGTACGACAATGATCTTCTTTGCAGCGATGCCGATTATATTCGCGTTTATGAATGCGGTTGTACCGCTTCAAATCGGTGCGCGCGACGTAGCATTCCCTTTTGTGAATGCGCTTGGATTCTGGTTGTTTTTCTTCGGTGGTGTCATGCTCAATACCAGCTGGTTCTTGGGTGGAGCGCCAGCAGCAGGCTGGACGGCATATTCACCGCTTGCTAGTATCGTTGACACAACATCGGCTTACCATGGTGTAGACTTCTACGTCCTTGGTTTGCAGATTGCCGGTTTGGGAACACTGATCGGGGGGATTAACTTCCTTGTAACGATCATCAACATGCGTGCTCCTGGTATGACCTATATGAGAATGCCGTTGTTTACATGGACTGCATTCATCACATCCGCTTTGATTTTGTTCGCTTTCCCTGCCATTACGGTAGGCTTGGTTGAACTGATGTTTGACCGTTTGTTCGGCGGTGCGTTCTTCGATGTTGCCAAAGGTGGCAACAGCGTTCTGTGGGAACACTTATTCTGGATCTTCGGTCACCCTGAAGTTTACATTTTGATTTTGCCAGCATTTGGTATTATCTCTGAGATTGTAAGTACATTCTCGAAAAAACGCTTGTTCGGATACAGCTCCATGGTATTCGCAACAGCATTAATCGGGTTCCTGGGCTTCATGGTTTGGGTTCACCATATGTTTACAACAGGTATCGGTCCTGTCGGTAACGCAATCTTTGCGATTGCTACGATGGCTATCGCCGTACCAACAGGGGTTAAAATCTTTAACTGGCTGTTCACGCTTTGGGGCGGTCAAATCACATTTACGACAGCAAGTATTTTTGCAACAGCGTTTATCCCGACATTCGTTATGGGTGGTACGACAGGGGTTATGCTTGCCGTTCCGGCTGCTGACTACCAATACCATGATACATATTTCGTCGTTGCTCACTTCCACTATGTTATCGTTGGTGGTTTGGTGCTTGGCTTGTTCGCCGGTGCATATTACTGGTGGCCAAAAATGTTCGGCCGTATGCTGAACGAAACCTTAGGCCGTGTACACTTCTGGACGTTCTTTATTGGCTTCCATATGACATTTTTCCCGCAGCACTTCTTGGGATTGATGGGGATGCCTCGTCGCGTATTTACATACCAGCCGGGCGTTGGTTTGGAAGAAGGTAACTTTATCAGTACGATCGGTGCCTTCCTGATGGGTATCGGTACGATCGTATTCTTGATCAATATTGTGGCAACTGCTATGAAGCCTATGAATGCTCCTGCGGATCCATGGGATGGCCGTACGTTGGAGTGGGCGATTCCTTCCCCGCCTCCAGAGTACAACTTCAAGCAAACTCCGCTTGTACGCGGTTTGGATCCATTGTGGAAAGAGAAAATGGCTGGCAACAAAGAGATGACGCCTGCAGAACCGATCGGTTCGATTCATATGCCGTCGCCTTCGATCTTGCCGCTTATCTTCTCGATCGGCTTCTTCATCGCCGGTTTCGGCTTCATGTACCACACGTATTGGGTAGCTGGAATTGGCTTGGGAATTATGCTGCTTACCATGTTCTTAAGATCCGTATATGATGATCACGGTTATCATATTGAACCAGAAGAACTCAATGATAAGGGGGTAAAGGCATGAGTGCACATCATGAAGTAGGCGGTGCCCTGCCACCTCACGCGGAAACTGCAACATTAGAAGGTAAAAATAAAGTATTGGGCTTCTGGCTCTTCCTTGGCGGAGAGTGCGTATTGTTCGGTACGTTGTTCGCTACGTTTATCGCTTTGCGTAACCAGGTTCCTGATGGACCTACAGGACAAGAGATTTTCCAATTGGGTACGGTAGCTCTGTCAACATTTATCTTGTTGACGAGCTCCCTGACCAGTGTATTCGCTACCATGGCATTGCACCGTGGTCAGCTCGGCAAGCTTTTGACCTGGATGGGTGTTACGGTTCTGCTGGGTCTTTGCTTCTTGGGTCTTGAGATTTATGAATTTATGGAGTATGTACATGAAGGTCATGTATTCTCCAAGAGCGCTTTTGCTACATCGTTCTATACATTAGTCGGCTTCCATGGAGCCCACGTTGCATTCGGGGTACTATGGATTACCCTGCTGATCCTGTCCGCTTTGAAAAAGGGATTAACGGTAGTAACGGCACCGAAGTTTTATGTAGCTGGTCTGTACTGGCACTTTATCGACGTAGTTTGGGTATTTATCTTCACCGTAGTGTACTTGATGGGGAAGGTGGGACCGTAAATGAGCAGCCAACATACATCGTCTGCCGGTAACCGGCATAAGTTGGAAGGCCCTAAGAACCATTACTTGTCCTATATTGTATCCATTGTACTAACGATGATTGCTTTTGCAGCGGTACTTTACGGCGGTTTGGATCGCGCATTCCTGCTTTGGTTCTTGAGCGGCCTCGGCGTCGTGCAAGTATTGTTCCAGTTAGCTTATTGGATGCACATGAAGGAAAGAGGCCATCTCTTCCCGATCGTGGGTCTGCTTTTCGGAGCGATTGTTGCTCTGACAGCGGTAGCTGCAGCGGTTTACTGGACTTGGTGGTAATTAGGAGGGGGGCTTTTAGAAATGAAAGCTCTCCTTTTTTTCTTAAGCTTGCAACATTTTTCACAAATTAGTAACAATCCAAATTATAACATCCATAGTTAGGAAAGGAGAGGTTAACATGAATACGGATCCAATGGGAACGATGGGACATGGAGGTCATGGCGGGGCTGCTGATTTTGCGAATTTATGGAGCCCAGGCTTGCTGCTCATTCTTGTTGTTATCGGGTGGTTATATGGATTGGCTATAAGCCGTTGGCGCCATAAGTTTGCAGAGTCGGAGCCTGTTTCTTTCAAGCAGCTTTTTTACTTTTATTCCGGCTTGCTGTTGTACTATATAGCGGAGGGGAGCCCGCTGAGCTATTATGGGCATCATTACAGCTTCAGCGCCCATATGTTCCAGCAATCCCTGCTATACTTGGTTATGCCTCCGGTACTGATGCTGGGGCTGCCGGGCTGGCTTCTGCGCCCGCTCTTTAAGCATCCGATAGCCCACAAGATCATGTATGCATTGACGTCCCCGTTGATTTCGCTGTTCGTGTTTAACATGGTATTCTCCTTTTACCATATTCCGATGATCATGGACACGCTGATGACAAATCCACTGCTTCATGATGTGTACAACACGGTATTTATCCTTGCAGCGTTCCAAATGTGGTTCCCTGTGTTCTGCCCGCTGCCTGAGTACAGCCGGATGACGGAGCTTAAGAAAATGGCCTACATTTTCGTTAACGGGATCCTGCTGACACCGGCGTGCGCGCTCATTATTTTTGCCGGCGAGCCTATGTATGCCAATTACAAAGATGTATCCGAGCAATTCTTGTATATGTCCGTGTTGAATGATCAGCAGCTGGGCGGAGTTATTATGAAGATCGTTCAGGAAATTGTTTATGGTTGGGCATTGGCCTATACCTTCTTCCGCTGGTACCGCAGGGAACGGCAGGAGGAAGAGGATGAGGACATGCAGAACGAGCCGTTCGCTCATTCCTCGGTCAATGCAAACCGGGCCTGACTATGGAAGATGAGGTGGAACGAGAATGCATATTTTGCCTACGATTAGCACGTCATTTATCGTTATCAGTGCTATATTTGTAGCCTTCGGTTGGAGACAAATATTGAAGGGAAACCGTAAAGGGCATGAGAAGCTGATGCTGTGGGGAGCCGGCTTTGCCCTTGCCTTTTTCCTAATCTACGTATCTCGGACAATCTTTGTAGGAAACACAACATTCGGGGGTCCGGAATCGCTTAAGCTGGCGTATCATTTATTCCTTTTTTTCCATATTACTTTGGCAACGTTAGCCGGTGTCTTCGGTATTATCACCTTGCTGCACGCGTTCAACAAGAGATTTGCTAAGCACAAAAAGATCGGACGCTGGACGGCCGTCATGTGGCTGATTACCGCTCCTACCGGCGTGGTGGTTTACGTTCTCCTGTACGTGTTGTACCCGGGCGGAGATACGAAGCCTATGATCGATGCGATATTGGGACTCTAGTCTCTCTAATAAAAAGACTTCGTTCTCGAACAGACTGTCGAGAAACCCGATTTGCGAGAAATTTGCTATAACGGTAGGTGGAGTATCTCCTGTAGGAGTGATAGCGCCCGCCTTTGTTATCGGGAAATTTCCGCTACAAGAATATAATCATAATTCCCGAGAACAACAGCGGCCGGAGGGGGATATTCCACCGGAGTGTACTAGCAGCATTTCAAGCTCTTCTGGTTTCACGATACTCAGACTTCGTTCAATGAACGAAGTCTTTTTTTGCCTTCATTCATCCGTTCTGGAAACCTGGTTATACTATGGTCATTACATGTCATTCTGGGGGGAATCGGTGATGGCTAATATACTGGTTGTGGATGATGATCGGCATATCGTCAAGCTGATGACCTTATTCCTGGAGAGAGAAGGCTGGGTCACGCGCGAGGCTTATAACGGGAAGGAAGCGCTGGCTCTGCTGGAGGCGGAGCGAATGGATTTGGTCGTTCTCGATATTATGATGCCTGAGATGGATGGCTGGGAGCTGTGCAGGGAAATCAAGCAGCATTACGACATCCCCGTTCTTATGGTAACGGCAAAAGGGGAAACCGGGCAGAAGGTGAAGGGATTCGAGCTGGGGACGGATGACTATCTAGTGAAGCCCTTTGATCCTATAGAGCTTGTAATTCGCGTTAGAGCGCTGCTGAAGCGCTATAAAATCGCAGCCTCCCATGTCGTGCAGATTGGCAATGCGGTACTGGATCACTCCGCGCATGAAATGAAGATAGGACAGGAATCGTTCATCCTTCCCCTAAAGGAGTTCGAGCTGCTGTTCAAATTGGCCAGCTATCCCGGGCAAATCTTCACCCGAGAACAGTTAATCCAGCAGATTTGGGGCATTGACTATGAAGGCGATGAGAGGACGGTAGACGTCCATATCAAAAGATTGCGGGAACGGTTCCACGATAAGGAGACTTCCTTCAAAATCAGCACTATCCGCGGGCTTGGCTACCGATTGGAGATGGAGGAATGATCAAATCTCTGTACACCCGGGTCGTTGTAGCCTTTATCGTGGCGGTGATGATTGGGCTGGTAGGCTCTCTTCTCGTGACCAACCGGATGTTCGAGAAGCAGATGCACGATTGGATAAGGGACGATACGAGCCGTTCGGCAGAAGGAATTATGGAGATTTTGCGGGAATCCGATCCAGGGCGTTGGGACTTGATTTTGCAGCGGTTCGCGGACATGAAGTCCTCCTATATCGCAATCTATGATGCATCCGGCAATAGGCAGGCGAGTTCGAGCCTGGCTTTTACAGTATCGGACGACCAAGTAGGGCAGGTGTTATCCGGGGGCTCATACCTGGAGTTTATGGATAGCCGGAATCATGAGCTTCCTGCGTGGCTCATGGGCTTTCAGGTAAAGCGAGGAACCGACACGTTTGCCTTGTTTATTCAGCCAAACTATCTGACGATAAGTCAGAGCATCAAAAGAACCATACAGCTTAATCTCCTGATCGTGCTGATATTGGGTGGACTTGTCATGGTAGTGGCCGCCCGGTATTTGGTCAAGCCGTTGAATATGCTGACAAAGGCGACAAGGGAGCTGGCCAAAGGAAATTTTAACGTTCAGATGAGCTTGAAGCGCAACGATGAGATCGGGATATTGACCCAGAGCTTTGATGAAATGACGAATGAGCTCAAGCAGCTGGAGCAAATGAGGCAGGATTTTGTATCGAATGTCTCGCATGAGATCCAGTCTCCGCTGACCTCCATCATCGGTTTTACCAAAGCATTGAAGAGCAGTGCCATGCCCGCCGCGGAGCGAATGTACTATCTGGATATCATTCAATCCGAAAGCGAGAGGCTATCCCGTCTAAGCGATAATCTGCTGAAGCTGGCGTCGCTGGAATCAAAGCATCATCCGTTTCAGAAAGCGACTTACCGGCTTGATGAGCAAATACGCCACGTAGTGGTCGTTTGCGAACCCCAGTGGAGTGCCAAGAGGCTTAACCTGGAGCTCAATTTACCTAAAACGATCCTAGCGGCGGATGAGGATTTAATGAAGCAGGTATGGATTAATTTGCTCGGCAACAGTATCAAATTTACGCCGGAGGGAGGAACGATTCGGGTCCGGGCGGCCGCTGAGGTGCATCAGGTCAAGGTGATTATCGCTGATACGGGTATCGGTATCCCGGAAGCGGAGCTTTCGATGATTTTTCACCAGTTCTACAAGGCGGACCGGTCACGAACAGGAGCTATAGAAGGCAGCGGCTTGGGACTATCCTTGGTGCGCAAAATTGTATCGATGCACAAAGGGACAATCCAGGTGAGCAGCAAGGAGGGAGAGGGGACTACGGTGACCGTAAGGCTGCCAAGCTCAGTGTAGCAAAGCAAAGAAATACAGGGGAGCATCCCGCTCTATTCCTGCCTTTTGCAGACAAGCCGACTTTGGTAAGGCCCAAGCATGGTTTTCTATGGACAGGCCGCATCATCTATCAGAACGGATTCTATAAAATGGATTGTTATCCGTGTATATGAATCTAGTCATAGTTTCATAGAAATCATATACTATACCATCTCCCGCAGAAAAAGGAGGTGGTTATATGAGCAGTCGGTCTTCTTCTAGTAATTCTACTGCAATTGCCGCTATCGTTGCTAGATTATCTCTCGGGCAAACGATCAGAGTGTTTTACGACAGTACTTCGGTAACAGGAAAATTTCAAGGGGTAACGGGCGGCAATATTCAGGTCGTATCCACTGCCGGCAACAGCTTTTACATCCCGCTTTCCAATATTCTCTCTATCCGATTGTGACGCTGCCGCAAAAAAAAGAGCGAACGAGGGCTTGGCCCTCGTTCGTTTTTTCATTTATGCCGGCATCGGCGTATCGGTAGGCTTGGCATAGCCCTTCTGATATTTTTGATCGATGTAGGTGCGGATTTCTTTGGCCGATTTGCCATCCTGTTTCATTCTTGCCGACGTTACGGCAATTTCCAGACATACCCCGCAGCGAGTTCCATGATCGTCCCATACGACGCTGCCGTCCTGCTTTATTTCCTTAATAAAGCAATTTTTGTTGCTGGTATGACCTGCACTTTCCCCGCATCCGCAATAGCATGGAATCCACTGCAGGAGATCGGCGACCGAAGCTGCCACTTGGTAGGCTTGTTTGATTTCGGGCCGCTGCTTATCCAGGAAGGTAGGGAGCTGAGTGATGCCGGAGGTCGTTTCCTGAAGGTCGCCGTTAGGGGCGTGCTGCTGATGAGCAGAATGAGGAGCCATGGCTGTCGTTGTTTTGCCGGAAGACGTACCGCATGCGGATAGGAGAACCGACAGTGCAACGACTCCGGAAAGCGGAATCCAATAAGGGAATTTCATTCGGACTTACCTCCGTTTAGAGCAAAATGATTTAATTCTTATTATACCATACGAGGGTATAGAATATTCAGTCTGTCATGACAGCTTCTTGAACGTAGAACATCGAGAAGAGCGAGGCGCAGCAAGCCGGGCTAATGATTAAAAGAGTGGATTGTTTCTAGTATTAAAATGGAAAGTAGTTCAAATATTGGGGAAGCGCTTGAGAGTGCAAACGGGCGAAAGCGGCGTCGAATATAATCCATAGAGCCTTGATTTTAACGCCTTTCACCCTTTCCATGGGGCTGAGAGGTTCCTAAAACCGCTTCTCCAAGTGAACCCTTATAAGAGAGTTCTATATGGTGTGAAAAAAGTAGTGATTTGACATGCCCACTCATCCGATACACAATAAAAATAGGCTAGGGTGAGGAGGCAGCGCATTGTGAATACATGGACGTTAGGACCGCTGGTCATGTCAGGACAAGTTCTTGCCGTTATCGCTGCGGTCATTGCAGCTTATGGTGTAATGAAGCTGAGGCTGAGAGGCGCTTTGCCCGCAGGAACAGGTTATGACAGACCTTTTGAAGCGATACTGCTCTGGTTTTTGATCTGGAAGCTGAGCGTCATTCTATTTCAGGCGCAGAGCGTGTGGAGCGACCCGATGAGGCTGATCTATTTTAGCGGCGGTGTGAGAGGCGCTTGGCTGGCGACCGTGCTTACTGTGTGTTATGTGGGGTATAAAGACCGCTCGTCGCCTAATCTTGCCGTTTATATAGATTCATGGCTTATCTCCATCCTATCAGGGTATACAGTATACCTCATAATGGACATCGCATTCTTAGAGGGGAATGTGACGACGAACGCCATTATTGCCTTACTCGGCATAGGCACCGTGGTTATCGGATGGATGAGAGAGCCTCAAGCGGGGCGCAGAAGGATGCAGACTTTATTCTTCTCCTTCGTTCTGGTACATGCCTTGTTCAGCGCTGTAGCCGCGAACACCTGGGATAAATCCGGCTTGCAGAGCCAGGCGTCGGACGAGATCGGCATTGGGATCGGTCAGACGGCTCCCGATTTTGAATTGATGACGCTCGAGGGCGAGAAGGTGAAGCTGTCGGACTTTAGAGGAAAAAAGGTGCTCATCAACTTTTGGGCCACCTGGTGCCCTCCTTGCAGAGTAGAGATGCCGGTAATGCAAACATTTTATAGCGAGAACCGTGATAACAATGTCGTCATCCTATCCGTCGATGCGATGCATACCGAGGTCAGCCGGGTAGTGGTGGAATCGTTTCGGAAGCATTGGGGACTTACGTTTCCTTTAGTGCTGGATTCGGACGGGCAAGTGGGAAAAACGTATCAGGTCTCGGCCTATCCGGCAACGTACGTGTTGGATGAACAGGGGATTATCCGCAAAAAGCATCAGGGAGCTATGGACGAGGAGATGCTGAGAAAAGCGGTTCGCTAGGTGCTGGAGCCCCATCATTCCGGGAATTCAAATGAAAGCGGATAAAATTCATATTGCACAAATAAAAGCTTACATGATATGATTTGAAATATTGAAATTCAGTATATAGAAATAAGTTCATAATATAGAACTCAAGGAGGTATTCTTTATGGCAAATACAAGTATTATTTTGCGTGTGGAGCTAACTCATGGCGAAGTCACCTTCGGTGACGTGGCGGCAGCCATAAGCCGTGCAGGGGGAGACGTGACATCTATCGACGTTATCCGTGTCGGGAAGGAGTCCTCGATCCGGGATATCACGGTCGATGTTCAAGACTCGGCGGAAGCGCAAGTTGTTCAGGGGATCAAAGAGCTGCCTGGCATCAAGCTGATCAACGTATCCGACCGGACGTTCCTGGCGCACCTGGGCGGCAAAATTTCGATGACTCCAAACATGCCGATCAAGAACCGCGATGACTTGTCCCGTGTCTACACTCCGGGTGTAGCTCGTGTATGTACGGCAATTCATGAGGATCCGAATAAAGCGTACTCCCTTACGATCAAACGGAATACGGTAGCCGTGATTTCGGACGGTACGGCCGTGCTGGGTCTGGGAGATATCGGACCGGAAGCGGCAGCGCCGGTGATGGAAGGGAAAGCGATGCTGTTCAAGCAGCTTGCGGGGGTAGATGCCTTCCCGATTTGCTTGGATACCAAGGATACGGAGGAAATTATCCGGACCGTGAAAGCGATCAGCCCGATCTTCGGTGGAATTAATCTGGAGGACATCAGCTCTCCTCGCTGCTTCGAGATTGAATCCCGCTTGGCAGAGGAGCTGGATATCCCGGTATTCCACGATGACCAGCATGGTACGGCGGTCGTTGTGATGGCGGGTCTTCTTAACGCCCTAAGAGTGGTAGGCAAACCGATTGAGTCCGTCCGCGTGGTCGTTAACGGCATCGGCGCTGCGGGAGTATCCATCTGCAAGATGCTGCTGGCAGCCGGCGTAAGCCGACTGGTACCGGTTGATCGTGACGGAGCGATTGTCCAAGGCGGAACGTACGAGCAGCCTATGTGGCAGTGGCTTGCCCAGCAGCCGCAGGTTGAATCGAAGCCGGGAACCCTGGCGGAGGTAATTCAGGGAGCGGACGTATTTATCGGCGTATCCCGCGCAGGATTGCTGAAGGTCGAATATGTACAATCGATGGCCCAAGATCCTATCGTGTTTGCTATGGCAAACCCGCAGCCTGAGATTGATCCGGAAATAGCGCAGCCGTATGTGCGTGTTATGGGAACGGGAAGAAGCGATTACCCGAACCAAATCAACAACGTGCTTTGCTTCCCGGGCATTTTCCGCGGAACGCTTGACTGCCGCGCTCGCCGAATCAACGAAGAGATGAAGCTGGCCGCTGCCCGCGCTATCGCTTCGGTTGTAAGTGATGCGGAGCTGAATGAGCTGTATGTGATTCCGAGTATTTTCAATGAGCATGTGGTGACCAACGTGCGTCATGCTGTGATTGAAGCGGCAATTCAAACCGGCGTAGCCCGTCGTATTCCGAAGGATTTCCGCTAATTTGCGGATACTAAGAGAATATGATTATATAGTTATTTCAGGGATCTCCGAAAAGGGGATCCCTTCTTAATTGTGAAGACAGCTGAAGGAGGCTCGTGGCGTTTCAGCAGTGCAGATGAAAGGAATACAATGGACAAATGTTCTTTTTTTCGAGCTTGGACATATGATGATAAGGGCTTGATAGTCTCATATGGAGTTGGTTCGGATGGAACACATGGCGCTAAGCGGGATTATAGCCTCCTTATGTACGGTGCTTGGAGCGATTCCCGCGCTTCTGTTCAAGCACGTATCGCATCGCAGAAGAGATAGTCTTCTGGCTTATACCGCGGGTATTATGGTGGCTGCTTCGACATACAGCCTTATCCCTTCCGCGCTGAAGCTTTCCAATCTCGCAGTGCTTGCCGCCGGCATTCTGGCCGGGACTGCGGTGCTTACTCTTATGGAAAAGGCGATTCCGTCCTCGGAATCGATGCGTTTTTCGAATAAGCAGGCCATGCAGGATAAATCGCTCTTCTTTTTGCTCGCCATGGGGCTGCACAACTTGCCGGAAGGCCTCTCCGTAGGTGTCAGTTATGCCAGTGAGCATCCGGATTTGGGCCCTCTCGTTTCGTTTGCCATTGGATTGCAAAATGTGCCCGAGGGATTCTTAATCTCCTTCTTCCTCATCTCCCACCAGGTCAGTAAATGGAAGGCGGTTTGGCTAGCGGCCGGGACGGCCGTCATTGAGCTGGCCGCTTGCTTCGCAGGGTTTCATTTTACTTCGCGGATTAGTGGAGTTGTCCCCTATGGGCTTGCTTTTGCAGCCGGTGCGATGCTTTATGTCGTGTACAAGGAGCTGATCCCCGAAAGCCATGGCGACGGGCATGAGCGGCCGGCAACCTTTGCCTTCATAGCAGGGCTGCTGACCATGATCGGACTGACGCATGGCCTCCGGTAATCATAAGATAAAGAAATAAGCTGACTTCGTGATGAAGTCAGCTTGTTTTCGTTTGCTGCTGCTCGCCAACAGGCATTCGGCAGCTAAATCAGGACTGATTTTTGCGGAAGCTTTCCCGGTACTGTCCCGGTGTCATCCCTTCTTGCTTACGGAAAAAGCGGTTGAAGTTCTGTGGCTGATACTGCAGTCTTTGAGCGATATCTTTAATAGGCATATCGGTTTCGATTAACCATTTCTTAGCCATGGTTATGCGGAAGGCCGTGAGGTATTCGCTAAAGGTTTGACCGGTTTCCTTGCGAAATACGCTGCTCAGATAGTTCGCGTTATAATGCAGGTCGGCCGCACACTGCTCAATGGTAAGATCGGTATCGAACTGCTTGTGAATGCGGTCGAGGACCGTCTCGGATATGCTCTGGTACTGCGAGTCCAGCCGCTCGCGGAAGATTTGAATGAGAGGAAGAATAAGCCTCGACAGGAACCATTCCTCAATCTCCTTGCCGATGTGCAGCTTATTCAGCTCTTCATAGAACGATTCTCCTCCGGGATTGAGCTGGTTAAGACGAATACCGGCCTCCTGAATCATGATCAGCAGATTATTCAACAATCTCATGATAGGAACCTGGTATTCCTGCGGCGACATCTCATGCTTGAAAATAACCTGGAACAAATGCTCGAAATGCTCCATGACCTTCTCTTCGTCCGCCAAGCGGATAGCATCGAACATTTCGCTCTCTGTCAGCCATGGATAATCCAGGTTCATCTGGTGCTTGCCCGCGTTCATATTGGCATAATGAATGATAACGCCGACTCCCAGGTGAATGCGGTGCTTTAACGCCTCCAGTCCCTCCCGGTAAGCGATGCTCGTATGCTTCAGATCGTCGAACGGAAGGCTGATGCCGATGCTCATTTTCAGCTTCAGAACATTTTGAATCATCTGCTGTAAAGATTCCGTCAGGGAATAGATCCAGCTGTTATACTGCTCAGAATGACGTTCCTGCTGACCGACCAGGATAACGAGAGTTTGATCGATCGTGGCCGGCGGAAGGCTGAATTCCTTCGGAATCGTTTCCTCAGCAATGTTGCTGACGGCGAACAGGAGCAGGTCCAGATCGTCCTTCTCATAGGAGGTATTATCAAGCGTATCGATCTGGATAGTGATGACGGACATGACCTTCCAGTCGCTCAGCTTTTCGATGAAGCCGAGATGCTCGATTTTCTCCATAATATCTTTACGGCGCATCGTTCCTTGAAACAGCTTCATCAGAAAAAGGTCCCTGGCTTGCTGATAATGCCGGTGCGTTTCCTGCTCCAATCGGCTTTTGGACAAGGACAGGTCCTGCATCGTCCGGCCGATAATGTCGAATTCGTTCAATCGCGGTCCGTTTATGTTCGAATCCTTCACAGGGATCTGCTTGATCATGCGCCGGATGGGACTATACATTCTCCGGGAGAAGATCCAGGCCACGGTCATAAAGACCAGAACGACAATTACGCTGATCAGAATGGTATAATTCCGTATTTTTACGGATTCCTTGGTGAGACTATCTATGGAAATAGCCGACATATAGATCCAGTTGTTGTAGGAGGACCGCAGATAGGTTGCCGTATATTTCTTTCCGTTAACCTCCGTTTGGAATTGATCAGAGGTCTTGTCGAAGATCGCCGGATTTTTGATGAAGCCCGTGTTGATAGCATACCTTCCGATCATGGAAGGGTCATTATGGTAAATAACCCGGTCTTGATCGTCCAAGATCATCACCGTTTCAGACTCCCGGGGCTTATAATTCAGGATACCCGGCATATTACACGATGAAATATTGGCAATAGCCAGTCCGTATTTATCCAGGTCCTGGGTAGGCAGCTTCTGGACAAGACTGATCGTATAAGGGCATGTGCTCGCATTGGCCTTCTCTTCACTGTAAAACCAAAGGCTCGGGTTCAGCACCCAGGATGTCGAGTTAGGAAGCATCATCTGATTGGCGATCTGGGAGCGGTGAATGTACTGGTCCATCCGGTAAAAGCCGGAGTTTTTGAGCATCCAGTTTTGCTTCAGATTCACGATAACGACATCCTCCAGATTCGTATAAAACGACTGGGTATTGCTGATTTCCTTACGCAAATCCTTATATAGCATGAAATCCTGTTCGGTTAAGGGACGCCGCAGCGCCTCGGACATTACGGTAGAGTTGTTCAGCTGGTCCAGGGCATGATTGACGGTTTGCAGTGTCTGCTCTACATTGGAGTTCATTTGGGTCAATATTTGGAGCTGCTCCGAATTGACCTGCTTTTGAATTTCCTTGGAAGATTTCATATAGGAAAAGAAACCTATAAAGATAACGGGAAGCGTACACAAAATACAGCCGAACAGCGTCATTTTCGTTAAAAAGCTGTATTTTCTCATAGGTCGACCTCCCCTCGTAATAGTAAAATAAGCACAGCGCTTGATCCGCCGTTCAGCTTGATCTATCCGTTCCTCTTCCACGCCGCCTCACGTTTGAGAGAGCAGGCCGGAAAGCGCTATTCTAATTGTAGCAAGGTTAAAGTTGTTATATCAATGCGTATTCATGACAAATATAACAAAATTTCGTCACGATAGGCCAGTTTTTCGACTTTTTTCGTGTATAATGAAATGTTAGAATGAGGTGGAAGGAGGATGGAATCATAATGAACCGCTGGTATTCCCCGCGTTGGATCCGACTGCTTGCGCTCGCCCTTCTGTCCGCCGTGCTTCTTAGCTCCTGTTCCTCAGGACAAAACAGCTCCGAGACGGAGAAGGACAAGCCGGTGCCGACTCCTATCAGTATGATGGTGCCGTTGTTCCAGCCCAAGCCGCCTACGGATGAACTGATGAATGAGCTGAATCAAAAAACGGGCGTGGAACTGAACGTTCAATGGGTCCCGGATGATATTTATACGAGCAAAATGCTGAATGCACTGGAAACGAATACATTAAAGCAGGTAACCTATGTCAGACAGATCGACTATAATTTGGTCAAAAATTCCATACGATCCGATATGTTCTGGGACATCGGCCCTTATTTGGACTACTACCCGAATTTGAAAAACCTAAGCAAGAAGACGCTGGACGAGACGAAGCTCGACGGCAAATATTACGGCCTGTACAATGAACGGTCATCTTCCCGTCAAGGCATTATGATCCGCGAGGATTGGCTGGACCGGCTGCATCTCAAAGAGCCGTCCACGACCGAGGAGCTGTACCAGGTCATCAAGGCGTTCACGCTGGACGATCCGGACGGCAACGGGAAGCAGGATACGATCGGATTGACCGACCGTAATGATTTGGTATACGGCGCTTTCAAGACCTTAAGCTCCTATTTCGGGACGCCGAATAACTGGCTGTTATCCGGGGGCACTTTTATTCCGGACTTCGCAACGCCGGAGTATATGGATACGATGAATTTTGTGAAACGACTATACAGCGAGAATATTATGAACAAGGATTTCCCTGTGGCCAGCAAGCAGGTACAGCGGTATATGATGATCAGCGGGAAGGCGGGCGTCTATATCGGCAGCCTATCCGATGCGCCGCGAATGCTTGAAGAGATGAAGCAGGTGAACTCTAACGCCGAGATGGCGCTCGTCAATCGTATCCAAGGACCCAAAGGGTATGGGATCTGGTCGATTCCGGATTACAGCGGATTGTTCCTTTTCTCCAAGAAAGCGATCAAGACGCAGGAGGATTTGAAGGCGATTCTTGCTTTTTTTGACAAGACCATGAATAAGGATATTGCCAATCTGATGCTGTACGGTCAGGAAGGAAGGCATTATGTATTGAAGGACGGACAAGTGGCCGTTCCCCCGGATATGTTCCAGCGCATGAATGCAGAGGTTCGTCCCTTGCTGTCGCTTATGATTGCGAATATCAGCAACCCGAATTTGCTGAAGCAGAGCGAAACGGACCAGGAGCCTATCCTTCAGCAGGTGAATAAGCTTGTCGCCGATAACGATAACATCTTGATTCATGATCCGACCCTAGGCTTGTCTTCTCTATATTACGATGCCCATGGGACGGAATTAGCCTCTATCATGACCAATGCAACCTATAACTACATTCTCGGTAAAATTGATGCCGCCGGCTTCCGGAATGAAATTGAAATCTGGAAGAGCAGGGGCGGATCCCAGATCATTAAAGAGTTCGAAGAATCCTATAGCAAAAGCAAGTCGAATAACCCATAAAATGCGTCACGCTAGCGTAACCTGCCAAGTTCTTCTTGGCGGGTTTTTTGAACTTTTATCATCTGGATTCTCCCGCAAAATATGAATTTAGCTTGGATGTCGAGGTCCCGCTTTGTGGGGATTTTTGTCTATTAACTAACAAATATTGGAAGGTCGAGTATCCTCTCAATCATACCCTGTTGATCGTCCTGGTTCTACGTACCTGTTCTAGTAGGTGGAATGTAAGGGGGCAGAATGGGCACAAAAGACTCGAAAGCGGCTCTCAACAAGACTATCTTTAGCCCCGGCAGCGTGTAGATTTCGCAATTACATAGGGGCTATATAAGGTTAATTTCTGCATATAAGATAGGCGCAAACCCGCGCCGTTACTGGGTTTATAAGATGTGAGTCAGGGATAATGTACGAAATCTGAATTAAGGGTTACATTATAACTCGAAAAGAGAACAAGCAATTACGTACAAACCTTTTGAACAACTTTGAACCATATAGTGATGAAATTGGGAGGAAGAGAAAATGAGTAAATCTTCAAAAGATTTGAAATGGATCAGTGCAGTATGTACCCTTGCTCTTGCCGGCTCCGTCATTGCCGGCTGCAGCAGCAGTAAAGGTACGGATTCTAACGGCGCAGCATCAAACTCGAACGGTAACAGTGCCGGACCGGTTAAAATTACAGTGATGGCCGATCTGCAATCACCAGAAGTACCGTCGGATAAAATCGAAAAATTGCTGGAACAAAAAACAAACTCCGAGCTTGATATTCAATGGGTACCAGATGGTTCTTATGATGAGAAGTTCCAAGCGGCATTTGCAACAGGCTCCCTGCCGCAAGTGGTTTACCTTAAAAACCAGGCATCCTTCATCTTGATGAGAGATGCAATCAAGAACGGCCAATTCTGGGAAGTAGGTCCTTATTTGAAGGATTATCCGAATCTGAAGAATCTGGATCCAAAGGTTTTGAAAAACACAGAAGTCGGGGGCAAAATCTACTCCCTGTACCAGGAAAGACAACCGGCTCGCTCCGGCTTGATCTATCGTAAAGACTGGGCGGATAAATTAGGTATTCCGGCTCCGCAAACCGTTGATGATTTGTATAACATGCTTAAGAAATTTAAAGAAGCCGATTTGGCGGGCGGCGGCAAAACGATTCCTTTGGCTGACCGTAACGATTTAGTCTACGGTTCGTTCAAAACCGTCTCCATGTACTTCGGCACTCCGAATGGCTGGGGCGTTCAAGACGGCAAGCTGACACCGGAATTTATGACCCCAGGCTACATGGATACGCTGAAGTTTTACAAAAAGCTGCGTGACGAAGGCTTGATCAACCAAGACTTCCCTGTAACAAGTAAAACCGACCAGCAGAACCTGATGTACACAGGCAGAGCCGGAGCCTACATCGGAACTATGGGCGATGTAAAAACAATGCAAGAGAAAACAGAGAAAAACATCCCTGAAGCGAAATTTGATGTAGTTAACGAAATTAAGGATAAATCCGGTAAAAACATTACTTGGGGACTTCCAGGCTACGGAACCGTTGTTCTGTTCCCTAAATCCTCCGTTAAAACCGAGAATGATCTGAAAAACATCCTGAACGTCATGGATAAGTTCTATTCGCCGGAAGTTGCCAACCTGTTGAAATACGGTGTGGAAAACGAGCATTACACGATGAAGGACGGCAAGGTATTGCCTTCTACGGACAGCAAACTCATTGAGAAAGAAGTAAGACCTTACTTAAACATGGCTCTGTATGAAACAACGAATATTACGCCTTCTTTCTACACATTGCCGGTTGCTGAGAAAGCAAACACTCTGTCCAACGCAGCTGCGAAATTCATGGTAACTGATCCTACTGTCTCGTTGGATTCCAAAACGTATAACGAAAAAGGCGCAAGACTGCAGGATCTGATCAAAGACGCAACGTACCAATATGTTATGGGCAAAATTGATGACGCCGGTTACCAAGCAGCTATCAAGAAATGGCAAAACGATGGCGGTCAAAAAATCATCGATGAATTTAACGAACAATATAAAAGCGTTGGTGGCAAATAAGAAGGTCCCATAAGAGGTGGTTTAGGGCGAAAGGCTGCTGAAACAGATCGGCAGCCTTAGCCTATCTCGATTGCATTTTCCGATTGCTAACGATAGAAAGGAATGAACGTAATGAATAATACGGCTGCTGAGTCTAATCCCGTAGTTGTTCCAAAGCCTCAAAGCGGTCTCTGGAAACGTGTCGTTCGCAACCGTTATATTTATCTAATGATATTGCCGGGCTTTCTCTATTTTCTGATTTTTAAATACATTCCTATGTTCGGCCTGGTGATTTCATTTCAGGATTACCAGCCCTATAAGGGAATCATGGGCAGTGAATGGGTCGGACTGAAGCACTTCGAACGATTGTTCACCGATTCGGAGTTTTGGAATATATTCAAAAACACATTAGTTGTCTTTGTCGTCAATATCGTATTTTATTTCCCCGTACCGATCTTGCTGGCACTTATGCTTAATGAAGTCGCCAGTTCGTATTTCAAGCGGGTTGTGCAAACGATTGTGTATATCCCGCATTTCTTGTCATGGGTTATCGTCGTATCCATTTCCTTCGTTATGCTGACGATGGATGGCGGTCTTATTAACGAGCTGATTGCTTATTTCGGCGGACAGCCGATCAATTTCCTCATGAGTGAGGAATGGTTTAATCCGATTTATGTCATTCAGGTGATTTGGCGCGAAGCGGGCTGGGGAACGATTGTTTACTTGGCGGCCATGGCGGCTATCGACCCGGGCTTGTATGAAGCGGCGCGGATGGATGGAGCCGGACGTTTTCGTCAAATCTGGCATATCACACTT
This sequence comes from Paenibacillus sp. 32352, assembly GCF_002042965.1. Classification (GTDB taxonomy): domain Bacteria; phylum Bacillota; class Bacilli; order Paenibacillales; family NBRC-103111; genus Paenibacillus_S; species Paenibacillus_S vulneris. The sequence goes on along the minus strand of NZ_MZNT01000014.1, from coordinate 56,825 downwards.
CCGAGTATCCGTAGTGTAGTTATCGTTCTATTGATTCTGAAAATTGGTAACGTCCTGGATACCAGCTTCGAGCATATTTATCTGCTGCTCAACTCCATGAATAAGAACGTAGCAGAAATCCTCGATACTTATGTCTATACAACCGGTTTGAAGCAAGGGCAATACAGCTTCAGTACCGCTGTCGGCTTGTTCAAATCCGTTATCGGCCTGCTTCTGGTGATGTTCTCCAACTGGCTGGCTAAGAAATTCGGCGAGGACGGAATCTACTAAGCCGTTACTTCAAAGGAGGCATCAAAATGGTTCAAGATAAAACGTTTGCCAGCCGTTTATTCGACTTTGTCAATATTACGCTCCTTGTCATCGTCTCGCTGCTCATGCTTCTGCCGTTCCTTCACGTGGTTATGGGCTCGTTCACTACAGCGGAAGAGATGGCGCGCAAGCCGTTCGTATTGATTCCAAGTGAATTTACGCTGAGCGCTTATCAATATATTTTATCGACGGGAACACTCTTTAAAGCATTGGCTGTATCTATTGGCGTTACCGTTGGCGGTACCATCATCAGTATGTTTCTGACGTCGCTCATGGCATACGGTCTGACAAGAAGAGACTTGGATGGTCGTACTACCGTTAACCTGATGATCGTATTCACCATGTTGTTCAGCGGCGGCTTGATCCCATCCTTCCTTGTCGTTAAAGCTATGGGTTTGATTGACAGCTACATGGCAATGATTTTGCCTAGTGCAATCAGTGCGTTCAATCTGATCATTCTGCGCAGCTTTTTCCAAGGACTGCCGGATGGGATTGAGGAATCTGCCAAAATCGACGGATGCGGCGATTTCGGAATTTTATTCAAAATCGTTCTGCCTTTGTCCCTGCCATCCTTGGCCACTATCTCTTTGTTCTATGCGGTAAACTACTGGAACTCCTATTTCCACGCCATTATGTTCATTAATGATGCGTCGAAATGGCCGATTCAGGTTCTGCTGCGTCAAATCGTTATCGCGGCGAGCGGGTTGGCTGCAGATACGGGTAACGATTTCATCAAACCGCCTGAGCAAACGATCAAGATGGCCGTTATCGTGGTATCGACTCTTCCAATATTGATCGTATATCCTTTCTTGCAAAAATATTTCGCCAAAGGTGCTTTGGTCGGTTCTGTCAAAGGGTAATTTCCATCCTGGCGAGACAGAGGACGTGCCTCTACAGCCTGGGTATGAAATGACGAACGCCCCTATTAGACTGCTGCAATGGCAGAAGTCTTACAGGGGCGTTACTGTTCTATGATGCAATGAAAGGTCCGTGCTTCAAGGCAAAAAGCCTGCTTGGCTGACCAGGATCTGATGTTCGGGGAAATGAGCCTTCAGCCTATTCCATACGCGCTCATAAGCGCTTCGGTCATACCATTCGGTTATGCCGAGCTCCTCGTAGATACGGCGAATGCCAAGCCGCTCGGTCCGTTTGCCGAGATTTCCGTCACCCATGAAGAAGTCATCGATGCACACCCGATCGACGACCTCGGCAAGCCGTTCGGCGAACCGATCCGAGGAAGGCAGTACCGGAGAGATAGCCGCCTGTACATCCAGACCCTCCGCTGTAAGCTGCTTCAACGCTTTCATTCTTGCCGCCAAAGGCGGCGCTGACGGGGTGAATGCACGTCTCATCGGCTCCAGATCGGTCTCCACCGTGACGCTGACCCGGACGTGCTCCTTCATCTGAAGCAGCAGATCGATATCTCGCGTGACGAGAGGGCTGCGTGTCTGCAGGAGAAGAAAATCGGGCGGTGTCTGCACCATCGCTTCTAGCAGGGAGCGGGTGAGCCGCTCGCGGTACTCTACAGGCTGATAAGGGTCCGTACTGGACGACATGAAGATCGTTACGGGACCTTTGCGCCGCGCCTTGGTAAGCTCCTTTGACAGGATTGCGGCAGCCCCTTCCTTAATATCGACCCAGGTTCCCCAGGGCTCGGAACGGAACTTGGCTACCGGCATTTCCCGCACATAGCAGTAGGAGCAGGAGAAGGCGCAGCCTGTATAGGGATTCAGTGTATGGCTGTATCCGGTCAAGTAACCGCCGGCTGGATTAAGGAGCGTCTTGGGAGCTTTATGTGTAAGGGTCGGCTGCATCAATGATCACCTCCAGGGTTGATAGATGAGGAAGCGCGCTGCTGCGAAAGGCGAGTGTAAGTTTCGGCTGCCAGCCGTACCTTACATTATAGCAAAAAAAGCACTCGCAGAGGGATTGTTCCCGGACACCCGGATTGGCCGCGGCAAAAAAGAAAGCCCTCGGCACCCGGCGGGCAGAAGGCTTAAACATCGACTATTCCATATCTTCAACGGTTTCCATGTCGTTATCGGTTTGTTCCACGGCAATGACTTTTCCGGTGTTGGCGTCTACCTTAACCTCCATCACCTGCGAATGCTTATCTTCAATGAAGACGTTGTAGACGACAGTGCCATCTTCGATCCCGAGCATAACTTCCTGTACTTTGCCGTCTACCTTTTTCTTGGCGATGGTGACGCTTTGGTCTTTTGTAATTTTGGCCTGCTTCTGGAGTTCCGCCTGCTCCGCCGCGACTTGTTCATCATAATTCATCATTTGTTCAGACTCTGCTGGAGCCGGGACCGAAGCAGGATCCGCAGAAGCCGGATGAGACAAGATCATGCCTGCACCGATAATAAGAGCCGTGACAGCGGCCCATCCCCATACTTTGTTGTTCATCTGACTGCCTCCTTGAAAAGATGATCAATAGTGGTACTAGCTATATCATATCCACAAAAAATGGGAGCTATCGCTTCAAATGACGCTGTAGGGGATGGTAATAATATGCAAAAGAAGGCCAGAAAAGGGACGGCAAGCACGGAAGCAAACTAGGATGCCTCCATGAAAATGTCAGAAAAAGACGGCCGCACAGGGCAGCCATCTCTCATGAATTGCTTATGGGAACGAATTAGTCGGAATGATGATTGGTAGGCATCGCTTCCGGAGATGTCAGTTTATCGTAGAAGTCTACGTATTTATCTTTATCATCGCTTGCGCGAAGAGCCATGGCGGCACGAGGATGCTCGTTCAATACGCCGGCAATCATGTAAGGAACGATGTAGCCCCACTCGACTTTCTCGCGCATAGGCACCAAATGTCTCTCAATCAGATCCAGAACCGGACGTACTTCGTATTTCGGATTTTTCAGGTAGCTTACCAGCAGCTCGGTAGGGCAGTTACCTGCCGCACGGCCCATGCCGAATACGGAAGCATCCAGGAATTGCACACCCTTGCTCGCGCCCATAATCGTGTTCGAGAAGGCAAGCTGCATGTTATTGTGCATATGAAGGCCGAGCTGCTTCTCAGGAAGCAAACGTTGGAATTTGGCAACGAGGTAATCAATATCGCTGTAATCCATGCTGCCGTAAGAGTCTACAATGTAGACGACGTCAACCGGGCTTTTGTTGATTTCTTCGAAAGCTTCGGTCAGCTCATTCTCCATCACGTGGGACAGCGCCATAATGTTAATGCTGGTCTCATAGCCGTAGCTGTTGAATTTGCGTACCAGCTCGAGCGCTTTATCTACATCCTTGATGTAAGTAGCTACGCGGATCAAATCAAGCTGACTTTGCTCGCGAGGGAGGATGTCGTTCTCGTCTACACGGCCGATATCGACCAGAGCGGACAGCTTGGTATCGGTTTTGTTAGGGATAACTTCCTTCAAGAAATCTTCGTTCAGGAAGCGCCACGGGCCAGCATCGGCACCTTTAAGCAGCTTGGCGGAGTTTTTATAGCCGATTTCCATATATTCGACGCCGGCTTCGCTCAAGCCCGCATACATATCTTGTACCATTTTTACGCTAAAATCCCAATTGTTGACGAGACCTCCGTCACGAATCGTGCAGTCCAAAATTTTGTGATTCATACCTCTTGTCATAATATGTGCTCCTTTTCTCGTTGTGGCGGAGTCAGCCCGGCAAAGAAACCGTATGGCGGGCGATGCTGGCCACCTTATAATACTTCGCTACTTCGAAGCTTTTTGGCTTTCAAGCGATAAAGTGGTATTTTCTAACCCTATCATTACACATCATTAACTACTTGTCAATGATAACAAAACAATGGTCAATTGACAAACATTATATGTAAATTTGGGAACTTCAAGACAGCCCGTTTTTCAGGAAAAGACGGGGCGGCTCCGCATTTCTTTTGAGGAGAGGCGCTCATTGACCCTTGGCCGGGACAGGTGATAAAATGTGGGGAATAGAATTTTGAAACAAGGTTCATTATTGTGAACTTATTTTTTATATAGTAAGGCTCAACCGCGGCAAAGCACAATCGCAGTGAAGCATATTTATGCCATGAATAATAATAATGGGGGCTATGCAAGCCATGGATAAAAAATATTGGGTGCCCGCTCTGGACCGGGCTCACCGTGTACTTCGCGAAATCGCGGAAGAGAGGGGAAGGCTCAAGCTCACTGATTTGTGCCAGCGGACCCATGTCAGCAAGAGCACGATGTTTTCTCTGCTTCAGACCATGGAGGAATTAGGCTGGATTGAGAAGGATGCAGCGGATTCCTATGGACTCGGCGGTTATTTCGGCTGGCTTGGCAGCGCGTATTTCCAGCAATTTAATTTGATTGACCTATTCAAGCGGGAAGCGCCTGCGATCATGAGGGAAATCGGAGAATCCGTTCAGCTTGCGAGGCTGGAGGGCACGGAGGTCGTCTATTTGGCGAAGGAAGCGGCCCCGACGCCGGTGCAGGTCATTTCCGGGCCGGGCTCAAGGTTCCCCGCTCATGCCACGGGTCTCGGCAAAGTCATGCTGGCCGGAGTGGATGAGGTGATGTGGGAACGCCTGTATCCGCCCGAGACTCCGTTAGCTCAGCTGACCCCTTACACTATCGTTTCGATTGAGGTATTGAAGAAGCAGGTACAGCAGGCGAGACTGGAGGGGGTGGCTTGCGATGAACAGGAGGCTGTTATGGGCTTCTGCTGCGTTGCCGCCCCTATTAAGCAGCCTGGGGGAGAGGTTTGCGGAGCAGTCAGCATCTCCATGCCTCTCCATGAGTGGGAGCGAAAGAGGGTGCAGGCCGGGACATTAGCCGTGACATTGGCGGAGAAGCTCGCCTACGGCGGCCGAGATTAACGGAGCCTGAGGATTAGGATTTATTAAACACATACATATTTAATGGTCGAAAGGAAGGTACCTCATGAGGCTTAAGTATAATCTGTGCTTTATCCGTGAAGGTGACCGGCTGCTGATGCTGAACCGGCATAAGTCTCCCTTGCTTGGGCTCTGGAACGGTGTAGGCGGTAAGCTGGAGCCGGAGGAATCCCCCTGTGAGAGCGTCCTTCGGGAGGTGCGTGAGGAGACCGGGATCCTATTGGCTGAGGCGCATTTTGGCGGGATTGTTACTTGGGAAGTCGACGGCAAGTCCAGCGGCGGAATGTATGTATACCTGGCCGATATGCCTTCCGGGAGAGGGAAGGATTTTGACCATCCGGTCGGGACGGCCGAGGGGATATTGGCATTCAAGCCTATCGAATGGGTCATTCATCCGGATAACCAGGGAGTCGCCAATCATCTCCGGCATTTCCTGCCGCCCATGCTGAATCTGGAGGAGCCTCGGGAATACCGGTGTATCTTCCGCCAAGGGCAGCTGGTCGAATGCTTTCCTCTTCCTCTGGAGGCAGCTTACGCCATAGGCGTATAATCATCTTCGCATAAAAAAGGAAGCCGACATCGTTGAACAACGGGGTCGGCTTTTTGGCGTGTTCTTATTCGACCTACGGAACTTTCAGAAGGGAAATGCTTCCTATCACAGGCAGAGGCTTCAGCTGCCCGTTGGCCGATTGCAGAATCCCTATAATGACAAGAACCAATGTGGCCAAATTGGCAATCGGAAGCAGGATCCAGCCGATAAACGGAATAAAGCCGAGCACAATATTGCAGGCGATGCTGAACAACAGCAGAACAAGTCCCTGATTGGCATGGTACATGGCGAATCGGGATTGTCTCGCGGCAAGCAGCGGAATGAAAAATATAATATAAGCGGCCACAGCAAGCCATTTGTTCTGATGGACATCAGCGGGATCGACCCCGGACGGAGCGTTTGCCGCAGGGTAGCCTCTTTCATCGTCGTTCAATGGGCTCAATGCACACACCTCTTTCTAATAAGAAGAATGGTCATGCCTGAATCGTTTTGTAACCAATTTATGCAAGGGATTTCAAGCGTATGTCTGTTTGCGGAAAAAGGAATAGTTTGGCGCGTCCGCGGGGAATCTAAGCCAAACCATCTTTTTCATGAAAGGAACGAACCGAATGACGGGTGTGCCTATCTTTTTTGAGTTTGAAAATGAAAAGTCGGCTTTGCTGGCCAAAGAAACGCTGGAGGAGCTCGGGTACCATACGGGACTGCACCGGGAATGGAAGCTGCCTGCGCTGCATATCGATGTCGAGAACAACGATCTGACCTCGGCATTGGAGATTGCCCAGGCGCACGGGGGCAGGCTGAAGGAAATGGAAGGTGCCGCAACGGAAAGCGATACCTACGCGATGGCTTATAATGAAGCCGATTATATCTCCATCCCGGCCCATCTGATCAATGAAGATCTAATGGAGAACGACAGCACGACAGCGGATACGTTCCCGGGCGTTGCTGCAGGAGAGTCGGATTCGGGCAATGGCCATCCGGTATTTGATCCTTCTACTGACGATTACAACTATTTTGATGCCGGAGTCCGATTATAAGGTCGGCTGTTTGAACAAAGGATCGGCAATAAAGCCAGGCAGCGGCCTCACGCCCACAATGCGGAGGCTGCTCTTTCTTTTGTCAGGATTTCTATTGGAGTGCTACCCCGTATCTTCTATAAATATAGACTAGAAATTAGCTTGGGTGAAAAAGATTTGCCTTAGAAAACAAAGTTGCGCTGTCCCTATTTTTCGTTGCTAGGAAAACACTGTTTCTCTAGACCCACACAAGTTTCGTTTGTTATGATGGGGTTCGGTCAAAAAGCAGCGTATTTTTCGATAAAGGAAGCTTGGGGGAGAATCAACGTGGACACATACGATAATCTGAAGCAGGGCGAGAGAGGCGCATGGGTCAGTATCATTGCCTACATTATTTTATCCGCATTCAAAATCACCATGGGATACCTGACAGGCTCTGAAGCGTTATCAGCGGATGGGATTAACAATACAACCGACATTATCGTATCTCTTGCCGTACTTATCGGCCTGCGGATCTCGCGCAAGCCGCCCGACCACGACCACCCGTACGGTCACATGCGTGCGGAAACGATCGCCTCTATGGTGGCGTCCTTCATTATGTTCGCTGCCGGTATCCAGGTGCTGATTCAGTCCGGCCAGAGCTTCTTCGAAGACAAGGGACAGGCTCCGGACATGATAGCCGCATGGATCGCCCTGATATGTGCTGCGTGCATGTGGTTCGTTTACTTATACAACAGCCGACTGGCCCGCAAAATCAACAATCAGTCGCTGATGGCCGCCGCTTACGATAACCGGTCGGATGCGCTCGTCAGTATCGGGGCCGCCGTCGGCATATTCGGAGCGCGCCTCGGAATGCCCATTCTTGATGCCATTGCTGCATTTGCGGTAGGGATCGTTATTTGCAAAACGGCCTGGGATATTTTCTACGAAGCCACTCACGCCCTGACAGACGGCTTCGATGAAGAGAAGCTGACCATGTTCCGCGAGACGGTCGGCGATACCCCCGGGGTCAAAGGAATCAAGGACATTAAAGCTCGTGTACACGGCAGCAGCGTGCTTCTGGATGTTGTCGTAGAGGTCGCAGCGGAGCTGAGTGTGGAGCAAAGCCACGATATTAGCGATGAAATCGAACGGCGCATGAACAAGAAGCATCAAATCGAGAACGTACACGTTCATATTGAGCCGTATTCAGGCAGCTGTTAATTTGTCCTTATGAGTTTGTTTAAGCCGCAGCATGGTTTCCTGCGGTTTTTTGCTATTCTGTAAAGGAAACACCCGTTAACCGGCAGTACCAGTAAAATATTGGATATGACAATAAACGTGACATGGGTATTGAAATCTGAATAAAACGAATATATAATAAATTTAACGAAAATTTCGCTATATTATCTATTAATGGTTTCCGCTCGTTCCTGACGCTTTCATTTTCAATGAAAACGGTCAAAAGGAACGGTTATCTCAGGTAAATAAGAAAGCGATTTCACATGCTTAGCTTCTTCCTATTAGGCCAAGCAAGCGAAGAAGGGCATATTGAAATGGAAGGAATTCCTGCGAGATGACCGTGACATGGGGCAAGCAAGCTTTTGAGCCGTTACTAGATAGCTGAGAGGACAACCGGGGATAGTTTGATTCGGTCACCCTGCAACCGCATCATACGACCTACACACTATTGATCAGGGGGAACTAAATATGGAAAAGGCTGCAAATCCAGTGGTTGGCGCAAACGAGTCAGGCTTGTTTAAATGGGTGGAACGTGTAGGCAATAAGCTCCCGAGCCCATTCATCTTGTTTATCTATTTGATCCTCATCTTGATGGCGGCTACTGCACTATTATCGTATTTTCATGTCGCTGCGTTCGATCCGATCAAGAAGGAACCTGTCTATGTGAAAAATCTTCTGAGCAAGGAAGGCATTCAATGGATCGTCATGAACGTAACGAAAAATTTTGCGGCCTTCACACCGCTTGCCTCAATCCTATCGTTGGTGATTGGCGTCGGGTTGGCGGAAAAGGTCGGCTTGCTCGAAGCGGTTATGCGTAAAATGACGACCCGGGTCAGCGCCAAGTATGCGAGCTACCTTGTCGTATTCATTGCCTTCTTCAGTCACGTGTCCTCGGATGCGGCGCTGGTGATTATGCCCCCTTTGGGAGCCCTCATCTTCCTGGCTGTGGGACGCCACCCGGTTGCAGGACTTCTTGCGGCCATTGCCGGCGTAGGCTCCGGGTTTACGGCCAATATTCTTATCGTGACGACGGATGTGCTGCTGTCCGGCATCAGCTCGGATATCGCCAAATCGGTCAATCCCGCAATGACGGTTAACGTCACGGACAACTGGTTCTTCATGATGACCTCGGTTATTGTACTGACGATTGTTGCAGCGCTCATTACGGATAAGTTCATTGAACCGCGACTCGGCAAGTACGAAGGAAGCAAAGACAAGCAACTGGAGAAGCTGACTGACGAGCAGAACCGGGCGCTTCGCACGACCGGTATCGTGGCCCTGATTTTCATTGCCATCATGGCGATTCTCGTTGTTCCTCAAGGAGCCCTGCTGCGTGATCCGAAATTGGGTACGGTCATACCGTCGCCGTTCATGTCAGGCATTGTGCCCATCATTATTTTGTTTTTCCTTACGATAGCGGTTACCTACGGGATCAAGATGAAGCTGATCCAAAGCCAGAACGACATTCCGAAGCTGCTTGTCAGCCCGATGAAGGGGATGGCCGGTTTTATCGTGATGGTGTTCCCTCTATCGCAATTCGTCGCCTTCTTTAACTGGAGTAACATGGGGAAATTCATGGCTCTGGGGATTACCGACTTCCTTGAAAATATGAACATGACCGGCATTCCGGTCGTTATCGGCTTGATGTTTTTGTCCGCATTGCTTACGATGTTTATTGCCAGCGGCTCGGCGATCTGGTCGATTCTGGCGCCGGTTTTCATTCCTTTGTTTATGGCGCTCGGCTACCATCCTGCGTTTGCTCAAATCGTGTTCAGGGTTGCGGATTCCTCGGTCATTCCGTTTGCTCCGATGTCGCCGTTCCTTGCGCTGTTCCTGGGCTTTTTGCAGGAATATAAGAAGGATGCGAAGCTCGGTACGTATTTCTCATTAATTTTGCCTTATCCTATCGCATTTTTTATCATTTGGACGCTGCTGCTCGTTATCTGGTTTTTCCTTGGACTGCCGATCGGGCCAGGTGTATATCCGAAGATGTAACAACAACGGAAAATATAGAAAAAGATTTAAAAGGAGCTGGAGACGTTGGACATTAGTGCCGTACGACGTGATTTGCATGAACATCCCGAGGTCGGATTTACCGAATTCCGCACCGCTTCCAAGGTTGTGGAGATGCTGACCGCATGGGGGTATGAAGTGATCTATGGACAAGATGCGCTGGATGGTCCGTCCCGCCGGGGACTTCCGTCAGACAGCGTGCTGGAAGAAGCTTATGAGAGAGCGCTGCGTGACGGAGCAAATCCGGATATCGTAGCGCGAATGAGAGGCGGCTATACGGCTGTCATCGGGATTAAAAAAGGGCGTGCGCCGGGACCGACGGTAGCCTTCCGGTTTGATATGGATGCTTTGCCGATTCGGGAAAGCGATGAGGAAAGCCACTTCCCTCAAGCGAACGGCTTCCGCTCCAAGTATGAAGGCAATATGCATGCCTGTGCCCACGACGGCCATACGACCATCGGTCTGGGACTGGCAGAGAAGCTGGCCGACGGCGATTTCTCCGGTACGGTGAAGCTCATATTCCAACCGGCTGAAGAAGGGGTTCGCGGTGCTTATTCCATCGTGCAAAAAGGGCATCTGGATGACGTCAATTATTTATTTTGTCACCATCTGGGCACGGATGTGCCTACAGGGGAGATGCACGGCGGCTCCTACGGCTTCCTGGCAAGCACCAAGCTGGCCGCGCATTTCTATGGCACAGCTTCCCATGCGGGAGCTACCCCGGAGCAGGGCCGCAACGCGCTGCTTGGCGCAGCAACAGCAACCCTGAACATTCACGCGCTGCCTCGGTTCAGCACGGGCTCGACACGCATTAACGTCGGGGTGCTGCAGAGCGGAACGGCGGCCAATATCGTTCCCGAGTATGCCAAAATGATCATCGAAACCCGCTCCATCTCCGAGGAAACGAACAGCGAGCTGGAGCGCCGGGTTCGCAATATTATTGCGAGCAGTGCGGCCATGCATGAGCTGACCTATAAGATAGAGGTCATCGGCGCGGCGATTCCGATCGTCTGCGATGAAGAGCTCGTTACACTGGCGATGGAGGAAGCGCGGCAAGTGGAGGGCTTTACTTCCATTAAAACAGGGGAGCCAAGCTCGGCTGGAAGCGAGGATGCCAGCTTCATGATCCGCAGGGTGCAGGAGCTGGGCGGCAAGGGAACGTACATGATCATCGGTTCGAATTTGCCGGCTCCGCATCATCATCCGAAGTTCGATATCGAGGAGGAAGTGCTTCCCTGGGGCATTGAGCTGCTGAACCGGATCGCCAGAAGAGTGTTGAAATAAGTTCATGTTGTTAAGGATTCAAACAATTTCGCAGAAAGGGGCTCTCCTCGGATAAGGAGGAGCCTCTTTTTTCTTCAGCCCATCCTGTAAATGAAAGGGACTCTGTAAAGCCAGCATCTCCAGTCGCCACCCCTAGCTTCTCCTTTTCCCGAATACGGGGGAACTTGCTATAATAGAATCATCTTCTAGCTGAACAAAAGAAGGAGCAAGAGCAGTGATGTATAAATTCGGCGTTGTAGGACCCGTTCCATCCGTTGAGAAAATATTGGACGTTTCCAAGGAAAGTCCATACGAAATTGAATTTATTCCGCTTCCTTACGTTAACCCGCAGGAAGTGAAGGCTATCATAGAGCAGCATCGGCATGAGGTGCACGGCTGGTTCTTCTCCGGTCCCATACCGTATCTCCGGTCCAAGGAATTGCTCCATACCGATGCGAACGTCGTTTATTGCAAGCCTACCGGGGCGAGCCTGTTCAAGAGCTTGCTGGAGCTGTCCCTCTATCGCCGTGAGGTATCCACACGGATCTCCATTGATATGATCTATACGGAGGATCTCGATTTACAGGAATCGTTATTGGAAGCGGGCTTTCCGATGGAGCAGACCTATATTAAAATGTTCGATCAGCATACGGATCCGGATGAGCTGGTTGAGTACCATCTCAAGCTGTGGAGAGAAGGGAAAATCGACGGTGCCCTAACATGCATGACCTATGTGTATCAGGCATTGCAGGGACAAGACTTCCCGGTATACCGTATCGGGATGACGCAGCAGGACATTCGCCTGGCTGTCAAAATGATCCATGAGCAGGCTAAAAGCTCCTTTTTTAAAGATACCCAGATCGGTGTAGAAATCATTGAAATCGATCAGTTCGACCAGATCTCCGAGAAATCCGGCACTCGTTATCATCTGCAGCACCTGGAGCTGAAGATCAAGCATGCGCTGCTGCTGCTCTGCGAGAGAATCGACGGCTCCCTGCTTGAGAACGGCAACGGGAGATATCAAATATTCAGCTCCCGCGGGGCCATCGAGCGGGAACTGGAGATGCTGAGGGAGACGGTGAAGCATCTGTCTCTGGAGGCTAACGTTCCGGTAGCCGTAGGCATCGGCTTCGGCACTACGGCCTTTTCGGCCGAGAACCATGCGCGGAGGGCGGTGCAGCATGCCAAGGAGAAGGAAGACAGAGGCATTGTCATCGTGCAGGAGAACGGGGTTATAGTCGAAGCCGCAGGAGAAGAGGAGGAGCTCACATACGCTTACCGCACCAATAACAAGGAGCTGCTGGAAAAGCTGGCGCAAGCGAACATCAGCGCCAAGACATACAACAAGATCGAAGCGCTTGTGCAGCGTATGGGCTGGGACGGGTTCACAACCGCAAGCCTGGCCTCTCATTTGTCCATGACGATACGCAACGCGCAGCGGATTATGGGAAGCCTGGTCGAATACGGGCTTGCCGAGGTCGGCGGCGAGGAGCTTCATTCGGTACGCGGGAGACCAAGCAAAATATACCGCCTAACCTCCGGATTGAAATAAACGGTAAGAAGTCCTATAATATTAATAAGCGCAACTTTCGTTAATTATTCGTTTATTAAATGTGAGGGACTGATGAAGATGAAGCCAACAGAACGGCTTTCAGCCATTATCGAGCAGAAGAGAGAAACCTTCATTCATCTCAGTGACTGTATTTGGGATTACGCGGAAACCCGCTTCGAGGAATTCCGCTCTGCGGAGCTGCTCTGTCAAGCATTAGAGCAAGAAGGCTTCACCGTGGAGAGAGGGGCTGGAGGCATTCCTACCGCTTTTGTCGGAAGTTATGGAAGCGGTTATCCTGTCGTTGGGCTGCTGGGTGAATTCGATGCGCTGTCCGGCCTAAGCCAGAAGAAAGCGACGCCTGAGGCGGAGCCGATCGTCCCGGGAGGCAACGGGCACGGATGCGGGCATAACCTGCTTGGTACCGGCTCTCTGGCCGCAGCCGTTGCTCTGAAGCAGTATATGGAGGAGAACGGCATTCCGGGCACCATTCGCTATTACGGCTGCCCGGGTGAAGAGGGCGGCTCCGGCAAAGCCTTTATGGCGAGAGAAGGATTGTTTGACGACGTCGATTTTGCCATCAGCTGGCATCCTATGGACTATAACAGCATCATGTCGGTCAGCTCCTTGGCGAACTATCAGGTCTATTATAAGTTTAAAGGCAGAAGCGCGCACGCGGCCGCTAGTCCACATCTGGGACGAAGCGCTCTCGACGCGGTCGAGCTGATGAATATCGGTGTGAACTATTTGCGCGAGCATATTATCCAAGAGGCTAGAGTGCACTACGCTATTACCAATAGCGGAGGTCATTCCCCGAATGTGGTGCAGGCGAATGCGGAAGTGCTGTATTTGATCCGCGCGCCGCAAATTGGGCAAGCCAAAGAGATTTTCGACAGGGTCAGCGATATAGCCCGCGGCGCGGCCCTGATGACCGGCACGGAAGTGAGCATTGTATTCGACAAAGCCTGCTCGAACCTCGTGCCGAATACGGTCATGGAGCAGGTCATGTACGAGCAGTTCACAGAGCTCGGAGTTCCGGCGCATGACGAGGCGGAGCTGGAGCTGGCGCGGCAGGTAAAGGCGACCTTATCGGAGGCGGAGATTAGCAGCGCGCCGAACATTCCGGCGGGAATGAGAGATCGTGCGATGGCGGACCGCTTGAATCCTTATACGGGAACGCTGCCGCTTTACGGTTCAACGGACGTAGGGGATGTGAGCTGGATTACGCCGACGGCTCAATGCACGACCGCATGCTTTGTTGTCGGCTCGCCGCCGCATACGTGGCAGTGGGTAACGCTGGGGGCTACCTCCATCGCTCATAAAGGCATGCTGCATGCCGGCAAGGTCATGGCGGCTACAGCCATGAAGATGATTCAGAATCCGGAGCTCATCGAGCAAGCGAAGCAGGAGCTGAAGGATCGTCTGCAAGGAAGCACTTATCAATGTCCTATTCCTAAGGATGTCGTCGCATCCGCCAGGAAATAATTCATTCACGACGTTAAGAGTCGCTAGAGCCTGTGTTACAGGCAGCCGGCGGCTCTTTTTTTTTGCAAAATAAGAGCAATCGAGCAATAAAAGTCAAACGCAATCGGCCCCGCTGCATAAATGTCCTGTTGATGGAAAATGAAAAACGTAGTATGAATGAAGAAGAATAAGCTTGATCGATGCAGGAACAATTCTCTGCAAGACAGGAAACGATTGGAGCAGATGAATGTGAAAAGAATGATATTTCGTGCACAGCTCAGAGAGGGTCAGGAAGAGGCGGGGCTTAAGCAGCTGCTGGAATCCCAAGCCGCGAGAAGGCTCGTGGATGAAGGCGCTTTGATGACCATTGCCGCATTCCGCTGGATGAGGAACGTGTTTTTGTATTATGAATGCATTCGGGAAGAAATTCACCCCGACACCCTGTTCCAAGGTGCGGCTCCCTTTTTGGAGGATTGGCCGGGACAAGAGAGCAAGAGACAATGGATTCCGATGGTCGACGTGTTTCATTTTAACGAGCCGGTAAGCTACGAGCACTGGATTCGCAAAGCCCCGGTAGAGCGCAGGGCGGGCCGAGTCGCACATCTGAAGCCGGAGATGATGGCCAGCTACATTTATTATCATTATCAGCTGCAGGAGGAGCGGGCTTTCCTGGGTGAAAAGTACGAAATTATCGCCATGCACGAAAACCTGCTCTTCGGCTATCAGGAGTTTCCAAAGGTCGTGGAAGAGCCGTTGGCTCCTAAGAAATTGAACACGAAGGGCACTCCCGAGAACTGGAACGATTCGCGAATGGACCTTCATTTTCAGGCCTGGGAGGATGGTCATCTGTACTTCAAGCATATCGAGCCGATCTTTGCCTATTACTGTGGCGATGAGCATAATGAACGCATATAGAGAGGATGAAGCAGCGTGATAGTGAATATTAAAGATTTTGGCGCCGTTGGCGACGGAGTCACTAAAGATACGGCCGGCATACAAGCGGCGATTGATCATTGCTTTGAACAGGGCGGAGGCACGGTAATCGTGCCTAAGGGAGACTATTTGTCGGGCACGCTGATGATCAAATCGTATGTCAATCTGCATTTGGAGCCGGCCGCGCGAATTGTAAGCAGCATGGAGGAGCGGGATTTCGTCGCTCCGAAGACGGCAGGGTCGGAGGAGCTTTTTTACAGCGAAGGCCAAGGGAAAAATGCGCTGATCTGCGCACGGCACGCCGAGAAGGTATCGATTACCGGTCTTGGCACCATTGATGGGCGCGGGGAGCATTTTCTGGAGCCTGAGGATGGGGTGAGCGACTATGTGCTGCTTCCATTGGGAGGGTTCCGGCCCAAGCTGATCGACTTTGAGGGCTGCACCGACGTGCTGTTCCGGGATGTAACGCTGTATCGCGCATCTTCTTGGGGACTGCATATGACCGGCTGCAACCGCGTCAATATTAACGGGATTAAGATTCTGGGACAGCAGCGCGGGCCGAACAATGACGGGATCGATCCGGATTGCTGTAAGGACGTGCATATTTCCGACTGCCACATTGAGACGGGCGATGATTGCATCGTGGTGAAAACGACGAAGAACGGTGCGGAGCGCTACGGCGCTTGCGAGAATATTACCGTTACCAACTGTACGCTGGTCACACACGATTCCGCTGTGAAAATCGGCACGGAAACCCACGCCGATATCCGCAATATCGTCGTCCAGAACTGTGTCATCCGCAATTCCAACCGTGGACTCGGTTTATGGGTTCGCGATGGCGCTACTGTCGAAAATATTTTGTTCTCAAACATCGTCATCGAGACGAGATTGTTCAGTGATGCGGAGGAGACCGAGAGAGAGCTTCGCTGGTGGGGCAAGGGCGAGCCGATCTTTATTACGGCGGAACGCCGCAATGGTGCACAGCATGCACCGGGTAAAATCCGCAATATCCGCTTTGATCACATCACGGTGGAATCCGAAGGCGGCGTCTATCTGGAAGGCTCGGAGGAAAGCGTCATCGAGAACATCTCGATTCGCGGACTCAAGCATACGATGAGAGTGAAAAGCGGCTATCCCGGCGGCCTATTCGACACGCAGCCTTCAGCACGAGGAGTATTTCCGCATCATATTCCGGCCGTGTTCTGCCGTTACGCGAAGAATGTATCGCTCGATGATGTGGAGGTCACATGGAATGGCGAGCCGAACGAGCACTGGTCCAATGCGATGTATGGTGAGCATATCGAGCAATTGTCTCTCAAGGGCTTCCGCGGCAAGGCGGCTAAGGAGGATGTCAGCGCCATTGAACTGAAGGATGTTCAAGAGCTGTCTGTCGAAGGCTGCAAGGCTGAGAGCGGTACAGCTGCTTTCCTGACATTGGAGCAGGTAAACGCGGACGAGCTGTTCGTCGTCGGCAACGACTTCTCGAAAGCGAGAGAAGCGGTTCGCTTCGCGGACGGGACAAGCCCTGAGTATTTCTCAGCGGCGAACCGGATGCCGAAATAGCATGAAACAACTTGAGCACACCTCATATAAAGGTGTGCTTTTTTCATTTTATCGGGCTTCATTCAGCGATTCCGCCGCGCTCTTCCCCGCCGTATACCCCGTCGTAAACGCCGCAGTAATGTTATAGCCGCCCGTATAGCCGTGAATGTCGAGTATTTCCCCGCAAAAGAACAAGCCTGCGACCAGCTTGGACTGCATCGTCTTCGGGTCGACTTCCTTCAAACTCACTCCCCCGCCGGTAACGAAAGCTTCTTCTATAGAAAGGGTCCCATTCACCTCGATAGGGAATGCCTTTAACAGCTGTGCCAGCTCCATCCAGGGCTGCTTCGGAATGTTGTCGAAGGTGACGTCTTCGGCAATGCCCGCTTTATTCAGTACGATAGGGAGAAGCCGTTCGGAGATTGCGTTTTTCAGCACATTCTTGATCTGCTTCTTGGGGTCTGCTTTAGCCAGAGACAGCGTATAGCTGTACACTTCATCAGCGCTCAGCTCGGGAAATAGGTCCAATGTCATCTTCACCGTCGGGACATTGAACTGCTTCAGCGCTTTGACGACAAACTGGCTGCAGCGCAGGACAGCAGGGCCGGAGAGGCCGAAATGTGTAAAAATCATGTCGCCTTCGTGCTCGATCAGCTTCTTCCCCTTCGGGTTCCATACCGACAGCGTGATATTGCGCAGGGACAGCCCTTGCAGCTCCTTGCTGCGAATGAAGGGCTCTTTGGACGTCACCGGCACCTCGGTCGGATACAGCTCGGTGATCGTATGACCTCCTGCCTCTGCCCAAGCATAACCGTCACCGGTGGAGCCTGTGTGAGGTACCGATTTGCCGCCAGTAGCAATAATCACCGCACTGGATTCGACACGTCGTCCGTCCTGCAATTCTACGCCGGCGACCCGATCCCCTCTGTACAGCACTTGTCGAACCGGACTATGAACGCGAATATCCACGCCCAGGCTGCGCACCCTGCCCACCAATACATCGACTACCGTCTTGGCCTTGTCGGACACCGGGAACATACGGCCGCGATCCTCCTCCTTAAGCCGAATCCCGAGCCCTTCGAAGAAGGCGATGATATCCTTGTTGCTGAACTGAGCGAATGCGCTGTATAGGAAGCGCCCGTTGCCGGGAATATGTCGAATCAGCTCGTCCAGCTCCTTGGCATTCGTTACATTGCACCGTCCGCCTCCGGAAATGCCGAGCTTGCGCCCGAGCTTATCTCCTTTATCGATGAGCAGCACCTTGGCTCCATGGGAAGCGGCGGCAATACAGGACATGAGGCCGGAAGGACCGCCTCCGATTACGATAACATCATAGGACATAATGATTTGAAGCTCCTTGCATTTAGAATATATTTCGACCCTTGACCCTACGGGGTGGGGTGCATGTCACTTGAGCGTGTGGCCAAAAGGATAGGTTTGCTTCCAACAAACTACTTGCTTAACGCCTAAACGTTCAGCATCTCCTGGAATACCTCCAATAAACGTCATTCCCATTGTACGCTTTTTCCAGCCCAATGCAAAGGACGGCCCTGATTGCATTATTATCCCAATCCACCCAACAATTCCACGGTCTTTGCCGGCAAAAGAAAAGCCATAATAACCTTACCATGTAGGGAATTGGAGGGCCTACCATGAAGCAGCGGAACGGAATCCTATGGTCGATTTTAGCCGGGTGCATCGCCATTTCGTTAATTTGGACCTTGTGGCTGCCTAACCTCTCTCATCAGGGAAAGCTTGGCTCGAACAACGCGGCAAAGGAAGAGCATCCGGCTCATTCCAATGAACTGGCTGCCGGGCCTGTCAGTCCAAAATCGGCTATGGCGCCTATCCCGGACTACGATAGAGAAGAGGAACGCGTGACGACACAGCTGAGCCTCCAAGGAAACGAGACAAGGGCGCATACTGAAGCTGCTGTCCCCTCGTCCCAAGCGAAGGATGCCCAAGGAAAGCCCGGGAAGGTGGCCTATTTGACGTTCGATGATGGCCCGTCCCGCAATACGGAGCGGATTTTACAAATATTAAGCGAACACGATGTCAAAGCGACTTTTTTTATTACCGGCCGCGCAGCCGAGCATTACCTTCCTACCCTGAAACACACCATCCAAATGGGACACACATTAGGGAACCATACGTTTTCTCATGACTACCAGCGCATTTATACCTCCGTAGAGGCCTTCAAAGCCGATGCAGATCGATTGAATCGCTTTTTAAAAGATCGGGTAGGGGTTGAAACCGATTTGCTCCGTTTTCCCGGCGGGTCGAATAATCGGCTTAGCTGGCGGTTCGGAGGTCGAAAGGTGATGAATGCTATTACCCGGGAAATGTCGAAAAATGGATATCAATATTTCGATTGGAACGTGAGCTCCACGGATGCGGCTGCCGTCGTTCAACCCAAAGAGGAGATTATTAATGCCGTTAAAGGCAATAGTGCGGGCAAGGATCGGATCATTGTCCTGATGCATGATATGGATGTGAAAACGACAACGGTCGAAGCTCTTCCCGAGATCATCCTCTATTTGAAGCAGCAGGGTTACCAATTCGATGTGCTCAGCAAGCATTCATTTACATTCCAATTTTTGAAGCTTTGAGTTAATTTCATGCGGAGAAACATAATAACAGGGAAAGGAGCTGGTCACTATGGCGAACAATCGCACAATAAATTCCGAAGAACAGCAAAAGCAATCGAAGCAAAATCATACTCCGGAAGTAGCTAATGAAGAAATAAGGGATAAAAAGCTGGATGGACCGAACCGTCCTTCGGTATAGAGGGGCATTTACGATCCAGGATGGATAAGGAGGGATAATGCGTGAGTTCAGAAGACAAGGAAAAACAGAAGTTCCCCAAAGCTGCAACCAAGGATCAAAGCGAGCTGGATCCTTTTGAAATTAACTTTTTGCCGCAGTTTCGTGAAGGCAGGGGACCGAGAGATCCGTTTGTCAACTCGCATGGCGTTGTCATTGGAGACCATGACTATGAATCGGACGAGTCTCCGCTTGAGAACTGGTCCAAAGAGACGGATCCTTCGGTGATGTCCGGTGATGAGTGGGTGCATCCGTTCAAGGATATCGGGTTTCAATCTGCGGAAAATAGGGATTACTTTGAAAAAGGGATCATTCCGGAGACCGGAAGATTCTCACATCCTGACAAAAATGTCGCTTATCCGGTCTACAGCGATACTTTGGACCACGAGCAAGAGAATGGACCTCAAGCCGCTTCAGATAAAACCGAATAACCTTCATAGGCTGCGCCAAACTTTCATCAGGTACTTTGCTTTCCCCCCTTGTCGATGTATAATGAGACATACGATAGTTTGTAAATTCTTATGTAGGTAAAGGAGTGGAAGTCAATGTCCATGTCATTTGAATCATACATGAAAGATATGGTGCAGCCGATGAGAGATGAGCTGACTCGTATCGGAATTACCGAGCTGCGCACACCGGAAGAGGTTGTGGAGAAGCTGGAGAATGCCAAGGGAACGGCTCTTCTGGTTATTAACTCCGTTTGCGGCTGTGCTGCCGGTCAATGCCGTCCTGGCGTAGCCAAAGCGCTGCAAAATGATGTGAAGCCCGATCATTTGTTCACCGTATTTGCCGGTCAGGATAAAGAAGCTACGGCCAAGGCACGTGAATATTTGGCGCCGTATCCTCCGTCTTCACCGTCCATCGCTCTTTTGAAAGACGGCGAGCTGGTGCATTTCATCCAACGCCATCAAATCGAAGACCGTTCGGCCGACATGATCGCCGGAGATTTGATCAGCGCATTCGAGCAATACTGCAAATAAGATTTCATGAAAAAGCTCCCTTCGGCTAAGGCCGATGCGGAGTTTTTTTACCGCATGGGAAAGTTTATGTACATTATGATTCACCCGATTCTTTTATGTTTGAAAATCCTTTTGGCAGCAGAGCGACGTTTGGCCCTTGCAATCTGAATACAGTGCACTATACTTATAGGAAATAGAGAGTGGAAGAGGTGGATTCACGATGAGCATGCAGCAGGAAATTATCGCAAGGCTTGGCGTAAAGCCGCAAATTAACGTGGACGAAGAAATCCGCAAGCGCGTCGATTTTTTGAAGGAATACATAGTTTCATCGGGAGTTAACGGTCTCTTGATCGCCATTAGCGGCGGGATTGACAGCGCTGTGGCGACAGGTCTCTGCATTCGGGCTACTGATGAGTTAACCCAGGAAAGGGGCAAGGAATATAAGACGCTTGGCGTATTTCAACCCTATGGAGAGCAGGCTGACATTGCGGACAGCTATGCTGTAGCCGAAGCGTTCAAGCTGAAATACCGGGTGGAAACGAATATTGAGGAAGCCGTAAACGAGATTGCCCTCGAAGCGGAGCATGCGTTGAAATCCATTGGCGAGCATCGCCATTTAAGCCGCGGAGGCAAAGGTAACGTGAAGGCGAGAACCCGCATGGTGATGCAATATGCGCTGGCATTCGAGCTGAACTTGCTTGTCGTTGGGACAGACCATGCGTCCGAGGCGATTACCGGCTTCTATACCAAATACGGCGACGGAGCCGTAGACATCACTCCGCTCAGCTCGCTTAATAAGCGTCAGGTTCGTCAGCTGGCCGCAGCGCTCGGCGTTCCAAAAAGCGTTCTGGACAAAGCGCCGACAGCCGGCTTATGGGAAGGCCAAACCGACGAGAATGAGCTGGGTATTACCTACGAAGCCAACAGCGACTACCTGGAAGGCAAGGAGATTGATCCGGCCGTCCAAGAGAAGCTGGAGAAGCAATACTTGAAGACGGAGCATAAACGTTCCCCGATTCCGGGAATTTAATGATGATATGGCCGGGCAGCTGCCCGGCCTAAGCTTTTCTGAAACTATTAAAAACTGAAAATTGCAAGGATTAGGTGGGGTATCTCCTGGAGGAGCGATAGCGTCCGCCTTTGAAACCCGTGAAAATTCCACTAAAATCTAATCTGATTCATGGGTTTCAACAGCGGCTGGAGGGGGATACCTCACCGGAGTAACTGGCAAGTTCCAGCTTTTTAATCTAGAAGGTTGAAGTCGGGCAGCGGCCCGGCTTATTTTATTACCATAGAGGGTGGGACATTCTTTTTCTTGCGTTTGGGATGCAGATTCGATACGATGTGATTAAAACCCAGGCAGCGGCTAAGCAATGCAGCGAGGCAGGACGCCATGTCTGGCTGGAAAAGGAACGTTTGACCATGATTATTGGAATTGGCACGGACCTGCTCGACATTGCAAGAGTGAAAGGGATTCTGGAAAGCACGGCAGGGGAACGGTTTATGCAGCGGGCGCTTACCGAAGCGGAGCGGCAGCTGGCGGCTCAGCGCAAGGGGAGATTGGCCGAATTCGTATCCGGCCGCTTTGCCGCCAAAGAAGCGGTCAGCAAGGCGCTGGGCTGCGGAATCGGCAAGCAAGTGTCGCTGCAGGACATTGAAGTGCTTCCGGACCCGTTGGGCAAACCGGTATGCAGGGTGTCGGAGGAGGCGCTTCGGAGGCTGCAGCTGCCTCCGGATACGAGAATTCATTTGAGCATCACGCATACGGAAAGTTCGGCAATGGCTTATGCCATTGTGGAAGCAGCCGGTTCATGAAGAAAGGGTCACAAATGGGAGGAAAGCTATATGGAGCAGCGATTTGTTAAAGAGTCCAGAACGTACAAGACCTCGAGAATATTCCCAACGGATGTCAACAACCACAATACGCTATTCGGAGGCAAGTTAATGGCCTACATTGACGATATCGCCTCTATCTCGGCATCCAAGCACTGCCGCCGGTCCGTCGTAACGGCTTCTACGGACTCCGTCGACTTCTTGTCGCCGATCCGGCCGACCGATTCGGTCTGCCTGGAATCGTTCGTCACCTGGACAGGCAAAAGCTCGATGGAGGTCTTCGTGAAGGTCATCACAGAGGATCTCAAGACCGGGGAACGAACCATCGCGGCAACTTCCTTCTTAACCTTCGTTGCATTGGATGAGAACAAACGGCCGGTACAGGTCCCTCAAGTGATCCCGCAAACCGAGGAAGAGCGCCGCTTGAACGCGACAGGGACAAGACGGGCGGAAATGCGCAAAACGCGCCGGGAGCAGAGCAAAGAGTTTTCGGATCATTTGATAACGCGCTTCCCGTGGGAATAGACGCACAGCAATCCTTATTAAATCTTCCACAATCACATTCGAGAGGAAGGACGGTTATTTGACATGAACCAGAGACCCGCTTCGAGCGAGTATGCTCCTTACTATGGCACTTATATCCAGCTTGTCCCTGCAGAAGGTGATTTGATTCAAATCCTGGAGGATCAACTCCAGCGTACTATCGCATTTTTAAGCGGATTAACGGAAGAGCAGGGAGACTACCGCTATGCGGAAGGAAAATGGAGCGTTAAAGAAGTCATCGGTCATATTACGGATAATGAGCGGATCATGAGCTACCGGCTTCTGCGGATTGCGAGAGGGGATACGACGCCGCTTCCGGGCTACGATCAGGATACGCTGATGGAGGGATCTCCGTTCCAGCGCTGTACGCTAGCTTACCTGCTCGAAGATTTTAAGGCTGTCCGTCAAGCCACACTGACACTCTTAAGATCGTTGACGGAGGAAGCGTGGAGAAGAGAAGGGACCGCGAGTGATTGCGTAATCTCAGCCAGAGCTCTGGCCTGCGTCATCATCGGCCATGAGCTGCACCACCTTCAAGTGCTTCGCGACCGTTATGGAATCCAATAAGACGCGCGAATAAGACAAAGAATCTCCCACGAAAGTCCCTCTGGACGGTGGGAGATTCTTTTTTTGCTTCATCCCGCAGTATTAAAACTCATATTGAACGCTCAGGTTCGTTGTAATGGTTAGTTCTCCAGGAGCAATGGAGGTTGCTGAAGAAGCAGTATCTGCAGCTTTCATAAGCATAGGGCTGTACTCACGGCGAACCGGAATAGCCGAGGTTCCGGTTTGAACTACGTTCACTACGCCTTTCAGCTCTTTACCTACGGTTTTGGCAATAGCTACCGCTTTGGCTTCAGCATTTTTCATGGCGGAGTCAATGGCCTGGATTTCGTATTCCTGACGTTTTTCGGTATCGAATTGAACCCCGTTAATTTGGTTCGCCCCGGCGGCGGATGCCGCATCGAGGAAGGCGCCTACCTTATCGATATCGCGGTAAGTGACTTGAACCATTTGTGTTGCGGAGTAGCCAATAATTTTGGGCTCCTTGTCCGTATAGCTGTAAACAGGCTGTACGGAAAATCCGGAGGTTTTCACGTCTTTCTTGTCGAGCTTATACGTATCATACAGCAGGGTCGTCAGTCCTGCGAAGCTTTCCGCATTCAGCTTTTGAGCTTCGCTGGCGGTGTCGGCTTTGGTCATGACGCCAAGATTGATATAGGCCACGTCTGGAGTGACCTTGATCTCACCTTCGCCTCCGACGGTGATCGTTTTACTGTAAGCGGTGCTTACCTGCTCTGCATAGGCGGTAGCAGCGCCTGCCGGATGCAGTGAAGTGAAAGACGTCAAGCCGGTTAATAAAGTGGCTGCAGCAACTCCGATAATGAGCTTGTTTTTGACGGTCGATTTCATGTTATTCCCCCGATTACCAAAATGTTGTTTCACCTCTTCAAACGGAGCTGTCCGCAAAAAGGTTGCAATTCGGATGCAAAGAGAGAAAAAAATTTTGCTGACGGCGGTGCCGGTTGTTCCATCGATCCACAGCACGGACAAAACAAAAACATCTGCTGTACGACAGTTATCGTATAACGGATGTCTTGGTTTATGGGCGGCTTCCAGCTATGAAGGCTGTGGCCGGCAGACTATTTTTTGCTGGCAAGCCATTCGGCCAATGCCTCGGTTTCCTCGGGCTTAAGCTTGGTGCCGAAGCCGGGCATGCCGTTGCCGCCGCTAATAATTTGCTTGCTGATCTGCTCCTTCGTCAGCTTGCCGCCGATCTTTTGCAGATTGGTCGCGGGACCGACCTTCCCCTCGAGGTTGTTGCCGTGGCAGGAAATGCAGCTCTGCTTATACAGAGCTTGTACCTGTTCCGGCGCGCTCGTCAGCGCGTCACCTTGGCTGGCGGCTTTATTGCCGCCGCCGAAGGGCTCTCCGCCCTGCTTGGCGGTGCCGCCGCAGCCGGCTAACGCTCCAACGATAAGTAAAGAAACGGCCCAACTGAGCCCTTTGGTGATTTTGCTCATCCGGTTATCCCCCTACCGATTGGTATGAAATATTATTACGATATGAAAACGATATAGTACGGATGGGTCTGACCATCTGATGATTGCCATTATGGCACGAATCTTTTGAAAAGAGGCTTGCTTATGCGTAGCGTACACCTTCCAGCCTGGGAAGTCAAACCAACGAATGAACTTGTTTGCCTTCTAAATTCAGTGGTCCATATAGGGGGCAAACCGGTGCTTTTTGGCATATTCCCGCGGCGAGACGCCGGTCACTTTTTTGAAAATGCGGCTGAAATAAAATTCATCCGTATAGCCGACGCTGTTCGCAATCAGCTTAAGCCGGTAATCCGACAAGACCAGCAGCTCCTTGGCCCGGTCGACCCTTAGATGGGTCAAGTAATCAATAGGGCTGTAGCCGATATATTTTTTGAATAATCGCGAATAGTGGCTTACGCTTAAACCGGCCATTTGCGCCAGCCCCTCCAGGGTAAGCGGCTCCTGGTAGTGCCCGACCATGTGATCCTGGGTGAGCTCGATAGCGGCCGTAGTATCACCGGCTATCTTTTGTGCGCGGAAATCCTGAATCAGCGTCAGGAAAAACTCAAGAAGCAATATTTTTCTCCGCATGGCGGTCATATGTCCCCGGCGCTTCCACAGAATATCGAGCTGCTCGAACAAATAAATGAGCTGGGGCGTATTATTAACCGTGTACATGCCCTCGAGCGGGAAGGAGGCTTCCGTTGAGCTTCGGTAAATCCACTGTTCCTTCTCCTCGAAAGTTTCCGTATAATGAAAACGGAGGAAGTAGTATTCGAGCGGCTGCTCGGGATCCGTTTGGCGTTCAACGACCATGCCCGGACTAAAGCAAAAAAACTTCCCCGGCTCGGCCGGATAATGAGTGCCGTTGATCGTAAACGTGCCTTTTCCTTTAATAATAAGCCAGATCGAATGATGCTGAATCGTTCTGGGCAGCTGGTGCCACTGGGGGCTGCATTTTTGATGTCCTACCAACAGGATGGAAATCACAAGCCTATTAAGCCGTGCCGCCAGTTCACCGGGAGTTAACATTTGCCTCACTCCTCTGATGATTTTCAAATGCCATCATTATACCATATCGTTCGGCAAGAGAAGGAGACCTCATGGATACGAACTTGAAAAAACAATATTTTTCCGAAGAGCTGCTGTCCTGGTACCGCAAGCATCGCCGTGATCTGCCGTGGCGCCGCAGCAGGAACCCTTATCATATATGGATTTCGGAAGTGATGCTGCAGCAGACCCGGGTGGAGACGGTCATCCCGTATTTTCACCGTTTTATCGAACGCTTTCCAACGATGGAGGCGCTGGCGGAAGCACCGGAGGAGGATGTGCTGAAGCTGTGGGAGGGGCTGGGGTATTATTCCAGAGCCCGCAATCTGCAAGGGGCCGTGCGAGAGGTCCAGGAGCGGTATGGCGGTACAGTCCCGGATACGCTGAAGGAAATATCTACGTTAAAGGGAGTGGGCCCTTACACGGCCGGTGCCGTGCTAAGCATAGCGTACAATAAGCCGGAGCCGGCTGTTGACGGTAATGTCATGCGAGTCTTATCCCGGTATTTTCTTATTGAAGAAGACATTATGAAGGTCAGCACGAGAGGAATTATGGAGAAGCTCGCGAAGGAGCTGATTCCGGAGGGAGCAGCCGGCGACTTTAACCAAGGCTTGATGGAGCTCGGCGCCATGGTGTGTACCCCGCGTTCGCCTCACTGCCTGACCTGTCCGGTGATGGAGCACTGTGCTGCCAGAGAAGCGGGAATGGAGGAGGAGCTGCCCGTCAAGAAGAAGGCCAAGCCCCCGCGTCCCGAGTACCGGATCGCCGCTCTTATCGAAGGGACAGGCCCTAACCAGGGGAAGGTGCTGATCCGGCAGCGCCCGCAGGAAGGACTGCTTGCGCGGATGTGGGAGCTGCCGCATACGGAGGTTCCCTTTACGTATACCCCATCGGAAAAGGCGCATCCTTCGATAGACTCGATTCCCTCCTCGGTGTCTATATTGGCGGACCAATTGGCCGAGGAAACCATCGGCATTCATCCGGAACGATGGTATATGCATGCCGAACATACATTCAGTCATATCCATTGGGATATGCAGGTGATCGCCTGTAGTCTTGAATCCTCGCTTCTGCCTTCCGGCAGCAGTCTGCTGATGCCCTCCCATTATCAATGGGTAGACCGGGATACGATGGGGCAGTATGCGTTCCCCAATGTATTTCTGAAAATATTAAACCGGTATTTTGCCGAGCATAGCAACTGATGCTGCCCAAACCGAAGGATAACATAGTAAAAGAGCGGGTTTTATACAATCCGCTCTTTTAACGCTTCCATTCGTCTTATGTATATCATCTTCTTGTCGATGGTAATGATCTGGTCTTCCTGAAGCTCCTGAAGCACCTTCGTGACGGATTCCCGAACAGTCCCGGCCAAATTCGCGAGCTGCTGATGGGTCAGCTTCATGTTGATTAACACTCCGCCTTGACGAACGATTCCATGCTCCTCGGCCAGCCGGGCAATCACCTTGATCGTCCGGGTACGCACATCCAGGAAGGTCAGATTGGCGATTTGATCGTTGGCGTTGCGCAGACGTTCCATGGTAGATTCCAGCAGCTTAAGACATAGCTTGGGCGATTTCTCCAGAAATTCGATAAAATCGGATCTCATCAAAGAATACATCGTCGTATTCGCCAAAGTTTCCGCCGTTGCAGACCGTGTCATGTCCTGCTGAATCAGCGACATTTCTCCGAAATAATCTCCCTCGCTCAATAAGCTGAGGATAACTTCCTTCGTATAATCAATCCGATAAATTTTGACGACGCCGGTCTCGATAATGAAAAATTCGTTTCCTAGATCGCCTTCGTGAAACAGCACCGTATTTTTCTTTATTTTACGTTCCGTAAAAAGAGGCGAAATGGACATCAGCTCGCTGACCGAAAAATCTTCAAATAATGGCACTTCCTTTAATAAAGGGACTATACTATGCATGAAAAGCTCATCTCTTTCCAAACTTAATGTACCAGTGCATCTTCACCAATGCGGTATATCCGGATATGGAGATGCCGGGATAAATCGATCTCCACAGGCTGAAGCAACTCTTGACCCTGTTCATTGGTAAGTATGCGGACGACCGGCCGATGTTTAAAGCTGGGGTTATGCTTCGAGACGATGCCGATTTGTCCAGTGCTTAACCGAACGCTTAAGCCGACGGGATAAATGACAGCACGGCTGCGAAACGAATCTACCTTCTCTCTATCATACAATGTTCCTGCTCTTGTGAAAAGATTTTCCAGTGCGTGCTCAGGTGAAAAGGCAGGCCGGTAAGGGCGCGGATTGGTCATGGCATCGTAGGCGTCCAATAAACCGATCCACTGTGCAAAAGGGTGGATGCCAGCCTTGGTTAAGCCTGCAGGGTACCCGCTTCCATTTATCTTCTCATGGTGTTGAAGTGTACAGTGTGCAGATAGCAGAGGGATATCCGGTGCATCCTTGACGATTTTGTAGCCGTACTCCGTATGCTTTTGAATTTCCTCATATTCGAGCGGTGTAAGGGGGGCTGTTTTTAACAACAGCTTGGGGGATACTTGAGTGTTTCCGATGTCGTGCAGCATGCCGCCAAGTCCGAAAGCGTACAGATCATCCTGACCATAGCCGTCGACAATGCCGATTCGTGTAGCATAGACGCACACATTCAAGGCGTTTTGGCATAGCTGATCCAGAATAGACAGGCTATTTTTGTAAGTGTGCATCAGCCATATCGAGTCATCCTCGGGTGATTGCCTATTCTGCTCCTGCAGATCCTCAACGATCAGCCTCATGCTCTGGAGTGCTGCTTGGGATAAGGAGCGCATGTCTCCGCTGTTCCAATCTCCCGACTGCTGTAATCTTTGGAAAGCGGGCATCAAGTGATGGCGAACGGCTGCCGAGGTTTCCTCTCTTACCGCATCGGTAATCCGGATATCCTCCGTCCGCGGATCGTCGATATGCAGCTGCTGGAAGCCCATCAGCTTTAATTTACGAATATCAGGCAGGGAAAGCTCCGAGTGGTAACTCAACATCGTCTGCCCCTCTTCGGACACAATGGGTTTGCCGAGCTTCATCCCGGGATGCACCATTGAGATAGGGAGTAGCCTCATCGACTAAATACCACCTTTATACTCGGTTATTTGATCATGCTGCTGTATAGTAAAGTAAAGATGCCTGATCCATTTCGCAATAAATTCCGTATGTCTCATTATTTCATATCAAGGTAAAAAATGCTATGAAATATTCCATTAATACATGAAAATAATCCCATAAAAGAGGTTGAGATTCCAATTCGACTCGGATACTTTGCAGGGAGCCCCTAATAGTAAAAAGAGAGGGACTGATAAGTCCCTCTCTAAAAGGTTACAATCCTTATTTTACTGCAGCTTCGTAGCGTTTGCCAACTTCAGCCCAGTTTACAACATTCCAGAAAGCGGAGATGTAGTCAGGACGTTTGTTTTGATATTTCAAGTAGTAAGCATGCTCCCAAACGTCCAAGCCAAGGAGTGGCGTATTGCCTTCCATGATTGGGCTGTCTTGGTTAGGCGTGCTGCTTACAACCAATTTGCCTTGAGGAGTAACGGAGAGCCAAGCCCAGCCGCTGCCGAAACGAGTTGTAGCTGCTTTAGCGAAGTCCTCTTTGAATTTGTCGAAGCCGCCAAGCTCGTTGTTGATAGCGTCAGCCAATTTGCCTGTTGGAGCGCCGCCGCCGTTTGGTCCGATAATTTCCCAGAACAAGGAGTGGTTGGCATGACCGCCGCCATTGTTACGAACAGCCGTACGGATAGCTTCAGGTACACTGTCCAGGTTAGCGATCAGGTCTTCAAGGGATTTAGCTTGAAGATCCGCATGACCTTCCAACGCTGCGTTCAGGTTAGTCACATAAGTGTTGTGGTGACGATCGTGGTGGATCATCATAGTCGTTTCATCGATATGCGGTTCCAACGCGTTGTTTGCATAAGGCAGTGGTGGTAATTGATGTGCCATTCGTAAATACCTCCTAAGAATATGTAATTTCGAATTCCAATCTTATTATCCTCTATTTTTGATATAAAATCAACATGTATGTATAAAAAGTGAGCGTATTTTAATCCCGCTTCTGGATTTCTTTGATGATTTGGCTCAGCATCGCGGTTCCCTGGGCATTGAGCCAAGGGGACAGATCGCTCATCACACGTTGATGATAGTGAAGCTCTTCTTCGGTCCAGTCAGATGTATTCACGTCATTCAGCTCATGAATGCGGCGGACGTCCTGGATGGTCATAGCGGTTCTCCTTTCCTCTTGTTGTCAATTTCCCGCATTAGCATTTCTCGGCAGCGGAGATTTTATACCTGGATGCCTGCGGGCTAAGGAGGCCCAAGCTATTATTAACCGAAAAAAGCGAAGGCGAAACATAGGAAAAGCTAAGAAACATCCCTTGTGTTAGAATGCGGGCGTAGGATAGGCTCTATACATAGAATAAAGATAACCCAGGTTGTGTTGAGAAACTATTTATTGATCGTGGATATCCGTTGATAGATATACGGGAAGAGAGGGAGAGCATCTTTGTTAATGGAAGTGATAGCTACAAGCGTAGCCGATGCCAGATTGGCGCAAAATAACGGTGCAGGAAGAATTGAGCTGATTTCGGGTATAGGGGATGGAGGAGTCACCCCGAGTCTGGGACTCATCGAGCAGGTGCTTACCGCCGTAACCATCCCCGTCCACGTCATGCTCCGTCCTCATGCCCAGACATTCTGCTATGACGAGGATGATGTGAGAACGATGCTGTCCGATATCCGATCCATTCGCAAGCTGAGGCCGACAGGGCTTGTTGTAGGCGCCTTAACGGCAGACGGGCTCGTGGATACAGCAGTGATGGAGCGCCTGCTGGCTGAGGCGGAGGGCATGTCCGTCACGTTCCATCGGGCCATAGATGAGGTGAAGGACCAGGAGCAGGCGCTCCTTACATTAGGCCGGTATCCCTCCATCCGCCGTGTGCTGACTTCGGGCGGGAAGCCCAATGTACTTGATTCCGATGAGACGATCAAAAGGCTTGACGGGATTTGCAAGGAGCAGTCGATGATACTGCTGGCGGGAAGCGGGCTGAGGGTTGAAACGCTGGCAGCCTTCTTATCGGCAACCGGCGTTTCGGAGGTTCACTTGGGAACCGGCGTCCGGGTAGACTCAAGTCCATGGAAGCCGTTGGACCCGGCCAAGCTGCGCGCGGCAGCCGAAATCATCGCTAGCTTTTCCAATTCATAACGCGGGAGGAATCCTTATGGATGAGACACTGGTAGAGGAACTACGCGGCGGACTGGTGGAGTGCCGTTACGCCGGGCATATATGCGGTGTAGACGAGTCGGGTATCCGGTACCGGACCGGCAATCCGCATCATATGACCTACTTGCGCTCCGCGGCCAAACCGATTCAGGCCATTCCGGCATTCCGCCACGGCATAGCGAAGAAGTATCCTTTTACAGAGAAGGAGCTTGCGATTATGACCGCTTCTCACCGTGCAGAACCGTTTCATGTCGCCGCAGTAGAGTCGATGTTGGAGAAGACCGGACTGTCCGAGGAGGACCTGGTCTGTCATGCGACCTATCCCCTGAATGCGGCAGCACACCGTGACCTTGTTGCACAAGGAAAGCCGGAAAGCCGTCTCTACCATAACTGCTCGGGCAAGCATGTAGGGATACTCTCCTACTGCAAGAGCAGAGGGTACAGCCTAAGCGGCTATGACGACCTGAATCATCCGGCGCAGCAAGAAATCGTTCAGACGCTGGCTATGCTGTCGGAATATCCGGCGGAGCGGATTCATATCGGGGTTGACGGCTGCGGCTTCCCTGTATTTGCGATTCCTTTGCAGCATCTGGCGCTGGCTTATTTGAAGCTAGCTTGTCCGGATCGGATCCACGATTCTGCGACAAGAGCGGCGGTCGAGGAAATAACCCGTTTAATGAACCGGCATCCCGAAATGGTTGCAGGAACGGGCATGATTTGCTCTACCCTGCTGTCCGATGACAACATCGTTGCCAAAGGGGGAGCGAAGGGAGTCTACTGCTTCGGGCTTCGCAAAGAGAGACTCGCGTTCGCGCTCAAGGTGATGGACGGGTCCGAGGAAAAGTGGCCGCTGATTGTCGCCTCCATTCTGGAACAGATCGGCTATGAGCGAACATCCACCATAGTCCGGTTATATGAACTGTACCCGAAGATCCTTCGTAACGGCAGCGGTACGGAAGTAGGAGAAAATCGAGCGGTATTTCAACTGCTGCACGCCTGATTGGCATCATGGATGAACCTTCATAAAGAGTCGTTTTCTATACATCCGGCTTCAGAGGCCGGGGAATAGGAGGCGGCTCTTTAAACATTCATGAGCGTATAAGCCTCCGAAGTCATTAGGAAGCGAGTTTTGCTATGGCAAAACTTTAAGATCAGATTATATAAACAACGTCGATAGACGTATATTACCTCATCGAATCGACGGTAAAAAAAATTAATTGTAAGGGCTAAGCCAGGTCTTTTATTTTCCACCAATCAGTGGTAAACTAGTTCTCAGAAACATAGTTCATTGAATAAACAAAGTTGCCGGAGGTGCACTAATGAGTAAATTTATACCTAAAAAAGAAGATCGTTTTACATTCGGCCTATGGACAGTAGGCAATCCGGGCCGCGACCCTTTCGGTCTGCCTGTTCGTGAAGGCTTTAGCCCAGTAGAAGCCGTCCACATGCTTGCTGAGCTTGGTGCTTATGGAGTTAACTTCCACGACAATGACCTTGTGCCAATCGACGCTACACCAGCGGAAAGAGACCGTATCGTTAGCGAATTCCGCCGTGCTCTTGAAGAGACCGGCTTGAAGGTGCCTATGGCTACGGTAAGCCTGTTCACCGATCCGATCTTCAAGGACGGAGGCTTTACCTCGAACGATCCTCGTGTACGCGCTTACGCTATCCAAAAAACGATGCAAGCGATGGATCTGGGCAAAGAATTCGGAGCGGAAACCTTCGTGCTGTGGGGCGGACGTGAAGGCTCTGAGGTCGATGCAGGGAAGGACGCAGTAGAAGCAACGAAGCGTTACAGAGAGGCCATCAACTTCTTGTGCGAATACAGCATTTCGCAAAACTACGGCTACAAATTCGCTCTGGAAGCTAAGCCGAACGAACCGCGCGCCGATATCTACATGCCTACTACAGGAGCTATGCTCGGCTTGATCAGTACATTGGATCATCCGGAGCTGGTGGGCGTGAACCCTGAGGTTGCCCATGAACGTATGGCAGGCTTGAACTTCTATCATGCGGTTGCTCAAGCTCTGGACGCAGGCAAGCTGTTCCACATCGATTTGAACGATCAGAAGATGGGCCGCTTCGACCAAGACTTGCGTTTTGGCTCCGACGGCATCAAGGAAGCCTTCTTCCTCGTTAAGCTTCTGGAAGACTATAACTATCAGGGCATGCTTCATTTCGATGCTCATGCGCTTCGTACCGAAGACCGTCAAGGCGTTATCGAGTTTGCCAAAGGCAACATGAAAACGTACCTGATCCTGAAAGAGAAAGTAAAACAATTCAACGAAGACAAGGAGATTCAAGCGCTGCTGCAAGAAATTCAAGGCAAGAAGCTGGATCTGCCTGGCTTTGATTTCAAATTCTCCGCGGATAGCCTGAAAGCATTGAAAGGCTACGAGATTGACCGCGCAGCTGTCGGGGCAGAGGGCATTAACTACGAGAGACTCGATCAGCTTACTATTGAAATTTTACTTGGCGTACGCTAAGAAAAGAAAAGACATCGGAGAAACGTCCGATGTCTTTTTTTGCCGTTCTAGAACCGCGGCTCCATCCTGTGGGGGAATTACGCGCTTTTTAATCGAGCCGCTTGGCATAGCAATGCCTGGGGCTCCCCCCGTACATAGGCCGGGTAAATTGAAGGGTGAATCCGGTGGTCTCCAAATTCCGCCGACTGGCCGTATTGTCCGGATGGACGGTGGAATACAGGTATCGAAAGCCACGGGAACGCGCGCGCTGCTCCCGCAATTGATGGAAATACCGCTGCAGGCCCCGGCCCCGAACCGATTCATGAACGATCGTCGCATCTAGAACCGCGACTTGCTCCAGCTCGTCTTCCGGTACGCCGAACTCACGCCCCAGATTTTTGGCGTCAGCTCCGGGGAAAGCAAGGACGGAGTAGGCGGCCAGCCGTCCTTTTGCAAATGCGCCGTAGATTTCCCCGTGCTCTTCAATGTGAGAGTACAGGTAATCCATGTCGTCCGTAGCGAATAATGAGCGGGATGGGAGGCGGGATACGACCTCTTCCATCAGTTTGAATATATCTGGCACGTCCTCCTGCGACAATCTGCGAATGTCCAGTTCACCTATAATATGCACGATAGAGTATTGATCTTCGCTCAGCTGTCCCGTGCCTGTTTCGTTGGTACTCATAAGGAACCTCCCGTGAACCATTGGAGTAAAGGGATTATCCCAGCTTCTTTTCCATGCAGATGCTGCTCGGACAATCGACATACTCTCCAAATGGGGCAATGAAATAGTAGCCGCATTTCTCGTATAATGCTATGGATTCGGGCTGCTCGGGCCCGGTTTCCAGCCGCAGCGTGGTATAGCCCGCTTGCCGGGCTTCATGCTCCGGCCATCCGAGGAGACGTGAGGCAATGCCCCGCTTTCTGAAGGAGGGGGCGACGTAAATTCGCTTCAGCTCCGCCGACTCTCCGTCCAAAGGACGGTAAGCGCCGCATCCGGCAGCCGCATCTCCGCTATACGCGATAACGAAGACGACGTCTTGTACGGACGGATCGCTCAGATCGACTACAAAAACCTCATCGGCCGGGTACTTGGCGTACAGCTCTTCATCTAGTTGAGCGATTAGCTGCAGCAGGTCCGGATTCGCCGAATCGGTTCGTTTCAGTTGGATCGTATCCAAGAGGTGCTCCTCCTTCGTTTCCTATCATGTCTTCTTATTTAGATAGTGCATGACGATCCGCTTTTTGTAAAGCAAAGACCAGGACATGAAAAAAGAGGGCGTCAGCCCTCTAGAGTTTGTTGAGAAACCCATTCATATAGAAAAATGCGAAAGGTGGTAGGTGGGGTATTCCTTGGAGGAGCGATAGCGTCCGCCTTTGTTCTCGGAAAATACCCGCTGTAAAGCAATATAATCAAAATTTTCCGAGAACAACAGCGGCCGGAGGGGGATACCCCACCGGGGGACCGATGCTTTTTTTCAAGCTTTACAGGTTTCTCAATTGCCCGAAGATGGGCGGCGTTATCCCTCTTGAAGCCTATTATTTCTTCAGCACGATCCTCTCCAGATCGTCCAGCATCAAATTAGCGGAGATAATGCTGCCGGACGAATTCCAGATATCGTCGCTAACCCTGTGGACGTTGCCTGATTTCACCACATTCAGGTTTTTCCACAACGGATCGCCGATCCATTCCTTCTCGACCGCGCTCGCTTCTTGCTTGTCATTATCCCAAGTGTAGTAGAACAGGATATCGCCTTCCATATCCGGGATGCGCTCTTTATTGATTTCATCCGCGAACGTTTCCTTATTTTGCGCCTGAGGACGCTGGAAGCCTATTTTCTTAAGCATTAAGCCTGCGAAGGTATCGTTATAGTACAGACGGGTTTTACCAGGAATGAAGCGAACGAGAGAAACCTTCATATTCAGCTTGTCGCCGGCCTTGGATTTGAATTCCGCAATGCGCTGATCCAGCTTGGCTAGCAGCTGATCGCCTTCGGCTTTTTTATTCAGAGCTTCCGCGTACAGCTTAAAGTTTTTTTGCCAATCTGCGTTAATCTTTTCGGAGAATACGGTTGGAGCGATGGCGGACAGCTGGGCATACACCTTTTCCTGCCGCAATTTATTGCCGATAATCAGATCGGGCTTCAGCTTGGCTATTGCCTCCAGGTTAGGCTGATTCTCATCCCCGACCACCTCGACGCCTTCCAGGTCCTTTTTAATATGATCATAAAAAGGAGACCCCGACCATGATTTTACTGCCCCGACAGGCTTGATGCCGAGCGACAGCAATACTTCCGTTCCTTCATTGGTAAGAACCACGACTCTGGACGGCTTGCCGGTAATCTTGGTTTCCCCCATGGCATGCTGGATGGAGTAAGTGGTGCCGACGGTTTTCTCCGGTGGGTTAGAAGGAGTCCCCGCAGTTCCGTTGGAGCTGTCATTACGGGTACCGCTTTGGCCGCATCCCGCCAGAAATAGCATGATGCTGAGCAGTGAAAGAAGCCATACAGAATGCTTGTTCATCCCTTTGCTTTTAGCAAAAAACAACGTAGATCTCCCCTTATATTATCAATAATGAAAATCATTCTCAATGAATTTTACTTATTATTTCCTAAGCTGTCAATAGAGATAAAGCAACAAAATCTCCTCTAGAAATGGCGAAATAACGAGAAAACACAATGTAAACGCTTTAAATACAGCGCTTTCAACACTTTTTTAATATTTTATGAAGAAATATTGAGTTTTTTTCGAAAATTTAGAAGGATTATTGCGAGATTTGTCGTATTTTAAAATATAACCATATCAAGCCGCGGGGAGAGTTCAAAGATGCTGGTTCGTTCCTTTCAATTGTCCGATTACGTATCCGTTACCGAACTGTTCAAGAACGTATTGTCAGAAGCCTGTTATGAGGAAACCATGGAGGCGTTCGCCAGACAGCTTTCATGGGATAGTGAATTGGTGCTTGTCGCTATTGAAAACGATCAAATGGTGGGTGTCATTGTAGGGACGATTGACAACCACAACGGCTATTATTACCGGATTGCGGTTAGCAAGGAATACCAACGCAGAGGAATCGGTAAAACCTTAATTGAGTCGCTGAGACAACGGTTTGTTCAGAGAAAAGTACGCCGTATCCTGATTACGGTGGATGCGCACAACGAAACAGTCATTCCGGTATATGAATCGGCCGGTTACCAGGCGGAAGACTTTTCGCGGACGACACATCGCTTGAGTATCGTGAACGGCTGAAAGCCGACACATTGGAGCAATCAAACAGCACGGAAGGTAGATCGGCATAGCCCGTTTGCGTCTAGCAAAGGCTGTGCCTTTTTTTTCGGCATTACTGGAATTGGTACCTTTCCGGGTACCCCGCAAAGTGCCGAATCCGCTTTGAGCCAAGGCCCCGCTTTATGGGGCTATTTTGCTGCTCAGGGACCAGCCGGCAGCGCGCCTGCCGCCAATCAGCAGGGAGATTTCCGCCGGAAATACGGCGCGGCTATCGCAGCCGACACAGCCTGTCCCTTGCTCATGAGGCGTCATAGACAGCCTCCGGGAATCGCTCTTTGCGAAGCGGGGCTGCAGGCAGCTTTTCCTAGAGCAATAGGATCATTTCCCCATTTGAGGATGAGGCTCTTGAAAGCCGTCGAACATAAGTTTATGCTATAAAAAAGATTGCTTCATGACGAACATCCGATGAATTTCGCATTTGAAGGACATCGGTCGCACCGTACGTTAAAAAGAAGGGTTTGGACCTCATGGCGACGTTTTCTTCCTATATAATAAAAAGCTTTAAGCACGACGGACATCTGCATCGAACATGGCTGGAAAATGGGCGCGTCCCTGAAGCGCTGCTTTATGAGCCGCATAAAGCGGAATCAATGATGGTCCTTATCAACAGCCAGACCAAAATAATAGAAGCGGACGGCAAGGAATGGGTCAGCCGCATACCGGGGGTTTCTTTTTTTATCCCGAAGCAGTGGTTTAATGTTGTCGCGCTGCTGGAGGATACCGGAGTCCGCTATTACTGCAATATCGCCTCGCCTCCCTATGTTGCCGGCAACGTCATTACGTATATCGACTATGATTTGGACGTTATACGCATGCCCGGAGGAGCCGTTCATATCGTAGATGAGGAAGAGTATGAGCGGCATAAAATTAGTTATCATTACTCTAACATCGTGGATGCTAAGGTCCGGCAGGGACTTCAGGATTTGCTGCAGCGGATCCGGGAAGGCCGGGCACCTTTTCGCGAGGACTGGGTGCTGGAGTACTATCGCCAATGGGAGCAGTGGAAGGACCAAGGAACGGAGGCGTAGCATGGGCTTGTTCTCTCAGAAGAAGCCGGAACGGGAAATTACGGCAGATTCGTTATCGGTTGACCATTCAGCCGGATTTTTAGCCGAAGTATGGGAATGGATGAAATCCGTCGTTGTCGCGCTGCTCATCGTACTGCTCATCCATCAGTATGGTTTTCATCTGTCCACGGTCAAAGGGGCATCCATGCAGCCTACAATTGAAGAGGGCGAGTGGCTGTTCATCAATAAAACGATCCTGCTGACCGGGGGACTGCAGCGCGGCGACGTTGTAGTTGTGAAGGAACCGGATGAAAGCGATACGGAGCACCCCTATTTGGTCAAGAGGGTCGTGGCGGTAGCTGGTGACGAAGTGTCTATTCGCCAGGGCAAATTATATGTGAACGGAGAGGAAGCGAAGGAGTCCTATACGGATACTCTGATCGAGGACGGCCGTTTCGAGCCGTATAAGGTGGAAGAAGGGCGCGTATTTGTCATGGGAGATAACCGGCACCGCTATGCCAGCTACGACAGCCGCAGCTTTGGCGCTGTATCCGTGAAGCAGGTGGAAGGCCGGGCGGAATGGATTGTATGGCCATTGGCCAAATGGAAGAATCTATAGACGGGTTTAGAAATGACAGCTTAGCGAAAGGAGACGAATGCGGATGGACGCGGCAGGGAGCAGCAGCATGGATTGGCATCAGTTGAAGCGTGATATGCAGGAAGCAGCGCCGCAGCTTGGTATTGATAAAATCGGCATTGCAAGCGCGGAGCCTTTCGTGGAGTTGAAATCGATATTGCTGAAGCACCGGGAACAGGGCTTTGAGTCCGGCTTTGAGGAGCCGGATATTGAGAAGCGTACGGAGCCGGCCCTAAGCCTTGAGGAGCCTCGTTCGATCATCTCTATCGCGGTAGCGTACCCGTCCAAGCTTCCGTACGTCCCGAGATCGGAGCCGGGAGCTTACAGGGGCATGCTGTCCCGTTCGGCATGGGGAGAGGATTATCACCATGTCTTGCGAAACCGGCTCCAGCGCCTGGAGGCATGGATTCGGGAACGGGTGCCTGATGCGAGAATAGAGAGCATGGTCGATACCGGAGCTCTGGTGGACCGTGCGGTAGCTGAGCGCGCAGGGATCGGCTGGAGCGGCAAAAATTGCGCTGTCATC
This sequence comes from Paenibacillus sp. 32352, assembly GCF_002042965.1. Classification (GTDB taxonomy): domain Bacteria; phylum Bacillota; class Bacilli; order Paenibacillales; family NBRC-103111; genus Paenibacillus_S; species Paenibacillus_S vulneris. Next base: position 17,728 of record NZ_MZNT01000014.1, on the reverse strand, counting down.
ACCCCTGAGTTCGGCTCCTGGGTATACTTGGGCGAGATGATTACGAATTTGCCGCTTCCGCCGGACCAACCGGTAACGGAAAGCTGCGGAGACTGTACGCTCTGCATCGACGCGTGTCCGACCGGCGCGCTGGTCGGGCCGGGGCAGCTGAATTCGCAGCTGTGCATCTCCTTTATAACCCAGACCAAAGGGCATGTCGAAGACGATACAATCAAAGAAAAGATTGGCAATCGTCTGTATGGCTGCGATACGTGCCAGATCGTGTGCCCGAAGAACAAAGGCAAGAACTGGACCCACCATCCGGAGCTTCAGCCGGATCCTGAACAGGCCAAGCCGCTACTGCTCCCGCTGCTCGAGATGAGCAATCGTGAGTTTAAGGAGCGCTTTGGGACAAGCGCAGCCTCATGGCGCGGCAAGAAGCCGATCCAGCGCAATGCGATCTTTGCTCTCGGCCATTTTAAGGAGCGCGAGGCGGTGCCGGCGTTGAGCAGGCTGCTGCAGCGGGACGAGCGTCCCGAAATCCGCGGAGCCGCGGCTTGGGCGCTCGGACGGATTGGCGGAGAGGATGCCTATCAGGCTATTAGCAGTGCTATGGAGAAGGAACAGGACGAAGTTGTGCTAAAGGAGCTGAATAAAGCCTATGAGCGGCTTGATCATAAACTGCATTGAAATGGAGTCGCCGATCGGACCGTTAGTTTTAGCGGCAGCGGGAGATCGGCTTTGCCATATCGAATTTGGCCGTGTGGCCGACGTGGAGCCGCAGCTGACGAAGTGGTCCGCCAAATGGTACAGCACTTCCCAGTGGAATCAAGACGCCACTCCGGTATTGTTAGAGGCCGTAGCGCAGCTGGAGCAATATTTTGCGGGACAGCGAACGGAGTTCGATGTGCCGCTGGATCTGCAGGGAACGCCGTTTCAAATCAGGGTATGGAAAGCGTTAACCGATATACCCTACGGTCAGGTTCGTTCCTACAAGCAAATCGGACAGGCGATCCAATCGGAGAAGGCGGTCCGGGCCGTAGGCGGCGCCAACAATCGCAATCCTGTACCGATCATCGTGCCGTGCCATCGTGTCATTGGTGCGGACGGTTCGTTGGTCGGTTACGGGGGCGGCTTGAATGTGAAAATACATCTACTGCAGCATGAAGGTTATGCGGTATAATAGTTATATTGGGAAATAGACCCATACGGGGCTTTTGGATTGATAGACTAATAGCTGGGGAGTATCCCTGCCTGAACGTCAGGTCTTGTCATTTTCAATAACAAGAACCTAGTTTTAGCGGCATGCAAAACAAGGGGGATGCCCCTATGCTTACGAGGATAGTTTTCCTACGGAAAACAAGCCTATGCTTACGAAGATAGTTTTCCTAAGGAAAACTTTTAGGAGACGACAATGAGATACATACATATCGATAGCATCGAACCGGGGCAGTTCCTGGGAAGAACGATTTTTTCCGGAAACGGGGCCATACTGCTCTCCGAGGGCGTACAGCTCACGGTCTACATGATCACAACCTTGAAAAGAATCGGCGTCACCATGCTCTACATCAAAGACCCGCAGTTTGAGGACATCGAGGTTGCCGATATGGTGTCTGAAGAGACGAAACGGGCCGTCATGCAAAGAATGGGCGAGACCTTCGAATCGATCCGTTCGGGCAAGGAAGTGAACACCCGCGCCATTAACGGCAGTATTGAAAATCTGCTGGACGAAATTATGAAAAATAAAGAAGTGCTGCTTCAGCTCTCCGATATCCGTACCAAGGACAATGAACTGTACGTTCATGCGCTTAATGTTTGTATGATGTCCGTATTGATCGGTATCCATATGGGACTTTCCATTCAGCAGCTGCGGGAGCTGGCGGTTGGCGCCATGCTGCACGATATCGGCAAGCTTGAGGCAATAGCGGATGACGCTGCGGACGATGTACGTAAGCACCATACCTGGCGCGGGTTCGAGATGCTCAAAAACAAGCGCGAATTGAGCCTGCTGGTTGCTCACGTTGCCTTTCAGCATCACGAGAGGATGGACGGAGAGGGCATTCCTCGGCAGCTTCCGGGCGATCAGATTCATCTGTATGCCAAGATAACGGCCGTTGCGGATACTTACGATAATTTGTTATTCGATCTATCTACAGGCCGCCGTATGCTGCCGCATGAAGCTTGCGAGCATATGATGGTTCTTGCGGGAAGCCAGCTGGACCGCGACATCGTCATCCATTTTTTGCGTACCGTATCCGTATATCCGACCGGTGCCTCCGTCAAGCTATCGAGCAAAGAAACCGGGGTCGTCGTTGGTCAGCATCGGGGTCTGCCTGGACGTCCGGTCGTTCGCGTGGTCAAATCAGATAGGGCGGATCGGGAGCTGGATGTGAAAGAGATTGACCTGGCCAAGCATACGACGGTATTTATTGAGCAGGTACTGATGTGAATTATAGCTAGGGCAAAAATATCTATTTGTATGAATGACTAGTATTTGCTATTATGGACAATGATGACTTCCTTATGAGGTGAAAAGCAACGATGTGGTGGAACTATGTTATTCCCATTGTAACATTAATAGTAGGGGCAGTAGGGGGATTTTTCGCTGGGGTCTACTATTTGCGCAAGCAGCTAGAAAATATGCAGAATAATCCGCAAATGCTTCAGGAAATGGCTAAAAAAATGGGCTACAACATGAACAAGCAGCAGCTGCAAAAGGCTCAGCAAATGATGAAAAGCCAAAATTTCGGGGGCAAAACCAAAAGAAAGTAAAAGGGCTGATTCACAGCCCTGGCACTTATGCTCATTTTACTATAAACGAATACAGATGAGAGCGAGACAGGTACAAGCACTAAGGAATATCTTACGGAGCAAGCTGCGCGAGGTGCGCGGCTTAGAGGGAGGGTAAAACAAGCATGCCGGCTAAAGATTACAAAAACACTCGAGTTTCAGAAAACCGGGAGTTGATAGAAGGTCATATCCGTGAAATTTTGCGTCTGATCGGTGAAGACGTTGATCGTGAAGGACTGCTCGATACCCCCGCTAGGGTAACCCGGATGTACGAGGAAATTTTCGCAGGTTATGAAGCCGATTACAAGGATATCCTCGGCGTAGCGTTCGATGAAAAGCACGAAGAGCTTGTTATCGTAAAGGATATCGTGTATTACAGCCAATGTGAGCACCACATGGCTCCGTTCTTCGGTAAAATTCATATCGGCTATGTGCCGAGCGGCAGAATCGCGGGGCTTAGCAAGTTCGCCCGGCTGGTTGAAGCCATCACCCGCAGATTGCAGGTGCAGGAGCGCATTACTTCCGAGATTGCGGACATCATTGAAGAGGAGCTTGCACCACACGGTTGTATGGTTGTCGTGGAAGGCGAGCACCTGTGCATGTGCGCACGCGGCGTGAAGAAGCCTGGCAGCAAGACGGTTACTTCGGCTGTTCGCGGCTTGTTCCGCAAGGATCCGGCTGCACGTGCCGAATTCCTGTCGCTGCTCAAACAATAATTCCAATGCAAAATCCCCCTTCTGCCAGGTTATCCGGTAGAGAGGGGGATTTTTTTGTCGCTTAGTGGGGCGATTTTTGCTCCACCGGCCGTTAACTCTGCACTTCCTGTCCTTTGTCGTGTGAGGAGGATAAGGTTCTCAGGAAGCCCATGGTAAGACTTAAATATGTTTTAGGATGGGCTCTGTAAATCAGCTCATGACTGTCCTTGGGCAGAAGCCACAGCTGAGAGCCTGAATTCGGCGGCTGATTTTGAAAAATCTCCTGCGCCATTTCGTAAGGCGCCTTCAAGTCCTGCTTGCCGTGAATAAAGAAAATAGGGATGTTATATTTAGTCTCTTTAACTTGATTATATGGAATCTGATTCAGGCTGACCCCGTTGATGAACGGGAAGAACAAGTAGACGAGCGGCTGGGTTGGGAACTTCGGCAGATTGGCGACCTGCTTCATGTTGTGGTACACCGTATCGGGCTCCAATATGAAGGTGCTGTCGAGAATCATTCCGTCAATGTCGTCGCTCAGCAAAGCGGCCTGCAGTGCCGTTCCGGCCCCCATAGAGAAGCCCCATACATACACTTGCTTTGCTCCGTGATCCCTGGCGTATTTTACGGCACCAAGCAGCTCCTGCGATTCGCGAATGCCCCCGGTAACACTTTCCTTTGGCTGTACAAAACCATAATCGAACATCAGAACATTGTAATTTTGCTGATGGAGCTCCTTAGCCAAATCATAGAGAGGAACCCATATTTCTTCACGGTTCCCGCCGTAGCCATGAGAGAATACAACGGTTTTGGTAGAGGCAGCCGATTGGACGGCAGGAATATACCATCCGTTAAGCACCGAGCTGTCATTAAGGCTTGGAAATTGGATATCCTGGTATTCAACGCCGATGGCGGCGGCCGGGTTTGATTTCAGCGGATCAATATGAGGCCGGGCCAGCGTCCAGGCAATATAAGCGTGAAAAGCCATAACGAGGCTGATTAATAAAAGCAGAGCCGACAAAAGGGCGATAAGAATGCTCCGAGCCCTTCGTTTAACAATGGATGGCTGTTTGACAGCGATTTCAACTTGAGCTGCGGCAGTAGATACGGGAACGGGAGACATAGGGTTCGGTTCCATCGAAATCCCTCCTTATGTAGACTAAGATGACTTGGTGGCGAGCGTCATTACCATGTATGGAGAAATAGATGGATTCATGGTCTTTTACTCTTATTTCTATAGTAAAATGGCAGTGTGCCAACCGTCAATCGGCCGCGAAAAATGTAAACTGGCTGTAATATGGATGTAACAATAGAGGAAAGTAGTTTCCAGTTTCAGGAATTTCATAATATCAAAATTGAAGTAAGGGCAGAGTTGAAAAAGACTTGTTCTCAATCCGTCTTAAAGCTTGTATACAGGAATAGGATAGTAACAATGACTTGTAAACGGGGGAGAGCATGTGAAGCGGGGAAAAGTCAAAATAGCGGGAATCACGATGTATTGCCTACTAATGCTGAGCATTCCATTGCTGCTCTATTTCGAAATTCAGGATTGGCTTCTGCCAGGTACGATTCTGGTTGTAGTTATGTTTGCGCTGGGTATGGGCATGCTGTGGTTATCAGACTACGAGGATGAACAGGCCGCAAAAGCCAAGCACAAGCATTCGGCCCGAATGCGTTCGATGGATAGGTAGGAGGAAACGGGCAGTCCTTGAGCCGTTCGCGCCAGGGCTGCTTTGTTTTTTTCTTATACAGATCGGAAGGGTGATTTATGAAAAAGGCTCATGAGCTCTGGAAAAGGGAATTAGAGACTTTACGATACGAAGGGATATGAGTTATACTATACGTAACAAAGTTTCATCAAGTGAAACCGAAAGTTGAGGGAATAGCAGATGGAAGATGGCAAATTAACGGTGCGCGCGGTAGAGCGCGCTTTGGATATATTGCTTTGTTTTGCGGATTCATCCGATTTGAGTTTAACGGAGATCGCCTCCCGGGTCTCGCTGCATAAAAGCACGGTACACCGGCTGCTAGCCTCTTTGGAAGGGAAGGGTTTCATTATCCGTGACCCTTCCTCGGACAAGTATCGGCTAGGCTTCCGCATCTGGGAGCTTTCCGCCAATTTAACGCACAGCGACGATCCGGCCCAAATCTTCCTGCCGGAGATGGAGCGGCTTCGTGATCAGCTTGATGAAACGATCAGCCTGTACGTCAGCGACCGTTTGGAGCGGGTTCGCGTACAAGCCGTTCAGAGCAATCAGGCGATCCGCAGAGTGGCCCCTATCGGAGCTCGAATGCCGTTGTATGTCGGCGCATCGAGCAAGATTCTGGTCGCCTTCGCCGAGCCTGAGGCGCAGCAGGAGCTGCTGTCCAGTCCAAGCTGGCCGGCAAGCTTGGATAAAGCGGCCTTTCTGCAGCAGCTCGCAGAGGCGAAGACGCTTGGCTATGCGACCAGCGTTGAGGAGCGGGAGCCCGGAGCCGCAGCTGTAGCGGTGCCCATTCTGAATGGAGCGCACCGTTTAGTCGCCGCCCTTGCCGTTAGCGGGCCCTCCAACCGGCTCACCCTGGAGAAGATGATGGAGCATGCTCCTGTGCTTATGGAAGCGGCACGACGCATGGGCAAGATGGTCATATAACCGACAAAACGCAGCAGTCCGAAGGATGGAATCCACCCAAGGACTGCTGCGTTTTTCTTACCATAATAGAACATGAAAGGCTTCGATAGAGGTTTTCTCATGACTGCTTCAATTTGAATTGGCTGACCGAGTCCGCCAAATCCTGCGCAATTTTGCTCAAAGCATTAGCGGAAGAGGCGATTTCATCCATGGATGCCAGCTGCTCCTCCGTTGAGGCGGCCACATTCTGCGATGCCGCCGCAGCGTGCTTGGCGCGCCCGCTCATGTCCGTAACCGATGCGGAGACCTCCTCTGAGCTTGCCGCCATTTGCTGCGCCGCTGCGGCAACCTCCTGGATTTTTTGCGATACCAGCTGAGAGGCCTGGACAATCAGCTGAAACTTTTCGTTGGCCTCATGCACCGCATCCTTACCTCCATGGACCTCGGCCAAGCTTTTGGTCATCGTGCCAACAGCCTTAGCCGTATCGTTCTGAATGTGCTCTACAATTTCACTGATTTCTTCAACGGATCTTGCGGCTTGCTCCGCCAGTTTCTTGACCTCACCGGCAACGACTGCAAATCCGCGGCCGTGCTCGCCCGCCCTTGCCGATTCTATAGCCGCGTTAAGCGCCAGAAGGCCGGTCTGAGCCGCGATGTCGCCGATAAGATTAATGATATTCCCGATATGATCGGAGTGCTGTGCGAGCTGTTTGATGTCTTCTCCAGCCTGTTCTACGGAGCCGCTGATGGTTTCCATCCGTTGGATGACGTCCTGGATCGATTGATTGCCCAGATCGGCTTGATTGGATGCCTCAAGCGACAGCTCGGACACCTCCGAGCTGGTCTCTGCAATTCGTTGAATCCCGATAGCCATTTCTTCCATGGCACGGCTGGATTCCTCGCCGCTTTGTACCTGATTTTCCGCATCCTGAGCGACCTCTTGAATGGATGCCGCAATATGCTTGCTCGCTTGTGCGCTTTCCTCAGAGCTGGCCAGTAATTGCTCGGAGGACGCCGCGACGGCGGAGGAGGTATCTTGGATGTGATGGATCGTTCCTTTGAGGTTATCGACCATAAGATTTAAAGACGAGACCAGCAGGCCGATTTCATCTTTATTTTTGACGGATACCCGATCCATGGTCAGATCGCCTTGAGATATGCTTTGCAGCCGCTCCGAAACGATTCGTACCGGCTTTGAAATATTTCTCGTAATAACGAAGGCCAAGCAAAGTCCGAGCAAAACAGACAACGCCATGATCGCGATAGAAGTGGTCATCGCTGATTTGTAGAGAGCTTGGCTTTCATTTTTAGCCAGGATAGCCCCGTCATGATTCAGCTTAACCAGCTGGTCTATCTTGTCCTGCATTTTGTTGTACTGCTCCTGGGATTTGTCGATTATGGCGTTGATGTCATCCGCTCTCTTGCCGGATCCGGTAATAAGATTGATTTCAGCCGATAGCTTGATCGTATCCGAGTAGACCTGACGGTATTGTTTCCATTCGCTTTCGAGAGAGTCAAACAGCCTGCGGTCTTCCTCATTCACAAAGCTCTTGCGATATTGGGAGAACGATTGGTCGATAGTGCCGAATATGAGATCGGTTTTTTGGATGAGCTGTGCTTTTTGATTGGAATCAGGCTCACTCATGATGGCGTATTGCGAGGAAAGAACATGCTCTGTTAAATAGTTAATGTTATTAATGATTTCTACCCCTTCAAGCCAGGAGTTTGTGATTTCATTCGTTTTCTCTTGAACAAGCTCCATTTTCTTTAAGGCCGTGAATCCCATAATCACTAGAAGTATAAGCATGAGGGTAAAAGAGAGATAGAGCTTTTTTCCGACGGATGGTGATAACGTTTTTTTCAGCCACATGGGTGTTCAATCTCCTCTGGTGTCCAATATGGTAAATGCGTTCACTATTATATCGACCGTACCAGAGGGTTTTTGTAGAATCATTTTGACGGCGGACACAAATTTTCCTCCCTCCGCAAACAGAGCCGCTTAGTCTTCCGACGTAAAAAGAACCCCACCGAAGTATATTGGCAATAGTTTAAGGTCTATAGGCTTTCCCTACAGTCCCCTGCAAAAGTGGGGGCACTATCTGAAGCTGATTCAGGCACTATGCCGGAGCCTCGAAATGGACATAAAAAAAAGCCCCGCGAAGGGGCTTTTCCTGTAGCTATAAAGGCTGAACCTTAAGCCATGATTTGGCGCAATACAGTTTGCAGAATACCGCCGTTACGGTAGTAGTCCACATCCACCATGCTGTCCAGACGAACGAGAGCTTCGAAGTTGAAGCTGCTGCCGTCTTCACGGGTAGCTGTTACCGTTACGCTTTGTCCTGGCTGCACGTCGTTGTTCAAGCCAGTGATGTCAAATGTTTCGGTACCTGTAATACCGAGCGCTTTCCAGCCTTGGCCTTCTTTGAATTGAAGAGGCAGTACGCCCATGCCGACCAGGTTGGAACGGTGAATACGCTCGAAGCTTTCTGCGATAACGGCTTTAACGCCAAGCAGGAAGGTACCTTTAGCAGCCCAGTCACGGGAGCTTCCGGTTCCGTATTCTTTACCTGCGATAACAACAAGGTTAGTTCCTTGAGCTTGGTACTTCATGGATGCATCATAGATGGATTCCACTTGACCGGTTGGCAGGTAAGTTGTTACGCCGCCTTCTGTTCCAGGAGCCACTTGGTTACGAATACGGATGTTCGCGAAAGTACCGCGCATCATGACATCGTGGTTACCGCGGCGGGAACCGTAGGAGTTGAAGTCTTCTTTCTTCACGCCATGCTCGATCAAGAATTTACCTGCAGGGCTGTCTACTTTGATGTTACCTGCTGGCGAGATATGGTCCGTCGTTACGGAATCGCCCAGCAATGCCAATGTTCTTGCGCCTTTGATGTCGGCGATATCGGAGATGCCTGCACCCAGGTTTTCGAAGAACGGCGGGTTAGCGATATAAGTGGATTTTTCATCCCACTCGTACAATTCGCCTTCCGGTACATCGATAGCATTCCAACGCTCGTTAGCACGGAATACGTTGGAGTATTTCGCACGATAAATATCAGGGCTCATTGCAGTAGAGATTGCTTCTTGAATCTCATCTTTGGATGGCCAAATATCTTTCAAATAAACCGGCTGGTTCGCTTGGTCGTAGCCGATAGGATCGTTAGCCAGGTCGATGTTCACTGTTCCTGCCAAAGCGTAAGCAACAACAAGCGGCGGAGAAGCCAGGTAGTTAGCTTTAACTTGAGCGTGAACGCGGCCTTCAAAGTTACGGTTACCGGACAATACAGCCGCTACCGTCATATCGTTGTCGGCAATTGCTTGGCTTACTTCGTCAGGCAATGGGCCGGAGTTACCGATACAGGTTGCACAGCCGTAGCCTGCTACGTGGAAGCCCAATGCTTCAAGAGACTCCAGCAAGCCTGCATTTTTCAAGTACTCGGTAACAACAAGGGAACCAGGAGTCAAGCTGCTTTTTACGTAAGCTGGTTTTTTCAAACCGCGAGCTACCGCTTTTTTCGCAACAAGACCTGCTCCTAACATAACGCTTGGGTTGGAAGTGTTCGTACAGCTTGTGATAGCCGCGATAACAACAGCGCCAGTACCCATTTTAGTCACTTCGCCGCTTGGATGTTTCACATCAACCACTTCAGCGATTTTCTCGTCGCTTAAGCCGTATCCGCCTTTGTCGATTGGCGTGCGAACGATCGAGTTGAAGGATTCCTTCATAGCTGTCAGCTCTACGCGGTCTTGAGGACGCTTAGGACCTGCCAAGCTAGGTACAACGGAGGAAAGGTCAAGCTCGATTTTGTCGGTGAATACAGGGTCTGGAGTTTCATCCGTACGGAACATGCCTTGCGCTTTGTAGTAAGCTTCAACCAGCGCGATTTGCTCTTCTTCGCGACCAGTGCTTCTCAAGTAGTTCAAGGATTCGGAGTCAACAGGGAAGAAGCCGATCGTTGCGCCGTACTCAGGAGCCATGTTAGCTACGGTAGCACGGTCAGCCAAGCTGATGTTGCTCAGTCCTGGGCCGTAGAACTCCACGAATTTACCTACAACGCCTTTTTTACGAAGCATTTGAGTAACGGTCAAAGCCAGGTCAGTCGCTGTTGCACCTTCTGGCAATGTGCCTGTCAATTTGAAGCCGATAACTTCAGGTGTTACGAAGTACAGAGGTTGGCCAAGCATACCTGCTTCTGCCTCGATACCACCAACGCCCCAGCCTACGATACCAAGACCGTTGATCATGGTGGTGTGGGAGTCAGTACCTACAAGGGAGTCAGGGTATACTTCAGTTTCGCCGTCTACGACTTTCGTAGCTGCTACGGAAGCCAGGTACTCCAAGTTAACTTGGTGAACGATACCTGTTGAAGGAGGAACAGCACGGAAATTATCGAATGCCGTTTGCGCCCAGCGCAAGAAACGGTAGCGCTCTTCGTTACGTTCAAATTCAATGTTGATGTTTGTATCCAAAGCGCTTGGAGTACCGAACGCATCCACCATAACGGAGTGGTCGATAACCAAGTCAACTGGAACCAACGGGTTAATCCGCTTAGGATCTCCGCCGGATTTCTTCATGGTGTCTCTCATTGCCGCCAAGTCAACGACAACCGGTACGCCGGTGAAATCTTGAAGGACGATACGTGCAGGGATGAAAGGAATTTCTTTCTCTTCACGCTCTTTCGCCCAGTTAGCGATTTGTTTAACATGCTCTGGAGTGATCGCTCTGCCGTCGAATTGGCGGACAGCTGCTTCCAAAAGCACTTTAATGGAGAAAGGAAGTTGGGAAATGTTGCCGAGGCCTTGCTCTTCAAGTCCTGGCAAGCTGTAATAATGGAATGTTTTACCCTTTACATCAAGCGCTTTGCGGACCGAGTAATGGTCTTTTTTAGCCATGAGTGGTTATTCCTCCTTAAGTAGTTAAAGTAAGCTGAAACCAAGATCGTTTCACTTGATGAAACATGATTTCATAATTGCTATACACTAAGTATACATGCTGAAAGGCCCGGCGTAAAGGTCAATTTCAATCATTTTTGGCACCCGTTGCTCATATATTGGGAGTGATAAACAGGTGCGAGAGCAGCATGTCCCGCCGCCTTCTTGGGATATCTTCTATAGGTTGTTAGGTGCCAGGTTGTTCAATCCGGGGGCTGCCTCCAATGGACGAAAGCCTAAATTTCGACAAAAAGTGCAGGAACTATGCATTGGACTCCCCTAGAACGGTAAGCTTTAGACCTCAATCAACCGATGTCGATGGAATTTAACCTTGACGGAACGTTGAAGTCTGGGGGGATTCGGTTTAGCCATTTCATCATTAATGGAGGTAGCCCGCATGTCGTGGAAAACAACGCTCTATGATTATGTTCACCACAAAAACCAAATGGATATGGATTATTCTGTCGAGCCTTTACTGCCAATAGTAACGGATCGTGCGTACTTGCAGGCACAAATTCAACGGCTGGCCCGAACGGCGCAAACGGATCAGGATCGGAACTTTTTCCCATCCAAAAGCGAAACCCGCCTATCGATTATTCACGCCGAAGAACAAGCGGGTAGAGTGATTGCGAACGTCAGGCTCCGCCGCACCTCGGTCGGTTCCATCGGGGTCCGGGATCATGAGGAGCAGCGAGTAGAGTCCGAGCGCATTCAATTGGAAGAGCACGACGGCAAATGGTATATCATAAATATCGAAGCGTTAAGCGCGGAGTATTCCCGTCCCCGAACAGCCGGCTTGGATAATGGACATCAGCCCGCCGATTATTATTCGGAGGAATATGGAACGGGCAGAATGCCCTCTACTCCTTATTTGAACTACAATATTCTTCCCTATCTGGAGACGGGCAATCGCAAATCCGTCTACGACCGGGTTAAAGCCGTACAGTATGCCGATATGTGGTGGGATAAAGGGAACCCGGCTTACATTGAATTTGAAGTCGATTGCAGCAATTATATATCCCAATGCCTCTTTGCAGGCGGGGCACCAATGCACTATACTGGGAAAAGGGATTCCGGATGGTGGTACAAGGGACGTTACAACGGACAGGAGCTCTGGAGCTACAGCTGGGCTGTTGCACACAGTCTGCAGCGGTATTTAATAAGCAACCGCAATGGACTGACCGCCGAGGAAGTGCCTCAAGCCGATATGCTGGAGCTGGGCGACGTCATCAGCTATGATTGGGACGGCAATGGACGGTTCCAGCACAGCACGATTGTGACGGCCAAGGACGAGAACGGCATGCCCCTGGTTAATGCTCATACCACAAACAGCTTCCGCCGTTATTGGAGCTACAAGGATTCCGTAGCCTGGACGGAGAAGACTCAATACCGGTTTCTACATATTGCGGATCTCTTGTGAGTCGATGCTTCCATAGGCTTCCGAAGTAGAGCATTCTTTTCTCGAATGCTCTTAGCTTACGAGATTAGCGATTTTACTATGCATGAAATGACATATCCATTCGGAGGTTATTATGAAAGACAAAATTCGCGTCGGCTTAGTTTACGGAGGAAAGTCGGGGGAGCATGAAGTGTCCCTTCAGACGGCAATGGCCGTAATCCAAGCGTTCGATATGAACAAATATGAAATTCAGCCGTTTTACATAACCAAGCAGGGAGAGTGGCGCTCCGGCCCCATGCTGAACGGTCCGGTACCTAATGTTGCGGCTCTTACCTTCCAGGATGAGGCGGAATCGGAACAAACCTTTGCACTCCAGCCTTTCTTTTCATCTCTACAGACTGCGGACAAGGCGGAGATCAGCTCGGTAAAGGATTCTCCAGCAGTAAGCGGCTCTTCCAAGCCCATCGATGTGGTTCTGCCGCTGCTTCATGGCACCTTCGGCGAGGACGGCACGATTCAAGGCTTGTTGGAAATGGCCAACATTGCGTATGCTGGAGCCGGTGTATTGGCTTCTGCCGTCGGCATGGACAAAATCATGATGAAAAAGGTGTTTGCGCAGGAGGGCCTGCCGCAATGTGTTTTCCGTCACTTTACAAAAACCCAGTGGGAAAAGGATCAAGCCTTCTTCTTAATGGAGATTGAAGTATCCATCGGCTATCCGTGCTTCGTCAAACCAGCTAACCTCGGTTCAAGCGTAGGCATCAGCAAAGCCGGAAACCGCGACGAGCTGATCGCCGCCATCCAAACGGCGTTCCAGTTCGACCGCAAAGTCATCATAGAAGAGAACATTAACGCACGGGAGGTGGAGGTTGCCGTTTTGGGCAATGATGATCCTCAAGCTTCCGTCGTCGGTGAAATCGTTTCGTCCAATGAATTTTATGATTATAAAGCCAAATATATTGATGGAAAATCATCCATGATCATTCCGGCCGAAATCCCTCAGGAGCTGTCGGACCAAATTCGGGAGATGGCGGTTCGCGCCTTTCAGGCGATCGATGGGTCTGGCTTGTCCCGTGTAGACTTTTTCTTGAGGAAAGAAGATAATAAGATCTATATTAATGAAATCAATACCATGCCTGGCTTTACTCCGTTCAGCATGTATCCGCTGCTGTGGAAGGAGACCGGCAAATCTTATCAGCAGCTGCTCGACGATCTGGTTACGCTGGCGCTGCAGCGGCATGCGGAGAAGCAACGGCTTCAGTATTCTTTTGACGTAGAATAAGTATCCTAAGCATTACAAGATGAATCCTTGACAAGGAGGGCTACGCATGGGATTTCAAACGGAGTTCAATTCGGTCTGCAAGTTCAAATCCGAGCAGGAGCTGTATGAGCTATTGGAATACGGCAAAGGCAAAATGGTGAAAAAAGGCTTTCGCGTATTTCCTACAGGACAGATGGTCATCGCCTACTCCCCAGATAATAAAGCAATTGCTATCGTAAAAATTTTAGCATCCATCGCGGAGATCAACTTTCAAGGCGAGGAAGTCACCCAGGTCGAAATGGAGCTTGTGCGCAGATTGACCGAGGAAGAAGCAAGAGTACAAACCGCCTTGGCTCATGAAATGTTTTTTGGACTGAATCATCCCTGATGTTAAAAACATCTTTCCTCAAGAAAAGGAAGGATGTTTTTTTCTTGCCCGGGATTTTCGCAGCATACTATAGAAGCAGCCTGCACGTTCCAGCCATAAAAAGGCGAAGCATTTGCCGAATGCATGAGATCTCCTGAAACTATCAGGACGGTGCCATTTACCTACATAGCCGAAACTTGTTTAAGGGGAACCTAGCTCAAAAGGCAGTTTAAGGAGTGTATCCCTAATGATCGTTCGTCTTGGCTATGTCGCGATGTCGATGTTCGTATCCAACGCTTCCCCTTCGAAGACTATGACGGCAACCAACTTCATGAAGCTGGAGGATAGGGAAGCCGCCCTGCGTAAGCTGGAACGGATAGCGATGGAAAACATCCATAATACGTTGCGGCTGCTGAAGCACAACCGGGCTTATGATATTGAGATGTACCGCTGTTCCTCCAAGCTGATCCCCCTTATCGGGCATGAAGCCCTAGAAGGCTGGGACCCTATGACGGTCTTAAGCGATTCGTTCCAAGAGCTGGGGAGCTACGCTCTGGAGCATTCGATGAGGCTCAGCTTTCATCCGGATCATTTTACCGTCCTAAGTACACCGAGAGAAGAAGTGCTCCGCAATTCTCTATTGGATCTGGACCGGCATGTGACGATGCTTGAAGCAATGGGGTTGGACGAATCGGCCAAATGCAACATCCATGTCGGGGGGACCTACGGGAATAAGGAAGCGGCCTCCAAACGATTTATGGCTAGGTTTGCCGAGCTTCCGGGCCGCATTCGCAGACGAATGACCCTGGAGAACGATGATAAGACGTTTACCGCGCTGGAGACGCTAGAAATTTGTGAGAAGCTTGAGACTCCGATGGTACTTGATATTCATCATCACCAAGTGAACCATGAAGAGGGGTACGAAAACCCTGCGAAGCTATGGCCCCGCATTCTTCATACTTGGCGCAATGAAAAAGCCCAGGGCACGGATCAGCCGCTTCCGCCCAAAATTCACGTTTCGAGTCCCAAAAGCGACAAAGATCCGCGAAGTCATGCCGATTATATTGATGCGGCGGTGCTTCTGGAATTCCTTCATGCAATCGCTCCTGTCACACCCAGACTGGATATTATGATTGAGGCCAAGAAAAAGGACGAGGCTTTGCTGAAGCTGATGGAGGATCTGAGCCGTCACACAGATATTAAAGCTTTGTCTCAAGCCTCCTTCGAAATAGGATAAGCTCCATGACTGATACTGGTCTCAGCAGCCCTTCCAGCTTGTCCGGCAGAGATATACGAAGAGCGAGGTCTATTGATGGTTTTCTCTCTTGAAAAAATGGTAAAAATGGGGTACTTTGAGAATGAAGCAGGTTTGACAAGCCTCATTTTATTTCGGAGAGGGGACTTAAGGTTTCATGACTCAACTGTTGAACGGAAAAAATATATTGGTCATGGGAGTTGCCAATGACCGCAGTATCGCATGGGCCATCGCACAGTCATTGGCTGCGCAAGGCGCGCGTTTAGCTTTCACTTATGAAAGCGAGAGAGTGGAGGAGCGGGTTCGAAAGCTGGCCGATACGATTCCCAACTCCGTTGTTCTGCCCTGCAATGTAACCGTAGATGCCGAGATCGACACGCTCGCGTCAGCAATTAGAGAGCATTTCGGCGTACTGCACGGACTTGTACATAGCATCGCTTTTGCCAAAACGGAAGAGCTCGAAGGCTTGTTCGTAGGCACCTCGCGCGAAGGCTTCGCTCTGGCTCATGATATCAGCGCTTATTCTCTGGTAGCTGTATCACAGCGGATGTATCCTCTGATGACCGAGGGCGGCAGCATCATGACTATGACGTACCTGGGCGCTGAACGCGCTATGAAAAACTACAATGTCATGGGCGTGGCCAAAGCGGCCTTGGAGGCAAGCGTGCGTTACCTGGCGAATGACCTTGGACAATATAACGTTCGCGTGAACGCGATTTCGGCCGGACCTATCCGTACGCTGGCGGCCAAAGGCATTAAGGATTTCAATTCTATTTTGAGAACGGTTGAAGAGAAAGCTCCTCTGAGACGTACTACAGAAGTAGCAGAGGTAGGAGATACGGCTATGTTCCTTATGAGCCACCTTTCCCGCGGCATTACTGGCGAAGTCATTTATGTAGACAACGGCTATCATATCGTAGGTGTATAATAAATCAATCCTAATGAATTTTGACGGAACCCTTTGCCGATTTGGCAGAGGGTTTCTAGCGTTTTTTGGAGAAATAGCACTCTAGCTGAGTGATCTTCCATTTTGAGGGGAAATGACCTGGGGAGTTTGTTGATTTGTCATAAACGACAGCATTATTTGGGTGAAACGCTGTAGCTTTTAAAACGTATATTCACTATACTGAGTGTAATTGCAAACCCTTAATCTATAAGGGAGAAAAGGAATGATTCGAAATGGCTAACGAAAGCAATACGTCCTTTATTGTGGGAAGTAAGAATTTTACCGCAGTGGCCATTAATACCGCATCCAAAGCTGGAGAATGGATCCAGAGCAAGTTGGGGGATTTCAACAGCTTACATACGAAATATTCCCCTCATGATCTTGTAACGGAAGTGGACAAGGGCGCTGAGAAGATGATCCGCAATTTAATACAAACGCATTTTCCCCACCACTCTATCCTTGGAGAAGAGGGGGTTGAACCGGGACCGGCCGCTTCAAGCAAGGCATTGGAAGAGGTAAGCGATGCCGAGTACCTATGGATTGTGGACCCTTTGGACGGAACGACCAATTTTGTTCACGGGTTTCCTTTCTTTAGTGTATCCATTGCTTTGGCGCATAAAGGCGAAGTCATCGTCGGTGTTGTATATAACCCGATTCATGACGAACTGTTCGTAGCGGAAAAAGGTAAAGGAGCCTACGTCAAAGGAAGAAGAATGCGTGTATCCAAAGAGACCAAGCTCTCCGAGAGCTTGATAGCGACCGGTTTTCCGGCGGACCGATCCTATGCGCTGCCTGTCAACCTCCAGGGTGTACAAGCGCTGACCCCCAAAGTGCGCAATATCCGCGTTGCCGGATCGGCGGCTCTGCATATGGCCTATGTTGCAGCGGGGCGTCTTAGCGGCTTCTGGGAAATCGGCTTGAATTCCTGGGATATGGCTGCAGGAGCTTTATTAATCACAGAATCCGGGGGTACGGTAACAGATACCTCCGGTAACCCCTATAACCTAGGAGTTCGAAATGTTCTCGCTTCAAATGGCCATATCCATAGGGAGTTCCAGCAGGAGCTTACGGCGGCCAACGCAACGGGCAGCAGCACATAGGAAGGTCCGGATAACAAGATGCAGCCTCAAACCAATCGATTTCTCGAATGGTTTGGGGCTGTTATGTTTTGCGGGAGTTTGGGTATAATAAAAAAATGTTCCAAAGTACTTGCAATCTTTTTTTAATCGTGCTATATTGGTTTCCGGCCAAGAGACAGGCCGATACGCAAGCAAGACTTGAAAAAACAATTTCAAAAAAAAGCTTGCAATGAGTAAGGCGATATGATATATTGAAATTCCGCGCTGCTGAAACAGCGACGGACAAGCAAGATGAATTAGCAATACATTGTCCTTTGAAAACTGAACAACGAGTGAATGTTTGAACAGAGAATGAAAATTCTCGCTAGCATTGAATTTTGAGCTTAAGACAAGCTCTATTATAGATC
>NZ_MZNT01000013.1 GCF_002042965.1 Paenibacillus sp. 32352 | reverse complement strand
TTTGGAACCGCCGTATGCGGACCCGCATGTACGGTGGTGTGAGAGGACGGGGGTTAATCACCCCCTCCTACTCGATTAAGGTTAAGGGAGATAGCTGCGAAGCACGGTCATGGATCCGGTCAACGTGTAGTTTCCCAGATTGGCCGGGATCAAATAGCATTCTCCAGGCTTGACGGCAAGCTCTCCATCGGCCCATTGGATAGTGCCGGTGCCGTCGCAGATGATGTGAATCACAAAGCTTTCTGTAGTGGTTTGCAGTGCCCAGGCTTGCTCCACCTTGCCTTTTTCCGTAATGAAGAACGGAGAGCGTGCCAGCGTAAGCCATTGATTGGCGCCCGCAAGCTCGGTTTTCATATAGGAGGAACCCGAGCCTTCGTAAGCGATAACGTTCAAGGAGTCTTCAATGTGAAGCTCACGCGGCTTTCCATCAAGCCCCAAGCGATTGTAATCGTATAAACGATAAGTGCTGTCCGAATTTTGCTGGATTTCCGCTACCAGAATTCCTGCGCCCAGCGCGTGAACCGTACCTGCAGGGATATAGAAGGAGTCTCCAGCTTCAACCGGGATTTCACGCAAGCAATCCAGAATGCGGTTTTCCTCAATGGCTTGAGCCAATTGCTCGCGGGTTACTCCGTCGTTCAGCCCGTAAATAATTTTGGCGCCGGGCTTGGCATCGAGAATATACCACATTTCCGTCTTGCCGAGCTCTCCTTGCGGAAGGCGATCGTAATGGTCATTCGGATGCACCTGAACGGATAAGTCGTCCTGGCAGTCCAGCAGCTTGATCAGCAGAGGGAAACGGCCGTTTTTCTCGGAGAAGCCTTTGGTGCCGAACAGCTCTTTGCCATATTGCTCGCGAATTTGATCCAGGCCCATGCCCGCAAGCTCGCCATTCACCACCTTGGTTGTGCCGTTCGGATGATCTCCAATCATCCAGCCTTCGCCTATCGGGCCATCGGGCAGCTTCAGGCCGAATTGCTCCAGGGCACGGCCGCCCCAAACACGCTCTTTCATTTCGGGTTGAAATAATAATGGATATGGTTTCAATGCATTCCCTGCTTTCTAAGGTTTTTCCAATTTTTTAGTAGCATTATATCAGCTCGATTGTCTTTTTTCTACCGCCAGTAAGTAAGGTGGGCTGTTATGCCGGTTAAGGAAGCGATATTCCAGGACCTGGTACTGCTGCTGCGGAAGCTGTTCGACCCATTGATGAACGGCTTCGGCTTCAAGTCCGCCGCCTTCATGCCCGGTGTACAAGGCAATGGTCAGAATCCCTCCGGCACGCAAAACGTCCAAAGCGCTTTGCAGCGCAGGGATGGTGGATTCGGGCTTCGTAATCGTCTCCTGGTCGGCGCCCGGCAAGTAACCCAGATTGAACATGACAGCCCCGACGTGCCCATGCGCCGCTATAGGCAAAGTGTCTTTGAGCAACGCATGGCTGCGTAAATGCAGCTGGACCGAGGAGCCCCCGGGCACCTCTTTGGCAACACGCTGCTCCGTCAGAAGCAGGGCTTGCTCCTGAATATCAAAGGCGTGAACGGTTCCTCGCGGACCTACGCATTTGGCTAAAAAAACGGTGTCGACCCCATTGCCTGCCGTAGCATCCACTACGGTCTCGCCTGGAGCGACACGTTCCTGTATCAGTTTATGGGCAAAGCTTAGAATGGATAAGAAACCCATTGGAGCCTCCAAAATATGACTATAGTCTCAATAATAAAATAAGTTCAAAGGATCATTACCGTTAAAAAAATTACATAGTTTTAAAACCTACATATTCTATAGAAGAAACACGATTTATTTGCCTCCCCCCGCCATAGGCGGAGTGAGAAGATCCTGTACCGGAGGGACGATAGGCGATTTGCTGCCTTCTCCCGACGGCGCAGGGGACGGAGTTGCCTTAGGCGGCTCCTTAAAGGCTGAGGCCGGCAAGGATGGCGTTACCGGCTCGGTGGGCTTAGGCGCTTCGGCCACCGTCTGCGGGGACGGCGTCGGCTCCTTCAACGCCGGTGTCTTTGCCGGCGGCAGCGTCGGCTTGTCCGCTGCCGGCTTCTTCGGCGCGCCCGTCGCCGCGCCGCCGCCGCTTGCTGCGCCATGGCTGGGCGCAGCAGGCTCTTCCGCTGCCGCCGGAGGGGCAGCGATCGCGCTGTCGCCGCCAGCGGTGGTGCCGGACGCTGTATCGTCCGGCTGCTCCGCCTTTGGCGGCGAGACCAGCTCGCCCGTGTCAGCAGGCTTCGCGGGCGTCGGGCTTTCCTTCGGCTGCGAGGCAGGCTCGCTGGTGCAGCCGGAGATCATCGCGGCGGTGACCAGCGCCGCTATCCATGTCTTTTTCACGAAGCATTGCTCCTTTCGTCATGTACATCCTTGGTCGTTTCCCGTCATCTTCTTTCTCTGTATAATGATGGCTTGTATATTCATGACCTGTCTTTATTCCAATATTTACCCTGCCAAGTATCGCGTCTTCTCAGCTCTTGATCGAATGCGTTCAGAACCTCCCATTTCTTCAGGCTCCACATCGGTCCGATGAGCAGATCCCTCGGAGCATCTCCGGTAAGCCGGTGAACGATCATTTCCGGAGGCAATATTTCCAGCGTATCGACGACCAGCTTCACATACTCGTCCTTTTCCAGAAATTGCAGCAAACCGGCTTCGTACTGCTTGACCATCGGAGTTTTGCGCATCAAATGGAGAAGATGGATTTTGATGCCCTGCACATCCATTTGAGCCACGGCCCGGCCGGTTTCCAGCATCATTTCATGCGTCTCGCCGGGAAGCCCGTAAATAATATGGGCGCAGGTGCGAATGTTATGCTTGCGCAGCTTGGCTACCGCATCCAGGTAGCATTCCGTGTCATGGGCCCGGTTAATTAACTGCGAGGTAGATTCATGAATGGTTTGGAGTCCCATCTCTACCCACAGGTACGTTCTTTCATTTAATTCCGCCAAATACTCGACGACGTCATCGGGAAGGCAATCGGGTCTTGTAGCAATCGATAATCCGACAACTCCTGGCTGCTCCAGAATAACCTCGAAATATTCCCGAAGCACCTCTACCGGGGCATACGTGTTCGTATAGGCTTGAAAATAACCGATATATTGGGCTTCGGGCCATTTCTTATGCTGCAGATCCCGAATTTTGTTGAATTGGGTCACCAGATCGTCGCGGCGGCTGCCGGCAAAATCTCCCGACCCCCGTGCACTGCAGAAGGTACAGCCTCCTGCCGCAATAGATCCGTCCCGGTTGGGACAAGTAAACCCTGCATCCAGCATAACCTTGAATACTTTCGTACCAAACTGCCGGCGCATTTCCACGTTCCAGGTATGAAACCTTTTATCTCCCCAGCTTGCAGGAATAGGTGATATTGCCGCTTGCTTCATCTATAGTGAACTCCTTTATAGTTGTATGAGCTTAACCTCGGAAGTCCCTTAGGGAGCGGAATTCGAGGATCTTCGACCTCTTTATTTTATCGCAAAAACGCATGCTTTGCGAATTTTTCCTTGACAAAAGCTCCTATCGCCCGGTGAGGATATTTATTTCATCAAGGGACCATGCTAAAGGTGCACCAACAAAACCAAGCTGCGAAGGGAGATTACAACCACATGAACAAGCTTAGTAAAACCGTTATGACCCTGGCTCTTACTGCTTCTTTGGGATTTGGGGGACAAGCTTTTGCCGAAGCATCCACTTCGACTTCGGGTACTTCGACTACTTCCGGTACGGGAACGACCTCGTCGACTACCGGCAACTACGGCACTTATAATGTGGATACGACCTCTAGCACAGGCGTTTCGGGTACGGGTACTACCGGTTCCAGCACTTATGGTACCACTGGTACTACTACCGGGACTAATTTAAGCACGACGGGTTCCACTACAGGAACTTCCACGACACCTGACGGCACCTACACGAACAATGCCACAAGCACTAGCACGCCTACCGGAACTGGGACTGGAACGGGAACTTATAGCAGCAACAATTTGCTGAACCGTATGAATACGTATGGAAATACGTATGATCACACGTACAGACCATATGGCTACGGCGGAAATTACAACACATCCAGCTACCGTGCTAACGCGGACAATACGACAAGAACAGGCTCCGGCTGGGGCTGGTTAGGTTTGCTTGGTTTGCTGGGCTTGGCAGGACTTCGCAACAACAACCGTAACGAGTCTAATGCAAACGACCGTTAATTCGGGCACCCTATGAGCCATTTGATGTTTCCATCCGGAGATCACAAGATGCTCGTGGAGCTTACGGTTAAAGAAGCTTGGGCGCTCAGTATGGGTACTCACTTCTGGGAACAGCCGAGGCTGGCCGCCGCGGCTCGTAAAAAGGTGAGAGAAACGATGGAAGCTCAGCTGTTTTCCGAACAGACCAAAGTGGATTATCGCCTTCTCGAAGTATGATATCCGGCTTATATCGGTCCATGCAGTGCAGGTTGCATGGACCGGTCTTTTCTTTACCGGCAATTCAGAGTATAATTCTCACTGAACTGAAATTGAGATTGCAGTTTTTTGGAGGATGACGATGCGTTTACGTGGTAGAAAAGGGATCAGGGAAGCGTTGGAGGCACAACCGGGTCTTATCCTATTAAATCCAGCGGCTTATAAAGGCAAATGGAAGGAATTGTTCGGCAATGACAAGCCTATTCATGTCGAGCTGGGAATGGGGAAGGGCCGATTTATCAGTCAGCTCAGCGCCTTGAACCCCGATATCAATTACATAGGCGTCGATATGTACGACGAACTGCTGAGAAGAGCGGCTGAGAAGGCGCAGCTTTCCCGTGAGGAGCACGGCGGGACTCTGGACAATTTGAGACTGGCGCTTTTTAATATTGAAAAGATCGAGGATATTTTCGATACGAACGAATTGGAACGCATTTACTTGAACTTTAGCGATCCTTGGCCCAAAAAACGTCACGCGCGGCGCCGTTTGACACATTCCGGCTTTGTTCGCAAATATATCGATATTTTAAATGACCTGGGCGAAATTCATTTCAAGACAGATTCGCGTTCCTTATTCGAATTTTCATTGAATTCTTTTGCCGATATGGGACTTCGAATGCGTAACATTTCTTTGGATCTTCACGCGGAAGGACCGCGAACGGATTTGGTTATGACGGAATATGAAATGAAGTTTCATGATAAGGGAATGAATATTCATCGCCTTGAGGTCGTTATCGGCTCCGCTGCTTTAGAGAACCATTTGCGTCAGCTTGAGCTGAACGAACGGCAGGAGAAGAACGTGGAAGCTTCTGATGACGCGGAAGAGGATTAATATAGGAAAAGCATGCTGAGCCCAAAGGCCCGGCATGCTTTTTTTCATCGGCTAGAATATCTTCGCAACATATAGCTCCGGTCATTGATATGATAAACGGGTAGGGACCCGGCTCCGGAGTCTTTTAGCGGCTTGCATTCACTAATTCCATAATGGCACTCGGGCAATCTGCGGGCTTATAGCTGTTTATATACCGGTTCAGCAGGGCTCTTCTTTTTTGGACCTCCGGGTACCGGTCTATCAGCAGCTGAAACCAATGGTCGATCGTTTCCGCAGACTTGATCCGCTCGCCGAAGCCGTGCTGGGTGAAATACTGCAGGTTTTCTTCCTCCTGGCCCGGAATCGGTGTATAGAAGAGCATGGGGATTCCTTTGGCCAGTCCTTCCGTGCAGGTCATTCCTCCGGGCTTCGTAATTAATAAATCCGACACGTCCATCCATTTATCTACTTCTCTCGTGAACCCCATTAGTCTTATATTCTCGTGCCTGAACCTTTCGTCCTCGGATAAAAGGCCTAGAGCCTTGTCATTTTTACCCAGGCAAATAATCAGCTGTATTTGGTCGCGCCAACGGGTGAAGTACTGCATAAACTCCGTATTGTGAATCAAGCCCCAGCCTCCGCCCATAATAAGGACCGTGGGCATAGCCTTAAGCTGAAAGCGGGCCCGGAGTTCCTCGCGGTTATGCCTCTCCCAAAAGTTGGGGTGGACCGGGATGCCCGTAACCTCGATCGCCTCGGCGGGAACGCCGCGCTGGAGCAGCTTATCTTTTACGGCGGGAGTCGGTACGAGGTATTTGGTTACCTCGGGGCTGACCCAGGTGCCATGAACGTCATAATCCGTTATCACCGTGCATAAGGGAACATCTAAACCGGCCCGCTTCAGCCTGGAAATTACGGCGCTTGGAAGCGGATGCGTACATACGATAGTGTCGGGGCGGAGGTGATTGATGACCTCGGCGGCATGGGAGTAAAAAATCCGATGTAGCGCCAGCCGGGTAAAGCGGTTCAATGATTTTTTGTATTGGTAGCGGTACATGAGGCCGTATAGTTTAGGCTGTTTCGTGACGGTTTTGCGATAGGCCGTCAGAATCCATGAAGCCAGTGTGGGATGCAAAAAAGTACCAAGCTCCATAACGCGGGTCTGAATATCGGGAGAGAGCATACGAAGGCCTACAGATAAAGCGTGAGCAGCTTGCGTATGTCCGGCACCGAAGCCTTCGGATAATAACAAGACCCTTTTTTTACTCATAGGCTCTTCACCATACCTTGTGCCAAATGGTTTACATAAAGTGAACATAGTCCCTATTATGCCCAAATCATTACCCGAATATCGGCGCGGTGACCAATACGGCAGTCATTGCGATCAAGAACCCGGCCAAGCAGTCGGATGGATAGTGGAGTCCTAAATATATACGCGACAAGCTTACAAAGAATGCAAGCGGAATGAAAATAGTTCCCAGCCAGGGGGCGGCATAAGATATCGGTGCGGCGAGGGAAAAAATAGCGGTTGTATGGCCGGACGGAAAGGAAGGATCGGTCAGCGGCTTTTTGCATGTATTCGTGTCGGGAAGAACAAGATAAGGACGAAGCCGCGGGTAGGCTCGTTTTATAATCGCAACGGGGATGTGGCTGAGTGCCAGAGCGACACAGCAATGGACCCCGGCCATTCTCCAGCCGTCCTGCCCGAATAAGGTCAAGCCCAGGGACGCCAGGATCGTCATCGTCGCGCCGCCCAGGTGGGTTATCGTATTAAATACATAATCGAGTACTTTGTGCTGAAGCCGCTGATTGACCCAACGAAACAGCCGCTTTTCATGAAACTGAAGCCAGAGCATGACTTTGCTCATTGCCCCTTCCTCCTTCAAAAATTGGGATAAGCTCAAGATAGCGAACATATACATAAGTGTAATCCCCTTTTGTTAATGGAATATCAATTCCATAATAAAAAGGCTCCAATCATATTTAACGCTGCGTTAATGCTCTTCTAACAATGGGCGACCGCTTGTATAGCCCAGAAGCTCTACGGGGTCCTCAAACGGCATTTCCTATCACGTCTGGGCTATTCGGGAGACGTGTTCCGAACGTTTAATGGACAGGCCACCTGACAACCTGTGAGCTTCTATGAACGAACAAGCCTCCCTTTTCTCCTGTCGATTATGCAACATTTTTAGAAGAGTTGAGGGTTGGAGACGGAAACATTCGTCAATTTGGATAGCGGGTGCTGGTGCCGTGTTGCGGTTTTGCCGGACAGGCCCATCAGACCTAGACTGTATGAGTGCACAAGCCCGTCATTCGGATGATTAGAATGGCTCGCGGCAGGGTAAGGAATTATGAAGTGCCGCCGCATAGGCATCCTTATGTCCTTTTGGGTACATTTTCCACAATTTGTACACGACGTTGAATTGTTGTATCATAGTAGCGTATGCCGTTCCCGTAATCCGCGGCAGGGAGGCATACAGCTTACGCAGTCGTGGGATCACATGCAAGTACCTGCTTGTACAAGCGCAAGTTGAAGGGACAAGCGGCTTCTGAATCCGTTAATTGCCCGGATGCTGCAGCTGCTAAATCATGCTAAACTGAAAAAAAGCTGAAAATCGATGAAAATGAGATGTAAAAGCTGGTTGGCAGAGAGCTTTGTTTAATTTGCCTTGTTTTTGACCGTATAGCTCATAGATCTGACTAAAAGGAGCTATCAGGGGCTTTTGACAAAACGGGGCAAAGAGAGGAAAATCATATTCGGCTACCCACACAAATCCAAAAGAGACCATCGAAGTTCATAACTATAGAGAGTAGAGAGAGAAAAGACTTTGAGGTACATAAAAAAGGGGGATTTATGATGCTGGACAATGTAATACTAGGCATTCAGATTGTCTTGGCGTTAGTCGGAGGATACCAGCTTTTTTTGACATGCTTTGGTTGGTTCCGGCGCAAGCCTAAAGCGCAGCATGCACCGCAAAAGTCTTTTGCCATACTGGTTGCGGCTCATAACGAAGAACAAGTCGTCGGAGCGCTGATCGATAACCTGAAAAACCTCGATTATCCGAAAGAATTGTATGACGTTTTTGTAATTTGCGATAACTGTACGGACAAAACCGCAGACATCGCCCGGAACATGGGCGTTCATGCCTGCGAGCGCAACAATCCGAAGCTTCGCGGCAAAGGTTTTGCCATTGAATGGATGCTGAAGGAGCTCTGGAAGATGCCCCGCAGCTATGATGCGGTCGTTATGTTCGATGCAGACAATCTGGTGAACCCTGATTATTTGAAGCACATGAACAATGATCTGTGCAATGGTTCCCGTGTTATTCAAGCTTACCTGGATACCAAAAATCCGAACGATTCCTGGATTACCGCAGCTTACGCGGTAACCTACTGGTACTGCAACCGCTTGTGGCAGCTGCCTCGTGAAAACCTGGGACTGGCTAATTTCCTTGGCGGAACGGGCATGTGCTTTGAAACCAATCTCCTGAAAGAGATCGGCTGGGGCGCTACAAGCCTGGTGGAAGACCTGGAATTCACTATGCGCTGCGTGCAGCGCGGCATTAATCCTACGTTTAACTATGATGCGAAGGTTTACGACGAGAAGCCTCTGACCTTCAAGGCATCGGCAAGGCAGCGTTTGAGATGGATGCAGGGACACTTTGATGTCGCCCGCCGCTATTTCTTCCCGTTGTTCTGGCAGGGTCTGAAGGAAGCCAGCTGGGCCAAGATCGATACGGCCGTATACGCGCTGAATGTTTATGTCATTCTGATCGGCTCTATCGTTTCCATCGCGTTGTGGATCGATATGATGATGCCGGGCATTCCTTCACTGAGATCGCTGTTCGATTATGCGCCGGCCCTGTTCACGATCGTTGCTATTGTCAGCTACGTCCTGTTCCCGTTAGCGCTGATTATCGAAAAGGCGTCCTGGAAAACCTGGATGTACCTGATCACGTTCCCTGTATTTATGCTTTCCTGGTGGCCGATTACGGTGTACGCGTTCTTCACGCAAAACAACAAGCAATGGAGCCATACAGAGCATACAAGGGTCATTCGATTGGAAGAGGTTCAAAGCAAGCAGGTCAGCTAGCTTACAATTTGCGAACTTGTTGACTTCCTAAATAGAATATGATATGATTCTTTGGTGCAAAAGAAGAAGCGCCCGCTTCTCACCTGACCGACTTGAAGTTGGCTGGTTATAAGCTAAAGTGAATGTGGAATGAAATCGATCACTTGAACCTTAACAGACGTGGGCCCATTGTGCCCGCGTCTTTTCTTTTTTAGCACATAGGAACTGTTTTTGCTTTAGCGAAAACTCACTCCTATTGGCGCATAAACCAACCTCTGGGTGCGGTCGTTCATTTGAAAGATCCCCATAGAGGCTTATCTCACAATCCTAATGGAGGTGGCAGGTTATTAGTACAGAGCATTTAATTAACGATGAAATTCGGGCGAAGGAAGTTCGTCTGATCGGTGCGGATGGGGAGCAGCTCGGGATCAAGCCGATTCGCGAAGCGCTTCAAATTGCTGTGGATGCCAGTTTGGACTTGGTTAACGTTGCCCCAACGGCGAAGCCGCCGGTGTGCCGGATCATGGATTACGGGAAGTACCGCTATGAAATGCAGAAGAAAGAAAAGGAAGCCCGTAAGAACCAGAAAGTCATCGAAATTAAAGAAGTTCGCTTGAGCGCCACGATTGATGAGCATGACTTTCAAACGAAGCAGCGCAACGTCGTGAAGTTTTTGAATGATGGCGACAAGGTCAAGCTGAGCGTCCGTTTCCGCGGTCGTGAAATCGCCCATGCTAGCATCGGGCAAAAAGTGCTTGAGCGGATGGCAGCCGAAGTGGAGGAACTGTGCATTGTTGAGCGCAGACCGAAGCTGGAAGGCCGCAGCATGATCATGATTTTATCGCCGAAGCAGCAAGTATAATTTATAAGGAGGACTACACGTCATGCCAAAAATGAAAACACATAGCAGCTTGAAAGGCCGTTTCAAGATTACAGGTACAGGCAAAGTGAAAAGATACAAAGCTTACAAAAACCACCTGTTATCCGGTAAATCCGCACGTCAAAAGCGTGTTCTTGCTACTAACCCGGTTATGGCTGCAGGCGACGTAAGACGCTTGAAACAGCAACTGGCTAACATCAAAGGTTAATTCGTAATTTTATTCTACTTAAACTTTGGAGGTAATGAATCATGGCAAGAGTAAAGGGCGGGTTCGTAACTCGTCGTCGTCATAAAAAGATTTTGAAATTGGCTAAAGGTTATTTCGGTTCCAAACACCGTTTATTTAAAACAGCTAACGCGCAAGTTATGAAATCCTTGCTGTATGCATACCGTGACCGTCGCCAGAAAAAACGCGACTTCCGCAAATTGTGGATCACTCGTATCAACGCAGCAGCTCGCATGAACGGCTTGTCCTACAGCAAATTCATGCACGGCTTGAAGCTGTCCGGCATCGAAGTTAACCGCAAAATGTTGGCTGAGCTTGCCGTAAACGACATCACTGCGTTTAACGATCTGGCTACAGCAGCTAAGCAAAAAGTTAACGCCTAAGCGTAATAGTTCAAAATCGCTTCCCTTGACTTGGTTCAATGGGCAAGCGATTTTTTTTTGCTGCATAGACCCCAACCATTTCGCAGCTCCCCGCAGCACCTGAACAGCTTCGATGCCATTCCCAGCTATCATAGGAATTATTCGTGCACCCCATTTCCAGTCCCTGTGGCACCGCGTCAGCGGCATCGATGGCTTTGTGGGGCTATCCCAAAAAATGCGAACGATCATCATGGGAATGGCACTTGACTCTTCGGATGTTTCGGCATATAATGATTGAAAAGTACAACTTGCTGAAAACGGCAATGATGAGGACGAAGTTATAAGGGCTCTTATGTTCAGAGAGCAGAGGATAAGCTGCAACCGATGCCTTAATCCCTTATGTACGAGCTCACCTCGGAGCTGTTTCCCTGAAAAGTATGCCGGCTGTAATGGCTTAGCTAGTAGGGGGAATCGGAATAGCACACGTTACCGTGCTGAAGGTATGCTTGCCGAAGGATGGCTTCATACCTGCTAAGGTTGTTTGCTGTGAGGCAGATAACAAACTCTGGGTGGTACCACGGAAGATTAGAACCCCTTTCGTCCCTTCAGACGCACTTTGTCGGCGTTTGGGATGAGAGGGTTTTTTTGCTTTTGTACGATGCTGTCCATACAGCCGTACTTCGAATACGTCACAGACGTTTTCTCATTTTTCGAGAGGAGGAAAAAATCATGATCGTTCAAACCACTCAAAAGTCAAAAGAACAATTGCGTAAAGAGCTGCTGCAGCCGGATGTCATCACAGGGTCGGAAATGTTACTGCGTAGTTTGCTGCTGGAGGACGTAGATTGCGTCTTTGGTTACCCGGGCGGGGCGGTTTTATATATTTACGATGCGATGCACGGAAATAAGGATTTCAAGCACCTTCTGACACGCCATGAGCAAGGAGCTATTCACGCGGCTGACGGCTACGCCCGTTCTACAGGTAAAGTCGGCGTCTGTATCGCCACTTCCGGTCCGGGGGCTACCAACCTCGTGACGGGGATTGCGACAGCTTACATGGACTCGGTGCCTTTGGTTGTTATCACGGGGAACGTAGCGACCTCGGTGATCGGAACGGACGCTTTCCAAGAGGCTGACATTACCGGTATTACGATGCCGATTACGAAGCACAGCTATTTGGTTCGCGACGTTAATGATTTGCCTCGGATCATCAAGGAAGCTTTCCATATCGCTTCTACAGGACGTAAGGGTCCGGTATTGATTGATATTCCGAAGGACGTGT
This sequence comes from Paenibacillus sp. 32352, assembly GCF_002042965.1. GTDB lineage: Bacteria > Bacillota > Bacilli > Paenibacillales > NBRC-103111 > Paenibacillus_S > Paenibacillus_S vulneris. Next base: position 240,050 of record NZ_MZNT01000013.1, on the reverse strand, counting down.
CGAACGACAAAGCGCCTTTCTATTATCCCGACAAAGTGGACATTCGCGGCTACAACCCGACCGTTCAGCCTAACAAGCTGCAGGTTGACCGTATGCTGGAGGCTATCGCCGAATCTGAACGTCCGGTTATTCTGGCAGGCGGCGGGGTTGTATACTCCAACGCGTCAGAAGAGCTGCTGGCCTTCGCTGAGAAGACACGCATTCCGGTAACGACGACGCTGCTCGGCCTGGGCGGCTTCCCAAGCGCTCATGAGCTGTGGATCGGCATGCCGGGGATGCACGGAGCTTATGCGGCCAACAATGCTCTGCAGAACTGCGATCTGCTGATCAGCATCGGCGCACGCTTTGACGACCGGGTCACGATGAAGGTAAACGGCTTCGCTCCGAAAGCGAAGAAAATCGTCCACATCGACGTGGATCCGGCGGAAATCGGCAAAATCATCGAAGCCACGATTCCTTGCGTCGGCGACGTAAAAGCCGTTCTGCAGCTTGCGCTGCAAAAAGCGAAGCCTGCCAGCTCGGAAGCCTGGATCAAGGAAGTTCAGGAGAACGTCAAAAATCGCCCGCTGCGCTACAAGGACTCCGATACGGAGCTGAAGCCGCAATATGTCATCGAGATGATTCACGAAACGACAAAGGGCGAAGCGATCGTATCGACCGACGTAGGCCAGCATCAAATGTGGGCCGCCCAATACTATAAATTCAATCATCCGCGCTCCTGGATCACTTCCGGCGGATTGGGCACGATGGGCTTCGGATTCCCGTCTGCTATCGGTGCGCAGGTAGCTCACCCCGACCGTTTGGTCGTATCGATCAACGGCGACGGCGGTATGCAAATGTGCTCGCAAGAGCTGGCGATCTGCGCCATCAATAACATCCCTGTCAAAATTGCCGTTATCAATAACCAAGTGCTGGGTATGGTGCGTCAATGGCAGGAAATTATCTACGACAACCGTTACAGCCATATCGACCTGGCGGGAAGCCCTGACTTCGTCAAGCTGGCAGAAGCCTACGGCGTCAAAGGCTTGAGAGCAACGAACAAAGAGGAAGCGCGCCGTGCTTGGCAGGAAGCTCTGGACACCCCGGGTCCGGTACTCGTCGAATTCGTAGTCCGTAAAGGTGAGAACGTGTATCCGATGGTTACACAGGGCTCGACGATAGATGAAATGATAATGGGGGATTCGGAATGAATTACAGACATACCATTTCCGTACTAGTGAACAATCAACCCGGCGTCCTGCAGCGCGTATCCGGCTTGTTCGGACGCAGAGGCTTTAACATCGAGAGCATTACGGTGGGAGAATCCGAAGAAGCGGGTCTCTCCCGTATGGTTATCGTAACGACCGGCGACGAGAAGACGCTCGAGCAAGTCTCCAAGCAGCTGTATAAGCTGATCGACGTCATTAAAGTCGTTGACTTGAGCTCGAACCCTATGGTTGCACGTGAGCTTGCTTTGATCAAGGTGAGTGCGGAGCCTGGCGCTCGCCCTGAAATTCTGGGCGTAGTCGAAACCTTCCGTGCCGCGGTTGTCGATATCGGCCCGTCCTCGCTGATCGTTCAGGTGGTCGGGGATTCCGAGAAAATCGACGCTATGGTCGAGCTTCTGAAGCCTTACGGCATTCGCGAGCTGTCCAGAACCGGTGTTACCGCCATGATTCGCGGGTCGGTGAAATAGTCATTATTTTTCTGTTGTAGGGAACCATTACTAACGGTACAATGACCCTTGTGAGTGGGGGCTAGAGCGGATCACTTTAGGGCTTGAAATCATTGCAGCGGTCCTTGGCCGACAGGTCGTCCGTTGTATCGCCCACTCACAGGGTTTTTAAACAAAAGGAGGAGCTATTATTCATGGCAGTTACAACTTATTATGAAAAAGACGCTGATCTGAACGCACTAAAAGGGAAAACAATCGCAATTATCGGTTACGGTAGCCAAGGACATGCCCAAGCGCAAAACCTGCGTGACAGCGGTCTGAAAGTTATCGTCGGTCTTCGCCAAGGTAAATCCTTCGAGCAAGCGAAAAATGATGGCTTCGAAGTATTCTCCGTTGCGGAAGCAACCAAATTGGCTGATGTAGTTCAAATCCTTATGCCGGATGAAACTCAAGCTAGCGTATACCATAACGAAATTGAGCCGAACCTGAAACAAGGCGCAACGATCATGTTCTCCCACGGTTTCAACGTTCACTTCGGCCAAATCAATCCGTCTGCTGATAAAGACGTATTGCTGGTAGCGCCAAAATCCCCAGGTCACATGGTTCGCCGTGTATACGTTGAAGGTTTCGGCGTACCTGGCTTGATCGCTATCCACCAAGACGCAACAGGCAAAGCTAAAGAAATCGGCTTGGCTTATGCTAAAGGTATCGGCTGCACACGTGCAGGAGTTATCGAAACTTCCTTCCGTGAAGAAACCGAAACAGACTTGTTCGGTGAGCAAGCAGTTCTGTGCGGCGGCGCATCCGCATTGGTTAAAGCAGGCTTCGAAACTTTGGTTGAAGCTGGCTATGCTCCAGAAATGGCTTACTTCGAGTGCTTGCACGAGCTTAAATTGATCGTTGACCTGATGTATGAAGGCGGATTGGCTACAATGAGACATTCCATCTCCAACACTGCTGAATACGGCGACTATGTAACAGGTCCTCGCATCATTACGGAAGAAACTAAGAAAGCAATGAAAGAAGTGCTTTCCGATATCCAACAAGGTAAATTCGCTCGCGACTTTATCTTGGAGAACCAATCCGGCCGTGCTTTCTTGACAGCTACCCGCCGTCTGGAATCCGAGCATCCGTTGGAGCAAGTAGGTTCCCAGCTGCGTGAAATGATGCACTGGATCAAGAAGTAATTTTTCGTTCCGCATAATATAGAGTATGAATCAAGTCGGCTTGAAGACACGGGAATGCAGGGGGGAATATCCTCCGGCTTTCCCATCTTCAAGCCGTCTTTTTTTTGATACTATGCAACTTTTACATTTCGGGACTTAATGCAAAGTACTTGAATCAGCTTCGATGCCAAGGCATCGTTCGTGGCGTTATTGTGCTTTTAATCCGGCCCTTAATGGCAGCTGTCGTACCTCTATGATGGTCATGGACATTGATAGGGGTGTTTTATGATGCCTGACGATTATCCCTCCTGGGGATATGCCCTATTCCTCTAAAAGCCCAATCCCTCTGCAAGCGTCTATCATAAAATACATCAGTTCCTTAAGAAGGGAGGATGGGAGCTATGGGAGGATTCGGATTAGGAGGAGTTGGCTGCGGCTGTGGAACAGGAGTAGGCGGCGTCTTTACTAGCACTGGCACTATCCTGGTACTGTTCATTTTGCTGGTTATCGTGACGAGAGCGTGCTTCTATTAATAGAAAGAGAATTGGCTCGCACGAGAACATGCCTTTGAGCTGCAGCGCATAGAATAAAACAACAGCAGCCTTCGAATACAATCGAGGGCTGCTGTTTCTTTGTACGCCGAACACAGCAATCACAGCACTTTATGAATAGCTCGGTTCAACCGTTCGATACCTTCCATCATCTGCTTTGTATCGGTATGCGTAAAGTTCAAACGCATCGTATTATGCTTAGGCTCATCCGCGTAGAAGCTGACACCGGGCACAAAAGCTACCCCTTCTTCTACGGCGAGCTTAAGAAGCTCTTCTGTGTTTATGTGCTCCGGGAGCTCCACCCAAATGAACATGCCGCCTTTGGGCTCGATCCAGCGGGCGCCGTTCCAATCCTGCTGCTGCAGCAGCTCGACCATTTGACGCATGCGCTTCTCATATTCCGTACGTACCAGGTCGATATGTCCATAAAGATCGAAATGCAGGAACAATTGGTGCAGAGCTTGCTGGTCCATCGAGCTGGAATGCAAATCAGCGGCCTGCTTCGCGCGCGTCATATGGCGGATAACCTGAGGATCCCCGATAGCCCAGCCGGTGCGTAGAGCAGGGGCTACGATCTTGGAGAAGGTGCTCGTATAGATGACGCAGCCGTTCGGATGCTCGTCCAGCGCGAAGAGCGATGGCAGAGCCTCTTCACCTCCAAAGCGCAATTCGCCGTAAGGATCATCTTCCAGGATAAGCACGTTATTGCGCTTACAGATGTCCAGAGCGCCCTTGCGGCGTTCCAGGCTCCATGCTTTTCCGGAAGGGTTGGAGAAGGTAGGGATCACATAGATCAGCTTAGGATTATACTGCTGAATCTTATTTTCCAAATCGGTTAGATTCATGCCGTCGTCGTCACAATCGACAGAGACGATGCGCGCCTGGCGGGATTGAAAAATTTGAAGAGCCGCCAGGTAGGTGGGACGCTCTACCAGGATCACGTCGCCGGGATCTACATACACCCGCGTCAACAAGTCAATAGCTTGCTGAGAGCCTGTCGTAAGAAGCATATCATCGATGCCGACATGGATTTGCTTGCGCTGTAAGTGGCGGCTGATGCTTTCGCGAAGCGGGGTGAACCCTTCGGTCAGGCCGTACTGCAGCACCTGCTTGCCTTCGTCGAACACCCGCGAGAAGGCATCCCTTACAGCATCAATAGGGAAATACTGCTCGTTCGGCAATCCCCCGGCGAGGGATATAATGGACTTGCCTTGGGTCAGCTTCAAAATTTCCCTTACTGCCGAAGATTTGAAGCTTTCCGTCGTATCGGAGAATCGGTAATCCATACACAAGCTCCTTTATCATATGACATATATTTTTCAAAGTATTGTAAACCTTTGGTACCGGGATGACAAGCTTCTTTTTGCAAGGGCAATGAACTCCATAAGCGGCATTCCACAGAAACGGCTGTCAGAGGGTCTCTCTTTGTTATTATAGGCAATTCCTATGACGATCATAGCTTTTATATCTTTGTCACAGGGGGCTAAATATGGTACAAAGAATATAATACTTAAAGTGTAGGAGTGAACCTAATGGCAGACGTTAAAAAAATCGCTGTAATCGCCGGGGACGGCATCGGACCTGAGGTTGTAGCTGAAGCTGAGAAAGTGTTGAAGAAGACGGAAGAGGTGTTCGGCTACCGTTTTGAAACCGAGCACGGCTTGTTCGGCGGGATCGCTATCGATGAGAAGGGAACTCCGCTTCCTCAAGAAACATTGGATCTATGTAAAAAAGCCGACGCTGTGCTGCTGGGTGCAGTTGGCGGTCCTAAATGGGATAACAACTCTAAAGAGCTTCGTCCGGAAACAGGGCTTCTCGGCATTCGCAAAGCGTTGGGGCTTTTCTCCAACATTCGTCCGGCCGTAATTTTTGATTGCTTGAAGGATGCTTCCACTTTGAAGCCGGAAGTATTGGAAGGCACCGACCTGATCGTTGTGCGTGAATTGACAGGCGGTATTTACTTCGGCGAGAAGTTCCGTCGTGAAGGCGCTAACGGACAAGAAGCGGTAGATACCTGCGTATACAACGTACAAGAGGTTGAGCGCATCGTGCGTCAAGCTTTTGAAATTGCAAGAACCCGCCGCAAAAAGCTGGCTTCCGTAGATAAAGCGAACGTGCTTGAAACATCCCGTCTGTGGAGAGAAACCGTAAACCGTATCGCTCCTGACTATCCGGATGTAGAGCTCGAGCATGTATTGGTTGACAACTGTGCTATGCAATTGCTTCGTCGTCCTTCGAGCTTTGACGTTATCGTAACCGAGAATATGTTCGGAGATATCTTGAGTGACGAAGCAGCGATGCTGACAGGCTCTATCGGCATGCTGTCCTCCGCATCTCTTGGCGAAGGCGCATTCGGCTTGTACGAGCCGGTACACGGTTCCGCTCCGGATATCGCGGGTCAAGGCGTAGCGAATCCGATCGCAACGATTCTTTCCGTAGCCTTGATGTTCCGTTTGACTTTCGGCTATCATGATGCTGCTGAAGCTATCGAGCGTGCGGTAAAAGAAGTTCTTGATGCCGGACATCGCACAGGCGACATCGCTGTAGACAAGAGCAAAGCGATCGGTACGACCGCTATGGGCGATCTGATCGTGAATGCGATCCGTAAATAATAGGTTATAAAGGCACCCAAGGGCAGGTCTGGAGCCGATGTATCATCAATTCCGACTCCAGCGTCCTCTGTATTGCATTTATAAATAGATTCATCATAGTGAAGACTCTTCCATCTGCAGGGGATGGTTAAGGGTCTTCATTGTTTATGGCATGAAAAAGTAATGTGAATTATAATCATTATTAATAAGTAATTGTTATAATATTGACTTTCCCTGGGGCGTTTGGTACGATTTTACATGAAAAACAAGCGTTAGGGGAGGACATGATCCAATGGCAGAACGTTTGGTAGGTAAACAAGCGCCGGATTTCACAATGGAAACTGCAGCAGGCAACGGCCAGGATTTCGGCAAAGTATCTTTGTCCGATTACAAAGGCAAATGGCTGGTATTGTTCTTCTATCCGTTGGACTTCACTTTCGTATGCCCAACCGAAATCACGGCTCTGAGCGAAGCCTATGCTGATTTCCAGAAGCTGAACACAGAAGTTCTTGGCGTATCCACCGACAGCATTCATTCCCACCGTGCATGGATCAACACGCCAGTGGATTCGAACGGCCTGGGCAAGCTGAACTTCCCATTGGCATCTGACTTGACTAAAAAGGTTGCTCGCGACTATGGCGTGTTGATTGAAGAAGAAGGTATTGCGCTTCGCGGCCTGTTCATCATCAGCCCGGAAGGCGAATTAAAATATCAGGTAGTTAACCACAACGATGTCGGCCGCAGCGTAGAAGAAACATTCCGCGTGATGGAGGCTTTGCAATCCGGCGGTCTGTGCCCAATGAACTGGAAAAAAGGCGACAAGCACCTGGTTGCGAAATAAGCTCCGGTAGTTCGGTTTTGAATACTTGTATTTCAAAATCTCCCTCTGGTCTGCTATACTGCAGCTAGAGGTTTTTTTTAATTGTCAGACAGGAGGAAACGGCAAGTGGAAGTATTACATAACTTGAAATACAGCGAAAATCACGAATGGGTTCGTGTGGAAGGCAATCGGGCGGTTATCGGCATGACCGATTTCGCGCAGGAAGAGCTTGGCATGATTGTGTTCGCAGAGCTTCCCGAGGTGGGGGATACGCTCAAAGCTGGAGAGCCGTTCGGAAGCATGGAGTCGGTCAAGACCGTGTCCGAGATGTACGCGCCGATTTCCGGCAAAGTTATCGACATTAACCGCAAGCTGCAGGACAACCCGGGCGTTATCAATTTGTCCCCGTACGACAACGGCTGGATGATCGTGGTGGAGATCGCGGATCCTGCTGAGCTGGACAAGCTGTGGGATGCAGCGAAGTATGAAGCAACCTACGGGCATGAATAAGAAGAAAGCGGCTCCTCAACTAATGCATAAAGCATAAGGTGAGGAGTTTTTTTCAAAGTAAAAGCGGCTGGTAACCAAACGATGTGGTTAGGTATGGCATATAAAGGATATTCCTGACGCTAGACAAAGGCTCGGAGCAAAAAATATGGCGTTCATTCCATGTTGACCAGGCTTCTCTGTATTTACAACGTAACAGTGTTATGTTACACTGTGTTTGTGAGATCATGACTTTCATGCTTCATTATAGCATTCACAGCTTACTTCTAACCATTTCACCTACTCCTTACTTGTGAAAGCCGATTGTAATTTGAAACATTGTTTCGTTAATTAAGCTTACTAGAGATTGTAAATTTGAGGATATGCAGAATGGGGCATACCATGAAGATGGAGGGAACGGGATGGAACATTATAACGATCAGGATATCGTCATTGCAGGCAGCGGAACATCGGGCGGAGGCAGCTTTCGAAACGTCAAGATTGACGGATTCGGAACCTTGCTGAGCGACACCAAATGCATGGAGTTTCAAGTCAATGGCAAAGGGGGAGTCAAAGGTCAATTGCACGCGGAGGACGCCATTATCAGCGGAACCTGCCGCATAGAAGGCAATGCCGAAGCGTCCCGATGGAAGGTCAGCGGGGAGGCCAAGATTGACGGCAATCTCGCTTACCGTGAGCTGGACTGCAGCGGTTCCGCCCAAATCAAGGGCAGCGCGGCCGGCGACCATGTTCGCGTTGAAGGCGGACTTCAAATCGATGGCGACAGCGAAGCGGAAACCTTCGAGGTGAAGGGGACCGTTCAAGTCGGCGGGCTGTTGAATGCTGGACGCATCGATATTACCATGTACGGCCCTTGCCGGGCACAGGAAATCGGCGGAGAGAAGATTACCGTGCGCCGGAGCGGGCTGAAGTCGCTGTTGAACCCTTTTCTGCCCAAATTCGCCGCCAAACAGTTGACCGTCGACATCATAGAAGGCGACGATATTGAATTGGAGTACACGACAGCCAAAATCGTGAGGGGCAACCGGATCAAGGCAGGTCCGGGCTGTGTAATCGAAAGAGTGGAGTACAAGGAAGCTTTGGTTTCCGATCCTCAGGCGCAGATTCAGGAAGCGAAGCAAGTGTAGGCTTCCGCCATCGCCCTCACGGCTGGCCCATTACACAATAAAAGCCTGGATTTCCCCGCAAAAGTAACGGGTGAGTCCAGGCTTTATCTATTGATGGCGACTTAGTTGCTTTAAGCTTTAGTAAGCTTCTGGTACTTCTCCATATATTTGACGACTGTAAGCACATAGGTCGCATGTGACCAGGTGAGAGGAGCCACCGATACGGGGCTTCCGTCGAACGGATCGAGCTGCTCCGACAGGATGCCGCTTTCCATAGCGTGCTTCACGACCCATTCCAGCGTACGGCGCGGTCCTTCGAGCTCGGCCAGCGTCTTGGCATACTCGATCTCCCATTCGGCAATCCAGAGCGTACAGATGATCCATGGATTCCCTGGGATGTTCTCGATGTCGGAAGAACGCTGGAAGTAATAGTCGTGGTAATATCGCGCTACGCCGCCGATATCGGTCTTAATCGTCAGGCGGTCCCGGTTCGTTTGCATCGTACGGACGACTCGATGATCGTCGGCAGGCAGGACGCCGAATTCGAAGATGCCGAATACGCTGCTCTCGAAGGTTCTATCCTTAACCCATTCTCCGTTCTCGAGATAAAGGCCGCGGACAAAGCGCTGCTCTTCGTCGTCCCACAGATGCTTCAGGATGCCCGCTTTGATCCTCTCTGCGGTGTGCTTGTACCTGCTGCTGCGTTCCTCGTCGCCGAACAGGCTGCAGAAGTTTGCGGCGGCAATGAGCCCTCCATATACGGCGGAGGCCGTAAACGTATAGATCCCGTACCGTTCCTCCCACAGGTCGTAGCTTGGCTTCGGCAGGTTCAAATCCTGATCGATGTAAGTCGACATGAAGCGGGCCGCCCGGCGGATCAGGGTACGGTACAAAGACTGGGGAAGCTCGATGACGCCGTGCTTCAGAAAATCCTGCCATAACGCGAACAAGACCAGCGCGGTTTCGTCTTCCTGGATCGGAAGCTGTGTCTTGCCTCCATGAATGTAAGGATGCCAGCTGGAGCCGACCGTTCCGTCCGGGTTGTATTTGTGCTGCAAATACCCCTCCGGCGACAGCACGTTGGCACAGAAATGGAAGAAGGGCGTTACCATGCCTTGATAGCCGGCCATGGACATGGCATAGGCGATTAAAGCGCCGTCACGCGGCCACATGTAGCTGTAGTGGTCCCTGTTACTCTGCATAATGTCCGAGTCATTGGCGGCGATGATCGCTCCGTTGACGTCGGTCTGCGTTCTTACGATCAGCAAGCTTTGCTTATAGAGGCGCACGACCTCCGGGCTGAGATCGCCGTAATCGCGCTCGGATTTGTTAACCCAGCGCTGCCAATACACCTTGATGCGGTCGAGCAGCTTGCCGGGATGGCTCTCCTTCACATAGGCGTCGAGCTTTTTGACCTCTTCCAGATTTTTGCCTGCCGTCATCCAGTAATACATAATTTCATCGGCATGAGGGGGCACATGGAGCCGGAAGCTGATGGTACTGTCGACGGAGCCTTGCGCAATAGCGTTGCCCATCAAGTGGCCGTCCTCGGCATCCCGCCAAGTGCCCTCGGCATTGTAAAACCGTTTGACCCCGGTAATGTACTGATAGATGCCTTCCGGACCCGTACTGCCGCTGAACATGAAATATTTATCTTTTTTATAGTGAAATACCGTATTATTGATCGGATAATAAGCGGCTGTATCGCCGACTTCGGTTTCGTTAATAACGAGGTCCTGGTTGAAAAATATACGTACCTCGCGCACTTTATCCCATTGGTTGTGAATTTGTACCCGTTTTAAATAAATGTCCTCCCTCTGATGCACCCCGTCGTTAATCAGCAAAGTAATGCCTAACCGGGCATTCTCGGCAGTGACTTCGGTGATCAGGGAATCCTCGGCATAGGCTAACCGGAATGACCAATCCGGATCATTCAACCAGGTGAAGGCTCCGTCGACCCATAGACCGATTCTGCATTGGTACCCTCCGACGTGGTTTAATTGCCCTACATAGGGATAATATAAATCTCTCATGTACGTTTGACGGTCTAAGTTGATCAAAAACTTGCCGTTTCCGATGACTAAATGTCTTGGCAATCCACCCACATCCTTTATTTATCTGGAGTGTACTTTCATCCATTAGCGTACCTTTTTCTGCCAGCGCGGTCAATCCTCGCCGGTTCCTTTTGTATGGATCCGTACATCCATCTTTTTTTCTCCATGACGGTTTCTCTATTACTCTACTATTTCCTATAATGCGGGAACTATACTTATATAAGGGGCTTAACGGGCAAAAATAAAATCTCCACCCTAAAGCGGAGACCGGAAAACCCCGAGTGAAACCAAGGGTATGTATCCCCATGCCGGATATATAAAGCCTTCGGGTCATCATCACGTACGCGGGCTTTAGCTCCCATGCATGAGATCGGTATGCGGGGATCAGACTTGCTGCGCGGTATGCGGCACCCGGGTTAACCGGACCATGAGGTCATAAGGGTTGTCGGACTGCAGCAGCTGCTGTACCTGCTCCTCGTTAACTCCAGAGCAAACCCGCGTTTGTCCCGTATGGTATTGGATGTGCATTTGCGAGGATTGATCATCGTACTGCACGAAGGCGATTTGTTTGGATCCGATCGGAATGTACTTCATGAGGCTCTCTCCCTTCGGAAATGAGAATGAAAATACCGTTGGCATAGCAACACGGAGCCGTAACAGATTACGTCGACATATTCTTACTATATGCCTTTGGACAGCAGATTAGAATGTGCAGAACCATGCTTTTACCATGACTCGGCCCGAAAAGGGGTATATTGATTGATTTACCCTAATCTATGGAAGATGAAACACAATTTCACGCCATTACAGCATGTGCAAAAGGAGGATCATCCATTCGCAGCCAGGTCCTGCGTAAAATTGGTAATATCCTCAACTGCCTTGTTCACGGAACCCGCCTGCTGTTATAATAGACGATAAGTCGTTTCTGTTTATCATGATCCCCTAAGCGAGTGACCCGTAGATGACGGGCGAATATGCTCGGTATTATTGACTACACCCTGTTCACTATTATGGATGGAAAGGGAATCTATAGGAGGCGTAGAGATGAGCTTTTGTTGTGGCGCCAGTATGATCGGAACGAAAGGAACCTTAAAACATATACGAACACAGATTCATAATGTACCCCTGTTATTTTGTCCGGTATGTCACCGGGTCGAGGTTCATTATTTGGTAGAAAGCGAGTACGATATATTAGCCGAATATGCGCATGGCGACGGAGCTCCGGAAGTAGATTTTCAAGAGTATGTCGACCATCGGAGCCAGGCGGAATTAATTGAAAACTGCGTCAATCATGAGAATGAAGATCCCTTCGAGGTCGTACGCAGTCAAATCGATATGTCTTTGGATCTGTTAATGGTGGCCAAAGCATGGGGCGATGTCGAATGGGAGGAGCAGCTTAAGCACAGGCTGAATATCCTCAGCCAGCGCAAGAGCAGATTAAATAACAAAAAATCGATGCGCGGCTTAACATAATTGGACCCGACAACGTCTCTTTTATTAGGGACGTTTTTTTGTTGCCTTTTAACCCCATGCACGGTTAATTGTTGAACCGTTTTCACCGCTAGTAAGCCAGCGATTGCGACAGCGTTATTCGACAAAGAAAGCTTGGTTCATATTACCTGTGATATAATAAATGCTGAGACACAAAACGACCCCCGTAAACAACCATGACGATAGCGAAAAAATATAGTGTGAGGTGGAACGATTGCTGCTCGTTTTATTTAAGAGATTTCTCGGAAAACGCCAGTCTCACCACCCTGAAACATCGGATTCGCAAACACCTGAGCAACTTGTGATTCGGATTCAAGAGGGTGATTTACGCCTGCGCAATCAATTTATTACGGATTACCAGCCGTATGTTGCGAAGGTAACGAGCCGTTTTTGCAAAAGGTATGTAGATCCGGCAAGAGATGATGAATTTAGTATTGCTTTGGGCGCTTTTAATGAAGCCGTTAACCAATTCTCCCCGCAGGCGGGTCGGTCTTTTCTCGGTTTTGCCGAGCAGGTCATTCGACGCCGCTTAATTGACTATGTCCGTAAGGAGCAGCGCTTCACGCAGCAGATCCCTTACAGCATGTTCGAAGTGGAGGACGAAGAGGACAACGTCGTGAACCCGGTGGAAATCCATCAGGCGATCGAGCAGTATGAGAAGCAAAAAGGAATGGAGGAGCGGCGCAGCGAAATATTGGATTTGAATCGTTGTTTGGCTGATTTTGGTATTCAATTTTCGGATTTGGTGGACGCGTCTCCGAAGCATGACGATTCCAGGCAGGCTCTGTTTGCCATTGGCAGACAGCTCTCCGAGGATTCCGAGTTGATGAGAACCATGCTCTCAAAGCGCATGCTGCCGATTAAGGAATTGCTGGACATGGTCAAGGTGTCCCGAAAAACATTGGAACGCAACCGCAAATTTATCATTGCTGTCGCTTTAATTTATAACGGGCCTTATCCATATCTTCGAGACTATCTACATATTAAAGAGGATGAACAAGAAGGGGGGGTAGCAAATGAATAAAGGCATCGTCATGGAGATGACGGGATCCAACATTATCGTTATGCGCCAGGACGGCAAATTTGATAAGATTCCCCGCAAAAACCGCAGCTGCGAGATTGGCGAGGAAATTATCTATGCCGAACCCGGCTTGAACTGGCGCAGCCCGTCCGTAGCCGGCCGGTCCGCTCTCGTTGCGGCGGTCGTGTTCTGCCTGGTCGTATTCGCCAGCTTTGCCGGCAGAATGGGCAGCTCCGAGGTCGTTGCCTATGTATCGCTGGACATCAACCCGTCCGTAGAGATGGGAATCGATGAAAAGGAACAAGTGCTTGAGCTTAGAGGGCTGAATGATGACGGCACCGAATTGATTCAAGAGGTTAGTTATAAGGGGAAAACGCTTGAGAATGTAACAGCTACCCTGCTGGACAAGGCGGAGCAGAAGGCGCTTGCCAAAGGCGAGGCGGACATTGTTATTGCCAGCTCCGTCGTTCAGGAGAAAAGTACGGTAGACGATACGAAGATTGCCGAGAAGCTCCGTCAGCAGGTTTCCGAGCATATTAAGCAAACCCATCCCGAGCAAGTAAGCTCCTATCAGGTGGAGGCTTTTGCGGCTCCGCAGGAGGTTAGGGAGGAAGCGAAGAAGAACAACGTCTCGATGGGGAAATATTCGGTTTATTTGAACGCCAAAAACAATGGTGTCGATGTGACGCTCGATGATCTGAAGAAGGAGTCGATTCATCAGATCGTAAAGAATAACCCGGATAATAAATCGGCGATCGTTCAGCCTGATAAAATGCCGACCAAGGCCGATATCAAGAAGCTGGTGGAAGAAGAAAAGTCCGGAGAGCTGGATAAGAAGCTGAAAGAGAAGAAAAAAGAACAAACCTCGAAGGATAACAACGGGAAAGGCACTACCGGCAATAACAATAGCAGCAACAAGAACGACAAGAATGACAAGAACGATAAGAATGATAAGAACAGTAAAAATGACAAGAACGACAACAAAAACGACAACAAGGATGACAACAAGAACAGTAACAAGAACGACAAGAATGACAAAAACGACAAGAATGACAAGAATGACAACAAGAACGACAAAAATGATCCGAAAAAGAACGGCTCCGGCGTAACCAACACGAATAACAATAAAAACGATGACCGGAAGGACGATAAACGGCCGGGATCGACGGCTACGCCAAAGCCTTCGTTCAAGCCGACGCCTACACCCCCAATACCGAGTATAAAGCCGGGAACGCGGATTCCCGGTACTTCCGGTTCGGGGAACGACAACAAGAATGACCCGAAAAAAGGCGACAATTCCTCCAAAGATTCGGATTCCAAGAAGGATGATCCTAAGAAGAAGGACGATGACCCGAAGAAGGCCAGCGATCCGAAAAAGGATGATTCCGGCAAGGATGACGATAATAGCAAGCGGGAGGATACAAAACGTCAAGACGATGCCAAGAAGCCTAATGACAAGCAGAGCGACAAGAAATCGGATGACGATCGCAAGAAGGAACAGGACAACAAAAAGACGGATGATAAGAAATCTGACGATTCAAAAAAAGATGATTCAACGAAGAGCGATGAGGGTAAGAATCAAAGAAGATAACATGGCAAAGAAAAGTGGCGTTAACTGCGCCAAGCAAAAGCACAGCCGCCAATGTTGGCCGCTGTGTTTTTTGCGTGAATTTTGTTGGCTCTTATGCCGGAACGACCGGGGTTATGATAAAATAGTAACTTGAATATGATCTACCAGCTTCTTACGGGAAGCTTTGTCTATACTTCTTATTTTTTCGGGATAAAGGGGAGAAAGCAGTTGAGATACAGTCCATTTGGAAAAACCGGTTTTCAGGTATCGGCATTAGGCTTCGGAGCTATGAATTTGCCTGGAGTTTCCTTGCAGCAGGCCGGAGATACGCTTAATTACGCACTGGATCACGGCATCAACTACATCGATACGGCTGCAGGGTACCGGAACAGCGAAGAGATTATCGGGGAAACGATCTCCCATCGCCGTTCGGAGTATTTTCTGGCAACCAAGACGAATAAGCGGGATTATGCCGCCGCCAAGGAAGAGATTGAGCGGAGCCTGGTCAGAATGAAGACCGATGTAATAGACTTGCTGCAAATTCACTATGTCAATTATGTAAGCGAATATAAGCAGGCCATGGAAGAGAACGGAGCCTACAAAGCAGCTTTGGAGATGAAGGAAGCGGGCAAGGTCCGCTTTATCGGCATTACGGGGCATCGGCCGGAGCTTCTGGCCAAGTGGATCAGCAAGGGAGATTTCGATCAAGTCTTGTTCCATTTGAACCTGGCTCAGCCGTTTGCCCTGAATGAGCTGATTCCTATGGCTACGCAGATGGGAATGGGCAAGGTGGCGATGAAACCGCTATCCGGCGGCTTCATACAGCCAGTGGAGAAAGCGATCCGTTATCCTTACAGCCAGAATGTCGATGTCATCATTTCAGGCATGGTTAGCGTGGATGAAGTCAAGCAAAATTTGGCTGCGATGGAGCAAGAGGTGGAAGAGGAGGAGCGCAAGGAGCTGGAGGCGCTGGCGCTTGAGCTGGGAAGCCATAATTGCCGCCGCTGCAACTACTGCTCTTGCCCGATCGGTGTTACGATTCCGGATATTATGATCTCAAGCCAGGTACGGCAAACCTTGGGCTTGCTGCCTAAGGGCAACGGTTTTTATGAGAGGCAGAAGGACAAGATTCTCTCCTGTGCCGATTATGAGCCCTGTAGGGAGAAGCCGCTCTGTGAGGAAAAGTGTCCGTACCATCTGCCGATGCAAAAGGTGGTCCAGGAAGCGGCTTCTTACTACCGTTAACATTGGATTTCATAAGACGTTACCTGCTGTGGTAACGTCCCTTCTTTATCCTTCAGAGCATATCTGATACATACATATCCCTATACAAACAAAAATGCCGCCTGTAGAGGCGGCACATACGCGGCGTTTAAGCGGAGATGCTTTTACTTTTGTTTTTGGAGGAAGATGCGGAGGCCGACATGATCGTCAATGCCGCTTCCTCTAAATCCTTCAATCGAATCACGAGACGATTGATCTCGTCGGTGGTGTAGGACAGATTCGTTGTTCGCTGCTCCAGCTGTGCAAGATCGATGCTAATCCATCCGGTCTTGCGTTTGTGTGCGGACAAATCGAATGACAGCACAGGCAGAGAGGCAACCGTTCCTTCACTTCCTTGGAATACCGAAGCGGCTTTGCTGGAGTCTTCGCTGATATCGTTCAGATGGAAGTACAGTCTCCCGGCTTTCCAGCGTACGAAGCCAGGCTGAAATGCGATGACAACCAGTGTTTCTTCTCCGCTGTCCTGCTTGTAGATCGCGAAGTTCTTGGAATGTTTCCTGCTGCGAATATATTGATGCTTCTTAATATCAGGCAAGAATAAGACGATAAATATAGGTATTGCACTTGCGGCATAAATAAGCATATCGGATTGAAATAACGCGGCCAGACCTAATAAAGCGGCAAAAAGAATGAGAAAAGTCCAAAACCATTTTATGTTTTTTTTCGACAAGTAAGCCATCCCCCAGATGGAAAGCAAAATGTTGAAGCCGATATATTCGCAATATTCCTATTCTACCATATTGTCTATAGCAAGTTAAAGGGATTTGCTATTTTGTCATGTGCCAAAAGAAGGAGTCAGCCGGATAATGAGGAACGAGAATAGGAATCATAGCCGCTTCAACATGACATACGCAGCAGAAGACCGTAAGTTTCGTTAGGAGGCCTTAATGAAAAGGATAGGTATTATTGGTCTAGGAGATATTGCGCAGAAAGTATACCTGCCGCTCCTTGGTTCGAATGAGAACGTTCACATTGTCGGCATAGCCAGCCGGACGCCGGCCACTGTGGAGAAGGTAGCGCGTCAATATCGCATAGAAGGACGCTATGATACGGTGGAGGCCCTGCTCGAAGCAGAGCCAGAGGCCGTATTCGTCCACAGCCCGACGGAAACTCACTATGATGTGGTTATGGCTTGTCTGAAGCGGCGAACGGCCGTGTATGTGGACAAGCCGCTTTCGTACGATTACCGGGAAGCGGAAGCCATGGCGAAGTACGCATTAGATCAAGGTGTACTGCTGGGCGTTGGCTTTAACCGCCGCTACGCTCCTTTATATGTCCAGGCAAAGCAATGGATGGAGGAGACGGGAGGCTTCGAGCTTTGCTCTGTTGCCAAGCACAGGACGAAGCTACAGAAGCACGGCGCCAAATATACGCTTTACGACGATCTGATCCATATGCTTGATTTGCTGCTGTGGATCGGTGGAGAACGGTATGAGGATTTGCAGTACATAGAACAGCAGGATGGTGCTGGGAGGCTGCTGTTCGGAGCGGGCAGTCTTGTGTTCCCCGGACCGGGAGCGGATCGAGCCATGAAACGAGCGGGTCAATTCAGCATGGTACGGCAGGCCGGGGCAGACTTGGAGAAGCTTGAACTGCATGGAAGCGGCCGTTCCGTCGAAGTGAAGAATATGGAATCGGCTGTTTTTTATGAGCAGCATGCTCTCCCCCGTTCGGGTGGCTTTGGCAGCTGGGAGACGATCGCGGCCCGCCGCGGCTTCGCCGGGGCAGTAGACCATTTTCTTCAGCACCTGGATGATAAGGAAGCTTGCGCGATTCGCGCCGATCGTGTCCTCCCGGTTCATCAGCTGATTGAGAGGATGACGTCGCGCTTATAACACGTGCAAGCTGGATATGGATTCGTGGATTCGATTTGTCAATGACCTGAGCAGTTACGAATGAAATGCAAAGGAGGCGTCACTATTGAGTTCAATGCATCTGGAACACCCTTCTTTTTATGAACATGCATTTTTGCTTGCTCCATTAGGTATCGCCGTTCTATCCATGGATGGTGTTTGGAATCGTGTCAACCCGGCCCTCTGCTGCATGCTCGGCTATGAAGAACAGGAATTGATAGAGAGGGATCATCGAAGCTTCATTCATTCCGATGACTGCGCTAAGGAAGAACGAGAGCTGAAGGAATTGCTAAAGGGACATACCGGCTCCGCTCACCTGGATATTCGTTATATCCATAAGACGGGGCAGGTCATATGGGCGGCGGAACAGGTAATGGTTCTTCGAAATCACGACGGGACGCCGGAGAGCCTTCTTGTTTATTTGACGGCTATCTCGGATAGAAAGCTCGAGGACAATATCTCCTCCATCCTGTTCGAGCACTCGCAGGATATTATCGTTTGTAGTACGGCGGACGGGCTATGCCTGAGCGTGTCTCCGGCTGTCCACAGCTTGCTCGGATACGAACCGGACCGGTTAATAGGCAGGCAACTAGTGGAATATTTCCATCCGGACGACGTGGCCCCTATAATGAACCGGCAGTACGGCGAGCATGACAAAATATGTGCGCGTTTTCGTCATGCGGACGGGCATTATGTCTGGATTGAAACGGCTGTTAAATTGATCCTGAATGAGGAGGGCGAAATAGATAAAATTCTCTCCATCGGAAGGGATGTGACGGAACGAATAGAGACGGAGCAGGCTCTCATCCATAGCCAAAGAAGCCTCAAGGAAGCGCAGCGAATTGCGTCTATCGGCAGCTGGGAATGGGATGTGGACAGCAAAGAGATCATATGCTCGGAGGAGCTGCTCCGCATTCATGGCATTAAGGATGGCGGCAGCATCGGAACGTATGAGCGCTTCCTGATGTATGTCCATCCGGACGATCAGCCCATGGTGGTGTCGAAAATAAGGAATGCCCTGGAGGGTCATAGCTTCAGCCTGGAATGCCGGATTCTTTTGCCGGATGAGGATGAAAAGCATGTTCATCTCCAAGGAGTTGCATTGAAGGACGAGCAGGGTCGTTTAATGAAAATCCATGGCACCGTTCAGGATATAACCGAGCATAAGAAAATGCAGCAGCTGCTGGAGGAAACGATCGACCGCTATACTTCGCTGAAGAAATACAATCCCGAGGCCATTATTGCCTTGGACAAAACGGGCTATATCGTCTCGGTCAATCCGGCCGCAGAGCAAATCACGGGTTATTCCGCACAAGAATTGAATGATTTTCATTTTACGGACCTATTCTATTACGAAGATGCCGGCCGGGCCCAGCAGTGGTTCCAACACTTTATGATAGGAGAATCGTTCGATTGCGGGGAGATGCGGCTTGTCAGCAAGGAAGGCTCCCTAGTCTATCTGCTGATAACACCGGCCCCGATCATTATTCGCCAGGCTATGGTTGGCTGCTATGTTATGGTCAAAGACATAACGGAGCAGAAGAGAAAGGATGAGCTTCTGCGCAAATCCGAGAAGCTGTCCGTTGTCGGTCAATTGGCTGCGGGGGTTGCCCACGAGATTCGCAATCCGCTTACCGCGCTGAAGGGCTTTGTGAAGCTGATGATGCATTCCGATGCGCAGTTCCCCAGATATTTGTCCATTATGAAGGAGGAGCTGGATCGCATTGAACTGATCGTAAGCGAGCTGTTGATGCTGTCGAAGCCGCAATCGCTTCAGCTGCGGAGGACCGATCTGAAGGATTTGGTAGAAGAGGTCCAGACGCTGATCGGCACACAGGCCATTATGAAAAACATTGAAATCCAGCTGGCGGCCGGACAAGGTCCCTATGCCGTGCATTGCGATCCGAATCAAATCAAGCAGGTTATCATTAACTTCCTGAAAAATGCGATCGAAGCGATGACCCGCGACGGAATCATTCATATTGTTCTTACCATTGCGGAAGATACCGGTCTTGCCATGCTGCGGATTATCGATCAGGGCTGCGGCATACCGGAGGACAAGCTGCCCCGGCTGGGCGAGCCCTTCTATACGACCAAGGAGGGCGGAACCGGGTTGGGATTGATGATAAGCCAGAAAATTATAGAGCATCATGGCGGGAAGATGTCTATTACGAGCCGGGTCAATCAAGGCACGACGGTAGAGATGAGTTTGCCCTTGTGCGACATTCCTTTGGAAGAACTGGCTTCATTGCGGCTATAATAAAGGGAGGAAGCAGAAGGCTTGCCAGCCTTATAAACCCAGAAGGAGGAAGGGAAGATGAGCGCAAATCAAGAGACGGCCACCCGGGTGCCGCCGGGACAGACGTTGACGCAAGGATTTCCGGTGCTGCATTACGGCAGCGTGCCTTATTACAACGATATGAGCCTTTGGAATTTTCGCTTGTTTGGCCTGGTGGAGGAGGAAGTGACGCTCAGCTACCAGGAGTTTATTGCACTGCCGCGGCAGGAATTCCGTAACGACATCCATTGCGTGACCACCTGGTCCAAGCTGGACAACGTATGGGAGGGGGTAGCGGTCGCCGAGGTAATGAAGCGTGTGAAGCTGAAGCCGGAGGCGAAGTATGTCATGCTGCATGCCGAGCATGGCTGGACGACGAACTTGCCGCTGGAGGACTTTCTCAAGGAGACCTCGTTATTTGCCCTGAAGCATAACGGAGAGCTCTTAACCCCGGATCACGGGTATCCGGTACGGATGGTTGTGCCGCATCTGTATTTCTGGAAAAGCGCCAAATGGCTGCGCGGCATCGAATTTATGGCGAACGATAAGCCGGGCTTTTGGGAGCGGAACGGGTATCATATGTATGGGAATCCCTGGAAAGAGCAGCGCTACGATTTCGATTAATTCTCGCAACGAGGGCCGGTTACGCCGGCTCTTTTTACGTTCGAACAGCCAAGAAAATGTAAAATTATGTAATTCACACAAGGGAGGTGCCGCATGTTCATTGCAATGACTTTAAGTTTGCTTGACCAGGAGCTGGAGAAGATCGAGAAGGCGCTGCATCGGATTTCGGATGCTCAGGTTTGGGAGAAGCGGAAAGAGGGGACTAATAGTATTGGCAATCTGTGTCTTCATCTCGCAGGCAATGAATTCCATAATATTGCAAGCAGTATCGGAGGGCTGCCTTACACCCGGGAGCGCTCCGCGGAATTCAGAGCTGAAGGAGGCTTCTCCTGCAAGGAGCTGTACGGCCGATTGAAGGAAGTTAGGGAGCAGTCGCGAAGCGTGCTCTCGGCTATATCAGAGCAGGATCTGGAACGGGAAGTGACGGTTCATTACCCGGAAGACGCGGGAATCGCTACCTATAACCGCCCCATAGGAAGGCTGCTGTACCATCTTACCGTGCATTACGGGTATCATACGGGGCAAATCGTTTATATGGCACGGCTGCTTCAAGAACAAGATAACAATATTTTGAAATGGAAGCATTAATTTGTATTGAAGGTATATTTTTAAACAATGTTCAATAAAAAAAGTGTTTTAGGCAGGATAATTGCTTTAACGCGTCGAACAGATATAAGGTTTGGCAATTGCGCATAAAAAAAATGGAGGGTAAACAGCATGAGAAAGGCATCACTTTTGGCACTAACGTTAGTAATGGGTATCGGCGCCGCACTAGCTGGCTGTGGAAAAAAAGAAGCCGCCCCAACAACTCCCGGAAGCTCCGCTGCACCGGCTAAGACAGAGACGGTTTCGATGGATATCGGCATGCTCAAGCTGACCAGCTCGGCACCTATTTTTATTGCTATGGAGAAGGGATACTTCAAGGAAGAGGGCATCGATGCGAAGCCCAAATGGTTTGACGCGGCACAACCGATTGCTGTAGCAACAGCGGGCGGAAGCGTGCAGGTTGGAGCGACCGGAATCTCCGCAAGCTTGTACAACATGGTTGCAGGCGGACAGAAGCTTGTGATCGTTGCCGATAAAGGCCGAGAGCAAAAAGGGTACTCTTCGACGGCTTTCATGGTTCCTACGGATTCCGACGTGAAATCCATTGAACAGCTGAAAGGCAAAAAAATCGGGATTACCCAAACAGGCTCCACCTATCATTACATGGTAGGACGTTTGCTTGAAAAGCATGGCTTGACGCTGAAGGACGTCGAACTCGTTCCTCTGAACAGCATTAAAGGCTTGATGGAATCGCTCAAGAGCAAGCAAGTGGATTCCGTTATGCTGAATGAGCCTAACTTGACTACCGTCGCCAAAGAAGGCTACGGCCGCGTCCTGGCACAAGTCGGGGATGAAATTGAATATCAAACCTCCGGCGTATTCTTCTCTCCTAAGCTTGCGGATAACAAAGATTTGTCCGTTCGTTTCCTGAAGGCTTATGCCAAAGCGACTCGTTACTATTATGACGCGGTATTGACTCAGAAGGACGGCAAAGTGGTTCCTGGAGCCAACTATGATGAGGTTGTTAAAATCATTGCCAAATACACGGATCAGCCAGAAGAAAATGTGAAACAGGGCTTGCCTTACATGGATCGTGACGGAAAACTTCTCGCTACCGACATCAAGACCCAAGTAGACTGGTATGCCAAAGAAAAGCTGATCGATA
Source organism: Paenibacillus sp. 32352 (assembly GCF_002042965.1). Lineage (GTDB taxonomy): Bacteria > Bacillota > Bacilli > Paenibacillales > NBRC-103111 > Paenibacillus_S > Paenibacillus_S vulneris. The sequence goes on along the minus strand of NZ_MZNT01000013.1, from coordinate 217,769 downwards.
AAGCGATTGATCCTGCGGGTATCGTCAATACGAGCTTGCTGGATGAAGCCCTGAAGCAGCTGGGGAAATAAGGCAATGAGGATCGTAGTAGATAACGTTGAGAAGAAGTTTATCGATTCCAAGAAGCGGGAAGTAACGGCTCTCAAAAGCATTAACTTCGCCATCGAGGAGCAGGAATTTGTTGTCCTGGTCGGACCGAGCGGCTGCGGCAAATCGACGCTGCTTAACATTGTCGGGGGACTCTTGTCTCCTTCCTCAGGTGAGGTCTATTTCGAGGGCTTCGATGCGGCGAAGCCGCCGCGTCTCGGCATTGTCTTCCAGGAGATTGCTCTGTTCCCATGGCGTACCGTTTATGAGAATGTGATCTTCGGTCTGGAAGAGCAAGGGGTAAGCAAGCAGGAGCAGAAGGAAAAAGGACAGCATTATATCGATATGGTAGGGCTGACCGGCTTTGAGTCGGCGTTCCCTAAGCAGCTGTCCGGCGGTATGCGTCAGCGGGCAGGCATCGCAAGGGCGCTTGCGGTGGAGCCGGATCTTCTGTTGATGGACGAGCCGTTCTCTGCGCTGGACGCCCAAACCCGGACACTGATGCAGGAAGAGCTGCTGTCGATCTGGGACCGTACCCGATTGAGCACGCTTTATGTGACGCATAACATTCAAGAGGCCGTCTATTTGGCGGACCGGGTGATCGTATTGTCCCGCCATCCAGGGCAGATTAAAGCGCAAATCCGCATTGATCTGCCCAAAATGGGCCGTGACAAGGAGGAGCACCGCGCGGCCTTTGAGAACTATTCGAATGAAATCTGGGAGCTGATTCGGCATGACGCCCAAGAAGCTTTGAAGGAGGGATAGCATGAGTGCATCATCAAATGAAAAATCAACCGGGCAGCGCCATGTCATCCGCAACCGGGTATCCTTCCTCGAGCTGAAGGTACCGGCGTATGCCTCTGTACTCGGGATTCTGGTCATTCTGCTGCTCTGGGAGCTGGTCTGCCGGATGGGCATTATGCCTCCGTTGTTTTTGCCGGCCCCAACGGCCATTCTTTCGGCAGGCTGGGACATGCTGACGAGCGGAGAGCTGCATGAGAACCTGTGGGCCAGCTTGTACCGTATCCTTGTCGGTTACGCCATTGGCGCCGTATGCGGGATTGTGGTCGGCCTGTTATTAGGATTCTCCAAATGGGCCGATGCTATTGTCAGCCCGATCGTTTACTCGATCTATCCGATTCCTAAGATCGCTTTGCTGCCGCTGATTATTTTGTGGCTTGGGATCGGGGAAACGCCTAAATTTACGATGATTGCGCTCGGCGTATTTTTTCCTGTCGTTATTAATACGTTTTCCGGAGTTAAGAACGTCGATCCGATCTGGATCAAAGCGGCTGTTACCTTTGGTTCCAGCCATTTTAACGTGATCCGGAAGGTCATTCTTCCGGGAGCTTTGCCAATGATTTTCGCAGGGCTCAAGCTGGCTGCAGGGACCTCGCTCCTGCTGCTCGTTTCGGCGGAAATGATCGCGGCTCAGCAAGGCGTAGGATCGATGATACTCCATTACGGGAACCTGATGATTACGACGAAGCTTATGGTCGGCGTTGTCGTCCTGTCGCTGTTAGGCTTGCTATTTAACCGCGGCTTGCAATGGCTTGAAAACAAGCTGCTGCCTTGGAAATAAGCTTGGCTATAATAAGAGACCGTTAGTGAACAGGCTGGAGCTCCAGCCGATTCATTAGCGGTCTTTTTTTATATTGAAACATTTAAAAAAAGCATCGGGGCACCCCCACGCAAAGTACTAAACGATACTTTGTGGCCCCCGCATTACAGGGATATTTGTATAGGTGGTTCAGGTTCGAAGCATATTACAATCGATGTTTTGTTAAAAGTTACAGTTGACGTTAACGTTAACTTTGGAGCATAATAGAATACGACCAAAAGAGAAGGATGATTCGGATGACGGCAAAATTCAAGATCGATGACGTAGCGAAGGAATGCGGCTTGACCAAACGGACGCTTCGATATTATGAGGAGATCGGATTACTTCCTCCCCCTGAACGAAGTGAAGGCGGAATTCGTTTGTACACGCAGGAGCATATTGACCGGCTGAAAAGGCTGATTAATGCCCGTGACGTCCTGGGGTTTTCCTTGCAGGAGCTGCAGCGTTATGTAGCCTTAACAGAAGAGCTGGAATCCCACAGACAAGGATACAGGCAAATTTCCGATGACAAGGAGAAGCTGCCCAAGTTAATAGAGCTTGAGCCTGTGGTGAAGCATCAGCTGGACATTCTCGAAGAGAAGCTGCAGAAAATGACGGAAATGCGCGATGACATTCAGCATTTTCTACAACGAGTTCAGGCTGCCATAGCCAGAATGAGCGGAGAAAATGAGCAAAAATAATAAATAGGAGTTGGTCGTTACTATGGAACCTGCATCAACAGAGAAAACAGGGTTATTGAGTCAACCCAAAGCGGTATGGGCCGTAGGCTTTGCTTGTATCATCGCATTTATGGGGATCGGCCTTGTCGATCCTATTTTGCCCGCCATCGCTGAAAAAATGAATGCAACCCCAAGCCAGGTTACATTGCTTTTCACAAGCTATAACATGGTCATGGCCATTGCCATGCTGATTACAGGCGTCGTGTCGTCCAGATTGGGTACCAAATGGACTTTGCTGCTGGGGATTATCATCATCGCTATATTCGCCGCATTGGGCGGCGCTTCTAACGGCATTTGGACTCTGGTCGGGCTTCGCGGCGGCTGGGGACTCGGGAATGCGCTTTTTGTCGCTACGGCATTATCCGCCATCGTCTCCTTATCCACTGCAGGAACGGCCCAAGCCATCATTCTCTATGAAGCGGCCATTGGTCTAGGGATTTCCGTTGGTCCCTTGCTGGGCGGGGAGCTTGGCTCCATCTCCTGGCGCGGCCCGTTCTTCGGCGTTAGCGTGCTGATGGTGGTCGCTTTTGTTTTCCTTCTCATCATGATGCCAAAAACGAAGAAGCTAACGAAGGCTAAAAGCTCCTTGATGGACCCGTTCCGGGCATTGAAATACCGTGCGCTGCTGACGCTCGGACTGACTGCATTTTTGTATAACTTCGGATTTTTCACCTTGCTGGCTTATTCGCCATTCGTTATGCATCTGAAAGAACGGGGCCTGGGGTACGTCTTCCTCGGCTGGGGACTTCTTCTTGCAGCCACATCCGTATTCATGGCGCCTAAGCTTGAAAGACGATACGGCACCATCTCCTCCATGTGCATCATGCTGACCTTGTTTGCTTTAACCTTGTTTGCGATGGGGATTTGGACGTCGAGCAAAGCGATCGTCATTATCGCGGTTATCATCGCGGGCGCTTTCTTGGGGAACAACAATACGCTGATCACGACGGCGGTGATGCAGGCCGCTCCGGTCGAGCGTCCAACCGCTTCGGCGGCATACAGCTTCCTGCGTTTCCTTGGAGGAGCGATCGCTCCGTGGTTTGCAGGCAAGCTGGCCGAGTGGTATAACCCTCATGTGCCGTTCATCGTAGGCGGCTGCTTCGTGCTTATCTCTGTTCTGCTCGTATTGAGCAGCCGGAAGCATTTGTTGCATATTGATCGGGCAGAATCGTCACACTAACATAAAAAGCCGGCCTTGTTGAGGCCGGCTTTATTAATGAGAAGCCTGGTTCACTTGAAATGTTGCTACTATATTCCAGTGGGATATGCCCCTCCAGCCGCTGTTGAAACCCGTGAATCTTTGATTAAAATTAATGGTATGTTCACGGGTTTCAAAGGCGGACGTAAACTCCTTCGAGGCATACCCCACTTCCTTATATAGCAAATTTCACGAAGCTAAAGGCTTCTCATTCGCCGACCTCAAAAAAAGGTCGGCTTTTTATGTTTTACAGGGTAGGAGGAAAGCTACTTGGAAGTTTCCTTCAAAGAGGCAGGGCTGGTATGGAACGAAAATCTCGGGATTTTCAATAAGACCGCAACGAGAAGAAGCATACACCCATTGATAGCGAACACGATAGGGATCGAGGTTTGAGATGCCAGGAAGCCGCCGATCAGAGGGCCAAGCAGCAGTCCCATCTGGTTCGCCGACTGGTTCAAGCTGAACGCGCGGCTGCGGAAGCCCGGGTCTGTCATCTGCGCGATGAAGGCGTTCAAGGCAGGATAGACGGCTGCGAAGAACAGACCGTACACAAAGCGCAGCGATCCGAAGCCGATCAGATTGTGGAAGGCAATTTGCAGCAGGTTGCCTATGCCGCCGCCGAGCAGGCCGATGAACAGCACCTTCTCATACCCGAGTTTGGTTCCGAGCTTCCCCCAACGCGGTGCGGCGATCAATGTCGCGATGCCGACGGCGGAGAAAATAATGCCTGCATTCAGCGATGCAGAGGATTGGCTGGAGCCGAGCTTCAATACATAGATCGTTAATAACGGCTCCAGAATCATGATGGATGTAGACGTAATGAACACTATGAGCAGGGCCGACATTAACGGTTTGTTCGAAGCGGCCACTTTCAGATCGTTTGCAATGGAGGAACGCTTGGCATCGGTCTTGTTAAAGGAAGGCTCCTTCACCCACAGGATGGCGATGACGAACGCGATAAGCACCATCACGCCCGCGACGAAGAACGTATCGCGCGGTCCGATCAGATGACTGACGACGCCTCCGAGCAAAGGCCCCAGTATGGATGCCGTCGCGCTTGAGGTGGAAATGATGCCGAGCGCGTAACCGATATGTTTTTCCGGCGTATTGGTCGCTACCAAAGCGATGGCGGATGGAATGTAGCCGGCAAGCAGGCCTTCCATGATCCGGACAAGGATCAATTCATAAGGATTTTGCACGATATAATACAAGAAATAAGCGATGGCCAAGCAGATGCCCGCTCTCAGCATCATTGGCTTTCGGCCGTACTTGTCGGCGAGCGACCCCCAGAAGGGCGCAATCAGCGAGCTGGCTAAAAAGGTGGAGGCAAAAATGACGCCGGTCCATGCCTCGAGATGGTTGTGGACGCCCAGGTCCTCTTGCAAAAAAATGGACATGAAGGGGATGGATACCGAGTAAGCCATACTCACCAGAAAGGTGCCGATCCACAATACGAAAAGATTGCGTTTCCAGGAAAAATTCACTAAGAAGCACTCCCTCTTCACTTTTTTGTTCATCATACCATTAATAAGCGGCGGTTCCCGATAAAATCTTTTTTTTGAACGATAGAATGTAATGGGAGGCTCGTTCTGCTGAATTTACGAAAATCAGTTTCATTAAATGGAAATATGAGTTATTTTAGATGGAGATGATTGGCACAACAGGAGGGATTGATCATGGAGAAACCGGTGTCGTTCAGTATTATAGGCGGCGGAGGCTTCCGAGCGCAGTTTTATCTTCGAATTGCCCAAGCGCTTCCGGAGCGGTTCCGCGTTAGCGGTCTGGTCGTCAGGGACCCTGACAAGGGACGCAGGCTTGAGCAAGAATGGAACGTTCCTGCTTATCCGACGCTGGAGCAGCTGCTCAATAAGGAAAAGCCGGATTTTGTCGTGGTATCTGTCAGCCGGTCTGCCTGTAAGGAGTATTTGCTCCAATTGGCGGAGCTTGGCATTCCTGCGCTGTCGGAGACGCCGCCGGCTCCGGATCTCGAAGGCTTGCTCGAGCTTCATGACAAGCTCACCTTAAAGGGAGCTCGGGTTCAGGTGGCGGAGCAGTATCATTACCAGCCGGCGCATGCGGCGCGATTGGCTTTTATTCGCTCAGGGAGACTAGGGCGGGTAACGGAAGCGACCGTATCCATCTCGCATTTGTATCATGGGGTCAGCCTGATCAGGAAAATGCTGGGCGCGGGCTTTGAAGATGTAACGATTCAGGCCAAAAGGTTCGAATCCGATTGGGTGGCGGGACCGACCCGCAGCGGCCCTCCGACGGAGGAGCGATTGATTCCGCTGCAGCGCGACCTTGCTTGGCTTGATTTCGGCGGGAAGCTCGGGATCTATGATTTTACGAAGGATCAGCATCGCTCCTGGACCCGCTCGAATCATCTGTCCGTAAGGGGGCAGCGAGGGGAGATCTTCGATCACCGGATTCGCGTGCTGGCTGATTATGAGACGCCTCTGTATATGGATTTCAAACGGATTAACCGGGGAGAAGAAGAGAATCTGGAAGGCTATTTCCTGAAAGGGATTATAGCGGGAGAGCAGTGGGTTTATGACAATCCGTTTGCACCCGCAAGGCTGTACGATGACGAAATTGCTATCGCCACGTGCTTGATGCATATGGCCGATTACGCGGCGGGCGGGCCGGATTTCTACAGCTTAAGGGAAGCGTCCCAGGATCACTATTTGGGCTTAATGATCGAGCAAGCGATAGCAACAGGGCAGAGCGTAGTGGCCGAACGTCAGCCGTGGGCTCTGTAAACAGATTTGATAAAAGCCTTGCCTCCGATAAGCTTCGCTGTCCTAAGAACGGAGTATGGAATATGGCAGGTAAGGAGAAATTAAACAACAAATGACGCTCTTTTAGGTGGATGGCGAATGAAACGAATATTTCAAATATACAAGACGGATTTATGGAATGTTGCCAAAGTACCTACGGGTCTGCTGCTGATGATAGCTCTTGCGATTCTGCCCTCCGTCTATGCCTGGGTTAACCTGAAAGCGATGTGGGACCCTTACGCGAACACATCCGGCATCAAAATTGCGGTTACCAGCAAGGACGAGGGGGCGACCGTGCAGGATAAGCAGTTCAATATCGGCAACGAGGTCATCGAAAGCTTGAAGGACAATCATAAGCTGGGATGGATCTTCGTGGATGAGGAGGAGGCGATCCGCGGCGTGGAGAGGGGGACGTACTACGCCAGTCTGCTTATTCCGGCCGACTTCTCCAGGAAGATTGCGAAGGTGCTGGAAGGACAAGTGCAGAAGCCCGAGATCCAATATACGGTTAACGAAAAGATTAATGCGGTCGCCCCGAAAATTACGGAAAAAGGAGCGACCAGCGTCACCTCGCAAATCAGCGAAAATTTTATTAAAACGGTGAGCGAGACCGTTCTGACAAGAATGCAGGAGCTTGGCCTTCGATTCGAGCAGCAGCTGCCGACCATCCGTAAGATTGAGGAGCGCATCTTCGAGCTGGAAACGCGTCTTCCTGAGATTGAGGATATGGGCAACAGGGTGCTGGATATTGAACAGAAGCTGCCCGATTTTCGCGAGAAGGGGGACAAGATCGTCGAGCTGGAGCAGAAAATTCCGGAGATCGATAAAGCCGGAGCTGCGCTGCTCAGGGTGGAGGAGCAATGGCCCAAGGTCAATGAGGTGGCCAATGATGTGCTGCTCATTCAAGAGAAGCTGCCGGAGATCCAGAGGGCGGCCGACCGACTCGTCGAGCTGGACCAGAACTTTTACAAGGTCGAGGATGCGATGAATACGGCCATTAATGACGCCCGCAAGGCGGATGAGATTGTCGGCGCGGCGCTCGAATCACTGCCTAAGCTGGAAGCTATAGCGACGAATGGCGGAGCCTTCGCCGATCTGGTGAATGATTTCCTGCAAAAAAATGATGCCGCTTTTCAAGCGCTTGTACCTGTTATTAAGCAGGACTTGATCCTGCTCCAGCAAACGGCGGATGCTGTGACGCAAATCACCGGCCAGCTGCAGGATGCCAATATCGACCCTAAACCGCTGCTCGGCGTATTAAGCTTCCTGGCCGATCGGCTGAGTACGGCGGTCAAGGTACTGGATCATCAAATAGATCTGTTCACAAGGCTGAACAGCTACTTGCCGGGAGGCCCTCTCAGTAATGTCATTGATAGGCTGACGACCGTAAGGACGAATTTCAGCCAGCAGGTAGAGCTGATTAATGCCATCGTCACTTCGATTCAAAAAGGCGAGCGGCCAGCTAAAGAAATCGTCGATAATTTGAACAAGCTATCCAAGGATGCGAGCGCCGCGCTGGGAGACATTCTATCCCGGTACGATTCGGAGATTGTGCCGAATATAACGAAGGCGTTGAAGCAGCTCCAATCCGTTGCCGTCAATGCGTCGGATGTGCTGCAGACATTGAAGTCCAAGCTGCCAGATATTCAGGCGATTTTGCAGGATGCCCAAGCGGGAATCCGCTTCGCCCAGACCGAGCTGGATGCGCTGCAAAAGGATCTGCCGCAGATTCGCGCACGAATCCATGAAGCTGCGGGCACGATTCAGAGTAAAATGAATGATTTTACAGCCGCGCTTAATGAAGCGGTGCCGTTCATCCATAACGATTTGCCGAAGATCGAGCAAAAGGTTCATCAGGCGGCTGATTTTGTGAGAAATGACCTGCCTGCCCTGGAGGATGAGCTGCGCAAGCTCTCGAATTTATACCAGACGAGGTTCTCCGAGCTGGAGAGCGCGGTTCATCAAGTCGCAGGGCTCGTCAGAAACAATCTTCCGGAATTCGAAGACGCCGTCCGCAAAACGGCGGATCAAATTCGAAGGCTGGAGAGCGGCAGCAGCATCAGCGAGCTGCTCCGGTTTTTGCAAAACGATATTCAGAAGGAAAGTGATTTTCTTGCCAATCCGATTCTGATTAAGGAAGACAAGAAATATCCGATCCCGAATTACGGCTCGGCGATGTCTCCTTTTTACACGACGCTTTCCCTCTGGGTAGGCGCTATGCTGTTAGTCTCGTTAATGAGAGTGGATGTGGAAGGATCCGAAGGGGTGTACAAGAGCTATGAGGTTTATTTCGGCCGCTTGTGCATATTCCTTACGATTGGTCTGGCTCAAGCCTTGATCGTATCGCTCGGCGATTTCTTCCTGCTTGGGACTTACGTAGTGCATAAGCTATGGTTCGTCCTGTTTGCCTTCCTGATCAGCAATGTCTTTATCACCATTACCTATACGCTGGTGTCCGTATTCGGCAATATCGGCAAAGGGCTGGCGATCATCTTCCTTGTTCTGCAATTTTCAAGCTCGGGAGGGACGTTCCCTGTGAGCACGGCGGCGCCGTTTTTCCAAAGCTTGAATCCGTTCATGCCGTTTACTTATGCGGTCGGGCTTATGCGGGAGGCGGTCGGAGGCATTCTTTGGGAGGTAGCGCTTAAGGACATTTTCTTCCTGATCGTGTTCATTATCTTGTGCTACGTAGTCGCCTTGGCGTTGAAAAAGCCCTTAAGCGGCTACACCAAACGGGTTGCGGAGAAAGCGAGACAGACGAAGCTCATTCCTTAACAGCTGCAAGGAGGGCCCCCAAGGCGGAATGGTACCGAGGGGGCTCTTGGTCGTGTACTCGCCAGCAAGGAAGCTTAACCTTACTAAAGATTAACGAGATAAAAAGAAAGCTGCCAGGGAACTACCCACCCGCAGAATGCTTCGCTCTGCTCTATCACAAGTCAGTGGGGAGACGGTGAAGATACATCGTCAATACGTCGGTATGGCTGGCGAGGGTCTCCATCGTTTTGGCATTGGGTTGAGCGTAAATGACAGGATAGTCGATTTCCTCATAATGCGTGCGTATTGGGAAAGCGAGCTTTTCCTCGGTTGTAGAGAACTCCGCCTGTACGCCTTCCTTGTTACCGCGGGCGTCAATGCGTATCCAACGCTGCAGCGAATCGAGGTAGACTGCGTTCAGGGCATGAATGCAATAGCCGGTGTCCGGGGTATCGCCTAGCGTCAGCTTCTGGTAGCAGAACCCTGTCGGGATGCCCTGGCTGCGGAGGATCGCGGCCAGCAGATTGGACTTGGCATAGCAGATGCCCTGGCGATGCTCAAGCACTTCCGAGGCCCTTCTAGTGACAATGGAGCCTTGAATATCCCAGGAATGATCGATCTCATCCCGCACAAACTCGAATGCGGCTTTGACCCATGCCTGCTCGTCGGCCGCGTCCTTGCGGATCCGCTGAGCGACGGCCTGTATAGCCGGATGGCTGAAATCGACGACTTCCGACTCAGATAAATAATCTGTTAAGTGATCAGATTCGCATACAAGATTCATAGAGCTGCAACGCCTCCTGATTGGTTTTGTACTCCATTCAATGTCATCTATGTGTTACTTAGTATAAAACACTATGGGTTTTGATCGGGATTTTGTCAATGGCTTTGAGGAAAAAAATTAATTTTTTAAAAAACAAGTTGACTATATGGGATATAAATGTTAACTTAAATAACATAAACCGCACAATTACATAGTTCAAGCTTAACGGCATCGTCAGGCTTGATTCGGCAACAGAGCCGCTTTCTTTTCGATAAAGAGGGCGGCTTTTTGCGTGTGGTGGCGCAGTAAGGTGTTAGGAAGGAAACTATTTTGATGCGGAGGTGCTGTTGGATGTATCGTCCATTATTTGAAAAAGGGAAGCCGGGTTTTGCGGGAATTCGCACATTTATGCATTTACCGCATGTGCGGACGCTGGACCATGTGGATTATGCGGTCATAGGGAATACGTTCGATACCGGTGCCGGCTTTGCTGTAGGGACTCGGTTCGGCCCCTCGGCCATTCGGGAAATGTCTCAACGGATTCGGCCGACGAATCCTGCACAGGGGATCGATTCCAGCGAGTATTTATCGGGGATTGATTATGGGGACTTGATGGTGTACCCCGGTTATATCGAGCAGAGCTACGAGGCGATCAAGGAACAGCTGCAGCCTATTTTTGACAAGGGAATCATACCGGTTATTTTGGGCGGCGACCATTCGATCTCCTACCCGCATGTTCAGGCTGCCGCCAAGACATACGGTCCGATCAGTCTGGTCCATTTTGACTCCCATTCGGATGCTTGGAAGCCTGTGGATGACAATCGCCCATTTTCTCACGGCAGCATGTTCTGGCATGGGGCTCAGGAAGGCTGGATCGATACGTCGAGCTCTATCCAAATGGGAATGAGGGGGTGCTCGAGCCTTACGCATTACGAGGAAACCAGAGAGCTTGGCTATGATTTGCTGACGACGGATCAGGTGAAACAGCTTGGCCCTGAAGCTTTATGCAGCCGAATTAAGCAGAGGGTGGGTCAAAGGCCGGTTTTCCTGACGTTCGATATCGACTTCCTGGATCCGGTATTTGCTCCGGGGACGGGGACTCCCGAGGTCGGAGGCTTTAGCACCTACGAGGCCATTCAGATGCTCCGCGGGCTGAAGGGGCTGAATATCATTGGCTTCGACCTTGTTGAAGTGCTGCCGGACCGCGATCCGGCCAGAGTGACGGCGCTGAATGCCGCTCATATCGTATATGAGGTCATTACGCTGCTGGCCTTGAATAAACGGGATGCAATGGGAGAGAAGGTGCCGGAGGCAGTGGCGGGCTCGTAATTCTTTGCTTTTGCTGATCATGAACAAAACATTCGCGCTTATCCTGTTTGGGTAAGCGCGATTTTTTTAACGTTATACAATGTATGAATTTCGGGCTTCACGCAAAATGTGGCTTCGAAGGCAAAGTCTCATCTTTGTGAGGCTATTTTTATGGAGTGATATCGTAATGTTTGTGCTGAGGTGTAGATTTGTTTTTGGTGATGAGACTGTTCGTTCTCAGTACGGCTTGAGCGACTTCGACTAATTTCTTTCTTTCATTCATGGCTTGGGTGCGCATCATTTCGTAAGCTTTGGTTTCGCTGACGTCCTTGAGCTTGCTGAGCATGATCTTGGCATCGTCCACCAGCTTTTTTTCTTCGAATTTGGTGGCGAGAAAGCTGTACTCTCTCTCCAGATGCAATCTCCGCTGAAAGCCTTTGATGCCGAGCAGGAGGGACCACTGCAGTTCGTTGTCGTTCATTCCGCAGCAGAGAATGCCATCTACCTTGTCGTGGGGAGCCGCGGTAGCAGGCTTGCGCTCTTCGCACCACCAGAACAATGGGAGGGTGAAACGGGCATTCGCCTCATGAAGCCAATGCTTGAGCCTGCAGGCAGGGACGTCCAGAACGATGATGTCCGCTTTGCGCTGAACAGAGTCGAGATTGCCGGCTTCAATCGAAGTGACCCAGTAGTCTAGCTCCTTCAATCTTGCATCCACTCGGCATTTGGTTGTTGGGATGTCATGAACGTGCAAAATCCGGGTCTTCATGCATAATCACCTCGATATAAGAGTATGGAGTTGAAAAAGACATGGGGTTGAAAGTGAGGTATAGGTTAATTATCAAAGAAAACAATTTAAAATGTCAATAATAATGTTATATTTATGTTATATAATATAACAATTAATATGAGGAAAATGAAGTTTTGGTGATTTTGCGTTAATATAGTTGACATAAATGTGATGCTCATCTATAATAAAGCCATAACAACTGCATAGTACACAATCATCCAGGCGATGATTTGTATAGGCAAAGAGGCCGTTGAATTCTATCAACCGGCCTCTTTGTGCTGTTTTCAAACCAAAAGGAAAAAAAGGGAGAGTGGAGCTATGATGTACCGTCCGCAAATTGAAATGGGTAAGCCTTTATTTTCAGGAATTCACACGTTTATGCATCTGCCGCATGTCCAAACACTGGATCAGGTTGATTTCGCCGTTATCGGAGTTCCGTTTGATACCGGGGTGAGCTATGCAGTCGGGGCCAGATTCGGCCCTTCGGCTATTCGCACGATGTCACAGCGCATTCGACCGATATCCCCGGTCCACGACATCGATATTTCGGAGTATTTGTCCGGCATCGATTATGGCGACCTTACCGTGCATCCGGGTTATATCGAGCAGTCGTACCGGGCGATTGAAGAGCAGCTGACACCGGTCTTCGAAGCGGGGATTGTGCCGATTATGCTGGGCGGCGACCATTCGATCTCTCTTCCCCACCTTAGGGCTGCAGCGAAGAAGCATGGTCCGGTATGCCTCGTCCATTTTGACTCCCATTCCGATACCGGGCGTTCCAAGCATCCGGAGCGGATGTGGTCTCATGGAGCGGTGTTCAGCTATGCTGTCGATGAAGGGCTCATCGATGCGGAGCATTCCATCCAGATGGGGATGAGGGGGAGTGCTTTTAAGCCGAACAACCTGGCGGACGCCAGGGAAATGGGCTTCGAGGTTCTCACCACGGATGACGTCCGGGAGCTGACCATTCCGGAGCTGTGCGCCAAAATTAAAGCGAGGGTTGGAGACCGGCCGGTATTCCTGACCTTCGATATCGACTTCCTTGATCCGGTCTATGCACCGGGAACAGGAACCCCGGAGGTGGGAGGCTTTACAACGTACGAGGCGCAAAAAATGCTTCGCGGACTGGCCGGACTCAACTTCATCGGCTTTGATCTCGTGGAGGTGCTGCCGGATCGGGATGCCAATCAGATTACGGCACTGAACGCAGCGAATATTGCCTTCGAGTTTGTCTGCCTGTTGGCCGTCAAACGTCGAATGGATAGCGTGACTGCCGAAGATACGGTCACTGTAGGCTAGAAGAGACAAATAAGGGGGATGAGTCGATGAAGAAGACATACAAGACATGGGGCCTTATATCTCTCGCTTTGCTGATGCTGGCCGGCTGCAGCAAGCCTGCCGCAACGGATAAGGGTCCGGCGGCTGCGGCCGGAAGCACGGCAGGCGCCGCAGGAAACCAATTAACCGTCGGCATTACGAATCCGCCTTTAATGTTTAATCCGATTGATTCCGACGGAAGCGGGTCGAGCGGGGCCGTATTCATCTACCGGTACTTTTTCGACTCCTTGGTGAAGACGGTAGGCCCGTTGGATTTTAAAATGGCGTTGGCGGAATCCTTCACTACCGAGGATAACCAAACCTATAAGATAGCGATCCGCAATAATGCGAATTGGACGGATGGCAAGCCGGTCACCGCGCAGGATGTGGAATTTACGATCAATCTGATCGTCAATCCGAAGACTATTACCACGCAGCGCTCTGCGATCTTCGCTTTGTCCGGCTTGAACGAGAAGGGCATGCTTCAGGCCGGACAGGATAAGCTGTCATCGGTCAAAGTTATTGACGACAAGCATCTGGAGCTTAAGACCTCCAAGCCGGTAGACCCTAACCTGCTGTACGAACGGTTTAGCGATCTGCTCATAGTCCCCAAGCATGTGCTGGAGGGAGCCGATCCGGCGGCGTTGAACCAGAACCCGTTCTGGAGAAATCCTAACGTGACGTCAGGTCCATACAAGTTCGTGAAATACGAGAATAAAGCCTATGTCGAGCTGGAGGCTAACGAGAATTATTATCGCGGAGCCCCCAAAATTGCCAAGGTCTTCGTTAAAATTATGCCGGCCTCCAACATGGTCGCCCAGCTGCAATCCGGCGAGCTCGACATGAATGCCGCCCAAGGCTCCGGCAATATCCCGGCCTCCGAGTGGAAGACCGTGAAGACCTTCGCGAATCTGCGAACCGAGGAGCAGCAGACAAGACGCTACAACTCCGTTGAAATTAACATGGAGCGCTTCCCGGATAAGAAGGTGCGGCAAGCTCTGGCTTATGCGATTGACCGCCAGATGATTGTCGACCAGTTGATGCCGGGAGCGGGGGAGCTTCAGGACGGCCCGTATTCAAACTCGCATCCGTATCACGATAAAAATGTGAAATCCTACGGCTTCGATCCCGAGAAAGCGAAGCAGCTGCTGAAGGAAGCGGGCTTCGATATGAACAAGACCATCGAATTGATCGTTCCGACGGGAGATAAGACGAGGGAAATGGCAGGCAATATCATTCAGCAAAACTTCCAGTCGATCGGACTTAAGGTTAAGCAGGTGAACTTTGATTTCCCTACGACGGTGTCACGGCTTGTCAAAGGAGATTTCGACCTGGCGCTCAGCAGCTTCGGCAGCTTGATGGACCCTGACGGTCCGGCTACGGTATATCGTTCCACAGCGGCATTGAACGATATGAGGTACAAGAGCAAAGCCGTTGATGACCTGTTCAACCGGGGAATGAACGAGACGGATAAGGACAAACGATTCCAGATTTATAAAGAGCTGCAGAATACGATTCAGGAGGATGTTCCTCTCATTACGGTCTATTCCGAATACAACCTGATCGCCCTGTCCAAATCGGTCGAAGGCAAGGGCGGCGTAACGGATGGTATGCATTACAGTGTGAACGAATGGTACCGCAAATAAAAAAACAATGAGGTGAGCACATGGAGGAGCTTTTGGAAGTCCGCCAGCTTCGTACAGCGTTTCGAACCGAAGCGGGAGAGGTGACCTCGGTTGACGATGTCAGCTTTACGCTGATGCAGGGAGAGACATTAGGCATTGTAGGGGAATCCGGCTGCGGGAAAAGCGTGACCTCCCTGTCTATCCTGAAGCTGCTCGGACGAAACGGCAGCATCAAGAGCGGCTCGATTTTGTTCCAGGGCCAAGATCTCGTCACTATGCCGGATAATGAGCTCGGTTCTCTTCGGGGCAAAGAGATCGCTATGATCTTTCAGGATCCGATGTCCTCGCTCAATCCGGTATTCACGATCGGCAGCCAGCTGACCGAATCGATCCGGATTCATCTGAAGCTCCGAAGCAGGGAGGCTTGGCAGTATGCCGTCGGGTTGCTGAAGGCGGTCGGATTCCCGAGGGCCGAGGAAGTGATGCACCAGTATCCTCATACCATCTCGGGAGGTATGAAGCAGCGTGTCATGATCGCCATGGCGCTGGCCTGTAAGCCGAAGCTGCTCATAGCCGATGAGCCGACCACAGCGCTGGACGTCACGATTCAGGCGCAAATTCTGGAGCTGATGAAGCGAATCCGCTCCGAATCGAACACCTCGATCATACTTATCTCTCATGATCTGGGCGTCGTAGCCGAAATGGCGGACCGCATTATCGTCATGTACGCGGGGCAGGTGGTCGAGGAAGCGGAAGTATTCGAGCTGTTCGAGCGCCCTATGCATCCTTATACCATCGGATTGATGAGGTCCATTCCGCATTTGGAGCTGGAGGACGAAGAGCTGCAGTCCATTCCGGGGGCAGTCCCCTCTCTGCTCGATATGCCGGAGGGCTGCCGTTACCAGGCCCGATGTACGATGGCTGCGGAGATATGCAAGAAGGCCCCGCCGCTGGTCGAGGTGGCCGAGGGCCATAAGGTAAGGTGCTGGTTGGCCGGGAGCGAGGCCGTGCAGTAACACCATGAATGATATCAAATCCCAATGATGGAGGGGAACGACGATGCTGACAACCGGAAGAAGCGCAACAGTGCCTCAGGAGCCTCTATTGCAGCTGAAAGGGGTTAAGAAATATTATCCGATCAAACGCGGGGTGTTCTCCCGCACGATCGGCCATATCAAGGCGGTGGACGGGATCGACTTGGACGTCTACCCCGGCGAAACGGTAGGACTGGTAGGGGAATCCGGCTGCGGCAAATCGACGCTCGGCCGCAGCATTATCAAGCTGGAGGAGATAACGGAGGGAAGTATTCTGTTCCAGGGCCAGGATCTTGCTCCGATGGGCTTATCCAGGATGAGATCTCTCCGTTCGGATTTGCAGATGATTTTCCAAGATCCTTATTCCTCGCTCAACCCGCGCAAGCGAATTGTTGAACTTATGACAGAGCCGCTAAGGACATTAACCGGCGTGAGCGAGGCGGAGGCGCTCCGGCAGGCGGCAGAGCTGATGGAGCTTGTAGGCTTATCCCCGCAAAGCTTGGGCAAATATCCGCATGAATTTTCCGGAGGGCAGCGCCAGCGTATCGGCATTGCCCGTGCGGTGGGGCTTCGTCCCAGGCTGATCGTCTGCGACGAGCCGGTATCGGCGCTGGACGTATCGATTCAGGCTCAAGTCTTGAACCTGCTGAAGGAGCTTCAGCAGCAGTTCCGATTAACCTATCTGTTCATCGGTCATGGGCTCGGGGCGGTCAAATATGTGAGCGACCGGATCGCCGTCATGTATTTGGGCAAAATCGTAGAGATAGCCCCCAAGAAACGAATCTTCTCTGCCCCGAGGCATCCTTATACGAAAGCGCTGCTGGATGCTTATCCGGCACCCAACCCGAGTATGAGAAGCGCGCAGCGGATCGTACTGGAGGGCGATGTGCCGAGTCCGGCTTCGCCTCCTTCAGGGTGCCGCTTCCACACCCGCTGCCCGATAGCGCAGCCGGTTTGCCGAGAGAGGGAGCCGGGCTTATCCGCAGGAGAGCATAGAGTCGCCTGCCATTTTCCTCTCGAAGGGGCGGAAGCGTCCGGAGCGGAGGAGCGTGCCTATGCTTAACTATGTCATCCGCCGGTTATTGATTGCCATTCCCGTACTGCTCGGCGTCACCTTTCTGAATTTTATCATCATTAATCTGGCTCCCGGCGATCCCGTGGATATGTATGTCAATCCCGACGTCTCTGAAGCGGATAAAGCCATTCGCCGCGAGGCGTTAGGCTTGAACGACCCGTTCCTGCTTCGTTACCTGAAGTGGCTGCTGAATCTGGCCCATGGAGATTTGGGGCATTCGTTCAGCTCCTTTCAGCCGGTCGTTAACCTCATCTCCGAGCGTATCGGTCCTACATTGCTCCTGATGGGAACCTCCATCCTGTTCGGTTATTTGATCTCCATTCCTATCGGCGTCTACTGCGCCGTCAAAGCCAATTCCAAGTTCGACTATTTCATGTCGGCGAATTCTTTTCTATGGGTATCGATCCCCAGCTTTTTCCTAGGTCTCGGCTTGATCTATGTGTTTGGCGTACTGCTCGGCGTTCTTCCGACGGGAGGCATGAGCACGATGGGCGGAAGCGGGGGCGTGTGGGACACCGTACTGCATCTGATTTTGCCTACGATAACTCTCGGGACCTCGATAGCGGGCGGGATGGTGCGGTATGTACGCTCCAGTGTGATGGAGGTATTGGGCCAGGACTATTTGCGAACGGCCAGAGCCAAGGGGGTTAAGGAGTTTTTCGTTGTCAACAAGCACGCGCTTAAAAACGCGCTCATTCCCGTCATAACGATCGCAGGGCTCGACATCCCGATTCTGATCGGGGGAGCGGTTATTACGGAAAGTATTTTTCAATGGAACGGTATGGGCCAGCTCACCATTCAAGCGATTCTTTCCCGGGATTTTCCTCTGTTGATGGGAATTAACATGCTGGCCGCTCTCACGGTGCTGTGCGCTAACTTATGGTCCGATTTGATGTATGCCGTTGTTGATCCCCGGATTAAGTACAATTAGGATGGAGGGAGAACCTTATGTCTTCGATGGATATGCAAAAAGAACTGTCCGCAGCAGAAGCGCTGCCTTCAATTCTTCAAAGCCGATCCCCCGAGTTTGTGTCCGACAGCTATGCCAAGATCATCCTCAGGCGGTTTATGAAGCATAAAATGGCGGTAGCCGGCTTGGCCGCGCTTGCGCTTTTGATCCTCATCGGCATCTTTGCTCCGATGCTCGCACCCTATGACCCGAACGCGATAGGAAAGGCCTTCTCTGCCGCTCCTTCTGCCGAGCATTGGCTCGGAACGGACCAGGTGGGGCGCGATGTGCTGAGCCGTCTTATCTATGCGACCCGCGTTTCCTTGGCGGTAGGTGTAGTTACCGTAGCTCTTTATGTTATGATAGGTACGGTCATCGGAGCCATTGCCGGCTACATGGGCGGCTGGGTCGATATGGTGATCAATCGGGTGATTGATGTGGTCATGTCCTTCCCGAGCTTGATGGTTATATTGGTGCTTGTCACTGTACTTGGCACCGGGTTATCGAATATTATAATCGTATTGGCTTTGCTCGGCTGGCCTTCTGTGGCCAGGCTCGTCCGAGGGAGTGTGATGTCCTTGCGGCAAACGGAGTTTGTCAAAGCAGGCATAGCCCTTGGGTTGAGTACACCCAGACTGTTGTTCGGCCATATTCTCCCCAATGCCCTGGGACCGATTCTTGTGAATGCAACCTTCGGCGCAGCGGCGGCCATTTTATCCGAATCCTCGCTAAGCTTTCTCGGGATGGGGGTTCAGCCTCCGACGGCCAGCTGGGGCAATATGTTAAACGCTGCGCAATCGATTACGGCGCTGACGAGTCAGCCATGGCTGTGGATTCCCCCGGGGCTCATTATCATCGTCTCCGTATTATCGATTAATTTTATTGGAGACGGTGTGAGGGATGCTATGGACCCTAAGAAAATTAACGCTTAATGGGGAGGATTCCGGGCTGGCGGCGACTTTACAATGATAGTGGTGAGAAAAAAATGAACGTAAAACAAGCTTCGTCTGCAGTCGGGTCCGTTCTGCAATCTTTTCCAAGAGATGCTCTGTTCTTCTTAACGGCCAGCTTTGTGAATTCGACGGGCAAAGCGGTCATGTGGCCTTTGACCACCCTATATGTTCACAATGTGATGGGAAAATCGTACGGGGAAGCCGGGCTGATCGTTCTGTATCAGGCATTGTTCAGCGTGCTCGGAGAATTCGCAGGCGGCAATCTGTACTATCGGATCGGCCCCAAGGCGATGATCTCCGGCTCTTTTACTCTTTCCTCCTTGGCGTTATTCTCCATTGCGTTTACGGATAGCTGGCCGATCTACATTATGCTGGTCTGTCTGCTCGGGTTTACGAACGGCATCTCCATGCCGTCGATGAATGCGTATGTCGGCTTCCGCTGGAAGGAGCATCGGCGCAAGCTGTACAACGTGATGTATGTATGCAACAACTTCGGCTTGTCTATTGGGGCGATGGTAGGAGGACTTATTGCATCTATTTCGTTTAAGTTAACTTATGTGCTGACGGGAAGCACAACCCTGCTGTTCGCCGTTTTCCTGTATTTCTTTATGAAGGAAAGCTCTGTCCAGACGGCTGAAGATGCATCGGTGCAGGGACAAGAGGAAGGGAAGGGTGCTTCCTCCGTAAGAAAAGAAATCGTTCAGCTAAACCGCGGCCAGCTGCTGCGAAACGTGAAGCTGTATTTGTTCCTTTCGATCGGCTCCATGTTCTTCTGGCTGTCTTTCACCCAATGGTCCACAGGAGTGGCGCCTTATATTGAAGAGCAGGGAATGGACTTGAAGTTCTACAGCTTACTATGGACGGTTAACGGAATCGTTATTCTTGTGGGGCAGCCCTTTACGAGCTGGATTAAAAGAAGGTTCGCGCAAAATATCGTCCGGCAAATGCTGATCAGTGCACTATTCTCCGTATCGGCGTTCTCCTTCATCCTATTCTTCCATGAGCTGTACCTGTACTTGATCATTGGAATGATTCTGGCTACGCTGGGCGAAATGATGCTGCTGCCGGCCATACCGACCTTCTTCTCGGAACGCTCCGGAATCCATGCCCCGTTCTATATGGGGCTGGCAGGAGGCTTCGCTAATGTCGGAAGAATGATCGGACCGCTCATGTTCGGGCATGCGTTCGATTTATGGGGAATCGGCGCCGTGTTCTTCCTGGGTACACTCTCATCTCTGGCGGCTTTGGTCATGTTCTTCATTCATTCCAATATGAACAAGGATCCCGATCCGGTGACGGAAGTGAAGCTGCGTACGTTGCCTCATTAATATTGAAGCTGAATAGGCTTTCCACCTGCACGCTGCATAAAGAAAAACAGACCGCCAATTTGGGCGGTCTTGTTTTGTTTGAGAAGCATGTAGTGAATATGCCGTAAAGCAGGTGGAGTATGTCTCGGAAGAGCGGTAGCGTCCACCTTTGTTATCAGGAAATATCCGCTAATACAATGAGAATTAAAATTTTCCTGAGAACAACAGTGGCTGGAGGGACATACTCCACCGTAGCATCGAAGCATAGTTCATGTTTTGGCTTCTTCAGCAAAAAGACCGCCTCTTTCGATATCGAGGCGATCTTTTTTCAATGCAGCTTATGCTTTTTCAGCCGACCATAGAGATTCAATTTCCTCCAGTGACTTGCCTTTGGTCTCAGGAACTACACGCCAGGTGAACAGTACCGTGATCAAGGACATGATCCCGAAGATCCAGAAGGTCATTGCAGGTCCAGCCGAATTAAGCATGGGCGGGAACGACTGCGAAACGACGTAATCGGCTGCCCAAAGCGCCATAGAAGCTATGGCTGTAGCTCTGCCGCGAATCCGGTTAGGGAAAATTTCGGCTAACAGGACCCAAACGACAGGGCCGAGCGAAACGGCAAAGGCTGCGACATAGAGCAGGATGAAGATCAGCACAAGCGGTCCGGAGGTATGTCCCGTATGAAACGCGATGCCAATGACGGCCAGACAAAGCGTCATAACGGAAGAACCGACGAGCAGCAAAGCTTTGCGGCCTACTTTATCAATCAGCCATAGTGCCAGAATAGTAAACAAGAAATTAATAAATCCTACTAATATCGTCTGCACCAGCGATGCGTTCGTACCTGCGCCGGTTTGCTTAAAGATCTCCGGAGCGTAATACATGATGGCGTTAATACCGGTAATTTGCTGAAGAACCGCTAACGCTACGCCGATGATAAGAGCAATTCTTAGACCCGGACGGAACAATTGACGGATAGACGCTCCTTTTTCCTGCTTGAAGCTTTCTTTAATATCCAATACCTCTTGACGGGCCAGCTCCTCCCCGTGAACCTTCAACAGGATCGGCAGCGCTTCAACCGGTCTGCCTTGCTTGATCAGCCATCTAGGGCTCTCAGGTACAAAGAAGAGCAGTACCAGGAAAATAACCCCCGGAATAGCGCCGACTCCAAACATCCAACGCCATGCGGTAGAGATGTTCCAGGCTTCATCCCCAGCCCCGGCAATGCCGGAGTTGACAAAGTACACAAGGAAAATCCCGGTAACGGTTGCAAGCTGATTCAAAGCAACAAGACGTCCACGGTATTTCGCGGGCGCGATTTCGGCATTGTACAACGGGCACAAGGTAGATGTAATCCCGATCCCAAGACCCCCGATCATGCGGGCGATGATATAGCCGGTGAATGTATCCGGAATGGCCGAACCGATCGATCCTATAACAAAAAGAATGGCGGCGGCGATCAGCACCTTTTTCCGGCCGAACCTGTCACTTAGAACCCCGGAGCTTGCAGCCCCGATAATACAACCGATAATAAGGCTGGATACGGCCCAGCCGACCTGCAATTCATTCAAGTCGAAGCGGGCTTGCATAAAGCCGATGGCTCCCGAAACGACGGCTGTATCAAATCCAAATAATAAACCGCCTAACGCGGCCACTATGGAAACGAGCGTAACGAACTTCATGCTTCCTTGTTCTGTCTGCTCGTCCGTTTTTGTCATGGTCATATCCATAGGAATGCTCCCCTTTCTGTCTTGCCTCTGTTGCGAACGAGTTCATTATAGCACGCGTAAGAACGGGGATGGCGGCCGATCGTCTTCACTTATTTGTGTTGTTCCTGCATTTAATTTGCCCTGATTTTTTAAAGGGATTCAAAACGGGAAGGGTAGCACATATTTGTTGCTTGGTAGCAAAAAAGTGCTTGGGGGTCGGTAAAAAAGGATGACGCGATTTTGATGTGATCTACTTAGGGGGAAGTTATATTTTTTGGCAGGGAAGGCTGATATCAGTTGAAAAGGTAAAATAGGATATTTTTAAATTATTATGAAGTGGGAAGCGTATCTGGTCGATAAAAAGTAGAAGCTCATTGTGATTGAAAAGGGGCACCTTTAATCGAAACTATTGTTGGATCTCCAGCTCTTAGTTTTAAATATATCAAATTGATACTGGGAGATGTGACTTATGCAAAGGAATTTCGCTTCCGATAGAAGCTTTGCTGCCCCAAAAAATAATAAAGATAGCGATTTTTTATTTTGGCTTAATATGTTAGAAAAAAAGATAAAAAAGCAATAAAGAAAAATTAGCAATTGTTCAACGTCTAGTAAACGACTGGAATAACCGGGATGTAGAACACCTAAAATGGAGAATCCTATATGTTGATGAAGATATGCAAGTTACCGAGGAGACATTCTCGTACATAGATAGGGGAAAGCATTAAAATTGAAGGACGTGTTATGTTGCAAACAAAAAGAATTGGAATGATTTCATTACTTACTGGGACAGTGCTACTGATTTTATCAGTCTACCCCCTCTTTTCCATATTTCGAGAGAGTTGGTTGAGTTCCAATGTGAATTCAAGATATGAAATAAAACCGGCCATTGATATATTCAATAAGCATGATGTTGCTAAAGAGCTAAAGTCGAAAAATATATTGGCCTCTCCGTTCGAATGGGAAGGTAACGTAATAGAGGTAATAACAAAAGATACTGGTAAGGATTCACCAAAGTCCAATGTTAAATTTAGAAAAGAAAAACACATAATGTTAGTAACAATTAAAATCAATGGAAAAGAAGTAACTGAACCAACACAAGCTTGGCTACCTCCTAAAATTGAGGAGGATAGTGATTATTTATCTATGCTAAATGTTGTTATAGTTTCTGATAAGAAAACCAGTAAACAAAAATTAATTATTGTCCAAAACTTGGTGGAAGATTGGAACGGATGGCAAATTGAATCGCAAAAGTGGCGACTAATGTATGTGAATAAGGATAAGACAATAGAGGAAGAGACATTTTCTTATCCAGAACGTTCGGAACATTTGCTGGGTGTGAAGTTAGTACAGATTTCTTCACAAGCATCAACATTTATTGGGTATACTACTAATTACTACTTACCCAATATTTTCTATCCGCTCCTCTACCCTCTATTCACTTCTTTGTTAGGCTTCATACTACTTATAGTTGGGGCGATTTGGTACAAAAAAGTAACTTGACGCTTTGTGTTTGTTATGGATGATGGGGTGAGATAGATTCGTTCAGTTCGATGTTTTCTTACTTTATCAAAAGTAAGGCGAAGTCACTTGAATGAGCCTTTTTCTACCTAGAATCCACGGAATAAGAAGTTTTGGAAATAAGTTACAAACAACAGAAAAAGTATGAATGACTATCCCTAGCCGAACTCTAGGGATAGTGCATCCCCTCTCACCCTACCCCCAACACATCTGTAACTAACGCCAACACAAGCAGCAAACCCATAACCCCGCTGGCCGCGAAGGCCCAAGCTTTTCTTTTACCAGCGCTACCGGATAATAAAGAACGTGCATACATAATAAACCCAATGACAAGCAGCAAAAGCTCCAACACTACGCTGACGGCTGGAAACTGCCATAACCCGAACCCAAGGAGAGGAAGGTTGCCCAAGTTGCCAGGGAGCAAGGGGAGGTCCACCCGATGCACTAGCAGGTCGAGCAGCCAATGGCTGAAGACAACGGAGCCGATGACGAGTCCGCTGCGTTTTCCCCAGAAGGATCGGGCTAGCAGGCCGGCAAGGAAAGAGAGTATGAGTGCCCCTGCTAAGGAATGGGTATAATCGGCATGGATAATATTGGATCCATATCCGGTTCCATTAACAGGCTCCATCGTTTCTACACCTGACAAGAAAAGCGGAACAAACACAACGTCCAGCAGCTGCGTGCTCAGCATGAGTGCCCACAATGGCACTTCCGGAGCCTTAGCTTTCACCGCGGCAGCCAGACCAAAATGTCCTGCGAACATGTTACATCCCTTCCTTTCGTTGAGTGGAGCGGTCTCTAGAGTCCAGCCACCCGCATCCTGCGCTAAAAAGAATAACGAACAATAAAAAACTCATAGCCTTCCACTCCTTTAGGTTTCCGGTTTAGCGATGGTTTCCAGGTTCTGTTTCATAGCTTCAATACCCGCAAGGAAGGTATCGATCAGCAGACGGAAGCTGACATCGAGATCAAGCGGCAGTCCAAAGCCGCCCCGCTGTTCCAATGAAGCAAAACCATGCAGCAGGCTGCGTAATCCCCGCACGGCATGTATGGCAGCATCACCCTGCAGATCGTAAGCGTGCAGGACACGTACGGCGAGGTCGACGATGTTCCCTCCGACCTTTTGGATCTCCATGTCCGCCGGTTCAGGGGCGCGGAGAGTTGCATCATACAAACCCGGATGGGAGCGGGCAAATGAAATATATGCTTCGCTTATTGCGTGGACGGCGGCAGCACCGGACCGGCCTACGGCCGCGTGCGTCATGCAATCGAGCAGCTGCTCCAGCCCGTAAACGGCGAGCTTTTTGCGAAGACCGGGCAATCCGTTGACATGGTTGTATAGGGAGGGGGATTTGATATCCAGCCTTTGAGCCAGGGATGCCAGCGTAATCTCATCCAGCCCTTGAGAGTCGGCCATTTCTGCTGCCGCTTGCAAAATCGTGGACAAATCAAGTCCGATTCGTGGTGACATGGGTAAGCTCCTTTTCGAATAAAACTAATAACCTTAGTTTTATAATAACTAATGGTATTAGTTTTGACAATAGGATAATTCCATAAAATGAAAAAAATATAAGCTTATGTGGTGTTAAGCGAGAGGGAATTGCTTGAAGTACGTTTAGGTCGGCAATTATAATAAGTAGAAAGTATGTTCGATTATGGACCTGGCTCTCAGGAAGACATTTTAGAAAATGCATGAGTGATTTGATACTAAAAAAGATCCTTGGAAATGAGGAATTCCATGACATCCTTATTCGAATTACATGCGGACGAGCCTAGACTTCGTCAATTATGCCTTCAAGACACCAGATTGGCTATGCTGGTCAGAGCGGTGGGTCCGTTAAACGTGCCGAAGAGAACGGACGGTTTTGAATATTTGGCCAAGTCGCTCATTAACCAGCAGCTTTCGGTCAAAGCGGCAGCGACGATCTGTCAGCGCGTGGAGCAGCAGTGCGGCGGGATCACACCGGATTCCATGCTCAATGCATCGGAGGACATCCTGCGCGCCGCGGGCGTTTCCAGGCCCAAGATCGGATACATCCAAGGGCTGGCTCAACTGGTCAAGCAGGGAGAAATCGACTTTGCCGCATGGGAAGGGATGAGCGATGAGGATGCTATCGAGGCATTGACGAAGATCAAAGGAATTGGCCGATGGACGGCGGAAATGTTTCTGATTTTTTTCATGGGCCGGGACAATGTACTGTCGATGGGGGATGCCGGGCTTCGCCGTGCAGCGTTGTGGCTCTATGAAGGGGAAAAAGGAAACGGAGCCGCTGTGTTGGAGCAGCAAAGTGTGGCCTGGGAGCCTTACCGTTCGATTGCCTCTTTGTATTTATGGGAAGCTATCAACCAGGGTCATGTCGTTGAGGGGCCGTATAGCAAATTTTGCGAGAAGCTCGCAGAGCAGCAGCGTGAATAGGGGAGCGGGTGAAGGGAATGACGCCTTTTACTAGGCAGGTGATCGAGATTATTAAAGCCATACCGGAAGGGCATGTCATGACTTACGGGCAAATCGCGGAATTGGCCGGAAGCCGAAGAGCGGCGAGACAGGTCGTGAGAATTCTTCATTCATCCAGTAAAAAATACAATCTCCCGTGGTACCGGGTCGTCAATGCCAAAGGCGAGATAGGGCTCCAGGGAGACGAAGCCCGTTTCCTGCAAATCATGCACCTGCAAAATGAAGGGGTCGCCGTGGACGACGAGGGCAAAATGGATTTGACCCGCTGGCAGTACCACCCGGAAGAATGAAGGGAATAAAGTTAGCGGTTTATTAACGATCTGACTTATATACCTTGTAAACCATTAAGGGCATGTAGAAATTACCTAAGCTTGAGCTGGGTGAATACAGGCCTTTTTTAGCTTTTATATAGCCAAAAGCTTAGTTCTCCTGCCCGCGATAATCAGTCGGAGTCATTCCGGTCACTTTTTTAAACACCCGGCTGAAATAGTTGGGGTCCTTGTAGCCTACCTCGAAGCAAACCTCTTTGAGACTTAATTCATTGGAAGCCATCAGCTCTTTGGCTCTCTCAATTCTTAGCCGGGTGAGAAAGTCGATAAAGGTTTCCCCTATGTGCTGCTTGAACACTTTGCTGAAATAGTGGGGATTGAGGTGCACGACGTCAGCGACCTCCTCAAGCGAAATATCTTCGGTGAATTTGCTCTCGATGTAGCTTTTGGCTTTATCCAGGACGTGGATCGTCTGTTCCTCGCGCTCCTCGCGAATGCGCTGCAAGGCAGACAGCACGTAGGACCGGTGCTCGGCGGATTCCCTGTGATCGCTTGCACGGGCAAGGGCAGAGCCGCCGCCTTGCTTGGTTACCTCTTCAAACAGGCAGACTTTGCCGCCCTCCTCAAAATATGTCGAAGCAAAGACGGCTTCGAAATACGATTTGCGCAGTCCCTCGACATTCGAATGAGTCGAACCGATGCCGATGGAGGCTGTAAGAGAGAGCTGGCGTTCCGTCAGAGCGCATATCTTCTCTCCGTACTGCCGCAGGGTCGATTGCCAGTCCGAGCCCTGCACGGCGGCAGCTTTGCTCAGAAAGACCGCCATATGCCGGTCGATGAAGGAGCTGACGAGAGAAGGTCCGGCAAAATGAGATTTGGCGAAGCTGCGGACCGTATCGTAGATTTTGGTTTTATCCTGCGAGTAGACATGATCGGAGAAGGCGATCACGATCGAGCAGCCTTGCTCCAGCGGGAAGCTCAGCCATTCGGACAGCAAGGGAGCGCTGGCTCCCGTCACCTGGTCTACCATGAACATGAGGGCCAGCTCATTCTCTACGAGCGGCTGCAGCTGAGAGACCTTGTCCCTAAGCTGAAGGTCCTCCGCCCGTTTCAGGCGCTCCCGTTCCAGCTCATCGATAAGCTGCTGCAGGATCTGAACGACTTGCTCCCGCCGCGCCGGCTTCACGATATATTCCTTTACGCCGAGGGTCAGCGCTTCTTTGGCATAGGAGAAATAGTCGTATGCGGTGACGAGCACCATCTTGGTCTCGGGCAGCAGTCTTTTAATCTCCCGAAGCGCATCCAGACCTTGAATGCCGGGCATATTGACATCCATCAGAACGATCTGCGGGCGGTGCTCTTCCGCCCGTTCAATGGCCATCCGGCCGTTCTCGGCATGAATGACTTCGAACTGGCCGGGCAGCATGTTCTGAACGATCCATTCGAGCCCTTCGCGCTCCAAAGCCTCATCATCGGCTATCAACAGACGATACATCGGTCGGTTCACTCTCCTTTCTATCAGGGATACGGATCAGAATACGGGTCCCTTCCCCAGGCTTGCTTTCAATGTGGATCAGATCATTCCGTCCGTACAACAATTGCAGACGCTTAAATACATTCGCCGTCCCCAGTCCCGTGGACGGTTTCTTCGCTTGCTCCGACGCTTCTCCGACAGCGGGGCGTACGTTCCCCTCCTGACGGAGGAGCCTTTGCCGGACGTCCTCACTCATTCCGGCACCGTTATCCTCGACGGCCAGACAGACACCTTCGGTATCCCGCCGGACGGCGATGCGGATCATGGCGCCTTGCTCCATGCGCTCAATGCCGTGCAAAAAGGCGTTCTCCACCAACGGCTGGATGGTAAGGGCGGGAATGGGTGCCGATAGAGCGGAAGCATCGATATCCATTTCGAAACGTACCCGGTCGCGAAAGCGGGCCTGCTGAATCGCGATATATTCTTTCAAATGATCGAGCTCATCCTTCACTGTTACCGGCTGGTCCAGCTTGCTTAAGTTATAGCGCAGCAGATTGGACATGGACACGATAAGGTCGCTCGTTTGCTCCGCTCCTTCAATCAACGCCAGCTTGGAAAGCACGTTGAGCGTATTGAACAGAAAATGGGGCTGGATCTGGCTTTGCAGCGCCTTAAGCTCCAATTCCTTCACGAGACGGTCCTTCTCGAGGCTTTCCTTATCCTTTTCAATCAGGACGGATAAATCCGCCATCATTTGCTGGAAGGTATCAGATAAAATCCCCAGCTCATCCTCCGAACGAGGGGGAGCGGCTTCGCTGGCTGACTCCAGCTGGCCTTTGGATACACGCTGGGCTATCCGGACAAGGCGGCGAACCGGTCCGGTAATGCTCCCGGATATCCATAAGGCGAGCCCAATCCCGAGCAGCGTGTTGACGATAAACACGGCGGCTCCCAGCCGGTTCAACCGGTTGTTCTCCACTTGAAGCTGCTGGTAGGCAGGCTGGTACGAGCTCAGCTCCAGATCGACGAGGGCTTGTCCGGCCTCCCGGATAAACCCGAGTGTGGATTCCGCTTCTTCATAATGGCTTAACGCCATGGAAGGAGAGTGCTCCAGGGAGGAGGAGAGAGAGGCCTGCTCCTGCTCCTTCAGCGTATCGAGCATATGAACGTAGCTTGTCAGCTCCGAAGGGTGAAGGGAGGATGGGAGCTGTGCCGAGAGCTCCTCGCGAATGGCGGCCAGTTCTGCTTGTCCCCGTTCGAGCTCGGTTGTATCAGTTCCTTCCGGATTCAGCAAATAGCCGTACAGTGACTTTAACGTTTGCTCGGCCGTTTGAGCGGACTGCTTGTACTGCAGCATCCGGTGCATCATGCGGTCATAGCTGGTCTGGACGATCTTCTCGCTCTGAAAGACGAAGAAGGTCACGGCATTAGCCAGCAGCACCAGCAACGGGATAAACAGCAGCAGCTTGGTGCGGATCGTCATCGGCAAGCGCCTCCTGCCGCGCCGTCCAGCGCAGCTTTGTCAAGAAGCGTGACGGCAATGAAATGCTCCTTCTCCGGAGCTTGACCGCTCCAATATTGCTCCAGCAGCTTAACCGCATCGAAGCCCATCCGGTAAGGCTGCTGCACGATGGAGGAAGCGATTTTGCACTGGCGGATGCCCTCTATCGTCTCCGGAAGGTCGTCGAAGGCATAAATTTGCAGATCGCTCCGCTTAGCCCGTTCCGCCGCTTTCATAATGCCTATGCCGTCCAAGGCGCTGAATCCGACCATGATCTGCATTTGCGGATGGTCCTTCAGCATATCGGCCGCTTGCTGCTCCGCCTGCAGCCGGGAAATATTGGACGTTCGCACTTCCGTAATCGCAAGGGCCGGATTATGGCCGATGGCCTTACGGAACCCCTCCAGCCTGAGCTGCTGGCTCTGAGCGGAGCTTCCAACAAGGACTCCGATGCTGCCTGCGCCCCCGGCCTTTTGGATGACAAGCTCGCCCATCTGCTTGCCTGCTGCTTCGTTGTCCGTGCCGACGTAGGACAGCCTGCTGCTGGCCGGCTCGTCCGTATCCACGGCAATGACGGCGATGCCTTGGGCAATCGCTTTATCGATCCACTGCCGATACTGCGGATCGCCAAGGCCTTGTACCAGAATGGCATCGGCCTTGGCCGCAATCGCCTTCTCCAGCAACTTCGCTTGCTCGGCCGGATTGATGCGGAAGGAGCCGGTATACTCCAGCTCCCATCCGTTCTGCTTCACAGCGTCGCGCGCTCCCTGCTCGACGGATCTCCAGAATGGGTTATCCAGCTCCTGCGAGATGAGTACAATGTGGCGCGGAGCCGGTTCCGATACGGCCGCCGGCGGCTTCACAAGCTCACGAATCCGCAAGGTCGAGAACAAAAATTGCAGCAGCAGGCCGATGAAGACTATGGTAAGAACTAGAAGGCTTATGGACCATTTTCGATTCGACATGCTTGCCTCCGTGCTGCTATGATAAGACGCCGCTAGACGTTTTTCTTCTTATCTAATTATACAAAACTGGCGGCGGAATCCCAAACGGACGAAGCAGCAGAGCAAGCCCGGAAGGCAAGTCTTTACTAATCCGGGGCTTTTTCATAAACTGATACTAGAGTAAAGAGTCTGTGTGACCGGCTATCGGCCAAATCTAAACAGGACGGAAGGAGCTGCAGCATGAGTTCTGCGATACATCAACAAACAGGAGTGTTTCCATCCGTATGTTCTTTGGATTGCCCGGATCAATGCGGTTTATTGGTGCATAAGGAAAACGGAAAAATTGTGAAAATCGAAGGAGACCCTTCGCATCCGGTTACCCAAGGGGCTATCTGCAACAAGGTCCGCAATATGGGCGAGCGGATTTATGACGCCAAGCGTCTCCAATATCCAATGAAACGTACGGGGAAAAAGGGAAGCGGGCAGTTCGAGCGCATCACGTGGGAGGAAGCCATCGAAACGATCACCTCTCATTGGAA
Source organism: Paenibacillus sp. 32352 (assembly GCF_002042965.1). GTDB lineage: Bacteria > Bacillota > Bacilli > Paenibacillales > NBRC-103111 > Paenibacillus_S > Paenibacillus_S vulneris. The sequence continues at coordinate 187,080 of NZ_MZNT01000013.1, read as the reverse complement.
AAAGACGATTGCAGAGTACGGCTCGGAAGCGATTATGCCTTACAGCTTCTACGGGAACATGGGATTGATCGGAACGGAAGGGATGGACCGGCGGTTCTTTCACCGTCTCGGTGCAACCCGGTTAAAATACTCGATTTGCTCTGCGGCCGGCTCGGAAGGCTACAGCTATACGATGGGCGCCGGTGTCGGGACCGACCCGGAGGAAACGGTTCATACGAAGCTGTTCATCATGTGGGGGATCAATACGGTCAGCACCAACATGCATCAGGTGGTCCTGGCCGAAAAGGCGAGAAAGAACGGAGCGCAGGTCGTCGTGATCGACGTTCACAAAAACCAGACCGGACGCTGGGCCGACTGGTTCATTCCGATCAAGCCGGGTACGGATGCAGCGTTGGCGCTTGGTCTGATGCATATTTTGTTCGACGAGAAGATGACGGACGATGCATTTTTGCAGGAATATACGGTAGGCCATGAAGAGCTGCGCCAGCATGTGCGGCAGTATGATCCTGTCACAGTATCGGGGATCACCGGTGTGCCTGTAGAGGACATTTATAAGCTGGCCCGGATGTACGGGCAAACCTCGCCTTCGTTCATTCGAATCGGCAACGGCCCTCAGCATCACGATAACGGGGGCATGTGTATCCGCACGATCTCGTGTCTGCCTGCCCTGACAGGACAGTGGCTTGTGCGGGGCGGGGGCGCGATCAAGGGCAACGGCTCGGTATTGGTGCATAATGAGTTCGCTCTGATGCGTCCGGACCTGCTGCCGGGCAAGGTCCGCCAGGTCAATATGAACCAGCTGGGAAGCGCGCTGCTGGAGCTGGACCCTCCTATCCGCTCGATGTACGTCTACAATTCGAACCCGGCCGTCGTAGCTCCTGAGTCGAATAAAGTAAGGAAGGGGCTGGAGCGGGAAGACTTGTTCACCGTCGTCCATGATCTGTTCCTGACAGAAACGGCGAAGTATGCGGACATCGTGCTGCCGGCGACATCGGCGTTTGAGAATACGGACTTTTATGCTTCTTATTGGCATCATTACATTCAAATTCAACAGCCGGTGATCGAGCCTTACGGCGAGAGCAAGTCGAATGTCGATGTATTCCGCCTGCTGGCGCAGGCTATGGGCTTTGAGGATCAGGCGCTGCGGGATACGGACGAGGAGCTGATTCGCCAGGCGTTGGATAACCCCGCGAATCCGGCGATAGCGGGAATTACCTACGAGGCCCTTGTGGAACGGCAGTATGTCAAAGCAGATGTGAAGTCGCTGTTTCCAGGCAAGCTGCAAACGCCGAGCGGCAAGATTGAGCTGTATTCCCAAGCGATGGAGAAAAAAGGATACCCTCCATTGCCGACCTATACGCCGCTGTGTGAAGATGAGGACCTGCCGTTCCTGTTCATTCCGGGACCAAATCATAACTTCCTGAACTCGACATTTTCTAATAACGAGAAGCATGTCCGCATGGAAAAGACGCAGAAGCTGCATATGAATGCGAAGGATGCTGAGGCTCGCGGCATTCAGAACGGAGAGCTCGTGCGTGTATGGAACAGCCGCGGAGAATGTGAGCTGACCGCCTCGGTAGGGGAAGATGTGCTGCCTGGCGTTGTGGTGAGCCAAGGGCTTTGGGCGGACGCGCCGGGCGGGAAGAGAAACGTCAACGCCCTGACCCCGGACCGCATAGCGGATATGGGAGGAGGCGCGACCTTCTTCTCGGGCCGCGTGCAGGTAGATAAACTATAGCCAGTTCAAGTTAGCGTTCAGTTGAGCACTTATCAATAGATACAAATAGACCGTACCAGCGTAGGGATAAGCTCCCCTTAGAGCAGCAGGCTTTTATTATGTCGCCTGTCTACTTGAAGGGGAGCTTATCTTTTATACAGCAGGTACGGTCTATTTTTGGGATTGTGGCGTATTAGCGGCGCCGGCCGGCCCCCGCAAATAGTCCAAAAAGATTTGTTTCATCACCAGCAGCTGGGTTTCCGGCTCCATGTCGGATTCCAGCATTGCGATGTTTTTTTGCAGGGACAGCTTCTGCGCGAAAATACCGAATGCATTGGCCATCGTCGATAACGTATCCGGAATGGAGATATCCGAACGAATCGAGCCATCGTGTATTCCTTCTTCCATGATGCGGTGATAGATCGCCGAGATCTGATGATATACGGCGTTGAATTTATCGATATCCTCCAGCGGCTCCGGCGATTGGGCGGCATAGCTCTGGAAGGCTTCAAGAAGCCTGGTCCGCTCCCCGCGAGTTTCGCGGCTGAAGGACGTGAAATGATCAAACACTCGCTCCAGCTTGCTGAGGCAGCTCTCCTGCCTTGCGGCTATTTCCTCGAATACAGGCGCTTGAGACTCCATAAGGCGGGTGGCCACGGCGACGATCAATTTATCTTTCTTGGGAAAGTACCGAAACAAGGTGGCAATGCCCACATTATCTTCTTTGGCGATGTCCTGCATGGTAGCCTTTTCGAAGCCTTTTCTCAGAAATACACGTTCTGCAGACGCGATAATGCTGCTGAGTCGCTGCTGCTTGCCTTGAAGCCGCTCCTGTTCCCATCTGCTCTTAGGGTCCATTAACGTTCAACTCCTCAACCATGTCATGTCATAATTGATAGCCATGCTATCAAAATGACCAATCGTTGTCAACTTCACCTGCTTTTTCTTGCATGGAAAGAAGGGGGACGGATTGAAAAGAATAATGGCTAGTGATATAATCAATATTGTAATGATAGTAACACTATCATATAGGTAGTAATACTATCATTATCCCGATTTTCCCTATCCGCTAAGGATAGAACACCCATACTGCTAAGGAGATGGAACAACATGACAACTGCAGTTACGAACCCCATTGCTGTAATTACCGGTGCAGGAAGCGGTATAGGAAGAGCCAGCAGCTTGAAGCTCGCTCAGAACGGAGCCAAGGTGGTATTGGTCGATTACAACAAGGAAGCCGGAGAAGAGACGTTAAAGCTTGTGCAGGAGCAAGGCGGAGAAGGGATCTTCGTTCAGGCCAACGTAGCGAAGAGTGAGGATGTACAATATTATGTGAATGAAGCCGTCAAGACCTACGGCCGGATTGATATATTTTTCAATAATGCAGGAATCATTCAAAAGTTCTCGATGCTTTCGGACACCGACGAGGCTGAATTCGACCGTATCCTGGCGGTCAACGTCAAAGGAGTCTTCCTCGGGCTGAAATATGTTCTGAAAGTGATGGAGAGCCAAGGCAGCGGAACCATCATCAATACGGCCTCCACGGCAGGAATTCGCAGTGAGCACAGCGCGGGCGTCTATTCCGCCAGCAAGCATGCGGTGATCGGGTTGACGAAATCGGCCGCTTTGGAATACGTGAAGAAAGGAATCCGTGTGAACGCGATTTGTCCGGGAGGAGTGAAAACCGCTCTGACGGATAGTGTGCCTGTGACGATGCAGCAGACCGGCTATGTGCCTGAGGAAGTCTCGAATATGAGAATGGGCCGCTTCGCACAGCCGGAAGAGATCGCGGGCATGGTAGCCTTCCTGGCTTCTCCCGAATCGAGCTACATGACAGGCTCTATCGTGCTGGTAGACGGCGGCTTGACGCTGTAAAAAAGTGAACCTGGGAAACAAACGCAATCTGCGATGACGCGGGTTGCGTTTTTTTTGTACATAGATCGGAAGGGAACATGCATGGCTTGGTTGCAGCTAAGGCGAATTTGAGACGGGATTGTAAAGGTTTTGTATTTTTTGCTCGTACCTAATATACAGCACCCCCTAGTTGTGTTACTTTATACGTGTTGATTGCAACCCATGAGGCATAGACAGAGAAAGCGGCCGATGTTTGCGGGATACGACGCGGCATAGCGGTTATTTGTGCTGAACGTTTGCATTAGTGCTGTGCAGCTTTTAAGTGATGCAGTAATGGTTTGTGATTTTTTCTCAGTAATCTTACTATTTGGGAGGCTAGACTTCATTGAAATCGAGAAAATCAATTCGAAACCTATCGCTGCTGACACTTACGGTTTCCCTTTTGAGTCAAAGCATGCCTGCAGCAGCCGTATACGGGGCCGCTCCGGATGTGGGTCAGACGGATGCGGGCGGCGGAAGATGGATGGCAGGAGAATATCACGTTCACACGTATGAATCCGATGATGCCCAGCGATCGCTGCAAACGGTGCTGGATAATGCCTTTGAACAGTATGGGATGGACTGGATTGCGCTTGCCGATCACTTGAGAATGTCAGGCCGGGACGATGAAGGCAATCCGGTTCCGGGAGGACCGATTCCTTTTTCCAAGGGCATGGCTTTGTATCAGGTGCCGAAAATCAAGCAGCTGCAGGACGCGAATAAATATAAAGATAAAATTATTTTCTCCGGGTTTGAGTGGGACATGCCTACCTATGATCATATCGGGATAGGCATTTTGGCGGACAGCCCCGATCAATCATTAAAAGCGGCAAGCGAGTTCGAATATTTGTTCACGAACCGTGACGAAAGCCTGTTTGATCCGGCCGATGTTGCCGTCTGGAAGGCGACCTACAGCAGAGCCTATACGACAAGCCAGGATGCAAGAACGGGCTTGAGCTGGATTAAGGGGAATTTTCCGAAAAACAGCTACGCTTTATTGAATCACCCTTCACGGAAAACAAATTCCGGAGGGACGGTATATAAAATATCGGATATCCGCGACTTCAACAATATAGCACCGGAGACCTTCTTCGGGATGGAAGGAATGCCCGGAAACCAGATGGAGCCTGACCGGGGAGGACTTAACCTGACGACTCCCAAAAACCGGACCTACGGCGGAGCGGATTATATGATTGCCAAGGTCGGCGGAGTATGGGACGCGCTACTTGGGGAAGGAAGGAGATTCTGGAATTTTTCGAACTCCGATTATCATTTCGATATCAGTGACGACAATAAATACTCCAGCGGTTACAAGCCCGGGGAATATTCTAAAAACTATACGTGGGTAAACGGCAGTGATATGCAGGCGGTGCTGGAAGGCATGCGCTCAGGAAAATCGTTCTCCGCATTCGGCGATTTGATTAACGCGCTGGATTATCATATCGATGCCAACGGGACCAAGAAAGAAATGGGCGAGGAGCTTTCTGTGAAGGAAGGGGACCCTCTCATGCTGACCATTCGTTTCAAAAGCCCGGACAAAAATAACAACGGGGACCCTGTGCAGGTGGACCATGTGGATCTGATTGCAGGCGATGTAACGGGCTATGCCGCACCTGGAACTCCGGAATATGCCAAGGATACGAATGAATCGACCCAAGTGCTCCAGCGCTTTACGAGCAGCGATTGGACGAAGGATGCCGAGGGCTACAACGTCATTACTTATAACCTCGGAGCTGCCGGCAAAAATCAATACTTCAGGCTGCGCGGCACGAATCTGGGCGTTGATGTGGCGGGAGAAACGAGCAACGGGGAGCCGCTGATCGATCCGAAGACCGACATAGCCGATAATGCGACCCGCTTTGCGGAAATCAATAAACGGAATTATAGTGATTTATGGTTTTATTCTAATCCGATTTTCGTGAACGTAGAGCCGTATACGGATCAGCAGGCCGTTAATGATACGGTATCAGCTCTGGATTTGGGCGATATGAGCGGCGTAACGGCGGATATCGGGCTGCCCGCGCAAGGCCAGCATGGTGCCACGGTTCAATGGGAAAGCTTGAATCCTGCTGTCATATCTATTGCTAACGATAAAGGAATCGTTACCCGTCCCGCTGCAGGTAAGCCTGATGCGAAGGTAACATTGAAGGCCACGGTATCCCGCGGCACAACTAGCGAGATCAAAACATTCGAAGTTACCGTTAAGGCATTGGCGTATACCGATGCGGAAGCGGTCGCTCTGGCGAAAAACGCTCTGACTCTGGGGGACACCAGTGCCGTAGAGAATGATTTGAAGCTGCCGGCCGCAGGGGAGCAGGGAACCGTGATTACCTGGAAAAGCTCTAATCCGGTCTATATGGACGATAACGGGAAGATGGTGTTCCATCCCAATAAGGATACGGATCTTACGTTAACGGCAACGATCAAACGGGGAAATGCCGTGGATGTGAAAGCCTTCTCCGTTACATTGAAGGGAGATGCCAGCATTACTCCGCTGCAGCTGAGCTGGACGATGAAGACGTCTGACGGCAGCCCTTATGCGAACGGAGCCTGGACGAATCAAAACGTAACGGCCAGCGTCTACGCGAATGTGTATGTTCCGGGCTCGACGGTTTCATTAGAGCTATCTACAGATGGTGGCGCGTATCTGGCTTACAACAGCCAAAGCAAAGTGGAGGTTTCCGGTGAAGGAGAGCATACACTGCAATTCCGGGCGAAGGATTCGTTAGGCCATACGGCCGAGTTACCGCTTGCTGTGAGCATTGATCGTACGGCTCCTGTGATTACTCTAAAAGGAAGCCCGAGCATGACTATGCTTATCGGTACGCCATACAACGAGCAAGGAGCTGAAGCAGCGGATCATGCAGGCATAGCGGGCGAGGTTGCGATAACCGGAACCGTGGACACCAAGACGATTGGGACTTATACGCTGCATTATAACGCAACCGATCTGGCCGGGAATGCGGCCGCAGAAGTGACGAGAACGGTGAACGTCGTGGCACCGCATGGAAACAGCAGCCATCATGGTTCCGGCGGCGGAAGCTCGACTCTGACCGATACTTCGAACAACTCAACGAACGGGAATAATACGAACCAAGGAACGGAGGCTTCCTCTTCCCAAGTGGCTGTCACCGCGGCTCGAGGGGCGGAAGGCGGCATCAAGGATGTGCTTCAATTTAAGATACCATCCGGTGCCGTGAAGGAAGACGGCAAAATTCAGGCTGTACTGCTTCCTACCGCTCAAATTCCGTCTTTCGGTTCGTTGAAGGCGGTAAGCCAAGCGGTCGAGCTGACGAGTACGACAGGCCATACCTTTACGAAGCCTGTGGAAATCAAGATGTTCTATAAGGCGGATTCTATCGCACCTGGAAGCAAGCCGGCTGTGTATTACTACAACGAGACGCAGAAGCGCTGGATTTATCTTGGAGGGATCGTCAATCCGGACGGCAGTATAACGGTCAATGTCAAGCATTTCACGAAGTTTGCCGTGCTGGAGTACAAGCCTGCAGTGTTCCCGGACCTGTCCGGACATTGGGCCGCTCCTTATACGGAACGGTTGACTGGAATGAATGTCATTCAAGGCTTTGAGGACGGGAAGTTCCGTCCAGAGCAGACGGTGACGCGGGCTCAATTCGCCAAAATGATCGCCGAAGCCATGGGGCTTCAGATGACGGCGGCTTCCACTTCCTTCGCGGATGATAACCAAATCCCATCCTGGGCCAAGGGAAGCATCGCGGCCGCAGTTCAAGTGGGCCTTATCAACGGTTATGAAGAGAACGGCCGCCTGCTGTTCAAGGCGGACCAAACCATTACCCGGGCGGAAATGGCGGTTATGATGTCCAGAGCGCTTAGCGCAAACGGATACCAAGGCGGCGAGGCCAATGCCATTTCCTTTAAAGACGCCTCCATTATCCCGGATTGGGCGCAAGCCTCCGTGAAGGCTTCTGCGGTATCCGGTATTCTGAACGGGTACGAGGACCAAACCTTCCGCCCAAGCGCTGGCGCTACAAGAGCGGAATCCACTGCTATGATCTATAAGCTGTTAGAAGCATTGAACATTTAGGTTATAAAGGAAAGAAGAGACACGCGGTGCTCCGTGTGTCTCTTTAGGTTGTTGAGCAACCTGCAGGTAATTGGAAAAATAGCATCGGTCCCCGATGGGGTAGGTATTCCCCTCCGGCCGCTGTTGTTTTCGGGAAATTTGGATTAGAATTCGCTTCTAGCGGGGATTTCCCGAAAACAAAGGCGAACGCTTAAGAGTTTTCCAAAGGAAAACTTACTTCGTAAGCAAGGGGACACCTCATCTCCCATACCCGTTAGTTCAATAGTCTTATGTTTTAATTAGAGTCGCTGCTTATAGTTGTGAGGCTTGCCGAACACCTAATCAGTGACGTCCCGACGGGCTTAGGGGGCTGGATGAGGTCACTCGCTTCTCAGAGTGACCCGAAGCGTCAATATGTTGTTAGTCGAAGGAAGTTCTGGAAGCAGCCATTGCATTTAAGGCGTTCTCAAAATAGCTATATACTTCATCTGCAATTCCCAGAAACTCTTCAACAAGTACATTATTACTATCCAAGTAACAAGCATACAGATAATCAACTAAAGCGGAGTCAATCTCACAATAGTTTAATATGGCATTCTTCATCATAATAATGTCATCTTGCCATACACCTGTATCTTCTAAAACCAAAGAGTATAATGCACGAATTAATCTCTTAGAGTAACCTTTAATATATCTATTTTTCATTGTGTTATCACTAGCATTAGAAAGTAAACTATGTCTACGATCTACTTCCTTCTTGGTCTCTGTATTTAAGTCTAAAATGAACTCTGGAGAAATAATTATCGGTGGTACTTTTTCACCAACGTCATGACCATATATGCAAACACAAATTATCTTTACCCAAAAACCCCACTCATTTGGTTTACTTAATACATCGTCAATCGAGCAAATTGTCGTATCAATCTTAGTTACTAATGGATATTCTTCCAAAAGACTGTCTTTAATATTTGACAATCTTTCGTAATCAATATCTTTGGGATTTACACATACAATAGTAAAGTCTGCATCTGACTTAAAAGGTTTAGCAGTTCCTTTTGGAATCGAGCCACACATATAAATGCTATGAATCTTACCTTTAAATTCGGTAAGTATATTATCTATATACTTATCAACAAAATCCTTATATTCACTTTGTATTACAATTCTATTTATAACTTTTTCTAATATCATATAGACTCCTCCTAAACTAAGAACTTCTTTCGGCTAACGTCTTTTTTGCGAACTTCGTAAATTCGTCATGACTTAAGTTATTCGCGAAATCATTCAACTATCCTGGCCGTTAGTTCAATGAAGCAAAATCGAGCCATTTTAAAGGCGACTACTACGTACCGTCTCCTTTAGTTAAGTAACTTTAAAATTGTAATCTTGAATAAGGTAGATTTAAAAGCGTAGGTGCTTCTTTAGGAAAGTTAGTAAATCTTAAATAAAAGCTGTACTCATTTATTCTGAAATGAAGTCGACCATCTTCATTATTTTCATCAAAATGTATGCCTTTTGCAGATAGGTTTGTTTTGACCTTATCAATAAATTCTGAACTACCTACCCCAAATACTACATTCATTGTCGGTGGTAAAGCAGTCATTGCAATTGGAATCCACTTTCGCTTTTTCGAAGGAATAACCGCATGTGATGTTCCGCCAATAGCAAAAGTAAAGTTGTCAGATACCTTATCAAGTTTAAAATTTAAAATATTAACTAACAACTCCCTGAAATCAATTACGCTATCAACCGGAAATCCAATTTCCCTAAGATACAATATTTTTAACTCGCCACAAGGAGGAAGTATTCCTTCTTTGATGTAATAATGAGTAATAATTTCTAATAAATTGCCATCTCCATCTCGGAAGTAAACATTCATTCCAGTTTCGAAATCGTCAATAATTCTACCATCCGACCATTTTAAAAGGGTAATACCCCCTGCACTTTGGAGCCAATTCACCACGTTTTCAAATTCAGAATAAGGAACTTCGAAAGCAAAATGAACTGGAGCTAGAGGTTCTACGCCTTCTTTAAAAGACAATGTAAAGTATTCAGTCGGCTGGAAACATATTTCATTATCTGATTCGAAAAGAATAGGAAAGCGTAATTGATCATGATAGAATTGTTTAACACCTTGCACTGAAACTGTATTTAACTGAAGCTCTGAGAAGTGAGTTATCATGGCATTCTACCCCCCTTTCTGGAATTACAATTATTAATTGATGAAATTATATCCAATAAAAGGATGTTGAACCAATATATATTTTTTACTCTAGTTATAGGCAATAACTATAGAGCATTTAATCCTCACCGGCATTGTTATCTTGATACACTACTGTCACTTGATCTGATATTGAAACTGAGGTGATCATCCCACCGTTCGGTACTTTTACAGATACTGATCCAACCGCATCTACAATTCTAAGGGTCTTTCCGTATTTTGTTTTCATGACCAGTTCACTCGGGCCACCACCCATTGAAATAAACTGATCATTAGCTGTTTTCTGTAGTCGGAGGACCACCTATATTTATTTCAATTGAATCAATATCGTCCGCTATTGGAAAAGCAGATACATTTGCGTACCTTGACTGTTTATCATGATATAGAGCACCAACTAATATTCCTATAAAAAGTATTATCAGAAGAATTTTTTTCATCGATAGTTCTCCAAAGCTTTAGATTTTTTAATATAGTTCGAAGTGTGTTGCTTTTTTGTACTAACGTACCCGTTAGCTTAACTCCATACAGAAAACAGCCATCTCCTCCCTAGCGGACGGAAATGGCTGTTATGACGGTACCGGGTGGCTGGACGTGTTTGTCGTCAGCGCGCCTTCGTGAGTTTCGTGCCGCGAACTGATGCCGCAGCGTATACGACAAGCGCTGTCCAGATGAGCGCGAAGCCGATGAGAAGAACCGGCGAGACCGATTCTTTGAACACGAATACGCTCAGTAACAGCATGATCGTCGGCCCGATGTATTGTACGAAGCCGAGCGTGGACAGCGCCATCCGGGCGGCCGCTCGCGCAAAGAAAAGCAGCGGTAGTGCTGTTACCACGCCGGAAAGAAGCAGTTCTACAAACGTGGATACAGGTAGCGTCCATGCCGTCGTCTTTCCCACGGTGGCCAAATAGATCCAGTAGCCGAGCGAAACAGGCAGGACTACAGCCGTCTCCGACAGCAAGCCTACAGAAGCGTCTTGTCCGATCTTCTTCTTCACGAGGCCGTACAAGCCAAACGTCGCGGCCAGTGAGATTGAGATCCATGGGAACCGTCCGTAGTCGATGGCGATGATGAGCACCGCGGCGCTAGCGATGGCAATCGCGAGCCATTGGCCACGGTTTGGCTTCTCACGAAGGAAGACAACCGCAAGCAGCACGTTCAGCAACGGGTTCAAATAATAACCGAGACTTGTCTCGACGACATGGTCGTTGTTGACAGCCCAGATGAAGATGAGCCAATTAGCAGCGACCAGCAGTCCGCTAGCGGTGAGCGACAGCAGGAGCGAGCGGCTAGCCGCAATCCGCTTCATGTCACCCCAGCGACGCTGGACGGTGACGAGAATACCCATGAAGACGAACGACCAGACAACCCGATGTGACAGAATCTCGCCTGCCGGCACATCGTTAAACAACCTCCAATAAAGTGGGAGAACCCCCCACATGATATACGCGATAATAGCATTGACCAACCCGTTGTTCATAATCAATTTCCCTCTTCTCACTCCGATGTCTTAACGGATTATACGCCTCGATCATCGTTTAAGTAAAGGGAATAATATTTTGGCCCAAATAATATGTTACGGTATTGCATCACTTATTATAGGAAGGATGGCATCCCGTGAATTTTGCTTCTGTACGCATCATTATTGTCTCGTCGAGTTCTATGAGATAATCTTAGGTATTTCGGCGGAACGCCTAAAAGACGGTTTGTTGAGTTATCGTGTCCCGTTAGCTTAACGACGATAGCCGTTTTTTTAAACAACTTTATTATCAAATTTAAAAGACTTTATTATAAATTCAACAACTTTATTATCAGACAACACATTTTTCGGTATGATAGGGAATTCCACAACCTGGAGCCACACGGATATTCCGCGCGGCTCTTCTTTTTTACGTGTGGGAATCGCACGTCGAAAGGGCATAATACTCGTGTTAGATTGGGAGGACTCGTATCGAAAAGAGTGCAGGACCCGCGGCCGGCGAATGGAATGGAATTGAATCCTGGAACGGCTCCACGGCAAATTGAACGTCTTGAATGCCGATAGATCAAAGACAGCATTCCGTCAGGGCGTTAAGATGCTATTTTCCCATTCGAGCCCCTTGTGGAGCCACAGGACGCCGAATAAGCTGCAGGACCAAGACAGCTGTAAGAACAAGCAGCGCGCAGATGAAGGCGATGACTCCGCCCCAATGGAAGGAGGCGAGGAAGAAGCCGCCGGACCAGCCGACGAGGCTGGAGCCTGTGTAATAGAACAACAGGTACAACGAAGAGGCGTAGGCCTTGCTGGGTGCTGGAGCTATTCTTCCGATCCATCCGCTGGCTACCGTATGCCCGGCAAAAAATCCGAACGCGAACAAGATCAGACCCGCGATCATAAGTACAAGGCTGCCGTACAGCGTCAGCAGCGCCCCGATAACCGACAAGGCGATGCCTAGACCGATCAGCCCTGCACGGGAATGCTTGTCGGCCAGCTTGCCGAACAGGAAGGAACTCCAGGAGCCGACCAGCTGGAAGATGAATAGAAATCCAATGACGGTTTGGCTCAAATCATAAGGAGCCTGGGATAGTGGATAGCCTAAATAATTGAATAGGGTAACGTAGGCCCCCAAAAGCAGGAAACCGACCAGGTACAGCACGAGCAGCTTTTTATCGGCTAAGCCGCTTTTGAAGCCATGAATTGCATGCTTGAAGGAGATGCTGACCGGCTGAAAATGCTGCGATTTCGGCAGGTACATCCAGAAGCAGACGCTGCATAGGAGACTGAAAATCCCGAGTGCCAATAGCGCCGTATGCCAGGAGAACAAGTCTGTCAAGGCGCTGACGATAATCCGTCCTGCAAAGCCTCCGACTGCCGTACCCCCGACATAGACTCCCATGACTCTGCCGATGCTTCCCGGCGAAATTTCTTCGTTCAAATAAGTCATGGCAATAGCCGGAAAGCCCGCAAGGCTGATGCCTTCGAGAAGCCGCAGCGCCAGCAGCCAATGAAAGCTGTGGGTGAAGGAGGAAATAATGGCAAGCACGGACGTGGCGAATAAAGAGACGCCCATCACTCCTTTTCTCCCCCAGGCATTGGAGCATACCGAGACGAACAGCATGGCGACCGCAAGAGTAACCGTCGAAAAAGAGATTACGAAGCTGGCCGTGGAAGGCGATACATGAAATTCCTCTGCGAAGGTGCCGATCAAGGTTTGCGGGCTGTACAATATCGCGAAAGTAACCAGGCTTCCCAACAGCATGCTAAATAAGGTGCGCCGGTAGGCGCCGCTTCCGATTTCTATATATGGCATCATTCTCTCCCCTTTATACCGTCTGACTGTTATTGATGATTACTAAGTCTACTCCTTGTCAGCTGATAACGTCCAATTTATTATTGATATAGAAATAATGCATTTTTGTTATGAAAGGACAGTGGTGCGCGGGATGGAGTGGCAGCAGCTAGAATACTTTCGCGTTGTAGCGAAGACGGAGCATTTTACCAAAGCGGCGGAGCAGCTGGCTATCTCGCAGCCTGCCCTTAGCCGATCGATCACTCACCTTGAGGAGGAGCTTGGCGTCGCTTTGTTCGACCGTATCGGCCGATCCGTTCAGCTGAACTCCTACGGCAAGCAGTTTCTAAGACGGGTTGACCGCGCTCTGCAGGAAATCCAGGATGGGGTTCAGGAGCTGCACCAGATGAAGGACCCCTATACCGGCTCCGTTTCCTTATCGTTCGTAATGACGTTCGGATTGAGCATTTTGCCGGAGCTGATCAGCCGATTCAATCGGGTGTATCCGCAAGTGGAATTTTTGCTGCATCAGAGCCCTACCACCATCATTCATAAGCAATTGATGCATAGCGAGGTAGATCTCAGCATAGTAGGTCTGCTGGACAATGATAAAGGGCTTATTTGGCATAAATTGATCGAGGAAGAACTGTTCGTCTACGTTCCTTCGAATCACCGGCTTGCTTCTCGAACCTCGCTCCGTCTAGAGGAGCTTGCCGGGGAGCCCTTCATAACGTTCAAAAGAGGCTACGGGATGCGTACGTTAACCGACCGGCTGTGCAGCTTGGCGGGCTTTGCTCCCAAGATCAAGTTCGAGGGGGACGATGTGGCGACAGTCTCGGTGCTGGTCTCATCCGGTCTTGGCATTACCTTGATTCCTTTCTTTACCGGGATCGATTCGAGCAAAATCAAACGGCTGCATGTGACCGAACCCTTGTGCAAAAGGGAGATTGGTCTCGCTTGGGTTGAAGACCGGACATTATCTCCTTCGGCCGAGCTGTTCCGCACCTTTATCATCGAGCAGTTTCGCTAAAGACCACCCAGAGAGAAAAACAGGCCGCAAAAGAATTCGCTTGGAATTCCATGCAGCCTGTTTTTGCATTATGAAAGACGTGATGCCGTTTGGACCTTTTGTTTTTTGTGATGAAGGCCGTAATAGAGAATGACGGTAAAGGCGACGACGATGCCCCCGACAAGGTACATGACGTGATAATTGGTTTTGGCGGCAATAAGACCGAGAATATAGGAACCGAGCCCATACCCGGAATCGAAAAAGACGAAATATGTGCCGGTGGCCAGACCGCTTCGGTGGCTTGGAGCCGATTTGACGGCAATAGCCTGAAAGCTTGGCAGCAGTGCGCCGAAGCCGAGCCCAATAATGCCTCCGGTCAGCAGGAAGATGAAGGCCGTATTCGCTTGGCTCAGCCAGAGCATGCCGACGACGAACAGGACGATGCCGGGATAGACAAGCACATGCTCGCCTTTGCGGTCGAACAGTCTGCCGGTAAAGGGTCTGGATATAAGAATCATTGCGGCGAACACCATGAAGAAATAGCTGGCTACCTGCTCCAGGCCGATCGATTTGGCGTAGACGGAAATGAAGGTGGAGATAGCCCCGTAAGAAAACGCCAGTACACAGCCTGCTAACGAAATCGGAATTGCCTTAGGCTCGATAAATCTTTTCCAGTTCCAGGACGTGCCCGCGGTTTGGGCCGGTGCCGGAGTATCGGGAAGCTTGGTTATTGCCCCGCATAGGAAAGCCAGAAGAGAAAGAACGAAACAGGCGATGAACAGAACGTGGAAGCTGGCTTTTGTCATCAGCGTCAGTCCGAGGAAGGGACCGATGACCATGGCCAGGCTCATAAACAGACTGAAATAGCCGATCCCTTCGCCTCTGCGATGCGCGGGAATGATGTGAATCACTACCGCGGATGTGGCTGTAGCGGCGATGCCGAAGCCGATCCCGTGAATAAATCTTAGCAGTAAGAGAACATAAAAGTTAGTTACGACAAGATGCAATATGCTGCAAACGGCGAACAGGATGAGCGAGAAGAGAATGATTTTCTTCTTGTCCAGCTCGTCCAGCCATTTCCCCGTCAGTGGGCGGAAAATAACAGCACTAATGATGAACACAGTAGTGACCAGGCCGATTTGCTGGCCGCTTCCTTGCAGATGCTCCAGAACAAAGGTCGGAAGGGTCACCGCCAAAATATAAAAGGTCATATATACAAAAAAACTGCTGATACAAATCGTTATAAAATTGCGGCTCCACAAAGGAGCTTCTTGCTTTGCTGTCTGATTCTGCATATGAGAGTATCGCTTCCTTCTTCATTTATTATTGTGTCTGATGCGCATGAGGTTATTCATGGACCGAATAGCAACGCACAGCAAGTAAAGGTAATCTCACAAAATGTGAAATTACCTTAAGATCTTCTTTTATTCAATTGTTGTTATAACAATTATATGTATATCAATTAAAATTGTCAACGATGAGTGCCAGCTTTTTAGCAGAAAGGGTTGTTGACATTTCCATTTTTTTCTTATATAAAATTATATATATAGTATTATATATATTGATATAAGGATGTTTATATATGAAGGGAAGAATAGACGAAATGACTGGTTTACGCAACCGGGAGGCATTGGAGCTTCAGCTGAAGGAGACGTCTCAGGAATGTGAAGGAGTCGCTCTGGCTCTTATTGATGTGGACCATTTTTTGGACATCAACCGGCTGTTCGGTCATGATACCGGGGACCATGTATTGAAAACGATCGCGGATATCCTTAAGGAACAGACCTCGGAGCAAGCGGTGTTTCGCGTCTCCGGGGATGAATTTGCGGTAGTGCTGGCCGATTTCAGCCTGGAACAGGGCTTTTTGAAGATGGAGTCGGTTCGGGCGGCCGTACAAGCCTCGAACGAACGGTTTCAACTGCCGGCGGACGAGCAGGCACAGGAAATTAGTGTAACGGTAGGAGTGGCTCAATACCCGCGGGATGCCAAGGATATGAACGGGTTGATGCGGGCGGCCAATGCGGCGCTTATGTCGGCGAAGGAATCGGGGAGAAACCAGGTTGCGCTGCCTCCTAATGAGGAGATGGTGATGAAGACCTGCTATTATCCGGCGACGATGGTTCGGCAGCTGAAGACGCTGGCCGAGAAGCTGAAGAAGAAGGAGTCCATTTTATTCCGTGAAGCATTGGCGGATCTGATCCGCAAGTATGACCGCTAATCCCTTTGTCTTGGCCGTCAGAGGAATCCCTGATAAAGCAGACGGGAAATTATAAGAATAAGGAAAGACCTCCTGACGATGTCAGGCGGCACAAGGGCAGGCTGGACAAGCGCTGCTCTTGTTTGATTTGTGGAGTCCTGGCGAATTATGTTTCGTATGAAGTGAAAGGGATATTGACTTAGACTAAGTTTAAGATTAGAATTAATCTAAATATAATAAAAAAATACCGGGGGAATCACAATGAGCAGAAAAGGACAGCTGACACCTCAGCGGAAAGCAATCTATGAAATTGTGATGGAAAGCACCGATCACCCTACCGCTGCAGAAATTATTGAACGGTTGAACAAGCGCGGGCATCAATTTGCCTATGCAACCACCTACAATTCCTTGCGCTATTTGACGGAGGAAGGGCTGATTCGGGAGCTGAAGCTCGAAGGAGACGCAAGCCGATACGATGCACGGACAGAGGATCATCAGCACATCGTTTGCCGGGTTTGTGGCAAAGTGGATGAAGTCTTTACGCACGTTCCGGCCGAATGGTCGAAAGCCGTAGCGGAAGAGACCGGTTATATAGTGGAGGATGAACATATTTTGCTGAAAGGAGTGTGCCCTTCATGCAGCAGCAAAGAGAAGTAAGCGAATGGACGAATGTGGCAATAGATACGTCCCGGGATGAGCAGCCCATCGGAGCGTTTTGCTCCACCACGCATACCATTGTCATTATCAGCCCGTTTCCTCATGCCTTGCACGAATTGGTGAGAGAGCTGACAGCCAAGTGCTATGATGTACTGGTCTTTCATCATCTGGATGAGCACTCGCTCGCGGCGCTGCCGATTGATCTCCTGATTGTAGATGCAACTTACGATGCGCTTGTGCCGAAGCCGCGCCCGAATACGGTGTCGTCGCCGGCTCTTCTGCTCGTCAAAGGAACGGAGCGGCTGGTGGAGCCGGGCTTTTCATCTTACGAAGATGCTGTTGTCTGGTCTTCCGCGAGCACCGAGGCGATTCTCGAGCGGATTCAATCCAAGCTGCTCGGCGAAGGAAGGGTACCGGAGGAGCGGGGCGATCAAGTGCAGCATAAGGAGCTCCTCGTGGATTACAAACGAATGGCCGTATATCTCGGGGCCTCCCGCGTCGATTTGACCAAGACCGAGTTTGATCTGCTGAAGGCATTGCTCGATACCAATGGCGCCGTATTGTCCAGACAGGAGCTGATGGACCGCGTCTGGGGCGATCAATATTTCGGAGGCAGCAATACGGTGGACGTCCATGTCAAAAGTCTGCGGCAAAAGCTGAAGGACAATCCAAAGGCACCGACCTACATTGAAACGGTTCGCGGGGTCGGGTACCGGCTGGCTGATTAATAGGATATAAGTAAGAAAGGTGGGTTTGGCGATTCGTCGCTAAACCCACCTTTCCGCATGTAAGGGGCTGCTTCATGAAATCTTCACGAGAGTTTAATCAAACCTTCATGATCCATTGGGTTTGCCGTGGTAATATTCAGATATAAGATTTTTAGATTTAGTTTAAGTTTAAATATAAACAGAACGATCAGCAAGGAGGGTTTATATGTACGATGTCATCATTATCGGAGGAGGGCCGGCAGGCGCAACGGCGGCTTTGTATACGGCAAGAGGTCATTTATCCACTCTGGTGCTGGACAAAGCCCCGAATACCGGAGCCTTGGCGCTGACTCATAAGATCGCGAACTATCCCGGCGTTACCGAGGAGCTTAGCGGGAAGGAGCTGCTGGATCGCATTCGCGGCCAGGCCCGAGGCTTCGGGGCGGAGTTCAAGCAGACGACGATTACCGCCGTGGATCTGGAAGGGGAGTCGAAGCTTGTGTTTACGGCAGACGGCATGTTCGAGGCCAAAGCCGTAATCGTCGCTACCGGCTCCAAAGGGCGCAACCGGATGCTTCCGGGGGAGGAGAAGCTGCTCGGCCGCGGGGTAAGCACCTGCGCCACCTGCGACGGCGCCTTCTTCGAAGGTAAGGAAATCGCCGTGATCGGCGATTCCGAGGAAGCGCTGGATGAGGTACTGGCCTTGAACAAGCTGGTCTCGAAAATTCACTTTGTCGTGCCCCGCAATGAGCTGCAGGGAGCCGAGACGCTTCCGCCGCTGGATAAGGCCGAGCTGTATTTTCGGACAAGGCCTTTGGAGATCGTCGGCGAGCACCATGTGGAGGGACTGCGGGTGAAAACCCCGAACGGCGAAGAGCAGCAGCTCCAGGTGGATGGAGTCTTCGTCTTCTTATCGGGCAGCAAGCCCGGCACCGACTTTTTGCAGGATCAGGTTCCACTCGACGAGAACGGCTTTATGATCCTGGATGAATCCATGCAGTCGCCCGTTCCCGGAGTATTCGGAGCCGGAGAGGTTCGCCGTTCGCCGGTGAAGCAGGCGGTCGTCGCCGCAGCTGACGGCGCTATTGCCGCCATGGCGGTGGATAAATTCATCCATCGCAGAGCACAGCTGATTCCACAGTACAAATAAAATCATTTCTACAATCCAAGGAGGAACTGCCCATGTCTACAACAACTACACCGGTCATTGTTTATTCCAGCACAACCTGCACCTACTGCAGCCAGCTGAAAAAATATTTAACGGAGCAGCAAATTGCGTTTGAAGAGCGAAACATTGATGTGAATGAAGCTTACCGCGATGAGCTGGAAGCCATGGGGATGAGCTCGATTCCCGTCACGGTGATCGGAGAGACGAGAATTCTCGGCCTTAATCCGACCCGTATCAAAAAAGCACTGGCGCAGCAATGACACCATCGTCAAGCAGATATTTGACCATTAGTTAATTAAATAAAAACCACTAGGAGGACATTCATTATGACAACAACAACTACTAATGCAGAACAAACGGTAAAAATCGGACTGAAAGCACCATCGTTTCATCTTCCTTCCACCATCAATCTGGAGACGTTAGAAGAGCACGTATCCCTGGAACAATACCGCGGCCGCTGGGTTATGGTCTTCTTCTGGCCGTTCGACTTCACTTATGTGTGCCCGACGGAGATTATTGCCTTCAGCGACCATTATGACAAGTTTCAGGAGCTGGATTGCGAGGTCATAGGGATTTCCGTAGACAGCATCTATACCCACCGTGCTTGGATCAACACGCCGCGTGATCAACAGGGGATCGGACCGATCAGCTATCCGATAGCCTCGGATTTCAAGAAGGAGACCGCGAAGGCTTATGGCGTTCTAGATGACGCAACAGGCGCTGCTCATCGGGGACTGTTCATTATCGACCCGGATGGAATCCTGCGCTACCAGGTGGTAACTGATATGAACGTCGGCAGAAGCGTAGAGGAAACGCTGCGGATTCTTGAAGCGCTACAATCCGGCGGCATGTGCCCGGCCAACTGGAAAAAAGGGGATAAAACACTCGGTTAATAGTGACAAAAAGGATGACTCGCGATCAGCGGGTCATCTTTTTTTACAAATTCGGGGTTCCCTGCATAATAGAAAGTGTGTCATAGTTCACGATAAGTTTCGTTGACTAGTCTTAGGCAATCATGTATTTTTATGGAAGAACCCGAATCGTATAAATTTGACAGGGGATGGCATCCTGTTTATTATGAAAATGAGAATCGTTTTCACTAATAGACCTATGCGGAAGATGTGTGTGGTTACCATTAGGAGGGAGCTTCAGAGGTTGTGGATACGGCGTATTATGAAAATCAGTTTTTTGTGGTCTTGGAAGATCAGCCTGGTACGCTGTTCGGCGCATCGCTTTCTTGCCTGAGCAGAAGACAGGGAGCGAGCGCATTCATCCAAACCTATGCTCCGCTGCTCAAGGCGCTGGAGCCCGATGTGGCGGCTGCCTATTTTGCCAGCTGGTTCGGCGGGGTATGTGCGGCTTTCCAATATTCCCTATGGCATGATTCCTTTATCCCCGATTTTTCATTGGACAATATGGAAGTACAGATTTACGACAACGGCCGCAGGATCGCATTGGCTTTCCGGATGAAGGAGTGGCGGGGGGAACCGCTCACGTGGCCGAACCGGAACGATCGGTCGAAAGAGGCGATGATCCAGTTTTATGGCCAGCAGGTCAAGCCTTTGCTAGAAAGCCTTGCCGGGACCGTTTCCATCTCTGCCGGTATTCTATGGGCGACTATGATCACCCGAATGCACTATGCGATGGACCGCTGGTACAAGGAAGCCCATTCCGAAGAATCGCTCGTCCGGTTAAAGCAGGACATGGACACGCTTCTGCACGGACTTGATCCGGCACTATTCGGACGCTCCCGCAGCCCGTTCGATATCCGGTTCCGGATGATGGAGAATCCGAGAGTTCCCGGGGAACAAATGCGCATCAAGCCGGTATGCTGCCTGGCCTACAAGACGGATACGGATCATGGCTATTGCTATACCTGCCCTCGTCTAACGGAGGCGGAGCGCGAGGAAAAGGTACGGCGGATTAAAATGGAAGCAGGACATGGATAAGCGAGTGGAGCTCATTCTCATAAGAGGATGGGCTTTTTATAATTTGCAATTATAAATTCCCGGTTTCCCCACAAAGTATCTGAATCCTTGCGTGGGGATTTTGTCTGGGGAATCGGAATCCGCCTACTGAAGGCGGAAGGCTTATCTTCTCCGGTCAGGTACAAGGGCTGCGGACGGATGACCAGCTGCCAGTTAATAAATGAGCGCTTCTATTGTAGAATTGCATCATATGTAAGCGTGTTCATTTATGTTAAGATCAATTTCGAAAAGACAACTGCTACAACTACCCGGGAAATGATAATGACTTCAATTGGTCAATGCAGCAGGGGAAGACCTGTTATACCCAAAGCATGGAAACGATAAGGGAGGCCAATTCATGAACAAGAAACTGTGGAGCTCAGCAATGTTGGTTTTGACATGCTCTATCGCTTTAGCGGGATGCTCGCAAAGGCAAGGGGGAACGGCCGCGGAGAAGACGGCGGCACCTGCGCCGACGGCGGATACGGGCAAGAGCAGCTCTCCTGCCGGAAGCGGAGACAAGACAAGAATCACCGTCTATTCGACCGTCAACGACAAGCCGATTCAAGAGGTTTACAAGCAGATCGCAAGCGATTTTGCCAGGGAGAACGGAAAGGTCGATGTCGATTTGCAGTTCCCCGGCACGGAGTACGAAAACATTTTGAAGGTCAAAATGGCCGCGAACGATTTGCCCGATGTATTCGATACTCACGGCTGGGCCATTATCCGTTACGGCAAATATTTGGCCGATTTGAAGGACCAGCCTTGGGCGTCCCAGCTGACGAATACCATCAAGGATGTCGTGACGGACAAAAGCGGCAAGGTTCACGCGCTGGTGCTGAGCGAAGCCAAGGACGGCTTGACGTATAATGCGGATCTCCTGAAAAAATACAACATCGAACCGCCCAAAACGTTCGACGAGCTGATGGCTGCGGCTGAAAAATTGAAAACCGAGAGCAAAGGCGAGGTGACGCCCTTCTATTTCTCGGGAATCGACGATTGGATGATCGGGCAATATTTCGATTATTTCGCCACTTCCTTGTTGATTAGCCCTAAGGATAACGAAGCGCAGAACCTGCTCGACAAAAAGTTCGACTGGAACAAGTGGAAGCCGCTCCCGGACAAATTCCTGGAAATGCAGAAAAAAGGCTACATCAACAAAGATGTGCTGACGGCCAAATACAGCGACCTTCCCCAGCAGTTTTCTCAAGGTAAGGTAGCCTTCACCCTGCAAGGGCCATCCTTCGCCGATGAGGTTCATAAGATTAAAGCCGACCTGAAAATAGGCTTTATGCCCGTTCCCTCGATGGTACCGGGAGATGCACCGAACTTCTCGGGCGGCGAGCGCTATACGATGGGAGCGTGGAAGGACGGCAAGCATCTGGACGATGCGAAGAAGCTGATCGCTTATTTCGCGAAGCCGGAGAATATGACCAAGATCGCCAACGCGACGAAGCTTCCTCCCGGACTAAAAGGGGTCGAAGCGAAGCATGAGTTTACCGAGTATTACAACAAATACGCCGATATTCGGGTGTTCCCTTACTTTGACCGCGTCTATTTGCCTAACGGTATGTGGGATGTGATGTGCAAGACGGGAACGGCGCTGCTCGCCGGTAACGTGGATGCGAAGCAGTACAGCGATAAAATGAAGCAGGAAGTCGAGCGGCTTAGTAATAAATAAGCTTTCGGAGGGGCTTTTTGTCCCTGCGGTCAGATTGAAAGTCACTTTTGTTTTCAGCAATGGATAGTGGAAGAAGGTGAGGTGTCCCTCGGAAGAGCGATAGCGGCCGCCTTTGTTATCAGGAAATGACCGCTGAAAAACGTATACAATAAAGAATTTCCTGATAACAACAGCGGCTGGAGGGGGATACCTTACCGGATTCCCTGCTATCCTTTTGAAATACTTTGTTCTCATCAATCCCGGAGGGGCATCAAGCCTCTCCGATGCTATCACGGAAGGGTGGAAGCCGATATGGCCCCTGCGCCTATAGAGACAAGCCATCACACGAAGCCGCATCCCCGGCGCGAACGCCGGCGGCAATGGTTTCATTCGCCGGCATGGCTGAACCTGCTGTACGTTCCGGCGCTGCTCTTGTTTTGTTTGTTCATTTTTTACCCGTTTCTGAAAGGCATCTCGATCTCCATGACCAATTGGAACGGGTACTCCCAGGAATATAAGTGGATCGGCCTGAGCAACTACAAGCGGATGCTGACCGACCCCGATATGAGCAACGTCATTAAGAACACCCTCATCTACGGCCTGGGGAGCGCCTTGTTTCAGAACATCATCGGTCTGGCTTATGCGCTCTTCCTGAACCGGAATATCCGCATAAGAGGGCTGACCCGCACCATCATTTATTTGCCCGCCATCATCAGCCCGCTCATTATGGGCTACATCTGGTACTTTTTCTTTCAATATAACGGCGGCGCGATCAACGATATTTTATTGCTGTTTCAAGATAAGCCCGTCAATTTGCTGGGCAGTCCCAAAATCAATGTATGGATCATTACGTTCGTCAATACTTACCAGTACTTGGGAATTGCGATGATTATTTTTTTGGCCGGACTGCAGATTATCCCCAAGGATTACTATGAAGCCGCTACAATCGACGGGGCAGGCTCCTTCGCCAAATTTGCACATGTAACCTGGCCTCTGTTGGCCCCTTCTTTTACGGTCAGCGTCGTGCTGAACGTCATCGGGGGACTGAAGCTGTTTGACGTGGTTACCGCCATGACGAACAGCGGCCCCGGCTACGCCTCCGCTTCACTGTCGACCTTGATGTACCAGCTGTATTTTGGCCGGGAGGATGCGGGGTATGCTGCTGCAATCGGCAATCTGATGTTTGTGATGATTTCCATCGTGAGCATCACGGTGCTGTACTATTTGCGAAAGAGAGAGGTGAGCGCGTGAGCAGAGCATCGGTACGTTGGGGGGCGGAAATCGTTTCGGGAGTCCTCTGTCTGATTCACATTCTCCCTTTTTATATTTTGATCACAACCTCGTTTAAGGCCATCGACGACCCCAGCTCCAAATGGATCATGCCGGGCTATTTGTATCTCGATAATTTTTTGAATGCCTGGCATGAAGCCAACCTGGCCCGGGCATTTATGAACAATGTGACGGTAACGGCTTTTGCGTTGGCAGGCATTGTCATACTGGGCTCCATCGCTTCCTATCCGTTGGCACGATACCAGACAGGCTGGAACAAATTCATGTACGCCGTCTTTATATCAGCGCTGATCGTGCCTCCGCTGACGATTCTCGTTCCGCTCTATAAGCTGATGGTCGATATCGGGGGAATGAACCGGTTTTGGGGCATCATTATGCTGCACATTACGTTCAGTCTTCCGATCACGATTTTTTTGTACACCGGGTTTATCGGCACCATTCCCAAGGAGCTGGATGAAGCCGCCATGATTGATGGCGCGGGGAGACTCGGGCTCTTTTACCGGGTGCTGCTGCCCCTCCTGAAGCCGGTGACGGCCACCGTCCTGATCTTGACCGGGGTTACGATTTGGAGCGACTACCAATTCTCCGTCTTTTTCCTGCAGCAGCCGGTGACCCGAACGATTACGGTGGCGCTGTCGAGCTTTTTCGGACAGTATAACAATAACATCGGCTGGGTAGCGGCAGGCTCGTTCATGGCGGCGGTACCGATTACCGTGCTCTATTTGTTCCTGCAAAAATATTTTATACACGGTCTGTCCTCCGGTGCGGTCAAGGGATGAATGGCTTCAACGCCATCTCTAGACATGACGAAATGACGAAAGCGCTCTCTTCCCTCCCGGTATCGTGGTGGTATAAAATGGAACTAAACAATATACCATGGTCGGGATGTGGCCGCTCGTGAATTTGGCGTATTCGATCCGTTCCAAGCTATCCTTGCTGTTTCTGTTAACGCTTGTAATCCCTTTGGCGCTGATTGTGATCAGCGTGCCCGCTTACTACGAGAAGCTGATCGGAGAGCAGACGGCTACACTGACCGAAGGGACTTTAACGGCGCTCACGAACAATATTATGACGTATGTTGATGATCTGGAGCGCATGACGATTACGCCTTATCTGAACAATGACGTAATGGTCGCCTTGAAGCTCAAGGCAAGCCACCAGTATGCCATGGCAAGCGATTATGCCAAGATGGAAGCGGAAAAATCCTTGAACCTGATGCTTCCGAAGTTTTTGCGCAATGCGCGTAAAGATATTTTGGCGACTACGCTGATTCCGTATGACGGCTCGGTGTATGTGTCCTCCGCCTTCGGCATGAATGAACCGGTTCCCGGCTATCCGTTCCAGGAGCAGGATTGGTACCAGGAAGCGGTGCGTAAGGACGGGGCCGTTGCTTTTATCAGCGTCCATCTGCAGGATTATCTGAATACGTCCGATGTGAAGCAAGTGTTCTCGGTGGCCCGGCTTATTAAAGACCCCGATTCCGGCAAGCCGTTAGCCGTTATGATGGCCGATGCCGACACGGTCGTGCTTGAAAGCATCATTAAAGATGTGCCGTTCAGCAATAAGGCGATCGTAGTGATCCTTGATAACAACCGGAAGCTGCTGTACGCCAACTACTATGTTTCCCAAGCAATGCTTAGACAGCTGGCCCAGGGTCAGCATGAAATCAAGGGGGACGATGACAGCTATAAGGTCGTCAGCAAAACGGTCGCAAGCTCCAATTGGAGCATCGCCGTGCTGTTCCCGGATTCCGTTGTCAAAGCGCAGCTCAGCTGGATTTACTGGGTTGGATTGATGCTGGCGCTAGGCGGCCTGGTCATTACGCTGCTGCTGTATTTTACCGTATCGCACTGGATTGTGACCCCGTTCAAAAAAATGGTCGTCGTTATGAAAAGGGTCCAGAGAGGCGACTTGCAGACAAGGCTTGCGGTTAGAGGCAAGGACGAGATCGCCCAGCTCGGGATGAGTCTCAACACGATGATTGCCCAGCTGAAGGAGCTGATCGACCGTGAATATCATGCGGCTCTAGGCAGAAGAGAAGTGGAATACCGGGCGCTGCAGTCACAGATTCAGCCCCATTTTCTATACAATACGCTCAGCGGCTTCATCGGTCTGAACCGGAAGGGGGAGCGTCAGCTGCTGGAAAAAGCGATCCTGTCCTTAAGCAGTATGCTTAGATATATTCTGGAACGCAACGATTGGGTGAAGCTGGAGGAGGAGCTGGAGTTTCTCCGTAAATATGGCGAGCTGCAGCGGATGAGGTTTCAGGACAGACTACATTTTCGAATTGAAATGCAGGAGGAGCTCGGTTCCTTCCGCATTCCCAAGCTGCTCTTGCAGCCTATTGTGGAGAATGCCGTGATTCACGGCATCGAGCCCCTGGATCGGCCTTGCTCTCTTGCCGTTACCGCGCATACGCGATTCATCGGCGAGGATAACGAGCAGGAATGGCTCGAAATCATCATTCAGGATGACGGGGTGGGGTTCGACCCTTCAAGCGGGCCGGAAAGCGTCGGGTTATCGAATGTAAAGGAACGCTTGAGACTCTCCTTTGAACAGGCGGTATTTCAGTTGAACAGCGCGGTTGGAGATGGAACGCAAGTTAGATTTCAGATTCCATTGAAAGGCGGGGACAGAGGATGAATATCGTAATCGCCGACGATGAGGCCCTGGTTCGGTCCAGCCTGACCAGCATGCTCGAAGAGATGGAAGGCTCATGGAACGTGCTCGGCGAGGCCGCGAATGGGGAGGAGCTGCTGGACCTGGTTGGGCGCTGCCTGCCGGATATCGCTATTGTGGATATCAAGATGCCGAGACTGAGCGGCCTCGAAGCGATCCAGCAGGGGAGGCTGTTGTCCCCGTTGACCCAGTGGATCATAGTAAGCGGGTACTCGGAATTTTCCTTTGCCCAGCAGGCGCTGAAGCTGGGAGCATCGGAATATTTGCTCAAGCCGGTCGATCCGGAGGAGCTGCAAAGAACGCTTCATCGGGTTTATGCGAGCAATCAGCAGTATATTGCGTTGTTGAATCAGCAGTTCGAGAATACGCTGTTCAATCTATTTCATGGTCTTACCTCGATTACGGCGGAGCCGGAGGATAGCTTATTCCATCGCGGCAGCTTCCATGGAACCTTCGTCTGCCTGGATTCCTCCTTGCCGGCGAATCAACAGATTGCCCTGCAGCATGAGCTTTGCCGCGCTGCACGAAGCCTTATGAACACTTCTCTTGGCTGCGGCATGAATATCGGTATCTTTGCGCTGCCTGGCGGCGAAATGGCGTCGGTAAGCGCATGGGAGCCAGATAAGGGAATTGAAGCAAGACAGCGGGTAGTGAGCCATCAGGAAGCGCTGGAACGGACGCTGAATACCTTGAGCGGGAATGCGGCATCCGTTACGCTGATGCAAACCTCGGAATGCCGAAGCTTTCAGGAGCTTGTCGACCAGATGGGGCGGCTGCAGCGATGGGCGGAGCTGCGCCCTGTTCTCGGACTGAACCGCACATGGATGACGGAGGAGCTCGAGCCGCATGCGGAGCAGGAAGGGAAGCTTAAGCTCGGCAGGCTGATGATCATGGCAAGCCAGCAGTTCAAAAACAAGCTGTATGTCCAGTTTCAGCAAACGATCGGTGAATTGGGGCAGCTATGGGGCCGTACGGGCCTGTCCCGGGACCATCATGTTGAGCAGGCCCTATTGACCTACATGGGCTGTGTCTTTCCTCGGGACAGTGAAGCAGCGCCTGTTCGCACGGTTGAGGAGGGGTTCCGGTACCTTCAGGCGCTAGGCGACCGTCAGCTGCTGGGACCGCAAAGCATGGAGCAGCCGATCGATTGGGTAGAGCGCGTCATTGCCTACATCGAGAGCAGCTACATGAAGGATATCGGGATCAGTCAAATCGCGGCCGATTTGAACGTGACGCCTAACTATCTAAGCACGCTGTTTCATAAAAAAACCGGATCGACCTTTATGAAATATGTCACCCGGCTGCGGATACTCAAGGCCAAGGAGCTGCTCGCGGATAGCGGCCTGCAGGTACAGCAGGTTGCCGAAAGCGTCGGGTATTACAGCACAAGGCATTTCACCAAGCTTTTTACGGAAATGGTCGGCATGTATCCTTCGGACTATCGAAGATCCAGACAGACTTCCCTATAACCTTTATGAATCGGCGCGGCTTCTTCCCGGTCATCGTCTACCGGTGGAGAAGTCTTTTTTTATGGGGGCGCCCGGCTATGTACACCAAGCGAATCGGATCTCCTGCTTCATACCGCATATGCGCTGAGCATTGTATGCTGCTCCTGATGAATGAGCTTTATCAGAGAGCGGTCTCTCTGAAACGAACCTGCAGGCTCTGCTATCAGGGACGAAGCCGATAGTAACAGGCTCTGGGCAGCGATTCCAGCTTCCCCAAGGCTTCTTGGGCCGCAGGGTTTATGCTGCTTAACGGAAGGCCGCCGACTAACGGCTGCTTGAGGTATAGCTTGCGGATACCGACTTTCCTTGCCCCCGGATCCGTCTCGCCGCAGCTTTCTATTTTGTGAGGCTCCCTGAGCAGAACGTGCAGTGTGCCGTTCAATTCCGGACAAGCATCTGCGGCGGATTGCAGCAGTGACAGCAGCTCAGCGTCAGTCATTCGCGCAATAGCCAGCTGCATGCCTGGCTGTTCATAGCAGAACAAATGAACAGCACGGGACAGCAAATCATCCATCGCCAAAAACGGCGGATGCAAAAACATGAGGTTATCGTTGATTACAGCGTTCAGCAGGTGGAGGGCCGTTTCTTCATCGGTATCCATATAAATGCCGTGAAAGCGGATGCGGTGTACGATTTCCGATGGAGGGAGCTTATACCGGCCAGCCATATAGGTATCCCGCAAAAAGCTGTCGAGATGGTCAATACCCAGCCAATCGGACCGATGCGTCAATGGGGAGTCGGAGTTCAGCAGCTCGATGATCCGCTGCGGCGATAAGCCGTGGCGGGTTAAAATCTCGGAAACCGGCGGCTCCGCTATGGCCTCCTCCGTCATTTGATGATGGCTTATCCCAAGTGCCTGCTCTATCGTGTGGGAAAAAGGAAGATGTCCGATGTCATGCAGGATAGCTGCGGCATGCCATTCTCGCTGGCCGGGGAAAAAATGACGCAGGAGCGCCCAGACACCGACCGTATGCTCGAAGCGGGAATGGGTGACAGGACTGAATAAAGCACCTGCGCCATAATGATGCAGATGCTTTAATCTTCTTACTGCCGGGCATTGAAACAGCTCTCTTTCGAAAGGCTCCGGGTGAACCGTCAGCTGATAGAGCGGCTCCCATACGGAATCAAGCCCGAATGTTTGTTGAATAGGGACATAAGTCAAGGTCATTTGCACCCCCGGTTCCAATTTATGGATAAAGAGTTTCATTATAATGGGTTCCGCAAGGTTTGTAAATGACCTTTCCCTATGGAAGAAGGCGCCGATTGGCCGCTTCGGTTGCCGCCGGCTCGCTTGAGGTGAGGGCGGTCACCGCAATTTTATAGGCGGTTGCGGTCTGGGAGGAGCCGACACTTACACGGCTTTTATCGACATAAGTACCTGTGACTGTAACCGGCCCCGGCTTGAATTTCATGCTGCCGTTCAAGAGCACATAATCGTTATTCAGCTGAACGACGGCGGTGTCCCCGTCCACAGACACTATCGTGCAAGGAAAGCGAACAAGAGAGCCGATCTTTTGCTTCGGAAGCTCGCTCAGCGCAATATCCGCCGCTTCCGTTTTCATTTTGGATACGGCGTACTGGCCGTCCTTGTACTCGTAGTACGTCTTTTGTCCGGCAGGCTCTCCGGCTGCATGATCCACTGCCAGTATGCCGGGCCGTTCCTGAACGAGCCCGTCGGCTTCAATGTCCAGCAGCTTGCGCAGGTCCGCCGACTGGGCTTCATAGACTATATATCTGGCTTTGCGCTGCTTGCTCTCCGCCTCGATCAGAAGAACGGGAAGCCCGCGCATCGTAAATTGATCTGTCAACGTGATCGATTTGATATTCTGCTTCCCGTCAATGGAAGCCGCCGCTTGATTGATGCTTTGATCCGGCATCAGCCGCACCAGGACGACGGATTGATTGTCCGCAACGGCTGCCGCAGCGAGCTGCGAGCCCCATAGGCCTTTGGCGCTCGCGATATTCGTGAGCTTGACGTTGGCATCCAGCGCTTTGCGAAGCAGCTGCGAAGGATCGGCCTGGAGCCAGTGAAGCTCCGCATCGCGAATCTCTTTGCTGGTGTCCTTATAGCTGTTCAGCACCGTATAAAGCTCAATCGCTTCGGCGAATTTTTTGGCGGATACGAGCTGCTCAGCCCGGGTGAATTGACCCCTCATGGCATTTTGGACATAGGTGCTGAGCTTGGTTCGGGAATCAGCCAGCTCTTTGACGCTAAGCACCTTTTGCGAATTATCGATAAAGGCTTTCAAGTCGGTTTTCTTCAGCATCGCCGCAAGCGCATTTTGTATATTCGTCTCTATCAATGGCCCGAGCCATTCCGCTTGAATGCTATTGGATGTGTAAAATTTGCGGATTCGCACCGCTTCATCCACGGCTTCGCCGAACGATTTTTTCTGAAAAACCGACTCCATGCGGGCCTGATCATAGGCTTTCAGCCGTGATGCAAGCTCCTGTTTTTTCGTTTTTTCATCCTTGAAATAGACGGCCGGGATTTGCGCCAAGTAAGCAATTGCATTTTCGTTATCGAAAGCCTTTTTGGAAACAGCGGTTTGCAGGCTTTTTAACAAGCCTTCCTTTACGCCGGCGAAAGCCTCCGTTAACTGCTTCTCCACTTGGTAAGCGGCTTCGGCATCGGCAAACCGTTGTTGCGCCGTTTCGTCCCGGGACGAATAATCCGCTTTAATGCTCTGATAGGAATCGTATGCCTTGACCAGCGTCGGCACATCGTTGAGCGGAACGGCCGATTGGATGTCCGATACGATCGACATCAGTCCCCGTTTGAGCTCGGTTGCCGGGCGCAGCGCTTCCAGCGCCGCATCGATCTCCCGGTTTTTATAATTGATCATCGTGTTGGAACGGGCCTTCTGGTACAGCGCCTCCGCTTCAAGATCATGGCCTGCGGCTTGCTCCTTCTCCGCTTGGGCATACAGGTCCACCTTCACCCAGCTGGCATAGCTCTTGAAGCCGGCCAGGCAGACCATAAGCACGAGCAGAAGAGAGGAGGCGTACAGGTACCGGCTGGAACGGTGATACATCGAATTCGACATCGCCTGCTACCCTCCTAAACCTTGGGCTTGAAACTCGGGATCCGAGCCGTATTTCTGCTGGACGATGTCCCTTGTTCTGGCATACAGCTCCGGCGCTTCGTTCTGGCTGTCCTGAAGCAGGCGCGAAAGCCGGAGAAGCCGGTCACGCGGCAGCTCGTCAATAAAGGCAGTGACCAGCTCCTGATACTGCAGCACATAAGCCTTCACGCGGAGAGCGGCGCTGGCGGCCAGCGCCAGCGTCTCCCTGCCTTCAGGCAGCGCCTCGATCAGGACGCGATATTTCCACACGTAGCTGAGAGTGTCGCTCTTGATCAGCTGCGGGTTCACCTTGCTGACCTCGTGCAGGTAACGAACAAACTCCTTGTCAAAATCGTCGGGAATCAGCTCCGACAGCTCCAGCTCCATATCTCTTCGCAAAATAAAATGGTTCAGGCACATCAGCTTGAGCACCTTCACCTGATTGCCCTGGATCAAATAGCCGATTTCCCTCAGCTTTTCATAGGCGAGCTTATATTCTCCCGCCTTCAGATCCTGTCCCGCGTCCTCTACATCAAGCAGCAGCCCGTCTCGGATAGAGCGGTGCTCCTCCGCCAACAGCTGGTGAAGCAGCCGTTTCTCGATAGACGGGGCATACTTGCGGTTCAGCAGCAAATAGCCTGCGGCCAGAACAAAGCCTCCGACGATAGAAAGAATCATCTGAGGGCCGCTCTCGGCCAGGAAAAAAGCGGCCAGGCAGATGGAGAAGACGATCATGGAGTCTCTCCAGGCTCCCCGGCGGCGCACCGTACCCACGAGCTCCTGCAGCGATTGAAATTTTCCTTCCGCACCGCATTTCAAGCAACGGTCATGCCAAAGCACGGAATAAGAACCGCAACCTTTGCAATGTTTCAAACGTTCAAATGCATGGCGGGTTACGACGGATTTGCGGAATTGTACGGGAATTTTGCTACTCATGTCGCTCACCGTTGTTGTTCAAGGCTTGAATAAACCCGGCGTCGACAGCATTTGACGATACTTCCCGCTGCTTGGATGTATGAAAGTAGACCCAACGGACGGCAATAAAAACGGCGGCAAACGCAATTCCAATAAATGTCGGCATGGTTTTCTCCTGATATCAGATTCTCTTAGTGGAATTTTACATACCAAAAAGTTAATATGTTAGTAGACATAATATACAGCATAACTCCCACTTCGTTCCACCTTTGATTGTCTATTGACAGCGAAGCGGCTCGAACAAAGGCGATCGGGTAGCGAAGAATGCGAGATTTGCACGGCTGCAACAGGAGCATAGAATGCTTCGTTATGTTAAGTAAACCATCTTGCTTTGGAGGAATCAACACCATGAATAAAACCAAATCCATCATCCGCTTGCTTTCCGCGACGCTGCTGTTGCTTCTTACCTTGTCGCAAGCGGCATGGGCTGCCGATACGAACAGCGATACGAAAATCGACGCCGTGCTATCGGTAGACGTCAGCACCTCGATGAACGAGAGCGACGTCAATAAAGTAAGCTATGAGGCGATGAAAATGTTCGTCGACATGGCATCGGTCCAAGGGGACAAAATCGGGGTGGTCGCTTATACCGATCAGGTGCTTAGGGAAAAGGCGCTTCTAAAGATGAACAGCATGCAGGATAAACAAGATCTGAAGTCGTTCATCGACCAGCTGACGAGAGGACCTTATACGGATATTGCCGTTGGCGTCAGCGAAGCGGTCAAAGTGCTGGAATCGGGCTCCGAGCCGGGGCATGTTCCGCTCATCGTGTTGCTGACCGACGGGAACAACTCCCTCAATACGGGCAAGTCGCAGGATCAGTCCGATAAGGTGCTGAACGACGCGGTGAAGAAGGCCAAGGACAAGGGCATTCCGATCTATACGATCGGCCTTAATGCCGACGGGCAATTGAACAAGGACGCGCTGGAGCGCATCTCCAAGGAGACGAACGGCAAGCTGTTCGTGACGAGCACGGCGGACGATCTCCCGCAAATCCTGAGCGAGATCTATGCCAGCCATTTGAAGCTCAAGGTCGTTCCGCTGACGGGCTTTACGGCGAACGGGCAGTTCCAGGACGTAGCGGTCAAAATCCCGAATTCCAGCGTTCAGGAAGCGAATATTTCGATCATGTCCAGCAAGCCTGTGGAGGTCAAGCTGTTTAACCCTTCGGGTCAGGAGCAGGCGGTGCCTTCCGATAAGATCGTCTATTCCACTTCTAATGCATACTCGCTGATCAAAATTTTGAATCCGGTCCAGGGAGATTGGAAGCTGCAAATCAAAGGCGTTCCAAAAGAAAAAATCAATATCAATTTAATTTATAACTACGATTTGCAGGTGTCGATGGAACTTTCGTCGTCTATATCTTATGGGCCTGGTGTAACTGTGCCTGTCAAAGCGTATTTGCAGTCCAACGGACAGAACATTACGGACACCGATTTGTACAAAAATGCGAAGTCGACGCTGATCGTGACCGATCTTGATACGCAAAAAACGCAGGAGATTCCGCTGACTACGTCGGACAAAGGCATCGAGGGCTCCATGAAAATCGCGGATGCGCATGATTACGAGCTGAAGGTAAAGGTAGAGAATGCCAACTTCGTGCGGGAATCCCAGCCTGCCAAGGTATCGGCCAAGTCGGGGGCCAAGGCTGCAACGGACAACGGTGCGGCTGCGGAAGCCTCCAAGACGAACTGGGCGGTTACCGGCGGTTGGATTGCCGGAGTGCTCGTGCTGTTAGCCGCCGCATGGTTTGCCTTCTC
Organism: Paenibacillus sp. 32352; assembly: GCF_002042965.1. Lineage (GTDB taxonomy): Bacteria > Bacillota > Bacilli > Paenibacillales > NBRC-103111 > Paenibacillus_S > Paenibacillus_S vulneris. The sequence goes on along the minus strand of NZ_MZNT01000013.1, from coordinate 153,296 downwards.
CGCCTGGAAGAAAGCGAACAAGGGCTTCGTCGGGCAGATTGTCCTTGAAATCAAGGATGAAGATACCGGGGAGCGGACGAATCCGCAGTATAAGAAGCTGAATGCGTTCAAGGGCAAATGCCAGCTCCACCAGCTGCTGCAGCTGGCTCCTGAGTTTGCGGAGACCAGGGAAATCGTATTGAAGCCTGGAGCCGGCGATAACGTCGTGCTGTACAACGAGTCGGGCTGTACGATTGAAAAGGGCGGCCGGGTATTCGACGCATCCAAAGGAAAAGAGCTTAAAAATAACGATCGAGTCAAAATAACGCTACAAAATGTCAATAAATCGATTACTCTTGAGTATTTAAAATAGTTCCGTATACGGGAGGACATACCATGAAAGCAGTAGTCAGAGAGCATATACAACAGCTGGATGTATCGCTTGGCGGAGGGATTATCAGCGATAAAATCCGCGTAGATACGATAGACAATCCGATGCTGATCATCGGTCTTGGCGGCACGGGAATCGATGCGCTGCTCCGTTTGAAATACCAGATCAACCGCCGCTTCAAGCTGCCGGAGGACCCTTTTACGAAGAAGAAGAAGGAGAAGCCGAACAACGTCGAGTTTCTTGCCCTGGAGACTAACGAGCATGACCGCAACAAGAAATATAAGGGAATCGGGCTTGATCCGCTGACGGAATTCGTGCTGCTCTCCAATGCCGAAATCGGCAGCGTCCTGCAAAACCGCAGCGTACTGGAGGACTACATAAAGGAATGGCTTTCTCCTGAGCTGACCATCACCGATGGGATCAACGGAGCGTCAGGTGTCAGACAAGCCGGCCGCCTCCTGTTGTTTACCAAAATCGTTCAAGTCGTTCAAACGATCGAACGGAAGATCAAGACACTGTCGGTCGGCACGAACAAGAAGCTGATGGTGTTTCTGCTGACAGGTTTATCGGGAGGCACGGGTAGCGGATGCTTCCTGGACATCGCCTATATCGTACGCGGTATTATTGAGCGGGATTTCGGCTCTGCCGGAGTCGATAAGGTGAACCTGCTCGGCTATCTGTTCACACCGGACGTGAATCTGGCGAACAAGAGCTTGACTGAGCATTCCCGCGAATATATCAAGAAGAACGGCTATGCGGCTTTGAAAGAGCTCGATTACTGGATGAACGTGGATGAGCGCAATGAGCGCTTCAAGCAGCAGTACGCCAGCATTTTGAACGTCAATTCGCCTATGCCTCCGTTCAATCTGGCGCATTTGATCTCCGCGACCAATCTCGAGGGCAAGCTGCTGGAAAATGCGTACGATTACTGTATGAATGTGACGGCGGAAAATATTACGAACTTTATGGCGAGCGAGGACAAAAGCTCCGGCGAAGAATTCGCGATCCACGATTATATCAGCAACATTCGCACGAACATCAACCAGATGCCGAAGGCGTATGCCGCTAACTATCAGTACAACATTTTGGGCGCATCCTCTGCGGTGCTGCCGATTGAAGAAATGACGACTTACTTGGCTTACAAAGTATTTCAGCGCATGGAAAAAATGTTCGAAGCGGGCCCATCCCAGGAAGACGTGGAGAAGCTGGCTCACAAGCTGGGCATCGACCCGGATTCGATTCATCGGGAATTCGGCCAAAGGGTGCCGGAGCCGATTCCTGGCTACCAGAACAGCGAGCGCCTCAGCTACCATAATGTGATCAAGCAGCAGACGGTCAACCTCGATACCGAGCTGGAGCAAAATTTCCTGTCCCGGGCGCGTGAGGAATACATCAAATGCCGTAAGCAGCTGCCGGGCGAGAAGAAGGAGCTGTTCACCGAGCAGGTGACCAAAATCTTCAGAAATCCGGAGCAGGGACCGTTTTACGTGTCGCGTATCATTTTGCAGGATAAAGGCTTCTGTCTGCTCAAGCTGATCTCCTCCTATATCGAATCGTTGAAGGAGAGCATCTATCGCATTCCGCGCGATATCGAATCCGCTGAAGAGAGCTCGGAGCAGAAGATGACCGAAGCGCGCAGCGCCTTCATTTCCAAGGACAAGAAGAAGGATGCGTTTATCGAGGCTAAAATTCAGGAGTATTTGCTGCACGCCGACCGCGAGCGCATGGAACAAATGGTGGAGTTTTACGAGGATCTGTACCATTTGATTAATCAGGAAAATTCCCGCATTTATCAGGTATTCACGGAGCTGTTAAACGAGCTGAATAAAATTTTCGAGAAAAACGGCGATATCCTGACGAACGGACAAGAAGAGGTAGACCATAAAGGAAACCGGACGTACTACTGGAACGTGGTCAGCGTGCCGGACATCGCCAAGCTGATCAACCAGGTGACCGACGAGAAGAACGTAAATGACTTGATCCGCGACTTTACGAACGAGCTGCTGGTGAAGTCCAATCAATGGATCAAGGAGCAGGAAGTGGATGTCGTCAGCTCGATCTCGGAATTTTTGACGGACCATTTCGGGGATCTGATCACCAAGTCGATGGAAGAGTATTTGATCATCAAATACGGCAACGACGATTCCATCGAGAAGCTTGTGGAGCAGAAAATCTCAAGCCGCTTGTACGAGGAGGCGAAGCCGGTTTTCCATCTGAGCAACAGCTCGGGTCATTTCAACTTCCCTTCTTGGGGCTTCGTTTCGGTACCGGTTAAAGCGCCGAATATTTTCAAGGGCATCCGGAATTTCCAGGATCACGCCATCGCCAACTCTCGCTTCACGATCAAAGAGAGCGAAGTAAAGAACCGGATTTTCTGGCTGAACACCCAGAACGGGATTCCGCTGTTCCTGTATACGCCGCTTAAAGTGTATGAGACCAGCTACGAGAATACGATTCTGGAGCCGGAAGGCATCGGACGCCACCTTGTACAGACCGATAAGGTGAACTGGACTTATCTGCCGTCGCCAATCCCTGAGAAATCCTGGGGAGATACGTATGATAACAAGCGGGTAAAAAAATATAACGCGGAAGTGCGCGACCTGTTCGATCAGATGGTGGCTTACCGCTGCATCAGGGAAAAAGGTGAGGACAGCGGCACGATCAACCGGTACGAGTGCGTGTTCACGAAGCCATTTGATGTAGAGCGTCACCTGGAGTCGTACCAGCTTCAGCTTAACTCGCAAAAGCCGAACTTAGGAGAACTGCAGCGCTGCGTAGCCGATTTGAAACGGATGCTGGAGCAGGGGCTTCCGGTTGAGAGCACCAAGGATATTTTCGGCAGCGTGAACGAGGAGCTGGCCAAGGACAATTTGATCCGTTCTCCGGAGCTGCTGAAGCGAGTGAAGGAAGAATGGCGCAAAATGAATTCGATCACCCTCAAAATCGAGGAGCTCGAAAAGTTGCTCGACGCTCATAAGGATGAGGAGAAATTAATGCAGCTGTTTATCGATGCGTCCTATACGCTCACCATTCGCAAAAAAGGCGCCTTGTACGTCTATGACCATGACGCAGAGGAAGATCCTTGGGAGCCGTTCGTCAACCTGATGCAAAGCAACAAATTCGTAGAATACGAAATCTATTCCAAGATTCGCGGCCTGGATGAGAAGAAACGGAGCCTGCTGCAGCGCAAAGCAGCCAAACGGAGCCAGCAGCTGACGGCTTCGGCGGATATCAGCGAGTTGCTCGCAACGCTTCAGCAAATGGCTGAAGCCTATGCGGAGGCCAAGTCGGCCCTGGACTATGACCGCGTGGAATGGGAAAACGGTGAAGACATGTACCAGTTCTATAAGCTGGTATCCGGTAAAGTAAGCGATATGGTGAGAAGCCTGAAATAATGAGCTTTCGCCCGCTTTGTACAGAGCTGTGAAAGGAGGGAGCAGAGGACTATGCGCGACGCATTGCTAGCATTTGCAAATGAATATGACGCGGAGATGGACAGCCTGGGGAGCAACGACGATGAGCTGCGCAGCATCAACCATCCTCTCGTCTTCCTGTTTCTTGGCGACAAGACGGAGGAGGCGCTTCAGCAGATCCGCAAGCTGAACGGGAACCAGTGGAACAACAGTGACGGGGTTGTCTATCTGCATGTAGGGACGAAGCCGGTGGAGACGGATGATAATCTGTACTCCTGGACGCTGCCTGCCCTGTCAGAAGACAAGAAGACGGTGCGCACGAATACGCACAGGCAGTTTTATCTCGAGGAAGCCAAGCTGCTGGAGCTGAATGTGCTGCTTCGCCGGATGAACAGCCGGATTGCCCAATTCGGCCGGATGTATTCCAGCCTGCAGCGTTTGAATATTGCTGTCATTACTCAGCTGGATGACCCTTGCAACGTGCTGCTGCCGGAGCTGACCGTCCTGGCGAGGACGATATTCGGGGAACAGTTCCGCTCCGTGATGACGGACCTTTATGGGTTATTGGAGGAGAAGCAGGTCGGGGAGACCTATGCTTTCTCCTCTTCGCTTGGGGTCAGCTTTTTACGGGAAGTGGACAGATACCAGGACAGAGCTTACAGCTTCCAGGGGATGCTCCAGGTGACGGGGGAAGGCATCCGCATGCCGGTTCAGCACGGTCCCGCCCCGCTGTTTGATATGGTATACCTGCTGAGCACGAAGGACGAGAGGGGCCTGTTCGCGGACAGCGGAATGCGGGGGAGCTGCGAGATCGTTTGCAGCCTCAATCTGCTGAAGAACCGGATGGCGCCGGAGCAGACGGACCCGCAGCATGGTATTTATAACCATCAGCAGTTCAGGCAAAATATGATGCCGCCGGATGGAGATAACCGGTTTTACGTTTCGGCGGGTCTATCCAAGGTGAAGCGGCCGAATCAGCCGATTGCTTTGACCGTTCTGTACCATTGGTACCGGGTTGTTTTGGAGCGGCAGCGGGAGCAGGGCCAGGTCGATCGCAAAGAACTGATTGAACTGTTGGAGCTGGACGATCAGCAGTCAGACCAGACGATCCGCACTCTGATGGAAGAACCGGCCAAGGCGGTAGAGGGGATGTACGGGCTGCTCTATCATTCCATTTCCCCGGGACAATGGAGATCGATGACCTACCGGGAAGCGGAGACCGCCTTGTTCGGCAGCAATGCCCGGGTCTTTTTTGACACGAATGTAGCCCGGCGGGTCGAAGCGGCGCTTCTTCAACGGGACTATGGGCGTCAATTGGAGCGGCGGTTTCAGGAGCGCGTTATTGAGAACCCGCGGTACGGGGTCCTTGGCGGCTATGCGTGGACTTCGGAGGCTGCGGAAGAGAACACGGTCATGCCCGAGCTCAGGAGGCAGCTGAAGGAAACGGACGCGCTGCTGGAGCAGTGCGCAATGGACCTGGAGCTCCGGTATGAGGAGCAGGTAGATCCGCATTCGGGCGAGCGGGTATCGCTGTGGAGCCGTCTCACCAATCAGGTTCCGTTGAAGCAGGTTGTGAAAACCGTTCTGGACGATATTTATGGAATGAAGCTGGATATGCTTTATTACCAGGCGAAACGAAGTTTACTGGAGCAATACATCCAGAAGCTGGAAGAGCTCCATGTTCGGATGAAGCAGTATGTTGAGCAGCTCCAACAGATAGAGAAGCAGCTTCGTGATGCAAGCCGCAGCAGTATTTCCTTTACGAGCGACTATTTGGGGCGCAATATTAACGAGTATTACGAGTATGTCGTGAACCAGGTTACCAAGGAGCTGGAGGAGCGCCGCGGACCTCATTTTTATTGGGAGGAACGGTGTCTCGGGAATGTTTCGAAGCTGCTGATGCAAGGAGAGGAGCAGCTGCTTCGGAAGCTGATGGAATCGGTGAGGCACCATGTATTCATTCATCCGCTGTTCCATCAATCGTTTGAAGACGAGCTGCTGCAAAGAGCCAACGTGGTGACCAGCTACGATAACCGTGCCGTATTGTCCAAGGAAGAGCTGTTCCGTGATCTGTATGCGACCTTGGAAAGTGAGGCGGCTGTGCGGGCGGACGTCTATCGATCCACGCATCGTCATCGGTATGAAGAAAAATATTTGTTCGGCGACTTTCAGAGCGAATTTATTCAATACGCGTTTGCCGTCGATCGCGGCAGCCGTACTTACAAGCTGGGCTGCGTTCATGAGAAGAAAGCGAGCGGCATCGAGAAGCTGAATATGATGGGCGGCTTCCGGCTGGACGACTTCATGTACTACAGGAACGGCAAGCTCTATTACGATACCTATGTGGAGAACGGCTTCCAATTTCATAGAATGGAAGAAGCGGATGGAAAGCCGGAAGCATCGAGCTTATAGGTGGGATTCCTGACACACACACAATAATGGATTCCGATAGACTTTAAGCCGTAGAAAGAGGGGGACAAGGTGAAACAGCGAAAATGGAACGCGCTGATGACATTGATGAGTCTCATTGGCGGGCTGCTGGGCTTTTTCATCGGAGAAATCATATTAAATCAATGGGAAGGCCGGATGCATGAGACGCTGCTGATAGGCCTGTACTTCGGACAGTTCGCCCTTATTGTCGGGCTGTTCTGTTTGATCGCTGAGATCATTTCGCCCCGTTTGAACGGGAATAACTGGCGCCTGCGCTATGCCGGGGACGGCTGGAAGCTGCTTGTTCCGGGCACTCTGGTTATGCTGTTTGCCGCGGGGGCGTTGTTCCAGTTCCTTTACGGTTTTTCGATAGAGAAAAAGGATACGCCCAAGGATTATGTTCTTCTACTGGATATGTCCGAAAGCATGAAGGAAACGGACCCGAACAAGCAGAGCATTCAGGCCGCACAGTCGTTTATCCAGCGGATGGACCGCAGCGAACGGGCTGCGCTGTTTACCTTCAATGAGGGGGCCAAGCTAAATTTTCCGCTGACCAAAATAACGGATGCGGGAATCAAGAATCAGTTGTCCTCCAAGCTGGCGGAGGTTGATGAGCCTTCCGGGCAGACGGATATCGGGAATGCGTTGAATACCGTCATGGATTATTTGCATAAAGAAGGTGATCCGAAGCGCAGAGTTGCGGTGATTCTGATCTCGGACGGATACAATCAAGTGAATTATTCCAAGGTATTGGCGCCTTACATAGAGGAGCGTATTCAGGTTCATACGGTCGGCATTCTTCCTAATGATGACAGAGGCAATGAGGTGCTTAGAAGGATTTCCAACGATACGGGAGGAACCTTCCAAAATGTGCAGCGGGCGGATCGTGTATCATTGGCTTTCAATCAAATCTATGATTCGGTTCAGCACCGGCACCTGCTTAACGAACGCGTCGGCGCTTCTTCAGCCGATACGTATTACGCAATACTGCGCGTAGTTTTAATCACGCTGCTGGGCACATTGTTGGGGCTTTCGCTAGGCATCGTCTTCGATAATCGCTATTTGGCCAAAAGCTTCATGATTGGAGGCACGGTGGCCGGACTGCTTGCAGGCTTGATCCTGGAAAATGGTCTGCCTGGAGCCGATTATCCTTCGATCTACCGGGCTTTGGCGGATGCAGTGCTTGCGCTGGTTCTTTCGCTGTCCACGATGATCGTAGCCATCCGCCAGGATGAGGACCGAAGCAGCGGATTTCGCGGCGGACGCAGAGGACTAGCCGTGAAGGAACAGAGCCGTTTCGGCGACCGAAACGAGAGCAGAGTCGGCAAGCGATTTAGATAGTTAGATGAAGAGGGTTTTAGAAGGTAGTTCAGAACCTTAATGATTTAGATGATGGCTGTGGGCAGAGGTGGGGTATCCCCTGGAGGAGCGATAGCGTCCGCCTTTGTTGTCAGGAAATCACCGCTATAAAGGATATAAATAAAATTTCCTGACAACAACAGCGGCCGGAGGGGGATACCCCGCCGGAGTATCATGCACATCTGAATCTTTACGGATTTTTCCAATGGGCTGAGCTTACGAAGCAAGTTTTCTCCGAAAACTCAAAGCTGATGCTTACGAAGTCAGTTTTCTCCGAAAACTCTTAGCTGATGCTTACGAAGTCAGTTTTCTCCGAAAACTCTTAGCTGATGCTTACGAAGTCAGTTTTCTCCGAAAACTCTTAGCTGATGCTTACGAAGTCAGTTTTCTCCGAAAACTCTTAGCTGATGCTTACGAAGTCAGTTTTCTCCGAAAACTCTTAGCTGATGCTTACGAAGTCAGTTTTCTCCGAAAACTCTTAGCTGATGCTTACGAAGCAAGTTTTCTCCGAAAACTCTTAGGAGGATGATACATTTGCAATGGGACGAACCCGGCGAACCTTACCGAATTACGAAGGCCATGTGCCAGCTGCAGGATGGAGATTGCCTGTTAACCTGGCAGTGGCCTAAGGATGTCGATTACGTATATATTTACAGCTTTCCCGACGGGGCCGAGGAAGCGCCGGAGGTTCTTACGCCGAAGCAGCTGAAGCTGTTCACCCGTGAGGAGTATAAGGCGAAAGCCGGGTACCGGGAACGGGTCGATTATATCGGTCTTCGGGGATACCGTATCTTTCCGTGCCTCCGGAGCGACGGCAGCCTAACGCTGCTCAGGCAAACGGACGATGCCAATGTCGCACGCATGAACGGGGGAAGAGCCAAAATTCGCTGCTCGGTCAAATACGGCAGCAAACTATTTAGCAAGTATAAAAGCGCGCGGATCGAGCTGTTTTGTGAAATTGCCGTGCCTCAGGAAGCGCTCTGCTACGTGAAAAAAGAAGGGGCCGTTCCGGCTCACAAAGAGGACGGCATCGCGTATCCTTTCATGGATGACTTTCCTGTGGGGCGCACGGCTCTGCCTCAGGTTGAAATCGGCAAGAACGATTATATCAAAGTCTTTTTCACAGATAGCAAGCGATACAGCGAGCAATATGCTTTGATGTACGAGTAGAGGTTTCTTTTCTTTTAATCATTTGGTTAAAAAGGGTGTAGCTCTTAAAATTCGGTGAATAAGAGCGGAGCGGGTGAGATCGTTCTGGAGAAGCGAAGCGTTCGCCTTTGTCCACGGATTTTACACGCTACAATGATAAATTCCAAAAAATCCGGGGACAAGAGCGATCGGAAGAATGATCCACTCGCGCAGCGGACCCTATTCACCTGTTTTTACTCAGCCAGTTTTCTCCGAAAACTCAAGCAAATGCTTACGTAGCCAGTTTTCTCCGAAAACTCAAAGCGAATGCTTACGAAGTAAGTTTTCTTCGAAAACTCTAAGGAGGGATAACATGCTAGAAAACTTAAAAAATTGGTTTGGCAAAAAGGCGCCTGTCAAAGAAAAGCCGCCCTATTACAGTATCGTATGTCCTTACTGCTTCAGCAAATTCGACCCGGAGGAAGTCGTGTTCCGGGCTACTCATATAAAAGATCACGATGACGATTTTATGCTCCAGGAGGACCGCAGGCTGAACGATTGGCGGCGCAAATTCCATCTGTCCGAAGTCGACATGGAGGCGGTGATCGAGCCGCACACCATTCCCGAAGAGAACAAAACCTACTCGCAGAACGTGCTCATAGCTGTTACGGACCGCTACGGGGAGACGACCAAGCGCCGGCTTTGTCCGAGCTGCCATAACGAGCTGCCGATTTCAGCGGGGAAAGTGCCGAGCAACATTATCTCCATTGTCGGTGCTTCCCAGGTGGGCAAATCCGTCTACATGACGTCGCTGATCCACACCCTGCAGAACACGACCGCATCCAATTTTAACGCGGCCTGCATGCCGCTTAGTGCGGAAATCAGCCGCAAGTTTCGGCAAAATTACCATGAGCCGATTTTTGAACGCGGAAGCATGCTGCAGTCGACAAACCCGAACGAGCAGCAGGAGCCGTTTATCTTTCAATTCGTCTTCAAGGACCCTGAGCAGGCGCCGTTGACGCTCGTCTTTTTCGATGTAGCGGGCGAGGGCATGGTTGAGCGTGAGTACCTGGATATTTACGCATCCCATATCAAAAATTCCTCCGGTATTCTATTCCTCGTCGACCCGCTGCAAATTCGCAGCATCCGCGACCGGATTCACATTAACCTGGGCACGGAGGAGGGCGAGTTTGCCAACCGTTACGATGAGCCGCGGGAAGTGGTTATCAGCCTGTTTGAAAATTTCATCGCACATCAGCAGAACAGCAAGACGGACATCCCGACGGCGATCGTGCTGACCAAAAGCGATATGCTGCAGTACTTGAAGGAGGAAGACAGCGAATACATCCAGCCTAACAGCAATGTGTTCCGCAATGTGGTTCATAAAGGCTTCTTGAACCAGACCGAATTCGAGAACATCAACGGTGAAATCAGCCGTTTTATCGAGAAGGTAGACAGGCCCTTTAAAGATGCCATAGATGTGTATTTCACGAACACCGCTTACTTTGCGGTTTCGGCCCTTGGCGCCAACCCGGTCAACAAGCAGATAACGGGCGTCATTAACCCGACACGAGTCGACGAGCCGTTTATTTGGCTGCTCCACAAGCTGGACTATGTAGCTAGAAAAGAGGCGCAGTAATGGCTCAGAGAAAAATACAGCAGCAGTATTTTACCCGAGACCGGGAGGGAATCTTTCGCACCAGCGAAGGGTTTGATACCGTTGCGAAGTCACCGTCGCTCGACAACACTTTTATTAAGGCCATTTTACATCCTTATTGCGTTTACAAGGCACCGCAAGAGCTGCTGGCGCGGAATGAAGCGGACAGCAGTGCTTATCCGGAATCGCTGCTTGTTTTTCAAACCGATAACGGCGATATGGTCATCGGCCGCAGCGTGTACGTAGGGACGGATTTCACAGGCCAGCGAAGCGCATCGTTTACGCATCAGTATGTGGTGCCGAAGGAGCTGAAGGAGCCTTTCTTAAGGGACCCCAACCGGCTGTTTCGTATCAGCAGCTTCCAGAGCAGCTACGATATCCGCAACGGGAAGACGATTCCCGAGGTGGATGAGATCGAGTACGACCGGCATTATGACGAAGCGGCGCAGGAGCGGCTGCTAACCGAGCTGGGTATAGACTCCAAGCGGTTCCAGCAGCTGCTGCATGCGGTCATTTCATCCGTCACGAACAAAAGGAAGGTATATGTTGCGCTGGATACGGAAGTATCACAGAGTGCGGATAAGGCCAGACGGCTGCTGGAAATCATCTATCGCTGCATCCCGTATGCCTTTCGCCGCCAGCTGGGCTTCATGACCTTTAACAGCGAGCCGGAAAGCAAGCAGAACCTTCATGTCATTTTTGTTGAAAAGGGCAGTCTGCGGCTCCCGGACCGGCGAATCGAAAAGGATTATGTGTTCGATTTTCCTAACCAGAAATTCATCAATACGGACATCCCCGACAGCGAGCAGCCTTTACTGGATTTTGTATGGCATTTCCGTCATGAAACGGAGCCGCTTCAAGGCCTGTTTGATTTTTGCGAGGAAGCGCTGCAGGACATGGGGCTGAATATCCCCTTGGCTGTGTCGACCTATTCGCAGCTGCTGACGCTGTATGAGATCGAGCAGGGCGACGAGACGCTGTATGAGCGCAACCGGTCAGGGACGATGAGCTCCATTCTGAGCTTTTTGCGCAAGGAGAGCGGCGGCGGCAAGCCGCGGTTAAGGGAGCTATTCATTGGCTTGCTTCGCAAGGACGCTTCCAACAGCGAAATATTACCGGATTCGGCTTATATTCAGAGTCTGCTGGACTATTACGTGCTGGCGTCGGAAGGGGAACAAGCGCTGCTTGTCCAATGCTTCATCATTTTCTTGAATCGTTCGACCTCACGCTCCGAAGAGGGAACGACTGGTGCCGCACGGCTGTTTGAGCCGATGCTGTCTCATCCCTCGAACGTGTTTGGAATTCTGATGAAGGAGCTGCAGAAGCAGTCCTCCGCCGCGGCGGAGCAATATGTGACCTACCGGATGGAGCAAGTTGGAACGGCAGATAGTCTGAAGGCTGAGATCGATTTTTGGCTGGAGCAGGCGGGGGGAGTCGTCCAGGCGCGCTTCTTTGTCCAGGGGGCGAAGAAAAAAGTCAAGCAGCTGCTGCAAAAGGCCGGAGCCAAACGGATTGAAATCACCGCGGGGCTGTATGGTTATTTTCAGCAATTGCTTAAGAGTAGCAAGGACAAGCAGGTGGAGTCTTTAGGCGATTCTATGCTGCTGGACTTACAGTTGGAGCTGCTTGAGACGATTCAATTCGACAGCTTGACGTATGATGATGTAACCCGCCTCGACTTCATGGTGGACCCTATCGATGCCGAAGTGTTTCAGCAGATGGAAAAAAGCAAGAGGCAGACCGTCATCGTCCTTGCTCTACTATATCGGATGCTGATGCTGAAGCCGGAGGAGGAAGCCGAAGCGCTTGAGGCGCTGCAGGAGCTGGGATCTTCCGATCTGGAGCGGGTACAGGGTTCGTTACAACGGTTGTTGGCCAATCGGATCGATTCCAGCCGCTTCAGCGCGATAACGTTCGCATTTTATGTTCCCGAAGCGGAACGAAGCTTCCAATTCTCAGCCGGGTACGATTATGACGGGATGCTCGAATATATCGCGACTCATATGAGCGACTCGGAAACGATGTACGACTTTTTGCTCCGTTCGGCGAAGGATCGTAAGTTTCTGGATGAGAAGGATATGATTCAGCCAACCTACAAAGCGGCGGTCATCCGTTATTTTGACGTTCATGACGCCCGCGCTTTCAGGGACAAAGCGGTTCGGGAAAAGCTGCTAGCGGTTTCCAATGCGTCCTACCTTGAAGTATTTCAAGCCATCAAACTGAAGCAAGCGGGGAAATGGACTCGTTTTTTCGTTCGAAATAAGCGGAAGCTGATTCGGTCCAGTTTTATTGCAGTTCCTGTTATAGCTATTCTTCTCTATGTATTATGGACTCCGATGCTGAACTGGATAGCCAGCTTCGGGCCGCCTCCGGAGGTTGTGGTTGAGGCGCTGCCGGAAACGTCCACGACCATGAATTTGCCGATCAAGGCTAGTGTGGCGGGAGATCAATCAAAAGCAGCTACAGTTAAAATGTATTTGAACGGTCAATACGTGTCTAACGGTACCCTCGATACGACGATAACCCTTCATGACGGCGAGAATAGTATTGAACTGAAAGCTGTCAATCGCGGGGGGACAGAGTCGGAGGTCATTCGGAAAAAGGTGATGTACGCCATGCCTTCTCCGACGCTAACGTACAATCCGATTCCCGAGACCTCCAAGACGGCTTCCGTCATGATCTCGGCTACGGCCAAAGATACGAATGATGCGAGTCCGACCATTTATATTAACGGGCAGGCCGTGGGCCAAGGCTCCGTATCCTGGTCGATGAATTTGACGCCTGGAGAAAATATCGTAGAGCTTAAGGCGGGCAATAAATTCGGTAAAATGAGCGATACCATCAAAAAGACGATCAAATATACGCCATCCGCTTCAGCTACCGCAGCGGGCACGGGGAAGAAATAGTTTCGTGAAAGCCGTTCTTTTGGGATACTCCCAAGGGACGGCTTTTACTCTTTGCCGGCTGCTGTTCCCTCCTCAAACGTCATGGACGGACAAAGGTACAGGAGTTGTCTGGCTTGGATGCATATGGTACTGGTAGAGGGATAATTGCCAGTAACAAGGGGGGATTCGGCCGTGTCCAGATTGGTTCCGAACAAATGGCTGAAGACGAATGTACTGCTTAGACATCGCGAGATTGTGAAGCACATTCCGGAAACGAGGGTGTATTCCAGGGCGGTGCTGGTACGTATGCTGAACCAGTACGGACGGGTGGTTATGAAGCCTTGCATTGGCTTCGGTGGACATGGACTCATTCTCATATCCAAGCTGAGGTCGGGCTATACGGTTCATCACCGTGAAAAAATCTTGAGCAGGATGAGCTTCGGGACGATGCTGGCCCTTGTTGAACGCCTGCGCCGAAAAAGAGCCTACTTGGTGCAGCGCGGCCTAGTATTAGCGAGTATTTCCGGCCGCCCCGTAGATTACCGGGTGAAGCTGCTTCGGCGGCACGGAAAATGGTTTACTAAAGCGATTGTCGGCCGATTGGCTAAGCCTGGATTGTTCGTGACAAACATTCACAGCGGCGGAACGGTGTTAAGGGCAAATGACGCTCTTCGCCGCTCGCTATCCATTTCTCCCCATGCCAAAAAGCAGGAGATGAACAGGCTCTCCTACCTGGGGATGGAGGCGCTGACTAGAGCGTTTCCGGGGATTGATAAGCTCGGGTTCGATTATGGGCTCGATAGACAGGGGAATATTTGGATGCTCGAGGTCAATACTCAGCCGCGTTAATTAGAGGGGGTACTCAATCGTGAGCACCCCCTTTAGTCTTCCCTATGAAGCCCGGCCGCTGCCGGGAATAGTTTTACTTCACCATGCTGGACTGCGGAGAAAAATGGGCAAACGACATATGCCGGTCCAGCGCCATATTGGCAGCTCCCAGCGCGCCGCCGATTTCCTTGAACTCGCCGATATGGACGACTGTAGAGGCGGATAGCTGCCCCATGGCGCGCTGTCTCATCACCTTCACGGCCGTTTGCACATAGGACGGGCAATCCTTAGGTATAGAGCCTCCTAGAATAATAGCCTCCGGATTCAGCAGATTGACCAGATTGGCCATCGTAATGCCCAGATAGGTGGCGGCATTATGAACGACTTGCGAAGCCAGCTCGTCTCCTTGCTCGGCGGCATGGCAAATATCCTCGGCCTTGAGCATCTGCAGATCAAAGCCCGGCTGCATATGAAGCGATGAAGGGGTCCCCATCCGCAGCAGCTTGCGCGCTTCCAGCTCCATGGCTGGAGCGGCGGACATCATTTGCAGGCAACCGTTGTTGCCGCAAGGGCATAGCGGGCCGTCGACATCGACCGTCGTATGGCCGATTTCACCGGCGCCCCCCAAGGCTCCGTGAATGAGCTCCCGGTGGACATAGATGCCGGCCCCGATGCCGGAATCGATTCCGATATAAATCATGTGCTGGTAGTCTTTCCCCGCACCGTAGCGGCATTCGGACAAGCCGCGGGCCCGGCTGCGGTTCAGCACAACCGTCGGCCAGCCCAGCGCTTTTTCCAGCATCGAACCGAGCTCCACCTGCTGCCATCCCATGACGGCCGAGCTGCGCAGCAGACCGTTATGCGTATCGACAAGGCCAGGGACGCCGACGCCCAGCAAAGGGATTGGACTTTTGTCTATTTGCTTAATAAAGTCAGGGATTTCACAGACCAAGGCCTGCACGGCAGCCTCCGGAGTCAGCGGGCTGAACGAGATCTGCTTCTTCTCGATGGTGTTGCCCAGCAGGTCGAAGGCGCCCAGCGTCCATGTCTGATGGTTCAGGTCGGCACCTAGTATCATATGGGAATAGGGGACGAGCTCCAGATTCGTGGCCGGTCTTCCCCCGGTAGATTGGCGCAGTACGGTTTCATGCACGAGTCCCAGCTCAATCAGCTCGTTGATGGTGACAGAGATCGTCGCACGGCTCAGATCGGTCATTTGAGTCAGCTCGATTCGGGACATCGGGCCGTGCACTCTCAGCATCTGAAGGATCGCGGTTTTGCTTCCTTTTTGATCCCAAATTTTGCGAATGTTATCCATAGCTTTCCCTCGCCATTCATTTTCGGTCTCCAATATTGATAATGTAACCATATCAAAATTATCGCGAGTTAGCAATGGAGCTTGAGGGGATAAAATTTAATTTTTTACATAAATATTGAAAACCCCGCTCTAAAAGCAGAGGTTTTTATATTATTTTATCTAATCTAAGTTTAGTTATTGACATAAGTTTGGCGCGGACGTATGATCAGGAGGAGAAGTAAAGCAGCCGTCGGGATATCTACATAGTTTATTATTGATAACGTTTACAATTAGCGGCGCAAAGCGGCTATAGTGTTGCCAGGAATTGAAACGATTAAACCCTAAGCAGAATAGCGATAGGAGGTCAGCTGCCATGTTTGCCAAACCTGAATTAACACCGCCGCCGGAGCATCCGCGGTTATTTTTGCGCAAGGAGCATCTGCCGGAGCTGAGGGAGAAGATGACGAGGCCGGAGCTGAAGCAGGAGTGGGAACGGCTCGTCCAGTACAGCAGGTTCAGTATAGAGGAGGCGAACTCCGAGCATTGCCCCGGGGACGTGTACGTTATCGAAGCCAATGCGCTTCTGTATCTGCTGCAGGGTGATCGGGAAGCCGGTCTCAAAGCCAAGCAGTTAGCGCTCAGCAGCATTACGAAGAGCTTCAACCCCAACTTTCAGGACATTTCCAGAGAAATTGGGCGGCTTATGCTGGCCGGGGCGATCGTGTACGATTGGTGCTACGATCTTGTGACGGATGAAGAAAGAACCTTTTTTATCGGGCATTTCAAACGGCTGGCAGGATTGCTGGAGTGCGGCTATCCGCCGGTTAAGGAGGGCGCGTTCGTAGGACACAGCTGCGAGTGGATGATTCAGCGCGATATGCTGGGTACGGGCATCGCCATTTATGACGAGGAGCCGGAAATGTATGATTTAGCCGCAGGCAGGGTTCTTCATCAGATGGTTCCGGCTCGCAATTTCTTTTATCCTTCGGGCTGGCATCATCAAGGCGACGGCTATGGCGGCGTACGGTTCCAGGGGGAACTCTTCCCTACATGGATGTTCGACCGGATGGGCTTTGGTAATGTATACGACGCCTCGCAGCGTGAGGTCGGATACCAGTGGATTTATACACGCCGGCCAGACGGTAAGCTGCTTCGCGACGGGGATACGACTCCGGTTATGCAGAAGCAGACGAAGTATACGAGGCTCCATTTCATTTATTGGATTTTGGGCGGTTACTACAAGGACCCTTACTTCATAGCCCAGAAGCAGATGGACGAAGGAAGGCTGCAGGATAAGGATGTTTTATTCGCTTTCCTGTTCGCCGATCCGAATGTGGAAGCCAAGCCGTTTGACGAACTGCCTCTCACCCGTTATTTCGGGGCACCGACCGGCGTAATGGTAGCGCGTACAGGCTGGGAGACGGGAATGGACTCGAACGTCGTGGTCGCCGAGATGAAGGTGGGCATGTACCAATACAACAACCATCAGCATTTGGATGCGGGTGCGTTCCAAATTTACTACAAGGGCAATCTGGCTATTGACTCAGGCTCCTACAAGGGTTCGTCAGGGAAGTATCATTCCCCGCATAACAAGTACTACTTCAAAAGAACGATCGCGCACAACACGATGCTGGTTTACGACCCGGATGAGCTGAAGCAGTATCCGTATGTCAAGGATGGGGGTCTGGTATGGCCCAATGTGAACGACGGCGGGCAGCGCTGGCCTAATGAGGGGCGTCCGCCTCTCACGCTGGACGATCTGCTGAATAAGGATTTCAAACGCGCAGATGTCCTTGCTCATGCAATAGGTCCTGACCCGATGAAGCCGAGCTACTCCTATCTAAAAGGAGACATAACGGCAGCCTACTCGAGCAAAATGAAGCAGTTCCAGCGTTCCTTTCTGTTCCTGAATTTTCAGGATACGGAGCATCCGGCGGCATTGATCGTGTTTGACCGCGTCGTATCGGCGAATCCGGACTTTCCAAAATATTGGCTGCTGCACAGCATTGAGGAGCCGCAGACGGCGGGCAGCCGAACCGTTATTTCCCGCAGCGAGGATGGTTATAACGGTCAGCTGATCAACGATACGCTGCTTCCTGCAGCGGAAAACCAGACCATCGAAAAGGTCGGCGGTCCGGGCAAAGAGTATTGGGTGTTCGGCACCAACTACGTAAATGATTTTCCGGGTACGAAGGAGCAGGGCGAATGGCGAATCGAGGTTAGTCCGAAGGTGCCTGCGGAAGAGGACTTATTTTTAAATGTTATGCAGGTAAAGGATATAGATGGTCCTGAAGCGTTGCCGACACAGAGACTCGATGGAGAGGCTGTGGTCGGCATCAAAATAAACGATTGGATCGCTCTTTTCTCCAGGAGCGGGCAGCGATTGCAGGAGGATGTGATCCTTCCGGATACTGCTGAAGGAACGGTCGTTGGCGGAAGCCTCCATTATTTCGCAGCTGATCTCGCAGCAGGGCAATGGAGTGTGGAACAGGAATGTGCGGGAGCAATAGGTGCGGAATGGAGAACATTGCTCACAGCGGAAGTAACAGAAGAGGCTGGAGTCTTGCATTGGCAGAGTGAGGGAGCGGCGGGCCGACTTAGGCTGATTCACTTAAATGGCTCGAACCATGGATCAACAGGGGGGTGCAAGCATGAGCGATAAACCGAATGTAGTCATTATTATGGCGGACCAGCTGCGCTGGGATGCGTTTGGAGCCCATACGCCTCATATCAACCAACTGAAAGCACAGAGCGTCGTTTTCGACCGGGCTTACTGCGCATCGCCGCTTTGCGTCCCGGCTCGCGGGGCTTTTTTCACGGGGAAATATCCCAACGTTACAGGCTCGCTCATCAATCCGTGGACGGAGCAGGAGAAGCAGCATGGGATGGTTCGGGAAGAGCATACCCATTGGTATGAGCTGCTGGAGCAGCAGTGGGACAGCTGGCATACGGGGAAGCAGCACCTCTTCACCGCCCCTAAGCTGGAGCACCGTGAGGACAGCAAGACGCATTGGCTGCAGCTGGAGCAGCGTTATGAGGCGTTCCTCAAGAAGAACGGCAAGACAAAGCCGGGAGGACCGGCATTTCAGGGGCTTGTTCCGGAGCTTGCCTACGGCAAAATTACGAGGAAGCGCAAGTATTCGACTCCAACGATAGGCAGGTATGATGAGGAACTGGATTTCTTTTATGACGGCTTCATTCTAAATGATTCTTTGGAGGCGATTCGCAATAGGGATCGCAGCAAGCCGTTTGCTTTGAATGCGATGTTCCTTGCGCCGCACCCTCCGCTGGATATACCTGATCCATGGTACTCCATGATTCAGGAGGTGAAGCTGCCGGATAACGTCGGTGTATGGGCGGATAATCAATCTCCGCTTCAGCTGTACAACTTGACGGGTGTGTTGGGCACGCCTTATACGCGTGAGGAATGGGAGCGAATCTGGAAGGTTTATCTGGGGCTGGTTGCGCTGCTCGATCATTGCGTCGGACAGCTGATCACTGAGCTGAAGCAGCAGGGGCTGTACGATAATACGCTGATTCTTTTCGCAAGTGATCATGGAGAGATGCTGGGTTCCCACAAGCTATGGCAAAAAATGTGCATGTACGAGGAATCGGTCAAAACGCCGTTATACTTTAAATTTCCGGCTGGGTTTACCCCCGCAATGGAACGCTCTGAAGAGCTCGTCAGCAGTGTCGATGTGCTGCCGACCTTATGTGATTTTCTTGGAATTGAGGAGCCTCAAGGGGTATCGGGCTTATCCCTCATGCCTCTTATTCGAGGGGAACAAGAGAAGCTGGAGCGGGAGCGGATTTTCATCCAGTTTGACGGGAACGGGGCGCGCAGCAATTTTCAACGCTGTGTGATGGAAGGTGACTACAAGTTAATCGTTGATATGTTCAAGGATGAGAGCTTCATGGAGCTGTACGATGTGAAGAACGATCCTCAGGAGATGAATAACTTGGCCTTCCAGTCCGAGGAGTACGGAAGCCGGATCGAAAGCCTGCTGGGCAGCTTGAGGCAGCATATGCGGGATACCAACGATCTGCTCGAGCTTCCGGCTGACCTATACGATTGTTTCCTGGCCGATTATTCGGAATTTAAGGCTTAAGACTTGGAATGGGCTATATAGAACGATCTGCAAAGAATCGAACCTAAAGGAGAGAATACGATGTCAGCGGTTACATACGATTTGTGGGTGGAGGAAGCATGGAATAAGGTTGTCGCCAAGGTGGAGCAAACGAGCAAGACGATCGGAGCCGGGTTCCCCCACGTATCCAAAGAAGGGAAATATGACTGTACGGACCCGCAGGGCTGGACCTCCGGCTTCTGGCCGGGACTGCTGTGGCTTCTATACCGCGATACGAACAATGAAGCGCTTAGGCAGCTGGCTGAGCAATGCGAGAGCAAGATGGATGTATGCATCGATGAGTACACACGGTTGCATCATGATGTAGGCTTCATGTGGAGCTTAACCTCAGTTGCTAACTATAAACTAACCGGCAACGAAGCTTCTAAGCTGCGGGCGTTGAAGGTGGCGGCATGGCTGGCCGGGAGGTTCAACCTTAAGGGAAGCTTCATTCGTGCCTGGAATCAAAGCAACTGGGAGAGCGCTAACGGAAACACCGGCTGGGCCATCATTGATTGTATGATGAACTTAAGCCTGCTTTTCTGGGCTTCAGAACAAATCGGGGACCCAAGATTCAAGCATATTGCCGAGGCTCATGCCCATATGGTGATGCGCGAATTTATCCGTGCCGACGGCTCGGTGTATCACATTGTGGAGTTTGATCCGGAGACAGGAGAGCGTATCGGGGCCTTGGGCGGCCAAGGCTTTGCTCCTGAATCGGCGTGGGCAAGAGGAACAACCTGGGCCTTGTACGGTCTGGCTCTTTGCTACCGTTATACCGGGAACGATGCTTATTTGCAAGCTAGTAAAAAGGTAGCCCATTTCTTCCTCGCAAATCTTCCGGAAGATCTGGTGCCATACTGGGATTTCCGCCTGACTACACAGGAAGGCGCTCCAAGAGATTCCTCGGCGGCAGCGATTGCCGCAAGCGGTTTGCTGCTGCTGGCAGAATCACTTCCGGCTGAAGAAGGACGTCTATATGAGACATCCGCGAAGCGGATTCTCAAATCGTTAGTAGACCACTATGCAATCTGGGATACAAGCGATGAAGCGATTTTGCCTCACGGCACAGGGCATTGGCCTGCGAACAAAAATATCGACGTCGGCCTGATCTATGGCGACTACTATTTCGTCGAGGCATTAGCGAAGCTGCGCGGACAGACGAAGCTGTTCTGGTAAAAAAAACGCGCGCTGTCTGTCATGGACAGCGTCAAGCTGGCACTGGAGGAAACGGGATGCCATTTCTCAAAATGACTCGAGCTGTGGTCGTTATGCTCCTGGCGATAGGCATAACCATAATGCCGGCTTGCTCCGGAGATACGGCCGCTCCGTCTTCGAGCGAGAAGTCCGAGGGGACTGCGCAGGCAGAGCCGACACCTTCCCCGCAGGTGTTTGCGCCATACACCGGCGGGCCGCCGACGGCGGAACGGATCATCGCCGACCTGCAAAAAAACAATCCGAAGCAGCGTCACCCAAGGCTGTTCGCGACAGCCGACACGTTTGCGAAGCTGAAGGACACGGTCAAGACCGATCCGCAGCTGCGCAAATGGTACGGTGATTTGCAGCGGGCGACCGACAAAACGTTGGCGAAGCCGGTCGGAGCGTACGAAACACCGGATGGACGGCGCATGCTGTCCGCCCGAGATGCAAGACCGATCATCGAGCAGAATGCGATGATGTACCGGCTCAGCGGGGATGAAAAGTACGCGAAGCGAGCCGTGCAGGAAATGATGGCGATGGTTGCGTTCCCGGATTGGAACGATAAGAAGGAATTTCTTAATACGGCTGAGATCACAGCAGGCATGGGGATCGGCTACGATTGGCTGTACGACTATCTCATGCAGGAGCAGCGGGATTCCATCCGTAAGGCCATGGTGGAGAAGGGGCTGCAAAAAGCGCTTGACGCCCACAACAAACAGGTTTGGTGGAGCGTCAGGACCGATCCGGTGAACAACTGGAGCGCCGTCTGCAACGGCGGCATCATCGTGGGAGCTCTCGCTATCGGAGACGAGGAGCAAGAGAAGGCGCTTGCCGGAGAGATTATTCTCCGCTCATTGCAATCTGTACAAAACATTATTTTAAGCCATTGGGAGCCGGACGGCGGCTGGAGCGAAGGTCCAGGCTACTGGCGGTACATGATGGAATATACGGTCAGCTATATGGCAGCGATGCAGTCTTCGCTTGGCACAACCTATGGGCACGCGCAGACACCGGCTCTGCATAAGACGGCTTACTTCCCGGTGTATGTGACCGGACCACAGGGAACATTCAACTTTGCGGATAGCGACAGCGGCAAGATGAAAATTCCGGAGCTGTTTTGGCTGGCCAAGGCAACGAACGATCCTATGCTTGCCGGACAGCGGCTTACTATGATGGAGGATGCCAAGCAGGCTGGCGGGGTATATGATCTGCTCTGGTATGATCCATCGTTTCACGATGCGAAAATGACTCTTCCGACCGACCAATATTACCGCGATGCGGAGCTGGTCATTATGCGGAGCAAATGGAATGATCCGGCAGCGTCATATGTCGGCTTCAAAGCGGGCACGGCTATCGCAAGCCACTCGCACTCCGATATCGGCGAATTCGTCTTTCACGCGAACGGCGAGCAGTGGGCTATCGATCCCGGCAAGGAGGATTATAACTTAAAGGGCTACTTTGAGTATGACAAGGAGCGGTATACCTATTACCGGCTGAAGCCGGAGGGACACAATACGATCCTGCTGAACCCAGACCAGCGGTTTCAGCAGGATCAGGCTTCCATGAACCGAATAACCCGATACGAGTCGAAGCCTCAGGGGGCTTTAGCGATAGCGGATATGCAGCCTGCCTATACGAGAAATGCCGACGCTGCGAAGCGAGGCATTCGGTTTGTCGACCGCAAAGGGCTCATTGTTCAAGATGAGCTTCAAGCCAAGAAGCCCTCGACGTTCTGGTGGTTTATGAACACGAAGGCGTCCATTCAGGTGGCCGAGGACGGCAAATCGGCATTGCTAAGCCAGAACGGCAAAAGGCTGTGGGTGACGATGACCTTTCCGAAGGATGCGTCACCTCCGTCACAAGCGAAATTTCAGATTATGGATGCCAAGCCGCTTCCAGAGTCGTTGAATCCGAAAGGGCAGACACCTAATAATGGCATTCGCAAGCTGGCTATTAAGCTTGATGGGGTTCAGGATGTGCGAATGGCTGTAGAGCTCGTTCCGCTCGCAGCAGGAGAGGCAGTGCCTTCGGCAGGTCATGATTATGTACCGCTCTCCGAGTGGAAGCTGCCTTAATGATAGAAGCTTCGATATAACGGACCGATTGCGTTGGATTCATCTTTACACACTTCTCATACGTGAATAGGGGGTCTTACGGAGATGAAAAAAGGTTTGGTTCTGCCAGGTTTGCTCTGTTTGTCCGTGGCACTGTCCGGCTGCTCCAAGGAAAAGGCGGGGGAGACCGTCGTCAAGCCGGAATCCAAGGAGCCTGTCAAACTTGTAGTGTACAGCTATAGCTCAGGGATTCAGGAGTCGGAATTTCAGAAGTTTTTTGTAGAGCCGGTTCAGAAGAAATATCCAAATATTACGATGCAGCTCGTTTCCCGCAATGGAGACAAGGACACGCCGGAGCAAATTATCGCTTCGGGCAATCTGCCCGATCTCATTTTGACGAGCAATGTGTATATCGGCATGTTCAACAAGCTGGGGCTGGGCATGGATCTGAACGAGTTGGCGAAAAAGAACAACCTGGATTTCAACCGATTCGATCCGGTAGGGATGGGAGCGATCAAGCAGTTCGGGGATAAAGGTGAGGTATACGCTGTCCCTTTCTCGATGAATTACGGCCTCATGCTGTACAACAAAGACATTTTCGACAAATTCGGGGTCCCTTATCCGCAGGACGGCATGACGTGGGATCAGGCGATTGCGGTGGCGAAGAACCTGACTCGTAAGGAGGACGGGATTCAGTACATCGGTATTGATCCCGATTACCCGGAGAACCTGACCCGGCAGTACTCGCTTCCCTATGTAGATGAGAAGGAGGAGAAGCCGGAGATCAATACGCCGGGCTATAAGGCGGCTTTCACCAAGCTGAAGGCGATGTATGAGATTCCTGGCTTTATCGGCGAGAAGAACAAGTTCATGTATACGTCCAACGGCTTTTTCAAGGATCGGATCTTGGCGATGTACCCGGTCTGGGGCGATGGCGTCGTCGGTACGATCGAGGATATGGCGCAGCAAGGGAGCTCGGTTAACTGGGATATGGTCACGTATCCGAGCTTCGAGGACCGTCCCGGTGTCGGCAAGCCTGTCGATCTGCATCTGATGATGATCTCGCCGCAGAGCAAGCATCAGGAGGAAGCGTTCAAAGTGATTACAACCCTGGTCTCCGATGAAGCGCAGATCACGATGAACAAAACCGGAAGAATGACATCCTTGAACAACGATACGGTCAAGAAAACATATGCCTCCGAGCTAAAAGGCTTCCAGGGCAAAAACGTGCAGGCCGTCTTCAAAACGAAACAGGCGCCTATCGTCAAGCCGACCGATTACGATCTTCCTTTCAAGCAGCTGATACGTGACGGCGCCAAAGATATGGCGGTTAACCACAAGGACGTCAATACCGTCCTGAGGGAGATTCAGGAAAAAGCGGAGAAGACGATGGTGGATATGAAAAAATCCCGATGACCGATGCAAAGCAGAGTAGCATAACCGTGTTTATAAGGAAGTTTTTTTCGCCAATAGAAATGCTGTTCACCTCGTCCGGATGGACTAAGTGAACAAGAGCATTTCTATGTGGAGAAAAAATCTAAGTGATCGTAGTAATTCATGATGAGCGACCGCGTTAAGAGGTAGATTTTTTCGCCAATAGAAATGTTGTTCACTCGTCCGAGTGGACTAAGTGAACAAGAGCATTTAGAGAAAAAATCTAAATAATCGATGCAAATCAAGTAGTATGACCGCGTGAGCGGTGAGATTGTTGAGACATTCATTAATTCAGAAAAAAGCGAAAGGTGAGAGGTGGGGTGTCCCCTTGCTTACGAAGTAAGTTTTCCTTTGGAAAACTCTCAAGCGTCCGCCTTTGTTCTCGGGAAATATCCTCTAGCAAATCTAATCAAAATTTCCCGAGAACAACAGCTAAGGGCTTTGCGTAGCAAAGCCTACTTCGGAAGCATGGCCGGAAGGGGATACCCCACCGGGGGACCAAAGCATTTTTTCCATGTTTTTACGCCTCAACAAGCTCACCGCGCTAGCGTCAGTTTTATTTGCAATCGAACACCCTCACAAGAAAAGGAGGCCACAGCATGTACCCGAAACCGCCTGTTACACCGCCGCCGGAGCATCCGCGTCTACTGTTGCGGAGTCAGCATTTGCCCGGTTTAAGGGAGAAACGATTCAAGCCGGAAATGAAGCAAGTATGGGAGCGGCTTGTGGAGTTCAGCCAGGTGGATATTAGCCAGGCGCATTCCGCTGAACACCCGGATGAAGCTTATCTCATCGAAGCGAACGCGCTGATGTATATACTCAATGGAGATCAAGAAGCGGGACTTCGAGCCAAAGCATTGGCGCTCGCCACCATTACAAAATCATTCAATCCGAACTTTCAGGATATTTCCCGAGCTATCGGGCGCCTGATGTCGTCTGCAGCCGTTGTCTACGACTGGTGCCGCGATCTGATCGATGATACGGAACGGCAGTTGATGATCGGTCATTTCAAACGATTAGCCGGCATGCTGGAATGCGGCTTCCCTCCGAGGAAGGAGGGCTCCATCGTTGGTCATACGAGCGAATGGATGCTGATGCGTGATCTTATCGGTACGGGTATCGCCATCTACGACGAGGACCCGGAAATTTATGACGTAGCCGCAGGACGCTTTTATGCCGAGATGGTACCTGCACGGAATTTCTTTTATCCTTCGGGCTGGCATCATCAAGGAGATAATTACGGCACCTATCGATACCAGGCGGAGCTGTTCGCTACTTGGATTTTGGACCGCATGGGAGCCGGCAATCCTTACGACCCTTCCCAAGGGGAAGTAGGGTATCAATGGATTTATACAAGAAGGCCGGACGGCAAGCTGCTGCGGGACGGAGATAGCGATAACCCATTGTATGCGGAAAACAAATATATTCAGTTTTTCCCGCTTGTGTACTTGATGTCCGGCAGCTACTACGAAAATCCTTACTTCATGGATCAGCAGTTCCGCGAATATCCAACGATACCGGACATGTACGTGTTTCACGCCTTTTTGTTCTATAACCCGGAGGTGAAGCCCAAGTCGATCCAGGAGCTGCCGCTTACCCGTTATTTCGGGTCACCGACAGGAATTATGATCGCAAGAACCGGCTGGGATGAGGGGATGGATAAAAGCTCACCGACGGTAGTCGCCGAGATGCGTATAGGGGAATACCAGTACAACAACCATCAGCATTTGGATGCGGGTGCATTCCAGCTGTATTACAAGGGCTACTTGGCTATCGATTCCGGGATTTACAAAGGCTCCTCCGGCAAATACCATTCGCCGCATAACAAATATTATTTCAAACGGACGATCGCCCATAACACGGTTCTTGTTTACGATCCCGATGAGTTAGAGCATCATCCTTACGTCAAAGACGGCGGCCTCACATGGCCGAACGTGAATGATGGCGGGCAGCGCTGGCCAAATGAAGGGCGACCGCCGCTTACGCTGGACGATTTGCTGAACAAAGACTTCAAGCGCGGTGAAGTACTGGCGCATGCGTACGGTCCGGACCCGGTACAGCCTGACTTTTCTTATTTAAAAGGCGACATTACCGCTGCGTATTCGAGCAAGATGAAGCAGTTCCAGCGCTCCTTCATGTTCTTAAACTTTAAGGATGCGAACCATCCGGCCGCACTCATTGTGTTCGACCGCGTCAAATCAGCTAACCCGGATTTCAAAAAATATTGGCTTTTGCACAGCATCGAAGAGCCGCAGGTCGACGGCAGCCGTACCGTCATCTCGCGCAGCGAGGACGGCTATAACGGACAGCTCATTAACGATACGCTGCTCCCAACGGCTGATAATCTCGAAATCACCCCAGTCGGGGGCCCGGGTAAGGAGTTTTGGGTATTCGGCACCAATTACATCAACGATTTTCCGAGCACGAAGGAACAGGGAGCGTGGCGTATCGAGGTCAGCCCGGCTCAGGCTGCGGAGCAGGACATTTTCTTGAACGTGATGCAGCTTAAGGATACGGACGGACCTGAAGCGCTGCCGACCTATCGAGTGGACAGTGATCCGCTTGTCGGGGCGCAGATCAAGGATTGGGTCGTTCTTTTCAGCAAGAACGGACAGCGACTGTCTGAAGAGCTGGTTATTCCTTCAGCACCGGTTATATCAGAAGCTTCGGCATCGCTTCACTATGTCATAGCCGACCTGGCGGCAGGAGATTGGATCGCAGAACGTGGGGATGTACGAGAGCAGTATGTGGTCACGGAAGAGAGCGGCGTGCTCCACCTTACGGAAGTGTCGACCCCTGTCCGTCTCATTCCCTTAACCGCAAAAGCGGAAGGAAAGGAGTAAAGTTTCCTGATGAACAATCTTGGTGATCGTTTAAGTACGGAAGAACTGGCTGAATCTCTGTTAAGCAAAGCAGCCTACCGCCCTTTTCCGGATATTGAGCAGAGGGGCGAGTGGGAGTTACTGCCTGAAGAGCTTCGACTATCGGTTATTGCGGAGGGGGAAAAGTACCTCGATTATGCATGGCCGATCCTGACCGCGACAATGTATATGGAGTTTTTGAATAATGGCAACCGGACGCGCTACGACGGACCGTATCATCTGCGCAGAAGAGCGGTGACAAGTCTTGCCCTCGCCGAATGCGTGGAGAATCAAGGGCGTTTTGTGAATGATCTGATCAATGGCATTTGGCAGATCAGCGAAGAATCCAGTTGGGTCATCTCGGCCCATAACCGGATGTTCCAGCGCGAGCATCCCAGTCTGCCGGATACCTCGATTCAGCCCGGCGTCGATCTGTTCGCTGCCGAGACAGGCAACCTATTCGCATGGCTGCACTACCTGCTTAAGCCAGTATTCGATCGGATCAACCCGCTTATAGATCAGCGGATCGTTAACGAGCTGAGGCATCGTATTCTGGAGCCTTATCTGGAACGGGATGATTGCTGGTGGATGGGGATCCAGGATCGGGATAAGCGGCTGAACAACTGGACGCCTTGGTGTACGTCCAACTGTTTAAGCGCCTTTCTCCTGGCGGAGGAGGATGACAGCAGAAGGCTGCTGGCTGTTCGTAAGGCGATGAAGAGCCTGGACCGGTTCTTATCAATGCACCCGGCGGATGGGGGCTGCGACGAGGGTCCCGGCTATTGGAACAAAGCAGGCGGATCGCTGTTTGATTGCCTGGAGCTTCTGTATACCGCAACTAACGGTGCCTTGAATGTGTATGGTGAGCCGTTGATTCAAAATATCGGCCGTTATATTTACAAGGTTCATATCCATGATAGATACTTCCTTAATTTTGCGGACGGTCCCCACAGGATAACGGTGGAGGAAGATATCGTATACCGCTACGGGAAACGGATAAGTGACGATAATATGATGGCTCTCGGAACGGCCGTGCACCAAATGCTGCGTACCGAAGGATGGAAGAATATGAAATTTCTATCGTTTCTCCGTGTGCTCCCCGCATTGTTTCATTACAGCATGATTGAGAATGAGAACAGACCGCTAACGTTTCAACGGGATATGTACATGGACGGCATTCAGGTCATGGCAGCACGAGAGACCGAATCCTCGGATCACGGCTTGTACCTGGCCATGAAGGGCGGACACAATCTGGAAAGCCATAACCATAACGATGTAGGGCACTTTGTCGTGTATGCGGATGGACTGCCGGTGCTCATCGATATTGGTGTCGAGGAGTATACGGCCAAAACGTTTAGCGCGCAGCGATACGAGATTTGGACGATGCAGTCCGGGTACCACAACCTTCCTACAATTAACGGCTTCATGCAGCAGGACGGAAATAACTACCGCGCCTCAGCAGCACAATACGAAGTTACGGGAGCAAGCTCACAGCTCAGCATGGACATCGCGTCCGCTTACCTGCCTGAAGCGGGAATCCGTTCTTGGAACCGGTGCTGCCGCTTGAACCGCTTGCCACAGGCCGTTGTTGAGCTGGAGGAACGGTATGCCTTTGCCGACGGTACAGCATGCCAATTTACACTTAACTTCATGACGTGCTGCCAGCCGGTGATCGATAGCGGCGGACGCATTAGTTTACGCCGTAACGATCAAGAAGCTTTATACATGGAATACGATTCCGAACAATTTACCGCTGCGGTGGAGACCATACCCATCGAGGACAAAAAGCTTCGCAATGCCTGGGGAGAGCGGCTTCAGCGCATTGTGCTGACACCTAACCAATCCCGGCAGGAAGGAAGCCACCTCATTCGTTTCCGCCAGCCTTAAACATAAGTGCCAAATACAAAGAGATAGCATACCTTCGACCATACGAATAGGAGAGGAATAATACTATGCCATTATACTGGGGAGATTTGCACAACCACTGCGGAATCAGCTACGGATTCGGAGGATTGGAGAACGCTTTGCTTGCGGCCAAGGGCCAGCTTGATTTCGTAGCCATTATCGGTCATGCGTCCTGGTACGACATTCCTGCCCGCACGGAAGGACTGGAATACCTGGTCGATTTTCATAAGGAAGGGTTCGCCAAGCTGCGCGGGCATTGGGATTATGTACGAGAGACGGTTAAGAGCTTCAACGTGCCGGGAGAATTCGTCACCTTTCAGGGCTATGAAGCGCACTCCAGCCAATACGGCGACCATCATTTCGTCTCGCCGGACGATGATCTGCCGCTTTTAGAGGGAGAATCCCCTGCAGCAATCGTGGAAAAGCTGGCGCCGCGCCGGGTTATCGCCGTTCCACATCATGTCGGATATACGCCGGGATACCGCGGAGGCAACTGGGACAGCTTCAACAGCGCTATCAGTCCGATTGTCGAGGTGTATTCCAAGCACGGCAGCGGCATGTCCGATCAGTCCCTATATCCGTACTACCACGACATGGGGCCCCGCGACTCCCGAAGCAGTGTGTATGAGGCGCTGAAACGGAAGCATCGCTTCGGCTTCGTCGGTTCGACGGATCACCATGCGGGGTATCCGGGTTCTTACGGGGATGGCAGATTGGCCGTATTGGCCGACTCCAAAACCCGCGAGTCCATCTGGGAAGCGATTCTGGCACGCAGAACGTACGCGGTGACCGGAGATAAAATCGCCTGCCGGTTCAGCATGAACGGGCACTTGATGGGCAGCGAGGTGCAAGCGAGCGACCGCCAGCTGGAGCTGGAGGTTACAGCATGCGATCAAATCGATAAAATTGTCGTTTACAAAAACCTGAGGCCTTGGAAAGTCATTAACGGAGAATCCTTGATAAACCCAAGTCCCGAAGCTGCAAAAGCGGCGGGCAAATATAAAGTAAGAGTCGAAATGGGCTGGGGCAACAGCAAAAACGGCTTTAAGTGGCAAGGAACCGCCAATGTAAGCCATGGTAAGCTGCTTTCCGTAGAAACCTGCTTCCGCGGTCGCAGCGTATTGGCTCCTACGCCGGAAATGAAGGACGATCCTTCTATGAATGAGCTTGGCAATAAGCTGATCCGCCAATCGGATGAAGCCGTCGAATGGAGCTGCATGACGTTCAAAAACCCGACGACGCTGCATCCGCATACGGCTGCGCTCATCCTCGAAATCGAAGGAGACTTGGACACGACGATCCAAGTGCAAATCAACGATGCAGAAATGTCGGCAACCGTAGGAGAGCTGCTGGAGGGCAACAGAACACAGCATTTGCAGCCGTATAATTCCGAAGCTATCGTCCTGCATCATGCGATTCCAGAGCAGGCTTACACCGTGAAGGAAGCCTGGACGGATACCCAAGTGGAGTCCGAATGCGATGTCTACCATGTCGAGATCAAGCAGGTCAACGGCCAATGCGCTTGGATCTCGCCGATTTATGCGCTTGCTTGAAGCGAAGCTTCAGCTAAGCAAAAGGAGGCAAAGAACGATGAACCGACCGAACATCGTGTTTATAATGAGCGATGACCATGCGGCCCATGCGATGAGCTGCTATGGCAGCCGAATCAATCAAACGCCGAATCTGGACCGCATTGCGAATGAAGGGATGCGGTATGACAACTGCTTTTGCACGAATGCCATCTGCGCTCCGAGCCGGGCGACAATACTGACCGGCTTGTACAATCATCTGAACGGCGTTCAGACGCTGGGTGATCATTTTGACGGCCGCCAGCAGACGGTGGCTAAGCTGCTTCAACAGGACGGATACCAGACGGCCATCATCGGTAAGTGGCATCTAGGCCATGGAGGCTACAGCGATCCGACCGGCTTCGATTATTGGAACGTATTGCCTGGACAGGGGGACTACCATGACCCCAAGTTCATTCAAATGGGTGAAGAAAAGCAATACGAGGGATACGTTACCGATATTATTACCGATGAATCGATCGATTGGATCGGCAAGAGGGATAAAGAGCGCCCGTTCTTCCTGATGTGTCATCATAAAGCGCCGCATCGCCCTTGGATTCCTGATGCCAAGCATGCTCATTTATACGAGGATATCGACATACCGGAGCCGCCGACCTTCGATGACGATTACAGTAACCGGGCAGCGGCTGCCGAAGCGGCGATTATGAGAATCGACCGCGATTTGAAGAAGCGGGACTTGAAGATGGACCCGCCGGAGGGCTTGACCGAGCGCGAGCTGAAGAGCTGGAAGTACCAGCGCTACATAAAGGATTACTTGCGCTGCGTAGCATCCATAGACGAAAACGTAGGCCGTCTCTTGGATAAGCTCGAGGAGGAAGGCATTGCGGATAATACGATGGTGATCTATACGTCGGACCAAGGCTTTTTCCTGGGAGATCATGGCTGGTTTGATAAACGCTTTATGTATGAGGAATCTTTACGCATGCCATTCGTCGTACGCTATCCTCAAGAGATTAAAGCAGGCACAGTACAGGATGCGATGGCGCTTAACGTCGATTTTGCCCCAACCTTCCTGGATTACGCAGGAATCGATGTGCCTGACTTTATGCAGGGAGTCAGCTTGCGCCCCCTAATGCAGGACCAAAAACCGGAAGGCTGGCGCACCTCCATGTATTATCGGTACTGGATGCATCTTAGTGAGCATGGCGTCTATGCCCATTACGGCTTGCGGACGCATGACTACAAACTGATCTACTACTATGCCGATGCGCTTGGAGCTACCGATGCGATTGACGATCCGAAGCCTCCGGAATGGGAGCTGTTCGACTTGCGTAAGGACTCCAACGAAATGAACAACGTATACCATCATCCGGCTTATGCTGAGACGGTGAAGCAGCTAACTGAGGAGCTGCACCGCAAGCAGCTTGAAGTCAAGGATACGCCTTACGTGGAGGCTGCGCGTTAGCCCGGATGGAGAAGCTGCAGGGCAGACCTGCCCGGGACGGAACAAGTGCCAGTCAGTCCGGCCTTGTAGATTAGCCTAAAGCATTGATCTTGCACTACTGATCTTGTAATACCATGCTCCTTCTGTACAGACAGCGGAAACTTTTGAAGTTGAATGCGAATAGGAGGGACCTAGTACGGGAAAAGGAATCCAAATCAGCTTGGCTGCACTGTCATCTGTTCTTGCCGTTACTTTCATCTCGGCCTGCAGCAAGCAGAGTGCTCCGGACAACGAAAACCCCCAAGTGAAGCATGAGCCGGTAACGCTGAAATTTTATACCGGTGATAAGGATTATGAGGAAAAATTCCGTACCGAAGTCGAAGCGAAGGTGAAGCAGAAATACCCTTACATCTCCTTTGAGTTTCAAGGAGCCGATCAAGGTAAAGAAATTCAGGATCTCGTGCTCGCCGGAGATAGTCCGGACATCTATTACCAGGGAATTTCAGCGCTAAACGAGAAGCTGGTCAAGTTCAATCTTCAATATGACTTGACGGAGCTGATCAAGAAATCGAATTTGGATCTGAGCCGAATCGATCCGGCCTATCTCGACATCATCAAGAACGCTTCGGCAAGCTACGGAGCCGGGTTGTACGGTCTGCCCGTCAACGCGTATACTCCGGTGCTTTATTACAATAAAGATATTTTCGACAAATTCGGAATCCCGTACCCTAAGGACGGCATGACCTGGGACGATGCCTATGCGTTAGCCCAAAAGCTAACTCGTTACGAGGATGGGGTTCAATACCGCGGGATGACCATGAACTTCATTTACTTATTGGATAACAATCAGCTTGGAGCGCCGTACCTGCATGCCAGCGAGGACAAATCGGCGGTGAATACGGATGCTTGGAAGTCGATTTTCTCCACGCTAACGAGATTTTACCGTTTTCCGATGAACACGCCTATGGATGAAAGAAGCCGGGTGAAGGAAGTGAACAGCTTCATGAAGGAGCGGGTCTCTGCCATGCATGCGGATGTTACGGCTGCCGCAGAGAGCTTTCCGGATGATTTTACGAGCTGGGATATGGTCTCACTGCCTACGATGAAGGAGGCTCCAGGCACGAATGCGCAGATTAACCCCCGTTTCTACTACCTGATCAGCGCAAGCAAGCATAAAGAGGAAGCGTTCAAGGTGCTTGAATTGGTGTTGTCCGATGAAATGCAGATGCAGGCAAGCAAATCGGGGAAGGCTACGGTGCTAAAAAATCCGGCTATTCAGCAAGCTTTCGGACAGGAGTTTTCCAAGTTGAAGGGCAAGCATACGGAAGCTCTTTATGTAAATAAGCCCGTCCAAGCGACACCTGCGCGGGACTCGAAGCTGGTTACGGTTCCGGTGACCACACCGCTGAATAAGGAGTTCAACAATGTACTTACCGGCAAAAAGGACGTAAATACGGCGCTTAGGGATTTGGAAGAAACGATCAATAAGGCGATTATCGCCGAGAAGCAGAAGTAAAGGAACATGGGATGAGAACAGTGCAAGGTCCATATTGAGGAAAATGGATCATTAGACGAAAAAAGGGGTGTCCACATGAAATCGTGGGTTATAAGATCAGGGAAAGCGGCGGCTGTCTCCATAGTAGCGGCAAGCTTACTGGCAGGCTGCAGCAGTGGGAAGCAGGAAGGGGCTTCGGCATCAACCAAAAAGGAGCCAGTGGAGCTCGTCTTCTATCAAACGGGGAATGCCGATTGGAAAGAAGAAGACTTCATGAACAATTACGGCAATTATATTAAGCAAAAATTTCCTAATATCATTCCCAAATTCGTTCCGGTTCCCGCCTCCAAATCGATGGATGCTCTGATTACCGGAGGTCAGCAGTTTGATGTCCTGATTTTTTCGATAGGCCATACGCATCTGAATTTGATCCGCAACGAGTTCCAGATGGATATCAGTGACTTGATCAAGAAAAAGAGCGTCGATTTGACCCGGTTCGAGCCGTTCACCATCGATCAGCAAAAGGAAATCGCCAACGGCGGGATCTACGGTCTCCCATTGTCCAATACATCTCCTGTCATTATGTACAACAAGGACATTTTCGACAAATTCGGAGTGCCTTATCCGAAGGACGGTATGACCTGGGATGAAATCTATGATCTGGCCAAGCAAGTGACCCGTAACGATAATGGTACGCAATATTACGGCTTTCTAGCGTCGCCAGAGCATATTTCCAAGACGAATCAGTTCTCGGCGCCTTTCGTCGATCCTAAGACATCGAAGCCGATGTTCGACGATCCGAAGATGATGGCCTTCCTGGATAACCTGAAGCGCTTCTATCAATTAATCCCGTCTCCAGACGGCAAGCCGCTGGCAGGGGGCTTCTTCGCTTCCACAGCGCAGTCCAATATGTTTGCAAAAGATCGGACGCTGGCAATGTGGTCCCACTTCTCCAACTCGGCGATCAACTTCCCGGATGATTTGAACTGGGATTACGTTTCTTTACCATACTTTAAGGAACTGGGTGAAGTAGGGCCGCAAGCTTACCCTGGTTATATCTACATCAGTAAGACTAGTAAGCATCAAGACGAGGCTATGGACGTCATTCAAGCACTGACCTCGGATGAATTCCAAACAATGCGTTCCAAGATGGGGATCGAAACTGCTTTGAAAAATCCGGAGATCAAGAAGACATTTGCTCAGGACCTGCCGAAATACAAAGGCAAAAACATCAACGCCATCTTCCCGAAAAAATACGCGGCTCCGGCTCCTTTGACCGAGTATAACGATCTAGCCTGGAAGCGCCTTAACGATGCTTTCGGCTTTATCGGCCGGGGCCAAAAGGACAGCGTCACCGCTGTTCGGGAAGCTAACGAGCTTCTCGCCAAAGATATTGAGGCGGAAAAAGCTAAAAAGAAATAGAAACGATCGTTTGCAGGATAGGGCGGATTAGCTTTTAGGTTTATGGGAAACCAACTTTACGAGAAATCTGCCATATAAGCAGGTGGGGTATGCTTCGGAAGAGTTTACGTCCGCCTTTGAAACCCGTGAATATACCGCTAACTTCTAAATCAAATTCACGGGTTTCAACAGCGGCTGGAGGAGCATATCCCACCGAAATATAGTGGCAGCATTTCGAGTTTTTTCGGTTTCACCATAACCTAAAGCAACCCGACCTACTCCTGCAAAACAGATCGTAGGAAATGGAGGAACGAAATACCCTACTGTGAGATGGATCTATTAACCGAAAGAGGTGTTACTGATGAAGCTAAGAACGAGTCCATACTTTAAAGGGTTGCTGCTCTTTATGACAGCGCTGCTGATCCTGAGCGGTTTCACGTCTTATTCGGCTTGGGCGGGAGGCAGCGCTCTTGCATATGCCGATGGAGCGGCGCCGGTCATTTACGTAAATGATAACTTCGACACGCATGGTTCCGGCGCCCCTAAAGGATGGTCGGCGTCCGGACTGACTTCAGGGGCGATGATCACAGGTGAAGAGGTCGCAGGCCGAACAGGAAAAAGCCTCCACCTTCGCAGTGGGACCGCGTCGGATTTGGTGTTGACCAAGACCTTCACCTCGCCTTTGACAGGCAATGTAGCTATCGAGATGAAGGTCAAATACAACCAAGCGAAGTTTTATAGCCCTCTGATCCAAATCAAGTCGAGTACGAATGTTCAGTCCGCGCTGCTGGAATTCAAGGCGGACGGCTATATGTATGCTGGGGGCGCGAAGCTGCCGGGAGGCACCTATGCGGCGGATACTTGGTACCAAGTGACGGTCATCGTCAAACATGCGACGAAGAAAATCGACGTGTACGTAGACGGCGTCAAAAAAATGGCGGACGGCATCTACAGCAATTCCGCTACGATGAACGATATCGCTTCGTTTAAAGCTTATACGAAGGCACAGACGGGAACGGATAATGAGTTTTGGATGGATGATGTGCGCGTGTATGCAAGTGAAGTGCCGCTTGACGACTCCTACTTTCAAACGCCCGATCCTGGCACTGGAAATGCGAATGATGCTTATGCTCAAGCCAGACTGAAGCAGTCCATCGCATTGCTGGCAGGCTTCCCGAATGCTTACGCTTTTTTGCAGCGCAAGCCATTGAATGCCGCCGATCCGACGGTGAAGCCCCGAGTGGAGAACGGCAAAGTGCTCGTTCCGCTGCAATTTGTGGCAGAGCAGTTGGACGTTCCGTATAGCTGGAATGCGACGGCAGGTACTGTTACGTTGGGCCCGAAATCAGGGACGCTAGGCAGTGCCTTGACGCTGACGGTCGGCAGCTCCAATGTGACAGGGGGCAGCAGTCCGATCGTACTCGATGCACCCGTGCGTCTAATCGGAACCACGGTGCTCGTTTCCTCCGATTTGTTCTCGAAAGCTTTGGGACAGCATGTGCTGTCGCACGATGAGCTGGTACTGATCAGTACGGCCAATCCGCTGCCGGATGAGAGCGAGCTGTTGAAGCTGACGAAGGAGGCCATTCGCCGCATCGTCTACGATCGCCCGACGGCAGCAGAGCTGGTGGCCGAGCTGAAGCAGCATAACCCGAATCAGCAGCACCCCCGGTTGTTCATGACGCCGGACCGTATCACCTCACTGCAAAACCAAATTCAAACGGACGCCAATTTGTCCAAATGGTATGGCGATTTGCGCAAAAGCGCAGATACCGTGCTGACCACACCGGTAGGTACATACGATCTCCCCGATGGCCGGCGGATGGATTCCGCCAAGGATGCGCGCCCTTTTATCGAGAAGACGGCGCTCATGTATTTGTTAAGCGGAGAGACCAAGTACGCGCAGCGGGCGGTCGATGAAATGCTGAAGGCCGCCTCCATTCCGAATTGGAATGAGCAGAATGAGTTTCTGAACACATCGGAGCTCACTGCAGGCATGGCCATAGGATATGACTGGCTGTACAGCTATTTAACCCAGCAGCAAAGGGACACAATCCGCACGGCGATCCGTGACAAGGGGTTATCCAAAGCCATCGACGCCCATAACAATAACGCTTGGTGGGTGAGCTTGTCGGATAACGAGAAGATCAGCAACTGGAACGCCGTATGCAACGGCGGTATTATCCTGGGCGCTCTTGCCATTGGAGATGAGGAGGAAGCCGTCGCAGGGGACATTATGGCGAAATCGCTTCGCTCGCTGGAGGATTTTATCCTGCTGGAATTTAATCCCGACGGAGGCTGGAGCGAAGGGCCCGGCTACTGGCGCTATACGGTAGAATATTTGGTAACCTATATGGCAGCCATGCAAACCGCATTAGGCAAAACCTACGGTCATACGGAAACGCCCGGCTTCTACAAGACGGCTTACTTCATAAATTATGTGCTTAGTCCGCAGGGCTCGTTTAACTTTGGCGATTCCAACAGCTTCAAAATACGGGCGCCGGAGCTGTTCTGGATGGCGAAGCAGCTTAACAATCCGGATGTAGCCGGACTTCGGTTATTGCTGATGCAGGAAGCGAAGCAGGCGGGCGGTGTATACGATCTGCTCTGGTACGATCCGAGCTTGCTGAACATGAACGTATCCATTCCGTTAGATCAGTATTTCCGCAATACGGAGCTCGCCACATTCCGCAGCAAATGGAATGACTTAACGGCTAGATTCGCTGGAATCATGGGCGGCAAAGGCAATTCCAGCCATGCACATTCTGATGTCGGCAATTTCGTCTTTGAGGCTGACGGCGTCCAGTGGGCTATTGATTTAGGAAGCGATGATTATAACCTTCCTAATTATTTTGACTATGATAACCAGCGGTTCAAATATTACCGGCTCATGCCGGAAGGCCATAATACGGTTGTGATCAATCCGGACGGTACCTTCGAGCAGGACCAATACGCATTCAGCCCGATCGAACGCTATGAATCGAAGCCTCAGGGAGGGCTGGCTATCGTCAATATGACGCCGGCTTATGCCAAGAATGCCGCCACGGCCAAGAGAGGCTTGATGTTCGGTAATAACCGAAACACCCTGACGGTTCAGGATGAAATTCATGCCAAAGCGCCATCGACGATATGGTGGTTCATGCATACGAAGGCCGATATCGCGGTCGCTGCTGACGGCAAATCGGCGATTTTGACTCAGAACGGCAAGCGTCTCGGTGTGACGATGAGCTTCTCCGGCCAGGCTCCGGCAGGGGCCGTATTCAAGGTGATGGACGCCAAGCCGCTGCCGGTGTCGCCGAACCCGTCCGGTCAAGATGCCAATACCGGCATCCGCAAGCTGGCGTTGGAGCTGACTGGCGTGCAGGATCTCAATATGGCGATCCATCTGACTCCACTGGCTGTCGGAGATAACGTGCCAGGGGTAGCGTCTTATGTTCCGCTTGCGAGCTGGAGCATTGCGGACGGAGAGATTCAACCGCTTCCGCAGCTATCGCAAATAACGTTGAACGGACAGCCTTTGTCAGGCTTCAGTAAAACGAATTACCATTATGCGGTCAACGTTCCGTTCGGGTCACAGAGCTATCCGGCAGTGAACGCAACGCCTGCCAAGCCCGGCGACCAAGTGACAGTCGCGCAAAATGTATACTCGCCGAACCCGGTTGTCATCACGGTGACGGATGCTGTATATACGGACCGCTCGCAGCAATACGTGGTCCAGTTCAATGCGCAGTCCGTTCCAACCAAGCCTGCTGGCTATACGCAGCTGGCCGTTCAGGGAGTAACGGCCAGCTCAGCGCAGGAAGGCAATGGCGAAGACAGAGCTATTGACGGTGATTTGAATACGCGCTGGTCCGCCGAGAACACCCAGTGGATTCAGCTTGATCTTGGAGGAGTGAAGCCGATTAACGGCTTGGGCATCGCCTTCTACAATGGTGCGACGCGATATTTTAAACTGGATATTTCCGTATCGCAGGACGGTCAGACCTGGGAGAAGGTCCAGAACGCGGTCAGCAGCGGCCTTTCCTCGAATATGGAGTATTTCGGCTTCGCCCCGAAGCAGGCACGATATGTTCGCGTGACTGGTTACGGCAACTCGGTTAACGCGTGGAACAGCTATAGCGAGATGGCGGTCTTTTCCGGTTAAGCCTAGAAAAAAGGTTGACAGATACAAGAGACGGTGATAGCATATAAATCACATAAGAATACTTTGATATCTACCGTACGAACGGAGACTAACGAATGGCTGTTAGTCTCCTTTTTGTTTTGACGGGCAGGTAAGAAAGGTACATATATAGGAGCAGGGGAAGGGGAATCTACCGTAACCAACGGAGATCAACGGATAGGGAGCTGTTGGTCTATTAGGCATATGCAGAGACAAACAGGGAAAACTTCTATCGTTATTCCTACTATTCAGGTATGTATAATTGATTAATTCATTGCTTCCAGGACAAGAGAATAGGGGGAACAGAGATGAAAGGCAAATGGATGAAAGCAAGTGTTTCCGTACTGGCCTTGGCTTTGCTGCTGACGGCATGCGGCGGGAATCGTTCCGCTACGGGCCCGGACCCGGCGGATAAGGCGGAAAATAAGAGTGAGGCTGGTCTAAGCAGCGTCAAGGACGGGCTGATCAAAGCATCGGAACTATCCAAAAATCCCGACGCCGCTAAAAAACGAACCACCACCTTCATTTCCGGAACACAAACGCCGGAAGGGGTGTTTAACCCTTATTTTTACCAGAACGGCTGGGATGGCAACGTCACGGGCGTCTTGTTCGCCTCGCTGATTACGAAGGACGAAACCGGCAAACCGATTCCGGAGCTGGCGGAGAAATGGGACACAAGCACGGACCAGCTGACTTACACCTTCCACTTGCGGCCTAATCTGAAGTTCAGCGACGGCACGCCGTTAACGGCGGAGGATGTAGCCTTCACATTAACGCTGCTGCACGATCCCGCTTATGACGGAAGAGTCGATATTTCGCAGGCGTACATTAAAGGCGGAGCGGCCTACAAGGAGAAAAAGGCGGATACCGTAGAAGGGATTAAGGTGATCGATCCGCTGACCATTCAATTTACGACGGAGAAGGTGACGACTCTGGCGCTGCCGCTGCTGGGCGGCGAGGTGCTGTCCAAGGCTTATTATGGCAAGGAGTACAAGCAAGGTAATCTGGATTACATCAAGACGCTTCACGACAAGCCGCTTGGTGCCGGCCCTTACCAATTCGATAAATTTATCAAAGGCCAGGAAGTCCGGTTTACAGCGAATCCTAACTACTACGCGGGGAAGCCTGCCGTGGAGAACTTTATTTTCAAAATTACGAACAACGATACAAACCTTCAATATATTAAGGTGGGCGAGACGGATTACGACCGCTTTACGGCGAACCGCGATAATTTCGATCAGCTGAAGGCGCTCGGCTTCGTCAATATCAATACGTTCACGGCGACCTCCTACGTCTATTTGGATTTTAACAGCGGAGGCAAATTCCTTAAGGATAAACGGGTAAGGCAGGCGCTCTATTACGGGCTAGACCGGCAAAAGTTCACTGATATTTTGTACCAAGGATTCGGCGAAGTCGCCAACGTACCCGTATCTCCTGCGTCATGGGCTTACACGAAGGAGGTAACGCCCTACCCGTTCGATCCGCAAAAAGCGAAGCAGCTTCTCGATGAAGCAGGCTGGAAGGTCGGCGCTGACGGCATTCGTGAGAAGGATGGGCAGAAGCTGAAGCTGCAATATTTGGGACGCAAAGGGTACAACATCGACGATGTGCTGATACCGCTTGCCAAAGAAAACTTCAAGGATATCGGAATTGCGGTAGAGGCTGAAATTCTCGATTTCAATGCGCTGCTGGCTAAACGGAAAAAAGGCGATTTTGACATTGCTTCCTTTACTTCCACCAATTTCTCGGATCCTTACGACGGTGTGAAGAGCTTCCATAGCAAATACAATGTCAGCGGCTATTCCAATCCGAAGATTGATCAGCTGATAGACCAAGGGACCGAAACGCTGGATACGAATAAACGGATTCCGATCTATCACGATCTGTATAAGCAATTGAAGGAAGATCCGCCGGTGCTGCTGCTGTCTTATTTGAAAATCTTATCGGCACACAATGCCCGTATTCAAGGGATCAATCCCGATCCGGTGTCCATTCTGAACCGTTCCATTCCCAAGTTAAAGATCGAATAACGCCGTGCACGGACCCGGGCTAAAAGCCATAACCGGCCCGGCCGGTAAGGAGGCAACAGGCTGTCATGCGTCCCTATATGGTCAAAAGAGTGCTGCAGCTGATTCCAACGCTGATTGGCGCATCTCTCATTATTTTCTTCATTTTCGCGCTTGCTCCCGGAGATTATGTCGACTCCGATATCATGCTTACACCGGAGCGGGCGGCAGAGCTTAAGGCGTTATACGGCCTCGATAAGCCGTTGTGGGAGCGATATTTCATCTGGTTGGGCAATGCGCTAAAAGGGGATTTCGGTTATTCGCTGCAGTATCAGCAGCCCGTGGCGGCGGTATTGAAGGAATATGTCTTCAATTCGTTCCTGATCGCCGGAGTGTCCCTGGTCTTCACCTGGATCATTGCCGTATTCATCGGGGTATTCTCCGCCACACGGCAGTACTCCTGGTACGACTCGCTGATTACACTGGCTGTATTCGGGGCGATGTCGTTTCCGTCCTTTTTTATCGGCTTGCTCCTGATCAAATGGTTCGCCGTAGATCTCGGATGGCTGCCTATCGGAGGCCTGCTGGATACGGGCAGCCAAACGACCGGTTATGCGCGAATGTGGGAAATGCTGCGGCACATGATTCTTCCGACGACAGTACTGACCATGCTTAGCGTAGGGTCGCTGACCCGCCATTTTCGCGCCAACATGATCGACGTCATCAAGCAGGACTTCATCCGAACCGCAAGGGCCAAAGGCTTGAAGGAACGAACCGTCATTTACAAGCATGCCCTGCGCAATGCCCTTCTGCCGGCTATTACGCTGCTCGGGCTCGAGCTTCCCGGATTGTTCTCGGGAGCGATAATCACCGAACGGATATTCACATGGCCG
Organism: Paenibacillus sp. 32352; assembly: GCF_002042965.1. Classification (GTDB taxonomy): domain Bacteria; phylum Bacillota; class Bacilli; order Paenibacillales; family NBRC-103111; genus Paenibacillus_S; species Paenibacillus_S vulneris. Next base: position 111,418 of record NZ_MZNT01000013.1, on the reverse strand, counting down.
GGGGTAGGCTACATTCACATGGAGGCGATCTCGAATCGCGATTATACGGTTTTGATGGGCTTTACGATGTTTTTGGCGGTGCTCACGGTCATTGGCAATCTGCTGGCGGATTGGATGTATGCCGTGGCCGATCCGCGCATCCGTTTAAAGTGAAGGAGGTGAGCGTATGGCTGCGGAATCGTCAGAGGCGCTCCATGCCCGCTTGAAGGTCAGCCCCCAAGGAAAAGCGGCTCCTTCTTCATCCTTATGGCGCACGTCTTATCGGAGGCTTATACGAAACAAGCTGGCGGTATCCGGTTTATTGTTTTTGCTCGTCATGTTTCTGTTCTGCTTCGTAGGCCCGTTGTTCTCAGAGCCCACGACAGGGAAGGTGAACGTAGCGCTAATCAACAAGCCGCCGTCGGTCTCTCATTGGTTAGGCACCGACAATCTGGGCAGGGACGTGCTCTCCCGCCTGATGCAGGCCGGAAGAATTTCGCTTATTGTCGGGCTCGTCTCCATGGTGCTGTCGGTTACTATCGGCTCCCTCCTGGGTGCCTTGGCCGGGTTCTACCGCGGGGTTGTGGATCATCTTGTGATGCGGACGGCGGATATTTTGCTGGCGGTGCCGGAAATTCCGATTCTCATAATCATCGGGGCGATTTTATCCGATCTGAAGGTGCCTTCGGAATATCGCATTTATTTGGTCATGCTGATGATCAGCTTCATGGCTTGGCCATCCCTGGCGAGGCTTGTGCGAAGCCAGATTTTATCGTTTCGAGAGCGGCCCTATATGCTGGCGGCTGAATCGTTGGGGCTGAGTGACAAGCGAAAAATCGTTCATTTAATCCTCAATGCGATACCGATCATCATTGTGGTTGCGACGCTGAGCGTGGCCCGCGCGATCTTAAGCGAGACCGTACTCAGCTACTTGGGCTTAGGCGTTGTGCCGCCGACACCTTCCTGGGGCAATATGATGGCTGCAGCGAATTCGCTGATTGATTTTCAGACGAGACCGTGGCTGTGGATTCCTCCCGGCTCGGCGATATTTTTGACGGTCATTGCGATTAATTTGCTGGGCGACGGCCTGCGCGACGCGCTGGACCCCAGAACGAAAAGGTAGGTGAAGCGGCTTGACCCGGAGGACTCTGGCACAATTTCAAGATCTGCATACGTATTTCTACACCGAGGAAGGCGTCGTCCAATCGGTCAATGGTGTGAGCTTCCGCATACATGAGGGAGAAACGGTGGCGCTGGTAGGAGAATCCGGCTGCGGCAAAAGCGTCACGGCGCTATCGATGATGGGATTGATCGAGGAGCCGCCGGGCCGCATTATGGGCGGCCGCATCCTGTTCGAAGATCAGGATTTGCTAAAGGCCGGGAGGAAAGACATCCATCGGCTGCGGGGCAAGGATCTGGCCATGATTTTTCAGGAGCCGATGTCTTCCCTGAATCCGGTGCTGACCATCGGAGAGCAGCTGATGGAGCCTTTGATCCGGCATCTGAACGTAAGCAAAAAGATAGCCCGCATCCGCGCGGTAGAGCTGATCGAACGGGTCGGCATTCCGCGGGCAAGGGAGATTGCGGACGCCTATCCTCATGAGCTGAGCGGCGGGATGCTGCAGCGGGTCATGATTGCAATGGCGCTCTGCTGCAATCCGAAGCTGCTTATCGCCGATGAGCCGACGACGGCGCTGGACGTGACGATCCAAGCGCAGATACTCGATCTGCTGCGGGAGATCAAGCAGGAGCAGGGCATGTCGATCCTGCTCATCACCCATGATCTCGGCGTTGTGGCCGAGATGGCCGATTATGTCGTCGTGATGTACTGCGGCAAGGTCATCGAGCAGGCTCCGGTCCGCGACTTATTCGAGCGGCCGAAGCATCCTTATACGCAAGGGCTGCTGAAGTCCAGACCGGTCATCGGGCAGCGGCAGGAACGGTTATACTCTATTCCCGGCCAAGTGCCGAGACCTGTCGGCTTAGGCGATGCCTGCTATTTCAGCGACAGATGCGAGCACTGCATGGACCAGTGCCGCACGAAGCAGCCGCCTCTGCGCGAGGCGGGGGACGGCCATCCGGTCGCATGCTGGCTGTACGAGGAGGCGAGAGCGCATGTCCCAGCCGTTAGTTCAGGTTAACGGGTTAAAGACGTATTTTCCGATCCGGAAAGGCTTCTTTGGCGGCAAAACCGGCGATGTTAGAGCCGTGGACGGCATCGACCTGACGATACGGCGCGGGGAAACCTTCGGGCTGGTAGGAGAGTCAGGCAGCGGCAAAAGCACGATAGGCAGGACGCTCCTGCGGCTGTCAGACAAAACGGATGGAGAGGTACGGTTCGACGGCATTGATCTGTTCGCGCTCTCACCCGCCGAGCTGCGCAGTATCCGTCCGCGGATGCAGATGGTCTTTCAGGACCCCTACGGGTCGCTCCATCCCCGTATTCGTATCGGTGACGCCATTGGGGAGGCGCTCCTGGATCACGGAATCGCAGCAACGAAGGCGGAGGCGCGGGAGAGGGTGCAGGAGGTGCTGTCGCTCTGCGGCTTGGCGCCTTATCATATCGACCGTTATCCGCATGAATTCTCCGGCGGACAGCGTCAGCGGATCGGGATCGCCAGAGCGATGATCCTGAATCCGGAGTTTATCGTAGCGGATGAGCCGGTCTCGGCTCTGGATGTTTCCATCCAGGCGCAGATCATTAACCTGCTGCATGACCTGCAGCAGAGCAGGCAGCTGACGTACTTGTTCATCTCGCACGATCTGAGTGTGGTAGAGCATCTGTGCTCCACGATAGGCGTGCTCTATCTCGGCTCGCTTGTCGAGCTGGCTCCGCGGGACGAGTTGTTCGCCCGGCCGCAGCATCCGTATACGAAAGCGCTGCTGTCAGCCATTCCGATACCCGACCCCAACGCAAGACGGGAGCGCATTGTCTTGAAAGGCGACATTCCGAGCCCGGCCAATCCGCCGTCGGGGTGCAAGTTTCATACCCGATGCCCGATGGCCGCGCCAGTATGCCGGGAACAGGAGCCGCAATTTCGCGACGTGGGCGGAGGACATTATGCCGCTTGTCATTTGATATAGGCTGTGAAGGAGGCGTGGTTGCCATGACCAACAAAGGAACGAAAGTAAGACTGCCGCAGCCCGTAGGAATCCGCCTGGAAATAGCGCGAGCGGGAGGATTATCAGGTGAAGCGTTAATCGATGTCATTCATCGTAAGGATACGGACACGCTGAAGGCATTAGGACCGGAGCGGCTGCCGTGGGATATTTTGATCGAGTATGGAGAGCAAAATAAGGATGAGCTTGAACAAGCCATTCTGGACGGCTATGAATTCAAATTTTTGACGGTGCGGGGGTTGATCCATTATCTTCTCTATCGCTTTGGCTTGAAAGAGCAGGAGGACTACGAGGCATCTGAAGGCGCGCTGGAAGGGCTCCGTCTTGGCCGAAGCAGCATCGCTGTACTCCAGGCGACGATCCCGGCGTTTTGGCAGATAAGTGAAATCGAGCCGAAGGAGAGACGGGAGGAGTCTTCTTCCGATCCATCGTTCCACGAATTTCAAGAGGAGCCATCAATAACCATTCGCATAGATCGCCTCTATCATCAAACGATCCGCTTCGAAGGAGGTGAGGCCGGGTAAAGCTGCTCCCTACACGGACTGATCTCACCTCATTTAAGGAATCGTAAGTTACAAAGTCATCATTCTATATTTTAAATAATAAAAGGAGTGTTATTGCATGAGCACATTAAATGAATATTTGCTGGAGAAGCGTGAGGCTTCCATCGCAAGACGCGAAAAAGCCCAAAACGACCCGAATCTGGCCCCTAACCGTTTTGGAGCCAAGGTGCGTGCCAAAGGCCGCAGCGGCGTACGGGAAATCCGCATCCGCGATTTTCAGATCATCAGCGACAGCCCGCCGGATTTTGCCGGGTATGATCTCGGACCAAGCTCTCCTGAGCTTCAGCTAGGCGTATTAGGCAGCTGCTTGACTCATATCACTTTGATTCAAGCGGCTGAACGCGGCGTGAAGCTGGAGTCCCTGGAGGTTGAAGTGACGGGACAGCAGCATCCGCTGGCAGGCAAGCCGGGCTATGAGGAGATCCCTATCTACCCGCACAATATTCAGTACAAGCTGCATATTGTATCTCCCGAATCCGAAGAAACGATTGCCGAGCTTCATGAAGCGGTGGAGCGGGTGTGCCCTGTGCTGAACCTTCTTGCGAATCCGCAAATTATCGTTGGCGAGATTATCCATACGGCCCCTGAGGCCAAGCAGGAGCAGCAGGTTTAGCATCTTTGCCCTGCAGATTAAGATTAGCAAAGGGAATGCAAAATACCCCAAGGAAAGACAGCGGATAACGCCGTCGATCTTTGGGGTATTCGTCACGTCACGTAAAGCACTCCTTATTTCTTCTCTCGCTCCAGATTGGCAATCATCTTCTTGTAGCTTCCGATGAGCAGCTCCATCTCTTCCTCCGAAAACCCGGTCCACATGCCCTCCGAAATTTCCGTATAGCGGTCGATCATTTTTTGCATCATTTCTTTTCCGGCATCCGTAATTTGCAGTAACGTCGTTCTGCGGTCGTTTTCCGGAACGATGCGCTCGATGAACCCTTTTTTCACCAGCTTATTGGAAAGATTGGTCACTGCCGAGAGGGTGACGCCAAGGGATTCAGCCAGGTAGGAGCAAGTTTTCTTGCCTTCTCGGTTCACAATTTGCAGCAAGGCGTACTGGGAATCGGTCAGATCGTAGCTCCATATGATTTTAGTGAACTCATTTACATAATCCGAAGTTTGCCGGGCATATAAACGAGACAGCTCTTTTTTCTTTCCTGTCAGCAATAAGGACACCTCAGTCGAAATATAAGTCAGGCATCGAATGCCTGTCCTTATCTTAACATAACAGAGCCTGCGTCAACCATAATGGTTTGTCCCGTGATAAAGCCGGCGTCCTCACTGGCCAGAAGCCTGTAGCACGGCCGATATCCTGCTCGCAGTCTCGCACGCGGGGATATGAATATTGTTCGAAACCAAATGAAGATAAACCATGCGGTAATGCCGTTTTTTCTATATAATGAGAGAGTGACGTTTGTCCCTATTTTCAAATCAATTCGTAGAGCATCCGGGGGAGCTGGCCATAATGAAAAGAATCCGACTGAATAGCCGTAGCGTTATGACGACATGGCTGATCTCTTATATTTCCGTTTTGCTGGTCCCGATTATCATCAGCGTCATTATCTATATAGCAACCCTGCGTATTGTAGAGAATGAAGTGAACCGGTCGAACGAGCTTCTGCTGACCCAGATTGAACAAGCTATCGACAGCAAGCTCAAGAGCCTGGAACAGCTCACTTTGGAAATCGCTTACAACAAAAAGGTAACCAGCTTTATTAATGTAAGTGCGCCTCTGACGGATGACGACCACTTCCAGTTGTTTAATATCGCGGGGGATGTCCGGGTTTTTAAAATGGCTAATGATTTCATCAGTCAGCTGTACGTCTACTATAGAAACAGCAACACGGTGCTCTCCACCTATAATCGGATGAGTCTCGAAAGCTTATACTCGGTGCTGCGGCAGACGAAGGATACGAAATATGAGGAATGGGCGGACTATTTTGCCCAAAAATATATTCAAGGCTACACCCCCGTTATCAGCTGGAACGATAAAGGGGTAGAGAAATCTGTCATGTATGCGAGGACGATCCTCGGCGATTATCCGGATTCATCGGGTGCCGTCATCATGTTTATTATGAAGGACTCCAAGCTGCTGGAGACGATTCCTCCTCAAGCGAACGCACATGTGGTCATCATGGACGAGCAGAACCGGGTCGTGGCGACCAATATCGGCGAGCAGGATATCCCTTCCGGGCTGCAGTACGATAGACTTACAGGGGCAAAGGGGTTGTTGTATGAAAAAGGAGCCGACGGCCGCAAGCTGGCGCTGTCCTACACAACCTCGGATGTGACCGGGTGGAAATACGTTTCGCTTATTCCGGCAGATATTTACTCGGAGAAAATGAATTTTGTGAAGAAAGTGACGTTGTGGAGCGTGTTCTTATGCTTTCTGTTCGGCGGTATCGTAACGTATTTATTTTTGCGGCGAAATTATTTGCCCATCCGCACTCTCATTGAGAGCTTATCCCAAAAAGCAGGGGTTCCGTTCGATATCGGCTCCAATGAGTATGTGTTTTTTCAAGCGGCCATGAATAACACCTTCGCGGAAAAAGAAGAGGTATACCAGCGGCTCAAGCAGCATCATAATGCGATCCGCTCCCACTTTTTGCGGAGATTGCTGAAGGGACAGACCGACGGGGGAGTGCCGCTTTACGAATCATTGGCCGCTCATGACATGCAGCTAAGATCCGATCAGTTTGCGGTGCTGCTGTTCCACGTCGAGCATTACGGCAAGTTCAATGATGACTCGGAGCAGCCGGGAGCCGATCATAAGGCGCAGATGCTGTATTTTGTTATTACGAACGTTATCGAGGAGCTGGCGGGTGCCCATATCACGGCTTATTCCGTCGAGATGGATGATGTGCTGGCCTGCATTATGAATGTGGACGCAGCGCAGCAGGACCCGCTCCAGGAGCTCCAGCGGATTGCGGACAGCGCCAAGGCGTTTATCAAGGAGCATATTCATGCCGAATTAACGGTATCGATCAGCGGGGTGAGGCAAGAGCTGGTCGGGATTGCCCAAGCGTATCAAGAGGCGATGGAAGCGATGGAATACCGGATCGTTATGGGCAGCGGGGAGATTCTGTCTTATGAGGAATTGAAGGAAAATGAGAACGGGCAAGCACGTCGTACCTACGATTATCCGCTTCATGTCGAGCAGCAGTTCATTTATTTTATCAAAACCGGCAATGTGGCTAAAGCTCAGGAGCTCCTGGAGCAAATCTTTGAGAAAAATGTATCGGGCATCTCCATGTCCGTCCGAATGGCCCAGTGCCTCATGTTCGATTTGGTCAGCACCATGCTGAAGACGATCGACGAAGTGAATGCGAGCAGCAGGAAGGAATTTTTTGACCAAGCGGATGCGATTGACCGTCTGATGAGCTGCGAAACGATTAAGGACATGAAGACCCACCTTAACAAGGTGCTCCTTCAGGTATGCGAATCCATCAACGAGGAAAAGAAAAACCATCACAAGCATTTTGTCGAGCAGATCCAGACGTTTGTGAAGGAGCATTACAGCGAGGAGAGCTTGAACATATCGATGATAGGGGGAGCGTTCGATCTGACGCCTTCGTATGTGTCGCGGCTGTTCAAGGAATATACGGGCGAAGCTCTGTTGGATTTCATCAATAAAACCCGCCTGGAGGAAGCCAAGAAGCTATTGCTGGAGCAGAAATATACCGTCAATGAGGTGGCCGGCAAGGTCGGTTACAATGACGTTAATACGTTTTTGCGTATTTTCAAAAAGTTTGAGGGCATCACGCCCGGCAAATATACCAAAACTCCTCCGACGTAAAAAGCACTCATTGTTGTTTTGTCCGAGCCGTTCAAAAGCTGAGCTTTTGCGGCTCTCCGTTTTATATAGGTACTTTTTATGGGTCCAAGTTTGCTTTTTAACGATCATTTTACGTTTTCGAGATTTACTTTGGCGGGCAGTTGGACGTTCATAATAGAGTGAGTGCGCACTCCATTGGATACGGATGCTGAAGGAGGGATGCGGGAGGAAGAAGCAAAGGATGTTTTGATAACGCTTCCTTTTTAGAAATGCCGGTATCAAAAAAGCCTGCCAAAGGACGGTGCAAAATTGATGATCAAAAGAAGAATGTGGTCCATCTGCTTATGCTTGCTTCTATTTACAGCCCTGCTTCCCGGCATGGGGTATGCTGCGGATGCGAAATTCAGTATCGCCGCTTCCGCTGTAACCGCAAGCGCGGATGACGGCAATGTGCCGGCCAATACGGTTGACGGTAATCTGGCGACACGTTGGTCGGCAAGCGGAGACAATCAATGGATTCAATACGACCTAGGCTCCAGCAAAAAGGTCGCGTATGTCAAAATCGCCTTCCAAAGCGGGGATACGCGTACGTTCAATTTCGATATCAAAACTTCTGCGGATGGAACGACATTCACAACCGCTAAATCTAACGTAACGAGCGCTATGAACAACAGCTTGCAGACCTTCGATTTTCCGGATGTGAGCGGGGCCCGTTATGTGCGCATTATCGGCCACATGAACTCGGCCAGTGCGTGGAACAGCTACACGGAGGTTGAAATCTACGGAGAGGATTTGACAGGCTCCAATATAGTCAATGTGTCGACCTCCGCCCAATTGGTGACTGCACTTAACAATGCGACGGCAGGAACTGAGATCGTGCTGGCTAACGGCACGTACTATAACTCCAATAACACGGAGAGCCCAGTGGTTGCCGGGCGATTCGTCATTTCGGGCAAGAACGGAACCAGCAGCCAGCCGATTACGATAAGAGCGGCGAATCAAGGGCAAGCCGTCCTGTCCGGCAGCTTCCTTGTCAAAAGCTCCTCCTACATCGTCATAAAAGGCTTAAAGCTGACGAGCACCGCACTGACGCCGGGAATATCGCTGAACGCCAGCAACAACATTCGCTTGACGAACAATCTCTTCAAGCTGCAGCAAAGCGACCCCAACACTTTAGTGAAATGGGTGGAGCTTACAGGAGCCAACAGCCATCACAACATGATAGACCATAATGAATTCGGTCCGCGCAACGGCATCGGGCAGATGATCTCCGTCGATGGAGCCGGTACCCAAGTGTCTCAAAATGATACGATCGAGTATAACTATTTCCACGATTGGAGCTATATTACGGACAACGGCGGGGAAAACATTCGCGTCGGCCTATCCGGCATGTCCATGTCGGACGGCCTAGCCAAGGTGCAGTATAATCTGTTCGAAAATACGGATAACGACGACGAAGTCATCTCCGTTAAGAGCAGCCACAACACGATCCGATACAACACCGTTAAAAATTCACGAGGTCAAATCACGGCTCGTCATGGCCATGCGAACAGCTACTACGGCAATTTCATCTTGGGCGACGGCGTCAAAGCGAAGGTCGGCGGCTTCCGGATTTACGGCAACGATCACAAAATTTATAACAACTATATGTCGGGTCTAACCATGGACGCTGTTAATGTCGATAGCGGTGACTATGATGGAGGCTCCGACGGGTACAGCACCAATCCTACGAAGGATGATTTGACGAAGCATTGGAAGGTGTATCGTGCGGAAATCGTCAACAACACGATTGTTAACAGCACCAGCGGCATCAACGTCGGAATGAAGACGAGAACGCCGAACTACGCTCCGCAGGATGTGAAAATAGCCAATAATCTCATGGTTGGCATCAACGCAACGCCTATGTACAACGTCGGAACAGCTGTGAATCCAATATTCCAGAACAATATCGGTTTCGGTCAAAGCGCGAGTAACTTTAATGCCACTAGCGCACAGGTGAAAAATGCCGATCCTAATCTGGTCGATGTCAACGAAGGCATGACCTCCAGCCCGCTCATGCTGAAGAAGCTCTCCTCGGCAAGCACGCAGGCTATCAACGCTTCAGGCGGAACGTTCACTTACGTTACGGAGGATATGGACGGTGAAGCCCGTTCGGGCATCAGCGATATCGGCGCGGATGAATATTACGCCTCCAGCTCCGATGTACGCAAGCCTTTGACCGTTTCGGATGTCGGCCCTGTAACACCGTAGTGCATCTTGAACCAGGGGGAGGGGTCTCCCTCCCTTTCTTACCCTTAAAACGGTTCATTAGAACAGCAAGCTTGTTGAGATGCCCGAATCGAGAAATTTGCTATCTAAGGAAGTGGGGTATGCCTCGGAGGAGTTCACGTCCGCCTTTGAAACCTGTGAAAATACCGCAAAATATAATCCCCATTCACAGGTTTCAACAGCGGCTGGAGGGGCATATCCCACTGGAATAGAGCAGCAATATTTCAAGTTCTCCGGGGTACTCAACAACCTCGCTGTTCTTAGGAACCGTTTTTTCAACAATTGCCGAACAATACCTAAAGTACCGATCCGGAAGTATCGATTTTATCGACGATTTCACTTTTTGTAGATAGGCATTTGACCGGGGACATAGCATAATGAGGCCATGAGTGCACTCCACAGTTTCATGGATATGGTGAAAATATAGACTAGGGGGATTCTTGGATGAAGCGCAAGCATCGATCTGTAAAAAATGTCGTCGGTGTCGGATTGGCGATTAGTTTGGCCGGCGGGTTGGTTCTCGCAGGCTGCAGTAAGTCGGGAACAGATAGCGGGACAGGAAGCGGAGGGAAGGATGCGGCGAAAGGGCAAGCCGGATTAGGCAGCAGCTATCCGCTGCAAACGACGGAAGGCATCACCTCCTGGGAGAGTCTGAATAATAACGCCACCACCTTCGCACCCAACTTGGCGGATCTGCCTTTCGGCAAACAGTTGGAGAAGGAAACAGGTGTAAAGGTGAAATATATTCACCCGGCCGACAATCAAACGAAAGAACAATTCAATCTGATGATTGCATCGAATGAGCTTCCCGATACAGTGGAGTATGACTGGACCGGACGCAGCGCGGGCTCGTATCCCGGTGGCCCGGAGAAAGCTATAGCCGACAAGGTTATCGTTCCGCTGAACGATATTATCGATAAATATGCGCCGAACTTGAAGAAGAAGCTGCAGGCGGATAAAGAGCTCGACAAAATGATCAAGACGGACAGCGGCAAATACTATGTATTCCCGATGATCCGCAACCCTTCCGGTCTCGTATTCCGCGGTCCGATTATCCGCAAGGACTGGCTAGATGATCTTGGTCTGCAAATGCCAACGACCATTGATGAGTGGGAAACCGTTCTGAAGGCCTTCAAAGAGAAGAAAGGTGCCACGGCTCCATTATCCGTCACCTACGTGAACGGCAACCTGGAGATGCGCGATGCATTCATCGGCGCTTACAAAACCTCCAACTCGTTCTACCTGGACGATCAGGGCAAAGTGAAATTCGGTCCTATCGATCCGCAATATAAGGACGCGTTAGCCTTGCTGCGCAAATGGTACGCGGAAGGGCTGTTTGACAAAGATTTTGCATTGACGGACGGCAAGGCGCTGGATACCAAGATGCTAAGCGGCCAAACAGGGGCCACCGTAGGTCTGCAAAGCGGCGGCTTGGGCAAATGGCTGGATACGATGAAAGGCAAAGACCCTAAATACAATTTGGTCGCTGCCCCGTACCCATCGCTTAAAAAGGGTGAGAAGCCGTTCACCGGGCACCGTGATTTCAAATACAGCCCGGGGGCAAGCAAAGCCATCACTACCGGAGCCAAAAACCCGGAATTGGTTGCCAAATGGCTCGATTACGCCTACAGCGAAAAAGGCGGGCTGCTCTTCAACTTCGGTATCGAAGGCGACAGCTACACGATGGACAAAGGCATTCCCAAGTATACGGATAAAATTGTGAAGAACGATAAGTACAATCTTCAGCAAATGATTTCCCAATATACGAAGCCGAATGGTCCTTACGAAGCGGACGAACGCAGAAGCTGGAACTCCTACAAGCAGCAGGACGAGGCGCCGGCGATTTGGGGAGCGACCGATGCGGAGAAGCACACGATTCCATTATTCCTGACGCCAACGGCGGAGGAGAGCAAGGAGCTCGGCAAAATCATTAACGATGTCACGAATTACAAGGAAGAAATGTTCGTGAAATTCGTAGTCGGCAAAGAACCGCTCGATAATTACGATACGTATGTAGCGCAGATCAAGAAGCTTGGGATTGAGCGCGCGGTCAAAATTTATCAGGATGCCCTTGACCGTTATAACAAGCGTTAATGGAGGAAGCCAATGGGGAGATCCGGCAGGTTGGACTGCCGGTTCCCTTTTAACTACAACAAGAGAGAGGGAATGAGGATGAGCACGAAAACGCTCACGAAGCCGAATACGGTTCCCTACCCGGCAAAGAGGAACTTGGCTGTTGAATGGCTTGGAGATATTCGCAAAAATAAACTGCTGTATTTAATGCTGGCGCCTGTCATTTTGTTTTTTGCCATCTTTCATTATGTGCCGATGTATGGCGCCATCATAGCTTTTAAGGATTATTCGCCAAGGCTTGGCATTTGGGGCAGCCCATGGGCGGGACTGGAGCATTTTCAAAGCTTTTTCGGCGGGCTTTACTTTTGGCGGGTTTTGAAAAATACGATCCTGATCAGCTTGTACGAGCTGCTGTTCGGATTCCCGGCACCCATAATCCTAGCGTTGCTGCTGAATGAAGTCCGCTCCTCCTTGTTCAAAAGAACGGTACAAACCGTGACGTATATGCCGCATTTTATCTCGCTGGTTGTCGTCTGCGGGATGATCAAGGAATTCACTTCCAGTTCAGGCATTGTCAACGATGTGATCGCCTATTTCGGCGGGGAACGAATCTCGCTCTTGCTGGAGCCGGAATATTTTCGAACGCTATTCATTTCGTCCGGTATTTGGCAGCACATCGGCTGGGGAACGATCATTTATTTAGCGGCATTAACAGGCATCGACCCGGAGCAGTATGAGGCCGCCAAGATCGACGGTGCGGGCCGGTGGAAGCAAATGCTGCATATTACGCTTCCCGGTATTATGCCGACGATCGTGATCCTGATTATTCTTGATATCGGCCGACTGATGAATGTTGGTTCGGAAAAGATCATTCTGCTCTATAATCCGTCGACTTACGAAACCGCCGATGTCATCGGATCTTATGTGTACCGTATCGGTCTGCAGGAATTGAACTACAGCTTCAGCTCCGCTGTCGGCTTGTTTAACTCGATCATCAATTTCACATTGGTCATTTTTTCGAACTGGTTAAGCCGCAGGCTCAACGAGACGAGCTTATGGTAGAGGGAGGGCTGGAGTATGCCGTATCGAAAAAAGCTGGGTGAAATCGCCTTTGAGTGGAGTAACGCCGTATTTCTGACCTTGTTGATGATTACAACGATTTATCCGTTAATCTACGTCATTTTCGCTTCCTTAAGCGATCCTGGCGAATATATGGCCCACAAAGGATTTCTATTGAAGCCGCTTGGGTTTAATTGGGATGCCTATAAAATGGTGTTCGACAATCCGATGATCCTTAAAGGCTATGGAAATACGCTATTTGTTGGTATTATCGGCTTGGCTTTTAACATCTTTTTCACCTCGTTGGGGGCCTACGCGCTATCCCGCAAATGCTTGAAGTTCCGTAAGCCGATCATGCTGTTCATCGTGTTCACTATGTTTTTCAACGGCGGATTAATTCCGTTCTACTTAACGGTCAAGGGGCTGGGCATTACCAACACTTTATGGTCCTTGATTATTCCGCAGGCCATCAGCACCTTTAACCTGATCATCATGAAAACCTCCTTTGAAGCAATTCCGGACAGCTTGGAGGAATCGGCTAAAATCGATGGGGCGAACGAATTCGTCATTTTATTCCGGATCATTTTGCCGCTGTCCATGCCGGTTATTGCTGTCATGCTGCTGTATTACGGTGTAAGCCATTGGAATTCCTGGTTTAACGCGATGATTTTTTTGCGGGATCGCTCGTTGTATCCGCTGCAGCTGATTTTAAGAGAGATTTTGCTGCAAAATGAAGCGAGCAATATGGCATCCGGTTCCAGCGCAAGCGATATCGCGATGCTGTCGGAGACACTGAAGCACGCAACGATTGTCGTTGCCACCGTGCCGATCCTGCTGGTGTATCCGTTCCTGCAAAAATATTTTGTGAAAGGCGCCTTGGTCGGTGCTATTAAAGGATAATCCGGTTGCTCTCAAGCGATAGCGGGTTCCACGGCGGAGACAGGCTGTCCTGTTCGGACGGCCTTCTCCCCGATCCCACTAGAAGAGCAATGCGAATACAGGGGATGAAGAATTGGAGGGACCTTATCGATGTTACATCCATCCAGAATGTGGTTGGCGGCTATGGCGCTTGTCTTGATGGCAGGCTGCGGAGCCGGGGGAAGCTCCTCGCCCAAGGAAGAGGGCAAGGGTCAGACTGTGGTTAGCAATGAACCGGTGACGTTAAAGCTGTTCATGCGTATTGCGTATCCCGAGGACAGCATAAAAAAATATATTATAGAGCCCGTTCAGAAAAAATACCCGAACATCACGATCGAAATTATTAATAATGCCAAAGGATCGTCTATCGAGGATTTAATTGCTGCGGACAATGTGCCCGATCTCATCTTCCTCAGTACACCGTACGTCACCGATATGCGGAAGCTGGAGGTTGTTGAGGACCTCGATGCCCTCGCAAAGAAAAATAGCTTCCCATTGGATGCATTTAATAAGGAAGCAATGGATGCTATTCGCAAGGCGGGCGGCAGCAGCGACAAGTTGTATGCGCTTCCGTTCTCGACCAATTACGCAGTAACGTACTACAATAAAGATATTTTTGATAAATTCGGCATTCCTTATCCGAAGGATGGCATGACCTGGGACGATTATCTCGATTTAAGCCGCAAGCTGACAAGAGTCGTTGACGGAGTTCAGTATTCAGGCGTCAATCCGTATGCGCTGAAGGGCGGAGCGCCGATGTCTCTCAACTATATTAATCCTGCCACCAAGCAGGTGGACGTAACCTCCGAGGGCTGGGTGACGGCGTTCCGGACGATGCTTGATTTTTACTCGATTCCCGGCAATCAATATATAAAAAATTACCGCGACCTGTTCCTGAAGGAACGGACGCTGGCAACGTATATAACCTACGATAATACGCAAAATCTCGAGCAATTGGAGCGGGAAGGCAAGCCGATGAATTGGGATATGGCGACATTCCCCGTTATGAAGGATAAGCCGGGTATCGGTCATGGCATTGACTCGCACAATATAGCTATTTCCTCAACAAGTAAACATAAGGATGCAGCCTTTCAAGTGCTGATGCAGCTGACCTCCAAGGAGGCGCAGATGGAGCTGAGCAAGAACGGCAAGCTGCCGGCGATTCAGGATCCGGAGCTGCAGCAGGTGTTCGGCGAGAAAGTAAACATATTGAAAGGGAAAAACACCTCGGCTATATTTAAACTGAAGGCTGCACCGATGCGTCAGATCAATGAGAACGATGCCTTCGTGTCCAAAGAAATCGATAAAGCGTTCGATGCTTTAACGACAGGCAATACAGATATTAACACTTTGCTTCGGACAGCCAAAGAGGCGGCAGAGCAGACTATTAAGAAGGAACAGCGCTAGTTAGGAGGAGAACGGTATGAGAGTGGAAGAGGAGAAGTCGAGCCGGCTTGAGGTCAACCTGGATTGGAAAGAGTTTTTATCCCGGCATGATATGACTTGGACGACGCGTCCTATGACGTGGAATGAAGGCGCATTCATTGGGAACGGGTTAATGGGCGCCATGATGTTCGGGGAAGAGCATCGCGATAAAAGGAACGTGCTGCGCTTCGTGCTTGGACGCACGGATGTGACGGCTGCGCGCAAAAGCGGTTATAGTCCGCGCATTCCGGTCGGGGAGATCGATTTGGAATGTGTAGGCTGGGTCTACCAGCCGACGGAGATCAGGGTCGATCTATGGAACGCTGAAATTAAAGCGCGGGTGGTCACTACCGTAGGGGAGATCGGGTTGAGAGCTTTCATCCACAGCGAAAAGATGGTAATGGTCATCGAGCTGGAGACCTCCGAAGGGGAACGCGAAGCGAAGCTTCAATGGTATGCGGAGCCGGAGGTTTCCCATGTGCTGAAAAACGCGGACGGCCCCAATCTGAATCAGTACATTCCGGACATTCAAGTGAGCCGCAGCATAGTAGACGGGGTACATATCGGAGTTCAGCAGTATCCGCTGGGAGACGGCTGTACAACGGCATGGCAGGAGGTAGAAGCCGCTTTAGATCATCGGGTATGTTACTTGACGATTCAGAACGGGGTTAGCGACGCGGTCAAGCAGGATGCTGCCGATCTTGTACGCCAAACGGCGCAAGCCGATCTGGAGCAGGAGGTGCAGCAGCACCGGAGCTGGTGGCATGCATATTATCCGCAAAGCTTCGTTTCGATTCCGGATACTTTGCTGGAAGGCTTTTACTGGATTCAAATGTATAAGCTGGCTTCTGCTACCCGGAAGGAGCATTTGATCATAGACAATCAAGGGCCCTGGATGGCGCCTACCCCATGGCCGGGCGTATGGTTTAATATGAACGTTCAAATGAGCTATTCTCCGGTGTATACGTCCAACAGACTGGAGATGGGGGAGTCACTGACCCGAGCGCTGGATGCTAATTTCGATCATCTGATCGCCAACGTTCCGGAGGAGTATCGGCATGACTCCGCGGGGCTGGGCCGCAGCTGCAGCTACGATTTGAAGAGCAAGGTAGTGGACGAGACAGGCAACCTGCTCTGGATCTGCCATAACTACTGGCGTCAATACCGCCATTCCATGGATGAGTCGATGCTGAGAAACGGCTTGCTGCCGCTGTTAAAGCGCGGCGTGCAATATTTCATCCATATTCTGGAGCAGGGGGAAGACGGCAAGCTGCATCTGCCGCCGACCGTCTCACCAGAGTACGGCTCCTTCAAGAAAATGACCGTTCCCGACTGCCACTACGATCTGTCCTTGATCCGCTGGGGCTGTGAGACGCTGCTCAGCATCAACGACAGGCTGCAGCTTGAGGATCCGGCAGCGGAGCGTTGGACGTTTGTGCTGGATCACCTGACCCCATATCCAGTAGATGAGAACGGGCTTCTGCTCGGGCGCGATGCTCCGATAGAATTCGGCCATCGGCACTTCAGCCATCTGCTCGCCGTGTTCCCATTACACCAGATGACGGGGGAGCAGGAGGAGGAGCGCAAGCTGATACACAAGTCGCTTCGCTACTGGACCGGCATGGAGGGGGACATGCGCGGCTTCACGTTCACCGGGGCTGCCTCTATCGCCGCGGCGATCGGAGAGGGAGACGAAGCGCTGCAGTACATTCAAACCTTCATGCATCTGATCAAGCCGAATACGATGTACAGGGAAGCCGGGCCCGTGATGGAGTCCCCGTTAGCCTGCGCAGAGTCGATTCACGATCTGCTGCTGCAAAGCTGGGGAGATAAAATTCGCGTGTTCCCAGCGCTTCCAAGCGCATGGAAAGACGTCAGCTTCCACGATCTGCGGGCGGAAGGGGCTTTTCTCCTCAGTGCCCAGCGCAAAGAGGGACGGACAGCGTTCATCCGCGTCAAAAGCTTGGCCGGGGAGCCGTGCCGGCTGCAAACCGATTGGCTGGATACGTCGGCCATACGGGTGATGGGCGACCGGGAGGTACCGGTGAGGCTGCCGGGCGGCGGTCTCATTGAGCTGGACCTGAACCAGGGCGAGGAAGTCGTGTTATACGAAGGGGAACGCACGGACTCGTTCGTTATAGCACCGGTTCCCGCCGTGCGGAGCTTGTGCAATTATTTCGGCGCCAACAAGCCTTGGCGCCGGTATGGGATTCCTTTTCCAGTAAGTTGAATATTCTTGTAAATAATGTTGAGAAGATTATGAACTTCAGTCAGAAAATTAGTTGACAATGATTTTTTATAAATGACTATCGGTACACTCCCTTTAAAGGGAACAAAAATAGCCCATTACTAAGTAAATTGAACATTAGTCGGATTTCAATTTACTGTAATGGGCTTATTTATTGCTCCTAAGAAACTACACTACATTAGACCGAGACTCCGTGTTATCAAGACCTAAAAATAAGTTTCTTCAGCTCTGGAAGTACCCGATTCTGCAAGCAAAATAATTGCTGCTCGGATTTTCCTGGTTAATCGGTTATATCTATAGTTACCTTTTGATCCGCATTTTTAGAATCAGAGAATGTAAGAGTCCATTTATTGTTGTCATTCGAAAATGTTATATCTTTAACTAGAGGGACCTCAACATTTTGCAGTTTTGATAGAGCTTCTTTTAATACGTCTTCCTTGGTTTTGTGTGCGCCAGGAATTGCATCCATTTTGATTACGCTTATTTTTTCTGATAATCCTGCGCCGGATTTGATGTTTGTATCTGGCCTTTTAATTGTACTTCAACTAATTGTCCAGCTGTAAAGTTAGCAGCATCCTTACTTGTGATCCATATTGTTTCGTAGTCTTTATCCCGATACGGTCGTTGTGAAACGACAAGCAGGCGTGTATTTTCATTTTTTACAATATACCCTGTTATGCTCGTACTCAAGCCCTTCACCTTCTCTGAGGAACTGCAGCCTAATAGTAAAAACGAATACATAATTATTGAAAAAATAACGAAAAGTTTCGTTTGTCCTCTTCCCACAGATAGGGCATTTACAAGTAATTTGATCATGTCTCAGGTCCCTCCATTATTTAATAAAATAAAAAATAATGTTAAAAAGATAATACTGCCGAGGCAGTATTTAATAGAACGATTGATTTGAAGAGTTTCAAATGAGCACTTTTCTACCTATTTTTTTGATTTACATTTATAAGACGTTCCAAAACGAGTACATTGTTTCACTAATTTTAAAAAAATAAAAGCAAACCCGTAGGAACTTGCAAAACAAGGGTTCGATTTAGGATAACAATTTTCGGGTTTAACCATTAAGGCTGTTAAGAAGGAAAGCTTAGTATCTAAAAGCAAAAACCGTTATGCGTCCCCTTCGAGGTTAAACGAGGGAAGTGCATAACGGTTTTTTGTTTCAACCTATTAGTACAGTTCATGTTGTGGTAGAATAAGACAATCTGTAAATGATTTTGGGGGATAAAGGCAGCATGAATAGGTATGTCAAATGGTTAGCTTTTATATGTTATTACCCTTATTTTTTTATTTTTTACTGTATATCTCTTTATCTCGTTACTAGTGTGCAATTACTTGACTTTTTCCGAGAGAATAGCTCAAATGCAGAAGAGTTTTTATTTTTATTAAGACTAACAGTGGTGTTTTCGAGCATTTTATCGATAGTCGTGCTAGTATTGATTCATTTATTATGGATAAAAGCGAAAAGGGCATTTTATGTAGTCAGTATCCTTTCTTTTCTGCTATCTATCGCCGGAATCTTGGAAGTGATTAGTTGGGATTTGGGCGGACCTGTACGAATTCTGGAATCTGGTAAAGCCCATTCTGCCGATGTTCTGATAGGCCATTATTTATATTTAGAGGATTCTATAACTCCATTGGGGAAAGGGCCGGCGGTGGGCCGATTCAATGCTTACTAGCTGAAAATAAAAAAAAACGTCCTGCGACGTTAGTTTAAGCTAGTCCAAATATTGATTTCAAAAAACAGAAGTGTTACAATGGGATTCGGTCATTTCTGTTTTCACAGAAAGTAATAGTTCTCCACATTAACATTTCTAATATCATTATAGCATCCTGTTCAAGCCATGTCAAACCTATTTTTTTGTTTTGAATTCCATTCGAAAAGAGGCGATTTTTTTGAGTATGAAGGAAATCGATTGGCGCGAAGAGCAGCGGCGAGTGGACCTGGTTACAGCAAAGATCGGCAAGCGTATGGAGGAGCTGGCGGGAGAAGTCGGTGACGTGAGAACCGATGTCGTCGATATCCGCAAGCATTTTTGGGATGAAGTAACCGTGAACCTGAGCACGATGGAGGATCTGACTGAAACCTACTTCAGCTTAAAGCAGCAGGTTGAAGTGCTCACGGATCGTGAGCGGCGGCATCGTCAGGCTTCGATAGCGCTCGGGAAGCTGAAGCGTCTGATCAAGACGCCTTATTTTGGACGGATTGACTTTACAGAGGATGGCACGAGCGGAGCGGAGAAGATCTATTTGGGCATCGCTTCTTTTTCGGATGAGGATGACAATACGTTCCTCGTGTACGATTGGCGCGCTCCGGTATCGAGCCTTTACTATGATTACCCGCCCGGTCCAGCCTCGTATGAAACGCCGGCGGGCGATGTGACCGGTACGATGCATTTGAAACGACAATATGTCATTCATGACGGACAAATCAAATTAATGTTCGATACAGGCCTTACGATCGGCGATGAGCTTCTGAAGCAGGTGCTGAGCCGGAGCTCCGACGCTCAGATGAGAAGCATCGTAGCCACGATTCAAAAGGAGCAAAACCGCATTATCCGAAACGACCGCAGCCGGATGCTGATTGTGCAGGGAGCTGCGGGAAGCGGTAAAACATCCGCCGCGCTGCAGCGGGTTGCCTATTTGCTGTATAAGCATAGGGACACCTTGCAGGCCGATCAGATGGTGCTGTTTTCTCCGAACCCGATGTTCAACAGCTATGTCTCGACAGTACTTCCCGAGCTGGGAGAAGAAAACATGCAGCAGACGACGTTCCAGCAATATTTGGAGCACCGGCTTGGCAAATTGTACAATCTGGAGGATCCGTTTACCCAGCTGGAATATGTGCTGTCATCGGCGTCCGAACCGGAGTATGAGGCGAGAATCGAGGGGATTCGTTACAAATCCTCCGTTGATTTTTTGCAGGTCATATCCTATTATAAGGAAGTTCTGGAGCAGGAAGGGATGATCTTTAAGCCGATTAAGTTTCAAGGGAGAACGATCGTCTCGGCCGAACAGATGAAAGAACGATTCTATGAAATGGATCGTTCGATCCGGCTTCCGAACCGGATCGTTCTGATCCGGGATTGGCTCTTGAAAGAAGTGAGAGAATTTGAGAAGAAGGAGCGGCAGGCGGAATGGGTGGAGGATCGGATCAACCTGCTGGAGACGGAGGATTATCAGCGGGCTTATAACCAAATGCGCCGCAAGAAGAAGGATGGCGAAGAATCGTTCGACGATTACGAGGTAGAGAAGGACCTGCTTGCGCGGATGGTCGTGCAGGAGGAGCTGAAGCCGGTTCGCGGCAGAATCAAAAGGCTGAAGTTCGTCCATGTCACGTCGGTCTACCGCCAGCTATTCGAGGATGACGGATTGTTCCTGCAAGCATCCGGGGCAGCCGGCAAGCCGGCGCTGTGGGCCGAAATAGGCAAGCAGACGCTAGCCCGGATGGAGCAAGGGGAGATCGCGTATGAGGATGCGACGCCGCTCTTATATCTGAACGAGCTGATGCTGGGCTTCCAGATGAACACCTCGGTTCGCCATGTTATCGTAGACGAGGCTCAGGACTATTCGCCGTTCCAGCTGGAATTCCTGAAGCGGCTGTTTCCTCGCGCTCGCATGACGGCGCTGGGCGATATGAACCAGGCGATCTACGCTCACGCTTCGGCGCTTGGAGAGCTTGACCCGATCACGGCGCTCTACGGACCGGAGCAGACGGAGCTGATCCGATTGACCCGCAGCTACCGGTCAACTCAGGAAATCGTCGAGTTCTCCCGCGGCATGGTGCCGGGAGGCGAGGAGATCATCCCGTTCAACCGCAGCGGCGACAAGCCGCAGATTACGGTGGCGGCCGACCGAGGCAGCCTGCACGAGGCCATTACAGCCGATATCGAAGCGCTGCGCGCAGACGGCTTCGATTCGATTGCGATCATCTGCAAGACGGCGGGCGAAAGCGCCGATGTCTTCGATGCCCTGCAGGGGCGCTTGCCGCTGCAGCTTATAACGAAGCATACGCCGGAGTTTACCAAGGGCATCCATGTGCTCCCTGCGTATCTCGCTAAGGGTGTGGAGTTCGACGCCGTCCTCCTTTACGACGGCTCGAAGGAGCAGTACGCCCGCGAGAGCGAACGCAAGCTGTTCTACACCGCATGTACGCGTGCGATGCATCTGCTGCATATTTACGCGCTCGGGGAGCTTAGCCCGTTCATTACGACGCAGCCTGCTTCTACTTACGTACTGCAAAACATTCACGCTTAATGACAAAGAACCGACCGCTGCTGCGGCCGGTTTTTTTTGCTGTAAAGGCCTTCGAGCCTCACCGGAGTATATTAGCCATAGTTCAAGCTCTGTAGGCTTCTCGACAGACTCGCCCAACGTTGTGGGTTCCTCTCATTTCACGCGGACGACGATGGAGCCAAGCATTCGGTCTCCTACATAGGGAAGGAGACGCCAGAGCCCCGGCTCAGGGAGCGACATCGTAGAGACGGCGATGCGGTCGGCGCCGTTGTTCGCTCGGCCCAAGGAGGCAGCAGAAAATACATCGATAAGCTGCTCCTCCCCCTGCTTGACGGCTTTGACCGTAAAGGCTCCCTCCAGGGGCTCGCGGTTTTCCCAGAAATGCCACATATATTTTTGGCCTGCTCCCGCAATAAACCCTGGATCGATAAAACCGACTTGATGCTCGATCCCCCGCATGTCATAACTGCCGGAACGAAACATCGGGCTTACCTCCCATGATGGCTCTTGTACGGATAGGACCACATCGGCGTACGCTTGGCCGTCCAGCACCGCCGTGTAATGCCATAGCCCGCTGAAGGGAAGCCCGAAGCTCGCCGTAAACCGTTCCAGCCCGGGATAGCCGCTGCTGGGCTCCGTTATTTCGACGGGGGGCAGCACGGTCAGCTTCAGCCCCGACTTCTTATGCTCAGCGGTGATAGATAGCGTCTTCCCTTTCAGCTCATCGAATGGAGCCTTGAAGGACCAAATATATCCATACGGCTGTCCCGCTTTAAGCTCGGGGTCCGGGAATACCTCCAGGACAAGCTTCCCTTTATCGTAATAGACTTGTCGGACTTGCTCCTGGCCCGATGTGACGCCAAGGGAGGAGGCGGGTGACGGGAATGCCCCGTACTCTTTTCCGATCCAGACCAAACAGGCTAGGATGGAGACCAGCACCAAGGCGGCTCCGACGGCTCTTACACGCGATGCCGGTTTTACTCTTCTCGTTAAGGAGGCCTTTTGGATAACTTGGCTTTGAAGCTCCGGAGTAAAATGATTTTCGGCAAATGGAGAGGCCTTCATTTCCTCTGCCCAACCCGGCTTTTGATGATCCATGCTCTACTCCTCCTCTCGTTCGGCCGCTGTGGCGAGACGCTCCGATATTTTTTGCTTGGCGCGAAACACCCGCGATTTCACCGTTCCCTCTGAAATATCCAGCAGCAATGCGATTTCCCTCATGGTTAGCCCATAGTGGTAGTCCAGAATGATCGCCTCTCTGTATTTGCGCGGCAGCTCCATGACATAGCTCCACAGCCGATTCGATTCCAGTCTGTCCAGAACAACCTGCTCAGCCGAAGGGGAGGCATCCTTACGGAAAGTCAATGTATCCCGCAAAGTCACCTTCCGAATAAAGGCGCTCTTTAAATAATGAAGCGACTTATTGCGCGTAATGGTCAACAGCCAGCTCTTTACGCTGCACTCCCCGCGAAAGGAATACAGCTTGTCGTATGCGGATAAAAACACGTCCTGGGATATGTCATCGGCCGCATGGGACTGGCGTGTGAGAAAATAAGCGAAATTCCATACGTCTTCACCGTAGCTCTGCATGAGCTCTTTCAGGACCGCATTGCGGTCATAGCCCCCGGCCAAAAATTCCAAGTAGTGCCGCTCCAATAAGTATCACCTCTATAAATAAGACCCTTTATCCTAGGGATTAGTTCCCAAAAAAAACGGAGAAATGAAACTTTTTGCGGAAAAAGTTTAATCTGTTTAAGTTTCGTACGGAATATGTCGAAAGAGGAAAATCGGACTCGAAAACGCAAGTTTCACGGCATTGTTACGAGCCTGTAACCGTTTGTAAAGCGGCAAAATGACCCCCTATACTGAGGGCATGTCCATTTGTTCTTTTCTCACTTTCCCATTGGTATCATTTAACAATAGCCTGCCAATTTACGGCTTTGTTACAATGTTGGCAACAGATTACGAGCTGGGGGAGGGGAAATTATAGAAACGATCTTTCAATACGCTCCGGACGCAATGGTGATTATCGGTCTGAAGGACGGGAAGCTGTCGCAATTCGTTACAGCTAATGATTCGTTTCTTATTTTGCTAGGCTGCGACTCCATATGCGATTTGTTCCAGCTCCACCCCGGGGAAATGATTGCTCCGGAGAATGACAGCGAAATGATCAAGAAAGTGGAGAAGGCACATAAGCAAAGAACGGTTCTGACCGAAACGGTCCTTGTAAGGAAAAATCGGACGAGAATTCATGCTGAGATTCATATGAGTCTGGTTCCCGGAAGGGCCGAAACGTTTCTATTATGCGTTGTGCGGGATATCTCCGAGCGGAAGTGGATTGAGGCTCATTTGCGGCTGCCGCAGATCATCGGTTCGGGATTGCTAAGCGAGCAGCTGACGGTTGAGCGGCTTACGCAATACGTTTCCGGTACAGAGCTGTCGATCGAGCATTTCGAGGAACGCTCTCTGGTTCATTTTACCGCTTCGGAAGACATTATGAGAATTCGTAAAAAGCTGCGGGAATGTGCGAAGGAAGGGAACGTCACGGAATTTATTTTTTCTACGCTGGTCAAAAATGTAAGGCGGCGCCGCAAAGCGATCATTTGCCCTTTCTATAGGGCGGACGGGCAGTTCCGGCATTTTGCTTTCGTGCTCCTTGAGGTTCGTGATGAAGCCGCTCCTACGGTCCCTCCCGCTCTAAAGCTGCAAATGCTTATGATCGATCGGCAGATGTCTCTCTTGGAGCTGTCCCGCATGACCGGAATTTCCAAAACGACGCTCTCCAAGCTTCGCAACGGTAAAATCAACAAGCCCCATGCCTATACCAAAAGCCTGGTTGCCCGCGCTTTGGGAGTAGAAGAATCAGACATTTGGGATGATGCTTTACATACCCTTTAAAGATGGAAGGAAGACAAGCCCATGCTTGGATTGAATAATGTGAGTTTAAAGCACAAGCTGATTGCTGCGTTTGCCATTGTGCTTATCATTCCCTGTTTGTTAATTGGGATTATCGCTTATCAAACTGCTAAAAGCAGCATGCAAGGCGAACTCATGGGAGCGGCGGAAGATACGGTCGAGCTGATGAATCAGTCTGTGGAGCAATATCTCCGCATGGAAATGAGCAATGTGCAAGGCTTGGCCAAGCAGCTTTCGAGCAGTGCGATTGATGAAAAAAGCTCCCGGGCCCGCGAAGTCATCGATGCCTTCGCTTCCAACCATCCGGAGCTAGAGCTCACGGTTCTCGGGAACGAAAACGGCGCATGGATGAAATCGCCGGACCCCGGCAGTCAAAAGTACGATCCCCGGGAGCGGGATTGGTATAAAGATGCGATGAAATCCGCAGGGGCCGTTATCATATCCGATCCTTATGTGTCGGCCACTACAGGGAATATGGTAGTATCGGTTGCCATGACGCTTCCCGACAAAAAAGGGGTTATCAGCGTAAACTTAAGTCTCGACAAGCTGGCTTCCATGGTAAAAAACGCGCAAATTGGGGAGCGGGGATACGTCTACATACTGGATAAAAACAAAAAGTTTCTGATTCATCCTTCACAGAAGCCGGGTGCGGAGGCGGTGGAGGAGCATTATTCGCAGTTCTACAAGGGGGATTCGGGCAGGACCAGCTATATGCTGAACAGCCAGCAGAAGCAGGCTGCGTTCGTGACGAATCCATCAACGGGCTGGAAGCTGGTAGGAGCGATGGAATCACAGGAAACGGTGGAAAAATCGGCGGTTATTTACCAGGTTACGGCCGGTGTCGTCATAGCAGCTTTAGTGCTTGGAGGACTGCTCATCGCTGGAATCATTCGCTCCATCATCCGTCCGTTGAGGGAGCTGATGGATACGGCCGCTTCCTTGAGCCAAGGGGATCTGCGCCGGACGGTTACGGTTCGATCCCAAGATGAGATCGGCAAGCTGGGGCAAAGCTTTAATGAGATGGTGCAATCCTTGAAGACGATGATTGTCGAAATCGGAGAAACCTCGACGCAGCTGGCTGCCTCTTCCGAGGAGCTGAGCGCAAGCGCAGAGCAGAATACGAAGGCGACGGACCAAATTGCGTCCTCGGCCCAGGACATGTCGCAGGGCTCCCAGCTTCTTGTGGAACAGGTCAATGAGAGCTCCAGAGTGACAGGGGAAATGGCAGCGGACACGTCCAATATTACCGGGCTGGTACAGCATTCGTCCGCCCGTGCGGAAGAGGCCCGAAGCTATTCGGATGAAGGGGCCGTCGTATTGGGGACGGTGATCCGTCAAATGAATGTGATCGGTGCCAATGTCGATCAGCTGGAAGCTATCGTGAAAGAGCAGGCCAGCCGCTCGGAGGATATTAACCGGATGATCCTGCAGATTACCGAGATCGCCAATCAGATCAACCTGCTGTCGCTTAATGCTTCTATCGAAGCGGCCCGGGCAGGAGAGCATGGCAAGGGCTTTGCCGTCGTTGCCGGCGAAGTCAAGAAGCTTGCGGAGCAGACTGCGCGGTCGTCGAGCGAGATTAATAACCTGACCGGAGAAATCCAGACGCAGTCGAACCAGGCGCTGCATTCGATGATTGAGGCATCACGGGAAGTGGCCGCAGGCAAGGAGGTCGTGGATCGTATGGGGCAGCTGTTCGAAGAGATTAAAGGGAAAATCACCGAGGTCTCTGACCAGATGCAGATCGCTTCGGCCTCCTCCCGGAACGCAGCCCTTGGAACGCATAAGGTAAGTGAAACGATGAATACGGTGCAGCAGGTTACCGAGACGGCTGCTGAGCATACGGAGCAGATTTCCGCCGCGGCCGAGGAGCAGATGGCCTCCATGCAGGAAATATCCGCTTCTGCGCAAGCCTTGTCTTCGATGGCGGAAGAGCTGCAGACGAAGATTGAGCGATTTAAATGTTGATTTTATTTTGTCCATGAAAATGATAATATGGTACATAGAACATGAAGGCGGCGTTCCGGGGGAACGTCGTTTTTCGATATACCTTACCGATAACGGAACCCGGGACAGGTGATTGGAGATGAGAACATAGATGGATTTGCGAAAACTGCGATTGAATGACACGACGGCAACAAAATCCAGCGAAGAACGGGACGAATACGAGAAGGATTACGCGAGATTGATTCAATCTCCCGCTTTTCGGCGGCTTCAAGGCAAATCGCAGGTGTTCGGCGCGGGGTCGGGGGATTATTACCGGACCCGGTTGACCCATTCTTTGGAGGTGTCCCAAATCGCCCGTGAAGTCGCGCGTAAAATGGGTAAGCTGTATCCCTTCCTCGGACGCAAGGAGCATCCGGGACTGATGATGGATCCGGCGGTGGTGGAGTGCGCAGCGTTAGCCCATGATTTGGGGCATCCTCCCTTCGGGCACAAGGGCGAGGAGGTGCTGAATCAGCTGCTTGCCGTCGTCCATGGGATGGCTTACGAGGGGAATGCCCAAAATTTTCGCATTCTGATGTTTCTTGAAAAGCGCGCAGGCAGCGGCAGCGGACTGGATTTGACAGCAGCGGTGCTGCTTGCGATAAATAAATACCCGTATAACCTGGATGAGCCCGGACGTCTGAAGGGCGTGTATGGTATGGAGTGGCAGGAAATCGGGATGCTTCGGGACCAGTGGGGGATGCCGGAGGGATGCTCTACGCTAGAGGCGCAGCTGATGGATTTAAGCGACGACATTGCCTACTCCACCCATGACATCGAGGACGGGATTCGTGCAGGGAAAATCCAGATGAACCGGACCTTTTTCGAGGACCCGCGGCTTGTAGAGAATGTGATCCAGGAAATCGTCGACGATCACGGCAACGGAGACATGGGTTGGGATCAGGTCGATTTGAATGTGATGGTCAAGCAGGTGCTTATCTCGTTCCTGGAGCAGTGGGAGACGATCTATGCCGAGTGCGGCCAGGAGGCCTCGAGAACGCGGAGAGAGATCAAGGCCCGCTGGGTCAGCGCCTTCGCACACCAGGTCGGGATTATCGACGATCCGAAAAAAGGCTGGAAGCGGGTTACCTTTGTCCGCGACGGGCAAGAGGACCTTCATTTGCTGCGGACGATGGAAATATTGAAGAAATTGGCGTGGGTCACGCTGATCAAGGATTTCCGTGTGCAGCGGCTGCAAAAGCGCAGCGAAATTATGATTCAACGATTATGGACCAGCTTCATCGAGTATGAAACCGGCCGTTTGATCATCCCGCCGGATTGGATGGAGAACTACGAGCAGCATAAAAGCAGATGGCCTTGGCCCCGCTTTGTTGCCGATTATATCTCGGGTATGACCGATGCCTACGCGGAAAAAGTATATGCCGAAATGTTCGCCAGCAAGTCCGGCTCGATATATGAAATGGATTAAGGCGGGGAAAAAAAGGACGCTCCTTGAGAGCGCTTTTTGGGATGGATGGGAAGCCTGCGAAGGATTCAGATGTGCACGTGTTACTCCGGTGGGGTATCTCCCTCCGGCCGCTGTTGTTATCAGGAAAATTTTATTCTGGCTTTATTAGGTGTGATTTCCTGATAACAAAGGCGGACGCCCGCTCCTCCGGGAGACACCCCACCTCCATCCATCAGCCAAACTGAATCCTATTAGTTACTCATCCATCTGGACGCTCTTAGCAGGAGCGTCCTTTTTTGGTAGGAGGGATAGAAAGGAAGGTGAGCATGGGCCCAAAACGAAGCAGCCCTGCGGCGTATCGAACGAAAACGTACGATAACGGATCGCAGGGTTGCATGAAGTTTGAGCCGGTCCTATTTCGATGGAGTG
The DNA here is from genome assembly GCF_002042965.1 of Paenibacillus sp. 32352. GTDB lineage: Bacteria > Bacillota > Bacilli > Paenibacillales > NBRC-103111 > Paenibacillus_S > Paenibacillus_S vulneris. The sequence continues at coordinate 83,012 of NZ_MZNT01000013.1, read as the reverse complement.
GCCGCCGGCTGGACTTTGGGCAGCAGAAGCTGTCTCAAGCGCTGGACGAGCGGCTTCTCAATCAAGCCATAAAATGTACAGCAGATGGCCAATGCCATAAGAAAGCAGAGCGCAGCGGCTGCAGAAGGGCTGATCCAGTTCGTCAGATGGGCTGCTTTGGCCAGCTTCATCGTGATGGACAAACCGATCAGGCTTGTCAGCAAAATGGAGTAGGAAGCATCGCCGAGAAATTGCAAGGGCTTAAGCCACGCAGGGGCTTTCATCTTGAGGGACCCTATTCCTACAAGAACAAGTGCTGAACCGATAGTATACAGGGTGTTCACATAGGAAAAATCAGGATTTGCATGACGAAGTCCCCACACAACAGGGAACACGGCGATTCCTGCCGCAAGCCAGCCAAAGCCGTTCCGAATCCGGGTATGCCGGGTCAGGATCGCGATGGTTACCCCCAACATAAATTCCAGATGAAGACCATCAAATAAAAAGTGTATCCACAGATGATCCTTCAAATGAATCCAGCCAAGACTGTTCAGGCCAATAATGGCCACCCATACCGCGAATAAAAGAGCGGCGGCGGGTTTCTTGAGAACAAAAAGCAGTGAGAAGGCCGCGTAGAAAAAGACAATATAAATAAGCGACCAGGCGACTCCCAGAATGGGTGGATTCGGACCGGGTATCAGAAACAGGGAGTGGATAATTTCCGAAGGCTTTGTTTCAAATCCGAGGCCGAAGGATGGGACCAGGAAATATACCGGAATGACGGCTAACGTAACGATCCAGTACAGGGGATAAATGCGCAGAAACCGTTTGACGATGAACGAAAGCCATATTCCTGAGCGGCCGAAATGATTATGGTACAGCGTGTACATTAAAAATCCGGTCAATACGAAAAAGTAGGCATACCCGCCTGAACGCCCCATGTCGCTAACCCCGAGAAAATTGATCTGAAAATATTTGTTCGCCATTTGCGATGCGTGAAACAGCATGACCAGAACAACGGCAATGCCGCGCGCAGCTTGGATGTATGGGATCGTAAAGCGTTTTTCCATTGGGGCTGTCTCTCCATTTGCTTCAAATTTCGTGCTTTTTCTTCTATATTCCCACATGAAGATGTCATAAGTATGACTTTAAACTGAAAGGGCGCTGAAAGGATCCTTAAAAGAAGCTTAATGGCAGCGGGGGGCGCATAGACTGATACGGAGACCGGAAAACGAGTTTGCGTGGAGGGGAATGCGTCATGACGAAAGAGGAAGTGCTGCTGCTGTTGCAGCAGCTCCCGGAGCAGCTGCGGGAGGCGGAGGCCGATTATTACGACAGCCTAAGCCGATTGGAGGATGCCAAGCTGGCGCTGCATGCCAAGGAGTGTGAGCTGTTCAGTCTCGGTCTGGTGACGGGGCGGAACGAGCAGGCAAGGGACGCGGAGATTTGGCAGCATACGCATGAGCTGAGAAGGGTGCTGACCAAAGCCAAGGTCGCCGTGGATCAATCCAGGGTCGATTACGATTATTTAAAGAACAAGCTGGAAAATACCCAGCTGATTGCGCAGCTGCTGCTTCAGCTTGAAAACTAATGGAGCGTTCTCTGTTTACAAGACGGAAGACCCGCTCCTGCAAGCGGGTCTTCCGATGGTTCATACGGTAAAATGAGATTGGCTTAGAAGCAGGTGAACTGCCGGATTCTGCGTAAATCCAGACCGAAGAACAGCCAGAAGCCTATAGGACCCGTTCCAAACCAGCGGAAGCCGGATATGGAGTTGCGGCCTACATGAGTCAAGTACATCCAGTACTGGTCCCCGTTATCCTGCCAGATGTACACGTAACGGAATAAGCAGCCGCGAATGCTGCTGGCATCTACGGCAAAGGGAGCAGCGAAAGGCTCCGGAGGTATGAAGGACGGTGGCGGGGACTGAGGTGCACCGGCTGCACCGCCTCCTCCCAGTCCAGGAGGGGGTGAGGAAGGGAAGCCCCCAGGTCCTCCCGGGAAACCGCCAGGTCCTCCCGGACCTCCAAGTCCTGGTCCCGGTATAAAGCTTCTTGCATCGTGTCCAGCATTATGAGGTTGCGGATATGGATACACGGTTAACATCTCCTTTTTATTAACGACTAAACCAATGCCTATCTAAGATTCAATATATGTAGCAAGCGCCTATTCGGTTATGGGCAAGAGCCCGAAAATTCCCGTCGCCATAGACTGCTGCGGAAAAAAAGACCCGGTGTGAGCCCAAGTAAAGCACATGCATCCATGTACCTTACTTGGGGCTCATCCGGGTCTATTAGCCGCAATACGGTTTATAGGATTCCGAAGTCATCGGAGGCTTGCCGGAGAATACGCTCCAAAGCCTCGCTCGCGGTTACTTCCGTTTGCTCGCCGCTGCCGCGCAATTTGAATTCGACCAGGCCGTCCGCCGCCTTTTTGCCGATCACGATGCGGATGGGGATGCCAATCAAGTCGGCATCCTTGAATTTGACGCCGGGTCTTTCCTCGCGGTCATCTATCAGTACTTCAACGCCATGCTTAGTTAGCTGCTCATAGAGACTTTCAGCCAGAGCACGTTGTGCCTCATCTTGGATAGAGACCTGAATCAAATGAACCTGAAACGGAGCGACTGAAGCCGGCCACAGGATACCGTGCTCATCGTGATGCTGCTCGGCTATGGCGGATAACAGGCGCGAGATGCCGATGCCGTAGCAGCCCATAATAAGCTTGGTCGGCCGACCGGAAGCATCGGTTATTTCCGCCTTGAGCTTGCCGCTGTATTTGGTGCCGAGCTTGAAGACGTGCCCGATTTCGATTCCCCGGGCAAGCTTCAGGCTATCCCGGCAGCGCGGGCAGCAATCTCCTTCCTTGACATTGCGGAAATCTCCGGTGTGGTCGAGGGGAAAGTCTCTGCCCGGCATGACATTGCGCAAATGATGGTCCGCTTCGTTGGCGCCGGCAATTCCCGAGGATAGGGCGGCGGCCGAATAGTCGACCAGAAGCTTGATAGAAAGCCCGACAGGACCTACGAAGCCTGCCGGTCCGCCGGCGGCCTCCCGGATGATCTGCTCATCGGCAAGCTCCAAGGATTCGGCTTGCAGCCAGTGTCTTACTTTCAGCTCGTTCACCTCCTGATCCCCCCGAACCGCTACAGCCACCGGTTGACCATCGGCAACGTAAACAAGCGTTTTAATAAAGGCATCCGCCGGAAGCTCCAAAGTCTGGACAAGCTGATCGATCGTCTTTATGCCTGGTGTTGCGAATGCTTCACAGGCGCCGATGGAACCTGATGAGCCATCAGCCTGATCAGGCCGTGCTGACACTGCTTTCTCGAGATTGGCGGCATACCCGCAGCCTGGACAAACGGCTATCGTATCCTCACCGACTTCGGCCAACGCCGTGAATTCATGAGTTTCCCCTTCGCCGCCTATAGAGCCGGCATCGGCTTCCACGGCAGCGTAATGCAGCCCACAGCGGGCGAAAATCCGCTGATACGCCTCATACATGGCCCGATAGCTCAAGTCCAGACTATCCCAATCCATAGCGAAGGAGTACGCATCCTTCATCAAAAACTCCCTGCCGCGAAGCAGCCCGAAGCGGGGCCGAAGTTCATCACGGAACTTCGTTTGAAGCTGGTACACAGTCATGGGAAAGCTTCTGTAGGAGCTGACGGTATCCCGTATCAGGGCTGTGACGACCTCTTCATGGGTTGGCCCCAAGGCAAACTCCCGTAAGTGCCGATCGTGCAGCCGGATCAGCTCGGGCCCGTAGACGTTATAGCGTTCGGACTGCTGCCAAAGCTCCGCGGGCTGGAGAGCGGGCATATGAAGCTCCTGTGCGCCGGTCCGATCCATCTCTTCACGGATCAATTGCTGCAGCTTCCTGAGAACCCTCCAGCCCATGGGAAGATAGGTATAGATTCCCGCGGCCAGCGGCCGAATAAATCCTCCTCGTAACAAAAGCCTGTGGCTTGCGGCTTCGGCCTCCGCAGGCACCTCCCTTAGGGTCGGGATGAGCATGCCGCTCTGTCTCATGTCCATTTCCTCCTTACGCGATTTTTTGTTTGTAGCAGCTTGCATCTTTTCTTGGACAATGACGGTTACTCCATTAGCGAAAATAAAAAAGACGCCATCGTCAGGGACGATTGCGTCGTGGTACCACCCTTATTTTACTGCCGCGGTCATAAGGCCAGGCAGCAGCTCTCCAAGAAGATAACGGCTTCTACCGTCAGCGGATACTTGGTGGCTTCGGTTCCCCGCTGCAGCTTTCAAGGTGGGAAGATACTCCGTGATTGTGGAGACTCGCAGACGGGGATCTCCTTCTCTGGGCCAATCAACCGGCAGTCCTTATATCCTTGGTCATCGCTTTTCTATTTAAGCTAGCAATTGGTATTAATTTACACGAAATGGAATGACCGGTCAAGCCCCTCTTGCCGCCTACAGCAGAAACATCGCTACGACGGTGGTCACAGCTAATCCGATAAGGACCGGCTTGAGGTTCCGTCTTGCCAGCTCGAACGGGTCGACACCGCAAATCGCTGCGGCAGGAATCAGCGCCCACGGGATCAGTGTCCCTCCGCCGACCCAAATGGCGGCGATTTGTCCGAGCGCAGTCAACGTGGCGATGCCCGAGCCGATGGCGGTGGAGAAGAGATTGGCTATCGAGCCGGTAAGGGAGATGCCCGAGAAGCCGGAGCCGTCCAAACCGGTGATGGCGCCTACGGTCGTCAGAGTGACCGCTCCGACCGCTCCGTTAATAGGAACCGTATGAGCCAAGGCAAGACCTAAATCATTAACCAGCCCGTGGGAGCCGGGAGGCAGCACCTTACCGAAAATATCGGCGAAGGCGGAGTCACCCAGATAGAAGAAGGCGGCTATTGGAATGACGGGACCGAATATTTTAAAACCGAATTGAAGACCTTCCACCAAGTATTCGGCGGATTTCTCAAGACCTTTGCTTCTGTGCGCCGTTAAGGTAATGAACAGCATGATGAGAAGGGCCGTGCCGCCGACGAGGGCGGTCGCATCGCTTCCTTGAAGCTTAAGCAGGAACATGGCAATCACGTCGGCCAGGAACAGCACCGGGATCAGGACAGCGAACAGAACCCGGCTGGAGCGGGACAAGCGGCTGATCCGCGAGCTCTCGGCAGCAGGCTTCGTCGGTACGGCTGTCACTCCGGTGTTCGCAGTCAGCTTGCCGCTTCTCATATCGCGGCGAAGCAGCCAGAAGCTCGTGATGGTCGTCACCGCGCCCATCACGATAACGAGGGGCACGCTGGCCTGGATGACATCCCCTACGGGGATGCCGGCGGCATCCGCTGTGAGCTTCGGAGCTCCCTGGATGACAAAGTCGCCGGATAAGGCAATCCCGTGCCCGAACAGGTTCATCGCGGCAGCTACGCCCAGAGCGGGCAAGCCGACCCGCAATGCAACCGGAAGCAGCACAGCCCCCAGCAGGGCAACGGCGGGCGATGGCCAGAAAAACCAGGAGATCACCATCATCAAGCCGCCGATGATCCAGAACGCCAGCGCCGGCGTACGAATGAACCGTGCGAACGGAGAGATCATGGATTCGTTGATGCCGGTTTGAGACAGTACCTTACTCATGGATACGATGATGGAGATGATCAAGATCGTCCCCATGAGCTCTTTGATAGCATAGATGAAGCTGTTGAACACGCCGCTGATAGAGTGGCTTAAGGAATGCGTCGACAGCAATCCGAGAATAAAGATGCCTGCGATACAAAGGATCGTCGTATCCCTGCGGAATACCATGAATCCAATGATCAATACGATAAACAGCAAGTATACCCAATGCAAAGATAAGATGGAAACTTCCAAGCTGAATCGCCTCCCGTGGCAAAAGCCCAAGCTTTACTTACTACACCATATGCATCGGCTTGCCTTTGGTGCGCGGCGGGAGTGAAGAGGACGCTCCTTGCAGAAGAAAATCAGTTCAATCAAATGGCTGCCGTGACATCTGAAAGGGCTTGACGGGAAATATAACCATCGGTTATTATATAACCAACGGTTACTAACCAGTGGTTATAATATGTACGGAGGGCTGATTATGGAAGAGCCGATTAGAAAAAGCAGACAGGAAATCCGGTCGGAGGAGACGAAGAGCAGCATCCGGGAAGCCGCCGGCAAGCTGTTTACTTCACGCGGTTATGATGCGGTTACGATGAGGGAAATCGCCAAGGAAGCAGGCTGCTCGCACACGACGATCTATTTGTATTACAAGGATAAGGAAGCCTTGCTGGAGACGCTGGCCATTCCTCCGCTGATGACGCTGGAGCAGACGATGCTTAACATCATCAATCATAATGAAATGGAAGCACTCGATGCGCTGAAAGAGCTCAGCCGACAGTTTCTTCGCTTTAGCCTGACCCATAAAAGCATGGTGCCGGTCATTTTCAACATGAAGGCGGGGAGGGTTGACGAGGTTAATCCGCAGAGTGAGGTGAATAAGCATAGGAATCAGATCTTCGCCTATTTGTCGGAAGCATTGAACCGGATCATTGAAGCCGAAGGAACTGAACAGAAGACCAACGATGCGCGCATTTTGTTTTACATGCTGTACGGCATCGTTCATACCTATCTCAGCAACGAGGAGCCGATAGAAGAATTGCTGGAACGGATCGTTCCTATTCTGGATGAAGGCGTCGAGATGGTGATCTTAGGGATGCTGAAGAAGCATAAGCTGGAAGAGAAGCTGTCAAAGAAGAGGAAGAACAAAAACGGGAGGAATGCGCAATGAGCATGATGCAAATTTCGGAGCATATATGGAAGTGTACGATATGGATCGGATTTCCGGTCAGCGCATGGGTGGTAAAGTCCGATGAAGGCTTAACGCTGGTGGACACAGGGATTCCTTGGATGGCAGGAAGCCTGGATCGGTGCATGAAGGCGCTGGGACTGCCGCTTCAGAGCATTGTACTGACACATGGTCATTCCGATCACGTTGGCGGAGTGAAAAAAATTCGTGAACGTTATAGCGTACCGGTCTACGTTCATGCTTCGGAAATTCCTTATATGGAGGGGCAGCTTCCGTTTCCCGGGCGCAAAAAAGCAGAGAAGCTCATGGAGCCGGGGCTTGCGCAGCCATTAGATATGAATGTGCTCAAAGCAGCAGGGTTATCCGGCCATCACACACCGGGACATTCTCCTGGACATACCGTGTTTTTTCATGAACAGGACGGCGTGCTGCTGGCGGGCGACTTGTTTACTTCCAAGAGGGGCAGGCTGAACCGGCCTATGCCGATGTTTACGTCGGATATGAAGCAGGCTCTGGAAAGCGGGGCCATCGTGAAGCAGCTGAACCCGCGCCTGGTCAGCGTCTGCCATGGCGGCGACGTGTCCGTAACCAACGCACAAGAGCAGTACGATGCTTACCTCCTTCGTTTCGCATAATCGCTTGCAGTACGGCCATCTTTACACAAAAAAACGTCCGATTTACGGACGTGAGTCTGTCGAGAAACCTAGTTTTGCGAGAACTTTGCTAAATATGGAGGTGGGGTATTCCTCGGAAGAGTTTACGTCCGCCTTTGAAACCCGTGAAAATACCACTAAATCTGATCCCTTTCACGGGTTTCAACAGCGGCTGGAGGGGCATACCCCACCGTAGTATATTAGCAATAGTTCAAGCTTATAGGTTTCTCGACATTCTGACGTCCGATTTACGGACGTTTTCCCTTCCCTTAAACCGTCTGAAGGATGAACTTATCGACGACGTGCTTCACGCCGTCCTCGTTATTGCTGAGCGTAACGTAATCGGCGATTTCCTTAAGTCCGGCTACCGCATTGCCCATAGCCACGCCAAGTCCTGCGGCCTCAAGCATTTCCCGATCGTTCCAGCCGTCTCCGATTGCGATCGTTTGCGACAAGTCATAGCCGAATTGCTGTGCCAAGTATCGCAGCGCGTCCCCTTTCGTACCTTGATGGTGAATGATTTCCAGAAAATGAGGCTTCGATTTCGTTATATGAACCTGGCCTTCAATCAGGCTGCGCAGCTCGGCGGCTACTTCGTCGAGCCTGGCCGGATCGTCGATAATCAATAATTTGGATGAGGGCTTGTGTACCAGCTCCGCAAAGTTGGGATAAACCGTGTACGGGATTTTGGACAGCTCGGAGTAGGCCTTGATTTTATCGTTATCTTCCTTTACGTACAACACATCATCATAGTAGGTTTGCAGATGCAGCCCGTTCCGCTCGCAATAATCGAAAATAACGGATGCTGCTTCCTGAGGCACGCATTGCTCGTACAAAATCCGGCCGTCTCCGGAATTTTTAACGAGCGAGCCGTTATACGTAATGAGGGGTACGTTAAGCTCCAATTGGGCTGCCAATTGCTTCGCCGATGCGTACATGCGCCCGGTAGCCAAAGTAACCGTAACCCCGTGAGCAATCGCTTCGGCCAAAGCTTGCTTGGTTCCCTCCGTAATTTCCTTTGCATCGTTAATGAGCGTATCGTCGATATCGATCGCCAGCATTTTATACATGTCTATCCACTCCCGTTATCTTTCTGTGTACGGCTTTCATTATACCTTACATTTCGTGAGGGGACTATATAGCAGCAAAAATCCGCTCGTTTGACAATTTCCAGCATTAGGTATAAGGTAAAATTAGTACTTGGTACTAATACTTTATCCTAAATTGGAGGAGTGGAATTGAAATACTTCATTATTACCGGCACCTCGAAAGGAATTGGCGAGGCATTAGCCGGGCGTCTCCTAGCCCCCGGTCATTGCGTTCTATGTGTTTCCAGATCCGTTAATCCAACGTTGGCTTCCAGGCAGGGGAATCTTCGCTATTTTCCGTTTGACCTGAGCAGGTCTGGGGAGCTGGACGGACTGATGGACGAAATGTTCGCATGCATTGACCCTGCCGATGCCGAGTCGGTGTACCTCATTAACAATGCCGCCGTAATTGGCCCTCTCGCTTCCATCGAACAGTGCAGCGTGCAGGAAATTACTTATCATATGCAGGTAAATCTGCTTGCTCCGATGATTTTGACCTCTCTATTTATAGAACGGACCGCCGGGATGAGCGTAGACAAACGGATTTTGAATCTATCGTCTGCCTCATCGAAATATTTGGTTCCCGGAATGAGCTGTTATTCTACAGCAAAAGCGGGGCTGGATACGTTCACGCAAGCGGTCGGCCTGGAGCAAAAGGGGAAGGAGGGCGGTGTGCAAATCGTTTCGGTATGGCCGGGAATGATAGATACCTCTTTGCAGGAAGAGGCAAGAACAACGGACCCTGGCCGGTTCGCCTCTGCGAATCTATTCGCCGGTATAAAGGATAAGGGCATGCTGACGACTCCCGAATATACCGCAGACCAGCTAATCCGATTGCTGCTAGGAGACTCCTTCGGTCAAGGCACTATCGTTGAGCAGCTGTCACCTTGAGGCTCTGAGCAAGTACGACCGTCATATGTTCATCGGCCTTCATCCGCAATAGACACGCTTCGCCGCGTCCGATATAATGATTCAAGACTGAAAAAGTGCTGAATCAAGCGGAAAAAAGGTGGTACATGATATGAAGGCCTATTTGGACTTGCTGAAGGATATATTGGAGAATGGCGTGGAAAAGACCGACCGGACGGGAACAGGCACCCTCTCGGTATTCGGCAGGCAGATGCGCTGTGATTTGTCGCAGGGATTTCCTCTGCTGACCACGAAGAAGCTGCATATTCGCTCCATTTTCCATGAGCTGCTCTGGTTTCTCAGCGGAAATACCAACATCGGTTATTTAAGGGAAAACAAAGTGACAATATGGGACGAGTGGGCGGATGAGAACGGGGATCTGGGTCCGGTCTACGGCTCCCAATGGCGGAGCTGGCCGGCCCCGGACGGACGGCATATCGATCAGATCAGCCAAGTGGTCGAGCAGATCAAACGCAATCCTGATTCGCGCCGCCATCTGGTCGTTGCCTGGAATCCGGCGGAAGTGGACAAGATGGCGCTGCCGCCCTGCCATTATGCGTTTCAATTTTATGTAGCCGACGGCAAGCTGTCCTGCATGTTCCAGATGAGATCGGTCGATACGTTCTTGGGACTTCCGTTTAATCTGGCAAGCTATGCGCTGCTGACCCATATGATAGCCCAGCAATGTGATTTGGAGCCTGGTGATCTGGTTTGGACAGGCGGCGACGTTCATTTGTACTTGAACCATTTGGAACAGGCGAAGCTGCAGCTGTCTCGCGAGCCCTATCCTCTGCCTAAGCTGGTTATTGTCCGCAAGCCAGATTCCTTGTTTGATTACAAGTTCGAGGATTTCGTCATAGAAGGCTACGAAAGCCACCCTGGTATTAAAGCTCCTATTTCTGTATAACGGAAAGATAAAAAATCGACCTCGGATTAGAGGTCGATGAGTCCGTTGAGAAACCTATAGAGATTGAAAATATGCTTGGGTACCCGGTGAGGTATCCCCTTCCGGCCGCTGTTGTTTTCGTGAAATTTTGATTATATTTACTTTATAGAGGGGATTTCCCGAAAACAAAGGCGAACGCTAACGCTCCTACAGGGGATACCCCACCTACCACCTTGCATGTTTCCGTATGATAGGTTTCTCAACCCATCGACCTCAGACCGGAGGTCGATTTTTTATTGGGGGCTAACGCCGGGTCTCCTCCCAAATATCGGATACGCCGACGCCGAGCTCCGTTGCAATCAGCTGTGCGGTTAACAGCTGGGGCTTCGCCACCTTGCCGTTTCTCAGCTTCGATATGGTCTGGATCGTAATGCCGGTCGCCTTGGACAAGCATTGGGCCGAAATATTACGCTGGGCCATGAGTACCTTCAACCGGATGGAAGGGTCATTGCTTTCCTCGTACAAATCCAGCTGACTGATAGCAAAGGCATACTCCAGAAAGCTGCCGGAGCCGTCAAAGAAAGGGTGGACGATGACCTTCATCTTCCATTCGACAACCTCCGCCATTTTGGCTGTCCGAAGAATAACCTCCTTGGTTTGCTTCGTTTGCCTGGTTTCCTCCAGCACCTGCTTCATTACCGGATGATCTATTTCAGCGATAAGCTCAAAGACGGAATGACATTCATACTGGCTAAAGGGCTCCACGATCGGATCATAGTACATATCACAGCGAGTCAAAATATAGGAGGGGTTAATTATACCCGAGCAAAAAATCGGATGGCTGGCTACCTGCTGATCGATCCACTTTTTGCTGCTGATATGGTCGGCGAAGGCGATGATCAGCTCGCTATTTCCTTCGTTCAACCGGTACAGCTCTACCTCCAGGTACACCTTGGTCCGATCCTTGGAAAAAACGGTGATCTCCGTTTTCAAAAAATCTTCCGTATCAAATTGGGATAAAGCGGAGTGAGATTGTTCACTAGCCAGCAAAAGCGAAGGATCCACGTTGGCAAGGTCCTCTCGCGTATACCCGGATAAGGCGCAAAAGGGCTCGTTAACCTCCGTAAAGCTGAGCCTCTCTCCCTCTTTTTTAAGGATTCCCATCGGTTTTTTTAATATTCGAACTAACCTATCTACGGTTAACAAACAATTTTCCCCCTGTCTAACCAGTTAAGTATATAAATGATAGATGTGCTTGAACAACCTCCGAAATTTGGAAGACCTATGTATTCCCTTAATTCGCTGAGCTTTTTCGAATAGTGATTTAATTAGTTAACCTCATTTGAAGAAATCGATAGATAGGGCTATATCTGGGCCCAGGGATCGCTTTACGCTTCGTTCTTCAAGGTTCACCGGATTTTTAGGAATGAACGGGAAACCGTATAATAATGAAGACTATATGCTTAATAACAGGTTCCATGGACATCATGGCCACTAACACACAATGAAGAGGGATCGCGATAATGATGAAGGTATGTATAGTGGAAGGATGCCAGCGCCTGGTTAAGGCGAGAAATCTATGCTCCATGCATCATCAAAGGCTGCTAAGAACCGGTAGTCCGCATATGGTGAGAAAAAAATCAAAGAAAGAGCCCAAACAATGCAAATGGGTGAATTGCTGCCGAAATGCCGTATCCAAGGGCTACTGCTCCAAGCATTACTATATTTATAAAACATCAACGAAAGCAGACCATGATGCGGTTGTGGTTGAATTGAAAGTAGATCGGAGCCCGTGATATCATACGGATAATTGTCCTACGCCTTGATAGTTGAAAGCGTTCTTTCCTTCGGTCAAGGCCATTCAATATGGAATCGAGGCTTGAAATATGATCATTTCGTTTATTGTTGCCATGGATGAGCAGCGCGGTATAGGAGTAGATAATAGGCTGCCATGGCATTTGCCTGCAGATCTTGCTTTCTTCAAAAGAGTCACCAGCGGCCATACCATCCTGATGGGACGCAAAACGTTCGAATCCATCGGGCGGCCGCTTCCGAAACGGCGCAATGTTATTTTGACCCGTGACCGTGCGTTTACAGCAGAAGGCTGTGAAGTCGTACATTCCGTCGAGGAGGCGCTGGAACGTTACGGAGCTGCTTCGGAGAGCGGCGAGCTATTCGTGATCGGCGGAGCGGAAGTGTTCCGGTTGTTCATGCCCTATGCAGACAAAATGTATATTACGGAAATTGCGCATCGGTTTGAGGCCGATACGTTTTTGGACGAGCTTGATCTTTCCGGCTGGACTATCGTCTCCAGAGAAAAGGGGCCTCGTGACGAAAAAAATCCGTATGATTACGAGTTTGTCATTTATGAGCGAAGCGGGCTTGAGTCCGGAATGATTTAGGCGGATTCGGTGCATCTTAAGGTTTGAGAATGAACCGAAAGGATGTGGTCCTTCTGACAGAGGTTAACCAACACCAAATGCCGCTCCGCCATGTCGTCGATAATGCCGAAAAAGCCATTCAAGTGGCAAAGGATGCAGAAATGGCCGTCCGGCATGCACAGCTTGAATCCAATCCACAAAAGCTGGCCAGCTCCATTCAGCAGCTGGAGACGGCGCAGCGGGCCGTACAGCAAGCCCAAAGCCAGCTGGACGCGCAAATTTCCCTGCATCACCACCAGCATGAGCAGGAGCTGAAGCAAGTCCAGGAGCAGCTTACCCAATCGATGCAAAGCATTGAAGCGGTAAGCGCGAATACGGAGCAGCCCAAGCAAGTCCGCTGACCTTTCTAGAACCATAGCTATGATGGGAATAAACAGTCCAACACGTCTAATTACCTTAGGCGATTGGTCTGTTTTTTTGTCGTAATAAGAAATTACAGAAACACACAGTTCTTTACAGAATACACTGGAATTATGACGAAATTATGAAATCCATGGCTGGAATAAGACAGGCTTTAGCCCTTTTTATGGGGAAATAACGAAATTTTAAGCTTTTTGTCAGCTTATTTTAAGGTTTTTCTTATATAATTTTAGGCATTGGTTTTCTGGGAAATGAGGGACGATGATATGTTGAGAAGGATCGTCAAGATTGCGCTCTCCTGCGTATTGATAGGCGTGGTGAGCGTTGGCATCTATGCCACCGTATTATATAAGGACGCCAGTGAAGTCATTGAGAAAATAGGAACGCCGGAGCTTGTTGCCGAGGCAGAGTCGGCCAAAGTAAAACCGCTTACATTACTGCTGATGGGAATTGACCATCGTGTAGATACAGGCAGCTTGAATTCGGATGTGATCATGGTGGTCAGCGTGAATCCGAATACGCAGTCGGCGACGCTGGTTTCGATTCCACGGGATACGCAGCTGTCCCCGAAGGGGCTTCCGGAGAGAAAAGCGAATTATTACTATCCCTACTTTTATAATATGAATAAAGAGGAAGCCTTTGCGAAGACGAAAAGCGTATTTTCCGAGGTGCTGGGGGTCCCGATCGATTATGCGATCACCATTGATTTTGAAGGCTTTCGGCAGGCGGTCGATGTGCTGGGAGGACTTACGATCAACGTAGACATGGATATGCGCTATGTAGACGACGAGGACGGTACGAATATTAACTTGAAAAAAGGCATCTCCAAGCTGAACGGCAAGCAGACGCTGGATTTCGTCAGGTACCGCAAGTCGAATATGAATACGCAGGAATCGAGCGACTTCGAGCGGAATGCGAGGCAGCAGCAGGTATTGAATGAAATGCTGAAAAGCGTAAAGTCGGCGGGAGGCATCACGAAGCTGTCGCAAATGATAGAGACGGTGGGCAACCACATGAACACGGACGTGCCTTCATCGCAAATTCGTGATATGATCCGTACATACTTTAATATGAACCCTTCTAATATTAACTATGTTCATTTAGAGGGAGAATGGGAAAGCCCCTATGTAGTGGTTAAGAAAGAAGAGCTGCAAAAGGCGAGTAAAGCCTTGAAGCAGCAGCTAGGTGACGATACGGATCATGCGAGCTCAGGTGCTTGGGATAGCTTGGACTCCACCTCAACCAATACATATGGAAAAAGCTACTCGAGCTCTAACAGCATCCGCAGCGGAAGCAGCTCAGGCAGAAACCCGGCTGCGGGGAATACGGTCAGCGGAGTGACCTATGGAGCTCCTGCGTCCAAGAAGGAAACAGACCTGGCTCCGTCTGCTGGCGGTAATCCTTTGCCATTTGAGTAGGAAGGAGCGATAAAATGCCCATTACAATTGGCTGTTATCACGCTCATTATTCGAATATTGATATCATAGAGCAGGCTCTTGCGCCGTATGGCGTGGAGCTGGTTCATTATGTAGACCCGGGAGTGGATCGGCGCAAAGCCGATCCTTATTTTACATTGGAGAAGGCGCAGGACAAGATCAAGGAGACGCTGGATTGGATAGCGGCCTCCCATGTCGATGCCGTCCTCATCACTTGTACCTTCTTTACGGCCCATATGCCGGACGGGCTGAATTACGGCATCCCCGTGATTAAGCTGGATGACCCTTTGTTCGAGGCGATCTGCCGCAGCGATCGTCCGTCACTGCTTGTCTTTACCAATCCTGCGACCGTTCAGGGGACGCTGGAGCGTCTGATTCGCTATGCGCAGCAGCAGGGCAGGCGGCTGGATCTGCACTCACAAACGATTGAGCCTTCCTTTGAGCTGCTGATGCAAGGGAGGAAGGTGGAGTACACGGAGCTGGTTGCATCTGGGCTGCAAAGGCTCGCGGAAGACAACCCCGATAGACAAGTATGGGCCGCCCAGCTATCTATGGTCCAGGCAGCAGAGCATACGGAACGGGCCTGCGGCATCCGTTTAGGCGATCCTTTGCGGTCCTTGGTACAGCATATGGCGGATAGGTTGGGGCTGCAGCGCCGATAGAAAGGCAAAAGCCGCTGCGTTACGGACGCAAGCGGCTTTCTGCTATGTGATCAATCTATAAGGACCGATGAATGGTTACGCATGGATGTGCTGATAAGCGACAATCAGAACAAAAGTCAGCAGCATGACGCCCGTAACATAAATCAATTGCTTGTTGGATAAATGAGTCATGGTCAGCTCTCCCTTATTGACGGCGCAGAACCGGAGCCCGCGCTCTTTTCTTTATTTTATAATATCATAACGATGTCCGGTGTAAAAATATTGTTAAAATGACCGCACTTAGCGGCGCATTTTTTTTAGCTCGTCCAGCGAGTAGTAGGTGCCTCTCCAATGAATTCCATCCTGGCGAAGAGTGAGCCAGACCGATCGGATTACTATGTAGCTCAGCAGTCCGACCGTTAGCGGGAATACCAGCACTTCGCTTCCGACACTCCCCGTCAATGAATGAACGAGCCGGAAGTAAACGAACAGCATCACAAGAATCGAAGCGCCGAATAGCCACGAAGCCCATCCGCCGGCAAGGAACAGGGCAAGAAAGGGGAACAGGAACAGCGCCAGCTGGCCGACAACCCCCAGGAACGCTAATCCGAGCTTATAATGAAAGCCTGAAAACAAGTTTTTCTCCAGTCCCCGGATCGCTTCTCCCAGACTCTTGTACCATTCGACGGCAATGTGCTCCCGGCCGGAAGCGAGCCGCTGCCTCAGCCGTGCCTGTTTAACCCGTTTGCCGAGGACCAGATCGTCGTCGGGCCGGAGCGCGAAAGCGCGGTGAGTGCCGATCGCTTCATAGGCTTGGCGGGTCAGCAGATTGAAAGCGCCGATGCCCATGCCATGCTTGTGCTGGCTGTCGATATTGGAGCGCCATGGGCGAATATACAGGCTTAACGTAAAAAAGAAGTAACGTACAAATGCCTTCAGCCAGAAGCCTTTTACGATCATGTCCGGAGCCAGTGTCAGATGGTCGACATCGTTGGCTTTCATATAATGAACGGCATCGGCGATCGTATCGGGCCGAAACAGGACGTCTGCATCCGTGAACAGCACATATTGACCGCGGGCCTGAAGATAGCCTTGATACAGGGCATGGTTTTTACCGAGCCATCCTGCGGGAAGCGTCGTGACATGAATAATTTGCAGAGGAATGCGGATGCTCTCCTTGCCTTCCGACCATTTGCGAAGCTCCTCAAGCTTGCGGCCCGTCCCGTCCTGCGAACGGTCATTGACCGCTATGATTTCGAGTCGCGGGTAAGTTTGATGAAGCAGATGCCGGACCGTTTCCGCGATGGAGGCTTCTTCCTCCTTGGCGGCAATAACGACAGATACCAGCGGAAAATCCTGTGAGCTAAACGTCGGGTTCAGCCTCGCTTGGTGACTATTGGAAGCAGCAGGGTATGCATCCGGCGGCGCATGCGGAAGGCTCAGCATTCTTTTGCGAGCCTGGAGCGTATCCCACAGCATGAAAATCCAATAGGCGAATGTCAGAATGGCGAGCAGCTTGATGATGGGCATTAGTCAGATCCCCGTCCTTTTGACAACCGTTTGGTGGCATTATATCATGGGCTGCGGCAGAACAACAAATGTTGGTTCCGCTGTGATACAATGAAAAAAAGACTAGAAAATATACGGGAGGGGGGAGGACATGAACGGAAACGGGGAAGCCATACCTGTCCTGCGTAAAAAGGTGAAGGGTCAGGAGCTGGCTGAATTCCTGCTTTCGATACGTGAGCCGGAGCTGGATGCCGGCGAGGTCCTGTTTTTATGCATCGGCACGGACCGGTCTACCGGAGATGCGCTGGGACCGCTAGTCGGGACTATGCTCACGGAAGCGGGGTATCCGCATGTGATGGGGACGCTGGAAGCTCCGGTAGACGCCAGCAATATGATCGAACGATTGGCCGATATTCCTCCGGGATGCAAGGTGGTCGCCATTGACGCTTGCTTGGGCCAGCATGCCTCCGTAGCGTCGTACCAAGTGTCCAATCAACCGATGGAGCCCGGGAAATCGCTCGGCAAGCAGCTTCCGGCCGTCGGCGATTATTCTATAGCAGGCATCGTGAATGTAGACAGCGGACAAAAATATTCGACTCTGCAAAGCACTTCGCTTCACCGGGTCATGGTTATGGCCAAGGAGATTGTAGCCGCAATCCGGGTGGCGTTTCCTGTTGATTCGGTATCCATAAAGACATGTCAGGAGGGCGAGAGATGAGAGGAGAAGGGGCGCGCTGGGAAGCGGGCAACCGTCAACTATTGCAAAGCCGGGGCAAGGCTTCCTTCAAGGAGGTATCGGTCAAACGCATTTATAGCTTGTTTCGGGGGTATCGCTGGCAGCTGGCGGCTATTCTGCTGCTGGCTCTCGTTTCCTCCATGATCGGTTTGCTTCCGCCGCTCATCATGAAGGAAATTATCGATACGGCAATTCCTCAAGGCAACAAAATGCTGCTGCTGGAAATGGTGGGACTTATGGTGCTGCTTCCGCTGCTTGGCGGCTTGCTCGGCGTATGGCAAAACCATGAGAATACCAAGGTAGGCCAAGGGGTTATGCGCGATTTGCGCCGTTCCTTATTCGCGAACCTGCAGCGCCAGTCCATGGGCTTTTTCACGGATGCCAAAGCGGGGGAGATTATCCAGCGTCTGACGGGCGATGTGCTCGCCGTACAGAATGTGGTAACGACGGTCGTCGTATCCGCCGTTACGCAATCGGTTATCGTGGTTACGACCGTGGTGATATTATTTGCATTGGATTGGCGGCTAGCTCTGCTGGCGTTAGTTATTCTTCCATTATTTATTTTGCCGGTTCGGAAGGTTTCTGAGGTTCGTAAGCGCTTACGCGGGGAGACCCAGCGGGTAAGAGGAGAAATGTCGTCGCAGCTTGGAGAAATTTTCGGCGTATCGGGGGCCCTGTTAACCCGGATTTTTCAACAGGAGCAGCAGCAGGAAAAGCAGTTCGGCGAGCTGAACCAGAAGGTCATGGATCTGGAGCTGCGCCTGAATCTGGTCGGACGCTGGTACGGGATGATGCTCGGTATACTGGGACCGATCGGGACGGCTCTCATTTATATGTACGGGGGCTGGAACGTAGTGACGGGAGCCATGACGATCGGGAGTATCGTGGCGTTTACCCAATACTTGGGGCGTTTGTACGGTCCGGTCTCCACGCTGCTTAACCTTCATGTTGAGGTAGCTACGGCGCTGGGCGTGTTCCAGCGGATCTTTGAATATGAGGATATGGAACCGGAAGTGACCGATTCGCTGACGGCCCGCGAGCTTCCCGCCGTTCAAGGGAAAGTGGAGTACCGGCACGTCTCTTACGCGTATCAGCCTGGCAAGTATGCGCTGAATGATGTATCCTTCGAGGCGCTACCGGGGGAAGTCGTCGCTATCGTGGGTCCTAGCGGGGCAGGCAAATCTACTCTGATCGGTATGCTGGGCAGGCTGTATGACCCTACCACCGGAACGGTGGAGATTGACGGCTTCGATATTAAGGAGGTCACGCTGCATTCACTTCGCAGTCAGGTCGCTTTTGTTACGCAGGAATCGTTCCTGTTCCACGCCTCGATCCGCGATAATCTGCAGTTCGCCAAGCGGCATGCCGCTCAGGAGGAGATCGAGTCTGCCTGCAAGCAGGCTTACATTCACGAGATGATCCTGTCTCTGCCGGAAGGCTATGATACCATGGTCGGGGAGCGGGGGCATCGGCTCTCGGGCGGCGAAAGGCAGCGGCTGGCGATAGCCCGTGCCATTCTGAAGGACCCGCGCATTCTGGTGCTGGACGAAGCCACCTCGCATCTGGACTCGGAGTCGGAGGCCTACGTGCAGTCTGCGTTGGATGAGTTGATGAGAGGGCGGACGACGCTCGTCATTGCCCATCGTCTGTCCACGATATTATCGGCCGACCGAATTGTGGTTATGGATGCGGGACAGGTGGTTGAGAACGGCCGCCACGAGGAGCTGCTAGCTCTCGACGGATTGTATGCGCGGCTGTATCATACGCAATTTGCCAAGGCTTATGAGTAAATGAAGAAGACCGGATGATTTCCGGTCTTCTTCATTTAAGGGATTACGCAGTGACCTTCAAGCCGACAATGCCGCCGATGATCAGCAGCAGGAATAGAATGCGGATCGCATCTCTCGGTTCACCCAGGAAGAACATTCCGATGATGACCGTACCCAGCGCGCCGATTCCCGTCCAGATCGCATAGGCGGTACCCATCGGAAGCGACTTTAAAGCTTGGGACAGGAAATAGAAGCTGACCGCCATGCCGGCGACGGTTACCGCGGAAGGCACAAGCTTGGTAAATCCGTTCATATATTTAATACTTACAGCCCATACGACCTCAAATAAACCGGCAATGATCAAATACACCCATGCCATGAAACCAAGCTCCCTTTACTCGTGATGTTGGACTATGATGCCCTGCCAATATAATCGCCAAATGCTTTGGATTCGGCGTTCAAAATCGTTGTGGTTATAGTAATGCTTCTGAATGAAGGTACCATCCAGCAAGCAATAGTAAGATGCCATAAGCTCGTCCGTATTCATCCTCCGGATGACGCCCTGCTGCATGCCTTCCTCGAAGATGGTTCTAAGAACTGCAGACAGCGCATTCTCCGACACAGGGAACCGTCCTTGCAGCTCCCGCTGAAGCGGCTCGGGAGGAAACAGCATCGCGCGTTTCAGGAAGGTTACACTGTCCTCGCTTAGCAAGTAGGTCTGGCACGAATCCTTGAGGATAGTATACAGCTTTTCGTGAACATCCATCCCGTTAATGAGTTGTTCCAATGCGGCGACTCGCCCAAGATGCTCTTGAAGGACATCCTCGAAGACGGCAAGGAACAGATCCTCTTTGCTTCTGAAATGCGCATATAGAGAAGGAGTCTTGATTCCCACTTCTTTAGCGATTTCGGATAAAGGGGCGGCCTCGTATCCTTTTTGGGCGAATAGGCGCAGCGCCGCCTCTTTGATCTTCATCATAGTCATGGAAGCACTCTCCTTGATTTTGTTTTTAACCTAACTAACGTTAATTAGGCAAATCCCATTCTACTTCCTTTTTTCGGCAATTTCAAGCTTTTTTTGAAAGCCTGCCGGCTCTGGCCATTTATCTGGATTGTGGAAAGCAATTTTAAAAAAGCTTAATAAAATGGGTTCATACAATTAACAATCGGTTTATATAATAAATATTACATTCAGACTTCAGTCTCGAAGGGGTGGAATTTATGAAAACCATTAACCATGTTAACTACAAGGATCAGGATGGAAATATTTATTGCTGTCTTCGCAACAAGGTCGTCAAGCTCGATGAGGACCAGCGCCAATCGTTTTGCCAAGGCTGCAGCATGTTTGCGGGAAACGCGGGAGGTAAAGGCGTGGAGTGCATGTGGGCTGACATGCGCAATGTCGATGATCCTTATATTGTTACCGATCCGCTGCAGGAATTTTTCCGCAACCAGGTACGTCATGTCAGGATGAATTATTTGAATACTATCTCCGTTTTCTGCAGCTAACCATGAAATCGGACGGTATTTCGCCATATAAACCAAGAACGGCCCGCCGGTCCTTTAAGTAGAAAAGGAGAACCGGGAGCCGTTTTTTTGTTTGTTGCCGGAAGAGCGTTATTCTACTGCAGTAAATCCCAAATTTGCTTGCCGATCAGCAAGACGGTTACGCCGATGAACAAAGGCTTTACATAACGGGAGCCGTGCCGGATGGCCAGCCTCGAGCCAACAAAGGCCCCTACAATCATAGCGAGTCCCATAGGTACCCCGTACCCGAGATGGACCGAGCCGAGCAGGAAGAAGCAGGCCAGGCTCGCAATGTTGCTGGCCATATTCAGCACCTTGGCATTGGCCGAGGCGCCGACAAAATCGAAGCCGAGCAGCAGAAACAAAAATAGCAAGAAGGAGCCTGTGCCGGGACCGAAGAACCCGTCGTAAAATCCGAGTACGAAGGCGCACAAGGCGCAGACCCATTTGGCCGCAGAGGTTAACGGGCGCGGAGTGGCGTTGGCCCCCCAATTTTTTTTGAACAACGTATAAATAAGTACAACGACAAGCAGGATGATGACTAACGGCTTGAGAAAAGCGGAGGGCAGCAAATGAACCGCATAGGTGCCGAGCACCGAACCTATAAACGACAGCGGAAATAAGGCGAGCACCAGCTTGCCGTTAATTTTGCCCGAGAACAGAAACGAGATCGTGCTCGTAACCGAGGACAAGGTCCCGCCGAGCTTGTTGGTACCGAGCACCATGCTGGGAGGAAGTCCTGTAAGCAGCAATGCGGGCACAGAAATAAGCCCGCCGCCTCCGACAACGGAATCGACAAAGGCTGCTATGAAGCCGACCGCGATTAAAAACAACAGCATATCCATTGATGGCAGATCCATGGTGACAATGTCTCCTTTGTTCCGATAAACCTCGAAAGAATAGGCTAAGTATATATAAATCGACACGAATCTACAACACTTTTTTTATACCAAAAATTAGGAAGGATGGTTGGTTAGAATCGTGTGCAGATCTGCTAGAATGACCGCTGAAAAACACGCTTTCATTAGGAACGGAATAGATTGCGCTTAGAGCTTGTCCATGATATTCTTCAATCGAGAACAAGTAATGATTGACGGAGATTTCCACATTGAGAGAGGTGTGTTCAGAATGATTCATAAGCTGGAGCATATTGGAGTCATGGTAAAGGATATGGACGCTTCTATCCGTTTTTACACGGAAGTATTGGGAATGAGATTGGTAAAGAGGGTAGCGCTGGCAGACGGCGCTGAGCTCGGCTTCCTGTCCTTCCCGGGTTCTGAGCAAATCGAGATCGAGCTGGTCGGCCGCGGCCGCGAGGGGCTTCCGGATAACGGCGTTGTGCACCATATTGCTTTTACCGTCAGCGATATTCAATCGGAGATCGACCGGCTGAAGTCGTTGGGCGTCAAGCTGATGGACGAAACCCCGCGCAGAATTCTTGATGGGGATTTGATTGCTTTCTTTTTCGGACCGGACGGAGAACGTCTGGAATTTTTCCAGCCTGCTGCCAAGTAATTGTAGGCATTAGAGAAGGCTGTCGGGACGCTCACCCGGCAGCTTTTTTAATCTGATTGACGAGGGAAAGGGGATCGGCTTATGACCAAGAAGGCAATAGTCGCCGGGGCCACGGGGATGGTTGGGAAGGCGCTGGTGGATCGGCTCCTCTCCGATTCCGGCTGCCAGGAAGTGTACACAATTGTCAGGAGAACGACCGGACTACGGCATGAGAAGCTGACGGAGCTTGTCGTCGATTATGATAGATTGGATATCGCCTCATCCCTGTGGGAAGGGGCGGACGTCTTTTGCACCTTGGGAACGACGATCAAGAAGGCTGGGAGCCAGGAGCAGTTCCGCAAGGTGGACTGCGAGTACCCGGTGAAGTTGGGCGAGCTGGCGGCGGCGAACCGCGCTCGCCACTTCCTGATCGTGACGGCGATGGGCTCCGATCCGTCCTCCCTGTTTTTCTACAGCCGGGTCAAGGGAGACGCCGAGGCACGGCTCCGTCAGCTGCCGCTTCCCGGGCTATCCGTCTTTCGGCCGTCTTTGCTTACGGGCGAGAGGGAAGAGGTGCGGCGCGCAGAACGGATGGGGGAGGCCGCCGCAAGCCTGCTGCCTTTCCTCTTTAAAGGACTGATGCGCAAATACAAGCCGATTGCCGGATCTATCGTAGCGGAGGCCATGATCCGGGCGGCCCGCTTGAACCGTCCCGGCGTTACGGTGTACGAGTCGGATGCTATTGCCGACCTGGCCGGTCGTTGATCTCCGTATGGATCGGCAAGAGTCAGCCGCCGAATGCTTCCCTGAACGCTTTGCCCAGCACAGCGGGCTCTACTTCCCACAGCTCGGCGATCTCGGGGCATACGTTTTCATCCCACCAATCGGATAACAGCTTCCGGTTGCTGCTGTTTTCTGTTATCCAGGTTAGATTCATGAGCACCTTTTTGTAATAGAGCTCATCGGCTTTTTCCACCAAATCGGGTGCGATCCATTTGTTGATTTTTTTGCGGGCACGGTATAATTCCCGGGAGCAGGCCCGGCGGATTTTGCGCGCGGTAGGATATGACTGGTCATGTCTAACTTTGTTTGCAGGATTCATGGGCATTCATTCTCTCCTTCCTACCGTATCGTATGCGGGAGAGGGTGCATGTGCCCCTGCCTGGCGGCAACGCATGGCGTGAAAAAGCCCTGAAGCATGCTCGTGCTTCAGGGCTTTAGTCTGGCATCTGAGGCGTCCACAATGATATATCCGACCATAGGGCCGTTATGTGCAATATCCGGGTGGGACAGACAAACGATGCGATACGTGCCGGGCTTATCGGCATGGAAGGAGACGACGGTTTCCTTGCCTTTCTTGACCTCGCCTTTTACATTAAGGCCGTCAATGATAAACGGGTGACTCGCCCCGTTGACGCCAAAAATACTCAGATTGATGTTCTCGCCCTGCCTGACATGAATGGTGCCGGGGTCCCAGCGGTAGGCCTCAATGGTCTTGCCGTTCGCGTCGGTCGATTTGAACTCCCCTGTGACGAGGTGGATCGTCCGCGTTTCCCCCTGAGGTGCGATAGAGCCGCCGGTCGTCTTCGCCTCGCTGTAGCCCCAATACCACGCCGCACCTAACGTGCCCAGCGCCAGCAAGCCTATAAGAGCCCAATGCCGGAGCTGCTTTTTACTGACTACGACTATTTTGGACATGATCATCCCTGCCTTCTTGCGGCGCCTCAGTAAGCCCAGTGCCTTACTCCGCTTTCGCGCCTTCCCTAGTTTGTACTAAATGTATGCTTCGGCTTGTCTCTTCATGCCGGCCAGTTGGTTGGAATGAATGAACAGCTTTGTGATAGAATAGGATAGATTGGAGACAAGTCGGGCTTGCCCGAAAATGAGAGGAAGAGGCTGGAGAAGAATGTTAAAGGATCTGATTCACAGTGCGTTAATGTTTATTCAGGATTTAGGCGTATGGGGAATACTGATTGGATTGATGCTTGAAGTCATCCCTAGTGAAATTGTGCTCTCTTACGGGGGGTATCTCGTATCACAGGGAAGCGTTTCTTTTCTGGGTGCCATCATTTTTGGTACGCTGGGCTGTCTTATTCAGCAAGTGTTCTTGTATTGGATCGGCCGATACGGCGGAAGACCGTTTATAGAGAAATACGGCAAATATATTCATCTGAAAATGCGCTATATTAATATTGCAGAAGACTGGTTTAATAGATACGGTGCGGGAATGGTGTTCACGGCCCGGTTCATTCCTGTCGTAAGACAGGCGATCTCCATTCCTGCGGGGATGGCTCGCATGCCTATGATGAAATTCCTGTTTTATACCTTGCTGGGTACGATACCGTGGGCGGTCCTGTTCGTCTATTTGGGCAACACCCTCGGCTCGAATTGGGAGCATATCGATGAGTACGCTTCTAAATATACGACGCCTCTTATTATCGGTTCGGTCGCATTGACGGTACTTTATGTGCTGTTCAAGCTGCTGCGGCGCAAAAAAAGCGAGCCCAAGTACGGCGACGAAGGGGAGAAGAGCACGGCTCATCAGCTTAAATATATCGGGAGCGAGTACCGTGTGCTGAACAGCCGGCATGTGCGGGCAGGCGGGAGCTCCCAGGAGTTCGATCACATCGTGATCGGCCCGAACGGAGTCTTCCATATTGACTCCAAACATTGGTCAGGCGAGATTGTGTTTACCTCGCAGGGCGTAGAGCGCAGCAAGGAAGGGCATTCCGCCGACCCGACTGCTCAGCTGTACCGTCATGAGCATATACTCAAGGAGCTGTTCCGCTCGGCGAAGCTGAATCCGGAGCTGGTCGGTGTGCTTTGCTTCACGCATCCGAACTCTCATATTGTCGGCAAAAGCCCGGCCTTCGCTACGGTAAAGCTAGATAGACTGGCGCACCTGATCAAAACACATAAATCGAAGAAGTCGCTGCTTACAGCCTCGGAAGTAACAAGGATTGAGCAGCTTATTAAAGAAAACAGCCACAGCAGCAAATAGATGCAGCCCCGCTTCCATTCGAAGCGGGGCTTTATTGCCTAGCCTCTCTTTTTTATATAAAATGAAAAGTATACCAACCCATAAGGAGGGCTTTATGCTATGAGTAAAAATTTGTCCCATAAGCTCCGTACCGGCTTGACGCCGCAGCAGTTCATCGACGGGATGACGAAGAACCAGGAGAAATTTATGGAATGGTATGACAGCTTTGCTTGGCAAAACGAGGACGACAAGGAGTTCTTCGACTCGCTGAATAACCGCGACGACCTTCGCTGTCTGATCCTCATGGCCGACTGGTGCGGCGATGTGGTGCGCAACGTGCCCGTTGTATTCCGCGCGCTAGAAAATTCGGGTATTCCGGTAGAAGTACTTATTAAGGAAGAACATCCGGATGTCATGGCCCAGTTTTTGACCGGCGGCGGCGAAGCGATTCCGATTGTAATTTTCACCGATTTCAGCGGTCATGTGCTCGGACATTGGGGACCTCGTCCTAGCAACGTTCAAGCGGTCATGACGAAGTTCAAGCAAGAGAACCCGGATCGCAACGCGCCGGATTATGATGAGAAAATTAAAATGGCGCGCCAGGAAATGGCACGTGAATATGGGGAAGGCACAGGCTATCATGCCGTTATCGTCAAGGAATTGCGCGACCTTCTTTCAACATTTTAAGGTGGAGTGACGGATGAGCTTAGAAGGATTGAAGATCGAAGCGTTCTCCTTGGGACCCCTTGGCACCAACGCATACTTGCTGTCGAGGCCGGAGGAGGGCAAAGGCATCATTATTGATCCCGGGATGAATCCCAAGCCCCTGATCAAGCGGATTGAAGGCTTGCAGATCGAGGCTATTCTGCTGACACATGCTCATTTTGACCATATCGGCGGCGTGGATGAGATTCGGAAGCTGAAGGGATGTCCGGTTTATTTGCACGATGCCGAGGCGGATTGGCTGACCAATCCGAAGAACAACGGCTCCTCCAGATGGCCAGAGCTTGGCGGCCCGATTGTAACGGAGCCTGCCGAGTATGCGCTGGATGAAGGGCAAGTATTGAAGCTGCTCGGGCTCGAAATCAAGGTTATGCATACCCCTGGCCATTCACCGGGCAGTGTAAGCTTCCTTATCGGACCGCACTTGTTTGGCGGCGACGTGCTGTTTAGGCTGTCCGTAGGCCGTACCGATCTGCCGGGCGGGCGAACGGAGGAGCTGATGGATTCCATCCATCTGAAGCTGTTCGAGCTGCCGGACGATACCATCGTCTACCCGGGCCATGGCGTCAAGACGACGATCGGCTATGAGAAGGAAAACAATCCGTACGTATAAACAAACGATATGCCATACATACAAGCTCCCCGGTTACGCCGTTCGCGGCGGTAGCCGAGGAGCTTTTTCTTGTCCTTGAATAAAATGCTATACAAGCAGTCTTACTCAAGGGAGGGATAGGTATGGGCGGTAAATGGATGACGGACAAGGCGATTTTCCTGGCTGCCGCCGTGTATCAAGCGGTAGAGCAGTACAAAAATAACGGACGCTGCGTAACGCCAAGAGGGTTTCATTTGGCAAAGGTGTTAGGAAGCCGGCAAAATCCGTACGCAGGGATGATTCTTCAATCGAAGAGCACGGTGATCCTAGTATTCCGGGGGACGGAGACGATCTCCGAGCTGCTGGCCGATACGGACACGGCTCAAGTCGCATTCCCCTACATGTCTTCGGGCGGACGGGTCCACCGGGGATTTGCACGAACGTATGGCCGGTCCATAAGAGCACAGGTGCTGGCTCATCTTCGCGGCGTATCGCCGGGCAAAGAAATATGGATCGCTGGCCATAGCCTGGGCGGGGCCATTGCCACGCTGTGTGCCTTGGATGTCGCGGTGAATACCAGGTTCAGCGATCCGCTGCTCCTTACCTTCGGTTCGCCTAAGGTAGGGAACGCTGCCTTCGCTGCCGCATTCTCCCGCCACATTCGCCGCTCCGTCCGAATCGTGAACAGCTCCGATCTCGTTCCGGTGCTGCCCCCTTCGTTGAAGGGAGCGGAATACAGCCATGTCAAAGGGCTGTATCGAATCCGGTTCAACCGTTCCACAATTATGAGCAATCACACGATCCGCAACTATTATGAAGTGCTGTCTGGGAACGATTCCGATTATACCCTCAGGCTGAAAAAGCAAAGTCCGGGATTTGGCCCGGACTAGCTTAGTGTCCCCTTTTGCGGAAGGATTCGCGGTATTGCCCCGGCGTCATGCCTTCGACCTTTCGGAAGGAGCGGATAAAATTTTGCGAATTCATGTAGCGCAGCTTTTCCGATATTTCCTTGATGGTCATATCCGTCTCCGTCAGCCATCTCTTCGCAATGGTAAACCGGTAAGCGGATAAATAGTCGCTGAAGGTCGTGTTGGTCTCCTTGCGGAAAATCCCGCTCAAATAGTTGGCGTTATAGTGCAGCTGCGATGCGCATTCCTCAATCGTCAGATCGGTGTCGTAATGCTTGTGAATCATATCGATAATTTTTTCCGAAATGCTGTGGTATTGTGAATTTTGGCGGTCGCGGTATATCGAAATCAGCGGTGAAATGATGCGGGTCCAGAACCAGTCCTGGATTTCGGTCGTCATTTGCAGCCGATTTAACTCCTCGTAGAGGGAGACGTCCCCGTCTCCTTGCTTCAGCTGATTCAAGGTTACGCCGGATTCCTGCATCGCGACGATCAGGCTGGTGAACAGGCGAACCATGGATATTTGATACTCTTGCGGCGTCATTTCATGCTTGAAGATGGTTCTCATGAACTGGGACAGGTGATGCTTGGCATTCTCCTCGTCGGCCAGCAGGATAGCGTCAAGAAGATCGCTTTCGGTTAAAAAAGGATAGTCCAGATGCAGCTGATGCTTGCCTTCGTTGATGTTGGCGTAAGAAATAATGACCTGGCCGCCCAAGTGGATGCGCTGCTTCAATGCTTCCAAGCCTTCACGATAAGCGACAGACGCCTTTTTCGGATCATCGAACGGCAGGCTGATACCGATGCTGATTTGCAAGCCGAGAACGTGCTGAACCGTCTGCTGAATCGATTCGGTCAAGGAGTACATGAAGCTGTTGAACTCCTCCAGCGACTGGTTCTTGCTTCCGATCATCGTCACCTGGGTCTGTTCGATGAATACCGGCGGAAAGCGGACATCGGCAGGAATGATTTCTTCAATAATGTTGTTGATGGCGAACAAGAGCAGCTCCAGGTCCTCTTTGCCGTAGCGCGTATGCTCCAGCGTATCGATCTGCAGCGTGATGACCGCGGATGCCTGCCATTCATTAAGCTTTTCGCTGAGCCCGAACAGCTCCATTTTTTCCGTAAGCTCCGCCCGGCGCACCTTCCCCTGGAACATTTTGATCAGAAAATAGGCGAGAGCCTGCTGGAGATGCTGCTGCGCTTCTTTTTCAAGCTGTGTTTTGGAGCGGAACAAATCCTGGACCTGGTGGCTGATAATATCGAATTCATTATTGCGGAGCCTGCCGCCGTTCGGAAGCTTGCCTCCTACTTCTCTCATGAGCCGTTCGATAGGGTTATACATCTGTCTCGACAGAAGCCATGCGATGATAAGAAATACGGCAACGATGATAAGACAAACCGCTAGCGTATATCGGCCGATCTGCTTGGAATCCCGCGTCAGGCTGTCGATGGAGATAATGGATAAATAAATCCAGTTATTATAGCTCGAGCGCAGATACGTGGCCGTATATTTTTTGTGGTTCACTTCCGTTTGGAATTGTCCCGAAGGCTGCGAGAATATGGACGGATCCTTGATGAACTCCGTATTAATGGCGTACTTGCCTATCATAGAAGGATCGGAGTGATACAGAATGCGCTCCTGATCATCCAGAATGATAACGGTTTCCGATTCCCTCGGAACATAATTTAACATCTCCGCCAAGCTGCAGGTGGTCAGGTTCGTAAAGGCCAGGCCGAATTTATCCGAGCTTTGGTCCGGAAGCTTTTTGACAAGACTGATTGTATAAGGGCAAGTGGCAGCGTTTGCTTTTTCCTCACTATAAAACCAGATGCTCGGGTTTAACACCCACGAGAAGGAATTGGGAAGCAGCATCTGATTGAGGAGCTGAAAATGATGCAAATAATTGCTGAACGTATAGAAGCCGGAATTTTTAATCATCCAGTTTTGCTTGATATTGATGATGACGACATCTTCGACCTTCGTATAGAACGACTGGGTATTGCTGATTTCCTTGCGTAGATCCTTGTACAGCATGAAATCGTCCGTCGTAAAAGGCTCATTTAATACTTTGGCCATAACGGGGGAGTTCACCAGCTGATCGAAGGCGTGGTTAATAGTTCTTAGTACCTGCTCGACATTGGAATTCATTTGGGTCAGCAGCTGAATTTGCCCGCGGTTGACCTGCTTTTGAATTTCGTTGGAGGATTGCAGATTGGAAACGATGCCAATAAAGATGACGGGAACGGTGCACAAGATGCATCCGAATAAAATGAGTCTGGTTAAATAGCTGAATCTATGCATCCTGCATCCTCCTCCTTTCGACATGGGATGACGATTCTATCTTACCAATGGAACTCCAATGGAGCAATGATTTCATACAAATCGGCAATCGTGTATAATGAAATCAGGAGTAACGCGGGGAGGATAGCATGGTTATGCGTATAAAAAGCAGAACAAAGTCGATTTTAGTTGTAATCGCTTTCGCATTAATGGCTTTCCTATGGAACGGTTGCATGCCGAAGGAACAGCAGCCAGGCACCCAAGACATTAGCACTAAGCCTATAGGCATCATGGTGCCCCTGCATCAGAATCAGGCTCCCCCGCAGGAGATGCTTCGGGTGATAGAGCAGGCCGCCCAGGCGAAGCTCGAATTGGACTGGATTCCTAATGACAATTATAAGGAAAAAATGATAAACGCACTGCAAACGAACTCCTTAAAGCAAGTGACTTATGTGAACCAATCGGACTATATGTACGTCAAAAATGCGATCCGTTCCGGCATGTTCTGGGAAATCGGCCCTTACCTGGAGTTTTATCCGAATTTAAAAACGTTGAGCAAGAGTATCCTTAACGAATCAAGTGTTCAAGGTAAAATCTATGCTTTATATACGGAAAGGCCTGCTTCGCGGCAGGGGGTTATTTTGCGGAAGGATTGGCTTGAGCGGCTGCATCTGAAGGAGCCGGCGACTATCGAGGAGCTGTACCAGGTGCTGAAGCAGTTCACGGATCGGGACCCGGACGGGAACGGGCTCCATGATACGATAGGCATTGCAGATCGTGGAGATCTTACTTACGGAGCATTCAAAACCTTAAGCTCCTATTTTGGAACTCCGAATAATTGGGGACTGCAGGACGGGACCCTGGTTCCGGATTTTCAAACGAAGGAATACCTCGATACGATGAATTTCATGAAAAGGCTTGTCAGCGAAAATATGATCAATAAGGATTTCGCCGTAACCAGCAAGCAAATTCAGCGATATATGCTGATCAACGGGAAAGCGGGAGGCTATATCGGCAGCATGGCGGACGCACCTCGTCTGCAAAATGAGCTGAGGAAGTTTGATCCGAACGCCGAGCTGACCCTGATCAACCGGATTCGCGGTCCGAAGGGCGAAGGAGTATGGTCCAATCCGGGCTACAGCGGGATGTTCCTGTTCTCGAAGAAAGCCATCAAGAACGAGGAGGAGCTGCGGCATATTCTTGCTTTTTTTGATCGCAGCATGGGAGCGGAGATCAGCAGCCTGCTTCAATATGGAGTCGAAGGAAGGCATTATGAACTCGTTCAGGGGCAAATCACGGTAACGGCAGCCATGAATCAGCTTCATGACACGGAGGTGCTGCCTTTAACTTCTCTTGTCATCGGGGGGATGCATAACCCGAATTTGATGAAGGTGAAGGATGAGGAGGATCCTTTGGTGCTCAAAGCGAACCGGTTGATTAAGGATAATGAACAAATGCTGATTCGTGATGCTGCGGAAGGGTTGTCCTCGGAGACGTATGATCTTATGGGAGCCAATTTATCGGACATCATCACCGATGCCACACTGAATTATATCCTTGGCAAGATCGACCTGACGGCTTTTCAAAATGAGCTTCAGACATGGGAGAGCCGCGGCGGGGGGGATATCATTAAGGAATTTAACGAAGCGTACCGGAAAAAACATAATCCCTAGTATTTTTGGCTGTCATCTGTGATGACGGTCTTTTTTTTGCGATATAATGGTTCTCCCCACAAAGCAACTGAATCCGTTTCGCTAAGGCCCTGCTTTGTTGGGTTATTTTGCGCTAGGCAAGGATGAATACCATTCGATATGCCCGAATTACAGCCATATTAGGGGATGTGCAGAATTTAACCTGCCTCGCCCGAGATGCCCAGAAACCTTGATAGAACAAGGATTTCATGCGGGTGTGAGTCAATGATTGTAGTTGTAATGACGGTTCCCGTTATATGATAGCTCCAGCAACGAAAACATACAAAAAAACAAACGAAAAACAAACGGAGGTCGAAGCATTTGAAGATGAATCCGAAGTATGTGAAAAGAACCAGTATGGCCTGCGCCACGGTACTAGCCCTTTCTACTATCCTGGCAGGCTGCGGCGGTGCCAAAACGGACAACAAACAGGCGGCAGATTCAGGAGCTGCTCAAAATGAAGGACCGCTTAAGATTACGATCATGGCCAACTTGTCTACACCTGAAGTCCCTTCCGATAAAATAAAGAAAATATTGGAGGAGAAGACGAACAGCCAAATCGAATTCCAATGGGTTCCGGACGGGTCCTATGACGAGAAATTCCAAGCCGCTTTTGCAACCGGTTCCTTGCCTCAGGCAGCCTACCTGAAAAACCAGTCCTCCTTCGTGCTGCTCCGCGATGCGATCAAGAACGGACAGTTCTGGGAAATCGGGCCGTATCTGAAGGACTATCCTAACTTAAGCAAGTTGAATCCGGACGTTCTTAAAAATACGGCGGTTGAAGGTAAAATCTACTCCTTGTATCAAGAAAGACCGATCGCGCGTCAAGGGGTTATCTACCGGAAAGACTGGGCCGACAAGCTTGGTTTGCCTGAGCCGAAAACAACCGACGACATTTACAATATGCTGAAAAAATTCAAGGAAGCTGACTTTGCGGGCGGCGGTAAAACGTTAGGCCTTGCAGACCGTAACGATCTGGTTTACGGCTCGTTCAAAACATTAGCTTCTTACTTCGGAACTCCGAACGGTTGGGGCGTTCAAGACGGCAAGCTGGTTCCTGATTTCATGACCAAAGGCTACATGGATACGATGAAGTTCATTAAGAAGCTTCGCGATGAGGGCCTGATAAACCAGGACTTCCCGGTAACGAGTAAAACCGACCAGCAAAACATGATGTATACCGGTAAAGCGGGTATGTACATCGGTTCCATGCAGGACGTGCTGACGATTCAGGATAAAACGTCCAAAAACATAAAAGAAGCTCAATATGATGTATTGAACCAATTTACAAGCCCAAGCAACAGCAAACCGACCACTTGGGGGATTCCAGGCTACGGAACTTTGGTTGTGTTCCCTAAATCCGCTGTAAAAACAGAGAAGGAACTGAAGCAAATCCTGGCGTTCTACGACAAATTCTTCAATCCGGAAATCGCTAACCTGTTGAAATACGGCGTAGAGGGCACACACTACACGCTGAAAGACGGTAAGGTACAGCCAGGCGAGGATGAGAAGCTGAAGGAAAAAGAGCAAAAGCCTTACCTGACGGTAGCTTTGGCGGACACCACCAATATCCTTCCATCGCTGTACACGCTGAAGGCACAAGAGAAAGCCGTCAATCTGTCCAATGAAGCGGTGAAATTCGCTATCCAGGATCCGACGACACCTCTGGATTCCAAAACGTACAACGAAAAAGGCGCGAGACTGCAAGACATCATCAAGGACGCTACGTACAAATTTATGCTTGGCAACATTGACGAAGCCGGCTTCCAGGCAGCCGTCAAAAAATGGCAGGATGACGGCGGAGCCAAAATCATGGAAGAATATAACGCATCCTATAAAGCGAGCGGCGGTAAATAAATAAGTGCTACCAGGGGAGGGCCTCCTGATCATGTCAGGAGCCTCTCTCCGCCATTACGTTACCCCGGAATCCGCTGATCTTGATGATCTTATGGAAGGAAAGGAAGTTAATCACTATGAGCAATACTGTCGCTGAGCCTAAAGTGATGGAGGCTCCCAAAACCAATAGCGATTTAATGAAAAGGCTTGTCCGGAACCGGTACATGTATTTCATGATCATTCCCGGCCTGATCTATTTCATTATCTTCAAATATTTGCCCATGTACGGCTTAATCATTTCTTTCCAGGATTACATGCCATACAAAGGGATTCTGGGGAGCGAATGGGTAGGGCTGAAGCATTTCGAAAAGCTGTTTACCGATAGTGAGTTTTGGACTATTTTCAAAAACACGCTGGTGCTGTTCCTGTACAACATACTCTTTTATTTTCCCGTACCTATCATTTTGGCGATTATGTTGAATGAGGTAGCCGGTCAGTTTTTCAAACGGATCGTTCAAACGATCGTATACATTCCCCACTTTTTGTCCTGGGTTATTATCGTATCCATTACGTACGTCATGTTAACGATGGATGGCGGAATTATTAATGAATTGCTCGTTTTCTTCGGCTTCGCCAAGGTCAACTTTTTGTTAGATGCCGTATGGTTCCACCCCATGTACATTGCCCAGGTTATTTGGAGAGAAGCGGGCTGGGGAACGATTGTCTATCTGGCTGCCATTGCTTCCATTGATCCGCAGCTGTATGAGGCGGCAAGAATGGACGGAGCCGGCCGATTCAAGCAAATATGGCATATTACGCTTCCATCGATCCGGAGTGTCATCATCGTCCTGCTCATTCTTAGAATAGGCAACGTTCTCGATCTCAGCTTCGAACATGTATATTTGCTGCTCAACTCTATGAACCGTCCCGTAGCGGAAATTTTGGATACTTACGTGTATACCGTAGGCTTGAAGCAGGGACAATTCAGCTTCAGTACGGCAGTAGGCTTCTTCAAGTCCTTTGTAGGCTTGTTCCTGGTGGTTCTATCGAATAAATTGGCTAAAAAAATCGGCGAGGAAGGCATTTATTAATTTATTCCCGGAGAAAGAGAGGGCATCTTCATGGTTCAAGATAAAACGTTTGGCGGCAGAATGTTTGATATCGGCAACATCATCCTGCTGTCCATCATTGCGCTAATTACCTTCCTCCCGTTTTTGCATGTGGTCATGGCGTCCTTCACAACGGAAGAGGAGATGGCCAGAAAGCCGTTCGTACTGATTCCAACGGAATTTACGATCAAAGCCTATCAATACATTTTATCCACGAATGCTATCTATAAAGCTCTGGGAGTTTCCATCGGAGTTACGGTAGTCGGTACGCTGGTCAGTATGGTGCTTACCTGCCTGATGGCCTATGGCTTGACACGCAGAGACCTGGACGGGCGCAGAGTGCTGATGTTTCTGGTCGTATTCACCCTGTTGTTCAACGGCGGGCTCATTCCTACATTCCTGGTCGTTAAGGAGCTGGGCTTGGTCGATTCTTACTGGTCCCTTATCCTGCCGAGCGCGGTCAATGCGTTTAACCTGATCATCATGCGAAGCTTCTTTATGAATCTTCCTGAAGGAATAGAAGAGTCGGCCAAAATTGACGGCTGCAACGATTTCGGCATTTTGTTCAAAATCGTCATTCCATTGTCCATGCCGGCTATCGCAACGATTTCCTTGTTTTATGCGGTCAATTACTGGAACACTTATTTTAATGCCATCCTGTACTTGAACGATGCCTCCAAATGGCCGATCCAGGTGCTGCTGCGTCAAATTGTTATTGTGGCCAGTGCCTTCAGCGCCGATACGTCCGGCTTTGGCGACGATTTCGTCAAGCCGCCGGAGCAAACGATCAAAATGGCCGTCATCATGGTGTCCACCATCCCGATCCTGCTCGTATATCCGTTCCTGCAAAAATATTTTGCAAAAGGTGCCCTGGTCGGTTCTGTAAAAGGATAAGAAGCTTCCTGTAAAAAATAAAACATCAGCCTTGGTCCGAACATTCGGGCTAATAAGGCTGATGTTTTTTTGCCGCAGGGGATGATCCTGGCGAAGAGCTATTTCAAAAACTGAATCAACAAACCGACAAGAAGCACCACGGCGGCAGAGGTGAAAAAGAAATAACCGAAGTACCGGATCGGCGAGGGCATGGAGCCTATGTCCGCTTTTTTGGATGAACCTCCGTTCTGTATAGGCTGGGCATCCTGCAGCGGGTTTATATAATCGGCTTTCTCTACCCTGGCCGAGTCCGGCTGGGTTTCGTGAAGCGGCTTAGTCATAAAGCTTCTCCTTTCCGAAGGAAAGATCAGGTAAGGCGATGGGAGCTTCCAGGAGTGGGAAATATTGATATGTATTTTGACGCATGAAATTCCCAAAAGTTGCTTGTTCGAAACAGCATTTGTACGGGTTGTCATACAGGCACCCGTCTAATTTTATATATATAGGTGAATACCGTGCTCCGGCTAGGTGATTCTCCATAGACTGTTGGTGTGTTCGATAGTAACACGCCCTTAAAATTCATGGAGGTGTTCCTAAATGGATAAATTTAAACCAATGCCAATGCCAATGGTATCACCAGCTGAAATGCCAGGACCTATGCCAATGATGAATGCACCTATGCCTTTCCCTTCACCAAATTACGTCTCGCCCAGCTTCGCGGCACCAAGCTACGCTGCCCCAATCAATGTTCATGCCAGCAACGAAATAATCAACATCATCGAACCGAAGAAACATCATCACCATCATGGTCATTGCCATAAAGGGTGTGGATGGACATCAGTCGGTACAATTCTTGTATTGTACATTCTGCTTGTTATCATCCTGCGCGGCGTCGTCAGATGACACAGTAGAGGCGAGGTGAATCATAGGCCATGCCCACTGCCATGATGGGAAGGCTCCTTACTTTTTACGGGTTGGGTAAGGAGCCTCTCGCGGGTGGCTTTCCGATGATTGAGCGAAGTTTCCAGTTGGGAATGTGGGGCGAAATTTCGAGGATACCGGGATGCAAAACGCGGGCTGATGGGAGTGATAAAATAACTCGGGTATTTGAGAACCATCTAGGGATACATAGTTGAGCAGGTGTACCTATCGGAGCATGCGCATTGGTCATTTCCTTGATAGTGCGCCGGACGGTTTGCGAGGGCAAGCACGCGAAGTGCAGGGAAAACGGAGTTTTACTCTTTATATGTCAGGAGTTCCTGATTGGCAGGCCCGGCTATTTAATTAAGTAGGGCTTGAGTCGTTTTTTTTTGGCGTTAAGGGTTGACAGAAGAAGCTATCCTCCGTTATTGTATTAAACAAACGTTTAATTAAAACAGATATTTAATACAAAGGGAGAGGTGCTATGCTTAACGCTTTGCAAGCTTATTTGAAGAAACCGGCTACCATCATCGGTATCGTGACGGCCATGATGTTTCAGGTCATCTTCAGTATCATTTGGATGACGGGGTATGCTGGAGTTACGGATAACACGAAGCATCTTAAGATTGCGATTGTGAACGAAGACAACGGGACGGGAGCGAAGGTCATTGATCAGCTAAAGGAGAATTTGCCTTTTCAGCTTTTGACCGACAACGCTTATGATTCAGCCCGACAGCGGTTGGAGCGGCGGGAGGTGCAGATGGTGCTGCACATTCCGGGTGACTTTACCAAGCAGCTGCAAACCCCGGGACAGAAGGCGCAGATCGAATACACGATTAATGAATCGAATCCGGCCTTAATCAAAACCATGATGCAAGGTGTTGCGAATGGAGTCACCGCGACCGTAAATAAAGAGGCTGTTGCCGCGGGGGCACAAGCGGTTCTGACACAAGCGAATATTCCTGCACAGCAGGCTCAGGGAATGGCTCAAGGACTTGCGGAGAAGGTTACGGGACAACTGGAGTACATCCATCCGGTCAACGGAATGGCGAACCAGATGATCCCTATGATGCTGGTGTTGGCTTCCTTCGTAGGCGCAATGATTATGGGTATGAACATCCAGCAGGCCACCGGGATGATGGGGCACAGCATCGGCAAGTGGAGCAAATTTGCCGCTAGGATGACCATTAATGTGATCTCGGCTGTGTTCATTGCTTTGGTAGGCACTTCGCTGGTGCTGTCCCTGGGCGGCACTTCGGCAGGGGGCTTCCTGTCCATGTGGCTGTTCCAGACCTTGTTCCTGCTTACTTTCATGATATTCTCCCAGATGTTTCTTATTCTGTTCGGCATGGCCGGTATGCTGTTCAATATTACTATGCTGTCGGTGCAGCTCGTATCGTCCGGCGCCATGGTGCCGCGGGAGTTATTGTCCGATTTTTATTTGAAGCTGAGCGAGTATCTTCCGGCCACCTATGCGGTCAGGGGCATCATGAACATTGTGTACGATGGCTCCGGAGCTTCGGCCGAGGCATGGAATCTGGTAATGATTATGCTGGTATGCGGGCTGATAGGCGCTGCTGTGACAGGAATCCGAAGACAGGCCGTCCCGGTGCCTTCTCGAGCGGAAGCAGGTCTTACTCGGGCTTAAGTTGCAAAAGATAGTATGAATCCGTCGATGCTTCCTTCGGCGGATTGTAATACGCGCAAATTGTAACCGCTTGCGATTCTGACTTGAAAGCTCCATAATAAGAATAATTCACGAAGAAAGATCCGGCATTGCTTACTTATTATTGCTTTTAAAGCTGAGGAGATATTATGACACAAACCGAATCGGATATGAAAATACGGATTTTGCTTGCAGCCAAAAAGCTGTTTGCCAAACAAGGCTTTGACGGAACGACCGTACGCCAAATTTGCGAAGAAGCGGGCGCTAAT
Organism: Paenibacillus sp. 32352; assembly: GCF_002042965.1. Taxonomy (GTDB): domain Bacteria; phylum Bacillota; class Bacilli; order Paenibacillales; family NBRC-103111; genus Paenibacillus_S; species Paenibacillus_S vulneris. The sequence continues at coordinate 44,958 of NZ_MZNT01000013.1, read as the reverse complement.
GTAGCGCTGATTTCGTATTATTTCGGGGGAAAAGAAAAAGTATTTCATGCGGTCATCGACTATTTCTTCGTCGGCCATCGGCTGGAGGAGCTGGAACAGCAGCTGAAGGAGCCGGTGTCGGGACTCAAGCTTCTGGTGAAGGAAGTCGTATGGTTCTGCATGAACGAGCCGGAGCTTGCCTCGATTATTCAGCAGGAATTCGCAGCCAATTCCCAGAGGTTGTCCCATATTACCGAGCGTACCTTTCCGATTTGGATCAAGATAAAAGAGCTGCTTGCCAGAGGGAAACAGGAGGGAGTATTTCATTTTGAATCGCTGGATCATACGCTGCTTTTTGTCGTCAGTACGGCGCTCTCCTTCAAAAAATTGGTCACCCTGAGGCCTCTGTTTACTGAGCAGGAGGCCAGTGTGGGAGCAACGGCGGAGCATGCCAGCCTGTTCGTGCTTCGGGCACTCGGGGCGGCAGGATTTGATGAGCAATAGGGCTGCAGCCGAGCAGGTTAAAAACAAAAGGAAATAGGCCGGGGATCCTTACGATCGCTCGGCCTTTTGTCGTTGATGTTGAGATTGAAGTCACGTTTATTTATCAGGGGTCTCTTTAGGGATAAACTGATAAATATCGCCCGTTTCAAACGAGTCGATCAGCTTATCGAGCCACTTATAGTAAGCGATAGCATGCTTGATTTTATCTATATCCCTGCTCAAGCAGGTCTGAAGGAGCTCGTCGTCGGGGAAGCGATTGGATAAATCCTGCAGCTCCGCTAACGATTTACGCATGGATTGCAAATTGATTTCCAGCGCCTTACGCCACTTGATGTCGAAATAATCGGCAAACGTCTGGTACCAGTCCGATTCTACCTCATAAAGATCCTTCCGCGATCCTTTTTCCCATACTTGATTCACCATCTTTAGATCCAGCAGCGAACGAATCCCCGTGCTCATGCTTGTCTTGCTCATCTCCATGGCTTCGCCCATTTCGTCAAGCGTCATCGGTTTGTTTTGAAAAAACATTAATCCGTATAACAGACCATGAGATAGCGTGATTCCATACAAGTCCATATTTTTGCCGATAGATTCGATGACGCGCTTCCGCGCTTTTTGAATCAGTTCTTCCTGCTCGGGCGCGATCCCTTCTAACCCGTTCATTCTTGCACCCACTCCTCTGTCGATGTCCTAGACTTAGATGGCAATCATCATTATCAGAACTCAGGATTATTGTAAGAAACTAAAGGCAGATTGTAAAGCTTTGGATAACGGACGATAAGAAAGGAATCGGGAGGATTTAACGTGTAAAGTTTATAAAGTTTTTTCTGTACGTACAATACAAACGAAAAAAAGTGTTGACTCTGTACAAAGCATTCTTTACACTTAGTTACGAGAGAACTGGAAACGAAATGGAATGGAACGAGGTGAGCCCATGGCCATTATCGAAGTAAAAGAGCTTTCGAAAGTATTTGGCCCAAATCCCGAAAACGTGCTCGGTCTTCTCGATAAAGGCTGGTCCAAGGACCGTATTTACAAGGAGACAAAGCATACCGTCGGGGTTAATAAAGTTAGTTTCTCAATTGAACCGGGGGAAATATTCGTCATTATGGGATTGTCGGGAAGCGGCAAGTCCACGCTGGTCCGGCTCCTGAATCGTCTGATAGAGCCGACGCTCGGAACGATTGCAGTCCACGGTCAAGATATCGTGCGGATGAGTCAAGAGCAGCTGAGGCAGGTTAGACGGAAGCAGATCAGCATGGTGTTTCAAAAATTCGCATTGTTCCCCCATCGAACGGTGCTTGAGAACGTGGAATACGGTCTGGAAGTGCAAGGGATAGAGAAAGCATCCAGACGGAGCAAGGCGGAAGCCGCACTGGAGCTGGTCGGTCTGAAGGGATGGGATACCAGTTATCCCGATCAGCTGAGCGGCGGGATGCAGCAGAGGGTAGGGCTTGCAAGAGCTTTAGCCAATGACCCGGATATTTTATTGATGGATGAAGCGTTTAGCGCCTTGGATCCGCTTATTCGCAAGGATATGCAGGATGAGCTGCTGGAGCTTCAGGAGAAGATGAAGAAAACGATCGTCTTCATTACCCACGATCTGGATGAAGCGCTGCGGATCGGCGACCGGATCGCCCTGATGAAGGACGGGGCGGTTGTCCAGATAGGCACACCGGAAGAAATATTAATGAATCCGGCTAACGAATATGTGGAGCGGTTCGTGGAGGATGTCGATCTATCCAAGGTTCTGACTGCCGCTCATGTCATGCGCAGGCCGGAGACCGTGGGACTCGACAGAGGTCCGCGGGTAGCCCTGCAGCTGATGCGGGATAGCGGCATCTCCAATTTGTTCGTGGTCGATAGATCCAAGAGGCTGATCGGGGTTATCACTGCGGACGATGCCTCCAGAGCGGCTATGGAAGGTCAGTCGTTAGAGGATATCGTCATAGCCGATGTGCCTACCGTAGCCCCAGAAGTGCTGCTTCACGAATTATTCGAAATATGCGGCTCATCCAAATATCCCGTTGCCGTTGTCAATGAGAACGGCCGCATCGTAGGCGTGATTGTCCGCGGTGCCGTTCTGGGAGCTTTGGCTGGACAGCATATGGCAAAGGAGGTGACGGCGAATGATTCCGAAACTGCCTCTTGACGAGTGGGTGGAGAACGGGGTTGATGCGCTTGGGACGCATCTGTCACTGCTCTTCGATGCGGTCGCGGCCATCATTGAAGGGATCGTAAACGGCATCTCTTCCGTACTCCATCTGGTACCGTCCTTATTATTTATCGTATTGCTGGGCGCGGTTGCGTACTGGTTCGCCCGTTGGCCTATGGCCTTATTCACGATCATCGGATTATACCTTATCGATAATTTGGGATATTGGGACCACACGATGGACACGTTGGCCCTGGTGCTGACATCGGCTATCATTTCTATCGTGCTCGGAATCCCGCTCGGCATATGGTGTGCGAAGGACCAGCGCGTGCAAAATGTGCTCACGCCGGCTCTTGATTTCATGCAGACGATGCCTGCCTTCGTCTACTTGATTCCGGCCGTTACCTTTTTCGGCTTGGGAGTCGTGCCCGGAGTTATCGCCTCCGTGATCTTCGCGGTGCCGCCAACGATTCGCCTGACGAATTTGGGCATACGCCAAGTTCCGGCTGATCTGATCGAAGCATCCCATGCCTTCGGCTCTACGTCGGGGCAGATGCTGTTCAAGGTTCAGCTGCCTTTGGCGGTGCCTTCCATCATGGCAGGCGTGAACCAGACGCTGATGCTGGCTTTGTCCATGGTTGTCATTTCGTCCATGATCGGAGCCCAAGGCATTGGGGCCGATGTGTATCGGGCGGTCACACAGATTAAGACCGGCCAAGGCTTCGAAGCCGGCTTAGCGATCGTTATTCTTGCTATTTTTCTGGATCGAATGACGCAGCATCTCGTGAAGCGAAAAAGAACAAAGAGAGGGTAATGAAATGAAAAAAACGATGAAAGCATTTATGTTCGCAGGGCTCTCCGCCCTTGTTATCTTGACCGGCTGTGCCAAGGAAAAGGATGCGGCGCAAACCCAAACGATAGGAGCCCAGGTCAAGCATGAGATTATCGGGATCGATCCCGGGGCCGGGATTATGCAATCGACGGCGCAGGCGCTCAAGGATTACGAGCTTACCGATTGGAAGCTGGTCGAAGGCTCTGGGGCGGCCATGACCGCGGCTTTGGATAAAGCCTACAAGGATAAGAAGCCGATTATCATTACCGGCTGGACCCCGCATTGGATGTTCGGCAAGTATGATTTGAAATATTTGAAGGATCCCAAAAATGTGTATGGCGGGGACGAACAGATTCATACGATTGCTCGCACAGGGTTAAAGAACGATGAGCCATCGGCTTACAGCCTGCTGGATAAGTTCGAATGGACACCTGAAGACATGGCCAAGGTCATGGTAGATATACAAAACGGCAAAAAGCCGGAGGAAGCTGCCGCCGCATGGGTAAAGGATAATGCAGCCAAGGTGGACGAATGGAGCAAGGATATTCCTAAAGCGGAAGGGAAAAAGCTGAAGCTTGCCTATGTTGCCTGGGATTCGGAAATTGCCAGCACCAACGTTGTGAAGAACGTGCTGGAAACAAGGCTGGGGTATAAAGTCGAGCTGCTTCAAGTTGAAGCGGGACCGATGTGGGCCGGTATCTCTAACGGGGATGCGGATGCAATCGTAGCCGCGTGGCTGCCGACAACGCATAAGGATTACTATGAGAAGTATAAAGGGAAGTTTGAAGACTTGGGCGTTAACTTGAACGGGACAAAAATCGGACTTGTCGTTCCGTCCTACATGGATATTGATTCAATCGAGGATTTGAAAACAAAATAACGATGCAGAGCAGGGAGCCGTTTTCGTGGGGAAAGCGGCTCCTTGGTCTGTCGGATGTTCCTGCTGATTAATAAAGAAGGAACCCTCCTTGTGGGGGGAGCTAAAGCTGCGCTTATACGCTCATCCTTACCTTGCGGCTTGGCGTGGGTTACTGTATCGTATCCCCCTGTTTTACGGGACTCAGCTTGCTGTAGGACAGCAGCTCGGAAATCGTAACAAACCGGTAGCCTCTTTTTTTCAGCTCAGGCAGTATGGTTTTCAAGGCAGCGATAGTCTGTGTCTGTCCTTCTACATAATCATGGAACAGGACGATATCACCGTTGCGGGCATTATTCAGCACGGTGGAGGTGATTTTGGAAACCCCTGGCGTATTCCAGTCCATAGTGTTCTGATGCCATGACCACATGACTATGGTAAAGCCTTCCTTTCTGGCGATGCGTACGAGAGTCTCATTGTAGTAGCCGCCCGGGGGCCGGAACAGGTGGGGCCTTTGTCCGCTTGCCTTAAAGATAGCGTCCTGCGTTTTTCGAAGCTCATCCTGCAACCGATTCTCGGATACCCTTTTATTGAAATATAAATGTCTATAGGTGTGATTGGCAAGCTCATGACCTTCGTCCGCTTCCCGTTTGACAAGATCAGGGTACAGCTCGGCTTTATTTCCGATGATAAAAAAGGTTGCCTTGACCCCGTACTCTTTCAGTAAGTCCAAGATTATAGGCGTATCCTCGGGGTCAGGACCGTCATCGAAGCTGAGCGCTATGACCTGTTCCTCGGTTGGGACTTCCCAGACTACCTCACCCCGTTTTTCAAAATACGGTCGTCCCTTGCTGGGTGCGGCCGTTATGGTTGTACTGAATCCAAGCAGCAGTATGCAGCCTGAAAGCGCCAATACTTTGAAGTTGCGACTACGCATGTCATTGAGGCCTCCTATTGCATCCTAAATATGAGAGTGTACCATAGTTTTCCCCCGCGGAGTAAATTTAGACATCCGCTTCCTTCCAATTACAAGGACTGCTTTGGTGTTCATGCTATTATTAGCAAGGATCGAAAACTGTTGCATAATCAAGAAATTTGTGGTAATTTATAGACAACATTGGATATTACGAGCGGAAGAACCGCCTCTATCCTGCGCTGACGCGCCGGGAAAGGGGCGGTTTTTTTGCCGTTGCAGGAAATACGGGTTCCGCTTCAGCATGAACATGATCTGGACAAGAGGTGAAATCTGGAATGAGGGGACAGCAGGGACTAGGCATTGGAGATCTGCTCGGACAGCGTTATCGCATTGAATCCGTCATCGGCAGGGGAGGAATGAGCACCGTTTACCTGGCTCAAGATTTGCGGCTGCCGGGCAAGCGCAGAGCGGTGAAGGAAGCGAGGCTGGAAGAGGATGAGGCGTATGCAGGATTGGCGGAGGCGGACATGCTGGTTCGTCTTAACCATCCGAACTTGCCGGATATTATTGATTATTATGCTGGCGAACGGGGCGGATACAGCTATCTGGTGATGGATTATATAGAAGGGGAAACGCTTCTGCAGCGGTTTGAGCGGAGCGGCCGCCGTCTGGGGCTGGATCAGGTAATGGATTATTCGCTGCAGCTGTGCGATCTGTTTCAGTATTTGCACAGCCGCAGGCCGGAGCCGATTATTTATCGCGATTTGAAGCCATCCAATCTGATGATCGATGTGCAGGAGCGGCTTCGGCTTATCGATTTTGGCATCGCGCGAAGCTACAAGGCAGGGCAAGCTGCCGATACGGTGCGGATCGGCACGGTCGGCTTCGCGGCCCCCGAGCAGTTCGAGGGGAGGCAGACCGATGAGCGCACCGATTTGTACGGGCTCGGGGCGCTTATGTATTTTTTGCTGAGCGGCGGACAGTATTACCACGCCGCCCGCATGCAGCTGAGGGAGCTGGATGCGAAGCTCCCCTCCCAGCTTGCCGCACTCGTAGAGCGGCTGCTGCAGGCGGACCCGGCCGCCCGGTATCAAAGCGCGGCCGAGGTGCGCGAGGAGCTGCTGCGGCTGCAGGCGGAGCGTCGACCGCCGGCCAGGGCCGCAGCGATGCGCGGCGGCGGCACTGCGGCGCAGCCGCCGCGCATCCTTGCCGTAGGCGCGCTGTACAGCGGCGCCGGGGCCACCTTCGCGGCGATTACGCTTGCCCGTGCGCTGCACGGGCTGGGCGTACCGCACGCGGCAGCCGAACCGCCGAAGCAGCAGCCGGAGCTGCACGCGCTGCTGTTCGGCGAGAAGCATGCGCCGCCCGGCTATCGCTGCTACAACGCGGCGGGCGCCGACATGGCGCGGGATGCAGCCTGGACGGACGGCTGCACCCTATGGCTGCCCTCGGCTGCGGAGCCGCCGGGCGGCGAGCCCTCCAGCCGCTGGGTGCGAACGCTTCTGGAGCTGGAGCGCCCCATTGTGCTGGTAGACATTGGGGCGGAGTGGGATCGACCCGATATTCGCGAGCTTCTAACCGGGGAGACGGTCGATATCCTTTATGTCACAGACCCGATTCTTCATAAATTGGACCTTGAAGCGACGCGAAGAAGCCAAATCCAGCTGCAGCAGCTTAAGGAAGCAGGTAAGCGGGTTTACGGAATGGCTAACAAAACGGTAGCCTCCGGTCATACCGCCCATTGGCTGCGGGTTCTGCCCGAGCCGCCGGTCTGTCTTCTCCCTGCGATCGACTACGCGGCGATTGCCGAAGCAAGTTGGCTCGGCCATAGGGTACAGGATCGACCGGTTGTGAGGGAGAAGCTGCTTCGGGCGGTCCAGCCGTGGCTGAGAGATTGGCTGGAGAATCAAGCCGGACTTGCAGGACATACTGCCGCTGGCGGTACGCTCCAGGTGCTTCGCAAGCTTTGGAAAAACGGATAACAGGAGAAGAAGCCCGATGAATTTCTGGTATAAATGCATGTACTATGTGCTGGTTATTGGCTTATGTTTGTCCGGGCCTGCACTGTTGATAGGATGGAAATGGGGGGTTGAGCCGAGATGGGGCACCGTGGAGGTGCTTCAGGCAGCTCGAACCGTAGAGCGCGGCGTACGATTATCGGAGGCAGACCTGAAGAAGGTTAAGCTGAAAAAGGAGCTGCTGGTAGACGGAGCTATAGATAAGCTGCCCCGTGCCCTTGGGCAGGAAACCACGCGTGTCATCCGGGCTAATGAGCAGATCACCGATGCCATGCTGAATACGAATCACCTTCTCCCCGGCCCAGGAGAATGGAATTTGTCGCTCCCTGCGGAATGGATGTTCGGAAAACCACCGGGAAGCCTGCTGCGGGGAGATAGGGTCTCTCTCCTGCTCGTGCAAAAGGAAGAGGCCAAAAAAGCGGAAGATAAAGCGGGCCAGGAGATGACTCGGGATAAGCTGGAGTCGCTGAACATTCCGTTCGAGGAGGAAAAGAGGCTCGCGGAGATCGTTGTCAGCTACGTCAAAGGTACGAACAATCAGGAGATTGCCTCGACGGATGACCGGAAGAAGACGACCGGCGCCGTCAATACGGTGGAGCTGATAGTCAACGATGAGCAGAAGGAGCTCATTCGCAAATACGGCACCAAGGGTTACCGTTTTTTGATCATATATAGATAAGGAATATCAGGGGAGGCGTACGATAATTGAATGCTTATGTAGTGGCAGAGGATCGGCGTTTGATAGAAGCGCTGCGGCTTTCAAACGATTATGGCTCCATATCACCGATCTCTAAGGAAATGATTACCGTTCTGCTAATGGAAGGAGAGGAGCTCCGTGATAACGGCAGCTTCGATACGATCTTGGCGGAATTAGGCTTGGCGGCACCGGTCGGCAAAACGGGATCAGCAGGTGATGCGGAAGTTTGGATTGTCAGCGGAGAAAGTCTGGATATCTATGAAGCTATTGCTTTACGGGAAAGATGTCCCGAGCCTGCCTTTATTTATTTGTTAACCAACGATCCCGATTTTCCCGCGATGAAAACTACCCAAAGCCTATGCGCTGCGCACGGAATCCGGTATGTGATGCCTTATCTGACCCCGGAACAGGCTGCCCGTGAAATCGGAAGACTGTGCTTCGAGAGACAGCCGACTGCAAGCAAAGTGATTACAGCCATTGGCGCGCTGCCGCAATCAGGCCTTACCTCAAGCCTTTTGTTGACGGGGGTACAGCTTGCCAGGCTGTCGGGCAAACGAATCGGAGTTCTAGGCTTGAACGGCTGGAACCCGGGGGATAGCGCTCTTAAGTACGAAGGCAAGTATTTGGATGAGCTTTGGGGCAGTCTTCAAGGACGGCAGCTGCATGGAGAAGAGCTAGTAGGGAAAATGCATCGGGCGGCACCCGGCGTGCATTATTTGGCGGGCAACCGGGATCTGAAAAAGCTGTACTACTACCACACGGACGGGATTTCCTGGCTGATTGAGAAGGCGCGCGAATGCTTTGATCTGGTGCTGATCGATGCAGGCAGTTATCCGGATCATGCGTTGTCTGCACAAAGCATCTATGCTGCGGACCTTCTTTTGGTACAAATGAACCAGAGTCAGGCCGCTAAAGAGCAATGGCGGCGAATGTGCGAGCAGATTCTATCCCCCGTGTTTCATTTGGAAAGCCGGCAGGCGATGCTGCTGTTCAATCGCATGGTTCGCTCCCCCGATATGGAGAACGAGAAGCAGCTGTCCCGTCAGCTGGACATGCCCTACGTCGGAAGTCTTCCTCATGTACCATCGTTTTACCGGTGTGAATCCGAGAAAAGCCTGCTCCATCAGCATTGGCCCGATTATGACAAGGAATTGAACAAGCTGTGCCGGGCCATTCTTCATTACTACAGCATTCCCCTTCAGTCTGCTACGGGGGCATCAGCCTCCCGTATGGCGCCAAAAGCGGCCAAGGGCTCCTGGCTTCGTTGGATGAAGCCGTTGAAGGAGGCGTAAATCCAATGGAGGGTTACTCCAGATTCCATATCGGTCAATTTCATAGGGAAGCATCACCGCCGGAAGCTTCTTCTTCTCTCCGTGCTAGCCAGCCTGCGGCTGAGCCGGGCCCGGCTATTGCCGGGAGGATGACATTTGATCAGGCATGCAAAACCTACAAGGAGCTGGTCGGTGAGCGTTTTGCCGGAACGATGCATCGCAGGGAGGACGATCCCCTGTCTGCCGACGGGACGAGAGTGGATGAGGCTCAGGCCTTCGTTGAGCTGGAGAATAAAGCGATCATCGGTGTTCCCGAGACTGTATCGGCCATTATGGAGCAAATTCAGTCCTATGTGGATCAGAACGGCCTTTACCAGGTGGAGCTGCCGGAATATTACGCCGGACTAAGGCCGTATGCCCGGGAGGAGCAGCAGTGCTACTCCGACATCACCCATGCGATGTTTCACGAAATCTACGGCTTTAAAGCGCTGGCCTGCTGGCAAAAGTACCCGGACAGCTACGCGGCTCAAATTATCGGCACCTCGATTTGGATTCATCATCATGGACGGCATGAGCGGATGCCCTTCCAGTTCGCATCCACCCAGGATGTCGATAAAATCATTCGCGCACTAACCAGGCAGAGGGAGGATGCCATCGTTAATTTATACAACACTACGCTGGAGGTTGATTTGTATACGGGGGAACGGGTGACGCTGACGGTCAAGCCGGATGTAAGGCATGATGTCATTACGTTTCGGCGGTTTCTGATCGGCAGGGTAACGGTGGATGATCTGGCGGACGAACGGCGCAAGACGATTCCGCCTGAAGCGGCTGTGCTTCTGAAGGGCATTTCCAAAACGCATTGCAATCTTTTGATCATCGGTCCGCCAGGGACCGGCAAGTCTACTACCTTGAAGGCGCTGCTCGCCGAAAGGGCTGACGATTACACCGGGGCAATTATTGAGAAGCATTACGAGCTGGCCGCGAGCCGGGATTTTCCCGAGAAAAAATTAATCGAGCGGGTTACTCATGAGAACACGTTCCATCATGCAATGGATCAGGTGCTTCGGTTCGATGTCGATTATGCAATCATCGGTGAAGTAAGAAGGATCGAAGCGGAAGGGGCTATGCTCGCTTGCGAACGGTTGATGAAAGGATTCGGAAGCACGTTCCATACGTGGAAGCCCGAGACAGTCCCGTCCCAATTCGCCCGGCTGTTATGCAGCCTGAACCCGGGGGTGAGGTTCGAGGAGGAGGAGAAGCGGGTTGCTGATAATATAGACATTCTCATCGTTCAGACCCAGGATGTCCGGAGATCGCGCAAAAGAATCAAAAGCGTCATGGAGCTCCGCTATAACCGCTTGAACGGCGAGATTAGCACGCATGAGCTTATGCATTGGAACGAGAAGGACGATACGTGGTCCTACAGGAACGATCTAAGCGAACGCCTGCGCAAGGAAATGCGCGAGCTGCAGCCCGAGTGGGCCGAGATTACCGAACGGACGCTTAAGAGATTAGCGGAGGCGTCGCCTATTCCCGAAGGGGAAGGGGTCGTTGTGTTGAACCCGGCGTATGCGAATCCGCTTCATCGAATCAGCGATACTTTGGCGAGGCTCCAGCCCTATGAACAGAAGCTGCGGCAGGAAGCGGCTATCGGAGTACGTGAGTGTATCGAGGCTTGGGGAGGGCAGACCGGTGGCGCTGTATCCGATCGTTAATGCTGCAGTACTGTTCATCTCCGCTTGGCTGTTCACGGTAGGGCTGTATAAGACCTGTTATCCTGCGCTTCGTTATTGGGGGGAAGCCGTTCGAACCGACCGGCGATACCGCAAAGGAATGAGGCAGCTGCGCAGGCAAAAGGAGCCGGGGGAGGAGGCCTCCTGGCTGGCAGCCTTATGGCAGCGTATGCGGCGTAAGCTGGAGCTGCTGCTAAAGGCTACGCATGGCGACCGTTTTCATGAATCTACGGTTCAGAAATTTGTATTGCTCGCTGTGTCGATGGCGGTTTCCGTTGGTCTTATCATTTATTTTATTACTTTGGATGTCCGTTTCAGCTTTTTTATGGGACTGCTTATTCTGGCGTGCCCGGTCGCTTATCACCGGTTGAAGCTCCGAAGCCTGCAAATTCAGAGTGGCTATGATCTGGCGGAAGCGGTTGGAATTTTATCCTCTAAATATAAAGTAACCAGGGGCAATATGCGAACCGCACTGCAGCTCGCCAGCCAGGAAATTTCGTCGGCGCCCATCCGCCGGCACTTTATGAACTGGATTCGCGAGGAGTTGAATTATGTGGATTCGCGCGAAATGGAGAAGGCGATTGAAGAGTTCATCTACAGCATTCAAACATCCTTTGCCAAGCAGCTGGGGCTGACAGTGCTCAAGGGGCTGCTTCGCAGCGAGAATGTCGAGAGCACGCTCAACGCGATAGATAAAAATATTCATAAGCACATCGATATGCTGCGCGATGAAGGAGATTCGAGCTCGGAGGTGCTGCAGCTTAGCTGGCTGCACGTGATTCTGTTTCCTCTGTTGATCATTATTATGATCGTTTTTATGGGATATAACAGCACGATGCATTATCAGCTCGGGACCGAGCAGGGACGATTCTGGCTGACGGTCACACTTTGCTTTATCGGCGGGTCCCTGCTATTAGCGGTTTGGTTCCGCCGCCCTCCTAACGATTACTGAACAGGATTGGAGATGACGACAGCTTCATGATATGGCAATCCGGAGGCTATGTCCTGGCAAGCTCTTTATTCGCGCTGCTGATCTGCTTGCTTTATGTTTATGCCGCTTATCTGGTACACCGGAGAATGCGCGCGCCTTTATCTTTAAAGTATATGACCCGGCTGCAGTATATGCAGCTGAAACGATGGTTGCAGCATCCGGAGCTGGAGAGGCGTTTGGAGCAAACGGGCTACCCGCTCAGGCTGAACGCCTGGAAGATTCAATCGATCCGATACGGCATAGCTCTGGTATGGATATTGAACAGTCTCTATGATGCTTCCTTCCATTGGGCTGAGCTTACCTGGCCCAGCTTGCTGCTTCGCCTGTGGGGGCCGGTTGTCGTACTGCTAGCCACGAATACAAAAGCTTCCTTGCTGACTTACCTGTTGAGCAAATGGAAGGAAATCGATGATGGTGAAAAAAATCGCGAGCTGTTCATGATCTACAGCATGATTGCAGATGAGCTTAAAGGCAACCCGAAGCGCAGGCTGAATCTTCACACCTTGCTGACCAAGCTTAGGGACTATACAGTGCGCATTAAGCCTTCCTTGAATAAAGGGCTGCGGAGGTTCGACGAGGGAGCCCATTTGGCGTTGCAGACGATTGCCGAGGATATCGGCACCCGGGAGGCGAAGGAGCTGTGCAAGCTGCTGGCGGATTTGGAGCTGACCCCTCCGGAGGACATCTCAGCCTTGGTCGATACCCGGGAGGAGAGCTACACGCAAATGCTGCGTGAAAACCGCCGCCGTCAAAGAAAGTTTTTCGGCAGCATCGCTTATGCGGCCGCATTCAGCCCGCTGCTCATTTATTTATGGAATGCGTTAAATATTGCTCAGCAGTATGTGACGGATTTAGCGCGCAGCACGAACCATTTTGGATAATGAAAAACAAGGAGCGAATAACGAATGAAACCGGCTTTGGAGAAGTTTTTATTAATTGCGGCAACGCTGGCTGCTATCGGGATTTTTATTTTTGTAGCCTTATGGGGATCGATTAAAGAGAAGAAAACGCAAATGGACGACTTGTTCAACAATACCAACGTCCCCACCTCGTATCATTATCAAATCAAAGGAATGCCGCAGACGGACTCCGTAAGGGTGGAGAATCCGCTGGCCGTAAGCTCTGAGTTCTTGACGGTATGAAGGCCGCTTTGGTGGAGATGCTGACGGTTTACATTTTAATGCTTCTGCTGTTCCAGCCGATCCTGCACGACATTTATTCGACACGGGCGAATGCGGTCGAGATGGTGCTGGATAGTGCGATCCAGAAGGCGGCCAATGCCGACAACGGCCGATTTACGCCGGAAATTATCGAGGAGATGCGGGGAACGCTCGTGCATACCTTTTTGCTGGATGCCAGCGATATCCGGTTTACCGGCACGACAGAGCTTACACCGAGGGGAGAATATATTGAAGGGAAGCTATCGGTGAAAAGCACGCCCAGATGGCTCTTTCGCAGCCAGTTCGGCAGTCTCGACCGCGACCCGCCCGAAATCGTTCGTTATGCAAAGCAAATGAGCGAAGCTCTGGTACGGTGAACCGGATATGAATCGGGTGCTGCTTCTCATTTTTGTAATTCTGATGTTTCTATATACGACAAGCTTTGAAGCGGACCGTTACGTGACCGAAACAACGCATAATCGGCTCAAATTCGCGATAAATCGGGGAGCGCACGACGCTGCCTTGCAGGTGAAGAAGGACCGGCTTGCCGAAGGGGAAATCGTATTTGAGCGGAGCGATTCCAGAGCCGCCTTCGAAGCGGGCATGCGGTACAACCTGCAGCTCGACACAACAGGGGAGCCTTATACAGGAACCCTATTGAAGGATCGGCCGATCGTCGTATTCGAGGACTATGTGGATGACAGTACGCCAGGAGTGCGGTTTCCTTACAGCTACGTTCGGGAGAGTGAGCACATATCCAAAGTGCTGAAGGGGCCTGCCGTCATTTACAAGGTCAAGGTGAAGCTCCCCAGAACCAATGGGCTGTCCTATAACGGTGATGTCTATAAGACGGTCATTTACGAATATCCGCTGGATTAAGCAGACTTGTTCAATAAATGAGGTGGATAACATATTGATGAAAAAAGCAACGAAACTGGCGTCAGCCGGACTGCTTGCGTGTGCTGTGTTTTGTTCGCTGCTACCCGTCGGCACGGTACATGCAGCCGCTTCCGTACCGCCAGCCCCAAGCCTAATCCGGGTAGACAATAGACCAGCGGGAACGAGTGATCTCGTGACGGTAAGCGGTTTGTCGCCCGGGGACGTCGTGAAGGTATACGCAGACGGAGGTGCGGCTTCACCTATAGGGAGCTCTACGGTAAGCAGCGGTTCATCCAGCGCTACGGTAATAATCGATCAGTTAGGCTCGGCGGGCGGGCATATATACGTTACGGTAACGCAGCCTTCCTATTCCGAGAGCCGGCGTGTCGTCAAATCATTCCCGGAGGAGCCGGTCTCCGCTGCTCCTGCGGTGACCTCCATACGCATATCCAACCGGTCGGGCGGCGCAGCCGACCAAATTACGGTACGAGGTCTTCACGCTGGGGATATGGTAAAGGTATATAAAGATGCATCCAAAACAAGGCTGATCGGTTCCGGTACCGTAGCATCGAGCACGACCGATGGAACCGTCATTTCGGTCGGTCAGCTTGGCCCGGAGGAAGGCGTTATCTATGTGACTGTAACCGAGCCGGGCAGAAGAGAGAGCCGGGTGGTAGAAAAGGCATATGATGCGGAGCCGAGAACGGGCAGGCTGCAGCTTGATCAAATACGAGTTATCAATGAGCGGGGGTCAAATGATCATGTTATCGTTTCACAAGTGCAACCGGGCGATATTATCAAGCTTTACGCTACCCTTCGGGACTCCTCAGCCTTAGCTCAAGCCGTTGTGGCCGCAGGGGCATCCACTGTTGATATTCCTCTCGCGCTTCCATCTACGGAGGGAGGCCAGGAGAGCATTTATGTTACGGTAACGACCTCACCGCTTTTGGAGAGCGAACGCATTTCGAAGCGATATAGTCCTGAACCTGTGACGACGGCATTAGCTCCAGGAATGATAGTCGTGACTAATGAGCAGGAAGGAACGGACGACCAAATTGAAGTTTTTGGCCTTGCACCGGGGGATATCGTCAAGGTATATCCGTCTTTGGATGCCCCGCATCCTTTGGCTGCGACAACGGTCAGTTCCAATTCCTCTTTAGCGGTCATCAAGCTCGGGCAGTTAGGTAAGCAAGCGGGCTATATCTATTTAACGGTCACTTCGGCATCCGGAAGAGAGAGCGCCAGGACGGTTAAAAGCTACGCGGCTGAGCAGGCGAGCCTTGCTCCATCGCGCTCGGATATTCAAATCCGCAACACGGCGGGGGCTAACGATACGGTTACCGTAATAGGGCTTCAACCAGGCGACAGGGTCAAGGTGTATGCGGAGGAAGCGGCTGCAGTTCCCATCGGTACGGCGATTGCGGACGCAACGGAAACCGCCGTTGTACATACCGCTTTACCGGAAACCGGGTATGGCACCGTGTATGTTACGGTAACCCGATCGCAGGGGGAGGAGAGCCCGCGAACACCTAAAATTTATGCGGCGGAGCCACTAACGCTGCCGCTCTCCCCTAACCACATTTACGTTAAGAATGTTACCGATCCTAACGTTGACGAGGTGACCGTGACCCATCTCAAGCCCGGGGATACAGTGAAGCTATATGCAGATGCCGAGTCCGTTCAGCCTCTGCTCACGGCATGGGGATCACAGGCTGTCTCTACTGTGCCGGAAGGCGGCTCCGTCGTGACGATCCCGCGTTTGCAGCTGAACTCAGAGGGCGGCAGGCTGTTTGTGACGGTGACCTCGCCGGAACGCCGCGAGAGCAGCCGTGTTCTTAAGGTGTATGAGGCAGAATAATTAAGATGAAACGAGGTAAGAGCCATGTCTACGATCAGGAGACAAACCAATAAAATGAAATTGCTGTTTGCGGCTGCATCCATTGTGCTTATTCGCAGGACTGCTTATGTACTTGCGTTGGCAACTCTGCCATTTGCCTTTGCCTCTGGCGGAGGCTCGGCCCAAGCCGGTCCGGATCCTACCGAGTTTAGCGATATGAATGACCACTGGGCAAAAGTGCCCGTCCAGGAAGCTGTAACAGAAGGCATCGTCTCCGGCTACGATGATGGGACATTTCGTCCAGACCGCATGGTTAACCGGGGGGAATTCATCGATATGCTGATTGCCGCTCTGCATATTCCATTGGCAGCTTCGTCTTCGGATCGCAGCAGCAATGAGGCCAGACTTCAGTCGCTGCGTGATATCGGCCTTCTGGAGGATAAAGATGCTCCCGCCGATGAGCTGGGTCAAGAGCTGCAACGTTCGGAGATGATTCGGCTGGCGCTTCGTGCTGTGGACCCTGAAGCGGGAAAGGCCCAGCCTTCTGAACAAAAAGAGCAGGCAATCGCTGCAGGCTTAATTGAAGAGGATGGAGAGGAATCGAATGACTCTCGAACGGTGACACGCGCCGAGGCGGTCGTCGTGCTTCAGCGCTTGAAGCAGCTTGTTCAAGTAAGGTAATCTTTCTGTTTCGGATAGCTTCATAAACTTGCTTTGAAAAAACCAGATGCCGGCATAGGTGGATGCAGGCAGCTGGTTTTTTGTTTACATTTTCTATTTCCAGGCCTCTCCAAAGCTTGTTGAAAGCATGGAGAAGATGGGGTACTCTAACAAAAGAGACAGCAGCCAATTGGTACCTAGGAGTGAATGACATTGAAGGAAAATGTGTTGCGTATTCAACGCTTGCAGGAGCGTTTGCGTCAGAGCCGGATGGACGGCTGCATGATTACTCAAAATGTGGACTTATATTATTTTACCGGCTCGATGCAGACCGGCTATTTGTTTGTCCCGCGTGACGGAGAGGCTGTTTTTTTCGTACGCCGCAGTGTCGTAAGGGCACAGGAGGAATCGGCGATAACGGTAGAGGCGCTGGGCTCATTTCGCAGCTTCGGGAAGCGGCTTGCCGAAGTGTTCAGCCCTTTGTTTCAGCAGGCCGCAGGCTCCCGCAGGCTAAAGCTTGCGGCGGAATTTGACGTGCTGCCGGTGCAGCAGCTGATGAGGCTGCAAAATGTGCTGCCCGATGTCGAATGGGTGGACGGTTCGACAATCGTCCGTGAGCTGCGGATGATCAAGTCCGCTTCAGAGATAGCCTGTATAAAGGAAGCGGCGCGTGTCATCGATCTTGCTTTCGAGCATTCTCTGGGCATCCTTAAGCCAGGGATGACGGAGCTGGAGCTAATGGCCGGTATCGAACAGTTTATTCGCCTTCAAGGCCATATAGGGGTCATGAGGATGCGGGGGTATAATCAGGAGGTCATTACAGGGATGGTTGGGGCCGGAGATGCCGCCGCTACTCCGAGCTATTTTGACGGTCCGGCAGGGGGCAGGGGCTTGAGCGCCGCGGTTCCGCAAAGCGTCAGCCGCCGGCCGATTCAAGCCAACGAGCCGATTTTGCTGGATGTCGGCTGCTGCATCGACGGGTATGTGATCGATCAGACGCGGACTGTAGTGATAGGCGATTTGCCGGAGGACCTCATCCAGGCGTATGATACGTCGGAGCAAATCCTCCGCAGCGTCGAAGAGATGCTGAAGCCGGGGACGGTATGCGAGCGGCTGTATATGCATTCGCTGCTTATGGCGCATGATGCGGGCCTAAGCGATCACTATATGGGCTTTGGCGACGATCAGGTCAAGTTTCTTGGTCATGGGATCGGCCTCGAAATCGATGAGCTTCCCGTACTGGCCAAAGGCTTCAGCTATCCGCTCCAGCAAGGAATGGTCATAGCGATAGAGCCGAAATTTACATTCCCGCAGCGCGGGGTTGTCGGTATTGAGAACAGCTATGCGATTACCGATGCCGGATTTGAGAAGCTGACCGTTACCCGGGAAGGCCTGATCCGGATATAGCCTGCTCTTTATAAGCCAACAGCCGGAAAGGCAGTGAATTCACTGTCTAGCCGGCTGTTTTTCATTGAACCGCTGTTTTTTTCCAAGTAAACGAAAGGGAACTTATTGGTGTTCATTTCAAGTATTCGTTCGAAAAAAGCTTACGACTGTACCCGTTCGATCACTTTGTCGATAATTCCGTATTCCTTGGCCTCAACGGCGCTCATGAAATAATCTCTGTCTGAATCCTTTTCTACTTTTTCGAACGGCTGTCCGGAGGTTTCAGAGATAATTTTGTAGAGCGTATTCCGCGTCTTCATAATATTCGCCGCACGGATTTGGATATCGGACGCTTGCCCTTGAGTACCGCCCCAAGGCTGATGGATCATAATCTCCGAATTCGGAAGCGCGAACCGTTTGCCCTTTGCTCCCCCTGTCAGCAGAACCGCTCCCATCGAAGCGGCGAATCCGACGCAGATCGTCGATACATCCGGCTGAATAAACTGCATGGTATCGTAGATGGCAAGCCCGGCAGTGGTCGAACCGCCCGGAGAGTTGATATACAGATGGATATCTTTCTCGGGATCCGCCGCTGCCAGAAAGAGCAGCTGCGCAATAATGCTGTTCGCTACCTGATCGTTGACCTCGGAGCCAAGAAACACGATGCGATCCTTCAATAACCGGGAATAAATATCGTATGACCGCTCACCGCGGCCCTCTTGCTCAATAACCATAGGAATATAGCTCATGCTCCTACCTCCATTTCATTGTCGAACCTGCCGGTTCCTTGTATTAAGCGGCCTTGCATTGAATATCCGTTTGTCTCGACATATAGCTTCGTTTGCCGCCGAATCCGGAAGATACCATGATGAGCTTGACTGGCGGCGTTTGGTCTTCCGTGTTTAGCTGCCATTCCTGAACCAGAGCCTCTTCAGAAATAACCTGGCTTTGGCCTGACCTGTATTGCTCCAAATCCACAACCTTAGTGAGGGGCTCTGAAGATACCTTCTCTCCCGAATCGGCATTTTGTCTGATAACAAGCAAAGGGGAAGACGGCTTTACAGCCTCCGATGTTCCGGCAGCATTTACGTGCTCCTTTGCTTCACCTTCATGAATCGTATTCTCACTCATTTGGATGGCTCTCCTTCCGCAGCCTTCGGATAGACAGACAAAATCACCTTATAGAGGGGTGAATTTTGACCGTTATCGGCGGCTTTTGCATATTTTCCAACCAGCTGCTTTACCATTTCCACGTAATCGGCAATAAAAGCTTCCCGGTCTTCGCCGTCGAGCAGAGGGACATCCATCTGCAGAGTAGCGCTTGGAATTTCGGTGCCTTTCTCCGAATGCTCCATGAGATAGACCGCGTCCTTCTTCATTTGCTCTGCGGTTGTGATGAGTTGGGCCAATGACCCGTGCTCCTTCAGCCGCTCAATCGTCTCCTCGGACAAGCTTAATGATTCGGCCAAAACGAAAGTTTTGGCGATGGACTGATACAGCACCTCAACAAGATTGCGAACCTGCCTCGTACCGACTCTGCGAATTAGACCGGTTTTCTCCAGCGCCTTCAAATGATAGTTCATCCGTTGAGGCGGCTCGTTGATCATTCTCGCCAGCTCGGCAGCCGAAGCAGGCTCTATAAGCCGTGAAACGATGTCCGCACGGAGCGGATTCAGCAGGGCCATCGCTTGATCGGGCGACTGGATGAGACAGCTTTCCATAATATCCTGCTGCTGCAAGCCTAACCAACCTCCATACAGTATTATACTTACGTAAAAATATTTTATTACGTTGTTTTGTTTTTGTCAAAGGGCTGATGACTCTGCATTTTTTGAGCGAGAAGAGTTTAGGGGGAACAAGGCTTGGGTAGGATGAAGGAGTTGCTTCCTGATTTTTGGTTTATCAGGACTTTTCTACTTTAAACATGGCTGATGGGATCATGGTGGCTGCCTTATATCTTCAGATTTTCTTAAGAAATATCTCCATTGGTTCCTTAGATTTATCCGTTAATATAAAAACTGCATGAGCGAGTCAGTAACTGAAAAAATATGGGAAATGAGGGAGAAGCGAAAGCAGCGATTTCGCGCTCTTTAAATTTCCACCGGCTTTGATATATGCAGATAAAGGAGGGGCTTTAAGTGAATTATGATACGTTGATTCATTGGATTGCACAGTTCGGTTATGCTGCTTTATTCTTTGCGTTATGGCTCGGAATTGTCGGGATGCCTATACCGGATGAGGTTGTCGTTATGACCGGAGGAGCTGTCGGCAAAGCGGGTGTACTCCATTCGACCCCGGCATTTATTGTCACTTATTTAGGGGTTATTTCCGGGTTATCCCTTGGTTATATTCTTGGCAGATTTTTTGGTTCGAGGGTACTGGATAAGCTTCGGCGTAAAAAAAATATGGAGAAGCACATCCAAATGTCAGAACGACTGATAAACAAATATGGCAATTTTGCCTTGAGCTTCAGCTACTTTATTCCAGTGGTCAGGCATATTGTTCCCTACTTAGTCGGCATTAATAAAATGTCCTTTCGCCGTTATATCCTCTATTCTTATACAGCGGGTCTTGTTTGGACGGCTGTCTTTTTTGTAATCGGCCAATTTGCAGGCAGCCATGTAGAGACAATGGGGACCATGCTTTATCACTACGGTTTATACGCCGGCCTTGCCTTGCTTGTAGTGATCTTCATTTTCTTGATTCTAAAAAGCCGGAAAAGGAGCAAAGCCTAATGGTTACAGTGCTTGTCGTCGATGATGATTCGGAAATTCGGGATGTCATTCATGTATATTTGCGGAATGAAGGATACCATGTTATAGAAGCCGCTAATGGCCTGGAAGCCTTAGAACTATTAAAGTCAAACCCTGTTCACCTGATTATATTAGATGTGATGATGCCCCGAATGGATGGCATAAAAACCTGCCTGAAAATCCGGGAAACCTCCATGTTTCCTATTATCATGCTCTCGGCCAAGGAAGAGGACATTGATAAAATTACAGGCCTCACCACAGGTGCCGACGATTATGTTACCAAACCGTTTAATCCGTTGGAATTACTGGCCCGGGTCAAAGCTCAGTTAAGGCGGCAAACGTTCACGGAGAAAGAACCGGACGCTTCCCTAATCCATATTCAGGATCTGATTATAGATAAGGCCAAGCATTCCGTAACTATGAAAGGAAAAGAGATTTCGCTGACGCCGCTTGAGTTCTCCATATTAGAGCTGCTTGCAAGTCACCCCGGTCAAGTATTTAGCGCGGATACAATTTATGAAAGCGTGTGGAAGGAACCGACCGGATACTCAGATAATACGGTGATGGTCCACATTAGGAATTTACGTGAGAAAATAGAGGATGTCCCAAGAGAGCCGCGCTATATTAAAACTGTTTGGGGAGTAGGGTACAAAGTTGAAAAATAACGGGTCCGACCTAATAATAGGCAAAAGAAGCATTCGCTTTGAACTATTTTGGGCATTTGTTTTCAGCTTCATCATCGCATGTATTACTTTCTTCGTTGTAGCATTTTGCGCCGGTCTATTTATTAATCGATTTCAAGCGGGATATTATTTTGTTAATCTTGCCCCTGTTTGTTTTGTAATAGCTTTCGTTTTTTCTTTCTATAAACTAACCCGCCGCATGGTTAAATACATTATAGCTTTGGCTGATGGGCTTCAAACCATCTCCGAAGGCAATTTGAACTATAGAGTTCCCCTTATACGTAAGGATGAACTCGGGCAGGTCGCCTTTAACATCAATTTGATGACAGAACGATTGCAGCAGCAGATCGAAAGGGAACGCAGTATGGAAAGCTCCAAAATGGAGCTGATTACAGGTGTTTCCCACGATTTGCGGACGCCGCTTACTAGCATTATTGGCTATCTGGAGCTGTTAAGATCGGATTCATTTCAAAACAGAGAAGAATATACACGGTTTGTTCAGAATACGTACAACAAAGCCATTCATTTGAAAAAGCTGATCGATGATTTGTTTGAATATACGCGTCTTACCACTTCCGACATCCGATTAGATTTGAGAACGATTGATGTTCGTCAGCTTCTGGATCAGATGCTGTTTGAGTTCGAACCGCTTTCGGAGGAGAACGAAATTCAGGTCATTAAAAAGACAGGTGATTCCCCTGTTATGGCTTTGATAGACAGCGGTAAAATGGCCAGAGCTATCGATAATCTATTGATGAATGCCGTCAAGTATTCCGTTAAGCCGGGAACGATTTGTGCTATTTTGAAGTCGGACGAGCAGCGATTTTATATCGAGGTCGAAAATAAAGGCCAACCCCTCACGCAAGAACAAGAGGATAAATTATTTGATCGATTCTATAAAGTCGATAACTCCCGGAGCAGCGAAGGCATCCAATCGGGTGCCGGATTAGGACTTTCCATCGCCAGAAACATTATCGAGCTGCACGGAGGGGCTTTAAAATTAACCCATTCGAACGGCATTTATATATTTACCATTGCGGTTCCCTTCCGAAATTCATAGATTCTTCCTTATAAGCCCTTAGTTTTGTATAATATTGGAAATAGGGGAGGGAATATGAAAATGAGAATTATTGTGCAGTCATAGAAAATCCAAAGCTGCTGCTCAGCATGAATAAATCCAACAAACCTATCCGCCTTGTATGGGGGTAAGGGACTTCAGCGGATTTCTGCCGCAGGAGCGGGGGGCCAAACTCAACACAAGCTCACCTGCATCTTATCGATCCCGTAAAAATAAGCAAGGGCATCCCAGTGAAACGGCTTCTATTAGCCATTTGGGGTGCCCTTGCTTAATTTAGTAGTTAGCTTGTATGAAGGTCAAACAGGGTCAATCCTGGACTTAAACGACGTGGGGCTATAAGATAAAAGGATTGCAGCGGACGAGGAAGCGCGAAAGTGAATGCTGCAATGGTTAGCTGAAGGCCCAAATAGCATAGACCAGATAGCCGCCTACGATAGTTATAATGTAATAGATAGAGAGCCGCAGGAAGATTTTTCCGGTACTTTTATCGTAGGACGGGTTGCCTTCTTTATTTTTTTGCGATATACCGACGGCTATGGTGGCAATAAGCCCGAACATGCCTACAATGAATATAAGGATGTAAAATACGGTCAGATTCACAGGATCACCTTCTCATGTTCACAAATTCATTAGCCATGATTACTATTTTCATTGTACAAGAAGATCCTGCAAACGAAACCATCCAATTGGATGATCATTAGACCATCCAGTTTCTAAGGATACACCGGCCCCGGTACCAACCGGCGCTTTTTCTTTAGGAGGCTGCATATGAAAATCAACGAGCTCGCCAAGCGGCTGGGCGTAACGCCGAGAGCGATCCGATTTTATGAGGAGAAGGGCTTGCTTCATCCGGAATATGAAGAGAACGGGTACCGCCGATATACGGAGGAGGATATGTGGCGCCTTCAAACGATAGCCGCGTTCCGGGAAATCGGACTTGGCATTGATGTCATCGCCAAGCTTCTCCATTATGCGGACAGCGGGGATAGGGAGACTTACCGGCATTATTTGGAGCTGCAGCGTGCCGTCTTATTTGACCAGTGGGTGGAGTGGAAGCAGGTGCTCGCTGCCATGGACAAGCTGATTGAGAAATCAGGGGATATGGAGCCGCTCCGGCTGGACGATCTGTTTACGCTAGCCGACCAGATCAAGCAATTGAAGCGTACCCGATCCGCCTGGGAGGACCGCTGGGGGTATGATCTGATGGCCGAACGGTTCGATCAGACCAGTGTCAGTACGAGCCCGGTAGGCTTCATCGCCTCTTCGGAAGAGTACGAGAGAGGGCTGTCCTATACCGTACAGTGGCTTGCTCCGCAGCCCGGAGAAACAGGACTGGACATCGGCGCCGGGACGGGCAATTTGGCGGGGAGGTTACAGCAAGAAGGGGCGACGATGTACGCAGTGGAGCAGTCCAGGCAAATGCTTGCCAAATGCCGGAGCAAATACCCGGCTATTTGTGCCAAGCTGGGCAATTTTTTAGCGCTGCCGTTCTTTGAAGGGCAGTTTCATTTTGTTGCGACCCATATGGCCTTCCACCATTTGACCAGAGAGCAGCAACTGCTTGCGCTAGAAGAGATGAATCGGGTATTAAAGCCGCAAGGGAGGATGGTTATCACCAGTCTCATGTTCGAGCATGCCCAAGCGGCTGAGGAGAAGCTGTCCGAGCTTAGGCGGACGGGGAACCCGAAGCTGGTGGCGGAGCTTACCGGGAAGCATCCGGCAGACCGTTCCCAGCTGCTTCAATGGTTTCGGGACCGGGGCTTCATTACGGTTCAGCAGCAGCTGAACGATTGGATTCATATGGTGTATGCCGTCCGCAAGCAGTAATGGCCCCATTTGTTCTCCAAATAAGAACAACTTTAAACCAAAACTGACTTTCAGCCCCATTTTATGCAATAAAATATACTTTTCATTTAAAAGTTAGCTTAAGGATGCAGGGTAATATCTACATTTGTCGAAAGGATAATGGAATGAAATAATCTTGTTGAGAAATTGATTTAGGAGAAGACGGATGGATATCGCTGTAGTTACAGGTGCGGGTCGGGGAATCGGCGCGGCTATCGCGCAGAAGCTGGCCTCGGAAAAGTTAATGGTTATCTTCATTGCTAACAAAAGCGTGGAGTCGGCCGAACAGAAGGCACGAGACATCCGCAAGCATGGAGGACAGGCCGAGGTCGTTCCATGCGACGTCACGAAGAAGGAAGACATTGAACAAGCTCTGCGTACCATTGAACACCGCTGGGGAATTCCCTCCGTGCTGATTAATAACGCAGGAGTAGGCGGTCCCTATCACGCTATCGATCAGGTAAGCGAGGAGGAATGGGATTGGATCATGAACACCAACATCAAGAGCATGTTTCTCTTCTGCAAATATTTGCTTCCCAGAATGAAAGAAGCGGGCTACGGGCGCATTGTGAATCTGTCATCGATCTTCGGCGTTCTCGGCGGAGCTCAGTCCGTCGCTTATTCAACGAGCAAGCACGCAATTATCGGTTTTACGAAGTCTATTGCCGCAGAGTGGGGACCCTACGGGATCACTTGTAATGCCTTGTGTCCGGGTTTTGTCGATACGGATATGGGGGTTCAGGAGCAGCAGGTCAATAATCACCACGCCCGCATCATTGAGAAATCCCCGGTCAAGAGGGTTGGAACCCCCGAGGAAGTGGCGGATTTGGCTTATTATCTTGTCGGGCCGTCGAGCTCGTATGTGAATGGCGCTTCATTTTTTATAGATGGAGGGCTTTCGGCCCATGCCGGAATTTAAACCGTAGGAAGGGGAAGAAGCAGCATTATGGAACAAAAGATCGCTTTAGTAACAGGAGCATCGAGAGGCATTGGCGAAGCTATCAGCAGGGAGCTTTCTAAAAACGGTTACATGACTTATGCAGGAAGCCGCAGTGCTAACGAGCTGCAAAGTTCGGAAAATCTCATCCATCTTCCGTTGGATTTGCGGTCGGAGGACAGTATTCGCGAAGCATTTCGCGTGATCGAACGAAATCATGGGGTCTTGGATGTTCTCGTCAACAATGCGGCGGTAATGATTAACAAGCCGTTCGAGCAATTCGAGCGTGAGGACTGGGAGAATACATACGCTACCAACGTGTTTGGTCCGATGCAGTGCATTCAGCAGGCGTTTCCCTTGATGAAAGACAAAGGCGGCCGGGTGATCAACATTTCCTCCATCATGACGGAGCGGCCTTTGCCGCAATCAGCCATGTATACATCCTCCAAGCAGGCGCTTAACGGATTAGGCGAGGCACTTAGCGAAGAGTGGTACCCGCACCGCGTTTACTTGACCAAGCTGTGCTTGGGAGCGACTTACACAGACTTGTGGAAGGGCGTTGAGGGCTTCTCGAAGGACGATATGCTTCAGGTCGAGGACGTTGCCCGGGCAGCTGTTTTCATCGCGCAAACTCCGCTGCATGTTCGTATGGATGAAATCAAAATGACCCCGCCCAAAGGAGTACTGTAGTACTATTACATAACAACTTCAGACTGCAACGTAAACATTCATTCCAAAGATGGGAGCTAAGCACATGATTTATTTAAGCAGGAAGCTTCATTTTTCCGCGGCCCATGTGTACTGGGTTGATGAGTGGACGGAAGAAGAAAATCAAAGAGTGTTTGGATTATGCAGCAATCGTCATGGTCACGGACACGATTATGTCCTGGAGATTATGGTTCGGGGTGAGCTGGACCCCAAGTCGGGTATCGTCGTCAATATTACCGACATTGATAGAGTAGCCAAAGGCTTGATAGAGTCGGAGCTGGACGGCAAGTTTTTGGACAGGGAGCACCCGTATTTTCAAGAGCATATGCCGACGACGGAAAATATCGTCCGGTATTTGTGGGAGGCACTGGACGGCAAGTTTCCGGATTGCGAGCTGTATCAATTGATTTTAAGAGAAAATCATTATTTGCATGCGGAGAAGGGAAGGGATTCTATGGTTCGTCTGACTAGAAAATATCATTTCAGCGCAGCGCATCGTCTTCACAGCTACTTGTTAAGCGACGAGGAGAATAAGCGGATTTTTGGCAAATGCAACAACCCTAACGGGCACGGCCACAACTATTATCTGGAAGTCACCGTACAAGGAGAGCCGGATTCCGTAACCGGCATGGTCATGAATTTGGCGGATCTGGATCATATCGTAGATGAAGTGGTCATCAAAAAGTTTGACCATAAGCATTTGAATCTGGATACGGAAGAATTTAAGGATTTGAATCCTACATCGGATGTGGTCGTCAAGGTGATTTGCGAAATGCTGGCGCCTCGCATTCCTAAGCTTTTTAAAGTCGGTTTATGGGAAACAGAGAAAAACTACTTCGAATATTACGCATGACATCATAGTCCCGTGACTCGGTCTGGATGGAGGGATTCCTTTGCCTCTTAGAAAAAAACTAGCTTTGACCTTTATTCTTGTTGTAACGCTGATTATGGGCTTGTACAACTGTTTGAACTATTACTTTTCCCGTGACCTGCTGATGAAGGATCAGGAAAAGCAAACGGATATCCTGGCGAAGCAGATCGGGATTTCCATCGAACAGTCCCAATTCGGCGCGCAGTATGTGGAAGATTTGATTGGCAATAAATTACGGGCCGTGGCGATTGCAGCGCAGAATGCTCTGGATCCTGACATTAACAACATATCGAATGAAGAGCTTGTGCGGCTTTCCGAAAAACTAGGGGTTTCCCACATCACGCTTTTACAACGGGAAGGCAACGACATAAAGGGCGGCAAGTCATCGGATGCGAAGGAAATCGATATGAGCACCAAGGACTGGGATTATTGGTTCGATGCATTCAACCAGCTGTTCGATCATCATAATGTAACCATAGCCCAAGGCCAGAAGCTCCCTAACTTCTGGTCGGGGCCGGTAAATATCGCCGCATCGGACCCGGATCATGTCGACAAGTGGGGCTACTATTACGACGGCACAACCAATTACATTATTAATCCCTATATTCGGGATACCCAAATCCTGAAATTCCAGCAGATCCTTGGTCCGGAATCCATCCTGGAGAAAATATTGAAAAACAATACAAGCGTGCTGGAGATTACTGGCTTTAACCCCAGAACGTTTGGCAAACCTCCGCTGTATACCGAGGTGAACGGGCAAAAGTACGTCGATTTGGTAAACCGGGATATTCAGTTTGGACAATATGCGTATAAAGAAGCGAACGATGTTCAGAATGTCCTGGCTTCCTTTCAATCGGGCAAGCTGATCAGTGTCGTAACGGAATCGAACGGGAAAAAGGTACTGAAGACGTTCATTCCGATTCAATCCGACAATCCGTATATCATCGGGGTCGTGACGGATTATCAAATTATTCAGGATATTTTAAATGAGCAGCTGCTGAACAATATTGTTATTTCCTTGATTATTCTGCTGTTCGTGCTGTTCGTAAGCTTCCTGCTTGCGGACTATATCGTACGTCCAATTAACCACATTTTGTATAAGGTGAATGAAATCGCCGAAGGCAATTTCGGCGCCAAGATTGCCATTAATCGAAATGATGAGCTGGGCTGGCTGTCCAAGCGGGTCAATACGATGTCCATGAATCTGGAAGCATATACGCAGGAGCTGAAGGACAAGAATGCGGAGATAGAATTTCGCGCCAATTACGACTTTTTGACAGGTCTGCCCAACATCAGGCTGTTCAACGAGCATTTTACGAAGACGCTGGAATCGGTTAAAAAGGACGGCTCTTCCATTGCGGTACTCTTCCTGGATTTGGACCGTTTTAAATGGATCAACGATACGTTCGGACATTCCAGCGGGGATTATTTGCTGAAGGAGGTCGCTCAGCGAATCCAGGGCATGGCCGGCGGCAACGAGATGGGCTCCCGGATAGGAGGAGACGAATTTGTTCTGCTTCTGCCCGGCTATTCCCGCGAAGCTACCGAACAGAAGGTCGAGCAAATCCTGCAGCTGTTGTCGCGTCCTGCCTTGTATGAAGGCCAGGAGCTGTCCGTCACCCCTAGTATCGGGATCAGCATGTTCCCTTGCGACGGTGAAGATATCGATACGCTGGTGAAAAATGCCGATATCGCAATGTACCGCGCCAAGGAGCAGGGACGGAACAACTACCAGTTTTATGCGTTGGAGATGAAGGACAAGATCGTGCGAAGAGCCGCGCTGGAAAAAGGATTGCGCAAGGCGCTGGAGCGCGAGGAGCTGACGCTGTATTATCAGCCTCAGGTTGATTTGATCACAGGGAAGATCGTCGGAGTCGAAGCATTGGTACGGTGGATTCATCCCGAGAACGGGCTCATTTCCCCGTTGGAATTTATCCCGATGGCAGAGGAGACCGGCTTGATTGCTCCAATGGGAGAATGGATCCTGTACACCGCCTGCAAGCAAATCAAGCTGTGGGAGGAGAAGGGCTTTCCTCCTATGCGCGTATCGGTCAATCTGTCGGCCCGCCAGATTCAACAGCAAAATCTCGTTGACTATGTCCGGCAGGTGCTGAAGGAGACGAGTCTGGATCCGAGACTCTTGGAGCTGGAAATTACCGAGAGCATCGCCATGTATAATGAGGATTATGTAATAGGTAAGCTGAATTCCTTAAAGCTGCTGGGCATCCAGATAGCAATCGATGATTTCGGAACCGGGTATTCCTCTTTGAATTATTTGAATAAATTCCCAATCGATACGCTGAAGATAGACAAATCGTTTATAAGCCAGGTCAAAGATACTACCGATAACAGGGAGATCATTATGACTATTCTGGCTATGGCCCGCAACCTGAATCTGAAGGTGATTGCCGAAGGCGTAGAGACGATAGAGCAGCTTCATTTTTTGCAAAACAACAAGTGCAATGAAGCCCAAGGATATTTTTTCAGCAAGCCGTTATCGGTGGAGGATTTTGAAGAGCTGTTCGAGCAAATTGCGCGTTCCGCTGCGGGAAAGGTCGAAAGCTAGCCGGTGCTCTGCTTCATGCAGGCCTGGCTGGCACAGCCGTCTCTTAAGATTCACACGGGAAATAGCTTGTTCTGCCGTAATCCATAGAGTCTATGGCTGGTCTCCCGCAATACGCTGCAGGCAAACTGTGCCATATTGGCCGGTTCCTTGCATTAAAGAGGGAAAATGTCCGCGGAATTCCGCCGGTGTAAATATAGCAAATCTTCATAGGGGCGTCAGGCTTGTCTATCATTGCTTATGCCCAAAAAAGATGATAAAATTAGTAGAATTAATCATAAACGTATACCAATACTCATGGCTCGACTTAATAAACTTAAATGAGATTGTTTCTTACTAGCTCATCAGGGATCCAATTCGGGCATGAATCAGATAGGCACGTTAGTCTTGGGAGGAATGGCATATGCTGCGTTTGGGACAGAAGGTATATATCGTCGCAGACAGGTTTGAGCAAAATTTGCCCGTTGGAGATTACGGATATATCATCGCGTATGACCGGAATGCGGATAATGTGTTTGATTACGTGGTACGTGTACCTAAAATAAATAAGCATTTCTTCGTCTCGGCCGATGATATCGAGCTGGAGGAAGTGTTGATTCAGCAGGAAGTAGACCGTTTGGAGCGGGAAGCTTTGATCGATTTTGCTTTGGCCACAAGGAATGAAGAGCTGTTCCGGCGGATTATGAACGGGGACGAAGAGCCGGAGGAGCAGGCGGAAGCGGCGAAGGATGTACAGTCGCAGGAAGAATTTATCAAACAAATCAATTTAAAGGCTTGGATCTAATTCAAAGCTCGGGTAATTCCGATGTCCGGCCTTAGTATGCAGTCCGTTCGGAACGTTACGCTCCGTTTACGGGCTGTTTCTTTGTATTTGGGGTTCGCATCAGGGCTGGAATTAGGTAATTGAGTTCAATATTCATCTGGTTTATAATATAAGGATGAGTTTTCGTCCATTTTGTCGAAAATAATGACAGGAAAGACTATGAAGCGGGGGGCAGTCCATGAGTGTTTCAATAAAAGATGTTGAGCATGTCGCCAAATTGGCGCGACTTGAGCTAGGCGATCAGGAGAAGGAACTTTTAACCGTGCAGATGAACGCCATTTTAAAATATGCCGAGAAATTGAACGAGCTGGATACAGACGGCGTAGAGCCGACCAGCCATCCGATGCCGCTTTCCAATGTGATGCGCGAGGACGTGGCAAGACCGTCTCTGCCGATTGAGAAAGTGCTTCTGAACGCGCCGGATGAAGAAGACGGCCAAATCAAAGTACCTGCCGTACTGGAATAACCGCAGCCATTATTGAAGGGAGGATGCAGTTTTGTCTTTATTTGATCTGAAATTACAGGACATACATAACCGGCTTCATGCCAAAGAACTATCCGTCTCCGACTTGGTGAACGAATCCTACAACCGGATCGGACAAGTAGAGGATAAGGTGAAGGCGTTTTTGAAGCTGGATGAAGAGAATGCCCGTGCAGCCGCCAAAACTTTGGACGAGCAGCTCGGCACCGACCAGTCCAGAGGACTGCTGTTCGGCCTGCCGGTCGGAATCAAGGACAACATTGTCACCGAAGGGGTTACGACGACATGCGCGAGTCAATTTTTGCGCAATTTCGAGCCGGTTTATGATGCTACGGTAGTCCGTAAGCTGAAGGAAGCGCAAGCGGTTTCGATCGGCAAGCTGAACATGGATGAATTCGCGATGGGGGGCTCTAACGAGAACTCGAGCTTCCATACGACGTATAACCCATGGAACCTGGAGCATGTTCCGGGAGGCTCCAGCGGCGGCTCCGCTGCAGCTGTTGCAGCGGGAGAGGTTTATTTCTCCCTAGGCTCTGACACAGGTGGTTCCATCCGTCAGCCGGCTGCTTATTGCGGCATTGTAGGGCTGAAGCCGACTTACGGATTAGTATCGCGCTTCGGTCTGGTGGCCTTCGCCTCCTCCTTGGACCAAATCGGTCCATTGAGTAAAAATGTCGAGGACAGTGCTTACCTGCTGCAAGCTATTGCAGGCCATGACCCGCAGGACTCCACTTCAGCGAAAGTAGACATTCCGGATTATTTGAGTGCTCTGACAGGGGACGTGAAGGGCTTGCGGATTGCCGTGCCTAAGGAATATATGGGCGAAGGCATCGATCCTAAGGTTCGCGAAGCGATTGTTAACGCGCTGAAAGTGCTTGAAGGTCTTGGCGCAATTGTCGAAGAGGTGTCGCTGCCTCATACCGAGTATGCCGTAGCTGCATACTACTTGCTGGCTTCGTCCGAAGCTTCGTCTAATCTCGCGCGCTTTGACGGAGTTCGTTACGGCGTCCGTGCCGACAATCCGAAAAACCTGCTGGATCTGTACCACAAATCCCGCAGCGAGGGCTTCGGTCCGGAAGTAAAGCGCCGGATTATGCTAGGTACCTATGCGCTTAGCTCCGGTTATTACGACGCTTATTATTTGAAGGCGCAAAAGGTGCGCACATTGATTAAACAGGATTTTGATAATGTCTTTGCAAACTATGACGTGGTTATCGGACCTACGGCCCCGACGACGGCCTTTAAAGTCGGTTCCCAGATTGATGATCCGATGACGATGTATTTGAACGATATTATGACGATTCCGGTGAACCTGGCGGGAATCCCTGCGATCAGCGTTCCTTGCGGACTTGCGGACGGCATGCCGGTTGGCTTGCAGATCATCGGGAAAGCGCTGGACGAATCGACGGTTTTGCGTGTGGCGCATGCCTATGAGCAAAATACCGATCACCACAAGCAGCGTCCTCAGCTGTAACAGAATAGAGAAAGGAGCAAGCCAGCATGTCAGCAACCGAAACGAAATACGAAACGGTCATCGGACTGGAAGTTCACGTTGAGCTGCATACGAAGTCCAAAATTTTTTGCGGATGCTCCACGGAATTCGGAGCTCCGCCGAATACTCATACATGCCCGGTCTGCCTTGGCTATCCCGGCGTATTGCCTGTGTTGAACCGGCAGGCGGTGGAATATGCGATGAAAGCGGCTATGGCCTTGAACTGCCAAATCGCGACGGACAGCAAGTTCGACCGTAAAAACTACTTTTATCCGGATTCGCCGAAGGCGTACCAAATTTCCCAATACGACAAGCCGATCGGCGAGCACGGCTGGATTGAAATTGAAGTAAACGGCCAGACGAAGCGAATCGGCGTCACCCGCGTTCATCTTGAAGAGGATGCAGGGAAGCTGACCCACGTGGACGGCGGCTACGCATCGCTCGCCGACTATAACCGCGTAGGTACGCCGCTGATCGAGATCGTATCCGAGCCGGATCTGCGTTCTCCTGAGGAGGCTCGCGCTTACCTGGAGAAGCTGAAGGCGATCATGCAGTATTGCGACGTATCCGACGTGAAGATGGAGGAAGGGTCTCTTCGCTGTGATGCGAACATCAGTATCCGTCCCTTCGGGCAAGAAAAGTTCGGAACGCGCGCGGAGCTGAAGAACATGAACTCGTTCCGGGGTGTTCAAAAGGGGCTCGAGTATGAAGAATGGCGCCAAGCCGATATTTTGGACAGCGGAGGCGAAGTGGTGCAGGAGACGCGCCGCTGGGATGAAGCCCAGGGCAAGACACTGACGATGCGCAGCAAAGAAGAAGCGCATGACTACCGTTACTTCCCGGACCCGGATCTGGTTCGTCTATATATCGACGACGAGTGGAAGGCCCGTGTCCGCGCCAGCATTCCTGAGCTTCCTGACGCCCGTAAAACACGGTACGTCAGCGAGTACAGCTTGCCAAGCTACGACGCGGAGGTTATCACATCCTCGATCAAGCTGGCTGATTTCTTCGAGGAAAGCCTGAAATATACCCAGGATGCCAAAGCCGTGTCCAACTGGATCATGGGCGATTTGCTAGGGTACCTGAACGCGAACAACCTGGAATTCCAGGATGTGAAGGTGACCGGCAAAGGCTTGGGCGAAATGATCGGGTTGATCGAGAAAGGAACGATCAGCAACAAAATCGCCAAAACCGTCTTCAAAGCGATGTTGGAAACCGGTAAAGCTCCGCAAACGATCGTGGAGGAGCAGGGGCTTGTCCAAATCAGCGATGAGGGTGCTATTAAAGCAGTGGTTGAACAAGTCGTTGCGAACAATCCGCAGTCCGTCGCCGATTTCAAGGCTGGTAAGGATAAAGCTGTCGGCTTCCTGGTTGGACAGGTTATGAAGGAAACCAAAGGAAAAGCGAACCCGGGGCTTGTTAACAAGCTCATCGTGGAATGCTTGAATCAATAACGAGATAAGAACAGTTTTCGCTCCTTGCGGAGCGGAGACTGTTTTTTTCATTCATAGAACATTTGCGGGGGTAACACTCGTGATGAGGAATGAAAGTAGCCTCGATATGGAAACGATTGGAATAAGGGGATTTCTGTTGTATACTTACTTTCATCTAGAAGAGCTTGCAAAGGGATAATGACCTGCCTGCGAGGAGAGAGGACGATATGATTCAACCTATTGATATAGAGGACAACCACCAAGTACTGGAGCTATTGATGCTGCAGCAGCTCTCTTACCGGGTGGAAGCGGAACGGATTGGCTTTGATGAAATTCCTCCCTTATTTGATTCGCCCAAGACGATTCGGGAATCCGGCGAGCAGTTTTTCGGTTATTATGAAGGGCAGCAGCTGGCAGGCGCCGTATCGGTCAAGCAAGGCACGAAAGAGCTCACGATATGCCGGCTGATGGTTCACCCGTCGTTTTTTCGCCGTGGCATCGCCACGCAGCTGCTGCAGTATGCCGAGCAATTCGCCATGCCGGGGATGGCCGTGAAAGTATCGACCGGCACGAGCAACGAGCCTGCTGTATTGCTGTACGGAAAGCATGGGTATGAAGCAGGCCAGGTGCTGGAGATTGCTCCTAATGTGACGCTTACTGTGTTTCACAAGAGAATCCCTTATGAAAAAGCAGAAACGTGATACGGTTGGTCCGCATCACGTTTTTTTGAGGCTTGCGCTATTTAAAAGATAGTATAATCATCCCAATGGATGGACTCGCCGTTCACGGCTGCTTCATATCCCGCCGCAGTCCCGAGCTTCAGCTCGTCTTTCCTTCTTGTCTCATACGAGACCTCGATACCGGCGGCATCGGCGGTATTAGCCGCAAATTGGGCTGGGGACAGCCTCATGCGGGATGTGAACTGCTCCAGATCGCGGATTCCCAGCTGCTCCGCTTCCTTGGAGGACATCACCTCCATGACGACACCATTGGCGCCGCCAACGAAGGGACTTGTGATGGATACCCGGTCCGGCTTCTCCTCGGCATGGAAATCGTTCATTAGATGAAATACCGCGTATACGTTGCCGATTCGGCCATAGCCGCTGCGCCCGTCAAACGACCATTCCCCTGTAGGCAGACAGCCGATAAGAGACGGATAAGCCTCCTGATCCTCAGCAGGAACCTCCCACAGCTGCGCCACGGAATCCTGATGGAACAGGACTTGACCGTACCGGCTTTGATGTCTGTCGTCCCCTTCTTTATATTTATTTCCCGGATGGAAGAAGAACGCCTGATTCACCCCGATAGCGGCGGCCGGGTCTGTCAGAGGCAGCGTAACATCCCATCGCTGCTGCTCGTTGTCGAATTCATCCCGGCGTTCCCAAATACCGCCTACAGCGTAGTCCGGTGTTATATAAGTGTATAGATGAGCTTCCTCGGTTACTTCCCCGTCCACCTCAGCGAACTGAATTTTGCGCTTCAGCTCCTTCACGGAGTCACGCTCTACTGCGCGCTTCACAATGTCCTCCGACACCTGGTAAGTATAGAGGCTTGCCCCTTCCAGACGCGTAATGACGGCAGGCATCGGGAAATCCCCGAACTGGATATAATCGAGCAGCGTATTATTGTCCTTCGGTCCGTCATGCGGCCATTGGCGCGATTGGGCGCCGACCCAGGCCCCTTTTAAATACGAGTCCGCACGAAGGTTCCAGAGGTGGTCCAGCATTTCACTCACCGTCTCGCGAACCGCCGCATCATCTACGACTTCCCACACGCAGGCGAACGACTGAATCCAGTGCCAATGCCATGGAAGAGCCCCGTACTCCTTGAAGCCGAACGTTTTCACATGCCGAAGCTGCTGCTTGGCGAATCGAAGTCCCTGCTCTAGCAGTTCTTGATCGTCGAATTGATGACCGAGCAAGAGCTTCAAGGAAGTATGCTTGGCTTCATGGTGATGAATTTGCTTGATCGGCTGGCAATACACGCTGCTTTGGTAAATATGAAGAATCGACAGATTCAGCTCGCTCTTCAGGCCGAGAGGAAGCACATGCTGGAATTGGTTATAAAATAAAATAATAAGACAGCCCATCAGCTCTACCGGAAGGAGGTTAGGCTTGGCTAAGGCGGGATCGCTGCCCAAATTAAGCGGCCAATGGCCGTACATCGGGTTTTCAGGGTCCTGCACCTGCAAGCTTAATACCCGGCTTATCATGTTCGAGGCCAAATCGAGGGCGGATTGGCGCTCGGCTTCGCTCATTTCGGAGCTAGCCTGCAGATCTGTGCAATAAGAGAACAGATGAATCGCATAATAAAAATTATCGCGCACGTCGCTATGAAACCAGAAGCCGCTGGGCAGAACAGGCAGCTCGAGCGCTTTGCGGGCTGCCAGACGGCGAATGGCTTGTTTTCTTTCCGTCAATGCTGAGTAAGATGCAGTCAATGGAGTTCCTCCGTTCATTCTTTTTGCATGGAATGGCTTTAAACGTTTCATTCTCTACATTCTAAGTGTAGCGTCACAGGAAGGGAAGTCAACTCCAAGACCCAAACATTTTCGTCCGATGAGAGGAAACCGTGGTAAAATAGGCTCATGTGAAAAAGTTCTCCTTCCTGCCAGGACGCGATCATACATGCTGTTCTTATGGAACGAAAAAATATTTACGATTTTTGAAGGGGTCCGACAGCTTCTGCCGTCCAATAGTGTATAACAACATAACCGAAGGCGGTGAAACGATGGAACAATTGACGGATGAGCAATTGGTTGAACAGATCCGTCAAGGCGATGAGGAGGCTTACCGTCTCTTGATTGAGCGTCATAAGAATTACATTTATACGCTCGTGTATCGCATGGTTGAGCATCGCGAAACCGCCGAAGATTTGACGCAGGAAATTTTTATCAAGCTGTATCGGTCGTTGGTTCATTTTCGTGGCGATGCCAAATTTACGACCTGGGTTTACCGGCTGACAGTCAACCTGGTCACCGATTACCGCCGCTCCCAGCGGCGCAGGCCTTATGAGGCTTTACTGGATAAGATGAAGAACTGGTTCGGCAATCGTCAGGAAGAGCCGGAAGCTGCAGCCCTGCAAAAGGAAGAGCAGCAGACTATCCTGAAGCTTTTATCGGAGCTGCCCGACAAGTACAGACTTATCCTGTATTTGTATCATTACAAACAGCTGTCCTATCAAGAAATTGCCGAAGCGACACAGCTTCCTATGAAAACGATAGAGACAAGATTATATCGGGGAAAAGCGCTGCTCAAACAAAAATGGCAGGAGGTACGCAATCATGAACAAAAGCTATCTGCATCCGGACGATCATCATCTGCTACGATTTCTAAATAGCGCCTGTTCTGAGCTGGAATTGAAGAAGATCGGACGGCACATCCAAGGCTGCCCCGACTGCCGGACACGGCTCCGCGCTTATCTTGACATGGAGTCTCTATTGGATCAAGTGCCTCTGCTCCAGGCGCCGGAGGAATTGACGGACAAAGTCATGGGGGCCATTGGGAGAGAGTCCCGGGAGCAAACCCTTCGAGCAGCCGCTGCTGCCCGTCATGCTTCCAAAGCCAAAGGAAGATGGCATAATGAATTGGTGCACGGATTGGTGGCTACGGCAGCGACCTACGTGTTCATCTCCTCAGGGGTCCTGGGTAAAATCATGTCCATTAATGCGGAGCAGTGGGGGGACGACGTCCAAAGCAAGGTTGCCGCATTGGGATGGATCGTACATCAACTTTCCGTCCAGTTATTATTTTCTTAGCAAGTCCATTGGAGAGCTTAACAATATGAGCATCGAATCAGTTCATTTGAACGAATGGAGGTTAATCGTATATGGAGGAGCAGCGCAAGCAGCCGTTTTTAAATGAAGAAGAAAAGGAAGACGCGTTTTTGAGGGAGCGAATGGAGCGATGGAACCAGGTGCCTCCTAATCAGCCTCCTTACGACCCGTTTCGCGCGGCCCCGCGAAAAAGCAAGCTTGTAGCCTGCCTGCTCTCATTTTTGATTCCAGGCACGGGCCAACTGTATCTTGGGTTGATGCAGCGGGGTATGATGCTGATGCTTCTACTGATTGCAGATATTTTCGCCATTGTGTTTTTTGCGACCAATGCAAGTGCAAGCATTCCGTTGATCGTATTATTTTCCTTGTTCATCCCGGTCATTTATTTCTACAACATTTTTGATGCGCTTCAACAGACCGACAAAGTCAATTCCGGGTGGGGCGGGCTTTATTCCGATACGATGGATACCGTGGGCAGCAAAAGGTCATCCAAAGGTCCAAAAGGCAGCACGATCGGCTACTTGTTGATTATCGGGGGCGTATTCCTGTTTCTTGTAAGCAGTAAGCCGGCCTGGCTGAACCGGATTTTTGAGCTGCTCGGGTCCTCTATCGGTGCTGTTGTGCTTATTGTTGTAGGCGTCGTGATGTTTTTGAAGGAATCTACGAAAAAATAAAGACAAGAAGGAGAACGTACGATGCGAAAAGCAGGACGTTACACGGCTGCGCTGCTTCTGGTTTTAGTCGGGGCGGCGGTAATTGCCGATCAGTACATGGGATCGCAGTGGACAGCGCTTCTTGTTAACTGGTGGCCCGTATTGTTTGTAGCTTTGGGCGTTGAGTATATTTTATTTAATATGAAATACGGAGACAGCGACAAGCAGCTGAAGCTGGATCTAGGCGGCGTCATTATTGCGGTTATCCTCTCCGCTATTGTCATTGGCAGCACGCAGTCCGCCGCGCTGTTCCGCAATTGGTCGGCCAATCTCAATTTGGGAGATGCGGTGCTTTCCTTCACCCAAGGGGATGGACACAAATTTGAACAGGGAACGACTGAAA
Organism: Paenibacillus sp. 32352; assembly: GCF_002042965.1. Taxonomy (GTDB): domain Bacteria; phylum Bacillota; class Bacilli; order Paenibacillales; family NBRC-103111; genus Paenibacillus_S; species Paenibacillus_S vulneris. The sequence goes on along the minus strand of NZ_MZNT01000013.1, from coordinate 6,583 downwards.
TCGTGTTGGCCAGCGGGGTGGATAAGGTAACGGTTAATAACCCTTCGGGCAATGTCGTTCTAAAGCAGGGAACTACGGATAAGCTTCAAATTGAAACGACCGTGTACGTGGCCGTGGATGACGAGCAGGAGGCCAAGCGAATTGCTTCCGAGGCGCGGTTGGAGCAGCGGGTTCAAGGACATGAGCTGACGTTAACCTCCACAGGAGCAGAGTACGGAGGCGGGTTCTGGCAGCAGCGCAAGGCGCGCACTGATCTGGTGATCAGCCTGCCGCAGCAAATCAAGCTCGACATGGATCTGGAGACAAGTAACGGCTCCATCACCGCGGAACAATTGGCTTTCAAGCGGGAGCTGAAGGCCAGGACGACCAATGGAGAAATCCAGGCTGCTTCCATCCGGGCCGATAACATAGAGCTTCGATCCACCAATGCCCGCATCGCAGCTGTAAAGACCCAAGGAAGCATGAAGCTGGATTCAACCAACGGCGTGCTGGAGGTGCAGGATCATCAGGGGGATGTGAAGCTGACATCGACCAACGGCAGCCTTACCTTGAATCAGGTTAACGGTACCATAGCTGCCAAAACAACGAACGGAAATATTCAGATCCAGGATGTACCCGGCGGATTAAAGGCAGACACAACGAATGGCTCCGTACAAGTTGCGAGCCGCGTTATTAACGGGGATTGGGATATCGAGACGACTCATGGCGGCATCAAGCTGGTACTGCCCCCTAACGGAGACTACACTCTCAAAGGAGAAGGGGAGAGAGACAGTATTCATTCGGCGATTCCGATGCAAATTAATAAGAAGTCGATCGAAGGAGTTGTCGGTACGGGAAAACATAAAATACATTTGGATACGAGTGGAACTATCGATATTCAAAAAACGGAGTAGCACGTTCTTTTTTTCAGCTATCCTGTAACTTCATTGACAAATGTAAATAAAGCCGCGTAAAATAAATCGATACCCTTTTATCGGATTAGGCGGTGAGACAGCATGGATTCACGATTGGAGCAAGCGTTGCACAAATTGAAATCGACAGGCGTACGCATGACCCCGCAAAGACATGCTATTCTGGCCTATTTATTAAATACGATGACGCATCCGACGGCTGACGAGATCTATAAGGCGCTGGCGCCCCGGTTTCCTAGCATGAGTGTTGCAACGGTATACAACAATCTCAAAGTATTTATCGAGGTCGGACTGGTTCGTGAGATGACCTACGGCGATCATTCAAGCCGGTTTGATGCGGATATGTCGGATCATTACCATGCGCTCTGTGAGGAATGCGGCAAGCTCGTCGACTTTTCCTACAAGCCGCTGGATGATTTGGAGAAAACGGCCGGGATAGAGACAGGGTTTTTGGTGAAAAGCCACCGTGTCGAAGTTTATGGGATCTGCTCGGATTGTGCCGGAGCCCGGCAACTGTCGTAAATTGGAACATTCTACTAATATAAGGTATAATGGACGTGCTTAAAGCCTGCTTGGCAATCAAGTGGCTTTCAGTGCGTCTTTTTTGTTAAACTAGTACTAGATTTGAGCGATGACTAGAGTCGCCATGGGAGTGAAGCAATGGAACCGGATTTGATGATGAATCATAGAACGACGAGAAAAAGGTCGAAAAAATGGCGCATATGGACGCTATTGTTCGCCGTATTACTCGGAGCCGCGGCTGTAGTGTACTGGGACAAATATGTTCCGACCAGCCGGCATGAGGAACCCTCCTTCGAGGGAATCGCGAAGCCGATCTTCTATAAAGGCGTTTTATATGATGAGCCGGCCTCGGGGAAGGAAGAGAGCTTGAAGCTGCCCTTTGCCTTAGCCAAGGAATTAATAGATCCGATGATGCTGTACGAGGAATCGAGTGATTCGACCATTATCACGACGCAGGACAAGGTAGTTCGCTTGAGGACAAGCCAGTTGACCGGAACGATTAATGAGAAGCCCTTCAACCTGAAGTTTCCTCTGGAAAAAGTAAACGGAACCCTGTATCTGCCCATGGAGCCTTTAAAGCAGCTTTACGGGATAGAATTGCGGGAGTCCCAGGACACCGGCGCTGTGATCCTTGTGAAGGAAGGGGACGAACTCAACTGGGGCAAGACGGTATCGTATCCGAACAAGCCGGACAAAACGATTCCGATGCGCAAGGAGATGTCCATTAAATCTCCGATTCTTGCTGATTTAAAGCAGGGAGAGGACGTTATGATCTGGGGCGAGGAGGAAGAGTGGTACCATGTGCAGCTGAAGAACGGGTATATGGGCTACGTCAAAAAGGACCATTTGTTGTCCGATCATGTGGAAAAGGTCCCTAAGCAGGAGCAGCCTCCAAGCTTTGTAGCGCCGAAGTTGGAGGGCGGGAAGATCAATATGACCTGGGAGCAGGTAACGACACCAAAAAGCCCGGATACGTCCAAATTTCCGCCTATGCCCGGCTTGAATGTGGTTAGCCCTACCTGGTTTCATATCGATGACGGTCAGGGCAACTTGAAGAACATTGTTGATCCGGCCTATGTCAAGTGGGCGCACAGCCAAAACTATCATATTTGGGCGCTGTTCAGCAATGGATTTGATCCGAAACGCACGACAGAAGCATTGTCGACCTACGATAAAAGAATGAAGATGATCAAGCAGCTTCTAAGCTTTGCGCAATTATATTCCTTACAGGGCATTAATATCGATTTTGAAAATGTAAATACTAAGGATAAAGAAAACCTGGTCCAATTCGTCCGCGAAATGGTGCCGTTAATGCATGAACAGGGACTCGTCGTATCGATGGATGTTACGCCGAAGTCTTCAAGCGAGATGTGGTCGGCCTTTTATGACCGGAAAGCTCTTATAGATTCTTTGGACTACATGATGATTATGGCCTATGACGAATACTGGGCCAGCAGCCCTACCGCAGGTTCTGTCTCCTCGCTTCCTTGGGTGGAGAAGAACGTAGTGAAGCTGATGAAGGAGGACCAGATTCCGGCCTCTAAGCTAGTGCTGGGCGTTCCCTTCTATACCCGGATCTGGACGGAGGAGGTCGTTGACGGCAAGAAGAAGGTAAGTTCGAGATCGGTCTATATGGATAATCCGCAAAGAACGATCAAAGAGAAAAATCTGACGCCTGTGTTCCTGCCGGAGGTCGGTCAAAACTATGTCGAGTACAAGGAAGGCGACAAGCTGAACCGTATATGGCTGGAGGATGAGGTATCCATGAAAGCGCGGATGGATATCGTTAATAAATACCAGCTTGCCGGAGTGGCCACTTGGCGCAGAGGCTACGAGAACCCGGCTATATGGGAGCTTATAAAGACAGAGCTTAACAAAAAGCCATAACCGGACAAAAAAACTGGCTTCCTTTCTCACCTCATGCAGGTAGGGAAAGGAGCCAGTTTTCTTTGTTTCGGCTGTTAGAGATTGGCTTTGGCATTCGGGTCGTGCTGGGGATCCAGAGACAGGATCGTTTTGCAGAACATGCAGCGGTCCGTTTTACCGAGAATTTTGGTAGCCTTGCCGCATTCGGGGCATTCGACAACGGTGGTGCTGGTAGACATCATACCGGCCCAGAAATACACTCCCATGCTGGCCAGCATGGAGATAGCTCCGATGACCATACATATACCGGCGATAATCTTGCCTGCTACGCCCCAGTTAAAAACAATGCCTGCCAACCCCACGATCATCAGCAGCATGCCTCCCATGGTCAGCAGCAGTCCCCATAACCGGAATTCATTAACTTTACTGGATTTTAATATCACGGGTGTCACTTCTTTCTTTAGATAAAATGTGAAATTTGTCACTGAAATGATGCAGGAAACCGCCTACTAATGTAGAAATAAGAAGTATCATGGAATGTTATGTAGGAGGCTGCGGCGATGAACGCCCTAAAGAAACAAAGGATTGCCAGGCTCCGGGAAGATGATGCAGTCATGAGTATATTGGCGGTCGATAATCCGTCAATGTTTTCTGCAATCACGGACGGATTCGATCTCCTGTTGCTAGTCATTGTAAAAGAGGGCCTGCAAACTGATCAACAGTATCATTATATAAAAGACGACTGCCGTATACAAGAAAGATGGTTTACTCCGTCTGCAATTCATCAGCTTATGCTGCACGGAGAGCACCGCAACCTCATTTACTGGATCTTAAAGGGAGAGATTCTTCTGGATCGGAATACGTATTTAGAAGGTTTGCGGCATCGGATGCTGGAATTTCCGTCGGAAATGAGAGAGCACAAGCTGTTAATAGAATTCTCCAGATTTTTGCGCAAATATATGGAGAGTAAAGAATATATTTTGGAGGACCATCTGCTGGATGCGTACAATAACATTCTCGAGGCGCTCCATCATTGGGCGAGAATTGTTATTATCGAAGCGGGAAGCCATCCCGAAATTACCGTCTGGCGTCAGGTAAAAACGATTAATCCCGGAGTATACAAGTTGTATGAGGAGCTTACGCTAAGCAATGAAACGCTCAAGCAGCGCGTCCAGCTAGTGCTTCTTGCTTGCGAATTTTCCGTCATGTCCAAGATGGAGAGATGCTGCGGCCTCTTGCTCTCCCTATTGTCCGGCCGTGAAGAAGCCTAGAGCCTAGCCGAGCTTCAGCAGTGTGAGAAGCTGTCCGACATTCGGTTCGAGCTTCCGCTTATCCTGAACAAGCTGGTGAAGAAATCGCTGGCCAAGGAAATTATCTATACATTGGACGAAGAAGTATCCCAGCTGGAATTACGGTACACAACGAAATAAGGAATCCAAGCGACAAAAACAGCAGTTTCTGCTATACTTATACTCAATTGAATAACCACTAGGGGAGCCTTTTATCGCGAGGCTGAGATAAGAAAGCTTTTTCTTGACCCTTGGAACCTGATTATGGCATGTCTTGTGCGGCATGCTTCTGGATGATACCAGCGTAGGGAAGTGGACGAACGTAAGATGCTGTTTTCGGCATATTTACACCAAGTCAACCTCTTGTGCGCGGTTGGCTTTTTTTGTTGTCAATTTTACCTGGAAAGCGTGGTGTGGTGGTGTGAGACTGATCATTAACGGGGAAGCGAGAGAAGTAGATCAGGTAACGAATGTTGCCGAGCTGCTTACTGTTTTCAAACTTGAGCAAAAAATACTGGTCATCGAGCTGAATCGGGACATTATCGAGCGCAGCGAGTATGCCAATACGGCTCTCAAGGAAGGCGACTCTCTTGAAATTGTTCACTTTGTAGGCGGGGGTTAAGGATTGATTTGCCCGTTATACTTGCTTGCACATTCATATTAATGGAGGTTTGTACAAATGAATGACGTGTTAAAAATCGGCCCCTATGAATTCAAATCCAGATTGCTGCTAGGTACAGGCAAATTCACTTCGCTGGATATTCAAAACCAAGCCGTTCAGGCTTCCGAAGCGGATGTTCTTACCTTCGCTATTCGCCGTCTGCCTATCGATAACCCGGAAGCTCCTAATTTCCTGGAGACGCTGGATTTAAAAAAGTTTACGCTTCTCCCTAACACGGCGGGCGCTTATACTGTAGAAGAAGCCGTTCGTATTGCAAAGCTGGCCAAGGCATCGGGCCTGTGCGACATGATTAAGGTGGAAGTCATCGGTGATCCGAAGACTCTGCTGCCGGACCCTATCGGAACGCTAGAAGCTACGAAAATACTGGTGGACCTTGGCTTCATCGTGCTGCCGTATACCTCGGACGATCCAATTCTGGCGCGCAAGCTGCAGGAAGCGGGAGCCGCTGCAGTTATGCCTGGAGCTTCACCTATCGGTTCGGGACAGGGCATTGCCAATCCGAATCAGCTTCGCTTTATTATCGAAGAAGCGAAAGTTCCTGTAATCGTTGACGCGGGTATAGGCGGTCCGGCAGATGCTGCATTGGCAATGGAGCTGGGTGCCGATGGCGTACTTCTGAACACGGCTGTCGCCGGCGCTCAGGATCCGGTTCTCATGGCGGAAGCATTCAAACTGGCTGTCATTGCGGGACGTAAAGGATTTATGGCGGGGCGCATTCCTAAAAAGAGATATGCCTCTGCAAGCAGCCCGGTCGAAGGAATGATCGAATAGCTTGAGCTTGTATTCGAAGCCTGAAGGGAGTACGTCTGGTTTAGACAGGCGTGCTTCTTTTTTTCTGTAAGCTATCGAAAAGAAAGCATCTGCCTTGGAAGATGATTCGCTGAATATTTTTTCAAAATAACGCTTGACTTTATATATAAGCCTATGATACATTAACTCTCGCCGCTAAAAACGGCAAACACATCCGAAACAAATCAAGCTTAATAAGAAAAATAAATTTCAAAAAAAGCTTGCATTAAGATGGGTGAATGTGATATATTAAGAAAGTCGCTGCTAAACAAAGCGACACGAAATGACAAGATGAAAATTACAAAAGTAATGAAGTTTTGTCGAGACATTGTCCTTTGAAAACTGAACAACGAGTGAATGTTTGAACAGAGAATGAAAATTCTCGCTAGCATTGAATTTTGAGCTTAAGACAAGCTCTATTATAGATCACTTCGGTGATCACTTTAATGGAGAGTTTGATCCTGGCTCAGGACGAACGCTGGCGGCGTGCCTAATACATGCAAGTCGAGCGGTCCCTTCGGGGA
>NZ_MZNT01000012.1 GCF_002042965.1 Paenibacillus sp. 32352 | reverse complement strand
TTCCGCGATCGTTCAGCATCTTTTTCCGTTACAGTCAGCTTGGGGAGGTCTATCATAAGGATATTGTACTATCCCATATTATAAGTATCCTGCCAGTTAGTTCAACGAATATGTCCAGATTACAAATGACATCACCTCTTCCCTCCCCCTTGTCGGGAATGAGATAAAGTTCTTGTCAACAATCGGGAATGGGATAAAGTTCTTGTCATGGAAATTTGACAAGAACTTTATCCCATAAAAAGAAAACGCCGCGATCTACGCGACGTTTATTGGGACTATGTTCTTGTCACCCGACATATTTTTTCAGTTGTCAAGAATCTATACCGATAAATGTCAAGATTCTGTACCGATTAATTTTCTTCGGTTATTACATAACAAAAAGCAGCCCGCTTTAACTGGCTGCTTTTATCCATGTTGAACTAACTCATTTCGTTAATTCAACGGGCAATATGATTTCAACTTATTCCTGGACTATCGAACTTGCAGATGCTGCCGTATCCTTTGTCTCACCGTGTCCAGCACCGAATAAGTTTAATACGACTACTCCAATAACAATCAAAGCAATTCCGACGATGCTTCCTGAGTTAATCTTCTCTTTCCAAATCAACACAGAAATTAACGCTGTTGCGACTGATCCCACCCCTGACCAGACGGCATAAGTCATGTTTAAGGGAAGAGTCTTGAGTGCAAGTGAAATAAAAAAGAATGAGCAGCCAAACGCTACAAACGTGAGGAGTGTTGGATACAGTTTAGTAAACCCCTGGGATGCTTTAAGCATCGATGTACCGATTAACTCCCCAACGATAGAGATTGCCAAGAATAAATACGCCATTACTTTACCTCCTGTATTCTTGCTTTTAATTCTTCGATAACCTTTTGTCTTAATTCTGCTTTGAGGGGAGCTAGACCAAACATTTCAGAAAACCAAAGACCATCTACAGCTAAACGAACAAGAGTAGCACGAACAGGATCTAATTCATCATTTTCGATTTTGTCCTGAATCTCGGAGTAAAAGTGCTGCAGCTGTTGCAGCATTTCAGGATTAGTAAAGTGAGCAGCTGATATCGCCGTATATAGATCATTCACAGCACTATTTGGAGAAAGCCATGTTTCGAGATAAGATCTCGTCCACTTTCCTTTTGTATTTGGGTCTTCATTTGCCCTTTTATTAAACTCTTCGACATAGTTGTTAGACAACTGCTCAATTACACCTAGAATCAAAGTATCTTTATTTGGAAAATGGTACAGTAATCCTCCTTTGCTGATGCCTGCCTTTTTGGCAACGGCTTCAAGTGTTAAGTTTTCAACGCCTTCTTCATAAACAATTTGCGAAACCGTTTTAAGAATTAGTTCTCTCTTCAGATCTGTTTTATTAATTGGCTTCATTTTAATTATCACCCAGAGTTATTATACCGTCTGGACGGTTTTATTTCAAGCGACAAAGATTCCTCTGCTACTCTAATCTGCCCGTTACCTTAGTGAAATATCGGGATTCGGTATCTTGACATCTGACATATTTTCGAATCATTTTGGCATGTGACGATACCTCCGTTGGTCGCTTGTCAAAATTACGTTATTTATTGTACAGGATACACGACATTGGCTAAAGCCTAAACAGAAAACCCGCGCTCGGCGCGGGTTTTTAAAGGACTATGTTCTTGACACCGCCATGTGTCACATTTCGTAAGTTAATGATGCTTGTCTATTTATCATTTACTTGGATCTATACTTATTTGTACTCCTGCTCATCCAATTCAGATGCTGCTTGCTCAAACGCTTTTTGATGAGGAAGCGAAAGCTTTTCCATCGGTGGAAAAGTTGCTTCAAAAGCTTCCAGCCCGTTTTCATCCGGATACAACCCATCGCTGAATTTTATCTTGCCGGTCACGCCGTCCAGCGCACCCTCATAAAGCGGCAGAGCCATGACACCCGTATAAAACTTGCCATCCGTCATCGCGATATTATATTTTTTTGTGCCAACAAACCCGTACGGTTTGTAATGATAGGGAAATCCGCCAAGCACGATGGCGCGGTGTCCGTGTGTTTTTGCGCTTTCTATGGCGTGGGTGATCAATGCGCGACCGAATCCTTGCCGATGCAGCTCAGGTGTGATGGAGACCGGTCCGAAGGAAACAACAGGGATTTCTTCACCTTCAGGGGTTATCACCTTTGCATGGGTAAAATGAATGCTGCCGATGATTTCGCCGTTTTCTTCAATCACAAAAGACAATTCGGGCATATAGTCCTTGTGGCTGCGCATGGAATGCACAAGATAATGTTCAGTTGCACCGGGGAAGTATAAGTTCCAGAATGCTTTGCGGGTGATTTCCTCGACCCGCCGATAATCCTTAGGTTGTTCGTTTCGTATGGTAATCATATTGGTTCCTCCTTCTGTAAGACAGTTCAGTTGACCTCTCTTATTTTTTCGCTATCTCATCTTTTTTTTACATTTTTGATGAATCGTTTCATTTCATCCTTGCCACCGAACATTCTGTTGATTTTTTCGTTTTCAAGCTGACGGGAACTTAATCCACTATAGGACATTTCCCGTTGTAATTTTTTGTAGCTCGCAAACCGTTTTTCGGACAGGGTCTCATTCTTAAGAGCTTCTCTGATGGCACAATCCGGCTCTGTTTCGTGAGAGCAATCGCCAAATTTGCATCGGGCAGCAATTTCCTCAATATCTTCAAAGGTTTTTGACAGGTTCCCCGTATAGATCTGTAGCTCCCGCATACCCGGCGTATCTATGACAATGCCGCCGTTTGGCAATAGCAGCAGTTGTCGATGCGTTGTGGTGTGTCTGCCCTTGGCGTCATCTTCCCGTATCGCTTTTGTTCTCAGCACATCCTGCCCCATAAGGCGGTTAATGAGCGTAGATTTGCCGACGCCTGATGAACCGATAAACGCGATTGTCTTTCCTTGACCGACATAAGTGCTAATTTCATCCAGCCCATCCCCGTTTTCCGACGAACAGGTAATTACATCCACGCCCATGCTCACGGAAGCAATATCCGCCAATTTCTGTGGCAAATCATCGCACAAATCCGACTTCGTCAGGACGATAACCGGAGTTGCCATACTATCCCAAGCAATCGTTAAATACCTCTCAATTCGCCTGATATTAAAATCTGCATTGAGCGACATGCAAATGAAGATGGTATCGATATTGGCTGCAATAATCTGTCCGGCATTCTCGGTACCGGCAGCTTGCCGTGACAAAACGCTTTTGCGGCGCAGGACGTGATGAATGATTATTTTGCCGTCCTTTGCATCTACTTGGTCAATCATCACCCAATCCCCCACGGCGGGAAAGCTGGTTTGGTCGTCTGCGTTATAAGCGAATTTTCCTGAAACGCTGGCATCAATCTCGCCGCACTCGCTAATTACTTTGTATATTTCCCGGTGTTGTTCAGTCACTCTGGCAATAAACAGACCGTTGTACATAGCTCCTTCCTGTTCAAAGCACTCATTTAGTCCGTAGTTTTTCAAATTGATATTCACTAGTCTCAAATCCTGTCCGTAAAATTTCTTTTCATGAACCTATCAACTTGCTCCTTAAAGAGAGTAGTTACTTCATCTTTATTAGAGAATTCATCTGAAATGTTTAATAGTAGATAAAACGGTGCATAAAACTCAATTGCCAGTTGTTTTGGGTTACTACCATCCAAAGTGCTTTGTTCTATCATTTCTCGAAACAAATCTTCAATATAGCTGACCGGTCCGCTTCCTAAGATCTTTTGATATAAATCCGCCATCTCGGGATTTCGATATCGCTCTAATGTCAGCATTCTGCGAAAATCACTTGCAAATTCATCCTGTATCCAAAAATGAAATTGCGATTCAATGAATCCCTTTATTTTATCGATAGAAGTATTGCGATAAGTCAGTGGAGCTTTATCAAAAGTTTCTTCCGGCACCTCATATCTTTTTGCACGCTCCAAGTCTTTTTGGTACATACGCTTCACAATCGAATCAAATATATCTCGTTTGTTTTTATAATGCTTATACAATGCACCTTTTGTCATTTCGAGTTCTCCGGCTATGGTACTGACAGAAACAGCCTCATAACCATCTTTTGCAAATAGGTGTAACGCTGTTATCAATATTTTCTCTTTTGTATCAATCATCAATGCATCCTCCACCGTAGTAAACGATCGTTTACTAATTATAGTGAACGATCGTTTACTTGTCAATGATACCTTGAATAATGTTACTTGGTTGAATCAAGTCATATCATCCCGAAGAGCGTCAATAATATTTTCCCTTTTTAATTTGCTAATGGCATACAGCATTGTAGTAAACACCACCAAGAACACGCTTAACACGCTGATTCCGATACTGCCCCACGGGAACGTAAAATCGATGTCCGCCCCTCCGCTGATTAACCCTTTGTAAATCAGCCAAGAGATGATTCCCGCTATTGGAAGCCCGAACAGCAACGTCCTCATGCCATAAAAGGCACACTCGAAATTCATCATCTTATGAAAATCACGGTCAGACATCCCCACAGAGCGGAGCATGGCAAGCTCCCGTCTGCGCAACTTGATATTCGTGGAAATCGTGTTGAATACATTGGCTGTCGCAATCAGCGAAATCATAATGACAAAAACATATGTGAATACATCAACAACGAAGATGATATTGCGATTCTGTTCAAGTATTTTATGCACATTGTACAGGGTATACTCTGATGTGATTCCTGCACCCTGAATCATCGCTTCCATTTCAGCCACCGATTGCGATGGATTCTTTGACCGAAAGGTCAATCCCATATCCGCGTGGGTACCAGGGGTTTCAAATTTCTCTTTTAACTTACAGGGAGCAACCACCATAAAAGTGTATGGCTTCACCTCGGAAGGGTCCCTTGGAAGCGTATCAATCGGTATCGTATCAACAAATGTAATGTTTATATTTTGACTCTGTTCCCTCTTCGGCTTGTCATTCATTTTGGGAGCGATTGTAAAATTCATGGAACTACTTGCGAACATATCAATCAGCTCACTCTTCCCGTCTTTCGCGTCATTCACCTTTTTGGCTTTGGCAACGGCGATCATCTTCGCATTTGGCCCGGTATATTCCTCCGCGGAAAAGCCCAAGCTTTCGATAAAACGCAGATAAATACTGTCCTCAATAAACTGGATGTCCATTGGCAGATCAATTGCTTCGTTCGTCAGATCATAACCTGCGGATTCCCGGTAGCCGTCTGACAAATCGCTAGCTTTAACCTCGCCTGAATAGGTCGAAATCGCTTGATAGGAACTTTCGTAAATCCCGTCGGCAGTTTTCAATTCGTCATAAAGCCCGAACATTTCGTTTTCGTCCATGTCCTGAGTAGAAAAACTGATGTCATAGTCACTGTCCACTATTGACCGTTCCGCAGCCTGTTTCAGATGAGTTCCGAAAGCACTTGCCGATACAAACAGCGCTACGCTTAAAGTAAGCGATAAGATGATGCTGCGATAGCGTTTTTTGTTTCTTTTGAAGTTCTTTAACGCAAGAGTACCTTCCAAGCCGTAAATACGCTCCGTAAACTTTGGAGTTTTCACGGCTTTGGATTCGATTTTGACCTCGTTCGTCTGGCGAATACTCTCCATCACGGGAGTGCTTGCGGCCTTTCGAGCCGGGATATAGGCCGAAATCAGAATTGTAACCATACCGACCGCCACCGCGATGACAATCGTGGGGGCGGACACTGTCAAGGTTAAAGGTACGGTGCTGTAGAGAATGTTCCCAAAATTTCCGGCTACAACGGAAATCACAAGCCTGATACTGATTATGCCTACAATAACGCCTATCGGTATGCCCATTGCACCAATGCAAAGCCCCTCAAACAGCACCGAATTTCGCAGTTGCTTTGACGTGGCTCCCACCGACGAGAGATACCGAATTGACGGGTGCGTTCGTTCAACGATATGTTGAATGAATTGTAAATCAGAAAAATCGAGCCTATCATTATCAAAGCAACCAAAACGCCGCCAACCGAGTACAAAAGCGTATTGAACACGTTATCGCTCGAAACGCCCATGAAGCGCAACACCTCATCGTTAAAGATGTAAGCTTGGCTTCCGGCTATGTTGCTTGCGTAAGCGTGAACCCCACGCGGGTTTGTAAGCGTGACAAATAGGCTGAAGCTGTCCGTTTTATCTGGTGCATTCGCTTTCGTTATCAAGGTATATCCCGGCGCAGAAGATTCCTCAAAAACGGGTCTTTCGCTGATACCGACAACCGTGTAGGTTCTCTTGTCTTTGGGCACAAGGGTTTCTTCGACCTTCCCCTTGCCCCCGGAAACGTAAGGATCGTGTTGACCGAGATTCTCGCTTTCCTCCATTCGACTTCCGACAGCAAGTGAAAGCTTGTCGCCCACCGCGAACTTAACGCCGCCGTTTGCTGCGACGTGCGCTGGGACAAGAATCTCCCCGCTGTTTTCCGGCAATCTGCCTGAAACCAGGGTTATGGGCAAGGTATCAAAGGCTTCTTTGCTAAATCCGGCTATAAAAAGATACGGCTTGTTGGGGTTTTTGCCGCCATCAAGCTTTGCATAGCCGATATTTTCAAATGCTGCGGTGTTAGCGACTCCTTCGTCGTGAGTTCGTTCCTGTACGAAAGAAGAAGGGACGTCCAAAAACTCAACATGCCAATCACCGTATTTCTGGGCCGCTCCGTTTGCCATATAGCTCAGCAGAGAAACGCCAAAGGTGGCTACGGCCGTGATCATGGCGGTGGACAGAACCACTCCGATAATCGTGACAATCGTTCGTGTGCGACTCTTTTTCATGCCTTGCAGGGTAACTTTATTGAAAATGTTCATGGCCGTACCCTCTCGTCTCGCACTACTTTGCCGTCTGATATGCCGATAATGCGGTCTGCTTGCAGGACGATATTTTCATCATGGGTGACGATGAGCAGGGTTTGCCCATATTTTTTATTGCTTTCTTTCAGCAGTTTAATGATTTCATGCCCATTCCGGCTGTCCAAACTGCCTGTGGGTTCGTCGGCAAGCATGGCCGCCGGGGCGTTCATCAAAGCGCGTCCTATGGAAACACGCTGTTGCTGACCACCTGAAAGCTGATTGGGTAAATGCCTTTTGCGGTCTTGCAACCCAAGCATTTCGAGCAGGTCATTCAACCGTTCCTCGTTGACCTTCCGCTTGTCCATCAGTATGGGCAAGGTGATGTTTTCCACCACATTCAAAGTGGGAATGAGGTTGTGGAGCTGGTAAATCAACCCAACCTGCCGCCTGCGGAAAATGGCGAGTTTTTCATTGCTTTGGGCATATACATCCTGCCCGTTCAAATACACCTTCCCGCTTGTCGGCATGTCCACGCCGCCGATGATGTGAAGCAATGTGGATTTGCCGGAGCCGGACGAACCGATGAGTGCGGTAAACTTTCCCTTTTCGATGGTGAGCGAAATATTGTCAAGCGCGGTAACTTGGTTTTCCCCCTACCGCAGACCTTGCATAGATTTTCAATTTTTAAGAACTCCATTATGTTAGTCTCCCTTCTCCTAGTTAACCTATATAATAGAGCCTTCAACTTACATCTCTGTGACTTTCAGGTGAGAGATTCGTCACTTTTGGAAAGGTTTTTAGCGATTGCCTTATCGTCCTCAACCAAAAATATCCGTGGCATTAGTTAGACCTCCATTTACTTATCCATTCTTGCAAGTCGTTTAAATCTTCCGGATGCACACGTAGGATGTGCAACATTAAATGAAAATACAGTAGAATCATAGACTCGTCAACAAACTTATAAATCAATATTGTATAATTGTGTTCAGTTGCAGCTTTTTGAATCATACCAGGTACAGTCAAATCACGAAGCTCAACCTGCCGTATGATCACCCTTGTCATTCATTTCTGAAGATACCCGTTGTTTGGCCATCAGCTCAAACGTATCATGGCCGCAACCCCGGCATCCTTCATTCTTTAGCTGCTCTATGGTCGCAAACTCCTCGTTGATACCGACATACACATCTCTTGAGCATTGTTTGCAGCGGTAAGTACGCAGTGTTTGTTTTACCTCTCCTGTATACAGGCCAGAACATCCACATGCATAGCGGTATGCCCGCCATCTGGAAACAACCGCTGTAGCAGCAAACCAATAGACACACTTACCAGGTCATCATCGCCGACGCATAAAATCTTCTTTCCGATCAAGGCGTGATGCTTCAAACAAAGAATAGCTCGGCGTAAGCTCGTTTCTGTCGTGCATTTGGACTGATCGATCTGAACATCAACAGATGGCCGCTGCGATAATAGTTCCTCCAGCAACATATCTTTAAGACTCTCCTTCCATTTTGTCTCATCAATCAATTCGTGATAAAGGGAATGATTCAAGCCGCGTAATCCCCATTCTCGCTCAATCCATGCAAGTCCGTCAGTTGTGCAGCGGACGCCGCGATCCTGCACGAGCGCCCCCGCTTTAATCAATTCCCGTTTAATAGCCGCAGCGACAGGGGTCGGAAGCAGCGTTTTTCGCGCCAATTCTTTTGTTGAAATTCCCGGGTTCACGAGCACTTCACTCATCCGATGGAGGGTTTAATCAATGTGTACAGGGTACGATATTACACTTGATTATCGTTTGTTCCTCCAGATTCCGGAGTATGGATTCCCTCCCGATAGAAGCTTCGAGACAAGCGGAGATTCATAGCAAGAAGGATAATCGGGACAGCACACACGATTACCATTGTCTGTATTCGCACACCATCGGCTAAAGGACCAAAGATGGCCATGCCGAGGGGCATGAACCCGCTAAACATGACATGCAACAAGCTGAAAACCCTGCCCATCATCGAAGGCTCGACCTTTTCCTGCACCAGTGTGTAAACCGATGTTTGAGCGAACGGTATCGTAAATCCGATAAAGAACATGAGCACTACGAAGAGCCAAAACACGTTTGTGAATCCAATCGCAAATGATGTTGCACCATAAACCAGTATTCCAAAGAAAAGGGTCTTAACTCTGTTCTTAAATCCGCCGGTCGCACCGAGCAGTAGACCAGCAAGCACGGATCCGGCAAAACCAACCACTTCACTCACAGTCAGGAACATGATATTGTCGCCGAAGGTTCGTTTAATCATGAGGGCCGCGAGGAATCCCGAAGGAACGCACAGGAAAATGTACAGACCGTAAGTCGCGAACAGCTTTCTTAAAAATCTGTTATTCCATGTGAAGCGGAACCCTTCCCTCATTTCTTCAAATGCAGATGTTTTCTCTGTCTTGGGAACAGGCTGATGCTTTGGTATTTTTAGAGTCGTAAGGATACCGATTCCGATAATGGCTGTCGCAACGTCAATAAAAAGAATGTTGTAGATCGGGCCGATAGCCATAATCGCACCTGCCGCTATAGGGGAAACAAACTGCACGATGGACTGGATCGTGCCATTGTATCCGTTTATTCGGGAAAGCTTGTCCTCCGGTACGATTTGCGGAAGGGCAGAGTTTATTGCCGGGGAGTGAATCCCTCCACCAAAAGAACGGATGGCCGACACGAGAATGATTACCGGCAGAGCCGCATTGCCGGTGTTACCCGACATCATAAACAGAGCGAGCAGCAGGGTTGTGATGGCAATAACCCCATCGGATAGAATCATGATTACTTTGCGGTTGTATCTATCCGCCCATACTCCCGCAATGGGTGAGATCAGCATTTGGGGCAGGAATGATGCCAATGTCAGTATCGTAACCCAAATCCCTGACGAGGTTTCCAGCGTCACATGCCAGATGATTGCCATCTGTACCAGTTGGGAGCCGAATAGTGAAATGCCCTGCCCGAACAGAAAAGCCGCAACTCTTCCCTTCCAGCCTTGAGATTGTTTTTTATCAAGATTCATGTTGTCCCTCCTATCAAGCACCACAAAAGTAATTGCTTAAAAAAGTATACATCCAGCCTATCAACTGGTGGCATAATGGAGACTTACTCACGTTCACGGTTGATTCCGTTTGTATTTCGCTGAATGGAACTAAGGATGCTAGTAAGTTCTCCGTGATAGGTCAGTGTAAGCCTATGCATAGCTCTTGTGCATGCAATGTACAGTAAGCTCCGGTCATAATCCGATTGATAAACATCAGAGTTTACGGAAGGAACAATGACTTCATCAAACTCAAGACCTTTGGCCATATATATAGTGGTGATGATAATCCCGTTTTCAAATTTTGAGCTGTCGGAATTCAGGAGGATAACTTCATGTTTCTTTTTCAATTCTCGGTAGAGTTCTTCTGCTTGACCGATTGATCTGCAGACAATACCAACTGTTGCTAAACCACTGTTTTTAAATTCCTCAAGCCTATCGTCTATCACAGACAGTTCAGAAATCCAATCATCACATTGGAGAATCTCCGGTTCCTTTCCATGTCGTTCTATAGGCTCGATGCTGTTGTTTTGTATATTTTGAGCAAATTTGATGATTTCATAGGTGGATCTGTAGCTTCTAGTGAGCGTTACGTACTCTGTATTTTCGTAGAGCTTAACAAAATCCTCTCGTGAAATGGAGTTATAAGGGTTAACGGATTGACCGAAATCACCCAAAATTGTTTTCCTGCAACGAAACAGCTTGTTGATGACCGCATACTGCACCGGCGTGTAGTCCTGCATCTCATCAATCACGGCATGTTTAATGTCATCATATCCCTGTATTCCTTCAAAACATATTTTTAAATAGAGATAAGGGTATACATCCGATGCTTCTAATTTATTTTTGCTTTTAAGCGAGAATAAATCCGGTCTTTTGATATATTCAAAAAAGCCATTATAGAATGATAACGTACTATCATAATGCAACATTGAAACCAGCTTTTTTATGACCTCCTTTTTTCCAGGGATGTTTCGCTTCGTTCTAGTTTCCGATTTTATTTTCTCAAGAATGCTTCCAGCGATTTCTTCCATCCTTTGGAGAATTGGTTTTGCTTTCAGAGTATGATATCTCGTTTGGATAAAATCTTTTGAAATGGTGATTTTTCCAAAAGAACAATCGCAGGGGAAGAAAAAGTTATCATCCGCATACTCAAGGTACTCATCCAAAAGAGATAGGAACTCCATTGAGGACTTGAATTGAATTCGTTCCGACAGCTTTTTGTCATTCCCTTCAAGGGTCAGTTCAATCTGCTCGGTAAATCTCTCGAAATCGATGGAATTATTCAGCATCTCCGCCGCAATATTCTCAAATCCCGTTTCTGTCACAGGCTCTTCGCCCAACTCCGGCAATACGTTGGAGATATAGTCGGCAAATACCCTGTTAGGGGAAATGATCATAATATTCTGAGCGGCTAATCGGTCTTTGTACTTGTATAAAAAGTAAGCTATCCGGTGCAGCGCAATGGATGTCTTCCCCGATCCGGTGGCGCCCTGAATGACCAAGACATTGGCCTTTTCATTTCTGATAATCTGATTTTGCTCTTTTTGGATTGTCGCGATGATATTTTTCATTTTTTGATCCGAGGTATGGCTCAATTCCTTTTGAAGCACCTCGTCACTAATACCGATTGAGCTCTCAAGAGCATATTCCATAATGCTGTTTTTAATCTTAAATTGCCTTTTCAGGCTCATTTCACCTTCGATCTTGCCCACAGGAGCATCATAAAAGGCAGGCCCAAGCTCAAAATCGTAATACATCCCGGATATTGGGGCTCGCCAGTCGCATATCAGCATATTGCCTTTTTGATCAACATAAGAAAACCGCCCAATATAAAACGGCTCCGCTCCGTCCTCATCGTTAGGCCTAAAATCAATTCTGGCGAAATAAGGCGAATCCATTAACTTTTCGATCATTTCTCGCCTTTTTACGGTGAATTCACCCAAGTTTACGTTTCGGCCAATCGACTGTTTGTTTGAAAAAATCTCCATGGAATCCATATCACTTCTATTTTCCCAAAGATATTTCATGGATTCTTTAAATTCATCTTCATATCTTGAGACCGTTTGATTCAATTCCTCTAAAGAATCCTCCAATTTTCCTATGATCATTTTCAGATGCTTTATTTCATCAGATAATATAACTGTCATTGTTTTACTCCTAATTTTGATAATTAATGCGCATTGCGATTTACCCGACTTATATAGATGGTTTTTTATTCAAGCATTGCCTTTCCTCATGGCATCAAGCATTTTCAGCATTTCCAGTGCATCCGCTTCTGCCATGTCGAGTGCCGTAATATACCGATCAGTAGCATAAACAATGCCTTCCTCTTCACCTGGCGTATTAATAACTTCCCGTATATTCCCTTCTCCACGATCCAGACGATTCAGCATGCGCAGAATGGACATCATGGAATAATGGGCACTCCGAAGGATGCAGATGATTTTCAGTCGACTCATTTCCTTTGAGCCATATCTTCTGTATCCGTTGGCATTCCGCGGCACCTCTATCAAGCCGTTTCTCTCCCAATCACGCAGAACGTCTTTTGTGATGCCGAGAGCGTTAGCAGCTTCAACTCTGCCATTGAACACAATCGTTTCTACTGATTTTTTGTTGTTTTCAATGATATTAAGCGTGATACTGATTGCTTCTTCAGCTCTGGCTTTTTCTATCCGCAAATGCTCTAAATAGTTCAATGTGCTTTGATACGCCCCCTCAATATCATCCGTTGCCGCAATCTTCACAATTTCATAGACTTCCTGCCTGAGCCTGTCACTGATAATCTCCGCGCGGAAGGCAGTACGCAACAGCCGAAGCTGTTCAAGATGTCTGTCATTAAAGATTCGGTAGTTGCCTTCAGTCCTTGGTATCGGAGGTAGCAGTTTCAGCTTTTCATAAAGCCGTATGGTATTGGGATGGACTCCTACTAATTTTGCTATTTGGGCGGTTTTATATGTCATAATGAATCCACCCCCTTTTCTTTGGATATGGCGCTAAAACTATAACCGCTGCTAGGTTTCAAGCGCAAGCATTGATTTCCCGCTGACGGACTGTCCCGTGAATGCAATTAGCTTTTATTTAGGAATCTGTAGTTTTATATTTTCAGATTATTTTCTTTTGCTCCTTTGATCGTGACGAACATTTATTTTTCTCCTCCTTACAGGGTTCGTTTTTATGCTACAGAGTCAGCATAAAAAACATACCACCAAATTATACAGTGGTGGTTAAGTGGAGAGTTTGAAATTGTTTTGCCCATACAGTTGTCAAACTATACTGCCCGTTAGCTTCATGAATTTGAAACCCAGTTAGATACTTATCTAATCGGTAATCGACTATGTTCTTGTCCATTACGGCAATCGGGACAAGAACTTGTACCGATAAAACAAAAAAGCCGCTAAATTAGCGACTTTCTAAGGGACCATGTTATTGTCCCTCGACAATAAGATTAACAGCCCGCCCATAAATTCAATTATTTTTCTATCTCATCGAAAACAACATGCTGATCATAATAATCTTTTAGTTCAGAGTAGTCATCGGACAAATTATCAGCCCAAGATACCAAAAACAACTTATTGATAGTTCTTGTTTCAAATAAGTCATCAAGTATCTCGATCTGCTGCTTACTTTTAAGTACATTGTCAAGAGGATATAAAATAGCAAAATCATATTCCATCCCAGTGTTATTCCAATTCGTCTTTTTGATACTATCGAAATATAAAGTATGTATTCCAAGTTTATAGCCTATTCCTGTTTTAAAATCCTTAGATTCATTAAAAAACGAGCCTATGTTTTGCATATAATTTGCACGAAATAGAACTTTCGAGCTATCTGGTACATATTCTTTTAAAATGTGCAGAATCAACCTGTGTTTTTCATACTGATGAGTACCAGTAAGAAGCAGTGACTTTTTATCAGATTGCAAAAAGTCCAATATATCTTTAACTACATCGTCTCTTGTGTTCAACTATATTCATCTCCTCAGCAACCCGACAGATACGCTATACAACCAGCAGTTGCTCTTTAGCCTCTCTAGCAGCAAGCTCGGAGGGCAGCCATACCGGTACGCCCAGCTCTTCATGCAGCTTCTGCTTCAATCCCCATGTGAAGCTTATGCAGTCAAGGACTACCTGCTCCACTTCGGCTGATCTAAGGTTGTCGATCAGCTCCTCTACTGCCCCTGTTCCATCAGGAGGCAGCATGACTGCAGGCTCAAATCCCGCCTGTCGCCATCTGCGCCCAGCAGCCTGAACCTGGCTCTCGGCTGGAACGACTACACCCAGCCGAGAGCTGCCTGCTGTGGAACGAGCCTTGTTTTCCAACAGCTGTCCAGGCAGAATTACCACAGCTTGTGACTGGAATGGCGGGAAATCACCGGCACACAGCAGTACAACCAGCTTGGCTCCAGCATCTGCCAGCTCATTTGCCCTTTGCTCCAAAGGTCCTATCAATGCCTCCTGCTGAATGACGACCGGGCCGTCCTGAGTTATGACATGAAGGGGATGCTCTCCTGCCTGCTTGGCTAATAGGAGAATAGCGTCAGGCGTCAAACCGTCAAGTCCGCCTTTCATAGCAATAGGCACAGAAGACGGCAATATGCTGCGGAACGGCACTTCCAAATCTGCCCGGGGACTGTGCCCCAACGTTAATAGTCCCAGCATTTCCTCGTTCCCTCCTCACTAGTGGATTTACTCTCGTTCCAGCCTCAGTGAATACGCACCGTTCAGTTTTTCGGAAATATCGCCTGCTGTCTGAAGCGTCGCTTGGATAATAGCGGCCCGTTCCTGATCTCCGAATCTTTCTTTGGGGCCAGCCACCGTCAGACTTGCGACCACTTGGCCTTGATCGTCAAAAATTGGAGCTGCAACACCAAAAATATTCTGATCCACCTCTCCTAAAGTCACCGCATAGCCATGCTCTTTGATCGCTTCTATAGAAGCATTGACCTCTTTTCGGGTTTCTTTATCTACAATCGCATTCAGTATCTTCTCAACGACCTTTTTCTTCTCAAATGCCAAGATACTCTTACCTGTTGCTCCCAGCTCTATAGGAAATGTTCTCCCATTCTCCACTACAAACCGCAGAAATCTACGGCTCTCTATCGCCAAGATGACACAAGTGCTGCTCCCGACTCGAACTGCTAGTACAGTGGTTTCTTGTACCTGCTCCGTTAACCGCTCCATGAAAGGTCGTGCGATCATATATAATTCGCGGTCCATCTGGTAATGAAGGCTGCGGGCCAAATCCAGAATACGCAAGCCCAGACTGATTTGCCCTTTCTCTTTACGCTCCAGTATCCCGTTTTTCTCCAGGGTCTGTATCAAACGATACGCTGTACTTTCCGGAATTGAAACTTTCTCCGCAATTTGAGTGACCGTCAGCATCGACTCCGCATCTCCCAAAGCAAAGATGATATCCAGTGCACGAACCAGCGTTTGTGAACCATTCATAATGAAAACTTCCTTTTACTCCGAATTTATAGTATTGAAAAAGCGGTTCAGTCTCGGGTTATCATTGGAACCAAAAATAAACTCCGGAGAGCCCTCAGCCATAATCCGGCCCTCTTCCATGTAAAGCACCCGATCCGATATGTTCCTGGCAAAGCGCATTTCATGGGTAACTACAATCATCGTCATCCCCTCCTGGGCCAGCTGAGTCATCATCTGCAGAACCTCCCCAACCAGCTCCGGATCGAGAGATGAGGTAGGCTCATCAAACAGCAGAACACTCGGCTTCATCGCAACCGCACGAGTGATAGCGACCCGCTGCTGCTGCCCGCCTGACAGCATTCCGGGATAATCATTCTTTTTCTCCAGAAGCCCTACCCGGGACAACAGCTCTTCGGCATTTTGCACGGCTTCACGCTTTGAAGTTTTATTCACGGTCATAGGACCCTCAATAATGTTCTGAAGAACCGTCTTATGGTTCCACAGATTGAAATGCTGGAATACCATCCCTACCCGGCTGCGCACCTTGCTCAATTTAAATTTTGACATAAAGGTCAAATTTCCTGCACGGTTGATTGAATAATGCACAGGCTCATTCTCTATCATGATACCTCCGGACGTAGGTACCTCCAGCAAGTTGATCATGCGCAGCAAGGAGCTTTTGCCTGCACCGCTCGGGCCGATAATGGAAACGACCTCCCCTTTTTCAATGGAAAAGTTAATGTCGTTAACAACCGCTTTTCCCCCATACTGCTTGGTAATGTGTTCTAGTTCTAGAATCGGCATAACCTGATCCTCCTAATCCGCTTACTTAATGAAATACGGCCTGCTCCATCTATTATTTATATCCATGATTCAGCTTCAGCTTACGTTCCGAGTATATTTGCAGTGACATGAGAACACTGGTCATAATTAAGTAAAGAACTGCCGCTACGCCAAGTGTTTCAAGTGGCATATAAGTGCTGCTGAATTGGCTCTGCGCATTGAGCATCAAATCGGGAACGGTTATAACCGAAACCTGGGCCGATTCTTTGAGCAGTGCTACAGAATTACTGATGTAAGTCGGTATAATAAAACGAATAATTTGCGGAATCCGAATCCGGATCAAAATTTGCCAAGGCGTCATGCCGATGGCTTCCGCCGCTTCAATCTGACCCTTGGGAATGGCCAGCATCCCTGTCCGGATGATCTCTGCCTTATAGGCGGCCGCATTCAACGATAAACCAAGCAAACCCGCTGCAAATGCCGATAAAGTAATGCCGAACGGGGGCGTATAGTAGATGAACACGAGAACCATTAGAATGGGAACGCCTCTAAATACCCAAATGTATACGATCGCGAACAGCTGTACGAGCTTATTATTGGATAATCGCAGAGCCGCCAGCAAAAATCCAAGCAGTGTACCTATAATAATCGCTAATATAGAGATTTCAAATGTAACAACTGCCCCTTCCAATAAAAAGGGCAAGACCTGCATGACCTTTTCCAGATTCAACAACGCTGCCTCCTTTCCATTTCGCCCAATGATTCAAAAACAATTCCGGCCCCTGCATCCGGCAGCTATACCACCGATGTAGAGGCCGAAAGATGGTTGTCTTATTTGTCAAACTTCAATCCGAAGTGCTCTTGAGCCAGCTTTTGATACGTGCCATCCTTCTTTTTGTCCAATATGATTTTGTCGATAGCTGCTTTCAATGAAGCATTGTTTTTGCGTAATGGAATCGCTACATCTACCACCGTGTAGGGATCGCCTGCTATTTCTACTTTTTTACCGTCCGGGGACGTTTTAATGAAATCGCCTGCCGCATCTCTTCCGATAGATACAAGATCCACACGTTTATTAGTCAAGTCCTTGAATAATTCCGTTTCACCGGGGTATTCCTTAATTTCTTTATAGCCGCCTATCTCCTTCACCACTGCTTGAGCTGTGGCTCCGGCAATAACACCTACGACTTTACCTTGCAGATCCTTGATGCTCTTGGCGTTGTTGCCGCCTTCTTTATTCACAACCGCTACAACCCCGTCACGACCATAAGGCTCTGCGAAATCAACCGATTTTTTGCGTTCCTCCGTTACATTGACGCCAGCAAGCAAAATATCGAATTTGCCTGCAAGCAAGCCAGGGGTTAATCCTGCGAATTGACCCGTAACGAATTCAGGCTTCACTCCCAAGCCTTCAGCGATAATTTTGCCCCACTCGATATCGAACCCAACCAGTTCATTCTTTTCGTTCATATAGTTAAATGGGCGGTAATTTCCGCCGGTGCCGATGACGATTTTGCCTGCTTTTTTAATTTTTTCCAATGTGTTTTCATCCGTAGCTTGACTGCCAGAGTCAGCAGGAGCTGCAGGTGCTGCCGCTTGTGAAGTCGGCGCTGCAGCCGTTTCCTTGGAAGGAGTGGATGGCGACGAGGTAGCAGC
This sequence comes from Paenibacillus sp. 32352, assembly GCF_002042965.1. GTDB lineage: Bacteria > Bacillota > Bacilli > Paenibacillales > NBRC-103111 > Paenibacillus_S > Paenibacillus_S vulneris. Next base: position 285,200 of record NZ_MZNT01000012.1, on the reverse strand, counting down.
CTTTTGACCGCAGCCCGATAAAACAACCGTTAACGCCAGAACAATGGAAGCCAATCCAGTTAATGTTTTCATAGATAGATCCTCTTCTCTTTAGGTAATGGATAATATTAGCTGTTAGTTGCCAAGCGCATAATCAGCAATGCTAATTCCTAATGCTTCTTCAACCTCCGGATAGACGGTAGGATCCAGCACCCCTGCGCTTAATGAAAAATGCTTTTTATTAATGGATAGAATCGCAAGCTCCGCACCCAATTTGACGTCACCAACGCGTACTACCGCTCCCGTCCGCGCATCCAACGTAGTGATTACATCCGGGAAGGTGGTTAATCGTTGACCTTCACTGTTTTCTACTGCCATATATTCGTTCATGACATGCAGAGTGAAACGCTCATCGTTTTGCTGAATGACGATAGTCCCGATATCGAAAGCTCCTGAATAAGCCACGCTATAACTGATAACCTCTCCTGCACCGAGAATGACTCCGTGAGTAGTGGAGCAAATCGTATCGATAACAGCTTGTCCGCCTTGTGGTTCCGCTTCAAGGATGGCATAACCCAAATCCAATGCCTTCGATATTCCGCCGATAACCGCATTTTGCTTAACATAGCTTGCTGGAAGCGGATGACGGGCGCAAGCTATGAATCCGCCGGATAAATCGGCTGCGGTACGAAGCACCGACGAAGTCTTGGCCGGAGTGCCTTTAACGACGAGCTCCAGATAGGAACCAGTATCCCGTCTCCCGCCAACGACGACCTGAATGGTTTCGAAGTCCGTCCGCGACGCCAGTCCAAGAGAGCCCATTTTACCTGTAGGATGGGCACGGATATCCCCTGTCGCATCAACGACCTTCAATCCAAGTGCGGCTGCTGGAAGCCAGCCATTAATCGTACTGGACATACCGTTTTGGGGTGTCATTACGCCAACGACCTTACCCTCAACCTGCTCCGCAAGTAATTGGACTGCTTTTATATAATCGATGCCCCGCATTTCCCAGTCTCTCCCTGCAGGTGCACCTATAGCGGAGGTCGTAACGATAATCGCATCATCTGGCAGCTCATCAATCGATACCAGCTCAGGCTTTCCAACCGTTATGGCAGCTGTGCCTATTTCCAGTCCGTGGTCTGGCCAGCCTCCACCGCCTGCCGCATAAATCGAACCACCCTTGACCGCGGCCTTTACATCATCCAAAGTTAGCGTTTTTCCCATATAAACCTCCCAATAAGTTCATAAGCTTACAAATCAATTCGTCGGAGACCGCTGTCGCGGATCACCTTGAACGACTCTTCATAGCCGGCATCGGCATAACGCAGCACCCCCATACCCGTATCGTTATCCAAAGCATATTTGAGTCTTGTATCAGCTGCTTCTGTTCCATCAGCTACGACGGTTACTCCGGCGCTCGTCATATACCCCGTGTAGCCCCCACCCCCGGAATGAATCGCCACCAGGTCGGCCATCGAGGAACAGTTAAGCATCGCATTCAAAAGCGGCCAATCCGTAATGGCGTCACTTCCATCCTTCATTCGCTCAGTCATGATGTTCGGATGTGTCATGGCTCCTGCGTCCAAGTGATCGCGTGAAAAAGAAATCGGTCCGATGATTCCCTCGCGGACTAATCGATTCACAGCTATCGCCAGCTGTGATCTTTGCTCATGGCCGAACCAGGCGATCCGTGCAGGTAGGCCTTGGAACTTAACATGCTCCTTCGCCAGTGCAATCCAGTTCGATATGATCTCGCTGTCGCTGTACGTACTCAGAATGTAATCATCGATTATTTGGATATCTTCCGGATTTCCGGATAGCGCCACCCAGCGAAAAGGACCTATTCCTTGTGCGAACAAGGGTCTCAGATAGGCTTCGGTGAAGATCGGAATTTCAAATGCATTCTCTACGCCGAACTCCTTTGCCTGTGTGCGGATATTATTGCCGTTGTCGAATACGATAGAGCCTCTCTTTTGAAATTCCAGCATCGTTGCAACTTGAGAGGCAATGGAGCTTCCAGCTTCAATTGCCAGCGCATCCGCATCCTTATCCCTCGCCTTTAACCAATCTTCGAATGTATAACCGACAGGAACGTAGCCGTATTTCAAATCATGAGCCGCTGTTTGATCCGTGACGATATCCGGGATGATTCCTTGCGCCAGCAGCTGCTGATAAATATCAGAGGCATTGCCCCGCAAACCAACGGAGATGCTTTCCCGCTTTTCCTTCGCTTCTACAATCCAGCGCAGCGCTTCGTTCAAATCATGCGTCTTTCTCTGCAAATAGCCGGTTTCTAAGCGCCGATTAATTTTCTCCTCGTTGATTTCCACGCATAAAATGGCTGCTTTGGCCATGACCCCTGCTAACGGTTGAGCTCCTCCCATACCGCCTAAGCCTGCGGTCAAAATAAACCTGCCTGACAAGCTTCCATTAAAATGCAATCGGGCAATCGATGAAAAAATTTCGTAGGTTCCTTGAAGTACGCCTTGTGAACCTATGTACTGCCAAGCTGCAGCGGTTAATCCTCCCCAAATTAGGAGTCCTTTCTGCTCTAATTCATAGAATTTGGCACTGGTGGCCCATTTGCCTACCAAGTTTCCATTAGCCATGATGACAAGCGGAGCAAAAGGATGCGTCTTGAATACCCCAATCGGCTTGCCTGATTGAATGACCAGAGTTTCATCGTCCTCCAATCCCCGTAGCGTATCGACAATAGCATGATAGGATGCCCAATTCCGAGCTGCTTTGGCAAAGGAAGCATAGACAACCAACTGGTCTTGGTTCTCCCCGTTCTCTAGAACATTCTCCAGCATTCTTAAGAGCGCTTCTTGCCTCCAGCCTTTACAGCGAAGCTCATAACCACGTTGTGCGAGAATCAAAAGCCAACCCCCTCTAACAAAATTATCATTAATCGATAATTAATTATCAAATATAAAAGATGTTGAAATTAATATAGTCCCATAATTCCGCGTTGTCAAGTGGGTATTATATGATTTGTTAATCGTTAATTTAGTTTAGAAGTCTATCAAGCTGCTTATTCCCTCTCGTAGAAAAACTTTTTTCAAAAATGAGAGCAAGTGTATGTTGTTTGTCGTGACGATTTGGGACATTCGCTGGAGGAAGTGTTAGGAAGCTTAGACCTACCCCGGAGCTCCGTTCGGGTCGTGGCGTTGGTTGTAGCCGCGATCGTAGGCCGACATGAGTCTGCTGTGCCTGAGCTATGCTAAAATGCAGGTGAAATTGTGTCATCGTGATCCGTCGGGAATGGGATAAAGTTCTTGTCATTGAAGTTTGACAAGAACTTTATCCCATAAAATCAAAAAGCCGCGATTTACGCGGCAATTAATGAGATAATGATCTTGTCACCCGACATCAGGAGCATACATCCATCCTAACTTTCGTTTAATGGAGGAACGCGGAGTTAATCTTTATCACGTTAGCAAAACACAAAAATGGACCCTAAGGAGTCGTGAATATTCAGAAGGCGAAGAACGACCGCAAATTTATAGTGATAGAACGCATCAACTAAAACATGCCAGACGTATAGCAGCCCCCTATTCCTGCTTGTTTCTTCCGTTAGTCATTATTTATGCTTTAAACGTAGGGGCAAATATTCGTTGGATGCCCCACCACCCTCTCGATAAAATGCAAATGCTAAATATCATTTTATTAATTCTGTTAGTTTTAAATTTTGGGGCATACTCCATCAGAACCTGGCTGTAATACAAACGACTAAGCAGGCGCTATAAGTATAATTAGGGACCATTAAACAAACCGAGAAGGTTACAGAAAAAAGATCGCTATTCCCCTGAATAAGCAGTGAGGAGAGCGATCTTGCAACGGTTGTCCTACGTCAAATCGGGCAACTCGCTTTTCCGGTTTCATTTTTCGTACGACAGCTCATTCTGTCCCACATATAGGCAAATCCCCGCAACTTAAATGGTTTCGGGGATTTCTGCTTCACTTTGCCAAAGCCTGTTCGACTTCCTGTTTTAACCCGCTTGCATCAATTTCAACGGGGTATTGGAACTCCTTGCCGTTAATGAATACCGTCGGTACCATCTTCACATGACGTTTAATGGCTTCTGCTGTGATTTTTAAGCTTAAGTCAATATTATCTGGTTGTTCTTGTAATCTGTACTCTTCGGTTAGCAGCTTTTTAATCGAATGGCTGTCGGACTCGCTCCACTGGCTTTGTTTGGCGAATAAATCCTTCATAAGCTCATAGACTCGCTGCGGATCTTTATAATCTAAGAATGCGTTCGCCAACGTTCCATATAAAAGCATTTCGCGCGGTTTGTCATAATGCTTCACCACATATTGAACTTGTCCGTTCTCGGTATAAGAGGTCAATGTTTCGTCGGCTGCTTGAAAGAATGTTGCGCAATACGGGCACGCCAGGTTCAGAAACACTTCTACTTTTACAGGCGCATTTTCCTTACCATAGCTCAAAAATGCATTTTCGATCACTTGGGTCATGTTCAGATCTCCTTTATTTGACGTTGTTTGGAATGAGGGACTTGTCGATTTGAACGGCGTCTTTGATGTTAATTTTTGCGCTCAGCAGTCCTGCCTCAAAAAATTTGTCGGCCAATTTTTGTTGGCTTGTCACAACCGCATCATCAATCTGTTGAACGCCGAATGTACGTCGATCATTGGCTTTTTGAATAGGCGCTACGTCCAACCCTAACTCGGTGGATAGGATTTTCGAAATCTCTTGTTTATTTTCATTGGCCCACTTATCGGCATTTTGCAGTTCTTCAAGAATCATCTTCACGACTTCCGGTTTTTTGTTCAACAGATCTTTGGTCGCAAAATAGAATGTTCGATTTTCCGAATTGCCGGTTCCATCGACAATGGTGCGCGTTTTTAATGTGTTTTCTACAATGGCTAGGTACGGATCCCATGTGCCATAGGCGTCGAACTCACCTTTCGTAAATGCGGCCAAGCCTTCCGCAGCATCTTTATAGAACTTGATGGTTACGTCGTTCAAGGAAACGCCTGCTTTTTCCAAAGCGACTAAGAGCAAGTAATGCTGGTTGCCGCCTTTGGTGACGCCGATCGTTTTGCCTTTCAAATCAATAACGCTTTGAATCTTGGAATCTTCTTTGACGACGATCGCGACACCTTTCGGATACGGAGATTCGGATGCGACATAGTTGAGCGGATGTCCGCCGGCTTGCATAAATACAGCGTTGCCGTCCGATGCATGTCCGAAGTCAATATTATTCGTGTTTAACGCCTCAAGCAGTACCGTTCCGGTAGGGAAGACCTTCCATTCTACTTTGTAACCTTTCTCACTCAATGCTTTATCTAAATTCCCGTGTTCTTTCAATATGTTTAGCGTATTGCCTTTTTGATAACCAATCGTAATCACGCCTTTTTGATCGCGTGCAGGCGTACTGCCGGTAGAACCGCTATCTGAAGGACTGTTAGCAGGTCTGCCGGAAGAACCGTTTCCGCAAGCCGCTAAAACCAAAACAAATATAGCAACTAGTGAAATCAAAAATGTTTTTTTCATGTTCTACACCCCTAAGATTTGATTTAATATTTTCTTCTCATAATCCGTAAACTTGTCACCCCGTTCCCGAGGTCTTGGCAAGTCAATGCGTTCATCCAACTGAATGGCACCCCGGTCGATCACGATAACGCGATCCGCTAAACGTACAGCCTCCGTCACATCGTGGGTAACGAGAAGGGAGGTAAATTTCTGCTGCTGCCAGAGATCTTCAATTAAGTTCTGCATTTCAATCCGGGTTAGCGCATCAAGAGCGCCAAGCGGCTCGTCAAATAGCAGGATATCGGGATTGCTTGCGAGTGCCCGGGCTAGGGCAATGCGCTGCTTTTGCCCTCCTGACAGCTGATCAGGCCAATCATGCCGTTTCTCAATCAGCCCTACCTTTTCCAAGGACTCGCTTGCGACGGTCGAGTTGACCGCACCAAGCTCAATGTTCTTTATGATGCTTTTCCAGGGTAGAAGGCGGTCGTCTTGGAACATGATCCGGATTTTCGGATCGCCCGAATCTATGCCGGAAAAAAGCAATTCTCCTTTTGTAATCTGCTCCAGCCTTGCAATGATTCGAAGCAATGTGCTCTTCCCACAGCCGCTTCGTCCGACAATGGCCGTAAAACTTCCTTGCTCGATCGATAAATCGATATGATGCAAGACTTCATTATCGCCGTAGCTTTTGCCGACATTTTTCAGTTCAATATTGATCATGGCGTCACCCCCCAGATGATTCGGCTGGCTACTTCTTACGGTAAACAGGATTCCATTTTAAAAATCGGTATTCAAACAGTTTGGCAATGACATCAGATAGCTTTCCTAGTATCGCGTAAAGAACAATGGTGAGCACGACGATGTCCATTTGCATGAATTCACGGGCGCTCGTTGCCATATAGCCGATTCCTGAATCCGCGCCAATGGTCTCCGCCACAATTAAAGACATCCACATGACACCTAGCGCATAACGAATCCCTACCAGAATGGAAGACAAGGCGCCTGGCAAAATAATGTTCACAAACAACTTCCATTTTGATAGCCCATAAACGGTTCCCATCTCGATGAGCTTGCGGTCCACATTTTGAATGCCGCTAAAGGTATTGATATATACAGGGAACATGACGCCTAGCGCTACTAGAAAAATCTTGGCCGATTCCCCAATTCCGAACCAGAGAATGACGAGCGGAATCAGCGCCAAATGGGGAATCGTGCGGATCATTTGCATCGTGGTATCGGTTGTTCGTTCAAAAATTTTAATCGTCCCGTTTAAGAGGCCAAGTATAAAACCGATGATGCCTCCAATGAAAAATCCAATTAAAGCGCGTTGGGTACTAATCCAAACATGATCTTGCAGTTTACCGGACTTCGTTAATTGAATGGCCGCGTCTACCACTTTCAATGGCGTCGGCAGGATGGATGAACTGATAATGCCGGATTGCCCTAGTATTTGCCATAGCACAATCGTTACGATAGGGAGCAGCCATGGGATGAGTTGGCTTTTATACCATTTATTAATCTTTTTCATGTTCTAATCTCCAGACAATTGGAAAAATAATAGGTGCAATAACAAGATGAGATTTATTATAGGGTAATCCGATAAAAATTGTCAACTTTAATATTGTGATACGCAAGGGATAATCGTTTCAGCATTATACTTGATTTTCCGAATAATTCAATTAATCAGGTTAAACAAAAAAAGCCCTACAACACGAACGCTGCAGGGAATCAAACACACTAATAGAGGGAGTAAATAAATACATATGATTATTTAATCATTTGATAAAGAAGCCTTGCTTAGAAAAATGAAATTTTGAATTTGACGAACGGCAGTGACTTCCCACCATGGATAAATTTTTTTTCACTTCCTCAATCTCTGTAATTCGATCATTTCGACTCCAATGGCAGCTTTCATGGTATTCCCTCCAACCGTTTTATGTATGACGTATTTTATCGGGGGCTGACATTCCCCGCTTCCTCTTTAGCTTTTGAATGCACTCACCTGTTTGGCGGGCATCCCTGCAACACGATGCGGTTCATCACTCGTTGGAACCTCATAATAAAGAGGTATTCAATTACTAAACCTTCGAAATCTTACAAGACAGCATGAATCGGTAACGGGTCAGTTTGTTCAGATCAAACTTCAATTCCAAGCAATATTAGACCGAGTGTTTCCGGAGTTTAAGGGCGTATTCGGGATTTTGTATTCAGTAGTCTCTTTAAAAACCTTGTTGGAATTCCCAACGTCTGAAACTGTTCTCAGTGCTGGTGAAGCTCAAATAACGGAGAGGATTGCAATTTTATGTGCATCTCATTCCGAAAATGGGCTAAGGAAAAGTCTCAAGTTCTAATGTCAGCAGCAACACGAAATCCATTTCGGAATGCAACGTACCAAAGTCATTTATTTAACATGAGCATGTATATCAATATGATGCTTCATTACAAAGAGCATCTATTGGCACTCGTAAAGTAAAATAGATGCCCTTGCAAATGAAGTTGAAGAATATAAGATTATCCAATCGATCCCCGGTATCGGAGAGAAAATCGCAGCAACGAAGCTTGTGGCCTTTGTTGGCGTAGATCCAAGTGTGCATATCTCAACATGAGAAATTTAGGGTGTGTACTAACTGTGAAGCCGTCCTCTGGGTTGACCGTACCGGTGCTTCATGGCATTATTTATCCGTCTTATTTTTTAGCCTTATCCGACTTAGCCGTTGCAATCGCCTGATTGATTGCCTCTTCAAATTGCCGGAGTACAGTGTTCGTGTCGGCTTTATTTTTGACCATATCTCCGAACGGCTTGCCGAAATCCACATTAACATTCGTTAGATCTGCAGCTCTTAACGGAGACGGAGGTGCATCCTTGTAATAATAAAATGCACCTGTATTTTTCCCTTGCAACTCCTGCACCTCTTGGCCGAATGCATTTTTAACGTTAGCGTTAACGAGCGGCGTACCTACTCCCTGTTTGGAAAGCATCGTCTGAACTTGCTCGGATACAAGATAAGAAACGATTTGGAACGCTTCATCTTTATACTTGGACGTTTGGGAAATGAACAAAGCAAGAGTGGCAGGCTTTAAGCCGGTGCCCGGTTTTTCCTTTAAAACAGGCAGCGAAACGACGTCCCAATTTAAATTTGGGTTTGCTTTCACCCAGCCGATCATGAGCGGATGGCTTTCGAGAGCCATCGCAATACTCCCTTTAGCTGTCTCGGATGTAGGAACGAGAGCATTATCCGGAATTTCGTAGAACCGTTTCAGGTTGTCGAACATCAGCTTCCAGCCGTCCGTATTCAGCACCGCCTTATCTTCCCTCGGATCCAAAGGACTTAAGGAGAGCTGATTGTTCAGCATCATATTATTCGGTATAGCGGCGAAGCCCATATAGGTCGTTCCTTGTTCCACACGCGTTACTTTTTTCGCCAGGTCGTAGACTTCATCCCATGTCATGCCGTCTTTCGGATAAGCAACGCCAAACTTATCGAATATATCTTTATTATAAAATAAGGCATACCGGTTCATCGTAAACGGAAGGCCGTACAGCTTTCCTTCGCCGTTGGCATTTTGGGTTTGCGCGAGTACGTTCGGTTCAAATTGCTGGAGATTGAAGTTATTTTTTTTCACGAGCTCCTGCAAATCGTATTGAAATCCGTTCTGAATGATGCGGTCTACCGTAAAGCTGGCGGATTCATAAATAATATCAGGCAGCGTTCCCCCGGCAATTAGATCCTTATAGTCCGTACTTTTGGGATCTCTGAGAATGATGTTCAGCGTGATATGGGGAAACTTCTTCTTGATCGCTTCAGTAATTCCCAAACTCTCAAAATTCAAAGCCCCGGGCTGCCCGTTAAAAATGGTTAACGTGATCGGCTCTTTCGGCTTTCCGGTATTGCCTTCGGTGTTCAGTATCGCTTCCTTATCATTGCTGCATCCAAGCATTACATTTGAGAATAAGAGTAACGAAGCCGCGCCAATTACAGCTTTCCCATACACTTTTACCATGCAGAAACCTCCATTTTCTCCAGTTTCACTTTCATTCTTCTTCGAACGCCTTGTCGTTTTGGTTCCGCTTTCATTTTATGTTACAATCAGCTCCAGGCAGACTATACGGCCAACCAACCTGGAGATCTCGATCCTTAGGGCGATCTCCAGGTTGTCAATGTGCCATATTGCGGGATTCGCTGTTACCCCCATCTTCCTCTCTACACAATATGTCCATGTCTTTCGAACGGATAGTCGATCGTAATACGCCTCCGTTTGGTTGCTACACTAGCGGTATAGATGCGTTTGGTGGGACCTTTACTTGCCTTCCAAACACAAACGGACAAGGTCGTCGACTTGGGCAGTTGCCAGACACTCGACAGTATCGGCAGCGCCGTAATAAATTTTGACTTCGCCGTCATCCTCAAGAATCATACCGCCCGGGAAAATGACATCATTCCGGAAGCCTTCGGTTTCATAGACGGCTTCGGGTGCGATAAGCGGATCTTTGTACATGCCGATGATCTTCTTGGGGTTCTCCAAATCCAAAAGCAAAATGCCGGCGCTATATCGCTTCTTCCAGGATTTCTCCCAACCGTTTTTTCCTCGGCTTGGATCAAGATCGACGGAATGGAACGTAGTTAGCCAACCTTTAGCGGTTTTGACTGGCGGGGCGGCAGGGCCGATTTTGTCGTTAGCGTAAGCCACATGCTCAACCGCAAGCAGCAAATCCGTATTGCCCCAATATTTCAAATCTGGCGAGTCCGATATCCACATATCGAAACGGTCTTTGCCTCCCCGGCTGTACACAGGGAACGGCCGCTCTAAACGGACGTACTTGCCGCCGATTTTTTCCGGAAACAGCACCATGTTGCGGTTATCAGGCGCAGTCATATGGAGTACTTCAAATTTTTCGAAGTCATCGGTTACGGCAATGCCTCCGCGAATACCGTGCTTCGTATCGACGGCAAAACACATGTAGCAGCGCCCATCTATAACAGTCAAGCGCGGATCATAGGTGCGGATGATTTCGTCATCATTCAGGCTAAAACAAGGGTCGGGCTGTACCTCCCAATGAATACCGTCGCTGCTGTGGGCTAGACCAAGATTGGTCGTGGAACTTGGCAGCAGCGTATGCTTCTGCAGATCACCGTAATCGTTGCGGAATACCATAACATAACGACCTTGGAATTTGGTAACGCCTGCATTAAATACAAGTGCCGGAGAATAAGGCACATCACGGGCGGATAATACCGGATTTGCAGGATGACGGGTAATAACCGGGCTTGACTTTAGCGGTCCAATAATTGGAATAGACAACACTATTCCTCCCCTCTTCGATTTGGGTTGCAACATGCTCTTATCATAGAATAAAATCGAAGAGGAGGTATGACAGTTTTCCGCTAGACTATCTCATATTTTCGTTCAGGAGCGATCCGTCAAAATGACCGTATACCCAACCAACAAACATTTAACCGACTATCCGGACATTCATCCGGGTTTTCCATTTCATGTGTCCGTTAACAAAGTGGTAAGGCATTTTCCTGCTCACCGCCATGACTTTTTGGAATTTTCTCTTGTAATAGACGGAGAGGGCTACGAGGTTATTAACGGTGTTAAACATCCTCTACTTGCGGGGACGGCTACTTTTTTGCTGCCTTATCAGGTTCATGAAATTTATGTGGAATCGGCGAATCCACTCCGGTTGTATAACTGCATGTTTGATATGGATTTGCTATACCAATCAGCAGAGGTCGGACCAGGTTTGTCGGAGCTGCTGGTCGGGGAGGAGATGCCCCCTCAAGCTTTCTTAAGCCCGGAGCTGTACACGGCTGTATCGTCGGCTTTTGAGGATATGCTTGCCGAATTTGCGGGCAACGGTTTATGGAGAAACATGCTGCTCAAGCTGAAGCTGTTGGAAACGCTTGCGCGATATGACCGTTTCCGCCGGCAAGGTGTTCCTAGCACAATACAAACAAACAGAACAATCGATAAAAAACCGGTATGGCAAATTATTCATTACATTCATGCCCGTTACAGAGAGCCAATTACACTGTCGGCAACGGCGGATAAGTTCGGCATAAGCAGCTCTTACTTAAGCGAAGAGATTAAGCGGCGTACCGGTCTAGGTTTTGTCCGCTTTTTGCACGAGGTGCGCATTAGACATGCTTGCAGCTTGCTTTCATCGACCGGAATGGCGGGAGTTGATATAGCGATTGAAACCGGGTTCGGTTCGTACAAGTCATTTTCGCGGATTTTCCGCGAGTTGAAAGGCATGACACCGGGTGACTACCGTAGAAAGCATGTTACAACAAGCTCTCGTTACTAACCTTTCTCATCCTCTGCTGCCCCCGGCACACGATGTTGATACCATCGAATTAACATGAAATTCCACGTAACCGTCTAAATCATGATGTTCGTAAATATGTAATCACAAAAGATGCTTGAACGGTATGTTGATTCGTTTGGAATTCCGGCATGTCGGACTCCTCTGGGTGGCCGAGCGTCGTCATGAATAAAGCGCATCACTTACTTTATTTTTTGCTGCTGTCTAAATTGGATAGGGGTTGTTCCAAATACCTTCTTGAACGTTGTGAAGAAGTGGCTTTTTGTTTGGAAACCAGCCTGTTCTGCAACTTCTGTTACAGTTAAGTCGGTGCTTAAAAGAAGCTCCTCTACCCGCTCCAAACGCTGATTTGAAATAAAATCCGATATGGGGCAATCCATCCATTCCCTAAACACGGCCCGAAGATAGCTGACTGAGACCGATGTATGATCGGCAATGGAATCCACACTCAGTATGGGGTTATGTAGATTATTCCGAATATATTGAACGGCTTCTGTAACAATTTCTTCTTTTCGATTATTAGTTGACCGCTGTTTTAAATCGTCAACAATTTGATGCAGGAACGTTTCAATCCAATGGAACGCTTCATTTAAATGATGGAATTGATTTAGTGTATGCTCAATTCCTTCCATTCCTTTTACCGTGTTTAGCTTTTTAAAATTTTTCATCAACTCATATATTAAATGGATAAGCTGCATTTTGCATTCCGAATATGTCATTCCCTTCATATCCCCAGCCAGCTGCTCCAAGTATCCTTTAACAGCTAGCAAGTTACCGATACGCACTGAAGCAACGAGTTCTTTTATCACATCTTCATCAAGATAATTTGGCCTATCCTCAAACTGCTTTAAATCACTCTCCGAATATACACGGTCTTTGCCATCGATAAAATTAAGCATGGATGCCTCCATAACCAATTCGTAGCTCTGGAGCAGTGCTTCATTCGAAGCCCTAGGATCGCTGACCGCTGCAACAACTCCGAAATGCAACCATTGATCAATATTTGATTTGATTTCTTGAAGCATAGTATCGATTGTTTCTTTCTTCTTCGTGTCAGGGAATATTAGTACGGTGTGATCGATTCCAATATCGACTGCCTCTCCGGCTAAGCCATATTGTCTCATGACCTCAATAGCTATATTGCCCATCGCGTACTTCATTAGCTTTCTTGAAGGAAAATCATATTTATCACAGAATGCAGCATAATACCGGATCCTTAAAACCGCTATTCGGATCGATCCAGCGGCAAGCACCGGTATCTCTTGAAACCATTCTTTTTTATAACGTTCCGAAAGGGAGCCGTTAAGTATCCATTGGCGCAACCGCTCCTCCTTGATTAATGATTTACTATCTTTGATAGAACGATCCATTTGCTCCACTTTGTTAATAAGCGATTCGATACCGGAAGTGATGCTTACTGTAGTTTCCACGGTGTTGGAAGGGACATAGGGCTGACCTATACGCGCTTGAATAGCTTGCAGCATAGTACCTATGGGGCGTATATTGGTTCTGGAATACCAATAAAGTAACATCCAGATAATCAGAACAAGAAGACTGAAGCAAAGTAAAATCGTCCATCTGGTGACGGAAATACTTTGATTTAACGTTTCAAGCGAGGTTAGATGAAAGATCCTCCAACCCGAAATACTTAGCGTCTGATAACGTAATGACCACTCCTCGCCATCAACCGAAAAATGAGATTTCCCTAAGTTACCGTTTGAACTTAACGTTCTTACCTTCTTGAGCATTTTATCCGAAACATTCCCCAGCATCAATTCCCCTTCCCCGTTCAGTATGAACACATCATTCGCGATTTGCTTATTCATCTGCAGGATGTACTGCTGCAGCTTTTCCTTATCCAGCAGCACCGCCAATTTACTGTTGTTCTCCCCTCTATCAATCACATCCTGCACAACCAGTAATAAATAACTTTTGCCTTGAATCTCGTAATTTCGCAGGTTTAAGTTTCGACTCTTTTCCGATCGGGCTTGTTCAAGAAATTCTTTGTTCTCCTCGTCAGTTAACTTAGTCAGGCCTTTATCCGAAGCGTACATACGGTTAATGGAGGGATTAATCACATGTATGGACTGAATAAATGGCTCAATACCCAAGTAATCCGTCAAGCTCAATTCCATTTGTTTAAAAACCCAATAGTCGACCTCCGAAGAGGTCATCCAACCGTTTACATTCTGGTCCCGAAAAATACGGACGGAATATAATTTAAGTTTTCGCAGCGTGAAGTCGGTGTTGTCCTTAACTTGCGCAATTCGCTGCAGAGTCAGGCGGTCAATTTCAGTTATTGCATTATTAGTCAATTGCCTAGTTAAAATATAAGAAAATATATAAATGGTCACAGTGAACGCTAAGGCCATATATATAAACATTCGTAAATGCAATTGCTGCGGCAGCAGACCACGAAGCATTGTCATCCCTCCTTGTCGCCGATGTATCTTATCTAAAGGTATTCCTCCATTAGCTTATCGTCAAGTTTGTATTGGACCGGGATTAACAAAAACCCTGCAGATCTTTAGGACTTGTGATCCGCAGGGTTTTGAGCGCTATAAATTGTCAGTCCTCAATCCTATTTAACTCTTTGAAAACGAATATATCATAACTTCCTCTACAGCCGCGTGATTGGCGGTTTAACATACTTTGACGTCCAGGGGCAATACAATCTTGCTTTCAGTGAATGAAGATTGCATAATGGCGTTGGCTAAAGTCAACCCATTGATCCCTTCTGTACCGTGAGCTACTAACTCGCCGTCTCCATTTTGAATAGCGTTAATAAACTTTTCGATAACAACAAGATGGCCTTTAGGCTGAGTAATATCAACAGGAATTTCCGTATACCAGCTTTCAACATTACCGAATTTACTTTTCGATTCCAGAATGAAATCAAATACCGAAATCTGATTTTGATACATGACAATCTTTTCATTCTCATAAACCAGCTTGCCGTGTTCTCCTACAATTTCAAAACGGTTTGTTCCAGGCGTCTCGGCCGTGGTTGCAATAAAATGTCCAATCATTCCATTCTCATGTTCAAAGTAGGCCGTCACTTCGTCTTCAACTTCAATATTGTGATATTTACCAATGTTAACAAAACCGCTGATCTTCGCAGGCATTCCGAATAACCATTGATAAAGATCCATATTATGCGGACATTGGTTGGTCAGAATTCCCCCGCCTTCTCCGGCCCAAGTCGCCCGCCAGTCGCCGCTATCGTAATAAAACTGCGGGCGAAACCACTGCGTGTTGATCCAAGTAACACGAATCAGCTTGCCGAGCTTCCCGCTTTGGACAATTTCCTTTAACTTCTTATGAAACGGATACGTTCTTTCCTGAAACATTATGGCGAAGACAAGCTCAGGGTATGCCTCTTTAGCCCTTTCATAAGCAGCTATCATTTTCTCCGCATCGTTTAAATGGACAGCGATAGGCTTCTCGCAAAGCACGTGAATACCTCTGTTAAATGCATCGATAGCAACTGAAGGATGATCATAATGGGGTGTCGCCACCGTAATAGCTTCAAGACCCGGTTTGTTGAGAAGTTCTGTGTGGCTATCATAAGCCGGAATTTGCAGCTCCTCTGCAAATTTATCAGCTCTGTCCTTAATTACATCACAAACACCGACAATTTCGACCTTTCCGGCAGTCTGGAGCTGCCGTAGATTTTTGATATGGCCCGATCCCATTGCCCCTACTCCAACTACGGCTATTTTTACATTTTTATGAATAGTCATCTCTAACTCCTCCTCGGATTAAACGAATGCGCGGATGTATTGAATAAATGCCGGCAGCACAACTTCCGGTTCTTCAAGCTCAGGATGCCACTTCTTTTCCCACTCCAACGATAAGTAGCCTGTGTAACCATATTTCTTTAACAGTTCAATATTATTCTTAATGGGAACTTCACCATCGCCAATGAAACACAGCTGGAATTTGCCATTGACCTTTTTCGTATCTTTAACATGGACATGCTCGATATAGGGAAAGATCTTCTCGATAAACGGTTCAATGGTATTGCCGTATCTTTTGTAAGTATGCTCCATATCCCACAGTACGCCCAAATTGGCACTGGCCACCTTCTCCAGTACAGGCAGCATATGATCCAGATCGGAGAAGTCCCCGTGAGTTTCCAAAAGGATGCGGACATTTCTTTCCGAACCATAGTCACAAAGCTCCTTTATGCCCCTTGAAATCCTCTCAATAATTTGCTCCTTTTGGAAAGGATCCGGCACCTTATTCCCAAAAACTCTTATATAGGGTACGCCTAGCTTTTGTGCTAGATCTATATGTGCTTTCCCTTCGGCAATAAAATCATCGAATTTGTCAAGGTCATGGAATTGGCAGGATGTATTCAAACCGATTATTTGTATCTGCTTTGAATGAAGTTCCTCCAGGGTTTTTTCCAGATTCTCAGGGAGAAAGGGCCTTGCCTTGGGCAGGAACATTTCCCCTTCCATGCCTCTGATCTCAATCCCGTCGTACTTTAAACGTGTGGTTTCGTTCAAAATTTGTTCCCAGCTCCAATTCGGGCAAGACAAAGTTGTATACGCTATTTTCATTTCAATACCGCCTCTCCAGCATTATTATTTGGTTGAATTTCTTTTAACGTATGACTCTGACATTTCCTGAACAATTTTAGTGAAATTCGGTTCCGTTTTTAACTGGTTGACGAACGCATCCCATTTTTCTATCGGTTCCTTGCCCATAATCACGTGCAGCTTCATATCGGTAATTTTTTTGTTGTATTCCGGCCAGAACTTAATCCAGGCCTCGGAATCCACACCGACCGACGGATCATTAACCGCATTTTTTGCCCGCTCATCCATTATTTTTACATGACGGTCATAGTACTCCTTTGGAATTCCCGGAACATACGCTTTTAGATATTTGTTGTAGCTAAGAAAAATTTGACCAAACGCTTGTTGGGATACATTGTCCTTTACAGCCTGTTCCGTAGGGATTTTAAAGCCGTCTTTTTCAACGAAATGAACGTCTTTAAAACCGAAATTCGCAAGATCCGATCCTTCAGCGGAAGCCCCGTAATCCATGAATTCCATAATTTTCTTCAACTTCGCTTCAGGAACGGTCTTGGGAATCAGAAACATTCCAAAAGAGCCGATTTCTGTCTCGCTCACTCCGTTTAATGAAACAATCGGCTCCATATAAGCGTCAGGCTTTTGCTTTCTAAGCTCGGCTGTTATATTCCAAACCTGATCTATGGCTTGTGTGGCGACACCAGCCTTCCCTGCCTTTAACATATCCAGGATTTGACTCGGTTTAAGCATCAGGAAATCTTCGGGAATCAGCTTTTCTTTGTACAATTTATTGGCGTACATAAGCGCGTCTTTTTCTGTTGATAAGTAAACAGTAGGAACCAGCTTTCCATCCTGCGCTTTCCAGTCGCCTATAGTTTTATTAAAAACGTTCTCGAAAGTTCTTATATTTAAAATGACTCCATACGTATCATTTTTCCCGTTTCCGTCGGGGTCGTTATTGGTAAATGCCTTCATCGCTTCGTAGAGTTCATCCATGTTGGTCGGCATTTTTAAGCCCAGTTTATCAAGCCAATCTCTGCGGATGCTTACCCCGTTCTGGCCATAGACCGGTCTTACCCGGGGTATACCATAGTTATGTCCATCTGCGTAGGCTAAATTTTTCCAGGTTTCTTCAGGAAACTTTGCTAAATTCGGATAATTTTTATACAAATTGGTCAGGTCCCAAAAGGTTCCTTGAGCAGCCATCCCCTTAATAACCGATGAATTGAGCGGGTCGGTTGTCAAGATTAAATCCGGCAGCTCACCGGAGGCCAACGTCACATTTAATTTATCCGTATAGTTGTTGGATGATGTCCAGGCAATGTTCAGCTTGGTATTCGTCCGTTTTTCGATTTCTTTTATTATAGGGTTGTCTTCTGAGGGTGGTTCTTGCGAATAAAAGGACGACAATATGCTGATTTGAGTTGGTTTTCCCTGTTTTCCCCCCTCTTGTTCCACTGAATTTGCTTCTTCTCCCCCACCTCCTCCGCATGCAGCTAACAATAAAGCTAAAGAGACTTGCAGGGAACACAGTTTAATTCCTGCATTTTTCTTGCTCATACTATTACCTCCATTTGTAAATTTTATATTCATTCCTTCACAGAACCTACCATGACGCCTTTGGCGAAATGCTTCTGCAGGAAAGGATACACCATAATAATAGGTACTGTTGCCACAATAACTGCGGCCATTTTAAGAGTTTCCTGAGGCAAGGTTTGCTCGGAGGAAATTTGTTGCGCTAATTCCCCACCTACGCTGGTTGATGAATCGATAAGCATATGCTGCAGCAATACTTGTAAAGGCCACTTCTTGAAATCGTTCAAATAAAGAATCGCGGAAAAAAATACGTTCCAATAAGCAACCGCATAAAATAGACCGAAGGCCGCCAGAGAGGGCAAAGAGATCGGCAGGATCACTCTCATCCAAATTCCTAAATCGTTGCATCCATCGATATGGGCCGCTTCTTCCAAGCCGGGTGGAATGCTATCATAGAAGCTTTTCATAAGAAATGTATAATACGCTGTTGTCAGTACCGGCAGGATTAATGCCCACATGCTGTTGATCAGCCCTAAGTTCTTCACAAGCAGATACGGCGGGATGATACCCGGGTTAAAAAGCATTGCGATCACAATCAGCATTAACATGACTTTTCTTCCCATCAATCTTTTCCTCGATAAGGCATAAGCAAAGCTCGAGGTTACAGCAAGACTCAATACAGTGCCGACTGTAGCCAAGAAGGCGCTATTTCCCATCGCTCTAATAAACGTATTGGTAGACAACAGATATTGATAATTAATTAGCGACCATTTCTCCGGGATCAGGATGAGACCGGCAGTCCGGATGTATTCAGAGGGGTCGGTAAAGGATATAACCAGAATGTAAAGGAATGGCAGGATCGTGACTACTCCAGATATGATCAGTATGGACACAACGGCTGCATCTGCTAATCTACTGCTCCATTTATTGTTCAATGTCTCCACCCCCTCAATATAGGCCTTCCTTGCCGTATGTCCTAGCCAATTTGTTAGCAGCAATTACCAATATAAGTCCTACAACAGACTTAAACAGTCCAACCGCCGTAGTGAAGCTAAACTGCCCATTTTGTATGCCCATCCTGTACACGTAGGTTTCGAATACATCGGCAACATCAGTCACTGCACTGTTCATCATGAGATAAACCTGCTCAAAGCCTACATCCAGAACATGGCCCATTCTTAGAATTAATAATGTAATAACTACATTTTGTATGGCAGGCATCGTGATATGCTTCACCTGCTGGAGTCGGTTAGCCCCATCCATCTTAGCTGCTTCATAAAGCGCAGGATCGACCCCGGCTATGGCTGCCAAAAAAATGACGGTGCCCCATCCTGCTTCCTTCCATATGGACTGCAGGGTCAGCATCACCCAAAAGTAATTTTCATTCGTTAAGAAGTCTATCTTAGAGTAACCCATCATGTGAATGACGCCATTTACAATGCCTCCGGATTGGGAAAACAACAGGAACGTGATCCCCGCAACGATCACCCAGGAAAAGAAATGTGGCAAATATACGATGCTTTGGATCGTTCTTTTGAACTTGCTGTTTCTTGCTTCATTGAGAAGCAAAGAAAGAATGATGGGCGCAGGGAAGAAAAAAACTAGGTTTAAAACACTAATGACCATTGTATTTCTTAATAATTTCAAGAATTCGCTGCTACTGAAAAACCTTTCGAAGTTTTCGAAGCCCACCCACTTACTATGCAGAATTCCTTTAAACGGCGAGTACTCCTGAAATGCAATGACTACTCCGCCAATGGGAATATACTTAAAAATCAAAAAATACAAGATTCCAGGTGCGGCGAGAAGATATAAATATTTGTCTCGGCTAAGACGGGTCAGGATAGTATTTATCTTCCCTTTTTTAACAGAATGGATTTGTGTTAATTGCTTATCTCCTAAAGTAGTTTGTTGCAAACCTCTTCACCTCTCTTTAATAGATAGAATCAAAAGCATTTGCTGCAGCGCCACAATGAAGAACTACGCACATCGTACGTTAACTTCCATATGCTGTATAGTTCTTATTCTCATCCAGCAGTTCTATTTATGGTTCTCCACTTAATTATCAAGTCCTTATGTTAACTTTCGGCACATTCGTTTATTAGTTTGTTTAGGGAGCCCGCCGCTTTCTCAACAAGCTATACCTGTACATTCATCATTTTTTGGAAGGATAGCGGTGTAATGGCAATTAGTGTTATTACACAGCAAACAGCCCCAATTGAGATCAAGCTAGGGCTGTTCAGAAGTTTCGAGTTTTCGCTTCCCTTAAAATAAAATCACTATAAACTTTTTGTAACCGTTTTACAAAATGGTTGTTCTACCAAAATGATTGCTCTGATAGGAACGCAAAATCCGCCGCAAGCCTATGGGCCTGCGGCACCGAAGAAGGCATTCACGCTTCTCTTATCTGTTACGCAGCATGTTCAGCAATACTCTAATCGCCTCTGCTCTTGTAGCTTGATCGCCGGGGGCGAATTGGTTCCCTACTTTGCCTTCAATAATGCCCCGCTTGCTCAAGGTCGCCACGGCACCCCTCGCCCAGTCAGGAATAGCCGTGTCATCCGCAAACCCTGTGGTATCAGCCTTTTCGTCTGACTGGCCCAGGGCGCCTGCGATCATCTTGACCATCTCACTACGGGTAATCTCGGCATCCGGTCGGAATGAACCATCCTCGTAACCGGAAATGATCCCTTCTTGCACCGCTTGCGCCACGGCATTCAGCGCCCATGCGCCGATCTTCTCCTTATCGTTGAACGTTAATGGCGTACTGTAGAGGCGGTTCTCTTGCGGCTTAAGCGCATTGACAAGCATGGCGGCAAACTCGGCGCGCGTTACGGTTCGATCCGGCTTGAACGTACCGTCCGGATAACCGCTGACGATTCCCAGGTCAATCGCTTGTTTGACATCGGCCTCCGCCCAATGCGCCGCCAGGTCGCTCAAGTTGACCGTCGGTTTAGGAGCGGGCAGGCTGGCCGTCTGATCGACGCCGAATACCGCAAACTTGGCAGCGTTGTTCACCTTCACCGTAATAGAAGCGGCTCCATTGATTTGTCCGCCTAATTCCCTCCAGTTTTTTTGCGCTTCGTCATAGTAGAACACGGCCGGTTGTTGACCCTTCTTTATTTGGGCTGGATCGAAAGCAAGGGTCAGCGTGATTTCCTTGTCGAAATCCCCGGGGAAATCCTTCCAGATCTCGAACACCGGACCGGCCGGCGCAGCTTTGCCTGCAAGCAGCTTTTGCGTGTCCGTTATCTTGCTGATGCTAAGCTGGAATTCTTTTCGGTAAGCGCCGGCAGGGATCTCGATCTTGATCTCGTCCCCTATGCCGTATTCGCCCTTCTTGTCTGCCGGAACCGCAAATTGGCTGCTGTTCGCCGGAATCATTCCTTTGCCCGTTGCTGTTGATGGCGAACTGTCATCGGATGAGTCCCCATCATACGAACCTCCTCCAGTAGAACCGCCCGGATGTTGAGCCGTCCATTGCGCATACAGGGTCACATTGGCCCCGCCCATTGTGATTACCTCGCCTTCCTTGTAGCCGGTTCCGCTGCCATCCGCCCGCACATTCCAGCCGGCAAAGAGATAGCCCGGCTTCTTCAGATTGCCGGTATTGCCATAGACAGATACCGTGACGCCCTGATCATAGTCGCTGTCATCTACCGGCACGTGACCGCTTGCCGCGCCGTTGCCGTTATAGGTCACTCTGTAGGACGGCGCTCCGAATATCGCCATGATCGCTACCGCCTCGTCCGGCATGATGAAGGTATTGTCCGTCACATTCAAGCTGCTAGGACTGATCACCTTCCAGCCCTTGAAGAGCTGGCCTGGATCTGGCGTGGCGGTTAAAGTAATCGCCGTATCCTTGACCGCCGACGGTACATTGGCGCTGGCAATGCCGTGTCCCTCGGCTGTCACTGTAATACGATGGCTGGTCAAAGCAAAGCTGTCCACCACATTGACACTAAGTACAGCGGGATTCCCCTGATTAAACAGAATAGAGAAGTCCGCCTTATCACCGCGCTTCAACCCCAGTGAGGCCATAGTCTCGCGCTTTATGGTCAACATATCCCCGCCGATCGTATAATCATCCTTTCCCAATGTGCCATTGTGTACGGCACCTGCTACAGTTGCTGCGTATACCACCCCGGTCACAGACTGGGCTTCATTCCATATGATGCTGGTGCTTACATCTCCGGGAACATTGAGATCATAGGTGGCCTTTTCGGGACTAACATCCGCGTCTTTCTTGAAGACGGTAATGGTGAAGTCCTTGGAGTAGTTCACACCGATCTCGCTTCCTTCTTCAATCGTAGCGGTGACAATGACGGTTCCCGCTCGGGTTGCGGACAGCACGTTCCCGGCCAGGGCAGCTCTCGTTTGCCCGGCATCCTTGATGCTCCAGACAATGCTTTTGCGCGTGGCCCAATCCGGCGAGACTGTTCCAAAGAGAGTCAGCTCCTGGCCTGCCTGCATCGCCTCCGGAACAGCAGTAATGTCCGACACCTCGTGGAAGGTATTATCATACAGGTTGCGCAGCTCAATCTTAAACCGCTGATGGTCTTTCCCCTCGTCATCGGCCAACCTTATAACAGCGTTGTTTCCTTTGGACGCTTCATTGACCGTAATTACCTTTCCGTTGCTTTTGTTAATTATTTTGTAATAATCGCCCTCCTTCTCCAGACGCCACTGCTCGGTATCGGAAGGAATGGGGGCCTCCCCCATGGTCTGATTTAGAATCAGCTCCTGGATATCCGAATCAGGCTTGATATCGAGAAAGCGTTCACCGCGCATAATCAGAATCCGGTAATAGCCCGTTCCCAAATCCACGAATCGCATCAATTGACTGTTGGTTTCGCCATTGGAAAATTGGATGAGGGCTGCTCCCTGATTGTACTTCTCCCCTGCCACGCTAAGCGCCTTGCCGCTGTGCTTCGGCTGGATTTTCACCATCTTCTCGGGGGCAAGCTCCTTCGCCTTCGTGCTCATAAATCCACCGCTGAATTTATCCAGGATCAGGCTGTCTATATTCAGCTGGCCGGTATCCCCTTCCTCACGGCGGAATTCAATGCTGTTTTTCCCGGCCTGCAGATTGACCGTCTCGGTCGCATCCATCCAAGTATCCCAATTCGCTGTCGGCGGCATGGAAACTTGCTTGACCCGGTTGCCGTTCACATACAGGGTCATGGTTCGATTCGACGACTGTACGCCCGAATAGCGCAGGGTTGACGTATAGGCCCCCGTGTAGGGGACATTCACTTCAAATCGGACAGCATCCCCTTGTTTCTGGAATAAGCCGACATAACCGTTGCCTTCAAACCACAGACGATCTCTGCCGATCCCCGGCGTGCCTGAGAGGGTTGCCGCTTCCGCCTGATATTTCCAGGGAGTGCGCTTATTCAGATGAATATGATCGATCCGGATGACGCCTGAATCTCCGGCTGCGCTCCTATAGGCGATGCTGTTTTTCCCCTTGTTCAGGGGAACGGTTACAGTGTGTTCCTTCCACATCCCGGCGCCTCCGGAGTGGGGAAGGACGATGTCCTGCGCAGGCGCGCCGTTCACCTCCAGCGACAATGTTTTGCCGCTCTGCTCGGTGGCGTATCGCAGCTTGAGATCATAGCTGGCCGCATACTCGGCATCCACAGAAAATTCCACGGACGAGTTCACCTGGGACATACCGCTCACATAACCGATTCCCGTATTGCCGTCCTGAGCCTGGATGATTCGGGCATCCGCCCCGCCTGTTATTTTGGCGGATTCCGCCTCATACGTCCAGGTCGCCGCTTCGGTAACGGTGATATAATCGAGGTTGACATTCGCCGTATCGCCGCTTTCATATTTATAGGTGATGACATTGCTTCCTTCTTTCAGGAATACGTTGTCATATCGGTCAGCCCACTTATCCCATTCCTTCAGACCAAAGAAACTCGTTTGTTTGATCTTTGCGCCGTTCACATACATGGTCAAGGTTCGGTCGTCCTCACCTCCCGCGCTATAAGCCAGCTTGACTGAATAGCTGCCCGCTTGAGGAGCGTTTACGGTAAAGCTGATTGCTGCGTTCGGCTCCGTGAACCCGCTGACAAAGCCTGAACCGCTATATCCCGCATGATTTTGAGCGATGCCCGTGCCTCCTGACAGCTCCGCACCCTCCGCTTCGTACAAGACGCTTTTCTTGGCAATGATCGCGTCCAGCCCCAAAGCGCTTTTGCCGGATAGACGCACGATGTTGCTGCCTTCATTCAGCCGGATGTTGTGAACGGTTTTTAAGTCGAAGTTCAGTTTGTTCTTCGGTCCAGCATTAGACGGGAATACAAGCTCGGCCGGTGCCTTCTGGTTCACACTGAGCGTCATGGTGATCGGCTCTGCCGTATTGTTGTTGTAGCGGAAGTCCAGCGAGTACATCCCCCCTGTACGGGTGTTGACTGTAAACTCCACATAGTCGCTGGCAGCGCCATTGCTGTACCGGGCATATCGGCCGGATGAGGCATAGATGCTGTTCATGGTTGCTCTGGCAGCCCCTGATACTTGCGCGTCTTCCGCTTCATAGATTTCGCTCTTCTCCTCCCCGGAGGGGCGGCTAAGCACGGTGCCGGGGTTGGACGGGATGCCCAGATTGATGAAGTCATTGTCATCCCAATTGATCCGCTGGGCGCGAACCTCTCTGTTCTTACCCCCTTGACTATGGGTCGGTATGCCATGGTATGTAATCCAGTCCTCTGTACCATCTTCGGATTTCAGGAATAACGGCGAGCCTGTCGAGTAAGAACTGTTTTCATCCGAACGTTTCATGATCGGCTCGGGATATTTATTCCATGCCGCTTCATTCTCCACATTTTGAGCCAGATCGGCCCAGGACAGGCCGACAGCATAGTTATCATGCGTGTAGCTGCTGGCGGAATAGGCAAAATAAACTTTACCGTTTCGCTCCACCACGGCTGCGCCTTCGTTAACATTATCAACATACTTCTCCCAGTCGTAGATCGGCCTGGCTAACGTAATCTCTTCGCCTTCCAATGTCCACGGGTTTTTCATTTTGACAATCGTGGGACATTCATCAAATCTCTCTTTTCCCGTTTTTGGATCTATAAAATAGAAATATTTGGTGTAGGTAAGGTATCTCTGCCCATTGATGGTGACAAAGCCAGTAGGCAGTCCATAGCTTTGCGTATTCAGCAATCCTTGTTGGGGTGTAAGTCCGTCTCCATTATCATAGGTTCCCTTCAGTTCCCAGGTCCCTTCAAATGGATCGGGTGAGCTGTTCTCCAGAACATAGGAGCTGGGATGGCCATAAGCAAAGCGCCCCGCTTTATCACTATTTTTCGGACCGGAAGCGAAATAGATGTACCATTTGCCATCGATCCTGTGCGCATCGGGACCCCATATAAATTCCAGGTTTTCAGGTAACTTCCATACCTCTTTACTCTTCGCGGTGGAAACGCCAAGAATGGTTTCATGCCGTTTCAATACAACATTGCCATCGCCTGCCGCCGAATAATAGTATCCATCGTCTTGCCGTTCAATGGTAGGGTCGGCTCCTTTCATCAGCGGGTTAAGATAATGGGATGATACATCCGCATAGGCGATATTGGTCAGCATCATTACGAGCAGTACCGCTAGGGACACAGCAAACAAACCAATTCTCCTCATTCCAACAATTTCCTCCTTAGGGATTTATATTTGAGCTTTTTGACACAGGAAATGATCGTTCTACAATAAAGCGCTTCCATTCTGGCTAAAGCTTCGCTCCATGGTTGCTTACACTGTACTGTGATCCCTTCATTCCAGGCCTTAAGAATCTTTAGGTCTTTCTGTACGATTTTTGTTTTTTACCTAAATCCGCTTTCAAACGGACTGTCCGACTGCGGGGTGATCGAGTAGAAGACTTCATGTCCGTACCGTAGCAGTTCGAGTAGCTTCAAACCCTTGAATTAACAGCCCGAAATTTCGGGGCAAAAATGGAGCAGTTGTCTTCCTTTCTTCTATTTCATATCCCTAATGATTAAGATAGTTAATTACTTTTTTCCAACTTTTCTGCTTTGACAAATTCGAGAACGCAGTCTTCATCCCTGAAACTCTTTTTATCTCCTTGGAACTGCCCGAAACCTTTCAGGTCTCTTAGAATGAAGTGCCATCGTTCCCCAGCATACGCCTCCTTAGAATCATCTAACACGATCAGGTGGTATTTGCTGTTCACTCCCTCCGGACAGTACACGTGAAAAAATGAAGCCATTTCCTCCCCTCCTCTCCCCTTTAGCTTCACAAAAAAAGTGGACATTTCCGTTTCAATGAACGGGTGTCCACATTTGATGTGTAACAATATATGAAAATACAGTAGATTCATAGGATCGTCAGCGAAAGCTGGCTGTCGGTTGACAAAGAATTTGATCGACATAACCTCTCTAATTTATTTAACACCACTGCTATATTCACTTTCTTTTCTAACGAACACACGGTATCCGTATGCCGGAAGGCGTAAATATTGTTTGACCGGAGTACCGTCCAGATCGATGATAGACTCCTTGAATAGAATGTTCTGCTCTTGATCGGTGAAATTATGAAGGAAGATGTAATCCCGGACGCCGTCCGTACGCACCTGAGCATTGACGCCTTCCGACCAGTCCGCTTGAAGTGCTCGACTCAACCTGCAACGGGCGGCCATCGCACGATAAAAGCTGTCCAGAAAAGCAGGTTCGGTTCGCGCCGCCATATAGTAGACCTCTCCGTCTCTAAATCGGTTTAAGGTCAGTGCAGGATACCCTTGATAGAAATCCTCCTGGTACTCCGCAAGAACCTCCGCTGTCTCGGCATGAATCAGATCGCACAGCAGAGATACCGAATACGTTCCCATAAAGTCCAACCCACCCTCCTTCATAGCAAGTGAATTGCAATCTTCAGGATACAGCGCATCAATCTCTTCTGACCATACTCCGGCCAGCTTGCGGAGCGGTCCCGGGAACCCATCCAAGAAGCAGAGATCGTTTTCGTCGACAATTCCGCTCCAATATGTCAGGACAAGCGTGCCTCCTGAACGGACGAAGGCCTCGAGCCGCTCAGCCATACCCTGCTTCAACATATACAGCATCGGAGCAACTACGAGCTTATATCGATCCAACGGACGATCCATGGATACAATGTCCACCGGTATCCCTTGCTTCCAGAATGGCTCGTAATGGCGCAGCACCTCCTGATCGTAGCTAAGATTAGGTTTTCGCGGTCCTGCGGCTCCTTCTACCGCCCATTTATTTTCGGTATCGTAAATGAGCGCGGTTTCTGCCGGGACAATCGTGCCAGTGACTGGCTCCAGCCGTTCAAGGAAATCGCCTATTTCTGCAACATCGCGAAACACTCTGGTATGCTCGTGCCCGCTATGGTCCACAACGGCGCCGTGAAACTTTTCTGAACTCCCCCTGCTCTTGCGCCACTGAAAATATTGCACTGAATCGGAACCGTGGGCTACCGCTTGAATAGAGGACAACGCATGCATGCCAGGCCGCTTCAGCTTGGCAACCTCTTGCCAGTTCGCCATGCTGGGAGTGCTTTCCATCAGCAAAAAAGGTTTCCCGGGCTTGAACGAACGGTATCGGTCGTGGGTGAAAGCCGTATGGCAGGCCGTCTGCCAGTCGGGACTCTTTCCATGCCAATACGGGTAGCTGTCCCACGAGACTATGTCCACATGCTCCGCCATTCGTTCGTAATTGATGACGCACCCGCCCAGGAAATTAGTTGTGACGGGAATATTAGGGGTAAGCCGCTTCAACGGCTCTATTTCCTGAAGCATAAAATCAATACTCTGATCGGTGACAAACCGTTTCCAGTCCAGTTGCAAGCCGTGTAACATATGTTCCCCGATAGGGGAGGGTGACTCTATTTCCTCCCAGTCGGTATAGTTATGGCTCCAAAAGGTCGTGTACCACGCATAATTTAAACGGTCTAAATCATCGCCATATTTCTTCCGTAGCCATCCACGAAATGCTGCCTGGCACAAATCGCAGTGACACTCCCCATTGTATTCGTTGGAGATGTGCCACAGCAGCAAGCCGGGATGATTGCGGTAACGTTCCGCCAAAAGCGTATTGATGGTCCTGACCTTCTCGCGATATACAGGTGACGTATAACAATGGTTATGCCGGGTTCCGTACAAATTGCGCACCCGTTCCGGTCTGACCCGCAGCACCTCCGGGTATTTCCGGGCCAGCCATGCCGGCCGCGCCCCGCTGGGCGTGCCCAGGATGAAAGAGATGCCGTTGCGGCTCAGTTTATCGATGATTCTATCGAGCCATCCGAACTCGAATTGCCCTTCTTTCGGCTCCAGGCTGGACCATGAGAACATGCCCATGGTCATGACATTGCACTTGGCAAGATGCATCAGGCGCACATCCTCATCCCAGACTTCCGGCATATGAATCCATTGCTCGGGATTGTAATCCGCCCCATGCAGCATCCAGTTTAGTTGTGGAAAAAGCGGCTTGCGTTGACTCATTCATATCCCTACCTTCAATGACATCGAATTTCAAATATCCTCGCATGGTCTAAACCGTTTGTGCTCAGAACCTCGAGACGAAGCTTGTGCACCTGCTTCAACTGGACCTGGCAAGTAATCTGCCGTTGATAATTATCCCGAATGTACATCACTTGACAGCCATCTTCACGGGAATCCGCTAAATAAGCCGATACCCGAAACTCTTTCAAGGTTTCCGGTTGAGGCCCCCACACGTTCTGCTGATGCAGATAGTCTTCGTGTGTCAGCGTTAGCCTCCGGTGCATGCCCGTATCAAGCACAACGGTGATTTCGCGGATAGATACCGGTGATTTCCACTCCAGCTCGATCCAAGGCTCCTGGTCTTCCGGCAGCGCCATCCAACGGTGGGTGCCGGGAACGGACAGATTCGGCCTGACCCCTCTTGCTCCATGTATGGAACGGGTATGTCCGTCGATGACATTCGATGCCAACCCCTCTGGCTGCTCAGACGATGCCCGGACGATAGCCTGGCTCGCCAGATTGACCTCCGCTTGAATGCCAGGCAAATAAGCATCCTGTCGGATCAACTGCTGCTGTGTGTTCCTGATCAGCTCCCGGTCTTGCCATGCCAGATCCAACGGAATCTCATTGCGAATTGCCATCGCGGCGAACGTACCTGCACCCTGTCCCATTACGCCGCAGGTGGCCATAACCCGGGTACTTGAAAAGGCGATATGCGTAGCGGATATGTTCCGTCCGGCAAACATCAGATTGTCCACATTGACGCTGATCAAGGCCCTGAGCGGAATGCCATACACATAGTTGGTCACCGGCTGGCTACTTGGCTCCCGGTCTTTTGCTTCAATTCCCTGCGGAGGATGCGTATCCATCGGCCACCCGCCATATGCTATCACATCCTCAAAGTGGACGGCTTCTTCCAAATCCGATTGTGTAAGGAGATGCTTGCCGATAAACCGGCGGGACTCCCGCTTGCCGGGGACGAAGCCGAACCAGTCCAAAGCCCAATTCTCTGACTCCGGATGGTTGCCACTGTTTTTGATATGATCCCAGATGCCCATCATGATGGCAAGCAGTTCATCACGGATCGTTTCGTTATCGGCAATCGTATCCAGCAAACCACCGAACTCTACCCACCAATAACCGTATTCCCATGAGGAGTGGCTGCGGAACTTTAAATCCTCTTCCGTAAACTTTTTCGCCCATACAGGCGGGATAAACTTCATCGATTTGCCCATATTCCGGGTCGTAAACAGCAGCGAGGAACCGAGGCGGTACGAATCGGCATATTCTCCTGCATGGGACTCCCCATATTGCCTGGAGGATTCCCGGCCTGTCATGAACAATGCTCCCGCTTCTTTGCCGAGACGCCCATCTCCTGTACAGTCCATGAAGATCTTGGCAAAGATTTCGAAGCGATGCTCCGTGCTTTCCCTAGCAGCCAGTACAGACAGAATCCGGCTGTCCTCCATCCGCACGCCGGTCACCGACGTGTTGAGCATCAATGTTAGGTTTGGTTCCGCTCTGCACTTTTCATATAAGATGAGATCAAACATCGATGCGCTTCGCTGTGGGTTGCGGACAGCACATTCAAGCAGGATTTCTTCCAGTATGCCGCCTTCCCTCGCTTCCGTCTCCAAAGCCTGCCTCCGCTTGGAATTCGCCGCACCAACGATATGCATGCGAATCTCGGATGATGCATTACCGCCCAATACGGGCCGATCCTGACATATCACAACCTTCGCACCGTTGCGGGCAGCCGCCAGTGCAGCCAACACGCCAGAAATACCGCCGCCTGCAACTAGTACCTCTGTATGCATTTGCATTTGAACCCCTCCGTTTTTCAACCTTTGATCGCTCCTAACAGCATGCCTTTAGTAAAATGTTTCTGCAGGAATGGGTACAGGACAATGATCGGCAAGGATGCTGTGATTACAGCTGCCATCTGCACCGTTTCGGTGGGCATCAAGTTTTCGACATTCTCCAATGGCTTCTGTGTCTGCACCAGGATTTCCCTTACAACCACTTGCAATGGGAACCAATTTCTATCTGTCATATACATAATGGCTTGATAAAACTCATTCCAATGGCCGACGGTATAAAACAATCCGATGGTCATTAAGGATGGAACCGACAACGGTACGACAATCTTCATTAAAATGTTCAGTTCCTTGGCACCATCCATCCGTGCGGATTCGAATAATTCCTCGGGCAGGTTTTCAAAAAAGCTTTTCATGATGAGAATGTTAAACGTCCAAATTGCATTGGGCAATATCATGGACCATATGGAGTTGAGTAATCCTAAATTCTTCACGACGATATAAGTAGGAATCAATCCTCCGTTGAATAGCATCGTAAAGACAACCATCAGAAGAAAGAAACTTCGGCCAGGCATCTTCTTCCGGCTCAACGGATATGCCATAAGAAGCGTCAAAACCAAATTGACGGCGGTTCCTATAACCGTCAATACGGCCGTGACCCATAACGAGCGTGGAATTCCTGTTGTCGTAAATAGTTCTTTGTACGCAGTTAGATCAATTTTCCTTGGAATGAAAACGAATCCTCCGTTTTTCAGCACCTCGGAGAAGGGTGTAATCGATACGGAAACTACGTACATGACCGGAATGACGGCAGCCAAGCCTGCCAAGCCCAATATAACCATCACCGCACCGTCAAATAACTTTTCGTCCCAGCGATTTACCATATATTTTCCCCCCAGTGCTTCGCAAGCCGGTTAGAAAGCACGATCAGTATCATACCTACGAAAGATTTGAACAATCCGACAGCAGCCGCCAGACTAAAATTCAATTGCTGCAATCCCGTTCGGAATACCCATGTGTCCAATATATCCGCAACTGGATATACCTGAACATTGTATAAAATGTAAATTTGATCGAATCCCGCATCCAGAATGTGACCAAGCTTCAGAATCAGAAGCATGACCATGACCGAGCGAATCCCGGGCAACGTAATATGCCATATCATTCGAAACCTTCCTGCCCCGTCCACCTTGGCGGCTTCGTACAGCGTCGGATCGATGCCGGTCATAGCCGCCAAATAAATAATGGCGCCCCACCCTAAGTCCTTCCAAATCTCCGAACCAACAAGTACCCCACGGAACAACTCAGTAGAGGTGAGAAAATTGATCGGACTACTGCCCGAATCCTTAATCCACTGGTTTACCAAGCCCGAATTTTCGGACAGAAGTGCAAGAAGAATCCCGTAAATAATCACCCATGAAAAAAAGTGAGGCATATAGGTTAATGTTTGTATGAACGAATTGAACCATCGAACGCGGCATTCATTAAGTAGGACTGCAAAAAGGATCGGAGGCACGATTCCGAAAATCAGCTTATACAAACTGATAATAAACGTGTTGGACATGACCTGTGTGAAATAAGGCGATTCATAGAACATCTTGAAATATTTGTACCAAGGGTCTGCCCACCCGCTAAACAAAATACCGTCAGAGAAATTAAAATCTTTGAATGCGATAATAATTCCATACATAGGGATATACTTAAAAATAATGTAATAAATCACTCCCGGCAGCAGCATGAAGTAAAAGGCCCGATTGCTCCATATCACGTTTCCAAGCCGTTTCATCTGAAGTCCTTTTACTGCTATTTCTTTCTTTACCGGCAAACTTCCTTGATCCATCGTCGGTTCCCTCCTTCAATATCAACTGGATTCCCCTGTGACCTAACAAGTGGTATCGGCCATCTCCTATTCTTCCAGCGGCTTCTCCAATAGGATCGTTCGCTAGATTGCAGCTAAGCTATCGGGACATTTTGGGTATGGCACCATCCAACCGATTTTTCCGGAACGTATGGGTTTTTGTGTATGTTTGGTTATCCACGTATGGTCATAATTTCGATATTCTTTGCTACTCATTCTTATTTATCTTATTGAAAGTACTAAAAAGCGAAGAACCAAGAAGAGATGAAACGGTTCTTCGCCTCCAAGAGTCATTCCATGTTGCTGCACAGACTGATTGCTCTATTTACCGTAACCCAACTCATTTAATTGCTTGGTCGCCGAGTTCAAAAAAGTCTTGTAGTTCATCGTCGTTTCAAGGTTTTTCAAGAAGTCATCATATTGGC
This sequence comes from Paenibacillus sp. 32352, assembly GCF_002042965.1. GTDB lineage: Bacteria > Bacillota > Bacilli > Paenibacillales > NBRC-103111 > Paenibacillus_S > Paenibacillus_S vulneris. The sequence goes on along the minus strand of NZ_MZNT01000012.1, from coordinate 252,730 downwards.
TCAATGGCCGCTTTCCATAGGCGAACTTCGTGATCTCTTCCGAAATGTATCGGCTGGCATCTGCATCATTATAACCGTCCGGATAGTTCAGGAAGCCGTTAAGCGACTGAATACGGGGTTGTTTGTTCGCGAAATCGATAAATGGAAATTGGGATGAGAATTTGATCGACAAATAATCAAGGTCCGGCCGGCCGGTGAATTGGTACATGTAGGTAAAGCCGGCTTCCGAAGCCATAAGCGGAGTCGGGACAACCTTGCCGTTTGCCAAATTATAGTGTTTGCCTTCCACGCCAAACTGGACAAGCTTCGAGCCTTCTCCCCCGGAGATATAATTCAATAGGTCGAACACTCTTTGCAGCTTCGTTTTGTCCTTCTCCAGTGCCTTCGGAATCGCCATCAATCCGGCTGCTTTACCGATATCCAATGACCCGGAGAACTGTCCTGCAGGACCCTTCGGCGCTTGCAACTGCACCCATTCGGCGTTCGGATTCACTTTCTTGATTTGCTCGACGTACTGTTCGTTGGTCAAATTCGTCCATTCCGTCCAAATGATTCCCGCCTGACCCTTGATGGCCTTATCCCTGGGCTGCGTGCCGGTATTCAATACATAATCTGGATCAACCGAACCGCTGGCAGTGAATTTTGCAATAAAGGCAAGTGCATCCTTCATACCCGGATCATATAACGATTGGACGACCTTACCATCCTTGACGAAAAATTCACCTGGATTGGGGACACCATATCCTCCGAATACAGGGGAAAAAGCGGACAACAAGTTGACCCCTGTGAGTCCCATCAGTCCTGTGATACCATAAGTATCATTTTTTCCGTTGCCGTCTGGATCCTTCTCCGTGAATGCTTTGGACACGGCTAGCAGATCATCGAGAGTTTCGGGCGGCTTCAATTGAAGCTTGTCCAGCCAATCCTTACGGATCCAGTAAGATGCTTTCGGAGCTTGCGGCGCTTGGGCTATCGCATACACTTTGCCGTTAACCATACCTTTCTTCAGGCTGGAATCTCCTATGAAGGTTTTGACCGGCTTAAGTTCTTTTTCGAAATAGGGAGTCAGATCGAGTAGAAGTCCTTGTTCCGATAGCTGCTTCAACGAAGCTTTGTCAACGGAAAACAAATCCGGGTAATTACCAGAAGCCATCCGGACATTCAGCTGATTGCCATAGTCAGAGGCATAAGCCGTCAAGTTGATATCGGCATTCAGTGCCTTATTCAGATTCTCCCGAACAAAGTCCTTCTCCGGAGCGGGCAGGCCGGCTCCGCTTGTTATAATTTCCAGTTTGACCATCTTCGATGATTCTGGAGCCGCAGATGAACCGTTATCCTTCGCTTCGTCTCCACAGGCTGCAAGCAGACTGCAACAAAGTGCAACGGAGGTTGCGGACAACACGATCTTTTTATATTTAAACATCGATATCCCCCTTCTTTCCTGTCGTACTATAGATTGGAATCGCAGAAGGAAGATGAATCCCTGCAGTAGACGCCTCTCCCATTCTGTAAGACACCTTTATCATACCATCGTACCTGGAAGCAGATAAGAAACAGATTTAGTGGCCTCTTATACAAAATTAAGCCTTCAGAAACAAATCGGCCCCTCTCCACAAGCAGGAAAGGGGCGAGAAAATCTATTCATTGGACATGTGACTCTTTCTGAACTCACTGGGCGTCTGTTCTGTCCAGCGCTTAAAAATTTTCACAAAATATGCGGCATTCGCAAATCCGACTCTTTCTGCAATTTCCCCGACAGTTAATGTAGATTGGAGCAAATAAAACCGGGCCTGGTCAATCCTCACTTTATGTAAGTAATGGATCAATGTGCAGCCCATTTTTTTACTGAATAAGCCACTTAAATAGTGCTCATCCAAGGTGACATGCTCTGCCATCGATTTCAACGTGATTTCCGTATCATAATGGCTTTGGATATAATCCACAATCCTGTTGATCTCGGGATGGGCCGATGGCAATGTTGTCGTCTTTATCCATTTTGTTATCCAATCATCGATTCTGTCTTCCAAGACATGTCGAAGCTCTTCATGGTTTGCTGCGGACAACCAATCATCGGTTTGAACTTTCCCATAACCCGAAATAGCAGCAAACCTATTGTCCAATCGTTCCGCCGTTTCCACAACAATGGCCATGCTTGCATGGTTCTTTTTCATTTCGTCAAACATGACATTCAACTGGCGAATACAATTTATCTTATCTCGGCGCTCAAACGCTTGCAATATTTCGCGTTCCATGTTCCATAGGGTTTGAGAGGATATACCTGGCTGTTGGATGATTGAATCTGTTTTTGAATAGGCTATCCTACTTTTTCTGCTTTTATACCAGGATCTCTCAATGAGTCTGATCATACTTCTCCATGTAGACTCCAATTCGGAAATAGGCACGGAAGAGGCCCATACGACTGAATATGTCATTGCCCCGTCCTCTTCCGGAGCTTGCGCAACAATTAGCTCGGAACGTGGAACCCAGGAAAAAAACGTGGTACAGCCATGGATTCTGAATTTGTGAATAACCAATGTTTCGATGGATTGAATTAACCCGAATCGAGTCAGATCCTCCTCACTGATCCCGTCGGTCCCGTGCAGTACTATACAAAGATCTGCATGCGTAAAGCCACTTGCGGAGATGCGCTGCAGCAAGACTCTCCGTTCCGGATCCGCTTCATCTATACCCTGGATCTGCCTCCACGTATATTGGTATAACAATTCGAAATCACGATACGATACTTGTCGAGCAGGTATGGCGGCTTTGCTTAATTCTCGGCTGACCTTCTCCAACATCTCGCGTATCGTATCGACATTCAGCGAAAGCTTCAAAATATAGCTGGTCGCACCATACTCAAGCGCTTGTCTGGCCAATTCGAATTCATTCATACAGGTCAACATAACGAATGGACCCTCAAAGCCTTGCAGACGTGCCTTTCGAAGGAACTCGATCCCATCCATGAGAGGCATCATAATATCGCACAGAATGAAATGTGGAGACTCTTCCCGCATCACCTCTAGCGCTTCGATCCCATTGGCGGCTTCTCCTGCAATAACGAACCCCAACTTCTCCCAATCAATAATTTCTTTAATTAATCGCCTTACTCGCGTCTCATCTTCTACCAACAGCACTTTCCACATGATATCATTCTCCCTTCCCGTACGGTTCCGAAAGAAGCAGTGGGAATTTCAAACGGACGAGAGTTCCTTGCTCTCTCGAAACCGCCTCGAGCTGACCGTCGGATTTAAAAAGCAATTGCAATCGTTCCCGCAGATTGTTGATTCCGATCCCTTTGCTCTTGCGTAACGGTTGACGATTAGCGGATGCTTCCATCCCAATCCCGTTGTCCTCCACTTCCATGATCAGCGATTGATGCTCATTCACGACCCGGATCGTTATGCAGCCGTCTTGCTGCATCTGCGCAAAAGCGTGATAGAACGAATTCTCAACCAACGGTTGCAAACTCAACTTGGGAACAAGCGCATAACGAAGCGCTTCGTCATATTCGTAACGGACATTAATATAACTGTCGAATCTGAAATTCTGAATGCGCACATATGCCTTCACCAATGTTAACTCCTCGTCCAGATGGATCAATTCGGTTTGGACATTCAAGCTGGATTCCAATAGTTCGCCCAGGCAAACACAAATCTCCGCAATCTCTGAATCCTTGCGTTCCAAAGCGGTCCACTTGATCGCATTCAACGTATTTAAAAGAAAATGAGGATTCATTTGAGCGAGTAGCATTTGGAACCTTGATGCTTCCTTTTCCCTTTCCTCCACTTTTAACTTTTGTATCAAGCGGCGTATATCGCTAATCATTCGATTGAAGGTTGTCCCTAATTCACGAACCTCACCGGTTCCCAACTTTTCGGGCAAAGACGACCTAAACTCATCTCTCACAATGATGGACATATGATGCTGAAGAAGCTGCAACGGGCGTGTAATTCGATGGGAGATAATAAAGGTGATGACTATGAATAAAAACACAAAGGAGGCGAGAATGATTACCAGCCTGTGCTTAGCTTGATCGATGTCCCCGAAAAACGTATGAAGTGGAAAACTATTAATTACGTACCACTGATAAGAAGGCAAATAGACCGCATTCATCAGCTCCTGACCATTCGTCCAAAAACCTCCTGTTGCCGCTTGCCTCCGAACAACCTCTGCAGCCGGATCGGAAATAAATGCTGCCGGACTTGTCTTGGTAACAATGCCCCCCGATTGATTCATTATGAAATAATCCTGTCTCATCGTAAAAATACGGTACATAGCGTTCAGCCATTCCACATAATCGAAGCTGAGCAATATATGACCGTCCAAGCTACCGTCCGGGCCAACCATATCAACCGTAAGTGTGTACATGTCCCGGAGACTTTTTCCGATTATTTGGTTGTTCTGCTTTTCGTAGCCTTCTGAATTTTTCCACCAATCTTCGCTGGCAAGATCTGAATAATTGATTTTATTTTCAAATGTTGTAATGACCTCCTGATGGCGGTGGTCGATCAGCGAATAATATACATGGGTGGGCAATGGAGAAAATCCGTCCTGCAACCGCTTTTCCCGCAATCGCTCCATCACTAATAACTGTCGTGCTTCAGTGTTTCTTGAATCATCCCGGAGGGCCGCCTGAAGTTCTTTATCATTGCTTAATACCAAAGACTCTCTAAATAGCGCGACCCTGATATTTTCCATGCTTTCTTTCACATAGCCCAACTGCGCTGCGCTTTGGGAGCTTATCTTTTCTTTCAACGTGCTTTCCAGCTCCCAGAAGTAATACATGACAAAGGACGCGGCAGGCAATAAAATAAAGAATAGAAACGAAACGAAAAACCGGTATTTGATTTTCTGTGGAAACCAAACCGATAACCATCGCTTCATCGCTACCGCCCTCCTCAACCCACTGATTAATTAGCATAATATTGTCTTTATAGTAACATCAAAACCTGCGAATAAGTAAGGAACATTTTTCATCATAAATTATACATATTTAACCACATCTGTTGCTTAACCAGTTGCTGGTGTCGTTAGGTTATCACTAATCGTCATAACTGTTATTTATTCGAATACGCTGCGGTAATCGGTACATATTCTTGAGAACGGCAAACAGAACAAATTTTTGAAAATTATTATTGGTAAGAATATGTTCCGATAAAACAAAAAGTCCACGATTTCTGCAGATTAATATCGGACTATTTTTCTTGTCATTCAAAATTATATCGTTTGTGTCATGTTCAGAAATTAAAAATATAAGTTAGGCCTGCATTCCCCTGCTTGGCATACCAATCCTGATGACACTCAACCTGAGATTAACGTCGTAAACGTAACAACTACGGCAGCGATCATTTTGGGCAGAAACCTCATGAAAGACAAGGCAGAACCCTTGTGTTTTTGATTTATAGAAGACTCTATGTTTTTTCAATTGTAGTAAAATACCATAGTTTTTCTTGTTCATGATCGTTTATCATTTCAGACAATCCCATGACTAAACTTAAAGTTTTCCCACCCTTCAACTGAACTTCGACTGTGCATGACGTATTACGGCAGATCTCGGTACGGTCCCTTTGGAGCCGTGATGTTTAAGCGGAAATCAATTCCTACAGTTAACGAGCTCGGAATCACGTTTGTGGCGTGCAGCCCGCTAAGCAGAGGTTTCATAACCGGCGAGCCTTGTAAATTCGAGGATTTGAAAGCTGATGATATGCGCACGAAACTGCCACGTTTCCAAGGGGATAACTTCCAGAAAAATGTTGATATCGTAGATAAGCTAGGAGAAATCGCTAAAGAAAAAAATGTCCGGTTGTTCAACTGGCTATAGCTTGGACAATTGCGAAAGGCGCGTTACCGATTCCAGGAACAAAACGCCGCAAATATCTTGAAGAAAACGTTGAGGCAGTAAATGTTCAACTGACTTCCGATGAATTAGCCTGAATTGATGCCGTTAGTCCAAATGCTTGGTGGAATTAATCATTAACGTGTTACGCTAAACCAGAACATCGGGGCTACTGTGAAGAACAAAATATTCAATTGCCACGCGCAACTGCTTCTTTTTGTCATAAGGCCAGGATAGCCTTTCAATTAAAACAGCAGCAGTCTAGGACTTTATTTTCTCGTCCATGACTGCTGCTGTTTTGATACTTGGGTCAATCTAATATTAATTTCTCGGAGCCTAACGGTTTTGCAAATCGAAAAATGCACGGGTTCAATACATTCAGTCAAATACTTAATTTTCTCCAGACACTGTTCGGATCTTTTTTAAAGTTTCGAAGATAGTGCCTCACAATGAATCCGCCGAATTGTAGATGTAGCTGCTGGCCGATGCTTGACGATCATCGCTAACAAAGACGTACCAATCGGCCTGTTTCTGTATCGCGGCGGCCGGCAGAAGCCCCTCATAACGTCCGTTGGATAGAGGAATCGCATCGATGGCGACCCAACTGCGGTTCACCCAAGGGTTATCCCCGTTGCTATAGTATAGCTTCGCTTGAGTTATCGCTGCTGTCCCACTCACTTGAAATGTGATCTTATAATTCTGATTAGCCGAGCGCTCTGTTGAGATGATGTTGACTTTCGGCAGCGGAGCCCCGGCGCCCTTCAGATAATAATCGAAGAAGAGCCTCTCTTGTGCCGCAGCATTCGGAAGCGAGCTTAAGGAATGATTCGTGTTCGGAGCGAATACTTGATTCTTCGCGCCCGGGATCTGATCCAGCGTCTTCATCACGGCGGTCGGCCAGAAGTAGGAATCATTCGACGCCGCTGCCAGATAAAAGTTTGCTTTAATATGAGCGGCTCGTCGTCCTGCGTCCAGATCGCGGAGCCAATGGGTCTTCTCAACGGAGCCCTTGTTATCTAGGAGACCTGCGAAGTAGGAGCCGTGGTCGTAGAATCCACTCCCATAGATGGAATACGCTGCCTTTACTTGATCGCCCAGAAGCGAGCTGAGTAAAGTTGTCGAATACCCTCCCCAAGACAAGCCGCGGATGCCCAGCCGATCCTGCTCCACCCCTGGCTGCGCCTGCAGCAAATAGAAGCCCTGCAGCGCGGCGACCTCTCCTTCGAAGATAGAGCTGGATACGGCGCTTGGAAGTGCTGTGAGCTGCTTCGAACCATAGGGATCATTCTTCCACATGCCGGTGGACGGCGCTGCGCATGCCTTGGGATCGGCGATGCCTGGCAGCTCCGGAGTTACCGCGATATACCCGCGCTTGGCGTAATCGATAGCGAGCGCATCCTGAGTGCATTCCGTGCCTCCGTGCAGGATAAGCACACCGGGATAGCTGCCTGTGGCGGCAGGAGCAGCAATAACAGCATACACCTGATTCGATCTTGCCGCATCAACATCTGATCGATAGAGCACCTTCGTTGCCTTAACGGCTCCCGACTCGGTTGTTGTTTCACTAAGCACCTGAGTGATCAAAGGAGCCGTACCCGTTAAGTACGGTTGAAAAATATCTGGCGCGGCAGGCGGCGCTATAGGCAAGGTATCCGTAATCGTCAGATCCTTCGTGACGGTCTTTCCGTTATATGATCCGGTAACCGCAACTTTGCCGCTGCGCAAGGCCGACACTTGACCATTGGCCGCTACAGCCGCCGTTCCTTGATTCGTAGAACTCCATGCTACACTGGCTGCCGGTATGTCTTCACCTGCGATCCTTGCAATCAGCTGCGTCCGCTCGGTCACATTCATCGTCTGCTCCCGCTCTGCGGACAGCACCCGGAACTCCTTGAAGCCGCCCGATTCTGCCGCCGTTTTCTGAATGCGGACATAACGGTACATGCCCGGGTCTGTAACAGTATAACTCCAGAGAAGACCCGTAAAAGGTGTAGACCCAATCGTTGCAAGTACAGTAGAACCGGTGAAGTCTTCCGTATTCGAGCCGATAATTTTATAATTGCGTGTTTCAAAATCAAGGGTCGTTCCCGGAGAAGCACCGTCTCTTGGGACAATCTGCAGCTTATGAATCCGCCGGGAGCTACCTAGATCGACTTGCCAGTATTCCCCGTTGCGCCATTCGGATACCCATACTGAACTGGCATTGCCGTCATTGCCATTCTGCGGCGCATATTGCGGATTGTTGTTCAGATAACTGGAAGCCTTGACGGGCTTGCGATCGGAAATCGTACTATACAAGGCATCCGTTAGCTGAGGAACGATGCCCCAAACCTCAAATTCAGAGAATCCAAGACTGCTATTCGCCACTTGCTTCTCTACACGAATATAGCGGAATTGTTCCTGCACGCTAACGGGCAGTACCAGCTCATACAGCTGGTTGTACGAGAGATGCTCCGCCAGCTTCGTCTTCGTACTGAAGTCCGCCGTATTGGAACCGTAGACCGCTACGTTCGCCGACTCGTATGCGGTGGTGCTATAGCGTGCTTTCATTCGAATCTCCGTCACCTGGATGGATGTCTCCAGATCCACTTGGAACCATGCCGGATTCTGACCCCACGTGCTGTACCAATGCGTACTGTCGCTCTGGGAAGCATTGCCATCTACTGCCCTAGGCGCCGCCTCCGGGTTGGATGAGGCGGTCGCGGGCCTATTCAACGCGAAATTGCGCAGCTCCGGGTTCCATGCAACGGCCTTCATCTCAGCAATACCCAGCCCTTCTCCCGCTGCAGTCTTCACAATGCGTATATACCTGAAGCTTTGGGCTGTGCCTGGCTTCAGCAGAAGCTTTTCCTTATAAGGCACTGCATCTGCCCATCGGACACCAAGCACCTGATATGCGGCAAAGGTCGGATCATTGGAGCCTCTCACCTCGAAGTTTCTTCGTTCGCTTGGCGTATCGTTGTCGATGGGGAACGCCAGCTCCAGTTGAGCCACCCGAATCCCCTGCCCGAAGTCCATCTGCCACCAGCTGTTCGCTTCTCCGGCAGCAGACCGCCAGAAGCTAAGCACCGAAAGGTCGTTGGCTTTGCCGGGGGGATATGCTTCTCCCGCGTTGCTGGAGGAAGAGGCTGCCTTGCCCGCAGCTGCATTCTCCACCTCGCTTGTGTCAGTGAACGAAGGGAAAGCCTTGCGAATCGGCACCAGCACCTCCGACATCCCTGCACGCTTGCTGTTCTGGGGGCCCTGAGCCGTGCTGCCGTCCTTGAGCTCATCCGTAAACTCTTTCACAAGGGCGATTTGATCCAGATAGGTCTCAATATCTCCCCGTACACCCTGCAATGTAAGAGTATATTCCCCAGGTGTATCAACCTGCACCGTCAGCGGGTCACCTGCATCCGTTTTCTGTACGAAGGCAAAGTCCGATGGCAAGCTTACGGCCCCAAGCAAGGAGGAACCGAAGAAAGCGACAATCTTCCCGTCCTCGCTGGCAGACTTGCCCCTGATCAGCAAATGGTACGTGCCCGGGGATTGAAACTGGATACGATACGATACCGACGGCTTCCCTTGGGGATACGTCTGGGCCCGTGTAATCTCCTTAGCTCTGGTCATTAAGGTATACTTGGAGGCAAATCCCCCGAACCAGCCCAACACGCCGATAAAGGAGAAATCCGCTGCCTCCAGGCCCTGATATCCGGTATAGTCCTTCGCTTCAAAGACCACACGCCCATTCTCCTCCATGAATGGGGCCTTCAGGTCATTTTCTCGAATAGCCGTTGACCTCGGCTCAAAGCTTAGGGATTGCACATAGTTGATACCGGAGCTTCTTACGTTCGGACGAGGCTCATGCGGGAAGGATTGCGCTTGAGCCAACAGATCCTGGTACGCTGGCTCGATCCCCGCTTGTGCAATGATCTCCTGCGCCTCCGCAGGCCAGTCTGCTGTCGGATGAATGTGAACCTGCTCTACCTTGACATTAGGCCCTGGCTTGTATGTCACCACATTGCCCGTAGTAGTATACAGGTTGCGAATCAGTACGTCGTCCACATTGTTCAGATTGTAGGCCAGATAATCGCCGCGCTCGATGTCGAGTACATTATCGGTATCGACAAATCCTCGGCTGCCCTCATCATGATACAATGCGGCCGTATTGAAGGGAGAGAACACGTTCTTTACATAGTTGTTATTAAACGAAGAATTCTCGTGACGGCTCAGTGAGTAGATGGCCGCCCCGTCCAGCGACTTGCGGGAGAAGTTCATGATCTTATTGTATCCAACGGTAGTGTTCTTCAATGTAGTCGCACTCTTGTTCCAACCCCAACCGATGGAGATGCCCGAATAATTGACGCCGTCAATATCGTTGTGCACAATGTTGATCGTGTCTCCATACAAGGTGGTGATGCCCGGGGAGCCCGTGTAATCGACCCCAATTTCCCTTAATACGTTATTGGAGATCGTAATGCCGATAGGCAGCTCCTCTCCCGGCTCGTTGATCTCATTGTTGGCTGTGTTCCCTACACTCACCGCGCCGCCCGCGATATCCTGGAACACATTGCCGCGCACCGTCAAGTGGCGCAGTCCATTCTCGGCGTTAAGGGCGCTGGCACCGATGTGCTTGATGATGTTCCGCTCCAGCACGACATGGTCAGCATAATTGATGTTCAGGGCAGCCGGCAGCATTTCCGCATAAGCCCCTTTCTCCGTCACCCTGAGCGTAGCCTGCGTATGGGCGAAGCCCTCCGTGTTCACGGCATGCCAGGCAGCGTAGCGGAATGTAAGACCGCGAATCTCTACGTTTTGAATTTTATTCGCTGACGAAGCGCCGGACAGGTTCAGCAGCTTCTCCGCCTTCGGCACCACCACCTCGGCCTGCTGAAGATTCACGTCTTCCGGAGGGAGGTAATACAGATACTTGGATCGCTTATCAAAATAAAACTCGCCGGGCTCATCGACGAATTCGAGCGCATTCTCCAGTCGTGCCCATGCATTGTAGCTCATCTCAAAGTTAAACTTTGTCAAGTAGTTCGTTATATAAGGCTCGCGAAGCGTAGCCTTCGTCCACGGGAGGTCGATCTCCATCTTCTCGACAGGCAGCATGTAAGTTCGCCAGTTAACATTCTGAATATATAAGAGATCCTCCGGGTGTGCGATGCCTTGCGCCGGGAGATCTGCAGTGTCCAGCATAAAGCTGCGCTGGGTGCCCTCCATGGCGGCGGATTGTATGTTGGCCGAGCGCGAACGTTGCTGCTTCAGGCCATTGACATACAGCTCGCGAGCATCGTTCACGGTAGGAAGCTGGGTGCGGTAAATCCCTTGACGATAGTGCTCCCACTCGCCTTTTACCCGGACACCGCCGTCCAGAACGGGCTTCTCACCCGGATAAGCCTCGTAAATCACCTTGTGTCCGTTCTTCCCTGAATCCGCTTCCGTTAGTGTGAACGGCTCGTAGAGAGAATACGTTCCCCCGCGGAGGTAGACGTGAATGTCGTCGGTTGCAGAAGCCGTTATGGCTTGAACGGCTTCTCTCGCCTTAGTTAGTGTGGCGAATGGCGCCGCTTCCGTCCCTGGATTCGTGTCGCTGCCGAGCGGTGAAACATAGAATGCTTGCTGAGCAGCTGGGTCTGCCGCCCATGCGGGGTACACTGACCAAGGGAAGAGTGAAGCCGTTAAGAGCAAGGCTAATGCCCCGTTCAGGCAACGGTTTCCCTTCGAAACGCATCGACTCTTCATCAATACAACAACCTCCTTGTGATGTCGATTGACCATGGACTCGCATCATTACCTTCAGTGCGATATCGTCTGTCGTATTCGGAACAGTCTGCCTACGGTGCGTAATCCCCCGTACGGCCCAAAACAGCGCGTTCCCGCAAGCGCATACAAATCCACAGCCCAAACACGCTGGCTCCGTTTTACTTCGTCTTCTTCCACTCGTCGATTTGCTTTTGCTTCTCGGCGATAATTTTGTCCGCACCCGCTTTTCTCATTTTTTCCAAAAATTCAGGCAGTGTTTTGGCCGGATCGGCCGTACCGGACATCAGAATATCCTTATATTCTTTGTAAACTGAGGTCGTCTGCGCAATCTCCGTCTTCACCGGTTCGGCATCAAAGTTAAACCCGAGCGTCGGGGAAGCCTTGGCGGAGGTATTCATTTGCTTGATCTTCTCGAAGTTGCCTACATCTTCCTTGGACAAGTAAAATCCGTTGAACTGGTTGCCGAACATCCAGGCCGTATTGGGCGTATAGCCGCTGTCCTTGATAAGCTCGATAACCCCATTATCTTTATCGACTACGTTGTAATGCTTGCCTTCGATCCCGTAGCTGATCAAACGGTACAATTCCTTGTTCGTGTTCAGTAGTTCGAGGAACATCATGGCCCGTTCCGGGTTTTTCGACGTTTTGCTGATCGCCGTCATCGTACCGAGCGCGCTGCTCGTGGTAATCAGAGGCTCGGACAATGCACGGTATTCCATCTGGATACCGTTATACTTCGCCTTCTCTTCGCTTGCTACGCCCGGCTTAACGCCGACACCTGTCGTAAAGAGCTGATATTTCCCCGCCTTGTAGGCGTTGTTCACATCATTACCGCCCATGACTGCGGCGTCCTTGGGGATAATGCCCAACGTATACAAGGCCCGCTTGCGCTCCACTTCTTTCTTAAACTCCGGACTCTCGAACTGGTTGATCACGGTCAGTGACGGATCGTCCAGACGTATCCATCCGGGCGTCATCGAGCCTCCGACCGAATCCATCCCCCACAGGGGCGGTACATTGCTGAAGCCGTCTCCGCCGTCTTTATTGTATAACAGGGCGGGATGCTCCTCTTTCCATTTCTGATAATAAGGAGTTAGATCATCATAGCTTTTGATCCCATTTGCATCCACTTGATACTTCTCCAAATATTGCTTCGGGATGGAATACCCGTAAGGCATAGCGACAATCTGATAGTTTACGACACCATACAGCTTCCCTTTAACCTTGGCTGCATTCCACAATATCTCAGGCACGGCCGCCTTCGTCTTGGGTGCGTAGCTTGCAAGCAGATCATCCAGCGGAATAAATGCACCTTTGGCCACATTTTGATAATAGTTATTGCTGGAAGGCGAAGTATAGGCGAGATCGTATTCTTCTCCCGCTGCCGAAATCACGTTCATTTTCTGCTCATAAGCTCCCCAGTCGATAGGCTTCAGCTCGATGGCCGCGTGAATGGCGGGCTGCGTAATCTTGTTGATCGCATCTTGAACCAGCTGAACATCCTTGATGCTTGCTACCGGGTTCGGATAATAATAAGTAAGCTTTACGTCTTTCAGATGGTCAACTCCTGCTGCGGCTGCGGGGCTGACGCTGGAATCGGATTTCGTATTCTCCTGATTGGCGGTGTTGGAGTTATTGGCGCATGCGCTTACAGTCAAGAGCACGACCGATAGTGCAAGACAGGTAACAACGCGAATCGGCTTCACCTTACCGATGTCTGTTTGTGTGAACTGTAACACTAGGATGGTTCCCCCTTTTTCGGATTGCCGGTGAACGGCTTACCGTCAACATAACCCTTTTCCATAAAACCGAAAAGGATAAAAACACGTGATTTTCCCATAACGGCTGATAACCCGGGATCCATGATTACGATAAATTCCCGTTTTTATCGAGCGGAAGCTGTTTGATCCGGTAATCCCGAAGAGAAACTCCCATTTTTTTCTTGAACAGGGTGTAGAAGTACTTTTTATTTTCAATGCCGACCCGATTCAAAATATCGCTGAAACCAAGTGACGGGTCCTCCATAAGCTCAATCACTTTGCCGATGCGCAGGTCAAGCAAATAATCGGGGATCGACTTCCCGTAGGCTTTGCGAAACATTTTGCTAATATAATCCTTGGACATGCCGATTTCATCGGCAATTCCCTCCATGCTCAGATTAGGATCTGTGTACTTCGCCTCCATCAACGCAATAACGCTATCCAGCAGTACAGAACCGCGATTTTGTTTGCGGCTGCCGACCGTTTCCGATGTCCGAATGAAGATGCCGTGGAACATGTCCCGAATTTCCTCCAACGTTTCCGCTTGATGGATTTGCCGTATCCAATTGCCAAGGTCCAGATTATATTCATCCAGGCTGTTTTCTTCAATAACATAGAGAATGTTATGAACGACATAGGTGATATAAAGCACATTAGACATGATCACATCATGCGTACGAGAAGCCGTCTCTTCCATGAATTCGTCGTAGATCCACATAGCTTCATCCGTTTTGCCGTCAATAAGCGCTTCCCGAAGCGCCTGTTCCTCTCGTGCGAGTAGTCGGTACGCCTCCGGTTTCCGCGCGCTGCCCACCTTGTCGGCATGAAGGATACTGCCCTGACCATATACCAATCTGTAGTAAGAAAGCTGCTGCGTCTCATGGTAAGCTTGCCGAATATGTGACAAGCGCGCGTACCCGGAGCTGACGGAAACCGTCAAGGAAAGCCGGAGCGATTGGCTGCACCAGTTTTGCAGTTCCTTGACGACAGCAACGATGCTCTCTTGTTCATCCCGTTCGTCCTCCGGGTGCAGACCGAGCAGGATACATATGCTTTGATCGTCCAATTCGGCGGTCTCCGTCGCGTAGTGGACGCCGAACAATTCGCTGGCCGCGTTAACGATAGCGTAGCAGAGCAGAGTTCGGTCCTTCTCGCTGTAATTGGCCTGAAACTCGGCATAACGGTCGATTTTTGCCAGCAGCAGAACGTAGCTCTTTTTGGCGCCAAGAGAATATCCATATTTTTTAATAATATAACTGCCCATTTCGTCCGGCATTTGCGGATCGGTGATGAGTCTCTTGAGCATAACCCGCTTCTCTGTCTGAAACGTTCCCTGATTGGCAACATAAGCCTTCGTAAGTACTTCTTGGACAATATGCAAGTCGGCAAGCTTTCCGCTGTTCCCCTGAGTTGTTGTTTCGGCCTCGGAAACCCGTCTGGCGCTGGAGACAAGCTGACCGATCGGACGGTATAACCGGTGGGAGAGAAGAATGGAAGCCGCAATGGAAGTAAGTAAAACGGCAGTGCTAACTACAACGGTAACGAATCGAATATGCCGTACTTTGGTGAGGGCGCTTCCATAGGATTGAATCTGTACGAAAATCCATCCGGATTGATCCGAGGTTACATAGGTGACCAGCGATGCATCATCCCGTTCCCGGTGCTCGAACGATCCCGTGTCGCCGCCTTGCTTGAGAATACGGGCGAAGAAACTTTCCCCGGACACATCGGATAGGAAGGACCTCCCCTCCGAATGACTAACCACCAGACCGTTCCGGTTCACTACCAGCGTCTCGCCCCCCTCGTCCTGATCCGGGCCACGGCTGAAGGAATCGATCAGATTTTGCAAATATTCCGCTTTAATGTTGACGATAACCGCACCCGACACTCCCCCCGCGTCCGACTTCATCTCGTAGAGGATATAAGTAAACACCTTGGACATCTCCATCGGATCGCCCGGAGACGGTATCATTCGGGCAACCGGGACAGAAGGCTGCGGCAGCCGCTTTTCTTGAATCCAACCGACCACTTCCCGGTCGTAGAATTGCTCTCCGGAGCTGATCGGGCTGGCCCCTGTTGCAATATACCTGTCCAGCTTCTGATTATAAATGTAGATGGACTGTACGAAGGGGTACGTCTCCACCGTATGGTTCAGCTTGCGGAACTCCGGAACCAGCTCTTCCATCATCGTATCGTCCTGATACATAAGCACCGTTGTATCTGTGCTGTTAAACACCGACCACAAGAGATTTCTGACGCTTTCGTTCATATAACTGACACTGAAGCTAACCTGGGATAAATTCCGCTGATAGGCTTTGTTCAGGCTGGCCATGGCCGATTTCTCGAAATTCGCATACAAGATGTAGGAGAGCAGGATCGTAACCAAAGATACAACGATGACAAAATACATGAGCATTCTCATGAATAAAGATCTGTGAATAAGCGTACGCATACTTCTGTACTCCCCCTTGATGACGAAGCCGTCAGCCATGTCTTTTATTAAAACCATAACAAAAAACAAGAAACCCGTAAATGCGGATGCACATTCCAGGTTTCATGCCTTCTTCACTGGCACACAGCTTAAGATTTGACGGCCCCGACGGTGAGTCCCCGCACGAAAAACTTTTGAAAATATAAATATACAAGTGACATCGGGCCGACAGCCAACACGGCCATCGCCATCCGAACCGTTTCCGTAGGCACCATTTCCATGCCCGAGGTCGCATTCGGATTCAAATCCATAAACTCTATGGAGGTCATCAGCATCACCAACAAATATTGCAGCGGCAGCAAGTCTCTGTCATCGATATAGAGCAGAGCCTGAAACCAGTCGTTCCAGTAAATCAATGTGAAGAACAGTCCTACCGTCGCCAGCGCCGGCTTGGCCAGCGGTGCGGCAATCCCGAAAAAGATGCGGAACTCCCCCGCCCCTTCCAGCTTGGCGGACTCCACCAAAGAATCGGGAATGGTGGCAAAAAACGTTTTGAGCAGCAATACATAAAACGCGCTGACGGTGTGGGCAAGGATCAGCGCCCAGATCGTATCTTTTAGATGAAGGAACTGAGTGACCACGATGTAGGTCGGAACGAGTCCCCCGTTAAACAGCATCGTAAAAAACACATAAAAGGACAATCCGTTCCTGAAGCGAAAATCTTTTCGGGACATCGGGTAAGCGAGCAGTGAACAGACCAGAAGTCCAAGCAGCGTACCCACGGCCGTAACCAGAGCCGTGACTCCGTAGGAGGTCAGTAGCTGCTCGCCGTTTTTGAAAACATAGGCATAAGCTGACAAGCTAAATTCCTTGGGCCATAAACGGTAACCGTATTGGGCCAAATTTTTCTCTTCCGTTAAAGAAGAGGAGATGACCAGTATCAAGGGAATAACACATAACAGTGCGAACAGCGCCAAGCCTCCGTACAAAACGATTTGGAACGACCGTTCCGCTGCTGTTTTTTCGCTCACCGACCGGTCCGTGCGGATAGCGGAGCCTGCTTCCGTTTCCATTGAAAAAAAACCTCCATTCATAAATTAAAACATCGCATTCTCGCGGTCGATTCTCTTTACGATCATATTGGTGAACAAGACCAGCATAAAGCCAACTATTGCTTGATAAAAACCAGCCGCCGAAGATATGCCTACATCGCCCAGCGTCCGGAACATCCTGAACACATAGGTGTCGATGACATCCGTCGTTGCATACAGCGATCCGGCATTGCGGGTGACATTATAGAACATTCCGAAGTCCGAGTGGAAAATGTTGCCAAGTGCGATCAGCGTCATCATGATGATGACCGGCCGGATCAGCGGAATCGTTATATAGCGGACCTGCTGCATGCGGCTTGCCCCGTCCATCTTCGCCGCTTCGTAATATTCCGGATTAATGCCCAGAATGCTGGCCAGGTAAATAATGCTGGTGTACCCGGCGCCTTTCCATACCGAGAGCATCACTAATATGAAAGGCCAGTATTCGGGGGCGGCATACCAGTTCACCGTATCCATTCCAAACGCTTCCAGCGTCTTATTAACTAGCCCGTTGGTCGTCAGCAGGGCATACACGAAATAACCGACGAGCACCCAGGATAATAAATACGGCAGGAAGAATGCCGACTGGACGGTGCTGTGAAACCATTTGCTCCGCAGCTCATTCAGCGATAGGGCCAGAATAAGCGAAATGATCGTCCCGGTTACAATAAACAAGAAATTCAGATAGAGCGTATTCAACGTAATTCTCCAAGCATCCTGACTGGAAAATAAAAATTCGAAGTTTTTCAGGCCTACCCAGTCGCTTCCCAAGATGCCTTCGGAGAAATTGTAGTCCTTAAAGGCAATCACAATTCCGCCCATAGGCAAATACTTGAACAGAAGCAGATAGATGACCCCGGGGAGCGCCATAAGCATCAGCGGCCCGTTGGTTCTGCCTGTTTTCACTAACTTCCTGTACGCTGCGTTCACGAGTTGCATCACACCTTTTGCATGTTATAGTAAGCCTTGTTCCCGGTTACACCAACACCGTAACGAATTCATCCGGCGGAAGAAACGCCAAATAATCGGAGTCTTCCTTCTTGGCGGGATAACGCAAGGACAAATTAACGGAAAAGGGATAAAAATACGAACAGGCAACGTTCCGATGTAGAACGTTGCCTGTAATGCTCGAAAGCTATGCCCCTGCCTAATTAATCGAGGATCAAAGATTGTCAATCACTTGAACGGTTAACTCCAACGCTCTAATTCTTCTTTCTAGAAGCGTTCTTTGAGGAATTACTGCCTTTAACTTAGCACAGCTGTTCTCAATTGACGGGAATAAGCAAGTGAGAACATTAGGAGCCTCTGCTAAATCTTCTTGGATGTAATGATGTGGTCTTTGATCCCAAACATTTTCTAACACGGCTAACCCGTTATAGACAGCTTTGAGCCGTTTCTTTACTTAGGTCGTATTTGCACCTTTCTGAGTCATCTGAGCTACCGTCACTTCAATGAAAAAGGCAGCTGATCGTGGGACCAGCTGCTGCATTGTCACACTCATCTATCAAGGAGCAGCTTCGTTATAGTATAGACGAAGCTCCTTTTCAACGGGTTCTATCCTCTAAATAAAGCGCTTTATTGCTGGCTGTTAACCTAAAAAAGGCATTGATGCCGAATATATTAAACTTCAGTTTCTGCATCTTGTGCTTCCAGACTCTCCAGCACTTCGATTTCTCTGGCTCGTCGGTAAAAAGTCATCCTCTTCATATCGATCCCCCGTATCCTCAGTTGCAGTTATCAATCCGTCCTTCCACTCCTGTCATAGACTCTACCGAAATCGTCTCACACCCGTTGAATAACGCAAATTTTTGGAAACAACTTTTTAAAGCTGTTCGCAATTGCGTTGTTTGCTTCACACCGTTCTCGTACCAGATGTTTTTAACAACGAGCGTTCCAGTTTTTCGCTCCACGATTATCTCGGCTCGTCCAATGAAGCTCATTCCATATAATAGAGGCAGCACATAATAGCCGAATTTTCGTTTGATTGTAGGTGTGTAAATCTCCCAGGTGTAATCGAATCCAAACAATTCGTTGATCAGTTTTCTGTCCCATATGAAATTATCTAGTGGAGCAATCAGCTCGCAGCGCCATTTCGGCGCAGGATTTTGCAGAACGGCTTCAATAAGCGGCAAGTCCTCCACGCGGCAATAAAGTATATCCTTCACTTGTTCCACGGCAACAGCAACGATGCGAGCTTCGTGCAACAGCTGGCGGAAAACCTCGTTGCGCTGCTCCGCTTTCAATCCCCATATGTTCAGCCAAGCATCGGATGCGCGGTTCCATAAAAGGCCAACTGCACCGATTCGACGCAGTACCCGCCACTTGTGATGCTCCAGCTCGCCCTCCAGCGGCTCCGGCGCATTCAGCAGATTTGGCTGTATGTACTTCCCCGCGATATCGTAATATTTACGCGTTCCTTTTTTGTGATGTATAATCAACTCGCCTGTCGAATACATCTGCTCCAGCACCGACCGTGATGAATTGTTTCCGCTGCTCCAGTGGATGGCCGATCGCCAAGCGAAATTTCCATCCAATTTTAGATCATCCGAACTTAGCGCACCGTGATTTTGGATGTGAGCTCGTACTTGCTCTATCAACGCTTCCATTTCGGGATAACGCTTGGCATGTTGTCTGGCTGCCTGCCTATACCGCTCAAAATACGGCCAGTCCTCGACGGGGATAATGGCCAAATTCTTGTCGGGATAATCGACAAGGATTCTATCATGATAAAGCAACTCGGCGAGCATGTTCTTGGTAAATCCTTTGATTCGCGACTGCAGCACCAGTTCGGCGTTTTTTCCGCAAACATCGATGGGATCGTATTGAATACAGCCGACCTGCCGTACAAAATCCAATACTCCCTGCTTTCCGGTAAAATGATATTCGCCCAACAACCCGTGCTTCAATAGCAGAAATTGCCGTGCCTGGCGGTTCGTCAATTGGATCATGTACACATCGGCTCCTTAACTAAACAAACGAGAGCCGTTTGCACATGATGATGGATGGCGGGATTGCTTATCTCAATAAAGTTACTATTTGCTTCTAATGATGGTATCCATTGGGGTGCTTCATTAGCAACCCCCCTTCCTAATTTTCCACTAACCGAAAATTGCTCTTTTTCAATGATTTCAACCACGCTAATTCCTCCCCCGATCCGCTGGAAAATGCAAAAAAAACAAACGCATGTTCCTATGTTACCATTACCTCGAGCATAAAAACAAGAGCTATTAAATGCTGCCCGTAAACGCAATGAAGCTGCCGATCGCCGCCCTTTTTCGAGGGGGCATTTTCATTTTCAGGAGGTATGTTTATTCATTAGTGAAAATGTTTGCTGATTCCCTTCCGGTCTTGTGCTGCGGTCGTAGTAAAAATAGTCCAAGTAAGACTGCGAGTGCGAGAAAGACTGCGAAGAATCGGAAACCGATGTTAGAAGCTTGGATCAAAGCATCTTTCGATTGACCCAATTCCTGGCCCCCTGCACTAGATAATAATTGTGAAGCAACATCGGACTTGGCCACCAGCTGAACAACCGCCAACGCAAGCGCTTGGCTAATAGCCCGGCACATGTTGTATACGGTCCAGAACATACCTGAAGCAGAACCCGCTTGCTCTTGCGGAGCGGCTGATAGCACTGCTTTTGCAAGTGATGGCCAGGAAAGTCCGGTTGCAGCAGAAATGATCAAAAGCGGAGCGATGACTGCTATATTCGACAGCTTGGGGCCGAGCTGTCCAAGCATCAGTAGCGCGAGACCGATTAGAAATGATCCCAGCACAATCATTCTTGCGGGGCCTATACGATCGGCAAGCCTACCTCCGAAGGGAGCTGTGAACAGTTGGGGCACTGATAGCGGAATCAGCAACAACCCCGACTCCAATGGACTGAGGTGTAGTGCACCTTGCAAATACAGCGTAAGCAGTATGGTTACGGCGAAATAACCGATACAGTAGCTCATTGTAATTCCGAGCCCTATGGTGTAATCCCGATAAGCAAGAAGACCCAAATGAAACAATGGATGCTTAGCCTTCTTCTCAATGAAAACGAACGCAATCCATAAGAACAGCACTGCTGCGAACAGTCCGAATGTTCTTCCCGATACCCATCCCCAAGTCTGGGCCTCGGACAAGGCGATAAGCAGCGCGGTTAAACCTGTTCCGTACGTCAACACGCCGGGCCAGTCAGTTTTCGATTTTTCGCTTGATTTATCATCCTTTAGAAGTAGAATACCGGCAACCAAACCAACGATACCGATCGGAACGACCACGTAGAACATGGAACGCCATCCAAATTCACCGATTAGTAAACCTCCAGCAACAGGACCAACGAGAGAGCCTGTCACCCATGCGATATTGTTAATGCCGAGTGCGACCCCAAGTTCGTTAGGTGGAAATGTCCGTATCAAGATCGGAGTAGATGCCGCCATCGCCATGGCAGCACCAGTACCTTGCAGAAGGCGAGCCGTGATCAGAACTGTGCCGGAGTCTGACATACCGCAAAAAGCAGTAGCAATCGTGAACAGAGAGAACCCCCATAGAAAAATGCGCTTGGTACCGAACATATCGGACCATCGGCCAGAAGGAAGGAGGAATACTGTACTTGTGATATAGAACGAAGTAATCGTCCACATCCCCGTTCCAATCGAAAGATGCAAGTCCTCCATGAGCGAAGGGAGACCGTTAACCACAATCGTAGCGTCTAGATTAGTAATAAATGATACAAGTGTAACCACGAATAAAATGGACCATTTGCCCGACTGCTTGATTTTCATCATCTTATTTAATCCACCACTCTCTCATTCTTCTCATGGTCAAGCAGCCATTGTTTTCGAGATATCCCTCCTCCGTAACCGCCCAACTCGCCGTTCGAGTTGATCACTCGATGACATGGAATCACAATAGCCAGCTGATTGGCTCCATTTGCTTGGGCTACGGCACGAATAGCGCTTGGCTTTTCAATCGTCGAGGCAAGGTTGCCATACGAAGTCGTCTGACCGGGCGGAATTTTCTGTAATTGTTCCCATACCTTTTTCTGAAAAGGCGTTCCAATTAGTTTCACAGGCGTTTTAAATTCGGTTAACTTGCCTTCGAAATAATCCCTAAGCTCCCTTTCAATCGAATCGATCGGCGGTGTGCTGCCCGGAATGACCGCGGATTTTGTCTTCCTTCTTAGACGCTCGATCTCTCGCTCCAATCCTCTGCGATCTATAAATTCGAGTAAATATAGCGCTTGTTCATCGGCGATTGCGATCATCGGGCCAAGACGCGTATCCAACCACGATGCCTTTAAAATCTGTTGATTGCCCAATTGGGCAGGCGCTGCACCCATAATGCGCGAAAACGCATCCCTGAAGCCGCTGCCGGATTCGTAACCTGCGGATAACTGTGCTTCGATGACCGCGCTGCCTGCTCGGATCTGCTTCAAGGCTATTCCCATTCGCCGAGCTCTTGCATATTCAACAAAAGTCATTCCGAATCTCTTCTTGAACTGGCGGCGCACAGTTGAGGCATCCACAGATAATTTTCGGAAGTCTTCGTCTGTCCAGCGGTGTTCGGGGTTTTCTTCCACCGCGTTGACTAGCTTACGAACCAGCTCCGAGACATGGCCCGGATGAGACAACGGACGGCAGCGTTGGCAGGGTCTGAATGATGCCAGAAGGGCTTCCTTAGCAGTCTCATAGAATTCACAGTTTTCAAACTTAGGTTTTCTTGCCGGACAGGTAGGCCGACAAAACACACCAGTTGTCTTGACTCCTACATAGAAAATGCCTTCATACTCGGACTTCTTATCGATAAGCGCCTGATAATACGTGAGTTTCCTGTCGGGCGGTATCATTCTGCTCCTCCTTTTTTCATAACAGTTTCAAAATGAATTGAAGCCTTCTCCGAACACAATTATGATTATAATATTTTCAAAAAATCGTTGCGCCGAAAATCGGGCATTAATTTTTCTATGATCGCAATTCTAAGCGAGACGGTGAACACTCCAGCTACGGTCGCCAGATATTTTGCAGCGAAGAAATAGCAATCTGTAGCCGCAGCCGAAGATGAATTGATTTTCGGTACCTATCTGTACATTGTAGCCCGGTTTGAGCTGACCGTTTCGCATGTGATCTTCTTTCATCAGCATAAACGTGGCATATTTGTCGGTCTTACTGTAACTGTTCCGGCTGCCTATATATTGAAAATACAAAGAAACCGTTCCTTTCGTAAATGGTGGGTGGTACTTCCATTTTACCAAGGAACAGTTTCTTTTAATAATGGGACAATGACTTTTGGTGGTGTCATATAGAAACAAGCTCTTGCTGGTACCTCAGCTGTCGAATTTCACCTCTTAAGGTGCCGTTCATCCGGACATATCGGGCTTTTGTCGGAGTGAAGCGGATTACGTCGAGGCCGCCGTCCCCGGTTGTGGTATACATCCTTCCAGTTCGCCGCATCGTCTGACACTTGAATTCGGTAACTTTTTCCATAAGCCGTCTCCCAGTACAACTTAACTTCGTCAATGTCCATGCTTGAACCGAGGTCGACATAGTACCATTCGTTATCCGTATAATTAGAGCCCCATCTTGTAGTATAATCTCCGTCAACTGTAAGATACGGGGCCGTTTTTGAAGAGGAGGCATATGCCGGTTTATTCCGAGCCAGATTCGGCCGCTGGATCGGTTCAGGGGTCTGTGTCGGTAAAATAGTCGGCTGTGTATAATTGGCTTTATTGATGATATTCATTTCGTACAAATTAGTAGCAGGCCCTGTACTTCCCGGCATCATAACGGTATCGAACGTAATCCCACTAATATTTTTGGTACTGCTGTAACCTTTCAGAGTACCCGCTGTCGTTCCCTGATCGCGTACATTGATATTTTTTACCTTCAGATTGTTGATAGTCCCTCCTCCGAAGCCGTCGGCGTTACGAATGATGAAGAACGCCCAGGTTCGGTTGTTATCATTGGTATATTCCAATCGTTCGATATCTATATTGTCGAAGGTGATTGTCTCGTATTTCGAACTCCTGCAGTTACAACTGCAGTTCTATCCGTGGTGCATCCTGAAAGCCCAATCGGACAAATGAATAATGGTCTTGATATACCCGAGTATTGGGATCCAGGTCCTTATCGGTCCATCCGGGTTTATCTTTGAAGCTATCCGGTCCCACCTTGTATACCTCGCCTTTTATATGATGATGGGGACCCAGCAGATTGCGACAGCTGTTCGCAAGCTCTAGCTCGATGATATTATCCCCTCTTCGGAGCAATGCTCCGATATCCGCCTCGTAAGGCTCCCACAGAAAAGTATGAGCCTGTTCACCGTTGACGATCAAGCGCGTGACAATGGCATCCGGCGGCACCGGGAATCGCAGTCTAGCCACGTACCAGACTTCATGGTTCATCCGAATTTGCTGCCGCAAGCGTAGCTTTCCTGCAAAGAACGGAAGCCCCTGCCGGACGAAATCCCCCGCCTGTACTTCTGTCGGCGGCTCCGTAAGCTCGAATGGACCGTCGGTGCGAACGGCGCGCCTCTCACCTTCCGTAAAAGACGATTTCGATCTGACGCCGAACTCCCCCAACAAATATACGCTCTCGATCTCGGAATCAAGTGTCAGTTTATTACGTTCCGATTCGAACACGGCCGCCCGTTCAATGGTTTCATAGGTAGCGCTCGAATTGCTGAAATACGATGCAATAATCAGCGTATTGCTTCCCCTTACGGCCAGTCCGCGAATATCGATCTTGCGAAAGGAGGTATCCCTCCACCATCCGCAGCTTACTGGATTCACCACGCAACCGTTCAGCGTGATCTGCGTAGTTTCTGGCTGTTCCATAACCATATACAGCTCTCGTGGAACTGACACATCGAAATCAACCTGAAATTCGAATTCCAGCTCTATATGAACCGGGCCCCCTATGGCCAGCAGCTGTTCCTGGATAAAAATAATCGGCTGGCGGTCTGACCATTCGCCGTCCTCTATTCGCAGTCGGCAAGTATCCAGCGTCAAGCTATTCAGATCTGAATATGCAATAGTCCATGGCCGGTCCAGCGAGTACGCGATCCTTGCCTTCGCTCCGTCAGACATTGTACGAGCAGCGGCTCCAATTCGGTTCGCTAACAAGTTTTCCCCCTTAAAGATTTTAGCAGTTACTGGCACAAGCCGAAGCATATGCGATTGCGCCGGAAGCAAGCTGAGCGTGAACCGAACGCCATCTTCCGTTCCTACATGGTTAAGCGGAACCACATCGCCTGTTGTCAAATCAATTATTTCTACAGTACCGCTTCGCAGCAGTTCTACCTGAATGTCTTCATAGCATTCTTCACCGGAATTCACCAAATAGTATAAGAAAGCACCTTCCAGTGTTAATGTCTGCACATTGATCGAATCCGCAGCTATTGGTTTTCCTGTACTGTCCGTCACCCGGATGAATGGCGCTGCTGCAGCGGATACCGCTTGCAGCAGTTCCTCCCGGCTCCACCCTGGTTTCTGTGCATAACCGAGAATTTCTTTCAATTCCTCACTTTCCGCCCCGTTCATCTGCGTCGGATACGGAGAAAATGCGATAAGGCGTCCCCCTTGCTCCATAAATTGCTGAAGCAGCTGTACTGTCCTCTTGTTTAAAGAGATGCTCGGTGGAATAACGACCACATTGTAGGAAGCCTGCCCTACGATGAATCGTCCGTCACAGACGCTGCCATGCGTCTCGATGATGCTCTCACTGCCGTAATCATGCTCGAGAAAGCTTTGGCACATCCAGCGCGTAAGTTGAGCGAAGGATTGGTGATATGGGATGATAGCTGAGGAGTCGTGTCCGCATTGCGCCACCCATGCCGAGCGGATCGGATGAAGCAGCAGGACGTCTGCCTGACGATTGCCTTCTGACAACAGAAGCGATAACCGTGCGAAGTAATCGTTGTATGCACGGTAATCATCCCACCATGGCTGCTGATAGAACAAGGAAGGCGGGTAATCACGCTTGCGCAGCCCTTTGAGCGAATATCCCTGCAAATGCTGGCAGATGGAGTTGATGCCATGAACGAACTGCCATTCCCCGATCCTTTTCAAATCCTGAAAGCTTACATTCCATCCGGAGCACCCATAACTTTCTGTGATGGTCCTCTTCTTGCCAAGCTGCCGGGCTACCGAACTAACCTGTTTGGGAACTATCGGCTCTTCGCTTACAAACCGCCCCAGCCAGTCACATCCAGGAATTTGCAAATATTCATAAAATGCCATCGGATCTCCGACAGAAGTGATCTGATTCATTAATTCCTGTTCATCAACGACATGACCTGTAGCCACCCAGCCTCTACTATGGCACCATTCGCCGATTTGCTTCGTATAAGCCTGAGTGAACATGGCGGTGACGCATTCCCAGTAATCGTACCTCGCCTTCCCGCATCCTTCCGTCGTGAAGAAAAGCGACGGAAGAACATCCCGTATATCATATCCATAACGGGAGCCGAACTCTTCTTCCAGGTCGAACGACCATGGATTTTGTCCCCTCGCGAATTGAGGTTCATCGGTGAATACGCCTCTTACAACATCTCCGAATTCCTCTCCAAACTTGTCCCAATACGCTTCGTAGGTCGAATCGATGAAAGCGCGAACCGCTTTCCTACTGAGCGTATCGATATAATACGGATTCACCATGTAAAAAATTCGTAAGTCGGCGTTGCTCTCTTCACCGGTCATTAGCCTGCGGTAACCGTTCCCGGCTCTAGCATAGTAAGCAATCGTTCGTTCCGGCGATAATCGGAACGGGGCTTCCTCATATGCAATCCGCTTTTGCTGAAAGTCGAGACCCATTGCGGGCACCTGACCGTCAGCAAACCCGCTCGGCCAGCCGTTCTCGTCGTAAAGCCACGGCTCCATTCCAAGCGATTTGCTTTTCTTTATACAAATTCGAATCGCCGCCATCCATTCCTCACCCATATAACGCGTTTTTAACCCGCTACGGGCATGCATGAAAAAACCGCCTATTCCCGCATTATGCATCTCTTCAATTTGCCTCTCCAACTCGGCTATCTCCAGCTTGTCGTTCCATGACCAAAACGGTACACTACGGTAACGGTTCGGTGGCCGCCGTAGCTCTCCCCAGAACGTCAATATTTCCACCTCCTAACGGGCTGACTCATCCTTCCAGACAAAGCTTGAGCAAATCGTCCACATGGGCTGTCGCCAAGCATTCCACTGTATCGGCGGCCCCGTAATAGATTTTAACTTCGCCGCTTTTCTCGAGAACCATGCCACCCGGAAAAATAACATGATTGCGGAAGCCTCCGTCCACCTCGTAGTCTGCTTCAGGCGCAAGCAGAGGCTTCTTGTACATGCCGACGATCTTTTTCGGGTTATCCAGATCGAGCAGCATAATGCCGGCCGTATACCGTTTTTTCCAAGTCGGCTCCCATCCGTTTTTGCCTCTGGAAGGATCGATATCGACCGCATGAAACAGAGTTAGCCAACCTTTCTCTGTTTTTACGGGTGGAGCAGCGGGACCGATCTTATCGTTTGCGAAAGGCACCTGCTCCACTGCCAGTAGCAGGTCGGAATTTCCCCAGAACTTCAAATCTGGCGATTCGGATATCCAGGTATCAAACCGATCGATCCCACCCCGGCTGTATACGGTAAACGGGCGCTCTAGACGAACGTAACGGTTATGAATTTTTTCCGGGAACAACACCATATTTCGCAGATCCGGCGTCGACAAGCTGAGTACTTCAAAATGTTCGAAATCATCGGTTACCGCTACGCCTCCACGAATGCCGTGCAAGGTGTCCACAGCAAAACACATATAGCAGCGTTCGTCGATAACGGTTAACCGTGGGTCGTAAGCGCGAACGATTTCCTCGTTATGCATTTTAAAGCAGGGCTTCGGACCCGCTTTCCAATGGATGCCGTCATCACTGAACGCAATGCCTAAATCCGTCGTATGATGCGGTTCTATCGATTGTTTCTCAAGTGAACCGTAATCATTGCGGAATACCATCACGTACTTACCGTTGAACTTGGTGACGCCCGCATTAAAGACAAGTGCTGTCGGATAAGGCACGGAAGCCGCATCCAGAATCGGATTCGCCGGATACCGCTTAATAATGCTGCTGGAGAACAGGTCTCCAATCAAAGGTAACGATGTCATAAAAATACTTTCCTCCTAGTCATAATATAAGCTTAAGAACAAGCGAAGACCTGTAAGGACCCCATAGTATACTTCAGGCTAACCTTTTAACGAACCTGCTGTCATCTGCATAAATGATTTGTTGGCGAACAAGTAGACGATCAGGATCGGTAGGATGGACAAGCAGGCCCCCGCCATCATCAAATGCGTTTGCGAAGCGGCAGCTAACCCATATTTCAAATTGGCGAGACCGACGGTCAGCGTCTGCAATTTGGGCTTACTCATAGTAAACACAAACGGCAGCAGGTATTCGTTCCATGCTCCGCGAAACGTGAACAGCGCGCTGACACCCAGTCCCGGCGTCAGCAGCGGAACAACAATCTTCCAGAATGTTCCTCCTCGTGAACAGCCGTCGATGCGCGCCGCCTCGTCCAATTCTTTGGGAATGCCGTTCATAAAGCTAAGAAGAATGAAAAAGGTTGATGCATGTGCACTGATCAGAATAAGGATGACACCCCACAGTGTATTATGCAGTTGAAGTTTAATCATTAGTTCGAACTGGGGTCTTAAGACGACAGCACCGATTGCGACGAACATCGTAAAGGCTTGGATTCCGACATACAGCTTCTTCCCTCGAAATTCCATCCGGTTTACAACATATGCGGCCATCGAAGATACTAATAACGTACCGATCGTAACGGTAATCGCAACAAATAAACTGTTTTTGGTGTAGGTCGAAAAATTAGCTTGCTTCCAGGCTTCCACGTAATTGCCGAATTGCCAGCTGGAGGGCAGCAAGGTCGCGCCCGTGGTTAATTCGATGTTCGTCTTGAAAGAGCCGAAGATTGTGATGACAACCGGAAACAACGTGACTAACGTAACCAGAAGCAGAAAAACCCATAAGACGATGTTCCATACGATTCTCATGATGCTATCCTCCTCAATCGTTGCGGTTCAGCCGTTTTGAACCAAAGAAATACAGTAACGTGATCAGCCCCACAATAATCGCGGTGACGAAGGCAACGGCGCTGCCATACCCGATTTCCTGTACCTGCGTAGCCGCTCCGGTGCCTGCAGTAGGAAAAAAAAGCTTGTATACATAGAGAAACATAACCGTTGTCTTACCGATCGGACCTCCATCGGTCATAACCATAATGCTTTCATACCCTTTGAGTGCGTTGATAATTGCAAGCATGATAATCATTTGCAGCACCGGACCCAGCATCGGTATCGTAATATACCAGAACTGTTGCAGCTTATTCGCTCCGTCGAGAGAGGAACTCTCATAGACGTCCTCCGGGATGTTCTGGAGACCCGCAAGAAAAAGCAGCATGTAGTTGCCGACAGCCCCCCAGACAGCTACAATGATCACGGTCAGCATGGAATGATCCACACCGAGCCAATCGAAAGCTTGATGAATAACCTTGTATTTCATCAGAAATTGATTCAGGATGCCGTTATACGAATTGAATATTGTAAAAAAGACAACGGCCATGACGGCCGTGCTTATGATCGTCGGCATAAAAAATATCGCCCGCATCAGGTTCCTGCCCCAAATCCCCCGGTTAAGTATTACGGCTAAAAGTAGTGACAGCGGAATCGAAATGGCCAGCTTCCCACCGGCATAAACGAATGTATTTACGACGGAATCCCAGAAATCATGGTCCTTCATTACCCGGACAAAATTATCCAATCCAATAAACCGTTCCTGACCGTACCCTTTATAATCGTAAAACATATACCTCATGGCCCATAAGATCGGGTAGATCCCTAGAACAGCGGTTAGAATAAAGCTGGGAAGCAAGTAACTGTAGGCAAAAGCGGCATGTTTGGCTTTATTCAATCCATCTCAACTCCTTATTTGTATACATAAGGATGGGGCGTCGGTCATCCCCATCCTCATAGAAATGTTATTTGACAAATTTCCCAGCTAAGTCTGAAGGTTTGAAATCCGGCATAGGCTGCACCTTGACGTCGCCTTTGGCGATAGCCGTATCCAGCGCAGCATTATAGCGCGTATTCAAATCAGTTATGATGGATTCCAAGTCGCCTCCGCTTAGAATGTACTTGAAGAAGGCATCATCGGATTTTGTTCCTTGTACTGGCACGACAGGATAGACTGGCCAGACACCATCATATTTGTTAGGCAGGAACCCTTCGATGCCCTTCACTTGAGGCTTGGCCGCTACCGCGCTTATCGATGGCACCATCGCAATGCCGAATCCTTTTTCCTGGTACTGTTGCAGCAAAGAATCGTTGTACATGTACTTCATAAATTTCCAGGCTGCTTCTTTATTAGCCGTTTTTGAGCTGAGTGCAAGCCATTGGCCGCCCAGGAAACCCGAGGCTCCGTTGAAGCTTCCATTGATTGATGGAACCGGTGCCGCCGCCCAATCGATTTTGGCCGGGAACTGCGATTGATATACACCCGCTTCGGCTGAGAATGAGAGATACATCCCGATTTTACCTTGGGCGAACTGCGCACGCAGCGGATCGATATCAAGAGATTCCACACCGGGCAGCATGCTGCCATCGTCTTTAATTTGTTTGAACGCCTGGATGATCGGCTTCATGCCGCTAAAGTCGTAGCGGGCAGTCTTGAAGTCATATCCGAACCCTCCGTAGCCGCTGACCTCAGCTATGACGCGGGAGGAACGGCCGAGCGCGCTGCCTGGATTCTTGAAATTTTGTGCGAATCCGTAAGCTCCAATGGCTTTGCCAGCTTCGGTAAGTTTCTTTGCATCCTCGACCAGCTCCGCCAATGTTGTCGGTGGGTTTGTAATACCCGCTTTAGCGAAAAGCTCCTTGTTGTAGATGAGGCGCATCGTCGTGCCGTAATTCGGAAGGCTGTATCTTTTTCCGTCAAAGCTGTTCAGATCTTTCATCTCCGGGAATTTGGCTTTCAAGTCGTCAGTCATGAATTCATCGATTGGCGCTAGGAAGCCTTTTTTATAAAACGTTTGAATCGTATTTTCTTTGACTCGTATAATATCAGGCGGTTCCGCGGTTTGGAACGATAGATCGAGCGCCTGGTCGAAATCGTCGCCCTTGACCACCAGTTCGACTTCAATGTTGTCCTGATTTGTCGTATTGAACTTATCAACCATTTCTTTAATAAAATCAGAGTCGTGGCGGTCACCCGTCCAGTAAGTAATCTTCGTTTTCGCTATGGGTTTATTCCCTTGTCCTTCTTTTGGCCCGTTATCGCTGCTGCAGGCCACCAAGCTGCCTGCCATAGCCAATCCAAGCAACGCCGGAACTATACGTGTTTTCATATCTCATTGCCTCCCCTTTTCAATTCGTGAATCTCTATGTCCTTATTTTAAACCTGAAAGCATTATTACATAATGCGGTAATCCCCACATTAAGGGCAGGTTTTTTTAGCCGTTATATAAAAACACCCCCGGTTCCTAGGAAACGAGGGCGTAAAGATGTGACGGGTTAGGACTTGTTATCCTGTGAAGAAGCGCTCTTCCCCATGCTGTAGGCCTTGAACTCGGAAGGCGTCATGCTGGTATATTTCTTGAAGATTTCGCTGAAATACCTTCTATGCTCATAGCCCAGTGTCAGTGCGATTTCTTGTACCTGGTAACCGTCAATGAGCATGGACTTGGCTTTCTCCATTTTTTGTTGGGTAACGAACTGTTGATAGGAGATGCCGAGCACTTTTTTGAACAGGTTGGAAAAATAGCCCGGGCTTAGATTTACCTGCTTGGCACAATGCTCTAAAGACAAATTCAATTGCAAATTCGCACAGATGTAGTCTTTTGCCTGATAAATCAACTTGACGGATTCATCCGAACGTTCCTCTTCCATCCAGCCGCAGGCTTCCGTGCAGTGATTCCTTATGCGCTCCCGCATTTCCTGAAAGGTGCTGTACCCCCGGAGGTTCACCGAACCGTATTGGCGCTCCAGTGTGAAAACCCTCTCTGGCGGAAAATATTCGAGCATCAACCGATTTATTTTATTCGAAAGCTCCATGCATAGATTCTCGACATATTGCGGTTTGGGTAGAGGATCACTGCTTATCCATTTGTTAAAAATCCGCTCCAGAATATGCAGGCAGTTGTCCTTATTTCCAGAACGCAAAGCGAACAAAAATTCCTGCTCTGTTGAAATCGAATACGTTGGCAGGCTATTACTCCGTCCCGCCGAAGGAGAATAGCTGTTGACGCCGTCACCTTCCGTGTAGAAGTGGTACGATAGCGCGCTTAACGCCTGGGTATAGGAATGAGGTAGTTCCGAAATGGTATCGACGCACAGACCTACGCCGACAGAGACGGTAGATTTCGCAAACTGGGAAATATTCGCACGGCACGCTTCCGAAATTTGCTGTGCTGTGATATTGTCTATGCAGTTAACGATGCATATGAACCGGCTCACACCTTCACGAAACACCATGCCACGTGTCCAAGCAGCTATCGTCTCCTCCAGTATATTCCGCACAGCAAATTGAATTAATTCAATCTCCCGTGCAGGTTGGCTGCCATACTTGTCCGGGAAATGGTCGAGCTCAACGATGAAAATGTTGAAGTGACGCGGCTCCAATTCGATCTTGAGCTGCTCCCATTCCTTCAATGCCCGCTCTTCACTTGCCGGATGATGCACGAGAAGCGATACATATTCCCGCTGCAGCATAGGCATACTCGTACGCGCACTCTTCTCGAGTTCTAGCCTCTCAGAATGTTCCCTCATCTCCTCCTCATAGGCTTTCTTCGCTTTGAGAACAACCTTCACAATCTCATCGATCGAGAACGGCTTTTTGATAAAGTCAAATGCCCCCAGTCGAATCGCCTGCTGCGTATAGGAGAAGTCAGTATATGCGCTTAAAATCACGATTTTGATATGCGGCGACACTTCAAGAATCGCCTCCGTCATAGCAAGTCCATCCATTCTTGGCATTCGAATATCAGTTAGGACAATATCGGGCTTCAACTCTCTAACGAGTCTGAGTCCCTCTTCGCCATCTAAAGCAGTGCCGACAACCTCGACACGATGCTCATGCCACGATGGCTTGCGGGCAATCATGTCAACGACGCTGCGGATGTCATCGATGACACATAATTTTACGACCGGACTCTCATTCATAATACTCTCCCTCCCTTTTCCTAATGGGAATCCAGAGATCGGTTCTGGCTCCACTTCCCAAGCTGCTGAACAGCTCCATGCTTGCTTTCTCGCCATAATAGAGCTGGAGCCGGTTTAATATATTATAAATTGCATATCCTTTCTTCGAGCTAACTTGATGAATCATCGCCTGCATGACCTTGTCCATTTCCATGCCGGTGCCGTTATCTTCGATCACCAGATGCAGCATATTATGTTCTCTACTTACCGATACGCGAATGATTCCCCCGGACCGGCGGTTGCTGAAGCCATGCTGAATGCTGTTCTCGATGATCGGCTGGAGCAATATCTTCGGTACATAGCAGGTTAACAGCTGCTCATCGCTTATGTTGATAACGTACTCGAATAAACCCTCGTAGCATTTTTGCTGAATAGCACAGTACTGCTGTGCATGGGACAGCTCATCCTCTAGCGTATTCCAATCACGGCCTCCGCTGAGCCCCAATTGGAACATCTGGCTCAATGCAAGAATCATCTCATTGACATCGTTATTCTCGCCCATAACCGATTTGCAATATATCGTGTTCAAGGTGTTGTACAAAAAATGAGGCTCCATTTGCGCTGTGAGCGAGCGTAGCTCCGCTTTTCGCTTGCCAGCCTCACTCGACTTAACATCATCTATCAGACGATTGATCTCATCCAGCATCCGGTTGAATTGAAAGCCGACCTGGGCCACCTCGTCGCGGTAGCGGCTCTCGAACCGGACGGAAAGCCGGGTATCCTCCACTTCCCGCATCAGTCGTTGCAGCTTGAACAGGGGGTTGAGCAACAGTGCCGTCAATTTGTTCGAGAACAACCACGCCACCAATAAAAAGACGATCATGATGAAAATCGTTGTACGCTGCACAAGATTCATCTGCTCCAGCAGCTTGTCTTTGGGCTGCATACCGAACAAAAGCCAATCTTTCACAACGCCAGAGCGTGTATAATTTACCAAGTAATCCGTTTTATCAAAGCTATGAAAAAAGGACCCGCGGGTATTCGAGGACACATTACGCAGAAAAAGCTCATCCTTCATCAGATTATGTTGTGTAGACCAGGTGGTGCGGATGACATCCTCGCCTTTAGAATCGACCATAAAGTAGTTACTGTCATTTTGGGATGAGTGCTTATTGATAACCCCGATCAAACTGTTTTCATTTATATTGACGACGATAAATACATTAGTGCTCGTCACATTATCCTGTGTTCCTTTGGTGACGAAGGACAATACACGCTTTTCTCCAGTAAAAAATATATCCGTATGTCCCTTGACCCACAAACCATCCGGTTTGTCTTTAATCTCATAATACAAATTTGACTCGTAGAATGATAGGGACTGTGACCTTCGCTGCGCCGTCGGGTAAAAATCACCGATCGGGGTAGCTATAAGAATGCTCTCGATCAGAGGATCATTATAACTCAATTGAGAGAAAACATACTGGAATCCGGACAAATGAACATAATAATTCGATATGTTGTTGCTCTGAACGTCGAGCATCATTTGCCGGAATGCGTCGCTTAACATCAACGAACGGAGAGAAATTGAGATGCTATTCAGCTTATCGTCCAAAATTTGCGTCGTCTTGTCCACTGCCTCCTGGCTCGAGGTGAAAGCGTTCTTTTGCAGCTCCTTGGATGCAATCCAATAAGAGCTGGTTCCTACAACGCTAATGGCCAATATGATTAACAGGATGAATGAGGAGCGAATTCTTTGTTTGAAAGATATCCCGTAAAACAGATCGTAAAACTTCTTTCGAATGACTCTCCCTCTCCGCGCGCTCATGTTTCTCCTCCGTCCTTTCCTCAAGGGTCCAAGGTTTTTCCGGCAATCGGTCGAATATATAACGATGCTCTCCTTGGCTGCTGTACTTGTCCCAGACTTGGATTAAGGATACCATGTTATCCAAACATCAAGCTAGCTTAAACTGCGAATTTGGCGGCCTGCTCGGATATGCACCAGTTATAGCAGTAAACGGCTTTAACTGCGCGAACTTCGTTAATCGTGGCGGACGAATCCCAGCTCCAATTCATAGCTTTAAGAAATAATTGAAACCTCAAACAGCAAGTCCCTATTTCACTTCACTTAGGAGACTTGCTGTTTTTTTGTGTTAGTTGATCAGTCGTAGAAAAAACTTTAGCAGAATGAAGAGGCATATCATTTGATCCCCCCTTTATCCATCTTACTGCAATTACATCAAACAGTTTCCATTCTATTTGAACTGGAACCAAGTTAAATTTGCAACTGTGGTTGAATCTGACTTAACAAAAGTAACATATACAGTATGGGTTCCTACAGCTGTCCCGGTATTAAGCGGGATATTCTTGACCGACCATGTCTGCCATCCGCCTGTGCTTTCTGCTGTCCAATAACCCAGCATAGTGCCTGTAGGACTGTCCAAGTGGAATTCTATCCTTCCGCCGGAATTAGCGGATGCAACCTTCAAATCAATACTTGTTTTAGCTGTACTACCAAAGTCTACATTTTTAAATGCTATATAGTCGCCATTACTCCCTCCACCAACATCCAGCCCACCATCAGTGCTTGCCTCATAGGATAAAACACCTGAACTAAGGTTATAGCCTTCCGCTTCAAATTTCAATGTGTTGAATTTTGGAGCTGCAGCATAGCTGTTAGTATCTGTTATTTTCAATTCTGCCAATGTAGTTGCCGCAACTCCACCGACGCGAACATTGTTTAATGTAACTCCGGAGACAGTAGATGTGTCACTCCAACCCTTCATTATTGAAACTTCACCTAAAGCGCGTAAATTGATATTATTATAGACCACATTTTTTATCGGACCGGTTTTTGCAGAAAGATCAAACCATCTGGAGTGAACACCGGATCTTGGCCAGAAGCCTTCAACATCTATATTGTCAAATATGATGTTTTGTGCTGCTGGAGTTCCATAAAGATGACCTACCGCTAAAGCGCGCCAGCACCGGTATACATAAGAGTTTTTAACAACGATGCCATCCTGAAGCTGTTTTACTCCATCTCCAACCTTGAATGCTCCACATCTGCTCCAAGCGAAAGCATCATCCACAACTACATTTGACTGGTTTTCAGGACTTCCCGGCCAGTTTGCAGCTATATCCGTAGTTGCTACATCCCAAGTCTTAAATGAGTAGGTGTCATCCTCTGATACTGCTACAGTGTGCTTTATGAGTACATTCTGGCTCTCTTGAATGTCTATTGCATCATTTTCATAATCAAGTTCATTGTTGTTGAAGTGCTTTGTATTCTGGAATGTTACGTTATTAGATCTTGTAACGATTGTAGCCCAGCCACCGCTGTCTCTTATGGTTATGCCGTCAACCGTGAAGTTGCTGCACTGCAAGGGTACAAGAATATTGTTCAAATAATTGTTTGTATTTCTCATATAATGGCCATTGCCGTCAATAGTCCCCCTGCCGTATATCTTAATATTGTTTGCATTTGTTTCGGTATAGATAAACCATGTTCCATCCTTTTTCAGAGAATTCTTATGAAAATGGGTAGTGTAATCGCTTGGATTTCCTGAACCCCTTATAACAGAACCACCCTCCAGATAAACCGAAACATTGCTTTTTAAAACAAGGTTTCCGCACTTATAAACTCCGGCTGGAACGTATACTATACCGCCACCTGCTGCGTTAGCCGCATTGATGGCGTTCTGTATTGCAGTTGTAGCCATAGCGAACCCGGTACTGTCGGCACCGTATTGAGTTTTAACATTGTATATGCCTGTACCGGATGAAGCCGGAACATTGGTTTCAAGAGCATCTGCCGCAATAACCAGATCTTTCAGGTTATTGATTTTAACTATAAGATATCTTGGTGATGAAAGTGTAAATGTAAGTGTATTTCCGCTCTTTGTTGCAGTGATTCCCAAAGCTTTGGGAGAAATATTATATGTATTGATTGGCTCGCTTGCTGTAATTGTGATTGTAGTAGTACCTGAAAAAGAGAAATTACAATAATTATAGTTTACAAATACCTCCGAAGTGTCAATTACCGGTATATTCGTAGAGTCTGCTGTTACCGTGTATTGACTGGTCGTGGTATAGATCGACGGTAATGGATAGCTTACAACTGTAGCCGCGCTTGCTGTCAAAGGAACGACAGTTACAAGACTGGCCACCATACAAATAATTAAGCTTAAAAACTTTAACCGCTTTAACATAAATAAACACCTCTTTCATATTTTTTTAGAAAACACTCTATCATCAATGAATGATGATTTCACCAGCGATGCTCTTTACTCTTTTCATAAAGTAAATATATTCCTGCTCAGCTTCGGAAGTGGCAGAGTAATACTAACCTTTTCTGCATCAGCAAAGTTTCCTTTTAAAATACGGCCCCGGTTTTGTTACACCTTGTGCAGGATTTCTGCGTTGGTCGCTACTACTGAGCTGTATTGTTGCATTTTATGCACAATCTCCCCACGGTTGCTGCTATTGATTTAGCATTGTTGCACTTCATGCACAATCTCCGCGCAAGCCGCTCCAATCATGGTACATGGCCCCACTGTTACTCCGCATTTCCGCCCTCAGCCTGCTTCCAATCTTATCTATGCTCCGGCTCCAGACAGAGCCGGAGCAGATCGTCCACATGGGCCGTTGCCAGACATTCCACCGTATCCGCAGAGCCGTAATAGATCTTGACCTCGCCGTCATCCTCCAGAATTATCCCTCCCGGAAAAATCACATGATTGCGGAAGCCCCCGCCAATCTCATAGTCTGTCTCCGGTGCCAGCAGCGGCTGCCTGCTCATGCCGATCACCTTGCGGGGGTCCTCCAGATCCAGCAGCATAATTCCGGCGGTATAGCGCTTCTTCCAGGTGTCCTCCCAACCTTGCTTGCCACTGGCCGGGTCCACATCCACCGCATGGAAGGTGGTCAGCCAGCCATTATCCGCCCGGACCGGAGGTGCGGCCTGGCCAATCTTGTCATTGGCAAACGGCACCTGCTCGACGGCGAGCAGTAGGCTGGAGTTGCCCCAATGCTTCAGGTCCGGCGACTCGGAGATCCAGGCATCGAAGCGGTCCCGGCCGCCGCGGCTGTATACCGTGAAGGGACGCTAAAGCCGGACATACTTGCCGCCGATCAACTCGGGAAACAGTACAATATTGCGCAGGTCCGGTGTAGACAGGCTGAGCACCTCGAAGTGTTCCAGATCATCGGTAACCTCAGAGATGTTATTAGCATACGTTTCATCATTGGTAGTCACCCTTATATATCCCTTCTGTATTCGCTTACAACCTGATTATAGACGGATTGGCGCATCCGGATAAGGCGGGTAAGCCCACATTAAGGGCAGATTTCTGCAGCAGCTTTATACAGAGAAGGGAGGCCACCTCCGCCCTGCGGACATGCCTCCCCTGCGCATTCTTATTCTTTTCCAAGATAATGCAGTTTGAAGTCGGACGGGGTCATGCCGGTATATTTCTTGAACACCTCGCTGAAATAGCGCCTGTGCTCATACCCGAGATCCTGGGCAATCTCGGACGGCAGGTCCCGGATATCCTGCAGGGAAGGTCAAAGACTGTACCAGGAGTTGCATAAATTGATTTAAATCATCAGACGTCATTTTTGGGTAATCTAAAATGATATATTGGAAGAATGTATAGTTTCGATTTAGGATGTAATAGAAAGTCATTAAGCCGAGTGCTATAGCGAAAATGGTTCTTATAATATCTAGGATGTGTCTGAAAACTAAATAACATGGTAAGATTAGAGAGAACGAATGGGGCGTCAAGCATGATTCAAAGACGGTACGAAATAAGCGATGAACAGTAGGAACAAATTAAGGGCATGTTTCCACCCTACAAAACAGGACGTCCGACAAAATTAAGTGAAAGAACCATGTTTAACGCTTTTCTATGGATCGCTCGAAGTGGTGCTGCCTGGCGCGATCTACCGGAGTGACGCTATGGTTCATGGAAAACGGTCTACAGTCGCTTCTGCAAGTGGCGAGATACCGGACTGCTTGTCGCGATCTTCCAAACTCTTCAGGTCGAACCTGACTTTGAAAACTTGAGCATTGATTCTACATCGGTCAAGCCCATCAACATAGTGCTGGTGCTAAAAAAACGCCCCAGGACACGAAGTGAATCAGCACATCGGCGGTCAATCGTGGCGGAAAGACAACCAAACTTCACGCCGTCGTCGATGGATTAGGAACCCCCCTTGCTTTTCTTCTGACGGGTGGTCAAGTCTACGATTCCGTTCCAGCGATCGATTTACTTCAGAAGCTTGATATTACAGGAAGTCATATTCTTGGCGACAAAGCTTATGGCTCAGAAGCGATATTGGAATTGGATTACAGCTAAGCAGGCATCCTACACCATCCCGCCTAAAACGAATAGTCAAAACCCATGGAAAGTCGATTGGTACCGCTACTAAGAACGCCACTTAGTGGAGTGCTTTTTCAATAAAATCAAACACTTTCGCCGTGTGGCTACTCGTTACGACAAGTTGGCCAAGTCATTCCTGGCTCTTGTGTACGTAGCTGCCATTTTCAAATTGACTCAATGAAGAGTTTTCAGACACGACCTAGACTTTAAACAATTGTTGCACAGTATCCTGTTTGCTTACCTTTTTCAACTGACTGGATATAGCCATCAAAGTAATAAGGGATCTCATCTTCTTTGCCATTCTGAATTCTGCCTCTAACTTTATCGAATGCAAATATTGAAATTGAAAATTCAGGCTCACCAGTAACTAAAACGGGCTGCTCTCTTTCTTGTACCCAATAATACTTCCCGCCGTAGTTCCTTCTTGCCACTTCGAAAATGTAACTTCCAACCATAGAAGAAACAGAATCCAAAGTATCATTATCTAATTCATACTCACATAATTCTTCAAGGATATCGTCTACTTCACGTAAACTTTGTACACTAAAATCAAAATTTCCTTTATCGGAGAAGTTATTTTTGAAGCTTTCTGCCGTTGAAATAATGTCTTGTTCTAATCTACTTTGCATAATCTAACCTCCGATTTATACGCCATTGCAAATTAAACTTGCTGGCATATCACAAAATATATATTTTTACTTTTTCATCCCCTAATCTATTCACCAGACATTTCCATTATCCTCCCCGTTGAGACTAGGAGTTTCAGGTATTGTACTCTTCGAGAGTGCGGATCAACTTTCTTTTGACAGCTTCTCTTAGTTCTTCCGGTTGAAGCACGACCGCTTCTGTACCGAACGCAAAAAAATAATCGGAAAAGAATGGTATCTCTGAAGATAAAATAGCCGCTTTTAGTAAGCCTGTACCGTTATCGGAAACATGAACTTCTCCCCAAGGGAAAATCCAACTCTTATCCCGGAATAACTCAATTCCTTTTACCGTCAATTTTACTTTGACCTCAACGCTTTCTTGTTCGCTGTAAAAATGAAATCCCCAGTTCGTTAAGTCCACCTTTGAAATATCCACTGGAGGCGTTATCGTCTCGGCGTCCGCCAAAGCGGCCGAACGTATCCGATCAACCCGGAACAACCGGAAGGCTTTTCGCAGATAGCAGTAAGCTGGGCAAAACCAATATCCCTCATAGGCATATATACCGATCGGCTGAATTGTTCTTTGATTGGCCTCATACGTACGAATTCCATAATGGATTGTTACGGGCAGCCTTCTGATGGATGCTTGGAGCAATATTTCAAGGTATTCGGAGCGTTCTTGGCGTGTATGCGTAAAGAAGTCAACTCG
The DNA here is from genome assembly GCF_002042965.1 of Paenibacillus sp. 32352. GTDB lineage: Bacteria > Bacillota > Bacilli > Paenibacillales > NBRC-103111 > Paenibacillus_S > Paenibacillus_S vulneris. The sequence goes on along the minus strand of NZ_MZNT01000012.1, from coordinate 211,959 downwards.
GTGCCGCATCTCATCTATCTGGCTTTTCACATCCTCCGATAAATGCCTGTAAAATTTACGAAGTGCGGATTCTGCAGATGCCTCGAAGGGCAGCGAACTGAAGTGTCGAAGAGCATGGGAAGCAAAAAAGAGTGAGAATGCCTCATTTTCCGTAATTGAAATAGGTGGATGACTTCGCTCCGTAAGAACCTGGTATCCCCCTCCTGCACCTACTTGAGAGTATAAAGGCACTCCCATTCCACTCAGCTCCTGCAAATAGCGCAGCATGGTCCGGGTAGATACACCAAACTCTTCAGCAAGCTCTTTGACGGTGAATTTCCGTTTCCGATTTACCGCCATCATCAATTCAATCAGGCGTCTCGACTTTCCCATTGAATTTACCCCTCCCCCCCAAAAACAGTGACAAGTTTTGTCGCATTTGTATTATACACTATGAATAAGCCGGAACAGTGGCTAGCAGAATTTCTGGACAAACACTACGGAAAAGAGGTATATCTATGACAAAAGAACAACGTCGGATCGTGGATACTATGCTGCGGCGTCCCCGACCCGTCAAGCCACAAACTATTGAGGAGATGCGTGCAGGCTTCGCTGCCATGATGGCGACTATGAAAGTACCTGCGGATGTTCTGAACAAGCCAACGACCCTGGGTAATAGACCCGGTGTCATCGTCGACCCTGTAAAGGATGCCCTCCCGGGAATAATCCTTTATTTTCATGGCGGATCGTATAGTATGGGTTCTCCCTACACTGCGATGTCCCTTACCGCGAATCTAGTCAGCAGGACCGGCATCCGGTCTATCTCACTCGATTACCGTCTGGCTCCGGAACATCCGTTTCCTGCTGCCCTTGACGACGCGCTTGCGGCCTACCGTGAGCTTCTGGAGAGTGGAGTTGATGCGGCGTCTATCGCGTTTGCCGGCGACTCCGCCGGCGGCGGTATTGCTGTATCGACATGCTTGACGGCACGGAACGCAGGACTGCCGATGCCGGCAGCGGTAGTGGCGTTCTCGGCGGGTTTAGATAAAACGCACTCTGGGGCTAGTATGGATAGCAAAATTGGGCTCGATCCGTTCTTCACTCGTGAGAGCTTTGAATTTACGGATGCGATGTACCTCGCTGGACAGGATCCGAACCATGAACTCGTAAGCCCCGCGAGGTTTGCCGATCTTACCGGATTCCCACCGCTCCTGCTACAAGTCGGAACCAACGAGGTCCTCCTTGACGACTCCACGCAGTTAGCCGACCGTGCACGGGCAGCTGGCGTGGATGTAATCCTTGACGTTACCGCCGACGTCCCGCACGTTTTTCAGGCGTTCGCCGGTATTCTTGATGAAGCTGATCAAGCCCTGGATCGCGCCGCGCTCTTTATTACACAGCACATCAAATAAAAATCGGTGGCTTTTTCTTGTTATCTGTTCACGATAATTGGAAATGAAATATAATGAGGAGGACGTAGCCCAAGCGAAGGCGCGGGAGCGTCCTTTTTATTGAGCTCCTACTATTTTGTCTCCAAGCTTCTTTCCGAATTTCTCCATTAGATCAAAGATTGGAATCAATGGCTCCCCTTTTGATGCTACTGAATACTCAACAATCGGAGGTAATGCGGGATAAACTTTACGATTAATTAATCCATCCTCTTGCATATTTGAATTAATATTTTCCAAACCCATCTTCACATGTAATATCCAATTCAAGTACATCGTAGAGGTTTCTTTTTGATTCCTCTAACTTTTTTTGAGCCTTCTCGATTTCAGATATTTTCTCCTTAATGATATGTGTTTGAACATCTTTGGACATTCCATTTCTCGCGATCATGGCTTTTATTTCGTTAATGGAAAATCCCATGGATAAACATTTTTTTACGACTTCTAAATAAGCAATAATTTCTGAATCATAGTCCCGGTAGTTATTCTGTTCTCTCCTAATATAATCATTGGTGATAATCCCTATTTTCTCATAGTAACGGATAGTTGATATTGGAAGGTTAACCATTTTTGCAACTTCACTAATCTTCATATTCATCACCTCAATGCCTTCTCTTGCTATAAAGTATACTTCATAGTTTACAATTCTAATAGTGAGGTTAAGGGACCGGAATCTCACAACTAGTATAGATGAAGGAGAGAACACTACATGAACACAATCACTGGCAAATTCCACAAAACTAACAATTTCAATGAAATTGTCTTGGAGCGCCGTTCGGTGAAAGTCTACGATTCAGAAGTGAAAATTAGCCGGGAGGAAATGACCGAAATTTTAACGGAAGCTTCCCGCGCGCCTTCTGCTATTAATATGCAGCCCTGGCGTTTCCTTGTTATCGACAGCCCAGAAGGCAAAGAAAAACTTGCCCCGCTAGCATCCTTCAATCAGACGCAAGTTCTGACTTCCTCCGCTGTCATCGCGGTATTTTACGATGCTAATAACATGGAATATATTGACGAGATATTTGGCAAAGCTGTAGAACATGGATACATGCCGCAGGACATTATGGACATGCAGGTACAACAAGCGAAATCCTACTATGCCAACCTATCTGAATCCGACCTGCGAGACATGAACTTGATAGATTCGGGTATTGTATCCATGCAGCTCATGCTTGTTGCACGAGCCCATGGATATGATACTAACCCAATGGCAGGATATGATAAGGAACGGATTGCTGAAGTCTTTGGTCTTAATAAAGACAGGTTCAAACCGGTCATGTTGATCTCAATCGGAAAAGCAGCCAAAGAAGGTCATCCTTCTTACCGCCTTCCCGTTGAAACCACTACGACTTGGGCATAATCGAACATAAGCTGCTCATCCACCAGCTGTGACACACATGATTACCCTATGTTATTAAACATAGGGTAATCCTTTATATTTGTGCCTTCTCTTAACTTTGTAACAGAATATGAAGCAGATGAAAGTTAAATCTCTACCAGAGAATCTTGTGCATTTTTTTGTTACACAACCTTCCCTACATAAAAAAATAAAAGCCTGAATGCTCAAGCTTTTCTATTGGATTATGTGGAAAAATCATTCCCCTAAGCATGCGAAATCGGTGATGAGCCGCACAACTTCTCCTTTTTCGTTCAAGGCGAAGTAGGAGGCGTAGAACCCGTCGCCCCATCCGGATCTGAATACGGCAGCATTATGCGGTTGTCCCGGATAAGGAACCGCGTTACAGTAATCCGAACTGACCGCATCGTCCCCTTCCAGAAGCTCGCTTAGATAATCGTCATAATAATTGTCGTATGCTTCGCCTAGCTGCTCCGTCAGTTGCTGTTGGTGTTCCCTGAACCGTTGCGCGCTTTCCTCATCCATAAAGCAGCCGAGTCCCGCATCGACCGGATAGCCGTATATTTCCCCGGCCATTAATTCTTCAAGCTTCTGCCCGGGCAGCACCGCCATTTCCCAAGCCGCGATCTCATCGTCGGAAAAGCGGATTTCGGCGCAGCAAATCCAACCGTATTGCTGCTCTATATACAAGTTGACCGGAAACATTCCGACAGGCGTACGGCGCGAAAATGCCGGCCTTTCCATGTTTGCGAGCGGATCGGTGGCGACAATGCTGCCGGTAGGCACGTATAAATCGGGCAAACGAACGATTTGCCTCACATCGGGGTGATTTTCCCCTGCTCTGAGTATGTCCAGCAGCTTCGCTCCCGGCATTCGTTGGCCGCGCAGCGCCTGCAGCGCATCGCGTAACCTTTTTTTCACAGCCAGCGTCGATGTGTAGCGATCCTCTGGAGCGGTTTGAAACTGGCACTGCAACTCCCAATTATCATTGTAGACATCGTACGACATTTGCCATTCTTCGTCATTCATATACCGAGTGACCCTTAAAATATAAAATTGCACGCCGTCGATAAATCCTACCTGCTGCCAATCCTGCTTATGATTTTGGTAGAAAAAGCAGCTCCCGGCATCGTTAGCTTTGATTCTGTATACATCCGTGCTATCCGGACTCATTCTGTGAAAAATTTCGGAAAATGCGGCGGGGAGCTCTTCGGCAAAAGACGCATAAGTTTGCGTCAGCTTCTCCTCGTTGATCACCGGCAACCCTTCCTCAAAGCTGGCAAGGAGCTTGCTTCGATCCGGCCAAAGGCCTTCCGGCGAGGCATCGTAATCAATCAAAATGTCATACAAAACATCCTTGGCGCGATGTGTCGAAGGGTACAGCGTCCATCGCTCGATCATCGAGCCGCTCTCATTTTCCAGTTTGTCGATGCCATAGATATCGTTGTGAGATATGAGCACATTGCTGCCGATTGTCCCGATATGCATAACGAAATCTTTGGCAATGACCGCATCGGCTTCCAGGCGGCCGGCTACGATCAATTGACCATGGTTGTAATAGCCATACAAGCATTCGCAGCTCACGTTCCCGCTTACATAGAAAGAGGCGCCAAACAATGCGATGTGCTTTGCGGTCAGATCGCCGAACACGACCATTGGCGGTGAATGATCGATATCATATGCTGTAATATAGGTGTCTACCACTACATTCGCGGCAAATATGTAACCTGCAATTGATAAATGGAGCCGCTCCGCCTCCTCCGCCAGCTGCTTCATATCCAGCCGCTGCAGATGCGCGTTTTCTTCCGAAAGCAAATAATAAACCGGTTGCTTATCGTTAAGATGCAGCAAGGCGCTGCCAAAGATATCGTACAGCGGAGTATTGTGCGCGGGATGAACGATCGCATTCAAAATACGATCCGCCTGTTTGACTGTGATGACGCGAAACGTATGCCCAAGCAGCGTGCATGTCCGATCGACAAGATCCTCCTGCTCCGCAAGCTCCTTCATAAATTGCTCCTTTTGTATCTTAAAGGCATCGCTCTCAGCTATTTGACGGTCTTTCTCTTTCACATATTGTTTGTTGTCGACCCGGACCTTTGCGACAAGGCGCTTGAAATGGCGAAGAGCTTTCTTCAGCATATTCGTGTCGTCGGGCGGCAGCGGCTTTAACTCTTTTTCATACCCGTTACCTTCCTGATAATACAGGGCGACCGTTTTGTCTCCCTGTTCATCAACCGCAATATCGTAATGGAAAAAGAAAAGATCGTCCTCGCCGTCTTCATTAACGATCTCTTCCCCGATCACAACGCGCGCGGATAAGCCAGGCTTCGGCAGACGAAATCCGAGAAACAGGTTCAAGTACCAGTAGCCGCCCTTATCCATATCGTAATAATCGTTGTATTTCTCCTGCACAAGCGGCAAAGCCAAAATCTCTTCGATGGCTTGAACCGTGACCGTTGCTCGCAGCTTCTGCAAATCATCCTCAGGCTGAAGCAATGAATCCTCGCTTTTTACCTTCAACAGCGACTTCCCGGCCTTCAAAAGCTGCAGCACATCGCTTCCCCGGGTTAGCCAACATTCTTCTTCATCCGCGGCATACAGCTCCTCGACGAGCCATTTCCCCAGCGCCACGATGTCTAAACCCGGCAAGTACCATTGCTCATCATATTGCTTAAGGTGCTGCCTGCTATTCAGCGATCCTGCAATTTCCACGTGATACTCTTCCGTTTCGGCAAAGACCGTCGCATTTACGTCTCCTTTTACGACAAGTTGCCCGTGGTTGTAATCGCCCCAGAACAGTTCCTGTACCGTCAGACTGCCGCTCACATAGATTTGCTGGCCGCCCACCAGCATATTTTTAGCGGATAGATGCCCGATCACGATCAGTCCCGCAGCGCCGTCCGTGTTTTCGTTATAAATGTAATTGTTTACTGTCAGATTGCCGTCAACCAGGATTATACTTATCTGTTCGTTGCCCAGTGGCGCATCCAGATCCAAGCTCTCCAGTGTGGTATCCCCGGAGAAGTAGGCGACAAGCTCTTGTTCCTGTCTTTCCGGCCTCCGCTCGATCCAGGCATAATAACCCAAACTATCGCTTGGCAGCTTATCCTTCACCTGAAGCAGCGGAACGATTTGATGTCGATTATTCACTTTCCGATACCTCCATGCTGTTACGTGTGTATGGCTATACCTGATTCCGTTTTTCCGCATACATGTTCTTTAGTGGCGCATACCACCAGTCGAGAAACTGCCCCCAGCCCTGCTCCGATAAACCACCGCCTAGCACTTCGAATCCTGTTTCAAACTCCTTCTCGGACGGCAATCGGGTAAGACCGTAATCGTTGTTGTATTCGTATGCGCGGGTTTCAATCACTACGTTCCGAATCGCTTGAAAATGCGGATTTGCCATTACCGCTTGGGCGCTGTATCCGTCCTGCGGCAAGCCGCTCTCCGTGCGCTCGGCTTGCCAAGCCGTATCCATCGCATTCAAGATGGCATAGGCTGCCATTAGCGGATACCAGATGCTGATCAGAATCGTATGACTTTGTTTGCGCGCTTCTGTCAGCGTCGTGCTGATGATCTCCTCCAAAGGAATGTCCCGAGGCGTTTCCGCATCTTTGCCGTTCAATTTGCCCGCGTCCACAAACAGCTGCCACAGCTCGCTGCCCGCATCAAAATACATCATGCCGACATTTCGCAAATGATCCGGTATTTGGTCCAAATAGCTCTCACCCCAAGCTTCCATCGGATGGCAGTAGATGCCTGCATCGGGGTTAGTCTCCTCGTCCCACTCGCGGTCAGGATGAAGCAGCAGATATTTCTGCTTGCTCAACCCGTCGAAGTATGCCTTATGCCGCTCATACTCAGGGTGCTCCGTTACCGGAAACGCATAGGTATACCTATGTTTCAACAAAGGCTTGAGAACGTGAAAATGCTGGAACGAAGCGTCCCATCTATTTACAAAACATGCCAGGGAGTGGTAAAAAGAGCGCAGATCCAATCCTTCGCCAAGGGGACTTTCATCCAATACAAGAACAGCGCCATCGACAGCGCCTTCTATTTCATGCATACCCACCAAACTTCAGTCCTTTCTATTAGTCTGATAAAGTCAGAATAAAACTATTTTATCATGTTGGCATATGAATGTTATCGAAATCTCTGCTATGGTTGCAACGTGACAGCCGGACAGCGCACAGCAGCATCTTTCTGAAACATAAAAAAGCGGGCTGACGCCATAAAATGAGTGTTAGCCCGTGCTTGAAAGGACGTATTCGCTTAATCATTTTTCCCTAACTCTGCGCGTAACTTTGCGTTCTCTTTCAACAAACGTGCATTCTCTTCCATTAACTGTTTCACGTCCGGGATATCCTTGCCGGAATACCACCCGGACAAATCGTCCCTTCCCGCAAACTCCTTCATTTTTTCTTGAATAACATATTTAACGTGCAATTCATTTTCAGCATAATATGTAGGTGTTTCTTCAAATACAGTTTGCTTAAACTCTTGGAACCTCTGATAGTGTTCTATTTCTGTAAAGTCATATGGCTTCTGTCTTAAGGCTTCATCCGTAACAACAATAGCAAATCTTGGTTTGCCGATTTCTCCGGCATAATCATATTCCCACTGTGTATAACTCTTTGATTCGTCACGAAGCAATAAACCGTAAAATCCTCCGAGAATGAGGACAAATACATCAGATTCATCAATGGATCTCTTTATCGTTTTTAGTTGTCGTTCATTGAAAAATTGCTCGATTCCAACAGGGATGTGACCGTTATTAAGTACAGCTTCAACAGCGGCATGTCTTTCCTCAATCAAATCGTAATAAGTAGAACAAATGTAGACTTGCAATTTTTTTCTCATAAGCCACCTATATATAATGAATTTATGAAAAATCGTACCACTTTTTAACTTTATATGTCAACAGAACAGCGGAACCTTACCGCGAATCACATTTTTAAAAATACCCAACAGAATTAATCTATTTTGTCTCCCAACTTCTTTCCGAAGGTACCAAATTGTATGACTACTTATGCTTCAATACCTTAGCAAGCTCATATAGGGAATGGTACTGTTTAATTTGATAGTTCCGTCCTTTCTTTTGCAAATACCCTTTATCGCAAAATTGTGTTAATACATGCAATAAGTGCCGATAGGATGTGCCTAAATAATCACAAACGGTAACATGTTTCTCCTTATAAACCCCTTCATCTGCAGTTTCCAAAATAAAATCCGCAAGCCGGTTTTCAAGCGGGAAAGCAAGACTTTGAGAGTACTTTGCCGCCATAAGTGTTGCCTTTGCACTTAGAAACCTGGTTAATTCACGTAGAAATTTTGAATCTTCCAGCAATTGTGCGCGATAGCGATGAATAGGAAGTGCAAAACAAATGGTCTTGGTTGAGGCTTGAATCCCTTTTGTATAGTACACATCATGTAATAATTCCATTTCCCCTATGTAGTCATTTGCGCTGATAAAATTAATTAAGGAAACTTTCCCATTTTGATGTGTCACATAGATTTTTGCTTTTCCCTCCATAATATAAAATAGAAAATCCGGGCGCATCCCTTCTTGAATAATCCATTCATCACGCTGATATTCGTGGATTTGTAAAAACTCTTCGACCGGAAATGAAAATAAATGTGCGATGGAGTGTTCTTTCAGATAGCTCTGTCTTTTTCCATTTTTATAAATCTCCATATATCACCTTTTGGAACATGAGATATCTCATATTAATGTAAGAATCACCATGATATTATGCAACCAATGGGGTGAGAACAAATGAACACACAACGTTGGATGAGTAGTCAGTTTTTTAGTTTTTTTATGACATGGGGTATTTTTCTGCCGTATTGGACCGGATGGATGATTCATACAAAAGGGATTACCGTTTCACAGGCTAGTTTGATTATGAGCTTGGGATTGGGTGCTAGAGGTCTCTCTACGATGGCCGTATTTCCCTATTTCTCGGAAAAATTCAGTAGTAAAACATTAGTAAATACAATGGCCATTGGTACAATCATCAGCCTTTTGAGTTATATCCCTGCAACCTCCTTTACCGGCTTACTTTTGGCTACCCTGCTTCTACATTTCTTTTATCCAGCATTAATGCCAGCTTTAGATAGTGCTGCTAGCACACTTGTGCAAAATAAACAATTATGGGATTACGGCAAGAGCCGCTCCTTTGGTTCGATCGGATTTGTTGTGGCTGGCATGATCTTAACTTTGTTTACAGGGGCAATGGGTGATGAAGTCATCTTATGGTCCCTGTTAGTTGGGGCGCTGATATTCCTATTACTAGGTTTCCTGCATTCCCCCGTCGTTTTATCGGAAATTACGAACATGGATCAAAATAAAAAACACGGAATGATGAGCTTGTTCCGCATAAAACACTTCGGGTTAGTGCTTGTTATCGTAATTTTATTACAAGCGGCACACGCCTCCTATTACAGCTACGGCTATATCTTTTTACAGGAAATCCATGCACCAAAGTACTTGATTGGACTAATTCTTAATATTGCCGTAATCGCAGAGATCATTTTCTTCTCCGTGGCTGACAAACGCTTTCAGCGGTTTTCGGTTGGCTCCTTGTTGGCACTTGCGGCGCTAGGTTCATCCATACGATGGTTACTGGTATTTTCTTTTCCTAATGTGATCGTATTCTGTATTGCACAAACCTTGCATGCATGCTCATTTGCAATGGCGCATTATGCATTTATGAAATATTTGATCAAACAGATTCCACCCGCGCAGATTCCGAAAGCTCAAGGCATGTATTCAGCGCTTGCACTTAGCTGGAGTACTGCCATATTCACAATTTTCGGCGGCTATTTATACGAAATCGAGCCTAGGTATGCCTTTATCGGAATGATTGTTTGTACTATACCCTCCATGGTGCTTGCGCTTGGATATCGAAAACTGGAACTTAGAAAGAAAGCTTTAAGTTATATGTGATCAAGAAGGACGCGTTTACTATCTTAATACAGACCGAATCGCTTACGAATAAGATGGACCACAAGTAGCAAGACAGGTATGATAATACTTAGAAGAGGCAAGAACACCCCTATAATAACTTGTTTCCCTTCTTGTTCAAATTCCGTCCAGCTGCCTGCCGTCATCATCGACGATAAAAGTATGGTTATTCCTATGGGCAATGCCAACTTTTGCGGTTTCATCAGTTGGAATAAATCTGCAGCGATGATCATTGCAGCATAGCTCGGTAAAACAAGGACAAACGGAGTTCCGTCTACCAATACAGCTATTCGGCCTTCCAACAGATTCGCGGCCACAGCATCCGGCCGTTCGGTGCTGTAAATGGTCGGGAATGGACTGAACGGTTGATCCTGAATTAATTCTTCGATATAACCGGATTCCAAAATACCGTCAATCCGGATGCCATTCAACCTTTGTCTGACTTCTTGGACAAGTTGATCGTTGGCGATTCCTTGGATATACATGATCGCTACCGTTGTTTGTGTGACACTGCCGATGCTTTTAGACTCAAGCCATAGATGGGGGCTTTTAATACGACGACGTATAAGAGACACATTAGTGACTAAATTTTCAGTAAAACCATCCTTAGGCCCACGAATGACTACCTGTGAAGTCGGTTCCGATGGGTCTCTCAATTTCCCGCCTCTCGTATCGCCGCTGATCGCTTCATTCGTGCCGTTAATCAAGATAAGCGTATTACCGGATAATAAGGACAACATGAATCCTTTCCAATTTTTAACAACTTGGACTTCTCCCAGAACAAAAGCATGATTTTTTATGAACTCAAAGACATTCTTACCCGATGCCGTATCTTTGATAGCCTCTTTGGCGGTGTCAATCATCAAGGAACGCATGATAAAATCATCGACTATCGTTTTATCGGTTAAATTGTCGATAAAAACTGCGGCTGCTCGAACTCCTGGATTTCCAATCGCAAACTCCCGAATTTTTACATCGGGACTATTTCCAAACTCCTGCATTATTTGTTGAAGGTTATGTTCTAAACTAACATATAAAGTGCTTTCATTTATATAACCAAGCATTTCTTCATTATGGTTTTGCACTTCTATAGTTTTATGTTTACGAAACCGCCTCCAATCAACCATAATGAAATCCCTCCGTTCTTAATACAAGTATTTATTCACATTTGAATTTGTTTCTATACCTTTCCAGAAATGTATTGGAGCGCACCCATTTTCCAATACTAAACGTGATTCTGTATACAGAAATTTTAATGGACAGGTGTGATTTGCATAGGAACTATTGGTTACTTTATCTTGTTTTTAATAATCAATATGTGCTTTGTTGTCATAGTCGATTTACTCATGGGGCTTCAGCTTTCCGTATCCATAAGAAATTCAATTAGTCCTTTTCAAATTATGACAGATTCGGAATATGTCGCTTTAATTGTCTTGTTATGCATCATGCTGTTTCCATCCATTGCTCCTCTTATTAGGAAACAAAAATAAACCCGCAAGAGATACCGCGAGCACATGTAATAGAAACGGCAAATATTAGGGTCATCCTTTGCGGGATGGCCGTTTCTTTAAATTGTGTTATCGGCGAATAAATGGAATAGCGAAGCAGCCGGGCAACCGTCCGGACAGCGGGGACAGCATCATACCTATCACACTGACGGAGCGCACGTTCAAAATATCCTGCTTTGTGAGCCCGAAATCCGGTCCGGCAACAAATGTCTTTCCATCTAAAAAAACCTGCCGGCACCCCCCATGATGGGATTGCGGCAGGTTTCTATGTGTGTTGCTAGGATTTACTTTTTCTTCCATAAACGAAATATAACGTGATGGTTGACATGATCATCAGGATGACGGAATAGACCAGAGTTAACGCCTTGGTATCAGCCAGTGCCTGAGCGTCGGTGCTGTTTTTGATTACGATGCCGAGTGGCTGGTAGAGCGGATGATACAGGAATACGGTGAGGTCATAATCCGCCAGAATGCCGTTGAAGTTAAGGGCCAATACCGCCAGTGTGGATGGCAAAATAATCGGCAGCAGAACCTTTCGGAACGTATAGAAGGACTTCGCTCCCAGATTCTTCGCCGCATCCTCCAGGCTGCTGTCCAGACTGAAGAAGGACGCCTTTACCATGCGCAGCGTGAACGGAATGTGCACGATGACATAGGCTATGAATAGCATCCAGACCGTACCGACCAGAACCGAATTGCCGATGATCCATCTCGGCGTGTTGAACGTGACGATAAGGCCGATGGCAATGAGAGTCGAAGGCAGCATCCACGGGATGAGCAGCGAGTATTCCAGAGCTAGCGTCCACTTGTTCTGGAATTTATGCAGAATTCGCGATGCCATCAAAGCCAAAACGACCACGGCAGCGGATGCGGCCGCCGCATAGACGATACTCACGAGATAAGGCTTGAACGCGGACATACTGGAGAACACCTGCATGTAATTGTTCAAGGAAAATCCGCGGATATCGAGCGTTGATGTGGAGATGCTGTGCGCATCCGTGAAGGAGAACACGACAATCAGCACTACCGGGATCATATAAATGAGAAATAAGAAATACGCCAGAACATGTACGGCTATATTCGCGAGCTTGTTGTCGATCTTCTGTTTGACAAGCTCTGACTTTACTTTGGAGACGGACATGAAGTTGCCCTTTCTCTCGAAACGGATCATCAGCGTGAGCAGGACCAGCGTAGCTAGGCCCAGAATGAGCGCCAGCAGCGCTGCCAAATCCTTGGAGGACGTGCTGTTTGCGAACGTCAGGATCATAGGCGTGATCGTCTGGAATTCCACCCCGCCGAGGATCAGAGGAGCGGATGTGGCGGCCAGACCCGTCAGAAAGATCAGAATCGTGAGCGCAAACATCGTGGGCTTGAGAACCGGAAGCACTACCCGCCGCAAAATATAGAAGGTAGACGCTCCCATGTTTTTGGCCGCCTCGACGGTTTGAAAATCGATTTTACGGATGGCATTGCTCAAAAAGAGAACGTGGTTGGACGTACACGCAAAGGTCATCACGAACAGCACCGCCCAATATCCATGAAACCACGTCGTATCAAAGGAAGGAAAAATCCCGGCCAAAAGCTTGGTCATAAAGCCGTTCTCGCCATATACAAACTTATATCCCGACACGAGTACCACGCCGCTGTAGATCAAGGTTGTATAGTACCCGAGCCTTAACACCTTCGCGCCTTTAATATCAAAATATTCGGAAATCAAAACCAGCGTAACGCCGACGACATTGACCGTAAAAACCAGGGACACCGCTAGAATAAAGCTGTTGTACAAGCTTCGCATAGCGCGTTCGGACGATAGAAGCTTCTCGGCTGCTCCGAACGAAAGCTTGCCGCCTTTGAAGAAGATTTCGTAATAAATATTGATATTGGGATAGATCAGAAATGCTATGACGAACCAGGCAATCAGCCCGTAGAAAATAATTGCGGCCGGGTTGAAGGATGATAACGTTTTTCTTAATCTTTCTGTGTTCAAACCCGCTTCCTCCTTCCCTAGTACTGTAAAATGTCTCCGGCCAGGATGTGCAGCCGGACGCTATCGCCGACCTTGTGGCTCGTGAGGCCGCATTCTTTCTCAATCGTCTTCAGCACGCCCCCGCCGGACACCTCAATCAAATATTTGCTGTACAGTCCATAAAATTCTTGCTCTGCAATCGTTCCCTCGAGTGTCACGACATCCTCGCCCGGAAGTGGCAGCAAGCTGACCTTCTCATTGCGGATATACGCTACTTTACCGGCGCCGACATGCTCTTTCAACCTGCTATTCTCTATAATGCGAGGATCGATTTTGTTGATATCCCCGATGAAGTTGCAAACGAATTCCGTCTGCGATTGATTATATACCTCCTGAGGGGTACCCACCTGCTCCACGACTCCGCTGTTGAAGACGGCAATCCGGTCGGATAAGGTTAACGCTTCCTCTTGGTCGTGGGTGACATAGATCGTCGTAATGCCGAATTTCTTCTGCAAAAACTTCAGCTCGTTGCGGAGCTGCACTCTTAGCTTGGCGTCCAGGTTGGACAAGGGTTCATCGAGCGCCAAAATGCGCGGCTTCAGGACCAGCGCCCTCGCTATCGCGACCCGCTGCTGCTGCCCGCCGGACAGCTCAGATACTTTCTTGAACAGCTGTTCCTCCTTCAGATCCACCTTCCGGGCGATATCTCTGACCTCCCGGTCAACCTCTTCCCTGGAAGCCTTCTTGACGCGCATCCCGAAAGCGATATTCTCATACACATTCATCGTCGGGAACAAGGCGTAGCTTTGGAACACCATGCTGATGCCTCTTTTCTCGATAGGCACGTGGGTAATATCCGCTTCAGCCAGCATAATCTGTCCGCTGGTCGGCTTGATAAAGCCGACCAGGCTCCGCAGAATCGTCGTTTTCCCACAGCCGGACGGCCCGAGAAACGTAAAGAATTCGCCTTCGTTGATATGGAGATTCAGGTTTTTAATCGCATGAAATTGTCCGAATTTAATTTGTATATCGCGAAAGGTTATCATCGTTATCCCTGATCCTTTTTTCGTATTATTTCATGATCTGCAGTTCGATTTTTTCTACCCATTTGCCGATGTTGTCAGCGACGAAGCCCCAATCAAGCTGCTGCGCCTTAAGCGAGGAATAAAGGGCTTTGACGGAATCGGACGCTTTATCTACCGCTTTCGTATTTGCAGGCATAGCATTGAACTTGGCGGCGAACTCTCCTTGCACCTCGGCCGATCCCATCCATTCAACGAAACGTTCGGCCGTTGCCAGCTTCTTCGTACCCTTAACGATAGCAGCATGCTCGACAATCATCGGAACACCGACGGACGGGCTTACGATGCCGGCCTTCACTTTATACTGCTCTTCCTTCTTGCTCAGCGTACCGGAAACGACAGCTCCAAGCGGCGTTTTGCCGCTGGCGAGATTGGCGTAGAAGTCTTCGCCTTCAACCGCTCTAACGCCGTTGTCATAGAGCTTCTTGATTTCATCCCAACCCTCCTTGGCAATGCCGAGATCCCCCTTCGGATCCTTGTAACGGGTCAAGATGCCTGCCACGACAAGCTGCGGCGTAATTTGGCCAAGCAAAGTCGGAGCCTCGTACTTGCCCTTAAAGGCGTCATTTTTGTAAAGATCGGTCCAATCCTTAGGCGCCGTTTCAGGGGTGAAGTTTTTTGGGTTATAGCCGAGCAGGATCGCTTGCTTTACAAGTCCATGGTAATAACCTTCCGGATCGTTCAGTCCCGGCTCCACATCTCCGGCCCATTTCGGAACGTATTTGGTCAGGACATTTTCCTTCTTCAGATTCTCGTACAGCATGTTGTTCAAGCCAAAGACGACGTCGGCGATCGGGTTGTTCTTCTCGGCAATCAGGCGGTTTGTCAGGTTGGCGCCTCCCGCCCCTACTAACTCTATCTCGAAGCCGGCTGTCTTCGCTTTCTCAATCAGCCACTCTCCGCGGCCGTCTGAGTTTGCATTCGTATAAACGATCAGCTTCTCGTTCTTTACGGGTTCATTCGCAGCAGGTGCAGACGCGGAAGGCGCGGCGGCCGGAGGCGTACTTCCAGCGTTATTGCTGCCGCCTCCGCCACAAGCTGTTACAGCAAGGCACAATACCGATAAAAGAGACAGGCTTACCATTTTTTTCTTCATTGTTCGACTCTCCTTTGGGTGTATGTTGATTTTGGTTAATCTAAATGTGAAGGATCATTCCGTCGTAGGCTACTACGACTCCAGACGGCTTAAAGATTTCTACGAACTCATCGTGAAGAAGCCTTGAATTATGGCTAAAGTGCGTGACGATAATGCGGCCGTCCTCTTTCAAGATGTTTTCCTTATGAAACTCACGCTGAGCTTCGAGGACGGTCTCTATACACATATGGTTACGGTCGCGTGATTTCCCCGTGTAGCCATGCGTACAATCCAGGATAGCCGCATCCAGCTGCTTCCCTTGGAGCCAAGCCCAGGTCAATTCCGGGAACCAGCCGGAATCATGACCGTACAGCAGCTTCTTGCCCTGCTTCTCCACCACATACAACAGGCAGGTCTCCATCCGGTCGTGATCGGCAAGCAATGGGGTCACACGCGCATCCCCTACAGTGATCGTCTCGAACGGGCGGAGCAGATGGAAGGCGAAGCGTTCTCCCTCAAAACGTCCGATGGCAGTGCGCACGTGATACATGACCGCATCGTTTCCATAAATATGAAGCGGGCGATCCAGGTTATGGGCGATACCCGCTCTCCGGCATTCCAGATCGAGAGCATTGAGGTGGTCCATATGCGTGTGAGTCACCAGCATGTGCTCAATCGCACTAAAATCGATGTTGTCGCGCAGCGACTGCATATAGGAATCCGGCGAATAATCGAATTTAATGACATCGTCTATAATCGCCGAGCTTCGCGTCCGGATGTTCTTTCCGCCAAGCTGCCGAGCCCGGACACAATACTCGCAGCGGCAAAAGGCATTGGGAAATCCCTCCGCGGCGGCAGTTCCAAGAAAATGAATCTTCATCTTAAACCTCCTGGTCGTTTTTGAGAACAGATTTTCTCTCTACGATTGTTGTTTGAATTTTGATAGTTATCGGTTTCTCCTGAGACTGGTTAACTCGCTTCATAATGAGATTGAACGCCGATAGCGCAAGCTTTTCTGTGTCCTGTCTCACCGTAGTAAGCGGAACAGCCGTTAGCGCCGACAGCTGAATATCCGAGAATCCGACGATCGACAGCTTGTCGGGGACCTGGATTCCCATGCTCAAGGCCGTATTCAAGGTAGAAATGGCGACATGGTCATCTCCGCATAATAGAGCGGTTATCTGCGGATTATCCCGAAGAAATTGTTCCTGCTCAGGGTCCCTTTCATTCATCCGGCTAGGATCGCATAGCACGCTTCGAAAATGAATGTGCTGAGTTTTAACAGGAATTGCATGATCGAGCAGCGCCTGGATGTATCCTTGATAGCGCTCCTCCCTGCTCGTGATATTATCGATCGCGTTTGAGGTATATCCGATCTTCCGGTGCCCCTGCTTGATCAAATATTGGGTCATCTCGTAGGAGCCCCGGTAATGATCGTGGTAGACGCAGTCAATCTGAACCTCGCGGAAAATCCGGTCGATAATCACAAGCGGAAACTGCTGCAATTTCAATCTCAGCACGTGGTCGCTGCACGTCTTGCGCCCCTGGGGGAATAAAATGATGCCGTCGATCCCACCCTCCACCAGCTTCTGCAAACAGCGGTCTTCGTCGTCTTTATTCTTGCTGATCTTCAATATCAGATCGCAATCATGCTTCCTGGCCTCAAGCTCCGCTGCGGCGATGATCTTCGATGTGTAATCGGACAGATGCGGCACCACCAAAGCGACTTGCCTGCTGCGATTCACACCCTCCCGCTCCGGCTTGCTGACCTCCTGAAGAGTACGGCTGTCAGGCTCATAGTCCTGTTGGACCGCCAGGAAGGTCCCCCTTCTGGGCAGGCGGTACACCATCCCCTGCTCCGCCAGACGCTCCAGCGCCAGCTTGCTTGTCATCCGGCTGACACCGAACAGCTTCGCCAGCTCCCCTTCCGACGGCACCGGATCATGCGGCTGGAGCCTGCGGCTATGGATGATCTCCATCACCTTATCCGCAATTTGCAAATATAGCTGTTGATTCGGTTTTTTCGTCACACTTACATTTTTCATCCATGGTCATCCTTTGTTTAAACGATAGTAACGAACGGAGCTGCAAAAAAAGGAAGCGTTATCATTCGGACATTTGTCCATAGACTGCATACGCCGCTGTGGTACTTTAGAAGCCTTGCAGCTGGTTCAAATTTTTCTCGACCCCGTATGAAGCGTGCCCCAGATTGGTGATCTAAATCGAGCTTACTTTATGTCACTGACATAATCAATGATATATATTTTGAGATCTTGTAAATCACTTGATATTGTTAATATTATCTTAATATATCGTTATATTCATATCAGGATATATCAGATAATCGCTAATATATGGCAGGGATAATAGAACACCACGAAATAAGGGAACTCCTCATTTAAGGAGATCCCTTTCAAATTATCGTGATTAGTTCTGAGGATGTGCAACTTCGCACCTTGATAAAATTTATCAAAAAGTCATACTTTTGTTTTTCCAATGGAATACCCGGTCCTTTATCGCTGATCAGAACGAATACTTGGTCGGTCGTATCATAAATTCGGATATGTATTTCTCAAACCTGTGGAGAGAATTTTACTGCATTATCCAGTAGGTTAAAGTAAAAGAGGTTGGCGGAAAAGCGGGTCATTTCAAGCCGGGGGGTCGTGTGATGGGCATAACAGGGTTACCGGGAGAAATCGTTTTTCCAGGCAGTAAAAGGATCCTCTTTTGATTACTCAATCTTTAAAAGTAATACTCTTTACTTTTAGATCGTTACCATACTCCACAACTAAGTTACCTGCAGTTTCTGCAGGAGATATATTTACCGATAAGGTTGCCAATAACTTATTGTCCTTAAATGTATACTCGGTTATTGCTCCATAGCCAACCTTTTCAAACCAAGCAGCTGCATCTGATTTTTTGTATTTTTTTTCAATCTTTTTTTTATTTATTTCTAATTCAACCGTAACTGAGTCGCCTGCAGTGGTAATTTTCGAAGGAACCTGTTCGTATGCGGCGTCCATAGGGTTTTCAACTGGAATTTCTGAAAGGTCTGCTACATTTAATACATGAACCTTTTGTTCTAAAACACCCGTTCCGTAGCCTTTTGTAAGGATAACAGCTAGTTCTTCTTTATTGTCCGTATAGAAATCACCAACTTTAACTACCGGATAGTAGGTGGGGTTTGTTGAAGTGCTCCAAGGAAAAACTTTACTTCTTTCCTTAGTTTGGATGGTAATCTCCTTAAATAAGTCCCCCTCTGCTTGCTTATTTGCAAGTAGCATAATGCCATTCTCTGTTTTAGCCAACTCGATCTTCTTTTCCTTCAATTCTGGTACTGTATTTGTCGTTTTGATCATTTCCTCATGTTTTACATCAATGGACTTTCCGCATCCCGTGGCCAGCAGCATCAGCACTAAAATGCACAACTTTCTTTTAAACATAATCTCAATCTACCTTTCAGAGGGTTCATGATTTAATAACAATAAGTAGCTTACTGCTCCTAAAATACTACTATAATGTTTACTATTTAACAATTTTTTACTTACAATCCTTTAGCAAAATTACCTTTCCTAAAATCTTTCTCTACTTTGCCAGAGATTTCCTTTAGTTATTGTGGGGTTCAAAGGGTCAAATAACTATGTAATACGGACTGAATTTCCAATCAAGCAAATCATAAATATAATACTTTTCATTCACATGTGTCCCTTTCATCCCCACTTATTGCTGGCAACCTTCGACAAAATTGGATAAGACAAAAGGTGTCAGACGGGCATGTAGTTTACCTTTCAACTGCAAACAAAGCAACTATTGAGCTCATTGTCAGCGGTATGAAACAAACAATAAAAAGAACGTTCACGAGAGGTTCAAAGATATTTGTCGTAAATGGGACATTCCACTTTCCACCCCATATCCGACTGTAGAGAACGGTTTCCTTTAGAAAAATCAGGTTCATGGTAAACGAAAGCCAGTTTCCATTCGCCAAGAATGCAAACTGGCTTTCGTTTGCTCCACTAAACCCCCACCAGGCATTTGTGGTCATTATCATTTAGCATGTAAGAATTTTCATGAGCAAGTCAAGAGGGTGTCCCAAAAGCCATGAAAATGGCTGAGGGCACCCTCTTTGTTTGACAAGATTAAGAGATCCTGGGCTCTTTTCGTTTATAAAAACTAAAACGTTCTATATACATTTTCACATTCTTCCCCGGTCGGTTCAAAAAAACAGTGCTTCCTGAATCGTCCTACGAGCGGCTGATTATACCAGGTTTCCGGACATGGTCCTGGATTTTCGAACGTTCCTGGACGGAAATACCATAGGGAGAATTTGGCTGGCCAGTTCCGCTCCCCATTCACAGCCCGTCGCGCCAGACGGCGTTCCCTATCTCTTGCATTTTGATAGTACAAACCATGTTGCAACGCTTCGAACGCATGCGCCTGGTTGATCATTTGGGGAATTGTCCGGATGCCTTTAAAATCGGAGCAATTCGCTCTTATTCGGTTAATGCCAACATTTCCAACAAGGAGCATCCCCATTTCGCCCTCAGTCTCAGCTTCAGCTCGAAGCAACCTTGCCAGCATATCAATATCCTGTTTCCTGGCTTTTACGACCGCCATTGGCTCACCTCTTTAGATTGCAGATCTAAACTTATGATATTGTAGGTAAAGCGGATGTATGACCCTTGCAGCAAAATATAGAGTGATAAGGTGAACTCAATGTCTTTTTTTAAGGTAACGTTTCACGTAAGCGCTGGATGGCTCTAATTGGGGGCAACCCAAAAGATCCCGAACCCTTTCCTGTACCTCACCCTGTTAAAATAAAAAGGCGACCAAAAGGAATAAGGAATATTCCTTTTGGTCGTGAGTTTGTCGAGAAACCCTGTTTTGCGTGAACTATGCTACATATGGAGGTGGGGTATGCCTCGGAGGAGTTTACGTCCGCCTTTGAAACCCGTGAAAATACCACTAAATATAATCTAATTCACGGGTTTCAACAGCGGCTGGAGGGGGATACCCCATCGGAGTATATTGGCAATAGTTCAAGCTCTATTAGGTTTCTCGACAGCCTAGCGACCAAAAGGAATAAGGAATATTCCTTTTGGTCGTCATTTTTTTATCCATTTTATTCAACTAAACTGTAAGCACGATTACTTAGTTACCTGCACAATCATCGTTTCGCTCGAAGTCGCTCCCGCGTAATTGACGAGTTCGCAGCGGTATTCGTACGTACCGACCGGCTTGCCTTGAATCGCCGTAACCACCGATTGTGCTTGCGGCGATGTGCCTATAAGTTTCTTCGTATCAACAAGAATACCGTTCTCATACAATCGGTATGTCGTCCCGTTCGTCCCCCACCACATGTTCATACTGAGACTGAAATTCCCATCCCCGTCCCAGTTATCGTTAGATAGAATCGGTTTGCCCGGAGCCGCTTGCGTAACGTTGACGGTCCGAACATCGCTTCTCGTGGTGCCGTATGCGTTGGTCAGCTCGGCGTAATACCGGTACGAGCCGTTCTTCTTGTAGGTCACCGCCGTTACGGTCGATTGCGCATTGGGCGACCGGTCCATCAGGGTTTGGGTATCGATCAGAATGTCGTTTTCATACAATTTATAAATTTCACCGTTATTACCACACCACATATTCATGGTGATGTTGTAATTGCCGTCTTGAATGCCTGTATCGTGCCCATTATCATCGGACAGAACGAGCTTTCCAGGTGCACCCGTGCTTGGGGACGGGATATTGTTCACAGAAGCCATTGCCGTCCCTTTATTACCCGCTACATCAACAAATTCGAAGGTGAAGCTGTCATTATCATAAAAGTTGTAGCTAGGCGAACCCCCGTTGTTCGTAATCGTTACCGGTTCGCTTGGGGAGAGGGTCGCAACGACGCGTCCATCGGCCGCCTTACCGTATGTAATCGTCGCTGTCGGCACGGTCCTGTCGATTTTAAACGAGATGGTCTTCGCTGCTTCGACATTCCCTGCATGATCCGTCGAACGATAGCTAAGCGCATACTCGCCATCGCGATCGAACGTTACGGGGCCCGTATACGTCTGCCAGGATGCTCCGCCGTCCAGGCTGTACACGGATGAAGCTACTCCTGAGCCATTATCAGAGGCAGCCAGCGTTACCATAACCGGATGCACATACCAGCCGTTCGTACCGTCTGGCTGTGCCGGAGAAACAGTCGCGGTAGTAACGGGAGTCGTAACGTCAAAATTATAGTACAAGCTGTTGATTTCCGACGGTGTCAGCGCTTTTCGGTATATTTTCAATTCATCCAGCATGCCATAGAAGTTTTTGCCGCCGCTAGGATTCATGCCGACTCGATCCTCCTGGGAAGGTGAATATCGCCGGTAATAATCTTGGCTGAACGTGAACGTTCCGCCGGGGGACTGCTCAACCTTGTCTAAATACAGCTTGATGGCCTTATTCTTAAAATCGACAACCCCTACCACATGATGCCACGAGTTCGGACTGTTGAAGCTGAAGCTCTTACTTTGGTAGCTGTCGACCTTGTCGCTTCGTGCTCCTAGCCGTATTGAATCGGAGTCGACAATCAACTCGAACCCTTCATTCGTGCCATCGATGCGCGTGCTGAGAATATCATAACGCGCGCCTTGTGCGGGCATTAGACTCGGGTTGATCCATACGCTGACGGAAACCGCATCGGCATTGGCCATTTCATTACCGATCATGTAATGCATGTTGAGGGAATCCGTGCCTTTCATCGAGATCGCTAGCCCATATTTACCGTCTGTATACCCGCCCGTGCCTATGCGGATCGGGTCGTTCCCCTGAGCAGAATCGTCGTGAGAGTAGCCGTTGAAGGAGTAGTCTCCGATTAACTCGGCCGGCTGCAAATAATTCCGGAAATCGGCGAGGCGATGGAACGTCAGCCGATTGGAGTTATGCTTGGAGTTTGCGCCGTTGTAAGAAGTGCGGGACACATAGATCAGATCGTTGCCCTCAAATTGCCAATCGACATATTGAAAGCCGTCTTTCGCGGTGGAATTCGCCCAGCTTAAGTTCTCGTCTTCTTGGATGAGCAGCTTGCCCCGCGTCCAATGGACAAGATCGGACGAATACATAAGCGACAGTACGTTGCGCTGATTGTTTTGCGTCACGTTATAGTCGGTATGCTCATTAACGAGTGCGATATATTTGCCGGATTCGGCGTCGTAACGAATGGTGAACTTCACGTCTCCTCCGGGGAAGTCAAATTCTCCGTATTTAGTAAACGTCTCGTTGTCCGCGCTGAGCTTGTATATGCCGGCACGGTTGATTACCGAGCGTCTGAGCACATCCCACACCTGACCATCCGGTCCGACTACGGCGTTGCCTTCGATATAAAGATTGACGTCGGATTCGTTCGATTTTGTCCAGCTCGAAGGATTCATCAGGTCCGCTGTGTCCGGTGCAGAAACGATAAACGCCCACATTCCCCATGGATATAAGACCTCGAAGCCCTTATAGATGCGCCCGTTCGCTTTAATCACTGGTGTAGGCGCAGTGTGATATTTAACATTCTTGTCATCCCCTTGATAAAGAATGGAAGCATCGCTCCAGGTGATACCATCGTCGACGCTTTTGCGGATGGCGATGGAGCCTAGGCTGTAGTTGGTCCCCAGCAAATAAACAGCCCCGTTATGCTCGAACAACGTGCTCCAATATTGACCGTCGATCGTTGCCGTTTGCGTCCAGGTGGCTCCATCATCCAAAGAACGAAAAACCTTGGTGGTTTTGTTCGATGCATTCGGTCCGAAGTCGTCATCACTCGCAAGAAGCGTCCCATCGGAGAGCTTCACGAGGCTGGGACTCCCAATGTAAACACCCGTACTTGGATCGGAATAATCGATTTGCGACTTTACTACATCCATATAGTTGTTGGCGGATGCAACAGGAATTCCCGCGAACATAACGAAAAGCACAATGAACAGAAATAGTAAAGTGCTGCCATTCTTTTGGGCACGTTTCATATAGAAATCCCCTCCCTAAATTAGCTTGCTTCAGTACACGAGTTCGCGAAAATGCTTGACGGTATGAAAGGAGATAAAATTGCCGTTATGTGCACTGTAAGCCAGCTCATCGCCAGACCGGCTGAGGATATGGAGGTCCTCCCCATCAATAGCCATAGCTGCATAATGACGTGACTGCCTGGCCGAAGGCCCTGCCGCGACTAGTCCGGCAAAGCACCAATCGATGCAGTTTTTGGAAAAATGCAGCTGCAGCCTCGTCCTTTCATTGTTCGGCAGATTGTAACGGTCGGCTGGGAGCCGTTCCGCTTTAGTCATACTATCGGTCGCCTGCGTACTCAACAGCCAATAAAGACGGGTCACATCGTCATAGAGGATGTGAAATTTCATTTGCCCTCCCGGACAAGGAACGTACACTATCCGTTTCCCCGAAGGAACCTGCTCCAGCTTTGTGATCATCGAACCGTCCTCCTGCTCGACGACCTTGGCAATGGCGGCATAGCCGCTGCCTCCCGTATGAGATCGCATCCATAAATGGAACGTTCGTCCGCTCGGATCATGCCAATAATGGTCGGGATCTACAAACTGTACTACATTGGTCTCTAGCCACCCTGCTGGTGCACATCCCCTGCCCGGTGCGAGATCAATATACCGCTTCGGATCAGTGTGAAAGAACGGAACTCCGAAATAATCCAGCTCCTCAGCAGGAACGGCGTCACAAAAGGCGAGCTCAGAAGCGAACGTCCAGCTATTGGCCTTCGTCAAATCCGTATCCGTTTGGCCACGCATCAGGACAGGCGCCAATTCACCGACACCCCAAACTTCGATCTTGCCATAAAGATGCTTCTCCATGACCAAATATACAGAGCCATTCGCATAGTGAACGTTACATGGCGCCTGATGCCACTGCTCTCCATTCGTCAGTGATACCGGTTCCGTCCAGCATTCTCCCTCGTCATCGGAGCGAATGATCGCTAGATCTCCATGATGGCCTAGTATATAGAGGGATTCGCCCGCAACGAAAGGCCTCGCGTGGCCAAACGGAAAATCCCCTCGATGAACCCATGTTTTCCCTTTGTCATCCGACGTGAATATTTTTCCGATGGGTTGCTTCATACCTGGACCTCCCAGGTCCATGGTCGCCACCAGTCTCCCCGAGGCAAGCCGAACGAGACCCGGGCTATAGCAATAAACAGATGACGGCTCACTCGATTCATATATTTTGATAAATTCGTCCGCAAGCGGTTTCATATCTAACTACCTCCTATCCTTTAAGCGAGCCGATCATGACTCCTTGGACAAAATATTTTTGGGCAAAAGGGTAAATACATAGCACTGGCAGGCTGGAAACGATGATAATTCCATATTTGACTGATTCAGCCAAAAACGTTTTTTGAGCCATATCCTGATCTCCAATTCCCATTTCAAGCTGCTGCATCATTTGCGTCTGACTTGTCAGGATTTCTCTCAGCACCAATTGGAGAGGGATCAAGTTTCTATCGTTCAGGTAGATTAGAGCATTGAAAAATGAATTCCACTGTCCGACCGCAGCGAATACGACCAGTACGGCAATAATCGCCTTGGAAAGCGGTAAAACAACCTTCGTAAAATAGCTGATGTTTCCGCATCCGTCCATTTTTGCAGCTTCGAACAGCTCGTGAGGGATGGTGGATTGAAAAAAAGTCCGTGTGATGATGATATTCCACATGCTGACGCAGCCCAAAATAATGACAGTCAACGGATTATCTAGCATATGCAAATTTCGTACAAGCAAATAGGTGGGAATAAGTCCTCCGTGAATGAACATGGGAATGATGAACAGGGTAACGATAAATCCCCGCCCAACCATATCCTTCCGTGAGAATGCATAGGCGGTCATAAGCGTCAGAGAGACGCTAAGTACCGTCCCGCCTATCGTATACAATACGGTGTTCCTATAACCGATCCATAGCTGTTTATAGTTAAAAATCAATTCATACCCGTTTAAATTAAACCCTTTGGGGAATAAAAAGACTCTCCCCGTACCAACAGCAGACGGGTCACTGAAGGAGGCGATAACAACAAAATACAGCGGATACAGCACGATGACGAATAGTACGGCCAAAAAGGTAAAATTAATAATATCATAGATCTTATCGGCCCTGCCTCTGCGCACAACGATGCTCATGGGTCCCTCCTTAGAAAATGCCGGACTGGCCTAGTCTCTTAGCTAATTTATTAACGGTAAGCAGCATGACTAAATTAATAACTGAGTTGAACAACCCGACCGCAGCAGAAAAGCTGAATTGGGATTGAAGCAGCCCAACCTTGTACACATAAGTCGAGATGACCTCCGAGGTTTGCAAATTCAAGGAGTTTTGCATCAGAAAAGCCTTTTCGAACCCGACCCCCAATATGCCCCCGCAGTTTAAGATCAACAGGGTTACAATGGTCGGCATAATGGAAGGAATGTCGATATACCAAGCCCGTTGAAACTTATTGGCGCCGTCCACGGTAGCCGCTTCATGCAATGAAGGGTCAACACCCGATAGCGCAGCCAAGTATATAATGCTTCCCCAGCCCATTCCCTGCCAAATGCCCGACCAGACGTACAGATGTGCAAATGCATCCGGATTCGTCAAGATCATAAGCGGCCCGTCGATAACCCCGATAGAATTAAGCAGTTGACTGACGATTCCTAATCTGGGAGAAAGAAAAACATTCAACATTCCCACCAAAATGACCATCGAAATAAAATGAGGCGCATACGTAACGGTTTGCACGATATGCTTTATTTTCTTGCTTGCAGCGCTATGTAGTGCCAACGCAAGGATGATAGGAGCTGGAAATCCTGCAACCAAGGAGTAAAGACTTAAAGATAATGTGTTTTTGATCAGCACCCAAAATAGATCCAATTTAAATAACCGTTGAAAATGATATAGCCCCACCCATTCGCTACCCCATATTCCCTTGATAGGCTTGAAGTTCTCAAAGGCAATCAGCACTCCATATAGAGGAACATAGTCGAAAAGAATGACATAGATCAGTGCTGGAAGCACAAGAAAGTATAGGCCGATATTTTCCTTGACCTTAAGCAGCTTTTTACTGAACAATTTAACTGAAGTACGCGTAGCTATAACTTGTTCCGGATTCATCGCTTTCATCTCCTTACTACCAATGCGACCTTAAGGACCAAACTATTTTCTAAGCTTGTTTGCAGCGTCTAGTTGTTTTTGATTCAGCTGCATGTACTCATCCAGCCCAAGGTCTTTCAGCTTTTTGGTATAAGCATCCCATTCGGCATCGATGCTTCCTTTTCCAGAAATCCAGCCTGCAATCGTCGTTTTAATGTAATCGTTGATTGATTTACTTAAGTCGGCCATTCTCAGCTTTTCCGTCTCGCTCAGCAATCCGCTCGGCAAGGGAGGAAAGTTCAGTTCTTTGGTCGGCAAAAATTTCTTGTAAATATTTACATACGCCCATTCTCGAGTACCTTCTTTTGTAAAATTGGTGTTGACGATCTTGTTATTGAACATATCTTCGTCAAGTAGCGCTATACCGTAGTTACCTAGCCCCTTATCCGCATCTGCAACCTCGGCCGTCGGCGTCAATAACTCATATTTGCCTTCTGCATTTTTCTTCCACATCACACCCTGACTTCCGTAGTTTTCCGTTAGGGACCACTCCGGATCGGCCAGCAGCTCCGCTAGTCTTGCTGATGCAACGGGATACTTGTTGTTTTTGAAGATAACGAAGTTTCTCGGCCAAATGCTTTTCGTTTGTCGGCGAATATATGGATCCTTGCCATTAGGCGACTTCAAAGGTGCCATTGGGTACCACCATTTGCCATCCGTGCTATTTTGCCCTTGATCCAAGAAAGAGGTCATTGATCCGACTAATGGAGGATTGGATGAAACAGCCGCTGTATATTTTCCCCAGTCATCGGTGAAGGCTTCCGGAACCATCAGTCCATTTTTATATAAATCGGCCATATATTTGATCGGTTCTTTCAGGTCGGGATTCGTTGCCTGCGATTTGAACTTGCCGTCCTCCACAATAAAGTAGCTGCCGGGGGTATACACGCCAAATGTTCCGTAAATGTCAAACTGACCGCCGATGCTACTGCCGTATAGAGCGTAGTATGGGATGACGTTTTTAGGAATCGAGCCATTTCCTGCGTTATTTTTGAAAGCCAAGAGTACGCTTTTGAATTCTTCCGTCGTCTTTGGGATCTGAAGTCCGAGCTCATCTAGCCATTTTTTGTTGATAAACCATTGATCACGCAAATTATAGGAAGTTTCATTAATAACCGCATAAGGAAAGCCGTATAATTTGCCGTCCGGCATCATCGCCTGAAGCTTCAAGCCGGGGTTTGAATCAAAAAACTTTTGCCATGTTGGGGTATAGGGCAGCAATTTATCGATACCGATAATATCTCCAGCTTCGATCGCATCGGTCATGGACTGATCCGAGGCATCCATTCTCAGACCGATATCCGGATAGTCACGACTGCTGAACATCAAATTTGTTTTCTCTACATCGCTGTATACTTTCAAGTTAATCTTAATATTCGTCTTTTCTTCTATTTTCTTCCATATGCTGTACTTGGTGATATCCCCCATATGGGCGCCGTACGCGATTCCTACCGTTAAAGTAATAGGTTCTTTGGTAATCGGATATCCTGTTGCGTTCGTTATTCCGCCGTCCAGCTTGGTGGTATCGGAAATCTCACGTTCAGCTTCATTCTCGGATTGCTTTGTATCCGTACAGCCGATCAATGTTCCACCGATGAGCACGGTACTTAGTATGCCGGCAATAGCCTTATTCCCCATCGAATAGTCCCCCTAGAATTAATATATCGTTTTACAATACAGCGGCTTCTGCCATGGTTCGAATCTCTTGTTCTATACCTCTCAGCTGCTCAATTTCCAGCTTCATTGAAGCGGTTAAGCTTGCGGTATTGCTTGAACGAGCCTGCAATTGGACGGGCAAGCCTTCTAAGCCCAGATAATATTTGGCATTTAGCGGATAAGGCTGGCGTTCAATGCTTGATGCCAATCCGAGGAATTGCTGCAGCCTGGCTGCAGCTTCAGGGTGGCTTCGAGCTAGCCGCATCAGGCTGACGTACAGGTCGGGATGAAAATTAGCCATCACGCCGCTGTAGCCGGATGCCCCGGCCTGCAGCGACATCAGCAGAGTGGCTGCATTTGCGTTGAATAGTTTTAGCTGGGTCCCCTGAACGGCGTTCAGTTTGGCTGTAAGCTGATCGGGATCACAACAGGTATCCTTTAAAAACAGGAACCGCTCCGTATCCGCGCACCACCGAAGCAGCTCGGGAGTTAGCAGCCGCTTATAAGGATGCGGACACTCGTAGATGCCGAAGCTCATCTTAGGGATTTGGTGCAGCAGCTGCTCGGCATGCCGCTTCCAAATGTCGTCGGCTTCTTCCCTTCCGGCTAGCCGGTTGCTGACGATGACAAAAGCGTCGATCCCTGTCTCCGATATGGCACCTATTTCTTTCACCTGATCCTGCAGCGAATCCGATATATGTCCCGAGGCGATAACCTGAACGCGTCCTGCCGCCTGTTCGACTACAAACCGGGCCAGCTGTACCCGTTCAGCCAATGACAAATGAAACATTTCGCTCGATTGGCATACCGCAAATAAGCCGTCGACGCCTTTGGCGATATACCATTCGATCAGCTGCTCCAGCGCTTCGTAATCGATTTCTTTGGTTTCCGTAAACGGTGTAATCATTGTAGGCCAGACGCCATCCTTCAACATGTTTCGTAACCCCTTTTTTCCTGTATTTTGTTGTTCGATCACGATGGCCGGAACCGGTTGTTAAACTGCTTCCGCCCCCACTCTACTGCAATCATGATGTTTCCGGTCCCGGCAGGTGTCACGGATTTGAATGTGATCGTGATGTTGCTCTTATCGGCGGTAACCGAAAAAATTCCAGTCATATTGGCATCGGCTGATAACGCTGAAGCCATATACCACTCAGGGGCAATGCCTAGAAGGTGGGGTACATAATAAGTGACATTACCGCCATTTACCGTAACGATAGTCCGCTGCCCCGTAAATACGATTTCATCACCTATATAGGAGGACTGCGACGGATACGATACAGAGTCCCACACTTTGGTCAAAGTTGTATCCGTCTCCGGCGAATCTACCTTATCCCAGTATTCGTACGTGCCTTGCGGATACAAGTCGTATGTGTACTCGAACACGCAGTAGTTCGTATATTTGGGACGGCGGAAGTATAACCAGTAATTGGAGGCCGCGTCGGCATATACAGCAAATTTCGCGAATAAATCCCCCGATCCGTTAAATCCGTCTCCATCTACCGTAAATACCGGTCTAAATCCTCCGGCCTCATTGCCTCGAACTCCGAAAGCAAATTCGGCTGATGCTGTACGGTAAGAGGCTTTGCCATAATCCGTAACAGTTCTGACACGACCGCTGAATAACGATTTATCCTTTCCTATACGACACACCCGAAACCATTGCGCATAGTTTTGTACACCGGGCTTAGGTTCACCTATATCCCGCAGCTTTTGGTATCGCAGATCACGCCATGTATTTTTCCAATCCTCTGCTTTGCTTAAATGAGAGGTTCTTACCGGCCCGTCGAAATTAATAATTCCGGATGTTTCCGGATCATCGATTTGAATGAATTTGCCGGTAAACCCCGCTCCCTCCGGCGGCGTCTCGCATCTGAACATACCGCTGGAGTCACGAATAGTGCCATTTTTTCCAAAGCCAATGCCGATCGAGCCGCCTGATGTCCAAATATTCACTTCCAATATTGCATTATAAATTTCATGCTGGGCGTTGTTATAAGTATTGTCACCGACTAGCATCCCAATCTGACCGTCCCGAACATTTAGGGAGACATTGCGGAACGTAGTATAACCATACGATGGCATGTTGGATGTTCCCGGTTGACGTTTGAATACGACATGACGCTTACAGTTACTGATAGAGACATTTTCCAACGTCGTTCCTTCAACCCAGAAATTACGGGTATGTAATACAAGGCCATCGCCGCCTGTAAAACCGTACAGACTGACATTGCGAAGCTTGAACCCATATGTATCCGAGATTTCAATCGCAATCGAATTTGGATTGGTGCCTCCGTTTATGGATAAATCTACAATGGCATGACTGGTTCCGACTGCGCCGCTCCAGGTGGTCGAATCTCTCCAGTAACGGAACAAGTATCCGGCACCATTCCACAGTAGATTGGTAACGCCAACCCCTTCTCCGCAAATAATTACATTTGGAGGTAGGTCTATATTCCCTCCTGATGCTGTAAAGTCGTACGTACCGGCGGGAAGCAGCACTGTCCCACCCTTCTCGGCTGCCAATACCAGAACATACTTGACTGCAGCCGTCGGATCCGTGAGCCACAAATCGGAATCAATAACACGCCAGATCGGTTTGGCGCCACCGACAAGACTTGCACCGCTGATACGGGCCAATGATTTATCAAGACCGGTCTGATATACAGCTACCCATGCATTTACGCCAATACCTCCGTCAGCAAGCGGGTTATCTGAAGTAGTTATGTGCGGTCGTGCTCCAGCCCACCGATATCCGGTTGTGACACCGGCTGGTGTAGTGAATTCCAATACTTCCCACTCCTGCGTGATCCGTACCTGGGGTCTAAAAACGCCGCGGGCACGGATAAAACTGCCTGGCGTATGTTCTGAATCACCATGGTTTCCATAAACGGAATCGGTGACGGATGAAGATTCCCTGGCATTTGCTCCTCCGGCCGATACTCCATATAGAAGCGCTGCGGCTCCCGCCATGCCCATTGAAGCAAGAAGCTTTCTACGGGTTAACTTCTCCTTTGAATCTTTTTCATCGGTCATGCCCCATACCTCCTCAGCATGTTTTTTCGATGGCATCACAAGAACATATACAGGCCCTCTCTCGTCCTTCCATGAGCTCGTGAAAATAATGTCCGCTCATTTGTACCTTCCGCAGAAAAATTACGTGAACAATGTAATCGTTTGCATATGCATATTACGAATCGATCGCCTTTTCAAACTAGCAGATGCAGGCTCGGAACGTAAATATGCCGTTAAATGACGATATGCCATTCTTAAGCAAAGCCTATTTGCTCAAGCAACAAAACCTATATTTTCTTAGATGAAGCCTCTGACGGATGGCATAATCTTCTGTTCATTTCCACAACAAAAGAACCGGCTTCCGAACAACACATCGATGATGCGTTATACCGGAAGCCGGTTCATCCAGTCCTCTTCTATGGCGAAGTATAAACCGTTTAAATATTGTTGTATTTGCGAAACCCCCCCGGAGTCGTCCCGACCTCCTTCTTAAACTTCCGTACGAAACTGGAAACGTCGCAGTAACCAATCTCAGAAATAATCTCGATAAGGGGCTTCTCGGTCGAGCTTAAAAGCTGTTTGGCTTTTTCAATACGCAGATAATTGATGTAATCGGAAATGCTTTGCCCAGAGCATTTCTTGAAATAATAGCTTAAGTTGGAAAGAGACATATTAAAATGATCGGCCATGTTCTGGACTGTAAAGTTTATATCGTGATAGTTCGTGTCTATATACGCGACCCATTGCTTCAATAACTCGTCATCATGCTTCTCACGAGTATCTTGAATATATTTGCACAGAGTTTGACAAACAACAGTGATACTTTGCCCAAGTTCTTTTACCGTTTCAAATTGGGCTAGGGATAGGACATCTATAGCTCCCTTGTCCAGGCCAATGAACTTTTTATTAATCTGCTGCATAGCTTTCAGCACCGTATTGATAATATCGAAGCAGAGGCAACGAGCTTCGAACAACGGGATGTCGTACTGGGTAATTTTGTCCACCAGTTCCTCCACAATGAAGGAGATTCGTTCCGTATTACTTTCTATGATAGACAATTCCAGCGCTCTTAGTTCATCTACCGGGTAAGGAAAATCAGATACGGCGGCAATGCGGATGTCTTCAAAGTAAATGATTTGATCCGTTCCCTTGACCAATCGGTAATCAAGTGCCGTATAGGCTTCCAGGCACGATTTGCCGACCTGTCCTGCTGCCTCGTACGGGTTACCTACACCAATCGCAATATGAGAGTGCAGCTCATTTGTTAAGAGCTGCTGCATATGCATTAAAGTATCATGCAGCATTTGACGATCCGATTCCTGGCCGCAGGCAAGTATAAGAATCAACCGATTGTCGATATTTAAACGGACATAGCCTTCAATTTCGTCAGGTATCGCCTGTTCCAATAGCTCTTGAAGCATGGAAGCCCGCTCTCTCTGCTGCGGTTCCAAGGCAGCTGCGGAAAAGATGACGACGCGAAAAAATGGCAGGCTAAAGGAAAGGCCAAAATCGCTGCCTTTTTCGTTAAACGATTCTGCATTCGGGAAAATCCCACTGAGCAAATGGGACAATAGATATTCTTTGACAGCGCTACGATTGCTTGTGACCTGATCTTTCAAAATTTTATTCGTTTGATTGATCCGGTTAATCGTCATTCGTACCGCTTCAAACTCATTTCCGGTATCTGCTACGCTTCCTGTCTCCGATTCGGCAAACAAACGAAGTTGGCGGATGGGACGATAGTTTAAGCGCATGTTGAACAAGATGACCGTACCACCTGCTAGTACAATAACAAGAAGTGCTCCAAGGAAAGCATTCTTGGCGGCATAGACTTGGCTCATCGCTTCTTTTACAGGCATGACTATAAAATAGCTCCAGCCGGTTTCTGGGGACTGGATATAAGAGACGAAATGGGACGAGGGACCGATATTCGTGATGACAGAATGTTCAATCCGGTCAGGTTGAATGATAGCCATTAAATCCTGTTCTTGAGGACGATTGCTCTCCTTCGAAGCGGCAACGATCTTGCGCTCTGGATTTATTGCCAGGATATTGCCTTTATTGCTGTTCATCATTTGTTCAAATGCATGCTGTTTGATGATAAACAATACCATGCGTTTATCGTAATTCGAGCTATTGGGAATAAGATAGCTTACGACATGACCCATTTCTCCTCCGCTTGCACCATCCGGTACCCATACCCCATTGCCGTCAATATCCCGGGCTACGGCTTGAAATTGCTCCTCCGAAATTGTATCGCCATAATAGGCTGACAAAAATTCTTTTAACGTATAAGTCCGCGTCGAAGAAACGAATTTATTCAATTGCTTGTAATAAACGACAGTATCGCTTATAAAGTTATTTCCGGAAATATAGCTTTTTAATTGGCGAATCCCTTTGGAAGTATTATACGGGCCATCGCCGATTTGCTGCGTAGTAAGGTCCGGATTGTTATATATTTGGTAGGCAATCGTGTTCATCCCCGCGATTTGATGATCTACGGAAGTTACGACGTGCTGGAGAATATTAACGTTGTTCTTGATTACCTCTTCCTGCAACATATGGAAGAAATAATTGTAAACCAGGATGACGATAATCGAGAGAGGAATAGCCAATACCAGCATATACGATAACAAATAGCGCAGAAACAACCGGTTTGTTTGCAAAACATTTCGTTGTGGCCAAAACATAATTTCACCCCGCTTTGGTAGCCTCTTACTCTCTTGTACTCACTTATATGCTTTCTCAGAATCCAGTTCGAAATTGTTTGCGCTTTCACAGGTTTGTTGTATTCAATATAGCATATCCTTCATTGATTGTATATTTCATCCAGCATGGAAATGCCCTTTTAGAACAATGACCAATGCCTCTACAATGGCATATTTACTTATCGATGTTCTTTTTGTTATGGTTAGGATATTTAATTGAATCAACGGATGAACCTCTGTGAAAGGAGTAAGTGTGTGTGAACAATAAAGCCGGGTTGCTTCTAATTGTTTCATTATGGAATGCCATCTTTCTATCGGGATGCAAACCATCGGATATTTCAAATACCAACAATGCTTCAGGCAGCTATGAAGAAACGAACGGTAACCAAATCATAGAGAACGGTGTCACCGTCAACTTGACGGGATACCCCATTGTCAATCAGCCCATTACATTGAAAACCATTGTTGTTACTTCCTATAAAGGCGACTACAATCAATCGAAGTTTTTTCAGGAACTGGAGAAAAAGAGCGGAATTCATCTCGATATTAAGCAAGTCTCCGTCGATAATAGGGATAAATTGAATTTAATGTTCTCCTCCCGTCAGTATCCCGATCTGTTACTGCGTTCCGATGCGTCTCCGTATCAAATTACTATTGCTCAAAACAACGGGGATATTATCCCTTTTTCAAGCTTGCTGCAGTATGCACCTAATTGGATAAAAGTGCTCGAGTCAAACCCGGCGGCCAAAAAAGCGATGACTGCCCCAGACGGGAGCATTTACAGCTTAGGACTTATTCAACAAAATCCCGTTTATTTGGGCATACGCGACCAATGGCTGATCAACAAGAAATGGTTGGATCAGATCGGGGCGGAGGTTCCGGCAACAACCGAGCAATTTGCCTCTGTCCTGGCACAATTCAAGGCGAACGCTGGAGTCGGGGCCATTCCAAAAGACATGATCCCTTATTATTTTCGATGGGACCAATATGTAGGAGGTCAATTGGATTTATACGGCGGTTCCTTCGGCATACTGGTTCCGGACGATAACTATGTGTCGGTCGAGAACGGCAAAGTCCGCTTCCAGGCTCTTAACCCGGATATCAAAAAGCCGCTGGCTTATCTGCACCGATTGTATAAGGAAGGATTGATTCCACCCGAAGTATTTACGGACGACTGGGGCGCTTACTATGCCAAGTTGGCAGCATCACCGGAAATGGTCGGTGCCATTTCAGCCTACGGCAATCCTAATCCCGACGTTTATGTGCCGATGCTTCCGCCCAAAGCTGAGGGTACCCAAGAGCAGTTGTATCGACGACAAACATGGATTGTCCGCACTAATCAGTTCACCCTTTTCAAAAATAATAAGTATCCTATCGCCTCCGCCCGATTGGCCGACCTGCTGGCTGATCCCGATTGGTCTGTGCAGGAAACTTACGGATTGTTTGGAGCAGGCACGAAAAAAAATAGTGACGGTACTTATGACATCTTGCCGGAAATCGCAAACGATGGTGGAGTCCCTAATGTGGATGCAGTCTCGGCGATCACACCAGACTTAGCCTCCAAGCTCCGCTTCTTACCGGGAAATAGCAATAATAACCGTTCTCAAGCTGTTAAGATGTACGAGCCTGTTGTTGCGCCGCTCGACAAGTTTTTCCCAGACTATGTCGCCTATTCGGCAGACGACCGCGACAAACTGACGCAATTGCAGATGAACGTTAGGGACTATGTAAGACAGACATTCATTCGCTGGGTCGTCCAAGGCGGCATCGAACAGGAATGGGATGCCTACGTCGCGAAACTTAAGAGTATGCATGTAGATGATATGATCGTGATTATGCAGAAAGGCCTTGATAACTACAACAAGCAATAATGTTTCTATTGGTGTTGTATCCTCAGTATCCTATCTACATTCAGCCCGTCTTTCGGATGATGCGAAAATGATCAATTAAGATCTTTTACCTTGAGTTAAAGAAGCCAGCAGTTCAATTTCTGCTGGCTTTTTGTATTATTAGTATTAGTATTGTTTTTGTAAAACTTTTCGCAACTTCATTTCATTGTCGCACATTAATAGAGGCGCTACACCATGTCCGTTATTATCCACTACCTGCTCCTGGTAAATATAGTATTCCAAGCTGCCATCCCTTATCTGGCCGTTTTCTGGCTTCTTACCAAGACCAGCGCTACGGCAAATGCCTCCCAATAGCACCTGACCCTCTTCTTCCCGCAAGTAAGTGGATATCGTTCCTTCGAAAGCTTGTTTTCCGTAGATGAAGTACTGCTGTGGCAAATAACCCAAACGAACACCCTTCATTATGGCATAAGCAATCATCAGCGTTCCGCTCGTTTCCAAGTAATTGTCCGGATGCTCTATCCTGTCGACAACCTGCATCCACATCCCTCCGGGCTGCTGGTAAGGAAGCATATTATCGACTAGCTTAATTAACAATTGCTTCATCGGTTGTGTATCCGCCGTTTCTCCTTCCAGCAGCTCCAGAACGTCTACAAGTGCCATCGCGAACCATCCGACTGCTCGCCCCCATACATTAGGTGATTGGCCCGTCATTTTATCGCACCAGAACACTTGCCTGCTTTCGTCGTATGCGTGGTGGTATAAACCCTTTGACTCGTTATAAATGAACCTACGGACATTATCGAATTGATGCAACGAATCGGAGTAATGTTTGTGCTCGGCATAGGTCTTCATGTAACGGACGTAAAACGGCTGCCCCATATACAGACCGTCCAACCAAACCTGGAATGGGTAATTTTGCTTGTGCCAAAAGGAACCGCTCTTAGTTCTCGGGTAGTTAGCTAGCTGCTGGTAGAGCAAATCTAGAACATGTTTATATTTCGGGTCTCTCTCACGTTCATACAATGGAAACAGCAGAGTGGCCATCCGAATTTGATCTATATTGTACATATCGGCCTTGATTTCACTTATTTCCCCATCCCTATTGTACAATCCGTCGATAAAACCCTTAACAAACTGGTAATCGTCTTCAATTCCAAAATGTTCATAGCTGTCCATATAGGCCTTCAAAATACATCCTTCGATATAATGCCATCGGTGCGAATACCATCTTGACTCCGACCTATATTCCATCTTCAGTTGTTCCACTAGTGCATACAGCATCAGGAAGCACCCCCTAAGAGCTCATGCCGCGATCCGCGGGAATTGTCAGTTCATTTTCGAATGAAGCTCGCGGTATTGACCCGGCGTCATGCCAGCTGCTTTGCGGAAAGTACGGATAAACCCCGTTGAGCTGTTATAGTTCAGACGCTCGGCGATTTCGGTGATTTTCATTTGACTATCCTTCAGCCAGAGCTTCGCCATATTCATCCGATGATTTGTCAAATAGTCGCTAAATGTCACACCGATCTCCTTCTTGAACACGCGGCTTAAATAAACCGGATGAAACTTCAGCTGCTGCGCGCAGGACTCCAAAGTAATATCCTGGTCGTACTGTTCATGGATCATCTCGACCATCTGATGAGCGATATTGATATACTGCGTATCGATTCGCCCTTGCAAAAAAGCGATCGTCGGCGGTAGCAGCAAGGTTTTGAACCAGGATGTAATCTCCTCCACGGTATGCAGCTTCATAAAACGGTTGACGACCGACATGGAACCGATTAAGCCGTCGAGCGTTCCCCCTTGCTGCTGGACCAGCCGATATATTTTCGTGATCAGCTGAATCATCTGCATTTGAAAATCGTTAAACATAACCCCCTTATCCAAAAGAGAAGACACATAGCTGTTATAGTAATCATAGACCGCTCCTGAATCCCCGGTCTTGAGCGCATTGAGCAAATAATCCTCCATATGAGCCCATGATACGGAAGGCTGCAGAGTACCGGGATTCGATTCTATATCCCCGTAGCTAAGAACCAATTCGTGGCCTAGGCTAATGCGGCGTTTCAAGGCCTCCAGCGATTCCGAATAAGCGTCCATCGCATCCGCATAGCGGTGGAACGGGTGGCTGATGCCGATGCTCACTCTAAGCTGCAGCAGTTCGTTTAGCTTAAGCTTGATCCGCTCGGCCATCCCGTAAAAGTAAGCGTTCAGCTCCGCCGGGTCATCCGTATCCGCCGTCAGCAGCGATACCTGTGACTGGTCGAGCAGTAGAGTGCCGATGAGGCATCCGTCAGGCAGCAGCTCTCCTACGATGTTATTGATCGCGAACAGCAATAGCTCCTTATCGCTCTCCGAGTAACGGGTTCCCTCAAGCGAGTCGATCTGTAAAGCTAGCACACCGAGAGCCTTGCCTCGCTCCGCAAAGCCATACGTTTCCATTTTGAATAAAAATTCACTCTCGCTAACTTGCCCCATAAAGAGCTTGAGCAGCAAGTGCTCCTTCACCTGCAATCTCTGGGCTACTAGCTGCTGCTGCATCTGCTTGCGCGTGCTGAACAATACTTGAAAGCGGTCCTCGATGAAGGCGAACTCATCTTTTTTCTTCAGGCTCGGTGTCTCGACCCCAAACTGCTCCATAATGATAAACAGTCGGCGTATCGGCTTATACATTCGACGCGTACCGTAGAATGCGGCACCGGCAATAATAACGATTATAATTAGGCAAACATTGGCCGTAATAAATGCGATTTTTTTCGATGCCTTCGTAATTTCATCAATCGATACGACGGAAATGTAGGACCAACCGTAGTTGGCGGATACCCGGTAGTTGACAGCCATCCGATCCTTCTCAAAATACCCCTCAGCGTTATCCCACTTCGGCATTTGCTGCAGAATACGATAATGCTGCTCTCCCGATCCTGGACTTGTTAGAAATGGCTCATGTTCCCGGTTTAATACAAAGATGCTTCCCCATTGATTGTCCGGACCCAAATCGCTTTCCAGTGCATTATGCGACATGTCAATGATAAGCAGCGCTTTGGGTATACTCGTGGAAGCAACCATCGGCAGCTTCACGACAAGCCTGATCATGTCGCTGCTCCCCGTTTGATCCATGGTATTGTCCGACCGACCAGCCGATTTTTCAGCCAGCCAAAATAAATTTTTGGATTGGCTTGCGTATTTTTTAAGTGCATTCTGGTCGGTGAAGTCCGTCATTGAGGTGAAGCCTAGATTGCTGATCATCCATCCATGCTCCAGATTGATGAGATGCGCATCGGCTACCCCCCATATGGAATGAAGGTTGTACAAGCCCTTGGACAGATTGGCGATCGTTTGAAAATCGTTATTGGTAAGAGCATCGTTCAAGTAATCGCTTACAAGTGAGGAATTGACGTA
The DNA here is from genome assembly GCF_002042965.1 of Paenibacillus sp. 32352. Taxonomy (GTDB): domain Bacteria; phylum Bacillota; class Bacilli; order Paenibacillales; family NBRC-103111; genus Paenibacillus_S; species Paenibacillus_S vulneris. The sequence goes on along the minus strand of NZ_MZNT01000012.1, from coordinate 172,788 downwards.
CTGCACAGCACCCATCTCCACGTTTTTCAGCGCCTGCTCCATACGCATCTGATTTTGCAGCAAGATTTGTCCATTTCCTTCGTTCACCTTTTTTTCGATATCCTTAGAGGCAATATAGTAGGAGATGACCCCGATGGACGCAACCGGTACTGCTCCGAGCAGCAGGGTGAACATAAGCAAGCGATATAAATATTTTGGCACCGGAAACCTCTCCTTTCTGAACATGCAAGGCTTCGACGATAACCATTATATCAGAAACTTTTCTATGTCATCGTAATGAAAAATTGCCGGGTATGCACCCAGCAGTTTCCCCCCTCTGCGTGCGGCTCCGCTGATCCATTTCTAGCCTTACAGGATAGCGTTATTTCTTCTGCTTCGCGTACTCTGCAGTGAGCTCTTCGATCACTTTGTCACCGCCGGCCTTTTTCCATTTATCCACTTCCGCCTGCCAGCCGGCCTCGTCGATTTTGCCCATAATAAACTTCGTTTGGGCATCGCGGATTAAGGTGTCGAGCTCTCCGCCTTTTTCCGAATACGTCTTGGAGGTGAGCGTTAGCGCAATATTTGGCACGGTATTTTTTAAATTATCGGCTACGACCTTCCAGCCCTTAGCCTGCAGATCGTTTAGTTTTAGCGGCAGCCCGGTTCCAGTCACCTCAAAGGAAGGCAAGCTGTCGCGATAAGGTTTCACTTCAAGGTTAAACAAAGACAAGTCTTTAAACTGGGCTTTGCCGTCGTCCGTTTTCGTAAAATGCTTCCCTTCAATGCCTCTCGTCAACAGTGTCGACATCTCGGGATCGAGCAGCTTATCGAAGAAGGCTAGCAATTGCTTTAATTCCACTTCGGTTTTGACACTCGATTTCGGGAAAACGAAGAAGCCATTGTTGCCCGGTTCTGCCGGCACGCGATTGCCCGAAGCACCCATATACTGCACAACGTCGACTACCGCATTCGGTGCGGACTTAGACACGTTCTCAAACGATGTCGCTGCTGCGGAAGCAACGGTGTTGATCCGGATCCCCACTTTCCCTGCATTCCACTTATTGTCAGCGTCCGCAGCTTGAACAACCGAGAAATCCTGATTGATCAACTTCTCCTGATACAGCCTCCTAAGAAGCTTCATGCTATCGAAATATGGCTTCGACATGAACTCAGCGATGAGCTTACCATTTTCGATCCCCCACTTATTCGGCGCTCCCTGCGACACAGCAAGTCGTGTTAAGAAGGAGCTGCTGGCTGCCGCGTCATTGTAAGACTTCTCTAGAAACATGCCATAAGTATCGGCTTGACCGTTTTTGTCCGGGTCCTGTTCTGCGACCGCTTTCATAATATTGTACCAATCGTCTAGTGTAACCGGCGGCTTCAGTCCCATCTCATCGAACCAGTCCTTTCGGTACACAATGCCGGCACGACCGATATCCCGGTACAGCGGCAGTCCGTACAGTTTACCGTCTACCTTGATGTTATCATAGTGCAGGGCGTTGACCGCGGATAAATTTTTGTAATCCTTCAAAAAAGGGCCGATCTCCCAAAACAATCCGGATTGAATCGCGTTAAGCGTAGTGGCATTGTATGTTAGCTTGAACGCTTTGGGCATTTCACTGGAAGCGATCATGATGTTCTTCTTATCCTCAAAAGCGGCCGCTGGAATCCATTGAATATCGATTTGGGCGTTGGTATACTTCTCAATCGCGAGTTCAATCTCATTGTCCTTTTTTGGGGCTTCACCAATTTGCGGTGTGGCAATGGTCACCTTCATCGGCGTCCCATCCCCCTTGACGGCTTCGCCATGCTGGTTTGATTTGTCTTCGGCACAGCCTGCTAGCGCGCCTGCCGTCATTGCGAGTGAACAAGCGATAGCAATAAATCGTCTCTTTGTCATCTTAAATCCCTCCCGGAATGCTTGTCATAGTTATTATATAAAAAGATGGTACGGATGGCTCATCCTTTTACTGAACCTAACAGGACGCCTTTAGCGAAATGCTTTTGCAGGAACGGATACATCAGCACAATCGGGACCGTTGCGACCACAATGGATGCCATGCGTATCGTCTGCGGCAAATAATCCGTCGGATCCTGCTGAGACGTCGTGTCACCGATTTGATCTTGTGACAGCAGAATGATTTGCCTGAGTACGACCTGTACAGGAAATTTCTCGGCATCGTTAATGTACATTACAGCGTTAAAAAAGGTGTTCCAGTGGCCTACGGCGTAAAAAAGACCGAAGGTCGCCATGGCCGGCATCGAAAGAGGTATAATAATGCGGAACAAAATCCCCAGGTCGTTGCAGCCGTCGATTTTAGCGGAATCCTCCAAACCGTCGGGGATTTGTTGAAAGAAATTTTTCAAGACGATCAGATTAAAAGCGCTGATTGCCGTCGGAATCATCAAAGACCAGTACGTGTTGATCATGCCGAACGCTTTGACAACAAAATAAGTCGGGACCAGGCCGCCGCTGAATAGCATCGTAATCAGAATCATTAACATGATGGTACGGCGTCCACGCAAATTCGTCCGCGCCAACGGATACGCCGTAAACGAGGTCATGATCAAGTTAATTAATGTGCCGAGCGCAGTAACGAAGATTGAGACAAGGATGCTTCGCAGCATGGTGTCTGTAGAAAAGATATACTTGTAAGCACCCAATGTAAATTGAGACGGGAACAAGAGCAATCCGCCTTTAACGACCTCCACGGGTGTAGCGAAAGACACTGTAACGATATAAAGAAATGGAATAATCGTAATTACTGAGATGAGCATGAGCAGAGTATAATTGACTGTATTGAACAACCGGTTGCTCCAGCTGCGATCTTCCTTTGGCATAACGTCCCCCGCCTCCTTCTGGTTAATAAACGCCCTCTTCACCGAATCTTTTAGCCAGCCAGTTGGCCCCTAATACAAGCACTAGACCTACTAGCGACTTAAACATGCCTACTGCAGCGCTATAGCTATACTGTGCTTGCGTCAACCCCTTCAAATAGACATAGGTGTCGAACACCTCCCCTACCTCTCGGTTCATTGAGTTCAGCATAAGGAAAATATGCTCGAAGCCCGTGTCGAGGAAGCTGCCCAGACGTAAAATAAACAAAATGACGATGGTGCTGCGTATAGCCGGAAGGGTAATATGCCACAGCTGACGCCATCTTCCTGCGCCATCCATCCGGGAAGCTTCATAGAGCTGCAGATCTACCCCGGAAAGCGCTGCCAAAAATATGATCGTTCCCCACCCGGCTTCCTTCCAGATCGATTGGCTTATTATCATCGGCCGGAACCAATCCTCGCTAAGCAGGAACGGGATTTTCTCCATTCCGAGTCTCGCGATCATTTCATTCACAACCCCGCCTTCCGTTGTAAATAAGATATAAAAGATCCCTACCGCCACTACCCAGGAAACAAAGTGTGGCAGATACAGCAGCGTTTGAGTAAACCGTTTGAACGCTTCCTTACGCACCTCATTGAGCATTAGTGCCAGAACAATCGGCAGCGGGAAGAAAAACAGCAAATTGTAAACCGCAAGAACTATCGTATTGCGAAACAGCATCCAAAACTGCGGTTCGGTGAAAAAACGCTCAAAATGCTTCAGCCCTACCCAAGGGCTTCCGGAAAAACCCAAATGCGGCTTGTAATCCTGGAAAGCCATTACCAATCCCCACATAGGTACATATTTAAAAATAATAAAATAAACCACTCCCGGAAATAAGATAAGATACAACCATCGGTCTCTGATCAGATCCCGAAGAATCAAGGATCGTTTCAAGTTGAATCTATCCGTTATTTGCAGCCGGGCCTCATATCGCTCCTTCAACGGCTTTCCTCCTGACAAAGTAGTTTTGCTTGTGCTTGGCGGCCATCACAATCACATCTTAGACGTCGGTAATGCGACAGGCAATAGTATCGATCAAACCAATTGATTTCCGGCTGAAAAGCCCATAACTGCGCGGGATTGCAAGAGTTGTACATCTTGAATTATCATCTTTTGCAGCTCATCGTACTAATCCAACTTGGCTGATTTCGGCGGTTTACACACAAAAAACCGCCAGTCTTCTTTAGACTGACGGTTCCTATTTCACAACAACGAAATTTTCGTTCTGAAGGTGCAGCATATGATCCAGTCGTAACTGGTTGTTCTGTACGCCGGATACCCTACGATCTCCACTGTCCTAAGATACGGGGTTCATTAATCTGCCACCAAACTTATTAATATACTGCCAATGTTCCTCTAGAACGGCTATGGTCCTTCAAGAACTTGATGATTTCCTCAGCATTGGGTATTGATTCTTGGGCTCCGGCACGGGACACCGCAATAGCTGAAGCGGCGCTAGCTCGCTGCAAAGCGTCCTTAATCGTCATACCTTGTTGCCTGGCCGCAATAAAAGAACCGATAAACGTATCGCCTGCAGCCGTTGTATCCACGACATGGACAGGATAAGCTGACGTAAAGACAGCTTCTTCCTGGCCGTTCATATAGAGAGACCCTTTCTCGCCTAACGTTATGATAACTTCCTTGACCCCTAAATCAATAATTTGCCAGGCGGCTTGTCTGACGTTCGATAAATCTTCCTCTAGTCGAATTGAAGTAATGAATTCGGCCTCAGATTCGTTCAAGATCATTACATCTATTAATGGAAATACATCCTCTTCTATCTCTAGTGCGGGTGCAGGATTGAAATAAGTTTGTGCCCCCCGTTGCCTTGCAGTTTCAAGAGCGTATCGCGTACAGGCCCACGGTATTTCGTTCTGTACAAGTAATATCGATGTGGAGTCGAACAATTCCGGCAGCCCTTGTAAATCTTCAACCGTCATGCACCCATTCGCGCCTTCGCTTAGGAAAATGTTGTTTTGGCCTGACTCGTCTACAACAACAAAGGCTGTACCAATATCGCTATCCTTCCATAAGACCCGATCTGTATTTACTTGGTACTTTTTAATGGCAAACAGGATATCTCTGCTGTAAAAATCATTACCAACCGCCCCGACTAAAGTAACATTTCCGCCCGAAAGAGCTGCCGCAACAGCCTGGTTGGCTCCCTTACCGCCAGATTTCGTGTCCGTTTTGTAGCTTTGAACCGTTTCTCCCGGATGTGGAAGCTTTCGAATATAACATACAAAATCCATGTTAATACTTCCAACGACCACTATGTTTCCCATTGAATTTACCTCCCATAGGCCTAGCAGATATTGAACTTTCCACTGCACCCGATTTCATTTGCCGCTTCCATTCATGGAACTATTCCTTCGACCCTGTATTTGCGATACCGTTGACAAAATAACGCTGCAGCGGCAGCAAAACAAGGACAGGCACGATTACGGCTATGATGATGCCGGCAAACATTTCATTCCAATAGGTTGCAAACTCGGTGACAAAATCGCTCAACGCAACCTGGATGACTTTATACTCTTTCGACCGGGTTGCAATTAACGGCCACATGAAGGATTCCCACTGATGGATAAAAATTAATAATCCGGCACTTACCGTTACAGGCTTACACAACGGCAGGATGATTCCCGCATAAATTTTGAACCATGAAGCTCCGTCGATACGGGCCGATTCGATAAGCGCCTTAGGAAGATCAAGGAAAAATTGCCGGTAAAGGAAAATAACCAAACCATTAGCCAACCCGGGAACAATAATGCCGGAGTAGGTATCAATCCACCCCAGGCTGTCAACCAGGCCGTACAAAGGGATTGCGATAACCTCAAACGGTATCATAAAAGTCAGAATAACGAGGAAAAACAATAAATTTCTTCCTTTAAATTCGAAATAGACAAAAGCAAAGGCTGCCATCGAAGCGATAATCAAGCCGATAACAACATTAACAATGGAAACGTAAAACGTGTTAAAGAAGATTCGTCCAAAGCCTCTTTCTACAAATAAGGAGATGTAAGCATCAAAAGTAATTTCAGTCGGAACAAACGTTCTCCAAGATACTGGAGACATATAGCGAAAGATCTCGTCCAGAGGCCGCAGCGATGAGACCAGCGCAAACCCCAGAGGGAGCAAAATCACTAACCCCAGAAGGATGTGTGCGATATACAGCAGTGGGATCGTACCTTGTTTGCGTTTCATGGAATCTCCTCTCTAATGTTTGGCCCTAAGAAATTTGAATTGCAGAGCAACGATGCTTAAAGTTAAAAGGAGCAGAATAATAACGATCGCTGAGGCTCTGCCCGAATCAGAGTAAAGAAAAGCGCTGTTGTAGCTCTCCAGCATCAGGACATTCGTACTGTGTTCCGGTCCGCCCTGGGTAAGAATATACATGGGGGAAAACAGCAGGAAGTTGGAAACCGTTACCGATACAGCGACAAACGTTATGGACCGCTTCATCATCGGAAATGTGACCTGTTTAAACTGCTCCCACCGCGATGCCCCATCTATGGATGACGCCTCGTATAACGAAACGGGAACCTCCTGAAGCCCGGCAAGAAAAAAGATAGCCCAATACCCGATACCTTTCCATGTTGCAATCCCGATGATTGAAGCAAGAGCTTGTTTGGAACCCGTTAGAAAGGGCTGTTGGTCTAAGCCTAAGCCGACCAGCATGGAGTTGACGACTCCTTGTTCAGGACTCAGCATGATGTTCCATAAAATACAAGCGGTAGAAACCGATACGGCTACGGGAACAAAATGAATCCCTCTAAACAGCCCTATATGCTTGAGCTTGGCATTTAGTAATAACGCCAGCATAAAAGCAAGAATGACCTGTATCGGATTGACGAATACGTTGAATAACAACGTAATTTTCAAAGAGTTCCAAAAAACCGGATCGCTGAGCAGAAAGCTATAATTTTTCAAACCGATGAATGCTCCACTGTCGCTTAGAAAAGAAGGTGCATAAAAGCTGTCTTCCAAGCCCTTAAACACCGGATACAGCTTAAACATTAGCAATCCGAGCATGGCTGGAAATAAGAAGATATAAGGGGTGATCCTCTCTATTCTGATGTCATTCACCTTCAGTCATCTTTTGTTCAATAGTTCTGAATAAAGGGATGGGATTACCCACCCTCATCCCCAGAACACTTATTTACTTCACCACAGATTGATACTTCTTTAACTGACTATCGATCAATGTTGCGGCATCGTCTAACGCTTTCTTCGGATCGGAACCGTTTTTTATATCCTCAAATGCCTTGTTAACATTGTTTTCCCATTCCAAGTAGCCTGGCGTTTTGGGGCGTGCAACTGCTGTTTCGCGTGCTTCCCTTGCTGCTAATTTCATAATGCTATTGGGAAATTCTTTATATTTAGGGTCTTTATCGATCTGATCCAGCAGCTCCAAGCTCGCCGGCAGCGCCCCATTTTCATCAAACCAAATTTGCGAGCCCTTTCCTAACGTTAAATACTTGACAAACTTGGCTGCCGCTTCTTTTTTCGTCGAATATTTGGAGACGCCTACATGCCAGCTGCCTGTAGGTGTTACTATCTTACCCCCGGCAAAATAAGGATGAGGAGCTATCCCAAAATTCATCCCGGCATCTTTAATTCGCGGCATATTCTGGGTTGAAGCCAAGAACATCGCCACTTTTCCGGAAATAAAGTAATCTAGAGCTTCCTCCCGCTTGATCTTTGGACTAATCTTCTCTTTATTGAACAGGTCCGAGTAGAATTGGAACGCGCTCACCATCTCCGGTGAATTCGTGTATCCTGTAGCAGTTAGACCGTTGTCGCTCAGCACCTTCGCGTTTTTACTTTGTCCAAGTGCAATGAGCTGATAAGCCTTGCCAACCTGATCGAAACTGAAACCATAGACGTCATTTTGATTATCGCCGTTCGTATCCTTGGATAATTTCTTGGCAACTTCCAGTACATTCTCCCACGTCATCCGATATTCCAACTGATCCGATGGAAACGCAATGCCTGCTTTCTGAAACAAATCTTTATTATAAAACAGCACGACACTGGAGGTATTCATCGGCGCCGCCATTAGCTGTCCTTGATAGGAGCCTGCCTCTGTTGCCGAAGCTATCCATTTCTTCTTTGCATCAGCGCCTATCAGGGCATCGAGCGGCTCCAAATAACCTTTTAACGAATAACCCATTGTCAGCGGAACATCGACCGAGATAACATCCAGATCCTGTGCCTTGGAAGCAAGCTTAATTTCAATGGTTTCGGTCAGTTTGGTCGAAGGACTGAGCTGCAGATTCACCTTGATATTGGGATTTTCCTTCTCGAACTCTTCGATAACTTTCTTAATAGGCTTTTCCCAGATGGAATTAGCCAAGTACGAAATTTCTGTCGTGCCTGAAGAGCTAGCCTCTTGCTGGGCGGACTGAGTATTTTTGCCCGGGGTCCCGGAGCATCCTGCAATGAGCAATAGTGCAAGCGAACAAACAACGCCAGTTTGTATTTTTTTCAAAGTAAAAGCCCCCTTCTATTAATGCGTATATATCAGCAAAACACTCTTTCTTTCAACAGCGTCAGGAAGGATTCGCGGTCCACTTCTAGGCAAACCTCAACATTCCCGTCCGCACTGAGCTCCCCAACTGTGATGCCCGTCGGATGTCGATGATCGTAATCAACGCGGATACTCATCCTGCGGGTCGTTACAAGCTGGCGATTTATCAGCAGCGCAACAGCTAAAGGATCGTGCATAAATGTGAAATCCCTCTTTCGGTAATCCATATAACCTTCAATTTGCTTGGTCAAAGTACCGGCCAATGGGGTCCCTGAGGCTGCCAAATCGTCTTTATCTTGTCTCGTAATGGCAACCTGTCTGGTTACATCCAGCCCTACCATAAGGATTGGGGCTCCACTGGAGAACACCAGCGACGCTGCTTCAGGATCGCATTTCACATTATGCTCAATGGGAGGGAGCTCCGCTGCGATGCTGCCTAACCGAACGACACCGCCCATCATGACGATTTCCTTGACGTGCCTCACTAGACGCGGCTCTCGAATGATAGCTGCAGCGATGTTTGTCAGCGGCCCGATGGTCACCAAAGTAATTTGACCCGGGTTATTCATCACCGCTTCAATGATAAAATCAACGGCATGCTTGCCGTCGTTCCTATCCCGGTCTTCAATGTCCAGCCCTTTTCCTTCAATCCCTGCCCAGAACACCTCACGGTTGTGCAGTAAGGTCTGTACAATCCCGGGATACACATCGACCTCGCTGTTACCGGACAAGGCCATGATTTTCTTGGCAATTTCCGCACGGACTTGTACATTACCGTATACGGTTGTAACTCCTTCAAGCTTGATTTCCGGCGATCTTAGCGCAAGCGCTAGTGCGACGGCATCATCCGAATCCGTTCCGATATCCGTATCGAGTACTATGCGATTCATAACTGGAGTCCCCCTATTTGTTTTGAGATATTTCCGATTCATAACTAAAGTATAGGTTGTATAGGGGGAGGCGAAAACGGATGATATTTTAAGATCATAGAGGACAATCTAAAGATTGCGATTTATTCCCGACCCGACATGCCGCGATACTCTTGCGGCGATACGCTATAGTAGCTTTTAAACAGTTTTGTAAAATAGGGGGTATATTGATAACCTAGCATGGCAGAGATTTCATAGATTTTGGCCTTCGAATTTCTCAACAAGTAAGCAGCCTTCTCCATGCGGTACCGGTATATATATTCGCTCAAGTTCTCGCCGGTTTCTTGTTTGTACGCGGCCGACAAATAAGACGGATGAAGATGGACATGCTCGCTGATCGCCTGCAGGGTTACATTCTCGGAGAGATGTCGCTCGATATATTGATGAATTTGCAATACAAGGGGGCTCTTACTCTTACTCACATTACCGCGAATAGCAACGCGTTCTTTAAGCCGATTCGATAACTTTCTTAATAGGCTTTTCCCAGATGGAATTAGCCAAGTACGAAATTTCTGTCGTGCCTGAAGAGCTAGCCTCTTGCTGGGCGGACTGAGTATTTTTGCCCGGGGTCCCGGAGCATCCTGCAATGAGCAATAGTGCAAGCGAACAAACAACGCCAGTTTGTATTTTTTTCAAAGTAAAAGCCCCCTTCTATTAATGCGTATATATCAGCAAAACACTCTTTCTTTCAACAGCGTCAGGAAGGATTCGCGGTCCACTTCTAGGCAAACCTCAACATTCCCGTCCGCACTGAGCTCCCCAACTGTGATGCCCGTCGGATGTCGATGATCGTAATCAACGCGGATACTCATCCTGCGGGTCGTTACAAGCTGGCGATTTATCAGCAGCGCAACAGCTAAAGGATCGTGCATAAATGTGAAATCCCTCTTTCGGTAATCCATATAACCTTCAATTTGCTTGGTCAAAGTACCGGCCAATGGGGTCCCTGAGGCTGCCAAATCGTCTTTATCTTGTCTCGTAATGGCAACCTGTCTGGTTACATCCAGCCCTACCATAAGGATTGGGGCTCCACTGGAGAACACCAGCGACGCTGCTTCAGGATCGCATTTCACATTATGCTCAATGGGAGGGAGCTCCGCTGCGATGCTGCCTAACCGAACGACACCGCCCATCATGACGATTTCCTTGACGTGCCTCACTAGACGCGGCTCTCGAATGATAGCTGCAGCGATGTTTGTCAGCGGCCCGATGGTCACCAAAGTAATTTGACCCGGGTTATTCATCACCGCTTCAATGATAAAATCAACGGCATGCTTGCCGTCGTTCCTATCCCGGTCTTCAATGTCCAGCCCTTTTCCTTCAATCCCTGCCCAGAACACCTCACGGTTGTGCAGTAAGGTCTGTACAATCCCGGGATACACATCGACCTCGCTGTTACCGGACAAGGCCATGATTTTCTTGGCAATTTCCGCACGGACTTGTACATTACCGTATACGGTTGTAACTCCTTCAAGCTTGATTTCCGGCGATCTTAGCGCAAGCGCTAGTGCGACGGCATCATCCGAATCCGTTCCGATATCCGTATCGAGTACTATGCGATTCATAACTGGAGTCCCCCTATTTGTTTTGAGATATTTCCGATTCATAACTAAAGTATAGGTTGTATAGGGGGAGGCGAAAACGGATGATATTTTAAGATCATAGAGGACAATCTAAAGATTGCGATTTATTCCCGACCCGACATGCCGCGATACTCTTGCGGCGATACGCTATAGTAGCTTTTAAACAGTTTTGTAAAATAGGGGGTATATTGATAACCTAGCATGGCAGAGATTTCATAGATTTTGGCCTTCGAATTTCTCAACAAGTAAGCAGCCTTCTCCATGCGGTACCGGTATATATATTCGCTCAAGTTCTCGCCGGTTTCTTGTTTGTACGCGGCCGACAAATAAGACGGATGAAGATGGACATGCTCGCTGATCGCCTGCAGGGTTACATTCTCGGAGAGATGTCGCTCGATATATTGATGAATTTGCAATACAAGGGGGCTCTTACTCTTACTCACATTACCGCGAATAGCAACGCGTTCTTTAAGCCGATTCAGCACCTGAACCGCCCAATCATGAAGCAGTTTCACGGTACGAAACGCAGGAGTGTTATTCCCTCTCATATAGGGCGCCTCTATCACATCCGCCATTTGCAGCCCGTACATGTGAATCACATAGGTGTAGGCATTCGATAAAGCAAAATATACTTCCGATAAATATTCCGCGGAGTCCATTCCGTTGCTGCTCAGCTCTTCAAAAATATAGTTCAATCTCACCTGTGCATCTTGCCACCTGCCCGTCTCTAACAGCTGTAGAACGGTAGGAGGTTCGTACAACCGCTGAAGAGGCCGCAGTGGTGTATGAGGCGGTTGGTCCCACAGACGATGAAACAGCTCCTGCTCGCTTTCGGGCAGCCTTCTGAACAGCATCAAAGCTTTTTGATACAGCTCGGTAAGACCTTGGGGGAAAGCTTCAAAGTCACTGATGATGACCGAGATTTTTCCTTGAAGGTATATCGTTATATAATGCTGTAATTGCGGGATCAGCTGCTCCAGTTTTATTCGGGAGGCATCCAGCAAATCATTGTTTTTTGTTTTTACTAAGAAAGCCAGATATTGACTGTCGTCTTTGCAGGACCAGACTTCAAAAAACTCTCGCAGCACTTCTTCTGCAATATTGACTATTGCATATTCAAACAAGGAAATGTCCCGCTCCTCAAATTCCAAAAAGCGATTTTCAATTCTTAACAGCATCAAAGCTGTCTTATCCCCTGATGAGAAAGGAATATTTAACCTTTCCATTTCTTCGGTCAATTTCTCCGGGGTCTGCTTTCCGCCTTTAAGTACATCGAGCAGTAGAGATGCTTGTAAGCGCACGATATGAGAACGAAGCGTTTCCTGCGCTTTTTTGTTGGAGACCACGGCTGCCCTCTTTTGTTGTAATCCTTCAGCTGTTTGAAGAATGGTCTGCAGCAGCTCGTCTTTCTTGACCGGCTTTAACAGGTATGCCGCTGCGTTAGTTTTTAACGCTTGCTGTGCATATTCGAACTCAGCATAGCCAGATAAAAGGATACATTCGATATCTATCTGATTCTGTTTGATATACTCGCAAAATTGAAGCCCTGTCATTCCCGGCATGCGAATGTCGGTGACAACAATATCGACAGGGAACTGCTCAACGACCTGCACAGCCTCCTGCCCGGAGGCAGCTGTATATACGCAATCAAAGTTTGTAGTTTTCCTTATAAATAAGGCCAAATCCTCCAAAATAACGGGTTCATCGTCAACGAGAAGCAATCGAATCATGTTGAGTCCCCTTTCTCCAGTAAATAGTCACACTAAGTCCTGACAGACCTGATGATGGTCGCAATTCCAGTCCGGCTTCTTCACCGAACCAATACTTCAAACGCTGCTGCACATTCCATAGTCCATATCCGGTTGTTTCATCCATTGGTCTATCAAGCTCTTCCATTAACTCACGCAGCCTGTCTGCTGTAAGGCCAACGCCGTTATCCTCGATCTTTATGCGAATGCAATCCTCTGTAAGCTCTCCGGTAATCTGAATGACGCCTTCCCCCATCTTGGGTTCCAAGCCATGAACTATCGCATTTTCTACGATGGGCTGTATAAGGAGCCTTGGCATACGCAAGTTCATCATTTCATCAGGAATTATCATTTCGTATTGAATCCGCTGCATCCTTAACAAGTGAATTTCCAAATAGTTTTTCACTAATTTCAGTTCATCTCCAAGACAGGAGTGGGGATCGTCCAGCCGGGTGATATAACGGTAATAATCACTGAGATTGTAAGCCATGGCGATAACAGGCTCATTGCGCCCAAGACTGGCAGAACTGATGATGAAGTTAAGGCAGTTGTACAAAAAATGCGGATTAATTTGAGCCTGCAGCTGCTTCAGTGTAGCCAGCCGAGACCGGTTTTTTTCTTCATATACATCCTCAATCAGGTGTTGAATTTGCCCTGCCATATCATTAAATCGAACAACTACAAAATCAAATTCATTATGAAACCAACGATTCAGCCTCACGTTAAAATCACCGCTTTGAAATCTCTTTAATACACTGGTGAGTTCGTGAAGAGGAGCCTGAACATGTTTATACAGCAGGAAGGATGTCAGTATTCCTACCGCTAGCAAGAGGATAATAAAACCATAAAATAAGTTTCGAATCTCGGTGATGGGAGCTAAAATTTGCTCCAGCGGTGTGTAATCGACAATATAATACCCGAGTGCTTGTGAATAGACGTAATTTATCATATAGCTTTTTTTAGCTACTTCCGTTACAAAGTCACCCTTTTCCTCTAATGCATTTTGAAAAAGAAAATCGACGATCGCATCCGTAGTTTGTGTATCCGAGGTTCGGTTATAGCTGATATGATTTTGTCGGTCAACCATGAAGGGATCGCCTTTGCTGCCCGTCTTCAACTGATCCAATAGAGAGGTAATATTTTGCTCATAAAAAGCCATTTCTACAATAACGACGCTTTGATCCAGCTTCCCGTTATCATTTATCGGCCCGCCTGCGTAGTAAACAAAGGATGACATATCTGGGTGGTCAGGATCCGATCTGTAGCTCCAACTGGTATTTCTTATATTTTTGTCTAGCTGCTGCTCATCATAAGGGATTTGTCGTAAAGTGGTCGATAGAGTTTTTTGAACAGAGGGAAAGTACAGTGTGATATCGTTGTACCAACTGCTGGCGGAGCTCTGAAGAGTCAATTTTTCCTGAACGGTCGATTCGATCCGACTAGAGGGCTGTTGTTTGCCGGTCAACAGGGTTCTTTCCATACCCAGAACTGTTGTATCTCTAGTAAGTGTGATCGCATTCATAGCTAAGCTAACAGCTATCGAATCCAATTGTTTGCGGAAAAACTCCAGCTGATTGCTTTTTTCTTTTTGTAAGAGCCCTTCCACGACACGAACGCTAACCTGATTCGATAATCCGTAAAGGAGTAAGATGGGTATTAGAAAAATAAAGATAACGGCGTTGATTTTTGAGAAAATATTTTTTTTGATTATCATGTAGTATCCCCTTTTTCCGTGCATGATCTTTAATTCTCATGTGCTATGAAGAACTCGTCGCCATTATATGGGTTTATAGGGCAAAAAATCAAGATGTCCGTGATTATTCATAGTTACCGACTATACACCATAATGCTTATACTGCTAGATTAGGCATAGATCTGGCAATATTAACCAGTCTGTATTTCCTGAGCTCCATAATCCATTGTTCAGGTGAGGGTATAACAACAAAAAACTGACCTCTTGAGGTCAGTAGCTAAGGGACACTATTATGATATTAAAGAATGCAAACAGGAGACCTATTGGCCAAAATGCACTTTATATACAAGCTGCGCACCTAAATCGGAGGAACAAAGCACAGCGCCATGATCGGTTATGACAAGGCTGGTCAATGCTTCCCCCTTGATGGGAATGGCAAGAAATTGATGTTCATTCATATAAATGTTCAGGTATTCATCATTATCGGTCATTTTTATTTTGACAAGTGTCATTTTTTTAGGTGGCGCTACGGGATCATAACCTGCTTGATCCTCAATATGCACCTCAATCTCTGAGCCTAGCCAGCATGACAGCTTTTCATCCCACTTCATCCACGTTCACCTCGTCTTTACACGGCAGCATCCCGCATCCTCTTTTGGTGTTACCTTCACTTGATAACCCTGCAGATGCCCCCAACAGCTGGAAGCGGAATTCCCGTCATTCTCGATAGAATCTTCGATATAACAGATCAGGTCATCTTCTGACTCCCAGATCCCGAGCCCCTTCACTTCAGCGACAGCAATATCGAGTCCTTCTTCTTCCCGGTAATCGATATACCAGCTTCCCCGCCCGGCAAAGAGTTCCTGCAGCTGTTGGTCAAGCGCCGTCTTAAACGGGGGCTGTGCATGCTCGCGAATAAAACACAAATCCAATGCAAATTCGCTAGCCATCATCCTCTTCCTTCTTCCTGCTTATGTCCCCTTTGTTTGGTAATATCGCTGAACATACCGGCATAATAGACGATATCCCCTGCTTCATTCTTGACCCCGCTAATGGTGAGCCACTCCAGATAGATGTCTCCGTTCTTTTTACGATTCCAGATCTCCCCCTGCCAAAAAACCTGACTGCGAATCTGATCCCACATTGCGCTGTAAAATCCGCGGTCCTGTTTGCCCGATTTCAATAAACTTGGTGTTTTGCCGATGACTTCTTCGGCCTCGTAACCCGTAAGCTCGGTAAATGCCGCATGACTGAACGAATATTACCGCTGGTATCAGTAACCATGATCCCTTCTACCGTATTTTCAATAATTTTGGACGACAGTCCCAGCGCTTCCTGATAGAACATCCAGACAATGAGAATTTAGCTTGCTAAAGCCACCTGGGATAAAGCCATAAAGCCTATGGCGTAGTGACCTGTGAGTTTAAACAGGAATGTTAGCATCAATGGAGGAAAAAATCCGCCCAACCCGCCCATCGCCGATATGATACCATTCGCAATGCCGGCTTGCTTCGAGAAATACATGGGCACCAGCTTGAAAATTGTTCCGTTACCTGTACCCGCGCACAATGCGATCGTCAAACAACCTACTGTGTACCAAGTCATGGATGGAGCGAAGGAAAGCAGAATACCGGCGACCGTTAGACCAGCGAAAACAAACATCAGAATTTTGAAAGGATTCAATTTATCTGCAAGATATCCCCCAACAGGCCGCATAAGCGTTGCAAGAACGATAAATCCCGCTGTGCGCATGCCAGCATCAACTTTGGTAAGATGAAAGCTGCTGACCATAAAGTTGGGCAAATAAACTGTAAAAGCTACGAAAGAGCCGAAGGTAAGAAAATAAAATAAACATAAGAACCATAGCTTGGAATTTCCCGAAACCCCTTTAATTTGCTCCACAAGAGAGGTCTTCACAGGAGGTTCCTTACGGTCTCCCGCAATAAAGTTCAAGGCAGCCATGGCAAAAAGTAGGATGCTGTACAACATGACCGTTTTAGACCATCCCAAATGGTTGGCAACGATTGGCGCTCCGAATGTCGAAATCGCTGTACCCACATTACCGGCCCCATAGATTCCGTTAACAAAGCCATGGCGTTCTTTAGGATAATATTTGGGCAGAGAGGTTACCCCAACAGAAAACACAGCTCCGCCAATACCCAAGAAAAAGCCGCCAATAATCAGATCCATGAAGGAATCTGCTTGACTTACCCAATATACAGGAGCCAGCAGAAGAATGAAGCTGATCGCAAATAGTTTTCTGGCACCGTACCGGTTCGTCCAATACCCTACAGGCACCCTCATTACTGAGCCGAACAAGACAGGGATGGCCGTAACCCATGTCAGCTGGGAAGGAGTCAGCTTGATCGATTCCTTAATAAACGGCATTAACGAAGAGAGAATCACCCATACCATGAAGCCAAGCACCAAGCAAACGGTTTGCAGCGGCAGCTGCATTTTTTTGATTGCATTCATTGAGTATCACGCTCCCGACGGTAGATCCATAAAGCCAGTGGAAACAACAGGATGTTGCATGCTGCATAGATAATAACCGTACGATATTGTTCCAAATAGTACGCGTTGACTGCTTTCTGGGTGCAAATAATATTCAGAAACAGAACTGCACATAGTAGAAGCACCCCTGCATAGCTACGCTTCATAGCGCTTCACTCCTATCGCGTAAATCGCGCCTTGATCCTTCTTCAGCAGGACTTCAGGCAGCGGTGTTCTCGGCGGGCCGGCGGTTGGTGCCCCTGTTCTGGCATCAAATAACCCATGGTGGCACGGGCATACCATTTCGTCCTGTTCCTTGCTCCAGAACACGGGACATTTCAGATGTGTGCATGCATTCTGATAGGCTTTATATTCATCCTCGCCAAGTCGGATGAGCAGCGCTGAATCATGCTCTCCCGGATAAGCGAATTCCACAGCGTCGCCAATCTTCAGCGAGCTGATATCGGTTATTTTCAGCTCGGGATAAGCTTTCTTCTTTAAACCTGTCAATTCTTTTGCCGCCAATGCTCCCCAGGGAAGTGTAGATACGGCGAAGACCCCCGCAGCCCCGGCCAGCGTCTTCATAAACCCGCGCCGATCCAGCTTTCTTTCGTTGTTTTTACGTATGTTATGTGTATAGTTATCCTCATTAAACGGACTATGGTTATTATCACGCTTTTTGTCTTGTTCCATATAGACTCACCCCATTACATGTGGATTAGAACAATTTGTGCTTTCCTTGCAGAATGCCCGGAAGGCTGATCTTTACATTGGTTTCCCCTTCAAGCGGGTCGATTGGCTGGCGGCTTGCCGTCCATTTGCCCAATTGATGCTGTGATTTCTTTGCAGCAAGCTCTTCTTCAGTCAGCCACTGCAGGGTATTCGTCGGGCAAACCGATGCGCACATCGGCGGGATGCCCTCTTTGGTACGGTCATAGCACAAGTCACACTTATACATCAGGTTCTGCTCTTCATCGAATTTGGGGATTCCATAGGGACAAGCGATTGTGCAGTTCTGGCAGCCGATGCATTTCTCAACCAGAGCTGAGAGCACAGCGCCTTCTTCTGTAATCTGGATTGCTTGCGCCGGACAGCTTCGGGCACACGCAGGATTGACGCAGTGCAGGCACATGAGCGGAATCGTTTGCCGCGTGACCAGCGGATTCACGTCATATACGTAGTTCCGGTTCCTTTCATCATGCCCTCCGCATTGCGTACAAGCAGCCAGGCAGCTGCGGCAGCCGATGCAGTGGTCCATTTCAATATACAGATGCTGTTTCATCGGATGCTCATCCC
This sequence comes from Paenibacillus sp. 32352, assembly GCF_002042965.1. GTDB lineage: Bacteria > Bacillota > Bacilli > Paenibacillales > NBRC-103111 > Paenibacillus_S > Paenibacillus_S vulneris. Next base: position 154,653 of record NZ_MZNT01000012.1, on the reverse strand, counting down.
CTCCGGCTGCTTCTCAATCTGGGCCGCACAAGCTTTAAATTCAGGCATTCTGGACATTGGATCCAGCGCTGGAATCGTAAGCAGATTAATGGACTGTTCATGACCGAAGTGATAAGGAACGAATACGGTATCCTTGCGAATCGCTTCGATGATTTTGACCTTGTAAAATGCCTCCCCGCGGCGAGTATACAAACGAACGATTTCTTCATGTTGAATGTTATATTTGGCAGCCGTTTCAGGGTGCACCTCAACGTATGGCTCCGGGCACATAACCCGCATAAACGGAATTCTTCTCGTTTGGTTGCCTGACAAGTAGTGATACACGACCCGGCCAGTCGTTAAGCGGAGCGGATACTTTTCACAAGGCTCCTCGGCCGGCGGCCTGTAAGGGAGCGCGCACAGCTTGGCTTTACGGTCTGCGTGATAAAACTTGTGATCCAGGAACATATGCGGCGTGCCCGGATCTTCCTCACTGCGGCATGGCCAGAAGACGCCATCCTGCTTCTCGATCTTCTCCCATGTCGCTCCGTAATAATCGGCATAGCCGCCTTTAGAAGCAAGACGAAATTCGTCAGCTACATCTCTGGCCGTCTTCAGGTGGCGGAAGTACTGCCCCCTTCCAAGCCGCTCAGCCAGCTCTATCTCGATCAGCCAATCCGGCTTCGACTCGCCGATAGGCTCCTGCGCTTTATTGATTTTAATGATCCGGCCTTCCAAATTCGTTACGGTGCCTTCGTCCTCAGACCAAGTAACAGAAGGGAGCACAACATCGGCGAACTCGGCGGATTCTGATAAATAAATATCGGAGCAAACCATAAAGTCAAGCTTCTTAAGCGCCTCGCGGACAAAATTTTGGTTCGGCGCGGAAACAGCCGGATTCGAGCAGAGCAGGTACAGACCGCGGATGGTCTTCTGCTCCATCAGCTCAAACATTTCATAAGCCGATACGCCTGGCTGAGGCATTTCTTCGGGAGTAATCCCCCACACTTTGCATACTTCTTCCACATGCTTCGGGTTGGTCAGCTTGCGGTAACCGGGCAGCAGATCGGACTTTTGTCCATGCTCACGTCCGCCTTGACCGTTTCCTTGTCCGGTAAATGTAGCAACGCCAGACTTCGGGCGGCCGATTTTGCCAGTGACCAGACACATATTCGTGTACGCGGAGACATTGTCCGCTCCCTTGTGCTGCTGCTCAATCCCGCGGGCAAACATCACAATCGCATTGGGCGCCTTGCCGTATATTTCAGCTGCGCGAATGAGCTTCTCAGGTGCAACGCCTGTGATCTCGCTTGTATATTCAGGTGTGAATTCCTTCACAACCTCTTTCATCTCTTCAAAGCCGTTCGTGTGATTGGCTACAAATTCATCGTCAACGTGACCGTTCTGAATAAGCTAAAAACGGGCTCGCTAGTATGTGAATAATATCACATACTTAGCCGCTGCTCGCTTAAGTATACTGCGCAAACCGCTAGCAATCGCTTGAAAAGGCTCACAACAAAAATGAAACCCTTAGCTCAAAACGTGCTAAGGGCTCCTCTACCTATCAGTCAAAAGCATTCAAATCGAAAGTACCATCCTCCCATCGATATACGAACTCCATTTGTTGAAAACTCTTGTATAGTTGGAATCTCGACTCCTGATCGAGTAGACCATTAGAAAATGAAAGAATTGATGACCGGCACCGACATCCAGAAGCGGGTTGAAACTAATGATCTCCAGATTCCTTAGGCGCTTATCATGTGCCGCTTACGGGCTTTTATCATATTGTAATATGGCCTAATATTTGCATCTAAAAAAGGAGTGTTTATTTTGTCAGCAACTATGACCCGTGATATCTATACGTACCATAATAATCCATTACATCAAGCAGGGCGGCATTTTGTGATGGCAGAACACTGCGAGAGAATGAAAATGGCATGTGCCGGTAATCCTGAACTATTTTATAAATATGCCGAATGCGAATACTATCATAAAGCACTTGCACATCGTTACAAAGGGATAGCCGCAGCAGGAGGCATGTAAGTCCAGAGCACGACTGCCAGCGGAAAAGCCAAGGAACCGTTACCGACCTTAATCAGTGAAAAACTGCACCCCCATTGTTAGACACCATCTAACAGTTGGGGTGCAGCTCATTCATGCCATTAGCACGATTTCGTTGAATTAACGAAACCATATCTGCCATTACGGTACCAATAGTGTTTAAGCCATAGGTTCAAAAAAATGTCAGCAACAGACTCTTATAAATCCAATGCTGCCACTACACTTTTTTGACACTGGGCAATGAGAAACTAAAACTCAATGAAGTTCAAATTACAAAACCAAAAACGGAACTTATTTAATAATGACTAGGTCTGTGCTAACCGGTATCCAGCCATTGTGGCCATGCCCTTGCTGCTTCCACTCTTTAAAACAATGCAAAAAAGTAGTAACTGTGCTTCTTTGGGGTGAATTTAGCAAGCTTGATCCGAAACGTTGGGTAACCCACTTTGAATACGATTATTTGTGGAATGCAGTCGCCATCCTAGCCCCGTGCTCTTTCGCATGGGGGATCTTTTTGCGTTCATATATCCACTAAATAGGCAAAGACCGTGTTTCCCCTGTGCGAACGTACATAGACTGTTGCAGTGGTTTAAGTATCACAACCAATAAAGAGTGAAATCTCAATCAATATCGTCAGCAAGATTTCTCACATGACGTTACCGGAAATTCTTAGAGCGCTTCAACACTGAGCAGCATCTTGTAATGTAATAACATTATCATTAACCTGGTTGGATAACTCAGAAAAGGAAGTGGATTTAGTGGGAATTCGGCCTCCTGTAAATGATACTTTTGATTATATCGTGGTAGGTGCTGGAACTGCCGGAGGAGTAATAGCCAAAAAACTGACTGATAATAAAAAAACTTCGGTGCTCGTTCTTGAAGCTGGAACGAATATGATGAATGATAGTCCTTCTGTTGAGATGGCTTTATTATTAGCCAGTGATAATAAGCTGTCCTTCAACATTCTTTCCATCTTGGAGCAAAATCTCGGACGTCAGCTTAAATTAGAAGGTGGCAGAGTATTTGGGGGAAGTTCTCAACATAATTTCATGTATGCAGTACGCGGAAGTCGTAACCTATATGACGAATGGGCAAGTCTCGTCGGAAATCAGTGGAGTTATGAGAGTGTACGTTCTTTATTTAAAATAAATGAAACGTATACAGGTCTTACGCAAAGTCCGAATGACCGGGGGACAAAAGGTCCTATTTTTGTCAGGCAACAAATGATTCCGAATGACGGGCTTACTCGCACATTAGCCGAAGCAGCATCAGACGTTTTAGGCATCCCGATTGTCGAAGATTATAATACAGGCATAAGGGATTGTACATTTTTCAAATCTCAATTTACCCAGAAAGAAGTAGATGGTATGTTTGTTCGTTCATCTACGGCAACCGGGTATTTGAATCGAAATATTGTTACTCAAGGCAATGAGTTCCGTCCCGATGAGTTCGGAGTTGGCCAGAGAAAATTGGTTATTTTCGCAAAAACAACGGTAAACAAAGTCTTATTCAAGAAAAAGAACAGGCTGATGATTGCCAACGGCGTTGAATTTGTCAGAGACGGATTGTCACAAGCAGCTTTTGCCCGAAAAGGGATCATTATCTCTGCAGGTAATTTGTCCTCGGTCATACTACAGCGTTCAGGAATCGGCAGTTCGGCTGATTTAGCGCAGGCAGGGATATCAACATTGGTAGAGAGCCCAAATGTCGGTCACAATTTTCAGGCTCATCATTCTGTTGGATTGGGTGTAGAAGTAGAAACAAACCGGCTTCTGCAGGTATTGGCTGCTGATCCCGACCAGCCGATAACAATAGGCGCTTTTAAAAAGGATAACGGATCAGGACGCCGTCTTCAATTAATGGGGATTCCGGTACCGGCGGCGCTCCCGGTTCAGGAAGTGTTTATAAATAATTGGGAGTTTGATCCTGCGAAACCAAGTAATATAATGAGTATTTCAATTATTAATCTAAACCCTAAAAGTAAGGGCACGATAACGGCAGCACACAGTGATCCCGAGGCTTATCCGTCGGTTTCCTTTAATCCACTAGAAGATCCGGACGACTTAACTTTTTTGGTGGATCAATACATTGAAACGTTCAATATTATGATGAGGGCTCGTGCTCTGGATCCAGACGGTATTTTTAAGGTTGTATTCCCTCCTGAGGATATATTCAATTTACCGAAAGAGGAAGATAAACGAAACCGGCTTGCTTCTTATGTTAGGGCATCTTATGCGAATTTTGACCATTTTGGTGGACAATGTAGAATGGGGAAAAATATCCGTGAAGGAGTCGTTGATGGATTCCTGAATGTCTTTGGAACCCAAAATCTTAAAGTAGCCGATCTTTCCGTCGCTCCTGTTTTACCTGATGGCAATACTTCCATACCTGCTCAGATGATCGGATTAAATGCAGTACGATTTATCCGCGCAAATCTCTAACGTGAAGTTGGATGAATAGATGAAGGATCGTTCACAAAACAAGTGGGCAAAATTCAAAGTGTTGAAAGGCACGAAAAAGCTTGACCGGTATTTGCCGGAAACCCAAAGTTTTTCACGGAAGTCTTTATGGGAATATATGAGGAAATACGGAGCGGTGATACTTAAGCCATATCACGGAAAATCAGGGTACGGCATAATTCAAGTTTCTACATTAGAAGAGAATCGGTATGAGCTACAAAATGAAAACAAAAAAATCGTTTTAGACGGTAAGCGAGCTGTCTTTGGTCAACTAAAAAAAATGATCTGTCAATCAAAATATTTAGTACAACGCCGTATATGTTTGGCTGAAATAAATAAAAGACCGTTTGATATAAAAGTGCTTGTACAAAGAAAAAAACAAAAACAATTATTATGGAAAGTAAGCTGTATGCTGGCGGTAGTGGCTGAAAGAGACTATGTTGTTACGAACGTTTCCAGAACAATACTTCCAGTTAAGAAAGCGATTGAACAAACATTCCTGAAGCCAACCCCAACTCATAAATTATTAAAGAGCATAAAAAAAGTCTGTTTATTGGCAGCAAAACAACTAAGTGATTATTATCCGTCACAAAGCATTATAGGCTTTGATATTGGTTTGGACCATAATGCCAAGGTTTGGATCATTGAGGCTAATTTTAAACCAAGTAAGAAACCCTTTTTAACTTTAAAAAAGGCATCAGATTAGAATTAACATATATATCCATCTACATTGCTGGTGGTGTCAGCTTCACTGGTACTACCAGCAATGTAGATTAATATTGTTATTTCACCATAAAATGTCCGTAATTATCGGGTGAACACTTATGGAATAGAGCAATTTATTCAAGATCAATGGTTACTTCTCGCTTCAGTAAGGATGATCGTATAATACCATCAATAATGGCTTGATTTCGTACAATTTGCTCCCCAGGTATAGGCGCCTGCTTGCCTTCTAATACCGCATGAACAAAATCACGAACTTTTTCGTGAAACAAATTTTTATTATGTTCTATTATCGGAATCTGGCTCTCAACATGTTGACCTCTAACATCGTGGAAATAAGATATAGCACCTACGCTCCCATCAAATACACCACTCCATGGACCTTTACCGGCAGGCGTAACTTTCAGTCCGCCCTCTGTCCCCAAGAATAAAGTTGGACCCAGAGTATCCATATGCATAGCCCAAGATATTTTAAAATTCAGTACGAGATCATTTTCAAAACGTATCATAGCAACACCGAAGTCTTCTACATCGAAACGACTTGCTTCCTTATGATAGCGGGAATTGGTTCCAAAATAATTACTGCTGCTTGCGGAAACTGTAACCGGTTTAGGATAACCCATCGCATTCAATGCCATATCGAGGGAATAACAGCCGATATCTGCAATCGCACCTGCTCCAGCAATATCCTTGGAAATAAATGTTCCCCCAGGCATGCCTCTTCTCCGGCCTCCGCCAGTTTCTATATAATATACCTTTCCGAGCTGACCAGATTGCACAATATCCTGAATAATTCTCATATTCGGATCATAACGGGGTTGAAAGCCTATATTGAGCATGAAGCCAGTTTGCTTTGCAGTTTGGGCCATTTCTATCGCTTCATTTAAAGTAACAGACATGGGCTTTTCCAGCATGACGTTCTTCCCAGCCTTCAAAGCATCGATAGTGGTTTGATAATGGGCTACATTCGGTGTGCAGATGCTTACGCAATCCAAATCTAATTCCAATAACCTCCTATAGTCATCAAAAGGTTGTGCTGATGGAATATTCCAGAAGTCAATAAATTGTTTAGCCTTCCCGGGTATTACATCCGCAACCGCAACGATTTCTACATCGGTTAGTTCTCGATATGCTTTCACATGCGAGCCAGCAATCCCCCCGCTGCCAATAATACCGATCTTCAATATTCTGCTCATGACGTTTACCTCATCTCTATAAGATAATAATAAAGTAGCATAAGCCCCGCGATAATATTAGTTCAACATTCAGACAATCGCATTCATAAATTACGACATTACATAGGAAAAGGACTAACGTACATATTTAATTATATTTCCAGGGCTGCTAATTTTGTACAGAAACAAATAAAAAAAGGGATGGCGATCGCCACCCCATTAAGCTGCATTCGTACCTATTCATTAAACATTGATTTTTTTAAAAAGATTTCTCCTATTATATAGCAAGCCCCTAGCTTCCGATCTGAATTTCAGTAAATGTATCGTAGATACGGTTTCGCTTGGCCCTCTCTTCCGGACTGAGCTTTTGGGCATCTGCAATCTCATAGCCGCCAAAGGTATCATACAGCCTTGATGAGGGGTCGATTTCCACATAGGTGCACCAAGGCAGCCAGTGGTAGTGACTTTGCAGGATTTGACTGGTAAAGTTGCCTGATTCGTGCCCCAAGCCAGGCATGATATAGCCAATGCTGCCGTCTACATCATTCGACTGTCGGGTGTTCTTATCGATGAACTCGGCAAAATCGAGATAATGCTCGTCGCCTGTAATCACATACAGCCTGTAATAGGTATATGAACAGGCGGCCATATATACATCGGCCCCCCCGCCGATGGTGATAATGCTCTGCCCGCTGATAGAATACTTGTTGAACGGATGCTTCGGCCAGGGGGTAGTCACAGGGAATGTCCACGCATAGGTCCAGGTTTCGGTATAATCGGCGGCGCCAATCGCGCCTTCCAGCCACTTCTTCTCACCGGTCAAATCATACAAGGCAAGGAAGCCGAACAAAGCGTAGATCCCGGCCTCTTTATCCATGATGTCCATGTTATCACAGGTTCCGCCACGGTATTCCATGTTCAAGTAGGCATTATCGTAAGACCAATCTCCCGCCTGGATCGCAGCGGCTTTATATCTTTCATCACCCGACACCAGATAGAACTGCACCAGGAAACGAATCACACTGGGCGTGTTGGCCTTGGAGTCCATACGGATGGAGCAGTCGGTATTGTATGCACGGTAAAAACTGCCGTCTTTATTCTGAATGTTCACAATCCAATCGGCGGTCTTTCTGCAGAATTCCAGCCATGCCGGCCGCTCGTCGCCTATCTTGCGCATATAAAGGTACGCATCCAGAATGGCCTCAATTCCGTCGGCAAGCATCCGGATATAATGAGGATACGGCTCAAACTCCTGGATGCCGGGATGGTAGCACATATGCGGCAAACCGGACTCGGTCATCGCCGTCCGTACCCAAAAGTCAATAATGTTGACGCCTTTTTCGAAGGCTTCGGGCACGTTTTCCTTGTCACCGTAACGCAGCAGCTGGTAACCGATACCAGGCTGTTGTCCGACAAAGCCGAACTGAAAAGACACACTGGATACATCCATGTCGGGCAGTTGGCAGGAGAAAGGCAACCCGTACGAATCGCCGTACTGCTGCGTATATTGGGTGAGCATCTTCATGCAGTTGTGGAAATGGAGCCCATTATCTACATCGAATAACTTGTCGCGCATCCGGTCGTAGGTCATCCGCCAGATGTCTCTCATCATCAGCTGGAAGCTGCTATAGTGTCCGAAATTTACTGCCACAGCGTAGTTTTGCTCAAAACCGACCTCCACCGGGTGGCTCACGCGCTGGAAGAATTTGAACTCATCTTTGAAGTCAAGTCCCGCATACCTTCTTGCAGCAGGCATCTGACCGTCGCAGCCTGGGTATACATAATCGATAGACAAGCCGTCGACCGTCGTCTCGAAATCCTTGCGTACGGCAAAACCATAATACATATAGTTCATGCTTCTGCTTTCCGGCCTGCTCATGCCAACGGCTCCAATGGTAAATTTGGGATCTACATGATTTGCAGCCTGTGCAATATCCAGAGACCGCATGGTTACGTCTGACGTCCAACGCGATATTGCCGCCATTTCGCCCGATGCGACGTTTTGCATAGCAAACAAAGGCAGGGCACAAGCGGTCTCGAGCCGCCAGAAATACTCGCAATCCAGGTCTTTGCCAAAGGCATTCTCACGCGCAAATTCGTTTTGCTTATACCATACACCGGGGGCGAAGCAGTTATAGTCATGCGGATCATCCGAATCTGTCATGACCAAGGAGAGCTTGGTGGAAAAACCAAGGTCTCCTCCCGCCTTCAGCACCTTTACGTTTCTGCTTACCTTCAATCCGGCTCCAGCTGCCTCATAAGTATCTGTAAAGGAAAATTCAGATCCGGAGGGTACGGTTAATGTACCTTGGGCGGTGATGGTATCGCCGGAAGCAGAAATCTCGCAGTAAGCTTTGTCATAAAACTCGCTAAGGGCAACGGTTGTCTTTACCGTTACAAACATTGGACGTTTATTAAAATATAGAAGCTTTCCGCCCTTTTGTACCTCAACGCCGCCGTCCTGAAAGATAATAGCATAGTCGCCGCATACTAGCTTCATAGGTACATTCATAGGTACATCCCCTTATTGGTTTTATTGAAATATTGCTTCACTAGAAATTTCATTACATCGCCGGGTTGTTCTCTAACAAACTCTGGTTTATCTTTAAATACCATCCCGTACGGTGCCTCAGGTGTATAAGGTTCCCATTGCGGCATCTTCTCTCCAGTGGAGTCATTCCCATTAGGATCTCCGGAACGGATGAAGTTTGCCCAGTAGTTGCACATCTGACGGGCAAGATCATAATGTTTGCCGACAAATGGCCTCCAGCATTTGGCCAGAGTTTCAAAGAAGAACCAGAGATCCACCGAGTGGAAGGTTCCAGGGTTATCCCATCCGGGTATTTCCGCATCAAAATTGTAATAATAGAGCGGGATATTGGCTCCGGTATCCGCATTGGCCTGTGAGGCAATCCGGATTGCATATTCGAAACCGCTCACGGAAGCATTCTTCACTATTTCATCTATGTTTTCCGACTGTCCCTGGCAAAGTGCAACAAACTCTTCGGCATTCTCGCCAAACATATGGGCAGCCATTTGCCGGAATTCCTCCAGCGTCTTGACATTCGGAACACTGATAAATTCGGACGAAGTGTGCCCCCAAAGAACCGGTACCATTCGGCGCTTGTTTTCTAGGAATAGATCAAACGGGTTGCCCATGCAGAATACTTGATCAACAACGGTGCCCCAGAACCCAAACCCCTTATTATATTCCAGCATTTTGTCACGGAGATATTCAGCATCAAGTCTACGGGCTTCTGTAAGGGAGGAAGCTCCGATAAATTCAAAGAATTTCAGACCCTCTTGCTCAGCCTCCACCAGATTGTGCCGAATTCTCGGCATACGGCCTCCCGGGTAAAGCGGTGCTGAGACACCGCTCTGAACAATAGCTCTCTGAAAAAGACCTTCGTTCTGAGGCGAAGTGAGCTGGCTCATCACGCTTCCGCCGCCGGCAGATTGACCGCCAATCGTAATGTTGTCGGGATTACCGCCAAAAGCCGCGATATTGCGTTTGACCCATTGGGTAGCAAACTGCTGATCGAGGTGTCCGAAGTTTGCGGGAGCTTCCGGGGCTTCCGCCGTTATTTCCGGATGGCATAGAAATCCGAACACGTTCAGACGGTAGTTAATCGTTACCACCACGACGCCTCTGCGTGCAATGCGTTCGCCATCAAACTCCATCTCAGCCGTATGACCGACCTGCAGCCCGCCGCCGAAGTACCATACAAACACCGGCAGCTGCTCATCGGGAGTGTTAGCCGGGGTCCACACATTCAGGTAGAGGCAATCCTCGTCCATGGGGATGTCCGGGTCCACAGCCCATTCCCTGGTATAGATGTTATTTACATCGATCTTTTGTCTTACCTGCATGGAAACCGGCGCGAAATCGTATGCTTTCAACACACCTTCCCAATCTTTAGCAGGCTGTGGGGCACGCCAGCGATTTTCGCCCACGGGGGGCGCGGCAAATGGAATCCCTTTGAAACTTGTTATACGAGGGTCGGCCGCCGGCAGCCCTTGAACGATACCGTTTTCAACCTTCACAACTCTAAGCATACTTAATGCCCCTCTCTTCAATTATTTGTCTCTTTCATAAGGCGAATGACATTCCATGAAAGCTTTTGGGTCAAGGCTGTTACTTTACCGTTTTCAATTTTCGTTTCGAAATTTTTCGTGGGCTTTATCGCTTCCTGATTCTCGAAGCTATTCCCCTTTTCCAGGTCATCGGTGTACATCTCAATATGCTCGGCGAACCTATAACCATCAAAGCCCCGAACGTCCAGGTTAACCTCGATGTCATCCTCAATCCCCCGGTTGATGATAAAGATGTAGACCTCGCCCTTTTCCTCATTTTGTACTGCGGCCGCTTCAATAGCTTGAACATTTTCATAGGCATGGCACTGATTAGAACCTGTAAGGGCAAATTGCTCGGTGTTGAAGGTCGGTCCGTCGACCACGGGCAGGATCGAGATGCCGTCACGGGCAAGCTTATTCATCTGGTAGTATGGATAATATGCCGCATTCTTCCACACATGTGCACCGTTAAATGCCAGGGCGTTTCGAATTCCGCCGGTCATGCAGCCTATCTTGATCCGATCCGCATGACGCAGGAAAGTCAGAAGCACGGAAGACATGGCAAGGGCATTCAGCATTTGGTGGGAACCAAACCTTCGCTCTACATAATGCTCCGGGTCATATCTTGTAAAGACATTGTCTCTGGGAGCAAACTGGGCATAACTCTTGGTTACATCCTGCCAGCCTCTGCGTCCGAAGAGAACCTCGCCCTGCTTGCCAAAGCTGCAGCCGTATTCGTCGAAGGAGATGTACATTTTCTTAGGCGTACGCAGCTTGGTTTGCAGATAGTCACAAATGGCTATGGTCGTCTTGATATAGTTCTCAAATACGGAGGAAATGTTAAGATAATTGGCGATGTCGCCCTCCGGCGCGGAGTGGTAATGGTGCAGGGATACGTAGTCTACCGATTCGTAGCACTGCTCAAGCGCCGCCATTTCCCATTCGGGGAAATGCTTGTAATGGTCGGAGGTACCCGCAAAAACGGTTTCCGCCTTGTTGTCAATCCATTTGACCATTTTGGAAATCTCATGGGTACGAATGCCGAAGCCAACCGGATCCTTTTCCCAGGAACCGATCTGCCAATGGCCGTCCATTTCATTCCCAAGATACCAGGTCTTGATGGGATAAGGCTCGGGGTGCCCGTACTTCTTGCGCAGGTCAGACCAATAAGTGCCGCCGATATGACGGGAATACTCTACCAAGTGTGCGGCGCTTTTGATACCTTCCGTACCGAGATTGAGAGTGTACATCGGTTCCGTATTGACACGTTTGGTCCACTCAATATATTCATCATGGCCGATTATATTCGGCTCAACCTGGAACCACGCCAGATCCAGCTGTGCCTTGCGGTTTTCAACCGGTCCGATTGAATCCTTCCAGTCCCAGCCCGAAACCCAGTTGCCTCCGGGAAAGCGAAGAGCTGGAAGATCAAATTCCTTGACAGCGTCTATTACATCCGTCCGAAAACCCATGTCATCTGCAGTCGGGTGCTTGGGATTATAGATCCCTCCATATACCCAACTGCCGATCGGCTCGAGAAACGCACCAAACAGACGTTTATCTACCCTACCTATCTTATAATCCGGCTGTACGGTCACTTTCGCCTTCTTTACCATTAAAGACCCTCATTTCTTGAATGATTTAGGCTTTTATTGCCCCTACCAGCATGCCTTTGACAAAGTGCTTTTGCAAAAAGGGAAATACACACATGATAGGGATCATCGTTACAATAATTGCCGCCATTTTCATACCTTCCGAAAACTTAACATCGGTTTGTACATTCGAAATATTCATCTGCTGACTGATCTGGGAATCGATAACAATAGACCGTAAAGCAAGCTGCAGGACAACAAGGTTGCCTTTCCTGATAAATATCATTGCATTAAACCATTCGTTCCAACGGTCCACAGCATAAAACAACAAGATTGTTGCAATGATAGGCATGGATAACGGCAATATGATATTAAAGAGGATCCGCCATTCACCTGCTCCGTCCAGCTTAGCCGACTCCATAAGCGATATCGGTAACGACATGAAATAGTTCATCATAATGATCAAATAAAACGAATTCACTCCATAGGCCAGCACAACAGACCAAATGGTATTAATTAATTGCAGCTGCTTCATTAACAGGTACATGGGGACAATACCGCCGTGAAACAACAGAGTAACGACAACAAAATAAACGAAAAATCGCTTAAACGGAAAATCGGGGCGGCTTAGCCCATAAGCCATACTGGTCGTCAGAAACATGTTGAGCGGCAATCCGATTACAAGGAGCAGCAATGTAGTACGATAACCCACCCATATGCGTCCGTCTTCAAACAAGGCTTTGAAGTTTTCAAGTGTAATTTCCGTTGGTATTAACAACACCGTTCTTTTCAAATATTCCTGTTGCGTGGATAAAGAGATTGCAGTAACGTTGATAAACGGTAATATGATGGCGATAGCCAACAAGGTGAGAATAACCAACAAAACAATATCCAGCAATTGTATTTGATTATGACGATAAGCTTTCTTCGGTATGGATCTAATGTCCGCCATATTCACTTTCCTTTCCCATATTCGCATCCGATTTATGCCCGAACCGTCTTTTTCCTGGACGGAAAAAGTCCTTCCGAACCAAGCCATTTGCAAACCCGATCAGCGAATAGCAGCAGCGCAAAGTTGATTACAGACCGGAACAAACTTACTGCACTTGAGAAAGAGAAGTCGGCGGCAGACTGAAATGTAATTCGATAAATATACATATCCAGGATTTCACCGGCTTTAGCAGTTGCAGCATTACTGATATTAAAAATTTGATCAAATCCTGCATTCATCAGATTTCCCACAGATAAAATCAACATAACAACAATGGTGCTTTGTATTCCTGGAAGGGTGATATACCACATCGTCTGCAAACGGCTTGCGCCGTCGAGCTGAGCGGATTCATACTGTTCCGTATCAATCCCTGCAATAGCTGCCAGATAGATGATCATGACCCATCCCGACGACTTCCAGTTTTCAGTAATATATAACAAAGGCTGAAATATTTGTGTGGAGCCTAGAAAATTCACTGCTTCCAATCCCAACATTTTGATAATACCGTTTACCATACCTTGAGTATTTAAAGTATTAATCATAATGCTGGCAACGATAATCCAGGACAAGAAGTGGGGGAATGTATAAATCGTTTGTATAGCCTTTTTATATCTGTTCACACGCACCTCATTCAACATTAGAGCCAATATAATCGGAATGGGGAACTGAAATAGGATCCGGCCTGCGTTAATCCACAGTGTCTTCCAAATCGATTCAATAAAAGCCGGATCTCTAAAAACATAGATATAGTTCTCAAGCCCAGACCACGGACTGCCAAAAATTCCAAGATTAGCTTTATATGTTTTAAACGCCAATGTTAACCCATACATGGGAATATAAGCAAAGATGATATACCATATGACTCCCGGTAACAGCAGGAGGTAAACTTCCCTGGACCTTACTACGCGACTCAATAAAGATGAATGATTCGTTTCCAAGGCTGCCTTCTTCTTTTCCGCTACTAGATTCTCCATACAATCCCCCTTCTGCCAGAATGGATTTAAATGAAGTAGCTGGGCAAATCTAATCGGATCCACCGCAGCTACCCGAGGACAATGATTCGAAGTGTATTGGCTGACTATTTAGCCAATTTTGAGTTCAGTTCATCAAGAACCGGCTGGATGATTGACATCTTCGATTCCACCCATTTCTTCCAGTTTGCCTCTATATCCCCTTGCATAGTAACAAGATTAGCGTACTCTGTATTGTAATCGATTTGGGCTCTTCTTTTGCTTGGCGAATCGTAGGTGTATAGATCCCAGTTCACTTTTGTAAAAGTGTTTGGAGTGCCTTTTTTCGATTTTTCAGCATAAAGCTGCTTGGACAAATCCCTTAATCTTTGGTCGGTATTGGGATTGTCGAATGCGAAATCGTCAAACAGTATCGTGCTGCCTAGCAGATAACCATTGGAAGGATACTTTCCGTTTGCTCCGCCAAGCGGCTTGCCTTCTTTCACTTGATCGTAGAGCGATTTTACTTTGCCATTACTGTCATAAGTCCAGTCCACATCCTTTAACCCCATATTGGTAATTGTATTGCCCTCCGGAGTAGCGTTATAATCGAGCACATCCATATAACGCTCAAATTTTTCATTGGATATTTTCGGATTAAAGACAATAGTGCCCCAGAAATTAATCAGGTCTTCCTGGTGATAGTTTCCGTCTTCTCCCAGAATAATAGCCATATGGATGTTTTGATAAGAATCAAGCTTTGTATTAGATTGAAAATCATCAAAATATACCTGAAGAGCTGATGTCGGTGCCTGGAAGTAGGTTGCTCCTGCATTGCCTTTGACATTAAAGTAGGAGCCATGCTCTTCGTTTTTCACAGTGAAGAAGTCCTTGCTCAGGACACCGGATCGGTAGGCTTCAGAGAATACCTTAAGCCCTTTCAAAGTATCCTCAGAAGCCCCGCCCCATTTATACTTGCCGTCTTTGTCCTTGTAGAAGTTATTGTAATAAGTGCTGTTTCGTGCAACAAACAAGTCAACTGCATGATTCGTATTTTCAGCAAGCGGAATTAATTTGTCGCCTACTTTTCCAGGATCTTTTTCCTTGAGCAGCTTACCATACTGAATAATCTCAGAGGTCGTGTATGCGGATTTGATAGGGAAACCCACAGCTTGAGCCCAATCTTTACGTATAAATAAGGCTGGATGATTCGACAATGGATCTCCTGGCAAGTTATTCATAAACCGTGCTCTTGGAATGAAATAAGTTCCGCCGAAGACCTTTTCCATCTGAGGCCCGAGTGACGTTTTGTCAAACACTTTGGCTACATTAGGCCAACGGGTTTTCCAGTTGTCGGGAAGCTTTTTGATAAGTCCCTGATCGACGAAAGCGGCGGCATCCGCGTGAATATAGTTATATACGGCAATATCCGGCATGTCCCCTGAGTTGATCCATATGCGGAGTCTTTCGTTCCAGTTATCCCAGTTCAGCGCCGTCATATCCAACTCATAATTGAACTTATCGGAATAATACTTGGCAAGGGCATCGCCATTGGTGTAATTAAACCCTTCGATTCCTTGTACGGACGCCATTGTTAGTTTGACACGCTTGGAACTGTCGCTGCTTTTTGAATCAGGCTGATTGCCTGAGTCACTGCTGCATGCTGCAATAGTAAGGATCATGGATACAGCCGTTCCCAAACATACTAATTTCCTTAACATGGTCATGCTTCATCCTCCCTTATATTAAGTCCCTTGTTCAAACCCGCAATCGAATCGGCAACACGTTTTCCTTGGACTTTGCTTCAAAAGTAATCGCTTTCATAGATAAATTTTAGCAAGTGCAAGGAAACCGCGATATGCATTGGATTAGGTTGAAATAGGATTATATTCGGAATATTGCGAATTTTCTCTGATCTTCTATATAATAAAGGCATATTATTCTGGCTTTCATTAATTTATTTGAAGGAGTTTATCTATGATGAGGTTTGGTAAGTTCAAGTCAATTCGGGGCCGGATTATAGGAAGCACACTTCTATTTCTAATCTCCATGGGAGTTTTAATCATCATATACAATTTGGGGTTCGAATCCATCATTGAGCGCCGGGCTTATCAGACCTTTGAACTCCTGTCCGATGAGATGGACCGGAGACTTGGTATGGCTATCAATGAAATCGACAGAGCTGCCAAGCGGGTGTCTTACTCTACGGCTGTTCAGCAGTTCCTGTTAACGGATGAACCATCCGAATTTTTTAAATTGAAGACTTCAGCTACCGAGGTTCTATATGACTCCACTTACGGCAGCAAAAATATAAAAAGCATTGTCCTTACATCCCGAAATAGGAATAACTTTTATATTAGCGATATTTTCCGTGAGATTCGAGAAAAGGCGATGGCGGAAAACGGGCTGGCTCAAGATATCACACTGCGCAATCCGATCGTTAGCAATGTATTCTTCGATAATAACGGCGGCAATAACGGACCCTTCTTTCTGTACATTCTCCCTGTCCGTTCCATATTAGAAGGATATAGCGAGAAAAAAAATATAGCATTATGTACAGTCGTAGTCGATTTGAAATCATTTACAGGCGAACTTAGCACCGGAATATCCAGCGATGGTCTAACTGCACTCATATTTGAAGATAAAATCATAAATTCTAGCCGGGAAATGAATGAAGTAGAAAAGTCTATATTGCTAAACGCTAAAGAGGGCCGGGGCAAGGCGGACGTCAATGGAGAAAAATTTCTCACCAGCTCCGTATCGGTACCCGAATTCGGATGGCGTTTTGTTTCACTAGCCACGAGACATTCCCTGATTGGCGATCTGATTCCTATAAGAAGTATCGGTATCTTTATTATTCTTGTTGCCGGACTTCTGCTTTTTTTCCAGATGCAGCTTGTGCTCCGTTCCGTGACCAATCCTATAGATCAGATTATCAGTGATATGAGAAATCTTACTTTGCGGAAAGATGTAACCAGGGTTCGTGTACCGAAAACGGTCGAACTTGCCAGACTTGCCGAGGATATCAATGAAATGCTGGAGCGAATTGATATTTCTCAAAAAGAGATTAGGAAATCCCAGCAGAATTTGTACCAATCCATGATTGCCCAGCAAAAGGCCGAATTGCTCTCATACAGAAGCCAAATAAATCCACACTTTCTTTTTAATACCTTGGAGTGTGTACGAAGCATGGCCCAAGTCTATGGTGTCAGAAGTATTGAAGATATCTGCATATCCATGGCCAGCATGTTCCGTTATTCGGTAAGCACTGGAACTATCGTGACCCTGCAAGATGAAATAAAACACACCTGCGATTATGTGAAGGTAATGAGCCAGCGTTTTCCGGGGAAATACACAATAAAGCTGGATATTCAGGATGAGGCAATGAACCATCCTATGCATGCCATGTTTCTCCAGCCTATCGTTGAAAACTCCATTAAACATGGATTTGCTGAAAAAAAACCACCCTGCATCATAAGAATATCAGGCCGGCTTCAAGAAGATGGATCCCTTTTATTGAACATTGCCGATAATGGTGCCGGCATCTCCGGTGATGAGCTCCGAAAAATAAATAACTTTACCCAGCCAATAAACGATAATACCTCACACGGAGAAACGAGTATAGGTCTTTATAATATCCAGCAGCGTCTAAAGAACAGCTATGGTGACCAATATCGCTTTGAGGTCCGCTCTGTTAAGGGTCACTACGCCAAAGTCATCATCCGCGTGCCTAAAGCGCTCACATTACTAAGCCCGAATTTTACTCTTCCAACGCACTGAAGTTTTTATTGATGATGGCAGCATGCTGAATTTTTCGGTACTTACTGGGAGTAAATCCGAAAAACCGTTTGAATATCCTTCCAAAATATCCATAGTCTGAATAACCTACCTTGTCCGCCACTTGTTGTACAGGTGCTTCGTTTTCCACAAGAAGGTGTGCCGCCCTCTTCATTCTGATCGCAGTCAAAAAGCCTGTTAGTGTAACCCCTGTTTGCTTCTTGAAAAGCTCGCATAAGTATGTTTCGGATAAATAGAATCGTTCAGAGATCTCGCTAAGTGAAAGCTCATTTTGATAATTTCTGCTAAGGTATACCTGGATCGCCGATACTATAGAGTTTGCAGAATAATCAATTTCCAGTTGAGCAGCACAGACAGCTTCAGATAACATATTATCGAAATCTTCAAAACCTGGACGCTGCACACTTATTCCTAAGCTTACCCCGCACGCGGCAGCAGATATCCTCCATTGATTGAAAAGGGGCTCCAGACTCTGCTTTGATGAAAGCAGGTAGAGGCGTGTTCCATCACTAAGCAAAAATTGTTCAACATAGATGTCCTTCTTATTGGGCAGGTTGTAATCTTTGGAATCGGCAACTGCAACGTAACAATGATTATGGATTGCAGCTGCTACAAGCACCTCTCTTTGTTTTTTACTCATGAGTTTGCCTGTTTGAAAAACCTCCATTAAGACTGGGTGTTTGCCGGAATTAAGTTTTTTTCTTAGCCTATCCGCCACTGTCCCTACTTCATCCCGGTCAAGAGGTTTAAGAATATAGTGAAATACATCATATTGCAAAGCCCCGCGGGCTACTTCGAAATCGCTATAAGCGCTTACGATCACAAACTCAGAATGAATTCCTTTTTCTCTGGATTCCTTAACCAGATCAAGTCCGGTCATTCCCGGCATTCGTATATCGGTAAAGACGATATCTGGCTGAATTCGGGGAAGGCTATCCAATGCCTGCCGCGGATCTAAAAAGGTTTCGATGACTTCAAATCCCTCCTTATTCCAATCGATAATATTTTTGATTCCTGTCAGAGCCCAGGGTTCGTCGTCTACAAAGATAACTCTAAGCAATGCAAACCCTCCCTTATTTCGAAATGCGACGGTTATGAAAAAAACTCTTACCTTTGGTAGATATTGTGTTTTATCCATAACACATCACCCAAAGATAAGAGCCTCATTAAGGAAAATCATACCATAAATACTGGTGTAAAATCAAAGTTGACTTTACTGTAGTCGAGGTGCAAAGAAGGATATTGAGCCTGTGGGACATCCCCTAATCCATTGCTGAATGATCGAATGGTTGTCAAAAACGAGGTAACCATGTTCATCATGTTTCTGACTTAAAGGTCTTGCCCAACTCCTGATCTAGGCCAAAGTAGTGGCGAAAGTTGTAAATGAGCGGGTTCCATGCAGTTGGATTAATATGCTGCTCATTTAGCATAATCGCTTCGTGAGCATGGACTTTTTGTGCCTCTACCTCGATGATGGTAAATCCGTCTGTATCGTAGAGGTTGACGACTTTGGCCTCAATTTGCAAAGGACACTCCTCCACTCGTTGCGGTCGCACTACATCTGAAGCAAGCGGTGTGAAACTACCGGCTGAAAATTTGTCGTGCTCAAACCGGTACAGTTCCTGCTTGTAGTCTGGTACCGGGTTTGCGCCGGTTAATCTGGCTAGCCTCTCAACTTGTTCCCAGTGGGAAGCATCTGGCAGGTTGACAACGCATTCCCCGCAGCGGAGCAAATTGGCCGCCCCTTTCCCACCTTCACCAAGCCCAAGAACGATGCGGTTCCTCAGTGCCCAGGCTGATGACATGGGTGTGAGATTTGTCGTCCCGTCCTCATTCAAAGTTGAAAGCAATACGACTGGAGTACCAAAATACAATATTTTTGGTTGAATGGCCCGAATTGCTGTTTTTATTTGTTTATTCATTTTACTCACCTCAACGAGCATTATAGCCGGAAAACCATTCGACATTCATCGAATGATGAATGTTATGTGTTAGTTGAAGTGATTTGCTTGTCATAGTTTCAGGCAAAATTCGTCAGCCAAGCCATTTAAACCCGCGTCCGTTACGTGGATTGCACGTCCGCCGGGAATACGGGCAATCCATCCGAGTTCAAACAATCTGTTGGTCATTGCAGCGCCAAGACTACCGGCAATGTGGTGCCTTCTTTCACTCCAATCTAAACATTGCCTGGCAAAATGGCGACGCTCTTTTTTTACATTATCTACATCGATGCCGAAGTTCCTGAATCGCTCATAACCCCGTTCGCTAACGACAAAGTCTCGACCTGATCGGTCAATCATTCCTAAAGCAAGCAATTGATCCGTCAGCCTAACACCCACTTCTCCCGCGATGTGGTCGTAACAAGTACGGGCATACCGCAGCACTTTTAAGCGATCGTATTCCTTGAGTGACTGGCTCGGCTTTTGCGTTGCGATAGCATTGAGAGCTTCAAGTGCATAGGCAACTTCGGGTCCGGCCAACCGATAATAGCGGTGTCGGCCGCATGTTTCCATGGAGAGCAGTCCACCCTCGACCAATTTAGCCAGATGCGAGCTTGCCGTTTGTGGCGTAATACGCGCGATACGCGCCAACTCGCTTGCCGGAAGAGCTTTACCTCCTAACATTTCTGAAAGCATCGTGACCCGCGAAGCGTCACCGATGAGCGCTGCCACTTCGACGATATTCGGTTTTGCCACCATCGTTTCCCCTCCTGTTCGATTAACATGTTGTGTGAATATCGTACCACAATTACAATTCGATGGCGGACGAAGTTTCAAGTAAAGTATTCCAGCATTGCGGCTCGGTGTTCGGAAGCAAAAGTTCCTTCTTTACCCAGCGGCAACGATCAGTCGGGTCTCTAAAGTTCCCCCGGTTAAAAACAAAATGCCGCTTAAGGCAAGCGGCTTAAAATAGATTGGTTTATTAGATTAGTACCTGACACCTTGTCAAGCTACCTAGCCTCCTATCGAAGCCCTTAAGGTTTATCCGCACTATTCTTTGGTTTTACGTTTAGGCCTTGTGAGTTCAAAACTATGCCTTACCATGTCATGAAGATCATCTTCCGGAAGTCCTTCATCCAGAATCACTGTATTCCAGTGCTCTTTATTCATATGGTACCCTGGCTTGACTTCCTTAAATGCTTGTCGAAGAAAATCGGATCGTTCAGGATCACATTTAAGGTTAACGCAAAGATGTTCATCTCGGTTGAAAATCAAGGCGAATAACTTCTTGTTTTCTTTATGGCGTATAGCCGTCCATCCTTCTCCGAAGGGGTGATCTTCATAAGACCCTGGATAGGATAAACAGTATTCTACGATCTCCTCTATTTTCATTCTAGACTACTCCTGCCTGCGATGTCTTTCATTGATCTTGTTTCTTGCACATCATGCTGAAATCTCATCCAATCGTTGTTTCATTTTCGCCTCAGGGACAATTCCAATTGGCAAGTTGTTTTTTAGAAATAATCCGAGAAATATGGTGTTTGTTGTTCAATCGCATCTTCAAGCATATCTAACGTCTCAGAGGTGCATGTGATCCGTCCGATTTTACTCAAATAATCCGGACGTTTGTATCCAAGCAGCATAGTTGTCAAAGTTTGAATATCAATTCTGGAGCTGCTGTGCTCTAGTGTACGATTGATTTCTCCTTTTCCTGAGGGGGAGATCCGTAGTGCGAAAGTTCCTTGGTTCCATGTCAGAAGGGGGTCTTCCAGCTTAAAGATCCATTCTCTTTTCTCGGTATCCGGCTTAAACGGATATTGTTCAATAAACTGCACAACATCAACAATACGTGCCATGTAATAGGGTGAGATGGTTTCTTTTATATCTGCATCTTCAAGTAAGAACGCTAAAGGTTCATCTGTGTGTGTGTGACCAATGACTTTTGTTATCATCGAAAAATGAGCACTAATAAAGTTCCAAAGTCCGATGCGGGCTTCTTCATGAAGAAAGATCATATCTTTGATATGAAATACTTCATCTTCAATCCAATAAAGAATATAGCCATCAGGTTCGTGCTTTTCGTTGTAGTAAATCGCAGCCATTAAGTCGTCTGAATCCCAAAGCCAATATTCATTCCATGCTAATTCATTCCGCAGCATCGCCCCATGAGTTCGTAATGCAAATCGTTTGTAGGCTTGTTTAACCTCATCACTGTCAGCGGTAGCTCTTTCAACATCCCCGGAAACTTGTTTCATTTTAGGTAATTGATAATCGTGAACTTCAAAAGTAATCTTGTCGCTTATAATTTCCCACCCTTTTCTACGATAATATGGAATGGAATAGGGGTACAAGTAAGAAATGGATTGTTTTCTTTCTTTCATCTTTTCTAGTGCTTGATAAATTAGCTTATTCATGAGACCTTGACCAGAATATTCTGGAAAAGTTCCGACGCTTGTCAATCCGCCCATATCATACGTTTTGTTGAATATCCTGACCTGGAATGGGTAAACAGCCAATTGAGAAACCAGCTTTTCTTTGTCAAACCATCCCCAGACATCGGCTTGTTGTAGTATAGGGGAATAGGCTTGAATCATCTCTTCCTCTT
Organism: Paenibacillus sp. 32352; assembly: GCF_002042965.1. Lineage (GTDB taxonomy): Bacteria > Bacillota > Bacilli > Paenibacillales > NBRC-103111 > Paenibacillus_S > Paenibacillus_S vulneris. The sequence goes on along the minus strand of NZ_MZNT01000012.1, from coordinate 132,306 downwards.
CCCAACCAATTTGGTATAGATCTTTACGAGTCACTTGAAAAACATATTTAAGTAGTTGACTATACTGTTCCAAATGCTCAATTCCCAATTTCTTCATTTTCAGTTCTTTCTTTCGACTCATACAAAATCCCGCTTTCTTAATATTTATTGCAAGGGAAGGTACGACAATGTATACCCTATCCTCGAGGATAATTATAAAGATGGCGAACAAATGCCTGATGTTTCCTAATGCTTGTATAGTTCCATTATAACCCATTACATACCGAATGATAATAAACACTGCTCTTAATTAATAACAGACAACGACCACCCTTTAAAGCAAGATAAAGCCCAGTATAAAGAAAGCCCGTTCCATAAAGGAACGAGCCTGATACATTTATTGTTCAAGTACAACAACAAAATTTATTACAACTCACAGTCACGATAACGCTTGAAAGGACCGCAACTAGGGGAGCAGTTACCATTTTAAATCGTCCGTCTTCTGGTTAATAGCCATCCGGCCAATAAGAAAAGAATACTAAGACCTATAGCAAGCATGAATCCTTGCAATAGTGATTGATTGAATAGCAGCGTCTTGAAGAAATCTGCTACATAGCCTCGTAAAAAAGCGATTGATGTGCCGACCGATATCGCTGCAATCAGGATGGCCCACAGGAGCCAGCCGATATAATGCCACATTCCCGAGAATAACAGATTCACTACGGATAGGAGCAGCATGTAAATCCCGAATTGGTAAATGGCCATTCCAATAATCCCGAATTGATCCCAATGAAAAACCTCTAGGATATTAATGTAATTGTTCGCGCGGATATAGGTTAGACTTATTTCAAGCTGAAGCCACAGTGTATTGAATACCGCGTTAACTGCTGCCCAAAAGGAATAAATAGCAAGCAGGCCAATGAAATATTCTGTTCGTGTAGCCCCGATGTTTATGATCCGTTTAAAATAGATGAGCGGAAGCACGGTGGCCGCAAGAATAAGGTATAATGTAAACACATTACCGACGGAAACATGGTGGTTTCTGTCGCTTCCCATAGTCAGGTCCAGTATGACACTAGTGACAATTCCTATTGCCATTAACCCGAGGACAATAAGTAAATAAATTCGGAGTTGCAAGTAGGACGCCTTCATTTGAACTTTTACCTTATTCAAAACCTTTGCCCCCTTCGACCAGATAAGCAAAAAGTTTCTGTAACGGTATACCGTCCATTGTAATTCCTAGCTTGTCTGCCTCTATTTTGTCCGATTCACTAAGAGTATCGTAGACAGCCATGAGCATACCATGACCATAAGATTCTTGATAAATGACTTGTTTACCCCGGGTGAACGCTCTGAGTGCCTCACTATTCCCTCTTAGTAAAAGAGAACGGTTTTGAAGATGATCTACACTATCTTTTAACAAAATACTCCCCGCTTCAAGTATAAATACTTGTTCGACAACCTTGGCGATCTCATCAATCAGATGCGTGGATATAACAATCGTACGGGGGTGGTTAGCGTAATCTTCCATAAGTGCACTGTAAAATTTTTCACGCATGAGCGCATCAAGGCCTAGTACGGGCTCGTCGTAAATCGTCAGCGATGCTCGGCTCGCTAAACCTATGATGTTGCCAACGACCGACTCCATTCCTCTGGAAAGCTTCCGAATTTTCATTGATGGATCCAGCCGAAACAGTTTGAGCATCTCATTGGCAAACGCCCCATCCCAGTTTGGATGAAATGCCGAAGCCATATCCAATATCTCAATGACCTTGGCGTCGCTGAAAAACAGATTTTTCTCCCGAACATAGCAAGCTTCTTTAGGCGTATCCCCCCGGTTTAGCAGTAATCCGGCAACCTGAATTTCCCCGCTATCAGGAAAAAAGCTTCCGGTTATCATATTGAGCAGTGTCGTCTTGCCAGCGCCGTTGCGCCCGAGCAGCCCATATATTGTGTTTTCTTCCAGCTGCAGTTCTAGGTTGCTTATCACTTTGGTATTCCCGTAGCTTTTGCATATATTCGTGCATTTCAGAATAGTGCTCACTCGCTCACCCCCGTTTCATTTGTTTTATCATTTCTATCACATCATCGTTCGTCAGTCCCAGCTTTTCAGCCTCATCAAGCAGCTTCAGCACTAGCTCGTTAAAAAAACGATCTCGTCTCTTTCTCATAATAATTTTTTTGGCGTCCGGGGAAACAAACATACCTAGTCCCCTTTTTTTGTATAAAATGCCTTCACTAACTAACAGAGCAATCCCTTTCACTGCGGTTGCGGGATTAATCTGAAACGTTCGTGTGAACTGCGCTATAGAGATAATTTGATCATCTTCGCGGTAGGTACCGTTTAGAATATCATCTTCAATCATTATGGCAACTTGCTGAAATATCGGTTGCCTATCCTCAAAGTTAATAGTCATTTTATCTCCCTACCTGTATGTTAGTACTGCGATACACTATAATCCTAATGAATTCCAATGTCAATCTTTCATTCACACAGAACTCTGGTGTTATGTGAACCGCAGTTAACCCGGCCTACATAGTAAATCAGGAGTTAAATGAGGTGCTCATTGCATAATATCCGTTACTGTCCGTTCTATTGTTAAATGCTAGATGATTTAGCTGATTGCATACGCTCCACCAAGCGTGACGGCCACCAGTTTGCCTTACCAAGAAGCGTCATGATAGAGGGAAGAATCATGATCCTGACCACTATGGCGTCAAGCAGGACGGCAACGGTAAGTCCAAATCCCATTTCTTTCAATTCCAGATAAGGAACGAACATGAAGCTTACGAATACGGATACCATGACAACAGCTGCACTTGTTACAACCGTAGCCGAGCCTGTAATCCCTTCAAATACTGCTTCTTGGGTAGATAACCCACGCAGGGTAGCTTCTCTGATACGGCTTACTACGAAAACCTGATAGTCCATTGAAAGCCCAAATAAAATGACGAACAGAATGAGCGGTATTCGCGAGCTGACAAAGCCGCCCCCTGCCAAGCCGAGTATTTCTATCCAGTTGTACTGGAATACCATGACTAGAGCTCCAAGCGTTGCCAAAGCGGAAAGGATATTCAGCAAAATTCCGATGAATCCTATCACGACAGATCGAAATGCGAAAACTAGAATGAAAAAGCTCAACATGAGAACAAACAGCGCAACCAAAGGGAGCTTGGCGATTTGATGAGTCACGGTATCTACCGATCTGGCTGTTTCTCCGGTTATAGCGTATTCAACACCGGCGATAGACCCGATCATTTCCGGTACCAATCCGTTCCTAAGCAGCTCCAATGAATTGGCAGCCTCCTGGGAACTGGACCCAAATGGAATCGGTAGTTCAAGGGTACTGACCGTTTTGTCTGCAGACGTTCGGATCCTTGGAGTATCGCCAACTGCGAACAGGGGATTATTATGCAAACTTTGCGACATTTGCTTCAGAGCAGTAACGACCTCAGCGGAATGGGCCGAATCACTGCGAATAGCAATGACATGCGATACGCCCTCGTCAGGAAACGCCTTTGTCAGACGCTCGTAGGCCGACATGGCTGGCATTGACCTTGGAAACGTTTCTTTCCCTTCTACTTTTAACTGTAAATCCAACACCGGAATTGCAATAACAACCATAGCCAGGCTTGCCAAGAGGAACGTGAGCCATGGGCGATTCATCATAACTTTCAGCATACGGGATAACATAGGGGCTGATGCAGATAATTGAGCCTTTCGTTTGTAAGCCCGGTTATCTACCTTCGTTCCAAGTTTGGCCAATAGCGCCGGGAGTACTGTCAACGAACTCATCATGGCAATTAAAACGACAATAATGGACCCAGTAGCAATGGAGGAAAAAATCACATCGTCCGCAACATATAAACCTAACAGCGAAACGAGCACTGCAAACCCGGAAACTAGGATCGCTCTTCCTGAGGTTGACGCAGCGAGCTCCACCGCGGCTGCATGACTAATTTGTCCGTTGGCGCGTTCCCGCTCTTCACGTACCCTTTTGAGAAAAAACAATGAATAATCAACACCAACCGCCAAGCCTATCATTAGAACTACGTTGGTGACTGCACCACCCGCATCTGGGAACACATAGGTAGCGACTTTGTATAACCCCAAAGAAGCTATTATGGAAGTTAAGGCTAGTATTAGCGGCACTACCGCAGCGAGGAACCTTCCGAATACAAGGTACAAAATGATAATTGTGATCGGTAAAGTTATCATCTCCGCACGCTTAAGCCCTCCTCCCAGCATCTCTTCATTACCTTTTGAAATGGAGGCGTCCCCCGTTTGTTCTATTTGCACGTTCGGGTATTCGGCTTGCACAGCATGGGTCAGATCCCGTAACGATTGTACATAATCCCTCGCTTTGTAGTTTTTTTTCAATGTGACCTTTATCATGAGTGCTTTTCCATCTGCCGAACCAATAGGTTTATCTACTTTCTCGACTGCTTCGTGAACAGACATCTTCTTAGAAATAAGCCCAGCTGCATCCGTTACGTGACGGGTCAGCTCTCCATTTGGAGAAGTAATTAGGATCTTCTCAATAGAAGGCGGATCTAACTGACCGGCCGCAATAATTGCCTCCGCTCGTCCGGCTTCCCCTACCCAGAAATCTTCATTTTCCGTCTTATTTACTCCCGAAACGTTGCCCGCAGCAATGCACAGAGCGACGAACAGGACCCAACCTATTATGGAGTACCATGGATGTTTTGCGCTCCATTTGGCCATGGTTACAATAAAAGATTTTTTTTTCATGATATAGCCTCCTCTTGGAACATCAGCTCCTATATTTTCCGATCCCACTAACTATGTAATCATAAAACAACTAGCCATACCGGTATGTTAGTCATGTAACATACTATAATACTTTGCGATTTCAGTTGTCAACACGATTATGCAAAACACCCTTTCATCGAGCGTTCGTGTTGCTTGCAAACGAAGAAACCGTCAGATTATTTCAGACGGTTGGTTTTTGATGCTATTAAGGTGGATGACTCCGATTCATATAGGTGTTTCTCATTTAATTGAGCGCTTACGCTCTACTTCAAAGATCATTAAAAAGAGCTGTCCTAGCGGCAGCTCCACAAGCATGTCCCTGCCGGGGCACCCCTTTTATTAACGGATAATGCATCATGATCCTATCATTTTCATTGCCTCACATTCTTGCATATGGTAATATCTACTAGGAAATTGGAACCAATACAAGGAGGCACTACAATGAAACTTAGAAAAACTATCATTACTATAGCACTATTAACTTTACCATTCTCCTCTATCGCAAACGCACATCCGGGCAGGACGGATGCTAATGGCGGGCATACTTGCCGAACCAACTGTGCAAAGTGGGGGTTAAAAGATGGCGAGTACCATTACCATAATGGTGGCGGAGGTTCTTCAAGTTCAAGTTCAAGCTCAGCTTCAGATTCACCAAAGGCTGTGACACCAGCTAAGGAAACCGTTCCGTCAGGCGCTGTAAAGGTTAACTTACCTTCCTACAAAGTTAATGTTAACGGACAACTAGTTTCAAACTCATCTTCCAAGTATCCGGTTTTTGAGTATAAGAATATTACATACTTCCCCATGACCTGGAACTATACTCAGGCTTTAGGACTAGAAACTAAATGGGATGCGGATGTTGGCTTTGTCATTAGAAAATCTGATAATAAAGCAACTAAGTTAACAGCAGAAAACGGTACACCTGACTCAAAACTTTATGCTAAACTCCCTGATTTTAGTGTTTATGTAAATGATTCCTGGATTGATAATTCGACTGAAGAATATCCTTTGCTGGTTTTAAATGATGTGACTTATTTCCCTATGACTTGGAAATTTGCAGTTGAGGAGCTTGGGCTGACTACTAAATTTGAAAATAATACTTTCTATATTTCCAAGTAAGGTTAAAGAGCCATCTGTTGGCCGCCAATGCTACCCTCCTCCCTGCTCTTTCGTTCCAGCATTTAAGATGAATACGCCGCTATATCATAACCGGAATCGATCGGGGAGTAATATTGGGGTCAAGCTGACAAGTGACGATACGAACTTAGCCATCTTAACGACCAAGTTCATTCAAATACAATGGAAACAAAACTTGGGTATCGACATTGAAGTTGAACCATTACCATTCGCACAGCGCGTGAAAAACATGCAGGAAGACAACTTCGAAGCTATGATTGCCTTATGGGGTGCCGACTACAATGATCCGATGACGTTTTTAGACATGTGGGTATCTGATAACGAATCTTTCAACTATATGCAATACAATAGCAAAGCCTATGACGACCTAGTGAAAGCTGCAGATAAAGAAGTCGATTTAGCGAAACGCTCCGAGTTGCTTGTCGATGCCGAGAAGCAATTGATGGCGGATATGCCAATGGCTCCGCTCTACTACCGTACAAGAACCTTTGTGAAAAGAGCGAGCATTCATGGATTAATTATGCCGAGCATGTCCAAAGAGTGGGAATTAAAGTGGGTTTCTATTCATTAACGTGAGATACTGTGGAGATTGCCTGGAACTCAATGGTCCGAAAGTACATATTTTCAAACCTGCAGACTAGCTCTCAGGAGATTGTAAAACAAAAGAGCCTTGGGACACCAAGGCTTAGTTCGTTGCTTGGGAAGGGCTGGCTTTGCCGTGAACGAAGCCGCGAATCACGGATACACCTAATACAGCAGCGATGGTAACGAGATACATCACATGAACCGCAGAATTGCTGGTGTCCGTACCCAAGTAATATCCGTGAATGAAGGCCATGAAAAATGACGGATATGCCATTAAGTGAAGGACGAACCAGACAGACTTTTTCAGCTTATTGCGGAGGTCCGTTGTGAGGATCACAATCAGCATAAGGTAACCGGAAATCGTGCCGAGCCCATTCAAAATCGGGTGTTGCTTCGATGTAAAAGGAACCAATACTTCTATCCATGTATACGGCATATATGCATCGATCACTGTAATAATGCCATGCAGCGAACCGATTCCAGCGCCTGCGAGCGTAAAGAAGTTATGCAGCTTGTACATGTTTTTTTTCCAAGTTACAGGTAAGATTGGCATGCTATAGGATATCCCGAGACAAATCCCGATAGCAAGAAACAAATAAGATACGATACCTAATGAGCGAATAATCTGCCACATCGGTAAGTTGATTATGGTTTGCAGCATAGTGGCTCCTCCTATCCGTTCTGATTAATCCGTAAAATGAAATTCATCCGTATCGACTGTCTTCCACAATTCACTTTTCCCATAAAAATGACTCTGGTAGTCTTCCGTAAACACCAGCGCTTCATAACCGGGGGCACGTGCCAAGAGCATCTGCGTTCCTTCCTCTCTGCCTAGAATGCAAATGGTTTTGGACCAGATTTCGCATTCAACCGGGTCTTGCCCTATGACCGTACATTGCACCGTATCGCTCGTACTCGGCTGCATCGTGCGCGGATCGATCAGATGATGCTGAGCTCCTTGGCTGTTGGTCCATTGTCTGCCTAAAGTACTGGAGGTCGCGACTGCCAAATTGTTGCGGTTAATTACGCAAAGCTCTTTATTGGGATTCCAGGGATCTTCGATCCCGATAGACCACTGGTGCGTTCTTTCTTCACTAGAGTTCCATGCAAGGAGATCTCCTCCCGCGTTTATGAGGCCTTTTTCTACGAAACGCTTATTCCGAAGATAAGAAGCGAAGCGTTTAACCGACCAGCTTTTGACGATTCCGCCCAGATCCAGATGTAAGCCCGCCGGCAGGAGTACGGATTTCATCTTAATATCCAGAGCGATTAATGGATAAGCTTGGGCCTTATCGCGGAACGGACTTGAATCCACTCTATCTATGTTGAGCAGCTCGAAAGATTCACAATAGCCCGCTTCTATCAACGCCTGCAATACGAAGGGTTCGAATATGTGATCTGTCTTGACGCGGTACAGCTCTGCAAGCTGCAAGACTTCTAGCATGGGGTCCGATACCAAGCACGGTTTGCCGGCCGACCGATTCAGATAACACAACTCGCTATTCGCCCGAAATCGACTGAAGCACTGTTCAACCGTCTCAAACCAGTTTTTTGCGAGATGGATCAAATTCTCTACCTCATTTTCCGCAGCTTGGAACTTAACCTCGATCCAGGTATTCATGGCGCGGAAGCTACATTCATATTGACCAAGCGTATTAAATTGGGTAACGTTCATGGACGACATCATGTATCCCTCTTTTCAATAATGACATGCAGGCCGGCGATTACGATCTTCCAGTCTTTGAGCGGGAGAACGTGTCCGAGTTGTGGCTCGAGCGCCTCTCCGTGTTGCCGGATAAATCGTTTTGGTTATTCTTGGTGCTCGGGTTGGTTAAACTTGAAGAACCAGGCGTATCGCTAGAGCCGGACATTGCTTGACTAGCCCAACGATCCATATAATCTTCTGTCCCAGCATTCGCTGAGATCTTTGGGTCCGTGGTGCTGTTTTTGGCAGCTGTTGTCGCTTGCTCGAATGCTGAGCTTGCTTTCACTTCATGGAAGAGAAAAGCTGCAATGACCGAAGCCACCATACCAACCTGCCATTTAAACCATTTGGATTGTTTCATGTTAGCCAATACCTCCTATGTTTTATCTCGGTGAGAGAATTTTTGTGATCATAAATAATAAATTTCATTATGCCTCCTCTCTCTGAAATACTCATGAAAGTTTCCTTAATGTTTACTGAGAAAATGGAATATGACCGCAAAAGAAAGAGACCCCGTCAGTTACGACAAGGTCTTTCCGTTTGACAAAAGCTTGATCCCATAAATTCACTTGCAATTATTCATTCTTGTTCAAATGATAGATTAGTTGCACTACGCCAGAAGAGAACGTTCTAGTATCCACTAATTTTAGATTCAACCTCTGTTTTATTTCATTAAACAATGGTTTTCCTTCTCCCAATATAACGGGGTGAACAGATAATCTAAATACATCAACAAGTCCTAAATTGATAAAAGTTGTAATAAGACTTGCCCCGCCATATAGCCAAATGTCTTTGCCAGGCTTACTCTTTAATTTATTTACTTCTTCGAGAATATTATCATTAATGTATATTGCTTTATGATCTGTCCCTTTTTTTGTCCGGGAGAACACATACTTCTCTTTACTATGAACTAAGTCCCATATTTCTCCTTCGACATCAGTTTGTTCCGTTCCTGGAGTATACTGTCCCCATAAATCATAGCTTTTTCTTCCATAAAAAATAGTATCTATTTGATTTAAGAAATTAGTAAACCCCAGCTCAGAGTCCATAATACACCAATCTACTTCCCCATTCTTCCCTTCAATAAAACCATCTAAAGTAACTGCTAAATCTAAAATTATTCTTCGTTTCATGATATTTTACTCCTTTTCGTTAATATACCCCTCATTATAAACCTTATATACGTCACCTTATGTCATATTAGCGACAGGATCGAGTAACTTTTCAACTATGCTGCCTGTTAGTTTCATTCCCTGCTTGAATATGACAGAAGATGGCATAAATACCCCAGTATACTGATTCGTGTAATAAACTACTGGAAGGGTGTTAAAAGCATGGATCAAAATTGCATCTTCATAAAAGGCGCACGTGAAAACAACTTGAAGGATGTCACGCTTTTTGTCCCGAAGCGGAAGCTGACGGTTTTCACCGGGGTATCTGGATCCGGCAAGTCGTCGCTTGTTTTTGACACGATCGGTGCCGAGGCGCGGCGGGAGTTAAATGAAACGTTCAGCGCGTTCATCCGTAACCGGCTCCCGAAATTCAGCAAGCCCGATGCGGAAGCGATCGAAAACCTTTCCCCTGCCATCGTCGTCGACCAAAAGCGGCTTGGCGGCAACTCGCGATCGACTGTCGGTACAATTACAGATACCTACACACTCTTGCGGCTTTTGTTTTCACGTGTCGGGCAACCGTTCGTCGGTCATTCCAACGCTTTCTCCTTCAACGAACCAGCCGGGATGTGTCCAGAATGCCATGGTGTCGGGAAGATCGTCACGGCGGATCCTGGCAAGCTGTTGGACCGGGAGAAATCGTTGAACGAAGGCGGCATTGCCTTTCCGACATTCCGCGTAGGCACGTGGTATTGGAAGCTGTACGTCATGTCGGGGTTGTTCGACAACGACAAGAAACTGGGAGATTACTCTGAAGAGGAATGGAACTTGCTGCTATACGGTATTCGCGGCAAGGAAGCGAAAATAACGTTCGATACACCGACCGGCCCGATGGAAGCCAGCTACGAGGGTGTCATTACGAAATTTGAACGGCTTTACATCAAGCGGGATTCGGAGGAAATAGCCGAAGCGACGTTAAGTCGCGCTCAGCCGTATATGTCCTGCAACCCCTGCCCGCTCTGTCGTGGGACGCGGCTCAATCAAGAAGCGCTAGGTTGTCGTATCGGCAGTTTGAACATCGCAGAGATGGCCGCCATGGAGATCCGAGAGCTCATACGAGTCGTTCATGGCATTCGGGAGCCGGAAGCGGTGACCGTAACGTCCGCGCTGACCGAGCGGCTGCAGCAGCTGATCGACATCGGACTCGATTACCTTAGCCTCGACCGGGAAACGGCGTCGCTATCCGGAGGCGAATCGCAGCGAGTCAAGATGGTGCGCCACCTCGGCAGCAGCCTGACCGACATGCTATACATTTTCGACGAACCAAGCGCCGGGCTGCACCCGAGGGATGTCATTCGGTTGAATCGGCTGCTCCGCCGACTGTGCGACAAGGGAAACACGGTGCTCGTCGTCGAGCACGACCGTGACGTCATCGCATCAGCCGATCATATCGTTGATGTTGGCCCCCATGCCGGTGTGAATGGCGGGCGGATTGTCTATGAAGGGGACGTAGAAGGACTGCTGCGTGCAGATACGCAAACGGGCCGTCACATGCGGCACGAGGTACCGCTTCGCAAGGATGTCCGTAAACCGACCGGTATGTACCCGATCGTCGATGCGACGCTTCATAACTTAAAGCGGGTATCGGTTGACATCCCGGCAGGCGTGCTGACGGTCGTGACCGGCGTAGCTGGCTCCGGCAAAAGCTCATTGATCAATGGCGAGTTTCTATCGCGCTACCCGGAGACGATTGCGACAGATCAGTCGGCCGTCGGGGCTTCAGTCCGCTCGAACCCGGCAACATATACGGGCATAATGGATGAGCTGCGCAAGCTGTTTGCACGGGTGAATGCCGTGAGCGCCTCCCTGTTCAGCTTTAATTCATCGGGCGCATGCCAGACGTGCCAGGGGCTCGGCGTCCTCTATACGGATCTCGCCTTCATGGAGGGGATACGTACCGTCTGTGAAACGTGCGGCGGCCGTAGGTTCAAGGAGGAAGTGCTGCGCTACCGGTATCAAGACCGATCCATATCAGATGTACTGGAGCTAACAACGGAAGAGGCCTTGGCTATTTTCGACAAACAGCCGGCCATCCGTCGCCGCCTACAGGCGGTCTCGGACGTCGGGCTAGGCTACGTAACGCTCGGACAGCCGCTGAGTACCCTGTCGGGCGGCGAGCGCCAACGGCTGAAGCTCGCCTGCGAACTGCATAAGGCGGGCAGCATTTACGTCATGGACGAGCCGACGACAGGCCTCCACATATCCGATGTCGGACTGATGATCGACATCTTGAACCGGTTGGTTGACGCCGGCAATACGGTCATCGTCATCGAACATCACCCGGACATCATCCGGAGCGCCGACTGGATCATCGATATGGGCCCGGAAAGTGGAACCCGAGGCGGCACCGTCATGTTCCAGGGGACACCGCGACAGCTGATCGAAGGGCACGGTGATGCTGCGCGATCGATCACCGGCAGTTATTTACGCGGTGAGCTGCGGTAGCGGGTACTTTTTAATGGAAATTCGCCGATTCTTCAAGCGCTTTTGGTAAAGCAGTGTTCGCACTTCAATAGTTTTCCCGAACTGCTGCCAATGTGAGGGGAGAAATATAAAGCCATATGGATGGTAAAAAAGGCAAATCCCCTGCTGATATTTCAGTGGGGGATTTGTTTTATTCTTGTGAGCTTTTCAGTTGAGGCTCAAACGATGAAACGGATTCACCGATTGCCCGGCGCCTGAAGGCATGCTGCCCGAAGGAACTCCCTCCTGCTCCAGCAGCGGCTTGAGCAGGTTTTTCCATGGCCAAACCGGTTGATCAAACATCGCTTGCTCGACAATAGCTCTGACGTCGGAAGAGAGCTCTGCTAGCTCCATAGCCTGCAGGAGGCTGCTTTTCATTACCTGCCATAACCGACTCTCATGGATACCGTAATGTTCGGCGACCGCTTCAAGAATGGAATATAGATTGACCTGAATGCCTAAGGTTTGCAAATAGTACAAGAGCTTTTGAGGTGTCACGTTATACAAGGAATTAGGATAACCCGGCTTCATCTTGTAGCAGGGATCAGCGAGCCCATTTTCTTCCATCCACGGAAGGTACAAGCGGACAGAATCGTGATCTCGGAGCAGCAGACCTGCTGCATGCCCGTCCTTTACAACAAGCACCGCATTCTGCCCGTGAATTTCGGGCATGACACCTAGCCGGAACAGCCGCAAGCAAAGATGGAGAAAGTGCAGGCATACCTCGCCGAACAATACCTCGGCTCCTGCTGGGCTCGGCTCCTCCCCCTTCACCCGCATCCATGCATCCAAAACATGCGAGCCGTTCAGCGCATAGGCTGCCAATGCCGACATCGGCACGAGTGCCGTTCCATCCGACTCCATCGAGCTGGATGGATATTTTCGAACCAAAGCGGACAAATGTCTCGGCGGATCGTCAAAATAATCGGCAGATTCCGGCAGGTAAGCCCACCAGCATGTTTCGTCGCACAGGCTTAACTGATCCCGAAGTACGGGATCACGTTCTTTCGCCTGCTCCAGCAGGCGCTGTCCGCGCTCCCCATTCATCATGTGTACCGCAGGCAAATAGCGGACAGCACCAAGCGATACAATTCCAAGGGGCAGCTTCACATGCGCCGTACCTCCGCTGGCCGGAGCTAAGGAACGAGCGGACGAGCTCGCATAATAAGTGCCGGTCACCACATCCAACGGCACGAAGTCACCTGCTGCCTGCTCGATCGCGAGCATTACAGGCAGGATTACGTCCAGCTGCCAAGGGTGAACGGGCAGCGCGATATATTCATCCTCCGGCAGCTGAAGTCGCTGCATAGCTTTCTTCAACAGTCCCTGCTCCTCCACGCTCAGCAGCAGCTCCGCAGGGCTTGGCGGAGCGTCCGTTTCTGACACTCGAGAGCCTCCGCTTTGCAGTAAATGCCGTCGCTGCACCGCAACCCATCGCAGCGTGATCGGCTGCCCGAATTCTGCACTGTAGCTCTGGTAATCCTGCCGACTCCAGCCCCCCTTGGCCTTCGCGACCGGATGAAACGGGCGATCCCGGAAGGCTGCCAGCCGCTCAAGACCTGCCAAATCCTCCAATTGCGGCGGATTCGTGCCGATGGAGACCTGTGAGGTACCAGACTGCTCCTCGCAGGTCCAGCCGGTTTGCTCCAGCGTCAGCTGCAGCAGCTTTGTCAAGCGGGTCACGCCGTTTTCCTTCTCCCCCTCCGTTTGACCAGCGTTCACCGGGTATAATGCACCTGTTATACGGCCCCATACTTCCATAGCACCAATACGGACAGGAACAGCCTGTGCTGCCGGGGACACCTCATACACGCCTCCCCCGGTCACATGACGATAGGCCTGAACGATCGCCGGCCGGACCGGAAACAGCAGATACGATGCATCCGAAGGAAGACGACGCCAGCGAAACAGCTTTATGCAATCAGAAGATGACCTACGCTCGGACAGCTCGTGATCCTCTGCCGTAAGCAGAGCCCTAAGAACACTCCCTGCGAAGCTATCCGTAGACAGCAGCTCTCCCGCTTCGATGATTTCACCGCGTCCGCCAACATCCCACAAGCCTTCTGCCAGAAGTGCGTTGATGAGATCAGACAGTATCTTTTCCTCTGCTTGCTGCAGAGAACGTATGCCGCCCCCATTCTGTGAAGCCTGATCGATTCTGATCCTGCCTTTGCTTGTGAGCAGTTCTGTGGTGGCCTCTTTCATCTTAAATCACCTCCTGGTCAACTCGGATCAATAAAGATATGCTCGGGATGGGCATGGCTTAAGAAATCGTGGGCCGAAATCGTCCAGCCGTACGCTCCGGTATAACGAAACAAAAGTACGTCTCCGACACGTAGACGGGATACACGAACATCCTTCGCCAGCACATCTTTCGGTGTGCAAAGCTCTCCGGCTGCTGTGATGTCCACATCGCGGACCTCTGGCCGTTCAAATGGATAATCCCATCTCTCCAATGGGACAATGTCGAACGGATGGCTGTGCTGCCAGGCACCGGGAAGCCGAAAATGGTGCGAGCCGCCCCGAAGTATGGCGTAATGCTTGCCATGGTTGCATTTGAGATCGATGACCTCGGCGGCGTAATAGCCGCAGGCAGCTGCCAAATAACGACCCGGCTCAAATAACAGCTCGACACCGGGAAGCCGCGTCGCTTCTAATACGCTGCGCAGTTCTGACGTAAACTCAGACCAATCGAATTTGCGTTCCAAATCCGTATACGAGATGCCAAACCCTCCGCCTGCATTAAGATAGCGGAGCCGCAGACCGTAACGGGCCTGCCATTGCTGAACACGCTCTAAGTACACAGATACGAGCTTGGCATGTAGACGGGCGTCCAGGTTATTTGAAATCGAATGCAGGTGGAAGCCCTCCAGCTGTACATGGGGCAGTGCAGCCGCTAACTCAATGGCGCTGTCCGCCTGCTCCTCGTCAATTCCGAACTGGGTCGGTCTGCCGGCCATGACCAGAGTGGCCTCAGGGAAAGACGCTCTAAGATTGATGCGAAGCAGCACGGACGCCTTGACGTTCATCTGTCCCGCAATATGCGAGATGCGTCGCAGTTCATGCGTGCTTTCAGCATGAATTAAGGTCACGCCTAGAGCTAGCGCCTCGATAATCTCGGAATCCTTTTTCCCGGGACCGCCAAAAATAACCGGAATATCGCCGGAAACGCTGCGAACCTTACGTATTTCGCCGATCGACGCCGTCTCGAAGCCATGAACGATCGGAGCTAAGGTTTCCAATAGCTCCTTGGCCGGATTCGCTTTCATGGCATAGAACAAGCGGCAGCCTTCCGGCAGTGTGCTGACGCACGCCCTCACGTGCTCGCGAAGCGCCTTCAGATCATAGAAGAAGGCGCACACCGGTTCCGATCGCTCCTGCTTCCACTGTGCAATGCGGGATATAACCTTATGATCTTCCGCAACCAACTGACTCATTAAATCTCACCCACACCTTTCCTCATTGTACTCACGGTTCCCCGGTTCCTGACCGCTCTCAGGTTTTGCACCACACAGTCAGCCTTCGGTCTGACCCTGGCTGACCGGAGCCAGCCGCCTATCAGGATGAAATGCCTGCAGATGCGACCTCAACGCACGAAACGAAACACCTCGTTCATCACCCAGCACGAACGATTTCACGCCAAGCTCTTGCCATTCAGCATAATCCTCTGCGGCGCGCGGAATGGCGCAATAAGGCACGCCTGCCTTTATGGAAGAGGCATACAGCTGCCTCAATCCCTCCTTCACCTGAGGCGATCGGGTTTGCCACGGAATCCCATAAGATTGCGATAAATCAGCAGCTCCCTCCAGCACCATGTCGATGCCCGGAACCGACAAAATCATCTCGGCATGATCCACCCCAGCTCTACTCTCGATCATGGGAATGACCATCACCTCCTCGTTAGCCCTCTCAATATATTGCGTCAAGTCATATTTACCGAACGTTCCCGCCCGGCCGCTGTTCAAGCTTCGGCTGCCGATAGGCCCGTATTTGCAGGAACGAACAATTAGCTCCGCCTGCTCCCGGGTCTCCACATGGGGAACGACGATCCCGAGGGCGCCGGCATCGAGAACGCGCAGTATTTCCTTCGGATTGGGCTCGCTAACGCGCACCAATGGTGTAAGACCCGACGTCTCGGCGGCCCGTATCATATGCTCTAGCGTCTCCGGATTAACCAGCACATGCTCCGTATCGATAATGATAAAATCAAAGCCCGCACAGCCGATCATCTCCACGACAACGGGCGAGGGGATCGAACCGATCAAGCCGAATACCGCTTCCCCCAGCCCAAGCTTCCGCTTTAAACGATTTTCTCTTAGCATAGCGCTCATCGGTAAGGCCGGAGCGGATTAGACGCTTTCTGCAGACGAAGCTCCGTGTCCCCGAATAACCGTCTTGCCGTCAGCTGCTCTACTTCGATGGTGTCGGCAAATAAATCGAAAGCTTGAAACCGCGCTTCGTGCTGCGGGTGCTTGCGGCAGTAGTCATGAATGAGCTGCGCTGTCATCTGCCAGAAGGCTTTTTCCGAGAGCCCGTAATGGTCCTCCAGCAGGAAGCACAGCTCTGTCATATTAATGAAGAAGAAGGCATCATGGACAAAATCCCGGACCCCGTCCGCCTGCTCCGTTTCAATAAAAGAATTCGGATTAATCCGCCTATGATGATCGGATAATGAGTGCAATGGAGGGCAAGCTTCAGGATGAGCCAGATGTCGCCGGGAAAACCGGATTCCGTCATGGAAATCCTTGAAGGCTACACGTGTGGGCCTTCCGTCTCTATGCAGCAGAATCATATTCTGGGCATGGGATTCTAGAGCCACACCATGAGCGAAAAGCAAATGAATTAAGGGAAGAACCGCCGCCTCCAGCAGCTGCCAAGTCCATGCCTCTACTCCCTCGTTCTGCACCCACGCATCGATGAAAGGTTTCCCCGAACGTTCCAGATGACACAAAGCGTTGAACGGTACGGCTTCCTCTCCGTCTCTAAGATACAGATGAAGGCTTTCCCGCCATATTGCCCCAAGCGTCCCATAGGCGCGGGGTCTCAATAGCTCCGGCAGCGCTTCATGATCATAAGCCACACCTGCCACCTCACGGAGCAGTACAAAATCCATCTGCTGCGCTTCCGGATCCTGACGCACCAGCCCGCTTAGCCAATCGGAAATCAATGGCGCATTCAAAATCGTATGCTTGGCCAGCATCCGTCCTGTGGACGTATTCACCAGATTCATCGGCAGCTTTACATACGGTTTATGCCGCGAAGTCGCGTTGGCCAGCGTGCGGATGGACTGCTGTGGCCGATAACCATCCTGCCCTTCTCCAAGTACAACTACCTGCCCATCGGCCAGCTGGCGGTACAATACGCGCAGCGCCGTTTCCCTCCATTGCCAGGGATGAACGGGGAGGTAACGAACCTGTTGCGGATTGATCCCGGCGGCTTCGAGCCTGGCGATAAAATCAGCGATCGTTTGCGTACCCAGCTCCGCTTCCATGAAGGATTCATAGGACTGCAGTGAGGCTGAAATCGCGTGAACACTGTCCTCGGCTGGCAATGCCAACCAGAGCGGCTTCAGCAAGGGTTGAAACTCCGGCCCATACGCTGCATTATCAGGCCCGTTAAAGCCGATTCTGGATTTGTAGCACGGATGGTACGGATGGCCGTCCATTATATTCCCTTCCAGCGCATCGTACATCCGCTCTTCTCCGGATAGCTCCCGATGCCGATTCACATACTGGGACTGCGTATCCTTCAGCAGCGTCTGCACCAATTCTTCAAGAAACCCGCCCAATCGTTCCCCAGGAACATGCGGTCCGAGGACTTCAATAACGAATTGCTCCAACCGGGCCTCGCTCCTCACACCGTCCGCGTCCCTGCGTACGATTGGTTCTATGCGGCTCAAACGAATCCGGTCGAAGCTTGCTGTAGTGCGTCCACGGATCATGTAAGCGACAGCTTGCCCCTTCGTATCAACAGCCTGGATAAGGAACGTGTCCACCGCTCCTTCGGAAGAGGATCGGCTGTAGGGGGCAATGTTTTCATACAGCAGTGCTTCCGCCAGCTGACGAAGGATTCTTCGCTCTACCTGTGCATATTGCGGTGAGCTTAGTGCCTTTGCCCAATCGACGTCCTTTGGGGCTGTGGGCGTGAAGTATTCATTTTGCAATATATTCGGCCCGTTCATGACCTGAACTCACCTCCGCAATAGTAAATCGGATTCGGAATCTCTACAAAATCGGGTGTTTCTCCACGTCCTTGAAACCGGCTGATCAAATTCGCTTTGGCAGGCAGACTCCGTTTGTTCAGCAGATCATCGATACACACGACTAATCCGGCGGATCGCCCCAAATTAGCACGATCATCGAGCAGAACCTGCCGGACCGTCCGCCAATAGACCGCTTCGCTTTTTTGATCGAATCGTGCCACAGTATGAATCAGCGCCCCCAAATGGTTAACGATCAAATAATACTGCAGCCTTAGCCACGCCTCGGCTTGTGTATACAACACCGGACTGGTCTCCGGTACGGTGTCCGGCGTCCAACCATGAGCTATAGCCTGCTCCCTGCTCACGCTAATGCCTTCGAGATCGCGGACGTAATAGCGGACCGGCATGCCGTCTGCAAGCGTCAGCAGCGAATTTTGCACATGGGCTTCCATACTGATTCCCTTATCAGCAAACAAGCGGAGAAGCGGCAGCAGCGACAGTCTCAAGTAAGCTGACAGCCATGCGCGCCAATCAGGAAGCTTGCCGTCTCCGGACTGCCGGACGGCCTCGAACAGCAAGGGCTCCTTGAGGCCTGGTGGCACCTCAACCAGCGATGCAACGACGAAGCAGCGGCTCTGCTCTTCCACATCCAGCGCTACGGCATGACGGTAGACGACAGCAAGTGCCGAACTCACCATCTCCCGCTCCGCATCGTCTGCTTCTTCGTTCGGCAGCAATACCGTCTGGTAGCCGGTTTCCTGCAAAATTTGCATTCCCTCTACTCCGGACTTTTCTCTGACCGCCCCCTCCCTACCTGCTTGTCCTCCTGCTGTATAATAACCTTCCAGCTGCGCACGGTTCAGCACAGCCGCCGCATCCATCGTACGCCGAAGCTGCTCCGACGTATTCTCGCGGATAAAGTTCGTAATCCGAACGTGAATGGGCAGCTTATAAAAGATGCCGGCCTTCGGGTCCCATACGGTCCTTACCGAAGATGTCGGATAAACCTTTTCACCAACTACACCAAGCGGAACCAGCCTGCCGTTGTCGATCAGCCGGCGTACGGTACTTAGCTGCGATATGTATTCCGCCTGCCATGGATGTACCGGCAGCAGACGATAATTGATTGCCCGCTCCCCTAGTCTTCGGCGTGCTGCCTCCGCTGCCGCCGGGGATGGTGGACGGCTTTCACCGATCCACTCCTCACTGAGAAGCTCCGAGGCCACAGCAAAGTAATGCAGCGGAAAGGCTGACCCCAGCTCAGGCGCATAGGCGGTCAAGTCTTCGTCGCTGAAGCCCTCTGAGCTTTTAGGTGTCGGATGAAACGGATGACCGTACAATAGCGCTTGCTCGGAGCGGATGTAATCCAAGCAAGCCACTTCCCGCCCCGCATTATCCATCGCTCGCTCCAGATAAAGAACTGTCCTGCGGATACTGTTGTAAATCTGCGCACGGAGCTCCGCAACTCGCTGCTTGCGTGATGCCTCTGGCTCCCTATAGCTCAACTCAAGCAGCAGTGCTTCGACGACTTGTTCAGTATCCGCGGTCTGGCAAGAATCGTTTTGCAAGATGGTAGTCGATGTGTACAATGCTTCCCCGTACACATGCTGGCCGATCATCGAAAAATAGGTTACAGTCCCCGCAATCCATGCTTCAGACCGATCCAGTGCCAGAACGAAGACTTCCCCGCGATCAGCGGAGCGCTGCCGCAGTATGTCTGCCTCTACAGCTGCGGCATTTGAACTTTCTATAAAAGCTGGCCATGCTTCTCCGATTCGCGGGTCCTGTATGCCTGTCTCCCGCAAAAAGCTGTTTAGCAGTCCCCGGAGTGCCGAGCGCTCCGCCAGCTCTCTGCATCGGTCTGAAGCTGCTTTTAACGGGACATGTTGTTGGTGTAGCATCCCCTATACTCCTTTCGTGAACCGATCTATTAATATAAAGGCAGCCGCTGTCCCGCACCCTCCTGTAGTGCCTGCAAATAAATGCGGCGGGCGCAAGCGATATCTTCAATCGCCATGCCCATCGGATTTAAAATAATGATTTCGTCATCAGTTTCGCGCCCCGGCTTAGTACCGATCACGATCTCTCCCAGCTCGGCATGCAGCTGCTCCCTTGAGAACTTTCCCTCCAGAACGAGCTGGTTCAGCACCTTTTTCTCCCGGTTGGACTGTTCCCAATCATCAACAACTACTTTGTCAGCTTGTAGATAGGCTTCTTTATGCACATCCATGATCGATATATTGCTGACAAAAGCTCCTTTGCGAAGCCACTCGAACGGAATATACGGCGTATCCGTTACTGTGCAGGTAATGACAACTTCCCCTTGGCGTACCGCTTGCTCCGCGCTGCCAGAGATCACTGTTCTAACTTGTGGGGAGAGCACACGGAGCACCTCTGCCAGCCGTTCTGCAGCCGTCTCCGACTGGTCGAACAGATGAACCTCTTTAATAAGAGGATAGTGCTCCAGAATCGAGGTCAGCTGTGCCTTGGCAATCAGCCCGCAGCCGACGCAAGCGACAGAATGGAATCCATGCTTTGCCAGCCGTTTTGCCGCCACGACGGTAACCGCTGCCGTCCGCATGCTGCTGATCAGCCCAGCCTCCATAACGGCTAAGGGGTAATGGCTTGCAGCGTCATTGAGCACTAGAATGCCGCTCGCCCGCTCCAATCCCCGCACCTGTGGGTTGTCGTGCTTGCTCCCGATCCATTTGATACCCGATAAGGGTATCTCCCCGCCAATATGCGCCGGCATTGCAATAATCCGGTCAGCGATATGCCCTTCTTTCCCAGACGAGCGTAGATACGGCTTAAGCGGCTGTACGAAGTCTCCATTGGCGTGAAGCGCCAGCGCCTCCTCCAATGCCTCCACATACATGCGGGATGAACCACCGCCCAGCACGGCGATCGCCTCCCGGTTCAGATAGAGCAGCTCCGGCCCATTTGAGCCCGGTGCGGTTAAGAGCGTCCCGGCGGCAAGAGGATGCTGTACTCCAGCTTGGTAGATCATAAAATGCATTCTCCTTTTATCTATATTATGGTAATTGGGCAACCCACTCGTCATCGTACACTAAATCCAAATAGCGGTCCCCGCGATCAGGCAGGAGCGTAACAAGCCGCAGCGGACGATCGGGCAGAGCTTCCAGTGAAGGAAGCAGCTTGCGAATGGCCGCCATGACGGAGCCCGATGAACCGCCGGCGAATATGCCTTCCTTTAAAAGAAGCTCACGGCATCCCTCCGCGGATTCCCTGTCATTTACGTGAATCACGCCGTCGATTTCAGTGCGGTTCAATATTTCGGGGACACGGCTTGCGCCGATTCCCGGAAGCTCCCGCTTGCCTGGAGCCCCTCCAAACAGGATCGAACCGACTGCATCGACGGCAATAACCTTCAGATGAGGAAATTTCTCGCGCATTTTTCGGCTGGTCCCCATAATACTGCCTGAGGTGCTGACACCGGCAATCAATAGATCTGCGCGGTCAAGAGCTTCTGTAATTTCTGTTCCCGTGCCTTCGTAGTGAGCTTTCCAGTTATTCTCGTTTGCATATTGATTAATCCAGAATGCGTGCGGTACCTGCCTCAGAAGTTCGTTTACCCTTCGAATTCGGGTCATCAAATACCCGCCTTGATCGTCACGTTCCTCGACCATTTCAATCTGTGCGCCCATCTGGCGTAAAATGTTCAGGTTCGTGTTTGCGATTTTAGGATCAACCACGCAGGTCACGGACAATCCGTAGATGCGCGCCATCATAGCGAGAGCCACGCCTAGATTGCCTGAGGTACTCTCGATAATATGTGTCCTGGAATCAATCGCACCGGTCCTCAGTCCCTGCTCGATAATGTACCTGGCTGGCCTATCCTTCATGCTGCCTCCCGGGTTCATATATTCCAGCTTGGCAATAACCTGCACGTGCTTTTCCGGAAACAGCCTGCTTAAATGTACGAGCGGAGTCCGCCCTACACATTCGGCAACGGAGCCTTTCACTGAAGCCGTCTTTGCGTCCGCATGCAGTATAGATGACATCATTATTCCTCCTCCTGAACCGCTACTTACAAAAGAATGACAATGATTATGATAATCATTATCATTATTTGTGGCTTTATCGTAGCATACCGGAGAAATGAGCGTAAATTCTCCGAACAGATAATCCTAATGATTCGATTGGAGTAATTTTGTGATTTAAGGGATAGAAATTAGCATGAACGGAACGATCATCCGTTTCGTATTACTGTCTCGGGGAAAAGCATTTGCTTGAGAGTATAAATAAAGTCTGCGCCGGAGCATTCGATCTCCAATGTTTTTTTGATGTTTTGCATATGTTTTTTGACCGTATTCTCTGAAACGCAGCACTCATTTGCAATTTTTTTAATGGAATAGTGATTGCACAACATGACGGCAATCTGGTGCTGCCGCTCGCTCAGCTTCGAACCGTGCATGTACGGACGAACCGAAACCTGGTTTCTCGAAACCGGCCCGTAGGCGTTCGAACTTAATGGCTCTTCCTTGAACCCTCCAACCGGTGCGGCATACTCCAGCGTAATTTTTACTTGCTCGCCAATGTTCATGGCCGATACGGCTCTGACGATCAAGCTATGTAAACGAGCTAGTTTTTCCTGTTCGCCCGCATTTTGAATGTGAGAATCTACCGTAAGCTTCAAGTTTCTAACAGCCATCATTTCATCTCTCCCATGGAAGTCCGGTCATCATCGCCCGTTCACAGCGGGTATTAATTCCTAAAGGTATCTCCCGGACTTCATTGATTTTGATTTTTAAGAATAAAAGGATATGGCTGCGCCATTCCCGAGACCGTTTGCTTCACTTTTGTTTTACTTGGGATCATCTCTAGCCTGGTGTTTCAATGAGGCAATGCAAGCATACAGTTTCGGCGTCTAGCGTGAAGATAGGTAAGGTTGGTTATTTACCAACAAAAACGCCTCTCGGCGTCTTTGATGTTGGGCAAGGGGGTACTGAGATAAAACTCTATCGAGGTCTTTCAAAGATGAGCGACCTTAAAGTTTTGCTAAAGCAAAACTCACTTCGTAAGCATGGTAGGTTTATTCGCCAATCGGAATGCTCTTCATACGCGCTTTAGTACTGTAAAGAACTTAAACATTTTGATGTTGTAAAATCGTCACATGCCGCCCGCAGCCAATACAAGCAGCCTTCAGCCGTCTCCTCCAGCTTAAGACTAGGTTGCATTAATCCGTTGTACGTCCGGGTGCTTCAAGCCAAAATGCTCCCTAAGCGTACGGCCGCTGTATTCGGTACGAAACAATCCCCGTCTCTGGAGCTCCGGCACGACACCAGTAACAAAGTCTTCCAAACCGCCAGGGAAATACGGGGGCATCACATTGAACCCGTCGGCCGCCCCGCTTCTAACCCACTCTTCCATCACATCGGCAACTTGCTTCGGAGTTCCCACCGTCGTAAAATGCCCCCTCGCAGCGGCAGTGCGGTGAATTAACTCCCGGATTGTCAAGTTCTCCGCTTTAACCATATCCACGAGCATCTCGAATCGTGCTTTCTGTCCCTTAACTTCGTTGAGAGCGGGTAAGTCGTGCAAAGGTACGGGCCCGTCAAGCGGGTAGTGGTGCAAATCGATTTCAAGAGAGTTCGACAAGCGGATAAGCCCAAAATCCGGTTTAATGAGACTTGTGAGCATCGCCTCTTTCTCTCGAGCTTCCGATTCCGTCGCCCCGATAATGGGGCTGAAGCCAGGCAATATTTTTAATTCATCCGCATCTCTGCCGAATTTCGCCATTCTCCCTTTCAAATCCGCATAGAAAGCCCTGGCATGCTCTATGGTGTCCTGAGCCGTAAATACCAGCTCTGCAGTCTCTGCAGCTAATTCCTTGCCCGCATCGGAGGACCCCGCTTGTACCAGGACTGGAAACACCTGAGGCGATCTAGTAACGTTCAAAGGACCTTGTACGGAATAATATCTTCCTTTATGGTTTAGCGGGTGAATTTTACGATAATCGGTGAATAAGCCGCGCTCCTTGTCTGCTAGTAACGCGTCCTTTTCCCAGCCGTTCCATAAGCCTTTAACCACGTCAAGAAATTCCCTTGCTTGCTCATAACGCTCACTGTGCTCAGGATGACGCTCCCTTCCGAAATTAACGGCCGTCACGTCGCCTACCGATGTAACGCTGTTCCAGCCCGCTCTGCCTCCACTGATATGATCCAGCGAAGCAAACATGCGTGCGGCATTGTACGGCTCCGTATAAGTTGTGGAGACGGTGCCGATTAGACCGATCCGCTCTGTGTTCATTGCAAGTGCAGATAACATGGTAAGCGGCTCCAGTCCTCCCCCGATTTTGTGTTCAATGGCGGGTGTCAGGACAAGAGCGTCAGCGATGAACAAGGAGTCCATCTTCGCCTGCTCCGCCATCCGGGCGAGCCGGGTATAATAATGAATGTCCGCTACAGCTTCAGGCGTAGTGTCAGGATGCCGCCAGGAAGCTTCATGATGGCCTGTATTCAGTACAAATAGGTTCAAGTGCATCGTATTGAAGGGTTCGCTCATTCGTTTGGCTCCTTTACTTTTCGTTGGGCAGAGGGCGGTGACCGCAGCCCGGAATATCTTCTACTCCGCGCCGTGCAAGCTTCGGGGAAGCGAACAGCCCGACCAGCAGGCCACCTGCGGCGATAGCAGCTCCGTGCAAAACGAACAAACCGGAGGTGGTCAACATGGTTCCCAGTAGACCGCTAGTCATAGGACCTGCGATTTGTCCTGTAAATAAAATACTGCGCGTAAAACCTAATCTCGTTCCCAGCTCCCCCTCCGGCGCAGATCTTGTGACTACGAGAAAAACCGATTGTACAAGCGCGCTGGAGGCCGCTCCTTGCACAACCCGGGTGGACACTAGCCATTCCATTCCCGGTGCTAACGCTTGAAGGACAATCGCGACTCCGCATAATGCAGCGGCGAGGGCATAATTGCGATGAACCGGGCTTACATCGTTACGACGCCCCCACCAGGAAGAGGTGAGCCATACGGCAGCCCAAAGTACGGCTTGTAAAATACCTACCCATACGGCCGTCTGAGCTGATGTGCCGATATAAGGCTTCAGATGCAGCGGCAGAACGGGGAGCAGCCCGAAGATGCCGAAGTTAGCTGTGATTCCTGCCAAGAGAAACAGACGCAGCTCACGTTTATGAAGCAGCCCTCGCAATGGGGCTGTTATGCCGGTTTGTGTCACGGCAGCTGTTCTTTTCTCCGACTGCCTCTCCTTCAACCAAAACGCGCATAGTATCGTCCATAGTGCTAGCAGGATGGCTAAGGAGTGCAGGATATAACGGAACCCGATGGCGCCCATCAGCCCCCCCCCGAGCAACGGTCCGAGCATTGAGCCAGCAGCAAGAGCTCCCTCCAACTTCCCGCGTGCCTTCCCCTGTTCCTCTTTGCCTGCTTGGGAGGCTGCGAAAGCTCCTACGGCATCGACAACCCCTCCTAAGGCCCCTTGAAGAAAACGGAGAAGAAACAGCTGAAACGGTGTGTTGGCCAAGCCCATCGCTGCCAGTACGCAGGCGGAGGCTCCCAGTGCCCGAATCACCATCCATTTGCGGCTGGTGATGTCGCCAAGCCTGCCCCATAACGGGGCCGTCAATGCGGCCGATACTGCAGGAGCCGTCAAGCCCAAGCCGCTCCACAGCAAAACCGCGGCCTGGTCACCTGCGCCTAACTGCTCCATATAGAACGGCATTAAAGGAGCAATCACCATCGAGCTTAAAACAGACAAAAAATGGCTGCCCCATAGCAATCCAAAATTGCATCGCAACGAATTGGTCATATCACTGGAAACTGCTTAAGGCAGCTGTCCTTCGTCACCCCGCCCCCTCTACATTGATAATGATTATCATTTTTATCCCTCCCCGTGAATTATCTTATCATGGTTAATGTGGGACGAGTATGCTCTAATCGTATAGTTTTGGATTATCCAATCGGAGTACGCGTCCCTCCGCAGGCAACGTGCCCGGGGACAGACATCCTTTTCATGTCCCCTTCATCCTTGTGCCGTACGCAATTCCTGTTTTGCCTTAAAGTCATGCCGGGCAATGATCTTTCGGCCTTTGCCATGCGGAACACATACAGGCGTACCAAAAAGAGGATCCGTGCCGATCTCGCAATCCATGCCGAATACGTCCTTAATCATCTGCTTCGTCATAATCTCCTCCGGCAGCCCTTGCGAATGGATTCCTTTGTTATGTACAGCAACGATATGATGCGCATACCGGCAGGCGAGGTTCAAGTCGTGGAGCACCATGACGATCGTTCGCTGCTCTTCCTGATTAAGATCGTACAGCAGATCCAAGATCTCCACTTGATGCGCCATATCCAGATAGGTGGTCGGTTCGTCCAACAGCAGCACCTCCGTATTTTGCGCCAGCGTCATAGCGATCCAGGCCCGCTGCCGCTGCCCTCCCGAGAGGGAGTCAACCGCCCGGTCCTGCAGCGACTCCAGATGCGTCATCCGAAGTGCTTTGTCCACTTGGCGCTCATCCTCCTCCGACCATTGCTGGAACAGCTTCTGGTGCGGATAACGGCCAAGCCGAACTAACTGCAGCACAGTTAATGCCTCGGGCAACACAGGTCCCTGCGGTAAAACCGCCATTTGCCTGGCGATCTCCTTGGTAGACATCTGGGAAATGCCCCGGCCATTGAGCAGTATAGCGCCCTGCTCAGGCTTCAGCAGGCGGGCGAAGGAACGGAGCAGCGTCGATTTCCCGCACCCGTTACTTCCGATCAAGATGCTGATTTTTCCTTGCGGAATTTGCAAATCAAGCTGATCGATAATGAGCGCAGCGCCATAAGAAAGCGATAACGATTGAGCGGCAAGCTTATTCATAATGGATGCATATCCCCTTTCTATTCCGTCTGTTTTTTCTTTGTCTTGATCAGCAGGTACAAAAGCAAGGGCGCGCCGATCACGGCCGTGAACACCCCAGCAGGTACGTCGCGAGGCGCAAACACCGTGCGACCGATAAGATCGGCGGCAATCAGCAGTATAGCTCCGACGATAGCCGAGCAAATCAAGAGAAGGCCGTGAGAGCCACCTACCAGCTTGCGGGACAGATGCGGCGCCATCAGCCCAACAAAGCCGATTCCACCGACAAAAGCAACGGCAGAGCCCGACAGAGCCGCGGCCGTCACGAGGAGCGCGAATCGCTGCAGCTGGATTCGGCCTCCCAGCACAACCGGCAGCTCATTGCCGAGAACTTGGATGTTCATCCGGCCTGCCAGAACAAACAACAGCGGAATGAACAGCAAGAGCCAGGGAGCGAAGAACTTCACGGAGGTCCAGGTGGCGCCATACACGGTTCCTGTGATCCAAATTTTTGCCTGACTCGTGACAAATATCGGACTGAATACGAGAAAAAGTGTCTTAAGCGCTTCAAGCAGCGCGCTCACACCCAATCCGACCAGAATCATGCGCAGCGGTGATACGCCCTTTTTCCAGGCTCCAAAATAAATAATCGCCGATACCACAGCCGCACCGGCAAAAGCAAATAGCGGCATCCAGACAATACTCGTCTTGACCTGAAAAACTGCCAAATAGAGTACCGCCATCATCGCCGCCCCGCTGGTGACGCCAATCACGTCGGGAGAGGCCAGCGGGTTGCGGACGACCGCTTGCAGAATGGTGCCAGCCAGGGCTAACGCCATCCCTGCCATTCCAGCCAGCAAAATCCTCGGCAGTCGAAAGTTCAGAATGATGTTCGCTTCCATCGTGCCCGTGCCCATCCCGAGCATGACTTGGATCGTCCGCAGCGGTGAGATATAGAGCGTGCCTATGCCTACGCTAAAGACAGCAAGCAATGCTAGCACAAGAAGCAGGAGTAAGGACATCCAGCCGCTTTTTTTCTCAAAAATAAAGGATAGCTTTGGCCGCGGCCATCGAATCGTAGCATACCGGCTGCTCATTTAGTTAACAGCTCCTTTCGGGCCAGATGAATAAAGAAGGGAGCTCCAACAATAGCTGTCATGACACCGACAGGTACTTCCTTGGGAAAAGCAATGAATCGCGCACCGACATCCGCCGCAAGCAGGAGCACCGAACCAAGAATGGCACAATACGGGAGAACGAAGCGGTAGTCGTTACCAACCAGCCCTCGCACCAAATGCGGGATGACGAGTCCGACAAAGCCGATCGGTCCCGCCAATGAAACCGCTCCTCCTGCCAGGAGTACGATGACCAGCAAGGAAACCAGCTTCACGCGAAACGTATTTTGACCAAGACCGGTAGCTACCTCTTCCCCTACTGCTATCACATTCATGGCTTTGCTTAGCAGGAATGCACTTAACAGCCCGATTAGGCAAAACGGAAGCATCGTGAGGATCTGCTCCATCTTCCTCCCCTCTACGGAGCCGGCCAGCCAGAAAAAGACGCTGTCCAGCGTCTTCTCATCCGAGATTAGCATTGCTGACGTAAACGAAGAGAACAGGGCGGCCATGGTCGCTCCGGCCAACGTGAGCTTGAGTGGCGTGATACCTTCGCGCCCCACCGAACTGACCGTATACACCGATACAGCCGCGACAGCCGCTCCTGTTAAGGCGAACCAGATCAGCTCCCCTTGGCTGGATAACGACAAGAACGTCACGCCCATAACGACAAAAAAACCAGCGCCTGCATTCACGCCCAGTATACCGGGAGAAGCCATCGGATTGCGGGTCAGCGCCTGCATCATCGCCCCGGACACCGCTAATGCCGCACCGACCAATAAAGCAACGATAGCGCGAGGCACACGAATATCCCGAATAATGACCTGAGCGTTCGATCCATCAGCCTGCTGGAACGCTCGCCAAACCATGGACCAAGTCGTATCCGCATAACCGTATACAATGCTTGCCGCAAATAGCACGACGAGGAGTAGTAAACTCACAACGATTCCTATCATTTTGGATCCTGTACTTTGAAGTATCATCCTACGAAACCCTTCTTTATAAAATGAAAAGCTAGAAACCCGCATAGGAATCCGTTTCCGGATGCGGGTAAGCTGCATTAATTCAATATATATTTCGCCAGATCATCCAACAGTAAGTTTGCTGAAATGATGCCGCCGGAGGAATTCCAAATCCCATCGTTCACTTTAAACGCTTTACCTTTTTTAACGACATCCAGGTTTTTCCACAATGTTTCTTCCTGCCATGCTTTTTCGGTTTTGGTTGTTTCTCCCTTCTCGTCTTCCAGTGTAAAGTAGAATAAGATGTCCCCTTCCAAATCCGGTATGCGCTCTTTGCCGATAATGTCGGCGAATGTAGGCTTATCTTGAATTTCTGGACGCTTCAGACCCACTTGCTTCAAAATACCGCCTGCAAACGTATCGTTATAATAGATGCGCACTTTATCACCAATATAGAACCGGACAAGCGAAATTTTGGTGTTGATTTTATCACCCAGCTTCGCACGCAGATCCTTGATCTTATTATCAAAATCAGCAAGCTGCTTATCGCCTTCAGCCTTCTTGTTCAATGCTTCCGCATATATTTTGAAATTGATCAGCGCATCCGAATTCGTCCGCTCGGAGAAAATGGTCGGCGCGATACTTGTTAGCTGGTCGTATACTTTTTCCTGACGAAGCTTGTTGCCTATAATCAAATCCGGCTTCAAGGCAGCTATAGCTTCCAGGTTTGGCTGATTCTCATCCCCTACGATCTGCACTCCCTCGAGCTGACTCTTTAAATGATCGTAGTACGGCTGCACACCCCAGGCTTTGACCATACCGACGGGCTTAAAGCCTAGCGCCAGCGATGCTTCCACCGCATCATTAACCAGTACGACCACTCTCTTTGGCGTTCCTTTTACCGTGGTTTCCCCCATCGCATGCTTTACGGTGTAGGGTGCACTGGCATCAGGCTGCTGACCGCCTGCTTGCCCTACCGTTTTGGTGGCACTGTCTGCAGCAGGTGTGTTCGCTGTTGTAGAGCCGCATGCAGAAACGATCAGTATCAGCGACAGAAACAGCATCGTAAAAAATGTGCGTTGCGGATATTTCTGAATCATGAAGTTCTCTCCCCTTGTTTGTTGATAATGATTCTTGTTATCATTATTGGTATAGTGTAATACGTACTGGAAGAATCGTCCATGTCCTGAAGTATCCGTTTTATTGTACAAATCTACCTCTTTTAGATAGGAGCTGACGTGTTTTGGCCTTATCCATTCACCATAAGAGACCCTATACAATGTATCTGCTTTCCTCCGTGCGAAAATACGAGCGGGCCCATGCGGTTCGCTTGCGTCGAAGTCCTCTCCCCGTGCCCATGCTTTGCTGGATCGCCAAAGGGAGCGGGACCGCAGCTATCGACGGGACGGCTTATTCTGTACAGCCGCAGCAGCTGTGGTTCCTGCCTGCAGGCAGTCATTTGGACGTGTCCGTTACAAGCCAAGAATCCGTGTATTATGTGGTGCTGTTCGAAGCATTGCAGGCAGAGAGGCGGCGGGGACAATGGGAGTTAACCCCATTAAGCGGCGGTACTTCCCCATCGTCCCTTCTCCCTCCTGGCCCTCAGCCACTTCAGAATCCCCAAGAGGTGGAGCGCAAAATCGAGCAGATGTATGCCCTTGGCAGGAAGTACCAGATGGATTCGGCGAGCTCCGATGACGCAGCCTTGGTGCGGTCGTCTCCTGTCGATTCAAACCTGCTGCTTCAATCTCTTGTTGAGCTGGTTCTCCGTTCAGCCCCGCTTCAGCATGCGAACCGGACCCCCGATCCTGGTTTGGATGTATGTATAGCCTATATGCACGAGCATTTTCAGGAAAAGATCAGCCGCAATACGCTGGCAGGCCTGGCGAAGCTGACGCCTAATGCTTTTTGCCGCAGCTTTAAACGCACCACAGGACAATCGCCTACCGATTATTTAAACAGCCTTCGGATTGAGAAGGCCAAGCAGCTCCTCTCGCCATCCGTCTCTATCAAAGAAGTAGCCGTTGCCGTCGGTTACGGAAGTGAGTACTATTTCAGCCGCATCTTCAAAGAAACAGTGGGCTTGTCCCCCTCTCACTTTATTAAAAGAGAGCGATTGAGAGTGGCGACTGCATCTCGTTGCGGCTTTCATGAGAACCTCTCCTCCATGGGCATGGAGGCGGTAGCTGCAGTAGATTGCTACAGATATCCGTGGATGAACGACCATGAATACAGCCGCCAGTTATTATCTCAGTTGGAGCAGCTGCGTCTGGCCAAACCGGATTTGATTATCGCGGATTTCGCCCAGCGGTCGTGCTATGAAGAGTTCAAGCGGATTGCTCCAACGGCGTTTATCGAACATGGGCTGGATTGGCGGGCGACATACCGCCAGCTTGCCGAGCTGGTCGGACGCGAGAAAGAAGCCGAGCAAAGCATGGCTCGACTGGATGTGAGTATAAATGAAGCGAAGGGGCTTCTGATGGCATCCCCCGGGAATAACAGCAGCGTTGCTGTTGTTCAACTTTTGCCGCAGCGGATCCGTGTTCAAGGGACGGTCCTCCATCCGTTGAACGACTTGATTTATCAGGAACTCGGGCTGCTGCCCGGGTCCGGGGTACCGAGGAATAAAATGCGGGATGAGAGGCTTTTGGGAGAGGTGCCCAGACTGGAATCGGATCACCTATTCGTCATCAAGCTGGATACTCCTCCCCTCATGAGCGGGGAATCCGGAACGCAGCCGCCGCAAGCGATACCATTCGATTTGAATCCGCCCGGTCATAATCGGAAAATCCATCTCATTCCGAATTGGCTTGTCATGAGTTGGACCCCCCAGGGAAGAAGATGCATCGCCGAAGAGCTGGTTAACAGCTTGTCTAAGAATTAACATCTATCTTGCCGGGTTTCATTCAGTAGAGATCGAAGGGAAACTATCTGGTACAGCTCAACATCATCGAATGTATCATAATTCTCATGAATTCCATCAATAAACAAGGTGGTAATTGGCTTCTCTTAATGGAGCCAATTCAGCCAATAGTTGTTTTATTTTCTAGAACCTCCCTCATTAATGGAGTTATAGCAAAACAATTCTCTATATCATTTTCTTCTTCAAGTGCCCAATAAATGATTTTATTTTTATGAATAGCGAAGTGTTTTAACAGAAAATATTTAATTTTTGTCCATACAAAATCTGGTACATTCCCGCCAGATAAATAGTCATCATATGAAGCGATAATCAATGCCATAAGTGCGAACCGTTCATTTTCATTAAGGACATGCTTTTCATAAAAAATGATAAATTCCAGTACTCTCGACGAATCAGTTATTTCGAGTTCCCAATCTTGCCTAATCGGCTCAAGAGTAGGTAAATCTAATTTACTTGTAAGACTTTTAATCGCTGCTCCCGTGATGTATAATGGACTTTCATCCTCCATTTTTACCCTCCGTTCTAATTATCTAGCATCCGTTGAAATGTCCATTTTATAAATTTATCGCGCAACAAAAAACACAGTATTTTTTTACTTTGTTTTTATCATTCTTTCCTGTAGTTCCTTGTAATCCACTATCCCCAAATCTGTATATAATCAGAACCTTCACATGAAATCTTAATTTCATTCAGACATATATTCTTTCAGGCAGCGTTCAATGAATTCCTCGTAATTAGGTAATTCATGAGTCAACCAAACTCTTCCTGATTCAGATGGTTTATAAGCAACATTCGAGCTATTGGCGAAATGGGATGCCCAACCAATAATATCCTTTGAACTATCATAACCCAAAAAATATATTGGTTCGATTGCTTTCTTTAACAGCGGCTCAATGATTTGGGGTTTGTATTTCGCAATTGACGAAAGAATGGAGAAATATCCTTCTGCAGCTGATTCGCAATTGTAACTCGGAAGCCACGTAAGAAACTTTTTGACGATTTCGTTATCAACCAAGGATGCGTCTCCAACTTCAATCCTTCGTTGTATAAGTTCCATATCACTATGCTTAATCACGGAAAATCCCCTCTCCATGAAACTTCCATTTTATCTTAACGATTTCCTTACGGTTACATAACTGCTCGGAGTTACTTTACCCTATGGAATCTATGAATACTCATTCAATCCCACGAAATCTAATTGCTTATCTATTATCGTTGCGGTGAGATACACGCCATCGCCGCCATATGCAAGATGTATTTCTGGTGGGTCATGATTTTCATTAATAATAAGAGAAAATGACACTACTTGCTGTTCCTTAAATACTGCAAGATCTGCCTGAGGTGGTAGATTGTTTTCCACCAACATATTGATACTCTCTATATTTTGTTCTAACCAGAGCAGGGTATTTTGAGTCATAGGGAAGGTTTTTTTAAAATCTTCATCCGAACAAGCTGTTTTAAACATGACACCTGAACGATATTGTATATTACCAACGATATAAATAAATGTAAAAAAGCAATTTCCATAACGAGTAAAATCTTCTATAGCAATCATCTCATCACCAACCTATTTATTATTACTTCTCATAAAAACTATCTTTTTATCGTTCCTTTTAGCAGCCTCTGCCCCAATAATTCCAATCAACAGTCACCCGATTCCAATCCCCCTATCGGTTCGGAAAGGTAAAATTCAGGTAAAATTCAGATAAAGTTCAGGTAAAACTTAGCTTATCTTTCCGTTTTGTTCATGTTCCTCTGCTATGATGAAATCTGTGCATTACATCCGCCCCATCCCGGGAGTCAACTTCGATTGGAGGGCTTTACATATGAGCTTATGGGGGATGATTGATTCCGTCAAGTGGTTCACCGTTTATGACCTGCTAATTTCCATCATCACGATCGGCGTTTTAATCTGGTACGCCGTGCCGATTCGAGTCCATTACAGATGGCTCGATTTTATGCCTAGCGTCGGAATGCTGCTCGTTGCGGCCAGCATTATCAGCGGAGACCTTGATTTTTTTACTTTGTCGAACCTGATCTATTTGCCGGCCGTGATCGTCTTCTTATGCACGGTGAAGAAAGTGTTTAAACCGACACACACGATAAGGGTTCCGAAGTACCGGGCGCTTCGGGTCATCCTATGTGTATGCGCGGCGGCGCCGATCGGCCTCGGGCTTACGGTGGCAGGGGAACTCAGGTACAACCCGGCAAGCCATTTAGGCAATATGAGCTACGCTTCGGCTTTTGTCAAAATGAACGAGCGTTTGTCGGCCGAATACCCGTTCGGGGAATGGAAGAAGATCGATTGGAACGCTCTCAGGCAAAAATACGAGCCGATCTTCCAGCAAGCCGACAGCAACAAAGACAGAGCCTTGTACGTGAAGACACTGAAAGAATATGTTTGTTCCATTCATGACGGACACGTTACTCTTAACAATGAAGAGGACATGAAAAAAGAAGTCGGAGGCAGCTTCGGGATCGGCATCATTCGCCTGGACGACGGCTCGGTGTTCGTCCGTTCCGTTGTTTCGGACAGTACGGCTGCCCAGAACGGGATCAAAGTCGGGGCGGAAATTGTGAATTGGGATCGGAAGAACGGCAAAGACGCTTTGCATGACCTCGGTTGCACCATGACCTCTACGGCAACGGAGCAAGGCAAAATTAATAATCAAGAGCTGTTTATGACTCGAGGGCCAGTCGGAAAAACAATAGAAGTCGGGTTCAAAAATTGGGGCGAGAAAGAAGCGAAAACGGCCACCCTGACCGCTTTCGACGATCAATTCAAATCGCTCAGATCAAGCGCGTCTGACAGCGAGCCGATTACCGGCAAGCTGCTGGATAACGGCTATGGCTATGTCAAAATCACCGCCTTCCCGTCTGACCCAATCGGAAAACCGGAGAAACCGCTGGAGGATCTGCTGAAGCTGTTTCAGAAGGAGCAAGCCAAAGGACTGATTCTCGATCTTCGCGACAATAAAGGCGGCGAGGATGATCTCGTCGCCATAATAGCGGGATATTTCGTCCCGGAAAAGAAACTGTACGAATACACGAGCTATTATAACCGTTATATGAAGAAATTCGAGATCAACCGCAACGAAACGCGCATGATCAAGCCTGCCAGCAATGTGTTTACCGGGAAAATAGCGGTTTTGATCAACAGTCGGACGGTTAGCTCCGGCGAAGGACTCCCTCTTGTGATGAAAGGGATGCCTAACGTCAAATTGATCGGGTTTACTGGTACGAACGGCTCGTTCGGAATAGTGTCGAGCCGCATTACGATCAACATGCCGGAAGGATATTCAGCCAACTTTCCGGATGGACGGTCGCTGAATAAAGACAAACAAATTCAAGTCGACAGCAACTATACTGGGCAAGGCGGCGTGGCCCCCGACATCCGAGTTCCCCTGACAAGGGAAACGTTTAAACAAGTCTACATTGACGGGCAAGACGTCTTGTTGAACGAAGGGCTCCGTTGGTTGGCCAACTAATGTGATTATTGCCCATTTCTGCCTAAAAAAGGTTCCGAGTCTTTAGTGGAATGGGGAATAAACTCTGAACCTTTACCTGCTGCAATTAATTAAAAATAATAGTAATTAAATTGCCCCAGGCATTGGAAATCAGCCGTTCCCCTTCCCCCGCTCCTTTACATCGGTCGTGCAAGGGCCATTCATAGTATTCCCTTTTCTTGTAGATTCTGTTTCATAGCTGAATTTCTTTATCAAAAAATACGATAGATGCGATTTCCTTATCATTGATAACATTTTCAAAAGTTTTGATCGTAAGCATTTGGTCATTTAGATAATCCAGCAAATGCATTCCGGTAAAAATGCTAGTCGTTTCTGAGGTACCATCTTTATACTTTATCGTGATAGGGTAATTATCCAAATATTCATTTTTGCCAATTTCCTTTAATCGGCCGGCGGCTTCGTTAATCTCTTTCAACGAACTGCTTTCAATCTTTAAAGAAATCGAAATTGGCGAGACGGAGATCGTTTTTAATACTGCTGGATAACCAGACATGTCCATGTCTTGATTGATCTGATAAAGGGTAGAGTACTCCTTGAAATCCAACTTAAATGTGGTTTCCCAAGAACCCGGTATGACCGTTTCAAAAATCCCAGGAAATGGTTCCGCTGCTTGTACGTTTTTGAATTCGAAATGCAGGGTTTGGCCCGCGATTGAATTTTTGGTCATGATACTCATGACCAAGCGAATTTTATTATCATTTGGGTTCCCGTCATCTAGCACCTTAAATCCTGTACTAAAACTCTGATTTGTATTAATCATAGGTTCCTCAAAACGGTATCGCGCTGCATTTAGAACAGTGCCTTCTGGAGCAGTGAAGTCCATTAAGAGATAGGTCAGATTGCTGTCGCCGATAACTTGCTTAATAGTAAGCGATCCGTTCTCATTTGCCACTTGTTTGTCAACCATATAAGCGCCATTTGACAAATATTGCGCCTGCTCCTTATTTACTGGATTAAGAAATTTTAATAAAGCTTCATCTAATCCCATATATGCCGCTGCAATAGCTGTTGTAGTCAAACAAACCATCAGCACGGCAGCCAGTATTGCAGATCTTAAACGTTTCACGGGAGTAAATCCTCTGTAACTTGTATTTTCATTCTGGCTTTGCACTAAAATGTTTTCAAACATCTTTTCTTTTTGTTCGGGTTTTGGCGTAAGAGCTTCAAAAATCCGATTAATATGTATGTTACTCAAGGTAAGTCCCTCCCAAGTCAATTTTAAGTCGTTTGCGGCCTCGAGATAGTTGTGTTTGGATCGTGCTTTCTTTTTGCCCTAACATAGCTGATATTTCTTTTACCGAGTACTCCTCGAAATAGTAAAGATATAAAACGGTTTTGTATTTTTCGGGAAGCGAAAGCATCTTTGAAAGAACCTTCCTCGGCGGATCCTCTCCATTCCAAGAAGAAACTTCCGGTAAAGCGTCTAAAGCCACACGACGGGTTTTCCACCAATGTTTAAGAATGTCTTTACAGTAGTTTTGGGTGGTTGCAATCAACCAAGCTTTTTCATGCTCGTGGTCGTTGAAAACCGGTTGAGATTTGATCAGTTTTAGAAATACAGACTGAACAGCGTCTTCTGCATCAACGGGATTTTTCAAATATATATAGCACAGTCTGTAAACTAGATCTGCATGCCGTTGATATAGTTCGGCTAATTCTTTATCCGTACGCAATAAAGAATTGTTATTCATTTTTTCGCCTCCTACATACAACACGATTGGTGACTCGAAAATATCCCATTATCATTGTTTTTTTTATAATAAAGTATCGTGAATAGGCATGCTTAGTCACATTTAGCGTTCAAGGAAGTTGATGTCTCACAAGTTTCCCGCTTCCATCACCTTTATTTACACAAAAAAAAGAGGACATTTCCGTTCCCGTGAAACGGATGTCCACATATGTGTGTACAATATATGAAAATACAGTAGCTTCCTAGAAACGTCAACAAAACTTGTGAATCAATACTTAGATGCTACAAAGGTTCATCTGTCATTTTTCCGTCAGGGCTCATAACAAGCAAATAAATTTTATTATCATTTGGATTAACGTAGGAAACGGAATACATGTGTAATGTTTTGTTTTTCCATCCGATAAATAAATAGGCCCCCAGTTTCTTGTTCTTAAGTCCTTCTTCGTCAATAACGTGATCTGGTATATCTTTACGCAAATAACCTGGTTCCTTAAAAAAGCTATATTTCCAATACGAATCGCTTCCATTTTCTAAATCACCGTTATCATGTGCTATTTCATGTTCTTCTTTAAATAATTTTTGCACTTCTTCTTGTGATAATCCTACTTTAAGCTTCTCTTTAATTTCGTGAACCTGTTTCATGATTAATTGATCTCGTTCCGTTTCCTTTCCTGCTTCTTCCTTTTTTCCTGCCGGCAACAAACGATCTCGTTTAGACTTGAAACGCTGAATAAGAGCTACGGCCTCCGCCCTTGTTACCCTATCGCCACCCTGATATCCTTCAACCGTCTTTGCTGTTTTTCCTTCGATTATGCCGATTCCAAGTAAGTATTCGATAGATTGGTCGATCGTTAATTTTTCACCTGAGGCATTGGCCAGATACTGTGCAGCTTTACCTCTTGACAGAGGAACAGGGGTTTCCTCTGATGTTGGATTGGTAACCTCCCAGCCCATCTTGGATGAAAAGGTAAAATATGGGATACTCCAATCAGAGGCATTAGGGTCCGGAATAAACTCCGCTGGCTGGTAAGCTCTGATTAGCATCGCCAAAAATTCAGCTTCCCCAACATGCTGGTCGGGTTTAAATGTCCCGTCTGGATACCCCTCGATGATGTGATTATTTAGAGCCCATTCGATGTTTGAATAACCCCAGAACGTTGTCGTTATATCGTGAAATGCGATATCCTGAGCATATGACGATTGACTGGTAAAGCTGGTTATAGTGGAAGCTATTAACGCGGTTGCAAGCATGACCTTGTACTTTTTCACATGTTCCACTCCTTTGGAGGTAACTTTATCTCTACAATATAAACGCTATTCTGAGGTGTTTTGTTACATCCAAACAGGAATGAAATGTGTGATTTTTTCTTTCTCCTTTGGGGGCCTCTCCAACCCATCTAAGTACAGGAGCAAATCGAAATTAAGCAAGAAAAAAGTTACTGTTGCTTTTACTGCAGGCAAGCTCACAATGTGAAAAAGCGGTACCTTTGGGCCGCAGCCTTGAGAAATGGCTTTGTTAACCTTCCTTTGAATGCATGCCCCTTTGGTCAGCTGTTCCGTTTGTTTTTATATAAGGTAGTATGATAGCATTTCGGAATAAGGATCAAAAAAAATGAAATAAGGTGTGTTGCAGATGACAGATTTTAAAATGATTAAAAACCTGTTTCATATTACAGAACGAAACGGGTTTAGTCATGACGAGATACAAATCATTAAAACTATTTTTGGTGAATTGCCTCAGGTGTTTATAGATTATTATTTGGAACTCGGTAAAGACGAGCGACTGAATCATACGCAAGATAGTTTGATTAAGCCCGAGCAATTCGACTATTTCAAACATAGCGAATACTTAATTTTTTATTGCGAAAACCAGCGTGTCTGTGTTTGGGGAATCCATAAGAACGATCTATCAAGGACTAATCCCCCTGTCTATATGAGTTACGATGAAAAGGTATGGCATAAGGAATTTGAAGCATTGACCGATTTTTTTCATGCGATGGCCTTTTTGCAAACTGTATTCGCTCTTGAATACGGCTGTGAATCGTTCTATTCCATAGAACAAACGGACTTGGATTTTATTCGTGAGAATTTTAAAAACAAAGGTTTCTCCTTTCGGCATTGGATCGGTATCGAATTTTATGGGAATTACGATGACAGTATCATAACGGTAATGAGAAATGACGATAGTTTTAATTTGATTTATGCTTCAAGCGACAAAGAACATTTTGATGAAATGGATCAGGTTCTTTCGAAACTGGGTGTTGTTATTTGAAATTTTTCTATAGTCACTGCATGTACTCAATCAAACCTTATAAATGAGAAATCGACTCTTTCAGGACCTCTCTAAAACTTTTCGGAGGACGGCCGATCAAATTAGCTAGAGCAGGATCGGCTTGTGCAAAGTCTCCCTGACGACTCGCCAGAAACATACCCATCCGCATATTTATACTCGTTTCCGTCACGCCTCGTGACATCATGCGGTCCCGAAATTCTTCGTCCGACACAACGATCCGGCGGATGGTTCGCCCCAAGACCTCGGAAACGATTGTCGCAATCCCTTCCATGTCAATGGCCTCGGATCCCGTAAGATTGGGGGTCATGCCATCCAGTTTCTGCTCGCTTATGATCGCCGCCGCAGCCTCGGCCAAGTCGGAGTGGGCTGTCCAGGCAACTGGACCGTCCTCAGGAGCAATCAATTCCCCTGTTTTTATTGCTCCGCCAATCATCATTAGTGCCGATGCAGTGTAGTAGCCATTACGGAGCGATGTGAAGGCTATACCTGAAGCTTCCAGCAGTTTTTCGGTAGCCGCATGATGAATCATGGGGGCGAAGTGAGATGTCGGGGAAGAGCCCATATGACTTGTGTATAGCACTCGACTGACCCCTGCCTTCTTTGCCGTGTTAATCGCGGTTTGATGCTGCTGAATACCATGCGGGATATCAGCCTCGCTCATGATGCCGGACGAAACGATGAGAACCTGCGATGCCCCTTCAAAGGCATGGTGCAAACTCTCGGCATCGTTGAAGTCGCCCCGACGGACACGAACTCCACGTTCCCGAAGCTCATGTGCTTGATACGGATCGCGGACGCTGACACCGATCTGCTCGGCAGGTACACGCTTAAGCAACTGTTCTACCACGGCCCGCCCTAATTTCCCGTTGGCTCCGGTAACGATAATCATGGCAAACAACATCCTTTCATTTGTATGATAATGCTTATACGCGAACAGTCTTCCCGTTTCTAAATTGCATATTGGGGAAAGAAGCGCCGGCGATCTCCTGTTCTGGTATCGCATCTTCGATTTCCCTGATATCATCTTCAGTCAAATGAATATCAAGTGACTGCAAAGCTTCTTGAAGATGAGCCTTCGATACGGTACCAATGAGCGGTATGATGTCTTCGCCTTTGGATAATATCCATGCAAACGCTAGTTGGGATAACGTCATTTGTTTTTTTGCGGCGATCCCACCCAGCTTTTTGGCCAAAGAAACGTTTTTCTCTATATTCTCTTCAAAAAATAACGGAATGTAGCCGCCTTTGCTCTTTTGGATTCGTTCGTCTGTCCAATGACCGGCAAGAAGACCATGAGCTAGCGCCCCAAAAGCAACAACGCCGATGCCTAATTCCCTCGCAGTCGGCAAAATATCTTTCTCGATGCTTCGGTTAAAAAGTGAATATTCGACTTCGACCCAGCTGATCGGATGCGTGGCATGCGCTCTTCTCAGCGTCTCTGCGTCAACCTGGCTGACTCCGATCTGCCTGACATAGCCGGCCTTAACCAATTCAGAAATGGCACCGATCGTTTCTTCAACAGGGATACCCAGATCGATTCTCGCGGGCTGATAAAGATCAATATAATCAAGATTGAGTCGTTTGAGCGAATAGGCGAGATAGTTCGTAACATGATGAGGAGAGACATCCAGCCCGTACAAGGAACCGTCGATCGTATTTAATGCCCCAAACTTCAGCGATATAAAATAGTCATCCCTTTTGTACCCCTTCAACGCTTCGGCTATGACCATCTCGCTTCGGCCTGCACCGTAAAAATCCCCTGTGTTGAGATGATTGATTCCACTCCCAAAAGCGGCATGAATGGCGGAAATGCCAGCACTTTTGACAGCTTCATTGACATTTGACATATGGCCGCAGCCGAGTCCGATTCTGGATAGCTCCAGTCCGTTTTGTTGATCTTTCATCATGACCATCTCCTAAACTTTAAAATATAATATGTAGTCGTCTACCTAATTGTTTAAAAAAATATAATAATACATGGCAAATTCATTACTTCACATGGCAAATTCATTATTTCGGCGGCTGTTTTTCGACATTTTCAAAAGCACGGGTCAGCAAAGAAGCAAACATGGCTTTTTCGGCATCAGACATCCCTTGAGTGATCAATTCTTCAGATTTCGAGAAGGCATCACTCCTCTCGCTAAGAAATTGTTTGGCTTTGGCCGTTATATCGATACGGAGGTTGCGTCCGTCGTCAGGGTTGCTGCTGCGCGTGATAAATCCGGATTTTTCTAGACCGTTCAATAAATTTGTCACAGACGGACCGCTTAAAGCCATTGTTTTTTCAAGATACTTTCGATTGATCTCTTTATGCTCCTCTATGGATTGATAAATATGTGAGAGAAGAATCGCTTGTGAGCTGTTCAAGCCATGCTCCTTCAGAAGCTGGTCGATAATTTCCCGGACCCGTTGCGCGATAAGCTTAATGTATAGGCTATAGGGGTACATGTCGAAAACGCTTGGCATAAATTTCTCCTTAAATTCGTGTAGATGTCTACACTATATATGGTTTTTATTGATTTGTCAATTGAAGTGTCAGATGTACCATTGTGCTGTTGATCTATCGATAACATTCCAGACAATGGTGTTTGCATCCAAGCTGATACATAATATCATTGTTGTTTCAAATAATTCTCGTACTGTTCTTTAGAGCCGATAAAAAATGTAGAAGTCGTACCTCTGTCGCTGCTATGCGTAGACGCTACATTGTGAAGTTGTTCATGGCTTACTTTTTTTCGCGTACCCTGATTGTCAATATAGTACACCTCTACAGGTCCACTTTTCAATGTAGACGATGTTTTCAACTTACCTGATTGAGGTATGGTATAAATGTAAGCATTTCTTTCTTTTTGAAGTGGTGGGCTATCCGATTGTTCAAAAGTAACTTCTACTTGTCCAGTAAAATTTTCGGGTACTTGGTAAACATGGAGCGGATTCTTATTTGTTGTAGCAATTAGAAAGACTATACCTATAACGAAGAATGTTAGGGCTGCAACTACATATTTTTTCATTGATTCCCTCCTCCCATGTAAGTCCTTTTACTGATGTTTACGGATTCGTTAGCGATCAAAATGTGGTTAGGAAGCTCCCATCAGCTTCATTAAAATGGCTTAATGACCATAAGCACCAATATGGCAATCATGAGCAGCTGTGCTGCCGTCTCGATTGGTACGATCTTTTTTATTAACTGGCCGAACTCGGCGGGTATTTCATTACCCTGGTTTTGACTTTCAGATATGAGCTTTATGATCTTTTTCATACGCGGCTCGATCCATCCGTCGATCATGACGATCAGAAGCAGCGATAAAAGAATGGATACATTCAGCCATATTTGGGCTAACCCCATCTTGGTTATGATCATAAGCCAAACCCCGGTTACTATAAGTACGGTTCCGCCAATTTTAGGCATTATGGCAAGCTTGGTCGTTATCCCAAAAGTAAAGTGCAGCTGATTTGCGGTTTTAGCGGATCTTCGAATGAAGGGCATCACGAAAGCAGGGCCCATTATGGCGATTGAAGCCACTATATGCAAAACGAGCAGGAATCCAAACAAACCCATTATCCCCCTTCTCCTTAGCGCGCCGTAGTATTGCTTTGATAGGCTAGACCGATCCTTTTTCTTTTAAATGCTCCTTCGAGCTCAAGATGGTCCAACATACATTTTGCGACGTCGTCATAAGTTACATTCATCTCTTGAAGTCGGCTGAACAAGTGACCGGCTATATCTGCCTCGGAATATTCCTTGATCGTCTCCGGAATTGGAATAGGCAAGGTTTCCGTTGTTACATGCAGATGAACCGGAGCTGGATACTCTCGCGAATCCATCATTGTTCCCGGACACATAATGGACCAATCGAGCCCTGTCTGCTGCAGCCTTTCGAAATTCCGGTTGTGATTTCTAAACTCAGGTGGGAAACCGGGTAAATTGTTGCCAATTAGATCCGTATAGGGAATATCCAGCAGTCCGGCTCCTCCCATGATCCATACCCGCCCAGAGAAACTAGATTGAGCTTCACATTGGCTTATAATGTTATCAACGAGACGAACAAACTCTTCACCCTGGCCCGCATGGCCAGCTGCAATAATAGCGGCGCCTTGATGCGCGAGCGCCTCACCGACTCTCACCGGGTCCATCATATCGTCCACGATCACCTTCACATGCTTAATGGAATGCTCACCTAGTTGATCGTAAAGTTTCTCAGAATTTCGCACAAATGCGGTCATTTCATGGCCCATTTGTATCCCTTGTGCCAACACTCTTTTCCCTGTGTTCCCCGTCGCTCCAAAAACAATAATTTTCATTATTCTTTCCTCCTCTGAATGGACCCCAATATTTGGTTAGCTCAAGCTTATCATCGCTTCAGAATGATGTTAAGAACCCACTTTTTAGTAGGGTACTTACTTAAAAGTAAGCATGGTAAAAAGGGATACCCTAGTTACACGCGGAGGACGGGAAGATTTTAACGACAGATTGGCGGCAATTCCACATGATAAGGGGTTTTATTATCACCAACCCGAAAATTAGTTCGTATCAGGAGTCCAGCTGCAGGTAAACAAAAAACTGCCCGGAATCCCATGGCAGTTATTGCTTTAAGTTTGATTGAATCAGTGCACAAGTTCATTGAAGCAGCTTTATGACGCTGGCTCTTCATATTTCCGCTTATTGTGATTTTCTCCCCAAGCGCACATAACTTCTGCTACAGGAATCAAAGTTCTGCCGTATTCGCTAAGAGAATATTCTACTTTTGGAGGGACAGTAGGGTAGACCGTTCTATCGACGATGCCCTCTCGTTCCAAATCTCGGAGATGTTGCGAAAGCATTTTTTGTGAAACATCAGGTATAAGCTTTTCCAGATCGTTGAATCTCTTTTTGGATTCAATCAAATGCCATAAAATCAATGGCTTCCATTTGCCGCTTAAAACATGAATGAGTGTC
The DNA here is from genome assembly GCF_002042965.1 of Paenibacillus sp. 32352. Taxonomy (GTDB): domain Bacteria; phylum Bacillota; class Bacilli; order Paenibacillales; family NBRC-103111; genus Paenibacillus_S; species Paenibacillus_S vulneris. The sequence goes on along the minus strand of NZ_MZNT01000012.1, from coordinate 88,016 downwards.
TCAATTGGACATTCACGCTGATGAATCATGGATAAATCATCCCCTTACTTTCAGTTAAGTGCATTACCTGAAATTAACATAACAAAATTTTACGATAGCGCTGCTATCAAGTCAATTAGGAATATTTCCCCCAACATTCCGTAAAATTTTGCAAACGGGTTACGCCCAGCGGCTCCAATAGTTTGTTGGCATCGGACAAGTTCAACCGATAGCCATCGGTGGCACAAACGAATTTCGGCCACGGCCGCAGAGCACAACCATCTAGTAATCAAAACTAACTGTCCAACCTGTAATACTCGTACGTTTTCCACCGCGAATGGGAGGATACCGGTTTTTGATCCGGCCACGGCAGAGCCGTAACCCAGGACTTAGAGCCGGATAATACTCGGCGCCATATTTCTTCGATGCTTGCGTACGTTAGCGGCGGAATGGTCTTGGTGTCTCTAGCCCTGTTTAATGAACAAACTGCGGCACAAAGACGGTCCAGACAAGCATTCATAATGCTTTGTCCCAGCTCAGCCGTTGCTTCATCCGCATCGTCACCGAGCGCCATCTTCCCTCCGGAGCCCGGCACATTCTCCCATGCCCTCGCCTCCATATCCACCAGATCAGGACGAAGGTACATTTGCTGGGAAAGCTCGTACTTTCCCGCATGATCCCCTGTGTACAGTCCATCCACAAGCTCAGGATCGCTTTGGACCCATACGGTAACCGGAACATGCTCCATAAAGACAGCAGCTGCTTGGCGCAAATCCGCTTGATTGCCTCCGCTATGTCCTGAAACGACGACAATGGTTCGGAATCCCGCGTTGACGAAGGACCTAAGCTGGTATAGAAATAAATGAATCATCACCGCGGGAGGAATGCCGGTTAGGAGAGGATCGGTTTCCCCTACTTCCTCCTCCAGCCATCTGGCGTGGTATCCGGTTTCATGAATGTGATAGCCCATAGAGGGTGCTACGATCCCTCCTGTACGACGAGCCGCTTCGATACAGAGCCATTCCGCTTTAAATAAATCGAGTCCAAAGGCACTAACCTGCCCATGCGGCTCACAAATCCCAAGCGGCAGATAAACAGCCGGGCACTCCGCCAACCTGGCTCTGAATTCATACGGCAGCAGCTCGGACCATAACACTTTAGGCCCAATATTTGGTTTCATAGAAATTCCTCACCCATCTATAATGACGGCGAATATCTTCAAATACGTCCTCTGGCAAAGGCGGTTTACCGGCGGCTGCAATGTTTTCATCGGCATACTTCATCACATGCATCGAGCTGATTGCCGTCGTCACTCCCGGATGTTGGAGAACAAACCGGATGGCCAGCTCGGCTAAGCTATCGGCATATTGGAGGACGAAAGCCTCCTTCAAGCGGTTCACTCGCTCTATATAGATAGAACGGGGCAAATAATCGAAGTATGATTTGCGGAAATCCCCTTCTTCGAATGGAGTGTCTTCCCGTAGAAAACCCGTCAATCCCCCTTCGTCCAGAATACAGCGTGCGATGACGGCAACATGGTTCTCAACGCAAAATGGAATCAGGCAATCCAGAGGAAGAGGATCGAATAGATGAAATACCGTCTGCACCGAATCAATCTTTCCGCTCTGTACGAGTGATAAGGCAAGGTCATGGCGCTGATCGGGAAGCGAAATTCCGATTCCGCGGATCTTCCCCTCCTGCTTTAGCTGGAGCAGCTCCTCCATCCAATAATCAACGCGATCCCATTGGGGCCAATATTGGTGAAGCTGCATTAAATCAATCGTCTCTACACCAAGCAGCTTGAGCGAAATTTCTGTGCTTTCTCTAAGCCAGCCCTTGGGGTAGGCTGTCTCTATAGGAATCGGCTGGCCCCACCCTAGATTGCCGGGGCCTCGGGACTGGATTTTGGAAGCGATGAACGGCTTCTCACCGGTCCATTCTCTCAGAGCTAGCCCGAGAATTCTTTCCGATTCCCCGTAATTACGGGCCGTATCAATAAAGTTGACGCCTTGCTCCAGACAGTTCAAGACGGACCGGATCAGTTCTTTTTCTCCATATTGCCCAAACACGCCGCCCAGACCCATAGCTCCAAAGCCTAAGCGGGAAACGGATGTTTCCAGCTTCCCGAATGGATTCTTTTGTATCATATGGCTCCCTAGACCTCCTGATCTTTAAATGGGTGGTGAAAAACGATAACTGCGCATGCGAAAGCAGCTTCCAACCGCTGTTGTCCCCAGATTTCCTGATTCTGGTTTTTCACAACACTTTTTAAAGCTGAATAAATACTTTGTCATTCTCTATCTTTACCGGATACGTCTTAAGATCGACACACACGGGCGCTCGTTTGGCTGCACCGGTCTTTATATCGAAACGGCCGTTGTGCTTCGGGCATTCAATAACACTCCCCATAACGAGCCCGTTCGAAAGATGAATTTTCTCATGGGTGCAGTATCCGTCGGTTGCAAAATATTCACCTTTATCGGTACGATACACGGCAAAAGTGCGGTCGTCATGGTCAAATCTTATGACATCTTCCAGTTCAATATCCTCCATATGGCAGACTTCCAGCCATTCTGTTACCTTCATGCCGGCTTCACTCCTTTGTTTACGACGCTCTTTAACGCTAAGACCTCGATAATTGTAATTCGAGATCCAATTCGTTGGGGATCCCATACATATAGGGGCGTGCCGTGCTTGGCAGCGGTTTGACAACCACATAAGCCGGATCCTGCTTCTGCTTGCGCAGCGCTGTAATGACCTCTACCAGAGCCGCCCAAAGACTGGTTCGCGCAGCCGGGCAGTCCGCCTTCATCTCCTCGTGCAGCTTCGGGAGCGCATGATAGGGAACCATCGGGAACATATGGTGTTCCGTATGATAATTCATGTTCCAGTACAAGAACCGAAACACCGGATTCATATAGATCGTACGGGTATTCAGCCGATGATCCAGGACGTCTTCGTATAAGCCGAGATGCTGGGTGATGCCGAAGGTAATGACGACGATACCACCATAGAACGAGGGTAGGAATACAAACATGGCCGGCAGCAGGCTTCCGGCGTAGAGACAAGCTCCAATAACCCCCAGTATGATCAACATGTACACACGTGCTTCCCAGAACGTTTTCTTATACTGGGATTCAGGGATATATTCCTTCTCTTGAGCCTCCAATTTGCCGAAAGTATGCAGAAGGAACCGCTTGATTTCTATGGGACCACCGTATAAATGGAAAACCTCCAGCAGAAGCTGCTTCCAAATGGGCGGTCTCTCCGTAATGATTTCCGGGTCGCGTCCTACGATAATCGTATCCGTATGATGCCGTGCATGGCTCCAACGCCACGGAGTAGCCGAGCGAAGCACCATAAAGGAAGCGATCTGATATAGAACCTCGTTCATCCAAGGCGTTTTGAATGCCGTACCGTGTCCGCATTCATGCCATCTGGAATCGCCTGGCGTAGCGTAGAGAATTCCATACGCCAGAAAGGCCGGTACCGCCCACCAGGTCCCCCAGGAAAGAAAGGCCAGATAACCTAAGAGAACAAGTCCGCCGAACCATATTATCGTATCCCGTATCGCAGGACCATCCTTTCTCTTCATCAATTCCTTCATTTTCTGCCGGGGAATCGGGCTTGTGTACCATTCGGCTGCTACCAGTCCCCGTTCCTCCGCACGTTTGCCCTCCGGTCCTGTAATACTGTAATCCCTTCTCTTGATCTGTACTTCCATCTCAAAGCTCCTTTCTATCGGTCAATTGGTAACGGATAAGCGCGCTTCTTTGCACGCTTATCCACCAATCAAACGTTCAAGGGTTGGTTTAGACGCCCAGTCGCTTCAGCTTGCCGTCCAGAAACCGCTTGGCACGGGGAATGTCGGCCTCGTCGAGGTGCTCAATAATGATCGGAATATTCGGGTGCAGCTTCGCCAACCGGGCCAAGTACAGATCGTAGTTCAGTATGCCCAGTCCCGGCGCCGGAAGCTCGACAGCCCCCGCTCCTCGGAATGTATGGGATTCGGCAGCGTCGATATTGGCGTGCTTTTCCCCTGTATCCTCCGCCGGCTTACAGTCCTTGGCGTGGGCAATCTTGATTCTGTCACCCAATGCATTGAAGATGCGGTGAATCTCTTCATCCACATGATGAATGTTCGTGTCCGTAAAATAGTTGGTTGGGTCCATTAGCAAGCCGAGCCCCGGATGATTCACATCGGAGAACAGCCGGGTCAGTTGATCGACCGAACCAATGATATTATTCACATAGTTCTCAACCAGGAACACCGAACCATGCTCGTAAGCGAATTTTGCCAGGTCTTCAATCTGTCTGCATATCTCTTCATAAGCTTCCTCTGTTCCGTTCTTCGAATCCCAGACCCAATCGCTTTCTTGGTTATATGTACCGGTTTCGCTGATGACATACGGAGTTCCCAGGTCGCGGGCATAGCGCAGGAGATTCTTTAACCCTGCGATGTTCTGTTCCCGAATATCCGGGTTAGGATGAATAATATTGGTATATCCCGAGATGGCCACTATCGGCAGGTTAGCATCGCGGAATGCATGCTGAATGAATTGTGCCTTGTTCCTATCCAAATTATGAGCGGTTACATCCAGATCTTTGAAGGATAGATCCAGTTGAACACAGGAAAAGCCGTCCTTCTGAATTCGTGAAATCGTTTCCGCCAATGTATACGGGTAGTATCCGTTAAAAATACCTACTGAAATCATGAATCATCGCCTCCCAAAACGTTATTTGAATGGACTAGCCACTTCCTCAAACAAAATCGTGCGCCCTTCTGCAATCGATCGGTAGCATCCATCCACGGCAGCCATCGTCAGCAGATTGTCCCTGCCGCTAATCTCAGGTTCGCTGTCCGTCTCTACCGCCCGAAGCAATTGAGCCATCGTCCCTTGAAAAGCATCCGGAAACCATACCTCATCCCAGGTTGGACGATGCCACTCATTCGGCGATGTTTTGGTCGTATATTCGATCGTACTGGGTACCCGCTCCGGATAGGAGGGCCATCCAATTGTCCCTTGTGCCAGACCGTCCAGTCCAACCACTCTCCACTTGATGTAGATGTCCTTCTCGGTGCCTTCGCCCGGCCATGCCCAGACATCATCAAGACTTGTCGCCAACAGCTCGTTAGCGTACTGGAACGAATATTGGGAAATACCGTCAATATGCCGGAATGCCGTTCGCGGGTCTCGTCTTGCGACAGCCGTGATTTTCAACGGGTTTCCGAATAAGTACCGGAACGTATCGATATGGTGGATCCCCATGTTCAAAATTTCGACGTTCTCGTACTGATGCAGAAAATCCTGCCAGTGGGGAATCGCGCGCATTTCGATTGTGGCCAAGACGGGCATTCCAAGATCTCCCCGGTCCAGCAGCGCCTTGAGGGCACGGATCGATTGATCGTAACGCATATTCGAATTGACCCCTAGTTTGATGCCTGCCTCTTCACAAAGCTGGACGATTTCGGAAGCTTCACGTGAATTCATGGCCAACGGCTTCTGGCACAAAATGCCTCTGATGTGCTTTTGCTTCACGGCCTTTTTTACCACCTCAAGCTGTTTATCCGGCGGGATGGCAATGTCCAAAATCTCGATCTCGGGATCGCTTATTAGCTCTTCCCACTTTTCGTACACCTTCCCAATACCCCGCAGGTCAGCCACCGCTTTGGCATTTTCAAAAGTTCTTGAGGCTATGGCTGCTGGAGTAAATCCCGCATCCCGATATGCAACCAGGTGACAGTCCCTCATAATAAACCCGGAACCGATACAGCCGATTCTGAAATCTTTCCGATTGGGCAGCTGCGGTCGTATAGATAAATCCAAATCCATCGAATTCAAGCCGATTCCTCCTTATAGTCAAATTAGCGAATGACATGCAAAAAACAGCTCAACACGCTTCCTTCGCCAACTGCGGCAGCATCTTGCAAAACGAAACCGTCAACCCAGCTTCTCGGTCCACATGGAAGTCTCAAAGCGGAATGTTTCTCCCGGCAAGAGGCCTCTGGCTCCAGTCCGTTCCGATTCATAAGGCAAATTAAACGCGTCGGTCACATACGTATAAGGCTCCAGAGAATAAGCCGAGGACCAGTCCGGTCGGAACAGCACCAGATAAGGGAACTCCGGGCCGGGACGAAAGAGGATGGAATACGCGTTATCAGGCACGTCGATTCGGCAGGCGGCCCCGCCTTCCTTAAGGGTAATCAGCGAACAGCCCAGTTCGGGATACTCCACGATCGAGATGCCTTCGTTAAGACTTTGGCTGAACTCGGTCTGCGAAGGCAGGCCCTTAACCATTGCCTGAGAAGTTACAGGCCACTCCTCCAAGGCAGGAGCGTGGAGAATGATTTCTCCTCCACGATGGAAAGGCAGGGAAAAATAAGGGTGAAGCCCGAATGCAAAAGGCGACTCTTCCTCTCCCTCATTTACAATGGTGCCTTCCAAATATAGACGTCCCTTCAATAACCGGAACGTCATCGTAAAGGTCAGTGAGTGAGGAAAATAAGCCATTAGGTCCGGATGGGAAGCGTAGCTAAAACGGCTTGTTACATACGCTCCGCCATCGTCCGATACCCCCATTTTCACTACCTCCCACGCCCTTTTACACAGTTCCCCATGCAGATGAAAATCCGGAGGCTCGTTAATGGGCAATCCGTATTCCCTTCCCCGATAGCTGAACCTTCCCTTATGTACGCGATTGGGGGGAAACAAGATAGGCATGCCGTATTGGAATGGCGCAAACGCCTCCGTTTGCAGCATCTGCAGACGGGCCGGCGGCTCGATGACCGGATGGCCTCCGCTTTCAAAACGAATAAGATTGTTCCCGATGCCAGTAATGATCTCTGCTGTGGAGCCGGTAGCCGGTTCGCTGAGAACAACGATATCCAATCCTTCTTTGACGACCCGTTCTACCGATGCCGAATCACTTGTCAAAGCAAATCCCTCCCAGTTGGTAACGCTTTCTAGAAATCATTATAGGAAAAGTCCTCTCCCTTGTATTTAGCTAAAAGCAACATTTCAGTTGCCGAAATCACTTTTTTGAAAAAAATTTGGATAGCGCCTCGTTATATCTTTCAAGTAGCCAGTTAGCCCTAAAGGATTAGAGCCGAGAGTAGGCTATTCAGCTTCTTATCTTTAACGAGTTGCTAGAATCATTATTTTTTGATTACAATGAATCTATCGCATCAGTGAGGAGTGATCGGTATGGAACGTGCTCCGCATGAGGATCAGGAATACTTCGCTCTAAGCCCTGAAGAGACGATACTCAGGCTGTTTAACTATTACTTTCCTCCCTATATTACGTTGGCCAGCCGCTTCGATTTTTTGCATGGAGAAGAAGACTTGTACAAAAACCGTCGCTTGAAGCAATATTTATTAGAGTACGTAGAGGATGGAAGCGCAGATTTCATGCTCGGAGATAAGCCCATGCCGGTAAAACAAGGGGATCTCTTTCTGATCCGGCCCGATCATCCCCACACCATCCATGGGAAAGCCGGAAGTCCTTACAAGTGCATTAGCATCTTGTTTCATTTCGGACAAAGCAAAAACTTTCCGCTATCGGATTTGCTTCCGAAAGAGACGTATCTCGGATCGATTCGCGGCTTGCCGCTAGAAGACCAGCTTCACCAGCTTGTCCATAATTATCAGGACCCCCATTGGGTCAATCAGTTGAGGTGCCAGCATATTTTGATCGGCATTCTGCTGCAGCTGCTGACCTCTGCGGCGCCGTTCGCCTTGAATCAAACCCGTTCGGGAGCAAGGGTCGAGTTGGCTAGGCGTTATTTGGAGCAGCATTATGCGGAGAATATTACCTTGGAGCAGCTGGAATCCGTGTCTGAATTAAGCCGCAATTATTTGCTGAGCAAATTCAAACAGTTCTATAATCTGTCTCCCATGAAGTATCTGAGGTGGATTCGCATCCAGCGGGCCAAAGAGCTGGCGGCCAACACGAGTCTCTCGGTCAATGAAATCGCCATTCGGGTAGGCTACGCCGATGTTCATACATTCGGCAGGATGTTCAAAGCCGAGACCGGAATGAGCCTGACGCAGTTCAGCTCCAGTATTAAATAAATAAAATAGTAGAATTAGCTATGCGGCGGACCTAATAGCTCCCTCCCTATCCTGGTATCTTTGAACGCTTCTGACTGAACGGCATGCTCCATAAGACGACGGTATAGTGATATGCTCCCATTAAAGTGGGTAACACAAAGAATGCAACCTCCGTCCATAAAGGATAGAGGTTGCGTTTGGCATTGAGATAGATGGTGGAATCAGTCAGGCATGAAAGGACGGCTGCTTGATCTACCAGAATTTTTGGGCTCTGCATAGAGCATAGGGATGTAACTCAGCTACTGGTTTCATAGGACAAGATGCTCTTTGTTATTCACTCTATTAGCATTTTACTTTGCACGCTGTGCAAATCGAGCAGGCTGAGTTAGGCGGATTGGGCCAGCTCCATATAGATAGTTTTTATACACCTCATCTTTGGAATAGTAACGCTGTTCAGGTTATTGATTCTTTCGCAAACGCTCAACTTCTTTATCAATGTTCTCCGAAGCTTTACGTATGGCGGTATTGACATCAATGTTGTTCAAGACCATATCCCTGTACGCATCCGATACGTACTTTGTAATGTCACTTTCATACTCGTTGGTCGCATGGGTTTTGAGCGGTTTGCCGGCGAACACATTTTGTACCTTTTTCCCTTTGAGAACGGGGACATCAGCGCCATATTCCTTCTCCAGTTCCGGGTTGATGATTGCCGGAACCCGGCCGTTGCGAGCCAAAATGCGCTGAGTTTCATCGGACAAAATATGGGCTATCACTTGGAACGCTTCATCCTTGTGCTTGCTTTGGCTGGATATCGATAATGAATGCACCTGTGCCTCTCTGGTTTCCCCCAGATGATCGCTGAATTGCGGGATCGGGGCGATATCCCAGTTCACTTCAATCCCCTGCTGCCTCAGCTCCTCCATCGGCCCGACCATATTGGCAAGCCACGCAGGGCGCATGGCCAAGGTCCGATCCTTCATGAACTGATCCCTATCATAGTTGTAGGTGTTATTTTTCCCGATAAAGCCAGGGATCTCGAAGTTTTTCTGGGAATAGGTAAAGGTGCGTACCCAATCTGGAGAGCTAAGGAGGGACTTGCCAGTCTTCGGATCAATCACGGGCAAGGCTAAACTCCGGGCAAAGCCCAGCGGACCTTGAACATCAATTCCTATATAATTAACTCCTCCTTCGGTCCGAGTCAGTTGACGTGCCAAATCGAGCGCCTGATCCCAAGTCAGCTGTTGATCCGGCGGATAAGGAACGCCGAATTTATCAAAAATATCTTTGTTGTAGTACAAAATGTGCTGATTGGAGTTAAACGGGATCCCGTAGATTTCCCCGCTATCCGCGATTTGCTTCACCGCATCGTATAGGAACAGCTTCAGCCTACTCGCGTCGAAATTATATTTTTTAATTAACTCACGTACATCTTCTAAAGCACCCATTTTGATGAACCTGTAGTATGAAGTAGAGGTTGAAAAGATGAGATCGGGAACGGTTCCTGAAGAAAAAATTTCCTCTGGCGTGGCTGTCGACGGAGGCTCCAGCCGTTCGATCGTAATGTTAGGGTATTTCTTTTTCACCGGGTCTGCAATAAGAGTTTGAAATTCCGTGTTAGTGAAGGTGGCTCCGTTCGAATACAGCAGCAGCTTGACCGGCTCCGTGGAGGCCGCCGTTGTATCCTTGGGATGAACTGAGCCAGGATCCGGCTTTTGTGAGCATGCACTTAGAGGAAGAATTATCAATATAACGCTTATAGGCAGAACAACGGATTTGAACATGGTTGGTCACCTTCCCTTGAGTTTTGGAGCGTTAGGCAGAAAAAACCGGAGCCGCAGCATTTGCCTTTAGCCCCGGTTATCCGGTAGATATGATATGTAGTTGCAGGAAGTCCTCGTCAGCGTCAATTAAAGTTATCAGCTCCTTTATGGACGGTTTATCGGGTTTTAATCATACTCGTATCCGATAACCACAGAATCTTTTAAATTTTTTTGTGATAATAAAAAGAGACACAACATCTTGGCTGAGGAATGAACCCTCAAAGATGCCGGTCTCCAGTTGCCAGGTAGACAATAGTGTTGGTTACAACTTATTTATACCAACTATTATACTTGGAATAATAGGAAATTCAATACTTTTTTTAAATCCCTGGTGCGGGGTTCGCCATTAATCCTGCATTGACGCGATTGGAATCCGGTGATATATTTAACTGAGTATACCAATTGGATTAATATAATATAATTTGCTACCGGATAACCGGAGACCTCCCCATGGGCAAGGTCTTCGGTTTTTCTTTTCGAACAAACCCCTCTCAAAGGATAGGTGAATGTAAATGAACCATATCATTAACCAACTGCTTCAGCATCGTTCGATCCGAAAATACAAACCGGACACGATTACTGAAGACCAGCTAAAGGCAATCATCGGTGCGGCCCAAAAAGCCCCTACATCAAGCAACATGCAGGCTTACAGCGTAGTGGCTGTAACCGATCCGGACGTGAAGCGCCAGATCGCCCATTTGGCCGCAGATCAGCAGTATATCGATGAATGCCCAGTCTTCCTACTGTGGTGTGCGGATCTGCACAGGCTGCAGTATGCCTGCGCCCCTGTAGAAGAAGTAACCATTCCGGCGAGCACGGAAATCTTCATTATCGCTACGGTCGATGCCGCACTAGCAGCCCAGAATGCCGTCATCGCTGCCGAATCGCTTGGTCTCGGTACTGTATTTATAGGTGGGATCCGCAATCATCCTCAGGAAATATCGGACCTGATCGGACTGCCGGAGCTGGTGTATCCCGTATTCGGCATGTGTCTCGGTTACCCCGATCAAGAGCCTACACAACGTCCGCGTCTTCCCCTAGCAACGGTGCTTCACCGCGAACGTTATTCCACGGAAGCTTATACCGAAGGGATTGAACAGTATAACCAGGAGCTGTCCCAGTGGATGCTTACCCGGGCCGGGGGTACAAGGGAATCGAACTGGTCTAAGGAAATGACGGGTCGTCTCCGGTCCAGGCAGCGCACACACATGCGAAGCTTCTTGGAGAATCGGGGATTCAAATTAGAATAACGGACGGGAGAGCTTCTTGTGCTGGATCTGCTTATTATCGGTGCTGGCCCGTACGGTATTTCGCTAGCCGCACATGCGGCTGCACGCGGCTTATCGTATGTGCTGCTCGGCTACCCTATGCATTTTTGGAAGAATCAAATGCCGCAAAATATGTTTATCCGCACCCAGCCGGATGTGATCGCGCTATCGGATGAACGTGGTGAATATACCCTTCAGCGTTTCGCTCAGGAGACTCATACGAAAATTACTGTCCCGCTGCCCCGCCCTGTCTTCGTAGATTATGCGTTCTGGTTCGCGGATAAAACCGGAGTCGAGTTTACATCCGAGCTCGTGGTCCGGCTTGACGGCATTCCAGGCGGGTATTCTGCTTTAACGGAAACCGGCAGGATCTTTACTGCCCGCCATGCTGTCGTCGCCACCGGTTTGCAGCATTACGCTTATATACCGGAGGTTTTTGCTGGACTTCCCGGCAGCCTCGTATCTCACACGTTCCGTTACACCGACTTCAGCGCCTTCTCGGGCCGCAGGGTCGCGGTTCTTGGCAGCGGGCAGAGTGCATGGGAGGCGGCTGCACTTCTCCATTTGAGCGGTAGTGACATCGAGTTGATTTACCGCAGGGAAGCGCCTCATTATAGCGTCGGTAACGGCTCAGGGATGGAGCTGATACAGCTTGCCGATGCGTTCTATGACCTTCCGCTTGAGAACAAGCTGGAAAAATGGACAACTTCCTCCGCCAGCATTGCCGCCTTCTTGCGTCCTTATGTGGAAGGCAAGGTACCTGAGACGGCTCACGTCTCCGTGGAAAAGGCCAAGGCGCTTCCGGGCGACAAGCTCCATCTGCTCCTCTCCAGTGGTGAAGAACGTATCGTCGACCACCTGATTGCTGCAACAGGCTATCGGATTGCTTTGGACAGGGTCCCGTTTCTCTCCGAGGAGCTGCTAATGCATGTGGAGCGGGAAACGTACAACGGCCGCGGATTCCCTCGTTTGAACGCCCATTTCGAGAGCAGTGTACCGGGCCTGTTTTTCGCGGGTCCGCTCGCTTCCCATAGTCATGGGCCGGCGTTTCGATTCATTGCCGGACTCGGAAAAACGTGCCGATCGATTATTCCGATGATTTGCCGAAATTTGAGCGATAGTACAAAGAAGCTATAGGGAACATTTGTTCCTTATAGCTTCTTTTTTCACATTAACCACTTAGAGTTTAATTATTCTTTTGGAACCGCTCCACTGCTTTGTCGACCTCTTCCGATGCCTTCCGCAGCGCTGTATTGACGTCCACCTTATCTACGGCAATGCTCTTGGCGGCTTCATTCACATACTTCTGCACATCAATCTCATATGGATGGAAAGTGTGCTCTTGAAGCGGGCTGCCGACGAACACATTCTGTACTTTCTTGCCCTTCAGCACCGGAAGATCGGCGCCGTATTCCTTCTCCAGCTCAGGGTTCACGATAGCCGGCACCCGTCCGTTGCGGGACAGCGTCCTCTGCACTTCATCGGACAAAATGAAGGAGATCGCCTGGAATGCTTCATCCTTATGCTTGCTCTTGTTTGAGACCGACAGCGTATGAACTTGGGATTCCCGGGTTTGACCGAGATGGTCGCTGAAGGTCGGAATCGGAGCGATATCCCAGTTTACCTCAAGCCCTTGCTGGCGCAGCTCCTCCAAAGGACCGACCATGTTGGCGAGCCAGGTCGGGCGCATTGCAAGATTACGGTCCTTCATGAACTCGTCACGTCCGTACACATATTTACCGTCCTTCCCTACATAGCCCTGAATGTCATAATTTAGCTTCGCGATGTTGAATACGCGCACCCAATCCGGCGAGGTTAGAACCGATTTATTCGTCTTCAAGTCAATAATCGGCAAGGCCAAGCTCTTGGCCAGTCCTATTGGGCCTTCTGCATCAATTCCGATGTAATTGACGCCGTTCTCCGTTCTCGTCAGTTTCTGTCCAAGTTCGATGGCTTGCTCCCAGGTCATTTGGGTATCAGGAGGATACGGTACGCCGAATTTGTCAAAGATGTCCTTGTTGTAATATAAAATATGCTGGTTCGAATTGAACGGAATTGCCAGGATTTCTCCCTTACTCGAAAGCCCTTTGGCGTAGTTGTACAAGTACGGCTTGACCCGGCTCTCGTCGAAGCTGTACTTCTTGATATACTCGCGTAAATCCTGAAGCACGCTCAAGTTTATTAGCTTGCTGTGCGTGGTCGAGCTGGCATAAATGAGATCCGGATCTGCACCGGAGGTGAAGAAATCTTCCGGCGTCGTTCCGCTCGGAGGCTCAATCCGTTCCACGGTAATATTCGGGAACCGTTTATGAACCGGGTCGGCAATGAAGGTTTTGAACTCTGTGTTCGTAAACGTGCCGCTGCTGTTGTAGAACTTCAGTGTAACCGGCTTGGCGTCGGTCCCGGCATCTTTGGCGGGACCATCTGCTGCAGACACATTTGTCCCTGAATTAGCCGGATTGGAGCATGCAGATAAGAATGCAGTCATGATGCCTAGTGTCAAAAATAGAGTAGACCTGGATTTTGTCATTGTGTAGTTAACCCCTTTCTTTACCACATCAGAATGTTTAAGTTCTTTACAGCGCTAAAGCGAGTGTGAAGAACATTCGGATTGGCGAATAAACCTACCCTGCTTACGAAGTGAGTCTTGCTTTAGCAAAACTTTAAGGTCGCTCATCTTCGAAGGACCTTGGATAGAGGTTTATCTCATTCCACCAGACCGGTCCGCTCGATTCCCTCGACGAACCAACGCTGGGCTATTGCGTATACGACAAGCACCGGTGCGATGATCAGGAACGATGCAGCCATCTTAATCGGTTCGGCATAGATGCTGATCCCGCCTTGGGCCTCGTCTGCGGATAAGCTGGCCGCCAGCTTCGCCAGACTAATGGATAGTGGAACCTCCTTAGATCCCGACATGTACATGGACGGCAAGTAAAAATCGTTCCAGTTCCAGACAAACGAGAATAGGAAGACAACGATAATAGCCGACTTGGAGAGCGGCAGCATAACCTTGAAGAAAAAGCGGAATGCATTCGCTCCGTCGATTCGGGCTGCCTCTTCAAGCTCCTTCGGAAGCGTCAAGAAAAATTGCCGGAAAATGATGACAAATAGGGCTCCTTTCAGCCCATGGCCGAATATTGCCGGAACGATCATCGGCAGCACCGTATTGGCCCAGCCTATTTGCTTGAACATCAGGATGGAGGGCAGGATCGTTAGCTGTGGCGGCAAAATAAAGGTAAACACCAGGGCGATGAACCAAAATCTTTTGAATGGAAATTCCAGTCTCGCGAAGGCGTAGCCGGCAGCAGCGCACGATATGATCTGGAGAACCGCCACAGACAGCGAAATCGAGATGCTATAGATAAAACCGGTCTTGAACTTCAGCAGCCGAAGTGCCTCCTCCAAATGGCCGAAGAAGATCGATCGCGGTACCCACACCACGGAAGGATCAAGCATATTCGAAGAATCCTTCATCATGGTGATGACCATATAAAGAATCGGCTTCAAATAAATAAATGCGGTGTCGATCAAAATCACGTATAGAAATATTCGGAACAGCAAGCCTTGATCCGCTTCCTTGCCAAGCAGCAGGTACTTGGTGTTCATGGTGCGGTCTTTTATGAACACACCCTCACCGCTCCGCCGACCTCCATTTTTTTCGAAGATAGGTTCCATGGTCATCTCCCTCTTTGCTCATGCGAGTATTGGTCTGCTGTTATCTGCGCTTTCCTCCGAATGCTTTGTCAACCCTGCTGAACAGGAACAGCACGAGTCCGATAAAGGTGAGGACGATCATGAAATAGATCCACGCGAGTGCGCTGGACAAGCCGTAGTTGGCCGTCGTCACCTTGCTGATAATCGGATTGCTCGGGAAGGTAAATAAATCGACGACCGTAAAAATCAAATTCAAAAAAATAAACGGAATAAGTCCCGGCAGCGTAATCTTCCAAAAGGTATTCCACGGATCTGCTCCGTCAATCCGAGCCGCCTCATACACGGAAGAGGAAATCGTCTGTCTTCCAGCCAGAAAGATCAGGATCTGCACACCCGAGTACCAAAGCACAAGAACGAAGGAGCTGATAACGTGATTGATAGGCTCTACCCAGCTCTTAGGCACATACTCCGCCACATACGCGCTGAGACGCAGCGATTCAATGAAGGCCAGCGAGCCTTCACCCTGCTTGATAAACTCCAGTACGATCTGTCCGGACGAGAAAATGACCGGTAGAAAGAAGATGATCCGGAACAGTGTCCTGCCCCAGAACTTTTGGTTCAGTAATATGGCGATCAACATAGAAAAAATAATAATAACCGGTATCATGATGACCGCTTCCCTCAGGAATGGAATCAAATCGTCATACAGCAGCCCGCCGTCGGCAAATAAGATTTCCTTATAATAATCGAAACCATTAGGCGTCGTTTCGATGCCGCCTACCGTCACTTTCACTCGGTGGAAGCTCATGTAAAGCGAAAAGCCGAGGGGGAAGGCGACGAACGCGTAGAATCCGAGAATCCACGGCGAGATGAATAAGGCGCCTTCCCATTTGCGCAGCGTCGAATCATGCAGATTAAGCCTTCTCATGAACGCTCCCCTCCTCTCTGCACGATAAAGTCCTTACCAGGAACACGGAGATCCCCTTGAACATACGGCTCCGCATTGTAATTCACGATAATTCTTTTGCCTCCGGCATATTCCGTTTCCTTGACTCCGGATGCAAGCGTACGATGTCCGACAATCACCTGATCCTGAACATCCCCGAGTGCCTCGTTAAAGCGTTTATATTCTGCTGCCGCATGGGCAAGCCATTCTCTATAATCCATGCTGTAGTACCAGATGGAGAAGGCCCCCTTCAAGCTGCCGGACGGTGCGCTCGTAAATACATACGAGGGATAGGCTCCGAGCTCAATGCTGCGTAGGAAGTCAGCGCGGTATTGCTCCCGCAGGTTGGACCATTCCAAGGAATAGGTGACCAGGCCGTGCAGCACGATCTGCAGGAACGGTACTGATTCATCTACGAAAATATCGTGAGAGAACGAATCCGCCATTTTATGTATATGAGCAGTTTGATCCCATGCGTACAGGTTGGCATCCTCTACGCTGACTCCGCCAAGCGCCGTTTTGGTCTGCTGGAGAACTTCACGCTGAAGCTGAAGTGCAGCACTGCGATTGGCCTTGTAGCGTTCGTTGTAATCGCTGCTCAACAGCTGCCCTATACCTTCGTTGAAATAGATGCCGTCCGCTCCCAGCGACTTGAACCGGTTCAAATCTTCTTCAGCGGTTTTTGCTGTTAGGCGCGGGCTTACTCGCGTTGTCATCTCGTGGTTGGAGGGGTTCTCATATTCTACGATGGTCCCCGATAAATCGCGCAGGCCGTCGAACGCCGGCCAGAACCCGTCCCTCCCCGTATTGTTCAGCGTGTAATTCGCTGTTAAATAAACGGGTACGTTCTTGGAATGAGCAAACTGGATGAATTGGCGCATGCCTTCATTGCCGCCGAGCCGGGAGTCGACCGGGAACAGCCCGCCGAACGCACTGTAGCCCCCCGTCTGCCAGCCTGCATATTGCACCGTGAGGTTACGGATGCCTTGGTTCAGCAGTGTTTGCACAAGCTCTGCAGCCTCTGTGGTCGTCGTTCCTTTCAGATATTTATCCCACATGAGACCCTGCTTAACGTCGGCACCGATGATATCTGCATAGAACGGCACATCACCGTTCTTTGGAGTGAGTGGTTGAAGTCCTTTTTCCTTGATCAGGAAATTGCGGTACTTCTCCGCCATCCCGGCATAATCGCTTTTCTCCGGATCGAGCAAATAGTACCGGGTTGCCCGTTCAGGAGCGGTGAACCGCTCTTTGTTGTAGGTAAAGAAGCCATTGGGTCCCTTCTTGCTCGTGCTCTGAAAATATTTGAGCCGGTACGTCCACTCGGGTGTTACCCAATTGTATTGGCCGTACGCTCCCGTTGGCGAAGCGAACAGCTTGCCATACTCTTCACCCGATACCATCACACCGACAAAAGCCTGCGGACCTGCTTTGATGCCGAACACCGGCAGACGAAGCGCATTGCGGCCGGTCTTTTCATTGAAGAAGGCGTCGTCGTTCCCGTATACACTGGCACGGTAGACCGATTTATCATTCGCCTGATTCGGCTTGAACCGGATGAGCGCCCCCGCTCCATCCGGAAGCAGGATGTAGCCCTCTTGCTTCTCTTCGTAAGGCTCGGCTCCGAATAATGGATACAGCTTCACATTCAGCAGGCTGAGCTTGCCTTCCCCGATGTTCTTATCGTCGACGGCCGTTTCCACGTAATCTTCACGAAGCCGCACCTCGATAGGGATTTTGAATCCGGTTACGGTAAAGTTGAAGGTCACCTTAAAGCCCGCAGGCGTCAACTGAAAGCTCTCAAGAGCACCTTTATCCTCTAGCCAGCTGATCGTCTTCGCTTGCGATTTGGAATTGGAGGTATCGATATATTCCAGCATAATCGGCGACATCAGATTGTTACGCCAGGTTCCGGTAATAGTCTCCCGGGGCCAGTGCTCGGGGTCTGGATACGATCGCCACACCTGCCCCGTGCTTTTCTGCTCCACCTTAAAATGGGCTGTTTTGTCATCCACCCACAATCTCAGCCCCTCCGATTCCGCCGAGAGCCGGAAGCCGGCTTCTTCCGGCAGCGCCAGCTTCGGCGAACCGGTTCCGGTTGCAGTCTGGGAGACAATGGCTGCAGCTTGTGTACCCGCCCCAGCTTCTGTGCCTGCCGGAGGATCCGCAGCGAGTAGCGTGCCTCCCGTATTGCCATTCGTAAGGAGTCCTACCGTCAGAAGAATAGCCAGCAGAATGGCGGAAATCATGACGACTTGTTTGCGCTTCATCTTACTGACACCTCCTGGTAAATTGAGTAGAAGAAATCTAGAAGCTCTTTCGTTAGCCCCACCGTAATAAAGATGAGCACCCCACATACCAGCATCGTAAATGCGGATAAGCCGAGGTTGATCACCGTCTCGCCTACCGAATAATTTTGCAGACTCTGTACCTTCCAAAACAGCAGAAGGCCGATCCAGACAAACAATCCGTAGTACAGAAAATGGTAAATAGAGCCTTCGTTCAATGTCATGACGTTCGAAATGATCGTCAAGGGCAGGCCCACCAAGACCAGCGGAAAGGTAGCATAAGCACTGCCATAGACGACATCCCGGAACCGGCCTTCCCCCCGATAAATCGAGCTGATCAAATAGTTGGCAACGATCCAGCCGAACCAGATGACCAGGAACTGCACGATCACCGCTAGAAGGTTGACATCCAGGAATACCTCGGGGTTAAAAATAAAACTGATTCCCGCTCGCATAACGCAGAACGAGCCCAGCCCCAGCAGGAGCAGAATGGAGCTGCTAAGCCACCCTGCCTTTTCGTCGTACCGCATCGCGCTGAAGCCTTCAATCGGATGGCGCAGGATGTAAAAGGCTTGGGCAAGCTGTCCGGCCAGCGGAAACCGGCTCCGTCTTCGACGCTGTAAGCGGTCCGCCCAGCCGCTTCTTCCTACCCATTTGCCTGCCGGTACAAGCACAGTTACCGCAATCAAGACCGTATTCGCTACTGCACCGAAGTGCTGCTGGAACCAGAGCAGACGGTTCTGCCAGAAGGCATCGGAATAGCCCTGCGCATGGCCGGCTTTCAGGAACAGCTCCTGCGCCTGTTCATAATCTCCTTTCTTATAGGCTGCCTTCGCTAGGCCGACGATAGCCGGTGTATAGTAGTTGTTCAGCCGGTACACCTCGGACCACGGGGCTTCACTTTCCACGTATTTGCCTTCCTGTGTCAGATGGTTTGCTTGATGAACAAGCGCACCGAATTCCGATATCTGGAAGTGCTGTACCAAATTGTTCTCCCCGTCCAGAATGAACAGCTCGTCCCGGGAATTGCTGGCGATCGCCGTCGGCGTCTTAACCATACCTAATTGAGTGCTTACCGTGGTGTCATCCCCCCACCAGAAGAACAGCAAATTACCGGAGCTGTCGTATTGATTTACGACCTTGCGTTTGGAATCGATCGCGGTAATGTTGCCGTCTCCGTCTACAGTTAGATCGGATAGGACGGGTACCCGGTTGTTAAAATCAAGGAAGGCCACTTCGCCATACTCCGTCTTCACATTCCCTGTGGAGAAATCCCCCTTGCTCGTCAACTGATCCTGCCCTGCAATATTCAACTTCTTGATCTGCCGATTGACCACATCGGTGGAAGTAGTATAGATCAATCCATCTTTGTCGATCGCGACACTAGCAATCGAACCCGGAAGCTTGCTGATCTCTTTCTGGTACATTTCCCGGGAGTAGATTATCCTCTTGAACATATCGAGCATCGAGAAGCTGGTCGTGTTGGCGCCGAAGAAGCCTTGGAATTCTCCTTCCGAATCCAGCTGTATTAGCCCCTGGTAGCCGCCAAGCACTGTGATGTACAAATATCCGCGTTTGTCCACGACCAGCTTCACCGGATCATACTTGAAGGAATCTGGTAAAAACTTGGAATTTGGCCGCTTGTACTCACGGATGAGCTTCCCATCCTTATTCAGCAGCACGACCCGTTTATTCCCAGTATCTGCGATATAGACTTGCCCTTCATCGTCAACATACAGCCCTTGCGGCTTATTTAATGGGCTTTCTTTCAAGTCAATGATGCGGATCAGCTTACCTTTTTCATCCAGATGAATGATCCGATTGTTTCCCGTGTCCGCAATGTAAATTTGATCCTTCACATCAATAAAAAGATCCTGCGGCTGTTTGAGTGGTGAGAACAGCAGATGTCCGGGCTTCTGTGGATCAGGGATGTAAATCTCGCGCCCTAGCGCTCCAGCCGGATTGTAGGCCGGCTGAGTCCAGACGAGCTGATCGTAGCTGTCTTTATAATTCGTGCTGTATGGGGTATCGGCCGCAACGGTACCTGGCCCTAAGAGTAACGCCGAGAGCACGGATAGTACTGAAATCGAGAGAAGCAGTCTCTTATGAATGAAGCGCAAACGAATGTCCTCCTCTCTTTTTATTTGATCCCCGAATGGGCCATGGTTGCAATCACTTTTCCCTGCAAAAACAAGAAAATGAGCAGGTTCGGCACGAACATGATGAGCGCCGCCGCAGCTGCCGCCCCCTGACGGGCCACGAGATTGGCTTGGTTGCTCGTTAGGGTACTCAGAAAGAACGGAAAGTTCTTCATATTATCGTCCTGCATGAACAAGGAGGAAGTCTCCACGTTACCCCATGCGCTCTGAAAGGTCAAAATAGCTACTGTAGCTACGGCGGGCATGCAGACTGGAATGACGATGCGCAAAAATATAATATACTCACTGGCACCATCTATTCTGGCAGCTTCGAGCAGGTCATTTGGCAGCTGATCAATAAACTGCTTAAGTAAAAATACACCGACCGGCATGGCGAGCAGTGGTAATATATGCCCCCAGTACGTATTCATGATACCTAGATGGCTTACTACCAAATACCGCGGAATCTGCATAACCTCCGGAGCGAACATCAGCGTCAGCAGAATGAGTGAGAACATCGCTTTATGCCCCGGAAACTTTAGCTTGGAAATCGGATACGCGCACATCGCACTGACTATTGTTACGCCCACAACCCCGGCCACCGTAATGATCGCGCTGTTGAACAAGTACCGGGACATCGGAACGGTTGAATTCGCGGCCACTAGGAACAACTCAATAAAATTCTGGAACGTAGGCTCTCTGACAATGAAATTCGGAGGATAAACAAAGAGCTCATGATAAGGCTTGAGCGCATGATTGATGATATACACGATAGGAAGCAGCATGAAAAGAGAGAGCAGCACCATGATGGTGATAATCACTTTTTGAAAGGCATCCATTCGACCCGTTCCGGTGAGACGCTTCACATGCTTCCAGGCTTTGACCTTGGGCCAGCTTGTAGAAAAAACCATCCGCTTCATTACTCGCCCTCCTTGGGACCGAATAAGCTCCAGCTCAGCCGGTTGGACAAATACATCAGAATGAGCAAGAATACAGAAATTGCGGCCGCATAGCCCATCTCGAAACGGATAAAGCCGTAGTCGTCGATATGGTTAATTATCAAATGACCTGCATATTCGGGCGTCGGATTCAAGCCCGACAACTCTACTCCGATGGCGCCTGCCTTGAACGTAGATACAATGGCCATGATTGCCCCAAACAGCATCTGCGGCTTCATAGACGGAATCGTAATATACCAGATTTCCTGCAGCCGGCTGCCGATACCGTCAAGCTTGCCCGCTTCATACAGTTCCTTGTTCACGTTCAGAATGCCGGCCAGCATCGCAAGAAAACCGACCCCCATGCTTGACCAGAGTGTCACGACGACCATCGAATTCATCAAGTAATCTTTGTCGGTCACCCACAATTTGGGCACATCGATTAAGCCTAGTTGAAGCAGAATGCTGTTCAAGTAGCCGATCCGGTCCCCGGTCAGCATCGGCAGCCAAACAATCGACATTGCGATTCCAACAGTCAACGACGGGGTATACATGGCAAGTGCGAACCACTTGCGCAGTGTACCTGGAAGCTGGGAAATGAGCCAGGCTAGCAAAAATGCGGCAATATACCCCCCGGGGCCCACTAGCAATGCGAATTGAAATGTGTTAGGCAGCGCATATTTCAAGAAGAGCAAATCCTGCGACAGCAAATACTGATAGTTTTGCCAACCAATAAAATGTGGCCGTTGAATCGCATTGAAATACGTGAAGCTGAGTCCGATTGCTGCCAGAACCGGAATTAGAATGAATGTGATAAAACTGAGCATGAACGGAGCGACGAACAAATAAGAAAAACGGTGCGCCCATAGGAGCGCGAGCAGCCCCCGCGCGTTGTTCCGAACCCGCGAACGGGCTTTGGACTTGGGTGCAGCAGCTGATGTCGGCGCGGTATTCAACGGAATTCGCGACGTTCTATCGAACATAACGGTTCACTCCTTCCCAAGGCTGACTCACTACCGGCAAATCGAGCGTTTTAATCGTTTGTCCTCCGGGGTCCACATAGCCGAACTCCTGCTGCTTGCGCCGAAGCTCCCGATTGATATCGAGTACCGCTGTCTCCAGCGAGGAACGGTAGTTTATCCCGTCTACGACGGACCTGAGCCACGCATTCCGAAGCTCGCGCTCCATAAAGTAACCTCCGGGGAGATTGGGAACGTCCTTATACCAACGCCACTGCTCCAGAATGACGCGCGCGTCTTCCCGCTTCCACGGAAGCCGGGCGAATGCATCGACGTTAGACGTATTCCAGCGGAAAGCAACGCCGTTTACTGCCTCGATATCATTACCGTATTGTGCCTGGACGTCTGCAGACACCCACCATTTTAAGAACTCCCAAGCCTGATCCTTCTTCTTGGAAGCCTCGAAAATAACGCCCGTTCGCTGACCGCCTCCGGCCCACCGTTCAATCGTGCCGTCAGGCTGCTTGATGCCCGGGATCTCGGCTATTCCCCATCTCCCGTTCAGCTCTGGAGCAGCTGCGGCCAGCTGAACGTACATATTGTAGTCGGAGACGCCAATCGGCATCGTCCCTCTGCGAAAATGCTGGTAGAAGCTCGGTACTTCTTTCTCTAGGGCATAAGTGGTAAACAAATCGGTCCACTGTTTGAACGATTTGAAGCTTTGCGGTGAATCCAGTGCTGTCCCTAGCCCGGTTTGCTCAAAGAAATCGGAATGGTTTTGATAAAAGAAGGGCGTATAATCCCTACTGTTAAGATAGAAATTAAGCGAATTCCGCTGCAGTGTCGGCAGCATGGCTGTGACGTCCGCCCATGTCTGCGGTACCTTCAGCCCAAGCTGCTCCAAAATGTCCTTGCGGTAAAACAACACTAGAAACGACTGCGTTTCAGGAATCGCATAGAAGCCCTTGTCATAATAAAACGGAAGCCAGGACCCTGGACTGAATTGGTTATAAAGCTCCTGAAAGCCCGGAAATTTCGATAAATCAGCTACACTCCCGCGGATCGCGTAATCAACCGGCAGATCTTGCGTGAGGCCCAGTGCCACATCCGGCTGCACGCCAGCGGCATTGGACATCAGCAGCAGTTGCGGCGTAGGCAGTAGATTGACCTTCACCTTAATTCCGGTATCTGGGGTGAACCGCTCATCCGCCAGCTGCTGCAGCTGGTCAACGTAATCCCGCCCCCGCTGAACCCAAACGTTCAAGACGCGATCGTCTAAGTTGTTGAGGCTGTCTCGATCTTGGAACGAGTAAAAGAAGTTTTTGATCGAGCCTACAGCCTCGGAGAACCACGATGCCTCCATTTTTGGAAAACGTTCCTCCGAAGGGGCTATGTAGATTTCATCGAGCTGCAGCGGCTGCTGCAGCAACGTATCGATAAAATTGCTAATCTTCTGGTTCATGCTTGTGATTTGATCCGCGTAATAGGGCACATCATCGATTTTCCCAAGCAGCGTGCGAAGGTCCTGTGCCGAGGTAGCCAGCCCCTGACTAATACTGTCCTTGTTCCCGTTGATCTGCTGAAGCGCAGCCGATAGAGACAGCAGCGAACTTATGGCCTTCTCGAGCCGATCCGGCAAATCGGGAAGGTCCTCCGCGACCTTCCATGTCCTGTTCCTATCCACCAATCCACCGGTCAATAGCCGCAGATCCTGCTCGATCAAGCGCAGCTGGCCGGACAAATCATCAATCCCGAGCAGCACCGGCTTGATGGGGGCATGGTTGACCGCCATCGACAGCTCGTGTGTACCCTTGGTCAAATAAAATTCAAACGGCGTTCCGTTTTCCTGCTGAAGGACCGTTCCTTTCCAGCCGGAGCTGTATGGAAACCTGTAGTCCAGCAGCTCGCGAAATGGTGTCTTCCCGTCAATGCGAATACTCCGGAAGGATGATTTTTGCGCGATGGCATTTTGCAGCGAACGCAGCGCCAGCTTGTATTTGCCGGATTCCGGTACGTCGAAGCTCCAGACTATTTCCTGATTCTGATACAGCCATCTTCTGCCGCCGACCGTGTTATACGTGATCCTTCCCCTGGACTCAGGAACGGTGCGGGGATCGGTATCGTAAAATAATTTGATCGATGTATCATTTTTATACGCTAAATCCTCCGCCTGCAGTGTTAATACCCGTGCCTGAACGGGTGGCGTTAATGGATAGGATGCGGACACTTCACGGTAAGTGTAGATTTTCTGCGGGGGAACAAGCCGAAGCTCTTCCAGCGCGACCGGTTCCAGCCCGTTAATCCTCAGCGTATGGGAGCCTGCGGTAAAATACCATTTTATCGGCTCGGCATAGGCCCCCTCGGAGTCAATGAACGGCTTGACGCGCCACGTGGCGAGTTCGTATGAACGAGGGCGCACCTCATCCCCATCTTCATTCTTGAGGATCGGACGGGCATCAGTCCACTCGCGGTACAACGTGATCGAAGAGGCTTCTCGAAACGGACGTCTGCCATCCAACGCAACATCCCATACGATCGGATTCCCGACGCCGTTCCCAGGTAGCGGATGATACGAGGCATGTATTTCATACAAGCCTGCGGCGGGAACCTGGAATTGGTACTCGATCCAGCTTGCCTGGCTTCCTTTCCACAGCAGCACATCCGGCTTGCCCTCCAGGCTGCCTCTTGCGGTCGAGCCGGGATCCGACTGGGCAGAAGGCGTGGTGGCACGGATGGCGACGTCAGACTTCGCGTTCGGAATATTTTGCTCCTGCCACGTCTTCAACACGGACGCATAATAGGGTTCCGTTAACGGGTCATTTCCGGCGGCCTGCCCCTGCTGGATAGACGACTTCGTGGGCTGTGTTGACTTAGGCTCGGCAGCGTAAACCGGAAGGCCGCTTCTAATCGAGAGTGGAAGGCCCAAGATCGCCAGCAAGGCGGATAGCAGCAGAAGCGTCCGGCATCTAAGAGTCCGGGAACGGTGAAATCGATTGATGAACAATATGGTACCCCCCTTTCTTCCATACGCTGATCGAGCGCCTATTTTAGTCTATCGCCAGTATCGATGTGGAAGAATAGCGCTTTGTTCATATCAGGTGAAATTCGCACACTTTCATTGTCCTTGTATTGAAACTGGGAGTTCACGCGGACAATCAGCAGCTTATCCTGTCCGATATCTAAATGCAGGAAACGATCGGCGCCCATTAACTCGCTCAGCTTGCAGCGGCCGACCAGGAGCGTGTCGGAATAGAGCCCCTCCAGACTGATATACTCAGGCCGCAGCCCCAGCGTAACCGTCCGGTTCAATTGCTTATGCTTGAGCAGTATACTAGCCGTCTCAGGCGGAATTTCCAGCGAGAACCTTGAGGTGGAGAACTCCAGCCTTCCTGGAACGTTCTCAACGATGCGTCCTGTGAGAAAATTCATCTGGGGCGATCCGATAAAGCTGGCGACAAATGTATTGCTCGGATAACGGTAAATGACCTCCGGCGTATCCACCTGCTGGATAATGCCGTCCTTCATGACAACAATCCGGTCCCCCATCGTCATGGCCTCCACCTGATCATGCGTTACATAGATGAAGGTAACGTCCAGCGACTTGTGCAGCTTGATGATCTCCGTACGCATTTGCGCGCGCAGTTTCGCGTCTAGGTTGGATAATGGCTCATCCATGAGAAATACTTTCGGATTGCGGACGATCGCACGCCCTAACGCGACACGCTGCCTTTGGCCTCCTGACAATTCCCTAGGTCTACGGTCCAGGTATTGTTCGATTTCCAGCACCCTTGCGGCCTTTTTCACACTTTGATCGATGACGTGCTTCTGTACCTTCCGCATTCGGAGACCGAAAGCGATATTTTCATACACCGTGAGATTTGGATATAACGCATAGTTTTGAAACACCATGGCAATATCCCTGTCCTTCGGGGGCAGATGGTTCACCAGCTTATCGCCGATATAGATTTCCCCTTCGGTAACCTCCTCCAGCCCGGCGATCATCCGCAGGGTTGTCGATTTGCCGCAGCCGGAAGGTCCGACGAAGACCAGGAATTCCCGGTCCTGAATCTCGAGATGAAAATCCTTCACGACGTCATGCTTATCCTTGCCGTATCTTTTATATAAGTGGTTGATTAAAATTCCAGCCATCGAGTCAACGCCTCTCAGTTCTTATGAGTGTATTAGTGATGTTCAACCAATTATTCTCATAAGTTTAATCGGATTAGATGCACAGCTAACTTTGCCTTACAGCTGCCCAACCCTCCCTGCATAAGGGTTATTCGTAATTTCGTCGATCTCGGACAGCTCTTCCGGACTCAGCTTCTCACCGACATATTGAACGGATTCGATTACTTGTCTTGGATTCGATGCCCCCAGAATGGCAGATGTAATGTGCGGTCTGCTGACTACCCAAGTAAGCGCAAGCTGCGCTAGAGACCAGCCCTTCCGAGCTGCAATCGCTTTAAACCGTTCTACGATATGAAAATGATGCTCCTGTTTGAGCAGCACTTGCAGACGCTGCTCGCCGGCGGCCCCGCGTGTTCCCTCAGGAGGAGCTTGTTCGAAGGCGTACTTCCCCGCCAATAGCCCGCGACCAAGCGGACTGTACACAATGACGCCCACCTGCTCCGAAGCGGCGAACGGCAGCAGCTCCCGCTCGATATCCCGGTTGATGATGCTGTACTCAGGCTGTACGCTTTCGAACCGGTGCAAATTCAGCTGCGCCGAGATGCCGTGCGCCTTCGCAATTTGCCATGCGGCGTAGTTGGAGCAGCCTATGTAACGAATTTTCCCTTGACGAACCAAATCGTCCAATGCTCTCAGCGTTTCCTCCAACGGTGTACTTTCGTCGAAGCGATGCACTTGGTACAAATCGATATAATCCGTTTGAAGTCGCCGAAGGCTGTTCTCGACGGCGCGAAAAATGTGATAACGGCTCTGCCCCGCATCGTTGGCACCAAGTCCTACCCGTCCATGTACTTTTGTCGCGAGGATAATTTGGTGTCTGCGAGCGCCGAGCAAATTGCCGAGAATCGTCTCCGATTGACCGGACTCCAGCGGATTATTGCGGTCTGTTCCCTTGCCATAGACATCGGCGGTATCTAGCAGCGTAATTCCCGCATCAAGTGCGGTGTCAAGCACATCAGCCGATTGCTTCTCATCGATCCACCGTCCGAAGGCCATCGTTCCCAGGCTCACTTCCGATACCTTCAGGCCAGTTCTACCAAATTTCCTTAATCCTATTGTCATCTCGAATCGCTCCTCATAGTTAGAAAAATTATGATGCAGAGCTCCGGTGTCCGGACCCTGTTCTTTCCTTCAGCTTGCTCCTTACGGCTTGAATAACAGCACCCGATCGGGATGACTCTTCCAAATTGGGATAACCGGATAAGATAAAGGAAGAAACTCCGATATCGATAAATTCGATGAATCTGTCAGCAACTTGATCAGGGGTTCCTACAAAGGCCATCGCTCCCCCACCGCGTATGGACGAAAGCCCCGCCCAGAAATTGGGACCGATCACGTAATCGTTATTCGCAGCGAGCTGGCGGACCCGGTTTTGCCGCTGCTGGCCCTCTGATTCAGCATGCTGGAATCGCGTTTCCGTTTCACGCAAGGTGACGGGATCGACCTTGCTGATGATTTCCCTTGCAGCCTCCCAAGCCTCCTCCTCGGTATCGCGAACGAAGACTTGGGCGCGAATTCCGTAGCGGATCGTCCGGTCGATACCCTGCTCCGCCTTCAAGCGCAAGCGGTGATACTCCACCTCCTCGATTTGTTCTCGGATCCAATCTACTGGTTCCGCCCACATCAGGTACACATCGGCGATTTCCGCCGCCAAGCGTTTGGCCGCCGCCGAGCTGCCGCCAAAATAAAATGGCGGATGGGGCCGCTGCACCGGTGACGGATAGCTTACTCCGCCTTCAAGGGAGAAATATTTGCCGGAGTAATCCAGCAATTCAATCTCCTTTTCCCCGCTGTGATTAGCAAGCAGCTGATTGCCTCGGACCCCCTGGGAATTGATCCAAAGCTGACGGACAATCTTGATATACTCCGTAGTTCTCTCATACCGTGCTTCCTTGTCATAAGCCAGCATATCGCCCATGGCCTTCATATCTTCAGCCGAACTGCCGGTCACAATGTTGAACAGAGCGCGTCCACCAGTGACTTCATCCAATGATGCCCCCATTCGTGCCGCAAGCGCCGGTGCAATCAAACCGGGGCGCATCGCAATCAGCGGCTTGAATATTTTCGTATGGGCCGCTAATGTAGCTCCCATCACCCAGGCATCCGTGCAGGCGCCTCCTGTCGGAATGAGCGCGAACGTATACCCCGCATTCTCCACTGCTTGGGCTACCCGGATCATGTACGCCGTGTCCACGACCCGTTCCGGCTTGACGCCAATATAAGGTCCGTCTCCTCTTGTCGGCATATACCAGCCGAACTCCGGCTCGATCGGTTGCTGCCATCTCAATGCAATCTCGCCCCCTTGTTAATTCATAGGATGATCCCGCAAGTGCCGCCTTTGCTTTGAGACCGATTACGTTACTTTGCTGGGAGTCCTATCATCTACCCATTCTATTACAGAAAAAAAGACCCCTATTCTATTCGGCACGCATCCGAATCAAAAAGGAGTCTCCAGCTTTCCGGTAGACCTTCGAAATAAATTAAAGTATTCCGATGTACTAACTATGTTTATGTGCAGTATAGTATGCTGCTTTCATACTGTCAACAATAATAATCCATATCGTCAATATTCTTCCATTCGATTATAGCATTCCGCTATGCCCAACTCGCCTCTCCCGATGCCGCGAGGCTTTGTCCGTTAGCAGCCCATACTTTTCTATGCTGATTCTCAGGACGGGCTAAACCATAATTTTCACGCAGGGTTGTTCCCTCATATTCCGTACGGAACAACCCGCGATTTTGCAGTTCAGGGATAACCTTGTCAACAAAATCCTCCAGCCCCTTAGGGAAGATCGGCGGGAGAATGTTGAAGCCGTCCGAGCCTCCCTCCCGGATCCATTGCTCGATGAAATCGGCTACCTGGAGAACGGACCCCGTAAACGTAATATGACCGTGTCCTCCGGCGCTTCGGCTCACAAATTGTTTGATCGTGAACTTCTCTCTGAATGCAGCATCGATAATGACGTCCCGGCGTGACGTAATCCCTGTACGAAACTCCTCTGCCGGCCTTAGCTTATCGAGTGGCACCGGCGCATCCAGCGGATAATCAGCCAGATTGACGGTGAAATAACGGGACAAATTGCTGAGCGATCGTTCTAAATGGAGAAGTGAAAACAACTCCTCCTCGAGCTCTCTAGCCTCCGCTTCCGTATCCCCAATGATCGGGCATAGACCAGGCAAAATAAGCAGTTGATCCGGCGTCCTGCCGAATTTGGCCAATCTGCCCTTTACATCCCGATAAAACTCTTGCGCAGCAGCTAATGTTTGCTGGGCAGTGAAGATGGCATCCGCCGTTCTCGCCGCCAGCTCTTTGCCCCCTTCGGAGGAACCGGCCTGAACAAGTACCGGGTAGCCTTGCGGCGGACGCGGAATATTCAGTGGGCCTTTGACTTTATAGTAATTGCCGGTAAAGTTAATGTGGTGCACCTTGCTTGAGTCCAGCCGCTGGTCTGAGGTTTTATCGTAAACGAGGGCATCCTCCTCCCAGCTGTCCCAGAGCTGCTTGACGACATCGACGAATTCCTCGCCCACTCTGTACCGCTCATCCACATGGGGATGCTCGCCTCGTCCGAAATTATGTGCTGCAGATTGTGCTGTCGTAACGATGTTCCATGCCGCTCGTCCCTTGCTGATATGGTCCAAGGAAGCGAATTGCCGGGCAACATGGTAGGGATCGTTATACGTCGTTCCAACCGTTGCAATGAAACCAAGATGCTTGGTTAGCGGGGCGAGGGCCGAGAACAACGTGAAAGGCTCGAGCCGCCGAGAAACGCCAGAATAACCGTCAGCAACGAACAGAGCGTCCAGCAAGCCTCTCTCAGCAATGCGCGCCTGGTTAGCAAAATGCTCCAAATCAAGCCCGCCATCCGGATTGACCGACGGATGTCTCGAAGCTGCAGCATGATGTCCGGTACCGCGTATGAATACATTAAAATGCGCTTTTTTATTGGGCTTCGACATTGTATACATCACCTCGCATAGGATTCTTGATTAATGGGCTGCATCGGAATAGGTGCTTTTCGAAGATTGCCGACTGGCTGTCCACAGCTCTCTATTCCTGTTAGCCGGTCGCGCAAGTCCAAGATGATCGCGAAGGGTAGTCCCTTCGTAAGCCGTCCGGTAAATCCCCCGGTTCTGCAGCTCTGGGATGACCTTGTTGATGAATGTCTCCAAATTGTTCGGAACCACCTGCGGCAGCAAGTTAAAGCCGTCCGCTCCCCCTTCCCGCAGCCATTTCTCGATGAAATCAGCTACTTGAATATAGGAGCCTGTAAAGGTAATATGACCGTGTCCGCCCGCGCTGCGGTTGATAAATTGCCGGATGGTCGTCTTCTCCCGGCGCACTGCGTCAAGCACTACCTCCCGGCGGCTGGTGATCCCGCCCTGCTTGCGCGGGTCTTCGGGCTTGATCTTATCAATCGGCACCGGATCATCCAGCGAATACTCCGACAAATCCACGGCGAAGAACCGTGAAGCCTGCTTTAGAGCTTGCTCTTGATTGAGCAGGGAAAATAGCTCCTCTTCGAGCTCTCTAGCCTCCGCTTCCGTTTCACCGACAATAGCACCAAGTCCCGGCATGATCACCAGCTCGTCAGGACTCCTTCCATATTTGGACAGCCTCGATTTTACATCGGTATAAAACTCCTGTGCCGCCCCGAGCGTCTGTTGTGCGGTAAAGATGACTTCACCATGCTTCGCTGCTAGTTCCTTGCCTTTCTCGGAGGAACCGGCTTGTACCAATACAGGATAGCCTTGCGGCGGGCGTGGGATGTTTAAAGGGCCCTTGATATGGTAATAGTTGCCCTGAAAATCGATTTCGTGAATATGATCCCGGTCCACTCTAAGCTCATGCTCGTCGTGAATCTGAATTCCCTCCTCATCCCAGCTGTCCCATAATTGCTTAGTAACTTCGACGAACTCATCTCCGATGTCATACCGCTTTTCCGTCTCCGGATACCCATCCCACTTCGTGATGTTGTCCCCGTCCGCTGGCGAATGCCCTGTTACAATGTTCCAGCCTGCCCTCCCTTTACTTAAAAAATCAAGCGAAGCGAACTTCCTAGCTACATGAAACGGATCATTGTAAGTGGTACTTACCGTGCCGATCAGACCGATGTGTTTCGTGACGGCCGCCAGAGCTGAGAGCAACGTGAAAGGCTCTAGCCTGCGACCCGTGCCCGAATAATTGTCTGCCGTGAACAAGGAGTCGAGGAGTCCGCGTTCCGCGAGTTGGGCCAATTCCACATACTTGTCAATATCAAGATCCCTCTGAGGCTCTGCGTCCGGATGCTTCCAGCCGCCGGCATGGTGGCCTGCAATACGAACAAACACGTTGAGATGCACGTTTTTTTTCCCTGAACTCAAGCTACACACGCTCCATTCAAACGATTTTTTCTCCGGATAATAGAAAAAACCGGAAACAAGCCGCAGCAAGTTTCCGGTTGTCCGGTAGTCAAGTACTATATTTCCTATGGAATTACTAGGTAATAAAGTAACATGCATTTTTTAATTTGTCAAAACATTTTTTTAAAGACTTATTCCTGCGCAGTTAAAATGACAGGTCCCTCTTTCGTAATGGCAATTGTATGCTCGTACTGAGCGGATAGCCTTCCGTCAGCGGTTCGCGCGGTCCAACCATCATCGTCGATCGTCATGCGATACGTTCCCGCGTTCAACATCGGCTCAATGGTAAAAACCATTCCTTCCTTAAGGCGGAAGCCTTTGCCCGGCAAGCCGACGTGCGGAAAATTAGGCTCCTCATGCATGTTTCTACCCACTCCATGGGCAAGCAAATCGCGCACAACACCAAAACCGTTTTGCTCCGCATGTTGTTGAATCGCATGGACAACATCACCGATCCGGCTATCAACGGTTGCTCGTTCGATACCGATGTACATGCACTCTTTCGCGACCCGCATCAACTTCTCGGCTTCCTCCGAGACGGGGCCAACCGCGTAGCTCCATGCGGAATCGCCAACCCAGCCGTTCAACTCCGCAACGATATCGATGGTGACAATGTCTCCCTGCTGAAGCGGCTTGCTGTTCGGGAACCCGTGTGCGATCACATCGTTCACGGAAGCGCATGTTGCATACTGGTAGCCATTGTAGCCCAAAGTGGGCGCTCTCCCCCCGGCTTTTGCGATGAGCCTCTCAACTTCGTCGTTAATCTCCTGTGTCGTAATGCCCGGGCGAATCATTTCGGCCACTCTTTTGTGGCATACCGCCACGAATCGCCCGGCTATTTTCATCTCTTCTATTTCCGCTGCCGATTTCAAAGTGATCATATTATCGGTTCCCTCCTGGCAAAATTCCAGTCAGTAAAGTTTCCGCTGCCTCGTCGATATCCATCTCTTCATGCTGATGATGAATATGCAATCCGGCATAGCCGACAAGCGAGCCAATCAGCATGTTGGCCGCTTTTTCCGGGCTTCGCCCGCCGGCGTATTCCCGGAATACCTCCGTCAGCGGCAAGTACAGCTCTTCGTGGAACCGCTCGGACAGATCCCTATAGCGGCCGCCGGGCAGCTGGTGAAAATTTTCCACCGACATTTTGTACAGAATGAACACCGATAGATTCTCCGACCACTGGCGAAGCATGAGCACGATATATTTCCGCAGCCGTTCAGGCCATGGTCCTTCGCCGCTCAAGGCAGTTTCCGTGACCGATTTCGCTTTTTCGAAAGCGCACCACAGCAATTCATCAAACAATTCGTATTTATTTTTGTAATAATGATAAACTGTTCCGTAACCGAGCGAGGCCTGGGCCGCGACATCGCGCATCTCCATAGTGATTCCTTTATCAATATATACCTGCGCGGCGGCCTGCAGCATTTGCTGGATCCGAAGCGCACGAATCTCTTCGTTCTGTTCCTTCGTTCGGGGAGACATGATCGGAAAGTCCTCCTTTTTTTGACCTACTGTAATGTCAAAATAAGAATACATTAATTTTCCTTTTCAGTCAAATCGACAACGATTGGCTCATGTCTCCCGCTTCAAAAGAGATGTCATGGGGCTTGACTATTACCATAAGTCGCTGGCAAGCCATGTTTTTCGGTCGGTCAATCAAACCTATTCACCGGACGGCACGATAAGCTCCGTATCTGTCGAAACCGGCACCCCAAAGTCAGGGATTCCGTTCCCATCCCAGGTAAACCTTTGTGCTCGCGTACTTCTGCGCTGTGCTCCGCCGCCCGAAATATCGATCGCATGGTATATTATCCAATCCTCCGTGCCGTCCGGCGATTTCGTGAAGCTGTTGTGACCTGGGCCGAACACACCGTTTTCCACACTTTTGGCAAATACAGGGCTCGGCGATTTGATCCAGCTTTCCGGCCTCATCAAATCAGCTGATGCTGATGCCGTAAGCATCCCGAGACAATAATCGTCCGACCAGCAGGCGCTTGCCGAAAATAGAAGGTAAAGCTTATCGCCCTTACGCAGTATGACCGGCCCTTCATTGATGGCCATGCCGCCCTGTTTCTCCCATGGCTCTGTCGGGGCAGAAAGCAGCACGTTATCTTCTACCAGCGTCCAAGGATTGCTCATCTTCACGATATAAATCGCCGACCCGTAATCCGGATAACAGCCATAGCCGGAGTAGATAAAATACAATTCCCCCCTATGCTCCAGAACGGTTCCGTCCAGCCCGGGATAAGCCGTGTCAAGCTGGCCTTTATCGGTCCACGTACCCTTCATAGGGTCGGGAGAAGAGTTCTCGAGAACGAAGATCCGGCGGCACGCATCGCCCGCCTTCCCTACTTTGCCGTCATTAGCCGTGTAATAGATGTACCATTTTCCACGAATAAAATGGATTTCCGGAGCCCATATGTGTTGGCAATTAGCTCCCTGCTCAGGCGGCGTCCAGATCGTGACCGGGGCTGCTTCCGATATGCCGGATATCGTAGTCGATTCCCACAGATCTAGCCTATTCCCCCGGGTCACCATAAAATAATAACGTCCCTCGTGCTGATAAAGCCAAGGATCCGCCCCCTGCAGCAGCAACGGATTGAAGGTTCTAGACATGCTGAATCTCCTTCCCGCCTTGACTTCGGCGATTAATACTTAACCCGCCCGCCTATTATTTTCCGAATATTTTGTAGTGAAGATTTGGGAGTACGGTCATAGCTCAGCAGCCCGTTAATCTCTTGTTCTACATCGGTTAGCTGGGTGTAGCAAAAACCTTGGACCTGCGGGGATTGTAATAACGGCTCGACTACATCAGTAAGCCTCTTTAAGAAATCCTCTTCATTCTCGGCTCCGGAATACCCCCAACCCTCCTGATCGTTTTTCTTAAAGGCAATACCACCAAATTCCGTCACTAGAATCGGCTGGTTCTCATAGACTGTGCCGCCAACCAGCAGCTCACGACGTGTGCGCTTCATTCCCAATGTTTTTTCCAGTGTAGCATATTTCTCCTCCAGCTCTTCTCGTCTCCACTCGTAGTCGTGGATGGTCAAGAGATCCGTTCTCATGTGTTCCCAGCCGTCATTAGAAACGACCAGTCTAGTATCATCTAGAGACTTGGTTAAGTGGTACATTGCCAGTGCATGCTGCTGCTGCCGCTTATCGATCAGGATGTTCGGGACACCCCAGCTTTCATTAAGGGGTACCCAGACGACAAGGGAAGGATGATTGTAATCTCGTTCAATGGCCTCCTGCCATTCGAAGGTGACCTTTCGAACATACTCCTCCGAGTATTGATAAGCGTTAGCCATCTCGCCCCATACGAGAAAACCTAATTTATCCGCCCAATACAGATAGCGGGGGTCTTCAATCTTCTGATGCTTACGCGCTCCGTTAAATCCCATTTCCTTTGCCAATTCAATATCCCGTTTCAATGCTTCGTCGTTCGGAGCTGTTAGGTTTCCCTCCGGAAAATAACCCTGATCAAGGACAAGACGCATGAAATAGACCCGATTATTCAGCATGACCTTGCCTGCCTCAACGGAGATTTTACGCATGCCGAAATAGCTTTGAATGGAGTCGACTACCTCTCCGTTCACCAACAAGGTTATAGTTACGTCGTACAGGTTGGGATTATGCGGCGACCACCAACGCCCCAATCCATGATCGTTAAAATCGTGCAGCCCTACGGTCCTTGTTTCTTCCGAATGATGAATACTTAACGTTGTGCTGGTGAAATATTCATCTTTATATCGAATATCGATGCGAGCTTCTACCTTATCGACCACTGGAGCCTGATTCAAGAAAGTCCGGATTTGAATTTCGTTCTTATCAATATCCGGCTTGAATTTAATCTTCTTAATGTGCAGCGGGTTGACTGGCTCTAGCCAAACGGTCTGCCATATGCCGGTCGTCCGTGTATAGAAGATAGAAGCTGAATGATCCTTCCAATATTGCTTTCCGCGCGGAAGGGTGACATCACGGCTGAAATCCTCAACACGAACGACAATGATATTCTCATCTTGTTTCAGTGCGGCTGTTATGTCTGCATGGAATGGCGTATGTCCCCCTTCATGAAAGGCAACTACTTTGCCATTCACCCACACCGTTGCCGCATAATCTACTGCACCGAAGTGAAGAATGATCCTGCTGCCGGTCCAATCCTCGGGAATGGTGAAACTGCGCTTATACCACACCAGATCGTGAAAACCCGTCTCTCCAATTCCGCTTAAATGGCTCTGGTAAGCAAAAGGAACCTGAATTTCTTTCGTAAATTCTCTCGTGACCGAACCCCATTGCTGTTCATCTCCTATACGTTGATCATCGAATTCAAAATCCCAGGTTCCATTCAGGTTAAGCCATTTCTCCCTTACAAGCTGCGGACGAGGGTACTCCAGTCTTTGGATCTCTTGATTCATGTCTGCACTCCTTTTTAAATGATTAATATAATAATTAATATAATTACTATTATGTTAATATAATAGGTGTTGCCTTTCTTTTTGTCAACCTTATAGTTCATATGTTAACTTTATAGTTATTTAGTGTGGTGGTAGTTCGTACTATTCACTGTGATCCGCTATTCCATAGGGAATAGGAATAATTCTTGTAAGGTCGACAAAACAAAGTTCCCCCCATGATGTAAATATTTGAGGGGAACCTTCTTTGAATCTCATGTTTTTGGAATGCCGATAATGTTTTCGCATCCTCCTCATTCCCCGCCATTGTACTACTTCATATGCCGGAGTCCTCCTCAGGTCCTACATGTGAATATTATGGAGCTTCGTATGTTCCATGTTCCATTATCATTCAGAACGAATGATTATCGGGCAGCGGATTGTTCCCTGATATACTGGTTCAGTTTTTCCTGTGCATTCCGCAAGGCAGTATTGACATCGATACCTTTCAATATCATATCGTTGCCGGCTTCAACAATTAAGCTTCTGCCTTTTGTATCATATTTTGTATGTTCATGTATTCCTTGCTGGAGGGTAAAGAACGCATTCGTATTTTTCCCCTTCAGGAACTCCAAATCCACGCCAAAGTCTTTCTTCAATTCTTCCGTTTTCTTCAGAACCGGTATTCTTCCGCTCTTATTGATTAGCTTCTGCACCTCTTCACCAGCGACATAGGACAACACTTGGAAGGCTTGTTCCTTATGTTTGCTTGTCGTGGTCACAATCATATTATGCGTTTCCGCCTGCCATGCATAGCCCTTGTCCTTCTCAAACGTAGGGAGTGTTACCATGTCCCAATGAAGCTCCTGACCGCTCTTTACCAGTTTATCGATTTCTCCGATGACATCTGTGCCCCAATAGCCGGCCATAGCAACTTTTTGGTCTTTCACAAATACGGTGTGTGAGTTGCTAGAAAGTTTACCGTCCTTTACATATCCCGGAATGTCATACAACGATTTATGCATATTCAGAACCCTGGCCCAGCTATCCGTTGTCAATACGGCTTCGTTCGTCTGCTTATTCACATACGGCAAAGTAAGCCCCATTGCAAAGCGGTCCACCCCGCCTGCGTACAGACCCAAATACTGGACACCTCCATCATCGCGTGTCAGCTTGCGCGCCAAATCGATGGTCTCCTCCCATGTCATGCCTTCCTTGGGATAAGCGATTCCGAATCGATCGAATATGTCTTTGTTATAGAAGAGGGCAGGGATGTTCATTCGGAATGGAAGCGCAACCATTTCGCCTTTTGTTCCAAACTTCTTGATGGATTCAATCGGGACCGGTTCGTATTTGGACAAGTCCAATCCAAATTTTTTGATATACGGATTGAGATCCTCTATGATTTGCAATTCCTGTAAAGCAGGAATCCCAGGCAACCCGGCTATTAAAATATCAGGCACGTCACCCGATGTTATCATCTCCTGCAGCTTGCCACTAACCATTTCCAATGTAATATGCGGATATTTCTTTTTTACCGGTTGGGCAAAATAAGCCTCAAAATCTTCTTGCGCGAAAAAGCCGTGGGCAACCATTAACTTTAAAGTCACGGGTTCCGTACTGATCTCCGACTCCGGTACATCCAAGCCCTTATCGCCAGGGCTCTTTTGACTTTGGCAGCCGGCATTCAGGAGCAATGTTAAAACTGTGGCAGTAAGAACTAACTTTCGTTTCAAATTAGATCCCTCCATGTTCATTGTAACTATCCAGCACAAACTCTATAGTTTACTTCACACGCTGCCTTTGAAAAATCCTCTTTTCATCGAGCCAGCCCTGGTAAACGCTTACATATTTTCTACTAATTTTGCTCGTTTTGCGAAAGAACCCCCTTTCGTTTAATAAATTGGACCATCGCCCCCCTTTTTTCGTTTAATTAATAAATTAATTATCTTTATTCTATTATTGTTAATATAATATCCCCTTCCCTGACTTGTTGTCAATCTAAAGTTGATTAATTAACAATTTGGTTATATAATTGGAGCATTAGGAGCGTGCTGTATGAAAATAGACGTAACCACTAGTAATATGAACGTATTGGAGTGTTTTTCTTCTGAGACGCGAGTTCGGATTATTGAATTGTTGAATGAGAAACCTTATAACATTGGTGAACTCGCAGA
Organism: Paenibacillus sp. 32352; assembly: GCF_002042965.1. Taxonomy (GTDB): domain Bacteria; phylum Bacillota; class Bacilli; order Paenibacillales; family NBRC-103111; genus Paenibacillus_S; species Paenibacillus_S vulneris. The sequence continues at coordinate 49,807 of NZ_MZNT01000012.1, read as the reverse complement.
GGCTTTAGGCTTGTCCTCAGCCATAATTACAAAGCATATTCAAAAGCTAGAGGAAGCCAGGATTGTTTCTACGGAGAATACGGTAGGAAAACGAGGGACGCAGAAGCGCTGTTCATTGAATGTGGATAAAATGACGCTAGTACTCCGAACTGCCGAAATAGAAAAGCCACAGAACCAAACTGGATTTACGGTCGACCTGCCGGTCGGTCAATACATCCGGTATGAGGTTCACCCAACCTGTGGTTTGGCATCCTCCGACAAGCGCATCGGCATGATGGACGATCCCCGTTATTTCGACGACCCTGAGCGCACGATGGCAGAGCACCTGTGGTTTGCAAGCGGTTTTGTCGAATATCGGATTCCGAACTATTTGGTGGGAAAAGAAACCGCGTCAAGCCTTAGCATTTCATTGGAGATTTGCTCCGAAGCCCCTTATTATAACGACAATTGGCCCTCGGATATTACCTTTTCCGTCAATAACATGGAAGTGGCTACTTGGACCTGCCCGGGGGATTTTGGCAGCAAGCGCGGACAATACACACCCGAGTGGTGGGTGGATACGCAGTACGGACTTCTTAAGGTCCTCTCCATTACCGATGAGGGTACATTTATCGATGGGGTAAGGTTTTCTGATGTTCGAATTCATCAATTGAACGTAACAGCAGGTCAGGAGCTGCTCTTCCGAATCTCTTGTCCCGAATCCGCTGCGAATTGCGGAGGTGTCAGCCTTTTTGGCAAGAACTTCGGCAACTATCCGCAGGATATTCGAGTAACTATTTCAGTTTAAAGCTCTAATTATAAAAAAACGATCGTTAAACAACCTAACCCCATTTAATTGGTTTTAGGTTGTTTTCGTTTCTTTTTTCGCAATCTTCGGAGCTAGTTCAATCCATAGGGAGCACCAGCGATTACTAATCCAGCAGGGTTCCAGCTGTTAATCGGCTGAATGTATTTAGGTATTCAAGTCCAGATCCTATCCTTATTAGTCGTCCCTTTTAAAGCGAAGTCAACGGCACTTTCAGCATGAAGTCTTGTTGTATCATAGACAGGTATACTGCAATCATCTTGTGAGATGAGCAGCGTTATTTCTGTACATCCCAGAATAACGGCTTCTGCTCCTTGCTGTTTAAGCTTATTTATGATCTTTAAGTAGGCTTGCTTGGACTCTTCATTAATTAGACCAAGACAAAGCTCATGATAAATGATGTCATGTATAACCAATCGATCTTCTTCATTCGGCACAATAACCTCAAGTCCAAACTTTTCAGTGAGTCTGCCCTTGTAAAAATCTTGTTCCATCGTAAATGCAGTCCCTAATAACGCGACCTTCTTAATTCCATCTTTAACGATTTCGATCGCTGTTGAGTCTGCAATATGAATTAACGGAATGGACACCGAACTTTCTACCTCTTGTGCCATCTTATGCATTGTATTTGTACAGATGACGATTAAATCTGCTCCGGCCGTTTCAAGTTTTTGTGCTGAATCAATCATAATTTTTGCAGCCTCATCCCAGTTCCCTTGATGCTGTAAAGTCTTGATTTCTTGAAAATTTACCGAGTACATGAGACTTTTAGCGGAATGATGCCCGCCAAGTCTTTCTTTTACACATTGATTAATGATTTGGTAATAGAGTAGAGATGACTCCCAGCTCATTCCACCAATAAGACCTATAGTTTTCATTGGTTAAGCACCTCATTGTATTATGGTTCCATATATCGCGGAATCTGCCACAGAATGGCCTTCAAATAATAAACCTGTATGGCTATCCTGGTACTTCAAACCTCTATTCTTGTCTCCAAAAATTCAAGGTACTTTGGATCATCTTCCATAAAGATACCAATCCCGGCACCCATATAAGCCCGGGTCAGCTCGTCTGCCGCCTTTTCAAGGTTTTCCTGTTCATAATACAATTGCCCTAGTCGAAGATGAATGTAGGGATTCCCTAACCCCTTCGGGCACTGTACAGCATTAAAAAAACACTTGAATGCCTTATCGTAGTTCTTCATTTGAAAATGGACATCCCCAATAGCCACATAGATCCACGTTGCGGCCTCCCATTCTCGATGACTTTCCGGCAATAATCGGAGGGCCGCGACGTACTTATTCTTTCCCGCCTCGAGATTGCCTGCACTAACCAGATCATCGCCTTGTTTACACAGTGCGGTAATTTCGGCATGGGTGGAATCTGAAAGCTGCACCGTCATCTCTCCTATCTATTCGATTTGAATCCGCCGCATGTTTTATTTTTTTTACCAGCAGCGAATTATTGTTTTTTGACTTACATCAAAAAGGATTGCGCCTGGTATCTCCGACAAATAGTCTATCGCCCAAATGATATGATTCGTGAAATCCCTTCCTTCATCAGGCGAGAATACGAAGCGAATACGTTCGGTACATTCTTTGATTTCAGGCGGACAATCCTCGACGGTGCTTGTAATGTAATTTACATCTTCAACTACATTATGGCCAGTTTCAAAATGCGCTGTAAAATTCCAACCCGGCCAACGGAGAATCAAGTACTTCTCTTTCGTAAACGGATTTGCCGACGCTCCCATTTCCAGTCCATTCTTTGTATCAAAATCAAAGTAGGCGCTTAACTCAGAAGCAAGACGCTCCTGGGAGTATGGATTGGATGACTTCGCAAGGTAGGCATGTATTACGGACATAATATCTCTCCCATTGTACTGGATATTCTCAACCCGCCGATTCATTTGGCAAAGACTCTATGGCAAAGTTCTGGATGGCTTTGTTGGATGAGGCGGCTTCCAGGCTAGCAGGATTCCGGCGTCTCCGCAGCATTTGGTTACTCCTTCCATATTATCTCTTCCAACCTCCCAAAGCCACATTTCATTGCTGATTTTTTTTAGAGTACCGCGGCCGCGTTCTTTGACAATCCACTCTCCGAGTGTCGTTCCTTGAATTTTTATATGCAGATGGCTTTCGTTTATCATATTGCAAGGATATACCATTCTTAGCATATCTCCTCTATAACGAACTTTCCCTTTAAATCTTCCGGGAGTTTCTTCTTTAAAAATCCTCGAATCCTCGTATGGAAATAATTTGATCAGATTCTCGCCCTGAGCATAATAAAATCCATCTGCCACTCTTTTAGCAGCATACACGATTCCATACGGGTAGCTAAATTTTTTCGATACATCCATCACAAATCCGATCATAATTTCATAAATCTCTTCCAAAGGCACAGCACACTGACCATCGATGTGATGAAAGCTGCCAAACTCATCGGTCATGTACCCAAAGGATGCAAACCATGGAGAGTAGCTGCTTTGCTCACAATATAATCTAAATGCTGTAACTTCTTTTGAGATTATTTTACTCTTGAGTTCGGAGAGTGAGGCTTCTATCAAATCAACATCGAGTCCATCTTCGCCATTCTTGTAAGTATAATATCCGGCAGTTGTAATCCTTGCACCGATTGCTTCAAAGAAAGACTCGCCTGCAATGCAAGCATCAAGTGGAGTGATTTTACTTGTGTCGTACATAGCCATCCCTGTACACATAGATTTTCACCTCTATCATTAACTCCGTGTAATCCAATCCCATTCCCTTGTAATTATGTCATCTGATACAGTGAAGACCAATACTCCGGATTCGTTCCAATTGGAGAAAAAAACTTGCTTTTTCAATGGATCAAAGAGCGGATCTAGCAACTCTCGTATACCTTCACTTTATAGACCCTGTGTCTTTCTGCGGACTGAATACTTATCATATCTTTATACAATAGATTGGATAAATCTTCAAGTTACTGTGAAAACTAATGGTCAGATTTGCGTAAAAAGGAGACCATCTAGGCACACGTCCGTATACCTTAATGGTCTCCTAATGTTCGTACCACCGAACAAAATACGTGATATGTTCGCAGGACAAACGCTCTATTTTAGTTCATCTACTTCTAGAACCTACAGCTCGTCGTTAAGCTTGACCAGAGCTTGATCAAGACTCTCCTCCGTCAGCTTGCCGGCGCTGAATGACACTAGTCCGCGCAGCGGCAAATAGTTCAGAAACGCCGCCATCATATCCGATGACGAATCATCGCTCTCTCCCGTATTGGCGGATCCGCCAAATGGAGTCTGATTCACGAGCTCCTTAATGATCGGTGCCGCTAGGGGGTTTTCCATGATATCCCCGACCGTCGAGTTTCTTGTATATCGCGGTTTGATTGCTGTGGTGGAATTTACATGAACTGTCCCTGTCAGAACCATCTCTGCTGAAGACTTGCCCACCAAGAGCTCAAAGTCTCCCGTCTCCACATGCCAGTCCTGCAAACCTACATGATAATAGGCGAACGAACGTTTATCCAACGTAAATGAAACCGTGCTTTGCTCGCCGGGCTCCAGGCTTACCTTGGCAAAACCTTTCAGCTCCTTATCGGGGCGCGACACGCTGCTTTTCACGTCACGAACATACAGCTGTACGATCTCTTTTCCCGCCAGCTTTCCGATATTTTTGACATTAACTGTTACTACCAGCGTCTCTGTATCCTCGATTTGCGATTTACTTATTGTCATGTCGGAATACTCAAAATTTGTATAGCTTAAGCCATGACCAAAAGGAAATAAAGGACGCATTTTTTTCTTGTCATAATAACGATACCCGACGTAGATGCCCTCTTTGTACTCCACCGTATCCCCGTCCCCAGGGAAGAAGAGGTAAGATGGGTTGTCACTGAGTTGGGCCGGGAACGTCTCTGCCAATTTGCCGCAAGGGTTCGCGTCGCCGAATAATAGATCCGCTATTGCACCGCCCATAGCTTGACCGCCCAAATATGCCTCCAAGACGGCTTTGACATCATCGATCCATGGCATTTCAATCGGAGCGCCATTGCTTAACACGACGAGGACCTGTTTCTGTATGGCGGTAATCCCTTCGATGAGCTTCATTTGATTATTCGGCAGACCCAGGTGGGTACGGTCAAATCCTTCCGACTCGTAGCGATCGGGCAAACCGGCAAAAATGATAGTTACATCCGCATCCTTGGCAGCTTGAATTGCCTCATTTAAGAGTACATTATCCATATCATCCGTGTTTAGCGTATACCCTTCCGCATAGGATATCTCTGCTGAACCCCCTGCCTTGGCCAGTTCCACCATAAGATCGTCCATTTTGGTAGGCTTGATGTGGGAGCTCCCTCCACCTTGATAGCGTGGTTGTTTGGCAAAGGCGCCAACGACCGCAATACGTCCCCCCTTCTTTAACGGAAGGATTCTATCTTCGTTCTTTAATAGAACCATACTTTCTCGGGCTACCTCTCGGGCCAGCTGGTGATGAGCTTCCATATCGTAGGTGGCGGCAGGTTTTCTATGATCGACCGCTTTGTATATGACCCGCAGTATTCTTTCCACAGCGGCATCCAGCTTCTGCTCAGAAAGCCGGCCTTCCCTAACCGCATCAATAATTTTTTGGTCGCCGACACCTCCTGAGGCAGGCATTTCTAGTTCGAGTCCTGCCGCTATTCCATCGGCTCTTTCGTTAACTGCGCCCCAATCGGATACAACAAAGCCTTCGTGTCCCCATTCGTCCTTCAGTATTTCTGTAAGCAGGCGATGATTCTCCGCACAATATTCCCCGTTAAGCTGGTTATAGGCACACATAACTGTCCATGGCTGCCCTTTCTTGACCGCTCCCTCAAAACTGGCCAAATAAATCTCTCTCAGCGTTCTCTCGTCCACAACCGCATTCGTTGTCATTCGGCGATGCTCTTGATTGTTAGCCGCAAAATGCTTGAGTGAAGCACCTACGCCTTGACTCTGAACGCCTAGAATGTGCTCGGCCGCTAATTCCGTTGACAAATAAGGGTCCTCCGAGAAGTACTCGAAATTTCGTCCGCAAAGCGGCGATCTCTTTATATTTGCCCCTGGTCCGAGAAGAATGCCTACCTGCTCTGCCTGACATTCTTCCCCTAGAGCAACGCCAACCTTGTGAAGCAGTTCCCGATCCCACGATGTAGCCAGACCTGCCGCTGAAGGGAAACAAGTCGCAGGCACGCTATCGAATAAGCCCAGATGGTCTGCAGAGGCTCGTTGTTTCCGAAGGCCATGAGGCCCGTCTGTCATCATGATGGATGGTATGTCAAGTCTCTTGATGGCTTTGGTATTCCAGAAATCAAACCCGGAGCAAAGTCCAGCCTTTTCCTCCAGAGTCATAGTGGAAATCAGTTTTTTCAAGTCGCGATTCATTGATATATTCTCCTCTCTATGGGTACGGAACCTGTTATTTATCCTTTCACAGCTCCGATCGTCATTCCTCTCACGAAATATTTCTGGAAGAACGGATAAGCTATCAGAATCGGAATGACGGCAATAACCGCAATGGCCATGCGGAACGTTTCGCTAGGCAGCTGAGCAACCTTCTCGCCGGCACTCGCGCTCAGATCGCCGTTGCTTGCAAGAAATTGGATATCGCTCATGATGCGATTCAAAACATTTTGCAGGCTGAACAATTGGGGATCGGTCACATATATGAGCCCGTTATTCCAGTCATTCCAATAGGCAAGGCCCTGAAATAAGCCTACTGTGGCAAGGATGGGCAATGACAAGGGCAAAACGATTTTATAGTACATTTTAAATTCGCTTGCACCGTCAATACTGGCCGATTCCAGAACGGGCACCGGTACGGTTGTCATGAAAAACGTCCGCATTAACAGCGTGTTGAAGCCATTCAATAGTAATCCGGGAACAATAAGCGCCCAAATCGTATTTTTTATATCCAACAGCTGTGTATAGACGAGGTACGTAGGAACAAGACCGCCGTTAAACAATAAGGTAAAGAACAGCAGGAAGGCGAAGAACATGCCTCCGGGCAAATCGCGCCGGGAGAGCGGGTAAGCAAGCATGGACGTGATGATCAAGCTGGCCGTTGTTCCTACCACTGTAATTAGAATAGTAATCCCGTATGCGTTAAAAATTAGGGAGGATTGCTCCCATAAATATTCATACGCGGATAGGCTGAACTGCTTAGGAAAGAAAGAGTAGCCATTCTGCAGGATGGATTTCTCATCGCTAATGGAGGACATAATCAGCAATAGAAACGGAAGCAAGCACGATAGCGAAAATAAAAACAGGATGGTATGGGCAATCCACTGCCAAGCACGATTTTCTGTGTTCACGATGATTCCTCCTCTAAAACAATGCGTTTTCCTTATTAATTTTTCGTACTACGTAGTTAGATACAAGGACGAGGATGAATCCGACAAGCGATTGATAAAAGCCTGCGGCGGACGACATCCCGATATTGCCCAATTGAAGCAACCCGCGGAATACATACGTATCAATGACGTTCGTTGTACTGAACAACGCTCCTGCATTCATTGGAACCTGGTAGAACAAGCCGAAGTCGGAATAGAAAATCCGCCCGATCTGAAGGAGGGTCAGCATGATAATAACGGGTGTGATCAGCGGAATCGTGATTGTGCGGATTTGCTGCCACTTGGATGCTCCGTCCAATTTGGCTGCTTCATAATACTCCGGATCAATTCCAATGATGGCCGCCAAGTAAATGATGCACGAGTATCCGACTCCCTTCCAAGTATGCACAAGCGTTAGTATCGCAGGCCAGTATTTTGGTTCGTTATACCACGAAATCGGATCTATGCCCAAAGCCGGTAAAACGGTTTTATTCATGAACCCGCTCTCCATGCTGAGCATCGAGAAGACCAAATAGCTGACGATAACCATCGAAATCAAAAAAGGAAGAATAATTACGCTTTGATAAAACCGGGAGGCAAACTTGCTTTTGATTTCATTGAGAAGAATTGCAAAAGCGACAGCAACGACGAGACCAATAACGATAAAAGCCGCATTGTACAGTATCGTGTTCCTGGTAATAATATAGGCATCCGACGTTTGAAACAGGAACTTAAAGTTTTGAAAGCCTACCCAGTCACTTGCCCAGATGCCTTTGGCAAAGTTAATATCCTTGAATGCAATGATGAGGCCAAACATTGGCAGATAGTTATTGATTAGCAAATACGCAATCCCCGGCAGCATCATGAAGTAGAGCGGGCTGTATTTCCATAGCTTCTTCATAGCCACACTCTGTGAACGATTTGTCATTTCTGGTTCCCCTTTCCGTAGTAACGAAATTCTTGTTGTACTCTTATAGTAATCAATCGGCAGTCTTTCTCACTACCGCTCACACGACTTCCAATTTGCACTTTGCCGACCATCCGTCAATGGATGAAAAAAGCTCTGCCAGGCCTTTCAGCCTAACAGAGCGAGTTCATCAGCGATTTACTTCGATATGATGTTGAGCTCCCGGTTAATGACCGGCAGCAATTCCGGAGGAATTCCGTAAAACACGAGCTGGGACATCTTGTCGATGGACATAACCCCTTGAGTCACCTCAAAGAACGGATTGCTCGTCACATGTGCGAAATATTTGAGAAACACCGCTTTGGCAGCGTCGTTGCTATACAGATCCTCGATCGTATCATAGATGGAATAATAGCCTTCCTTCACTTCAATCTGCCCGGCCTCGGACAAGTCGAATTGTTCGAACCAATTGACGACGTGCTTGCTCTTCTCTTCCTTCACATGAATATAGCTGGTGTCGATCTCCGATACATAGCGCAAAACGATCTCATCTGTATAGACCGTACCTTGTTCATCCACACCTTCCACTCTAATGCGGTTATCCCCTGGCTTCAACAATACGTCCTTAACGACGTATACCGGCTTACCGTCCTGAGTCTCCGTCAGCAATATATCGTTGTGATACAAGCGGATATGACTCAGATTCGATAAAATGATGATATCGTTCCCCTCTTTATGCCGATGGTAGAATCGGCGTCCGGCCACGTGAACAAAAGGATCCTTCGACCAATAGGCCTTGCAAAGATAGAAAGCATCCTTCTTCAAGGTCCGGTCAATGGTGACAAGTCCCTTCAAATTTTTGCCGACTTCTCCGCCTTCCTTACGATTCGCACTACCGAAATCAAACATGTTCCAGACGTATCCGCCAAGAACGAATGGCCTCGCCTGAAAGGTTTCCAGCGCGTTATGATGGAACAATAGCTGGTATTCTTCTGTATAATCCTGAACCTGTGGAGTATAAGAATGGTATCGGGGATTCGTGTCGACCCCATATTCCGAGACTAACACAGGAACGTCAGGGCGAACTCTGTGAAACTCGTCAAGCCTCTCCCCAAGATCCTTGATTTCGCCATAGTACCAGCCATAATATAAATTGTAACCGACAAGGTCGGTGAAATTATTGATGATACTATCGTCCGCAACTCCATTAATATTCGCTTGTGCGACGAAACGGCTTGGATCCAGCCGTTTGGCTTCCTCCACCAGCTTTTGAATCGTTCGATACGTATTCTCCGTCTCAACGGCGATCGTTATTTCGTTTTGAACTCCCCAACAATAAATAGAAGTGTGATTATAGGCTTGTTTAATCAAACGCTCCAACTGTTCGAAGGCGTTACGGCTTTCCGGATCCTTGGTGGAAGGAATGCTGATATACGGAATTTCGGCCCAAACCAGCAAACCATAACGGTCACAGAGACCGTAAAAATAATCGTCATGCTGGTAATGGGCAAGCCGAATGCTGTTGGCGCCGACCTCTCGAATGAGCTCCATGTCCAATTCCATGTGAGCCTTCGTAATGGCATTGCCCACGCCTCCGAAATCCTGATGGCGGCACACTCCATTGAGCTTGACCGGTTTTCCGTTCAAAATGACGCCTCGGTCGGCCGTAAGCTCGACAGTTCGAAAGCCGATTTCAATTTGACGAGCATCCGCTACTTCTCCTTGGACGCTGACGGTGATCACAGCCTTATACAGATAGGGATTATCCACACCGTCCCAAAGCGTAGGATTGCTGATGGTTCCATGCAAGGAGAACTCCGTTTCGGTTGCAAAGGACAACTCGGAGCTTGCTTCCCACACAACGGTTCCTTCCAGGTCCGCGAGTTGAATCAAGACGCTTCCATTGGCTGGTGCGCATGATTCATTAATGACCCGTCCGCGTACATCCAGCCGAAATGAATTGTCGCCGCTGCTTGTCTGCGTTAGATATACACCGTCTCGGCCGTGATCCATCACATCAAAGTGGATGTCGTCCATGACAAACAGGTTCACTTCCCTGTAGAGGCCGCCAAAGAAAGTAAAGTCCGCCATCAGCGGGTACACCTCATTATCATAGCTATTGTCCACTCTTATAGAGATTAGATTATCTCCTTCCGTCAAATAAGGATTCAATGCTGCACGAAACATTGCGTAACCGCATCGGCTTTCCCCTACAAGATGACCATTGATATAAACCTGGCCCATATTGCCGGCTGCCCCGATTTCCAAATAGAAACGTTTGCCAATATCTTCTGGAGCGATATGGAGTGTTCTTTGATACCAGCAGGCCCCCCTGTAATACGGCTCTGTCCCCCCTTGTCCGTCCATATCATTCCAAGTGTGCGGTAATGTAACTGACTGCCCTTCTTTTATTAAGGTGCTGGCATAAGAGGGACTGTTTTCTTTGGTGAACATCCAAAGCTGATTTAATGGAATTATTTTCAACATGAACGACCTCTTTTCTTGGGATCTAGACGATACTCGGCAAAAAATGCCCGTTCAACCAGAAAGTTGACGGGCAACGAATTTCGTCTTATTTATTACCTTTCGCCCATTCGTCAAGCTGTTTTTGCTTTTCAGCGATAATTTTATCGATACCGGCGGATTTCAGCTTGGATATGAATTCCGGCAATATCTTATCCGGATCGACGCTTCCCGTTTCAAGCGGAAGTTTATATTGAGTGATCACGTTGGACACGGCGGCATACTCCGTCTTAACCGATGTAGCGTCGAACGTGAAGCCCAACGCTTTGGATTTTATAGCCGACTTATTGAAATCATCCATCTTTTTCCAAATATTAGGGTCTTCTCCATTAAACACGTAAGACAAGAATTGATTGCCGAATAAGTAGCCCATATTCAAGCTGTAGCCAGAGGTTTTAGCATCTACACCTTGTGGAAAATCAATCACATTGCCGGATTTAACGACGTAATGCTTATCTGCTACACCCCAATCGAACAGGTTGACGATATCTTTGTCGGTGTACATTAAATTAAGGAATTCCATCGCTTTTTCCGGCATCTTGGAATTAACGGGTACGCCCCACATAATACTCGTGACGTTTGTCGTTGTTGAGACCGGTTTAACCAGGTTGGCTGTCACCACTGGTACGCCGCTGCTCTTCGATTCCTGCTCCTCAAATCCCGGCTTCATATTGGAAAAGTATGCGAAGCCGCGGTTAGATTTTAATAGATCGAACTGAGAAGTCTTATTAGTGGCAGCGTCCTTCAAAATCAACCCGGATGTGTACCAGCTTCTCATCTTTTGCACGAACTGGGCATATTCCTGTGTTTCGTATAAATTCACGACTTTTAGGTTATTATCGTAATTTGGAAGCACTCCCATCGAATCACCGAGCATATCGAACCATCGATAAGAATCGAGCATCGTTCTGCCGATATTACCAGGAACCAGCGGGGTCAAATCCGGCTCTTTCTCCTTGATTAACTTCAATGCCGCTTCTACATCATCCAGCGTATGAATTTTGCTGACGTCAATTTGATATTTCTCGACAAGATCCTTCCGCATGGTCAAGCCCTGGCTAGCGGCAAAATCTCGAATTGTGGGCACTGCGTACGTCGATCCGCCGATTTTTACAGCATTCAAGTAAGCCGGGTCCATGGATTGTTTAATTCCTTGTCCTTGAGCTTCAAGCAACTTATCCAACGCGATGATTTGACCTTTGGCAACCAAACTGCTGTAAAGACTGCTCGTAACCACCATCAGATCCAACTTCTCATTGCTGCTTAGCATCAGGTTGACCTGCTGCTCCCAATTCCCGAAGCTGATCGGCGTCAGTTTCACAGTAGCGTTGATCTTTTGCTGCGCAATTTTGTTAATAGAGTCCTGCACCACCGGCAAGTCTTTCGGCACCGAACCAAAAATCGGATAAGCGATGTTCAATTCCGGCAATTTCTTGTTCGAGGCATTCCCTCCAGAAGCGCCGCCTCCATTATTTCCGCCGCAAGCGGATAAGAAAAGCATGGACCCTATTACGAGCCCGCTTGCTGCTGTAAATCTCTTCCTCATGGTACTCCCCCATTTGCGTAGTGTCGTTCACCTTGAAACCGATTGCGAGCAAGCGGATTCAAAAGGTGAATATACGCCTATTGTACTTCCGCTGCAATTATGGCACTGCTCCGGTCACGACTTTTCAATGTGCATTTGCAGACTATCTAATCCTTCTGTCCCTTTTGCTGGTGTTTTTGGCGATATTCATTCGGATTCATGTCGGTATACTTCTTAAACATCCGGGAAAAATGCGAAAAGTTCGCATACCCGATATGCGAAGCAACTGCACTGATCGGCATCTCGGTTTTCGACAACAGCTCCTGCGCAAGCTTAAGCCTTTCCTGAAACAAGTAATCGGAAATGGCCATTCCCGTCTCCTTTTTGAATAGCCGGTTTAAATAATCGGGGTTTAGATACACGTGATTTGCGATCTCTTCACGGGACAAATCCTCTGCCAAGTGAAGCTTGATATATCCGATAACCCGGTTGACCACACTCTGAGATTGCTCCACAGTGTTAACGTACTCCAGCGCTCGATTAACGACATGATTCATCCAGGAAACCAAATCGGTAACGGAGCGGGTCGCGTTTGCCGACGCATCTAAAGAAATGCTGTCGCTAAACAATTGATGCGCTTGAATCCCCTTATTTTGAAGAGCGACATACATCGTTTGCTGAAAATCCTGATACCATTGATGGAGCAGCGTAGCATCCACAGTATCCCGCTGCAGCATCCCATCCAAATAAGCGGTAGCCTCCTGAAGCACCCTGCCATACTCGCCTTCCTTGAGCATAACGGCCCAAACCCCCATGTCCGGGAGCACGTGGAGTGATGATCGTAACGAAACGTCGGAAATGAAGAACACTTTATTATTATAGGCTACATTATTTCTCTCCAAGTCACGGAGTGCCTTAACCATCCCGAACATATCTTGCCCGTGAATGGCATCCCCGATATAGCATGAAAGATCGCAAGAGAAATATTGCTTGCAGGCCTCAATATAACGATTGCACGCCCGCTCCATCGACATTTCAAAATCGTCACGGCTGGTTGCCGGTAATATAGCAAGCAGGCCTCTGTCTAATGAAACCACTTGTCCTTTTTGATGATCACCAATAATCATTTCTTCCGCGGCATTTTTAAGAGCATACTCCATAATTTTCTCCTCCCGGAGCGTCAGCGGCTTATGCCATCTTTGAACGCCGATCAGTATCGGGATAAAAGTCATAGATTCGTCGTAAGGGATGTTACGTTCCGCCGCGGCACGCTTCACTGCATCCGCACGGGCCGGAATCACTTGATGGATAAGATCCAGCCAAAATCGTTCGATCAGCACAGGTTGATGCTGAAACCAAAATTGGCCATATTGGCTAAACTGCTCGATCTCCGAATCTTTGAGATTTTTTTCGATCGCTTTTTGAATCGTTTTTTCCAGTTCAAGAAACGGTATCGGCTTGAGAATATAGTCAAGACTCCCCATCTGTAGCGCTTGCTTGGCATATTTGAAATCGGCATGACATGTGAGAAAAATGGTGGCCGTTCGCGGATACCTCTCTCGAACCCACTCCGCCAATTCCAAGCCGGTAGCCTGCGGCATTTCGATATCGCAGAGCATAATGTCGACCTGCTCCCTCTCGAATACTTCCTTTGCCTGTTTCACGGTATAAGCGGTTAATACCGCCGTAATCCCAAGCCTCTGCCATTGAACCCCGGACAATATTCCTTCAACCGCATGAATTTCATCGTCAACAATTAAAAGTTGAGGCATCATCAATATCCCCTTTCTCACCGTTCTGAAGCATAGGGCAGCCTGATCTCGACTACCGCACCTCTCGGAAAACCGTTATAACAAGAGAGAGAAGCTTCTTCGCCATACAACAGCTGCAGCCTCCTTTGAACATTCCATATCCCGATGTGCTCCCCCTCCTCGTCTATCACCCTATTCCCTGAACGAATCTCCGACAATATGTCTTCAGAAAAACCTTTTCCTGTATCGCGGACGATAATTTCAATGTAAGGCTCCAACCCAGTTTCCATTAAATCGATAGATACACTGATATGGATCGGTTGATCGAGAGTGATCCCATGCTTGATTGAATTTTCCAGAAATGATTGAATGATAAGCGGTGGTACCGGAACACGCTCAAGAAAATCCGGGACATCTATCGTACAGGTAAGGCCCCCGGGAAAGCGAAGCTCCTGAATTCGAGCGTAGTTACGGACATGCTGCAGTTCCTCACCTAAGGATACGAATGTCAGGTTGCTTTGGAACATAAAACGGAAGTACCGAACCAAACATAGCGTTAGCTCCTGAATCAATTCATAATTTTTCACTTGAGCCAAATTGAACAGGATGTTAAGCGAATTCATAAAAAAATGCGGGTTAATCTGAAGCTGCAGATGTTGAAGCTCCGCCTTTTGCTTGTTCAGTTGTTCTTCATACACGTTGATCTTTAATTCTTCAATTTGTCCCATCATGCGGTTGAATGTTTCGTTAACCAATAAAATTTCATCCGATGCAGGGTAGGATTCTACCCGTACGTTGACGTTCCCGTCGTTAATTCTCTTCATGACGGCAATCAAGCGCTGCAGCGGCACTAGCAAAATATGACGAAGGAGAAGTAGACTGATGGGCAGTAATCCTATGGATACTATAGAAATAAACAAGGTCAGCCGCGATAAATTAGGCAAGTTTTGCAATATCTGCTTGTCCGGAATGACAGCAGCCAGGCTAAAATTCCCTACCTGTGAAGGTTCCCCGACAACAAGTAAACTATTCTTGCTGCCAGTCATATAATACTCGCTGAAGTCCACTGTAAAATCTATCTGCTCGTCCGGCAGCGGATTTGTACTTACCATCACGTTCCCATCACTATTCACGAGCAAAGCGCTTCCTTCTTTCCCTAAATCAATCAAATGGAGCGGAACTAGCAGTGTCTTCACATTGACCCAAGCGCCGAGATATAAATCACCCGATTTCAAAATTCGCAGTGCATAGTACTCTTCTCCGATTCGCTTTACTAACCATCGGCTGCCTTCATTATTCGAAAGGTTTGGCTCGCTGCTCAGAGATTCACGCAATTGCTGCTCAACCCGATCCCTGTCGGTAAATGAAATGGTCGACTTGAAGACGTCCAACAAATCATTCCTGGAATGAGAATAGACAAAAAAAGCATCGATGGATTTATATAATACAATATCGCTTGCTAGCTTATCGGAGACGCTATGTTTGGCCAGCTGGTACTCGTCTTCCGAATTCGGAGCATTCATGGATTGAATATCATAATCAGATGTCAGCAAGCCGATCAGATTACGCTCTGCATCCTTTAATTGCGTATCGATCTGTCCCATGTACAAAGAAATTAAATTTTTATTGGATAATGCGACCTGGTCGTGCACGACACGAATACTGTAGAAGTTATTGTACAGCAGCAGTGTAATGAGAGGGACGGTTACAAGCAGTAATCCCATAACCAGTTTGAAACGAATCGAATTCCATGAAATATGCGGGATCCTCAAAAGCACACACCCCTACTACAAATTTAAAAACTGTCGTTGCCCGACAGTCTTGTTATATCCTATTTTCGATTATAGAACCGATTTTTGAATCATAACAAATAAAATGATTTCCAAGCTACTGTTTTCACGACATTGCATAATGCATTTCACGACATTTAAGCTTGTATCGAATAGCTTCTGGTCATTGACTTGAGACAAGGAAATGTTCAGATAAAAATAAAGACCCACGATTATACGCGGGTCTGGATTGGTTCACATCTTGTCATCCGACAAGTAATTATTTTGATAAGCTCGGAAGTCTGTCAACACCCTATCATCTTATTCTTCTTCAAATAATTTCTCGCCACGATGGAGCCGCCATGCAATTTTTGCCGTATGAGGCCTCTCGCGGGAAGTTGGGGCGTGAGCCGCCAAATAACGGGTAGCAGCAAGGATCATCGTTTCGCGAGCTTTCTCTGCGAACGGTCCCGATTCGGTAGCCCAGCGGTCATATTCCGCGACGGCCGCCTCGTACATCTGGAAGGAGTGGAATTCCGCATCCTCTCTAAGCAAAGCATGACCCAATACGTTGAATAAAGGTTCAGGCTTTCCGCCGCTGCGCAGATAGCGGATCACCCATGCCGCCGCCGGAGCTACCTGCTGCTGCTTATCGAGAATGTCCAGCAGCTCCGTGGGCTGAGGCACTTCCCCAGCCTCTTCAATCACAACCGGCCTTGGGGCCGCCGGGATATTCAAGAACCGGTCCAGGTATATCGCAGCTGCTGTATGGAAAATTCCGCGAATCAGCCATGGATTAGTGGAGCGGATCAAACCTTCATGAACGGCATGAGCATGCGTAAACGTATGCAGTACCGAAATCCAATCTCCAAAATCATTCTGCGTATGGAAGCGGACGACCCGTTCCGCCGCAGCTAACGCGGCAATTTGCGAGATGCGTACCGGGGAAGCGCCGCCGAGCAAGGCTTCCTTCAGTACACGAACTGTCCGTAACGGATCGTCTCCGAGCAGCGCTTGGAGCAGCTCTTCATCATCGATACCGGGGTTCCCGCTTACAGTTACATTGCCTTGTTTGGAAACCTCCTCGAACGCTTCCATCAACGGCTGAACCAAATTGACAGGCGACTGCCAGCTGTGAAGCTCTTCGCTGCGTGAGGCGTCTCCAAACATCGGAAGCAGTGAGGCGAGGATATAGCTGCGCTCCTCGTCCCTGACATACTTCAAGCTCTCGAATGCTTTATTATGGAAATCCAGCGTATGGCCTCCATTAATATAGAAATGGTCCGTTGCTGCCATGCTCATCATAGCGAATAATTGCATCTCATCCGTCCCCGCCTGTACGGCGGTCAGCAGCACCCGCTCCGCGCCGCGGGTATCCCGGACCTCGATGCAGTCACGGTACCATTCCGTCAACCGTGCTTCGGAGACGCTTGTATTCGGGAGCGGATCGAGCAAGAAGCGCGTTCCGCTTCCGGCTGAGTCGCGCGCTGTGTGCAGCAAGCCTTGAAACAACGCCAGGATCCGTCCTTGTTTATCAAGCTTCGGCAGGACGTTGGCCATCGCGGTAAGAATCGTTAATCCGGAGCCCCACCCTTGCCTGCGCTGTTTGACCCCGAATTCGATCCCGATTGCAGCGATTTCCGACTCGGGAACACCCGATTCCATTAAACCGACTATGGCCTTGGCAATGACAAGGCCGATGTTTTGCTCAAGACCGCTCAGAAGCCGGTCCTTATATAGCTGTACTTGATTACCGTTCCGGGAATTCGGGTCGACCCAAATCACTCCTTCATGAACGGCTATTTCGTGCACCGGAACATCGTCTGCCCAAGGGTCGAGCGTTCCGCCGCTGCATACGTCAAACCGCGCGTGATGCCAATGACAGGTCAAAATTCCGTTGCACAAGCTTCCCATGTGAAGGGGAAATCCGAGGTGAGGGCACCTGTTGTCAAGCGCATACACTTCATCCTTGTGAAAGAAAACTACAATGCCCCCTTTGATCAGCTTCGGACCTTGCTCTCGAAGCTCTTCGACGGTACCTGCCTGGATCCAACCATTCATGAAAACGCCTCCAATTCCCGGTATAATGTTCTTTCCTTGCTTATACCATATCATACTTTAAAAACTTTATAAATATGTATATTTATAAAGTTTTTTCTGCATCTGGCTGATCCAGAACCCTTTCCTTTCCTGAACCTCCCACCCGCTATCCTGCTTCTTTAAAATAAGCTGCTGCCCTGCGGCACCTAAAGGAGAGCGAAACTTGTAGCCGTCAATTGCCACAACCGTGCCCGTTTCGTCCGATTGGACCTTTTCTACATTCAGAAGAATCCCTTGCAGTCTTTTCTTTGTTTCATCCGTCCGTTGTCCATCAAGCAGCTCTTCGTAGGAATAAAATATGACATCCACTTTGTATTTTGTTTCAAAATATTGCTTTAGCTGCTTCTGCTCCTCCTCTGTCCATGCTCCTTTCATGTTTTGTATATGTAAGGAAATGTATTTCATATCGTCGTTTAAGGCGTCGTCCATGGACATAAATTCATCAAAGGCTATAGTGAATAATGAAACTTTATTCTCAAGCTGCTCAAGCGATTGTACAGACTTGCTTATTCTAGGTAATGTGTTAGAGGAAGTGCAGCAATGCATGGCCGTCAGCACCTCATAGGCAGGGAACAGCATTTGCCGAGTAATCGGCTTGTGTCCTTCGAAAAATCCGTCTGCATGTAAAAACGGATACAGTTGGACGGCCAAGGTGACGTAACGTTTCGCATAGTCGGATACGGTTTCGTCGTTTATTGCAGCCATCGTTTCCGCTTCTCGCTGCTTTAATGAGCTGCGAATAAGAAAGACGGCGAGTTGTTCCCTGGTTACCGGAGCGGCCGGATCAAACTGGTCCTCGCCTACGCCTTCGATCACACCCGCTTCCCGTAATGCTTCGATGTAAGGAAGCATATCGCCGTAAAGCGGATCATCCGCCCTCACATCCGTGTATCGGGATACGGAAAGCGACTTATCCACTTTCAGACTTAGGGACAGTGCGACGAATTTCGCAAATTCCGCACGGCTGATTGGGTCCGTCAATCCGAAGCGATCTTTCGCCGCCCCATCGATTAATCCTTTGTCTAGCCAACTATCGACGGTCATTCTCGTCTTGGCATCTGCCTTGTCCAAATCGTGGAAATCGGCGGATGCTTTACCTGCGGCTGCGAGGACCGGTTCCGTGATCAACGATGTACCAGCCAGTACCAGACATATCCCTCCAACAAGGATGCTTAGCCTCAGTCTCCCGGCGCGTGTTGAGTCGCTGCAACGCGTACGGCAAGGCCGCGTGCCGGACCACATCCTATTTTTACTTGGTTTCACCATGCTTTTTCTCCTCCTGCTTCTCACTCAACATGATCCTTTCGCTACACACAGTTTATAAAAAAATACCCTGTCCCCCATGCTTCCGTTAAAGCCTATGTATAAAATATACCATATTTTTACTGATGCTGATTGAAATTGCCATATGCACTGCGTGGCAAAATATGTTTTAATATATCAAAGGAGCGTGATACTGTGGACATTAAATCTTTTCTACATCCAAAGAATGAGGTCTCTTACATCACGACATCTTCCAATATGAAAGAAGCCTTAGACAAATTGGAGGCTTGCCATTATTCGGCCATTCCGGTCCTGCAGGACAATGGAGTATATTACGGAACGCTTTCCGAAGGAGACTTGTTATGGAAGATGAAGGCCACACCTGGCCTTACTTTCGATACGATGCATGAAATTCCCGTCGTTTCCATCAATAAGCGGTTAAAGATCGAATGCGTCAAGATTGGCGCCGATTTGGACGACATGCTTGCGCTTGCCGCTGATCAGAACTTTGTTCCAGTCGTAGATGACGATGGCATCTTTCTTGGGATCATTCGGCGTAAAGACATCATCGAATTCTACACCCGGAATATTACGGATTAATTGCAAAAAGACCCGATCGTTTGAAAAGATCGGGTCTTTGCTTTGCTTATTTTGACAAGAGATATCATGAGATACAGCGATCTCAGTTTTTTTTCGTCACGGTTCATAATCTAAAATGGGAGTTGAACGTTCCTAGTCTAAATGTTAAAGCCTGCCTGGTGTTTTTTTAACTTCAAATGTAGTCGAATCGGTATAGCTAGTGGTCGATAAGCTCTCGTAATTGGACGGAACTTCGTCCTGATCCATAGTTGCTTCCGTCGCCTCTGTCTCCGGCAATTCCCAGCTTGCCTTTTGGAAGTTCATTTTTTCTTTTATTTCTTTATTATTATCTTTGAGCATGAATGTATAGACCTCTCTTATTTAAAGGTTTCATCCCCAAATACTTTTTCCTGCCTGTAAAGGATTTATACAAGAACGATTTTTGATTACTATGTGCTTGTCCTGCTTTTCAAAAAAATAACAAAATTTTAACTAGTGCAGAATGTACGACTCGTTAGTATGCCAGGCTCCTCCCTCGTCTGTACTTCGGTAGAACATCGTAGCCGATCGAAGGGCCCCTTTTGCAGCAGCTTCCACCGATGTAAAACGGTTTTCCTCGGAAAACTCTGGATCCGCCTGGTCCGCTCCCCTATAGTAGTGACTGAGCTCATAAAAGTAATCATCCGTCCGATTCCTTAGAATTCGAATTCCAATTTCCTTCCCGTCAATGCGTGCTTTAAACGATGAAACGATCTCGTGCACCGCCTGGATATCCGCGTGAACATTCTCGAGCTCCGATAAATCAAACATGAGGCTTCCTCTCCCTTCTTATACCATAATATCTGTTTACATTATTCCCATGATTCCTCATCTATCGGCATTAAGTTTCTTCCAGTTTTTGTTTATCACCAATTATTTAGTTAAGATGGCGGATTAATATTTTTAAAAGGCCCTGCATTATTAGTTCTATTTTTGTAGGATAGAATGATTTCCACCATGAAGACCAAAACTAAAGAAATGCCAAATAACGGCATTATACAACCTAATACCAGCATGAGAATAATAAATCCAATCGATAGCTTGCTTGTTGGGTTCGGCGGAGCAGACAAAGTACTTTTCTTTTTACGAGCCAACCATGTTTTGAACCCCCAGAAAATAACAAGCAGGAACGTAACACATACTAGGAGATTGATAATTTTGTTGAGCCATCCGAATAAATGCCCTTCATGTAAAGGAATTCCCCAGGTGAACAATTTTCCTAGTATCCCATAATCTTCATAACCAACCTTTGAAATCATTTTGCCGCTATATGCATCAAAATATGCGGTTACTTCATCATTAGGGCTAACGTCTAATCCTGTCACTCCTGAATTACTTCCTTTAGAGACAATGAATACACCATGTTCGTCTTTAGGATAAATGATGGAGTACGGCTTGGAAATATTGGCCTGATTAATTTCGTTCATTAATTGCTGGAGGTTTATCATTCCGTTTCGTACAGACATAATATTCTGATGTGCCACGCCGTTATGTTCTTCATGAGATCCACCGATTGATGCCGGTAGTTCATTTTTACGAGTGGCCCAAGGAATTTCTTTCATATCCGATGTCGGCGGATTTTGTTTTAATACTGGAAATCCGATAGACGGATGCTTTTGCGCTGTGGAGTATAGGATATCGCCCATAAAGGCTGACCATGGCAACCCGGTAAAAATAAGGATTATCAATGGTATGGAAATGATTATACCGATTCTCGCATGCCATTTCAGATTTGTTTGCCGTTTGGTTAGATTCGGCTCCTTCTTCAACACCTTTCCTTTGAATGTCATGTACATTCCGGAGAGCAACAGGAAGATTGTCCAGCATGCAGCCAATTCAACGAGATAGTTGACAACAGTTCCCCCAACAAAGAGAGAACTATGAATGTCCCTCATTACATTAGAAAACGTATATTTGGGATTCTGACTGCCCACTATTTGATAATTGGAGTCTAAAAATACATATTTTTGTTCTCCAGCTCCATTGATCATTGTTAAACGCGTATTGTATGGATCATCTAAAACAATAACTTTTGAAACAGAAAAATCTTGATAGGTTTGCTTGGCTTTCTCAATACCTTGATCTAACGTTATTTGTTCCGTTTGGCTGCTTTTGTTAAAAAATTCATTCTTGTACAAGAGATTTTCAACATTTGGATAAAACAAATACCCGATACCGCTTAACGTTAGTGTAATGAGAAGCGGTGTAATAAATAACGCTGCATAAAAATGCCATCGCCAAAAACGATTATAATTATTTTTCTCCATCTTTTTTCCCAATCCTTATCTATTATTTTTATTCGCTATCTCTCGTGCAGCAGCTCCTTTCCATACAAATTCCAATTTTAATTTTACGCGTTATGGTCATAATTCCTATCACCCGATAGGGCTATTAGGGTTAACATCGTGTGAAGAAATTGAGAACAACTTTTGATTGCTCTCGCACCTAACACATAGCAAAAAAGACCGGCACAGGTCCGGTCTCTTTCCATTAAGATAATGCTGCTTGATCTATACAAGAAATCAATCTTTTTTCTACATCCTCCGCGATGGTTTGGAGTACGCTGTTATCTACCATTCCAATTAAAGCCGTTGGTTTGGGCAGACCGATTTTTGTTTTTCCCTGTTCCTCGTAAACGGCTATTTTGCATGGCAGAAAATACCCTACAATGGCATTCTCGCTAAGTACACGTTTGGCTTCGATTGGATTACATACCTCTAGGATGTGATAGCGTTGCTCAAGCTCTACTCCTTTCTCCCTTAACTTCTCCTCATATCCAGATGCCATAGTACACCGAACTTCTCTTCCTTCAGATGCTGTTCCAATTTCTCTATTGTTTGCGCGGTTGTTTGATCGGTATCGATCGTATAATGAAACATGTCTTGTATTCCCTTTCAACTTTATTTTATTTACAATCAAGCTTTTCTCGTTTTATAATAATTCATAGTATATAAATCGGAATTTGGAGGTATAATTCAACCCCGCACTAGAAGGCTATGTAGAACATTACACTACAGCGACTAAATAAGTATTTGCAATTATTCTATACTCATGTAAAAAAATCATTAGCTCTCACGCTGGAGCTAATGATTTTTTGCTTCACTTCGATAGTTTCCCGTTCCAAGCCATGATGCCGCCTTGCAGGTGGGCGAGCTCACGGAAGCCTTTTTTCTGGAGGATTCGTGCCGCCTGCTTGCTCCTCATTCCGCTTTGGCAATATAAATAAATGCTTTTCCCTGCCGGGATTTCACCGCCCCGCAGCTTGAATTGCGATAATGGAATATTGACCGCTCCGGGAAAATACCCCAGCTTTACTTCATTCGGTTCCCGCACATCGATCAGGACATTATTGCGGTTTTTTTGCAGGGCCTCCCGGAATTGCTCCGTACTTAAATTCCTAAGTCCTTTGACTCCGGCGAACCAGGAATAAATAAACCAAACCAGGAGCGCGATGACTGCAATTCGAATCATCAGATTGACATCCACTGGAGTAGCCTCCTTTCTTGGGCTTATCTGCTTTTCACCAGCAATTCGATAGCCTGATGTACGACTTTACCCGTATCTCTTCCGGCTTCCTTTTCTTCCATAATACATTGCTCCAGATTGACGGCAACGATGTAGGCGATGGCTTTATCCGCAGCATTCCTAACCGCTGACAGTTGGGCCACAACATCTTTGCATGGCTGCTCTTCTTCCATCATCTTCAGTACGCCGCGAATTTGTCCTTCAACCCGCTTTAATCTCTTTTGAACATCCTCATCATAATGCATGGAATAACCGCCCTTCTTTAATACCGGAATAGGTATATAATTGCAAAACAGCATCATAAAACAATGCCACGCAGGCTTCGTTAAATAAACAAATTGACTTTGGCGTCTGCAGCGTCACCCAAGTAGGCGGCAACGCCTGCGTACTCAATACCGTCCAGAAGCTCTTCTTTTTGCAGCCCAAGCAGGTCCATCGTCATGGTACAGGCAACTAATTTAACCCTTTGCTCCTGGGCCAGTTCGATTAATTGCGGCAGTGTCAAAGCGTTGTGCTTTTTCAAAACGTGCTTAATCATTTTGGGGCCAAAACCTCCGAAGTTCATCCTGGAGAGACCAAGCTTATCCGCTCCGCGCGGCATCATTTTCGCAAACATTCTCTCCAGCCAGCCTTTCTTCACGAATACCGATTCATCCTTACGCAGCGCATTCAATCCCCAGAAGGTGAAGAAAATGGTTACCTCATGATCGTAAGCCGCTGCCCCATTAGCAATAATGAACGCAGCTATCGCTTTATCCAATTCCCCACTGAATAAAACTATTGTCGATTTCTCTTGATTCACTTATCATTCACCTCACTACTTATACATGTATGGGTATGTTGAAATCCAAAAAAATTTAATCAGGAGCCCTTCTTCACGATAAAGGTAAAGACGCCGTTGTCTTCTCTTGCTTCTACCAGCTCATGATTGGTTTGGTTGACCCATGCCTGGAAATCCTTCATGGAGCCTTTATCCGTCGTTTGCAGCTCCATAGTCTGTCCGGGTTCCAATGTATCGATTCCCTTCTTCGCCTTTACAATCGGCATCGGGCATGCCAGTCCTTTTGCGTCTACAGTCAAGTTTGCCATGTGGATATCTCTCCTTAGTTTTCAGCTAATGTCTCTTCAATTTTTAGAAATTCAAGCTCACTTGCGCATCAAAGGCAAAATCCAGGAATGTCGCTGCACCGCCGAGCTCGATTCCATCAATAAAATGCTCCGGCTTCAGTCCCATAACATCGATCGTCATTTGGCACCCGATGAGACGTACTCCGGATTCCTTTGCAATTTCCATGAGCTCACCGATGGATGGGACATTGGCATTCTTGAAGCCTTCCGCTAATCCTTCGTTGCCGGGCTTCAGTTGAAGCAGCTGCTCCGACTGCTTGTGAATGATAGAAAGCCCTTCAAAGGTGAAAAAGATGGCTACCTCGGCATCAAGTGCCGCCGCTGCTGTGGCTATGTTCAGAACCTTATAGGCTGTCTCCAGACCGCCGGAAGATGCAATAAGAGCTACTTTTTTATTTGTCATGATATACACAGTCTCCTTTTATTTAATCTCGTTATATTAATCTTGCTCCAGTTCATGTGTCCACTCCGACATGCCGGGAATAACGTTTTTGATATGAGAAAAACCTTTTTCCGTTAGGATCTGGCAGGCCATATCGCTTCGGTTTCCGGTTCGGCACACTACGTAGTATTCCTTATTTGGATCGAGCAACGACATCTGCTCTTCAAGCTGGCCCAATGGAATCGAAATCGCCCCCAGGATGCGACCAAACGCATACTCTGCAGGTTCCCGAACATCGATGATATTCAACTTTTCTCCGGCTGCCGTTTTGGCGTAAATCTCTTCATTCGTTGCCGTATGCGGGTGCTTATTCTCGGCTTTCGTTTCGGCTGCTTCCGCTTTGCGAATAAAGTGGCGGAACACCCCATTCTCTTCCTTCAAGCCAATATATTGATGCCCGGTACGGCTGGACCAGCCCTTAAGATCTGCGACGGAACCTTTATCTGTTGCGCGGACTTCCAATACTTCGCCTGCTTTCATATCATCGATGGCTTTCTTGGTTCTAACAACGGGTAGAGGACAAGCTAGTCCTTCACATTCTATAGTGCGATCTACTTGCAATGTTGACATGATAAACCCTCCCTATTGATTAAATGCTTAAGCCCCGTATACGGTATCTCCGGTCCACTTCGACATGCCACCTAGCATGTTGACGACGTTAAAGCCCATCGAAGAAAGGAAATCGCAGGCCTGACCGCTTCGGTTACCGCTGCGGCAGACGATGATGGTTTCCTGCTTCGGATCTAATTCATTCAACGCTCTTGCGATTTGTCCGAGCGGGATGTGCTTGGCACCCGGAATGTGTCCGAATTGCCATTCCTCAGGCTCACGAACATCTAGGATGACGAGCTTCTCATTCTGCTTCTGCCTCTCAAGAACCTCTTCCGGCATTTGCTCCTTGTACATATGCTTCACCTCCTTGATCGAATCGGATCATCCCGGATTATTCGTCATGAACTGCGCAGCGATTGGGACCAATCTCCATTTCCCTTTGCTCCTCTTCGGTTGGAGTGATTTTCCCCATGTTGGTTTGGCGAATTTCTTGATAAGCATTTGGCTGTGGCGGCAAATTTTCGGTAACCGTACTGCGGAATACGGAAGCGTCTTGAATGTTTAATCCCGGATTTTCCTTATATAGATCACCAAGACGTGCTGATACCTTGCCACCCTCACCTAGTTCTGTAAACTTGCCGAAATGCGCTGGAAGCACGATCAGATCTTCCGAGAGCCGTTTATAACGCTCATACAGAGTTGCTCTTAGATCCGATACCCAGTCCTCCGCCTTGCCAGCCAGATCGGGACGGCCGATAGATTTCACGAATAAAATATCGCCCGACAGCAAATACTGATCGTCCACAATTAAAGATGTGCTCCCAATGGTATGACCTGGAGAATAAACCGGTTGAATCTTGATTTGCGTATTGCCTACAACGATGGATTTGCCTTCCTCCAGCTTTTCATAATCGAAACTCACTTCGTCAGCATCTTTTGGCGGCAGCCAGTAGGTTCCACCGGTTTGTTCAGCTAATTGTCTTCCTCCGGAAATGTGATCGGCATGAAGATGAGTGTCCAATGTATGTTTGATCTTCGCATTATTTGTTTGGGCATAATCTATAAAAACATCGGTCATCCTAACTGCGTCAATAACAGCGGCTTCACCGTTCGAAATCACCATATAGGACAAGCAGCCTTTGCCGATGCGGACAAACTGAACAATTTCTCCGCCGCCCTTCAGATCGCCTATCTTAACGGGCTCCAAATGCTCGCTCCAAGATTTCATACCGCCAATTAAATAGGAAACATGATGCTTCCCTGCTTCGACCAACTGCTCTGCAACGAATTTCGAAGAGCCTTCTTTGGCGCATACAACCAACACTTCTTGATTGTCTGGGATCAGATCCAGGACCTCTTCTACTCCGTCAATCAAATCAAAATACGGTTTGTTGATGATCCTTACCTGTTTCCCTTCGATTCTCCAATCGTTAAAGTCACTTTCGTTTCGTACATCCAAGATAAAAAGCGGCTCATGATTCAGGACTTTTGCCGTCAGCTGTGCCACAGTCATTCCTTGAAGTTGAATTTGATTCGTCATTGTTGATTTCCTCCTGAAAATAGAATCGATATCCATATTTCACTTGCCTTTCTTCACTTCATTAATACCCTATAGGGTATATAAAAAGACAAAAAAATAAATTACTTGTACTGACAATCTGTTTACGGTGACTATAATATATTTGTTTAAAGTATCGACGCTCTTCTTATATACATATACCCGTCAGGGTATGTGGATAATATAATCCTTTTTGTTCTGTTCGTCAAGCTTCTTGTTGTAACTGTGCCCGTACCGACTTCCAATCCATCCTTGACGCGCCTTTCCTTGTCAACTTCCCTTTATGGAAAGTTTCAGTACTTTACCGATAAATCGCGAATGCCAGAACGACAGCAGGATACTCTACAGCATCCTCCCGTCTCCTTGTCACAGGAGAATCGTTCCCGCCATACCGTCATGGGGTGATTATCGCAGCCAGGCTTGCTTCCGCCTTGGTCAGCTTCATTGTAGTGATCAAAGATTTTAAGGCCATCCCGTTAGGAATGGCCTTCAATTTATGAACGGACATCGGATGATTTCATGAAGATTTCTATGAGACTGATAAAACTGTCCCCAGCATGACCCATCTCTACCCCTCGTTTGAAAATATCCAGAACCGCAGATGGCAAAGCAATATCGATGCCGGCATCCTCTGTTGTATGAACGACGTGCTCGACGTTCGCAACCCCCATAGCCAGTCGGTCCACTTCGCCAGGATGCTTACCGGCGTCAAGTCGCGGTGTGTAGAACTTAACAAATGTTGGCAATGATGACAGCGTTGCTGAAGCATAGGGCAGGAACTGCTCCGCCGTTATGCCGTTCGCACTCGCCACTGCAAATGCGTGCAGGTAGCCCAGCATGGACGTCCAGAATATATCCATCTGGAGCTGATAATACAGCATGGCTAGTCCGGGATCCTCGCCTCGATAGTCAGTGCCGGTAAGGACTTCAAGATCCTTCTGGTGAGCCTCGAACACCTCTTTTGGACCGCTGTAGTACGTGTAAGAGTCCGGCTTACCGATACCGGAAGGCGGAACCTGTACTCCCCCGGTAATCAGGCTGGCCCCACGGTCGGTTAACCATTTTGCTGCCGTACGAACTTTTGCGGAGTATCCGAACTCAGATTGACGAGAACCTTGCCGGACAATTGTTCCGAAGCCGGTTCGAGGATTGCATACATTACATCGTAGTCCGTAAGGCTGAGGACCGCCAGCTCGTTAGCGTCCAGCGCTTCTTTGATGGAGGATGCTTTGACGGCTCCCCTCAATACAAGCTCGTCCGCTTTGCTGGCGGTTCGGTTCCATACGGTTACCTTATAACCGCGCTCCAGATAAACACCCGCCATCGCCTGGCCCATCGGACCCAGGCCGATGATAGTCACCGATTTGCTTTTCCCAACGGTAATTGCATTCCTGTTCAATGTGAAAACCCCTTTCATGATAACCTCAAGGACATCATAAAGGATTACACTAGTGTCAAAGTCAACACACAAAAAAACAGCCCAGGAGCATTTCACGGTGTTTGTTTCCTCTTCGTTATATCGATTTGTCTCTCCAATAATCTTTTCAGAGCATGAAGCGCTTCGATCTGATGATTCACATTCCCGAGCTTCTGTTCGTACGTCGCCAGCATTTCCTCGCAAAATTCATATTCATCGGGATCCGCCGTCTCGCCTTTGAACAAAGTTCCGATTTCATCGGTCGTTAGTCCGAGCTTCAAGTATAGTTGAATCGCTCTGACTCTTTCTACGGCAGATTCGCCGAAATCCCTATAATCATTCTCCATTCTAACGGCGTTCAGAAGGCCTTTGTTGTCATAATGCCTGATCGACCGTATACTTACGCGGGTCAATCGCGACAGTTCGCTTATTTTCATCCCGTTTGAACCTCCTTCTATGTTCGATATAGGATAAGAAGACGCTTGTCGGAAATGGCATTATCTTAATTGACTTCCCCATATGTAGATAGGTCTAATGGGCATTGTTTTTGACGCCGGGCAGCTGGATGCCTCGCCAGATACTTACATCGCATTGTCCGTACTCGTTATCCCCCACAGCCTCCACTGTGCCGTCCGACTTAAGGCGAACGGTATGACGACGACCCGCCGCTATGGTATCTTTAGGCCACCGTTTCACCTTTAACACCGCTTCATTTGGTGAATTGTAATCCATCGTTTACCTGCTTGTAAAGGTTACTCGCTTGATAATCCCCTATCCTTAGAGCATCTCTATCAGTCCCTATACGGGATATCACAACGCGGCTACCGATGCATATCGGCAACCGCGTTGTTTTTGGAACTTAGCTTCATTGAATAAGCGTATGCGAAAGTCTCTTGTGCCGGGCTGTTTTATTGATTCTCACCCATATCCTTCGTCTTTTGCGTGCCGAGAGTGGATAATCGATACAGACCCAGAACCACGGGATTAACCTGTACCAACCCTTCACGTATAAGGTCTTTTAGTGACTGATTTACATCGGATAGATCCGCAGCTTCCGTAAGTTGACCTGCAATCTGTACCGGTGTCTGCCATTCCGTGGTTAATGTTAGTAAAATGGATTGTTGCAGTGGAGTCAAGCTCAATTTTTTTCACCTCTACTTACACTTTATTCACTTATCATTATAAGGGATCTTTAATGATCATGCGAAACTGAAGCTGTATAGTTCCGATTGATGACTGAATTACCTGCCGGAAAGCTGTTACCCGCGTATGTACGATCTTATTTACACCTTTTGAGGTAGCTAATTCGAACAATCGAATCGTATTGGTAATATTGATTTTTTTCCAACATCGGCCATTGATTTTGACCCAATCCGAACGATTCCCGGAAATAGGCTGCTGTATGAAATAAGACGTCGCAATTCGCCAATACCGCTGCAAATGCATCTACATTCGTGATATCGCCGATGACGAACTAGATGTCCTCTAATCCCCCAATTGGATTTAGGAGTTTGAATAGCTCACCTTTTATTTATGTTGATTCCATTCTATTTCCAGCCAATCATTATTGACTCATACATCTCTAACACCTTACATATTTTCGTTTGAACCCAAGCTGCCCTTTATCTACGGCTTTTTGAATCGTAACGGAAGCGTTCAAAAACTTGCTTTTTGCAGAACCTGTATGAACTTCTACCGGTCCTACTTCCTTTGCGATCGCGACCGCCTTTTCATGGTGCGGAAGGTAGGATACTGCCACCGTGTAAATGAAATTGTTCATCGCGTACTTCGTACGATCCGGGGCATCATGAATCGTATGTTTAACAAGTTCCAGCAAATCAGCAATTTTCTTTTCGGAAAATTCGCTATCCGGACGATTCCCGAGCAGCCAGCAGTAGCAGCTCCAACCCGCTGACATTTTGAGCTCTATATCGCTTGCAATCCATTTATCCGAAACTTGTTGAGCTATTTCCGTTTCTGCCAAAGTGACAGCAACCACATAATCCGATAGCATATAAAAATAAGCTTTATCAATCCACCGTTCAAAATCGGCCTCTGACATGGCTACAGGATCTGCAATCATCCCGGCAAAATACATAGCATCGTAATTCCCTGTAGCGTAGAGCTGCTCTGCCAATGGCTGATTTCGTTTTATTTTCCTGAAAGGGGCTTCATTTCACCTGTGGCTACACCAAAAAGGGGCTCGTGCGCGCCGTTGGACTGGTATATTTTCTTGGTACGCTCCTTACCGAGAGCCTCAAGCTCTTGCATGACCATTTCTAGATTCATTGTTCGCACTTCCTTTTTATAGATAGTCGCTAGTGCTTTAGCCGTTCTTATCATTGAATATATCATAAATCGGCCATAATCCAATGAAATCAGGACCACGGCCTTGCCGGCATAAAAGAAAAGAACCGCCAAAAGCTTGGCGATTCTTCATTTTATTACATATCTGTAACTGCACCTGTAGATGCTGAGGAAACTAGTCTTGCGTACTTGGCCAGTACGCCCGAATTTGTTTTGAGCGGAGGCTGTACCCATGATTGCGCCCGGGCAGCAAGCTCCTCTTCCGTCACTTGAAACCTAATCTGCTGAGTTTCACTGTCGATGGTGATGATGTCCCCATTCCTCAGCAATGCAATTGGTCCGCCTACCTGCGCTTCAGGTGATACATGACCGACTACAAAGCCATGGGAACCACCCGAGAATCTGCCATCCGTGATAAGGGCAACCTCCCCGCCAAGACCCTTGCCTACAATCAGTGCAGTAACAGATAGCATCTCCGGCATACCTGGCCCGCCCTTGGGACCGCAATAGCGAATAACTAGGACATCCCCTTTATGGATTTCATTTCTCAAAATGGCTTCCGTTGCATCCTCTTCACTGTCATACACCTTTGCAGGTCCGACAAACTGCTGCTTCTTCATACCGGACATTTTGGCAACGGCGCCTTCAGGAGCGAGGTTGCCTCTAAGAACAACCAATGGTCCGCTAGGCTTCAGCGGTTTATCCAACGGGCGAATAATCTCCTGATCAGTTCGAAGTGGAGCTGCCTTGGATAGATTCTCTGCCAAGGTCTTGCCTGTGACCGTGAGGCAATCACCGTGAAGAAGACCCTCAGCGAGTAAGAACTTCATTACACCCGGAATGCCGCCAATTTCGTTCAAATCCTGCATAACAAATCGGCCGCTTGGCTTCAGATCTGCCAAATGGGGAACACGGAGGCGGATTCGCTCAAAATCATCCAATGATAAATCGACACCTACCGAATGCGCAATGGCGAGCAAATGCAGGATAGCATTTGTTGAACCTCCCAAAGCCATAACGACCGTAATCGCATTTTCAAATGCTTTTTTCGTCATAATGTCTTTGGGGTAGATCTCCTGCTCAAGCAGCGATATGACTTGTTTACCAGCCTCAACACATTCTGCCGCTTTATCAGGCGAAATAGCTGGCGTAGAAGAGGAGCCCGGAAGGCTCATGCCCATTGCTTCTGCAGCAGCGGCCATGGTATTGGCGGTGTACATGCCGCCGCAAGAGCCTGGACCCGGACAAGCGCTACATTCTACCTTATGGAGCTGTTCATCCGTCATTCTTCCATCATGATATTGTCCGACCGCTTCGAAAGCCGTGACGATATCAACTTTTTTACCGTCAAGATTGCCCGGTTGGATCGTTCCTCCATATACGTAAACGGAAGGAATATTTAACCGTCCAATTGCCATCAAACAGGCGGGCGTGTTCTTGTCGCATCCACCGATCGCCACAAGACCGTCAAACCGCTCAGCTCCGGTTACAATCTCAATAGAATCCGCGATTGCTTCCCTGCTTGGCAGCGAGAACAGCATGCCTCCATGGCCCATTGAAATACCATCTGAGACTGTGATCGTATTAAAAATCAGCGGAGCACCACCATGGTTACGCACCCCAAGCTTAGCTTGAACAGCCAATTCATTAATATGCATATTGCACGGTGTTACCTCACTCCAGGTGCTGGCTACGCCAATCATCGGCTTTTTGAAGTCCTCATCTTTAAAACCAACGGCACGCAGCATCGCTCTGTTCGGTGCCCGGTTCACACCCTCGCTGATTACCTTACTGCGAATACGAAGATCCTTTCCGCTCGCCATTATTCCTCTCCCCTGTCTATTAAAGTAATTCGTGCAGCTCCTGCATCGGACGGATGAAGTTTTGCTTCATTATTGCCTGAGCGCGATCGCTATCTTTCTGCTCAAAAGCTGAAATAATCGAAGCATGCTCATCGACTGAAGCTTGTGTCGCCGTAACCGGCTGCTTTAAGAAGACGTATTTAAAGCGCCGGATATGAATCTGAAGCGACGCGCTGAATGAAGCGATATAAGGATTGTCCGAGAGCTCCATGATAAGGTTATGAAACTGTTCATCCGCCTCCATGGCCTGGTAAGCTTGACCGCTATTAATGGCACGAGCAAAATCATGATTAATCGATCGAAGCTGCTCGATTTGCTCTGGTGCAATAATCTTAGAGGTAATTTCAGCTGCTAAAGCCTGAAGAACTGCCATCGTTGAATACATCTTGAAGATGTCATCCTTCTCAATTTCCGTCACTTTTGTTTCTTTTCCAGGATGCGTCGAAACGAGCCCTTGCACTTCGAGCAGCTGAAATGCTTCCCGAATCGGTGTACGGCTTACTCCAAGCGACTCCGCTAATTCAGCGTCAATAAGTTTTTCCCCTGGTTGGAGCGTACCATCGATAATCCATCGTTGAATTTGGGAAAAGGCTCTTTCTTTTGCGGACATCCGCGCAGGCGAAACGAAATTTTTGGGTACTGGCAATTTTATCATCCTTACTTTTTTAATCTTATATGCAATATATCGCATACGTATGTGAAATGCAATAGGTTATTTTTAATATTTATTTGTAACCCAATAATGAATTCATCACTTCCTAGTTGAAATCAATTTAGGACCCCATTACGTTAAACTGCC
This sequence comes from Paenibacillus sp. 32352, assembly GCF_002042965.1. Classification (GTDB taxonomy): domain Bacteria; phylum Bacillota; class Bacilli; order Paenibacillales; family NBRC-103111; genus Paenibacillus_S; species Paenibacillus_S vulneris. The sequence continues at coordinate 16,614 of NZ_MZNT01000012.1, read as the reverse complement.
ATCTACAAAAAAAATGGACGCTCCTACGCTTTAGCATAGGCTTCGTCCATACTCTCATTTGCATTTATCCAGATCTAGTAAGAAATGCTACTTCCTTACTTCTTTTTCTTGGGAGATAACTGAACTGTGTTGGCTGGAAATGCATGTACCGTCAGATCATTGATATAATATTCTATATTTGTATATCCTTGTCCCAAGTAATCTCCCCTCGATTCCAGAGTACCATCAGGCGCATAAGCGCTGTTCGGATTAAGACCTCTCGCCTTCTCCCAGTCGTCAGGCATACCGTCTCCATCTGTATCTGTCGGCGCGCCGGTCAACACTGCATCAGGATAGGTGTACTTAACTCCAGTCTCAATATGATATTTATCGAGCTGAGCTTTTTGTTCATCCGTAGCCTCCGAATAAGGTCTAGCACCTGTAAGCGATCCTTTACCCGTCCTAGTTTCCTGAACAACCTGCTTGTCAATTTCCGTCCTTTGATTCGCACTTACCGCTGCACCGGCGTAATGCAACACATGATTGTAGGAATCCTCCGCACTTTCCGCGTAGACGGCTGTAGATACATTGACCCCGTTTACGAGCATTTCGAAAGGTACATCCGAACGGGTATTTTCTTCTGTTTTTCCAGAGCCGTATTTAATTCCAGTCCAGTTATCCGAGGTAAACGTGCTGTATTCTGTATTGTCCTTATTAAGGAAACGATTCCCCTTTAAATAAATAGAAAAGTTTTCGGGACTTGTTCCGCTATCGCCGACACTTATATAATTGAAGCCCCCTTTGGTTGAAACACCCGTTTTCAATGTGTTGTTTACATAATTTTCATGACCTAAAGTTCCATAAGCCGTTTCATATCCCCAATTATAAATGACGTTATTGGTAAAATCGATTGGATTGGTTCCTACCACTTTCCCTCGGAAATTGCGAGATACGTTATGCACAATCAGATTATGATGCCATGAAGCGTTAGCTCTGCCAAGCATAACCCCAAACCCGTGAATTCCCTTGGAATGGTAGGAGAATGAATTCGATGGACCAATAATGGAGTACTGTACCGTGTAGTTGTCATTTTTTGAATAAAGCCCCCATTGCTCATCATTCGCCCAGCCAATGGAAACATGGTCGACGATGGAGTTGCTTCCGTTTGAACCTCCGAATGCATCATAATCCTTCGCAACACCTCGTTCACCGGGCCTTGAACTGATAAACCGAAGGATAATATTATCGCCGCCAAGACCGATTTTATAGTTTTTCAATGTAATTCCTGCGCCGCCCGGGGCGGTCTGGCCTGCTACGGTCACGTTGGATTTGACAACGACATCGCTTTGTAATTCAATGGTTCCTCCAACTTTAAATAGAACGATTCTATTAGGCGTGCCAACCGCATCTCTGAATGAACCAGGGCCACTATCATTCAGATTAGTAACATACACTACATCGCCTCCTCTTCCGCCGGTTGCAAACTTCCCTCCGCCTTCAGCTCCGGGGAAGGCAATGACATTTGCGGGAGCAGCTGCCGCCGCACCATTGACATGGTTGCCAGTCGTGCAAAATAATGATAATGTCACCGATAGGCAAACTGAAATTCCGCATAGCTTTTTCATTTTTGACTTATTCAATTTGAGCATAAATGTAACCTCCTATTATAATCTAGCTGTGAGTCTCAGTAATGAAATAGACAACCATGATTGAGCTTGGCGCATCCAATGATTCGACTTCCCCCCCTTGCTCTGCAAACTTGATGCCGCAAGCCGCTGCCCTGCCGGTATAGACCTCATCAATTTCCACTACCAGTAAGCGCTTACAGTTCTTCATTATACCTATTATTTCAAAATCCTTATGGGGGGCACACATCATAGTTGTAGGGTAGTTACCTTTTTTTTGCTTAACAAAAAGCTGCTGACACAGAGAATCCCCTAGAAAAAGTTATGTTAGTGCCAGTAATTTGCCGGGTAAAACCCGGAACCCAAATAACCCTCATCTTGTTCCCAAGAAGAGGGCTGCTCTCACACCATTGGATTCTCTTTTTTTCTTAGTTCTTAGATTGCATTTCCTTAATGATTTCTAGAAACTGATGGACATCCTCGGATGGCTGCAGAGGATATAGCAAACCATAGGGTATAGTGAAATCCAAATCGCTAGGAAGGGTCACCAAGGACGGATGAATATCTTTCCATGCATCCAATGTAAGCATGATTGTATTACTTTCTACGCAGCGGTTGAATACATCAAGATCATATAGGCGCGGAATATATTTAATTTTGATTTTAGGATGGTTCCTGATCAAAAAATCGCGAATTGTTTCAATTGCGGCGCATTTTCCGCCGTTCACCACAACCAGCTTCTCCCCATATAAATCTTTGACAGACAATGTTTTTTGGGAAGCCAGCCGATGGTTGCGAGAGACTGCAAAGCAAAAGCGGTAACTGCCTAGTTCTAGCACGCGGAAATAATCCTTCCAGTTTTCTGTAAGGGTTGGCCCTACGATGAAATCAAAGTTTTGGCCAAGGGTACGATACGTAGTTGGGAGTGTATAAGCATCATCCTCAAAATGGACGATGTTGATCTTGAACTGCGGATATTGATCGCTGATTTCATTCCATAGATCCAGCAAAACCTTGCATGGATTAAGCATAGAGGTCCCAACGCGAATAACCTGACTTGTCTGTGCGGCATGACGTGTACGCAGCAGGGCTTCTTGAAAATACTGCAGCATAAATGCCGCATCCTTGCTAAACGATTTTCCGGCCTCAGTGAGTCCAACACCATGATTCGTGCGAGTCAAAAGAGGAACTCCTACTTGCTTCTCCAGCAAATTCATTTGCTTCATCACTGCGGTTGGAGAAACAAATAGCTTCTCAGCCGCCTTGGAAAAGCTTCCGGACTCCGCCACCTGAATAAACGTATTCAACTGTTCATTCATTATTAAGCCTTCTCTCCGTATAAACTAATAGTTAATACCATGCTAACCTATTTGAACTTCCGTATCAAGCACTCCAACTGTAACATTAGAGAGGAACTCAGAGAAAATGGAAGGAGCAACAGCAATGTATAAAAGAAAATTGAGAGATTTGGAAGTGTCCGCGATCGGCTATGGCTGCATGGGATTATCTATGGGATATGGTGCTGTACCGGAGCGCCGTGATGCGATTCGCCTGATTAACGAGGCTTATGAATTAGGCTGTACTTTTTTCGACACGGCCGAGATCTACGGTATAGGGTCCAATGAGGAGCTGGTGGGTGAAGCGCTGAGGCCGATCCGGGATCAAGTTGTGATTGCGACGAAGATTATGTATGAAAAAAGCGACGAAGCGAGCTCGACCGAAAAGATGCTGCAGCAAATTAGAGGGCGCGTGGATGCTTCTCTGAAGAGGCTTGGAACCGATCGTATCGATCTCTACTATCAACACAGAGTGAATAAGAACATACCTGTGGAAGAAATTGCATACTGTATGGGCGAGCTGATTAAAGAAGGAAAAATACTGGGCTGGGGGCAGTCGCAGGCCACAGAAGATGAAATCCGACGCGCACATGCGGTAACTCCATTGACTGCGATTCAGAGCGAGTATTCAATCATGGAGCGGATGTTTGAACGGGATGTGATCCCCACATGTGAAGAGCTGGGAATTGGCTTCGTACCTTTCTCCCCGCTTGCCAGCGGATTTTTGTCCGGGAAAATCCAAGCAGATACGGAGTTTGTTGGAGTTGACGCAAGAAGGGTGATCACCCGCTTCAGCAAGGAGAATAGGTTAGCAAATCAGCCGCTGCTGGATTTATTAACCCGATTTGCAGCATTAAAGAATGCCACCCCGGCACAAATTTCTCTGGCATGGATGCTGCATAAAAAAGATTTTATTGTCCCCATCCCCGGTTCACGAAATTTTGAGCGAATTCAGGAAAATCTGGGGGCGGCTGATGTCGAGCTAACGGATGATGAATATAATCAAATTGAGAATGAACTTGCTAAAATCGAGATCCACGGTAACAGAACGGATGAAGATATTGCTAAGCTGCGGGATCTCTTGTAAATATAATTGCTGCGAAAAGAAAGCTTAGCATGTCAACGGGCAATGATGACCAACGATTGACATAGCAGCACGCCAACGCAAAGCCGCCGAGAATATCGGCGGCCTAGTTCGTTATTTCAGATCTCGATATAGATGGCATTGGTAAAAGCAATCATCGTCCGGCACCCGTTCATCGTGCCGTACAGCTCCGCCCGAAGCCATGATAAAGCGGAAGCATCAAGAGAGACAATTGTCTCGCGAACGCCTGACGGCAGCGCTATCGATTGAATAACCCCTTCGTTGCCGACTAGCTTAACCTCAAGCGTCTGCTCAGGCAGTGACCAGCAGGCGGCCCGGCGCCCAAAATCCAATTGAACCGATACGTCGATCGTCTTGGACCGCTCCATAAGCTTCATGACGCCGCCGATGCCCGTCTCTCCGCCCTCTCCGGAGGCCGTTATCGTCATCAGCGGCCCCATTGACACGGCGACTGCCCCGCGGGCAATGCCCGACACCGGAGTATCGCCAGCGATGTAGGTGACGGCGACCGGCTCCCGCTCCGCCGCGTCCGGCGCCGAATCATGCCAGTCACGGCCGCAGGTCGCCGCTATGCGATAGCCCCGGTTCAGCGCTTCCGTCCATAGGGCAAACGCCCGCTGATTGCTTGTCTTCACGGTGGGAAACGTACCTGACCATACCTCGATAAAATCAATGTCACTCCAATCTTCGATTTCGTATTCCCAATAACACCCGGTGCACATGGGACTGCCGACCCGATACGGGTGCGCGAGACCGGCCAAAGCGCCGAGCGCTTTCACCTCGCGCAAGCCCTGAGCCAAATCGTTGACGCCCAACATACGCCAATCCGCATAGCTCCCGGAAGGCAAACCCAGGACGAGCATATGACCGTAAAAGGTCGTCCATTCCAACCCGTTCTCTATCGAGATGCCGGATTCGTGTTCTGCCTCTTCCTTGTGAAGCAGCCCCGAGGTCGTATTATGATCGGTCAGAGTTATCCAGTCCAGCTCCAGCGTCGCTGCGGCGAGCGCTAGCTCACGCAGCGAATGGCGGCCGTCGCTGTGATACGTATGCGTATGAAGCTCGCAGGCAAGCCAACGTTCCTCTGCAGCTTCTCCCTTATTATGCAAGCCCATCATAAGCCTCCTCTTCGTTCCAGCCCGTCACCTTCAAGGAATAGCCGCATTCCTCCGTGACAACGGCATGAGCACTGATGGTGATCCGCCATATCCCTGCGGCCGTCGGTCCCGGGAGAAATCCCGGCGACGCTAGGGTCCGGCCGATCCGGTGTGATTGCTCCGGCGAATGTCGATGCGCCGCTCCGCGGAAGCCGCTCGGATCGTCGAGCGACAGCGTAAGCAAGTTGGACAGCGGGAGCGCATCCTCCCAGCGTTCCAAATAACGGCTGAGCTGGGGCTCCTCCATGTACCTCGGGGCCGATTGCCGGATTAGCTCTTCGGCTCGTTCGGTATTCTCCAGCAATTTAGGTGAGTAGCGGAAATGGATTGTCAGCCCGGCCAGGCCTTCCGGCAGCGGAAACGCGTACACGACCTGAGTCTTGGACATCACGGGCGTCAAGGTGCCTTGCGCTTCCATCAATATTCTCATGGCGCGCACCACAGCGAGCCGACGGGCTCGTCAACCGTCAAGCGCAGCTCCACCAGCGTCTCTACGGCGTCACCCGGCAAATAATCGGCCTCCAGCATGAACGCTTTCAGGCCGCGAACCGTCACAGCATGGTCGCCACCTCCAAGCAGCTCTGCCTCAATCGCTTCAATATCGCCTAGCACCGTCCCTGCAGGGAGCTTCACTGTTGTGGCGAACCATTCGTAAGGCCCTGTATATGCGGCCCGGAACTCCCCTGCGCGAAGGTCCCCGAACGAGCTGGAGTACACCGCAGTACTTCCCTTCAGCCTAACGCGTATATCGACGCATGTGCGGTTTTGCAGCGCCGGGTCTTCCGCCCATTTGGATGTCTGAACGAATAAATACTCTCTCACATCCGTCACTTGCCAAGGCTCGGAGCCCGTGCCCATGGCGATTACTTGCGACAAGCGGCGGTGCCGTTCCAACTCCCAAGCCATCATCTGATATGTGTACGGGTATGCGTCCATCACCCTCTCGCGCGGCTCGATCGCCGGGTTCCAGCAGTACACCGGGGCAAGCAGCATCCGGTAACGCGAGGTCGGAACATCGGTGACCATGCCGTGAGCACTCGCCGATTGCAGCGCCGGGTGACCTCCCAGCACAAATTCGCCCCTGAACGGGGTTGTTCTATGATGAAGCCCTTGATAGACCGTCTCGATGATCTTTCCATCGCGACCCAGCACTATTCTAAGTGTCCACTCGATATCGGTCAGACGTCCCCATTTGGACATGAGCATAGGAGCCGGTGTTCCCTCGTCCTCGTGGCTGTACAGCACGTGATATTCAATAACCGTCCTGTCCTCCCCTTGCGTTAGCGTGTACAGCATCAATAGCGGTGTGTCCGTGTAGCGGCTCTCCACCGGATGACCCAAATCTCTGCCGTACAGCATGGGGGCGTACCGGTAAATCATGCCGAGCGAGGAATCGCGGTCCACCCGGTAGATGGCCGCCGCCTTTACGGCCGCTTGTCGTGTGCCCGGAGAAGATTGTTCGTGAAACCGCAGCTCGAGCTCGTAATCGCCTGGCTCCAGATAACCGAGCAGCCGAGGGTATTTCAGCCAGCGGTCGCCGTAGAACAAGACCACAACCTGATTGTATTCCCCGTTCAGCAGCACTTGCAGCAGGACGGATTCCTTGCCTTCAATCAGCCAATCCCCGTCGCAGGCTGCGGTTAACGCAAATTCTGCAAGCCCCGCTTTGTCCATCTGGAACTTCAGTTTAAGTTCCTGTCCGGCATCCACCAGTACCGGAACCGCCGGCTCGTAAATCATCATCCGTTGTTTCATCTATCGTCGCTCCTCCTGAATCATACTGCGAATGTAGAAATAACCCATGAACGAGCACAGGATGAACATAAATACTGCAGTCGCGCTCGTCCGGCCGATCTCCTTGTAGACACCAAACATCTGCTCCATCGCGACGCCAAGCACCTGAGGCGCATTCGGACCGATCAGGAACGGCGCGGTGAAGCTGCCGATGATGCCCATAAATACGAACGTCATCGCTACAAGCATGGTCTTGTAGGACAGCGGGATAATAAAGCGCAGCAAAATTTGCAGCCGCCCGGCGCCCGCATCCTTGGCGCTTTCCACGATGGAATTCGGTATGCCCGATAGTGCGGAGCTGAGCATCATCGTTGCGAACGGAATGTTAAACCATAGATTCGCAAGAACGATTCCGCTGTAGCTGTAGATAACTTTCGGAAAGTAGTCTCCTCCCGCAAGCAGTACAAATCTCGCCAGCCAGCCGTGATTGCTGTACATCGAGATGATGCCGTAGGTACCAATAACCGACGGAATGAACATGGGAATAAAATAGAGCCGCCGAATCCAATCGGCAATCTTCCCTTGGTTAAACCGCAAATACATCGCAAGCAAATAACTGATGAAGATGACGACTACCATCGATACCAGGGTGATGCTGAGCGTGAACCCGATATTGCGTCTCATGAAGGAATCGGCGAACAAGAAGGTATAATTGCTCAGCGTAAAAGCTCCGGTGTCATCGTCCTTGAAGCTTTCGAGTACCGCAAGCACGATCGGAATAACGACGACGAGCAGCAGAATGAGAAAAGAAGGGATAACCATCGCTATCCCTAGATAATTATGCTGTTTGTTATTCATAGCATTCTTAGTTGCCTCCGGCTACTTCACGCTGCCAGCGCTTGTTGATTTCGTCGCCGAGCGAGCCGATCGTGAAGGTGCGGTAGCCCTTAGCTACACTTTCGAACTTCTTCTGTAATTCTTGCGGCATCTCGGACCACTTAATCCCCGGATAACCGTACATTTTGTTGATAACGACGGTCTGTGCTTCGGGGGTCAGGGCATAATTAATGAATTTCTGCGCCGCTTCCTTCTTCTCCGACATTGCCGGAATTGCAATATAGGAAGGGCCGCCGGTGAAGGCCGGTTGGATTTGGGTCAGCTTGATCGTATCCGGCAGCATTTTCTTGCTCAGCTGCTCGAGCGCCATATCTGACCACGCGGGGATCATGTCGACTTCACCGCTAGCCAGAATGTCCATCGTGCCCTGGTTTTTCTTCGGATAAACGCCTTTTTGATACATGGAAGGCCCGAGCTCCTTGAGCAGCGCAAAGCCTTTATCCCACTGCTTCATGATTGCGGGATCCTCGTTGTGAATCGCTTCGGGAGGAAGGAAGTTATAAATTGCCGTCTGCACGAACGACGACCCTGAACCGCCGGTAGCCGGATCGTTGTACGCGAATTTGCCCGGGTTCTTGCGGATCCAGTCGTACAGCTCGTCCGCCGTCTTCGGCGGCTCGGGTACATTCTTGCTGTTGTAGGCCAGTACGACAGAGGAAGCGCGGTAAGGCACGGCCAGCTGATGAACGTCGTTCATATAGGCGGAGTCAACCTTGCTCAAATTCGGAATCACGGACTGATCGAGCTTCTGCCATACGCCGTCTTTTTCACCCTTGGTCAGATTGCTCAGCCCGGTCTCGAACACGTCGATGTCGATGCTTTTCTGACCTGCTTTCTTGGCTCCAAGCACCTTGTCGATCGCCGCTCCCTCAGCCTGACCGTCCGGCAAATGAACGAGCTTGACCTTGATTTCCGGGTTCGCCTTCTCGAATTGCGGCGCCAGCGTCTCCCACATTTCCTTGACATTGGCGGAGCCGGAGAAGTAAAAGTTGATTTCGACAGGCTTCGCTCCGCCGGATTGTGCAGCTCCCGCCGCACCGCCATTCGTAGCGGCTTGTTCTACCTTGCCGCAGCCGCTCAGAGCGACAACCATCGCCGCAGCGGCAAGCACCAAGGTCTTGCCCTTAAGAACTCTGATCTGTTTCACCCATTTTTTCATCAATGCCGCCTCCTCAAATTCGCTTCGTATTTATCCTGCATATGCGGTTACCCGCGTGAAACCGATGGATATGGATTGTCCGGAATGAAGCGACACAGCCCGCTCACGGGGTACGAACAGCTTGACCGGTCCGGCGGTGGTATCGGCCGTCACTTCGGCGTAATGTCCCAAGATCATCACTTGACGAATCGTCGCGGGGAACACGTCCGCGCGGTCTTGTCCCTCCCATTCGGAGATGAACACATCCTCTGGGCGGACCGCTGCGGTAACCGCCCCGTCCAGCTCGCGCCCGACCGGGAAGCTCCGTCCCTGAATATCGACCGAAACTCCGTGCCCGCGTCCGGACAGGAAATTCATTCGTCCGATAAATTGGGCAACGAACAACGTCTCCGGATGATCGTAGATGCGCTGAGGCGTATCGATTTGCTCGATGCGTCCGGAATTCATGACGACGATCCGGTCAGAGATCGACAGCGCCTCCTCCTGATCGTGCGTGACGAAAACCATCGTCAGTCCCGTGCTTGCCTGTATATCCCGCAGCTCTTCGCGCATCTCGAACCGGAGCTTCGCATCGAGCGCCGAGAACGGCTCGTCGAGCAGCAGCACCGCCGGCTCAAGAAGCAAGGCTCTGGCGACGGCAACCCGCTGCTGCTGGCCGCCGGACAGCTGACCAGGCATCTTGCTCTCTATGCCGGGCAGACGGACAAGCTGCAGCGCCTTATCGACGGCGGCGCGTATCTCCTCTTTTTTCTTCTTGCGGATTTTCAATCCGAAAGCGAGGTTATCGAAGACCGTCATATGCGGCCACAGGTTGTAGCTTTGAAACACCATCGCCGTCGGGCGCTTCTCCGGCGGCACTTGGAGGACGCTTCGTCCTTCGATTAGAATGTCTCCGCTGTCCGGTTCCAGGAAGCCCCCTACGGCGCGGAGCACTGTCGTCTTTCCGCAGCCGGACGGTCCGAGAAGCGTTACCAGCTCCCCTTTGTTTACATCCAGGCTTACGCCCTTGACTCCATCCCCCGTTTTGAACACCTTCATAAAGTTTTGAATCGATAACTGAGGTTGTTGGAAAGTCATTGCATCCTATGCCCCCTATTTGATGGTAAATCCGCTCGATAATACATCGGCGCTGATGAAACGGCGTGCGGCTAGCAGCAGAAGAAGCGTGGGCAGTGTCAATAGTATTGAGAACACGCCTCCTGCGGTCGTCGGATAGTTCTGAACGATCGTATACATGATCAGCGGCATCGTACGGAAATCCGGGATGCCGACCATAAAGGTTCCCTGGGCCTCGTCCAGAGAAGAAAGAAACGTGAAGATCGAGGCAACGACGATACCGGGAAGCGCCATCGGCAGCGTGATGTACCAGAACACCCGGAACGGACCGGCCCCCGCATCCCGCGCCGACTCTTCCTGGGAAAGATGGACGCTCTTGAAGGCCGCCGCTGGAATCCAGGTCATGTACATCAGCGTGTTGACCATATGAATGAGCACGACACCGAGAAACGTATTCATCAGGTTCAGCTTATAGAAGAGAACTGCAATCGATACGTACAGCCCCATCTTGGGAAAAGCGTGGGTTAACAAAAACGAAAATAAAAACAGCTTGCTTAAGCGAAACCGGATCCGGGCAAACGCATAAGCCGCCGGCAAACAGAGGATGACAGACAACAGGGTTACGACCGCGGCGATCCCGAAGGAGAGTGAGATGGATTCGATCACCTCGTTCTGGGTCAATACATAGGTCCACCATGAGAGCGACCATTCCTGAGGCAAAATTGCAGGATACTGCCACTTTCCTGAGAAGGCCAGCACCAACAGGTTAAGCAGCGGTCCCATGAAGAAGATGGCGAAGATCAGCAGGGCAGCCCATTCGAACCACGCTTTGCCGGAGAAGATTCTCAGGTTCCAGCTCATATAATGCTCCTTTCCATTTTCTAAGAGGTATAGACATCTATAAGAATATAGTAGCCGATGATTATTAGCAGATCATCAAGCGGGGATAAATAATTTGTAAAGGCTTGGACGATACGCAGGGTGTTGGAAGCATGGATTCGTAATCAATGAAAAGCCCCGGTCTGCAGGACAGACCGGGGCTTAATCGGAAGCTGTGGAATTAAGTTGTGCGCCGAATCCGGAACGTAAACACATCGTTACGTAAGTAATCGAGCGAGTATAGGACAGGTTTGTTGGCGTCGTCATAATGTACCTGCTTTAGCAGCAGGACTGTCGTTTGCGGATGGAGCAGCAGCCGCTGGCAATTGCGGTCGATATGAAGCGGCACACAAATTTCCGAATCCGCCGTCGTAATTTTGCGGCCGAGGCGGCTTTCGAAATAATCCAGCAGTGAACCGTGGAATTCGCCTTGGTCAAAGGCATCACCGGCAATACTGCGCGGAATTATATTGATGGAAAAGGCGACCGGCTCCCCCTCCGCGGTGCGCACGCGTTCCAGGATAACAACTTCATCGTCCGGACGGATGTCTAGCGCCCGCGCAGCCTCCGGAGAGCAAGCCTCCGTCTTGAGAGACACGCGGCTTTCCCCTTCGTCCAGCTGCGCCGTCCGGATGATATGGCCAATGCTCGTCAGCTTCTCCAGCGAACTCGGGATAAGCGGCAGCGGCTGAATAACGAAGGTCCCTACGCCGTGTTTGACAAGCAGCCTCCCTTCTTTCTCCAGCATGCGGACCGCAGCCCGGAACGTTTCGCGGCTGACTCCGAAATCTTTGGCCATTTGCAGCTCGGACGGAAGACGCTGGCCGACGCGCAGCTGCCCGTTCTCCATCATGGACTCCAGGGACTGCTTGATCAATTGCTGCTTCGCTAGCATATGATAACATCTACTCCTCTAGACATCTTTACACTTCCTATTGTGAACGAAGCATGGAAACTTGTCAACGCTGTGCTGACCGGTTACAACGGCCTAACCACCCTTTGCAATTGATCGGGGCTTAGGCGGCATCCGGATGATCGGTTACGGCATTTTTTGCACGTCAAGCTTCAGCTTTTCTTCGGTTCCTGTGCCCTCCATCGGCGTAAAGACGCAGCAGTGAATGTCCTCATTGCCGTTAATATGGGCAAAGGTATTGATTTCAAAGGATAGCGGGCCAAGATCCGGGTGGTCAAGCTGAAATGGCTGCGCCTGCTTCTCCCGGACATCATGCCGCTCCCATAACACCGCGAATTCCTCACTTTCCTCGGAAAGCTTTTGCGCAAACATCTCATACCACGGGTCCCCGTTGGATTGTCCATGGTATGCACGGAGAATGGCGGCACTGTATGCGGCAAATTGTTCCCAGTTCAGGACGCGATCCCGCAAATATGGATTCATGAAGATGGACCAGACCATGTTGCGGCCCATTCCGGGTTCTGCCAGAAAGTCATACAACCATCGCGGCGCTTGGCGATTCCATGCCATGATTTCGGTCCGGCGGTTGACAATAATGGCGGGATACATGAATTGATCAATGATCTTTTGTATTCCCGGCTCCACCGGCGTGAAGGGCAATGGTGCGGACCATTCCGGAAGATCGCCGAATCCCGCCAGCCGCATGACATGCAGCTTTTCGTCGGGCGACAGGAGCAGCGCCCTGGCGATATTTTCCATGACTTCCCTGGAAGCGGCCACATCTCTCCCTTGCTCCAGCCACGTGTACCAGGTGGTGCTGACATTGGCAATCTCCGCCACCTCTTCACGGCGAAGTCCTGGGGTTCTCCTTCTTCCATATCCCCCGCCGATACCGACGTCACTTGGCTGAAGCCTAGCCCTGCGCGATTTTAAAAATTCCCCGAGCAAATTCCGGGTTTGCGTCATTGCAGCAGCACCTCCGAGATGTTCAACGTTTCCTCAACTGTAACATTCAAATGATACCATCCCTCCCGCCACAAAAGAAAGCCTCCAGTCCGCGCTTGGGGCGGGCTAGAGGCAGCAGGGTAATCCCCTTTTTGCGAGTGTTCACAAGACCACAGGGAACAATAAAGCGATAACTCTTAGCCCATCTGCAGGACCAGTTTTCCCGATGTTTGCCGACTCTCGAGCAGACGGTGCGCCTCGGATGCGTTCTCCATCGGGTAGATGCCGTACACCTCCGAGCGGATCTTCCCGCTGGCAAGCAGCTGCATCGCCTCGCTTGCCGCTTGGCCCACGGCTTTCGGATCATAGACGGCATACGCCCCCAGGTTAAATCCGGCGATGTTCATGTTGCCCAACCAAATATCGTTCGTATTGTGCAGCACTTCGCCGCCGCTGGCATTGCCCAAAGCGACGATTTGTCCGAGCGGTCTCAAGAGCTCCAGGCTGCGAGCCCGCGTCTCTCCGCCGACCGGGTCAAACACGGCATCGACACCCTGTGCTCCTGCAATCCGTTTCGTTTCCTCCACAAAATCCGACCGCAGCAGCAGTTCATCGTATCCAAGCGATGCGGCCAATTTGATTTTATCCGGCGAACCAACCGTTCCAAGTACCCTCGATGCACCAAACCGCTTGGCGACTTGCCCGATAAAGCTGCCGAGTCCGCCTGCTGCGGCATGAACCAGAACCGTGTCCCCCTCCCGCATCCGGTTCACTTGCTTAACCGCCATGTAGGCTGTGGTCAAGTTTACGATGGAGGCTGCCGCCTCGGCCATGCTCAGCTCTCCTTCCAGCGCATCTAGCGGTATTGTAAGCTGAGGTGTTACAACCGGCTGGCCGTTCCGGAATCCCTCCACCCCGTCTCCTATGGAGCGGACATATCCGGACACCTCAATTCCTGGAGTCAGCGGAAAAGGAAATAGCTCGGTGAACTCGCCCTTACGGATCAAAATATCCACGAGCCCGACGCCCGCATAAGCTACATCTATGATCATCTCCCCATATCTAGGTGCAAGCTCCGGCATTTCCTTGACCTTAAGCACCTCTGCCCCGCCTGCTCTTTCAATAACAACCGATTTCATTGTGATAACCTCCAGGAAAAATAGTAATATTCATGGGATTATCTTACCAAGGAGGGTCTAAGACAGACAGGTTCAGTTTATACGGGTATAAAAAGTAACAGGTTGCACCTCGACTGGGACAGACCATTTGTCTTTTGCCATACAAAATGCAGCATTAGCTTTCTGAAATCGGAACAGACCAATCTGCTTCTTTGATCCATGTCCTGTCGCTGAATTCACGGCCGCGCAGCACGACCTTGTTGGGATATACCTCTATGTACAAGCCTTGTGCAGCATCCTTCCTTACATTTTCGTATTTGGTATTCATCACGAGACCAATTGACGAGTTCCTGAACCAGTGGAACGTTTCTTGGATATAATGCTCCGTGTTTACGGTAAAGTCCTGATGCGTATGCCCGGAAAAAACGAATACGTTACGGTATGGTTTCAAGATCTCTCGGAACTCCTTGGCTTTGATCAGCATATGATTGCCTCCATCCTGGCCTATCGGCGGCAGCTCTTGGTGAATCATAACAAAGACAGGCTTACCGTCATTGTTTTCTGCCATTTTGCTCCGAAACCAGCTCATTTGCTCGTCCGAGTACCATGCGCCTTCGCCCACTTCCGGTCTTTCCTGAATATACGCTTCCTGCGACAGGAGAATAAAATGGAACCCGTTCAGCCACACGTCATGGTAAGGCTTCTCAAGATTGAACATGGAGGTGAACGCCTGCCGAGCCATGCTATCGGTCTTACCGTTCGGGAACGAATCCTGATTCCATGCACCATCCTTTCCGATCCAAACATTATAATAATCGTGGTTCCCCATATTGGCATATACCGGCGGAAGGTCGTATCGTGACATGATATTTTTGAACTCCCTGTAATCAGCCGTTGTTCCCGAATCGGTAATATCCCCGGTAATAACGATTGCTTGTACTTTATCTCCGAACGTCTTTATATCGTCAAGAGCCTTTCGCAGGTGATTGGATTGGGCGGTAATTCCCGAGTTGATATGCAGGTCGCTTATAATGAAAAAGGAAAGTAACGGTCCATCGTCTTCCGTTGGTTGCTTCTCATCTGTTACGCTGCCTGGTGGTGAAGCCGTCGAAGGCATCGCTATATTATCGCCTGCGGCCCCTCGAAATCGACGGGCAATAATAAGTCCAGAAATGGTTAGGATACTCGCCCAAACAGCTGCGATCAACCATTTAATAAAGTTTCGTCTTGTCATTGAGTAATGATTTTCCTTTCAGAATAAGGTTATGAATTCCGTTCCCCTTGGCATAAATAAGCGTTAACTTCATACTGTTAATCAAACTAAATTGATTAATCAACTTACGTCTATTATTATATAAGTAAGACTATGCTTATCAATGGTTAAAGATCCGTAATCTGTTGATTATTCAACACAGTGTTTGAAAATGCTCAATATCTATGAAAGCTTGGTGAGTAGTTACGATGACCAAAGTGGACCGGAGAATTCTTAAATCACAAGAAGCTATGAAAAAAGCGGTTATTGAGTTAATGACAGAAAAAAGTTTCGATGAAATTACCATTCAAGATATAGCCGACCGGGCGAATATTAACCGCGGTACTATCTACCTTCATTATCAGGACAAATTTGATCTGTTGGACAAGCTTATAGAGTCACACATTAACGAATTAAGGGAGATGGGTGAATGGGCTTGCAGATTGGATTGGAGCAGCGCACTCTTGCCCTTTTTCGAATATTTTGAAAAAAACTATGTATTCTTTTCGACTATGTTAGCGAGTAAAGGGGCCCCTTCATTTCGAAAACGGCTTCTTGATTATATTACCGAAGGGTTTCAAGGCGAGATTGATAGAGAAAGCGGAAAAAATAAGGATCTAAGCGAAAATGTTATGCTGCAATATGCGGGAACCGCTTATGTAGGTGTCATTGAATGGTGGATCAGAAATGATATGCCGTACCCGCCTGAAGAAATGGCGAAACAAGTTGGGACACTGCTCGAGAGAAGCCTTTAGCCGCCCGCCCGATCATACTGATCAAAGCATTTCCGGATGTCCCCCACGAAAAAAAACCGCCGGTTCGGCGGTTTCTTACTCCTTTATTTCTTCGTCTTGCCATTGGATCCGGCTACCTCAGAGTCCTGGTTATTTCCAGGCTGAGATTTTTTGCCGTTATTGTTCGCATTATTGCGAGACATCCTTCCAACCTCCTTTTGCTGAGATGGCAATACGATAAAAGTATGCCACTCCTTGGATTCCATATTCATCTCCGAAATCTTGCAGAACAAGTCCATGTATAAAATGGATTCTTTTGGGAGATTTTAATTAGACCCAACAACGAAGGAGTTGAAGCACTCAATGAGCCAACCTAAGGATGATTATGGGGTATTTGGCAATAAAATCGAAGCGGACTCGGATGTGAATGAGGATCGCCATCGGGAGGCGCAATTAGATGACTCCTTTGAAGCCTGGTATGAAAACATCGGCGATCAGGTGAAGCAAAAGCTTGATCTTACGAATGTTCCGCAAGACAACGTGTTTGAAGCTGCAACCGATTTAGACGAGGACCCTTTGACGGATGGGAACAATTTACAGTAAGGAACAAGCCCTCGAGTCTATCATAAGATACTCAAGGGCTTTGCTATGTACGCCCAGCATGGGCGTCATCTCTACGGTGAAAGTCCGGAATGGGGGCTGGCAAGCGCCTACCATTAGCCAA
>NZ_MZNT01000011.1 GCF_002042965.1 Paenibacillus sp. 32352 | reverse complement strand
GACTTGCATGTATTAGGCACGCCGCCAGCGTTCGTCCTGAGCCAGGATCAAACTCTCCATTAAAGTGATCACCGAAGCGATCTATAATAGAGCTTGTCTTAAGCTCAAAATTCAATGCTAGCGAGAATTTTCATTCTCTGTTCAAACATTCACTCGTTGTTCAGTTTTCAAAGGACAATATTGCATGCGCCTTTTGTTTCGTTAGGCGGATATTTAATTTAACATACATCTAATCACTTTGCAAGAACAATTATTTCCATGCTTGTTGTCACCTGCAAGCATTGAACTGTTCTTCCATTCTTGCCCTAGTATTGATAAGGACAATGGAAGAGATAATATATCACGGATACTTTTTCAAAAGCAAGAACAGTTTTTTCCACACTTGGATAACCCCAAGCGCAGACTCGCTCTCTCACTCTCATCTTTCCCCAGGTCATCCGTGCTGACCGTCGGGATAAGTAATATATCATAGTCACTATTTTGAAAACAAGTACAATTTTTTCCATGCCAGAATAAAACCGCCTCATAGCCGCGTTACCCAAACCAATGTCTACCCGCCTAGTGCACCCCTGTGTCCCAACGAGTTCCGCCTGTGCGTCGCCAGCCCTGGTCGGCTGACGGGTGCTTGCCGTCCAGCCGGTCCGGTGCAGCTTATAAGCTGACTTCTACCAGAGAAGTATAAGTCGCAACTATTGTACACGCAAATCATGCGATACGAGCCCCACCGCCGTTTTGGCCTTATGCGTTTAAGAAGAAGCACTTGTCCTGCTTTCAATTATTTAATGTTTTGTTTTTCATTTCTGCACTTAAAAATAGCATCCCCGGTTGATTATGCAACCGGGGATGCCTTTGAGCTGAATGAACCATACTAAGATACAGTCGTTACCTTTTAACTTAAGCACGGCCTCCATCAAATAGTAGTCTCATTCTTTTTAGTGGTCCGTAACAATGTGTTTCCCTATGACTTCTTCTAGTTTGATTATTGATGGTGAGGAACTGTAACAGTTGCGGAAGCAATAGATGAATTGCCTGCATAATCGGTGACCTTGTAGGTGATCGAGTATACGCGGCCATTACCGCTGCCCGATCTCTCGGCCCGAAGGTCGAATGTGGTATCTTCTGTACCGAGCTCGGCATTTTGAATATCATCTGGTGAGCTGCCGTCTCCTCTTCCGTCATCCTTTTCGCTGCTTGTGATAGAAGTAAGCACAATGGAGGCAATTCCGGACATTGGATCGTTTGAAGCGATCGTGGCGTTCACCGTAATCATCTTGTGATTTGCCGGCCAAAGGGTCGTTTTGTCCAGCTTCACATCGATAACCGGAGGTGTTTTGTCGATTCTCAGGTTAACCGATCGGACCTGCTCCTCATTTCCCGCATAATCCAAGCTGCGAAATTCCAGGTCGTAAATCCCTTCAGAGAAAGTGAGCGGTTCCCGATACGTTGTCCATTCCCCACCATTGACCCGCACTTTCGTGTCGGCCAAGCCGGATTGCCCGTCCGAAGCCGATAGCGTTACCGTCACATCGGAATGGTACCAGCCATTCACTCCGTCAGGATTCTGCGGATTGAGCGTCGCTACCGTCACAGGAGGAGCGACATCCTCCGGCGGATACATGACAATGAATCTTCCATCGTCAGCCGTTACACTGTCCGCATCGGCTTCCAATTGCTTCGTACCCGAGTTTAAGGTGATGAATTTGTTATTCGCCATTGCCTTAATCGTAAACAGACCGTTCGTCTGCTCATCGATCTCGAACAGCTGCTCGTTCCCCGCACTGGAACGGTCAGCCTGCAGCGGACTTGCTCCGCCATTGCCGGCAGACACATAGCTGCCATTCGCCATCGATTTCAGCGTATACTTCTTGTTCCCCTGAAACGCAAGCTCAAATGTCTCCTCCGGCCCAATATTCAATGAGCCGTCAGCCTTATACCGGTCACGATCGGCTGTCAGCGGATTTGCACCTGACTGTCCGGCAGAGATGTATTTATTGATGGTGTTCCTGGGGATTAAGGCGATTTTGGGCAGCAGCGACGATGTTCTTTGTTCCTTCGCATGCAGGAGGCCTCCGTAGGACGGGTGGTCGATATGGAAGCTTTCAAGCTTGACCCTATCGATAACTTGTTTCGTATATTGGATCTCGGAATCCGGGACCCCGATCCGATTCTTATAGAAGCTATAGATTTGCTCATACATGGGGCGGAATTCCCCGCGGTTTGCCGACGAAACATTCCGTTCATACCGGATTTCGCCATTGACATCCGGCAGCGTCGTCCAGGAAACGGAATAGCCCAGGTTGTACCTTGCAGTGTACTCAATGCCTTTAAGCAGTTTAAAGGCATTGTTCGGATAAGCATATAGGTCGGCTCCGTTTGCATTCGCTGTTCGTTGGTTATACCCGACCTCCGCGGCCAATGATAGAAGTCCTAATCCCAATTGGGCATGAGCCTGATCCCGGCCGCTCTCCTGGGTTTGGCCGTCCTCCGTCTGGACGTAATGCTCGATGGAGCCGTTGCCTGGGCCGGTTTTCATGAAATGAACAGCATCGTTGTAAGCGGTATCATCATTGTTCCATATGCCATAGCACATATTAAAAAGTATGGCGGCTGCGTCCCAGTTCCCGTTAGCCCACGCTCCGGTCCGGGTGATGAAGGCGTAGTTTTTCGTCTGCGAATAAAAAACATTGGTCATCATGGAGGAAAACTTCTCGATATCGGGTTGTCCCCAGCCTGCATTGGAATAACGGATAAGCTCGGCTGCATTCAATAATTTGTAGCCGATTAAGCTGGCTCCCAGGATCGCATCGTTGCCTTGAAGCCCAGTCAATTGATGGGACCAGCGGTTTAATATGTCTATTGCTTTATTTGCATAAGCCGGGTCTCCCGTAATATGCCACCCCAACGCATTAAAGTAAGCTGCCGTCGCGCTGTCGGCTAATGCGCCTTTGCCCGTATCCTTCATGAGAGGGTCGTTCAAATATACCGTACTGTACACGGTAGCCGTAAATTTGGGAGAAGCCAGCTTATTGACCCTAACCTTATCCCATTCCGGCGCCCACGGACTTTCTCCCGCGGCTGTCTTTGCCTTCATCAGATCCAAATCCGCTTGGGTATGAAGCATACCGGGGTGTACGAACGCGGGCGATGCAGACGCCTTACCCGGCTCAGACAGTGTCAGCGCTGCGACAGATGTCACCATGCTTATTAGCAGGGCCAAAGCAATATACACGATTCCTCTGGCTTGTAACAATAGAACTGCCTCCTTTTATCGTTTGGTACCCAAATCATAAGGGGAATGTCCCCGGAGTGAAACGATAAAAAGTAACGATTCCTTCGTTTTTTAAACACCTTGCGTCATTGGATCATGAATATCAGCAAAAAAACACATCGTTAAACACGATAACCGAACAGGCAATCCTATAACAGCGAGACCACGTGGATAACCAATTTCCTATTCGGCAACCATTAACGGCGGCTATGCGTTTGTAGTCAGCAGAAAGAGGCGTCTTCAGCTATGCTGCAGATCGCCTCTTTTCAGTATGGCTATGTTAAATTCTAATGTCGATAATAAACTATAAGAAAACCACCTTGCTGAAAAGGCGGTTCATTGAGCTATCGTGCCCTTTAGTTTAAAGTCGCAATCTTAAAATCATTAAGTCTTCATCGAAATACTGTTCACTAAACTTTAATGCATGTGGTTCTACACCGTAAACTTCAAACCCTAGCGAGACATATAAGCGTTTTGCTGATTTGTTATCAGACACAACCGTCAAATGAATCTGTTCCAACCCTTCACATTCTTTTGTTGCTCTTTCAATCAAGGCTATTAGAAGGGCTTTACCTAACCCCCGTCCTCGAAATTTAGGCTCTACGTACATGCCGTAAATATTTCCTTTATGTGCCGTTTTAAGTCTGTTTTCACGTGAAAAATTGACAATGCCAACTAATGTGTTATTGTCGTCAAAACATCCCAATGCAAATTGATCTTTTGTACGGTGTAACCTTTTAATAAAGTGCCCCAGAGGTTTAGTTTCTTCTTGCTCGTACGTTGATCCAAATGCATCAGGATCATTTTTCAATGCACGCAACCTTACTTCTTTGTACTCTTGGGCATCAGAGTCATTCAACAGACGAATGTTCATTAGTCACTTCCGTTCATTTATCTAATTGTTCTAAATAAAACTTGCGGATTGAAGTAAAACTTTTAACCTCTCCAGTACGTGTTTTTACAACGTAGTTTCCAAATCGCACGACAGAATGGTTTTTACAATTCTGTCAAATAAGCCCATTTTTATGCTCTTGAATTTCATCAATCACTCAAACTGGAACCGCAACTCCCTGGGTAAATCATCTCTGAACAGTGATATTAAAAATATCTACCGTTACGTTTTCGGTTCCAGCTTCGACTTGTACTCCTGAGGCAGCTTCCCGTAATGCTTCTTGAACATGTCGCTGAATTGACGGGCATTGTTATAGCCGACCTTATCGGCAATCTCATAAATCATCAAATCCGTATTCAACAGCAGCTTGACGGCCTGCTTCATTCGAACCTCCGTTACATACTGCTTGAAATTCATCTGGGTATGCTTTTTGAAAAAGCTGCTGAAATAATAAGGATTCATGTACACTTTGGACGCCACCCCTTCCAGGGTGAGGTTCTCCATATAATGGCTCTCGATAAATTCCTTTGCTATCAAGAGTTGCTGTGCCTCTTTACCGAGCCCTCCTCTTGTAAGCCGCTCCAGCAATCCTAACACGACTTCACGGATATATTCGGCTAATTCTCCAAAACGATTAAAGCCTTGCATAACGACAAGATGCCCCTGCAGCTCGGCTCCTGTTGCTTCCAGTGTGATGCCGACATCCTCCAAGCCTTCCCCGCATTCGGTAATCGTAGTGTAACAGGCCATCACCGCCTTCTCCCTGCTGCCGCCGGAATATTGGACAACAAGCTCCAGCAGATTCTCCAGCTTCCCGCTCAAACGCTCGGAATCTTTGGCTAATAACGCCTGGAGCAAATCGTATCTGGCTTCACCTAGCTCCCGTTCGGAAACTCGGCTCTCTTGCTCCTCCGCCTTCCTGGAGATAGCACATACGCTTTCTGCAAAATAGGCCTGCTCAAGAGCCTCGGATGCAGCCCGATAGGATATTTTGATCTCCTGAAGCTTAGAAACCCGTCCGCCAATCCCAATGGATAAGTTCATCTTCAAGTAAGCAACCGCATTGGAAATGATTTCCTCAGCCAGTGCCTCCATTGAAGCGTCCTCTTTATGGTTCACGACGGCACAGAGCAGATCGCCTTTGCGTAAAAGAATGCCCATCGAATTACGCCTCACCAGCTCCTCCGCCATATTTCCAATCGCGAATAACAGAAGCCGCTTCTCGTGCTCCCCCCATCTGCTGACACCTACCGGCTGTACTGTTTCCAGCAGCATGACGGTATAATGATCATAGACATAGCCCGCATCCAGAATCCGCAGCTTCTCCTCGGCTTCCTCCTGGCGGATATCGCCGTCCAGCAGGCGGTCAAACACTTCCTCCAGCTGAGTTTTTTTATCCTTGTGCTCATAGTGGGCCAGTTTGCTCTTAAACTGCTGCTCCTCCGATTCTTCCCTTACCTCCGCTATGGCCCTCTGGACGGCTTCGAGAAGAGTCCCCTTTTCGACCGGTTTGACCAGGTAATCCACGGCCCCCAGAGCCAGAGCGTCCTTGGCATACGAAAATTCCTGATAAGCGCTGATAAAAATAACCTTAGTCCGCAATCCCGCTTGATTGATCTCTTTAATGACGTCGATCCCGGAACCGCCTGGCATACTAATATCGGTGATTACAAGCGAAGGGTGCTCCTTTTCGATCAGCTCCATTAATCCCTGACCGGTCCAAGCCTCTCCAGCGATCCGAATGCCGAGTTCCTCCCACGGAAGCAGCTTTTTCAAGCCTTTAATAATCATCGGTTCATCGTCGGCCAGGACCACTGTGATCATGCATCTTTCACCTCTTTCTGATAGGGAAGTAGTAACCGGACGGAAGTGCCTATATGCAGCGTGCTGTTGATTTCGATGCCGTATTCAGGCCCGTATAATCTTGTCATTCGGTCGTGTACGTTCTTGACTCCGATTCCACCGCTGCCTCCTTGCTCGGATGGCACGGCACCCGCCAGCTTCCCCCTCAGCTGTCCGAGCTTTGTCTCGTCCATACCGATCCCGTCATCATCGACGGTAACGACCAGCCGGTGCTCCTCTTTCTGAGCCGTAATCCGGATGGTACCTTTACCAGACTTAGGAATGATCCCGTGATATATTGCATTTTCTACCAAGGGTTGAATAGATAGCTTTGGCAGCATGCAGCCAAGAAGCTCCCGGTCAATCCTAAGATCCATCGCCAGCCGATGCTCCCCATACCGCAGCGCCATTAAGCGGTAATACTGCTCGATATTCATTTTCTCTTCCAGGAGGGTGACGGTTTCATGTCCGTAATCGAGTACATATTTCAATTGATGGGACAAGGAAAGGATCATATCCGCTACTTCCTCATCATCATTGCTCACCGCACTCATCCGGATCACCTCTAAGGTATTGTATAAATAATGAGGGCGAATCTGATTCTTGAGCGCAGTCAGCTCGGCCTGCTTCTGTTTAATCTGAGCCACGTACACCTCATCGATATAGCTCTCCAAACGATAGACCATCTTGTTAAACCCGTTTGCCAGCATGCCGATCTCATCTGTGCTCCGAACGGGTACCTGCTGATTGAAGTTGCCGGATTCCACGCGAGACATGTGTCTGATAATGCTTCGGATGGGGGTGGACAGGTTGTTCGAGAACCATACTGCCACGATGATGAGAGACACGATGCACATGCCAATGACGACGGCGATGGTGCTCTTGATTTGGTTGATCTTGCTGAACAATTCGTTTTTGTTCACTTCCCCATATACGATCCACCCCGAGTTCGGCATCCCTTGCTGCACATAATGATACTCCTCCGATTGGGAGAGCTGGAGAGGATGGCCGATCTGCTCCCGCTTGTTGCTATATAGAATGAGGCCTGCCGGGTTCGTTACGTACATACCGTCCTCAGGGTTGATATTCAGTTGTTGGAAAATCTCATCGAACGCACTTAGCGAAATATCCATATACATGCTGCCGACGATAGTTTCATTCAGCAGCGGGCTGCCTAACACGTCAATCAAATTGCGGGAGAACGTGAGCACCTGTTCATTGGAATTCGGATAGTAGTCTTGGGCATGAGTAGGGAATACCGTCAGCTGCTTCGGGTTTTCCGAAACCACCTTTTGCCATTGCGGAGGCGGGAATATAGACCGGAAGTCAATCCGGCTCCCTTCCCGGCTGAGATCCTGGTAGCTGCCGGAGGAAAATACGAATGCGGCGCTTCGGATATGAACATCGGTTGCCACTACGGTCTTAAGAAAATCATCTACAGTAGCGGAAACCCGGAGATTCCCTTCCGCCGACGCACTCGCTATCGCCTCTCCCAGCTGGCCGTAATGGCCCTGCTGTCCATAAGAATACATCAATTTGGAAATATTATTGTATTTCGTATAGAGATCATCGACGTTCTTGCCCGCATACATCACCATTTGCTCGAAATTATTGATGGTGTATTTTTCCATGTAATTTCCGAAGGTATTTAAGGCAAAAAAGCTTAATATAAGGAGCGGAATCAAGCCCACAATGATAAACGAAAAAGCGAATTTAACGAAAATACTTTGGCGCAGCCGAAAGAGCCGAAACATGTATTCAGGGGCTCCTTTCCTTGGTATGGACAGGGTTTTACTTGTATCATAGCAGTTTTTGCCTTTTGTCCCAACCGGAACCTGCAGGAAAAAAGCTGTTGGCCCGCCTCTCAGTTTGAAGCGATTATTCCGTAAAAGAAAGTTCTTGCGCAAACTCGTTAACCTCGATATGTCCTTGCTCCGGGTTCAAAATCAGCTCTCCATTAATTTGAAGTCCTTGGAAGCGAATCCCGGTTACGGGACGGTCGGCATCATATCCGAAGATTTGACTGGCCATCCGATTTGCCCCGTTATAGGTGATGTTCTCGAATCGGATATTCTCTATCCGGTTTCCCGGTACCGGGTTGTAATCCTTGTTCCATACCACACGGAGATCGATCAACCGGCCCAGCTCGAAATCCTCCACCCGGATATCCCGGTAGGTTACATTCTTGACGGAATTTCGATCGCCGGCATTGATGGCCATAGCTCCCATATAGCCTGGCTGCGGCTCATGATGCTCCAAAATATCGATATTCTCGAATAAAATATCCTCAATAAGATCCCCATTGCGGTGATGGTCACCATGCGTTCCGATAATTAACGGATGTGCTACATCTGCCCATAATATGACGTTACGAACGGTAATATGGCGGGAATCCCCATAGAAATCCCAGCGTGAGCCGTAGATCGCAATGCAATCGTCGGACGTACGGAGGAACACGTCTTCAATCTCAATATGCGAGCACGACATCATATCGATTCCGTCCGACCACCCCCGGGTGCTGAAGGTCTTGAAATTGGTTATGCTCACATGCCGCGACTGGCCCAGATAGATACTGTAATGAGGCGGATCCACAGTTATGATTCCTTCAACGGTAACACGCTCCGAGAAGACAATGCGGACCCCGCGGAAAGCGGAAAACCGATGAAAATCGGATAAGACGAGCATTCCTCTCCCCCGGATAGCAACATCCTGAACATGCTCGCAGATCAGGGAACCAACTACAATCGCCCCTCCGGCTAAGTACACGGTCGTTCCCGATGGTATTCGAAGCACTGTCTCTTCCAAGTAGTGGATTCCCGGTGCAAAATAAATCGTATCCGGCGTTATGCCATCCGCCGTCTTGGGAGTCCGCGCCATACGATATATATCCTCCGTTCGATGAATGGCCGGCTTGAGAGACAGTACGTTATTCGCCTCCGGACTAGGAGCATCGTGCTCCATAGGATTGGCAAATAAATGAAGATTGGAGAAACGATCCCCGTTAATCTCAATCGATAGCTTTTGAGGGCGTTCCAGTGTAAACAGGACAGCCCTTTCGTCATGGTTGTAATTCATCTTAGCGGAAAGCGGCCGGATCGCAGCGCTTCGAATCATCTGATGCTTGCTTTCCACACGGACCTCCACGGTACCCTCCATATCAAAATAGACCATCGATCCGCGACGAACATGGTGCATATCCACTTTGATCTCATAAACGAATACTTCCTGCCATTCCCCATCCAGAGTACGTACACTTACCCTAAAATCATCATTAGAGGCCGCTCCTTGGGGGGCTTCATACACCAATACCCGGTTCATATTATCGGACAACCTTTCGATCGAAATTGTACAATAAGATAACCCCACAAAGTGGGGCCTTGGCTTCGAAGCTGATTCAGGTACTTTGCGGGGAGCCCCGAAATTATAAAGTCTATTATGGTAAAAAATGCCGCCCCTGTAGGAACCAGAAGCGGCTTTAAGGGCATCACCCTTTGGTTGCGCCTGCAGCAATGCCTTTCACGAAATACTTTTGAAGCGCGATAAAGGCAATCAGTACAGGGACGATAGACATGGTCGTGCCGGCGAACACCATATCCCACTGCGAAGCCAGCTCGCCTACAAATTTGAATAGTTCCACGATCATCGTTCTCTTGGACGATTGGAGCACCAGACTTGGCATCAGGAAGTCGTTCCAGATACCGAGCCCTTGCAGCACAACCATGCTGGCCGTACAAGGTCCCAGCAGCGGGAACACGATCTGCCAAAATATCCGGACTTTGGAGCAGCCGTCAATCGCCGCCGCTTCCTCGATTTCAACCGGAATGCCCCGGATGAAGCTGGTGAACAGCAGCACGCCCATGCCGACCGAGCCGGATATATAAATGAGAATGGGAGCGGTTAATGTTCCGTATAGCCCCAAGGTTTTCATTTCTTTGAACAGGGGAATCATGTAGACCTGAAACGGAACCATCATTCCTGCCAAATAGTAAACATATACGGCACGGGTCCACTTTTTCCCCGTTCTCTCGATCGCATAGGCGGCCATCGGGATGAGCAGAATCATGAATGCGACGGAGGTCACTGTCAGGATCAGGCTGTTTAACATCGCGGATGGGAATCGGGTCTTCGTCAGCAAATATTGGAAGCTGTCCAAATACAAGCTGCTTGGCATCGCTATGGCGTCCCGCAATATCTCCCCGTTGGTTTTGAACGCAGATATCAGGCTGAAATACACCGGGAAAAAGAACAGAACCGCTAGCACTGCCGTGATGGCAAACAAGATCAGATCGACATACCTTTTTGACTTGAACATCTACATCTGCACCTCCCGTTTCCTCAGCAGCTTGATCTGGATCAAGGAGACCATGAGAATCAGAATGAACAACACAAGGGAAAGTGCCGTTCCATAGCCTTGGCGAAGCTCCCCGAAGCCTACTTTATACACAATGTAGGTTAACGTTTCCGTGGCGAAGCCCGGGCCTCCATCGGTCATGACCGCAATTTGGTCAAAGATTTTGAGAGCACCGATCATCGAGAGCATTACGCTGACGGTCATTGCCCCCGCTAAGAGCGGGAATGTAATATGCCGGAATTGCTGCCATCGGCCCGCTCCGTCAATGGCCGCCGCTTCATGAAGCTCCGCTGGAATCCCTTGCAGACCTGCTAAATAAATGATCATATAGTACCCGGAGCCCTTCCAGACGGTAGTGATGACTATCGCGATCATTGCAAAGTCAGGATTGCCCAGCCAGTCGATCTTAAGCGCACCGAGTCCTATCTTGTCAAGCAACTGCGAAACGACTCCAAAGTTATAGTTGAAAATAATAGCCCAAACAAAGCCCATGACAATACCGCTGAGCAAAACGGGAAAATAAAAAATGCTGCGAAATAAATTTTTGAACCAGCGAACCTGGTCCACCAGCATGGCCAGCAGAAGCGCAGCCGCATTCTCGAGAACAACGAGAGATACGGACAAGATCAGCGTATTTTTCAAAGCGTTGTAGAACCGGTCGCTGCTGAACATTTCTTTGAAGTTGTCCAGCCCGATGTAATGGATCTCGCTGCTTACGCCGTCCCAGTTCGTAAAGCTTAGATTAAAGCTGTTTAACGTTGGATAAATGACAAATAGCGTATAAAGCAAGAAAGAAGGAAGAATAAACCAAAAGGAATAGGTCAACCACTTTTTCTTTTTGGGTACTGAATGTATACCGGTCATCGCCCGTATAGGCTCCGAATTCGCCATGCTCTCACTCTCCTAGATGACCGCTTTTTTAGCGAAATTGTGCCTCTGCCGCAGCAGAGGCATGTTTTACCATAATAGAATTTATAAAACTCCGAGGTCATCGAATGTGAAAATTCTATTTGGCGATAAAACCTACCTTTAAACGCGGTCGCACGTCTCTGAAAGGCCTCGATAGAGGTTTTCTCATCTTTTCAAGCTGCCGTTTATTTGCCGGCCGCATTCGCTTTCACGTTAGCGTCCCATTCGGCATCGGCCTTTTTCATATAATCTGCACTGAAATCGCCCTTGGTCAGCCAATCCTGGATCAGCTTGTAATACCAATTCCGCCATTGCGGAGGCATTTGATTCTCGCCCCAAAACGAGTTGATCTGAAGCGTCTTAATCGTGTTCGGATCGCTCATGACCTCGAGCACACGCTTCATTTGCGGAGCCGAATCGTAAGTGATAGGTTCCTTGGTTGTCGGCAAGCCGTTGACCGCCTTCAGGAATTTGGAATATTGCTCCTTGGAGAAGAAGAACTTGATAAATTCCGAAATCGCCGCTTTTTTATCGGCATCCTGATTGGCCTTGGTCGAAATAGACCAGCCCTGCAGGCTGTTAAGGCCATTGACCACGATACGGCCTTTCCGGTCAGGTACCGGATACCAGCCAAAATCGAATTTCGGATCGGCTTGTGCGATCTGTGCAAACATCCACGGGCCAGAGAACAGCTGCGCTGCTTTTCCTGTAACGAGCATCGACGCGGTTTGATTGTCGGCCGTGCTCAGGTAGCCTTTATCCACATACCCTTTGGTAAACAGTTCATTAAAATCCTTCATCGCCTGCATCGGGCCCGCATCGGTGAAGCTGACCTGCCCTTTGGTTCGCTTGGAGTTCCAGTTCGGGTCATCCGCTAACACATCATCCATGAGGAATTTGTTCACCCAGAAGCCCCAGTGGAAAATATCCTTGCCCCCGAAGGTCAGCGGTGTGATCCCTTTCGCTTTCAGCTTCTCCTGGATGGCCAGGAACTCGTCATAGGTTTTCGGTTCGGTAGTGATTCCTGCGTCTGCATAAGCTTTTTTGCTGTAGATGATCCCTTGCGGAGCTGTTCCGACAATCGGAGCGGTCCAGATTTTACCGTTCAGCTTTGGCGCGTCTGCAAACAATCCAACCCATTCCGCAGGGAGCTCAGCGATTTTGCCGGCTTCGGAGAAGAGCTGGGTATCTCTCATTTCGACTAAGTCCGGGAATTCGCCTACTGCATCCTTCGTCTTCAACCAATCCAGATAGGAGGCCATGCCGCCTTCAGACAGGTCGTTGATCTTGATGTTCGGATTGGCCTTCGTGAACGCCGCAATGGAATCCGCCATCGCTTGCTTCGTTGCCGGGTCGCCGGTAGCATACCCGATAGTGAACGTGACGGTTTTTTTGGATGCTGAAGCACCTGCTCCTGTACTTGAGGCCCCTGTGTCCGTGCCGGAATTCGAGGGACCGCCGCAGGCGGTTAATGCAACCGATAAGGCAATTGCACTTGCGAATGCCGCTGTCATTTTTCTAGTCTTAACCATTTCTAGTTACCCTCCCCTTTATTGAACCCTTCTAGCCTCAGAAACCGGTAGATGGCTGCTTTCCCGTTTCTGATTTCGTGATTTAAGACTATCACACGCCGAAAATGGTTAGTATGCTGTTTTTTAACTTCGAAGTGATGAAATTTAAGATGTTTAACGCCTTGTTCTCGAAAAACGGTATTGTAGCGGAGTGGCTCCGACGACTCTCTTGAAAAGCTGGATAAAATACGAATGGTTGTCAAAGCCAACCTCATATCCGATTTGCTCTACCGGGCGATTCGTCGTCTCCAGTAGGCGGCATGCCTGCTTGATACGCCGGGCCGTCAAATAATCCTTGATCCCGCTGCCCGTCTCCTGCCGGAACACTCTGGAAATATAATTCGGCGACAGGTGGAGCTCCTCGGCCAGAAGCTCGAGGCTAACCTCCTCGTGATAATGCTCTTCTATCCAGCGCATGATCGTTTCCGAGTAGCGGCCTGCTCCGCCGTTCTTAAGCATCGGCTGCTTGCCGTCATTTGGCACATCGGACAGCGGAAGCAGGTTTATTATTTGCAAAAATAGCAATGTAATTTCTTCCAGCTCCTCTCCTCTGCCGCAGCGATATGCCTGGTCATATTGCTCGAAAATCCGTTCCATTTCCTGCGCCTTGTCTTTTAGATCAAACCCAAGTGATGGAGCCGCGCCTTTCCATAAGTCTGTAAACCTTGTCTGACGCCTTGGAAAAGAACTTAGCTGCTTCTCTATCAATAAGGGGTCTGCATAAAAAATAGACCGCAAATAAGGATGACTCACAGAGACATCCGCGTAAACCTGATGAAGCTGATAGGGCGGAAAAAAGAAAAACATCCCGCGCTTTATATCGTAGGCTTGCTGATTGACCACAATGGTTCCCTGCCCCTCATGCACCAGCACGAATTCGCATATTTGATGCCAATGATAATATCCTTTATAGCCATGCTCAATGCGGATCCGGTAATCCCAGAATAAGGATGATTGATCCAAATAAACGGGTTCAAACAGCTTGTTCATGCTTCCTCCCCAGTTGGATAAAAATCTAACATTTTCTCGTAGTTTATCATAACTTTAGACATAATCGGAGCGGTATAATGGGGGAAATATTGTTATTTTAACATCTTCATGAGAGAGGGATTATTATGGAACAAATCGCAAACGGAATTTGGCGGCTTCGTTTCGGCCAGCCGGAAGCACACACTCCCGTGCAGCTTCGTGAAACGAAAATGCAAACAGAGCAGCTCAGCAAGCTGGAATGCCCGGGTATTCCGCCCATGGCGGCACAAGAAATCAGCATTAAACAGACGGCAAGAGGTATTCATATCGAGCTGCCGCTTTCGGCTGAAGAGCATATTTACGGTTTCGGCCTGCAGCTGCACCGCCTCGATCATACCGGCAGGAAGAAGGTCATCCGGGTGAACAGCGATCCAGTGGCAGATACCGGCGACAGCCATGCACCGGTTCCTTTTTATGTTTCCACCGCGGGCTACGGCGTCTATGTGGATACGGCACGGTATGCGACGTTCTATTGTGGAACGAATCTTCGCAAAGGCGATTCCGAGCACAAGAAGCATGTGGCAAAAACGGTTGGCACTTCGGAGATTGAATTGTACGGTTATCAGGTGTCGGAGGGAAATCGGACGGTTGTCGTGGATGTCCCGGCTGCCAGGGGAATGGATGTGTATGTATTTGAAGGCCCTGAATTGGCGACGGCCGTTCAGCGCTACAATCTGTTCTCCGGCGGCGGCTGTCTGCCTCCGGCTTGGGGGCTCGGCATGTGGTACCGCGCGTACAGTGCCGCCAAGAAGGAGGATGTGATGAGGCTGGCTCATACCTTCCGGGAAGATCGCATGCCCGTGGATGTGTTTGGCTTCGAGCCCGGATGGCAAACCAAAGCCTACTCCTGCTCGTTTGTTTGGGATGAAGGACGCTTCCCCGAACATGAGAACATGCTGGATGAATTGTATGACCTGAATTACCGGGTCAATCTGTGGGAGCATCTCTTCGTGCACCCTACATCCCCTATATATTCTGCATTAAAGCCCCATTCCGGGGATTACGAGGTTTGGGAAGGGCTGGTTCCTGATTTATCGATTCCGGAGGCGAGGGAAATTTTTGCGAAGCATCATGAGAAAGAGTTTGTGAGCAAAGGGATTGCTGGCTTCAAGCTGGACGAGTGCGACAGCTCGGACTTCGTTCATTCCAACTGGTCGTTCCCGGATACTTCTTTGTTTCCTTCAGGTATGGACGGAGAGCAAATGCACAATATGCTGGGAACGCTCTATCAGGAGACCCTGCTGGCTCCTTTCGAACAAGCGGGCAGACGAACATTATCCCAGGTTCGCGCCTCCGGCGCATTGGCATCGCCATATCCTTTTGTCCTTTACAGTGACTTGTATAATCATAAAGTGTTCATCCGCGGCGTCGCCAATTGCGGGTTCTCGGGACTGCTATGGTCACCGGAGGTGCGCCAAGCCGAATCGCCGGAGGACTTGATTCGCAGAATCCAGACCGCTGTCTTCTCGCCGCTGGCGCTTCTGAATTGCTGGAGAATCCCGAATCCGCCTTGGATGCAAGTGGATCGGGACAAGAACATCCAAGGCGAGTTCTTGGACAATTATGAGCAAATCCGGGATATTTGCCGCACGCTCTTTGAAACCCGCATGGCTCTGATCCCTTATCTGTACACCGCTTATGCCAGGTACAGCATGGAAGGCAGGCCTCCGTTCCGCGCTCTCGTGATGGATTATCCGGATGATTGGAATACGTACGGGATCGATGATGCCTATATGATGGGGGAATCGATGCTGGTGGCACCACTTATCGCGGGAACTTCAGAGCGAAGCGTCTATCTCCCTCAAGGAACCTGGCACTGCTTCTGGACGAACGAAACCTATGAAGGCGGACAGTCCTATACCATGGCTCCGGGGCTTGAACGGATTCCGGTATTCGTTAAGGATGGCACACTCCTTCCTCTCGCTGAACCTGTGCCTTATGTGGGTGACGACACCGTGTTCGACGTTAGCTTTCAAGCCTATGGGGCAAGTGCAGTTAGCTGTACTTTATATGAGGACGACGGGAGCTCGTTTGCATACCGTGATGGACAGTACAATTGGGTTACGGTTACATTAAACCCTGATGGCAGCCTTCATGCAGAGCGGAGCGGGGACTTCGATGGCAGGCGGTATAACGTGTAACGATCGATGGCTGGCTGGGTGCACCATGTAAAGCGCCTGAATCAGCTTCGAAGCCGTGGCATCGATAACCACGCAGCTTCCGCTTTCCGAAAAAACAAACTGCAGGGAGCCTAGGCTCCCTGCAGTTTGTTGAAAAACCTATATCATACAGAAAAATGTGAAGGGTGATAGGTGGGGTGTCCCCTGGAAGAGCGATAGCGTTCGCCTTTGTTCTCGGGAAATCACCGCTATAGCAAATATGATCAACATTTCCCGAGAACAACAGCGACTGGAAGGGGACACCCCACCGGGGTACCAGAGTAATTTTTCAGATTCTCAGGTTTATTAACAATCTCGGGAGCCTACGGCTCCCTGTAAATCAATGCATAGAACTCATCGCCGCGCGGCTGACGACGACACGCCGGATAAAGAACGCTGCAGCCAGACCGATGATTGTGACAACCATCGCAAAAAAGAACACATTCTGCGAGCCGAAGGTCATCGCGTTTGCCATCTCGATCGGCTCACTAGGCGCAGGGGATTCATGCAAATACTTTTCCGTGCCGTTGGTCAGGATGCTAATAGCTACGGCTGTACCGATTGCGCCAGCAACCTGCTGCAGTGTATTCATGACGGCGGTGCCGTGCGGATACAGCTCCGGAGGCAGCTGATTCAGACCGTTGGTCTGAGCAGGCATCCAGACCATAGAGATGCCGACCATTAGACCGATATGCAGGGCAACGATCAATGCGACCGAAGAAGCCAGCGTAATGCCGGAGAAGAACCACAGCATAGCTGCTACAATAATGAGGCCGGGAATGACCAGCCACTTTGGACCATACTTGTCAAACAAGCGTCCCATACGGGGCGAGAGGATACCATTTAGCGCGCTGCCGGGCAGCAACATTAGTCCGGCAGTAAATGCGGACAGCTTCATGCCGCTTTGCAGATACATCGGCAGAATGATCATGCTGGATAGGATAATCATCATACAGGACAAGACCATCAGCAGCCCTACTATGAACATAGGGTACTTGAATACACGCAAGTTCATAATCGGCTCGCGCATAAATATTTGACGCAGCACGAATAACAAAAGCGCAATCATCCCAATAACGATGGATGCGACCACAATCGGGCTGCTCCACCCTTCTTCCCCTTCACCGGCCTTACTGAAGCCGAATACGACGCCACCGAAGCCGATCGTGGATAATAGTATGGACAATAGATCGATGTGAGGCTTCGTAGGTTCGGTTACATTTTCCAAATATTTGAGCCCCACCAACAGACCAACTACCAAAAACGGCAGAGACAGCCAGAAGATGTAGTGCCACGATAAATATTCAATCAGGAGACCCGCCACTGTGGGACCGGTCGCCGGCGCAAACATAATGACGAGACCGACAAAGCCCATTGCAGCCCCGCGCTTCTCTGGCGGATAAACGACGAGGATCGTGTTGAACATGAGCGGAATTAACAAGCCCATACCAATGGCTTGCAAGACTCGGGCGACCATTAACAATTCGAAATTATATGCCAGCGCCGCGATGAGTGTGCCCATAATTGAACTCACAAGGGAGACGATAAACAATTGCCTTGTTGTAAACCACTGCAGCAGCAGCCCCGTCATCGGCATTAATATGCCGAGCGTCAACAGAAAGCCTGTTGTTAGCCATTGCGCTGTCGCGGCCGTTATGTGAAACACGTTCATTAAATTACTTATCGCGATGTTGAGCGCCGTTTCACTGAACATGCCGACGAAACCGCAGATAAGCAACGACGCCATGATGGCTCGCGTATTATATTGCTTCATTGTAGACTCCACTTCCTTCTCCTATAAAATCTCTATTTTTATAAGCGATACGGTAATCGCTCGCTAACTGTTACAATAATGGTAACAGTTCTATATGTCAATACCAGAAACGTATTTTATTTGTAAATATAAAATGACTGGTAATATTTTCATTTCCTGCTGCACGGCTACAGCTTGATGGCCCGTTACTTATATCGCTGTATTAGTACTAATACATACAAAATATATACCAGTATATAAACCAAATCGGTTTCTGACAATGGAAAGTTTTCTTCTAAATTATTTCTTATTGATTTCCGACGGTGCCCACAGTATCCCTTATTTTTTTCGTAGTTATCCCTTAGAAAATAAAGCGGTCCAGTGGAAGAATATCAACTAATTTAATTTCCGCAATCTCATAATTGTTAATTCATAAAGTTCGTTAACTCTTACAAAGAATATCATTCCATAACTGCCGTTCATCAAGTATACTGCGAACGGAGTTCCCTCTTACCACAAGACAGCTCCCGGCACAAAGATGGGCTTGTTTGACCGCATTGCAAAACGCATTCTGTCGTTCGTTATGGGAAGTACGCCGAAAAACACGTGCTGGGAAGGTTAAACGTCAACGTTACCGTTGTAAATCCTGACGCCAAACCTTTAATGACCTTACAAACAAACTGCTTCAACGAACGAGAAGACCTCATATGAGGGTTCGTTGTTGGTCAAATCGTGCCTGTTTACTGTCACACGACACGAACACAAAGCTTCGGCTTACTGCTTATAGGCAGGTTTGGGATTAGCAATCCATAAGAAACAATCCAAGTTGAATTATGCTAAAATGAAGTTAATATATGAGTAGTTATCCCTCATGAACAAAGGAGTAGTAAAAATGAGAAAACTCGTTCTATTTTTGCACGCATCGCTTGACGGTTTTGTAGAAGGGCCGAATGGTGAAATGGACATTGGCTGGATTTCCTACGATGCTGATTTGGAGAAACATGCGAAAAATATTCTGAGTACTGCCGACACTGTCATTTGGGGGCGTAAGACTTATCAGATGATGCATAATTACTGGCCATCTGTGCCTTCGAACCCATCAGCTTCGCAGCATGAACGAGATCATGCCGAGTGGATCGAAAAGACAGCCAAAATCGTTTTTTCCACGACGCTGGAGAAAGTCGAATGGAATAATTCCAGACTCGTGAAAGAAGATATCGAGGAAGAGATCAATAACCTCAAACAGCAGCCAGGCAAGGATATGGTCATTCTAGGCAGTCCTAGGTTCGCGCACCACCTTATGCAGCTTGATTTAATTGATGAGTATAAAATTACGGTGTCTCCCGTCCTGATCGGTAAGGGATTGCCGCTATTCCAAGGTCTCAAGGAGAAGATCAATCTTAAGCTAATCGAGAACAAGACCTTTGATTCTGGAGCCATAGGTCTCGTTTACCAGACCGTAAGATGACCTTGTCACTTAAGGTGATTACACTGACGAGGGACGATAACTCAATTTACCGCCTTTTCACAAGGCGGTTTTCTTATGGTCACAAATCAACATTAGAATTTAACATAGCCTTTTACTTATTGTGCGAAAGCTTTCGTGTGAATCTTAATGACGTAATGTTAGTCCCAATTATAGAACGCATGTTCTTATTTGTCAAATATCAACAACATGGGTCAAACATAGCCTAATACAAAAAAAGAGAGCGCAGCCCGCAATGGCGAGCCACTCTCTCTCCTCTCCCTTAAATCTCGATTAATTCGTTGTAGTCTCGTTAGAATCAACCTTGCCGCTCTGAGCATCCTTGGCAGGAATGTCAAACGGTTTAGTATGCTTGGACTCGACAAACTGCTTCAAGGAATCTGTCAAGCCATCCTTAATTTTGCTGATCAGATCGTCTTCGCTAATGCCTTTGGCTGCTGCTATCTCGGCTATGGATTTGCCGGCATCAAGCTCCGTGCGGAGTTCATCTTGGGTAAGGCCGAGAATATTCGTCAGCAATTCGGAATTGCCCATCAGACCCATATGCATATCACCGCGTCCGCCGGGGCCATTCGGGCCTTTGCCGCCTTGACCTTGCGGTCTGGTGTTCTCAATTTGCTGCTTCAAACGGTCGGACAGGCCGGATACGATCTTATCCGCTTGCTCCTGGGTGAGGGTTCCAGCCGTGACTTGTGCGGCAATTGCCGTTTTCTCGGATTCTACGAGCTTGTCCAGGAATGTATCCTCAGATGTACCGGCTGCAGCTGCAATCTCCGCTAATGTTTTGCCTGCTTTCACCGACTCTTGAATCGAGCTCTCATCAGCGCCGAGAACCGCCGCGGCTTCCTTCACGATATTGTTGCCGCGGAACCCATGTCCCGGTCCCTTCTGCTGTGTAGTTGCGGTGATATCTGTCGAGCCGCCTGTCGTTTCAGCAAAAGCCTGATTCTGGGAGACGCCGAGATAGCCTAAACCGCCGAGTAAGAAGGAAGCTGCGATTGTACCTGTGATTACTTTTTTGCTAATGTTTTTCATGGTTATTCCACCTCTACGTTAGTTTTGTTTTAAGAAAGTTGTATGTTCTTACTGCTTACAAGACCAAGTATAGGCTTCTTTCCTGAATCTCCCCCTGAGCTTCCACTTAACAAGCACTGAGAATTCCCTTTATATTTGCTGAAAAAAACGCCTGCATGCCAAAAACACTTGAAGGCCGCGGACAGGCTTCGGCAGCTTTCAAGTGCTTCTACGCTAATCTATGATACCCTTCAGTACGGTTACACCCTCTGGTGCTTCAATCTCTGAGTGTATCGTACCATCCGCTTTTTTACTATGCTTCAATCTGACGATGCCATGAGGTGTCGGAAAGGTACCCTCCGCCCACTCCAGATCTCCCAGCTGCGGAATAACGCGAATCGTACGGCATCCCGGCTCTGCTACACGAACGCCCAGCACATATTCACTCAGCCATGCCGTCGGACCGGAAGCCCAGCCATGGCATAGACTATGCCGGTAGCCCTGATAGCAGTAGCCTCCATACGTACCGTGCACGTCGATCTTGCCCTCCGGCGTCAGCTCATCGATTCGTGCCGCATTGTCCAGCCAGTTGATGTCGAAATCTTCCCAGAACGTAGTTGCTCCAAGCGACAGCATGCCGCCCCAGTAAGCCTTAATACTGTCCAGGCTGCCCTGGATATCTCCCGCTTCCCCGCGTGCCTTAAGAATATAGTAGCCGTAGAAAGTCGAATAGCCCTTGGGCGAATCCAGTGCGATGACCTCTTCGTTGGCCTTTAGCGGATCGAGCAGTCCGACAAGCGCCAACAAGGAAGCCGCCTGCTTGCTATTATTATGATCCGGCGTTACCTCCCGAAGCTTGGCCTCGGTCCGGCGGCAAAACTCGGCTGTTTCTTCATCAGACATAAATTTGCAAAGCTTCTCCCCTGCTTCCATACACCATATAAACAAGGCATGGGCTCCGGCCCTGACACCTTCGGGATTTGTTGAGGACGGCCAGTCCAGGAACGGATTGGGGATGTCTACAGTACCGTCATCTCGAACGCGAGCCCCAAGCTGACGGAGCAGTCCTGTCATGTAAAGCTTTTGCTTCAGCAGGTAATCTAGGTCTCCGTTATGCATGAACCAGTCATGATGGACCAGAATCCACCAGATGGAATAGGTGGGAAACGTTGTCATCCAGCCCGGAAGCGGACTCTCATCCCGAATGAAATCCAGACTCCGCGGAACCACGTCATGATATCCAAACACGGCCTGAAGGGTTGAGGTCTCCGGGTGCATATCGCCTGTCCATACAAGCCGGTCCCTCTTGATCCCATCCCACAAATAATCCTGCATATTGAGATGCACAGTGTATGCCCCAGTGTCCCAAATCCGGTTCAGCAGTTCGTCGCTGCAGCGGAAGCTGCCCTTATACTCCACATCATGCATCACTGCCACAGCACGGACGCTAAGCAGCTGCACGAAATGACCTTCGTCCAAAAAATCGATCCGGACGAAGCGGAATCCGGTATTCCCGATCTCTTCCGCCCCCATATAGCTGACCTCGAACACGCCGTCTCTCACAGCATGGTTATTCGTAGCATTCGTGCTTCCGCCGAGTTCGCTCATCGCTTCCATGGCCGATTCTCCGAACCGGACACGCAGCCTCGCCGTTCTCCGGTCTTTGTTGCTGCCTCCTGCTATGCAGATTTGCACTCCTCCATGCAGCTCTGTTCCGAAATCCAGCAAAAATCCAGGGGCTGTACCGGCATGACGCAGAATGCAAGCCTTATCCATAGGTGAGCTCAACACGGATTGACCGTCCCGACCGGCTAGAAGCAGCTCCGGACGCTCAAGAATCGACTCCTCCGATTTCCAGACGATCCGAACCGGATCTATGTAATACCGGGTTCGAGGCTCCTTGTTCAGCTTTACATTTTTCCAAGAAGGTATCATAGCTGCGCTTCCTTTCTTCCTTAGGGTTATGCAGGAACGAAACGATATCGAAACTTTACCGCCAATCATCAGGTTGGCTGTTAGTAACTTTGCTGTCCATCTTTACATTACTCGGACCCTTAGCATTAATCAATCATTTCCTGGGAAGAATGGCTGCTGATAAGCTCTCACCTATCGGACTTGAATATGAACAGACCTACCGGAATAGAAAAATCAGCCTCCCGTCCAGTGAAGAGGCTGATTGTTTTCCGCTTTTTCGCGAGCCAGCTTATGCCGCCCGCTTATTTCTTATTGGCTTCAAATGCCTTACGCTTCTCATCCATTACCTCTTGGCCGCCGATTTTCATATAATCGTTCACCTCGGCATCATAAACCTTATCGAAGTCGGCTGGCTTTGCCGTAATGACTTTAACGAAGATTTCATCGTTCTTCGCTTTAAGTGTCGCGGCATACTTGATTTCCGATTGAATCGGCGTGTTCACGTTAGGCTTGATGACTCCGTCTGTACTGCCCAGCTTGATGCTTGAGATGGTAAAATCCTTATATTTGGGGTCGGACGCATTCGCGGCAATATTCAGATTCTCATCCGTAGTACTTACAAACTTGCCGTTGAGAATAATGTTATAATCCGGATAGTTATACAGCGTCTGCTTGGCTTCCTCGTTGTCCAGCGTCTGTGGAATACCGTCCTTCATTTCGTAGGTTTTTCCTTCGGTTCCGTTCTGGAGCGCGATGATATTTTTCGGCTGCGCCATCCAGTCCAAATATTTCACTACAGCTTCTGCATTTTTACTCGTACTAGGCACGAACATATACATGCCGTTCGGCGAATATAAGGCTTTCGGACGCTTGCCTTTTGGCGTGGTGAACGGATCAATCGGAATAAGCTTCGCCTTAGGATCCGCCTTGGAAATTTCCGCCAAATATCCCTGATAGACCGGTTCGTTCGTATTTGCCGTACCGGCTCCGGCTACACCGCTGATCAGATCCTTCTGAAATTTCTGAAAATCCTTGTTCATCGTGAGCGGGAAATCCCGGTCGATGAGCCCTTCGTTGTACAGCTTATTCAGAAAGCGATGGCCTTCCTTGTTGCCTGGAAGAAGCCATTCCGGCATTGCAAACAGGTCCGAGTCGGATATTTTGTCCCACTCCCAGAACGAATATTGAAGAGGCTTCATATGAAAAGGATCAATATTGGAGTACGGGATGATTTTATCGCCGGATTTGCCGGGCTTTTTCTCTTTAAACGCTTTCAAGGTATTGTAGAACTCTTCCGTTGTCTTAGGTACCGGCAGGCCCACTTCTTCCAGCCAGTCCTGCCGTATTAGCGTCGTACTCTGCGGGAGCAGCATCCGGCGTGCCGGAATAGCGTACTGCTTGCCTTCAAACACCCCGTAGCTCAATACGTCGTTGCCTAACACCTTTTTCAGGTTTTGGCCATATTTTTCGATCAGCGGCCCCAGATCGGTCAACCCCCCATCCTTCACATACTTCTGAACGGTAGGAGTATCATAGGTGTATACGAGATCCGGGGCTTGACCGGCTGCCATGAGAACATTCAGCTTCTCAACTTCTTGGGTACGGGGTACCGTTTCGAACTGGACCTTGATGTTGTTCGGGTCACCGAAATTCTCCTGAATATACTTCGTCATAAAATTGTTCGTAATAGGCGGCGCGCCCGCCGGCGTATTATTCCGATCGAACAGCTCGATGCGCAGTGTTATTGGCGCTTGCTTTTTCTCCGTACTGCTTCCGGAATTGTTATCTCCGCAGCCTGCCAAAAGGGTCGTTGTGGAAACGACGGCGACCAGGCTTTTTGACCATCTGCTTGTCATCACTTTCATTTGACCTACTCCTTTTTAGTAAAATATCTTCCATAAGTCTTGAGAACACGTTATCCCTTGACGGCGCCGATCATCATGCCGGAAACAAAGTAACGCTGCAGCCAGGGGTATACCAACAAAATCGGGAGAGTAGCGAACATAATGGACGCCGCTTTGAGGCTTTCAGGTACGGGAGGTGTCGTGCTAAGTCCCTCTGCCATATCGCTGATCTGGCTGTTCATGACCATCTCGTACAATCGCAGCTGCAGCGGATAAAGGTTGGAATTCGTGATGTAAAGGAGTGCGTCCATAAATCCGTTCCAGCGGCCCACTGCATAGAAGAGGCTTAAGGTCGCCAGTACAGGCAGAGACAACGGAAGGATGACGCTAAGCAAAATACGGAATTGGCTCGCACCGTCCATTCGCGCGGATTCCTCAAGCTCCGCCGGTATCGAAGAAAAAAATGTTTTAATGATGAGTAAGTAAAAGGCATTAATGGCGCCCGGCAGAATCAACGCCCAGATGGAATCCAGCAGATTCAGATTTTTGATAAGCAGATACTCCGGAATCATTCCGCCGCTGAAGAACATCGTTACAACGATCACAAATAAGAAGAAGTTGCGCCCTTTCAGATGTTTTTTGGTCAGCGGATAGGCGGCCATAATGGTCATGACCATGGAGATTACCGTAAACAGCGCCACTAGAAGAATCGTGAATAAAAGGGAACGAATCATCTGGGCGTTGCCAAACACGGATTTGTAAGCCGTCAGATTGATCTCCATCGGGATAATCGTGATCTTACCGGCCAAGATGGCGCTGTTCCCGCTTAGGGATAGGGCCAGGATGTGAAGCATGGGGATCAGACAGAGCACACTGGCAATTCCAATCAATCCAATGATGATCCCGTCCAACAGCTTAGCGCCGCTATCTGCAGTTTTTGTTGCCATACCTTGGCTGTTCATGAAACGTTCCTCCTCACCAGATGCCTTGGTCATTGACCTTGCGGGATACATAATCGGCAGTCAACAGGAAGATCAGGCCGACGACCGCCTGGAATAATCCGATTGCCGTAGCGATGGTATAGCGAGCCGATTGGATACCGATCTTATACACGTAAGTACTAATGACCTCAGACACATCTGTCACGAGCGGATTGCTGAGCACGAACGGCCGGTCGAAGCCTATGCTTGCCATATGGCCGATATTAATAATGAGCAGGATGATAATGGTAGGCTTGATCCCGGGCAGCGTAATGTGCCAAATTTTCTGAATGCGGCTGGCCCCGTCAACATCTGCAGCCTCGTACAGCTCCTTATTGATGCCCGTCAGGGCGGCCAGGTAGATGATGGTCCCCCATCCCGCGCTTTGCCAGATGCCGATTCCAAGATAGGTAAAGACCCAATACACCGGCTCCGTCAGGAAGGGGATCGCTTCCAGGTTCAAGGATTTCAATACACTGTTCACGATACCGGTATTTGTAGCGAGCAGTTGAACCGCCATGCCGCCAATGATGACCCATGAAATAAAATGCGGCAGGTAAAGGACCATCTGTGCCCCCTTCTTGAACCATTGAATACGCAGCTCGTTGAGAAGAATGGCTAACAGGATAGGAATTGGAAAGCTGACGAGCAAATCGAGCAGATTCAGCGTGAACGTATTCCGCAATGCGAGATAGAACCCTTGCATTTTGAATACTTCCCGAAAGGTTTCAAGGCCCACCCATGAGCTCCCCAGAATTCCCTTGAAGATGTTATAGTCCTTAAATGCAATGATAACGCCGAGCATAGGGACATACTTAAATATTAGAAAATACGTCATTGGGAGCACGAGCAGGATGTAAAGCTGCCAGTCGCGGACAAGGGCTTTTATCTGCCAACGTGATGCTTCCCGGATCCTCGGCTTTGTTGTTATCGCCATAAGTCTCCCCTCTATTCAAATAATTTGCCAAACACCCCATGCATGGTTGGGCTGGTCTCACAGGTCATACTGTATCATCCGGACGGTCATGTTGAACATATACAATAATTTGAGGCTTAGCTTCCGTTTTGTGGAAAGAGTTTTAGGCTGCTTTACCTTTTTTTGAGACTTAACTTCTTTTTGAGGATAAAAAGAAAAGCTCCTGTTCGGAGCTTGGGACTGTTGAAAAACTCTGTTAAGCTTGAACTATTGCCAATATACTCCAGTGGGGTATACCCCTCCAGCCGCTGTTGAAACCCGTGAAAGGTGATTGTATTTTATTGGTACTTTCACGGGTTTCAAAGGCGGACGTAAACTCCTCCGAGGCATACCCCACCTCCTTATGTGGCATAGTAACGCAAAACCAGGTCCCAACAACCTGAAGCTCCTGTTCGGAGCTTTACAGGCAGAGGACTAGATACTCTATCGATGCGTTCGATAGATCGCCCGGTACTCGCCAGGTGGAAACCCGAACACTTTCTTAAAGGCACGATGAAAGGAAAGTACATGGGAATATCCGACTTTTTCCGCAATGGACTGAATCGGATCATCCGTTTCTACCAGCATGCCGCGCGCATGCTCGAGTCGAACCTTTAATACATAATCAATAAACTTCTCGCCGATCTCCTTCTTGAAAAGCAGACTAGCGTTGCTGACAGGCATATCGAATACCTCGCTGACCCCCACTAAGGACAGCTCTGAATCCGTGTAGTTTGCATCGATATATGCTTTCATGCGCATGGCAATTGAT
The DNA here is from genome assembly GCF_002042965.1 of Paenibacillus sp. 32352. GTDB lineage: Bacteria > Bacillota > Bacilli > Paenibacillales > NBRC-103111 > Paenibacillus_S > Paenibacillus_S vulneris. Next base: position 297,763 of record NZ_MZNT01000011.1, on the reverse strand, counting down.
TTGCTGCTGGAAGTTTCCAGCATCTTCCCTATGTCCATCGCCAGATCGCTCATGACGACTTCCAGGTCCCGATGCAGCTCTCCCAATGTTTCCGTTTTTTCTGCAAGAGCATCAAATCGGTCGCTATAGGACTCATGCCAGGCTACTGTCAATTCAACCGGCATGGAGGTCAGTTCTTTCTCAATATACTGGGCCAGACTAGTCGTGAAAGAGGCTAATTCCGCTCTGCCCAGCCTTCTGCTTTGCAGTTCTCCCATGATTTGGGACAGCTTATTTCGCCATTGACTGTCACCCTTCCGGAGCAGATGAACCATTTCCGGCATGGTGCTGAATAGAGCATAGGAGTCGTTATCCGGTTTAGATTCGGCCAGCCGGTTGTCGATAACGGAGTTGGTCCCAAATACGGCCTTGTAGGATACGTTGATGCACGCATGGCGGTATGACTGTGCGATGGCCTCCATTCCGTTCGACACGGTGCCGATACCAACGGATACGGTTAATTGCAGATTTGCATGAATCCAGCCCCTGTATTCCTCACACATACGATAAATCGTCTCTGGATAAGGGCTGTGAGGCTCCTTCAGGAACAATATAAATGAGGCCTGCTGCGGTTCCGTCCAAACGCAACACTGCTGTACACCGCGGTCATTAGCTAACTCGATAAAGGCGCTCTCCAGAATGTATTTCAGAAGATGCTGGTCACCCTGCTTATAGGATTCCGTAAAAACGCTGTACCGGTCAATTTCGACGGCGACGACACAGATTCTATCGTAATCCGCCGGCAGTCCTAATGATACGGCGTCTTCCTTCCATTTTAAATCGCTTAGCTTCCGATGGCCGACGGTCAATTCTTGCAGCAGGATCCGCTTGCGATGCAGTGCCTCGGCCTCTTGCAGAGTGTTGTAATCGATCGCTTTGGCAAGCAGACTGTCAATAGCCGATTCGATGATTTTGAATTCGTTGAGATGTGTTCTGACGCCCCGTGTGCCGCTTTTTCTGACCGTGATTGCATTGATCTTGTCGACCAGATTTTGAATTGGCCTGTAGTGGATGTGAGTGATGAAAGTAAACCAGATAAGCGCCAGTACAATGATGACAAGGATCGTGATGATCCACACGTTGGATAATAAAGATAGCGCAGAATAGCCCGCGGCATTGATGGTGTCGGTGTAATAGGTCCATCCCGTATAATCCGAGGCCACCCGCAGACGGGATGATATTGAATGCTCCGCCGCCGGCGTCTGGAACTGTTGACCGTCGGTATCCAGAATATGAATCGTTCCCCGATACTCCTGGCTGTACTTATTCAGAAATTCCATGAGCGAGCTGACGTAAATATTAATGACTATGGTTCCTTTTTGGAGGGTGGAGTAGGAGTAGGTTTTCACGATCGAAACGACCTTCTGTTTGTTGTTATCGATTGTCGATAAGGTATAGTCCCGCGGCTCGGTCCAGCCTGATCTGGTTGATTGCCGTGAAGCATCTATCAAAAACGACCGGTCGGCAAAAGTGTCTAAATCGTAAATGTTGGAATCGGAAAGAATGCGTTTATTTGCCTCATCATACAGATAAATGGAGCTGGGGAACGGAAAAGTAGACTTCAAAGCGATCAGATTCTGCTGGATGACATAATAATCATAGATGGCCATTTGCTGCTCGAAAAAAAATTGTTCTATCTTTCGGTCGGTAATTAAAGCGCTTACCGCATTTCGCTCAATAAGCTTCAAATCAGCCTCCAAATTCTGCATCATCTGTTCCACGATCGCCTTGTTCGTCTCAATGTACCGGTTCTCCGAGGCATGATTCAAGGTGGTAAAGAAGATAAAAATGACGGAAGAGATGACTAAGAAAAAAATCGGCGTATAAGATAACATCATACGGTAGTACCAGCTCATCCTCATTTCAGACAGCCTCCTATGATCTCTCGGTATTTATCATTTTCCCCCTGTTGAATGCGATTTCAGATAAAAGATCTGGAAGCAGCCCGCTTCCCCGTCAGCAGGGCCGTAGGGGCTGCTTTTATTAAGAAGGACGAACTCTATGACCAGGTTATATTGTGTTCGGTTAACAGCTGCTTTAAGGCTTTGGCTGCAACAACGAATAACTCCGGCTTATCAAAGCCCTGCCATTTCCCTTCCGCTTTCAAATGCGGCTCCAAAGACAAAAATCCTGAATATCCACGCTCATTCAGCTTATGGATAAGCTGGCGCAGCTGTCCGTCTCCCTCTCCGGCAGGTACTACCTTACCGTTCTCCATCAATGCGTCCTTAATATGGATATAGGAAATATATTCGCTCAGCAGCGGGTATGCTTCCGTTATAGGTTCCACCTTGCATTGTACGAAGTTTGCCGGGTCAAAAGCGGCACCCAAATGTGCGGAAGCATTGGCTTGCAATATATCCAAACACCGCTCACCCGTGTCACCATATATATGGCTTTCATTCTCGTGCAGCAGGATTACCCCTTCGCTCTCCGCCAAACGGGTCAGCCGTTCCATGCGCCCTAATACTTCTGCCCGATAGTCAGCCGGGTTTCCGTCCGGGATATAAAAGGAAAAAATACGGACATACTGTGCAGCAAAGAACTTGGCAAGCTGAATGGCGTGTTTGGCCTCTTCCAAATGAGGTTCAAAAGCATCGGTTATTTTTATTTTGCCTATCGGTGAACCGATCGAGGAAACACGAAATCCCCGTTGATCCAGCCGTTCTTTCACCTTCACCGTTTCCTCGTTCGAAAGCTTCAACACGTTTTTTCCCCATACGCTGCGAAGCTCAAGATGATAAATACCTTCCGATTCAAGCACGTCCAGTTGTTCCTCTAAATCAGATGATATCTCATCCGCGAATCCGGTTAACGTAATCACAGAAAACCTCTCCTTTAATAGGCGTAATGATCTGTCCACATTATAAAGTTGGGCTATGACAAATTCTATAGAATAACTAAATATTATTTGTAATTATTAAAGAATTAGGCTGAAATGCTTCAAATCATTTTGCGATATCCAATGGGTCGCACATGTTTTTTAGTCAAAAGGGGAAAAAAGCAAAAAAAATCACCCCTCCACCACTGCTCAGCAGCAATGAAAGGGTGAGCTATTCATTCCCCTTCTACCCTCCGGTGTAAAAGAAAGCAAGCTCCCGCAGGCTCGGCTCCCCATCATACTCGAGTATTTCCACTATCACACGGGAAGCCTTAACCGCGGGAAGGCGAATTATGGCCTTATGCCCGATGTTCTGGCCTTCGTAGAGACTGACGACCCGATGAGATTTGGCGGTCACGACCGATATCTTGAAGCGGTGGATGCATTCGCCCCCGGTCAGATCCTCCTGGATCACAATATGGTCCAGCAAATGAGCTTCTGCCGGCTCGTAGACCCAGGTCTGACCGTCCTTCGAGCATTGGGCAATCGTGGCCAACGGGTTCCCGAAGCACCTGCGGACTTCCGCCCCGAACTCGAGAAGCCGCTCCGTATCCTTAGCGGGCAGCTTCCCTTCCCGATCGGGCCCAATGTTCAGCAGCAGGTTCGTTCCGCGGCCAACCGAATAATAATACAGCCCCATGAGCTCATCCAGGCTCTTCATGGTAGGTTCGTCGCTGTCGCTGTAGAACCAATTGGCACGCATCTGAACGTCACACTCTGCCGGAAGCCAGAGGGTATCGGGCAGCTCCTCTTTATCCTCCGTCAAAATCGAAACGGACGTTGAACTGACCGCGTTCCAGCAAGGAACAGGTGCTATGCCGTCTTCGTTACCGACCCATCGGAAATCGGGATCCCCCATATTGAATATCAAAATATTAGGCTGCAGCCGGCGTATTTCGCCAATGATCCGCGGCCAATCATACGTATGATTTTCGGAGCCGCAGCCGTCGAACCAGAGAATATCGATATCACCATAGTTCGTCAGAAGCTCTGTGATTTGATTGACAAAGTAATCGTCATACGCTTGCGCATCCTGCGTATAGAAGTCGGCCGAGCCGTCGTAAGGGGAATAATAAAGCCCCGGCTTCACCTCATATTTGCGGCACGCATCAACGAACTCGCGGATCACATCCCCCTGGCCTCCTCTCCAAGGAGAAGCAGCAACCGTAAAGGAGCTGTAAGAAGTCGGCCAATTGGAGAAGCCGTCGTGATGCTTGGCCGTTAATACCGCATACTGCATACCCGCTTCCTTTGCCGTACGAATCCACTGATCGCAATCCAGATCGACAGGATGGAAAGCGGCTGGGTCCATTGGCCTGGAATCAAAATCGACATAGCCTTCATAGAAGGTACGTAAGCCGAAATGAATGAATAAGCCGAATTCCCAATCCTGGTAGGCAAGCTGTCTGGCGGTAGGCACTGGTTTTGTAGTCATAGCCAACATCCCCTCATCTCTACATCATCTTTTGCTTCTCACCCTAAATCAGGCGTATCCGCCAGTTCAATCGTTGTCTTCTCCGTATGGTGCAGCTCAAGAACAACAATCTCATTGCGGCCTGCGCGCAGCAGCGGAGCCGGCACATATAACGTACGCGTCGGTCCCTGATTCCAGTAACGGCCCAGATTAAAGCCGTTGATCCATACGACGCCCTTGGTCCAACCCTCCGTACGAATGAACGTATCTCCCCGTTCCTCAACCTCAAGCTCTCCTCTGTAAAAAACAGGCCGATCCTTCCTTTCGGCAGCTTCTTCTGCAGTCTTCTCAAACGGTATAGAAGCCAAGCTCTCAAGGGGAAGCGGATATATCGTCCAATCGAACAGAAATTGGTTGTTCAGCCGAACACCATGAGTGATTCCTTTATAATCCTTCAGCTTAGGTCCGTAGTTCACCCGGCCCATATTCTCAACGATAATGTCCAATCTGGCTCCCGGCTTGGGAACCGTCAGCTCGATCGGCTGGGGATTCCAGCGTTCAACGGTGCCCTGGTACACGCCATCCAAGAACACCTGCGCCCGGTCGTGAACCTCATCCAGATGCAGCAGCTCGCCCGTACGCGGTCCCGAGATTTGAGTCGAGTATACGATGAATCCGTAGCTTTGGCCGAGCAGCTCCATCGGCTCGGGACAAGTTCGCTGGACAGGCTCAGACAGCAGCGGCAAATGGGCCAGAACATCGGCTTGTTCATTTAACGCTATGCGGCCATAGCTTTTTTTAATGGTCGGTTGAGGCATGGGAGGAAAGCTCTCCAAAGGAACCCCCTGATATTTGGAAATGACCCGGCGCACAGCATGGAACTTCTCCGTCTCATCTCCGCACTCGGACAAAGGCGAATCGTAATCGTAGCTGGTAACCGTAGCTTCATACTTCTCTTGGAAGTTCGCCCCGTTGTAGAAGCCGAAATTAGTTCCACCGTGGAACATATAGAAATTGACGGAAGCGCCTGCCTGAAGCATACGTTCGAAAACATCCGCCACGTCGTCTGCCTCTCTCGTATGATGCGGCTTCAACCAATGATCGAACCAGCCGTTCCAGTATTCCATACACATCAAAGGCTCATCAGGCCGGTATTCACGGAATTTCTCAAATGCCTCCTCAGGCTTCGAACCAAAATTGACGGTAGCTAATACATCAGGCAGCGTCCCGCCTTGCAGCATTCCATCCGTCGGGCCATCGGAGGTAAACAGCAGCACGTCCACTCCGCGTCGGATAAGCCCGTCCCGCAAATAAGCCAGATATGCCTTATCATTGCCGTAGCTGCCGTATTCGTTCTCGATCTGCACCGCCAGAATCGGTCCGCCGTTCGTACTTAACAGCGGGACGAGGCGGGGGATCAGCTCATCATAATAACGATCGACCTTCTCCAAATACGTTCGATCCATACATCTAAGCCTGATGTATGAATAGCGCAGGAGCCAAGCCGGCAGACCGCCGAATTCCCATTCCGCACAAATATACGGGCTAGGCCTCACAATGACGTGCAGCCCTAAATCACCGGCGAGGCGAATAAAGCCCTCGACATCGGCAAGTCCTTCAAAGCAAAAGGTATTTTCCTTCGGCTCATGCAGGTTCCATGGAAGGTAGGTTTCCACCGTATTGAATCCGCACGACTTAAGCTTGAGCAGGCGGTCCTCCCAATACTCCGGCACGACGCGAAAATAATGGATGGCTCCGGATATGATTTGAAACGGTTCCCCATCCAAAAGAAACTGACGATTTTTTGCTTGCAAAATAGGCATTACGTGTCCCCCTCCTCAAGAGAATGAAAATGGCTGATGGGATCGCCTTTACGGCTGCTCCCCTTTTCTGAACTGCCCGGGAGTAATCCCCTCGTATCGTTTAAACACTCGAATAAACGTATTGCTATTTGAGAATCCGACCTTTTGCGTAATGTCCGTAATCGTCTCCTCGGATTCCTGCAGAAGCTTCTTGCTCCATTGTACACGCTGCTTATTCACATAGTCGATGAACGTTTCTCCTGTTTGTTCCTTGAAAAACCTAGATAAATATGGCCCGTTCACATTAAAATGATGAGAAGTCGACGTCAGACTCAAATCGATATCGGACAAATTGTCCTCAATATAGGTAAGCACTTGCTCCTTCAGATTCGTATTATGGCTCTTTTTTTTGGAATCGACGTAATCGCACACGGTCTTCAAAAATTGATATATTTCATCCTCAATCTCCGTAAACGATTCGCACTGGGTCAACTGTTTAATGAGCTCCTGCTTCTCCGCAGCCAGCTCGTTCGTCCCGTGATCCATATGCTCAATGGCTTTCAGAATCGTTCCGATCAATTCAAACATGAGAAGCTTGCCGAGCTGCAGGGACAGCGTACCATCCGATACGTTCGTAGCTATCAATTCGCCGACGGTTTCCATAGCCTCTTCATATTGTCCCGTTCGAATATGATTAATCAGCTGCCGCTCCATATCCAGCGGATAATACAGCTCATTCTTGGGCCGCTTGATCCGGTCAAACGGAATGATCTGGCTTGGCCCGATGACGAATTTATATTCCAATGCTTCGAGGGCTTCATCGAATCCATGCGGGATTCCACTCAGAGAGGAATGAATTCCGCTGATCCCAATCGTCACCTGGATATAAAAATTATCCTGAATGACCTTCTGCGCCTCATGGGCGATTTCGATCAATTCCTGCTTAGCGCGTGCCTCATCATCGCCATAAATATTGACAAGGAAAGCCATCATGCCATCCACTTCCGTCGAATGTACGGCGTGCCTGCGCTTAATGAGCTCCTCCGTAATGTTCGTTACGATGAAATAAACATACTGCAGCTTCGATTCAGCATCGCGCAAATCATTATCCTTGAACAAGGCCGAATAATCGCCGATATGCATGAACAATACGGCAAACCGATTCGTCTCAAAACGCAGATCGAACGATTCCAGCGATTGGATCAGCGCTGAGCCGCTTTCCACCCTGCCTTTCAGAAGCCGTGCGAGAAAATGGCTTTTTAACGCATTTTGCTGCTTCTGGATCGTTTGGTTGGCCAAATCCTGCATAGCCGCATTCTCTGTCATGAAGGACTGCAGCAGCGAGAACTCATCTCCGATGCCTTCCAGATTGGATCTCACCTTCGGAGATACGCTGTCCACCATGCGGCGGATCGGCATATAATGCCGCCTTGTGATCCAGATGGATAACGGTCCGCCTACGAATAAGCAGAGCAGCAAGGCCACATAGATCCAGCTGCGCAGCTGACTTACCTTGGCGGAATATACTTTGGCCGGAATGATGGACACATACTTCCAATCCGTTTCTACAGAGGTAATATAGGATACCGTCACTTCCTCCTTGCCCAGCTGCTGGTTAAAGGAGCCCTCCGAAGACTGGATTTGGCTAAAATCGAGTTGACTAGCGGTATCCGGGTCTCCAGTAAACAGAATCGGATGATTCTCCTTATCGAGAATGGTTACGGTGCCGGCTTGGGCAATTTGAATATTCGAGATCTCATTTTTGAGACGCTCTTCATTCAGCAGAACGACCAGAGTAGCCGGCGGGTTATCGCCAATCTGAAGAGGTAAGGATTGCAAGTAAACCAGACTGCCGGGGGCTAAAGAGAGAAAGCTTCCGAAGTACGGCTGCTCCATACGTTCTCTCCATTGCTGCAGCGTGATGCCTTCGTTCCCGTGATGCAGCTGAAAGAGCAGCGGCTCCTCGTTCATCGTCGACGTCGTAACGCCAAAATGCTGCTTTTTCAAATAGACATACATTTCACTGATGTTCCCGTTGGAGGCTGAATAAGAATTAAGCGAAGGTATTAAGGCTAACGTATCCAGCCTGGTTTGCACATCACTGTAATCCGCTTTATCCACATAACTGACAACCTTAGGGTCCAGCGACAACTGCATGCCCATCTGCTTAATATCTTTAAACTGGTTGTCAAGAGATTGCTTGATCTGATTGAGCAGTGCCCTGTTCGAGCGAATTACCTCTGTACTCAACAAATGCTGGGACTGAAAAAGGACAAGCATCGTAATGATGATAGGAATACATAGAATGGTTAAGTTGGAGATTAGCCAAAATAAATATATGCTGCGTTTCACTAGAAGAAGCCCCCCATACTTGTTAAATCTCATTTTGTTTTCCTATCAGCGATTTTTGCTCCTACCCTTTAATAGCCCCAACCATAACGCCTTTTACAAAGTATTTTTGCAAAAAAGGATATACGATCAAGATGGGCAGCGTCGCTACCATGATCGTCGCGTACTTGATACTCTCCCCGATCGCCATCGTATCGTTCGCATTCCCCGTACCGGTAGTCATTGAATCCGTGCTGTTCTGTACAAGAATTTCTCTTAGAATGAGCTGCAGCGGAAACAATTCCCGGTTCTGAAGAAACAGCATCGCCTGAAACCAGGAATTCCAATGAGACACGCCATAGTATAACACCATTACGGCTATAACGGGCATAGAAAGAGGGACAACAATTTGAAATAAGATGCGGTATTCCCCTGCGCCGTCCATTTTGGCCGACTCCAGCAGACCCTCCGGGATCGCTTCAAAGGAGGTTCGCATAATAATCAGGTTCCACGTGCTGATCGCTACCGGAACGATAAGCGCAAGCAGGCTGTTACCCAGATGAAGGGTATTATTAATTAATAGATAAGTAGGAATTAATCCGCCGCTAAAGTACATGGTAAATACGATGGCCATCATGATACATTTCCGCAGCATAAACTTTCTGGAAAGAGCGTACGCTCCAAGGGTAGTGAACAACAAATTGATAGCCGTTCCTGCAACCAGAACAATAAGGGTATTTCTATAGCCTGAAAAAATATTCGGGTTCTTCAGCACCATTTGGAACGCTTCCAGATTAAAGCCTACCGGCTTCAGCAGCAATCCGGTATGACGGATAAGCAAATTGGAATCGCTGATGGAAGCCATCAGGACATAGTAAAACGGATATAGCGTGCAAACCATAATAATCGTCATGATCAGTATATTGATGACATCGAACGTACGCTCAGATGCGCTTGTTTTCATATGCAGGAAACCCTCCCCAAGCTGTAACTACCATAACTGGTTCCCCGTCAATCTGCGGGAGAAGCTGTTAGCGCCAATCAGCAGCACAAAGTTCAGCACCGACTGGAACAAGCCTACAGCCGTTGTATAACTGTAATCATTGCCTTGAGCCAGGCCTTCACGGTAAACAAAGGACGAGATGACATCTGCGGTTTCATAAGTATTAGGGTTGTACAGCAGGACGATCTTCTCAAATCCGACCTCCATAAGACCGCCGACTCTAAGAATTAGCAATATCATAATCGTAGGAACAATACCCGGCAGCGTCACGCTCCATATTTGCCGGATTCTGCCCGCCCCATCCACACGAGCGGCTTCGTACAGCTCCGGGTTGATGCCGCTTAATGCAGCCAAATAAATAATGGACGACCAGCCAAGCTCCTGCCAAACCCCTGTGCTGACGAAAATCGTACGGAAGTTACTTGGATCGTTCAATAGCGTGGAGCTTTCCCCTCCAAAGAAGGTAATCACGGAATTTACGATGCCGTCACGATTCGTAAAGTCAATAATGAGGCCGGCAATGACGACAATGGAGACGAAATGCGGCAAATAAGAAACCGTTTGCACAATCGATTTAAACCATTTTTGACGAAGCTCGTTCAGCAGCAAAGCTAAAAGGATCGGCGCCGGGAAACCAAATATTAAGCTGTAAAAGCTGATCAAAAACGTATTCTTCAGCACGCGGACGAAATAATAGCTTTTGAAAAATGCGGTGAAATGATCCAATCCGACCCATTCGCTGCCCCAAATCCCTCTCGCCGGGCTAAAATCCTTGAAAGCAATGACAGCGCCGTACATCGGCAAATATTTAAAAATAAAGAAATACAGGACAACCGGAAGTACCATCAGGTAGATGGCGCGATTCTTCCTAATATCATCCGTTAGCAACCTAATGGACTTCGCCATATTTTCCATTCCTCTCCAGCGTATGAAAGAGGGGAAACAGATAGGCTCCCCCTCGATTCATCTGTCTATTAACGCTTGTTGTAGCGATCCAATGCCGCCTGGTTAATTTCAATTGCGCGATCGATATTCATTTTCTTGATTTGCTCAATGGTTTTATCATAATCTTCAACCTTTACGGAGCCCATGATGATTTTGGTTACTTGCTCCTTCAACAGCGTCTCCACATCGTTCTTAATCTTAGACATTTCCTTGGCTTCCTCAGGTGTAGGCACGATCGGAGGAAGTGCATATTTATACGTATTATTCGAGTACTTCGAGTAGATTTTCACAGCTTCCTTTTGCTCAGGCAGCAGGTAGTATTGATCGTTATAGCGGTCATCGTCCAAACCGGTAAAGCTGTAGTTCGCGATAAAATATTTACCCATCGCAGTAGCAATCGGCAATTTATCCGGATTGTTCAAAATCAGGTCCGTATATTTCGGCTGACCGTTCTCCATTTTGTACGTTTGACCTTCAATACCGAAGTTTTTCAGCATAGCCCCTTCATCGCTGTACAGATAATCCATAGCCTTCACAATGTCGGCAGCGTGCTTGCTCTTGCTTGAAATGACTGTACCTACATTGTCATATTCCCATGACGCTTGCGTGAATTTAGGCTCCTCGCCTTTCTTCATCACCGGAAATTGCGCGGCTGCGAGCTTGGCTTTCGGATTTTCTTTTACTAAAGCGGGCGTGTACACTCCCATGCTTCCGCCGATATAACCGAAGAATGCCCCCGCTTTACCGGAAGTCACCTTCGCATCCATCGTTTTGGAGTCGTTAGACGCAAAGTCCGGATCAATCAGGCCTTCTTTGTACCAGCGCTGCATTAACGCCAAATACTCCTTATATTCCGGTGCAAGCGGCCCGTATTTGACCTTGCCGTTATCCACATAAAAATTCATGCCCGGAAGCCCGAAAGCGCCTGCAAAATCATAATTGGAGATCACATAGTTCTTCTGAGAGGTGAAAGGGATCGCGCCTTTTTTCTCTTTGAACGCTTTCAGTACCTGTTCCCACTCGTCCATCGTCTCCGGCATCTTCAAGCCCAGCTCATCGAGCCAGTCTTGGCGGAGCATCAATCCAGAGAAGGTTTTATATTGTCCATGCTGCCCTACTCTCAAATGAGGCAAAACATAGATATCGCCGTTGTCTGCCTTGACCTGCTTGGCAATTTGCGGATTGTCATTCAAAATTTTCTTCAAATTCGGCGCATATTTATCGATCAGATCGTTCAGCTTCATGATGGTTCCATCTTGAAACATCTTGGTTGTACCGCCGGTTATGTTGCTCCAGTTCCACAACATCGAGTCCGGCAAATTGTTGGAGGCTACCATGACGCCATATTGCTGCTGCTGATCTTGCGTGCTCGTTCCTGATGGATGCTGGAACTCAAAGGTCACATTCGTCTTTTTGGCCCATTCCTGCATCATGGGCAGCTCGCTCATACTCTTGACTGCAGCTGCAGCGTTAGGATTGAGCGGTGTCCACATGGTTACTTTCACTGGAGCCCCGGAAGCTCCGTTATCAGCCGATGCTCCGTTTCCTTTCGCGTTATCCTGCCCCGTGCTGCCGCAGGCTGCCGTCAGCGACAATGCAAGAATAGAAGCCGCTACCGGCAATGCTTTCGAACGTATCTTACTTTTCATAAAACACTCCCCTTTATCGTATTAGGTTCGGCACCGGCACCATATCGTGGAGTAGCCTTAAGCCTATGAATGCAAGAATACATTCGATTCGTCATGAAGTATATCTTCAATAATTCTACTATATCGATTTCTTATGAAATTGCTATCGCTTCTATTTGCCTCGATCTACAATTTATGACAAAGCCTTGTGCTATAAGGCTTTTTGGGGCTCTCGACTGTTTTTTTCGATTACCTGACTCACACAGCGGGGCCTTGTTTTCGAAGTTGATTTTGATATTGAAGGAACCCCGAATTTATAAAAAAAAGCCGCGAATCTCTCTTTCTCGAGAGCTCGAGGCTTTTCGCATGATACTTCTTTTACTAAAACAGTTGCTTGCATTACTAGTAAGGTTCGATCGTTTGTATCGTCCCGTCCTCGTTATAATGCAGCTCAGCATATTTCACGCAGCGCTTATGATCCACTCCATCAGAAAGGGAGCAGTCATGATAAAACAAATACCATTTGTCCTCGAACTGGACGATGGAATGATGGGTAGTCCAGCCGATGACCGGGGTTAGGATAGTCCCTTTAAAGGTGTACGGCCCTTCCGGATTCCGGCTGATCGCATAGACCAGCTTGTGGGTCGTGCCTGTAGAGTAAGACAAGTAGTACCAACCCTTATATTTATGCACCCAGGGTCCTTCGAAATAACGGCGTTCCTCATCACCTGCCAATAGGGGGTTGCCGACTTCGTCTACTATCGAAATCTCCACAGGCTTGCTTTGAAAGGACAGCATGTCTTCGCTTAGCAGCGCAACGTAAGGACCAAGCGCCGGATCGCCGGGAGCGGGCCCTTCAGCATTCGGATTGAATACGCCCGTCTGCCATTTCTCCAGCTGCCCTCCCCATAGTCCGCCAAAATACATATAGGCTTGACTATCATCATCGACGAGAACGGCGGGGTCAATGCTGAAGCTGCCCTCGATATATTGCGGCTGCGGGAGAAAAGGACCCGCCGGCGACGTGCTCGTTGCAACGCCGATTCTAAAGACCCCTTCATGATCCCGTGCAGGGAAGAACAGGTAGTAGGTGTTATTTTTGTACGCAGCGTCCGGGGCCCAAAGCTGTTTGGAAGCCCATGGGATATCGTTCAGGTGAAGGACCTGGCCGTGATCGACAACAGGCGATTCAAAGTTATCCAGAGACAAGACATGATAATCTTCCATCGCATATTGGTCGCCATTATCATTCGTAGGCCCATCGTGATCAATATCGTGAGAAGGGTAAATGTAGAGCTTCCCTTCGAACACATGTGAAGATGGATCGGCAGAGTACATATGCGTAACCAGCGGTTGTTTGGGTATTGGCAGATTTTGCATTTCGATTGCTCCTTTCATCCTTTAACCGAACCGGCTGCAATCCCTTCTACTATGCGATTGCTTAGCAGCACGAACGCCAGTAATATCGGCAGAATACTGATCATGAGAGTAGCCCCGATGGCTCCCCAATCCGTCGTATATTGGCCGATGAAGTTTTGTATGCCGACCGTTAATGTTTTATACTTATCCGAGCTGATGAACGTGTTGACGAAAATAAACTCATTCCAGTTATAAATCATATTGATAATAACCGCTGTCGAAAGGACTGATACAGTCATCGGCAGGATAATACTGAAGAAGATACGGTTCACGGAGCATCCGTCCATGACTGCCGCTTCTTCCACCTCGCGGGGCAGCGTATAATAAAATCCAAGCATAATCATAATCGTAATCGGCAGGTTAAAGGCGATATACGTCAGGATGATCGACAGCGGATGATTGGTCAAATGGGTTTGCGTAAACAAGCTGAACAGCGGAATAAGCGTCGAATGCACGGGAATCATCAATCCGACCATGAAAATGCCGAGAACGAGCGACTGCAGCTTCCATTTCATCCGCGTCAACGCGAAGGTGACGAGGCTTGCCAGCAATACGGTAACCGCAACAGAAACGACGGTCATCCACACACTGTTGAAAAAGTAGGCACTAATATGCCCTTGTGTCCATACTTTCTCGTAATTTTCCCAGCGAAGCCGTTCCGGGAATGCGAAAGGAGCCAAATTGAATATTTCTTCATTATTTTTCAAGGAGAACAGCATCAGCCAAAGCAGCGGAACAATCTGAATCACGGCGACGGCGGTTAAAACTATGTACAGACCGACATATCCGATCTGTGCGAAAAGCTTGCTGTTCACGGCGGCCGTTTGCGTTTTACGCTCTATCGTTTGGATATTCACCGGGTTCTCCTTTCATCATGAATATTGGATGTTGTCCTTGGATGCTGTCAGCTTGCGTATCAGCCACGTCATCACCAGGCAAATCAACAGCAGGAAGAAGCCGATTGCACTGGCGTAACCGAAATCGTATTCTTTGAACGCCTTCTTGTACATGTAGGAGGCCACGACTTCACTGGCTCCGTTCGGGCCACCGCCCGTCATGACATAGATGAGATCAAAATATTTGAGCGAGCCGACAACGGCAAGCACGACGGTCACTTTCAATACTTCGGAGATTAACGGAATACGGATCGACCAAGCCATCCGCCACGGGCTTGCGCCGTCAATCCGGGCCGATTCGATGAGAGAGGCAGGCACATTTTTTAGCGCGGCATAATAAATCAAAATATAAAACCCCGCATACTGCCACAATATCGGAATAAAGATCGCATACAGGGCAATCGAAGGATCCGAGAGCCATTCGGGTGTAGATTTAACTCCCAGTGAAGATAACAAATGGTTTAGTACGCCATTCGTCGGATGAAATATTTTCAGCCACAGCTGGGCGATTGCTACGGACGACAGCAGCATGGGAATCAAGTACACTTTGCGGAAGAGGTTGGCACCGCGAATTTGCGAGGACAAGACCAGCGCAACCAGCAAATAGACCAGCAAGCTCAGCGTCGAAAACAGCGCAAGAAGAAAAGAATGCTTGGCGCTGTTCCAGAACAATTCATCGTGAAGCAGCGTGGTATAGTTATGCAAACCGATGATACTCATCTTGCCGACGCCGTCCCACTTCATTAATCCATAATAGCCCGTCAACACGATCGGCAAATAGATTAAGGCCAACACTAAAAGCAGCGAGGGAATGACATACAGCGCAATGATAGATTTGCTGGACATGACTTTATTCAATCTGGCACTCCCCTTTCCTGGCGATAGAGAGATAGGACATATCCAGATATGCTGAGACTTTCGAGAAACCTCCAAAGATCCAGATCTGTACGTGGTACACCGGTGGGGTATCCCCTTCCAGCCGCTGTTGTTATCGGGAAATTTATTTTTATAGTTTAACAGCGGTATATTCCCAATAACAAAGGCGGACGCTACCGCTCCTACAGGGGATGCCCCACCTCCACCCATCTGCCTTATTCTGAATAGTTGAGTTTCTCGAAAATCTAGACCTATCCAGAAATATGCTCTTTCTCTCTATGCTTTATTCTACTAGACTACTATTTGCCTTCCTTAGCCAGAGCCTCTTCATGCTTTTTGGCGAACTCTTCAGGCGTCGCCGCTTTACCGAATAACGCTTGAATCATGTTCAAGTGCACTTCGGCCGAGGAAGGCTTCATCTGAACGTCCGCAAACAAGGTGATGTTGCTCGCTTTATTCAGCTCGTTCAACAGATCAATATACATTTGAGGAAGCTTTACCTTGGAGGTGTCCACCTTGGTTGCCGGAATGACACCGGCTTCCGAGATCGCATGCTCTCCCCATTTTTGAACGAAGAAGCTTACGAATTTCTTGGATTCTTCCTTCACCTTGGAGTTATTGGCCACGAACAAGCCGACCCCCGGCCCGCCAACCCAGCTATCGAGGTTCCCCTTGCCGCCATCAACCGTCGGGAATTTGAAGAAGCCGATTTGGTCTTTGAACGATTGCGGAACATCCTTGTTCGTCGTATAGTTCGGAAGCTCCCATGTCCCCATCATGTACATAGCCGCCTTGCTGTTCATGAATTCCGCCTTGCCTTCATCGTTGGACAAGCCGTTGAAGCCCTTGTTGAATGCGTTCATATCTACAAGCTGTCTAATTTCGGAAGCGGCGCGGATCAGATTCGGATCTTCGAACGAACCTGTACGGTCAATCGCCTTTTTCAACGTTTCCGGTCCGCCCAGCCGATCGGCCAAATACATGTACCAGAGTGAACCCGTCCAGCGGTCTTTGTTACCCAGCGCGATCGGGGCTACGCCGTTTGAGCTTAGCGTGTTCACGATAGTCTTAAAATCGTCGTAGGTTTTAGGCGGCTGCAGATTGTACTTGGCAAATATCGCTTTATTGTAGTAAACCGGCACAATGTTCAGCTCCACAGGAAGGCCGTAGGTTTTTCCGCTGAAGGCGTAAGCGTTCGTCGTTCCGCTGACAAACTTATCTTTCAGATCGCCCTGAAGCAAATCATCCAGAGGAGCAAACATGTCGCCTTTTACATAAGGGTCCATGTACCCCGCCGCCCACGTGAAGCCCACGTCCGGAAGATTGTTGGCGGTGGACAGCACTTTCATTTTGTTTTTATACTGCTCATTCTCCAGAATCTCTTGTTCTACCGTAACGTTGGGATTTGCGGTCTGATACTCTTTAATGATATCGTTTACAATTTTGTTCTGTGTAGCCGAGCTCCCTGCCGGCCAAAGGTGCATCATTTTAATCGTAACTTTCTTAGCTGATTCGGTTGTGTTTGTGCCGCCGCCTTTCGCCGGTTCCTGCGAGTTCTGGCTTGTTCCTCCGTTCGAGCTGGAGCAGCCTGACAGTACCATACCTAGGCTTAGCATTGTGGTCAACGTCCAAGTAAGCGCTTTATTCGCCATGCTTCATTTCCCCCTCAACCATATATTGACTACGAGATTGATTGTAACGCTTTTATTTCCGTTGCAGGAGGTAACGGCCATCGGGAATTATTCCACTTTTTTTAGGTCTCTACGTTTTCAACCATGCTTCCGGCTTCGTTCGCTTGTTTACGGTACTGATTCGGACTAATCCCTTCGTAATCTTTAAACAGCTTGATAAAATACTTTGGCGTCTGGTAGCCGATCTGTTCCGAAATATCCGTAATCGAAAGCCTGGTTTGCAGCAGCAGCTCCTTCGCCTTCTGCAGCCTGCTTCTCGTTATGTATTCGCTAAAGGTAAAGCCCGTCTGTTCCTTGAACAGCGCACTGAAATAGCTCGGATTCAGGTGAATCTGGTTTGCTACCTCGCGCATGCCGAGCGGCTCCTGCAAATGCTGCTCCACATAGCTGATCGCTTGCTGGACCGGCAGACTATATTGCTTGGCAGCGGTCTTGGCCTGCATGAGCCGCGTATCGACCAATTTCTCCAGTACTTCAACGCGTCCGCGCTCTTCTTCGATTCGCAGCGCCTGCTCCACGGCCTCAACCAGCTTGCTCTTCTGAATCGGCTTCAGCAAATAATTGACGACACCTAATTGAATCGCCGATTGGGCGTATTGAAAATCCGGATGTCCGGAAATGATGATAACTACGGGTTTATGACCGGTACGCTGCATGGTTTCCACCAGCTGCAGGCCGTTTACCTCCGGCATTCGGATGTCTGTGATCAGCAGATGGACCTGACGGCTGGATAGCACCTCAAGGGCTTCCGCCGCATTGCTGCCGCTCCATATTTGATGCTGCCCGGCCGACCATATCTCCAAGGTTTTGCGAATGCCCTCTCTGGTTAACGGTTCATCATCCACAATAAGAATGGTTTTCCCGGATTGAATCATCGGCTGCCTCCTTATGAATCGGAATCTCAAAGCTAACACGGGTCCCTTGCCCGGGGTTGCTGATAATCGATAATCCTCTGCCGCCCTCGGCGGAAGCCGGGTAATAGAGCCGAATGCGTCGCTGTACATTCAAAATGCCCGTCCCGGTTCCCTTCCCTTTCGTTGGAGGAACACCTCCCGCCTTCAGGGTACTCATGATGGCATGAAGCTCTCGCTCGTTCATACCTGGGCCGTCGTCACTTACCATAATCCGCACCTCCGATGCCTGTACAGGTGACGGCTCCACCCGGATGGTGATGAGGCCTGATCCTGTTTTCCCTTCCAGTCCGTACAAAATCGCGTTCTCCACCAGCGGCTGAATCAGCAGCTTAGGAACATGAACGTGATGATAAACGTCGGGAGCGCTAATGTCCCAAACCAGGCGGCTGCCAAACCTAACGCTCATAATACGCAGGTAGCGTTTGATATGCTCAAGCTCCTCACCGATGGTAACCCATTCGTCTTTATTCGGGCTGTCTATGACATAGCGGAACAAATCCGACATCGCCACGACCAGGTCGGCGAGCTCTTCCTCCTCCTTCTCCTGCAAGGACCAGTACAGCGCTTCCAAAGTATTATACAGAAAATGGGGATTGATTTGAGCCTGTAGCGCTTTCAATTCGGTGCGGCTTTGGAGAGCTTCTTTTTCATACACCAGCTTAATGAGACGGTTGATGTTATCCACCATCTGGTTGTAGGTCATATTCAAATCATTCAGCTCAGTCGTATAGGATTTCGTAAGGTTAGGCGTCAGAACGCCTTGCCGGGTATTGCGCATCGCCCTCATGAGCCGAAGGATAGGTCTGGTAATCATCATCGAGAGCACGAAGGACAAAAGAATAAATAAAATCGAACCGATCGCCCCGGATACAAGAATGGCCCATCGCAGTACGGAAATTCCTTCAGTGATGTCGCTGACCGGGTACAAAATCATGAGCGTCCAGCCGGTCGTTTCGGAAGGCTGCTTGACGAGAATGTAGCGCTGCTGCCCGATCGTAACCTTCTGTGCATCGGTGACCATCAGTTCGCTCACATCGGAGAGTGCCGCTCCGTCCGCCACAATCGGTTTTCCCGCGCTATCGGCAAGCAGCAGCAGCTCGCGATGTCCGCTGTCCGGCAGCCCGGGCTGGAATTCAAAATAGCTTCGGTTGATGCGTACCAGCAAATACCCGCCGTTCGAAAACCAGCGGTCAACCAGATTAATCCTGCGAATTGCCAAGACCGATTCGGAATCCTTCGGGTCGTTCCCGACCCAGACCAGCTTTCCCTTCTCTCTGTCGGCCTGTTCGATCCAGCTTGTAGTAACCCGATGCGTAAGGCTCTCCTCGTCTAGCGGAAATACCCTTACATAATCCGGAGTATACAATTCAACGTTGGTTACGCCACCGCTGTACCCCTGGATATGATTGGAAATTTTCATCAGAGCCTGGCGGTCGCTGAAGCTGGCTTTATCCCCGTTAACCATCGACAGAAAAAGCTGCTGCAGGTACGCGTCGTTGACCGCCTGCAAGGTTAAGGTGTCAATCTGCTTAATAACCGCTTCCAATCTGCCATCGGCTTGACTGGCGATTTGCTTCATCTGAGTCTCCGCTTTGGAATTGAGGAGCCCGGAAACTGAGTTGTACGTTATGATGCCGGCACAAATCAGAACGATGATCATGACGGAAACAAATCCAGCCAGCATCTGATTGCGCAGCGTATTCCAATGAGCCACCTTCTGCCACAAAGTAGGGTCCTCCCTTATCTTAGTTGCGTCATGTCCTGACCAAATCATACTACAGCCCCTATTCATTTGGCTATTACTTCCATCCCGCCAACGGCAGAGCGCCTGCAAGTCATTAAGATACGGTTTGACGCCCCAAAATAAAATCAAGAATGACCGCCATTCCAGGCAGGCCATTCTTGATGTACATCATCGTCGTATTTCCCTATACAACACGAAATAACGGCTTTTCCCTAATAAAATGTACGGGAAGACCAGGGAATTGCTCCCGCAGCCGCTCCGATAGTTCCTTCATGCCGTACTCCTCGCTCTCCGCATGGCCTAAAGCGATGAATGCCTTGTTCCTTCCTTGATGAACAGCGTCCCGAACATACTCCGGCGTTTCCCATTCCGGCCCTTCTCCGGCGATAACCAGATCGAGATGGTAATCCTTCATTAATGGAAGTGCCAGGGCTCCCCCTCCCCGGTAGCCTGCCAATAACCCTATGCGGGTACAGGGCATCTCCGGTTTCCCTATTACACGCACGAATGGAATTTGCAGCTTTTCCTTCAAATACTGCGCTGTACGTTCAAGGGACATGCCAGGAATTTGCACAATCGTTGCGGCAGGCAGATGCTCTTCAACGTAAGGCGTCCAGTCCAGCGCGTTGAGCAAACCGGTCATAATCCCGTCTATTTCCCAACGATGAATATGATCATGGTAGCGATATATGGCAATACCGGTGCGATCAAGCAAATTGTTTTTCTCCATAATAACCGGATCATCCTGCCCTATCATCCCATCCTCCTGATGGCGGTAAAACGTACCCTCGTGTGAAATGATCAAGTTGGCTCCCAAAGCCGCGGCCTGCTCAATCACTGCCTGGGTAGCGACAAAAACAACGACTATCCCCGTTACTACCGTCTGAGGCGATCCGTATCTTAATGTATCAACAGTAGATTCGTTTTGCGGACCCTTCTCCAACAACCGCTCAATAACCTGTCCTATGGTGATCGTCAACTGCATCATTCCTTTATCCTAGTGTTTCCGCTGCTCAACGGCGGGACCTGCGTCTACCTGTTGATCCTGTCTTGGAGCCTTCGCTTGTATATTTATTCTAAAGGAAAGAGCCTGTTTATTACATAGAACAATTCAACAAAAATTGTAATTTTTAAATATCTTTTCCCGCTTCAAACAGGAAATTGTATAGTCCAGAACAAAATAAACGGGGTTTTGAAAAATCATAAAAATAAGCGAAGAATTACATTTATTGATCTGTTAATGTAAACGTATTCAAAGCAAAATATGAACCGAGGAGGGATTACAGACAAGGCAGGAATTGCCTCGTTCTATCGGGACAATCATGATTTCTAAAAAAAATTTAAAGGGGGGTGAGTATAATGTAAGCGTTCTATTGCTGGGGATCCTGGTCTGGATTGCCAAAAGCTCGACTCAACATTCATAAGGGAGTTGATTTTATTGAAAAAGACTGGCAGATTACTAAAGCGCAGCTTGAATTTAATCGTTGCTTCTACCCTCATCACTACTTCATTATTTTTCCCCATCTACTCGGCAGACGCAGCAATCGGGCCAAGGCAAATGGAAAACCTGGGCCGGGGTGTAGTAGCTGTTCGAAATGGCTCCAATGTTTTTATCAGCTGGCGTTTACTGGCGCTGGATTCGTCAGGAATTGGTTTTAATATATACCGATCTGCAGGAGGCGGCACCGCAGTCAAGCTAAACAGCTCGGTTTTGACCGGAGGCACCAATTTTACGGACACGACTGCCGATCTTACCAAGTCTAATAGTTATTACGTGAAACCGGTAATCAGCGGTGCGGAACAAGCGGCAAGCGCTTCATTTACCCTTACGGCTAACCATGCAGATGAACCTGTCGTCACGGTTCCGCTGCGCAGCGGCTCAGCCATTAAAAACGTATGGGTCGGAGATTTTGATGGGGATCATGAATACGATTTTCTCGTGGACCGTACCGAAACAACTCCTCAGAGACTGGAAGCCTACAAACGCGATGGCACTTTTCTATGGTCGGTCAATCTCGGGCCCAACAGCAGCAATCAAAACAACATTTCACCCGGTTCTTCAACGATTAGTGTCGGAATGTGGGATGGCGTTACGGTTTATGATTTGAATGGAGACGGCAAAGCCGAAGTCGTACTCAAAATCGCGAATGGTGTTACTTTTGGCGATGGTACTGTTTGGAATAACAGCAGTGATACGAAACAATGGCTTGCTGTACTTGACGGTATGACGGGAGCGCTCAAAAATTACTCTCCCCTTCCGGACGATTATAGCTCTGTTGGCCCTCTAGCCACTCAATTGGGCATTGGTTATCTCAATGGAACGACTCCAAGCATCGTTGTTTTTGCGAAAAACCGTAATTCAGACGGCTCCTTTAATTGTGTTGTTTCTGCTTATCGTTGGAGCGGCTCTAACCTTACAAGGGATTGGAAATGGTTACGCGGTTCACAAAACGCCCCGGACGGCCATCAAATGCGGATTGCGGACCTGGATGGCGACGGTAAAGACGAGATAGCGGAAATTGGCTTCGTCCTTAATGGCGACGGTACATTACGTTACTCTTTGGCGGGCAGCAATGTTGTACATGGCGACCGCTTCTATATCGGCAAGCTGGATCCCAACAGGTCGGGACTTCAAGGCTATGGTATTCAACAGGACAATCCGTTTGGGCTGCTTGAGTACTATTACGATGCTACGACGGGCTCGATGCTTTGGCAGCATACTACTACACCTCCAGCGGGGGATGTTGGCCGTGGAGATGTTGGGGATATTGACCCCCGGTATTCCGGTTACGAAACGTGGTCTTTCTCAGGAATTTATAACGGCCCGACTAACAATCAGATAACAACGACGGCAGCACCATACCCTGCCTTCCGTTTGTGGTGGGACGGAGATCTCTTGAGTGAAAGCTTTAATGACGGAAAAATTGAGAAATGGAACTATAGCTCAAGCTCTGTTTCCAGATTGGTAACTACCTGGAATTACCATACAGCCACTCGCAGTGAACGTGGTGCTCCTATGTTCTACGGTGATATTTTCGGTGACTGGCGTGAAGAAGTTATTTTAACAAGCAGTGATTTTTCAAAGCTCGTCATCTTTACTACTCCCCTACCAACCAATACACGACTCTACACTCTTGCTCAAAACCCTTTATACCGGAACAGTATGACTATTAAAGGATACAAGCAGTCTCATTTAACGGATTATTACCTTGGAAGCGGAATGTCTACACCGCCCAAACCGAATATTTATTTAACGCCATAATGATGCCTTTGCATATAACCTATCTTGTCCAAAAATGCGGGATTTACCGAGCGAATACGTAAGATATGCGGGGAATTTCCCCAGAGAGTTTGTTAGTCTATGATCAATAATTCGTTATCCCAAATATTGAAAGGAGTTGATATGTAATTACTTAAATGGTATATAAAGTTAAAATATGGGGGTGTGGCAATCTAACTTTCACAGTCAATGGCAGTTGTTTTTTGAGCCAGCAGGGATGAGTTTCGATTATTAAGGGGGAAATACAAAGTGAATCGTAAAAAAACTGGCAGTACGATGCTCACCTTCACTATCGCTGCTGCGCTGGCAACGGGGTGCAGCAACAGCGAAAAGACCGGTCAGGAATCTAACGTGAGCTTGTCTGAAGAGGATAGCAAACCTGTGGAATTGGTGATTCATTCCGATAGCGGCGATTCTGTGGAGAGCTTCGATGAACGGTTCGGCAATGCGATCCGCAGTAAATTCCCTAATTACACCATCACCTATATCAAGACTGGCAAGGGAACAAGCAAAAGCGAGCTGTTCGCTGCAAACCAACCGATCGATATGAATTTCGATTCCATCGGCTATTTCATGAATTCCATGGTGAAAAATGACCTGCAATACGATATGAGCGAGTTGATCAAAAAAGAAAATATCGATTTAAATCAGCTTGATCCGGTGGCTGTGAATGGGATGAAGCAGCTTTCCGGCGGCGGCCTATGGGGAATACCAGTCACGAACTTGAATGTGGTCTTGTTCTATAACAAGGATTTGTTTGATAAGTTCGGCGTACCTTATCCCAAAGACGGGTTAACCTGGGATGAGGCGGCTGAGCTCAGCAAGCAGCTGACAAGAAACGAGAACGGACAGCAAATCGTGGGTCTATATGGGGAGACCGGGCATGTTCTCAGAACGAATCAATACTCCCTTGGGACCGTGGATCCCAAAACGCTCAAAGCCACCTTCAGCACCAACGAATTATGGAATAAGCTTCTTGAGGCAATCTATGTGAAGCCGGCTTCAAATGCAGGGTACAAAGAGTTCATGATGAACGTACGATCGGGGAATCTTCCTACCAAGGACAATTTCGTGAAGGATCGCAATCTGGCCATGTATGTCGGATTGACCAGTACTGTGTTTACAAGCGCCAGTGCCATGGAAGGGATGAATTGGGATATCGCAACTTTGCCGGTGTTCAAGGATATGCCTGGAACCGGAAGCCAGCCTTATCCGGTCTATTTCAGCGTCACAAAAACAAGTAAAAACAAAGAAGCGGCAATAAAAGTCATCAAATATTTGGTTTCCGAAGAGTTTCAATTGGCCATCTCCAAAAAAGGTGAGGTTCCTGTCCTGACAAGCGATACCGTAAAGAAAGCTTTTGCCCAGGGAAGTCCCTTTAAGGATAAAAACTGGTCTGCTGTATTCGCCCATAAACCGGCAGCTATTCCCATGAAGTCACCATACGACGGCACTCCGGAAAACGAGGTCAAAGCATTGCTGCCAAAGGTTGTTCTAGGGGAAACCGATATGAATACGGCACTTCGTACGATCGATGAAAATTCGAACAAGAAAATCGAAGCCGAGCAAGCCAAATGATAACAAAGCGTGGAGCGGTTTCAACAAAGTATCAATAAGCCGATGAGGTATAAAATGGAACAATCCTGTATTGTATGCGCTGTCAGTTTTGCAGGGGGGGGCCGTATGAGACCGATCAGCCATTTCTCTACATCACACCCCCTACCCATTTACATAACAGAATTGTAATTCTTCCCATGAGAGGATAGATCCGAATAACAGCCAAGGAAGGGAGATTTTTTAGTGAAAAAAGTAGTTGGCCTATCTTTAATACTTTCTTTATGCACGACTATGTACAGCTCGGTATTAGCTGCAAACGCAAATGAAACCGGTGGTCCAATCGTAAATGAGGCGGAAACAGCCTCTGTCACAACCAGCGTTTATACTACTTTGGAACAATCCCCGGGCCAGTCAGCCCCGACGAATGGTGATTTGTTAAGACGCATGGAAGATCTGGGCCGTGGAGTCGTTGCAGTCCGCAGTGGCTCCAATGTATTTATCAGTTGGCGGTTGCTCGCATTGGATCCTTCAGGGATTGGTTTTGATGTTTATCGTTCCACAGCAGGCGGTCAAGCCGTTAAGCTAAATGGTTCCGTTCTGACAAAGGGCACTAATTATACAGACACTACGGCTGATCTGACGAAGGATAATGTTTATTTTGTGAAGCCGGTGATTGGCGGTCAAGAACAAAAAGCCAGTGCTTCGTTTACCCTTCCAGCCAATCCTGTGGATGCACCTTACTTCACCGTTCCAATACGTGATGGCGGCAGCATCAATCATATATGGGTTGGAGATCTTGACGGTGATGGTGAATATGATTATCTCGTGGCTCGCGATGCCCAGAAGCCTCAGATCATTGAAGCGTACAAACGCGACGGAACCTTTCTGTGGGAAGTAAATCTTGGTCCTAACAGCATGAATCAGGACAATATTTCCCCTGGTTCAGCTACAGTTAGTGTTGGACATTGGGATGGGCTTACTGTTTATGATATGGATGGAGACGGGAAGGCAGAAGTCCTTCTCAAGATCGCCAATGGCGTGAAGTTTGGGGATGGCGAGGTATGGACCGATCAAAACGATACGAAACAATGGCTGGCAGTACTTAACGGCATGACAGGAAAACTTCAAAGCACCAGCGAGCTTCCAGATGATTATATTTCCATCGGTCCGTTGGCCGCTCAGCTTGGCATCGGATATCTTAACGGCACAACGCCGAGTGTTGTCGTTAATGCCAAAAATCGTAGAGCTGACGGCGGCTTTAATATGCTTATTGCTGCTTATCATTTGGAGGGTGACAATCTCGTAAGAGACTGGAAATGGCTGCGCGGTTCTGAGGACCTCGCTGACGGTCACCAAATCCGTATCGCGGACATAGATGGGGACGGGAAAGATGAGGTTGCCCAAATCGGCTTCGTATTGGATCATGACGGCACGCTGCTCTATT
This sequence comes from Paenibacillus sp. 32352, assembly GCF_002042965.1. GTDB lineage: Bacteria > Bacillota > Bacilli > Paenibacillales > NBRC-103111 > Paenibacillus_S > Paenibacillus_S vulneris. The sequence continues at coordinate 271,902 of NZ_MZNT01000011.1, read as the reverse complement.
CTTTGACGGACAGTAACATCGTGCACGGGGATCGCTTCTACATCGGCAAGATGGATCCGAACCGGCCTGGGCTTCAGGGATACGGAATTCAGCAGCGTAACCCTTATGGTTTACTTGAGTACTATTACGATGCCACTACAGGTCAGATGATTTGGCAGCATAGTACTACACCTCCTGCATGGGATGTAGGTCGTGGCGACGTTGGGGATATTGACCCTCGTTATCCCGGTTATGAAGTCTTTTCATTTGAAGGAATATACCACGGCCCGAGCAACACACAGATCACCACAAAGGATAATAAAGGGAATCCGTGGCCAACAATGCGTATGTTCTGGGACGGGGATTTATTGAGTGAAAGCTATAATAACGGGAAAATCGAAAAATGGAATTATCAAACAACCTCCGTGTCTCGTTTGGTAACGACTACGAATTATGAAAATGCGGTTAGCAGCTGGCGCGGGGTTCCCAAGTTCCTCGGCGATATTATGGGCGACTGGCGTGAAGAGGCTATATTAACCAATAAGGATTACAATAAGCTCATCATTTTCACAACACCGATTCCAACAGATCACCGAATCTATACGCTCCCTCACAATCCGCTGTACCGTAATGGGATGACGATTAAAGGGTATGTCCAATCTCATTTAACCGATTATTACCTTGGAGATGGCATGGCTGCTCCTCCTACTCCGAATATTTATTACGCAGGCAAACTAATAGACGCAGACGTGGAAGCCCAGCCGAAAACATTAAATTTGAAAAGTAATGGAAAATACATCACAGCAACCATTAAACTCGCCTCGAAGGATGTCTCGCTTGTAAACGCTGCTTCCATAAGGATGAATATCAATGGCGTGACCATCTATGCCCAATCCGCTCCGATGGAAGCGGGAGATCTTGATCGGGACGCCAACGGGAAATTAACGGTCAAGTTTGACAGGCAGCAAGTCATCAACGCGTTAGCCGGGCTGAATGGCAGCATTCCGTTTAGTATCACCGGTTATCTGCGGGACGGAAGGACCTTCACCGGCAAGGATTCATTCAAAGTAATTCATTAAAAGCTGCTTGCTGGCCAAAACAAGGAGCAGTATGGAAAGGGTATGGGGCTCACCCCATACCCTTCTTCCGTCCATGACAGGCACTTACGCAGCATAAGGCAAAGCTACTTCCTCAGCCCATCCGGACCCTCGAGTTCAAACAACCTCTCATAACTGAAGGGATGTTAGATATGGTTTTGTCTTTTAAATTCGAAAATCTCATCGACAACTTGATGATACCCGCCAGACTTTCGAAAGGATTCCTTCATTATTGATAAATACTATAATGACTATGTCAAGGGGAAAATTCCGGATGCGAATACAGCTTTAAGGCACCTGGAGGCTCAAAAAATAAGCTGACGCCATAAATAGCGCCAGCTTCCTGTCTCCCTTGATTACCCGGATGCCGTCCGGTCTATTTGTCCCGAACCGAGCGTTCTTATTGCACATGCGGCTGCCAGCAGCGCGACTCCGGTCAGGAGGAATACGAACGGTATGCTGATCCATCCACCGATAAATCCTCCCAGCAGGGGGCCAACGACGATGCCGAACTGGTTGGCGGATTGGCTTAAGCTGACCGCCCGGCCGCGAAATTCATTGTCCGCATAACGGATAATGAGTGCATTCAAGGCCGGATAAACGGCCGCGAAAAATAACCCGTAACCGAAGCGCAATAGGCCGAAACCAAGCAAATGAGTGACTCCGAGCTGAAGCAGATTGCCGATCCCCCCGCCGAGCAGGCCGATCAGCAACGTTTTGTGATAACCAATCCGTCCGCCGATCCTTCCCCACCGGGGGCCCATAATGACCGTAGCGATCCCGACCGCAGAGAATACGACGCCCGAGCTGAGCGAAGCCTTGTCCGCACTTCCGCCGATCTGCACGACATAGATGGTAATCAGCGGTTCCAAAATCATGACGGATGTCGATACAAGGAAAATTAACCAGTAAATCCTCATCAACCGGGGGTTCTGCCCCGCTTGCTTCAAGTCGTCTATCATGGAAGGCCGCGGTCCTTCCTGCTTTTTGTGAATCTCTACAACCCCTGCAAGAACAAGGATGGCGGATAGGAATGTGATTATGGCGGAAGCTATGAAGCATTCCCGTAATCCGACCCAATGGATCAACAGTCCTCCCGCCAGCGGCCCTAGAATCCCTCCAGCTGCAGTCGCCGTCGATATAACGCCCAGAGCGTAACCGACATGCTTTTCCGGCGTGTTCGTGCCGACCAACGCGACCGACGCAGGGCTGAAGCCGGCCATTAACCCTTGGAATATGCGGACCGCGATGAACGTATACGGGTCGTAAACGAAATAGTTAGCAAGGTGAGCCGCACCAAGCCCAATCCCCGAACGAACCAGCATCAATTTCCTGCCATATTTATCAGCAAGAGATCCCCAGAAGGGCGCACATAAACCGCTAATGAGGAAGCTGATCGAAATCGACACTCCCGACCAGGCTTCGACGCCTTTACTGATCCCCAGCTCCGTCTGTAGAAAAAGCGGAAAAAAGGGCACCGACAACGTATAAGCTATATGGTTGAGAAATAAACCGAGCCATAATATGCTAAGATTTCGTCTCCAATGAAGCTCCATCCCGCCCTCCTTTTCGTTCGCTTGCTCATCAAGATATAACTATCCTACGACTTTGCGCTATAAGCGTACGAACTGCCTGAATATAAGATGGATTCGAGAATTTTATTCGCTTCATCCGCATCCGTGCCTTCTATGATCAATTGGATCTCCTCGGTTCTTGGGAATTGGGAGAAGAACAGTACCATACCCAGGACCCCCTTAGAATTCAATAAATAACCGTCAGATGCAAACGAGACTTGGCTCTTGAATTGATTTGCCGCACTGACGAATTTGAGGATCTGCCTCAACGAAAATCCGTTTGGAAATTGGTAGTTTCGTAAAATCTTCAAATGGAGTCCCTCCCTGTGGAAAATAAAAAGGAGATTCAAACCTATGAAATAGGCGAATCTCCAGTTGTCTGGTTGACTAATAATTCCTATTGGAATACTATGTAATAACCTGATTATAACTCACTGCGCTTTGTTAGTCAATGGCATCTCCTGCTATGTGTGTCTGTGGTGATGAAGCTTTGATATTTCTTGATCAACTCTAATCGGGCTGAACCCCAAAAAGGCCGAATTAAGAGCAAGACTAGGCTCCAATCCGACCTTTCCTTCAATTCATTCAATGAACCTGTACGCCCAGGCCCCGGAAAAATTCCCGCATATTCCTAAGGTAAGAATCGTTTACAGCAGTCGTTTCCTTAAGGAGATCCTGCATACTGTTCATAAAGGCGGAGGCTGATGTCGTATCGGCTTTTTCAAACCGGTTTGTTAGCTCCACGTTATTCAATACCGCCTCAGTCTGCTTCGTATGCTCCTTATATCTCTCTATCCAACCGGGGTTTTGGGGAATCTTTCGTACAAAGTCCAGCAAATGGCTCAGCCCATTCCCCCCATTTTTTATGTCATTTTCGAACGCGGCATATTGCTGGGGAGCTACCAGCTTCATCAGTTCCGATGGTTTGATGTAGTCCTCAGGGGCACCTACCGGGCGATCTGGAGGAGTCGTGTAGCTAATATCCCCGGTCCCTGGGTCAATGGATCGTGTCGTAGCAATCGCGGCGATCCTGTCCATCGTTTCTAGGAATTGTTTGGCCTTACCGCCTTCCATATAATGCTCTGCAATATACCTGGATTGGGATAGTCCCATCTCCAGCAGCACAGCTCGCTGACTATCATCCGTTACTGTTCCGTCAACGATAAAATTGGACTCGATCATCCTGTACACTGCATTGGATACTTCTTCTGGCTGTCCTTCCAAAACCCGGCTTAACGAATCGTTGATCTGGGTTGTACCGAAATACTTCATAGGCTGTGACTTAAGATCGCCTTCTGCCAGTTGTCTGCCGGTTTCGCTAATCTCTACGGAGTCTCGAACGACGAATCCAGAAAGTACTTTTTCTTGGAGCTGCGGCGGTGCGGATTGTTTGGCTGTCGGATCGATCCGTAGGCTGTCAGAGTTAATAAGAGCAGCCTGCTGGCCTCTAAGCGGCTCAAAATTCATCCTGTTTCCTCCTGTCCTCTCTGTAACTAAGGGGTATGTCTATCTATTATATCGGACAAAACTTATACAAAGTGAAGGAAACACATCCATAAATTGGGCTGCTAATGCTAGTTGATAGGAATCCTCCGCTTCCTCTCCATTCGAGTGCGGATTACTTCTTCAACGCATCGATCTGCTTTGTCGCTTCTTCCTGCGCTTCCCTCAGCGCCGTATTGATATCTTTGCCAGCCATTACGTCTTTGAATTTTGCTTCTAGGGGCGGACGCGCTTTACCGGAATACAATGATTGGGCAACGAAGGGTGCCGGTTTGCTCTTAAAAATCCCCTCAATATGCTTCCCCTTCAATAGAGGCAGATCCTCGCCAAAATGTTTGTTCATCTCCGGATTTTTCAGCGCCGACAGCAAAGCGGTCGATTTTGTGTACGCAAGCTGCACTTCGTCCGAAGTCATCACTTGAAGCGCCTGCATCGCCTGCTCGCGATGTTTACTTGTCGTCGTGATACAGAGGCTGTATGCCTTAACCATGCCGTACACATTAGGTTTATCTGCGAAGCTCGGGTATTGGGCTATATCCCAATTTACATCCGATTGCGCGAGGCCGCTTATCACGCCATGGGATGCGTACATTGCGACATTTTTGTCCTTGGCGAAGCGGTTAACCGTTCCCGCATGATTCGATATCGTATTCTGGTTACCTGGGATACTATATATTTGCTTCAAGGTTTCGAATACTCTTTTCCACCCTTCGGTATCCAGTGTGGCCTTCTGCGTTTTCGGGTCGACAAACGGCAGGGACAGCGAATTGCCGAGCTTTTCCGGCCCTTCAGGATCGAGCCCCTTATACTGGATTCCTCCATCTTCACGAGTCATCTTCTTAGCCAGCTCAATCGTATCTTCCCAAGTCATCCCATCCTGCGGATAAGCTACACCGAACTTATCAAACAAATCTTTGTTATAAAACAAAGCATAAAAATCTTGCGCGAACGGCAGACCGTACAAAATCTCTTTCTTGTCCCCATCCCGCATCCCGTCTAACACTTGTTCGTCGAATCGACCAAGGTCCATTCCCGCTTTCTTGATGTCGGCTGTCATATCGCCGATCAGCTTTAAATCCTGAAACTGGACTAACACGTCGTTCCAGGCCATAATGATATCCACTTCATTGTCGCCGCTGGCTACAAGGTTCTCTGGCTGCATGCCCGGTCCACGCACTATCTGCTGCAGGGTTATGTTCGGGTATTTTTTCTTGACAGGCTCAGCAATCAGCTTCTGAAACGCATCTTCCTGGAAAATCGCATCCCACATGTAAATTTTCAGTGTGACCGGTTGCGCCTCGACTGTTGGTTCCTTAGGCGGGCTGACCGCGTTGCTGCATGAAGCAGATATGGCAGCTAGTGTAAAGATGACCGCTGTTTTCTTCATAAATGGAAGAACCATTGGACCCTACCTCCCTTTTCGTTCTAAAGCTCTGGCATGACATCGTATGTGTTAACTTGTAAACCCTTACATTTTGTTATGGTATCAGACGTTTATTTGGTTTAAAATAGACATAATGGACAATTTTGTAATCCAAATGTCCTAATTGTACAATTCAGGGAGAAGTGTGAGATGGACATTCAATTTCGCCGGGATTACGACGAGCTGGACTTACGGATTCAGATGGGACATTTGCAAATTAACGTATGGTATATCCGATTCGTTCCTGCCTCCCAACGGGCTAATAGGAACCATGCGCACGGTGGCTACGAGCTGCATTTCATACCATACGGGTACGGCCGGCTCATCGCCGAGGGAGATCATTACACACTGAAGCCCAATACGTTTTATCTGACCGGCCCGATGATCTATCATGAGCAAACGACCTTTGCTGATAACCCTCTTGCGGAATGCTGTATTACCTTTGATATTACTGTTTTGAAGAAAAGAAAGCAGGACAACGAGTATCTCCGCATCGAAGCCGACCTGATGATCGAAACGCTAACTTCTACGCGATTCTGGTTCGGAGAGGACGAGTACGGCAGCATGGAGCTGTTCCAGAAAATTATGAACGAATTAGATAACCGGCTGATCGGCTACTACCATAACATCCGAAGTTACGTGTCCCAGATTATCGTCAACGCGGTTCGCAGCTACCGCGGCCAGAATAAGGCTGATTACACGCTGCCCCGCAAAACCTTAAACGAAAAAAGAGAGCATCTGCTTGATGCGCTTATGAACGCAGAAACACCGGGTATGTCGCTGGAGCAAATGGCGAGCGAGCTAAAGGTCAGCAAGCGCCATTTGCATAGGCTTATGAAAAAACAATTTCATATGACCTTCAAGCAGAAGCTATCGAACGAAAAGCTGGAAATTGCCAAGAAGCTGCTGACCGGGACAAAGCTCACCATAGACGAGGTAGCGCGTTCGGCCGAATATTCATCGAGCAGCTATTTCTGCAAAAAGTTCAAAGAGCACACGGGGATGTCACCCACCCAGTATAGAAAGTCTTCAAGCAGGGGCGGGAAGTTCTGATATCCCTTTTTCCCAATGCCTACGGAGAGATATTCGGGAATCCAATTTCCTCCGCTGGACCCAGATCTACCGAATTTTCCCATCAGAAAATACTCCTTTGGCCGACGAGGAAAGACAGTAACGACAAAAAGCCGCAGGGCACCGGCTTGACCGCCAGTAATCTGCGACTGTTTTTTCGGGACACTTTATTTGATGCCGGAGCCGGTGAGGGTTCTATCTCCTAGTAGATCTCCTCTGATGCAGTGCCCACTTGTTTATATTGAATCTTTATATTATCTGAATGTATGGATTCACTGCTTTCATCACAGATAAACGAAACCTCGGCTAACGATGCGCATTCATCCTGATATGGGGCGCGGGTTGATCTGAAACCGTTATCTCTTATCCAATAAAATACGTCCTCGGCTCCGAAGCCCTCCATTAATTTAAGCCGAAGCTTCCGGAGCATCATACTGCTATCGAAGTATACTCTTTTTAAGTCGAACGATGCCGAGAACTCTCCGGATGCAGCATGAATCCATTCATTGCCGTCCAGCGAAGCGTATACTTCATATCTTCTTACGGCCCCTTCCGCATCCCTATGATTTTGTCTGGGCATCACATGGATTCCCCGTACCGAGACGGGCCGGTCCACCTCAAATTCCAGAACAAAAGGATACTTCCCGCCGTAGGGTCCGCCTGCAAGCCAATACGTGTTAGGGTCGCCGTCTAGTATACGGTCAATTGAAGTGTCGGGTGCTGTCAAATCCACCTTAATATCCCTGCTATCACTTGCTTCCTCTTCAACGAGCTTCACTGTTGTATTCAATCTTTTCATGACCGCCGTATCAAATAGAAATGATTGAAGCTGCTTCTTGGTCACTTTGACTTTAGGTTGAAAGTCAGTGCTGTCCATATATTTTAGAATGGAGTAAAGGAGCTGTCTTGCTGCCGGTCTTTGATCAAGATCCTTTACAAGATTGGCGGAACATACCACCAGCTTGCCGTTATAAAGATTGCATTCGAACGCCAAAGCGAGCTTATAATTACGGTTCCAATCGTCTATAGGCCAGATGAAAGGCTCTACTTCATCAGGTAATGCTTCGATATTGATGCCGCGGGCATTATCAACGATCTCAGCCCATTGCCATTCCATACCGCAGGAGGTGGGAAATTCCGCGAGTGCCGGGTGCGCCGTATCGCACCAAAGCCCGAGACTTCTTGACCATTTCGGACCCATCTGCGTATTCCAAAACGGCGGCAATATCGAGAGCGGCGGACAATGATAATCCAGACTTTCCGCTGCCGGCAAGAATAAAACCTTTTCGCCGTTTTTTAATAAACGCACAGCCTCGCTAAAGCTTTTTGTAACATGGACACTATCGAAGGTTGAAAAATCGCTCTTCGCCGGGTAGACCCAGAACTTCCAGTCATTTTCAATAGCTGTATTCTCGACGCCAATGACGAGTTTATAAGCTGAAGGTGCTGGAAGGCCGCCTAAATCGGTCTCTATTGTCCCGATGAAAGAATTTTTTCCCGTTCTAATCTCTTGCTTGTCAAAACTGCCGTTGATATACACCTTGCCGCTTTCATCTATAATTTTCCAATATATGGATAACTCGAGTAAATCCTCCTCGGCGAAGCATGCGATTTCGAGGTCCGCGCACAAAGTATCACTCGCTGTATATACCAATTTGTTTATTCTTGCAAGCGGAACGACCGGAGCACAAAAACGTCTGAACTGCTCCGGATTAATGTAAGGCTTTGGCTCCCAAAAGGCATCCAGCAAACCGACAAGGGCGCTTCCTTGGCCAAGATAATCATGCAGATCCAGTAGTGAAAAACCGGAATAGCCGAACGTACGAAGATTGGCTTCCACTTCCTCCTTATAAGCCGCTGCTTGAAGTATTCCTGATGCCTGCACAAAGTCCGCATTCTTATGGAGCATCTTATGTCTTTCCAGAGAATGCTTGAATATTTCATAGTTTCCGGCACGCAAATAACCTGTGAACTTAGGGATGATTGAAAAATCAGGATAGGCGCAATATTGGCCTACTTCATGAGACAGGAAAGGAACTTCCATATCTTCGAGGTATTTGGAATAATCACGGCCAAACCAGCCGTGTATACCTCTCATTCTTCCTTCCCCACGGCTGCACGTGTAATAATAATCCGTTCCGTCAACAGGTTCACCGTCCCTGGGCCAAAACCAGCCTGACTGGGCGCAGTAGAGACGTCTGTTGTCCAGCTTCCTGTACTTTGCAACCCAGCTTCTCACACAAGGTTTATAATTCCCATGCGGCTCATTGCCTGATGACAATAGAAGAAAGGATGCATGGTTGCCGTACGCTTTGATAATTCTATCTGTCTCAACATGCAGCTGCTGTTCAATAACGGCTCCCGGAATAAAATAATTCCACATGCCGGTTTCTATCTGAAGGTATATGCCTGCCTCATCAGCTGCAACAAATGCCGCTTCAGGCGGGCACCAGGAATGATAGCGGATATGATTCATGCCCCATTGTTTACATATAGACATGATTCTTCTCCACTCCTCTACATCCGTTGAAGGGGAGCCTGTCAAAGGAAAGCAGCCTGCATCATGGGTTCCTCTAAAGCTAATATTTCTTCCGTTGAGTACGAAATTTCTCCCTTGAGTTGTAATATTTCTAAGACCAAATGTTACGGATTTCGTATCAACGATCTCACCGCTTTGCCGATCTGTCAGGGTAATATCCAATTGATGCAGAGCGGGATTAAATTCATCCCACAGGGAGGCGTTCTCCCCAAGCTGCACGGTATACTCTATAATCCCACCTTCGTGGTCAATATCGGCATGAAAGGTCTCGTTATCGCTACTCGTCGGGTATTTGTCATTGTCTGAACAATTAAGGTTTATCGTCTTTTTTATGACAATAGCACCACGATGCCGGCTTCCGCTTCGATTGGTAATATGGATTTTAACAAGCGCGCTCTTGGTTGAATAATCCGGGTAAACGGAAATATCGTCGAGCCCTGTGAGAGACTTGGGAACAAGCTCCATTGTGCCGACGATCCCATTCCATGTGTTTCCCACGGAATCCGACACAGCATGGGCATCAGGGCGATAGGGATAAATCATACTGTTATCTACCCTAATGGTTAATACATGGTTCCCCTTTCGTAATATACCAAGATCGTAGATGTGTTCAGCGCAAAGACTATCGTAATCGCCAAAGCTCTGATCATCAATCCAAACCGATGTTTTCCATCGTGCGCGTTCAAGATGAAGCTCCACACGCTTATTTTCCCATTCCGGAGGAATATCGATGTCGGTCTGGTACCAGGCTGCCCCAATATAATGCCTAACCGGTTGTGATAAAAAAGGAACCTTGGTATGATCCTTTTCGGTAAATTCCTTGTATTCCTCTCGCAAAAACCATAAGCGGTCGTGCAAGCCGTCAACGAATGGCGTATCGGCCGATATTTTGTGACCAAAGCCTTGAGCCTGTAATGTGCCCGGCAGCAGGATCGTATGGTCTAAGCTATGCCGGTTATACCATGTTTCCTGGATACCAACATTATTCTCATCAAGCTGAAAACGCCAAACTCCGTGAAGCGATATAGGCTGCGGTAATGATCCAATCATCCAATTGTTCTCCTTATCCTTACTTCTTCGCATCCGCGATATTGCATCCCCATCTCTATCTCGCAAAGAAACCGTTTCCATAATTCTTTATTTATAACGATTAGGTTTTTTTCTGCTATTTCTGGGTTGCCTTTTTCTCCTGTATTCTCTTCTCGGCAGCTTCATTCGCTTCCCTTAATGCCGTATTAATATCTTTTGCTCCCGACTCCACGTTTTTGAACGCCGCATTAAACTCGCCCGAAGCGATGGAATCGTATTTGCTCATCGTATACTTGGGGGCCGGCCTCGATTTCAGGATGGCATCCAGATGCTTCCCTTTGAACACGCCAATGCTTTCACCGAATCGCTTATTCAGCTCCGGATCGGCAGAGGAAGATAACAGCCCGCTCTTAACGAGCTCCATCTGCGGTTCTTGAGACAACAGGTACATGATCACCTGGAAAGCCGCTTCTTTGTTCTTACTTGTATTCGTCACGTGGAGATTGTGAGAATCCGCCTGCCAGGCAACTCCCGGCGAATCCTGAAAGCTCGGCATTTGTGCCATATCCCAGTTAAACGGGTCACCGTTTAATTCCAGATCATTGATCAAGGTCGGAACGTCCGCGTACATCGGCCACATGGCCAGATTTTTATCTTTTAAAAATGCATCCTTGGCGGGTTTCCGGATTTCATTGCCTGGAATCTTATACAGCTTCATCATCGTTTCGTAAACCTTCTTAAATCCTTCTGTTTCCAGCAACGGTTTGTCTGTCTGGGCATCCACGTAAGGAAGCGATAGCTGGCTGTAAAAATCATTCAACGAATGGATATCAAGCCCTCGGTAAGCGACTCCGCCTTCATTTCTTGTCAGACTCTTAGATAGCTCAATCGCCTCGTCCCAGGTCATCCCGTCTTTCGGATACGGTACGCCGAAACGGTCGAAAATATCTTTGTTATAGTACAGAGCGGAGAAATTTACCCAGAACGGAAGCCCGTAAAGCTCGCCCTTGTCCCCCCACTGCTTGATGGCATCCAGAGCAGGCTGGTTCAGACTGTTTAAGTCGAAATGATGCTTCTTAATGAGCTCCCTCATGTCATAGAGCAGATTCAAATCTTTGTACTGCGTTAATCGAGGCGTGCTGTTGTACAAAATATCCGGAAATGTCCCCGCAATGACAAGCTCGTCCGGGTTGGTTCCTTTTTGCTTCCGAACCACTTCCAAGGTGATATTAGGAAATTTCTTTCTAACCGGGGCTATGATAAACCTTTCAAACCACTCGTCGGTCATGCCCAAATCGGTGTATATGCTGAGCTGTGCTGACAAATTAGGATCGAAATTCATTGTACCGGCTTTTTCGTTCTCCCCGGCTTTATTTGCCGTGTTCCCGTCCGCCTGACTGCCCGCTTGCGGGCTGCAACCCGAGAGTGCCGAGATGAAGCACAAACTGCTCAGCGCCAAGATCGATGCGTTACGGATTCTGACCATTTGGAGCGTTACCTCCCTCCTAATTGGGCCTAATGCAAAGACCGTTTACATAATTATAGTCTTGAGTTTAAGTGCTGTCTTTGTTTCATGTACCGTTTATTTGTCCTTTTTTCCAATAACTTGTTGGCCGAACAACAAATAGAGGCAGTCTAGTTGTCCTAGGCGGCCTCTGAGTCTGTCGAAAAACCTGTAAAGCTTAAAAAATAGCATAGGTACCCCGGTGGGGTATCCCCCTCCAGCCACTGTTGTTCCCAGAAAAATTTTGATTATATCGCTTTACAGCGGGTATTTTCCGGGAATAATGGCGGACGCTATCGCTCCTACGAGGGATACCCCACCTACCACCTTTTGTATGTTTCTAAATGTTTCACTTGCCTGATAACTTCATGGGGAGTCCCGGTTGTACTATGAAATTATTGTTGGTCAAAATAATCTTCCGGCAAATTCAATTCTTTCAAACAGCCTATAAATTGGTCCCTGAAATTAGGATTGTGTTTATATTCCGGCCATGCAGCCTTATAATACGGCAATAGCTTAGCATGAGGGACAATACCCCAAAATAAAATGGAGTTTTTCATAACCTCCCTGCCGCCACCTTTGAACATCTGTTCAATGATCTCCCAGCCTTCCGATTTGTCGTTGCAGCTGCGTGTCGCATAGATTGCGGCGGCTTGCATATTCGAGTCAGCATGGCACAAAAAAGGGGCAAAATTTTGAAGTGTAATCGCGCCTGAGGATTCCAAAACATACCCCGCGTGACGTAACGTTTCTTGATCCCGAACTCTGTCAAGACTTTGCAATATGACTTTTATAAATGCCGTTATATCTGTAGATTTACCGTAGGAGTTTAGAATCATTAAAGCTTGTAAAAAATCCTCATCCTTTTCCGAATGCAGAAGCTCCAGAAGATGGTCTTTTCCCGCTTCTACAGAGGTTTTGCAGATTAGCTGTATGGCTGTGGTGCGGCCTTTTTGTTTTTGCCCGGCAACGTGTTTTAAAAAATCTATGGTTGACTGCGAAACGTTCTTAAACTTGAACATTCCATCGAGCGCTTTTAATTGGATCTCTTCGTCAGTGGCGTTTTGATATACCTGTACCAACGCATTTTCATCACCAGGCATTTTGCTGCCAAACCACGTAATATCGTAATCCAATATAATTTCATCCAACCAGCGCTCATACCAGTCCAGAAAGCTGTCTTCATAGACGAAGAAAAAGGGATGATCAGGATAAAAATCGGAAGTGTATACGATTTTCCCCCTGTGTTCTCCTTCTAGGACGAGATACATATCGTATTCGCAGCCTTGTGTGCCAATGCACAACATGCCTCCCATCACTCTGTTACGGGCTGCGTCGTATTCCGGATCGGAGATGTCCTCATCGCTGATCAAGGGATCAACCAGATGATTCCACTCTTCCTTGGTCATTCCGGGGTGCAGAACGCATTTTGCTGCGAGTGCATTGCTATCGGTATAGGAAGCTGCCTTTTCAATCGGATACATCCCGTAATACGGCCCTGCGCCTCCATTTCCAACTTTCATCAAAAACTGCGCATAAGGCTCTGGCAGTGTGACCCGATTTGCCGCGTGCCAGTCCTCAAGCTCTTTTGCCGTGAGCTTATTATAAACCCTGTATTTATGGGAGGACGCTCCAAAAACAGAAAAATTCGCATCTTTGTGAAGGGCCTTTTCGAGCTTGCTTTTTATTCGGTCTAGTTGTGTTTCTTTCTTCCAAAAAAACATAGGGAATCCCCCTTCTATAGCTGAGCTTCCTTGGTTTGCTTATCCAGCAATTTCAGCAGATGCGGAAACCGGTATTCTCCGTACATACTCTGTATATGTCTGGCAGCGGCTTCCAACTCTATGCCGACAGACGTGATATACAAAGGCTTTGAGCTGCTGCCTCGATAAATCTCCTTGACATTGACTTCATTGTCGTGAAAGGAGCTTTTTGCAACACCGATCACTGGAATTTCAGCTGAAAAATTGCTGTAAACATAATATCCGAGCCCGGGCTTTTTCTCATTGTTTAAGTACACGTAGCCGTCCACAACAATAGTATGGATTTGATTAATATTCGTAAGCTTCAGCAGCTCCTGTATGCAGGGGAGCTCTCTTTTATAGAAAGATCCCGCTTCGTATACGTGAGGGTTTTCCGTATAAGACGTGATGATTTTGAGTGGTTCGGGATCTTCCCAACGTTGAAAAATAACCCCGACTGCTTTCGCTCTATGCTCCTCATAATACACATCTACGGCGATGATCATGGATAGAGATTCCTTCCTTAAAGCACTTTTTAAGCTATGGATTTAACCCAATATATCACATTTTGCCGTGCCATTTCACCGTCAGCGGTCGACGGGAGGAAAGCTGAATTAAAAAGGAAGGCCCTCAATCCCTAAGGAGAGAGAGCATAATGGTTTGGCACGTCCAGCTTGATTCTACTTAGCCTAGTGCTTATGGAGATGCTAAGCCCTGTTGTGAAGGGTGAAGTCAAAACGATTACGGCTTAATGTGTATGCTATGTTAGGGCGAAGAGTGCCGCTCCGTGCGGCGGTACCTCTACGGCCAGCTCATGATCCAGTGAACCGATCTCTCGTCCGCTCCATAGCTCCTTCGCTTGTGCTGCTTCGCTTATGCCTAACCGGGCCAGCGGTACGGTTATAACAATAGGATCCTCGCCGGTGTTAAACAGCGCGGCGTAGCGCTCACCCTCTGGGCCTTCGGCCTTCCAGACGATGCCGGCACCTTCCCGCATGACCTGGCGGGCACCGAAGCTGGAGCGGTGCATATGAAGCACCTCGCGGTTTGTCAGCAGCGACAACGTCCAATCATCGTTATCACGAAGCTCTCCGCCGAACATGAGCGGCGAACGGAAGATAGTCCAAAGCGTCATCATCGTCAGCTGCTCGTCCCGTGTGAAACGCGTCCATCTGTCAGTCCCTCCGCCGTCTACGGAGCGGATGCCGATATGCCCAAGCGGCAGCATGTCGCAATCAGGCCAGCAGCCGGGCTTCGGACTTCCTTCCCATTTCTCGCAGCGATCAAACATGTCGTACAGCATCGGCCACTGATCCCAGAAATCGTCGGTCATCCGCCACATGTTGGCGTTCGCCTCGAAGCGGTCGGAGTGTTCGACAGGCGCCGGCCCAGGGGAAAGACTCAGTACCATAGGCCGTCCGCAGCGGTCCATCGCCTTCCGGATCATTTCGATCTCTGCCAGATGGGTGCCATATAGTCTTGACGCGGCAATATCATCGACCTTGACGAAATCGACGCCCCACTCAGCGTACAGCTCGAACAATGAATCATAATAGGCTTGAGCGC
The DNA here is from genome assembly GCF_002042965.1 of Paenibacillus sp. 32352. Lineage (GTDB taxonomy): Bacteria > Bacillota > Bacilli > Paenibacillales > NBRC-103111 > Paenibacillus_S > Paenibacillus_S vulneris. Next base: position 256,875 of record NZ_MZNT01000011.1, on the reverse strand, counting down.
CCTCCTTGTTGACGTCAACGCCGTACATATCCGTGTTCCACGGACAGATTGAATTCGGATGTGCAATCTCGCGTGCCGTAGCGGCTGTGCCTTTGATCGGCATGTTGTCATGAACTGCCTGACGTGGAATGCCGCGCATGATATGGATGCCGAATTTCAGCCCGAGCCCGTGAATGTAGTCTGCCAAAGGCTTGAAGCCCACACCGCCCTCCGCAGAAGGAAAGCGGTTCACGGCCGGCATAAGACGCGAGTACTCGTCAAGCTCCAGCCGGACGAAAGGCCGGTATTGTGACGAGACGGCGCCGGGCTCATACCATTGGATGTCTACGACGATGTATTCCCAGCCATAGTCCTTCAAATGTTGTGCCATATAATCCGCATTCCCGCGGATCTCGGCTTCCGTTACGGCCGCGCCGTAACAATCCCAGCTGTTCCACCCCATTGGGGGCGTTGGGGCAAGGAAGTGATGCTGCATGACGAACCTCCAGTATGATGTTGGAATGAATTGCTCTTATATCTACATCATACGATTCGGAGATACAGCTTTTCTACAGTAATCTTGATCATTCGATGGTAAAATATTGCGGTTCACGCCTCATCTCGTTAATCGAAGAACATGCGGTTGAATGTCAATTGCCCCTCACCGGAACGGAAGCTTCCCGGCGTCCGGCCCGTCACTTTTCGAAACACTTTGATAAAATAACTTCCGCTAGAGTACCCGACCCGTTCTGCGATCTCCTCGACGCTCCAATCCGTCTGGTGCAGCAGGCGCATCGCCTGCTCGATCCGCACGCGATTTAAATAGTCATTGGGCGAAATACCGACTGTGGCGGTGAATGTACGTAATAGATGATACTTGGACAGTCCCAGCTGTTCAGACAGCTGATCGAGGCTTATCATCCGGTCATAATGGGACTCCAGGAACGCTGCGGCTTCCTTTATTTTCACTGGCCACTTCTGTCCCTCTCCGTCCGGCGCGGACGCCAACCGGCACAATTCGGAAACGAATTGATACATATACGAGGATGCGGTATACGGTTCTGTGATCCTGCCAGCATTCGCCTCCTCCCAGATATGCTCCAGAAAACGAATAGGCCTGCTTGTCTGCTGCAGGTATGGCGTTTCGCCTAATCTGCGTATTGCTTCCTCCCAATTCGGCAGGATGAGCGATGGCCTTAAAAGCACAAAAATAAACGACCAACAGGAGCTGTCCTCCGGGAAATAGTAACGGTGATTACCGGGAATTTCCGCCATAAATGCCCGTCCCGCTTCGATTCGGTACGTGTTTCCGCCGTTTTCATAAATACCCTCGCCTTCCAACGTATATTGGAACAGCAGCAGCGGACCGTCCGTCCGTTCGAGACCGCCCCAGCAGTAAGATGTATCCCTTACTACGTCCCGCCCGACGGCAAACAACTCGCACATGGACAAATTCGTTGGGACTTTGAATCGGAAACCGAATGTGCCTGTCTCGGTACCTGATGCCATGCGATCTCCTCCTCGGTTTCGCTTGCTATGCTATATAAGATGATCATGACATTATGCTACCACATTTTTATCCCCGATAATGAAATATTTCAGGTACAGCACATCCCATTCATCTGTTTAAAAAATAGAGGCCTGCCATCTAGGCAGGGCCGAGTTTGTCGAGAAACCTATAAAAGCTTGAACTTTTGCTAATATACTCCGGTGCGGTATGCCCCTCCAGCCTCTGTTGAAACCCGTGAATAGGATTAGATTTAGCGGTATTTTCACGGGTTTCAAAGGAGGACGTAAACTCCTCCGAGGCATACCCCACCTCCATATGCAGCATAGTTCACGCAAACAGGGTTTCTCAACATCCTGAGGCCTGCCGTCTAGGCAGGCCAATATTTTTATCGCTTCGTCTGCATAGGAATCTCATTCTCTCCGGCCCGACCCACCCAAAAAACCCGGCGCGAGAATTCTCGCACCGGGTTCTTTCTTTAGAGTCTGCCTAAGGGATATATAAATCGGAAAGCTGTCTATCTGTCCGTGGATATCCCGGTTTATTGTGGGGAGTTACCGCTGCTTTGATCAGCTTGGTCGTGTGGCACAGTGACCGTTGCCGTTGCGACGGTTTGGTTGCCCGCTTTATCGGAAGCCGTGTACGTGATGGTATAGATACGTGATTTTTCCGCACGCAAGCTGAAGGAAGTCGCTGCTGTTCCGAACTCGGCCTGAATATCGTCTCGATCGGTATTCGGCTGATTGCTCGTGATCGACGTTAGAATCATTAAATCTACGCCGGATTCAGCATCGCTCGCATTCGGTAAGACACTGATCTTAACCATCTTGTGATTTGGCGGCCAAATCGTTGTTCTATCGAGCTGGATGGAGAACTTCGGAGCGGTCTTGTCGATATTGCTGACCGTGTAGCTCGACACATTCGAAACATTGCCTGCTGCATCCGTTCCTCTCGCGTACACCGTATCATTAGCAGATATAGCTATGGGCGTATGATAAGTTTTCCATTCCCCATTGACGCCTAACTTGTATTCTTTCACAACAGCATCATCCGGGTAACTAATCGTTAGGATCACGTCGCCATTGGTCGGAGCTGTAACGTCCGCAGTGAAGGTAGCATCGGCTGGAGCCGTCTTGTCAACGTCCCTATCGGCAAGGTAGCCCAAGCCATTTTTGTATAGAGGACTGGTAGGCACCGGGCGCATAAAAGTAACATCCGGCAAGCTGCCGTCCGGTTTTCTAGGTGCAGATAATTGGGTCATATCCAAACTTACAAAATCTTTATCTGTCAGCTTAAGCCCGCCATCCATGGTCCATGAGTTGTTAGTGACATGTTCCGGCGGATTATTATCATTGGCTATGGATGTGCCCATATAAGCAATGTTATTATGTAACACTTCTCTGTAACCGGGGATGTCGATATCCTCCGTTGGACTAACGCGCTCAAGCATATTGAAATTAGCATTCCTATTATTGTAAGCGGTGTTATTAATCCAATTAGCCGATTGACCCGGCTGATGATTAGCATAAAATCCATTTGCTCCGTTATTAACAGCTAAGGAATAAGTAACGGTATGAACCGGCACTGGATCAGGAATTCCGGTTGTTCTATGAGAATACCCGCCGACTTTAAACCCATTTTTGTCGCCTATCCCATTCTGATTCCCTCGATGATTGAAAGACCAGGAATGGTCATAAGTCACTGCCGCACTCGAGCTGATACTGTCAAACCCATCGTCGCTGTTATTCCATGCACGGGAGTTAATGAACGAAACGGGACCAGCATGTGCACCAAAACCATCTGTATTTCCCGCTGATGTATCCGTTGGTCCAATGTTATTGTAAGAATCACAATTTAGGACAATTCCTGTCCCTCTTGTTGTAAAGTAAAAGCCGTTAGCTTCATTATCATGTGCAGCTACATTCTCGAAATCGGCTTGACCGATTATTCTGAACACCTCGGATTGCTTTTGGTTGCCTACCTTAACCCCTATCGCATCAAATCCTTTGAATTTGACACCTGTTACTTTATCTGCCACACGAAAAGCAGCCACACGTAAATTGGTTGGCACATTTTTGAAATCAAAAACGGGCCTTTTATCCCCAGGATAAGCCTCGTAGGTAATCCCGCTCTTAGTAATGTCATGGACATAATTATAATTACTATCGGTATTGGCAATTTCAAAATCATCATAAACTCCTCCGCGAATATATACGGTATCCCCCGATGATGCTGCTGATTGCGCTTTCATAATGCTCTTGAACGGTGCGCTTTCCGTTCCTGAATTGCTGTCACTCCCCGTTGGAGAAATGTAGTAATTTGCGGCAAATGCTGAGGATGTTATTACAAATAATGCCGCTAAACTTAGCATGATCGTGGCTGCACAAATTTTGGAAAGCTGACCCATTGCAGTGAAAGTAGCTGTTATTGATTTTTCCATAGTTCTTCCTCCTTTTTCCTTGTTAATTCATTACCATTGCAACCCGAAAGCCAATGCCCGGAGTTTTAGCGTCCGTTCCGGACGCGTTACGGTAGGTTGAACGAACCATGGTGAAGTCGTCCCCCCAAGCCCCTCCGCGTAAAACACGAGAATCGCCAGAATTTGGACCTTGCGGGTCAGAAGCATTCCCTTGCGGATAAGGAGCTGCATACCAATCCTTGCACCACTCCTGAATGTTCCCATACATATCATACAGTCCCCATGCATTAGGCTTTTTCTGGCCTACCGGATGAGTCACCCCATCTGAATTTTCCTGGTACCAAGCATACTCGCCTAAAATCGATTCATTATCGCCGAATTCCCATCGGGTGCTTGTGCCTGCACGTGCTGCAAATTCCCATTGTGCTTCTGTAGGTAAAGCGAATTTACGTCCTGTCTTTTCTTGGAGTTTTTGTAAAAATAGTTGGGTGTCCTCCCAGCTGACGCTGTCGACAGGCCGTTTATCCCCTTTGAACTTACTTGGATTGTTCCCCATAAGCTCTTCCCATTGTTCCTGGGTCACCTCATATTTTCCCAGATAAAATGGTTTCGTAATCGTGACTTTGTGCTCTGGGGCTTCGTCCCCCTCTCCTACCTCCACAGAAGATCCCATTGTAAACGACCCTGGATGAATCAGAACAAACTCCATGTTGATGCCATGCCCTATATCCAGGATTTCTGTTTTTGGCAGATTCATTTCACCACCTGTTGGTCCAGACCTACTGAAATATAGTAGACCCGCATCTGCTATCCCTGTAACAACCAGAAATGTTAGTAGAGAAATCTTAAGTTTCATAGTCACCTTCCTAGAGCGATAATCCTAATCCCGCCTCCCCTCCTGACCTATTTCGCACTTGCGGATTGCAGGGCTTTGTTTGCTTCCTCCTCCGTCGTACGAAGCATGGTATTAATGTCCATTTCCCCATTGACTACCTTCATCGCGTTTGTCGTATATTTGCCTAATACTGCTGCTTTGCTTTCACTCACCGTCTTTTCTGCCATAGCCGGGAATTTGGTGAAGAACGCCGAAAAGTTTTTGTCCTTGTACGCCGTATTTTGCCCAAGTGTTTTCTGAATGGCTTCGTCCTTCAGTACGGTCATGATGCCGTTCTTAGAAGACTCCAGCTGGTACTCATCCGACGTCAGATATTTGATCACCTCCATAGCCGCATCTTTATTCTTTGACATCTTCGTCACGGAGATCACTCCGGGATACGCTTGCGCGCCGACGCCAGGCAATTCCTTGAATGCAGGGAAGGTGACAACATCCCAGTTCATCGACGACATATCCTGGGCAAAAACTACCGGGAGCAGAGGAGAAGCCGTGTACATAGCTAATGTTTTTTCCTTGACGAAGGTGTTAGAATCAGGAATCTTACCATTCGATTGCTCGATTTTTTTCTTGTACATATTATTTTGGGTAGGGCGGATCAGCATAGTATCGATGATTTTTTTCCAAGTGTCGTTATTGATCGTGGCTTTATTTGTAGAGCTGTCTACAAGCGGAAGAGAGTATGGATTGGAAACGAACACCTGGTTAAGGGAAGGCGAGAAGCCCGTATAGACAACACCGCTTTCTTCCCGGGTCATTTGGTTCGAAAGCTCAATGATTTCGTCCCAGGTCATTCCATCCTTAGGATAAGGTACGCCAAACTTATCAAATAGATCTTTGTTGTAATAGAGGGCCATTCGGTCGTTATATAGAGGCAAGCCACAAAGTCCCCCGCCGGACATCTTCTTCAATGAATCAATCATGCTCGGTTCAAAACGGTTCAAATCGAGATTATGCTGCTTAATCAAATCCGTCATATCGAACGCCGTTCCGCTGTCGAGCACGGAGCCTGTGAACGATGCAATGGAGTCCCACTGAATATCAATTTGTGCACCAGAGGTCAATAGCTGCTGTAAATCCGTACTGTTCGGTACACGCTGAATATATTTTATGGTATAGCTTGGGAATTTTTTGCGAATGGCGTTCCCGAATCGCTCATTAAAGTTTTCCTCGGAATCCTTGCTTACGGAATAAAATACAAGCTCAACCGGCTCTGCATTTTTGTTGGCCTCCTCCGCTTTCCCCTCGCTGGCTGCCCCGTTGCTGCATCCCCCCGCTATAAGGGATAAAGTCGTAAACATTATCAATCGAACGATCCAATTCTTCCTGGGTCTCATGGAAGTCCTCCTTTAGCGACTTGATTTTGAGATTTTAAAGAATCACATGTCTGTTCCTAAAATGCAACCGCATTCAAATACCGTTGTGATGTAATACTTGGGTAGTTGGGTTGAATTGCAAAGAATCTCTGACTTATCCGTTCCCCATCTCTTACGGTAATTTGGTTGTTTCCCGGTCCATGAATGTCAGAGGCAATTCCAATTCCCGAACCTCCCCCTCCTCCGTTTTTCCTTCGAGCTTGTTAATCAATTTTTGTATGACCGACCGAGCATGATCACGATAGGGAATATCCCAACTCGAGATTCCCGGATAGCTGTTCATCGCTATATAATCGTTATTAATTCCGATCAGCATCAAACGGTCAGGAATAGGAATGTGCAGCTTGTTCGCAGCAGACAACAGCTTTAGAGCAATATTATCGTCAAAGGCAATGATGCCGATCCGTCCTGAGTGCCGTTGTACCAAATCTGTCAAATAGCCTTCATAGTCCAGCTCTTGAATATCCGCCAGGTCATGAAGTAAACCGCTTCCATATTTCCGGAGCCCTTCCCCATATCCGATCCGCCTCTGTTCATCGATAATCTTCGAGCCTTTGTGTCCTACATAACAGAGCATGGTACACCCTCGCTCCGCAAGAACCTTGCAGGATTGCTCATTGGCCCCGGCAATTCCAAAATTAACAGAACCGATCGAAATTTCCTCAGGCCAGTTCCAGCCGTTGATCAGTACCAAAGGCGTTCCTTGATTCACAATGGACCTGGTAGCCTCCATCCCCATGGCCAAACCATGGCAAATAAGGCCGTCTACTCTTCGCTGCAGCAGCACTTCAAGATGCCTTCGTTCAATATCAGGGTCTAGTCCATTGGAGGAAAAAACCGTTAAGTGGTAGCCGGCATGATGTGCTTCGAGCTGCAAATGCTCCGCTAACGTCCCGTAGATGCTTTTAAAGCCTGGTATAATGAGGCCAATTTCAAAGGTTTTTTGTCTGCTTAGTCCCGCTGCCATGATGTTTCGCCGGTAGCCCAGTTCATTGGCCGCCGACTCGACCTTGCGAATCGTTTCTTTTGATGTACGAATTCCACCTCGGTTTAGGACATTGGAAACGGTTGCAATTGAGACGCCGGCGTGCTCCGCCACATCGACTATGGTGACTTGTTTGGGTTTGCTCATCAACAATTCATCTCCAATTTTTTAAACGTTTAACATACCTTTAGAGTAAGCTTAAACGTTTAACATGTCAAGAAAAAAATGGAAGTGTTGGGAAGAGGCAGACTGCCGCTTCAAATTAAAAAACGGATACATTGGCTGCATCCGTAATGTGTTATAGCTTATTAGTTTCTCTTTAAATAAATCATCTGGCCTTGTTCCTCGCTCACTACACCCCGGCGTAGGACATGAACCCGCCGTCTACCGGTATGGTGATCCCTGTAACGAAGCCGGACAAATTCTCATCGGCCAACCACAGCAGGGTTCCCAGCAGATCTTCCGGTTTACCAAACCTGCGCATCGGTGTATGAGTCAATATTTTGTTCGAGCGCTCCGTCAATGAGCCGTCCTCATTTGTTAAAAGCCTGCGGTTTTGTTCTGTCAAGAAGAAGCCTGGTGCAATAGCATTGACACGGATCCCCACATCCGCCATGTGCACCGCTAGCCATTGTGTAAAGTTCTCGATTGCCGCCTTAGCTGCGCTGTAAGCAGGCACCTTGGTCATCGGGCTCGGCGCACTCATGGATGACATGTTGATTACAATAGCGCCGGTTCTATTCACCATGCCGCGCGAGAACACCTGGGTAGGGATCAGGGAGCCTAAGAAGTTCAAGTTGAACACATACCCGAAACCTTCCTCTGTCAGATCATAAAAGGTCGTGATGTCCTTATTGAGCAAGTCCTCTGGCTTGAAAGTCTCGTTTGTCGTGCTGCCTTTTGGATGGTTGCCTCCCGCTCCATTGATCAAAATATCGCATACTCCTAATCTCTCGGTTACGACCTTCTCCGCGGCCTTGACGCTTTCCACATTCAACACATCGCAGGCTACTGCTATAGCCGTACCGCCTGCCGCTTGTATTTCGAGAGCGACCTGCTCGCCTTTCTCTAGAGTCCGGTTCAAAATAGCGACTTTGACGCCTTGCCTGCCCAGCTCTCTTGCCATTGCCGAGCACAAGACACCGCTGCCACCCGTAATGACAGCGACTTTCCCTTTTAAATTATCGTTTAGCGTAATCATGCTTTTGCCTCCTTGGCTAGATTTGCTAATGAATCCCACAAGCCCCACAAGTACATAATGCCAAGTGCGCGGTCATAAAGTCCGTAGCCGGCACGACATTGTTCATCCCATATATGTCTTCCGTGATCCGGTCTTGCATACCCGGTAAAGCCCGTATCGTAGTAAGCCTTCACAATGCCGCAAATATCTACGGTGCCGTCCTGGGCACGATGCGACGTCTCAATAAAATCACCGTTGTCATAGACTCGGACGTTACGGATATGGGCAAAAGGAATGCGCCCCGCAAACTCTCTAACCATAGCCGGGATGTCGTTATCCGGGTTGGCCCCCAGCGATCCGCTGCACAAGGTCACTCCGTTGTACGGACTATCGACCAGCTTGAGAAGTCTTCGGATATTAACCTGGCTCGTCATAATGCGCGGCAAACCGAAGATCGGCCAAGGCGGATCATCCGGATGAATAGCCATGCGGATGTCGTTCGCTTCGCACACAGGAATGATTTGTTCCAAAAAATATTGAAGATGATTCCATAAATCTTCTTCCGTGACCTGCTTGTAAGCCTCGAACAAAGAAGTAAGATGCTTGAGCCGCTCCGGCTCCCAGCCGGGCATTGTAAAATTAGGGTTTTCGTTGATTTTCTGAACAAGCTCCATCGGATCCATATTGGCCACCTTGGCCTTTTCATAAAAAAGTGCCGTCGAACCGTCTTCCAGCTCCTTGAACAGATCGGTGCGTATCCAATCAAAGACCGGCATAAAGTTATAACAAATAACCTTGGCTCCAACCTTGGCAAGCTTCTCAATGGTCCGCTTGTAATTCTCAATGTATCGGTCGCGGGAAGGCAATCCCAGTTTGATATCCTCATGTACGTTTACACTTTCCACAACCTCTAGATGAAATCCATAGGCATCGGCTTTGTTCTTATATTCCAGAATTTTATCCATCGGCCATTCTTCACCCGCCGGCACATCATGAAGTGCCCATACAATACCTTCCACGCCGGGGATTTGCTTTATTTGGGATAATGTGACGGTATCATTGCCTTCACCGTACCACCTAAAAACCATTTTCATCCTCGAGCCCTCCTTTTAATCACATACTAGTAATACTAGTATACATATTAATTGAAGGGATGCCAATAGCCTATCAGCTCCGAACCTTCGAAGATAAGAGATTTTGTCCGTACCGGTTTATGTACCTTCTTTTACAATTGGGGATGGCTATAGCGAACTATTTACTTTTTCATTGCTCAAAAGGAATAAAGGCGGTAAAATGACATATGAAACCTGTTTTTTTGTTGATATGTATTTGATTATCTGTTATTTATATTTATAACAAATAAAAACAAAAAGGAGCAACGACCATGCAAGAAGCCTTACATTCCGGATTGAAGAAAGTCATCAATCAACTGATGCATTTAAAAAGACCTGATAACGAAGGACATTTAAAGGAACTGACCGACGAGGGAAAAGCCCTGGGATACTTTCCGCGCGACTTTGGAATTGACGAATGGGACTGGCCGCAGGGGATCGGCTTATATGGCCTCAATAAACTCACTAATCAAGAAGGCTATGACGGAATCCAAAACTTCTTTGTAAAGTGGTCGAGAGAACAGATCGAACGCGGGCTCCCCCTAAAGAATGTGAATACGACCGCGCCGCTACTTACCCTGATGGACCTGCCGGACATTGAGAAACTCGTTTTGGAATGGATGCATTGGGTTGAAAATGAATGTCCCCGCACCAAGGAAAACGGGATTCAGCATGTAACCTCCGGTAATACTTCGAAATTTGAGTTAAACCTGCACGATCAGGAAATTTGGATTGACACTTTGTTTATGGTTGTGCTGTTCATCGCCAAGATGGGCAAAAAATATAATAATCTGTCATGGATGAACGAAGCGACATATCAGTTTGAGCTTCATATTAAACATATCTTTAATCCTGGCAATTCCTTGTTCTTCCATGGCTACGATTTCAAAAATGAAAACAATTTCAGTGAAGCTCACTGGTGCCGTGGGAACAGTTGGTTTACGCTGGCCGCTCCCGAGTTTCTAGAACTGATGCAGGATTCCTTATCCAAAGAGTCCCGTGACCATATTTTCAGCGTTTATAAGGCTCAAGTGGATAAATTGGTTGAACTGCAGGATGAAAACGGACTTTGGCACACCCTGCTTGACGATAAGGATAGCTATACGGAAGTATCCGGATCGGCTGCAATAACAGCCGGGATCCTCAAGGGAATTCGTCTGGGTCTCCTCGATTCCAGTTACCTGTCGTCGTGCCGTAAAGCGGTTGCGGCCGTATTGGAGAACATCTCGGAAGATGGTACAGTATTAAATGTCTCCGCCGGGACTCCCATCTGTGAACATAAGGAAGATTATAAAAAGATCGTCTTTGCGCCAACTGCTTATGGACAGGCTTTAGTTATCGTGTTGCTGGCCGAAGCTCTCTATCATACTGAGCTTTAAGCAGCTCCTAGATAAATGAATAAAGGCCTGCCATCCAGGCAGGCCCCTTCCCTTTACCGCTTCGCCTTATAAAACTCATGATACAGCTTCATTAGCGCTCTTTTTTCAATCCGTGACACATAGCTACGCGAAATTCCCAATTCCTTCGCAATTTCCCGCTGAGTCCGCTCTTCCCCGCCATGCTCGAGCCCGAATCGCCCAACGACGACTTCCTTCTCGCGGTCATCCAATATATCCAGGTTCTTATATATCTTTGACTTCTCGATCTTCAGCTGCACTTTATCTACGACATCGTCGGCTTCTGTGCCGAGGATATCGATGAGGGTAATCTCATTCCCCTCCTTGTCCGTACCGATGGGGTCGTGAAGGGATACATCCTTGCGCGTCTTCTTCAGCGAACGTAAGTGCATAAGGATCTCATTCTCGATACATCTCGCTGCGAAGGTCGCCAATTTCGTGCCCTTATCTGGTGAAAACGATTCGATCGCCTTAATCAGACCAATGGTGCCGATGGAGATCAGGTCCTCCAGATCTTCTCCGGTATTGTCGAATTTTTTGAGGTTGTGAACAAACTCCACTATTAATTGCATCTTGCGATAACTTATCGAAAATGCCGACTGATGTAATATCAATCTTTGTTCCACTTGTCGTATCGTCATCATCAGCACGATTTACTGTAACAATGATTTCCTCAAATAACATCTCCACGATATCACGTTTAGTCTCGAAAGGAACTTCAATGCCATTTTGAATTTGTTCGCGAAGCTTCTGCACCATAAACGTAATCTGTTCAGAGGTTAATTCCTCCATACGGTGAGCATCTATCTTAGCTTGACAATTACTTATTTCTCCTTCAAGAGAAGTTATTTCATTTTTATAATCTTTCCTTAGTTTATCAAGACGCCGTTCTTCAGAATCAGAGTCAGCCTCAAAATATGCTCGTTCAACTTTTTCAAGAGCATTCATCTTTTTCGCCAACTCTTTCTCAAATAAAATTTTTCTATTTCTTACATCACTAATTGCTTCATTTCCTTGACCTTGAAATCTGGAAATAAACTTCTCCGGATCAGTAATGATTTGCAGGACTTGGTTCCAGATGTATCCTTCAATTTGATCAGCATTAAGAGAAACAGCTACACACTTATTTATTTCTGGTCCGTATTTTCTGGGTACTGTGTTTGGGCAACGGTAATGGCGTATTTTATATTCTTCACCTGTATCACGGTTTTTTGACCCTGGATAAGTAGTAGCGTCAAATCTCCTTCCACAATGCCCGCATTTCAATAAAGACTTAAGTAGGTAATGATACTTGTTGTTACCAACATGTTTATTAGTACTATTATCTTTTCGTTGTTTCTGGGCTAGATTCCACATTTCAATATCAATGATCGGCTCGACTTCAATTTCAAGCCAGTCCTTTTCATCACGTATACTGTATGTCTTTTTTGGATTACCTTCCTTAGTTAATTGTCCTCTGACCTTTTCACTAGCTCGACGATTATAATAATACTTACCAATGTAGATTTCTGACGTTAAGATCCGACTTATACTTGTCGCATTCCAATTTGGACTCTCGTTGCGTTTAGGTCGAACCTTCCCGTGTAGTCGCTCTCCAATCTGTCGTAAAGTTAATCTCTCATGAACATACCACTCATAAATCATTTGGACCCATTGTTTTTCATCTTTATTGACAACCAGCTGACCATTTTCGTCCTTATCATATCCGAAAGGAGCTACTCTCATAGGCATGATTTTCTTATATTCCCTTACTTTTGTAAGCCTGCCACGAACTGTTCTCTTTCTTATTAGCGCCAGTTCATAGGAAGCGATGGCACCAATAATATCAGAGAATAGTTTACCTTCAGGTGAATTCGCAAAGTAAACATCAGTGTAGTGTAACTTAACTTTACACTTTTCAAACTCACGACATACAATTAATTTATCTGCCAGTTCCCTACTAAATCGGTCGGGATGTGCACAAATAACATCAGAAATAAGTCCATTTGCAACATCTTCTCTTAATTTCAGTAACTCAGGTCTGGTATCAATATCTTCACCACTACGTCCTCCATCAGAATAAACTTTAATATTAGAATCATAAGCATTTAATTCTTTTGCCTTAATCTTACATAGTCGAATCTGCTCATCGAGACTCGTGTTATCTAACTGTCCTACAGTTGAAACTCGAACATATATTCCAATAGCCATCATATCACCTTGTTCAAAAAGAATTTCTTTCATTATAAACAAAGTCCTAAATTGGGTAAAGCAAAAGCCCCCTCATATTGAAGGAGCTTCCTTTATCAGCAGATGATCAATAACATATTGAATCAATTGTTCTTCTTTTAATCGATACTCCTCAACTTGTTGAGGAGTATATTGCGTATGACTAGGAATATAATTGAAAATAAGTTCCTTTTTCTTAACAGGTTTTCTTCCTCGTTTTTTCATGCTGGTGACCACACTCCCGTCACCAATACCTATGCATTTGGAATTTTGTCCTATGTGTATGTTAACATCTTCAATCTTCAACATATTAGTTTCAACAGGCATATTTGTCACTCCGTGATTACTGTATTTGGAGTTTTACCTCCATGCCTGAAGGTCTGGTACCTCTTAACTTCAAAAAGCTCAACACCATAACGACAAACTCCAACTCCCCCAAACAACATTTCATATCATCCAACGATGTTCATGTCTTGAATTGAGTTAGTAAATATCCGAATACACTCAAGCTGCTACGAGTAGATGAAAAGAACACAAAAAAGAGGTGTCGGTTTTATCGACACCTCGAAGCGATGAATCCCGTAAGATTGAAACTGAGAAAGTTTTGCTGATTTGTTATAATGGAGCTATATTGATACTGTAATGAGCTACATACACCAGGCTCAGTCATAAGGAGAAATAAAATGTCCATACATATAAATCAACTGCTGCCGGAAGGGGTCAATATTGACGAGTTCAAAACCGGATCGGAGCTGCTCTTGGCTCACGAATTAGGGAAGTATACGAAGTTACTGTTAAAAGAAGGCTTGTCTGTCGATGGCATCATAATCGGTGAAGAACTTAAAAAGACAAAATACTTCAGCTTTGTTATGAAAAGCCGACTCGTTGAAAGCTTAGCCCCTTCCGATGAAAAACTGATGCCATATAACATTGGTGACTTTTTCTTACCAAGTCAAAATGTCAGTAGGGTTGACCTAAAGTTCGAAGAACATCATGTCTACTTCAACTTTAACTCCAATAAAAGAGCTAACAGCGCGTTATATGTCAAAAACCGTTCGGCTGCTTATGTGAGCCTAATCGCATTTGTCTTAGTAAAAAACAGCTTCGACCAAAAGCTGAATCGTAAATTGATCATTGACCATGAAGAATATGAGCAACGAGATGGTGAGTATACAGACCTAATCGAATTACAGAAATGCGGCATCCTTCCCGATACTATACTTGAGATCAAATATAAAACTCAGGGTGTAGTACAGCTGCCTTGGGAAACCGTTGTAAAGGACTACCAAAGTAAAGAGTTAATGAACAGGGAGTACTCCGCGATAGAGAAGTATGCGTTTCTGTTGGAGAATGGGCTAGAGATTGGGGATGTCGTACTAAGATACACTAGAACCATCAAGGTCAATGAGGGAGATACAATTGGGACTTTATTGTCTTGTTACCCAGCTGTTATTGAAGGTTATACCGATGAAATTTTTGTTTTGAAATACTACCCTAATGTTGAGACTAGACTGACACAGTTTGCAAGAATAAAGGGGCTAGTCGCTAAAGTTGAGGGTTTAGAAGACTTACTTACCCCCGATGACTTCATTCGCACTGACGTCAGGAAGGAAACTTTACCTCTATCCGAGGTGGGGATCGGAACGTGCATTCACTTGGAGGATACCTTCATCTTTGAACCCGTTGAATCGGATGGAACTGAGCAGTTATTTAATGATAAAAGCGGTGGGCTTATCTCGGTAAAGCTAAATACCTTGGATACTATTTTCGCTGTCTTTGAAGATCGCGGTGTGAACTATAATAAAGACAAATTCCTGCAGAAGTACTTCTACTCTAAAGGAAAACAACCGAAATATTATGATTATGTGTAAAGAGCCGATTTCTCGGCTCTTCTCTGTGTTCCTACTTTGCTCGTTTATCTTTTGGAATAAGCTCACGAAAACGACCAATATACTTGTCAGCTTCAAACTCTGGACTTATTCTCCAAGTTTGATTAGCTAGCTGTTCATCAATTGAAAATATATGATTATCTCGAATGGAGCCAAAGTTAATTACGTTTCCATCCTCGTCCTTCACTTTGACAAAAGTAATCGTTGGTGTGGGTAGCTTAATCCTGTTGTACCCTACAGGATTATCCTCACCTTCAAGCACCTTGAAATCCCCACTCTCATCGATGTAATCTAAAAACTCAGCTGTCTTGGTGGATAAACATACCGCTTTAAAGCCCTCAAAACTTACAAATGCCGCATACTCATCACGTAGCACTAAAAACATAAACTCATAATAAGAAAGGGCGAACTCTTCTCCGGCTTTAACCTTCCTATACTCGATGTCTCTTTCAATATCTACCCCTGTATCTTTGTCTAATTTAACGTCAATAACAGGAACATCATCTATATCAATATCAGACACTAAAAGAACTCCAACTGGCTTCATATCTGTGCCACCATTATTTCGGGTTACCTGGATAGATTCAAGCCCTAAAAGCTTTATAAAGTGTAGAGTGCTCCACTTACTCCCTAACGAATCTTGTTCTTCCTGTGACATAGCATATCTTAATTGCTTACCATATGCCTCGATATTTTTCTTTGTATCGGATTTTCCATACTGCTTCTGATTCTTTCTGTTCATGCTGCCACCTCGCTGAAAATATCACCAACCTCATCTAAGTATAATATCGGTCACTGCTAAACTCAAATTTAGCATCCATCTTGTTAAGCAGACCGATAAGCGGTTTTGCTTTAAAGAATAGGTACTGTTTTTATCTGTTCCTTCGGATTTTATAATAATGTCCGTAGTGTTATAAAACTGTTTCTAACGTTATAAAAAAAAAGATTCTGAGCTTTTATAAAAATTGTTTCTAAATATTACGCTCTGGTCGGGTGGTTGGGTGATATATCAAAAGAAAAAGATGCTGCGACTTAACCGCGGCACATAAGTTACCCCTCAGCAATGCAGGGCTTTGGACAAATCGCAGAACGTCCCAAGGCATTCAGCGTTACCGTCAAAGCTTCGGAAGAAAGTCACTTTATCAACGTGGTTGTTAATCCTGATTACACTTAACCCTGTGACAATGTTTAGATGTACCTCATTAATCGATGCAGGAAAGTCGCTATCCTTTATATATTGCTCCAGATCCGACTGCTTACAATCCGGGCAGGTTAAGGAATGCTGAATATACCGCAAATTAAGATGCTCACATTGCTTATGTTTCATAATTGCTGCTCCTCCCCCTAATAAGGTGATAGCTCGTATACGACTGTTGCTTCCTCAATACTGGTCAGGTCAAACTCGCCGTTAATGGCTCTGACCAAATCCTTTATCTGTTTCTGGCTAAACTGAAGCCGCTGCGCCCCCAGAATAGCATAGCCCAGGCATGCACTATTGCTCCACCGGCTTTCGGGAAGCTGTACATGCGGAGCTAATAGCTTAAGGCGACAATCGGCACAGAGCACCAATCGTTCGTCTCCTTTAAGGAAATCAATTACATCAATGCTTCCGTTACAGTTTTGGCAGATCATCGGCGCACCCCCATCGGATTAAGGATAATAAAACCCTCTTACGTTGGTTGTGTATGATAGAACGAAGGAGGGAACATTGCAAGTAATTTTAAGAGAAGGAACACTTGGGCAAATAGGGAGTTGGTTTTTAGCAGTGTTGTAACCTGACAAAACAAAAACGACACCTAAATAGGTGCCGCTAATTGTGTTCTATTGGTGAGCTTGTACATGACCTACCATTGTTTTTATCAACAACTCAATAGTTAAGTCTAGATTAGGCTGCCTGTATTCCCCAATATTATCTGGGTCAGCAATGATAAATGCGCATTTGTCATATAGATGCTCTTGAGCCATGTGCTTCATGAACAACTCGGCTCTTTCTTCATAATTTGCAGGTCGTCCTGTACGCTCAAACTTCGTGAACGCTTCTAAAGGAGGGAATAATAAGCCTTTGCGCTCTGTATTTCCTATGACCAGTTCAGTATCCTCTGACATCACATAAATATACCCGAGGAACGGACGAGTCACTCCAAAAGCGTCCTTCTCGTAAGCCTTCCAAAGATCGGCACTACTTCCGACTGCTTCTTCGACACGATTGTTAAGATTCTTACCAACAGACCCCTTCATTGACTTAAACTCCAAGACGCAAAGCAATCGTCGAGAGCCATCAGGTCGATTCTGAATAACGATCATGTCCCAATCTTTCGATAACCTATAGAAGCTTGGCAACTTCGCTTTCTTGCCAGTGATAATTTCAGTTTGAGATACACCACAACGATGTAAAACATTCTGCAGCATTTCGGCAAACCCATCCATAGTCTTGCCGCCTCTTACTCCTTTGTCACCTTGATGACGCAAACCCCAAAACGTTTCTAGGGCAACCTTAGTCATATTCTTTATTTCATTATCTGTTGGCATCCACATTACTACAAACCCGCCTCATTTCAACTACTGGACGAGTTCTTGGATTGTCCGAAGCTCGTCAGCAGACAAATTGTAAAGACGTGACACAATTCGATCAATTGCGTCATAATCTCCCAATTCATACATTCGCTTTAACTCTTCGCAATCCTCTTTTGTTACACTAACAGGAAGTCGAATTTTACGCAGGTATTGAGCTTGATATCTCAGGTAGTCTCCACGCATCTTAGTGGCATACGACCAGATGAAGAACTTTATTATCGAGCTTAACAGCAATGCCTGTAATGCCTTGATGTCCCAAGTCCCTGCAGTAATATAATACAAACTGTGTTCAGGGTAGTAGTTGCCCTCATCTAATACAATCAGATTTTTAAGTTTGATGTCTGGGATCAGTAACTTGGGTTCACTAAGGCGCTCAGGGAAAATACGATCTATCGTCTTATACCATTTGTTTGGATTATTCTTGGCTGTGCTCCGGGAGCGAAGTAGCTCTTCATGGCGCATGAAGTATGCCTTTAGCTTTGGGAACTGTTCCAAATCAACAAGTGAACCGTCATCGTTATAAGGATTGATCACATAATGCCCACTCCAAGAGATAAACCCCTGAGTGATGTCATCTTTTATCACTGTTGGCAAAAGCACTTCTGGCTCGATATCTACTTTCTCTGGTTTTATTACATAAACAGCCGTAGCACCTGTAGCCACACCAATGCCAATCGTTATGTTATGTGGTGGCTCCGAAATAAGTGGATGATTTGCCTCAACCTTTTTGAGTAACTCTTGGGCAAGCTCTCCGTTGAGAACCCAAGGATCGCTGCCGCGGAACCACTCCTTAATCGTGTGCGTTTCAACAAGATCATTTTCGATATCCTTACCCTTAATAAGATAATCTCTCGCCAATTGAAGATACTGTTCGGATACTTCATCCATTTTAAGCGTTCGAGCTACCCCTCTTGGCGCATTACGGAACGTAAAAATACATGGGTAAGCGGAGACTTCATCAATAAATGGCTGTGAGTTATGGATATCAAGGTAGTGCATAACTTGATACTGCTCACTGATTAATTTGCGGATATCCTTACCATAACGATTCTTCGTGAATCGGTCAGTGCAAATGAAACTAAGACGTCCATCTTTATTTAGCATCTCTAGGCTGTGTTCAATGAAGGCAACATAAATATCCGCTCGATCAAACAATGTCTTATAAGTTGATCTGTATTTTTTTGCTACCTTTTCTTCGATGTTTTCGATTCGAATGTACGGAGGGTTGCCTACTATAAAGTCGAAGTGCTGCTCAACTGGTTGGTTCCAGAATAGAAAGTCATTTTGAACAAGCCACTTGTCGAGTATACGTTTACTGAATTGAGCAGAAGCCCCTTTTCTAAGAAATAGTTCGGTAAGTGCTTCAAATAAATACTCATGCTTTTCCTCATTCAGTTCAATTGAACGAATCGCCTTATGAAGTAAGTTATACAACTTTTCTTCATCATTAAAGACGCTCTCTCCAAGATGATTAGTTAAAGATTCTAAGAGCCGTTCAACTGCCGGAATAAGAAATGCTCCATGCCCCGTTGAAGGCTCAAGTAATGACTTTTCAAATAATGGTGAATTAGAAGTATACCCCACAAGATCAAGGATTAATTCTACAATTTCAGGCTTCGTATAGAAAGATCCAGACTTCTTCTTCACTACATCATCAAGGGTATCGACGAAAGCAGGTTGGTTAAACTCGAATATATCTATCTGAGTAGGCTGACCCTGCTCTACTTCTAAACTGTTCATCATAAATTGCACCTTTCTTCGACAAAATCTAACTTCAATAATACCATACCACCCACAGCCGTAGTACTTTTTCCATGAAGAAGATTGGTGATACGGGGATTATAAAAATACCCTTCAAGGGTAACCCCTGAAAGGCAAACTTACTCTTTATTTCATCTTGCTTTGATTACCTCACTGAAGTTAACCCATTCGTGTTCTCCGACTCGGAAACGTCTCAGCTGTTGATCAACCTTCGTAACTACACCTCGAATTTCCTTATGCTCAAATGGATTAAACACATCAAAGGTCGCTTCTACTTCCTGATGGTAAGACTGAGCTACAACTGCCGCGATAACTTGGATCTCCTCTTCTGCTAGGGTCGGCTTCTCGCGGCGGTCTTGTTCTTTAGAATTTCTGATGATCCGACTTCGATGCTCAGGCAAGATCATACGTGATGATTCCCACAACCCATTATCTTCAAGTTTATACCCCAAGGCTTACACCTCCGCAACAGAACAAATGTTCCACTTTAAGTATATTGGATCGGACTTAAGACTGCAACAAAGATGTTCATAGCTTGTCTTTATGTCGTTGGCGATGCCACTTCAGGTATGGAACATGCCTGGATTCTAAGGTAATTACATCAGTGTCATTAATGTTTAAGAACTGTTTCGTTGTTTTATCTAGTGAAGGGGAGATCATTATCTTACCTGAGTCCTCGAATGATATTAACCCCTTATCAAATAAGGAGTCGTGGTTCGGACAGAATAGGAAGCCATTGTATGGATCGATCCGCTCGTCCGACAGATCACACTTACTCCAAGGCTTGATATGGCTTGCAATAAGGAACCGCTCATCTGAAACGCTGCATAGTCTGCATTTATCACTTAATTTTAACAGGTCCCGCTTGAACTTGCCTTGACCGATACGAGCCTTGATCAAATGCTCTTTTTCGGTAGCTGATAACGGCATGGACTCAACTTCTTTTGATACGTCTTCCATCTCTTTTACCGTATCCCGCTGCAACCATTGATTACTGTATGGGTAGGTGTCCAAGTGCTTCTGCGGAATTAACTCATAAATAAATCCCTTCTTTAACTCTGTATAAGCCACCACTTGCTGTCTGTCAGCCAATGCTTTCGGAATAAAGGTAAAGTAGCAATATTCAGGGAGGAACCCCTTATGCTCATGGTATGTTCTAACCAACAAGACATGGCTTACCTGCGACGGAAGATTCTGCGAAGCATTAACCGTTGATCCCTCAGTCGGTTTATCAACGCCTTCATAATGCCACCTAACCGTGATCTTTATTGATTCTTCATTATCGCCATGCACGTAGTGGGTTTGCTTATGATCATCCCAAGTCGTTTTTGCACCGCGATCCTTCAGCCACTGTTCTGCTCGTTCCCGCCCTAATTTATGTAGCCATGAGTTTACAACAGGATCTTTGCCCGTAGGAATGCTTGTAATTGTCATCGACTATTTCTCCATCTCATTTTTTTCTAAGGGCGCTTAATTGTTCTTCTAAAATCCGCTCTATGTTGGAAAAGTCCACGTAAGGGACTACGATCAAAGGTATACCCTTGTCCAGACAATAATCCGTCTTAATCGAATCGTTCCTGCTCCGTTCCTCATGCCCCGATAATCCACCAAATGCTTTGACTATCTCGTAATGCTGCCTACCGTGATACTCAATAAGACAGAGCAGTGTGTCTTCCACAAATACCGCAAAGTCAAACGGCAAGGGACGAGTATAGCGGCAATCGTCGAATCTATACTGGCGGACGAAACTAAGCTGCTGTTGCGTCAAGAAATCTGTTATTCGCTTCTCACCCTTCGATTCCCTACAATAAGGACATCTATTGCCACTTCTGAATTCATCTAATGTAGTCTTGAACTCAAAGCTGCAACTCACATGACGTATCATTAACTTTACTTTTGAATTAACATATTCCCCAAGGACTTCATAATTTGTGCCTTCTTGCTCAAAGACGTACTTCTTGAAATCCTCAGTCGTCCATTGCATATTACCTGCACATCTCGGACAACCATACCCCGCAAGGACATTATCAGGTGAAGCACTGTATTCGTGACCGCAGATAGTATGCCTTAGCTCAATCTTGGTGCGATTGTTCTTGTACTCTCCTAATACAAGATACTCTTCACCGTATTTGTCCCTGAGAGACTGTTTAAACTCTTCGGTGGTTTTTCTGAGATTACCATAGCAATGAGGGCATCGCTTACCTCCAAGGAAGTCATTAGCTGTAATAAAGTACTCCTTGCCACATACCTGATGGCGAACAGGAAGTTTAAAACGAGCTGCTTTATACTCCGCAAGAAATACATACTCTTGACCCACAAGATCATGTACCTGTTGTTTAAATTGTTCATCAGACTTCTTATGTGCTCCAAAGCATTTCGGACACCTAGTTCCGTTTAAAAAGTGTGCAGGTGTGACCATATAACTATGACCACATTTTTTATGTTGCATCTCTATTTTAGCGCCATTTGCAACATAATCACCGATGACTTTATACTCATCGGCAACAAGCTTATGAACCTCATCTTCAAATTGAACCTGAGTCCGTCTCCTACTTTCAATGAAGCACTTTCTACATCTTGTGCCATTGATAAACAAGTACGGTCTCATTGATATTTCCAAACCACACTTGTTATGTCTAAAGGTGATCTTGGCATTAGCGTTTGTATAAGTTCCAAGAACTGTGTACTCGTCTCCTACTAAATCAAAAACCTTAGCCTTATAGAGTTCTGTGGTCATTTTCATCATAGATCACCTGCATTAACAATCTCACTTCTAACACATTTTACCACATCGGTTGTTTTGTCGGTTACCAAGATGATAAGGATACAGACGAAGAACCTCTCCGTATTTGTTGGAGAGGTTCTTCGCTACGGAATACATACTGTTGGTCATTCATTTGCCTTAATTATTGAATCGCTTGAATTAATCTTTGATTGTTGTTGGACTTCACCTTGTACTTAATATCTTTTCTCGCCGCGCTACTCTTTAAATAGAATAATCTCAATAAGCCTGCTGCGGTGAGATACATAAAATCTGGCTATGGCGGTTCAGATACCGATAAATCCTCGATACAACTAAAATAAGGTGTCGATTTTCTCGACACCTTAGCTCAGCAAATTATACAACTTTGAAAAATCGGAAGCTGCCAAGTGATAACGACAACTTCGGAAACCTGCATAACGATGTATTACAATATGTCTTCGACTATCCTACACTTTCTACAGATTCCGCAACTGCCTTCTCAGGCTTGACGCCATTTCGAAAAGCGGAGTTACCTTCAAGCCGACTTAACAGGATTTTTCGAGCTAACTTGTACTCTTCTCCGACCATCCCGAGCCGAATCAAGAACAAGCGGAAAGTGAACTTTTCATTGTCGGTTACCTTCGATATAGACGATGCGTACTTCAACGTCTTTGCCGTCTGGTTCAGCAGAGCTACAAAATGCGTGTAGGCTTGAACCTTGTCAGCGTCCAGCTCACCAGTGAAAAACTTGAAAGTGAGCTTATTATTGTCGAAATCATAGGTGATACCTGGGCAGAGGTAGGCTACCTCTACGATCTTTTCCTTTACTTTCTCATTGGTGTAGGATATCAGCTCATGGATAGCGGCGATGAATGGCTCTTCGATAATGTTCCCGCTGTAGCCGAGAGCTTTGGCAATGAGTGCTTGGCGACTATAAATCAGATTCGCCAAATTCCGCAGGGTGGCTCCAGTGTGATCGTCCATATCAACCGTGACCTCAAGGTCGGTGAAAGGAAGTACGGACTGATCGGATGGAGCTGCCGGTTCTGCCGATGGTTTAGGAGCGGCGGGTTCTGCAGGTATGGCAGGAGCTGCAGACTCATCCGTAGCGTTAGGCTTAGTATGAACAGCATCGTCAGGTGGAGCAGGATCGGGAGAAGCGTCGGTATTTACTGAGCTATCCTGCGTGATTGGGTGGTCGGGTTCTGCAGGAGCTGCAGAATTGCCCGAAGCCACAGATTCGTTCGGTACTTCCGACTCAGAAGTGTCAGCAGGAGCGCCAGAATCGGCTGTATCGACAGGATTAGAAGGAACGGAGGGATCGGTTACCCCCTCGATAGGAGAGCCGCTTAACAGGGCTTTAAGCTCGATTTCTTTACCTTCTGGATCGGATACTTTACCCGTCTGATCAACCACGTAAATGCCGTTAGGAGTCTCAAATTCGTAAGTAAAACTTGGGGCTCCCAAGTACTTCGGCTTTACATCGAAATGTTTACCCAACGCTTTGACGATTTCTTTTCTGTCTTTTCTGTTCATAACAACCTCCAATTAGGATTGGCATTGTCAACGAATGGGCGGGAAACGCACTCATTGAGGTTGTTGTTTGTTCTAACGTACATTTGGGATAGACGCAAGTTAAATATGAGCCTACCCCACTAAGAAAAAATTCGACCTTGACGGATATGAAAGGCGAATGATACTATATAGCTACAAGCTAGTAGCTATTAGCTACTATGAGAATGCTGAACGAAAGGAGCAAATCAAATGAGAATCGATTCGAACACATCTCTTCAAGATCTCATGGATGTTGCAAAAAAGACTATCACTGAACTGGATCAAGGTGAGGAATTCCTCGTAAAAGACCTGTTTCGGGGATTCGAGTGGAACCGCATCGGTAAGGGTGATCGAACTAAGCTCGGCTCCATGTTCTACAACTACGTTTTGAACCATGCAAGTACTATTATTAACCCATTAGGCAAAACAGCACAGAACCAGCAAAGGTATGAAAAGCTGTAATTACAGCTTCAAAAAGAAACGGGGATGACGGATTCGACACCATCATCCCTATTTCCATTTTGCATAAAATAATATCAGAAATTTTTCACCATATCGGCATGGTAATCATTGTAGGTATGCCACCCCAAGACGTCAAAAACTACATGACGAGCTAAGTTTTTCGTTAGATCGTCTGGAATACCAAAGTCGGTGTGAAGGTGAGCAAAGCAATCTTTCACTCTCTGCTTCGGACTACCTTCTTCATAATGTGATGACTGGTTCCTTGCCTGAAGAATCACGTTGCCGAGCGACTCCGTGCTGCCGACAAGCCTTCCCTTCCCCCAACCTGTACTCCCGTAAACGGATGAAATACCTTGTTTTGCTGATTGAAGAATTAACCCGCAGAGCTGATTGATTCCACCTAGATGTTGCTCAATCTGTTGTAGTCTCTGCTGTGAATCTATACTTTCTTGTTGCGCCCTGTGCATCCACTCAAAACGGAGCCACACATCCCGCTGCGTGAAAATTTCATCAGGATCTAGATCTGCTGCCATGTACTCTAGTGAACGATCAGTTGCTCTGGCTTCGGCAAAACCAGCTGCCTTCATTGAAGCTACAAGTCGCTTTTGATACTCAAGAATGATATCAAACTGCTTCTCAATAGCAAAACGGTGAAATTCTAAGTACTGCCTGATGTCCATCTCAACAACTCCCTTACTTCAACCTCTACTTGCTTTTCTAACCCCTGGCTCGAAGTCGTTTCGACACCATCTGACAAACGTAGATGAATGACGAAGGTACGTCTTAGCCGCGCTTGGTTCGAGGATACCAGCTTTCAGTTTCTCCGTTACTTCTTGCTCGTATTGCTCATATAATAACTCCAACTGTTTGATAAAGTCCGGCGATGCTTTCAATAGGTTAGCCCCCTTGGGATAGGTATTAAACCCATTATACTGAACTGGAAGCATTTGCATAAGTAATTGAGATATGTGACTCCGCTGTTGTGTTTGAACTATGTGAGTGAATGATTGTGATTAAATATTAGCTTCATGCTGCATGACT
The DNA here is from genome assembly GCF_002042965.1 of Paenibacillus sp. 32352. GTDB lineage: Bacteria > Bacillota > Bacilli > Paenibacillales > NBRC-103111 > Paenibacillus_S > Paenibacillus_S vulneris. The sequence continues at coordinate 231,796 of NZ_MZNT01000011.1, read as the reverse complement.
TACAGTACTTATCCAAATTAACAGACATAGCTGCTGATTTCGCAGAAGCTTGCTGCCCCAAATATTGACCTTGTACTACGGTCCAAGCCCTTTTCAATAAAAAAGAGATGAGGTCTGATGCCCCCATCTCGGCATTGTTAAGAACCCACTTTGAACGTCTTGGTTTGAGTGCCGGCTCTGTACGTCAGGACTCCATCCGAAAACCCAAAGAAAGTTACTTGCTTGTCCTCAAAAAGAAGTGAGTCTTTCAAGCCTTCAAGCTGCACTGAATGAACGCGGCTTTTCCGGTTTTCGAAGCTGACCTTATAATCGAGGGCTTCTACATAGAACAAATAATTATTTGAGAATAAATAGTTACCGAAATCAATGTTTTTGGCAATGACTGTGTCAGAAGCTCCCTCTAGTGTTACACGATGAATATCAGTTCCACCGCTCCTGTAGTCGAGGTAGTAAATGTAGTCATTTGAAATAGACAGCAATAGTGCATCATCCAAGAGAACCTTATCTTCTCCAGTGCTCAACAACACTCGATGAATTGACGATTTGCTCGGGAGCTTATGTGCTGGGTCATACCATGTTGAATTGAAATATACGTAATCGCCGATAACTTTTTCAAAACCGTCCGTGCTTTTCGCAATGAACGTCTTATCTTTGCTGTCTAATGAAACTCGATATAACTCTATTTCCAAAGTCTGTTCTCCTGTAGGTCGTTCCACAGTAAAGTATAAATTGTTTCCAATAACAATCTCATTCAAAAAGCCGTGTACCTTTTCTTGCGAGAGTGTTCCACTGATGTCGTTACCGTCTTTATCCATAACAATAAGCTTTACAGTAAAATCTCCATTTGGTTTCTGGATAATAATTTTATCCTTAGTCTCAGCAATAGGAATTGTATTCAGACTCAATTGATCAAACTTTACCCCTGACTTAGGGTATTTATCTGTTTGGAACCGATGATCTCCAAGCATATTTTTGTCCGATGCCAAGAAATAGTATAAGTTCACATCTCCAAAAGGTGCAGGGGTTGTATCATTTGACTTAGTACGTTTCAAATCCCGATCATTCCAAGTAGAATCTACATGATAGTACTCTCCATTAAGCTTAACTAGATTCCATGCATGACCTTCCCAGCCCTTCGGACCATTAGCTTCACCAATAATAATTTTGTTCTCAATACCCGCTTTATCTAGAAGGAGCTTCATTGCTTCGGCATACCCCTGACATACAGCTACTCCTTTTATTAGCGCACCTTCGGGTGTGTAGCTTACTTTAGGAATTGTGTTATTCATAAAGTTATCAAAGTCATATGTGACATGATTGGCGAGATACTTGTTAAAGATATAGATCTTCTGGAAATCAGTCATCGAAGGATCAACAATACTGGCGTAAATTCCGTTTACTTTTTGCTCAAGTGTAGACTCAGTCTTAAAACTCGTAATACTGACCTTATTCTGATTTGGATTGAAGGACACATCCGCACCTAAAGCTTCAGCGACGAAGCGTAAGGGAACCATTGTACTACCGTTGATGATCTCCGCATTCGCTGCTAAGGTTACCGTTTCACCGTTAATAGAAGCCGTTGGCTTATTAATTGTCAGTTCTATCAGCTGGGCGCCCTTTTGTGCTGCCACCTGTTGCTGTTCACCATTCCACTCAATTTCAGCGCCAAGAACCTCAAAAATCCCTCGTAATGGTACTAAAGTGCTTCCATCCTTGATCACTGCAGGCTGTGAGAAGGTCTGTACTTTGCCATCAATCTCGACCGATACTGGCGTTTCGGCAGAGGCGGTGTTGCAGGTTCCAAAAATCAATACCCCTGCTAAGACTGTGCCACATAATAAGGTTGACTTATTCCATACTGTTGAATTTAGTTTCATGTTTCGTTCTACTCCCCTATATATCATTTCCTAGTGTGTCGGCTAGACCGACATTCCGCTAGGCTATCATACCTTGGAAAGTGCATTCTCGTCCGTCGACTTTAAGTCACATTGCCTTAATGGTTGAATAATTGGACTTTGTGATTGAGAGTTAGGATACTTTATCGGATAAAAGTAAAGAGGTGCTGAAAAACTCAGCACCTCTTAATTTGATCATTTTATTAATCTAGTTCCGAAAGCTCATTAGCTGCCAAGTTAACCAATCCTTTATCACCGCTTAGGAAAGTATACTTTGTATAGCTATCAACTAATGCGGGAGGGGTATTCTCAACAATAATAATTTGATGGTCTGTGCTCAACTCGATAATGATTTTATAAATCTCTTCATACACCTCTGGGTCATGAATAAGATTCTTCTCAGGAACAATAGTTTCTGCTTCTACATTCTCATCAACTTGATTTTCCTTCTTCAATGTACCTAAATATTTACTTAATGAGTCCAACATCAATATTCCAGGATGTCCTGAAGCATATTCCTCTTTTTTACTTGCAAGAATTGCAGACAAGTATGAGAGCTGCATACACAAAAGTAATCCGCCACTCTCGTGAGCGTAAACACTAGACCCGCGATAGTACGGAATATATGATGCGGTATCTATGTAAGTTTCAGTAGTAGAGTCATATTTAAATCTACTCATATAATTTTTATATTGTTCATCTAGGAATTCAAACACTAGCTTTTTGTAAGTTTCACTGACATTAAGTTTTTCCAATTCCCCCTCTAACCGGGTAACTTCATTTTCTAATTCAGTAATCAGCTTTTCTTTCTCACTGACTTTACGATGTATCCTTAAACACTCTTTTATTATTTCCTGCTCACGGATCAATTTGTTAACAATACTATTTATACTTTCGATTTGAGACAAAAACGGAACTTCAGTCTCTTTAGTAAACACGGCAACTGCGTTATTAAGAATCTCTTGCTTCTTTTTGAACCGCGTGATATTTTTATCTAATTCCTCGATCATCTTAATATCATTATCAATCATACTATTTACCAACTTAATTTTGCTTGCAAGGTCATTCTTTATTTTGTTTAATGTGTTAACGGAGTTTACCCCTTGCTGCTCATGGGAGTGATGTGGAACAGCAGAATTACAAAGTGGGCATTCTATGTTATGTTCTGGTATCACAAGTTTATAATTTAGCTCCAAAGTGGCATTTGTTTCTGCTCTTTCGAATTCATACTCTTGTTTCAGCAATTTTTTTGAATTAACTGATAGCAAAAGATCATTCTTTTGCCGTCCATATTCTGATATTTGATTCACGATTTCGGTTAATTCCCTTTTCAAGGACACGTACATCTCATTTTCGTTATTTTTATTGTTCTTACTGTCTTTAATAATAAAAACTTTTTCTTGTTTTCTTCGGTTTATCTCATCAGCAAATTCACTTGATTTATTTAAAAGAATTATGTAGTCCTCGGCATCTCTATCCTTCAAATAAGATTTCAGTCCCATGACTTCTCGATTAGCATCTTCAATTTTATTTTTTGCTTCTACCAGTTGTTGTTTTAGATTATCCTTATCTGGATCAATCAGTCCGAACATTAGTTTAAAGGCATGAGGATTTTTGTTGCGTTTGAAAGTACTTTTATAGGCTAAAAAATCGTGTGTCCCTAGCTCATGTTGATGAATATATACATAGCGGAAGATATCTCGGAAAGATACTGTCTCAAGTTCCTGCTTAGTACTGTGCTTTTGGTGCTTTACCAATTTATATTCATTAATATTTAATTTTCTCATTAGAAGCTGAATTAGCTCATCTTGTTCTACAGTCTTTTGAGTATAATCATCTATATCATCAAACGCACAAAAATATATACTCATTTTGGTTTGCTTTTCTTTAAGCAAGCGATTTATGGTCAGAATCTCATCATTTATTGTGAGTTCGAGAAAAATTTGGTCACAGTGTTCATTTAGCTCTTTTTGAACTTTTAAATCAATCTTCTTACTTTTACCTAAGCAATAATCAATCAAACTGAAAATCAAAGACTTTCCTGAAGTTTTGTCTCCACTAATTACTGTAAGACCTTTATTGAATTCTATTGTGCGTCTATAGGATACACCTTGGAGAACTAATTTGTTAAATATCATACGACTCATTGAGTTCCCCCCTTAATTATCTTTAAATTGGCTGTTGAAAATTCTACAGTTTTAAGTGCTTGCACGTAGTCATCTACAAGTTTTGTGAAGTACTCTGAATCAAGTTCTTTTACGAACGCTAAGCCATCAGGGGTTATCCTAGCTCCAATATCATCTGTTTTAACAGTCAGTGTTCCTTTTAATTCTATATATCCAAGTTGTGATAATTGCAAAAGAATCCTGCTGATATTAAATTGAAATCTAAAGTATTGATTTGTAGAAATCAAGTCCTTATTTTCTTCGTTAGATTTATACAACTTAATTAAGTCAAAATTGACAAGACTATAGTAAAATACAATTTCGGAAACCTTCCTGTACTTTTTCTGGCTTTGCAATGAGTATACGTATAATAACAATATTGTTTTTGTCAAATCCAATTTTGTGTTTTCAAACAATAGTTGAACAGATGGAGGGACAGATTCTCTAATAACCTCTTTATAAGTCCGCAAGTCTCTTGTCCCCCCACCAAACTTCCTCGTTTTCATCCGCTAGTAGATGTATCAACCCTCTATTTTCGTTTTCGTCCGATTGATTCTCTTGAAAAAACTTTGCATATCGACCAAAGTCAATAATTTCCAAGCTTTTATGCACAACTTTAACGAATTCATGACTATCTCCAAACTGTTTGTAGGTATCAACAAATCGTTCTTTATATTTTCCGAATACTTTATAGAAAATAGCATCGATCACATTAATATCCATGCCACTTTTCTTCAATTGTCTAATGTATTTTTCTGCTGCTATGTAAAACAACTTTGCCAGTTCCATAGTTCCAGCCTCAATACATTCAAGTTTCAATTTTTTATAGAATAAATTCTCTTCAACATTTTGATTGATGTCTGACAAACCAGCACCTACAATAACTGATTGGTCATTTTCCCCAACATTGTTAGTACTCCCCTCATTCCTAGGGTCGAAGGGGGTGGAGATTGCATTCAATATTTTCCTTATTTCCTGCGCATGGGAAGAACCCTCTGTACTGTAAGGTATGGTTAGCAACCCATATTCCTCCCTGAATTTTTTTACCTGATCTTCAGGAGGGTTTGCCAAGATTATGTAATGGGTTCCTTGAAAAGAATCCATGTGATCCTTAATCAATCTTTGTATAAATTGATCATCGAATGAAAATCCCATAAAAAGTAGTTTTTTACTCCCAGTAACTAACTTCAATATGTTGTCATACTTTTTATCAACATATAGCTTTTTATAGCTTTGCTCGCTTATAACTATAGTTCCTGAGTTACTCGTATACCCATGAAGATGACAGACCCTTTTTTCATCAAAAAGTTTCTGGGTACTAAAATCAATATCCTTAAGTAAAATCGGTATATGTTCACAATTTAGATGCTCATTTAACAAATTTTCATAATTTGTAGTTAGGTGAAGCTTAAAATTCATCTTTCCTATATCCGAATAGTTATGTAAATTAATATCATTGAGTTTAATCTGTCTTTCTTTGATTAAAGCAACGATTGCTTCTTGAATATCAGCATCAATGATATGTGCAAATTTCATTAACTCATTAAGCGCACCCCAGTAATCCTTAGTCTCTAGATGCCATTGAACTGCTTGCATTATGAAAGCTTTATTTCCAACAGCATGTTTTTGTGTGACTTCCTTTATCAAATCTCCCCATGTAGGAACCCTAAATGGCACAGATAATCCCGCTCCAATAAAGGGGACCACCTTATCACTATGATAATCCTTTCTAAGACTTTCTATATGTACACTCATTCATAATCCCCTCTTCCTGGACATGCCCAACAATTCCTTCATTTGAAAAATCTTCAAGATTTAAATATAAAGATATTTTATCAAATAGTAATTAAGTCATCTATACTTAATTCCTTTCAAAAGAACCTAGCATGAGCAACCTTCAATTAATCAAACCTGTAGTAAACTTTTTTCAAGGAATTGAGAAGGTGAAGTCAGGCTCTAGCCTCTACTCATAAACTAGAGGCGTTACTCAGTTAGGTAACTTGCCGTTCTTATAACTATTAACTCTTCAATGGTTGCTCCAAGCATCGCATTTACCCATGTGATTGTGCCGTGCTTGGTTTCGTGATTAAGCTCGACGTAGCTTGCTTCTCTTCGTTATCTTTAGCCATAATGCCCCCCTTATAGCGCTGCTACAGCGCCAACCGGATTGACCTTATCAGAATCGATAATAGGTAAGTTCAGTTCTTTTAAGAATCTTGATCGTCCACATGGCTTATCTTGAATTGTCTTAGGAAAAGTCACATACAACTTCTGTTTGGCTCTGGTTACAGCGACATACATTAGTCTTCGTTCTTCTTCCACAGTTGTCGGTGGTTCAGCTTTCTCTTTGCACGATTGAACATCCACATCTTTAAGCTCTTCTGCATACTTTGAAGGAAGACCGCCATCGTTACATCCAATGACAAATACATTTTCAAATGCTAACCCTTTGCTCCCGTGAATTGTCAAGAAATACAGGGCATTGTACTTTTCGTCATGGTACTTCTTCAGATTTTCCTTCATTTCATCCTTACGCCGTTTCATCCTCTCATGAAAACCGAGTAAATCAGTCCAAGTGCTGTATTTTTCGAGTTCCTTTAGAATCCATTCCTTTTCCTCATCAGTAACATTATCCTTAACTCTAGGAAGAGCTAAGAATTGCTCCGCAACTTCCTTCATGTTAACCGGCTTTTCTTGCTTCATATTAACAAGAAGGGTTAGGTACTGTTTTAGTGGGAGCGTGTCCTTGGTTTTAGACTTTTCAATGACTAGCGCACAAGCCTCGCGAATAACGTCGGATAAAGTAGCGATGTCTAAGGTTTGATACCACTGTTCTATGGCATGCTTACTGACGAAATAATGTCCCAGTGCGTTTGTCAAAATAGACCTCCACAACTGAAGCTTGTTACCCCTTGAAGCCAGTAGCTCCTGCCACATGCCAAACGCACTATTAAAATCATGAATAGAAAAGATACCCATAACATCATCCATTTTCTCGATGACATACGGAACCCCTTTAACATCTAGAGCTTGGAACATACTCTGAAGTTGCCTTCTTGATCTATAGAGAACAGTCGATTTTGTATAGTTGATAGGCTCAATTTTGCCCTCAAATACGAAAGGCTCAAGCTTACCGATCTCCTGGGATCTCGACAGAATCCAGTGAGCTTCTTCTTTGGTACCTGGACACGCTACAATAATCGCTTCTCCATCATCTTTATGGAATGCATCCATCGACTTGGATATTCGATCATGCTTGTTCTCAGAGATAACCCAGTTACCTGCATCTACAATTTTCCGCTTCGAGCGATAGTTCCTCATTAATCTAATCTCATGGGTATTGTAGATTTTCGGAAAATCCTTAATATAGTTAGGATCTGACCCCCTAAAAGCATAGATCGACTGGTCATCATCTCCCACTATGATCAATTTCGAAGCACTTGTTGGGGGACAAATTAGTTTGACCGTTTCCATCTGTAAAGGATTAATATCTTGGAACTCGTCAATGAAAATATAGTCGTATCTGTTTTGGACGAACTCTCTTGCATCTGGGTACTGAAGCAATGCATCGTATAAATTAATTAGAAAATCATCATAAACAACAATCTCGTTGTCCTTTCTTATCTGATTCAACTCATTAAACATTAAGTTGAACCGGACGCTAACAGGAACATCTTCCTTATCATCGATTACACTATCAAAATGCTTCTGAATATAATCGGTCATTTGGTCAACTGAGAACCCCATGTTAATCCAGAAACTTATACGTTCAAAAATCGTCTTTTCGTTTTCCTTGTCAAACTTAAACAGTCTGTATTTGTTAATCAGCTTACGCAGCTCTTTTTTATACTCAAATTCGCCCTCGTCAGCATTTCCACCTTGAATCCCTATTGATGAATAAGCAGGATTCTGTTTCTTTAACTGATTGAACAAGCTCATGAATGTGCCATGAAAAGTGCTGACATTGACCTTTGAATTTTCTACCCCAAGGAAGAGATTAACTCTTCCTTCCATCTCTTCTTTAGCCTTGCGAGTAAATGTCATCATACAAATCTGATTAGGGTTAACCTTTTTCATTTGAATGAGATAAGCAACCTTAGCACAGATCGTTTCAGTCTTACCGGAACCAGCGCCTGCAATAATTTGAAGATGCTTCTCCATATCATATCGGATGGCTTCAACCTGATTTTCATTAAACGGGTTACCCTTAATCTTTTCAGCAATTTCAAAGAAGCTGCTGTCCCAATCCGTGATCGCGACCGGATTGTCAGATTGGGGAACTTCTAAGATTTCACCGAATCTCGACTTATAAAAAGCATGCTCACTTTCGATATTATGAAGCTTCTGTTGCAATGTTTTATTGCTATTGCGAGTCGCTATCAGTTGTGTCGAGAGTTCTCCATGACTATCCGATAGATCAGAGTACTCTTCCTGAAGTTTCTTATAATCGGAATCCTTCCTATTGAAGCTTTGTTCAAGCGATTTATATTTTGACATCAACTCGGAATTTAAGTGTTGCATTTTCTCGATGGTTTTCCTCGCCGCGGCGAAATCATCACTAACTTTGTCAAGCTTTGATGCTATAGTAGACTTCTCATAATTAGCTTTATCCAGCCTACTACGGAGAAGAGTAAGCTCTTCTAACAGTTTGTCTTTGCCAGTTAGCTTATCAACTAAGTTCTTCAATACTTTCGAATCCTCCAATACTTTTCTGGTTGGTTATTACTTCGAGGTGTGACTTTTGGAATAGTGCAACCATCTTGTAAATATTCACCAATGGGAGTCTTTTCCCCTGCTTTTTGTAAACAATAATCGACAAAACTCATGCTTAAAGTTGTAATCATCATGAAGCAAAGAAAAAAAATACGGCTACCCCATCTTAGGGCGACCGCATCTTCAATGTTTGGTTACATTCTCAGTTTTTGAGGGGAAGTTGCTGTGATAGAACCCCTCAATTTCACGGTGCAAATCCTTCAGACACTCGTGTTGGAAGGCGCTTATACAGTGGGAGCCGTACGGCGACATATTCCTTGATTGCAGGGAGCAACTCCTTGAAACGGGCAATATCTTTCGGTGATTGATCGAAAAGCTCATCATATATCTTATCGCAAATATACAGAACTTCGGTAAAGTCGAACCCCTCATTGGAGCGCAAGTCGTTATCTTCTAAACGAAGCAATCGGCTGAACCACCAACTGACCCGATCGGCAAGGGAAGCGTATATCGTGTTGGCGTAGGGCGTGGCTTCAATATCATAATCGTAGTCCCTGAACAACTTGTCCAACATGTAGTAATAAATCCTGCTGGACTTTGGCGTAGTTCTGTATTGCATACCGTGTTCTAGTGTCATAATGTCCACAGGATCGTTGTAAATTTGTGGATAAAAAACCTCAGGGATTCTTCGTGAGTCGAGAATACTGATCCTCCGGTTGAATATAGCTTCTAATTTTTCCTGTAATTCAAAGGCGGCATCCCACTCGTATGGAATGCTTGGGTCGAAAACGGCAAGGAAGTCAATGTCGCTCTCGGGCTTCTCGGTTCGATTGAGGACAGAGCCGTAAAGCTTCAACTGCTTTACCGCGTGCGCCGCGGCGATGGACATTATTTCAGATCGACGAGCAATGATTGTATCAATGACGTTCATATTGACCAACTCCTTCAAATTAGTCCATTTCTTCGAATGGATCGAAGCTTCTGTTGCCTACCCATACTCGAGCAAACTGCATTAACTCGTCATTTTCGGGTGGGCAGTGACGGTGGACGTAATCCCTTACTTTCAGGAACAACTGCTTAAAACGAGCAACATCTTTCGGCGATTCGTTCAAAGGGTCTTCCAGCTTATCACAGAGGTATAAAACCTCGACAAAATCGAACCCCTCATAGGATCGAAGGTCGTTGTCTTCAAGCAGGAGCAATCTACTGAACCACCAACTAATCCTTTTGGCTAGATACCTATATAAACTGCCTCTATTCTCCGGCTCAAATATATGTTCGTGTTTCTTAGGATCATGGTATTTAAGGTAATGATCGAGCATGACGAAGTAAAGTAAGCTTGTCTTCGGGATTATGTCATACCGCTTACTGGCTTCTAATTGCATGATATCGACAGCGTCGGTTGGCTTGAAGGTTTCAGGTATGTCACTCCAATTGATTACCGTTACCTTCCGGTTGAAGATAGTTTCTAAATCATATTGAACGTCTAAATGTGCACCCCATTCGTATTTTAGTGGATTGAATACCGCTATGAAGTCGATGTTTGAGTCAGGTTTCTCGGTTCGAGCGAGAACAGAGCCGAAAATCTTCAAAGAGGTGACCCCATGACAAGAAACGATCTCCATGAGCTTATTACGGTTCTCAATGATACTGTCGATGACGTTTACGATCATAAAAGAACCCTCCCCCACTTCATAATTGGATGGTGCGAATCTTGGCTCCCGTCTTCTCGTCGGGATACCCCAAGGCATTGTTTACTAGGCGACAACCTTCTTGGTGGTAGTAGTCCGCGTGAGTGTGAGTGTGACCATAGCACCAAACCTTCCCCTTCGCCCGACTCAATAAGTGGAAACCGTCAAAGTAATAGAAGGTCGATACCGGATCGTTCAAGTTCTTTGTCGGCATGTTGGAAGCATCAGGACTGACATGCGTGACGATGACCTGAGATTGTTCAAATATACTCTCCAGCTTCTCAAGTTCCTTATTGAAGTGGTACTGCAGGGAAGTCAGGGTAAATTTCGGAAGGATCAGGTTGGCGTCATTCATGGAATGTTGCCAGATATCCAACAGATACGGCTCGGAGAAGCCCATCGCTACCCCAAACGAGAAGTCGTGCCACATTCCAGCTCCGCCGTAGGTGATACCATCAATGGTTACGTTTGAGCCGTCTAGGATATAGATACCTTCAATCTGCGTGGCTAACTGCTTCATTTCGTTGATGCGATTTACTGATCGATAGCTGGACTTCCATCTGGCAGAACTAGAGGTTAGGTATAAGTCGTGGTTTCCAAAAACGATCAAAACGTTTGTGTAATATCTCTTGAAGCTTCTAAGGAGAAGCTCGTTCTGACTGTTCTTATGACCAAGATCACCGGCTATGACCAATACCTTGGACGGGTTGGTTGGGTGGTCGGTCGGGAGTAGGCTGTCTACAAAGAGATCGATTTGTGATTGGGTGTTGTTTGAGTTGATCCAAAAGTCTGTGTGAAGATCAGAGATGAGGTCGAATGATGAAGCTGCTACCATAAATAATACCCCCGCCATTACGATTTGTTGTATTTTACCGTAAAAGCAAAGGTAACTGAACCCCTTGTGGGATTATTTTACCTTGATGGCTTCCCTGTCGCGGCAATGGAAACATAGTTCTTTAATTCTTCTTGAGTAACAGGGAATAGAACATACTCTGAGTGGACTTCCCTCATTTCCTTCCCGCGAGATCTGCGATTTACCCACTTCGTAATAGTTACATTTCGAGTCTGCGGGTCATAAAAACCCATGAAGTTCCTATACTTCTGGGTCAATGGCTTGCTTTCAGCTTGGATTCTACTTGTCTGAACATTTGGCTCGGGATAAGATGGAGCAATGCATTCATTACTGACACTACCCCGATCAGGGCTAGGATCGCTAATCGAAGGAGTGTTTACCAAACTTGTCTCAGTGACTATTCTTTCGTGTCCCTTCTCGAACTTGGTGAATACTCGCTTTAAGAAAGTGCTTATACCTGCTAAAACGGAAAGAACCTGTTCCAATACCATCATCACCTTCGCTTGGACTGTTATAGGAGCTTGCACTTCCTATAAATCGTCTCTGGCGATAACTGTTAAAGTAGATGTGAAAAACAGGTCTAGTGGTTGGGTGGGCGGGTGAAATATCGTGCGGCGTGAAGCTAACTCCTGTTTTTCTTGAAGGTGCGATTCGAAGTTCTAGACTAACCCATCCTACGATCTCAACTACCCCCGATTAAAGGAAAAACTGCTGAGGTTATCAGCAGCTTGATCGACTTCAATATTCTTCAAAGCTAATTACCGTAGTTTAGACCTTTTACTTCTCTTAGAACACCTTTTGTCCAATAATCGTCTGACCACACGAAGTCAGGTTTAGCAATGTCATCAACAAAATACTTCTGAGCCCATGTACGGAAGCCGCCACTCCCATTCCGCTCAATGAAGTACGAAAAGAGTGAACGACTTCTAAGCGGTGGAGCAATGGAACCATTCTGAGAATCAACTATTTTCGACAGTCTCCTAACGCCATTAAAATAATCTAATACGCAAGCTACAGATTCCTTCCGCGACATGTGGTATGCCAGCTTCAACCAGTTACTAGCTGCACTAATCCTCTTCGTTACCCCATCCTCAACAATTTCTCGGCTAAAGGCAACTTCAAAGAATGACTTGTACTCTTCCCTAAAGTAAATATAATCTTTACCTCGGACATGCCCGAAATACTTAGTGTAGAACTCATCAGAAACACTTAAGTTCCTGTACACTAGCCGTCCCATCGCCGTTGCGAAGACATGCACTTCTCCATGAAACTTATCTCGCAAAGCTCCATTTTCTATACGAGCTAACTTTTTTAGCTCTTGCTTATAGTAGTCCATCATCTTGAACAGGGGTAGGGTAGGAATCAACTGGTCAATATTCTCGACTACCAATGCACTTATCTTGTTGTCGCCTTCAAGATTAGCTTCAGGACTGGCTTCTCGCTTGGCTTTTGACCTGGCTTCAATTTTATCTTCAACTAAGGCTTTAAGCGCTCCTTCAAATTTCTCGGAATACGTGCTACCCACAAGTTCAGGGAACAAGACATCAAACCTGTTCGCTTCAAATGCTTCCTCATACCCCCTATTTATCAGAGCACGATACTTTTGGAACTCTTTTGGCAAACGGATCTGCTCGTTGAACATTTCTAGGTAAACCGCATAATCGCTGTTACCCGAGATGAATTTGGCACACCCCTCAACGGCATCGACTCGTCCGACATCAAGTCCCGACCAATCCACTTTCCGATCATTAACATAAAAGATGTGATCCCAAATACCCTCGGTTCGTAGCAACCACTCAATTACCTGTTCCCTCTCATCACTATTTTGAGAAAAGTCTGCTTTAAACTCTTCTAGACGTTTCTGAACATCGTCAAGTAGTGCCTTTTCAGCTTCGACCCTCGTAAATTTAAGATCATGATCGAGAGACACTCTATCCTTACAGAAATCGAATAACTCACTAAGATTTTCATCGGCTATTACAGGGGCGATATTAATCGATTCTTCACTGAGCGCCTCCGCTCCCACACTCACTTCTACAAAGGATTCAGATTCAACTGCTCCCGTTACTATTGAAAGAGCTTCCCATGCGGTAAGGTGATCATAAAGCTCGCTGACCCCTTGCGCCTCAAGTGAATCGGAAAGTCGAGTAAGGTACCTCTCCGAATCACTTTTCATTGTCGTATACCGCTTTAAAATGTCAATCGACAAGATCGTATTCCTTGATGGCAGATAACTCAACAAGGAGCCAAGGCTTGTATTGATAGCATAGAAGAAGTTGAGCGTGCTTGTATCATAATAGTTTTTCGCACCCACAAGGAAACAGTTGTAGATCGCATCGCTCTTACTGTTTAAACGGTCAATACGCCCGTAACGCTGCTCAAGTGCTGATGGGTAAGCAGAGACATGGTAATTTACAATATGATTATACCCCGGTAGATTAATGCCTTGCTCCGCTATTTGATACGTCAAGATCAGAACGGTGGGTAGATTATCTTGTCTTGAGAAGTCCGTCAGTTCTCTTGGATTACGACCAGTAACCACATAGTAAGTCGGCTTGTCGGGAAGCGCAATGTTAGAATTCACGAAACCCGCTTCTTCAAGATGACCCCCTATGAGATCAGCTTCTTTTAATACGTATCTGGTGAACACTACAAAGCGGTTAGTATCAGACTTGTCATATAGGGCTTTCAAATTCTTTACTAGTACTTCATTCTTGTTGCTACGCGAGTTGTACTCCCAAATTAAGGACTCGTATCGCTTAACATTTGTTTTAACATACCCCTCGGTCTCAAGGGATTTAATCGTATCTTTGAAATACCGAGTAACTGGAAACTTCACATCGAACTGGCTGCAGATCAACTCCTCAGGCTGCTTACCAATTGTCTGAAGTTGATCGATCCAGCTTGTATCAACTTGCTTCTTAAGCAAGGCTGTGGCTATTCGCGGATAGACCTGTAAATCATAAACACCTTGCTTTATCGGTGTAGCAGTAAGAAATACCACTTTCTTAGCCGTAATGTTATTGGTCAGATTCTGATAACGCTGAGTCCATCCGCTCAAGAACAAGTGCGCTTCATCAATAATTACGAGTCCATATTTTCTCGGAACCTTGAATTTGGAATGGTGGTTATTAACGACCCGAACCCTATTTTCATACCCCAGTTCCTCGAAGGGAAGCTTATCGAACCAGTCACTAAGAAACTGACCTCTAGGTTTAATATCACTGCCCCGAGCTAAAGCATTTGTCGTTATTACCAAGACATCTTCACCTGGGTTATGCTCCAGAAAATCAAGTGCCATGATACCGCTACTTATTGTCTTACCGCTACCCACTTCATCAAATATGTAAACTGCATCATTACCATGATTGTTTAATCTTTCGGTGTTAGCAAACTGAAGCGGATATAAAACCACTTCATCCGGATCAAGCTGATTTATCCACTTCTTTTCGACAGCTAAAGTCACAATGAATTCCTCCGAGCGCATAGTTGTATGGGTCAAAATGAGTAAGTCGCTCCAGTGTTGCTCAAAAGAACGATGGGAACGGCAAAAGCTCTTCAATACCCCAAATTACTTCATAATTCTACAACTGACTTCATTTGTCCTGCCCTGAACAAACAAAAGCACCAAGTCCCCCGTTCTTAGGGTTCTTGGTGCTTTTCTCGGAACGTGTGGTTACTGCCGCGGCGGTTGTTCACCAATGTGACTACTCCCGAGCGTATTCAGCCATCGTTTCGGTGAGTGAGAGCTACATCTCCGGTGTTTTTGAACCATTCCTCAAGTAAAGAGAACCACCCAGTTGTTTATGAGCGGCTCTCCTGTTATATATATAACAATCGCATCCGTTAGTAATCTTACTCACCAACCATGCCGTCACCATCACGATCATCCATATATTTGTATAACCAGTGGTCACTCGTTATAGGCATCTGGAAGCCTGCCGCTTTTGCTTCTTTAATCGTTACTTTTCCATTTCCATTTGAATCAACCTTCGAAAGATCACCCTCTGTGTTTGTACTGCTCGGTTTGGAAGTATCATCACCTGTCAAACCAAGCGATGCATTTACCTCATCAGGGTTCAGGTTATCAAATTTATCGACAATTACGTTACCTTTTATCGTGTAGGTATACTGATAACTTGACGGTATCTGCGTTTCGGTGTTCGGGTAGGTGATAATTGCTTCAAAATTACTAGCTCCACCTGCTTTGCGTATCGCATCTTCCATATAAGCTTGATCGCCATGTCGGTTGAGGGTGCTATCTTGCGGGGTAATATTATAAGCATTTGATACCCCGCCAAGGGAATCAGCAATGATATGTCCTTCATCTAGCAAATCACTTTCGACACCTGGAACCTTCGCCTCATCAGAGCAATATCTACCAGACGATGAGACGGACTCGGTACTATCATCTTGTAAAATGATTTTTTCGGCAATGACACGCACAAGTTGCCCATGTTCGTTTGTAAATGCCCAGTACTCACGATCCCCGTAACCTACATCCACTACGACATTAGGTTCACGATGCCCAGACAAGTCACAACTTTTCACTTCAATACGTTTGTATCCTGAGAAGAGTACGTTATCTGGTTGAGTTGGTGTTTCCTCAGCTGCTGGTTCATTAACAACCGTCAGGGGAGGTTCAACTGCTTTTGTCTCTTCAACGACCTCGGAAACTGTTCCTTCAAGTTCTTTATCAACTGTGGTTACTTCCTGTGGAGTATCTTCTACATTTGTAACAGCTAAATTCTCTGCATTTGAACAGCCAACCATCAAGACGATCATTAGCAGTCCGATTAAATAGTTCATTTTCTTTTTCATTTTAGGACTCTCCTATAATCGTTTCAAACTTGTTCATATTGAAAACGACGACTTTAAGTTATCTTGTTCTATGATCTTATCATAAAAGACTAATAGCCTATTTAATTATTTTACCCTTTAACTCAGCGGGTCTCCGATGGCGGGAGCCATCGGAGAATTGGTTCATTTTTTCCGGATGGGTGGCTCACTACTCACCGGAATGAAGGCTCTTTTAGAGCCCAATTATTCATTACTGTCCACGAAATCAAGCAAATATTTATAGAACTGAACCCCATCTTTTACCCCTGCCAAATAAAGCCATTCCCTTTCGAGCGTGTTACGGTGATTGAATACATCTTCCCATTCTAAGATGCTGCGGAAAGCATCCGAACCGAGATCCTGTTTCAACTTTGCTTCGATTTCAGCTTGCTTGTCACGCAAGATGCGTACCTCTTCGACCAATGAAGCAGCTCTCGCCAGCTCATTGAAACGCTGATCAATTAGGTTCTTGAACGACTCTGACCAGTAGTCCTGCGACATTTTACCTTCACCTCGCTTAGCAGTTTGAATGATGATAACTTGCTCGAGCGAGGTTCACAAGTCGAGTCGAGGGAGAAAAAATCAGGTTCTGAGGTTGGGTGAACGGGTGAATTATCGCGTGGCATGAAAATAGCTTCTACTTTTTTCAGTACTCACCAAAATCAGTCCTCAGTATCGCTAAGAAGACTCCGTACCTTTGCAATCCTTACATCACGATTCCTTAACCTTTCTCTCATAGCATCTCTCGTACCTGTCATACCCTGATTTAAGCAATAATCTATAGGTAACTTATGAACTATTTCATTCTCAAGATTACCGGCTATCAGAGGGTAATTAATAAAATCACACTCAGGACAAGGACGCACAAATATTCTCGTGGTGTCTAATGCCCTAAAGCAATCTACCTCTAGTGAATACACCGAGAAATCCATAGCGAGTTGATCCAACGGAACTTGTCTACCCCAATGTGCTTTTATTCTTCCTTTAATATCGTGGCTTATCCCGATATATGCTTGGCAATAATCGTCTAGCACCATGATGTAGAATCCTTTGACCCCATCAACAGAACTAAGATTAGTAATCTCATCAAAGGTATATGAAGCTACTAACCTCTGCAATTCTACATCAAACTCATCCCAAGACAGAGTTTTGAAGTACTTCATATTAAGATCGAAGTTCATCATAGCCTTCTCGTACTTATGATTTAAGTCTTCAAAGTAAGGAGAGGTAATATCTTTACTCCTAAATTTTATATAGTTATCGGCGGTTAAACTTAAACCACCTTCTTTATTTCGTAACTTTACCCCAAAATGTGTGGTCATTTATATTACGTCCTCCTAGCTTTTCCCTGCGGGAGCCACCTCTGTTTGATTCCTTGAATTGATAAGACGGTAAATTATCAAAAGCAATGAAGAAAGGTGCTGATTTTGTCAGCACCTTAAAGCAATTACCCCCACATTTCTAAATGAATCAAATATTGAGGACAGTACGCAACTTGCCGAGATTGACCTTCTTGTGATCAACAGAATCAATATTCCTCTGAATGATATTTACCAACCTGTCTGTAACTTTTTCAAGGTTATAGTCAATCGATTCTACCGTTCCGTCAGGAGATTCGCTATCTTCATCATATCGAACCCCACCATAGTATACTTCTACTTCACCATAAGCATCTCGAGCATCATTAATGTAAAGTTCTACCCAAAGATGGTCTGAATCATCATTCCTTGGGTCTAGTTCCCCTTCTACAGAAAGGCTAATGGTGTTTTCACGCAGATCATTAAATTTGACTAGTATGCCTAGTTCAAAATGATCCTTTTTGTCGATGCTATCTCGTAATGACTCTATGTCATCAACTGAAAGCAAAATGTCATCCACAAATTCCAGAACTGCTTCGCGTACCTCATCATCGCTAAAGCCACTTTCATAACTAATTTGTAAGAAAGGGGAGTTGGTGTTATACGCCTGAATCCTAGCCCTCAAATTAGCAATGGGTTCTGCATTGAGGTCATCTTCAAACTGAGAATACTCATCTAAAGCATCTTCAATCAATGCCTCTAGTGAAGAAATGGAAGAATCAATTGCATTAATTAAAGCTTGAACTTCATCACTTTCGCCAATGCTTTCAAAGTAAGCATCTGCCGAGGACAAAGATGATAATCCTGCTGATTCTCTCTCCACGTCATACCAATGCTCACGTGCGGCATCAATCATTTCTCTTCTTTCATCCTCAGCCTCTTCAATCAATTGTTGCATGATATTTGCCTCAGTAGCTTCATCAGCAAAGTCCTCTATCAGAGTCTTGGTGTAAAGTGACCGATAATTAAAAGCCTGAAGCAAGTTATTCTGCCTTAATTGCTCTTCAATGTGAGGATGAATTAATACTCTATCAGTCTTACTATTTCCTTTGGAGAAGTCTTTGTGATTCCGTGTAATGAAGTAGATTTTGTCATCATCATTTATAGCTACAAAGTCACGAATATTAATCAATGTTTCAATAATCATCGCATCTGCCCAAGATTCCTTATCCTCTATATGAAACGGACATTGCTTATACAGCTTTCGTCTCTGTACTTTACTTAACAAATCTCCATTTTCCTCAATAGTAATTACATTTCTATACTGCATTAACCCCGTTATTTTAGTAGTCGCATCGGATAAGTAGCGTTCTTCATTCCTTCTAAACTCGTCAACCATATTCCCAAGGGCTTGACTAAGTGGTCTAATCTTCTCATTGTACTTCTCGATCTCTTCAACGTGATTAATCCAGTAGACGTTATCAATTGATTTCCTTGCTTCCTGCACTAAATCCCCAACATTCCTGACTTCGCTTGCAATATGCCTTTTAACCTCTGCTTCGATAATGGCAGGAACTAATATCTTTACTTGGTTGTGATCCAGTAACATCTTTAGCTGCTCATAGGAGTCAGCAGAGTGTGATGCGTTTCGAGAAACTATCATGTCGATATAGATGTTAGTATCGAGAAACAAATATTTCATTGTGGTAGCTCCTTTTACAATTCAAGCTTGTCGTCATCTTCGTTTTACTACTTTCGTTGAAAGAGCCTCTATACCCCTTAATATACTCCCACAATCCCCATCAAAGAATATGTGGGTATTGAGAACTAATTCGACAGATACCAATAATATCCTCCTCATCCAGTTACAATTACAAATTGACTCATGTGCAATAAATAACTTTTTGCTCGTACTAATGAAGGTTGATCCTGTGGCGTGGAAAAAAGGTGCTGATTTTACAGCACCTTCGTGAGCAACCTATCCTCATTACTATAAGATTAATCGGTTACCTTAATACTCTTTGGCTCCTCTTTGATACGCTCTAACGTTTGGAGCTGTCTCTCATCTAGGTCGGATGGTTTTTTGCCCTCAACGATCAATGCCCACCATAAAGTGCGATCAATTCCACAACTCCCGCAGGTTCTCGGAGATAAAATATTGAACTGATACATTCTAGGTGGGTAGTCCCATCCTTGTTCAAAACCTTCTTCGGGCGATAAAATTTCTTCCTTACCGCAAACCTCGCAAATATGACGAAATCGCATTTTTATACACCTCTCGTGATTGGATTGTGTTACTGCCACTAGGGACTACGAAACGTATGTGCAATTGGGGTCGAGATCCATGATGTCGGCTGCTCGGAGCTTTGCACCTGTTCCGCGTGAGTTAAAAGAATGCCGATCCGTATAGCTTTAGGGACTGAACTCCATGCGCGGCGGATTCGCGCAGGATGCCGAAACGGTTGAGATAGATATGTAAGAGAGTGGACAAAAGAAGAAGCTCCTTTCAAAGTTGAGTGCTGGTGTTGTTGTACTGGTTGTTTTTATTCAGTTATCTCCTTGTACTTATATTTGTTCTCGTTCACTAACTGCTGAAATCGAACCCTGTTCGAGCGATTAGAAAAGTTCCTCTAACAAATAGAAGAAGCTAAGTGAAGATTCACATACGCAAATCGAGGATATGTAATAAAAATCCCACACTGAGTTTACTCAACCTATAAAGGACTCAACGACAAAAATAAAAAGTGCCAATTTCTCGGCACTCTTCGGTGTAGCTAATTTAATGCTGTAAGATTGACGCTCTATTCTGCCTGAGTTGTTCAGGTATTTTCACTGCAAATCCAAACGTCTCAAGGAAATTAGCTAGTGACTTCACATGATTTTTATAATAAGGAATCCTCTTTAAGGGAATGTTGTGTTGCTGGCAATATGCTACTTTTAACTCGTCACGCATTTTAGTCTTCGAAAAACTTTCCTCACCGAACACAGGCTTATAATGTTGTAGACCATCATATTCGATAAGAACAAACTCATCTTTACCTTCCCCGAGATAGATGCAGTAATCAAAACGTAATTTTCCATCATGCTGCAAATCATTAAACTCTTTCTGCATTTCAAAATTCACACTATTTGAAAGCAATAAATGATAAAGATCCTTCTCAGGCTGAGACATTCGATTACAATAAAAGCAACCTTTACCTCGTAATAGATTATCAGGAGTAATTGAATATTCGAAACCACATGCTGTATGTCGGACTGATATTAAAGATCGCGAATCAATGTACTCTCCAAGAATCTCGTATTCATCATCAAACTTTCCACGTACTTCTAAGATAAACGATTCTGTGGTTTTCTTTTGATTATTTGCACATGCCCCACATCGATACCCCTTCAGAAAATTTCCGGTCCTAGTCTCATATTCATTGCCGCATGTGTTGTGTCTAATCAATAAAGGTGCACCCGAATTTACATACTGACCCAAAACGGTGTACTCGTTGCCCACTAATTGAAAAATTTCCTTTTTAATAATTTCCGTATTCTTTTTGATTTTTCCGTAACATGCTGGACATCGAGTCCCACGTAGGAAGCTATCTGGAACGATGCTATAATGGTAACCGCAACTCATATGTTGCATCTCAATCTTAGTACGGGCATTTTTATATTCACCAAGCACCCGATACTCCTCACCAACGAGCTCCTGAACTTCGTTGATGAAACCTTCTGTAGATTTCTTATTCTTACCAAAGCAAGAAGGACAGCGTGTGCCATTAAAAAAGTGATTTGAAGAGACTTTATATTCATAACCACAGGAGTTGTGTTTCATCGTCAGTTTTTCTTTAATCCCCTGATACTGACTCACTAAACTATATTCATCGCCCACCAAATCATGAATTTCTTTGATGATTTGCTCATGCGACTTCCGAGGGGTTTCACTTCGAGCCTTAATACCACAAGGGATACAACGTGCTCCTGTAACAAAACTCATTGGAGTGGTAACGTATGCATGACCACATATATTATGACGGAACTCTATTTTCTTACTGCGCCCTTTATATTGTCCAAGGACTGAATACTCATCTCCAACTAGTGATCTGATTTCTAAAAGAAATTCATCATGCGTCAGCTTAGAAGCCTTGCTACATTGGGGGCAACGTGTTCCACGAAGAAAATTACTCAAGAGAACCTCATAAGTATGTCCGCAAATATTATGCGTGATCGTGATTTTGTCCGTATTCATTACATGAGTTTTGGACGGTTCATGATAGAAGTATTCATTACCGACCAATACATCAATTTCTTCTTTTACTTGCTCAACTGTTCGTGTACGCGAAAGTCGCGCACAGCTAGGGCAGCGTTCTCCTCTGAGAAATCCCGAAGGATTAGCTAAATATTCATTCCCACATGGGACATGTTTCATTTTTACCTTGCTGTCTACCCCTTCGTATGGTGACAGGAACTCATATTCATCTCCCACCAAACTCCTTACTCGCTCCTCAAACTGTCTACGAGCTTCATCCCGTTTTAAGGGACAATTCGGACATCGCTGCCCTCCCATAAAACTGTTAGGAGTCATAAGAAATTCGTTTCCGCAAGCTATATGCTTCATAGATACCTTAGCTGAAGCCTTCGTATATTCTCCTAGTACTTTATACTCGTCATTGGTCAGATCGTTCACGATCTTACTATAGTCATCCGTTGTCCTGTATTTACCAGAGCAAAAGGGGCAACGGTTACCTGTTAAAAAATGAGCAGGTGTAACCTCATAGTTGCGACCACATGTATTATGGCGCATGCTAATCTTGGCTAGAGCGTATATGTATTCTCCAACTACCTCATATTCACCCTCAACAAGAGCGTAGACTTCGCTTTTGAATTGTTCAGTCGTCTTTTTTCGTGATGACATACTTACTCACTCCACAAATAACATTTCCTAAATAATACATTATTTGCGCGTGAAATGCAGTATAAAGCATTTATAGTAGCCATCATTCCAAGAAGGAATCAAGTGAAAAATAAAAAATGCCGATTTCTCGGCACTCTTCGCTGCGCTATATGACGAACTCAACAAAGCTCGGTGTTCTGAGCAAGTTATGCTTCGTGTAGCATTGAAACTTTACCTTGCACTTAATATGGGGATGAAGGTAAATCCAGTTCTTATCCTCGCCGCGCACAAGCTGCTGCGCGATATTTGAGAATGCTCTTCGTTCGGCAGGGGGAACTAATTCTGTACACCCCACATACTGACCATCCTTCTGAAGCGACCATCCAAACTGTGATTTGCGGATCGCATCGATCTGTACGACATCGTAAAGGTAGTTCTTCACTTTAATCCAATTGGAGCTGCGTGTATTGAGATGGTATATCGAGTCCCTGGACTTGGACACTATTCCCTCAAGTCCCAGCTTCTTGGTCGCATCGAAAAGCTGAACCCCATCCTCGAATGAATCACAGACCGTTATCACACTAGATGGAGTAACCACCTTTTTCAGAAGATCAAGCCTGTCGGTAAGCTTCATCTTAGTTAAATCCTTACCATTCAGGTAGAGAATATCGAATGCTGCGAACGATACCGGCTTTGACGCAATTAGAAGATCCGTGGGCTTGCGGGCTTGGAACCTCTCCAACATTGTCTCGAAGCAAGGCTTACCGTCAACGATTGCGACCAGTTCTCCGTCTAAGACAACATCGTCAGCGTCCAGATCAGCGCGGCTTATTTCAGGGTACTGTCTTGTACAATCATTTTGATTCCTTGTAAAAAGACGAAACCCATTTGACTTGCTGAACGAAAGAATGCAACGATGACCGTCGAGCTTAAGCTGATGTATATAGTTGTCCCCCGAAGGGACAGCGTCAGACTTATGAAGTAACATTGGTTTTATTGGAATGTGTATCATGGAGTATCACCATTTTTAGCATAACATCCATGCTGCACCCATGATATAAGCAGATGATGGAAAGGATAGGTCTGGTCGGGTGATTGGGTTGGAAGTAGCCTTGTTTTACCACAATCCGACCTTTAGGTTGTCCAACCGACGCAGAGATACTCCCAATAAGCTGATACTGTACTCGAAAGAACGAAATCTAACTTATGAATTGAATACTTCCCTATTGGCTTTAACAACATTTTGAATGGCAAATCCACCTTCTGAAGCTACAAGCTTTTCCATCACCTTATCCCGCAGAATTGGCGCTTTTTCTTTATTCGCTTTAGTTAAGGCTATCGCTAGATCCTCTTTTGTAAGTTCGGTGCAGTAGCCTGGGGTTCCTGGCTGCTGCCTCCAAGAATCGCTTAAAGAACCACCATCTACGGCATCGAAGCCTATATCGTTTGCTACACCCATGATGATTTGTTTATGTGATAGATTATCGCCAGCAACCGCTATGGCAATGCGTCCATTAGTCCCTTCGGGAGTTCCATGATGTTCTAAGGTATAGGCTAAGAAATTGTTGAAAGCTTTAATGATGGGTCTTCCCAATTGATTGGATGCCCAAACACTTTCAACCATTCCGTTCGCAACGTCTTCGATATTACCGCTGATTTGAGGATAATAATTTGAAGTGTCTACAACGACTACTTCCTCCCCAACTTTATCTATAATGTTGCGAATGCTTGGCAGCGCATGGAAAGGGATAGAAGTTATAAGAACATCAATATTTTGTATTACATTTTCTACGGACACAGGTGTTCCTGTAAGTGTTTTTCCTTCCAAGCGTTCAATCCCACGAGCATCTGCAATTTTGACATCATGTCCGCTCTCAACCAACTTTTTCGCAATATTTGACCCAATTGGTCCTGCACCTATAATTCCGAATCTCATTTTTGTTCCTCCAATACCATTTATATTGACCCCGATTGAGTAAATTGTTTACATGTACTAATATATATACGTTGCTCACTTTTTTGAAGAGGGCAATAAATAATGACATAGTACTATTTTTTGTACCTAACAGTAAAATGAGGTGGAAAGGTTGTCTAGGATAAGCAAAGATGGATTTAATGAAGAATGTAAGACGGATCACAGAGAAATATACGGTATTGCCTATACTCAAAACCTGCTTTCGGGACGTTGGAAGTATCTGATCCTTTGGTTTTTGAAGGTTAAGCCGCATCGATACAATGAAATTAAGACTCTTTTGTGGGGGATTTCACAAGGGTCTTTAACCAAGCAACTTCGAGAGTTAGAAGCGGATGGCTTAATTAATCGCCAAGTTTTTCCCGAGGTTCCTCCGCGTGTTGAGTATTCATTAACCCCAAAAGGGGAACAATTGATTCCCATCATTGATCTCATGGAGGAATTCGGAAAGAAGTTTGGTGATAAAATAGAATAGTCATTTGGGGTATTTCAAATTAAACTGCTGCCCGTTAGCGAACCATTAATCCTCAACTGATGATTGTCTCCGTCCGGAATATAAAATGACTTACATATTAGTTATGCGTAATATGTAAGTCTCTCAAAAGTGTAGAGCCACTATCCTTTCTCCATAATCCAACCTTAGGATAACCAGTTATTAGCTGAAATACGCTTTATCAGTTCGATTAAACCTTGAACCCCCTGATCGTGCTTATCGACTAGGATGCTGTACTCGAAAGGAACGAAGCGCGGTTCCTCACCGAAGACTGTCGAACCAATCGATAAGAAGTCCTCTTCACCATCAGCAAAGAAATACACAATGCCGCCCCGCCCTAACCTTACTCCCGAGATCGGGCAATCATACCCCGATGGGATCTTGATCACTATGTCCCCAAAATCGACAACGACAGCATTACCATCAGCTCGAACGGTTATCATGATACAGCTCTGCGCTTTCTCATTTCTCTTTTTAGAGTACTCTCGCTTATACCAGTCAGGCTCGTGACTTGCTTAATGGTGTTGGTTTCGAGCAAACTGATCGCGTGGTTGAGTTGAACCTTCGTGAACTTATTAGGGCGACCCTCTCGGAAGCCTTCCTTCTGCTTGGCAAGATCCTTTCCTTCGCCAGTACGTTCAACGATCATATCGCGTTCAAACTCAGCGAAAGCGAAGAAGATGTTTCGGATTAACTTACTGGTTGGCGTGTTGTCCAAAATCCCGATATTCAAAATGTGTACTCGAATCCCGCGATTGATTAACTCATTTACGATCTGTGCGCCCTGAATCATGCTGCGGGCAAATCGATCTAACTTGGTCACGACCAACGTGTCGCCTTCTATTAGTATTGAGCAGAGCTTAGTAAATTCAGGTCGATCCATTTTTGTCCCTGTGTACGTATCCGAGAAAATGTTTTCGCGGTCGACCCCCTCAGCGACAAGAGCATTAATCTGATTCTCTAAGCTGTTGCCATGCTTGGACTGCCCAACCGTTGAAACACGAATATAACCACGTCTTACTACCATTACGACCACCGTCCCCGACATTTTAGCCTTCAATTATGATCCTAAGTTTTGACACCAATTTAACCCACATAACACCGTCGGAAAATCGAGCAGGAATTGGGAGTCCAAAACTTAAGAGTTATGGTCGTTATGATAACTTGGGTGGTGGATATATTGAACCCCAGACGAAAAATAATCTTCGTCATGTGTTCTTCTACGCGATGGTCGGCAAACTGCCGAGAATCGACCGCCGTGACGAGTTCCTTATATATAATAGAGCTACCACGAGTGAGGGAAGCAAGAAGCCGGTAATGTGTTCTTTTGCGATAATGACACAAGGCGGTCGAGGGGATCGCACTGCCTTCCTTCTATAATAATAGAGGAAAGAAATTTACCGACCCCCAAGACTAGGTAGGGCATAACCCCTTAATTGGGGAACAGAGGATTTTTACCAGCCGAGCTTTACGAGGGCTTGTGAGCGACCAAACGGCTTCGTGGTCAAAAGGTCACCAAGAAATCGATTTGTGCGGCTCGTAGAGCTAAAAATATCTATTAAGGCTGCAAGAGCAGGAAAACCAATGGTGGAATGATCTTAAGCTGAACGCGATTCGAAAATTTGAACCTTCTGCCAGAAGAAATGCATTGTGATTTTGACCTCTACATCGGTTCTATCCTTTATGAGTCCCTTTACCTGGTCATGAGCTAATGACTTCATTTGGGCGTCAACTTCATCAAGAAGAACTTTTAGTTGACCCACTGGCATTCCAAGTTTATTTGCTGCCCGCATTAATGCTATTGGATAGTTGTGATCTTCAAGTTCACTACAAAAGGCAATTACAGCGTTTCTTGAATGCTCAGGTAAACTATCACGAAAGCCTTTCTTCATGAACGGATACTTACGATCAATAGCTGACAACATGAATGCTAAGATAAGATCCATCGCATCAATTTTCTGACGAGCGAGTTCTTCCTCATGAGGTGATTCGAACACCTTTCCTCTTTCAAAACATAATTGACCGTATTTATTATGTTGTTTGCGTAGTTCCATTAAAAATTTCATTTGCGTCATTCCATCCCCTCTAGGAATATCCTTTATTTATTATAGATTAGATGCTCCCGCATCTCTTGAAATATACACGACATTCGTCAGATAATAGGAATTATAAATATGTATTCTCGGAGTGATGTAATTGAAGATCGAACCCCAATGGAAGCTACAGATCGAACAATTGGCTAATTCCTTTATGAATCTGACTCCTCTCGGGATTCGAACTCTGGATCGATACGCTGTTCCGAAAAAGGGCGGGGTATACGCATTCACTACCATTGATCAAGATGAGTGTGTTTATATCGGGAAGTCCGGTGATCTACGCGACCGAGTCTTCGATGTCCACCTGAATGGAAAAGGTAGATCGAGTTTGCGAGATGCATTACTCGGTCAGAAGAAAACCCGAAAACAAATTTCTGTCACTTCCATAGATGAACTCGATAATTACATTGAAAGTAACTACCTCATCCGAATTATGATGATCGAAGATATTACTTTACGTGGCTGTCTTGAAGATTATCTCAATGCTCTGTTAAAGCCGATTTACTCTGTTTCACTGAGCATGAAGTAAGTTTTGCATCAGATTAATAACACGAAAAAGCATGTCGCCCCTACTTCAGGATCGACATGCTTTTGCGCAATTCATCCCGTCCATTTTATTTGCAATGACCACATTCAATTAATGCCAATTTTTCCTTGTAGCTGATATCATAAATATCAAGTGCTTCTTCTTTAGACCGGAATTGCTTCCAACCTCCAGTCCCTTGCTGCTTCTTCCAACCCTGGTCAGTCTTCTGCTTCATCCCCACAACATAAGGACATGCCTCGTGATCCAAGTGAACGGTAAAAGTTTTTAATGGAGTATCAATATTAGCCCATGCCTTCATTTAATCACCTACTTTCACCTGAAGTGATTTATTAAGAATGAAAGTCTAAGACTACTAATTCTCTTGTTTCGTTGTGTATCCTTCCAACTTGCTACCTTATCTTAATAAGAAAGGACAGCACCTTTATGCTGTCCTCAATCCCCACAATTCCCATATTAAAAATTTGTTACTCTTCGATATCAATTACTGCAACATAATCCTCAGGTTCCCATGAGACTTTAGCACCTAAGGTCTCAGAGATGAATCTCAACGGAACATAAGTGGAACCTTCTGCTGAAATGAAAGGTGCTGCAGACAGTTGAACGACTTTTTGATTAACGAGGGCTTGAGCTCTACCAATCTTAAACGCCATGTTTAGGTTCGGAGCAGAAATATTAACCTCTTGAAGTGCGCCGTTCCAAGTCAAGGTAGCCCCCATCTTCTCCAATACCCCACGCAGAGGGATGAAGGTGCTTCCGTTGATTACTTTTGCCTTAGGAGTTACATCAATGTACTTACCGTTAAGACGGACACCTACATCGTTAGCAGAGAATTTCCGTGGTGGCTTCTCGTTAACAATTGGACCAGTTGGTGCTGTTGGAGTGGTAGGTGAAGTTGTACCGTTTGATACAGTAGTGAAAGACCATGTCGTGTTATTTACAGTCACAGTGTAAGTCTCATTAGGTGCCAAATCCTTCTTGGGGTAAAGGAACCAAGTCATATAACCCACATCTTTTGCGTTTTCAAGATAGAAATCTACTGACTCCCCTTTACTATTCTTAATAGTAGCCTTAACAGACTGCGGTGAAGTATACTCTTTATAGGAAATAACAAAACCTGACTTGTTTACCCCGAATTGCTTAAGTGGGTTTGGTGCCTCTGTTAACCCATTAAAAGAGAGTGGTACGTTAGTCTGCCCATTGTACGGGTACAAAGCAGTTTGGGTGTTTTGACCCTTTACAGTATAGACAAGTACGACAGTTTTACCGTTAATTGCTATACCAACTTGATCCAAATTCGGGTTAGTTAGCGGATCTCTGTGGTACGCCATACCAAGGGCGATATCGATAGCCTGCTTAACACTGTCAACACCCAAAAATATCCCCTCGTCGAAGGAGTGGTACTGGAATGTAGTTCCTGCACCAACAGCCGTAACACGGTCTCGTGCTTTTACTCCAGTGTAACCCTTTTTTGTGGCTTCTTCTCTGTGAGAAAAAGTTTCAAGCGTTGTCATACTATTCACAATAAGGTAATTTGCATGATTCTCTGAGGCTTTTGCAAGAAATGGGTTCAGCTTGACATCCGAAAGTCCTGCCTTTTTACGAATGCTATTAAGGTAAGTTAACCCCTCAGCTACTTCCTTAGAATACTCGAAACCATCAACTGTTACGGTGTTGGTGGCTGCAGAAGCTACCTGTACTACCGGAGCTAAATGAACAGCTTGAGCAAGGGCTGTTTGACCCCCTAGTATGACTGCAAGAGCCATGATCACTTTCGACGTCTGAACTACAAAGCGCCTTTTCTTCATGTTAACCCTCCAAATTGCTGTTTACTAACATAGTCAGATTAATCCGTCTGACTCCGCTATCAATTCACTGTATCGATAACCGCTGTGTAATTATCAGGTTCCCAACTCACCTTTGCACCCAGCGTCTCACTTATAAAACGCAATGGTACGTATGTCGAACCCTCCTCGGAAATGAATGGCGCTGCGGACAACGTCACCATCTTCTGGTTAACCAAAGCTTGTCCTCTGCCGATCTTCAACAACATGCTCAAATTTGGTGCTATAATTGAAACCTCTGAAGTTTTACTATTCCATTCTAATGTTGCTCCCATCTCTTCAAGTACTCCACGCAGTGGGATGAACGTACTCCCGTCAAGAACTTTTGCCTTGGGCGTTACTTCAATGTACTTACCATTGAGACGGACACCTACATCATTAGAACTGAACTCCCGTGGTGGCTTCCCATTTACGATTGTACCAATAGAAGGATTTGAAGGTGGTGTCATACCTGTGGTTATGGTACTGAAAGACCATGTTTTATTATTGACAGTCACAGTATAAGTCTCATTTGGCTCTAAGTCCTTCTTCGGGTAAATAAACCAAGTATCATAATCCTTAGCCCTTCCGTCTTCTAAGAAGAAATCAAGAGAAATCCCCTTACTGTTTTTCAGTGTTACACTCGCAGTTGAGGTCATATTAAGCTCATTAAGAGAAATAATGAAACCAGACTTGCTCACACCAAATTTCTCTAGTGGGTTTGGGTTTTCAACTGCACCTGTGAACGAAAGTGGGACGTTTTTCTGCCCGTTATACGGATAGACCGATTGTTGACTGTTAGTCCCTTTGATCACATAAACAATAACAGAGGTTTTACCCTTTTGAGATAGCCCAATTTGTTCTAAGTTAGGATCTATCAAAGAATCCCTGTGGTACGCCATAGCTAAGAAAGAATCAATAGCCCCTGTGAGGGTAGTAGTGTCGTGGTAAATCCCTTCATTGAAAATATGTGACTTGAAAGTAGTTCCTGCACCAACTGCGGTCACCCTATCTCTTGCTTTAACCCCAGTGTATCCCTTCTTTGTGGCATCCTCACTATGTGCGCTGGCTTGACCGAGACTTCCACTATTTATAACAAGGTAATTTGCGTGATTTTCTGCTGCTTTTGCCAAGAAAGGATTCAATTTAACAACAGAAAGACCTGCTTTCTGACGAATATCGTTGATGTAGTCCAAAGCATCAACAACATCCTTGGAGTACTCATATCCATCAACCGTTACGGTGTTAGTTGCTGCAGAAGCTACTTGAACTACTGGAGAGACATTTACTGCTTGAGCAAGGGCTGATTGACTCCCTAGTATGACTGCAAGAGCTAATATAGCTTTAATTTTCTTAGGGATATAATATTTAATCTTCATACTTGCCTCCATTGCAAATTGGATGTAATTCGTAGATTCCGACATATATCGAGCAATTCCCGGTTTTTTTTGATACCTACACAAGTATATTATAGGAACTATACTTCGCCAATTATAATTTGTTAATTTAACTTCACGCATTAGCTACCATGAGGGAAACAATGCAAGGAGTTGTTTCCCATAGTGAAATTGAAGGATGCTCGTGAAAAAAGTGGGCTGACTCAAGAAAAAGTAAGCCGCGCTGTTAACATATCGCTTAAACATTATCAGAACATTGAACATGGGCTAACTGCGCCTACTGTGAACATTGCTTTGCATATCTGCGAAGTGATCAAGGTTGACCCCCGAAAAATTGATGAATGGATGGATAGACGACCATCGGTATAGTACTTTTAACGATAGTGACCAACTCCCCCGCCCTTAAGGCATCTGATACTACAACAGATGACTTTTTTTCGTTTTAATCATACAAATTTCCCAACAATGAGTCTGTCGACTTTGAGTCACACTCCCTAAAATTTGACAAGCATCTACAATTTCAGTGTCTTTTGTCCTATAATAATCATAGCGTTGTGGTAATGATTGGGGGCAAAGATTCATCAGTGGATATTCGAACGGAATTTGGACAACGAGTTAGGGAACTTCGAGCCAGAAGTGGTATGTCTCAGGAAGTTTTGGCATATAGGGCGGGATTGGATCGGACGTATATATCGGGTGTTGAGCGGGGAGAGCGAAATATCAGTATCATGAATATTGAGAAAATAGCTGGTGCTCTCCAAGTATCGGTCGCCTTCATGTTCTCGGGGGAGCGCTTTTCGAATACCCCTGCATATCAACACAAAGATGTGTCCGTCCCACTATCCGAACGGTTTAAGTATCAAGTTGATAGCGAAAAGAAGATCTTATCCTTTCAGATAAGTGGCTTACTTACTGGAGAGCATGTAGATCATATATCAAAGACTCTTTTGGGAATATGCAATGCCTACGGTAAAGGTGAATTGAGTGTATTCGTCGACCACCGCGATATGAAGTCTGGTGATGGAATACCTGCAGTATACTCACCGGAAGTTGCTGAAAAGGCTGTTTTGTTCCAAAGGGAAATGACAGCGTATAGCAATAAAGTTGTTGTCCTATGTAATTCGGAGTTTATGGTCCAACAAATGAATCATGTTACTGCGACAAGCGGCATTTTAGATAGATCTGCACATCTGTATGGAAAAGATAAAGAGATGATCGGGAAAGCATACGAATTGTTAGACATTAACGGGAATGAATTAATTAAGGCAAAGTCACATTAAAACCCGCCAGATCGATCTGGCGGGTTTGTGTTAATCTCTTGACAATGAAACCATTAGTCCTTCACATCACCATCTTAAAAAGTGAATTTACTTATCTGTTCCTTCTAACAGCTGTCGAACAAAATCCTTTATTGCCTTTATTGTTCCTGGTAAGTCTTGAAAAGCCTTAACAGCATACCCCTTGAAGATTTCATAAGAATTCAATACTTCACTTAAGGTAAGTGCTGTCCCTTCTTGGTGATTTACCCATGCAGTCAAAAAGACTGACAATGTAAAAATTGCTGCCACCCACATCAAAACTTTCAAGAACCCATAAACAAGATCACGAATTCCGTTATGCAATCTTTTGAAGATCCAACTCGTTGGCATCACAATAAAGGTCTGAGTCCACCAGTTCACAGCTTTACCGGCTCGGTCAGCTGTCGTGACCTTATCGACGTACTTTGCCTTAGGTGGCTTTTCTATATACTCAGACTCAAATTGAGTGATATCTTCCATCAATGGCTCGGCATCGACCTCTTCCACAATTAAGAGCGAACCTTGCTGTTGAGGTTGTTTTGGTATGAAATCTGCTTCCTTAATAGTCGGTTGTTTCAAGCTTGCCCGAAAGTCATCGAAATTCCCCTTACTCTTCTCAAGCAGTTTGCCAAAATCCATTTCAAGCTCTTCATGTTCATTATGAATTGAAAGACTTGTAAGTGCGAATTCGAGCCCAGTTTGATGAACGACATCTTCCGCCGCCTTTGACTTTTCCTCGGGCTTCATTTCTACCGCAACCTCCTCCACATCTGGTCGGGTGGATGGGTGGGGTTGCTCCGGTTGCTCTAAAGAAATCAGTGTATCAGGCTGAACAGGAACTTCATTCTTGCATGGCGATGCATCTATATTTAGGTTGCTCGGGGCAGCTGCACCAAGACCAAGATTAACCCCAGCTGCTCCATCTTCAAACAACTGAAAAGATAGATCGTTATTATCATCTAAGTTAGTGATACCGGTAAATTGCCTTGTAATTGTACTCATTATTTTCAGTCTCCTCCCTCGTACTTAAAATAAACTTTCTCTGAAACAAAGTGTTAAAGTAGTTTCCTTCATCACCTATACGGAATAAAATTTTTGATCTTGAGTGAACCAGCTGACCAAATAATCTGCCGCGAATACAAAGCTCGAGAATTTTGGTTAGGGTTTACCCCTGATAAGACAAAAGAAAAGCACCTCGCGCTCGGGCGGGTGCTTCCTGGCTTCTTTACTCTTCTGGACTAAAGTTAATGCTGCTTTGATCCTCTTGGAGCTTTACCACTTCTGACATGTACTCACCAAACTTAATTTGGATACTCTTATCAGCGAATTGCTTCGGATACTTGAATACAATCTCGAACTCCTCAGCTGCTAAACCAGTCAGATCAATGATTGTCTCTTCTTTTGGTTTAACTCTCATTTTCTTAAGCTTCAACCCTTGGGCGTTATACACCACCACGTTCCGTCTCAAAAATGGCAGTATGACCAACAGAATGAATGGAAGGAAGTACTTAATCGGAATGTCCTTTTCTGGCGCAGTCTTCTCTGGTACTTCCGGATCTGGAGTTGGTGTCGGAGTCGGATCTGGCTTAATTTCTGGTTTCTCTTCCGGTTTCTCGATTGGCTCGATCACGAAATCGATCCGTTGTTTACTAACCTTCTCGCTGAGCTCTAACCCCTGTATTGCCTCAGTTGTGTCTTTGAGGGAAGAAACCGTTTGAGCTGAATGCATATCCGTATAATCTTTGTAGACAACAACGTCAATGATAATGTCTTTTTCACCAGTCAAAGGGCTTGTCTTAAGCAGAACTGTATGCTTCCCAAGCTCGACATTATCAAAACTATAATTGCCGTTTGCATCTGTATACGTGATTCGTGGGTTTGAATGCAATTCGACCTGGACTCCAGCCAGCGGCTTGCCATTTGAATCTTTAACTACCCCGAACACCGTTCCGATGATAGGATTTGGCTTAACATCTTGCTTAATCGGTTCTGGCTTCGCTTCTTTAACTACCACACGCTGCGGTGGGACTGGTTTTTCCTCGTCTACTACAACAACTGGATTAGGAGTTGGCTTAGGTGTCGGCTTAACAACTGGTGGCTCTGGCTCTGGCTTCTGAATCGGTATTACAATAACTGGCGGTTTAGGTGTCTGTTCAATTACTACTGGCAGCTCCGGTTTTGGCGTAGATTCCGGTGTCGGTGTCGGATCTGGCTTTGGCACTGGTGTCGGTTCAGGTTCTAGCGTTGGTATAGGAACAGGCTCGGGATCTGGTGTTGGCGTAGGGATAGGTTCTGGTGTAGGCGTTGGTGTTGGAACCTCAACCGTTTGCCTCTTGTAGAAGAAGGTAAGCGACTGAATTTTCTGCTCCACTGTCAGAATCGCCTTCTGAATTGCGTCGCCAACTAACTTGAACACCCCTTCTGATGTCTCCACCTCATCAACTGCTGTATAAGATTGCTCTCCAAGATGAAGATTGTTCAATACGACCTTACCCTTCACTGGACTGTTCGTGTCTTGATCAAGGAACTCAATATTTAGTTGCCCCTTAATCTTGGTGTATTGGAAGGTTACTGTTTTGGACTCGTCCTTCCCGAGTGAAATAGTTACGACTGCAGGAGAAGTCAAATCATACCCCGGAATATCATTAGCATTGTAGGTATAGCTACCGATATCGAACGAATTGACCTTCGTAGGAAGCAATTCATTACCGTCTTCATCGATATACCGTACGGTGATGGTTCCACTTTCCTTCACGTATTGGAATGTAACTGTTTTAGACTCGTTTTTAGCCAAGGTGACCAAAGCCGTTGCAGGAGTGCTCAGAATGTAACCATCTACCGGCTTTGCAGTGAAGTTATGTGTTCCAACTTCGTACTGCTGCACCGTAGATGGAAGCAGATCGACCCCGAAGCTATCGATATACTTCACGGTAATTGTACCCTTCGCTTTGGCGAAATGGGCTACCGCTATCTTATCCGTGCTCATTGTGATCGGAAGCGTTGCGGTATTGTAATCTGTCCCATTAACCGTCCATTTTACGAAATCAGAGTCCGCGGCAGGAGTAGCAGTCAATGTTACAGGCTCTAATTCATTAAAAGTTGACTTTGTGCCGTCCGCGGCAGGAGACGTTGTGCCGTTACCGATTTTAGAAACCTCAAGGGTATGCGTTTGAACAGCATCCTTGTTATAGTAAAACGTTAGTGTTCGGCTATTGGTGATATCAACTGCTTGAACCGTTGCAGGATATGATCCCAGGAATACCCCATTTTGATAAACCTCTACATCAGTTGTGCCTGTGCCAACAGCACTTAACTTCTTTAGCGTGGTATCGAACGCTAAGATACTGGTATCAGCAGGTTGTAGTGTGTAGCTCGAAATCGTATCCTTCCGAGAACTTGAAATTGCACCTGTTTTGCTGACAAATACTTTGTACATGTCCGGTTGTTTATAGTTGCTGTTAAATAGCACTCTTTGCTCCGTTGCATTATCAACCGTATAGCCAGCAATGATTTTAGGTTGATAAATGTTATCTACCCCGACAGGGACATCGGTAAAAGTTTCAGAGTCAAGAAGCCTATCTGTTCCTGCTTCCCTATACTCGACGTTTACCGTTTTCGATACAAAGTCCTGTTTAAACTGAAAACCATTCTGCGGTTCGAGATTACTACTCATTGTCGGACTAAAAGGAACTTTTAATGCTACACTCGTGATGTAATTGGAGTATGCCACGAAATTCTTAATACTTAGTGCTGCTTTTAACCCTGTCAGATCAGTAAGAAAATTCTTGTTTAAATCCAATGTAGTTGTAACCATCGTAAGATTACTAAGTGGGCTCACATCGGTTAACTCATTGGAATTCAAAAGTAATGTCCCAACCTTAATTAATTGCCCGATCCCTGAAATATCAGTCAATTTGTTGTTACTAAAGTCAAAGGTTCGGGAATAAATGTCTGGACCGAACTCACTGGTCTTCGACGGATCAATATTATTTAATCCGTTAAGGTTAATCAATTTATTATTCTTAAGGTCTATAATATCCCTTACATACTGCAAATTTCTCAAGCCCGAAACAGAGGTTATCTCGTTATTTTGTAGATATAATTTCTGAACGGACTTGAGATTCTGCAAACCTTCAACATCGGACAATCGGTTTTCGCCTAAATTAAGGCTGACCGTAAACTCTACATTCTCAAGACCTTCAGTAGACGTTAGTGCGTTACCCGAGAGATCAATATTAGAAGGTGTTCCTGTAGTTGCATCGAATACCTGCATACCGATCAAGCTTGTAATGCCTTTACCAGAAGCATTAAATGTATAAAAATTCTTGTTTACCCCTTGAAGCTCGGTTTTGTTCAGGGTACCGTTAACATCCTTCACTAGTCCACTTTGGGTAAGCCATTGTGCAAAGTAAATTGCCAAGTTTTGATCAGCAAAAAGATCTCTAATTACTACATCCTGACCTGCTTGGAATTGTGCTAGTGCATCTTGAGGGGTGGATACAGTCATCATTACTGGCTGAGGAACTCCATAGACATCACCAGTTACCGTACTACCGCCGTATACCGCATCTGTAACAGCACTCGATAATACTCCATCATCAGCAAATACCATCCCTCCTGTAGGGATAGTACTTAGAATTATTGTAGTTGCTAAAAATGCAGCTGTTGCTTGCTTCTTCATCTCAACATCTCTCCCTTAGCCAAGCTTTTTTATTTCTATACAGCTGTAAACTAACTCCCTTTATAGCTGTTGAAAATTGAAAATGACTTAGGTCGATTGGAAATGAAGTTGAACCTTATGGAAAAAGAAATAGTAAAAGCGCAGCTTACCCAAATAAGGGAGCTGCGCTTTTGAGAATTGTTTATGAATGGATTTAGTTCGTAGTCCCGGTAAAGAAGCAAAATTCAGAGGATACCCCAGTTAATACTCCTCTGGTAAAAGAAAGGTAAAATACTCCATAACCTCATCGTTCCCATAGATCGCCCAGACCTTCACGTCATCGGGAAAAAGCAACTTGTCGACTATCGCTAACTCGTTCTCATTCCCATCGGTGATTCGCGTCTTTCCGCCGGCTCTTGGCTCAAATGAGATGAAATGTTCTTTATCCTCGAACAACCTTATGACGATGGAGATCACCAGTTTCCAGTCCTTACAACCAACTCGCTCAATTCCTGGGGTCTTCACGAATTTCAATTTTCGTCACCCTTTCCAAACGGAAATTTTGCCGTAACTATTCCTAGCAACCGCTTAGTGATCAGGATATGGCTAACTATCTCAGGATTTTCTCCATCAAGTTTAGTCGACTGTAAACACTCCTTAATTTTTTCATAAGCCTCAAACTCTCGTTCCTCATAAGCTGTTCTCGCCGCGATAGCTGCAATAACTAGAATAGCAGTGTCGATACCGTGCTCCTGGTATGCAGAAAACATAAGATTAATGTCAGGCAAGGTCAGTTGCTTAGAAATACGATCCCCATCTGGGATATAGACAAGAGCAGTTACTTCATCGCTCGGAACCCCATCCACAACCCCTTCTACAGAGAGAGCATCAATCCTTACTGGAAGGTACTTCTTAATGAACTTTCCAATATTGAAACTCTCGATTTTATCAAGCATGCCCTCATTCTCTTCGGGGATAGACCAAATCAATACCGGAACTTGGTAACGTGAGCCTATACCATAGGGCTTTTCAATAATTATGGGCTGCCCTTTAGGTTGTGAGGGTAGACCTCGAAATTGTAAGTCGTGCCTCTCAATTACGCCTTTCGCTACTCCATATGCATTAATCTCATGACGTTTCATTTCTTTGGAATTCATCAGAACACCATAAGTTGCAACCAAAATTCGCTTACTCATATTTTATCAACCTTTCGAAATGGTTTGGGTTTATATAATGTTGCTCAATACCGGTTCTGGTTTGGGATTAGGTCGGCGTCTGCCAGAATCGCCGCTCAGCTGCTTCAAGAGCAATAAGCGCATATCGCGGAACTCTGAGCCAATCGCATTCAATTTGAGCAATGATACTCGAAATGTGAAACGGTTATTGTCCGACATGGCGATCCGAGTTATTGCCTTCTTACTTTGAAAAGCTTTATCTGTTATAAGTAAACAAAGCTGAATGTACGACTTTATCCTAATTATATCGAGGGAACCATTAAATAATCGAAACTCAACCGCCTTGAACCTTCCCGACAGCAGGTTATGTAAATTCAATATTCTGTAGCGCGTCTCGTTCCTTCGCAGGGATCGGGTCGCCTCAAGCGCATTAAACCCCGAATACCAGACCTCGTTCCACTCTTCAAATGTCTGCGGCTTGACTTTGTTCAGTTTCTCGATGAACTCCTCCGAAAGATCAGCGCAGTACTGGAGCTTGCGCGACTCTCTAACGCTAAGGGCAGTCGATAGCAGATACTGATGCCTGTATACCAAATTACATAATGTTCTCAATGACTTCGCATTGAAAAGCTCGGAGCCAATGTGGACGTGAATCCCACAGTTTGCGCCGGTTATGGCGCCTGCCGCTTTTAATGATGCAACAACGCCTAAGAGAATCGGGATATCCGCATATTGCAGGATCGGAGTGACCATCTCACATTTATAATCCTCTGTTATGGGGATGACGGTGTTCCCTTCACCTTTGCGCACAGCGTCGACGGAGTTGTCCTTTACGATCTGCCAGATTCGGGACTGTTGATCTGGTACGGTAAACTCTTCGTTTTCCCACCCGCCGTATCTAACGTAGGTGGTTCCAAAATACTCCACTAGGACTTGGGTGGCTTTAAGTCGTGTTATACCGCTGAACTCGATCTCTACCCCCACAGTCAGATCATTAAACTTAACTTGCAAAAAACAGCCCTCCTAAGCGTAAAATAACTTCCTATGTATAATGTTTTTTCTTAGGTTTTCTTTGCACCAAAAGGGCGGTTTTCTAAGCAATTTGAAAAAATTGTTCGGAAAAGTTTTCATGAGTCCGATTTCCTGAGGATTTGCGGAGATTACAGCTAAGATGGGAAAAAGAAAACCACCCTCTGGTAGGGTGGTCGGTTGAGCTAATATGAGTTAGTCCTGCATTGCTTTCCTGACAGCTACTTCATTCACTTTGTCTTGGCATTCAAATACTGAGTCAATCAACCCCTGAAGCTCTTCTGCGGTAAAGTTAAAGTCAGTATTGGGATTATCGAAATTCTGTATGACTTTCCTGACTGCAATTTCGAACTGTGCTGCAGCTCTTTCCAAATCCTCAATATCGTCTCGAACAAGAGGGTAGACCTTCTTGTATTGTTCAAATCTATTGTAAATCCCGGCTTTAGCACCCTCAACGTCCCGATTGGTATTGACCCTTCGGAAATAGGAGTTATCGTTGAAAAAATGCATATCGGAATATTTACGCAGTTTCCGATCATATTGGTGCTTCTCAATTATCGCTCTGACTCCAGGAGTTATTTTCCCCAAAAGACTCACCCTCCTTCATTAAATCCATATCTCATACCATACCATTAAGCGGAAATGGGGACAAGCAAAATGAGCTACCTAGCTCCACTCGGTAAGCCTAGCCAAGAGCAAGAGCTGCAAGTCGAGCTTGTTAGTCTGCCGACTAACGTAGGGCGGTAGAACCCCTTCACTGATAAGACGCCTAAGGTGATAGTCGACTCGATCAGCCCTGAAATACGGATTATTCAGATACTCGAACACTTTCTCCAAATCGTAGTGTAGCCCGTTGAACTTAGCGGATCTCGAATGCAGAAGGTGTCCATGCTCCATACCATCTTCACCGAAGGACATGCTCTGGAACGCTTCGTATAGCTCACCGACTAATACATGCAATGAATTCAGGTATTGCGCTACTTCTTGCCGTTCTTGCTCGGGAAAGTCTTGCGGAGCAGTGAACAGCTCGATCAGCGTCTGGATGTCATAATGAAATCCATCACCCTCACGAATTCGAGTACTGTTCTCCTTCAAAAGAATTTGGAGCTGCTCGACAACATCAGAGCGGTGGCGCGAGATCGGGCGCTGCCGCTGCTCCTCGATAAAGATACCGTTCTTTTTCTCAATTACGCTGATCACGTTCGATAAGAGGGAGTATCGTTTAATCGTATACTCATGAATTTTGGCGAAGCTCATTGAGAAGCGAATAGGTTGAACCATATCGGGATTGTTGCTGTAGAGATACACAGAATAATCATCGTTATCCCCGATGCTGCTGCTGACATCGCTAGACCAAGAAGCGAAGTACTTGTCCGTACTTTTCGTTCCATCAGCACTCCTTAAGTCGACCGGATGCGCCCCGAAGCATGCCCGGATCTGCGCAAAATACGCATCGTCGGGAACAGCCGATTTGAATACCGAATTGTCCTTCTCTAACGGGTGTTCGATATCAAAAACGCGATGGAGCTGCTCGATGGATTGAAGGACAATATCGTATGTCGTTATCAGCTGCAGAACATTCAATGAACGAACATCGTCATGAGAGTGGCTCAAGTCGATGTACGGCAACCCGTTCACGCTGACGGAGAGCCAGTCCTTCGCAGAGCAAATTAGGCTCCATAGGTTCTTGCCGTTGTAGTTGCTGTATGTGTTAATCAGGAAATCGTCATGATCGCTTACGGCTTGCTTGAACTTCTCAAGCAAGGAGCTATCGAGAATGTATCGGTTCTTGCCTTTCATGCTTTACCCCCGCCCGACAATGGATACTTCAATTCTAACTTAAATAACCATTTTCAGCCACATTCTGCTTGGGTGAGTAGGTGCTGAAAATAAAATGTCCCATGTGCTTCCGTGCACATGGGGCTATCTGAAGGGTGGAGTTGGCACTTTCGAATTTATCAGCACCACTTCGAATGTATTTAGATCAACCGTTAGATCTTGTAATTCGTCCAGATCTACCTCTATCCGAACAACTGTAGGGTGCAGAACACCTAGTGCAAATCCGGATTAACATCTACTTTCAAAAACGAATCGATCCTCTTTTTGTGATCCATTCTTCTTTTAGGTATTCTGGTCGGAACATACGAGCGAATAATGATGTTTTTATAGGGTTCCTCTAAACAATTGTCCTTAAGGAAATCCCATGCATAATTTCTAGTAGAATCAGATATCGTTCTTTTAGTCCCCTGCATGAAACCAAATTTATGCTTGAAATGATATGCATTCCCCGCATGTTTAATTGATAATAAATAGTAACCATCTGGTCCTGGCACTTTATACTCCCAAATTTCAAAAAAGTGCGTTTGAGGAGTATCTTTAAAATTACTTTGATATTGTTGATAATATAGTTCACTGTTTTCGACAGTATGTTTGATTTCGGGAAAAGTTCCAATATGTGAAGTAATTTCAACTAACGGTTCATTATATATTCCTTCAATCTGCTCATCCGTATGATCTTTTGCTTCTCTAATTTCTAACTGACTCATGTTTAATGGTTGAATGTTACCATAGTCCATCGCTAAAAGTAATTCTTTAGAAAAACCCGTGGCTGCAATATAAACCTTAGTGATTTTAACCCCTTTATTCATCAAAATGGAATAGTATTCAAGTACCTGCGAGATATTCGGAAAATCAGCATAATGTCTTTTGAACTCAACTAAATGGAGAGTGTGATCAGATTTATCTCTATAGATTACATCGCATCGAAGATTTGTTGCGACCCATTCTTGTTTTGA
Organism: Paenibacillus sp. 32352; assembly: GCF_002042965.1. GTDB lineage: Bacteria > Bacillota > Bacilli > Paenibacillales > NBRC-103111 > Paenibacillus_S > Paenibacillus_S vulneris. Next base: position 190,178 of record NZ_MZNT01000011.1, on the reverse strand, counting down.
ATGCACCTCCCAATTCACATTGAACTTCTCGGGGTTATTTGCAAAAAACTCTTCAAAAATCGCCTCTTTATCAATATTAGAGCTCACAGCCTGTCCTACCTTCATTTAATAATATCAGATCACATACTTATTAAGTCCTTCAAAATCAGTCTCTTCGTTATAGTCATAGACGATTCCCACACTGAACTTCGCTCTAGTTAACGCAACATACAGTTTTGAACGGCTCGTAGAAGCTAAGTCAAAAGTGTTATTCTTAATCCAACTAATAATGGGTTGAGTTGGATATATTAATACCCTTTCGAACGTAAGACCCTTAGATTCGCCAAAATTAACACTCTTGTAATTTTTATTTACGCTTTCTCGAACGCTGTCTCTTAATTGAACTGGGTTGTAGCTTTGTAAATAATGTTCAACATCTTGTTTTCTTACTAAAAAGATGCCGTCATGTCCCGTCACCTCATATTGGTTTGACTGGCATGGATTATATTCAGGAAATAATTTTGAAGAATAACTACAAATTACTTCATTATTTCTATGGGATACATTCAACGAGTCTTCATCAATATCACAATCTATCCTGCGACATTCTGTTTGAATAAACTCTTTGATACGCCCTTCTTTATAACGATCATATTTTCTTTCAATGTGGGTAAGATATGTTACCTGACGAGGATCACCTACGAAAAGTATGCTTGAATCGCTCTTCAATAGAAGCTTTACAATCTCCAAGTCATAGCCTGCTAAGTCTTGAATTTCATCAATAAAGATATGCGAATAGATGCTGCTTAATCTCTTAAAAACAGCGCCATCGCTTGTTTCGTTACATCTGATAACCAATTTAGAAATCTTATCTGAGTAAACTTTTGAGTCGCTTGTAAAGTAATGTTGTTTAAAGTGAGTAGCTTCACCAAAGTAAACCCTACGTGCTCCCTGAGCATATCTCAAAGCCGATGGTTCATTTACTAGAAGCATTCCTCGAATTGGCTCATCATATAACCCACCCTGATAAGGTCTGATTCCATGTTGTAGCAAAGTAGAAAACCAAGTTTGAATTGTGACATGGCATGGAATGCATCCATTCAATTCTACAAACTTCTTTCGGATTTCAGCTTCATTAGCTTGAGTATAAGTTGTAATAAGTACGTTCCCTTCACGTTGACTTAATGCTTCATTTACAAGAAAAGTTGTCTTTCCAGAACCGGCTGCTGCGATAACCAGTTTATTAGTCTTCATACTGATCACCTTATAGCTTCAGAGATGTATTCAGGGAATACAACCGATTCAGCCGTTTCAAAGATTTTTAATGCACACTCAGTTTTATGAGACTTCATATATCTATGCATTTCATCAACGTCTGCGTATTCTGTTCCGAAAATAATATTAAACTTGCTGAGCTCATTAACCTTTAGCAGTTTTGGCTCCAATGTATTGTAGTTAAAAGGGCTCTTTCCAATAACTAAATTACCTTCATCTACAATTGGGTCAAAACATATTTTAATACCTTCTTTTGCGCTATCACCCAGATAGTCACTGTACTTTCTATTAACAGCCTCTACGTCTCCATCATTATCTGTAACGACTGTTACAGGTTTATTAAGCAATACCGCGATTTCTAGGAAACGTAAGAAAGAAGTTCCTACCGAAATAACATCGATTTCATCTTGAATAGGTAATTTACCTTCATTTGAAAGCATGTATGCTTTTTGAATTACTAGTTCATCGGAATCTCCCTCTACCAGAATAGCCTTTTTACAAAGAATAAGCCGAAGGGTATCATAACCTGCAACCTTCTGGAAGAACTCCTTAGTATCGAGTTTTAGGTCATTTAGCTTTATTGCCTTCTTTTCGTTTAACAATATCAAGTTACCTAACCCCAATTTATTAGCTACAAAACTACTATGCGTAGAGATAATTATTTGTTTGTCCTGCTGATTCCCCACGATTTTACTAATAAACTGATTTAATTTAGTGTGTGATAGGTGATTTTCAGGCTCTTCAATTAAGATGACCGCAGCTTCTCTTGTTCTCCTATGGCTCAGAGCCAACTCAGTTTTAACAATACATTGCTCGCCTTTTCCTACGAAGTGAAAGGGTACGTCATCAAGATACGTCACTAAGCTGTTTTCCCAAGCGTTCTTAGAAAGTAACTCAACAGAAAGTTCAACTTTCTTTCCGGTTAGAACAGCGGTTTCTTGAATTTTTGCATTAATAGCTTGAATGGATTCTGAACCCATGAAATTATCTCGCATTTTTCTATGCGCTTGGGAAATATCCACTATATCTTCAGGCTCTAGGTTGTCCCGAACAATTCTGGAAATATAAACATCAGATCCATTTTGGTATCGATTACTTGACGAATCAATCATGGCAGACTTTAGTGGAATGCTTTTTGTCGTTATTATCTCCCTGGCAAATGTAGACCAGACCAAATCATAATATTCTATGGGGAGTGTTTTTACGTCTCCCTTGCTTACTAACTGTTCATATTCAGCTTGATACTTTTCATCGAAACAAATTTTAAGTGAGATTCCGCTTTCCTTTGCTCGATCGCTATTACCATTACCTTCTAACAAGGCTATATCATCGCCACTCAAATATACTTCAATCAATATGTAAGGTAACTCGTGGCTTTGTCTTTGCTCCAATCTTGTTAAGTATTCACTTACAACTGTATTGTTGAAATAATACTGTGTTAACTCATTTTTGATTTGTCTGCCATTAATAAGCCCAGTTAGTGCTAAGTGAATCGCTTCTAGAATAGTACTTTTCCCAGCCTCATTATTCCCGACTAGGATATTCATTCCCTCACTAAGCTCTAAGACGAACTCCCCGTAAAAGCTCTTAAAGTTCTGGATTTTCACCTTTTTAATTTTCATTTGTCACTTCCCCCACTCAGTCTTTCTAAATATGCAACTACTAGATGGGATACACCTATCATTAGCTCGGCTTCATACTGGTCAACTGGGACAGCAGGTAGATTTCCGTTATCTTTTAATTTTGAGTTGCGATGATGTCCAACTTTATTTAAGTAAGTAGATACCCCAGTTAACAACCCAGTTATTCCCTCTCTTTTTTGCTCTGTAATATCGCTGAGAAACTCTTCCCAAACTTTCGGGCTATATGGACCCCCACGACCATTTCCAATATCCGTATACGATTCAATTACGGAGAGACACTGTCGAAGGGCATCGTAGGTCATGCCCCGCTGCATATGCTCACGAGCAATATCAAGCTGCTCATATGCTCGAATCCAACTTTTGTCGTTTAACAATGCTGTAGGAAGGCTTACTCCGTATTTGGTGGAATACCCGTAATAATGTATGAACCGAATCCAATCAGACTCAGGTATCTTTATTTGTTGGCTGCCGGTTATCGGAATGATTTTATTTCCGTTCTCCCTAACTTCTACAATAGCTTTAACATCAATTGTGAAATACAGATCACCAGTACGAACTCCTTCTATGGCAGAGATATCATTTGAGTCAAATATCCAATCCCATTCCCTATAGCCAGAGCTTTGATTGAATACTCGGATGTTGGACTGGATTGCTCCAACAGCTTTTTTCAAAAAAGTGGAGTTAACTTTTGATGATACCTGAATGTCCAAAATGTTTTGAAACCTGTGCGTTTGATCAGACAGAGAGATTTCATAAAACTGGATGTTTTCTGAGACTCTCAAATCGAACTCAAACTTTATGTATGTATTGTTATTCAAATGAGTAGAGTGCATAGATGATTCAAACAGATTTATTGTATACATGAGCTTGAAGTATCTCCTTCAATTAAAAAGATTTGAGAGTATAACAACTTTCCTCCGAACATGAACCACAATTCAAATGATCTTCAAACCCCAAAATCACCGTAGGTATGGATCTACCTAATGTGCCAGAAATACAAAACCTGTGCTGCCCTTGACCTGTACTGTAGTGACCACATTTATACTTGTAGAGATTTATTGGAAACATACGCTCAGGTTCTTCCTTCATTAGCTGATTAACATATGGACAATGCTTGGGATTCGATTTATCCGTATCTTTGTGCTTTTCTAAATCTTCTAGACCTTGAAGAAATAATGAGCACCCCTTCGAGGAATCTTTAAAAACATGACAATTACCTGCATGGAAATAAAAACTTACTGATTTACCCTTTAAATCAAAATCATTAACTCTAACCCTTATTTTTTTAGGTCGAAGTAATGATCCCACTCATCTCTAATCAGCCTTTTATAGCTATTGATCCGACTTCGTCTAATGAAGATTAGTTTTCCATGCCCCATACCGTAACTCCCTTGTAAACTCACTTTATAGCCGCTGCCTTTTTAAGCTGCATCGAATTGCTTTCTTGAATCGACATATCTAAATTGTGTCGGTTTACAACCGTTGGCTTGATAGGATTAAACCGCTGCATCGAAGCGAAAGTATAAATACCGTAAAATAGTGGGAGTTTCCGAATATAAAGCGATCCCTGCTTAGCTGTGACGTTTACTATTTCCTCGTACTTTGTCTGTAAGTCAGTCACATCAGGTGTAATATCATTATTTTGTAATCGACTCGGGATATATTCACACACTGTACTCTCTATTGAATTCAGCTTCTCGTCTAACTTAAAATGAGTGGTTCCATGCGTTCTACAAACCATTGGGCGTTTGCTATAGACTGAACACCTTCCATTTTCCTCGTTAAGAAGCGGACATGGGAAGCTTGTTCTAGTTTTACCACCTTTAAATGATTTGAACTTATTTAAGTTGCCCTCGTAATCAAGCTGGGTCTGGATTGCATTATCTAAATCTGGATGTTCAGCTTGAAAATCCCGGACATTATCCATCACTTTTTTATATAGGTTGATAATTTCCTGCTCAGTCCATGTAGTATGAATTTCATCCATGATTATCTCAAGCTCAACCTCTGAGACTGTAAAGAAATCGCTGCAACAATTACTACATCCCGAGAAACACTGGTGGGTATTATCAGTATGCTTAAAATATGATTCAACTGTAGTTTCAACTTGCTCATAAAGTTTGAATAGGTGTGCCGCACGACTGTCAGAAGCGACCCGATGACAATTTTTCGAAGCCTTCCCGCTTCCACAGAAGCAACGTTCTTTCTTAACCATAAACTACCTCCAACATGTATAATTCCGCCTGTAAATATTCGCCAAAATATGACTAAATCCCTTCTCCTGTAGGGTGATAGACCTACAGGAGCTTAACCCCACTTAAAATGTAAAGAGCCGAGCAGCACTCTACTCGACCCCATTAATTACCGAAGAATTCCTTCTCCAAAATTTCAACCACTTCACTTATAGGTATGACCCATAGGAACCCTACCTCTTTATTGCCATTGGATAATATACCAAGCAATCGAAATGGATTTTCAGTATCTTCTCTTTGATAAGAATAAGCAAATGAACCACTCATCCCACCAAAATCGGGCAGTGGATGCCCTGTCTGACCAAATTCATTAGTCCCATCCACATCAGCCATTAATACTATTCTCTGCGATGCTTCATCAACTCGATCAATAAAAGTCGTATAAGGTGTCGTTGTCATATCAACTACGAATGCACCATAATCGACATCGGTTCCTTCTCCAGAAATACCATGCAGAAATACAACATTGGATTTGTTTTCAAAGTAACCTAATGGGCCTTCATTAATCAAACCATCTTCCAAGAAACATTTATTTTGTTCCTGTTCCATAAATACTGCAGACGTTTGAGCAACTTCAAAGATTGCTATATCTCCATCGAAATCAACTGCTTGCTTCAATAAAGTCAATGCATTTGTTCCGCCTTGATACTTGTAAGGAATCACGATATCAGAGAGAGGAAGTAGTTCATTACCTAATGTGACAACATGTTTAGCCGTAACAACAAAAAATCTATCCTTATATTTCAGTAAACCTGCAGATCCAAGTGTACCAATTTCATAACCTGCTACACCTGTCTTATTAAATACTCTAGTCAAAGATGGACCGGAAAAGAGTTTAAACTCCTTAGATTTTTGAAGAAGTTCTTCCTGTTCAATTCTAATCTCCATGATCTTCACCTCATTTAAGCTTTAGTCTTGTCTAACTGATTTCAAATGTATCAGCTTTTGATAACTGCTCAAACTCTTCCCGAGTAGCCCCAAGCTCCTCATTCAACCAAAGGATCTTTCCAGACCCCTCATTCAGCTCGACATCGAATCCGAACTTCCGATAGAAGTGAGCCGACCGTTCAATGTGACCCCAATCGACACCGGAAATCCAACCGTCGATGAACCTGATACCTAACTGGCGAGCGATCTTTAAGATCTCGCTCATGACAATGGAGCCGTAGCCGCGATTAACGTGAGCTCCCTCAATACGAATGTCTGCTATCTCAATACGCTGTTCCTCTTGAAATACGTGCAAGTAGATATTGGGGTCAGCCAGCTTTACGCCTTTATCTGTAATGATCCGAATACGCAAATTGATATTGATATCGTCTTGATCGTCATCGTAATACAATCGATATACGATGACTTGTTCGTTATACTTGTTGGTCACGACATTGAGGACACGATGACCTTCACCCTCAATCTGAGACGATTGATACTTAACCTCGTATTCGATATCACCTTTCCGCTTCAAAGGGATCGGCTTATAATTACGCATTCGCTTCAGATCATCGAGCGAATCGCTCTCGCCAAATAGACCTTTCAGGACATCCATTATCTTTAACTTCTCCTCGTTAACCCGCTGATCTTCATCATTCAAAGCAGGAACCCCCTTATAGCCCGAAGCCGTATCTGTACTCCTTAATTCAACAGGTTGCCTCCCAATACCTTCCATCAAGTCGACAGAAATCTACAACAGAATAGGATAGACTACCGATCAAGCATTCAATCTCTGCTTGGGTGGACGGGTGATTCAAACAAAATGCCCCATGCGCGGGGATGTGGCGCACATGGGGCTATATGAAGGGAGAGCTGATACGTTCCAAGATATCAGCTCCACGTAGTATGTATTTAGGTCCCCGTTGGATCTTGAAATTCGCCTACCCCTTATTCGAGCGGGTGAGGAGAGGAGCTTACGCCATTCTGTTCCTTACCAATAAGTCTATCCCGTATCGTTGATAATTCTTAAGGAATCGGTTGTCGATATGGATATGGTTCAAGATCCCCATATAATCCACTCCTGGCTCCGAGTGACGATAATCCTGAGTGATAAAGTAGAGGTTGAAGTAAACATGATCCTCATCGTCCAATTTACTGATTCTGTCGAAAAGACCTTCAACATCGGCTCGGTTCACGTATCTGAAGGATTTCCGCTCCTCAACAATGTAGAACGGATAAGATAGTTTACTTACCGAAATGATACTCTGGAATTTCCTCAAATCTTCGGGGATTGAATTGAAATAATCCTTCGCCGCTTCCTCATCTCGAAGGATACCTGATATCCAAGTTCGGCTACCGTTGTGAGCTTCAATGATAAACAACTTCCTGCCTCCTCGATACATCATTGGTTTCCGCTCGACTTTAGCTGTTATCTGTAATTGAACAGTCTAAGAGAAAGAAAGTCAAATGCTGATTCGCATTTACCCCTCCTCGAACATAACGGAGAACTCCATCTTGATCGCACCATAGCATTGGTCGCATACCATGATGTTCTTGTCGCCCGTACTGATGAATGTGGCTTCTACATGGAAATCTGTGTCTGGAAGAACCTCAGGCGGCATGAAGCTCTTCGAGCACACCCCACAGCAACCGTGGAGCTTCATGTAATCATCCATGCAAAGGGAACCCATGTCGTGGATTAAATGATTGAACAGCATTTCAGCTTCCTTCTGGCAAAATACACAACTCATCTACAACGCCTCCAAATTGTTATTGAACGCAAAAAACCGCAGACTTCGCCCGATAAAGGCAATGTCTGCGGTGCTTCCGCATTCCGAATTATTAACTTGATTCCAATATACCCCAAATGACGATTAAGGGCAAGAAAATCCTGTCTTGCAGGATCAAGGTCACGATATACAAATCAATGGAAACTATAGTTCGAGAAATCAGCTACACTCCAGGACAAAAAGAAAACCCCTTCCAAAGAAGGGGCTACCTTTACAACTTAAACAACTCCACTACCAAGTTTCAAAATCCATGCGATAAGACCACCAAGTTCGCCGACAACCAAGTAGAGCAGACAGATAGCAAGTACGATGTACGTTAGGGCTCTTCTTCGTAAGTAAATCACATAAGCATTTTTATATCCTCCAGATGAATCAAGAGAAGCTTCTGTCTCTTTTACAACTGATAATGCGTCATTTGTAACGAATCGCGGCTTTCCATTGCTTTCTGAACGAGCATCCATCCATTCTCGGGCAAAGGGGAGTCCTATGAAAGCAAGGTCTAGAATAGTTGAACCAATAAGAAAAATTGAAAGAAAAACAGCACCGATACCGAAAATAACGCGAACAACTGGCAAGATTGGGTTTAACCATTTCATAGCCGTGAATACATCCGCTTTCGTACTATCCATTACCAACGGTATCAACAAAACTGAGACATCACTGTTATAAGATGACATAGTGTCGATGATGTTTTGTTGGGTTTGTGTCGATACAGGCGATTTCTGCAATTCTTCAATGAATATACCTAATGCATTTTTACGGGATTTTTCTGTTGCAGCATTAAAATTAGTGCTATTGAATTTGATAGCACCGCTGCTGTCATCATACACCAGTAGTCGGGTATCAGATGATTCAACACCTGAGTTTGCTTTAAATTGCAACTTTAAGTACTCACCATCTGTCCCCATCTTTGACCAAACTTCACTCATATGCTTCTTATCACCAATCGGTATTTGAATACTCTTTATATCTGAACTACCATCGTTTGCTGCAAATGCCCCTACTGCTCCAGTAAATAGAGAGAACACAATTAATAGTAAAAAAAGAAATGACCCCTTCTTCATTGTATAGCCACTCCCCTAAAATCTATTTAATTTCTAGAGCCTTCCTTACCTTCTCTTCCGGTTTAAATTTCATAATTCTGAAATAAGCAAATATACCTGCAAGGAACATACATGAAACCACAACTGTATTGCGCATGGTTTCGGAGACCTCGAAGTTTACTTGCCCCCCTGTGTTAAAGATCAGTAGCAAGGAAGCTACAGTAACACCCATAAGAGCGACTGTGAATGCTAACATTTCGAGGAACCAAACACCCGCCTTATAAATTGTCCATGTTTTGCGACTGTACATTACTCCTACTATCGCTTTAGTCATCAATTTAGCCATAAGCTCAATACCTCCAATTTTGTGTGCATATAGGACCAAAAATTCCTTTCTAGAACCCACTCATAAGATAAGTCACACTCCACAACAATTAAGGAAATCTGCAATCGACAATCTAATTCATAGATTTTGGGTTCTATTGACTATAAATAAGCTCTTCAAAAAACTCCTAAAGTTCTTTATTCTCAATGAATGAAAAATAACAACTTCAAATAAAAAGTCCCACGCTGCAGATCGCAACGTGGGCAAGAAGGGAGAGTTCGGTAGTAGCCAATGAGAAGAAATTCTGGTTACTTAGTAGTGATTATTTTGCCGAATTATCTCTTAAACTTTAGCTATAATTGATATACACAGGTACGATCGCTACCCTTACCAAGGTACGTTTCGACCTACTACATCTCCGGTGAAATCTCGACCAGATACCCCTCCTGAAGCAGTAGAATTTGTTACTGATCCGAACGAGCAGTTCTCACCAACCAAGCCGCCCACCATCCCCCTTGCTGCAACTGAACCAGTTGCAGAGGAATCAATAATTTCAGCTTCTTTAGTTGGTGTTCCACCGTTCTGACCAACTAAACCACCTGCTCGAATAAATGATGCACTAACATCAGCACCTGAGTAAGAATACTTAATTATCCCGTGATTATTACCTACAAGTCCACCTACATTGAATCCATTGTAGCTGGACGATACTGAACCGGTTGTGTAACAATTTTCAATAATGCTGTAACTACGTCCGACCAAGCCTCCAGTGAATGAAGCACCCAACACACTCTCATTTTCGAGACCGAGGTTCTTAATAACTGAACCGTACTCGGTAAACCCAAATAAGCCTACGTTATTGCTGTTGGGCTTAACGATCTTCAAATTTTTAATAAGATGCTCCTGTCCGTCGAATACCCCAGTGAATGGGTGGTCAGATGTGCCAATAGGGTCCATACTCAATCCTCTTGCATCAATATCGGATCCAAGCTTGGCATTTGCGGTAACAGCTCCACCATTCACTTTATTTGAGAACCACTCTAGATTTTCCTTGCTAACAAGAACGTAGGGATCGGATGTTGTTCCCGAACCGCTAGGTGAAGCAGGAGCTGCCATAGTTGCTGGTGCCGCGGCAAGGATCATGGCGACAGTTGCAGACAGAATAAATACTTTCGAGAAAGCTTCCAATTTCCCCTTAATCATTAAAGCATCATCCTCTCGAGGTAGTTTACGGTCTCTATAACATCTAAAGAGCTTTACCTTCCCACTCCTATGAAAGCCCATTACATGAAACCGCCTTATTGAATAATAATTTTGATTACTGGCATACTCTTGAAATTGTTAAAAAATCGCCAAAAGAAAAAGCGCAGATACCCTAAGGGAACACCTGCGCTCAGCCTTTAACTAAATTCGTACTACATCGGAACGATCTCAATAAGGAAACTACCAAGTCAGATTTGAATAGCACTATAAACGTCATGAGCGGTAAGTCCAGCTCGCCTACCGGAACTCCAAAAATTCCAAGTTACCTGTGTAAACAACCAATCAATTATCATGACCAAAAGAATAACTGTGAATCTTTACTGCGGAGTGCCGCGTTTTAAGTCAACGTCCCGACTCCACTGACCACCGCAGTCGGGGCAGATAAACGCCGTTGTCCGATCCAACACTTCATCATAATAAGCAATTTTCCTCGAGAAATGAGTTGCACCATAGTTCTTCTGGCTCTCCAAGGGAATGGGGGCTCCTTGAAGATTTGCACCGCAGTAAGGACAAAACTCTTGGCTATTTTTTAATTCAGTCATAACAACCTCTCCTCTACAGGATAATTTCGAAGTCCGGAAAAACTTACAAAATAAAGGTATCGTTCTTGTAAAAACTCATATCGCCAGCTAAAAGAATAATTGAATCAAATGAATAATGAGGCGTATCCTTCTTGGTTTTCCCGCTGAATAACGAGTCGACTAAATCCTTTGGGTTAAATACTTCAAACCTTACGCTAGCATAATTTTTATTTGTATCTTTATGCACGTTGATCCGACCGTGAGCCAGCTGCCAGCTGCCGTCAGGTTGGGTGATGGCAACAATCAATCTCAAACAAGGATTCAATGATTCTAATTGGTATTGCGCTAGTTTACCAAGCCAGTCCCTAAGCGTTTTATCGATTAGACCATACGATGAAATTAAGCTAAATACCCCCGCCCCTCCTAGTAGATCCTGCCCACGGAAGAACTTGAATTCCTGAGCAGTGACAAATGGCGACTTTATAGCAATGAAACATAAGCACTTTACAAGTTCTTGGTATGTTACGTTAGTTTCAGCAGTAATACCAGTATCTAAATCTGCACAGGCAGTTAGCACACCTTCAATAAATGAAGCAAATAACTCATCATGATAAGTACTAAGTCGACTATTAACTACAGAATAAATGAATGTGGAGAATCCCTTATCTGTATATGGGGCATAGACGATATCGAAGATCTGGTCATGAGTTTCCAATGATACCATTTCGATGATTCGACCGTCCTTCGGATTTGGATGATGGTACTCATGGAATGATGATTGGCGATAAATTCTTGGCAACTTCAACGCCTCCTGCCTTATACTTTTTCCTTTTACTTAGGGACTTCAACAGTTCTTCTGAAACATTAGGCAGGTCGAGTGGATTGACCACAGACTTCCTAATATCATAGAACTCCATTAAAGCCTCCCGAACAGCTTCGATATCACCGGCATATTTAATTCGATTGATCTGGTCACCAACCAAACTTTCAATTTTTCTCGATGCATAATGTACGTTCCCCGCGACCACCTCGACTGAAGCCCCAAAACGATCAGCAACTTTTTGGTAGTTCAGGTCCCCTTCGGTCAAATAATAATAGAGTCGATCCCCAACAGTGCTGAATAACTGGTGATTGGCAGAAGCAACATACTCCCTAGCGAAACCAAAGATCTCTTCAAGTGCATCGGCTTTTTCCTGAATTAACTCCGACCTAGCTACTTCTCGACAGAACCGCTTCTCGGTATTGAGTAAACTAATTGTCTGTTTAATTACAACAAATGTGTTTGCCATAGCAATCGCCTCCATTAAATGTGGTAGGGATAACGGTTTTACTCGGTAAAATCTCCACCAGACCTGACATATAGATTTTGTCTCGATACCCAACTCTGCATTTGAGCAACTTGATGTTCAACATCTAGGGGGTCACCCTCGGCTGAGAGACTAAACTGACCTTCGAACAGTTTCTTTAACCCGTTCCACTCCCTTGCTACACCTGTCTTATCGGTTAAAATAGCAAGAATATGCGAAATCCTTTGAGTGTCGAAATTGTTTGCTAAATAATCCTTGACGCAAGATTCAGTAAGCGTCCTCAGAAACTTCAATTCTTCGGAGCAATCCTCAAGCTTAATACCGTAGTCAAACTTCGGCTCTGGGAACAGCGAGGGTGCTAGGAAATAGTCCTCAAGATTAACCTTCTTCTGTGCTAAACGGCGAAATTTCAGTAAAGCATCCTCAACCCCCTCGATGTTTTCGGACTGGACAATTGCCTTCAGCGATGCGCCAACAATATCGTAAAGTATATCGGAATAGTACTTTATTGAGCTCCACACTTTCTCTACTGGAATCGTGAAGTGGTCTGCTGTCTTTATTGCATTAAGATCTGCTCTTTCAAAGTAGTACTTCAAACGTTCCTTTGTTTCCTCACTTTTAACCCAAGAGTATGAATAGACAAAATCATGAAGCTCCATTATGCCATTGTACTTTGCCCTATGGAGCCTATGATCACTTGCAAAAACGTTGTCGTTTAGAAATTGAATTGTGATTTCTCGTTGGGACTCCAGCTCGCGGAATACACTTTGGCGATTCTTTTTAGGCATATCTTTACCCCTCCCTTAAGTAATCAAGTCGAGAAGTAGCTTATCGTTTTCTCTAACATTCTCAGTGAACCAGTTTTCAATCTCCTCGATCTCCTCAATGCTGTTAGCCTCAAGAAGGTAATCAACCATTTCTCGGTTTAAAACTGTCTTCGAAAGTTTAGATACAACAGCAACACTAGCTGCATATAAATTCCTTACACTTTCAATCCCTGTCCCAGCTAGATCCTTTTCAGTGCATCTGCGACCTTCTAGACATATTTTCAGCAGCTTATGTTGTCTTGGTGATGCATTACTCATAAGAACAAAGAAGAACCCGATAATTTCGAGGTACGACGAAACCTTTCTTTGCAAAACAACTCGCTCCAGATTTGTTATGCCGATGCTATTCGCCTTACGTTGGATCTGCTCAATCTCCTTAGTCCAACGACTAATATCTGTCGAGACTAAAGTTTGAACTTTGCCCATCTCACATCATCCTTCCCAGGCTTTTAGTTAAGTGAAGTTAAACCAGCAGAATAGAGCCTTCATTAGCCCGACTTAGAAACTAAAACGGTATTCAACCCGTTAACGCGCTTGGTTTATTATTAGACTTCCGTGAAACCCTAGAGCCGCAAGGAAAAAACCGCCGTAGGATAATTGGGAAGTGAAAATTATTATCGAAATTCTAAGTAAGACTTCTAAGTAGGCTATACTTTGAGTTATTTTTGTTGGTCGTATACTCTTGAAGTTGAATCCTTATCAATTCAAATTTCATAGCTCAATAAAATAAGGGATGATGTGTGTTTACAGGAGTTGTATGAGGAGAGTGTTGAGAAAATCGATCTGAATCAACATAAAACGAGGGAATGGAATCAGTAGTGTTCCCTAGTCTGTTAATAATCTCTGACTGAGTGATGAGTTATGACCGCATACAAATAAGAACTGCTGGTAGCACAATGGAAGTGACATAAAAACAACAGCATCAAGGAATTAGAAATTAACAGGGGTCTGCCCCCATTCTATCAAGGTCAATGCCGACCTAAATGGAAGTAGTGACTAGCGAATAAAGCTCCTCAGAAAATGTAGCTGACGTAAAGAAACCATGTCAGTAGTTTAATTAACCGCTCGACATTTATATAAATTATCTAAGTTAATCTCAACATTTATAATGAGCACTCGGGCTTTTTATAAAATGTTGATCTGTAACTCGGCAATTATAATCGCTGCTCGGCATTTTTATAAGATGTCCTAGGCTATTTCGAGATTTTTATAATCGAAACTCAGGCTTTTTATAAAATCATTAGCTGTAACTCAATATTTATAATGAGCACTCGGGCTTTTTATAAAAATGTCATTGTTCATGTAACGGCATCTCGGGCTTTTTATAAATTATCCCTCAACAGCAGTGCCTCAAGCTCCAACGGAAAATTATCATTAATACTATTCATGCACGTAAAACTATCCACCGCGGCGAATGTAGGTCATGAATTTCTGAGCATGTGGTAAAGAGGAGTCCATGTAGGGATACAACTCACGAGGTTCCTACCCAGGCTCGGGAGAAATTTAAGGAGCTACCCCTGATGCAGCGAGAAGGGAACAAAAGGCGGATCGCTGAGGATGATACTAATGTCAAGGTTGTCTGGATGACCTTCCAATACAGATTACCGGGTCTAGAAACATAAGAAAAGCTCCCATGCAATTAACTGGTGGGAGCTCTCGTCAATTTAAGCGAGTTGCTGAATTACCATGACGTCCTGACCATCGTCAAAGTGAAAGTAAATACTAATACCGTCAGGTTTAGTTGTGCCTTCTCGGTAGTGATCGACCGCCAGCTTAATACCGCGAACCCCATCCTGCCGCTGATATTCAGTTACCTCGTCTGAACCAATGAGCCTTAAGCCGATCCGCTCGATACCAAGCTGCTCCGTTACCAACTTTTCGGCTGCTTTCCATCTGTCTGCAAATTTCATTACCGGCTTATTCATGAGAACCCCTCCATAGGTATAATTAAAGGAGGTATCCACTATCGACACCTCCTTGCCATTCACCATATTCAACTTAAATCCCACTATACTGAATCCCCTTTAACTAGTCTTGTTTATACACTCACACGTTGAAAACGATTTGCCCTCTACGCTTTACAAGTACGTTACGTTCGAGATTATAATTCCTATGTTCCAAATTATCCTTCTTGGTTCCTAAGATAAGATTCGAAGCAGAATTATTAAATGTGTCAAGATCAAGGTGATTGTTTTCATAAATTGAATCGATACCTAGCATTCCGACTTCTCCGTTCTTGAACAAGCCGATCATTTGATGATCTTTCAAAATGATTCCTTTCCTAAGGGTGCAACACTTATATTCGTTATCGTCACCTGATCCCTGTCCACTCACCATTAACCCTTTTCTCTTAGTGGGATAGAACACGCCATTTGCATAGATCAGTGTCATTTCTTTATATCCGCGCTTTTTCCGAGAATAGAGTTTGTTACCATCCTTAAGAAGCTCACGAATTCTGTTATCAATTCGTCCAAAGAAACCTTGCTCCTGATCCACAAGAAAAGTGAAACGCTCGAACGATGAATGTTCAACATTATCGAGGAGATGCTTCCTATTCTTGAGAATTGCCCAACACGCCTTATTTTTCTCCGAAGGAATCAAGAATGTAGGTTTGCCGTTCAAATCATCAATGTAGGAAGGCAATTCCAAAGATTTAGGATTTACAGTTTCAGCAATAGTTATCATGGTAAACGACCTCCTTAAGCTGTATGAGTATTGTTGTCATAAAGACCCAGTGCTTCGCCAAGTTTACGGTGCCTTAAGATGTATTCGATGAGTCCTCCCAACGAATTAACGTCCTTCAAGAAGTCGATCATTACAATTTTGCACTGCGGGACTTGTAAGAAGGTGAAGTCCTTATAGTCTTGAACCAGACGGGAGAGAGTCGTCATGCTGCGACAGTTACCAGCAAGGGCATTTTTCATGGTTGCGCTCAAACTCGTTACGTAACGCTTACCACTTGGGCGTTCCCTTTCAACAATATGATCCTCCACCAGTTCGAAAACTTCTTTGACCATGCTTATATTCAAGCCCAAGCTCTCCAACCAAGAGTCATTATTGGCAAAAGAGTCGACCTGAACATAAGTTTCAGATACCCCTCTAACGCCAGCTTCATATTCTTCCGACGAGATTAAAGGCACTTCCCGATCAATTACCGACATTTTAACATTACGCTCGATGGTGCGTCCGAAAGCTCCAGCATTGAACTCAGGCTTTGTTAGCTTGCCTTCTGCCATCTTAACGAAACCCTCACTCAGACCTATACGTTCAAACTCGTTAAGCTGTTTGATAGACTTATTCGGAACTACAGCAGAAGCTGCCTTCTGGACTTGATCGACTGTTGGATTTGCGCTAAATGTAAGCATTGCGATCCCTTCCTCCCTGAAAATCTCTATGTCTCTCTCTTACGCTTCAAACATTCTAATCAACTCATAGAACTTAGCCCTATACTTCAACCCTAAAGCCCTATACGCTGTATCCGCTTTCATATCTCCGAAGCGGTAATCCTTGTAAACATCATAAAAGTTACTTGGATATTCCAGTGCTTTACGACCAACTTTACTTTCTCGGGTTGAGACAATTTCTTCTTTGGCTGCGGTAAATTTATCAAGATAATCAACAACCTTCAAACTATGATCATCCAAAAGTAGTCCACCATCATCTTCATCAAGAATCGTTAGATTTGAACCGATTGAGTTTAAAGTGGAGAGTAATCTACTTAATTGACCAATATCATCAGCCAGCTGAATGAACCCCCGAACAATAATAGTGTCGTTCGCTTTGACCATTTCGAGCATTTCAGCTAACTGAAGCCCCTTAGATGCGCCAAACTCATCAGCCAAGTCCACGTAAAGCTTATCTGGCTGCGCCTGTTCTATAAATGCATCAATTTCCTTTTTTGTTCTTGCTCTAACATACCCCAACTTCATAACCATACATCCCCTTAAATGGCTGTGTAGATTGCCAGTAATGTGACCAGTAGTGCGGCAGTGGTAGCTCCAGAAATGTTTCTTACTACCACAGACTCTGCATCTAGTGTCAATCTAAAAGTTGTGAAGCCGAAACCGAGACAAACTATACCCGCGATACAAAGTGCCGTTGTCATATCGATCAACCTCCCCCTTTTTTACTGTAATTAATTTCCTTTTATATAATTATAATAACATAAATTATCAGTTAATTCAAGTAGTTTACTGTACAATTTTCAAGATTATTTTCACAAACCGACCCGTTCCGACAACGCTAAGCGGGGCGTGAATACGAATACCAAGCGTCAGGCGACCGTGGGGCGCACAGACAAGCGATTAAGGGGAGGGTGATGAGGTAACAGCGGAAAAGAGGCGGGACAAGCGTGAAGCGATTTTGGAGGGCGAAGCGATGGCAAGGCAATTAGAGGGCTACCCCGAATGGGGCGATCCGAAGCCGAGGGGCGACTTTACTGATTTTTAGGGGTTTGTACTTCGCGGATGACCGAATACTAATTAGCGAGTTGGTTAGGTCGGGAATTCTGTTTAATCTGCCTGGGTGGTCGGGTGAATCTTGAACGTGGAGTGATTTCTCGTCTAAACATGTCTTTGTGTTTGACGAAAAAGACTCAACTTCTTGCAAACTGTTCTTACTCTGCATGAAAAAGACTCATCTTCATAAGAACTGTGCTTATTACGTAGGTAATAAACTCATTTTGTGCTGAGCTGTCCTTATCACGTAGTTAATAAGCTCATATTTAATCGGAGGACAACGTCTATTGGACAGGTTCGTGAGCATATGCTGTGCGTGTAACGCCAGCTTATGGGCTCATTCTAGCTGAAAATAGAAAGAGAGCAGCTGCAGCTACTCTCTTTCTAAGTTTATTGGGACAGGCTCATGAGATACCCCTGCTCTAGCTGTTACAGGGTTGATGTGTTCCTTCACGATAACCTGAAGCATTACCAGCTGACCGAGATCGGGGATAGCTATCTCCGAAGCACGCCTACATTCTAACTAGAATGTTTCTGTTTTTTTTCGGTTTCAGGGTCATCTCAAGTCTTTCCCAAAGGAACTTGTCCTTAAAAACTACCCTAACAAGCTCCATAAGAGAGCGTTTTTCTAAGTAATATATTACTTCATCGGTTAGTGGTGTTCCGTCAGGCTCGACACTAATATCGGCTAGGCAATTTTTGTACTTAGTTACTAGTTCATCAGCCATTTTCCGACTGGATTCGAATTTATTCTCTACTCTGGGTTTCTTCACGACTGTCTTGGTCGGAACCAGCGTTGCATTAATTAATGGATCGATGGTATCGAACAGGGATTCCCCTAATTCCTTAAGATGGGCTTCTACAATAATGAACACCTTGAAGTGGATTTCACGATCTTCTTTAGCCTTCGCCTCGTCTTCGATCGATATATTCTTATCAGGCAATTCGATACCCCGTCCAGATCTGGTGGGTGCATCTAGTCTCAAATCTGATACTTTTTCATCACCGATCTGCTTTCTCGACTTACCGATAACCTCATCGTTACTGATCTTCTCGCCATATTTACTGTAGCTTTGGATATTTTCCTTCATCTCGCCATTTAAACAGTCCATGACCAGCTTACTAATGGCTACTCTTTTATAATCATCACAATGAGGATCTTTAAGCTCTTTTAGCAGGTGAGCAATTTTCTTAAAGTCTTCCTCATGGAACCTTCTCTCGTTGACGCTGAACGTAATCACTTTCCCACACTCCTTATTCTAATAATATCGGTCGGAGTGTTCCAGATCTACAGAGAACATTCGATTGGATGACCCTTCGGTCAGGTGTTGGTTACCGAACTGGCGAATTAAGAGCAAATAAAGACAAAAACCCCTTAGGCGGGGTTAGGGCGAGACGAACGGCAAGATTTTGAAGGGCGTATTCGCCATTGTAAGCCAGAGTTCGGGGCATCCATTACCAGCGGAAGCCCCGAGGGGGATTGAGACGGCGTAGAGGGCATTTTGAAAGGCTTACTTTTCGCTAACTGCTATCGCGAACCACTGACTCCATACTGGCATAATGAGCGAAACATTACCCAACGCCTATACCGAAGCGATACTACAACTGAATTAGCATACTGTACCAAAGGGAACAACTCGCAGAAAGATTCCTCATCTTGCATACCGTATTTAGCAAAATATGACCGAACATTACACTCAAACTCGTTTACAAAGACATCTACATCGTCGATGTCTTTGTAAAATATCAAGTCTGCTGTCAGCTTATGGATCTGCCCCTTCTTGAACCCCTTCATGCGAAGAATGTTTCTCAAAACCCCAACCTGTACCTGAGCTACATGTGATACAGTGTTATATTCATTCGGGTCGAAGCCTAAGACGTAGGTTTGTCCGTTTACTTCATATGCGGTTTCGATAAGTGGGTGCTGTTTAATCATTTTTATTTTTCCTCCTGTGGCTTTGAGCCGGTTAATTTGTGGTCAAGGGCTTCATTACCCCGATAAGAATACATGGTGCGCTTAAAAGGTCTATGATTTAGATACATCTTAGATGGAACCGTTGATTGTCGATATCCATATGAGTCCTGGCTTCCCAACCGAACTCACCTTCATGGTAGGATTGTACTCGGTCGAGCAACTGTAGCATCGGGAACCATCGAATTAGGGCGATACCATCTCGGATAACATAGGCTGCTATGTAGGCTTCAACACAGGTCTTGAGATTCTCATGATCATTAACATCTGGGTCTAAATATATAAGAGAGTCGATAAACGCTTCGGTCGCTCCATCATCACCTTTTTGAAACATGTTGAATAGGGTTTGAGCTTGGTGTTTACCTTCTTCGGTCAAATTCTGGGCGGCTTCGGTCGAGTCGAAGCCCAATAGGTAGACCTCTTCATCGATCTCGTAGGCATTAGAAAAGGTCAATGACTGTCTTAACATCGATGATCCCTTATTTTGAATTACATTCCTTTCGCGTTCCCGATATATGTTATTTGTGCCATCTAACATAATGAATCCTCCCTCCGAGAATTAGAGGTTCGTGTTGAGGCATAATAAGAACTATCTTTCCTTGAAGGTACGCTTCTACTTCATCGATTATTTGCAGAATTGGGAACAATCGCTGTAAATGTGCATCTACCTCAAGGGCATAATTGGCTATACATGCTTCAAACTGTGTTATGAAAGCTTTCAACCCATAATATCCTCCCTTACCCCTCCGAGCCTGTGAAATAATAAAGTCATGAAGCTCTCTGACTGGAGTAGCACCAAAATACAATTTGCAAAGCTTATCTGCGCGAGCTTTACCGCTCTTGGTTAATAGGGGAGCTACTTTTTCAGGATCAAATCCTAGAACATATTCTGCGTTTCCAATAATTTTTATCATAGGTGTATTACTCTCCTTCTAATTTTTTTAGGGGTGATATTCTGGGTTTAACTACTCCTCATCAATGTCGAATGGAGCTGTTGGTAGTGCATACTCCGGTATTGGGAAGTTTGTCCAAATGAACTCTGGTCTCTTACGACCTGTCGACGAACTAGCTACATGCACCATGCCAATGAAGTAGCAGTAGAATCCGTTGCTGTCGGTAAGACGGTCATAGATATCGTTCGGGTAGCCGCATAGGATGACCTTCGCCTTTAAGTCATCCTTAAGCAAGTTGTCGACTAGTCCTTCCTGCCGTTCGAGATTGAATTTATGCTTGTAAGCCTTTGTCTCCTTGGTCTTGCCGTTAGCATCTGTCTCGACATATGGCGGATCGAGGATAAATAGGTAGTCATCTCTATGTTTATACTTGTCGAAAGAAAACTCGTAGTCATCGTTAGTGTAAATCACATCTTCGTATACCCCTTCTAGTGCATAGAACTTTAGGGCAACCTTATCGATCTTGATACCACGGTTGACATTTTCTTGGCAGAAAGTTTGCCGATCTGCAGCGCGGGAATACTCGGTGACCACATATGTCATCGCGGCGGCGGCTACCTCGTCGATGGTTGTATCAATCTCCTGCTTAAAAGTCTCGAATACCTCTGCGTTTATGATATTTGGATCATCAATCAACTGAATCTGGTCGAGCAGGTCTTCAACCTTGTCAGGATCTTGCAAACAACGATGAAGGGCGAGAACCCCTCTATCTATCTCATTGCCCAGGCGGAACTCTATATACGGATGCTCATAATGGGTGTGAATCCGATTACCTCCAAGAAAAAGGTCGCAAATCCCAGTTAAATCATACTCCTCGACTGAATAATCCAAGACTTCTATTAGAGGGTCGAGCAATTGGCTCTTCCCTCCGAGTGTTTTCATAGGTGGGCGAACCCCTTTACGCTGCGGCATAATGTTGTTCAACCTCCTTCAATAGAGATGGCTTTAATTTAAAGGTGTACATCTTAATTTCTTTATTTGTGGCTACTACTGTTGACTTATCAAATCTCCTATCAGCAAGGCTTGCTCTTAATAAACCCAGTCTAATTAGACCTTTCAATACCTCTCGGTAATCTTTATCTGACATACCCCAAGGATCGAGAATCTCTTCACGCAGAATACTAGGAAAGAATGCTACAACTAGAACTTCACCTGTATCCTCTTGATCGAGAATAGCTCCATAATGCTCTTCCCTGTCAAAACCGTTACTGCTGTAAGTCGGGAACATTTCTTTATTCTCTAAATAGAACTTTGCAATCGCCCTGGCATTTTTCAAAGCGTTTTGATCATCAAGGTCAAGCATGTCGGTTAGATCGATTGTTTCAAAGACATGATTACTCTTAATCAGAGCCTCCACATATATGTTCAAGGCACCAATGAAGCTTTGCTTTGTTGGTGTTCCTGTTTCACTCATTTTCCCTACAATTACTTCAACCTTTCTCCGATCTGAAAAATCCTTTAAGGTGAATAACACCTTTTGACCGTAACTATTACTTGTCAGCTCAACATAGTTGGTCTCGCCTTTGAATTTACGGTAATAGCCCCGAAGTACTCTAACTTGCCAGTAATCCGTTGCAGTAATAAGCGTTTTGTTATTAAGTTTTAACAAAATCGAATCTGCTGCTTCCTGAGTTTGGTTCTGTAAGAATTCCGATCTCATTTTTGTTTCCTCCAGTTGTAATTAATTTAGTGGTATTCAGTTTTCAAAGGGCAATTTTTGTTGATTGCTTACACTCTAGGGGCTGATACCTCTTGAAATTGAAGTTCCAACTCCCCCAACTCGGATTCAGATCGCCAAGATCTCGGGTTTTTGATGATTTTCGATTTTCAAAGGGCGATTTGATTTGCCTGATTGCCTACACTTGAATGTCTGCTACCTCTTGAATTTGAGTTCAACTCCACCCAGTGGAGGTTCATGTCCTGATTTGGGTATTCATGTCTTGCTTTAAGGAAGGATGATTCCTGAATGTGAGGATGGAATGAATACTGGTCGGGTGGATGGGTGAGATAGGCAAGTCGGAATATGAAGGAGGAAAATAAAGAAACCCAACTCTGAGCGAGTTGAGTTGTGGTGGGTTAGTTGATGTTGAACGTTGGTTTATATTTGAGCAGTTCTCTGCTTACTACTATCTTCTAGATCAGCGATAATGTGTTGATGTTGATTTTGGTTTAATAATATTTTTCAAGCTGCTTGGGTGACCTAAAAAAGTCGGATCTCCCTTTCACCGCTACATAAATGACTCAAAATACATAAAGAAGCTGACATTTTTCATGCCAGCTCCATAACTCCATTATTCGAAATATTGTTTAGAAAGCTCAGTGTACTTACGAAAGATAGCGGTGACTTCCGAATGTGGAGTAAAACTCGAAATGTCGAGCCGCCCAAAAATTTCCTTCACCTCGTAAATAGCTACCTCAAGGGGCAAATTTTTAGACGCAAAAAAATTCTCAACCTCGGTAAACATCTGCTCAATCAATTCAAGCACCGGCTCTGGGAATTGCCACGGCTGCACATCATAAAAGCCTTCATTTGGATCGATGTCGGGAATGAGCGGGACGCTCCAAGGGAATCGATTATACAAGGTAATCTCACTAAGTTTTGGCATATAAGAACCCCTTCCAAGAAAAGTTGGTTGTATTCTAACTTGGAAATCTGAAATACTCCAGCTTGTAGAAATATAAAAGAGAAGGCTCCGTTTTAGAAGGAACCTTCTCTTTGTTTCGTACACATTTACTGAACTGAGCCAAATGTGTCGAGAACCGATGAATTGGTGGCTATGAACTGTGGAGATTGCTGCACGCCGATTTTACCAGTGGAGCTGTCGGCAGTCATCTGAGCATTGCCCGCTTTAAGGTGGAGCTTCGTAAAGCCAGGTGCTCCAGTACTGTGAAACTTCATTTTATCAACTGGTGCTGCAAGGTCAGGAGTCAATTCAAATGGAAGCTTATCCGAATAGTTTAGGCTCGGGAGAGCGAAAGTCGTTAGATATTCCCTTACGACGAGTAAGCTGCTGTCCTCAGAATACCAACCTTTACCTACTGCTATATCATTCAATCCACGAACAGCAGCTGCGAGGGATGCGAATTTCGCCTCAGTGAGTTTAGCTCCACTGCCGGATTCGAATGTGTTGAACACATTGTCAGTGGTTGAGATGTGCATGCGCTCAAGTGCATTTTTCAAATCTTCGGACAAAGCGCTCAGATCCCGAGAGCCATTTACCCCGATTAGCTTTCCGCCGCGCACTTCGAGAACATGGCTTACCACTTTCGTGGACTTCTCTTCAACCGTTAACTTAGATGCTTGACCACCGTATTCCTTACCGCTGATGACGAACTTACCGTCAGCATCGAAAGTCACTTGCCACTTGCCTGTATCTTGATTCTTAGTTGCATACTCTGCCAAGTAAGAATCATTAATGGTATCAGTGTTGTAGCTCGACGACGGATTCCAACTATTTTTGTAAGCGGAGCTGCCAATGTCCAAAGCATAGGTCTTAATTTCAAGATCACCCTTGACGTCAAAGCTGTTAGTTGTAGCCGATCCTTTCAGAATCACATCTTTGTCCGAGTTTAACCGTGTTGCTAAAGCTTTCGCTGCAGGATCGGTTGCCGTGCTCATGCCTGATACCGAAGGGTTGATCTCAAGTCCGATGAATTTTGCCTGATTATAGCTAACTGGCAAAATTGACCTCGGCTTTTCACCTGCTGCAAAAGCAACACTGGAATTACCGGAAGTATCATCATACCCCATCATAACCTCGGGATATACCGAAAATGAATCCTGACTCTGCTTGGTCTGCCAGTAAAGACCGTTTGTGGATTCCGAAGTTGGATCAAACTCCTTATTTGGCTTACTGTCACTCGGAGTATAATGCTTAAAAAGTGCAGAAACATCGTAATCCGCTGTACGAGTGTTTTGGGAAGCTGCCCCCGACCAAGTATACGGATATGACCAACAACCATTTTCACCACAAGCTGTTCCCCATCTGGTTTCACTGTAACTAAAAGTAGCGGCAGGACTCTTTACCCCGTATTTGAACTCCTGGGATTTAGAAACAACTGACTTATCATCGACTACACCTTTACTTGCCGCACCGATCTTACCAGTGAATAAGTTAAAATTGTTTACCCAGTCAGCCAGCTTCGTATTGAACACCGATCCGTTATCCTTAACTGCGAGAAAATCGCCAGCCTCATTAAACGAAGCGGAAGTGCTGTATGGCGTAATGCTCTTAGTTGGTGTGTCGTTAAACAATTTAGCGCGGCTGACGCCCCAAGGTGTTGCAGTAGGATCAACCAATCCGAACGTCAACATACCGGATGGAGAAAGTCTTGGATTTTGGAACGTTTGAGAAGGAAGGTTTAGTGTGAATTGTGACTTATTTGTTTCTTTAGGAGAGATGTTCGACCAATACTGCGAGAGCTTCCACTCTGGAACCTCGAACTTGACGTCAATTGGTTCACCCGGAATATCCTCTCTTGCCTTTACATACAAAGTGAGCTTAGCATTTGAGAAATCACCAGACTTTGCATATTTGTTTTCAACCGAAGAAACTCCATCGCCACCAAGGTACTTATTCAAATCAATCGGACTCGGAACATCATAACCAAGCTCGATTGACCAAGTATTTGAACCATCGGCATTTGGTAAGGAAATTACACCGTCATTACCCCTTGCAGAGACAACGAGCTTGTCCTTATTCAAGTTCTCATTATCCTTTTTATCAACCAAAACAAATTTTGCTGCATCCTCTGGCATTATCTCGTAAGACTTACCTGCATGGTTGACCAGCATACCGTCGGTGATAATCCAGTTACTGAGGGAACCAAGAAGATTTTTGCTTCCTTCTGACCATCCCCGTACTGGTTCGGTGAAAACCTCACCTGTAGGATTACCTCTCTTGTTGACTACTGTTACGTGAACTTCTGCCTCAATAGCAGGGGTGTTCGCATATTTGCCTGCATTCCATTTCTGGAAACCCCACGCTCCGAACGGATTCACAGCAATATCACCGGAAAGAGCAACTTCTTCAGATACTGGCTTTAACGTTTTACTGTAGAGGTCACGCATGTAAGTACGATAGCTAAAAGGCAGGTTACCATTTTCAGCGTAAGGCGAGATAGCTCCCATAGCGGAAGTCGATGCTCCACCTTTGGTGACCGCTTCTGCCTCTCGATTAGCACTCAAGTTTTGAACTGTAGCGTTCGTAGGCTTAGCCGCTTTTTGAATATCAAGATACCAACTTGTCGAATCATGCTCAGGCATGAAACCAAAATCGCGGCTTGTGTAAGCTCTGGCATCCTTTACTGAAATTCCAATCACCGTCTGGAATAACAAAGTCAGTTTGTTTGCCTTAAACGCCGAGTAAAGCTGGCTTTCAAAATTTGTGTACTCAGCGCCTGTCAGAATGCCCCGTTCCTTGATCAGATCAAGGTAACCACTCAAAATCATACCCTGATTAATTTCACTATCAATATCTGGCTTGCCGTCTTTAACAATGTAGCTCTCCAATATCGACTTTAAAGTCGAACCTACTGGTTTGCCCTCTGTTCCAGCAAGACTGCGATTAGAGTTATAGGGATCAATATTTACAAGTGCCCTGCCTATGACCTGTTCAAAGTAATTACTACTTTCCTCAGCTTTATCAGCGTAAAGCAGGGTCTTGTTTATCAACGCACTATGACTCGAAGTCGCCTCACTACCCGAATACAATGGGTTGTTACCGTAGATGGTCAACACTCCATCTTCGGAGGTATACCCCAACAAACCGCTGCTCTCCTTACGGAACAAGGTGTCCGACACCTTGTTCGGAGCAATATACAACATTGTCTTTTCAAGGTCATGGCTGAACTTGAACGGATCTTCAAGATCAGCCACAGTAGCTGCTTCACTTAGAAGCCCATCAGGATTAGCGATAAAACCTACCTGCAAGACTGCCACACTATCTGAGGTTTGAAAATCTCCAGCTGCAGTTCCCGATGTTGCACCACCGGTCGAACCTTTTACCCCGCCTACACCTGCTGAAGCTGCATGAACCATTGACGGAGCTACAAGACCAGTAAAAGAAGAAGCCATCAGTGTTGCTGATAATATAACCTTCATAGCTGAATTCTTAGCTCTCATTTTTCTTCTTCCTTCCCTTATAAAGTACGAAGCATACCGCCGCGCCAAGTAAGGCTGCTACGAACAGTAAAGAGTCCCGAACTATCGAATCGCCTGTGTGCGGAATCGTTACCGATCCTCCAAAGACTACACCGGCTCCG
This sequence comes from Paenibacillus sp. 32352, assembly GCF_002042965.1. Lineage (GTDB taxonomy): Bacteria > Bacillota > Bacilli > Paenibacillales > NBRC-103111 > Paenibacillus_S > Paenibacillus_S vulneris. Next base: position 163,380 of record NZ_MZNT01000011.1, on the reverse strand, counting down.
AGAACTACTTTCGTTCGTTCAGAGTTTGGATCAATTACAATGGTGTCGATCTTCCCTGTTTCATTATCCTTAATCATGAAGGATTCGCCTGGGATTACCCCAAAGGCAATGATATTCTTACCTTTATATTTTTTATCCGTGATACTCTCCACGTTGATTACCGTGAAGGTGTACGGCTTACCATCCTTATCAATCTCCAGTGTGTACTTCGGTTTCAAGCCGATATCCATTGTTCCAGAACCGTCCTTGATAATCAGGGGATCAGTCTTTATGGTTGCAATGGCGTACTCACTGTTCAAAGCAACTTTGTAAGTTCCGTCCGGTAAACCGGAAATTGTATTCGCGTCAGGAGAAACAGAATAAGAACTCATTACCCCATCTGAGGATGTTAAAGTGACATCGACTTCTGACCACGATTTGCTGAGATCCATGTTACCGACTGACTTTACATTCACCTTTACCTCACTGGATTGAACGGCTACCTTATTCTCGAATACGATTGGTATCGTAACGGCTTCACCTTGCTGTCTTGTTACGACCGCTTGGGGAAGCTCAATCTCGGCTTTCGTTTGACCATTTACTAACTTGCCTGGGGAAGAAATTTGAAACTTCCAAGTTGTTAGCTTTGTACTGTCGATCCAGACTAAACCATCATCATCCGAAGTTTCCTCGAAGGCTACCTTGTCATTCAAGTTTTTAATGCTTACTGGTGTCTTCTTTAAGGGTGAACCGGAATCAGATTGGAGCATTAGACCAATTTTCATATTGTCAGTCTGTAACGAGCCCCTGATTGGGTGAAGGCTTGTTGCCATAAGATCACTAATTACCTTCTCACTACCTTCATCTCCCTCGACATAGGTGAATTTTTCGATTTGGAATGAGTAACTGGTATTAGGCTCAAGATCACTAAAGGTGTACTGTCCATTTTCGTTCGGTTTCTCACTTCGGAACTTAATGTGCTGCACGACTCCATCGGCTTTTCTAAGAACAAAGGCGAGTTGGTCACCAAGCTTGTAGCCTTGCGGGTGGTTAAAGACCAGATGATATGCACCTTGCACCTTGTCGTAATTTTTGCTGTTACCGACTGTTGTACTGATCAGTTTGTTTTCCTTTACCGACCAAAGCTCTAATGTGAATTCGGGAATAAATGCCTGAGCCTGATACAATACATCCAAATGGATGCCATCTGCTACTGTTCTGTTCGTGTTGTCGACAGTTGGCTCAATTGGAACTGTTACACTAGGAACAGATGCAGGTGCTTCGGTTGGATTGACTGTAGCTTCTGTTTGAACTGGCACAACTGTTATTGACTGACTCTCGGCTGCAGAAACCGTTGATACTGTGAGGACCGAAGCCAAGGTCAGAGTTGCTAAAGTAAGTGACTTCTTCATTTTCAGTTTCCTCCTCCTGTTTGGTTGACGATTTAATGTTCTTTGATTCAAGAACTATCCTTGAATCCTGTATTTTTTATCCATCAGCAGGTGATAAAATCGGAAATGAATTCAACAAACAAAAAAAAAGCGATGCCCCGAAAGACATCGCTTCAAATTACCCCACAGGGTTGTTATAGAGTTGTCCGACCAAATGTGGGATCGGATACAATAGCAGAGCCATTTTTTAGAGCTGCCTGCACATCGACCTTTTCAAAAGCACCAGCTGCTGTCGTAAACCATGATCCTCCTAGCTTAATTATTACTTGTGCGTGGTTTGCCCCACCGATAATAGCAGTGTTATACGCCATAGCGTCAAATACAACTGAATACACTTCTGCCTCGGCATCACAGTCGCTTCTGTTATGTAGCAAATTATCTGCTGCCGAGGATGGGGAGCCGTCTCCCGGATCTGCTTTTCCTTGAATTAGTTTTAGTGCTACATTCACGACTTTGTAAACTTTCACAATCTCGTCTTTATTCAAACCTTCTTCAACGAGTGGACCAATAGTGTTCTCGGCAGACTTTAAGGCTCTGTTTTGTAACGATCGGTCTCTTGTATCTCCTGTCCATCTTGCTCCATCCAAGTATTGATAATAGTAAGGGGAGTATTGATCACCACCAAACACGATATCATCATATCCCTTAAGCGCTTGATTGACGATCTTAAGCACTGCTGTATATTCATTTTGGTCAACACTTCCATATGTGTGCTTTCCATATAAGACCTTAATTTTGCCGACCATTTGACCAGTTTGGCTTGTTGTGACACCTGACCCCTTCCCAGTTTCGATGTATGCAGTTTGCGTATCATTATCCCATTTAACCGTCCCTCCAAATACTTCCGATACAAATCTCAATGGAACCATCGTCGAGTCATTAATTCTTACTGAAGGAGCCGCGAGCTTAACCTGTTTCCCATTTACGTATGCGACTTCTTTGCCAACTCTTAACGAGACCTCTGTTCGATCCTTTGTCGCAGTCACAGTTTCTGTTTCAGCATTCCATTCTACTGTTGCACCTAGTGATTCAAATATTCCACGAAGTGGGACAAGGGTACTATTGTTCTGAATAACTGGGGGCTGTGGGTACGACTGCTTTACCCCATCAATCACAACGGAAGGTGTGGTCTCGATCGCTGAAAAGATCTTTACCTCGTTCTTTTTACTAACTGTCGATTGAGTAGCATTATTCAAGATGGTTTCCATTCCGGTACTTCGCTTAATCCTTGCGATGGTCTCGGTTAAAGTTTCGCCGGATCTAAGAGTCGAAAGCCCATCTGATCCATAAAGTTTGGCTACCTTCTCAGTTTCTTGAATGATTGGTTTTAACGAAGCTACATCTAAAAATCCAAAGGGGGAGTTCGCCTTCGTATCAATCTTTTCAAGGCTATCCAATATATTTGTCAGTGCTGTAGGCGTCCAGCCTGACTCTTTGATAACTTTAACAGCAAGACTTAGATTGGCAATTAAAGCTTGTTCATCTTCCTGATAATTAACAACTTGCTGCGCCGCAGCGCCTGGTTGGGTGGTCGGGTTGAATGTTGCTGCCGAAGCCACATTACCCCCACTGAGAGCAATTGAGCCGAGTAGCATCGATCCGATCAGCATACGACAGATTACAAAACTGAAGGTCCGATTCGGTGGCTTTTGCCTTGTATAGACCGTACTCATGTGGATCTGGGTGTTTTCATTCATATCTTTGCCTTTACTTTTACGGCTTTCTAAAGTATTTCTCATCTTCTCTTCCTCCCTTGATTAGAAATTACCGTGAGGATCAACATCGAAAGGAAACAGTCCATAGGCTTACCTGTAAGTAAGAAAATAATAGGCATCTCAGATTATCTAAGATGCCTACTTACCCTTTTTATAACTTGCGGTTCATTTCACTGATCAAGTGCGCTTCGCAGTATGGGGCTAGCTTCATATTTTGATTCGAACCCCGTTCCCCACATTCTTTGCAAGTTACCCTAGACAGTTTTTCATACTTATTTACGACCCTTTGAACTAAATCAGGAATAATGTCGTTGCTTACCCAAACGCGCATTTCACCGTATTTCTCAGAAATATCGTTTAAGTGTATGGTGACGGGGAGGTTCTGTTCATTAAAAAGTTTTTCGATTTCACTAAGCATCCTCCAGATCAGCAAATACCAACCTTTACGACAGTAGAATGGAGCAAGACGTCCCAAACCATTACCATCGTCGTCCCTTGCTTCAGCCCAATGATAACGCTGTAGGATCTCATTTCTGAGCTGTTCTTCGTCTTTCCAAATGAGTCCACCCCTGAAATTGAGATACTCAAGGTGGTCAAAGTGTTCTTCATAACATGGGTCGCAGTAGCCGCGAACGTCAGATACCCCAATCTCGCGAAGGCTTCCCGTAGACCCACAATTGCAACAAAGTCCGTTAAACTCTCTTGTCAGTTTCTCTTTACGATCTGCTGACTTTCTTAGGTGTTCGGCTTGAGCTAATTCGAAGCAAGGATCGCAATATACATTAAGCCAACCGTTTAATTCTTTGATGCCTCCTATGCCCCCACAGATTTCACAGGTCGTTTCAGACAACACTTCGTACTTTTCGAATAGCTTCAGGACCGCTGAAGGTGGGTTCCCGTGGTATTCGATATCCATACTTCCGTACTTCTCGTTGATTGCGATCAACTGTAAATTGCTGCTATACGGATCGAGTTCTTCAAACATGTTCCAAATTATTTGATACCAACCATCGTCAGTGTAAATGGTCGTCTCCTTTGCCCACGGGAACCTTGTATTGAGTTGATCCTCCAGATGCTGACTTAACATCGTTAATCCCGCCTTTCAAGATTTTTCCTTGCGTCCTCGATCCTCTGCTCTGTACAAGGATCGCACATCGTGATCCACCATCCACCAATCCGGCGATAGCTCCCTGCTCTACCGCAGGAGTAACATACTGTTTTAGACTGCTCCGCATACTTGTCTGTCAGCTCATAGACCTCATCAAGTGCGTTATTCAGGTAAATCGTAAGTACGCCAAATTTCTCTTTGACTTGTCTTAACTCGATCTCAATCGCAAGATCTCTGCTCTTATAAAGCTCTTCAATTTCAGAAAATAAGTTTTCGAGTAAACCAAACCAACCATCTCCAATTTGGAAGCCGTAAGCCGAGTAGACGGAATTACTATTTTGGGGCTTAGCCCAAGGAAACCGCTGCAACAATCTATCTGAGAGTTCTGTTCTCATAAACTATCACGCCTCCTTACTTCTTATATTTTATTTGCGAGATAATCTGTTAAAACAGATAATCAAATCTAGAAAAATAACAGTTACATTGCACATAGAGAATATGTAAATGGTTGACATTCTAACATTCAAGTTGACTTTCTACAAGCATCTCAAGAAAAACTCACAAATAAAAAAAGGTGCCTGTTTTCAGGACACCTTCTTATGTTCATCTTTTGGACTTATAAAACTCATGATAAAGTTTCATTAAGGCTCGTTTTTCGATACGAGATACATAAGAACGAGAGATTCCAAGCTCTTTTGCTATTTCTCGCTGTGTTCTCTCTTCCCCTCCATTTTCTAAGCCGAAACGAGCAACTACCACTTCCCTCTCTCGTTCATCCAAAATATCTAGGTTTTTGTATATCTTGGATTTTTCAATTTTGAGTTGGACTTTTTCAACAACGTCATCGGCATCTGTCCCTAGAATATCAATTAATGAAATTTCATTACCTTCCTTATCTGTCCCAATCGGGTCTTGAAGTGAGACATCTTTACTGGATTTCTTTTTGGAACGCAAATGCATAAGGATCTCATTTTCGATACATCTTGCGGCAAATGTAGCTAACTTCGTCCCCTTATCAGGGGAAAATGATTCAATTGCTTTAATCAAACCGATTGTGCCGATCGAAATAAGGTCTTCCAAATCCTCTTTCGTATTATCAAACTTTTTTACCACATGTGCGACCAAACGTAGATTATGTTCTATAAGCATATTTCTTGAGTTCTGATCGCCTTTGGCAAATAACAGTAAGTGTTTAGCTTCTTCCTCCTCTTGGAGTGGTTGGGGAAAGGCATTGTTTTTGACATAAGAAACAAGTAAAGATAACTGCTTAATAAACAATGCGATTGTTGCAAATAACCCAGGCATTTTTGTGATCACCTCCACATGTTGTTCTAAAGAACCGTGTTAATGGCTTTGTGATGGTTCTTTCATATATGTGGGTGGAGACTAAAACATGACTGTTACCCCACTTAGACTCAAGTATGGAGCTGTATAAGCACGTTTCCTTTACCCGCTCTTTTGAGCAAAAGCTGTTCGGAAAAGATAAAATAATTACGTTGGAGTTTGTTTATAACCTCTTGACGATGTGCGCGACAAGCCTTAAATTATGTTCAATAAGCAAATTTCGGGAATGTTGGTTTCCCTGGGACATCAATCGAAGATGCTTTTCTTCTTCATCCTCTGTCAAGGGTTGGGGAAACGCATTGTTTTTGACGTAGGAAACGAGGAGCATTAACTCTTTAATGAACAAGGCTATTGCGGAAAAGAAGCCGGGCATAGCTGCCACCCCCTACAAGTTGTGCGGAACATGAGGTTACTGGCTCCGCTTCAAGAGATCAGTATTATTTTTATGTGGGCGGCAGCCTATACGTGCCTGTACTTTGCAAATAAACTCAGACACACGGCTTTTTTATAGAAAAAGACGAAAAAAATGTAATTTTGTGGAAAATGTTCTTTTTATGACACAAATATAGACACTAGATGTCCTTTCCGTCCCATTCCAGATAAAACTGCTCCAAAAAGGACTCCATATACCGATGCCTGCTTCCGGCGATCCGCCGTCCGGTCTCGGTATTCATCAGGTCGGAGAGCTTCAGCAGCTTTTCGTAAAAATGGTTGATGGCCGTCGACCGTCCATTCCGGTACTGCTCATAAGTCAGCTCCTTACGTGGCGGATTTTCCGGATCGTAGATCAAGCTGCCCTTCCAGCCTGCGTAGGCAAACGTTCGCGCTATCCCGATGGCTCCCAACGCATCAATGCGATCCGCATCCTGAACGACCTGAGCTTCCTTGGTTCGTACAGGCGGATTGTGTCCTCCTTTGAAGGACATCGTCCCGATAATTTCCAGAACATGCGACTCAGTCTCTGTATCGACTTCATAGGAGGCGAGAAGGTTTCGTACCTTGCTCATTCCCGCTTCCGCAGACGGATTCAGCTTCTCATCGGCAAGATCATGCAGCAGCGCTGCCAGCTCACAAAGGAACGGATCGGCCTGCTCTCTTTCGGCTATATAACGGGCCAGGCGGGTTACCCTTTCGATGTGCCACCAATCATGTCCGCTAGAGTCCGACTCCAGCTCTCTTCGTACATCCTCAGCAGCTCTTAGCAATATATGTGCTTTATCCAACAGCTTTCCCTTCCCTCTCCTTCATTTAATGAAAAACTAAAGCATCGCCTCAAATATTACCGAGTATACCTTGATCCCTTCCCAACTTCAACTGTGCGCAGTATGTGCTGATTTCTCTCTTCTTCGGTACAACCATACAAGCATTACAGGACGGATGGACATATTCTACACCACGTGTGTAGTGACAGACAGCAAGCTATTATGCTTGACCAAAAGGAGTGGAGACCGTGGCGAGGGGTATCGTGGACGTGAATGTATGGGCAGAAATGGAGAACGACAGAATCATTCTCGTGTTGGATTGCGCCGGCGGATGGCCGAACGATCTTCGTCTTATCCCGGATCGCGAGAGCATTACGGTCAAACGAGGCAATGTCTCCAGTCAGATCACGATGGTTCAGGAGCAGGGAAATGAATGTGCCTTTAACTATTTGGAGATGAGTGCCGAGACAGCCCGAACGTTCGGTTTACAGCATGGGGACCGTGTTCAGTTGACTTACAATGAAGAAACAAAAACATTGCAAATGCAGCGTCTGAACACCAGCAGCGCACAAGCGACCTTGCTTCTCGATTCACAAAGGAACAAGGACGAAGTGATTACGATCGGGTACGTCTTACTAAGCTGGCTGGGGATTCCGGATCATGCAGTCGGCAGCGCCATTACATTGAGCCGGGGGGCGGTAAATAAGAAGCTCAAAGTCGTTGTACCGGAAAACGAGCTGGATGAAGCCTTTCGAATGAGCGCTTCGAACATTAAAGCGATGGGACTCACGCCCCGGAAAAAATGGAAGCTTACTTACGACCAGGATAAGAGGACATTAAACATATCTTCCAATGCCTCCTCTACCACAGCAGGAAGTAGCAGAAAATCGAAGCGTTCTGCTTCAACGGTTCGTTCAGCACAATCCGCCAGATTGCAGCATTACAAGCCGGCAAAAACAGCAAAAAATAAGGCCAGGAAGCATTAGGAAAAAAATGTATAAAGAAAATTTAATATCCAATTATTGTTTTTAATGTATCTATACCACGCTTCAACCATGTATAGTAAAAAAGGATTCACTTTCGTTCTTAGGAGGTATGGTTGTTGAAGTGGTTAGTGTTGCTGCATGTCCTGTCAGCGATCATCGGGATTGGACCGACGTATTTTATTCATGTGCTGTACCGCAAAAGGCAGTCAGTAGGCGAGCTGAAGCAATCGCTGAGATTAGGGGCGATGCTGAATTTATTCCCCAATATCGGAGGAAGCATTGCTGTGATCAGCGGGATTGTTCTAGTCGCTTTGTCACCCGTTCGTTTTCTCGATTTATGGATTATCGGCTCCTTAGTGCTGTACGTGATTATTCAAATCCTGATGTTTGCCGTCATCAGACCGAAGCAAGGGAAATTAAGGGAAATGCTTGACCAGCCCTTACTTAAGGATCAGGAGATGCTGTCGGAACCGCTGCAGCTTCAAGTGTCCGGCCTTAATCGAATACAGCTTGTTATTACTGTTCTGAGCATTGTGTTGTTTGTTTTCATGTTGGTTAAGCCGACTTAACAGCCTATGGATAGCTCTCACAGGCGCAGCAACAGCTGCACCATTCCCTAATAAATAAAAGCCTGCCCTCCGATGATATCGAATCGGAGAGCAGGCTTGTTTTCATATAGGAACTTTTGCTATATTACCTCGATCAAGCGGGCCAGCAGCAGCGTCCTGGCGGGAATATCGGCTATCGTCACATATTCCCCGGGCGCATGGGCGAAATCCCCGCTGGCACCAAGGCCATCCAGCGTCGGAATGCCGCTAGCTGCGGTGAAATTGCCGTCGCTGACGCCTCCGGTTGCCATCTCGGTCAGGGACAATCCCAGCTCCTCGGCGGCAATCCGCTGCGCCAGCTCGAAGAGTCTCGCGCTGGCCGGCGTGCGCTCCATAGGCGGCCTCATCATGCGGCCGCTGACGGCGATCTGCGCCTGCGGATGATGCGCCTTCAGCGCCATCAGCTCGGCATGCACGCGCTCGGCTTCCGCAGCCGACGGCACGCGAACGTCGATCTCCGCTTCCGCGTAATCGGCCACCACGTTGGTGCCGATGCCTCCGCGGATGAGGCCGACGTTGACGTTCGTGCCGACCGCCGGGTCGGACATCGCGTGCAGGCGCTGGATCTGCAGCGCCAGCTCCTGGATCGCGGACACTCCGCGATCCGGTGCCACCCCCGCGTGCGCGGAGATTCCGCGCACTTCGAGCTTGTACCGCCCGCTTCCCTTGCGGGCGGTTTTGAGCGCGCCCATGGGGGCCATGGGCGGCTCCAGCACAAGCGCCGCGCTCGATTCGCGCGCGAGCTGCTCAATCAGCCCGCGCGACGTCGGGCTGCCGATCTCTTCGTCGCTGTTGAGAAACAGCGACACGCGCGTGTCCTCAGGCCAGGCTCCGCTGTCCTGCAGCGCCTTCATGGCGTACATCGCCTGCAGCACGCCGCACTTCATATCGTACACGCCCGGGCCGTACGCCCGGCCGTCGCGGATGGCGAACGGCCGTTTCGCCGCTTCTCCCATAGGCCATACCGTATCGTAATGGCCTACAAGCAGAATCCGCTTCGTGCCCTGCCCGACTTCGATCAGCAGACGGTCCCCCGCCTCTTCGTGAGCCAGCCTCACCACGTTGGCGTCGAGCAGCTTGTGTGCCGCTGCGGTAAACCAATCCGCCATCCGGTCATTGTGCGATTTACTTTTCGAGGGCGAGTCCATGTTCACACACGCCTCGAGCAGCTCCAGCAGCTCCGGCATATAGCTTTCTATCCTAGCAAGTAATGACATCGCTCTCCATAACCTTTCCTTAAATCCTCCAGACCTCGGTTAGTGCGCCTGGGAATTGGAGCCGAACAGCCGGTCCAACCCATACACAAATTCGAGAATCAAAATAAATACCAGACTTAACAAAATAACGACCGAGGAAATCGAGGCCACCAACGGGTCCAGGGTTTCCTGCATATAGCTGAAAATCGCCAGGGGCAGCGTCGTCATCTGCGGGGATACCAGGAACAAGGACACCGTTACGTTATCGAACGAGGTCAAGAACGAGAAGATAAACCCCGAGATCAGCGCCGGCTTCAGCAACGGGAGCGTAATATCCCGGAACACTTGCCCGGGCTTGGCTCCCAGAATGTAGGCCGCCCTTTCCAGCGTGTAATCGTATGCGCTGAGTCCTGTCAAGGTCAGCCGGATAACGAACGGAACCGAGATCAGCACATGCGTAGCCAGCAGTCCCCAGAACGTTCCCGCAATGGCGATGCGGGTAAAGAACAACAGCGCCGCAATCCCTATAATTAACGAAGGAATCGTTAAAGGGGACAGCATCAGCGCGTGGATGAACTTTTTGCCCCGGAAATGGTATTTATGGATCGCGAGAGCGCCCAGTATTCCTACCAGGGTAGCCAGTACGGCTGTAATGGCCGCAAGCTCCAGGCTGAAGATGAAGGCATCGATAAATTCAGGCCTGTCGGCAATTTTCGCATACCATTTGAACGAAAATCCCTGCGGTGGAAACGACAATACGTTCTTGGAAGTAAGCGAAACCGGTATAACGACCAGAAGCGGCGAAATGACGAACAAAACCACGAGGAACGTTATAAGGCCTAACAATGGAAATCGCCGCATCATGATGAGAACACCTCTTTATACCGTTTCGTTTCGATGATTCTGGTGAACAGCGTAACCAGCGCGTACGTCGATGCCAGCAGCAGGAAGGATAAGGCAGCACCAAGCGGCCAGTTCAACGTAGCCATAATTTTCTCGTAGGCGATGACCGGCAGCACCTTGACGGCCGTTCCCCCCATCAAAGCCGGAGTAACGAACGCACTCATCGATAGGCTGAACACGAGCGTAATTCCCGCGATCATCCCCGGCAAGCTGAGCGGAAGCGTGATCGTGAAGAAGGAACGCATCCGCGAAGCGCCCAGGATCCCGGCCGCTTTATACAGCGAGGAATCGATGGCGTACAAACTTGTTGCAATCGACAGCACCATGTAGACGACGAACGAATCCGTCAAGCCGATTACGACTCCCAGCTCGTTGTAGAGCAGACGGAGCGGCTTGTCGATGATTCCGAGCTGCAGCAGCGTCGTGTTAATCCAGCCCTTTTCCCCCAGAATGACGACCCATCCGAAATTCCGGATGACGACGCTGATCAAATGCGGGGAAATGATAAGAAAGGTGACGATCCCCCGCAGCCTTCCGCTGGTTCTCGCCATAAACATGGCAACCGGATAAGCCAATAGCAGAGAGACGATAACGGTGTACAGGCTGAGCCGGATCGTCCTCCATAACACCCCGATATAATACGGGTCCTGGACGAATAATAAGTAGTTTTTCAATGTGAACTGCTGATGCTCATCCTGAACGCTTTGCAAAAAAATATACAGCATCGGGAGCAAGAACGCGCCCAGAAGCACGATAAGTCCCGGTGCCAGCAGCAGGAGCGCCGAGCGAAGCGATCCCTTAGATGGAGCAGATGATCCCGCCATCATTTATCGCTCCTTTCCGGGAAAGACGAACACGTCCTCCGGATTCCAGTACAGCACTACCCGCTGTCCCGGTTGAAGCTTGCCCTGCTGAGCAGCCGATTGTATGCGGACCATCAAGGTCTCGCTGCCCAGAGCTACCTCACACTCTACAAAGGAGCCCAGGAAGGACAGCTGCTTAACGGTTGCTTCCCCATGAGCATATTCCGAATTCCGTTGAAGATCGGCGGAAGCTTCGTCATCCATGGCCAGCATGAGCTTCTCCGGACGGATATAGATCGATACGGCATTTCCAGCCGTAAAGCTTCTCCCTCTCGGGTTCGCCTTCAGCTCAAAGGCTCCGCCGGAGGCGCCCGCTTCCAGAACAAGCTTGTTATCCGAGAAGTCGGTTACTTTCCCGGTCATCCGGTTCGATTTGCCGATAAACGTATGAACGAACTCACTTGCCGGCTCGTTGTAGATTTCCCAAGGGGTGCCGATCTGCTCGACCTTCCCGTGATCCAGCACGACGATGCGGTCGGATAAATACAGCGCTTCCTCTTGATCGTGGGTAACGAAAATCGTCGTCACACCCGTTTCCTGGTGAAGCCGCTTCAGTTCATCCCTGAGCTCTTCTCTCAGCTTGGCATCGAGGTTGCTTAGAGGCTCATCCAGAAGCAGCAGCGACGGCTCCGTAACGAGCGCCCGTGCTATGGCGATACGCTGGCGCTGACCGCCGGACAGCTGCTTCGGATAACGGTCCGCTACATGGGGCAGCTTCACCAGCTCCAGCACGCGGGCGACTCTGGAAGCGATCTCAGCTTTCGGCACCTTGCGGAGCTTCAAACCGTAAGCTACATTATCGGAAACAGTCATATGAGGGAACAGCGAATAGGTCTGAAACACCATTCCCAGATCCCTTTTGTTAGCCGGGACGCCGTTCATCCGTTTGCCTTTGACGATCAGCTCGCCCTGATCCGGATCGAGGAATCCCGCGATCATGTTCAGTGTCGTCGTCTTGCCGCACCCGGACGGGCCGAGAAAGGAGATGCATTCTCCCTGCTCGATTTGCAAATCAAAGTTATCAACAACTATATTCGAACCAAACGTTTTGCGTATCCCATGAAGCTCTACATCGTAAGTTTTTGCCACGTTCTCTCACCTATTTTCCTACATTGGGTGCAATCTCTTTGTTGAAGCGGTCAATCCATTCCGGTGTCTTGGCGCCTACGGTTTCCAGATCAAACTTCACGACCTTGCTGCGGTCAAAATCAAGCAGCTTCGCCGTATCATCCGGCAGCTTCACATTCGTCGCAGGGTTATAGTACAGCTTGCTGGCATACATTTTCTGAACTTCATCCGACAGCAGGAATTCTACGAACAGCTTCGCTGCATTCGGGTTTTTCGCGCCTTTGACGATCGTTGCTACGTTAGGCACCAGGTTCGCGCCCTCTTTAGGAACGACGAATTTCAGCTCCATTCCCGCATCCTTCTGCACAAGGCTGCGCGCCATGGTCCAGGTGGTGTAGGCTGCACTCTTGTTTTGCAGGTTTTGCTGCAGCTGAGCCGCACTCTTGGCAAAGGTAGGCATGTAGCTTGCGATCGTTTTCATTTTGGCAAAGCCTGCATCCATATTTTTCTCGTTCCCGCCGTTGGCGTAAGCCAGCATAATGAGGGTAGAACGTCCGAAGTTGCTCGAAATCTCGGAAATGGTCAGGTTTCCTTTCATTTCGGGACGAGCCAGGTCATTCCAGGATGTCGGAACCGGCAGGTTCTTTTCTTTCACCATGGCCTCGTTATACGAAATGCCCATCGGAGTAAAGTTAACGGCGACCCCGCTGTTGTCCTTCGTCTTCAGATCCTCGATCACTTTCTTCATGCTAGGAATGTCCTTGTCGTTCAGCGTGTCCCAGAGCCCTTCTACACGGCCTGCTTCCTGCTCCCCGCCCTCAATAATCGTAACGTCCATTTGTGGAGACGCTTTCTGCGCTTTCGCTTTAGCGACAATCTCGGTGGAAACGCCCGATACGTAGGTCAGCTTCACATCAGGATATTTTTCATTGAATTTCTTGAAAATCTCGTCTTTCATCAACTGCTCAACCGTTGCGCCATTACCTGCCACTACCAGCTGCTTTTCCGGGGTTAATGCGCCTTCGCCCGCTTTTCCTTCTGCCGCCGGAGCCGGCTTAGCCGCTTTATCCGTCGAGGAGCCGCAGCCCGCCAATACGCTGCCTAATAGAACGACGGCGGATAATACAGAGATTGTCTTTTTCTTCATTGATGTAGATCCTCCCTTTTTGATAGCTGATTATATGGTATAGGAATTTACTGGACCAGCAGCCCGAACGATCAGCCGTTGCAGCAAACGCCTTTCCAAAACCATTTTTTTAAAAATACAGCTCCGACCACTTGTTCACTATATGTGAACATTGTATACTATATGTGAACTATGGATAAATTCTAGCATGATTTAAAATTTTGCGCAATTGTTAATATTCAATTTTTGTACTAGGAAAATGACAACGATTGTGATAAAATACCAATATTTTCGTACTTGTCAAAGGGAGAAGGAATTCTATGGAAACGTATTTGTCTTCCGTCAAAAACAGCTGCCGCTTGCTCAAGCTGTTCCTCGATTCGCCCAAAGAGCTGGGGGTTACGGATCTCAGCAAACGGCTGGGCCTGTCCAAGGGTGCCGTCCACAAGCTTCTTATTACTTTGGAAAGCGAAGGACTGATCCGGCAAAATCCGTCGAACAAGCAGTATGCCTTGGGCTATACTCTCCTGGAGCTTGGCAATAAAGTGCTCAAGGACCATAACATGGTGGAGTTTGCGCGCCCGCATATGCACCGTCTGGCTTCTACGACCAAGGAATTGGTGTGTCTGTGCGTCATTGACGGCACCGATGCCATTTATGTTGATAAAATCGATTCGCAATATCCGATACGCTTTGATATTGAAGTCTACCGCCGTTTCCCTCTTTACGCCACCTCCGCTTCGAGGTCGATTCTCGCCTTTCAGGCGGAATCCTTGATTGACGGCGTGCTGAGCGAGGAGCTTCGCACCTTTACGCAGTATTCCTTGAAAAATCCTGCAGATATCAAGGAACGACTGAGTCAGATTCGCGCTAAAGGCTACGAGATGAGCTCCAACCTCCGCAATGTCGGCGTGACCGGTATCGCAGCCCCTATCTTCGACGCTTCAGGGCAAGTGATAGCCTCCATCAGCACCATTGGCCCAACCGACCGCATGGTGCCGGCTCAAGAAGAATGGATCGCTGCCGTTCTGGACACAACCCGTACGATCTCTTTAGGACTTGGTTATAAATGCGGGAGCTAAGACTGGAAGTACCCCTTCCCTTCACGCTATAATAAAAATGACATCCGAGCCTGAATGGTTCGAATGTCATTTTTTTAGCTTGATATGAATTCCGAGGCTTTGCTTAATACCAGGTTTTCCCAAACCCTAGGCCCCACTTCGAGTGGGGTTCTCACTTATTCCTTAAAGGATGCCACGAGCCGCTTGGCTTCGCCTGTTGGCGTCGTGATGGTTTCATAGACGTTTACCGTCAGAGGGTATTCCTGTTCGTCCGTTTTCAAGTTATCGAACTGAATGAATTGCTTTCCGCTGACAAGCCGGTTGACGCCGGTAAAGCTTAGCGTTTTGACGGATAAGAGGCGTCCGGTAGGGTCTACAAGCTCCAGCGACATCCTCGAGAAGTTCTGGTCTACGATGACCTGCTCCTGACGTTCGATATCGAGATCCAGCTTCAGTTTATAGGAATAGGTTGTCGGACTAGGCGCTGCCGCCGATGACAAATTCGCTTTAGCTGAAAGCTGCCATAGATTCACCTTCACCTTGAACGGGTAGAAGGTCAGCATCTCCTCATTCAGCGAATTCGGCTGAAGGGCCAGCCGATAGGCTCCGAGTGTTGTCGAAACCGGCGCCGCCGTTTTCGTATCTACGATTTTCAGAATGAAATTTTGGTCCTTCAGCTCGGAAGGCATGATATACGAATAGCTGATCACGTAAGAAGTATTCGGCATGATCTCCTGCGTCGTCGTGCTTTGACGGCTGCCCGAATAGGTCTGCCCGTTTTCGGTGATTAATTTGGTCTGGAACACCGGAATCGGCAGAGGCTGATCGCTGCGGTTCGTCAGCTTATACTTCCCTATCACCGTCTGATAGCCTTCGCCTTCATTCTCGTGCATATGAAGCTCTACCAGAGAGACGTCCATATTCGGATCGATCGCATCCGTATTTGTATCGAACCGGAAAGGCGTGTTGTAGTCGTACGGGGCTCCTTCAATAGCAATATCCGATTGTCCTGCATTCGGCATCGTAATGGTCAATCTCCCGATGGAATAAGGAATGACGGTCGGATTGCCCTTGGCATCCAGCTGCTTGAACGTTTCATTCGTCACTAGATTCAGGCTGCTCAGCACCGTGTTCTTATCGGTCGGGATAGCGTAGTGAATATACCGCTGCTCCTGAGGGTCGAGAGAGATGACACCCTGCTCTACCCTTTTGCCGGCGAAGACGGAAGCGTCCGTACCCGAAGCGTCAACAGCCCGGCCGTCCAAGCTGAACTCCGGAAGCGTCTCTTTTTTGGCTGACCGGTTCTGTACCAGCAGCTTGACGGAGGTCATGGTTCCCTGCTGCGTATTTTCAGTGCTTACAGCTACCGGTGTGTAGAACAGAGGGGAATCAATTGTAGGAATCTGAAACGACTGTCCCCAGGCTTTTACATACTCAGGCTGCGTCAATTGGGACAACGGCCCGTCCCAGCTAAGACCCGTTACGGGGACGGTCAGCACTTCGGTCTCGGTCTTGGGAAAGGAATACCAATCGACAGACAGCCAGACAAGCTCGGACAAGCTTACCGCTTCTTTCCGGTCAACGGTGACGAAGTAGTTTAATTCTTCCGTCGTATTCGGACGAATCGCATGGGCATTCAGCACACTAGCCTGCAGCGTATATTCATCGCCATCCGCCGTTCTTGCCCGCAGATCCAAATCCGGAATTTTGACAACCTTTCCTGCGCTGCTTTTCATCCGGATTACGGCGGCAATCTTGACTCCGTCCGAGGAGGAATCATTCAATAAGCTTTTTATTTCTACACTCATGTTATCGTTCAGTTTGTAAGAAGGCGTAGCGACGATGCTAGTACCCTGCGCTGCCGCTTCTGCCGTCAATGCGGATGGGACCACCGAGTCAGCCCATGCTGCCTGGGCCGTTGTCATCAAACAAACACTCATAAGTATCGATAAGGACGTTTTTTTCTTATTTATTCTCATGCTGCAACTTCCTCCAATCGCGTATTCACTTTCAACTTGCGGTTTTCCCAGAGCATCATCAGCCCGATGCCCAGAGACAAAACGCCGATCATCAATAAAAACACACCAAGCTCAGCTGAAAAGTAGGCTATACTGCCGCCACGATAGCCCATCCCCCTTAACAATTTGAACAGCCAGGTCAAAGGGAGCATATGACTGATCACCTGGATCGGATAAGGGAAAACAATCGGCGCTACCTGTACCCCTGACAGCATGAAGGAGGGATACACGATAGCGTAGGTGCGAAGCGCGACCTTCGAAGGAGCGGCTGCCGACCATCCGACAAGCATGCCCATCCAGGATACGGTCAGTGTGTAAAGCAGCAGCGGAACTATGAATTCTATGGCGCTTCCCGCGAACCGGAGTCCCCCGAGCTGCTTCAACAGCCCTATGGCGAGCAGGAGACTGATGCAGGAGATGACCGCATAAGGTACGACCCGCAGCCATAGTCCAATCGGATGATCCAGCTCCTGCAGAAGCTTCCCTTCCACTCTTAATCGCGGAACAATGGATGCCGCTGCTATGGCCGTAATCCCCAACGCGACTACATTGACAAAGCCGATGACCATGAAGCCTATAAAATCCGATGTCGGGTTATACAGCAATCTTTGCTGCATCGATAACGGCGCTACGATGCCCGCAGCCGCTTCATCACTTAACCCCATAACCTTCAGCTTGCCTACGGACAAGGTCGTATTTTCAATCGTGATAAGCTCCTGAATCCCGTTACGAAGGTTCCCTACCGCAGAGGGCATTGAATTGTCGATCAATACGCCGATATTGACCTGCTTGCCTTGATAACGGAGCTGCTCCATCCCCCGGGGCAGATAGATAACGGCCATGTAATTTTCGTTCGCCAATAAGGTGTCAGGCTGCATCGCCTGATGAAATACATCCGTCACCTGCATGTACTGGGAGGCATTCACCTTCTCCGTGAACTGCCTGCTGTAAATGCTGTTATCTTCATCGACTACGGCAATCGGCGCCTCATTGATCTGGCTGTTCTGGAACATGTAGCCGAACAATGCCGCTACGATTAAGGGGGCGATCAGTATGGCTGGAACGAATTTGCCGGTGAGTGCGATACGCCATTCATCGAGCTGGGATCTCATCAACACGCACCTCCGCAGTCATGCCCGGCAGCAGCTTATCTGTTCGATCCACATAGATTCGCACCTGGAAGGTGTTGAGATCGGCCGTTCCTTTCTCGCGACTCATTCTTAAGCTTGCAAATTGCGGTGCCGCAGTAATATAGTGCACGCGCCCTTGGACTTGATCAGGCAAAGCAGCAAAATGAACTGGCACCGTCATATCCGGCTTGAGCTTGCTTACCTGCTGCTCATCGACGTACATATCAAAATACAGCTTTTCCGTTTCCACGATAATGACGGGAGTCCCCGAACCTACGTTCTCTCCCACCTTCGGAACAATCTTGACCACTTTGCCGTCTACCGGTGATTTCAACGTCATTCTTTCTTTCTGGATTTGGAGAGATTGGAGCAATATTTTTTGCTGCTCCAGCTGCTTGGCCAGTGCATCCAGACCGATCCGCTGGTTGTTGATATCCTCCTGCCCCAGCTGATTTTGCTCCAGGATGGCCTGTGCTTTATCCGTAACGAGGGCTGCCTGCTGCCTCTCCTGCTCCGTCGCGCCATTCAGCATTTTGTTCAACGCCGCATTCTGCTGATCACGCGCGTTTTGCAGCGTTGCCAACTGGCTTCGCGCATTTTCCAAAGCGTCCCGGTGATCCTTGTAGGAGTATGGATTATTATCATAAGTCTCTTCCATATTCAACAATTGATTGTAGAGCTTTAACGCGTGATTGTACGATTCGTCCGCCGCTGCAACCGCGAGCTTCTGTCTCTCAATATCCTCCGAACGCGCCCCCTCATGAACCTGCTCCTGAGAGGTCTGCGCCTGGGCAACGCCGATTTGGGCTTGCTTCAAGGCGTTATTCAGCTTTTCCTGAGCGACTTGAAGTCCGTCCTCCGTCTGCTTGAGCTTCAGGGTCGTCACCTCAATATCCGCCTGCGCCTTCTGCAGCTGCAAATCGATATCGGTAGGGTCAAGTGCCAGCAGCACCGTTCCTTTGGTAACCCGCTGCTCTTCCTGAACCGGCAGATCGATAATCTTGCCGCCGACCCCTTGGAAGGATACGTTCACCTGCTCTGCGGTGACGATGCTTGCCTTCTTGCCTGCGGCCAATGTCACCGCATCCTTCCCTTCCGCAGCCAGCATATAGCCTCCGCTGCCTAATGCTATGGCCAAAGCTACTACTGCTATTACCGCTGTATTCCGTTTCATATTCCTTTCTCCTCCCACATGATGCTTTTCTCTCTATACTTGAATGTCTACTGATCCTTGCACTGCAATCCGTTAAAAATAAATCGCGTCGTATACCCTACGACGGCTTCCAGGCTCTCATCCTTGCCTTGTGCCGAATCTGAGGCGAATACAGGCTCCAGAAACGGGCTGACCCTGGAGAAAATCAGCGTACCGAATACAAAATGCATCGTATGCGTCAACGATTCGTAATCAAACCGGCCCATCTTGCGTCCGGCCTCCAGAATAAGCCTCAGCTGCATCCATATCGAATACACGATGGACTGGACCTTCTCCAGCCGCGGACTCTGCATCATGACTTCCTGCTGAAGCATATTGATGAGCTCCGGCTCGGCGATCCGAAATTCGACGAAATCGCGGATAAAGCTTCGCAGGTCCGCCTCCGGATCCTTCAGGTCATAGGTCGTCTGCGCAAATTGCGGCGTGAACGTTTCGAACAAAGCGTAATACACATTTTCTTTGCCGCCGAAATGGTAAGATACTAACGCCAGCGCTACCCCGGCCTCATCGCATATTTGTCTGACGGTGGTTCCGTCGAAGCCTTTGCGCGCGAACAGTCTCTTGGCTGCGTCCAAAATTTTTAATTTAACATCCTTCTGGTCCTGTTTCATGTGATTCCTCCCTTTGTTGAACATCCGCGATATTTGTAATTGCGATGAATTATTGGAGTTATGTATACCTGTGCCATCCTTAGATAATATAACCAGATGGAAGTTGAACAATTGTTTTGAACGATTGTTTTGAACAAACGTTCAAATTAGCTATATCTGGATAATACAACCGTTCCGGGTCTTTTGTCAATAGGGTTGTGGACGTGCGTGAGGAACACCTCACAAAGCGGGCTCTTTGTTACAGGCAAAATTGAAAAAAAAACTGCCCTCCCGGAACGTAATCCCGAAAGGACAGTCTTTTTTTCTATGGCATTGGGCTGGTCGGCCTACACGCTCGCCCCGACCTTGGTGCCTGTTTTATCTTTATAGCCGACATTATTGTTGCCCCAGCATTGCTCATACCGGAAGCCGGTCAGCTTTTCAAATACGGCGCGGGATTCGGTATCCGCATCCGCCATGGATCCGCCTTCTTTGAGGCGATCAATTTCTTTAACCAGCACTTTATGAGATTCTACATTCAGCTTGAACATCACAGAAGCAATAATCCCTGCGATCCCCAGTACAATCGTTCCGACAATCAATACACCAACGATGGCATGCTCTGCCGACAGCGGCTGTACAGCCTGCTTGGAAACGAAGCCGTACTGCTGCAAGACCCAGCCGAGCAGGAAGACGACGACCGCTCTCACCATTTTACCGGCAAACGTCATGACACCGGCATAAATCCCTTCTCTTCTGCGGCCGGTCAATGCCTCATCCACATCCGCCATGAACGTATACTGATTCCAAGGGATGTAATAAACCCCGCCGGTACCGAAGCCCATCACTAGCGTAATGACATACAGCCACAGCGTCATGTTAGACGGATGGATCAGGTAAATCGCGAAGTAGCCGAGCACCGCGAGCAGCACGATGGAAATGGCCATAATGTAGGGCTTTGAGAACCCTTTTTTCACGCAGTAGCCGATAAATAAGTACGTTGCGATCAATTGAATGACCGAGTTGAAGCTCGATAGATTGGACACATACTCGGAGCTTTGGTGCAGCGAAAAGACGATGAAATACGTGAAAGCCGATGTGAATAACCATTCTGCCGAGAAGCCTCCCAGATACATGCCAAGATGATGACGGAAGCTTCTGACCCGGAAGGTGGAGGTGATATCGATAAACAGCTTCTTCATCGCATTCACAAAGCCGAGCTCGGGCTCGTTCTTAAGTTCTTCTTCCATTTCCTTCGCGGAACGTTCCCATGAATACTTGTACAAGAAAATCATCGCAATCACCAGAATGACCGCAAATACGATCCCTGTGTACAAAAATGGAGTCGGCGAATCTTTTCCGTACATAGCAATGAATCGGCCTGGAATGAACGCGGCGGCGAAGTTGGCAATTTTACCGAAAATCGCTTTAAAGCCGGTCAATCTGGAGCGCGCGCCAAAATCCTTGGTCATCTCTGCCGCCAAAGATTCGTACGGAACCATGATCGACGTATAAATCAATTCGAATAAAATGTACGTTACCAGATAATACCAGTAGCCGAAGCCGTTCACCCACATTAACGGGTAGACGATCATTAGCGGAATCCCGATCAGAATGAAGAATCTGCGGCGCCCGAACCTCCGTCCGATTTTCGTCCGGTGCAGATTGTCGCTGATAAAGCCCATAATCGGGTTGCTCACCGCATCGACGATACTGGCGATCGAGAAAATGGAAGCCGCTTGAATAGCCGACAATCCGCAGAATGTCGTATAAAAGTACAACAGCCAGGCGCCGCTGACCGCAAGAGCTCCGCTCCCCAGCAGGTTGCCGCTGCCGTACGCCAAGGAATGCTTTAAGCCGATTTTTCTTTCCATATTGCAGCCCCTCTTTGTCAATAAGTGTTGTCATCAGGTCTAATGGACATGTCCTTATTATAAAAGCGGGCCGCAATTTCAAGAATAAAATATATTCCGCAAATTGTTTGAGATTTTACGTACCTGGTTCACTTATTATCGTGAATCATGCATCATCGGGACTGTTTGAATTCCGAGGGGGTTTTTCCGGTGAACTTTTTAAAAATTACGCTGAAATATTGAGGATTGCTGTACCCCACCTGCTGCGCCACCTCGTAAGTCTTGAGCTCCTCCGACCGAAGCAGGCGTATCGCATTCTTCATCCGCGTCTCCGTCAGAAAATCGCTGAAATTAATTCCCGCTTCCTTCTTGAAAATCATGCTTAAGTAATTGGTGCTCAGATGCACGTGATCGGCTACATCCTGCAGAGATAACCCCTCCTGCATGTAGTGCTGCTGGATAAAGGCGATAGCCTGGTCAACCATCTGCTGCTGCTGACGGCTTCGACGATCATTCACTGTTGCCGTAATACCGGCCAGGAACGCCCGGATCCGTTCAAACATCTCCTTCGCTGTGCGAAGCTGATGAAGCTCCTGGAACATCTCCTCCACTGCCTCCTTCGCATAAGGGGGCTCGCTCCAATCCTGAAACGCATTGGCAATCACAAAGACGATCTCAATACATAGCAATCGAAGTCGTTCAAGCGTCATCGGCTGCTTCCCTACGATATCCTGCTCGATTGTCTCCAGAATCTGCAGGGCCTCCTGCTCCAGACCCAGCTTCGACTTCAAAGCAAGCTTCGCCTCCCAGCCTTCCGCCATGGCCGGTACCGTGCTTTCCTCCGACTTGATCTGCGTATCCCGATAGGTCCACACTTGATTGGTTCCGGTCAGATGACGAAATTCCGTTGCGGCCTTCGCTTCCCTATAGGCGCCTGCAATACATGACAGCTCCGCAGTCATCGAGCCGATACCGACGGTAATCGTCGTTTTCAAATACGTTTCAACATGCTGCCGGATTAATTCCGCCGTCTGGAGCGCCAGCCGCTCCGCGATCTGTTCCTCCTCGTCACTGCAGTAAACGATTGCGATTTCGTCCTCCATGTACTCAAACACCAGGCTGTTCACACCGCCGGCGTTATGAGCCTCCGAGGCTAAAACTTCCGTAGCCACGTTCTGGATACAGTACTTGAGCAGCTCTTGACCGAAGCGGTTTTTGGAGCCGGTCTCAAAATAATCATCGGCAATCAGCAAAATAACCGTATACACCCTGCCTTCCAGCTTCATATCCAGGAAGCGCAGCTCATTCTCGATTTCCTCCTGCTTGTATTTGCCTCTTAGCAAATTCTCGTAAAACCGCTGCTTGAGAAAAGGAATGCCTTCCATCACTTTCTTTGCGAGGCTCTGCTCCTGCTCCCACTCCTGCGCGGCACGCAGGGCGACTTCCAGCAGCTTATCGTTTTCAACAGGCTTCAGTATAAAGTCATACACCTTTAGCTTTAGCGCCTTTTGGGCGAATTCAAATTCATCGTAGCTGGTCATCAGGATGATTTTGGTATCCGGATAGTTAGCCTTAACCGTTTCCGTAAACTCCAGCCCATCCATGAAAGGCATCCGGATGTCGGTAATGACGATATGAGGCCGATGCTTCTCTACCGCCACCAGCCCTTCCTCGCCGTCCATTGCGGTAGCTGCGACCTCAATCCCGTGCCGCTGCCAAGGAATACTGCCCGTAAGCCCTCTCAGTATAATTTGATCGTCATCGATTATAACGAGTTTCCACATTTGCTGCACCTCCCGCATCCCATCGTGCTAAGCGCGTCTTAGCGGTATCTTAACAGTAGCCGCCGTTCCGGCTCCCTCCTCGCTTACAAAAGACAAGCCGTAATCCTGACCGTAATGAAGCTGTAATCGTCGATGTACGTTTCTGACACCGAAGCCTACGGGGGGAGCTTCATTCGGATTGTCTTCCGCAGCGGCGGACAAGCTGTTTTCAAGCTGCGCAAGACGCTCAGCCGACATCCCGGCGCCATTATCATTAACCCGGAGATAGACGTTATTCTCGTCCATCCAGCCCGTAATTTCGATGACTCCCGGACGGCGAATCTTTTTGACTCCATGATAGATCGCATTTTCCACAAGCGGTTGAAGGGTAAGCTTCACAATCAAACCGTCCTGCAACTCTTCCGGCACATCGATCGTATACGAAATCCTGCTGCCGTAACGCTGATGCTGGATATACAAATACTGCTTTACATGCTCCAGCTCATTCGCGATCGAAATGATTTCATTGCCCTTGCTGATGCTAATACGAAAATAATTCGATAGTGCCGTAATCATCTGTGAGGCTTCTTTCGTTTCGTTCATTTCGCATAGCTGCTTGATCGAAAAGAGCGTGTTGTACAAAAAATGAGGCTGGATTTGCGCTTGAAGCGCCGCCAATTCAGACAATCTTTTTTGCTCCTGCTCGTGCTCTACCTGGGCAAGAAGAAGCTTGATTCTCTCCAGCATATCCTGGATGCCCTTGCTCAAAATACCGATTTCGCGGCTGGGCAGCTCAGGCACCGCTACATCCAGATTCCCCTGTTCAATACGGTCGATCTGCCGAGTCAGCTTTCCAAGAGGCCTTGCTATAATATTGGCCAGAACACCTGATAGCAGCACGACCACTATTAGAACAGCCGCCATGACGGACAGGCTGACGTATTGAATGTCATTGATCTTCTCGTAGATTTCGTCCTGCGGGTACACCGCGGCAATCTTCCATTTGTTGATGCCTATCGTATCGTATAGGACAACCATCTTCCTGCCTTCCGAGCTTCTCATATCGATCCTTCCGGTTACCGGATTCGAAGCCTTCTGCAGCTCTTCGTGAAGCTGCTTCTGGTCCAGTTCGTATGGGCTCAGCGCGGCTTTGAAGCTTATGGCACTTTCCGGACTGACGAGCATCAGGTAGCCGTTGTTGCTAATCTTCGGTGCTGTTAACAGCTCGCGGAAAAAATCCTCCTTCAGCTGAATAAGGATCAACCCGGTCCGGTCTCCTCGAGGTCCGCCTACCCATTTGTATAATCCCGCCACATTCGCACCGCGCTCAGCTCCCAGTTCGTCTTTATGAATGTTCAGCCAATAGACCTGTGATGCGGTATCGTACGGGTATTGAAGGAACGGCTTAACATCCCAAGCCGCATCCATCTGCAAATAGTCTTGGCGGAGTACGGCTATCCGGCCTTCGTTGTAATATATCCCTATGGAGTCGATAATGGTGTAAAAGTCGGAGTATACCTTGTCGATCTGCTTGCTCAAGGTCATATAGTCTCTAGGCTGTAATTCAAAGGACGGCTGCTCGGCCCTGTAAAAAAGACTCCGGATTTCGCTGCTGTTATCTAAGGCCGTGAGATCGGTAAGAAGTGCCGTCAGCCGATCATTCATATAATTTTTCGTTTGAAACAGTGTATCATTAATGCTCGTCTCCGCATTGGCTCTCAGCTGCTGCGAGGCCAGCATGTACGAGACGATCCCGGTTACTGGCACAAAGACGAGGATTAACGGAACGAACAGCCACAATATCGTCGATTTCAGAGATCGATTCGCCAGCCAACGCATACTGCCCCTCCTCGCCCATAATAAGCTGTGCTATGTAATGCGGTTCGTTCGGTTTCGGTATTCATCATTCGCATTTTCCATGATGGCGGCCCAGTCGTTCAAAAATTGCTCTACCGGCATCGTTCCGGCCAGCACTTCCTGAAATTCCGGCTCCAGCTGCTGTTTCACCAGGCTTGTATAATTCGTCAAATAGATAGGCACTTGAACCGTTCCGGTCTTGGTGTCCTTGATCGCTGCCAGTGCCTCTTGAAGGAATGGCGTATTCCGGATGTAGTCGCTGTCCCAGGCCTGTGTATTCGTCGGCATTTGGCCGACACTGGCATTCCAATAGATCTGGCTCTCCTTCGAGGAGAGGAAGCTCAGCAGCTTCCACGCCGCATCCGGGTTGCGGGTTGTCTTGAAAATGCTGTAGCCGTTCGCTACCGTCACCATCGCTCTTTTGCCGTTTTGTCCCGGCGGCAGCAGCTCCGCCCCGAACTTGTCTGCCCCCAGAGCTTGAACATGGTCGTTATACGAACCGAAATTATGCTGAATCATTCCTGCCCGGCCCGTATCGAACGCGGCGACCATTTCTTTATACCCGTTGGCGATGTCGCTCTTGGACGTATTGATTTGGTATAAAGATAGGTACTGCTTCAAAAATTGGACATGCAGCGGATGATTGATCGTACATTTCCCATCGGGTGTAAAATATTCGGTTATCCCCGAGTAGGCATAGAGCAAGGAGGTCAGCTGCGTAATACTGCCGTCAGCCCCTCTCAGGCTATACCCGTAGCGGGGAAGCGAAGGATCGGTCAGCTTCCTGGCCCCCGCAAAAAAATCATCCCAGGTGCGCGGAGCGGCAAGTCCCGCCTCGCGAAACCAATCCGTCCGATACCAGAATACATCGAAATTAAAGGTGTTAGGTATCTGATACAGCTTCCCGTCCGGCACCAGTGACCGATTATAGGCTATAAAGGTATCCCCTATTTGCGAATGCTCGGGCCACCTCTCAAAATAATCATCTAATGGCAGCAGTACGCCTTTGGACGCGTAATCGGCAAGCCAGGCTTCACTCAAGCCGGCAACATCCGGCATATCGTTCGAATGAATCGCTACATCGAACTTGACTTTATTGATGCTTACCGGAATACCGGTGTACTGCACGTCGATGTCCGGATGCAGCTCATGAAACCGCCGCAGCAGCTCTTTATAATACGGTGTTCGGCTAGGCCCCGCATTCTCATCCCAGAATCGGAGCACGACAGGGGGATGCTCCCCTTCGGCGGGGGACGGTGAAGACGGGAAGCTGTCACAAGCGGAAGCGGAGAAAGCCAACACCAATAAGCAACCTATCTTCCAGCTCCGAATTGGCATAAGAAGCTCCTTATATAATGATTTTCTTAGTATGGCAAAAACAACAAATTCCCATGAAGCCCGATACAGCAAATGAAAAAAGCCTGGTGCCGCAGTACACTGCAGCACCAAGCTTGGATTCTGTTACCGATGGTTATTTACTGCTTCCAAGAATATGAATCGGATGACCCATGGCCACTTCCGCAGCTTCCATCGTGATTTCGCCCAATGTCGGATGCGCATGAATGGTCAGCGCGATATCCTCAACGGTTGCACCCATCTCGATAGCAAGAGCCATTTCGGCAATCAGGTTGGATGCTTCCGCACCAACGATTTGAGCACCCAAGAGCAGACCGGAATCTTTGTCGCTAACCAGCTTCACAAAGCCTTCCTTCACGTTCATGGATTGTGCACGGCCGTTTGCTCCATAAGGGAATTTGCCTACGGCAACGTTGATTCCCTTAGCTTTTGCTTCCGTTTCATTCAATCCTACGCTTGCGATTTCCGGATCGGAGAAGACAACTGCCGGAATGCACTTGTAATCTACTACGCTGGACAATCCTGCGATCGCTTCGGCAGCCACTTTACCTTCGTAAGAAGCTTTGTGCGCCAAGGCAAGACCAGGAACGATATCACCGATAGCATAAATATGCGGTACGTTCGTTTGGCATTGCTCGTTAACGTTGATCAAGCCGCGCTCGCCAACCTCTACGCCTGCAAGCTCCAAGGAAAGATCTCCGTCTGTGTTAGGACGGCGTCCAACCGTAACAAGCACGTATTGCGCCGTTACTTTCTTCTCTTCACCTTTTACGGTGAATGTAACTGTGACGTCTTTATCCGTTTGCTCGCAGCCTTGAGCCATAGCTTCTGTGAATACCTCCACGTTCAGCTTTTTCAGGTTGCGTGCTACGAGTTGGGACATTTCTTTCTCGAAGCCAGGAAGCACAGCATCGGAGCCTTCCAGTACGGTTACTTTCGTACCGAACTTCGCATAGGTTTGACCAAGCTCAATACCGATGTAGCCGCCGCCGATTACAACGAGGCTTTCCGGAATTTCAGGAAGATCCAAAGCTTCAGTAGACGACATAATGCGTCCGCCATAAGGGAATGCTTTGAGCTCAATCGGACGGGAGCCTGTAGCGATGATGCAGTGGTTGAAACGGTAACGAGCCGTTTCGTTATCGTTAAACACGCGAGCTTCATGTTCATTGATGAACAAAGCTTCACCGTTAAAAACTTGAATTTTATTGCCTTTCAGCAGTGAGGCTACTCCGCCGGTTTGTTTCTTAATGATGCCGCTTTTCCATTCTTGGACTTTGGCAAAATCCACTTTTACATTTTCAGCCGTAATTCCGATTTCGGAGCTATGGCTTGCTGCTTCATAGTGATGAGCAGCGGAGATCAGAGCTTTGGAAGGAATACATCCGCGGTTCAAGCATACGCCGCCCAGCTCGGATTTATCTACAACCAATACGCTCTTACCCAATTGGGCGGCGCGGATGGCGGCTACATAACCACCAGGACCTGCACCTACGACCAGAACGTCAATCTCAACGGAAGCGTCTCCTACTACCATTTGTATTACACCTCCAAAATGAGCAGCTCTGGATCAGCCAGCAGCTGTTTAATGTAATTCATAAAGTTTTGAGCTGTAGCGCCGTCGATGATACGGTGGTCGAAGCTCAAGGACAATGCCATAACCGGAGCAACGACGATTTCACCGTTTTTCACAACCGGTTTTTCCGAAATACGGCCTGTTCCGAGAATAGCAACTTCCGGGAAGTTGAGGAGCGGAGTGAAGAACATACCGCCTGCGGAACCGATGTTCGTTATGGAGATCGTGCTGCCTCTCATTTCGTTAGCGCTCAGCTTGCCGTCGCGGCCGCGAGCTGCCAAATCCTTGATCGCTTCTGCGATAGTCCAAATATTTTTACGGTCTGCATCTTGAATAACAGGAACGATCAAGCCGTTGTCTGTATCCGTTGCGATACCGATGTTGTAGTACTTTTTGTAGACGATCTCGTTCTTCTCTTCGTCGATCATTGCATTCATAGCTGGGAACTGACGAGCCGCTGCTACCAATGCTTTGACGATGAACGGCAAGTACGTCAATTTCACGCCTTTTTTCTCAGCCGCTGCTTTGGCTCTACCGCGCAAAGCAACCAATTGAGTTACATCCACTTCGTCCATCAGCGTTACGTGAGGAGCGGTGAACGCGGATTTAACCATAGCGTTCGCAATCGCTTTGCGAATGCCTTTGAGCGGCACGCGCTCTTCGACGCGATCGCCGGATACTGCCGCAGCAGCTGTGGAAGGCGCTGCTGCCGGAGCTGCTCCAGCTGCTGGCGCTTCGCTTGCAGCGGATGGTGCTGCCGCAGGCGCGCCGCCGCCTGCAGCGAACGCTAGAACATCTTCCTTCGTCACACGGCCGTTGCGGCCTGTTGGTGTGACTTGCGCGATGTTCACGCCTTTCTCGCGTGCCAGTCTGCGCACGCTTGGAGTTGCCAGGACCGCGCTGCCTGCAGCCGCGGTCGGAGCAGGCGCCGCTGCAGCAGGTGCTGGTGCTGCTGCGGGAGCCGATGGTGCTGCCGCTGCCGGGGCCGCTGGAGCAGCTGGTGCTGCGCTCTCGCTGTGACCGCCGTGGCTAGCCTGCTGCGGCACCTCGCCGGAAACCTCGATCGTAGCGATCAGATCGCCGATCGTGCAGATCGTGCCTTCGGCAACTTTGATTTCCACGATTTTACCTTCTACCGGAGAAGGTACTTCTACTGTGGACTTGTCATTTTGAACTTCCATGATGATAGTCTCATCATTTACAGCATCGCCCGGCTTAACAAGCCATTTGACGATCTCGCCTTCGTGAATGCCCTCGCCGAGCTCAGGGAATTTATATTCGAATATAGCCACGGTTCTGACCCTCCTAATGGTGGGCGCAGCGGGAGTATGTAGGTTGGAAGTGAACAAACCATTTCTCACGATCCCACCCACCGTCTCCGAACAGTACGAACTGCCTCCAGCCACTATTGAAATCGGGTTTCTTGAATGAAGTTGTAGCAGGTGAAACCCGATTTCAAAGGCGGCACGTAAACTTTCCGACAGTTGCACTGTCCTCCGACTCCATGTGATCGCATGCTTTGTTAATTCCAAAAAGCTGCTCTCGCTGCGCTTTTAAATAAATTACCCGTTTGCGCATCAACCGCAAACGGCATCTTACCGCCCAAACGCTCCTTGAAGGAGCGTTTTCGGCCAAAACAACCGCGAATGTGCAAAGAAAGGATGGGTGTGTACCGGAGGAGCCTGCGTCCGCCTTTGAGATTGTGTATTTACCTTTTAAAAAATTAATTCATAATACACAATCTCAACAGCGGCCGGAGGTACACACCCTCCTTCTTGGAACCTTTTCGCGAATCATTTGGCCATCGCTCCTTAACAGGAGCGCCATCTTAGAAATCAAGTACTTTATTCAAACCAGCTACGATACGAGCCGGGTTAGGAAGCCATTGATCTTCCACTTGCGCGAAAGGATATACCGTGTCCGGAGGCGTTACGCGAAGCACTGGAGCTTCCAGGTGAAGGATCGCTTTTTCGTTGATTTGCGCGATAACTTCTGCTGCAACACCGGACGTTTTTTGTGCTTCTTGAACGACGATAGCACGGTTGGTTTTCTTGATCGATTCAACGATCGTATCGATATCCAAAGGAATCAAAGTACGAAGGTCGATAACTTCTACTTTTACGCCGCGAGTTTTTTCAATTTCCTCAGCAGCTTTCAAGGAAGTGTGAACCATTGCACCGTAGGTGATGATGGTTACATCGGAGCCTTCGCGAACAACGTTCGCTTTACCGATAGGCACCGTGTACTCGCCTTCCGGAACTTCCGCACGGAACGAACGGTACAGATTCAAGTGCTCCATGAAGAAGACGGGATCGTTATCGCGGATCGCGGAGATCAGCAAGCCTTTGGCATCGTATGGGTTCGAAGGAACAACCACTTTGATACCAGGCGTTTGAACCAGCAAGCCTTCCAATGGGTCTGTGTGAAGCTCAGCTGCTTTTACGCCGCCGCCGAAAGGTGTACGGAACGTGATCGGAGCGTTGTAGCGGCCGCCGGAACGGTAACGCATACGAGCTGCTTGTACACAGATTTGGTCCATTGCTTCATAAATAAAACCTACGAATTGGATTTCGGCAACCGGACGGAAGCCTTGAATCCCCATACCTACTGCCAGACCGCCGATAGCGGACTCAGCAAGCGGAGTATCGAATACACGCTCTTCGCCGAATTCAGCTTGAAGTCCTTCTGTAGCGCGGAATACACCGCCGACCTTACCTACGTCTTCCCCGAATATAACAACGTTAGGATCGCGCTGCAATTCTACGCGCATTGCATCCTTAATCGCTTGAATCATTGTCATTTGAGCCATGGTATGCTTTCCTCTCCTTTACCCGATATAATCCGCTTTTTGCTCTTCCAAGTAAGCCGGTGTCGTTTCGAACATGCTGTCGATCAAGCCAGGAACCGTCATTTTTTCGATTTCTTCTGCCTTCTTGATTTGCTCAGCTACCGTAGCTTTAGCTTCTTCAACTACTTTGTTCTCTTCTTCTTCCGACCACAAGCCTTTGCCAACCAAGAACGTGCGGAAACGGTTCAGCGGGTCTCTAGTTGCTTCCCATTCAGCTGTTTCTTCTTTTGTACGGTATTTGGACGGATCGTCGCCGGACATGGAGTGCGGCAGGAAACGATAAGTGATCGCTTCGATCAAGGTTGCGCCTTCGCCGTTGCGTCCGCGCTCTGCAGCGTCTTGAACCGCTTTGACAACAGCCAATACGTCCATACCGTCTACTTGAACGCCTTTGATACCTGCAGCTACTGCTTTGTGTGCTACGGATTCAGCAGCCGTTTGTTTTGCAAACGGAGTTGTAATCGCATAGCCGTTGTTTTGTACAACGAAAATGGATGGAAGCTTGAATGCGCCTGCGAAGTTCAAGCCTTCGTAGAAATCGCCCTCGGAGGAACCGCCGTCACCCGTATAAGCGATGGTTACGCGTTTTTCTCCGCGTTTTTTGAATGCCATAGCAACGCCCATTGCATGCAAAATTTGTGCGCCGATAATGATTTGCGGCATCAATACATGCACATCGGCAGGAATTTGACCGCCATGCTGATGACCGCGGGAATATAGGAATGCTTGGTACATCGGAAGACCATGCCATACGATTTGCGGCATATCACGATATCCAGGGCAAATAAAATCATCTTTATTTAAAGCGAACTCACTGCCGACCATCGACGCTTCTTGACCGGATACCGGCGCATAGAAACCAAGACGTCCTTGGCGGGTCAAGTTAACGGCCCGTTGGTCCCAAGTACAGGTAAATACCATACGTCTCATTAATTCTTTTAATTGATCGTCAGTCAATTTCGGCATTTCTTGCTCGTTAACCACAGTACCGTCTGGCGCTAGCACAGACAAAGGCTGCACCTTGGACACTGCCACTTCATATGGCTTACTCATGTACATTCACCTCAGCGATAGATTTTGATGCCTTGAAACCGGAGTTTCTGTTATAGTAGTATTATAAACCTGTTTTCATGAATAACACAACTACTTACTTGAAAAATATACGTTCTCTCCATATGATGGACTATAACAGCAGACATAAATATATAATACAGATCACAAAATAACCGCAAACTATTATAATACACTTGGAGGATTTGCCATGGATGATTCCATTTATTACAAACGTACTGTCGTGAAGGAGCTTGTCCCCTCCCAATACCTGGATGGCGAGCGTCCGGTTCGCGTTTTTTTACCCCCGGGCTATCAGGAGCTCGTCACCTATCCGGTTATATATTGCCAGGACGGAGAGCAGTTTTTTAACTTCGGCCGCATTGTGACACATATGAACCGGCTCATCTTTGATGAAGGTGTCAGCCCGGCGGTAATAGTCGGTGTCGATGTGGATACGGCAGTGCGTACAAGCGAGTATGCACCGGAAGGGGAACGATTTAACGCATATACCCGTTTTTTTGCCGAAGAGCTTCTTCCCTATATTGAAGCCAGATATTCAGTCAGAACCGACGCGTCGGAACGCATTCTTGCCGGTGATTCGTTGGGAGGGACCGTTTCGTTACATCTTGCCTTAGATTATCGTAGCCTATTTTGCAACGTTATATCCTTGTCAGGAGCATTTTTAGCCGAAACAAGAAAGAGGCTGGAGCAGGAAGAAGATTTGTCGTGGTTATCTATGTACATGCTGATCGGTCTGGATGAAACGGAAGTGAAGACAGAGCGCGGAACGTTCGATTTCCTTGAGGAGAACCGGCTCACCAAGGATTTGATCGATACGAAGCAATGCCGGTTATGGTATGAAGAGAAGCCAGGCAAGCATCTCTGGGGCTTTTGGCAAAATGAGCTTCCCGCCGCGATGAAGCTTTTTCTCAAATAAATCATCTAATAACAAATCAAAAGGCATAAGAGACGCCATGGGGCTCTCCTATGCCTTTTTGTGTAATCCGTACCTGCAGTCTTAAATCATCCTTCAATTCCATAACGGCTCTTCATGGAAGCTATCATTTCGATAATCTGCGTTTCGTCAGGAATCCGCAGCGTCCGTCCCTCCGCCCCTGTATCCGTCAGCTTATGGGATTTGACCGTCTGCTTCACTGCATCGATAAAACGCTGGACGTCGTTCAGCCCGACAAGCTCCTCCAGACTGGCCATCCTATCCTCGTACACCGTTGGATAAGAGCCTGCCTCGGCGCCTTCAGCGGCAATCCGGTAGAACTCCTGTGCCAATCCTGCTTTAGCCTTACCGCTGCCCGATACAACGACAAAGGCTTGTACGACAAAAGCGCGCGCTTGACGCCGCTGGGCGATGCCGCAAAACTTGCGCCCGTCTATACTAAGATCGTAATCTCCAGGGCAATAAGAGCCCAAGATCTCTCCTTTGGCTACATCCGGCGTTATGGAATGCAGAGCATCCCGCATCAGCCTGAACATCGTTTCGAAATCATGATGAAAATCGATCTGTCCGCTGCTTTTTGGCTGGATAAGCGAGACATTGACGACACCCAAATCAAGCGGAACCGCGGCTCCGCCCGAATTTCTGACGGCGACGGAATACCCTTGGTCCTCCAGCCATCGCTTACCCTTCCTTGCATAGGGGAGTCTGCTGTCCCGGAGACCCATGACGAAGGCTCTCGGATGTCTCCATAGATGAACCATCGGGGCGCCCCCTTCCCCTACCAGTCTGCACAGCAGCTCCTCCAACGCAAAAGGATACAGCACGTCGCCTTCATCCGGATCCTGCGTGCGGTCCCATATGAGGGTGTCTTCCGGCAGCGACCAACTCATCTGTTCCATGTTACTCCTCTTTCCGAATCCAGTTTGATTCTTCTTCCAGTAGGGAGTCGGCTGACTCGCCCTCCCCGTTCTACTGTTCATTATAGAGATTCGGAGCCGGTTTGACTAAGCCTTTTTATCCGAATGAGCCAAAATATGTTTATAAATTCTTATCAAATGCTGTATGTCTTCATCCGGCAGATCGCCGAAGAACGTATTGATGTTCGATTTTCTCTGCTCCCTGATCATTCCCAGCATCTTTCGGCCTTCCTCCGTAATGCGCAAATAGACGACTCTGCGATCCTCATCGTCCCGCTCCCGTTCCACATAACCTGACAGCAGCAGCTTATCCGCAAGAGTGGTTATTGCTCCGGCGGTATAGCACATCGCATCCGCCATCTGGGACACCTTAAGCGGTCCCTCTGTCTCCAGCTTCTCCAGAATATAGCCCTGGGGTGAGGTCATTCCTTTCTCATTGAACCGGTTCCAGGCCAGCGACATTTTCCGGAATAGCTGTCTCGTTACCTCCTCCAGTTCAAACAGGTTGCGATGGTCATTCATGGTTTTGCTCCTTTTTCCAATAGATCTGGTTTCTCGTTTGATTGGTAATACGGGCGAGCGGAAGTTTTGTTTCAAATCTTTTACAAAAAAATAGGTTGACGATGTAATATTCAACATGATATTTTTTCCATGAAATATTTTTACTATAAAAATATATTCCGAAAAACATTTTTACCGCTTATGTATAATACGTTTATCTGTAAACCTGTTTTCGGAGAAGGAGGGATTCCATCGTTGGTAAGCATTGACGACAGATTGAATGAGTTCGAGAAGCTCATCCATGCTGCGATCCGGCAATCCAACAAGTGGACGCCATGCCCGGCAGTGTCCAAACAGCAGTTCCTGCTGCTGCATACTTTGTCCGGAGGCGGACGCATGACGGTAAGCGAGCTGGCAGAGGAGCTGAATCTTTCGCCTAGCGCTACAACCATTGCGATTAATCGTCTTGTTCGTGACGGCCATGTTATTCGATCCCGCGACGTTACAGATCGTAGAGTGGTGTGGCTTGAGCTGTCGGAAGCCGGCCGCCATACGGTCAGCGAGATCATCCAACGCCGCAAAAGGATTCTACAAGCCATGCTGGCCAACTTAAGCCAGGAAGAAACCGATCAGTTTATGGCAACATTTCGCAAAATGCTGTCCAATGCCAAGGATTTGGGATAGTCCCGCGCTTCCCATTTTAGAAAGGAGCTTATTCAGCAATGAAGAAAAAGGTCATATTACTTGTCCTGCTAGCTTTGATCCTTCTGGGAGGAGGAGCAGGCGGCACCTACTATTACGCGGTTGCCAGCAAATACATAACGACAGAGGATGCAAGGATTCAAGGGGACTTAAGGGCCATTGGAGCACCCGGTTCAGGCAAATTGATCGAATGGAATTATAAAGAAGGCGATTCCTTCAAGAAAGGCGATGTGCTGGGAATCGTCGAGACGACCCCGGCCCGCGGCAATACACCCGCTGTCACACAAGATATTATTGCCGCCGAGGAAGGTACAATTATTCAATTCAACGGCATTAAGGACCAGATGGTTTCTGCCAGCAGCGCCATCGCGATGAGCGCGAATCTAGATCAGCTGTATGTGACTGCAAACCTTCAAGAAACGGAAATTGCCGACGTCAAGGTCGGGAGCAAGGTCACGATCAAGGTTGATGCCTATCCCGGTACTGTCATTACAGGACATGTGGAACGACTTGGTCTTGGAACCAATTCCTCCTTCTCCCTCCTGTCGAGCTCCAATTCAAGCGGCAACTTCACCAAGGTAATTCAGCGCATTCCGGTTCGAATTTCCCTGGATGATCATCAAGGACTTCGTTTGGTCCCCGGTTTGAATGTAGCTATCAAAATTGAGAAGTAGCCTTCTGCTTCAAGTGAGATAAGAAAGGAGGAATAGCTGTGGCATCCGCAAACACGGCCTCGCCGGAAACGGCGATTCAGGCTCGAACGGCGGCCAAAGGGCCGGGTCTAGCCATGCTGGCCGTCATCATCGCAGTATTTATGGCTATTCTTGACACAAGTATCGTCAACGTAGCTCTGCCCAAAATGATGTCCGTCTTCGGCGTCACCCAATCGGATATTGAATGGGTCGTTACCGCCTATGCTCTGGTCAGCGGCGCTTTGGTTCCTGTTACCGGCTATTTGGGAGACCGGTTCGGCTACAAGCGAATCTTTCTGATTGCTAATGCCATCTTCACCATAGGCTCAGGGCTTTGCGGTGCGGCGTGGAGCAACGACAGCATGATTGTCTTCCGCATTGTGCAAGCCATCGGAGGCGGAGCGCTGATGCCGATCAGTATGGCGATGATCTTCCGCATGTTTCCGCCGGAAAAACGGGGGATGGCAATGGGCTTGTTCGGTATCGCCATTATGTTTGCTCCGGCGACCGGTCCGACATTAAGCGGTTATATCGTCGAATATTTGGATTGGCGGCTCATCTTTACCATTAATGTTCCCATCGGCATTGTAGACTTTTTCCTTGCTATGGCGGTGTTAACCGAATTCAAGGCGCCGGTCACCCAACGTTTCGATCTATGGGGCTTTCTGACGGCGACCACCGGCCTCTCGACGCTGCTCTATGGCATCGGCAAGGTATCGGAGAAAGGCTGGGGTGATTCCGAGGTCGTCACCTTTATATCAATCGGGTTAACCTGTCTTGTCATCTTTGTCTTTATCGAACTATTGATTGACCATCCTATGCTGGATTTAACCCTGTTGAAGAACGCTACCTTTACACTCTCCCTCATTATTTCGAGCATCGCAACGTTAATCATGATGGGAGTCCTGTTCCTATTGCCGATATTCCTGCAGACGTTATCCGGACTGTCCGCAATTCAAACCGGCCTGATCCTGCTTCCCCAGGCTGTCGTATCCGGCATCATGATGCCTATAGCGGGGGCATTATTCGATAAGATAGGAGCCCGGC
Source organism: Paenibacillus sp. 32352 (assembly GCF_002042965.1). Classification (GTDB taxonomy): domain Bacteria; phylum Bacillota; class Bacilli; order Paenibacillales; family NBRC-103111; genus Paenibacillus_S; species Paenibacillus_S vulneris. The sequence goes on along the minus strand of NZ_MZNT01000011.1, from coordinate 126,699 downwards.
TGCTGGCCATCGTCGGCTTGCTGTTTACAGCTTTATCGTTATATTTATCCTCCGCTCTCGATTTGAATACGGCCTTCTCCGTGCTCATCGGATGGCTGGTGCTTCGGGCTATAGGGATGGGGCTGATGATGATGCCTATCCAGACCGCCGGCATGAATACGGTCCCTATGCACAAGATGGGACAGGGAACGGCATTATCCAATACGATCCGCCAGATCAGCGCCTCCTTCGGGATTGCTTGGCTCGCTCTGCTGTACTCCGATCGCCGGACGTTCCATGTGGCTGACTTATCGGAGCAACTGAACATGTTCTCCTCCAATGTTATGAATCATTTGAACCAAATCCAGGGGCAATACATGAGCATGGGCCAATCGGCTGCGCAGGCACACTCCAGCGCGATCGCATTTATTAGTGGTCAGGTGCAAATACAGGCTACTGTTAATGGACTGGACGACGTGTTCGTCGTTACCGCTGTATTGTCGGTCATAGCGGCAGTGCTGTCCCTTTTTCTGAAAAATACGAAAGCCAAAGGCGGTCCAAAAGCCCACGTTATGGGTGAATAAATAGACCGTATCACGATTTTATTGCAAAGGAGCTACCCATCCCATGACCAGGATGATCGATAATCCAAACAGGTTCCATCGCGTACTAATGACAGGTCTTGTCATTATCTTAAGCGGTGCTCTAGCCGCAGGCTGCTCGGTTACGAATGCGAGCGGAAATCAGGCCAAATCGGTCAAGATTGAGCCTGCTGCCAAGCAAAAAATGGATAATAAGCAAGAGCTCGATGCCGATGTCGTCTCCTCCTCCCAAGTCAATATCATCACCAAAGTAGGCGGCGACGTGCTGGAGATGAAGAAGAAGCGCGGGGACACCGTGCAGCAGGGTGAAGTGATCTTCACGCTGGATTCTGCCGATGCGGCCAGAAACCGGGAGAAGACGGAGCTGTCGCGCCAGAATCTGCAGGCCCAGCTGGATAAGACGCGTGAAGATATCGCCACGAATCGCGGCGTTTACAAGAACACCATCGAGAAGCTGCAGCTCACACTTGCGGATTTGGAGAAAAGCTACAATAATATCCGCAACAATTATGATGCTGGTCTCGTTCCGAAATCCCAGCTGGACAAAGCGGAGACGCAGCTCAAAACTACGAGGCTTGATTTGGACACAGCCCAGAAGCAGCTGGCCAATCTGGAGGCGACAGACCCTCTGGCTTCGCTCAAAATCCAAATCGAATCCACCAACGTTACGCTGCAGGATATAGATAAAACGCTGTCCGATTTTGAGGTGAAAGCGCCAATCAGCGGCATTTTGACGGATCTGAACCCCGAAGCCGGTGTTACGGTTCCAGCAGGCTATGTGGCCGGCGTGATTCAACAGCAAAATCCGATAAAAATCCATGCCGATGTAACCGAAAGCGCACTGAAGCTTGTTCGCGGCAAGCAGGAGCTGCCGTTTACCCTTCAGGGATCCGACGCTAAATTGACTGGAACCGTAACCTATCTTGCCGAGGTTATGAGTCCGCAAAGCAAAACCTATGTGCTTGAGCTAAGCGCTCCAAACGCGGATCTGAAGCTGAAATCAGGAATGAGGGTTAAGCTTCAGCTGGGCGGTGACGCTTCCCAAGATGTTGTAACCGTACCTGCCTCAGCGATTACCAAGGAAGGCAATGACAATTATGTGTTTGTCGTGTCCAATGATCTGGCGGAGAAAAGAAAAGTCGTGCTGGGGCGCACGGCGGCGGATTCCAGCCGCGAAGTTGTCTCCGGTGTGAAGGAAGGCGAGCCCATTGTCGTCCTGGGGGCTCAGGAATTGAAAGACAAGGACAAAGTGGAGGTTCGCAAATAACGAACCCGCTGATCAGACTCAACTTTTTAATAATGGAGGACCTATGATGCAAAACCATCTGAAAAAAGCGCTGTCGGCCGTTATCGTCTCTTCTCTCGTTCTTTCGTTCGGCCCAATCGCTGCCATGGCGGACGAAACGGATAATGCCGTTTCCATAGATAACCGATATCCAGTCACATTGAACGGCCCTCTTCAGGTAAAAGTCAGCAGCCTGCTAAGTGAGCATTCGATTAATGGTACCCGGGTCGGCGTCAAAGTGAAAATGTATAATGTTTCCAACGACACGGTCCGCGTTCCGGATTATGAAGCCCGCATTGCAATGAGTAACGGCGCCAGGTATGTCTTGAAGGGCAGCGCGGATAATCCGGTATCCGTACCGCCGATGTCCAGCATCGAGCTAAGCTACATGACGCAGATCGACGGTGGAGACAGCCTGAACCCGACCGATATTGTATGGATAGATGTGGATAAAGATGTATATCCGAAAGTAGAGACCACTATGCTCGATGTTCCGGTCAGTAATCTGGTATGGTACGGAGATCAAACGCCGATTTCGGATCCAAGTGCGATAAAGGCTTGGGGGGAACCCTTTACGATTCCTTCTCTGGATTCTTCCTTAACGTATACGCCTGTTCACTTAGCTACCAATTTTAAAGACCAGATTCCTGTGAAGGTTCTTAAGCTGCTCGTTCAAAATCCGGGAACCAAGACGGAATCCATTCCAAGCTTCTCTCTCGACGGGAAATCGGCTACTTTAACGTATAAGGGTACTCGTGCAGATCAAGCGGTTACCGCATTGGATCCAGGGGACCATAAATATATTTATTATGCTATCCCTACGGATCTGGATACCCAATTAAGCAGCTTCACCGTCTCGACTACAGAAACCTATAAGGTTCCGAACCGGACTGACGCTTCCGCCATCATTTCCTACAAGGTAGGCAGACTCAGCATCCTGGTTCCGGAGAGCAGTGCTTCGATTAAGGATACGACTGAGCCTGCAGCCTATACGATGAATACGCCGCTGCAGATCGACCCGATCAATAATTCGATCAATCCGGACATTTCCGTATCCGTCGTCGATATGCAAACCTATGAGAATGAAGGCATGGGTTACCAAACCGGCATCGTCAAAATGAAGTTTTCCAATAAAAGTGATAAACCGTTACCGGTGCCGCAATTTGCAGCCGAGCTTGTCGGAGGCGGGTTTACTTACGCTGGCAGCCGATTGAACAACAATGCAGCATTGGTCGTTCCGGGTACGGATTATGTTGTCAATTATTCGTTCGTCCTGCCGATGAACGACATCAAAAACCAATATACGCTGAAATTGATCGATGACAAGACGGCTGCGCCTTATAAAATTACGATTTCTCAAGCCAATGTTACGATGAACAAAACATCCATTGATAACCAGCAGCTCCTTGCATATCCTTATCAGTTGACAATCAAGGACTGGGCACTGAGCAACCTGGCCGGGATGAACCAGGCAACGCAAACCTATAATTATAATTACAAGCTGCGTATTAACACGGAGTTGAAAAGTGTGGATACGGTCATGGTCGACGCGAATTTCAATAAACTGTTGATGGTTCTGGAAACGAAGGACGGAAGAAAAATTGCTTCTACAACGAAAAATTTAAGCGGAGAAAACCGGTTTACCAACGGGGAGCAGCTGATCTATTTCAATGATACCCAGCTGGACCAGCTTGAAAATAGCCTTCGGTTAAAGGTATATGAGACCATCGATACACCGGCAGGCCAGGCCAGAAGACTGGTGGCACAGCTCGAAAGAGATTAAGCTATAATGCACTAAGGCGCATGGTTGTTATCCCATGCGCCTTTCAACAGTTAGCGGGTTCTAAAGAATCAATGGTTCCTTTACGAAGCTGGTATCGTCTTATACTGTGCAACGTTCATGATTTGAGCCTGATGCGCGGAGACGGCTTGGTCCCACTCATAAAGTGCAACGGTTCCTCCGAACATTATGACAGCAGCCAGCACAAGTCGGATTGCTCTGCGATTCGTCATGTTCGATTCCTCCAAGTTTCATAGGTTGTATTGCTTATCCCTATTATCACACTTAAAAATGAATCGAATCTGAACACAAACTGAAAGTTTGCTGAAAGAATTATTCGCGCGGCTCCAAGGCTACAATTTTCGCTTGTCCCCACGAAGCTACTTTCACCTTCGCGACAAGGTTCCCTGCCTGCTTCTCAAGCTCCCTGCCTGTTCCTTCGGGAACATAATATTTTTCCAATCCGTACTTCATGCTTATGGTATCCTCCCAGCTATTGACTATGGAACCGGTAAGCACGACTTCTCCCGCCTGCGGCAAAGGTTTGGAAGCATACACTCCCCGGGCCTCATAGAACCCTCCGGTACCGGGCTTCAGAAGCACAAACACGTGATCGCCGGACTTGGGCTTTCTGTCACTGACTTTCCATAAGCTTGAATCAAGCCGGCTGATATCGTATCCCAGCACGACATAGTCTCCGTATAAATAATCCCTCGGATCTACGGGAACCGTCTTTAGCTTGATTTCGGTGCCGAACCACCCTACCGCATAATAGGAAAGGGCAATGCCTCCCAAAAATAACAGCTGGAGGAGAACCAGAAGCCCGAGCAGCCAAGATCTGCGTGGATTGGATCCAGAACGAATGGCTTCCGTCATAGCGGCTTCCCTCCTTTGACTTCATCGAGAAAACGTTTATTCCGCCGGTTTAAGAACCAGCTTAGAACTAGAAGCAGCACGCCGCCGATAATAAAGAACAGCGATTTGTCCATAAAGTCCCATGTCAGCTTTCCGTAAGCGATCATGGTAGTACAAAGAAATAATACGGTGCCGAAGTTAATTTTGAAGCGCCATTCCTCGGTATACCCTCTCCACAGCACATACATGGAAAAGAAAAACAACGCGAGCAAGTATAGAACGGAAATGCCGGACGGTAAATATAGAAACGGAGCCAGCAGCACCCACTCCATAGCACTCGTGATCTGCTTGTTTCTCCACTTCCCTGCCAAAGATAATGCAAACAGCACGGCCAGGAAGGCCAAATAAAAATAGGGATTCGCTCTGATAGCGTCCAAATCCGATGGGTTGTTATCCCAGCCTAATACCGTTACGGCACCGAATAGATAGGCGGCAGTGAGCGGCACGGATTGCAAGGCGTAGCCGGTTACACGGTCTTTGTACCAGTCCCCCAGGGTATAGAGGGCCATAACCGGAATAAAGAACCAAAGTAACTTCCAATCTTTATTCAGAACGAAGATAAGCGCATGAAGCACATAGCTTAAACTGAAGCACCAGGTCAACAGCGTGTTCCTGCGCACCCAGGCATAATACCCGAGCCCTGCCGCCATGATGGCAAACCCTATATAGCTGAACTGATAATATTCCATTGAGCTATAGAGCTGTGCGACCGTGAATACCGCCAGACTAAGCAAATAAATAAATCGGCTGTGATACAAATAGGTCAGCAATATGCCCGCAGTCCCCCACACGACAAATGCTCTTATATCATAAGCCACCAAATGAAACATTTGACCTGTCAGAACAATTCCTGCACCAAACGTCACGTAGCCTAAAGCCGTCAAAGCGAGACCGAGCTTTTCATGGCCTTTCCTGCGGAAAAGCTCCCCTCCTGCATAACTCGCGATCATCAAGGCCATAATGAGCAGCAATCGTACCAGCTGAGGAATCTCCTGCCAGTTAGCAGCTACGAAGCTCAATACACCCAACCCCAGCAAAATGCTGCCAAGTATCGGCAACACCCCTATAGCGTGCTTTTTATCTTGATATAAGCTTAAAATTCGATCATATTGGTCACGGGTTACAATGTTTTCGTCGACCCATCGGAGACCTTCCCTTTCCAACCATTTACGGCTCATCCCGCTGCACCTCTTTCTCTGTCTTACCTGTTAATTCAAGTATAGCTGGCTACGACGGAAAAAATAGTACTATCTTTCTCTAGTACCCCAAGACTTCCGTACATAAACAAGCATTTGCGCAAGAAAAAGGCGACACGTAGAGCTTATTGTCTGTGGGAGGGCTTATGCGGCAAAAGAGCCCCCGGCGTGACGGCCAGGAGCTCTCTTATTAAGGATATCTGACATTTGAATTAGAATAATACAAACGATCCGGGACCGGTTAACGCAACTCCAACTGCAACGGCGATGAGCACCAGGTTATACTCGATCCCGTTAGAGGTGACCCAGAAGCCGTTTTTTCCATGAACCTTAATAATAGCACCTAACATTGTAAGAACGATTAGTGCGGCCCCGACAGGAGTCCAGACACCAGCTGCAAATAATAAGCCCCCTACAAGCTCAAACAGCCCTGCAATGAACGCCATGGCTACCCCCGGCTTCATGCCGATCGAATCGAACCATCCTCCCGTGCCCTTTAGTCCATAACCTCCAAACCATCCGAACAGCTTTTGCGCACCATGTCCCATAAAGCTGATTCCGACAATCAAACGAATAATAAGAAGCCCCCAACTTAACATGACATTCACTCCTCGAAAATTAATAACTTACTTTATGTTAGTATATTAAATTATTTTAGTTACATTTGTCAAGTGACTAACTTAAAATAACCTACATTCTATTTTTATGCAGGCTTTTTCTAGAACATTCCTAAACTAGACCCAATTAGGGAAGCCATGACTTTGGAGCGGATTCAAATGCTATGGAAGGCTGGTCCTATCCCCAATTCTTTTGTCATAAAAAAATGGTAAGCGGATCGCGAATAAAAGCATTCCTTTATTGTGGCAGCCCCTTAGGTACCGTTATAATAAAAGCAAACCTCTCAACGTACTTCACCGGATAGGATGGTGCGCTGTGTTAACACGACGCAATTTTATTAAGAAGATGTTATTCTCACTTGCCGTTCTTGCGGGCGGTGCCGGTATTGGCGCTCCTTATATTCGCCGCTGGATAGCCCAAGCCGATTCGGAGGAGGAATCCGTCGTCAAACATCAGAACGAGGAGCCTGTACCGGCTAAGACCGAACCTTCCACCGAAAAGCAGCTTTCCTTCTTCCTCTTAAGCGATCTCCATATTTCCGTCGGCGAGTCTTCCATGACGGATAAGCTGCATATGGCAATAAAGGATATAAGCGATTGGGAAACGCCAATAGATGCTGTCGTATTAGGAGGAGATTTAACGGATTTCGGAAGAGAAAGCGATTACAAGCTTCTTCAAAGCATATTGAATCAATATACGCTGCCCCCGCTTTACGCCAATATGGGCAACCACGATTATTATGACATTTGGCTAACGGAAGAAGGCGCCTTCTCTACGGAGACAATGCCCAACGGCAAAACGGACGCCATGTCACGTCAGCGCTTTCAAGATTTTATAGGCTACAAGGACCGTCCCTACGCAGACGTGTGGATCCAGGGCGTCCATCTCATTATGGTGTCTCAGGAGCTGTACGTTCAGGAAAAATCGGATGTCGGCGAGGGAGCATGGTATTCGGATGCCCAGTTGGATTGGTTTAGGGAATGTATGAAGGCTCATGAGGACGGGAAGCCGGCGATTGTCTTTATTCATCAGCCGCTGCCCGAGATTGGAAGTGATGGCCGAACACATCAATTGATTCGCGCCAAGGCCTTCAGGGAGATTCTGGCGCCTTATCGCAATGTATTTGTTTTATCCGGTCATACGCACCGTAACTTTATTAACGAAGACCATTATAACCGCCAAAATACGTTCCATTGGTTCAACAACGCCTCGGTCGGAAGAACCCGGAGCGTGCTTCCAGGACAATCCTCTACTGCGGCGCAGGGGTTATATGTAGAGGTTTACGGCCATCAGGTCGTCTTAAAGGCAAGAGAATTTAGCGACCGCAGCTGGATCGAATCCGCTCAATGGACAATTCCTCTAGAGTTTACTTAATTTATGCAAAATGGATGTAGGAAAATACGTATTTTTGTCGAATACAGTATAGTAGAGTCGTGTTAGCTCGCTCACATCCATTGTATAAGGTGATCTCATTTGGACGTTATTAACCAGCTTCTATTGAACATGCTTATTATTATTACCCCTGTGCTGCTGTATCAGCTGTTTTGGGGAGACAGGCAGAACCCGAATCTGACGACAACCAACAAGCGGGTTATTGCCATTTTATCGACAATTATTGCTATATTGTGCATGACATATCCATTCCGGTTTTCTTCCGGATTTTTTTATGACTTTCGAATGATACCGTTAACCATATGCGTGATATACGCCGGGTTGGTGCCGTCGATTCTGGTTTTTGTGGCTATTCTTGCCCATCGGATCTATCTCGGTGGGGATATCGCTGCGTTAATCTGCAGTACGGCGCTGCTCATAACCTTGATGTTTGTCGTTACCCGTGCCAAGCCTTATATCGTCAACCAAACCCGATACCGCAATGTAGCTGCCGGAGCCGTATTAGGATTAGGGATAGGCATGCTCTCCACCCTCTACTCCTGTATTGCTTTTTGGTTTGCGGGACAGCGGATGGACGTAACGTTTTGGATTTACTTCATTTCATACAGCCTGTTCTATGGCCTTACCCTTGGTCTTGTTATTTACATCATTGAGCAAATCAGAACCAATGTCAGAATGCGCCGTCAATTACAGCAGACCGATAAGATGAATGTGCTCAGCGACCTTGCCGCTTCGTTCGCACATGAGATCCGAAACCCAATGACCGTTGCCCGAGGGTTCATGCAAATTGTCAAGCAGCCCGACTTACCGGAAGACAAACGGCAGCTTTATACAAGCATGGTTATCGAGGAAATCGATAAGGCTCATTCGATAGTGAATGATTATCTTGCCTTCGCCAAGCCTCACCTGGAAGCGATTGAGCTGGTTGACGCCAAGCAGTTGATCGAACAAGCCGTAATTTCCGTTACCCCTTACGCCAGGCTGTGCCATGTCGATATTGAAACTGAGCTGGACGAGAAGCTGACCATCAGCGCGAATAAAGATAAATTCGTACAATGCATCATGCATTTATGCAAGAACGGGATCGAAGCGATGCCTAACGGCGGAACGCTGAAAATTATCGGGACGCTGCAAAACAGGACTGTCTGCATCGATATCATCGACCATGGGATCGGAATGACACCTGAGGAAATCCGCAGACTCGGCACACCGTTTTACTCTACCAGGGACAAAGGCACCGGCCTCGGTATGATGGTCACTTATCGCGTCATTCAAACGATTCAAGGCAAGATCGATGTCACAAGTGAAGTGGGAAAAGGGACCTGCTTCTCACTCCTGATCCCTTCCCTTCATAACAGCTCCTACCATTAAGATTGCTTGGCCAACACATCCATGACTTGTGCAAACAATGGAATGGATGTGTTTTTTTGATCCGGCTGAACATTTTGGACAAGAACGGCGACCGCATAACGGGGCTTTTCTACCGGACCGTACCCAATGAACCATTGGTTGACCTTGTCTTTCCCTTCTCTATCTTTGACTTGAGCCGTGCCTGATTTACCTGCGAGCGTCCATTGAGCTTGATGAAGCGCCTTCCCCGTACCATGTTCAACTACTTCTTCCATCCAGTGAAGCAGCTGCTTGGCCGTCCCGGCAGCAATGCCTTTGGGAAGACCCTCTGTTTGTTTCGGAGATAGTACTTCCATCACTCTGTCGTTTTGGAAGCGCAGCTCCTTCACAATACGAGGCATGCTCACTTTGCCTTCGTGCAGGAGAGTAACGACCATATTCGCCGCCTGAAGCGGAGTCACCAGAACATCCCGCTGTCCAATGGAGGTTTGTGCTTTGACTCCGCCATCCTGCTGAGGCGTATGGGCGGAGAACACTTGTCCCTGCTCTTCAGCATCCCATTCTTGGAAGTCTTCGAACTGCATTGCCTTGCCTTTCCAGCCCACTTGAACCCCGAGCCCCAATTTATGTGCATACTCTTCGAGCTTCTTTCCATCAAGTCGTTCGGCTAAAGTGGCGAAGACGATGTTGCACGATTGAGCATAGGCCTCTTCCATTGTCAGCGTTCCATGCCCCTCCTTCTTCCAGCATGTCAACCCGTAGCGGCCAAGCTCTCCATCACAATGAAACGTCTCACCAGCACTCGCGGCATGTTCCTCCAATGCGGCGGCCGCTGTTATGGTTTTAAATATGGAACCCGGGGCCACAGCTTTCAAGGCCCGATTGCTCCATGCTCCTTTCTCCAGATCAACATGGTCGGGGTGAAAATAAGGCCGACTCGCCATAGCGACGACATCCGAATTCTTGGTGTCCAAGACGACGACAGCACCTTCTCGAACCTGCAGCTTGGACAGGATCTGCTCCACCTTTTGCTGAATCGCTGCGTCCAAGGTCGTCATAACTTTAACCGGATAATAGTCATTCCGGGGAGAGAACATCCTGGTTGCAAGACCGGGTAAGGGATGCTTGTTGGCATCGGTAAACAAGGAGAGTGAAGTTGGCCCGATCCCCTGAAGCCAAGGCTCAAAGCTTTTTTCCAGGCCGGCCCCGCCGATTTTACTGGTGAGCTGAAGCTCTCCTTTATGAAACTGATCTGTGAATTGCTTGGTAATCCGTTCCGGATTCTGGCCGATGAAGCCGAGGACCTGACTGGCTAATACGTTCGCATCATACCGCTGCTTCCATTGCGTAACTGTTACGTAGGGCAGACCGACCGCTTTGATTTGTTCTATTTGTTCCGTCGTTAATTCAACCGGCTTCCCGTTCACAGACCAAATTTGTGGGGATTTCAAGGATAAGGTAAAGCTTGTCCATTCCTTTAAGGATACATTCAATATGCGAGCCATCCGAGCTTCTTCATCCAGTCCCTTCTTATTTTCCGGGAAATAATGCTGAACCGGAAATACGGTCAGCACAGACAGCTGTTTACCAGTTAATGGTATTCCGTTTCTGTCAAAAAAATCTCCTCTTCCGCTATCCAGTACAATTCCTTTCTCCCTTTGAATCACGGAATTTTCAACCAAATCAATATGATGTCCGGTCAAATTCCGGCTGGCAGCTACCTGTACCCAGAATAATCGCCCATTCAGTATCACTAATAAAGCAATGACCAGCAACAAAATGTAAAACATGCGATGCTTCTTTACCCCGGTGCGATTCTCCATTCGTCTGTCATCCCTTCGGAACCGAATATTAGCAGTATAAGCTTCTTCCTTCTTATGCAAACACCTGCTTATGAATTATTCGGCCGTTAGACGAGCTTGAGCTGCTGCCGAATACTCCAGTGGGGTATGCCCCTCCGGCCGCAGTTGAAACCCGCGAAATGTGATTAGAATTAGCGGTATTTTCACGGGTTTCAAAGGCGGACGTAAACTCCTCCGAGGCATACCCCACCTCCATATGTAGCATAGTTCTCGCAAAACAGGGTTTTTCAACAAGCTGACTAGCCTGCGGCCAGTTCCTTGTCTATGGCATTCGCTTAAGCATGGGAGACTAGAAAATAAAAAAGCTTTTTTCAAGGCCAGAAGCACGCCCTGAAAAAAGCTTACTGAAGCGAATCTTATAGTTAGATGAACAATTGGATTCGAAAAGTTATACCTCAAATTTGGACAAGGATTCTTGAAGCGAATTGGACAGCTGCTCCAGTTTATCCGACAGGCGAACCAGGCCTGTACTGATGTTCAATTGCTCCGAGCTCAGCGAAGCTACCTCTTGGGAAGTCGCGGAAGATTCCTCGGCAACGGCGCTCACATTGGACATCGCATCGGACAGGACTACCTGGGACGCATTCAAATTATCAATCGATTCCGTCACTTCTGACAATTGGGTAATAAATCCGTTCATATGAGAATGAACTTCTTTAAATATTGAATCCGCTTCTTTTACAGCAACGATCTGCTGTTGGAACATCGGATACGCGTTCGAGAGCGCATTAACCGTTTCATCGATTTCTTTTTGAATCGTTTCCGTCACTTGTCCTACAATAGCAATCGATTGACGGGATTGATCGGCGAGCTTGCGGATTTCATCGGCAACGACCATGAATCCTTTGCCGGCTGCACCAGCGCGTGCCGCTTCAATGGTTGCATTCAAGGACAAAATGTTCGTCTGCTTCGTCAGATTGTTCAGTACATCCAGAATTTTGCGGATCGAGCGGGTGCTTTCCTTCAGATTGTCAACCTTATCAACCATTTCACGTGTCATCGTCTCGGTCTCATTGGTTTTACCAATCAAATCCGACATATACTGAATCCCTTGCTCACTGGATTGCTGAACGCTGGAAGCTGCCTTACCCATAACCAGATTGGCATCGATAACCGATTTCATCTGGATACTGATATTATGCGTCAATTCGTTGCCGCGCTCCGATTCAACGGCCAAGCTGGAAGCACCGCCGGCAATTTCTTCCGTTGCGACAGCGATTTCTTTGGCTGATACAGCCGTTTTCTTGGAGGCGTCGGACAGCTCTGCAGCTGTAGCCAAAACCTCTTGTGCAGAATGGTTCGTTTGCTGTACCAGCTGGGTGATTTTCTCCATCATCTGGTTGAAGCTTTGACCCAACTGGCCGATTTCATCCTGACTGCTGACCTTCACCCGAACGGTCAAGTTCCCTTGCTCCCCTTCTTTCATCAGGTTACGCAGAATGACAACCGGACGGCCGATCATTCTTGCTACGAAAATTCCGATAACGACGGCAATCAGAGCCGCTACGATAGCCATTACCCAAGTGATATTGAAGATGACTTTGGCATCCTTCACCAGCTCGGCTACCGGCATAGCACCCATCAGATACCAGCCCGTTTTTGGTGATTTATAATAAACGATTTGCTTGTCCTTCTTGGCTGTCATCGTATTATGAGACTCTTCTGCAAGTGACTCTTTCGCTACATCCAAAGCGGATTTCTCACCGATCATGCTGCGGTCGTTGGAGAAGATGACATTCATGTCCGGGGTTAGAATCAGAGTTTGCCCCTCGTCACCCATTTTGATATCCCCAAGCTCTTTATCGATGGCGTCAACGCTAACTTCCATTAACAGAATCGCCTGCGGCGTGTTCGTCGCCGTGTTTTTCAGCAAACGTCCCAATGCGAAGGTCGAGCCATTCGTCGCCTCGGAATAGCCTTTGACTTTGGCTTCCAGCCAAGTCGCCTTTCCGTTGTTCTCCACAATCTTTTTGTACCAATCTTCCTGCGCTACGGTTTCCTTGCTCATAGTGCTTCCGGAGCCACTGAGCGGCTCGCCGTTCGCACGAATCAAATGGATTGCTTTAATCGTCTTGTTGGAGTATGTATACACGTTTAGCTTATCGCCGATTTTTTGTCTTAACTGCAAGAAATCATAGCTGCTTCGATTCACACCATCCACTTCAGTTAGCAGCCTCTTCATCTCATCATCCAATAAGATTTGCATGGATAGGTCTTCATAGACTCCATACAATAAATCGAGCTTTTGACCTGCTTGAATGATAGTTTGCTCGGAAGCGTCAACCACTTTCCGTTGAAGCACGCCGCTGGAAATGTTAAACGAAGTAAACCCTACCGTCAGCACGAAAAACAAAATACTGACCAGGAAGATCAGGAACAGCTTCATCCCGACAGACTTCAATGGGTTTTCCAATCGCAAACCACCCAGCGATCCGGGCACAGCTTCTTTCAGTGATTGGCCGCTTGAACCTTTTCCTTGTAATTTTCTTGCCTTGAACCCGTTACCGATTTTCTCTGTCCATTGTTTCAATAAAGACAGTATCCCCTTCAAAGGACCCACCACCCTGCTTCTGAAATAGGTTATTCTGCGTAGTTGGGATGCAGTTTAAGCTTACCATGTTATTCGACATGGTCCGCCTAATTCCTCTCAAAAAATCGCTTTCATTGCAAAAAAATAGTTCTGTCGACTTACTATGATCGCTTTCGTCAACCTACAAACATTTCCATGGTAACACGTAGCATAATATTCTTTTTTTACAACTTTGTCCATGGGCCTTACTTCCTAGAACATAAGAAAAAAGCCCCTGATATACAGGGACTTCGGATAGTTCATCTATGGGAGCGCAATTACGCTTTCCTCATTTTTTTACGCATCATGTCGAATGGTTTGACCGGTTGGTCCACCTTCAGCTTAATTCTTTGCAGCGGGTGGCGGGCAGCGTCGAGCTCGACCCCCTCTTCATCATAAAGAGCTGGTACGGTTTGCTTGAAGAAGGTGCCTTTAGGCCCGAAGAATTCAACCTCTTGTCCCGGCTTGAAGTGATTTCGCTGTTGGATCGTCGCTATACCCGTAGCTTCATCATACTCCATCACCACACCCACAAAGTCGTAAGGAGCAGCCTTATCTTCCGGTTCAAAGATATGGTCTTCATGTCCCGGCTCATCATAGAAGAAGCCTGTATTCAACGGACGGTTCGCCGCCTTTTGGATCTCATACTGCCATTCCGGCTTTAAGGTATAGTTCACCGGGTCTTCGAAGTAGGCGTCGATGGCTTGACGATAGGCATTCACAACCGTTGCTACATAGTGAACGCTTTTCATACGGCCTTCGATTTTGAAGCTGTCTACACCCGAACGGACAAGATCGGGAATATGTTCAATCATGCACAGATCCTTCGAGCTCATAGAGAACGCATTATCCGTCTCGCTGAACAGCGGAAGCTCCTTGATGCCTTCGAGCCGATCTTCTTCGGTCGTGAACAAATCGTATTTCCAACGACAGGACTGGCAGCAGCCGCCTCGATTGGAATCCCGATCGGTAAAATGGTTCGACAAGACGCAGCGTCCCGAATAAGAGCTGCACATAGCGCCATGGACGAATACTTCGATTTCAACATCAACATGCTTCTTGATATCTACAATTTCCTGCATGCTCGCTTCGCGAGCCAAGACGACACGGTCCACGCCTTCTTCCTTCCAAAACTGGACGGCTTGCCAGTTCATCGTCGATTGCTGAGTGCTCAAATGAATCTCCAGCTTGGGAGCTACACGTTTGCATGCTTCAATAATCACCGGATCGGCGACGATAATGGCAGCTACACCCGCATCCTGAATGCCGCGCAAATAGTCCTCAATCCCGGCTATATCTTCATTATGGGCATAAATATTCGTTGCAACGAACACTTTGGCTCCGTAGCGCGCAGCGAACTCCACGCCTTCGCGCATTTCCTCAAAGGTGAAGTTGTCCGCGTTCGAGCGAAGTCCGTACTGTTGACCGCCGATATAAACCGCATCCGCCCCGTAGTGAACCGCAAATTTCAGCTTTTCCAAGCTTCCTGCGGGAGCAAGCAGCTCAGGCTTTTCGAGGCGTACACGTTTGCCAAGTAGATCTTGCTGTACCAAAGTCATGGTTTCAACCCCTTATTCAATAATATGCTTGTGTTCCGATGCATTAATAGACTTGTTCTTTATAAAAGAATCCGAATGACAGCTCGCGCCGCGGGTCCTGCAGCTCACGAATCGCATCCATCCACTCTTCCTGGAACGCGTACTGCTCCGGATCGGCAAAGTACGCATCGATCGCTTTACGGTAGCTTTGAATCACAGTCAAGTTATATTCAAGCGGCTTCAACAGGGGATCGATTCGGAAGCTGTCAATTTGCCCGCCCATCAGCTCATGCAAATCCTCCAGCATACAAATATCGTCCGAGCTCATAATATGGGTTCCGTTGGCATCTTCATAGACCGGGTAGCGCTCATCCTTACGTTCCTGCTCGATAAGGAAAAGCCCTTCCTCCTTGCCTGTACTCCGGCGTTGATCGTGCCCTTGATGCTCCTGATAATTCGTCAGAAGATTCCGTTTGGAATGGTATATATTCGTAATACCGTGGACCTGCACTTCAACTTCCATGTTGGGAAGCTGTCTCTTGATCTCAAGCGTTTCTTCCAAGTTCAGCTCGCGCGCCAGAACGACCCTTGTTGCCCCTTTGGCTCTCCAGTAATTCGCCGTTTCATAGTTGGTCGAGGTCATCTCCGCATTCCAATGGAGCGGCAATCCTTGTGCGCCTTGGCGCATAGCAATCAGCACAGCGGGATCCCCGAATACGACGGCGGCCGCCTTCAATTCTTTGACACGGCGTAAATAATCGGCCAGCTCTGCAAGCAGATCATTCTCCATGATTTTGTTGGCT
The DNA here is from genome assembly GCF_002042965.1 of Paenibacillus sp. 32352. Classification (GTDB taxonomy): domain Bacteria; phylum Bacillota; class Bacilli; order Paenibacillales; family NBRC-103111; genus Paenibacillus_S; species Paenibacillus_S vulneris. Next base: position 110,810 of record NZ_MZNT01000011.1, on the reverse strand, counting down.
ACCACATAAATTTTGGCTCCCTGCTCATGAACCCACGGGATCAGCTCGCTTAGCTCGTCTAGCTTAATCTCCCCCGGCAGTCGCATTCCGAATCGGTGCTCGCCTACAGCAACAGCGTCAGCACCCGCTTCGATATAGGCTCTTACCTCTTCCGCCGAGCCGGCTGATATATACAGCTCCGGTTTTCTCATTATACCACTCTCTCCTTATTGGTTCTTTTTGCTTGCCGCAATATTTTGTTGGTGCTGCTCATAGGTTTCCGCAAATAAATGCCCCTTGCTTCCATCTTTTTTGGTGACATAAAACAAATATTTGGTGTCAGCGGGCTCTATTGCGGCTTTGATAGAAGCTAGACTAGGACTAGCTATCGGACCCGGGGGCAATCCGGGATGCAAATACGTATTATAATGGCTTTCTATTTGCAAATCTTTTTCAAATAATCGTTCTTTAGGCTTATCCAGCAAATACTGGACCGTCGCATCAATTTGCAGCGGCATAGATTTGCTCAATCGATTGTAAATGACGCTGGCCACCAGCGGACGCTCCTCGTCCAGAACGACTTCCCTTTCGATAAGAGAAGCAACGGTCATCATTTGATGGACCGTTTGTCCTCGTGAACGGATGCTCTCCTGCCAACCGTCGGGAAGCGAGGCAAGCTTCTTGTCCAGCTCGAGCATCATTTGGTCCAGCATATCCTCGATGGGGATATCTTTCTTCCATTCGTACGTCTCAGGAAATAAATACCCCTCCAGCCTGTTGTTCAGCTGTGGGCTTTCAGGTATATAGGAAAACGAATGCGCGGTATAATGGTTCCCTTCCTGCGCGGCTTTTACAAACAAACCGGCCTCTGTCCCGAACTGCTGATTCACCTTCTCAGCAATTTGCTTGACTGTAAAGCCTTCAGGAACCGTCAATTTGACTCCCTGCTCCTTGATGGTCAATCCTTTGTTCAGTACGTCTATAATAGCGTCCAGCGACATTCCTGGAGTTAACTCATATTCGCCGGCCTGCAGCTTATCCCCTTGCCCTTTATATTTCAAATACAAGGTGAACATAGTCGCATTAGGAATAAGTCCTGACTGCTCCAGCTTCTGCGCAATGGCTGAAGAACCTGTCCCCGAAGGGATCACTACACGCACAGGCTGATCAGATGAAGGCATCGGCCGGAGCATTTGTCTTGCATACCAACCGATACCGGCTGCACCCGCCAGAAAAACGATTATGATGATTATGGCGATCTTCTTGCCTAACGCCATTCTAGGTCCTGCAGTCACGTTTTCCCTGGGCTCCTTTCACCAAAAGCTATATCTATCTATTGCCATCCAAACAACGAAAAAGAGCGGATTGTCTCCGCTCGCCTCCGTTTGAAAGCAAATTGTCGTTTACTCCATATCGTCTTGCGGGAAGGTCATCTCGTCGTAAAGCTCGGACACCATTTCCCACTCGTCATCGTCATCTATAGTCTCGAGTTCAAGCTCACCTTCAGCCGAGGTAACCTTGAAGATCTCAGGCTCTTCGTTCTTGCCTTTTTCAGACTGAAGCACCGCGTAGCTTTGGTCGCCCAGCTGAAATTCGGCCAGAAGCTTGTAAGCAACGGATTGTTCGCGGTCGTCATACAAAATAATATCATCTCCGTATGCGCTGCGCAACTGATTCGTTGGTTTCATATCTTTCAATTCGTACAAAGGATAATCCTCCTGCCTTGGCTTAACGGGATTCTTCCTCGTCCTCCGCCGCTTCATCCATCAGCGTGTTGAACGTTTCTTCCACGATATTCCATTCTTCTTCATCATCGATGGTGTACAGCTGCAAGTCGTCTCCATCCTCCTCGTAGCGGAAGGCATACACTTCATCCGACTCTTCGTCGGCGTCCATCGGAACAACCATCAAATATTTTTTGTCCGAACCGTCTACCTCGAATCTTGCAACCACTTCAAATTCCTCTTCATTGCCATCGTCATCCGGAATAACAATGATATCCAATTCTTCTTCCTGCAGTTGTTCCTCTTTAGACATACCATTCACCTCTTCGATTTGGAATCCATATATCCTTGCAAAATAAGCGCAGCTGCCATTTTATCAATGACCTGTTTCCTTTTTTTGCGGCTTACATCAGCCTCTAGCAGCGTTCGCTGCGCGGACGCGGTAGTTAGGCGCTCATCCCATAAATGGACGGGCATTTGCAAAGCTTGCTGCAATGACTGGGCAAATTCGATACAGATTTCACCGCGCGGCCCAATCGTATTATTCATGTTCTTCGGCAAGCCGACAACCAATTCACTGACACTGTATTGGTCAATGATTTCACGGATTCTTGCGAAATCCCGTTCCAAGGTCGTACGACGAATAACTTCGAGGCCCTGCGCGGTCCAGCCGAGCTCATCGCTTAAAGCAATGCCGATCGTTTTGTCTCCATAATCCAAACCCATTAAACGCTGCATGACTTGTAAACTCCCAAAGGCAGGCCCCGGACTTAGTCTCTGCACCCGAGGCCTTGCTTACTCATTACGATTTATGCTGCTGCAAATAGGAACGGACCAATTCCTCGATCAGTTCATCGCGCTCCCGTTTGCGAATTATGCTTCTTGCATTGTTATGACGGGGAATATAAGCCGGGTCGCCGGATAAAAGGTACCCCACAATTTGATTGATCGGATTATAGCCCTTCTCCTGTAACGCGTCATATACCGCCAACATGACTTCCTTGGGCGATGTTTCGATTTCTTCCGCTTTTACGTTAAATTTCATCGTTTTATCCATCGAACTCATCCCAACACCCCCTTAGAAACATAAATGTAAAACATAGCTGACAACAGCCGATATCATCTTATATTCGCTGTTTGTCGAATAATTCCTGTTGACAAAGCAAATTTATTTTAGGCTTGCTTGAATTTTTACGCCGTTACCTGAGCAACCAGCTTCTCGACTTGCTGAAGCGCTTCTTGAAGCTTGGACGCGTCTTTGCCTCCCGCCTGCGCCATATCCGGACGTCCGCCGCCGCTGCCGCCTACGATTGCCGCTGTTTCCTTGATCAGCTTGCCGGCATGGAAGCCTTTGGAAATCAAGTCTGGCGTTACAGCCGCCACAAGGTTCACTTTATCCTCGGATGCGGCGCCGAGCACGATAATCGCTGAGCTGAGCTTGGCTTTCATTTGATCCAGGATGCCTCGCAGCGATTCCATGTCTCCAGCGCTTACTTGAGCAGCCAGTACCGGCACGCCCTGGACATCCTTCACTTGATCCGTCAAGGAGCCGGCTTCAATTTTGCCAAGCTTTGCCTTGAGCGACTCGTTCTCGCGAGACAGCTCCTTCAGTTGTGCGAACAGGCCGTCAATCCGCTTCGGAACGTCTTGAATATTGGCTTTTAACAATCCGGCAGAGTCGCGAAGCAGCTGAAGCTGCTGATCCAAATACTCATATGCATTGCGTCCGGTTACTGCTTCGATCCGGCGAACACCGGAACCGATGCCGGATTCACCGACGATTTTGAACAAGCCGATTTGACTAGTATTGGCAACATGGCATCCGCCGCACAGCTCCAGGCTGTAGTCGCCTACCTGCACTACACGGACGACATCGCCGTATTTTTCACCGAACAGGGCCATAGCTCCCATTGCTTTGGCTTCAGCAATCGGCTTCAGCGAAATGTTGAGCGGCGTGCTTTTCCAAATTTGCCGGTTAACGCGCTGCTCAATATCCTGCAGCTCCTCCGCACTAATGCTTCCAAAATGCGAGAAGTCAAAGCGCAGACGCTCCGGAGCTACCAAGGAACCCGCCTGGTTGACATGCTCACCCAGCACTTCCTTCAACGCTTTGTGCAGCAAATGGGTCGCCGTATGGTTTTTGATAATATCGTCGCGCAGCTCCTCGTTAACAGACGCCTGTACGGTATCTCCTTTGCGGAGAACGCCGGATTCGACCGTTACAGTATGCACATGCTGGCCATGAGGCGCTTTCCCAACATCATCGACACGCAGCGTAAGCTCCCCTGCCGTCATCACGCCATGATCGCTCACTTGACCGCCGCTTTCGGCATAAAAAGGCGTTTTATCCAGAATGACCTGGCAGGTTTCGCCCACGCCGACCAAGTCGACGAATTGATTCTCATGAACGATAGAAATCACTTTAGCAGTTGTTACCAATTCAGTATACCCAACAAACTCACTTTTAACCGTGTAGTCGGACAACGGTCCTCCTTGAACCTTCATGCTGTCCGCATCCTTACGAGCTTCCCTTGCGCGGTCGCGCTGCTCCTGCATGGCGCGGTCAAAGCCTTCTCTATCTACTGTCATTCCTTTTTCAGCGGCGAAGTCCTCCGTCAAGTCAAACGGGAAGCCGTAGGTATCATACAGCTTGAAGGCATCCGGGCCGCTGATTTGCGTGCTGCCTTCTTTGCGTGCTTTCTCCGTCATTTCCGCCAGGATCATAAGCCCGTCGGACAAGGTTTCGTGGAAACGCTCTTCTTCCGTACGGATTACTTTCTCGATGAACTCGTGCTTTTCCACCACTTCCGGATAGTAAACGCCCATGACCTCTCCAACAACAGGCGTCAGAGTGTACAGGAACGGTTTATCCATTCCAAGTACTTTTCCGTAGCGTACTGCGCGGCGAAGCAGGCGGCGAATGATGTAGCCCCGGCCTTCATTGGATGGCAGCACCCCGTCGCCTACAGAGAAAACAACGGTACGGATGTGGTCGGCAATAACCTTCAAAGCGACGTCGTGATCTTCATTCTCATTATATTTCACACCTGCCAGCTTGCAGGTCTGTTGAATAATAGGCTGGAACAAATCGGTATCGAAGTTGGAATCCACATTCTGCAATACGCTCGCAAAACGCTCCAAGCCCGCGCCCGTATCAATATTCTTATTAGGCAGCGGCGTGTAGCTGCCGTCTTTGTTATGGTTGAATTGGGAGAACACCAAGTTCCACACTTCCAGGAAGCGTTCGTTCTCTCCTCCCGGCCAGCACTCAGGATCGTTCAGGTCTCCGTAAGCGTCGCCGCGGTCATAGAAAATCTCCGTACAAGGTCCGCAAGGTCCCTCGCCGATATCCCAGAAGTTATCCTCCAGCTTGTAGATACGTTCTTCAGGCAGACCGATTTTCTTGTTCCAGAATTCGTAAGCTTCGGTATCCTCGGGATACACAGTTACCGACAGAAGATTCGGGTCCATTCCCAGCCACTCTTTGCCGGTCAAGAACTCCCAAGCCCAGGTGATCGCTTCTTCCTTGAAGTAATCTCCGATGGAGAAATTGCCCAGCATCTCAAAAAACGTGTGGTGACGGCGTGTTTTACCTACGTTCTCAATGTCATTGGTACGAATACACTTCTGGGAGTTGGCAATGCGCGGATTATCAGGCACAACTCGTCCATCGAAATAAGGCTTTAATGGAGCCATACCCGCGTTGATCCATAAGAGCGACGGGTCATTGTGAGGAACAAGCGGAGCACTCGGCTCGATCTTATGTCCCTTGCTTTCGAAAAATGCCAACCATTTGGAGCGAATTTCACTGGCTTTCATAATTGTTGATCCTCCTACTATATAGTCTGTTTTTGTGATAACTCCGTTCCGTCAGCAGACGCATGCACGCCTTGTACAAGGACCTGCCTTTTATCAAATGCAATCCCTTTAAGCCGCCAGCTGAGCCACAATAACTATCTTAAAAAACAAAAAAACGCCCCTGCTGACAGGGACGAATCGATCGCGGTACCACCCTGGTTACTGTCCAGCTGCTTATGCAAGCGCATTGATGCCTACCTGCCTGCAAGCTGCACAATCTCCTTATTAGACGAATAACGAGTCCATCCGGCGGATTTGTTCCGCACTCCGAAATGAGCTTTCGGCCATCCTTCATGGAAAGGCTCTCTCAGCTAGTCCCCATCATGGATGCGGACCAGAGCCTCTTCTCTGGATCATGGGCTATGGCTTACTGAATTTCATCAACGCTTTCAATTATCCATTTTTTGCAGTAATTAAGGAAATTATATACGTTTCACGATATCCATGTCAACTCGGCAGCAGCTTGCTTCGACATTACAGACAACGTTTCTTCTACATTAGATATCGCAAATAGATGTAGATGTTCGCAATGACAATCGATAAGAGCATAAGCGGAAACGCGACCTTGAAAAAAGTCATAAAGGAAATAGGATGCCCTTCCCTTCCGGAGATTCCTGCTACGATCAGATTCGCGCTGGCTCCTATAAGCGAGCCGTTGCCTCCCAAACAAGCGCCTAGCGCTAGGCTCCACCATAAAGGCTCCAAATTCGTAATCCCCATTGTTCCCATCTCCTGAATGAGCGGGATCATCGTGGCGACAAACGGGATGTTATCGAGAAATGCGGATGCGATTGCGCTCAGCCACAGGATAAGGATGGCCGATTTGGTTACGTCCCCGCCGGTAATGCCTATGGCATATTCCGCAAGGGCTGCTATGACCTCCGTCTCGACAAGGCCGGACACAAGCACGAACAAACCGACAAAGAAGAAGATCGTCGTCCATTCTACCCGATGGAACGCCTGCTCAAGAGCGTGCTCCCCCGTTAATAACAGCAGCAGGAAGGCGCCTGCCAAGGCGACGGTAGCCGACTCCAGATGAAGGACTTGATGCACAAAAAATCCAAAGACCGTCAAACCGAGTACCGTTAGGCACTTCACCAGCAGCCTGGTGTCGGTAATCTCCGACCTTTCATCCATTTCCATGATGCCTTGACGCAGTTCATCCGTGGTTTGAATCTTCTTGCGGTAGATCAGAACGAAAAAGGGCAGCGTCGCCAGTAAAATCAGGATCGAGATCAGCGACAAATTATTGATAAAGGCCATGAACGTAAGTTCCTTGACGGCGCTGCCAATCATGATGTTGGGCGGATCCCCGATTAACGTAGCGGTTCCCCCGATATTGGAGGCCATAATTTGCGAGATGAAATAGGGAATCGGTGTTACCTGAAGCTTTCTCGTGATGCTAAGCGTAACCGGCACCATAAGCAATACGGTCGTTACATTATCCAGAAAGGCGGAGCCTACCGCGGTAACCAGGCACAATACGACGAGAATCCTGACAGGATGTCCTCCTGCCTTCTTGGCCGACCATACGGCTATATACTTGAATAAGCCTGTATCCGCTGTGATGCCGACGATAATCATCATCCCGATCAGCAAGCCGAGCGTATTAAAATCGATGTGATGTACCGCTGTTTCCTGGCTTACAATTCCTAATGCCACCATCAGGATGCCGCCTATCATCGCTACGATGGTACGATGAATTTTCTCGCTAATGATGAGTGCATAAATGACTAGAAAAATTCCGATGGCAATCCATGCTTGTTGATCCATGTTGACCCTCCTTAAAGTTTGCGAAGCAAACTTACTTCGTAAGCACTACTTAGTTTTCGATAGAAAACTTGCTTCGTAAGCACAACTTAGTTTGCGAAGTACTTACCGTAAGCCTGAAAACGGCAAAAAGGAGCCCTTGGTGACAGGCTCCTCCAAAAAACATATGCATATGCACTTGTACCGCTTATTTTTCAGCGCTTATGGTAATACGCATCAACCCAACAATGGTTCCAAAAATTTCTGCCATTATGCAAAAAGAATGTTAAGTCGTTCTGCGGTGGATGTAGTACATTAACACATGCTGCAGGATCACCTTCATGACCGCGAAGAAAGGAACTGCCAGGATCAGCCCGATCACACCGGCCAGCTCGCCGCCTACCAGCAAGGCGAATATAATGACCAGAGGATGCATTTTGAGCGACCTTCCTACCACCTGCGGGGAAATAACATTCCCCTCCAGGATTTGGCAAATGGCATTGACGATAACGACCATCAGCACCATTTTCAAGGAAATGGTCGCAGCCATGATGATGGCCGGTGCAGCCCCGAAAAAAGGTCCCAAATACGGGATAATATTAAATATCGCTACCCCCAGCGCCAGTAGCAGCGCATAAGGCATCCCGATGATCCAATAACCGATATAAGCCAATACCCCGACTATCATGCATACGAGAAATTGACCTCGGATATAGTTACCGAGCGCCGTGTCCATTTCAACGAGCAGTGTCACGACCTGCTTACGCTTGGCTTTCGGCACGATAGCCAAAGCCGTCTTCTCGATAAGCTGAAAATCCTTGAGAATGTAGAACGCCAGGAACGGAATAATGAAAGCGATAAATACCATATTAATCGTGCTTCCAATTCCGTCTATATACTGCGAAATGGCTAACGAAATGCCGTTTTCCAGCTTCGCCAGCGACTGGTTGATCCCAGTACGTACGCTGTCGGGCAAAAATTGCACGCTATTCATTCCGTCCACGAACCCTTGGGCTTTCATAGCCAGCTGAGGCAAATGGTTATTCAGCTGCGCCAACTGGCTCATAAACATGGGAATCACATTCATCAGCACGACGGTGGTCGATAGTATGAACACTGCATAAATGAGCAGCACGGCGACCGTTCTGGGCACCTTCCTCGCGTTCAGCAGGGAAACGACCGGATTCAGCACATATGAAATGATCATTGCTATTATAAACGGAGCCAGAATTTCTTTGAGGAAGCCGTAGATCGCCACGATCATGGGACGAATTTGCAGCAAAAAGAATAGGATCAATAAGCTCAGCAATATATAAACAAGAACCGTAAACAGATGGCTCTTATAAAATCGTTCCATGCGGATCACCTGCCTCGGAGCACGTTCTTTCCTACTCTTACAGTATATGTACAACCCTGGAATCTTAATCCTAGACACCCGACAATTGTGCCTGAGGCGATCATATCTTGAATGCTGCAGAATACAATGGTTAATAACACGACGTCCACAATATACCTATCGCGAACAATAGAACCACAAAGCGAGGGCTATGCATCGAAGCTGATTTACGTTACTTTGCGAGTTGATGCCCTGAAATCTTATAAATTCACGGCACAAAAAGACCGGCCCCAGCAAAACGCTGAGACCGGCCGTATGTCGTTTGTCTAAGCTCTAACCGACGGGTTAGTTGGCATGGACTTGAGGCATTTCTTCTTCGAAAAATAAATCATCAAGGGAACTGAGCGTTCCGTCTTCTTCAACCTGATAGACGGACATTTTTTCACCGTTCACCGTCAGCTCAATGAAGCATCCCCAGCAATAAAACTGATGGGAGCCGATTTTGCCGATATCTTTGGAATTGCAATTTGGACAACGTAGCATCTGAATCACCCTATTCTTCAATTGGTATTATACTTTCCTCCAATGTATCATTGCAGTGAACGGGTACGATAATCGCGTCTTTACCTACAGTAACGGAATCAGGCAAAGGAAGCCATTTGCGCCCTTCCTTCAAATCGGAGATAAAACCTTCTGTCAATTCGTAGCCTATTACCTTTTTACCCCTATTTTGATCCAAATAAACATCGTCAACGATACCTAGCTGCTGACCGTTTATCGTTAAGACGGGCATGCCCTTTAATTTCCTGTCTCCGTTAACCAATGAGGTATAGCTTTGCTCTTCATCCAGACGGCTGATAACTTCTTCATGTTCAATCGTAATGGCGTCCTCGCCCAAAGCGATAACATCTTTCCACATAACGCAGCTTGGAGCGGCAAACCAATGTTTCGTCTCCAGAAGTACGGCTTCAACCTGCCAAGCGTCGCCGAGCAGTAAATCTTTGGCCGTACCTACCTGCTTACCGGATTGTACGCAAAATATCGGCAAACCGATCACGTCACGCGCTCTTTTCAATGGAGACTTCCTCCTGAAGCAGCTAGTTAAATAAACATTTGTTTACTATGTACTACGGACTCGGTTTACGATGGTTGCAATTTTTTGAGCTGCCGTTTCAATTTGTTCCAATGTATTTCCGCGGCCGAAGCTAAAACGTATTGCGGAAGCCATCCGCTCCTCGGGAAGATCCATAGCCTTCAAAACGTGAGATACTTCCAGGGACCCTGAAGTACAAGCGGAGCCGCTGGCGGCCGCTATTCCCTCGAGATCCAAATTCATCAGCATAGTTTCCGTCGACACACCCGGAAAGCTCATATTCAGGATGTGGGGAACATGCTCTGTAGGATGTCCGTTTACCACAGCCTGCTCGCTGCCGAGCTGTTGTTGAACCCTCGAAATCATCTCGTTACGTAGTTTTTCCAAGTTTTGTTGCTTTTCATACATGTCCTGACTCAAGATTTGGACCGCTTTGGCGAAACCCGCGATGGCGGCGACGTTCTCTGTTCCAGGACGGCGCTTGCGCTCCTGATTGCCTCCATACAGAAGAGGCTCTATTCTTGTTCTATTAGCTGCGTACAGCGCTCCGATTCCTTTGGGGCCATTAATCTTATGTGCGGAAAAGCTCATGAAATCAACCGGAAGACGGCTCAAATCCATACGGATATTTCCGAGCGCCTGCACAGCATCCACATGAAAGTAAATGCCGCGCTCCCGTGCCATCATACCGATTTCCGTAATGGGCTGAATCGTTCCGACTTCATTATTAGCGTACATAATGCTTATCAATATGGTATCCGGGCGAATCGCTTGCTCTACATCCGCAATACGCACGCGTCCGGTGATGTCGACAGGCAAATAAGTAACCTCAAAGCCCTGCCGTTCCAGATGCTCGCAGGCATGCAGCACGGCATGATGCTCGGCTTGGGTTGTAATAATGTGCTTCCCTTCAGATGCCCTGGCATAGGCAGCACCAAACAAAGCCATATTATCGCTTTCTGTTCCACCGCTTGTGAAAATAATTTGGGAAGGCGCGCAGCCGATAAAGGAAGCTAATGTATCCCGCGACTGATGGATAACGGAACGGGCTTCTCTTCCTGCGCTATGTGTACTGGAGGCGTTCCCGAAAGTTTGTGTATATAGGGGCAGCATAGCCTCGACAACCTCCGGATGAACCGGCGTTGTCGCAGCATGATCGAAGTAAATAAACGTCATATCCGTGCTCCGTTAGATTATATGTAGAACATATAATTATCGTTTTGTCCTTCATCCTTATAGGATATCAGGTCCTGCAAAGACGTAGAGTCGAGAACCTCGGCAATGCTGTCGCGGATACGAACCCACAGGTCGCGTTTGGCCGGATCATCTTCTTCGGTAAAGTCGACCGGGCTGATCGGACCCTCAAGCACCCGAATCACATCGCCCGCGGAAATGTCTTCCGCAGTTTTCGATAATATATATCCCCCATAAGCGCCGCGAATACTTTTAACCAAGCCCGCATTCCGTAAAGGCGCAACCAATTGCTCCAGATAATGCTCGGAGAGCTGGTGCTTCTCGGCAATACTTTTCAAAGAGGTAGGGCCTTCACCATATCGGGTAGCCAATTCCATCATGATGGTTAATCCGTAACGGCCTTTGGTAGAAATTTTCAAATAAAGCACCTCATTTACATTTCATACATTTTGGTATCCTTTATATCGTAACATAAAACCCAGTAAAGTGGGAGAAAAAACTTGACATATTCATGAAATATTTTATTATTCGAATAAACCTATGTATAATACAAGAGATACGACTTTCCTAAGCTCTGATGATACTCGTCAGATGCCGGAACGAATCAACTTGAACAGCCTGAAATTGCCGGCTGCTTCGAGCTTAAGGTCGAACAAGCTGTAAGGAGGGGTAACCCGCATGAATAGTAAAACACGTGTCGTCCTCGGTATGTCCGGCGGAGTCGATTCTTCCGTTTCCGCACTCCTGTTGAAGGAGCAGGGCTACGAGGTTATCGGCGTTTTCATGAAAAACTGGGATGATACCGACGAATTCGGTCACTGCACCGCAGAAGAAGATGCGGAGGACGTTCGCCGAGTATGCGATCAAATCGGTATTCCCTATTATACGGTAAATTTTGAGAAACAATACATGGACAAGGTGTTTCAGTATTTCCTGGATGAATACCGCAAAGGAAGAACGCCGAATCCCGACGTGATGTGCAACCGCGAAATCAAGTTCGGTGAATTTTTGCAAAAAGCTCTGGAGCTTGGCGCCGATTATATTGCGACAGGCCATTATGCAAGAGTCGAGCAAAAGGACGGGCTCTTCCGCCTGCTCCGCGGGGTAGACAGCAATAAGGATCAGACGTACTTCCTGAATGCGTTGAATCAGTACCAGCTGTCCAAGGCCATGTTCCCTATCGGCCATCTGCCGAAGCCGGAAGTTCGTGCTATCGCGGAAAAAGCAGGTCTAGCCACCGCCAAGAAAAAAGACAGCACCGGTGTATGCTTTATCGGGGAGCGTAACTTCAAGGAGTTTCTGAGCGGCTACTTGCCTGCAAAGCCTGGAGATATGCGCACGCTGGAAGGCGAGCTGAAAGGGCGTCATGACGGCCTGATGTATTATACGCTCGGCCAGCGGCAAGGGCTCGGCATCGGAGGCTCCGGCAGCGGTGAGCCTTGGTTCGTCGCCTCCAAGGACCTGGAGAACAATATTTTGTATGTCGTTCAAGGCGAAAAGCATCCAAGCCTGTACTCGAGCGGGCTGCGTGCAACGGATCTCAATTGGATCAGCGGCAAGCTGCCTGAATCCCCCATTCGCTGCACGGCTAAATTCCGTTATCGCCAACCTGACCAAGGAGTCACGGTTGCTTTCGGCAAAGACGGTACCTGTGAGGTCACTTTCGATCAGCCGCAAAAAGCAATTACTCCCGGACAATCCGTCGTGTTCTATAACGGGGAAGAATGTCTCGGCGGAGCTACCATCGATGTCATGATTCCTTAACATTGCCGGTTGGAAGGGACAAAAAGGGTCACTTTATGGGAAACCATAAGGTGACCTTTCTTTGAATGTATTAATTTCAGGATTTCCCCCGTAAGGTACCTACCTGGTTCGGCCTCGAAGCCAAGGCTTTACTTTGTGAGATTTTCTCCTATGCTATATGCTGACAGACGGGTTCTCCGAGTGAGGATGCCCTTTCCCTCTCTTTTTCACCACAATTCTCGAAATGCGAAGCTGATCCGTTTCGTCGATAATAAAATCATAATGGTCATCATAGCGGATACGCTGGCTTTTTCTAGGGGGCATTTCCACTTGGGAATAGACCCAGCCGCCGATTGTATCATAATCGTCTGATTCAATCTCCAATCCGAAATAGCTGTTCACTTCTTCAATAAGCAAACGTCCGTCAATGGAATGCGTCACATCGTCCTTTTTTTCGATTTGCGGACGCTCCTCGTCAAACTCATCCTGAATCTCTCCGACGATTTCTTCAATGATGTCCTCGAACGTTACGAGGCCAGAGGTTCCTCCGTATTCGTCGATCAATAGGGCCATTTGAGTCTTTTTCTTCTGCATGAGCTTCAATAGCGCGCTGATTTGCATCGATTCGGGCACTTTGGTGATGGGGCGAACGATACTGAGAATCTGATCGATGTCCTGGTCGGATTTCAGCAAATCCTTGATGTGGACAAAGCCGATAATATTATCTTTGTCCGGATTGCAGACCGGATATCGGGTATGCATTTCGGTAATAGCGATCATCCGGTTTTCTTCGTAGGACAGGTCCGCGTACAGGCAGATCATCTCAGTTCTCGGAATCATGATCTCACGGGCGTTGGTCTCCGCAAAATCAAAAATATTGTCTACGAGGGTGAATTCGGTATTGTCGATAAAACCGCTCTTGTTGCTCTCCTTCATCAGAACACGAATTTCTTCCTCGGTGTGTACGGTATGGTGTTCATCTGCTGGCTCAATCCCCGCTTTGCGAAGCATCCAGTTCGAGGTGCCGTTTAAAAACCAGATCAGAGGGTACATGAGCTTGTAAAATAAAATGAGAGGTCCGGCAGACAGCAAAGTAACTCTCTCTGACATGCGGATGGCGTAGGTTTTGGGGAATTGTTCTCCCAGCGTGATGTGAAAGGCGGTTATGATCGTAAAAGCGATGACAAAGGAGATCGTATGAATAACCGCAGCGGAAAGCTGCAGCGGACGCAGCGCCGGCTCAAGAAGCCTGGCGATCGCGGGCTCGCCTATCCAGCCCAGCGCTAATGAGGCTAGCGTGATGCCCAGCTGGCAGGCCGATAAGTAACCGTTCATGTTGCTCACGATGGTCTTGGCGAATCTGGCGTTCCGGTTTCCTTCCTGCACCAGCGCGTCAATGCGGCTGTTGCGGACTTTGACCATGGCAAACTCAGCAGCCACGAAGAAGCCGTTCAATAGCACCAGAAATAACACGAGACTAAAATTCCATATCGCGGGTAACGGGTCACCATCCATCAATACGTTCCCTATTCCCCCGTTTAAAGGTGAATAGGTACACCTCCCCTTTGGTTTATATTGTAAATTATATATTAATAAGCTATACAGTCAAACGGTGTGCTATGCCCAAAAATCGTGAAGATAACGTATAAAGGCTTGAACCATTGGGCAAAAACGGCCGAAAAAAGCATCATTCGGCCGTTTTTGCTGTTCATCAAGCTTCCCGTGCTATCGGGAAGGGCCTCTGTTATTTCTGCGAAGCTCCTGATTATGCCTGATCTTATCTTCCATACCCTGCTGAGACGCTTCATAAAAATGCTGACCGATCAGCGGCCCGGGCACATATTGCTGCTCCACATAATGACCCGGGTAATCGTGGGGATATTTATATCCCTTATGCCCGAGCTTCTCCGCGCCGGCGTAATGCGTATCCCGGAGATGCATAGGCACCTCTGCCGAGCCGATAGCGTCGAACGCGGCCATCACCCTGCTGATCGCCATCGGGATGGCGTTCGATTTGGGGCTCTCTACTGCGAACAGGATCGCCTGAGCGATCACGTACTTCGATTCGGGCCAGCCAATCTTGTGGTAGGCGTCCATGGCGGATACGGCCTGCACCATGGCTTGGGGATTGGCCAGCCCGATATCCTCGCTGGATGCGACGATCAGACGCCGCAGGAAGGTCATCGGATCCATGCCGAGCTTCTCGACGGCATAGAGGAACCAGAACAGCGCGGCGTCGCTGGAGCCGCGCACGCTTTTGTGGAAGGCCGACAGGACGTCGTACTGCGTCGACTCGTCGGCCTTCACGATGCGGCGCCGGATCGACTCCTCGGCGACCGCAAGCGTCACGCGCACCGCCCCGTCCTCAGCAGGCGGGGTGGTAAGCGCGGCAAGCTCGAGCGCATTGAGCGCGCGGCGGATATCTCCGCCGGCCATCTGCGCCAAATGCGAGAGCGCGTCTTCATCGGCCTCGATCGGCAGCATGCCGAGGCCGCGTTCACGATCGCTGAGCGCACGCCTCAGCGCCATGAGGGAATGCTCATGCGTCAGCGCATGCAGCTCGAAAAGCGTCGAACGGGACAGCAGCGCCCCGTTGACATGGTGGAACGGGTTCTCCGTCGTCGCACCGATAAAGACAATGATTCCCTGCTCCACGGCAGGCAGCAGCGCATCCTGGCGGGAGGTGTTGAAACGGTGAACCTCGTCGAGGAACAGAATGGTTTTACGTCCATACAGCTCCTTGTTCGTTTTGGCCTGTTCAATCACATCCCGGACGTCCTTCACCGAAGCGTCGACCGCATTCAGCTTCACGAACGCCCCCTGCGTCGCATGAGATATAATATGAGCCAGCGTCGTCTTCCCTGTTCCTGGAGGGCCATAGAGCAGGATGGAGGTCACCTGATCCGCCTCAATGGCCCGCCGGAGCAGCTTGCCCGGTCCCACAATATGCTCTTGACCTATATATTCATTAAGCGTAACCGGCCTCATCCGGTCTGCAAGCAGCTTGCCTGTCTGATTCTGCTCTGCCGCCAATGAGAACAAATCCATACTATCACTACCTTTATATGAAAACTGTAATAGAGCATGCACGGTTGTGTACCATACATGCTCTATTATAAAGGAGCCTCAGGGAATTACAAACGTATTCGGAGAGCAGCGCAGTCCGCTGGCCGTAGCCGAGCTCGTTTCCTGCGTCTCGGAAGCTAGTAAACCCCTATTATTTTTTGGCGTCCGCTATTTTCTTCATCGTATCTTCCTCGGTCGCGCGGAATACGGTATTGTAGTCTCCGGTTAGGATGATTTTAGGAACCGCTTTGGCGTATGGTGTCAGCATAAGGCTGTCATACCGGGATTTTTCAGGGATCGGAGCGAACTTGTTATAGAACGAGGCGCCGAAGTTTTTCCCTTTGAAAATACTTTCCTGACCATATACTTTCTTCACAGCGTCATTATCCAAGACCGGCATCATTCCGATTTTGGACAGCTTGGTTTGATGCTCCTCGCTGATTAAATACTTGATTACGTTCATCGCCTGATCTCTTTGCTTGGACATCGAGGTCACGGTGAAATAAGTAGGATACGCCTGCGAACCGACCTTAGGCAGGCTGTCGAACGTCGGCAGGGATACCATATCCCAGTTCATGCTTTGGAATTCCTCCGGGAATACGAAGACGATAGAGGACAGCCAGGCGAACATCGCTACGTTCTTCTCCTTCAAAAATTCATTGCGGTACGGAATGGCATCCTTAAGCTCCTTCATGTATTCAACATATCCCTGAGCTTTACTAGGACCGACAAAGACGGTTTCAAAATACTCGCGCCACTTTTCATTGGTGAAAATGGTCGGTTTATCGGTTGCCACATCGACAAAAGGAATCGATAACTGGTTCATAGGAAGCATATGAGTCTGGGATGAGGAGAGACCGATATAGGTTTTGCCGTCCACACGCGTTAACTGCTGTGCCAGCTTATTCGCTTCCGTCCAGGTCATGCCGTCTTTCGGATAAGGCACGCCGAATTTATCGAATATATCTTTGTTGTAGTAGAGAACCATGTTGTTGTTGAAAACGGGAATACCGTAGATTTTATCCTTGGAAATCTGCTTGATGGAATCGGCCACGGACGGCTCAATCTTGGATAAATCGATCTGATGCTTCTTGACCAAATCCGTCATATCATACTCCAGTCCGTTATCGAGAAGACCGGAGGCGAAGCCGCCTATCGAATCCCAGTAAATGTCGATCGTCTCGCCGGAAGTGAGCAGCTCCTTAATCCCGTAGTTCGATTGCTTCTGAATGTACTTGATATTGTAGTTAGGAAATTTCTCTTTAAGCGCATTGCCGAATCGCTCATTCCAGCTCTCCGGAGAATCACCGCTGTTCGAATAAACGACCAGGTTCGCCGGCTCGTTATCCGAATTGGCGGCGGCCTTGTCAGCTGTACCTTTATCGGCCCCTGCACCACCACCATTTCCTCCGCATGCTGCAAGCATGGAAATGAGCATGCTGGACGCCACAACCGAGACTATAGACTTATTCCACTTCATTTTATGCAACTCCCCTTTTTTTCTACTTCAGACTCCATCCAAGGCATACCGTGACAGAATGCCGTCTTTGGGACCTGTCCCCTTTCTTTTCTTTCTCCAGGTATTGGGCAAATCGTCGTTCGCATCATCTCATAGCATCGTGCTGGCATCTTGTCCCATCTAATCCCCTAAGCCTCCGCCAGCTTTAACCATTACACATGGTATTCCGCTATACTTACTGGGCCTATCAGGCCGGAAGGCCGCTTGTCCCGATCGATCCTATTAGCCAGACTGTTCGTAACGGCTACTCGAAGCTCATTCTCCCCTTGCTTGACGTACGCTTCAATATTCAGCCTATACGGATGCCACATGCGTACCCCGGCAAACTGTCCGTTCACCCACACTTCCGCCATTTCATGGGCTTCTCCCAAATCGAGCAGGATCTGCTCCGTACGACTTGAGACGGGTTCCTCTATGACAAAGCGGTTCACATAATGCACCGTACCCGAAAAGGATTCCAGTCCCTCGATCTCCGACCAATCTCCTAATCCTTTAACCAGAGAGGAAGCTTCGGGGGCAGCGGACTCCACCCGCCAGCCGTTATCCAGAACACGCACTGCCTTTTGCGATGCTGGCGTTTCACTGGTTATCACAGCCGTTCTATCCTCTTCAATAGGAGCCGCGGGGTCGATACGGAAAATAACACTTTGCCTTCTGTCCAAATGAATCGGAACGGTTGTTCCGAGATTCGATCTGAGAGCATAGGCTGATCCAACCCTGGCTTCCCACGGGTCCCATAGCTCGGTCTTCCCCGATACTGCAACAGACAAGGTTCCCTCGTAGGCTTGTTCTCCCTCATGAACCAGCACATAGAAATGATTGCCATCCTTGACGACATGACTAACTCTAATATCCGGGCAAGGAGGATCCAACAGAACTTCGGGCTGCAGGATGTCATCCAGTGCCGCAATCAATTGATCAGGACTTGTCAACCGGATCGTTGCCGGCAAGCCGCGCTCCTGCTCCTCCGTATGAAGTACGAAGACCGTACCTCCTCCATCGAGGAATAGCTGCAAGGCTGCCTTTGTTTCTTCCTCCCATAAATGTTCGTTTTCCACCAGCACCACAGTGTAAGCCTGTTCTTGAATCCGAATGCAGCCTTTGTCGATCGCGTTTTCTTTCACCAGCAAGCTTTCTTCCAGATAATTAAACTCCCTCTGGTGCTCGTACAACGGCTTGACTGCCTGCCACGGCAGCCAATCCTCGCGGCACAGAACGGCTATTGGCGTTGTATTGACGCTGCCCGTCATAAGCCAGCTCATTCGTTTCATGTAATCGGAAAAAAGACGGTAATGCGGCCACCAAATGTTGTTCGGCCCCACATCGGGCGGACGCTCATTATATCTGCGCGGTCCCTTAATGGAATAATAGAATGCGTGAGGGCATAGAAGGTTGACCCCTCTCACCAATAGCCAATCCATGTACCACTTGATGTCTCCTCCGCTTAGAGCCCATCCGCCGCCCGGGCTGCACACGCCAAGAAACTCATTGAGGTTTCTGCGTCTGCCCCTGTGCCTTGCCGCATCGGAAGAGCATTTGGCCATGGTTGTATGCCGGCCTTCCAATGCTTTGCCGTCTTCAGGAGCGACCCAACGCCATACGACATCCTGTCCCGGAATTTGAAAATGCTCCAGTAAACCGATCTCGTCGCTTGCCGCCGGATGGCCTGTTAATGCAATGCCATGCTCCGCGCACCAATCGCTTAGAGGCTTATAATAGGCTTCGACCATCCGTTTGTTCACGGCTTTGCGGTAGGCCCGCCGTACGGCTTCCGAGCTGTCCCCCTCGAGCCACAAGAGGGGCAGGTCGGTTTCCCTGCAGCCTTCCTTCAGGAAATCATCCAGGAACCCTGTGGTCCATGACTTAAGCCCCTTCACATGACGGCGCCCCATAATGTCCGGCTCATCCGTAAACATAGCCTGGATCGTATTGCCGAAATAGGCTCCGAGCCGTTCATAATACCGCTGATGCGTCAGCCGAATAAACTTTTGCGTGGCCAGAGGGTTCAACAGGTCCGCGGAGGCCGGAGCATTAGGCTCCCCGTCATCCTCGCCAAAATGTATCCCCCGGATCGTTCCTTTGGAATACGTCTCGATGAACAGCAATAGTGATGCATACCCGTCGGGTATAAGAACTTCTCCGTTCACAGGCTCAACCTTGACCGCAGCCGGGGGATCAATGCTGCTCCCATCCTTCTTCTTCACAGCTTGTACGGAGACCAGCACATCGCCTTCGCTTAAAATGTCAGATAGCTCGATCGGCTTGGAGCCATCCCATTCCAGCATCTTCAAGCCCCGGCTTGCATAAGCGGGATCGTCTTGAACCACCATCCCTTTTGCGGAGCCTGACGGATACATGGCCTCGTCATACAAAAACACCGTCATGCCCAATCGTGACGCCTCTTTTACTGCCGCTTCAACCAAGTCCATGTAGCTGTCCGATAAGTACGGGATACTCTCCGGTATTCCTATTCGCGGATGGATAACGAAGCCCATAACCCCTTTATCCGCGAAGTCTGTGATTTGCTTAATGATTTCCTCCGCCGTCAGTGCATCGTTCCAGAACCAGAACGGGACCGGCGTAAATTCGTCCGAGGGCTCCAGAAATTGCTGCTCCAAGGACTGATTCGATAGCACTTCTTTCATGTTGTTTTCCGTCCTCTCTATCATTGTTATTGTTTAACCAAGGAGACGACGGGCGGATGAATGTAGTCCTGGTACTTCTCTGTTACCCGGCTGGCATCCGTATCTCCCGCGTGGAAATAAACACGGTGCTTATAGCTCAGGGATTGGCCCTTTTGAAGCAGCTTGCCGCCCAAGAAGTAGAAATTGTTGGCTGCCAGAAGACCGTAGTCCCGTACATGCCAATACGTAGGATAGTCCACATTATCGGGATGATCGAAGGCGGCGATTCCCAGCGTCTGCCCGCCGACATTGCCGTAGTAGTCGCACCATTGAGCGCGCTGACCCCAGCATTCCTTTTCTCCGACGGAACCGAAGGAATTGCGAATCACTCCTCCGTTATCGGCCTTCATCGATTCTGCGACGCGGATTCCCAGCGGTCCCGCTTCTTTCGTAGCGCCCAGCTCAACACGTCCGTTCGCCACCAGGGAAAAATCGATATCGATAAACCGGCCTTCAGCAGGAGTATTGTAGAACGTCATCGTTCTTGTTTCCGTCAATTGCGGCTTTCCTCCATAGGAGCACCATTGTTGAGTAGAGGTCAGTCTTGCCAATACCGCACCTGCGGTTTTGTCCCCGAATCCGGTTATAATTTGCTTTCCATGCCGTTCCTTCGGCTCATTCCACATATCAATGTCGTTAACATCGCCGATCGCAAGCCATAAGGATCTGTGATGCGGGTGCTCTTTCGTTTCAAAATCAAGACGTGTGAAGCTTTCGCCGTACGGCCCCATAATAGGCCCGAGATAAGGCTTGGCGATGTCCGGATGAAATACATAAGAGGTGAAATAGCTGCCTCCGATCACCACATCGATCTGATGCTCTCTTTCTTCCAGCCGAATGCCCGATACCGCTTCTCCTTCCGGATTTGCACCCGCATGAACGGTATAGGTAAGGCTCTCCCCGGCGCCCAGATGATCCACAATCCAGTGGAGGACCAGCTCGCCGTTAACATTCTCACATTGGAGCGCCACCGGCTTTCCGTCCTCTCCGATCATATGCAGCTCGGCCGTTCCATTAAGAATCTCGGCATTAGCGGCAATGCGGAAGGATACGGGACAATGCCGACGAGCATGGTGGCCGGATTGTACGGATAAAGTAAATAAAGACATCCTATTCGCCTCTTTCATGTAGTTGTACTAACAAATTTCTTATATACCTCAAGGAAGCTTGATTATGAACCATTACATTCTCTCCCATACATTCAGCAGAAACGCGCCCTTGATATCCACAGTCCCTAAGAAAGGTAAACAAGCCTCTCAGATCGACTCCGGCGTCTTCGGTCCCTGACGGGAAGCTTCGATCGAACTCGGCATAATGCACATGCGCCAGGAGGTTGCTTTCAACCGCACGCTTCACAATCTCGGGTGACTCCTGCTCCAAATGCATGTGGTAAGCGTCGGCAAGCACTTGAATATGCCGCAGATTGAGCTCGAGAGCCAAGTCCAACGCTTCCTCAACTTTATTGATCACATTGCTTTCCTTGCGGTTCAGCGGTTCTATAGCGACAATAAGATCATATTGATCTGCATAGCGGTCACATAGGGTCAGAAAGTCTTTAATTTGTTGAAGTCCTTGTTCGACGGCATAGCCCTCCGGAACGGTTCGGGCGCCTCCGCTGCCGAAAATAATCATTTCTCCGCCGACTTCATGAACTCGCTTCATTGCTTTTGCGACGTACTCTTCTATCGCTTGAGCCTGGGTTTCCGGGCCTGTTAATTTCAGTGCAGGAGGAATAAAGCTGTTAAAGACGGGAATGGCAATGCCTTCCTCTTTCAGCCTGCTTTGCAGCCGCGCAAATTCATCCTCTGAGAGCTGGGCTAATGCCCCGACGGTAAGCTCCGCGAAGTCATAGCCTGATTGAAGCAGGCCGTTAATTCCGGTAAGCAGCACGTCGGCTTGATCTTTCTGTGAAGCTTCGGTATTTCCGCTTTGCGGCATAAAAGACCCGGTTGTCAGGCAGCATCCAATAGCCGGAAAGGAAGAGGTGCGTTCATTTGGCTTATTCATGCTTTGCTCAGCTCCGGTACATAAGGCAGGAATACTTCCTTGCCGGTTCTTGCGGATTCATAAAGCGCTTGCACGATTTCGACGGAAGCTCTTCCCTCTTTGCCTTCAATCATAGGAGGGCGTCCCTCTATTACGGCATCGATCATATCCTGGACTTGCCCTGCATGACCCGTCTTCGGCAGTTCACCCGATTCGGAAGCCGGTTTGGCTGCGCCTGTACCGTAAGTTTCCAGGATACGGGCTTCCTCAGAATAGTGCTCATCATCATCAGCCATTTTAAACAGCTCGATCTTGTTGCTTTTGGAATAAATGGAGCCCGTTGATCCGTGAATTTGAACGGAGACCTCTAGCCCCGGATAGGCGCATGTCGTTCCAATAAGGGTACCGATAGCTCCGCTTTCGAACGTCACGACGGCTACCGCTGTGTCTTCCGTTTCAATCGGGTGATTGTACGTCCCCATTTTGGCAAAAATGCTTCGCACCGGTCCCATAAACCACTGCATAAGATCAACGGTATGGATGGTTTGGTTCATGATCGCACCGCCGCCGTCCATTGCCCAGGTGCCTCTCCATCCGCCGTTCTTGGCATAATATTTATCATCGCGATACCATTTCAAATGAAAATTGGATGTGATCATTTTGCCCATCCGGCCGCTCTGGATCGTTTGCTTGATCAATTGGTTGGCCGGCGCAAGCCGGTTCTGGAATACACAGCCGAGATACAGTCCTTGCTCCGCCGCCACCCGGTTCATTTCATCAATTCGATCTACACGGATCTCCAGGGGCTTCTCGGTAAGCACATGCTTGCCGGCCTTGAGCGCCATGATCGTATGCTCCTTGTGCCAGCCGCTCGGCGTGCACACGCTGATAACATCGATATCCTCACGTTTCAGAAGCTCCTCATAGCTCGTGTAACGGTTCGCCGGATCAATTCCATATTCGTCGCCAAGCTTGTGCAAAACCGCTTCGTTCATGTCGCAGATCGCGACGAATTTGCATCCCTTCGCCTTTACCGCACTAGCTAGATGGCTTTTGCCAACTCCCAGCCCGAATACGGCATACCCGATTTCTTTGGATGACATGGATGATTTCTCTCCTTTTTGCTTCATGTGTAAAAAAATGGAATTATCGCGTTGCAGCTAATGGTCTATGGTCTTCTCATTTGCACGAAACAGCTTGGTTACTGCCAAACGGAGAACGAGAGGTACGATACAAAAGCCTATCAATAGCGTGCCTCCGAAGCCGGCATTTCCGTACAGAGATGAGAACCATAATCCCGCCGCGATCCATACGATCAACAGAATAATGAATAACCCCAGCAGCACCATGATTTTTTTGACCATACCGCACCTCCCAAGTGATTATTTTTTCACCGCCTCAGCAGTCTTGCCGGCTTCTTCCTTTGCTTTCCGCAATGCCGTACTCACATCCATATTGTTAAGCGACGTATTAAATGTTTAGAACGATTCTAAGCGTTTCTTCCACGAGCTAGCAATGCTACAAGTGCTACATCCACGGATGAAGGCCTTCCCAACGGACGGTCCAGCTGCCATCGGATGGGAAACCGGGAGCGTGACGTTCCGGACCTCCCTGCCAGCCGCAGGCCATCATTGCAACTGCTGTCAAAAGCCCGCCGTTGCCAGGCAAATAAGCGTACAAGCCGGGACGCTGGTAGTTATGGCCGTTCGGTAAATACGTGTTCTTGGTGACCTCCTTCAGCAGCAGATCGACGGCCCATTCTCCTTCACCTAGTCGAGCCGCGGTCATTGCCGCCATCGGGTAATCCCAGCCCCAGGTGTGCTCCCAGCGCCAGCTGTCCATAACCCGCTGCAGTGTATTTCGCATAACGGCCGGATCTGCTTTTTTGCCGGGGAGCATACCCAGTGCACCCAGCATGGAAGGATGGTCAATGTTGGCTTTTGTATACGTATCGGGGCAATTCTCGTGAGCCAGGTAAACCCCGTCCAGCTGAGGCAGCTCGGTTAGCTGCTCGCTTACTTCCAGCCATTTCGGGTTCACCGGAACACCTAATCGTTTCGCCCATTCCATTGCTACTTCCAACCCATGGCGCCAGTATTCCAGCTCGTATGTCGGATTCCAGGTGTGCTCCGCCTTATGATTTTCTTGTGCCGGAATCACCGGCGGACCAAGGACATATCGGCGGCCTTCTTCATCCCATTCGGCAAAGGATGCCATGAATTCGGCCGATTCCAGCACGACATCACGGTATCGCTCCAGCGTCTCCCGGGTAGGCTTCGCCAAATAACACAGCTCTGCCATAACGATAGGATGCGGCTGCTGCCAGATTAGCAAAGGAGCTATAACCGACGGGCTCTGCGCCCCTTCTGCGGCAACCATCTTGGGCCAACGGGCACCCTGATAGCCCTGAGACCTGGCGATTTCACGCGCTACCGGAAGAATATCGTTGTACCATCCCATACTTCGTTCCAGCAGATGGGCTCTGCCCCACAACGGAAAATGAAACGCATGCCACCAATGCATCTCCAGGTGAAGCTTACCGAACCAGCTGTTATACAATAATCCGGTTTCTTGAGGAGGTACGCTTCCTGCGCTGTGGATAGCCGTATTGAATTGCGATAGCACGATACGGCGTTCGAGCTCAAGCGCCCGCGGATCCTTGCTGTCAGCAAGCTCAACGGCCCCTCCGCTCATCCAGAAGCTCTCCCAATGCTCGCGGCTAGCCTCCATCATCTCCTCTGCAGATGCAAGCGCTATCACTTGACCCAGTGGAGAAAAGCCAGCCGTAAATTCCATATACTTCGAGATTTGATCCCCATGAAGGATAAATTCGTGCTTCCCGGTCTGCTCCAGCCTGCCTTGGGACCAGCCTAAAGCAACGTTGTACCCGTCCTCATCCATGGTTCGTTCCAGCAAAGCGCCGGTCGGAGAAGACTTGCTGCATGTGGTCGCATGACTGTCCGGCTCTCCCCAATGGAGGTCTATCGAACGGTCCCAGCTCCGCGAGGTCATTCCGGGCGCAGGGAAGCGAACCCGAATCCGTAAGCGTCCCTCTGCAAGCAGCGGACTTTCCACCGTAACTCCGAAGCTGTCCAGAGAAGGATGACAAAAGGTATGTACAATGACGGGCTGGTCATCCACACGAAAACGACTGACGATAATCCCGCTCCAAAGATCCAGCGTTTGTTCTATATCGGTAATTGCATCCAGGCTCAATAGCTCACCTGAAGCGCTCGTAAACTCAAATCCAAATTGCCCCAGCTGCAGCCTGTGCGGATTTTGTCTCAGCCAGTGATAGGCTTCTTCCTTGTCCTCCGCGCGGATTGGATAACCGCCAAGCTGACGCTCCTCATCCCTATACTGCATGCGGACATCATTGAGACTCCAGACATTCCGGCCTCCTGAGCTGTGCCAGGCCCATTGCGACTGTGTTCCCAGAGGAATCGTGTACGAATCCGGAAACGTTTGCAAACCAGTGAAGTCCGCTGTAAAAGCAAATTCCCCGTTCCCGACGGAAAGCGGAGATAAATCCAAAACTTCTCTGATAACCGGATTATGCCGGGTGACCAAGGCCTTTCTGTTAATCTTCAAGCTGTATGCCCCCTTTTTAGAGAAAAAAGAATCATATAAAATTATACCAGTCTGATGACCTGACACATGGGGGGGTTACACAATGTTTATGGGGGTCTCAACTCATTTTCGCGAAAATACCAACTCTGCAAAGTGGATTATGGGTTGATTACATCATGAAACGAAGTTTATAATCTAACTAGGTGGATGATTGTAAAATGTTACCGGAGGTGGCTTATGAACCCAATGGCTTCGGAGGTATTCAGAGCGGACCAGAAATTTCGTCCGGGTATGAATATTTTTGTAAATCGAGCATTTGAAGCCTTCAGTATTCCTCAGCATACGCACGATGCCATTGAAATCAGCTATGTTACGGAAGGGATCGGGTATCAGTTTATTAACAATACGGTAGTCCCGGTCAAACGCGGAGATATTTATCTGCTTCCGATGGGTACGTCGCATGTTTATCGCCCCCCTTCACCGGACAAGGTTCGAACATTATCCATTCTGAACTGCGTATTCCGGCCGGAGCTGCTGCAAAGCTCTTCCTCTTTCCCGCCGGCAGGCTCTGAGCTGCATAATGCGCTGTTTCATTCCGAGAATATGAGACAGCCTTGGTTTCATCACTATGATAAGGACAGCAAGTATGGGGAATTATTTCATAATCTTCTGTCAGAGTACCGCCTTCAGCTGCCCGGGTATGAAGTCATTGTCCATTCCATACTCATTCAAATTCTCGCTTTGCTTCATCGGGATACTTTGTCTACGAGCGTGCCCGAAACCATGAATCTGAAGGTGCAGGATGCACTGCAGTTCATCAAGCAGCATTATCATGAGGATATTAATTTGAAGCAGGTTGCCGAGCATGCCTTTCTCAGCGTAAGTCATCTGCAAAGACTTATTAAGCAAGCGACCGGGACATCCTTTACCTCCTATGTACAGCATTTAAGGGTACAAAAGTGCTGTGAGCTGTTGAAAGCCACCTCGATGACCGTACAGCAAATCGCCGGGACGGTGGGATATCACGACATGAAGTTTTTTCATACGCTGTTTCGCCAAAAAACGGGAATGACTCCGCAGGAATACCGGAAAAATGACCGCGTGCTGCCTAACCTCACTGACAAATGCTTTGCGGCTCTTATTGAAAACGCAAACATTTTAAGCTTGCCTACCGGACACTTCAGATAAGGCTCCGGTTTTTTCTGAAAAAATTGTAAAGGAATTGTATCCTATATGCGCAAAAAGCATGGAACACCGAGCTGCTGCTCTGTATTCCATGCTTTTATTATGCCTTGGCATTCCCTTTAGCCAATAAATCCTGTACGACAACGCTGACCGCAATCAATCCGGCTACCGGCGGCACAAACGCGTTACTTGCCGGAGGCTGCTGTGCCTTACGGATTTCGGGTGCGTTCTCGGGAACGATGCGCTGCGTAACGTCCTCGCGCGGTTTAATCGGTTCTTCCGTGGAGAAGACGACCTTTACGCCTTTTTTAATGCCGTCTTTCCGCAGCTTGTGACGGATTACTCTCGCCAGCGGGTCCATTGTCGTTTTGGAAATATCCGCGACCTGGAACTTGGTTGGGTCCATTTTGTTAGCGGCGCCCATACTTGATATGATCGGAATTTTGCGCTGTAAACATTGCTTGATCAAATGAATCTTATAACTGATCGTATCCGATGCGTCAATAACGTAATCCAAGGGATATTCGAACAGCTTCTCGTACGTTTCTTCCGTATAAAACATCCGGAGCGATACAACGTCGCACTCCGGATTGATTTGCAGGATCCGGTCCCTCATCAAATCGGACTTGGGTTGGCCTACTGTCGATAACAATGCGTGTACCTGGCGGTTAATATTTGTGATATCGACAACGTCCTTATCGATAAGAATGAGTTTTCCGACGCCTGTACGCGCCAGCGCTTCAGCAGCAATGGAACCAACGCCGCCGATGCCGAGGACGGCTACGCAGCTGTTGCGCATAATGTCCAGCCCTTCCGGGCCGATGGCAAGCTCTGTTCTGGAAAACTGGTGCAGCATAAGGGCCGCCCTCCTTATAGTGTTCATTATCATTTGAACAGGCGAAGAGCCGGTTATTCCCGGCATCTTCTCTGTCTTTGCTATTTATTTGGAAGCAGGCTGCTTCAAGGCCAAACGAATGGACAACAGCTCCAGCTGCTTGTCGCTTACCGGACCCGGCGCATCAGTCAACAAGTCGGTAGCGCTCGCCGTTTTCGGGAATGCGATCGTTTCGCGAAGGTTCGTACGGCCGGCAATCAGCATCACCAAGCGGTCGAAGCCGAAAGCGATACCGCCGTGCGGAGGCGTACCATATTCGAAGGCTTCGAGAAGGAAGCCGAATCTCTCTTGCGCTTCTTCTTTGGAGAAACCAAGCGCCTTGAACATTTGCTCTTGAACTTCCCGCTTGTAAATCCGCATGGATCCGCCGCCGACTTCGTATCCGTTCAATACAAGGTCATAGGCTTGAGCACGGATTTGACCCGGATCGGTATCGAAGTAATGCAGGTCTTCTTCCTTCGGACGTGTGAACGGATGGTGCTCCGCCACATAACGTTTTTCTTCTTCGTCGTAGCTCAAGAGAGGGAAGTCAACGACCCATGCAAATTTGAATTTGCTTTCGTCGATCAAGCCCAGCTCGCGTCCGATTTTCAGACGAAGGTTGCCAAGTACATCAGCTACTACCTTTTTCGTGTCGGCAGAGAACAGCAGCAAGTCGCCTTCTTCGGCGCCAAGGCGCTCTTTCAATGCGGAAAGCTCTTCCTCGGTAAAGAACTTCACGATAGGACCTTTCATTTCGCCGTCCTTCAGGACAACCCATGCCAGGCCTTTCGCTCCGTAACGGGCAGCGAATGTGCCCAGGTCATCGATTTCCTTACGGCTCCAGCTGCCGCAGCCTTTAGCGTTCAGGGCTTTAACTTGACCGCCTTTTTCAACGACGGAAGCAAATACCTTCACGCCGGAATTTGCAACGATATCCGATACGTCTTGGAGCTCGAGGCCAAAGCGCAGATCCGGCTTGTCAGAGCCGTATTTGCCCATAGCATCCGCATAGCTGATGCGTTGGAACGGACGCTCAATCTCAACGTTAGCCGTTTCTTTCATCAAACGTACAACCAGCTCTTCCATCATTTCGAGCAGCTGGTCCTGGGTCAGGAAGGAAGTCTCGATATCCACCTGGGTAAATTCCGGCTGACGGTCTGCACGGAGGTCCTCGTCACGGAAGCAGCGAGCGATTTGATAATAGCGCTCCAAGCCACCTACCATCAGCAATTGCTTGAATAGCTGAGGCGATTGCGGCAGTGCGAAGAATTCGCCCGGATGCACACGGCTTGGCACCAGATAACTGCGCGCACCTTCCGGTGTATCGTTGGTCAGAATTGGTGTCTCCACTTCCAAGAAGCCATTCTCGTCCAGGAAATCACGGAACAATTTGGCCGCTTTGGAACGAAGCATCAAGGTGCGCTGCATTTCCGGACGGCGCAGGTCCAGGTAACGATATTTCAGACGGAGAGACTCGTCGATTTCGATTCCATCCTCAATGAAGAACGGAGGGTTCTTCGCTTGGTTCAAAATTTCAATTTGGGTAACTTGAATTTCGATCTCGCCTGTGGCCAGGTTCGGGTTTACAGTAGCCGGGTCACGCTCTACTACTTTGCCGCTTACGGCAAGAACATACTCGTTGCGGGCACGATCCGCAATGTTCAACGCTTCGCCGGAGAAATCCGGATTAAATACGATCTGTACAAGCCCGCTGCGGTCGCGCAGATCGATAAACAATACGCCCCCAAGGTCGCGTCTGCGCTGTACCCAGCCGTTCAAAACGACGGTTTCCCCGACGTTCGCTTTCGTTAAAGCTCCACAGTGATGCGTTCTTAACATCATGATTTCATCTACCTCCAGATATGGTTTACCTATTTGATTCCTGTTTTTTCAGCTTGCGCAATTCGGCAGCGAAGGTGTCGAGCTTCATTGTTTGCTGTTCGCCGCTCGCCATCGTCTTGACGGTAATCTCTCCGCGAGCCAGCTCATCTTCGCCAAGGATAGCGACAAAATGAGCCTGGTACCGGTCGGCCGATTTCATTTGCGCCTTGATTTTGCGGCCCAAATAATCCTTTTCGGCCCGTAAGCCTTCCAGCCGCAGCTGATGCAGCAAACGAGGAATTTCCTGCTCTGCCGCTTCGCCAAGACCGATGACATACACATCCAGCGGTTTTACGGTTGGAATTTCAACTCCCTGCGCCTGCAGGATGAGCAGGGTACGCTCCAAGCCCAGTCCGAGGCCGACTCCCGGCTGATCATTGCCGCCGATCTGGCCTACAAGACCGTTGTAGCGTCCGCCGCCGCCGATGGTATCGATAGCGCCGATACCGGCTGCCTTGTATTCGAACGCAGTATGCGTATAGTAATCCAAACCGCGTACCAATCGAGGTTTCACGCTAAATGGAATATCCATTGCCTTCAAGTAATTTTGCACCGCTTGGAAATGGACGCTGCACTCCTCGTCCAGATGCTCCAGAATGGTCGGAGCTCCTTCGCAGTACTTCTGGTCGATTTTACAATCGAGAATCCGCATCGGATTGCGGTCGTAACGGGATTGGCAGTCTTTGCACAGCTTATCCTTCACCGGTGCAAAAAATTGCTGGATGGTATCGCGATAAGCGGCTCGCACCGCAGGATTGCCGACCGAGTTAATCTCGACGGTCACATCCTTGATCCCGACCTCCCGGTAAAATGTGTAGCCAAGGGCGATAACCTCCGCATCGATGCTCGGATCAACCGAACCGAATGCTTCGATACCGAACTGGTGCAGCTGGCGGTAGCGGCCTGCTTGCGGCTGCTCGTAGCGGAACATCGGACCGATGTAGTACAGCTTGCTGACATCGGGCTCTCCGTAGAGCTTGTTTTCCACGTACGCTCTTACTACGCCGGCAGTTCCTTCAGGACGCAAGGATATGCTGCGATCCCCTTTGTCCAGGAAGGTGTACATCTCCTTCTCGACAATATCCGTCGTTTCCCCAACACCCCGTTGAAACAGCTCGGTATGCTCAAAGATCGGAGTGCGAATTTCGCGGTAATTGAAGCGTTGGCACAGCTCTCTGGCTTTTGCTTCGATATACTGCCATTTTTCTACTTCACCGGGAAGCAAATCCTGAGTTCCTTTTGGTTTTTGAATGCTCATGCA
This sequence comes from Paenibacillus sp. 32352, assembly GCF_002042965.1. GTDB lineage: Bacteria > Bacillota > Bacilli > Paenibacillales > NBRC-103111 > Paenibacillus_S > Paenibacillus_S vulneris. Next base: position 80,105 of record NZ_MZNT01000011.1, on the reverse strand, counting down.
ACGACACTCCTTTCATAAAATTCATTTCACCCGGTAAATCCAATAAACCGGCTTCGGATGGATAAAACCAAAAAATCTCCCGCCCCTGACGCCTTGTCAGGGACGAGAGATCCATTATCGAAATCTTCCCGCGGTACCACCCACGATTTGAATTTGCATAAGCTGCTCCTCTATAATGGAGCCGTGCAAATTCACTCTTAAGCGGTTAACGCCCGCGCAACGCATTACGACTACTGCATCGGCTGTTCTGCCGGTGGTTCCCCGTATGTCCTCCGGGAGGTCTTTTCATCCGGTTCGCATAAGGAAGCTTGCAGCCCATGGCTTCCCTCTCTGGCTATGCTATGCTCGAAGTACTTTGTCCCTTCAACGGATCATGATCTTCATTCTTTGCATAATTGTAATATCGAATTTTGGCAAAGTCAAGCAAAAAGCATGTAAATTCTATACAAATCCACTTATGCTGCCCTTATTTTGCCGCGTTCAGCTGTTTATATGCGTCATGGATCAGCATATAAGTGTCACCGTTCGTCAATTCCTGCTTCTTGGCGATTCCATCGACGGTCTGCTTGGTCAGATACCCTTTGGACTGCAGCGCGCTTACGGCATCCCCCTGGGCAACATCAAGCTTCAATAAAGACGCGATCATTCCCGCCGCGATATCCAGGGAAAGCGGCTGCTTCTGAGGCTCCTTCTCATTCGGAATGACCGCAGCCGGATTGCCTGTCAATACAGCAGGCTTGAACTTGCGTATCCCGTTCAGCATGTTGACCATGCGCTGTTGATTCGATGGGCTGTCGAGATTGAATTCATTCTTGTAGCCGCCTGTAGCCAGACCAAGACTCACCGCCGTCTTCAGTCCTTCATACGATTTGTTCTCCATGAAAGGAGCCGGCTTGATGGTGTATGGCTTCAAATCCATCCCCTGCTTGTTCAGCATGTCCTGAAGCTTGGCAATCGTTTCCTTGGAGGCAGACATTTGACGGAATGTCATATTCTGCTCGATGGCCAGCTTCGCAGCCGCTCCCGCTGCTTCCCCTTCCGCCATACCGACAGGAATAACCCGTGCGCTTCCATGCGGCAGCGTATCGTAGCTGGCCGCTCTGCCGACAACCAGAAGCCCGTCCACCTTAAGCGGAACGATGCTGCGGAACGGAATCGCATATTTGTCCGGATCTATAACGACCGCTCCGTTGTCCGCAGGGCTTGTCCGTTGAATATCAACCGGATAACCGCCGAAGGCGATGCGGTCCCATTGATCCCGGTTTTCCAGCAGATCGATAATGGATAATCTGTATTCGCCTATCATATGACGGGATTCGCGAACATACAACTCAGGAGCAATGCCGTCCAGCTCAACTCCTTCAAAATCAGGGTAGCTCTTTTTCAAATAAGCAAGCACATGCGGCAGCTCGTCCTTGGCAATTTGCTGCGCTTCCTGCTTGGATTTAGGATCAAACGGGTCCACCCCGAAAATTTGCAGTGCATTGACCAGCATCGTGTTGTCATTCTGGCGCCCGCCGTTCAGTCCGCGCATTCTTACGCGTTCCTTGTTAACAGCCGGGTAATCCTGCATTTTGTCAAAGCCCCACAGGCTCATCTCGTTGATGCCGTATTTTTGCTGTCCCTTATCCTCGGCTTGAATCGTCTTGGCGAATTGCTTCCAACGCTCCGGCGTGATATTGGTCAAGCGGAATACCGCTGTGACGGCCATTCGGCTCTTCACGTCGGCGAGGTCCTCTCTGCCGTGTGTGAATGGAACCCCGGCCATATCCCCGATGTCCCCATCCTGCGTTGCATCGATAACTGCTTTAGCCTTAATCGATAGGCTAGTGCCGTCCGCCTTCGTGACGGTAATGCCTGTGACCGTTATTTTATCGGTCGTCTTGGCGACGGAAGGCTCGATGGATTTCGCTTGCATGAGCAAATCGATATTGCTTTCTTTCTGTACCATAGAATAGAACGCGTTGGCGGCCGTCGTAATGTCGAAGGAATCTCCCTCGATTTTGCCGTACCATTCAGTGAAAATTCCTTTATTCATGATGTCATGCTTGCCAAGCACGCTTTTGGTAGGATCATAGTTCATGTCGATGCTGTTTAACCAGCCTTCGGTCATAAGCCCGCCCAGGATGGTACGGCCTTTTCCGTCAACCAACAATGTCTTGAGTCCGTTGCGAGCCGCGGATAACGCCGCCGCGACACCTTCAGGGTCGGTACCGACCACGATGACATCGTAGCTGTTTTTAATATCCTTGGTCGACTTGACTTCCATTAACGCCTTAGACACTCCCCTGCCGCTGGTCGATGCACCTTCTTTCTTCACTGCATACCAATAAGCCGCCGCTCCTATAGCAGCTACTAATACAATAGCAATAACCGCAAGCAGCCAGCCTCTTGCATTACCTGTTGAATAACCTGCTTTCCCCATTCCACACCTCGTTGACATATGTAATGACTTTCTACAACCAATAAAAGCACAATTCCCCAACCTTTATATACGGCGAAAGGCGCCAAATGTTTCAGCGTCTGCTTATAAATTCCAGTTATAAGCATTTACCCTTTGGACATGCCTGTCTTAGTGTACCACACCGCCGGCTTTCAGGAAAAGAAACAGGCCCCCGGAGTTTTTATTTCCCGAGGGCCATACGTTTTTCCGTAATAGAACTAGATTGCGAGATCATCGGAACGTTTGACGAGTCTGTCTTTTTAACTGCTCACTCACGGAAGAATATCCTGCCGATAGCTCGTTTTCGGACAGTGCCGCGGCAACCATTCCCAACGATTCGTCCAAGCTGCAAAACAGCAGCTGCTGCTCCGGTTGGACAACTGCCTTTTCTTTACCGGATTGATGCATACAAATGTAATCTCCTTGTAGTAGGTATACTTCTATTTTGTCCAAACCAGACGTAACCTAACCATGGAGATCGACATCCTGCCAAAGCGTAAAACAACTAGAAGAGCGCTATTTGCTTTCAATAATCAAGGTAACGGGACCGTCATTGACAAGCGATACTTCCATCATCGCTCCGAATGTCCCCGTCGCTACCGTTAAGCCTTGCTGCCGAAGCAGCTCATTGAACCGGTCATATAAAGGCTTTGCCTGCTCCGGACGGGCTGCTGCCATGAAATTCGGGCGCTTGCCCTTACGGCAGTCGCCGTAAAGGGTAAATTGGGATACGGACAATATTTGCCCGCCTACATCCAGAACGGAATCGTTCATTTTGCCCGATTCATCCTCAAAGATACGAAGACCTGCGATCTTCTCGGCTGCGAATTTGGCGTCCTGCTCCGTATCCTCGTGCGTAATACCCACCAGAAGCACAAGCCCATGGTCGATGGCTCCCACAACGGCTCCGTCCACGGTCACTTGCGCTTGTTTGCTGCGTTGAACGACCACTCTCATTATGTGTTCTAACCTCTATTCGTGTAATAATGCAAAGAACCGGCTACGATTGCATGATTCTCTGCACGGAATATACATCCTTCACGCGCTTGATTTTTTCAACGACGGCGTGAAGATGCTCAATATTGCGGATCAGGATGGTCATATGAATAATCGCCATCTTGTTTTTGTCCGATCGTCCCGAGACGGCGGAAATCACCGTCTTGCTCTCGGACACCGCCTGAAGCACCTCATTCAGGAAACCGAAACGGTCATGTCCGGTGATTTCAATCTCAACGTTGTAATTAGCTTCGATGGAATCCGCCCATTCGACCTCGATCACCCGGTTCCCCTCTTCACCGCCATCGGCAACCGGGATATTGGTACAATCCTGCCTATGGATGGATACTCCCCTGCCGCGCGTTATGTAGCCGACGATGTGGTCCCCTGGAACCGGGTTACAGCAGCGTGCGAAGCGAACGAGGAGGTTGTCCACTCCTTTGACACGAACACCGTGAGTAGGCCGGCCTTTGCGCTCCGTCGCCGCCGATTTCAGTTCCTTCACTTCTTCGGTCAGCTGCAGTGCCTGCTGACGGGCCTCCTCCTGCTGCTTGCGCATTTTCTCGGTCAACCGGGTGACAATCTGTGCAGCTGTAATGCCGTTAAAGCCTACGGCTGAGTACATATCCTCGATCTCGTTGAAATTGAATTTCTTCGCGACCTCCAGAAGCTCATCTTCCTTCATCAAGGTTGGAGGGTCGATACCTAGACGCTTGAGCTCGCGCTCAATAGCGTCCTTGCCCTTCTCGACGTTTTCCTCCCGCTTCTCCTTCTTGAACCATTGGCGTATCTTCGTACGAGCATGCGAGGACTGCGCCAGCTTGATCCAGTCCTGGCTCGGCCCGTAAGAGTGCTTGGACGTTAAAATTTCAACGATATCCCCGGTTTTCAGCCGGAAATCCAGCGGGACTATACGGCCGTTGACCTTCGCGCCGATCGTACGGTTCCCGACCTCCGTATGGATACGGTAGGCAAAATCCAGCGGGACCGATCCCGCTGGCAGCTCGATGACTTCACCCTTCGGAGTAAACACGAACACAAGATCGGAGAAAAAGTCCATCTTGAGCGATTCGACGAATTCCGAGGCGTCCTGGGCATCATGCTGGAGCTCCAAAATTTCTCGGAACCAGTTCATTTTATCCTCGAAGCTGCCGGAAGGCACCATGCTGCCTTCTTTATACGCCCAATGCGCCGCAATTCCGTACTCGGACGTTTTATGCATTTCGAACGTACGGATCTGCACCTCAAGAGGCTCGCCCTTCGGACCGATGACCGTCGTATGCAGAGATTGATACATGTTCGGCTTAGGCATAGCGATGTAATCCTTGAACCGGCCCGGCATCGGCTTCCACAGCGTGTGAATAATACCTAACGTTGCATAGCAGTCCTTAATATTGTCAACAATGATTCGGAGTGCCAGCAGATCGTATATCTCGTTAAACTGCTTATTGCGGGCCGTCATCTTTTTATAAATGCTGTAAATATGCTTCGGACGGCCGGAAATATCGCTCTCAATGCCCATTTCGGACAGCTTCTCCCGCACGGTCGTGATGACATCCTCGATGTATTTTTCACGTTCGGTCCGTTTTTTCTGCATCAAATTGACAATGCGGTAATACTGCTGAGGATTCAAATAGCGAAGCGCAATATCCTCCATTTCCCACTTGATGGCAGAAATCCCGAGACGGTGAGCGATCGGGCAAAATATTTCCAGCGTTTCGTCCGCTATTCTGCGCTGAGCTTCTTCCGATTGATGCTTCAGCGTACGCATATTATGCAGGCGATCGGCCAGCTTGATCAAAATGACCCGGATGTCCTGAGCCATCGCCACAAACATTTTTCGATAGTTTTCGTTTTGCTGCTCTTCTTTGGTTTTAAACTTGATTTTTTCGAGCTTGGTCAGACCGTCCACCAGCATAGCGCAGGTTTTGCCGAATTTCTCGTTTACGGTTTCCAGAGAAACGGTCGTATCCTCTACCACATCATGAAGCAGTGCGGCAATAATTGAAGTAGTATCCATCTGCATGTTGACCAAGATTTCCGCTACGGCCAACGGGTGCAGAATATAAGGCTCCCCTGATTTGCGAACCTGGCCCGAATGAGCCTGTTCAGCGAACTCGTAGGCTTCTCTTATACGCTTCAGATCACTTTCTTTTACATAGCCGGACGCCTTCTCAAGAAGCTGCTCAATGCCCATTCGTTTATCCATTCCCTTAATTCGATTTTAATCCATTATGCCTTTGAAATAGGCGCTACGTCAACTTATTTGCGCCATTTCGACAAACTTTGTCGAAAAATTTTATTGGTTTTGGGAAAGGCTTCATCCTCTTCTCGATTTTCACAGCTTATGAAGCGAATCAAGAATAATTTTTCGCCGCTCTCTTATATAGCTGCGTATCAGCTCGGGCTCCCCGTCAAAGATGGATAACGACCATTTGCGCATGGAGTCCTCATAGATATGCGGAGCAATGGCCTCATACATTTGCTGTACGACCGGATCTATCTTTTTGACCGTCAAATGCTGTTTGACGATGGAGCGCAGCAGGACCTTGTAACGGCTTCGAACACTTTTGAAGGAAAGCAGTTTGTTCGTAAGCTGATTGTACCCTTCTATCCGAACCAGGTCGCTACCGCATTTTTTGCCGTAGCAATTACGCCCCCATGTTCCCTCGTAATCCCATGGGATCATACGATATTTCATTGTTTTTTTATGACGGTATACCGCATAGTTTTGATCAAAGCCATCGTAATTCCCTGTACAGACGGCGCCGGCCAGCCATCGGAGATAATTCTCTATGTCCACCCTTTCCTTCAAGTATCGACCTAATCGGCTCCCCTTAAGCGTGTTCAGATTCAATATGAACGATTTCCATTGCCGGCGGTCCTCTTCAGTCCCTATGATGTGCTCATACCCGTTGAACAGCGAGGATTTTCTTCTCTGGGTTTCCGGACTGATCAGCGTTAAATCTGCATTATCATTAACCGCATAGAACAAAGATTTAACGGAAATATTCCGGCTGCGGAAAAAATACCGGTCGACCCCTTCGATTTCCAAATATACACCGAGGCTTTGCCCGTTCAGCTTCAGCAAGCAGTGACGCGTCCTGGGGCTGGGTACTCCAATCCATTGAAAGAATTGAAATGATAACGCGTTGCGAATCATGGAAGGATCGTCGAATTCGGCATTATAATGATACGTTTTGCCATTACGTACGACCTCATATGACTTTTTCGGATAATCGCGCGTGTGACCTCCACGGTAACGCAGGAGAATAGGCTCTCTTCTTCCCTGGATAAGCATATGGGCTTTAACGTATTTTTCACTCCATACGTTTTTCTGCAGCGCTGAACGCTCTTCATCTCCAATCACAATTGACCGAGTTGACAGTTCCATGGAACGATTCCGCCTTTCTTTAGAAAGCAAAAAGCCTATCACAGGAATGATAGACTTTTTGAGGTAATTCACCTTATGCGGTTGTGACCATAGCCGTCACGGCGTTTGTTCCCATGCCAGCAAATGCCCCTTCAGATATTAGCATCCAGGCTGGTTGCCTCTGCTTCCTCCAGTGCGATTGCCTTGGCTTCTATGGCTGCGGTTGCCTCTGCTTCCTCCCGTGCGGTTCCCCGGACTTCTATGACTGCGGTTGCCTCTGCTTCCTCCAGTGCGATTGCCCTGGCTTCTATCGCTGCGGTTGCCTCTGCTTCCTCCAGTACGGTTGCCCTGGCTTCTATGACTGCGGTTGCCTCTGCTTCCTCCAGTACGGTTGCCCCGGCTTCTATGGCTGCGGTTGCCTCTGCTTCCTCCAGTGCGATTCCCTGGGCTTCTATCGCTGCGGTTGCCTCTGCTTCCTCCCGTGCGGTTCCCCGGGCTTCCGTCGCTGCGGTTGCCTCTGCTTCCCTCAGTACGGTTCCCCCTGCTTCCACTACGATTTCCTCCTGATCCCGGCAATTGAAACTACCTCCTTTATTGAGATAGTTCAGTCTATGAGATTCGATCGGAAGTGAACTAGACTGTAGTTTGCTAGCCGCAAAATATACACATTGACCTGTTAAAGCGCCCTCTTTGAATCTCTTATAGATAGACGTGGAACTTCTAGCAAATATAGATTGACAACTAGTACACCTTCTTGCCGGATACATATATATAAACTATGAATTCCCTACCATGATTAATGAAAGGAGGTCGCTGCCTATGAATTAATTCACTGGCAGGCAGCGTGCAGGTGAGGTGCAAATGAAAGATAGTGAAACAGGCTCTAGGTAGAATGAGGGCCGCTATGAATGACAAGATTTCTAGTTTTAGTAACTTATCGAGAGGGGAATGTTAAAATGAGTTATTTTCATCAAATGGTATCTAACATGATGTCACAGAATACCAGTGGAAGATCAAGATCGCAGGGCTCTTCAGGCAATATGCTGTCCAATCTAGTGGGTACTCAAGTGAAGGTGAATCGCGGCGGTCCAGATTCCGTTGTGGGCAATCTGATCTCCGTTCAATCCGAATTTATCGTAGTAAGTACACCAAACGGTATCGTATTTATTAATCGTTCTCACATCAAAAGCATTACTCAAATGGGATCAGGCGGCAACAGAAGCGGCAATCGAAGCGGTAGATCCGGAGGAATGACCAACGTCATTCATGCGAATACCTTCAATCAATTACTGCAAAGATTGCGCCACAAATTCGTTCAGATCAACCGCGGCGGCCCTGAAAAAGTAGAAGGCTTTATAGCTGAAGTTAGTCAAGACTTTGTCTTGCTGCTCTTCAACAGAGAGCTTATCCGCATTCCTATTTTTCATATCAAAACGGTCAGCGTAGCCGCTAACAAGAGCTCCGGCAACAACAACAATAATAACAACAACAATAACAATAACAATAACAACAAAAGCGGCAGCAATAATAAAAGCAATAAAAACAACAGCAAGAGCGGTAACAACAACAAAAGCAACAAAAACAAAAGCAACAAAAACAAGAGCAACAAAAATAATAAAAGCGGCAGCAGAAGCTCCGGCGGCAACAAAAAATCGAACAGCCGACGTTAATGCCAGGCACTGTAACCGTCCTAGTCTGTGACTCTACAATTCCTGCTTCATCCGAATGGATGACATTAACCGTCTCTCTTATGACGGTTATTTTTCTAAGCAGGGAGTAAGCGTTGGATCTCTTTGAGTCTGCCATGCATTGATCTCATGCCGGGATGCCCGATAGGGTTATATCGGTATCCCGGCTGAGTTAAGTACGTAAGCGCGCATCATTTACATTTCTAAGAATAGGAGGTGCTTTATGACACTCTTGAACACATTGCTTGATAAACAGGTAGAACTCCATATTTCGGGTAAAAAAACGCCTATCCGCGGAAAACTGATCAATCTGGGCAGTGACATCATGGTGATTTATAATGGACAACAGTTTCTGTATATCCCTCTCCTGCATTTGCAGCAGCTGACACAATATGAAGAAAGCAAGGACGAAGCCGTTATTGTAGTTCCCGCCGAGATGCCGTTCGAGGATCAAAAGGATATTTCCTTCCGCAAAATATTAATGAATGCCAAGGGGATGTTCACCGAAATTTATACAAGCGGAAACCAGTCCCTTCATGGTTATGTAACCAGCATAATGAATGACTATTTCGTCTTCTATTCACCCGTATATCACGTAGTCTATATCCCGATGCAGCACATGAAATATCTTAAGCCTTATGATCCCAATGTGACGCCTTATTCGCTGAACCAGGAACGTTTCCCTCTAAGTCCATCCACGATAACGCTGGCTAGAACATTCGATCAGCAGCTGAAAAAGCTGGAAGGTCAATTTGTCGTCCTCGATATCGGGGAAAACCCGAACAAAATCGGTCAGCTTAAATCGCTGCAAAATAATCTGATCGAGCTGGTCGCAGCCGGAGGAGAGACGCTATTCCTTCATATGGAGCATGTCAAAACGGTGCATCTGCCATAATGTAATCCCAAAAGGTCCTCCGCTGCCTGGCTGCGAAGGACCTTTCTTCTGTCCAAACGCCATATTAACGATTAAGCTCCCAGGTGATCCGTAATCCTTCAAGGACTAAATCCGGGTGCGTGTGCTGGATCGTGCTGGATTCGGGAGAGATCAATTCGGATAATCCCCCCGACGCCACCACGGTGAACGGCAAAGCCATTTCCTCAATAATGCGAGTAACAATACCATCGACTTGTCCGGCTATTCCGTTCACGATCCCGTACGTCATGCTGGAGGCCGTGTCGTGAGTGAGGAACCGCTGAGGGCTGGTGATGTTGACCGAAGGCAGCTGAGCGGTGCGCTCATACAATGCTTCCGCTGAAATAACGCCTCCCGGAAGGATGGCCCCGCCGATAAATTCATTATGCTCATTGACAACGCTGATCGTAGTAGCTGTCCCCAAGCCTATGACGATAACAGGCGCTCCGTATAAGTGGATGGCGGCAATGGCGCTTGCGATTCGATCCGCACCCACTTGGGCCGGTTGGTCCGTCACGATTCTCAGGCCTGTTTTCAACCCGGGGCCAAGCTCGAGCGGCGCAATACCCAGCTTTGCGCGGCATACTTCTCTTACTGCCGTCATTAACGGGGGTACAACTGAGCTGATTATGATTCCGCTTAGCCGCTCATAAGCGAAACCGCTTTGTTTAAACAGCTGGCTCCATACGACCCAGATCTCTTCAGCCGTCATTTCCCTCTGTGTCGTCACTCTCCAGAAATACACCATTTGCTGCTCTTTGTATACCGCTATTTTTGTATTGGTATTGCCGACATCTATCACTAAAAGTCCCGATTGCATGACATACCCTCCAGCCGCTTCTTTAACCGATTACCGATTGTATTTAATGCTATTATATACAATCTGCCTGGGTGCGCCAATCGACCGGGAAAGATATAAAGTAAGATAAATTCGACAACCTTCATATTAATTTTTGTCGTAATGTAGTAAAATAACACTAGATGTCATTTTAGATAGGGGATAGGTTAGATGAGCAAAGAACAGAATACGACTTTACTGTTGAATAAGTTACTTTGCGTGAGCCGGCAACTCAAACGCTCGCTGCAGGTTATGAATATCGATCCTAACCTTAACAATTCAACGATATCTGTGATGTTTCAATTGGAGCATCATTCCATGAAGATGAACGATATTGCCGATTATTTATGCATTACGCTAGGTGCGGCAACCAGCCTTGTCGATAAATTGGAACGCCAGCATTTGGTTGAAAGGGTTCGCTCCGTTGAGGACCGGCGGATTATTTTCGTACAGCTCACAAGTACAGGCAAAGATAAGATCCAATCCTTGCGCAACCATATTCTCAGTGAAGTACGGTCCATATTTAACCAAGTTTCCAATGAAGATTTGCAAAGCTATATTCATACAGCCCAGAGTCTGGAAGCATTGCTTTCAGCTTACAATGAGAATGTATGCAAAACGACGTAATCGTCCACCCTAAAGCTGTGCTCAGTCTTCGTTGTAAACGCTAACAAATCACTCTGCGACAGACTGGCTCCTATTCAAAATCCGGGCTATTCAACTGTAAAAATGGGTAAAACCGCTTGGGGTTCCTGAACAACCCTCCCCTGTCAAGCTGCCATGCATGGGGGTGAGGATGTCCAGGGCACAAGCGGTTCTTACATTAGGCATGGGTTAGCTTAGAGTCTATAGAAACGGGCGGCATTATGGCCGAAGACATCTTCCAGGTCGGAAGGCGTCAGCGAGTCCGGCAGCGTGCTCTCCAGAAGCTTATATACGTCGTCGTATTCCGCGGCTAGCAGACAGACAGGCCAGTCGCTGCCGTACATAATTCTCTGCGGTCCGAACCGGGATACCACGTGCTGGACATAAGGAACAAAGTGCTCTTCCCGCCAATTCTGATGATCTGCCTCCGTTACCATGCCGGACAGCTTGCAGTATATGTTCGGATAATCTGAAGCTATTTGTGCCATGTACGTGCTCCAAGGCTCCAGCTGCTGTTCGGAGATAAAGGGCTTGGCAATATGGTCGATAACTCCGCGTAGATCGGGCAGCTGCTTCAAAAGCTTTACGGTATCCTCCAACTGATGCGTTTTGATCAGAAGATCAATTGGAAACTGCTCCCGCTCGAAAAATCGCAGCGCTTCCAAAACCGCCGGACGAAACGCATACTCCATATCGATATCCTGCAGCATGACCCGAATGCCTTTAAAATAAGGGTTCTGCTTGAGTCTCGCATAATGCTCCTTGTAGGAGCTGTCCTCCAGATCAAGCCAGCCTACAACACCGGCAATCGTCTCCGACTGCTCTGCCAGGCTCAGCATAAACTCCGTCTCGGCCAAGGTGGGCGCTGCTTGCACGACCACCGTCTTACTGATCCCGTTCGCCTTCAAATGGCCATTCAGCTGTTCCGGCAAATAATCCCGGTATAATACGCCAGAATCCGGTGTCAGCCAGCCGTAATCCCCGCGATCCAGCTTCCAGTAATGTTGGTGAGCATCAATTTTCATGGTCGATTCCTCCCTATACTCCCTATGTACATGCCGAATGATTCTCCTTACTTGTCTGATCATAATACAAGTGAATCCATTGCACAACAGCAAGCTGCGGGGGACATTCTATTTTTGTAAATAACCGATTGACAGACGTCAAAAGTCCGTGTTATATTTTTCAATAATTTAGTGCTGCAAAGACACAGATGGGGAAAGTACATTGTGGTGAACCTTAAAGAGACTCGGGGATGGTGAGAGCCCGGGAGTGAAGCCTGATGGAAAGCCGCCCCGGAGTCGCCCTCTGAACTTCTTAGTAGGAGTAGGCCGGTCTTCCGCCGTTATCGGAAAGAGTGGACATAATATTGTCAATTAGGGTGGTACCGCGTGAGCATAAGCTCTCGTCCCTTTCCGGGGATGGGGGGCTTTTTTTGTTGTCCAAATGCACCTTCTAACCGGAGCCCCCCCTGCCTTTAACCCGTTGTACGGCTCGGATCCAGCCGTCTGACAGGTTAGAGAGATTGCCAATAGGATGTCAATTAGGGTGGTAACGCGTGAGCATAGGCTCTCGTCCCTTTATGGGGGCGGGGGCTTTTTTATTTTTACAATTCTTATGTCGTCGAATGCGACGATTCTCTCATCTGAAATAGGCCTCGATAGAGGTTTCCCATTCTAAAGAAAGCCGGTGAACGTAATGAATATTCAATGGTCCGATCGTATTTCTCCTACGGTGAGGGATCTCCCTCCCTCAGGCATTCGTCGTTTTTTTGATTTGGTAGCTGAGATGAAAGGCGTCATTTCGTTGGGCGTCGGTGAGCCCGATTTCGTAACGCCGTGGAACATTAGGGAAAACGGCATCGACTCTCTGCGTAAAGGGTATACAATGTACACCTCCAACGCTGGCTTGCTCGAGCTAAGAGAGGAAATCGCCCGGCACCTGCATGACAATCATGGGGTTACCTATGAGCCACGTAACGAAGTTCTTGTTACGGTCGGTGTCAGCGAAGCTGTAGATTTGGCTTTGAGGGCCATCCTGCATCCCGGAGACGAGGTCCTGATTGCCGAGCCCTGCTATGTGTCCTATTCGCCCTGCACGATCATGGCCGGAGGCGTGCCTGTTCCGTTGAGCACTTCGGCAGACAACGAGTTCAGAATTACAGCCGAGCAGGTCGAGGCTGCCATTACCCCTCGTACCAAAGCTTTGCTGATCAATTACCCGAATAATCCGTCCGGGGCGACCATGCCAAGAGAAGAGCTGGAAAAGATCGCAAAAGTGGTGGAAAAATACGATCTGATCGTCATTTCCGATGAAGTGTACGAGAAGCTGACTTACGTCGGAAAGCATACCTGCTTTGCCGAATTGCCCGGTATGAGAGACCGTACGATTCTGCTGAACGGCTTCTCCAAAGCCTATGCCATGACAGGCTGGAGGCTCGGCTATGCATGCGGCCACCCCGAGGTCATTGCCGCTATGACCAAGATTCATCAATACACGATGATATGTGCTCCTATAACGACACAGCGGGCAGCTATAGAGGCTTTGCGCAACGGTTCCCATGAGGTGAGCGAAATGGTTGCATCCTACGATCAGCGAAGACGTCTGATCTTGAAGGGATTCGAAGAAATTGGCCTGCCCTGCTTCGAGCCCAAAGGAGCCTTCTATGCCTTCCCGTCTGTTGAGCATACCGGGCTAACCTCCGAGCAATTTGCGGACCAGCTGCTGTCGGAAATGAAGGTGGCTGTTGTCCCCGGCAATGTACTGGGCTCGTGCGGGGAAGGCCACATCCGATGCTCCTACGCTTCGTCGGTTCAAAATATTACCGAAGCTATCGAGCGGATGGGAACCTTTATGAAAAACTTTTCCTGAACCGGTTAAAGTTCATGGTTCAACCTGAACTGTTCGGAGCTATTCATGTTTCCACAAAAACAAATCGCCCCCGGGTATTGCGGCCTGCTGCGAGGCTGCGATACCCTAAGGAGCGATTGCTTTCCTAGTCGGGGGCTATTATTTTTTCTTCAGGCTATCCAATAGTTTGTTGGCTTCCTCTTCCGCCGTACGCATGTAGGTGTTAATATCCATGTCTCCGGAAGATAGCTTGTTCAGGTTTTTGGTATATGTCCCGAGAATCGCCACTTGGCTCTCCTGAATTGTTTTGTCAGCAATAGCAGGGAATTTGTTGTAGAAGAACGCTCCGAAGTTTTTGTCTTTAAAAGCGCTTTCTTGTCCGAGCGCTTTTTGGATCGATTCATTCTTCAAGGTCGTCATGATCCCTTTCTTGGAGTATTCCATCTGGTATTCGTCCGAGGTCAAGAACTTAATGACTTCCATTGCGGCGTCTTTATCCTTCGCCATCTTCGTAATGGCAAAATAACCCGGATACGATTGCGGTCCTACACCTGGAGCATCCGGCATGGTAGGCTCGGAGACGATATCCCAATTGAATTTGGACAATTCATCCTTCATCACTTGCGGCAAAATAGGAGATGAGATGAACATGGCCAAGGACTGATCTTTGGCGAACTGGTTCAGGTCCAGAATTTTCCCTTTATTGTTGGCCATCGCCTTTTGGTAGACGGGATTTTGAGTCGGCTGAATCAGCTGCAAGTCAAGAATTTGCTTCCATTTCTCGTTGGTGATGTTGGATCTCAAATCCTTGGTAAGAAGCGGCAATGAATACTGGTTCACTAGGAACAAGTGATTGACCGAAGGCGAAAAGCCCGTATACGTGATGCCGTCTTTTTCGACGTTCAGCTTCTTGGCGATCTCGTTCAGTTCAGCCCAGGTCATGCCGTCCTTCGGATAAGGCACATTGAGCTTGTCGAAAATGTCCTTGTTATAAAATAAGGCCATACGTTCATTGTACACGGGAAGACCGTAAATCGCTCCGTTTCCCAGCTGCTTCATAGCGTCAATCAAGGAAGGCTCGAACCGGCTCACATCCACCTGATGCTTCTTCATAAGCTCTGTCATATCATAGCTCATCTCATACACCATATTGCTCCCAGGGAAGGAACCAATGGAGTCCCACTGAATGTCGATTCTTTGACCCGCATTGATCAAATCCTGCAGATCGCTGCCTGTCGCCCTCTGGATGTACTTGATTGTATAATTCGGAAACTTCTTGCGAATCGCGTCGCCATAGCGGTCATTGAAGCTGGCTTCAGAGTCGCGGCTCATGGAGTAGAATACCAGCTCGGCGGGATCCTTGTTCTCTTTTACTGCAGAATCCTTGCCTTCCGGTGCATTGGCGCTATCACTTCCGCCTCCGCAAGCCGTTGCCATCATACTTACTACGGTCAATGCCGCCAAAGTACCTGCCATTTTCTTTTTCATTTCATGCTCCCCCTTCATTTTCGTCCCATAAAGTAAAAAATATGTAAATCGATATGTGCACAAAAGCTCGCCCAAATAAGCGAACGAGCCTTTGTGTTTGATCTATGGTGTAATCGTTCAGTGTGCTGCAGCCGTATGAGCCGCCGCGGCTTTTTCCAAAGAGCCGCTGATTAACTCCATGCATACGATGGCATTAAGAGACCATTGAGAGATGGTGTTAGTGGCAATCCACGGAATTTCCCGGATAGGTCTGATGTATTCCAAGGTTTCGACCGGCTTCGTAATATCCGTCAATAGAACCTGCCCGACTTCATCCTTAAGCAGGATGCTCCAGGCAAGCTCAGCCAAAGCTTCATCCTTGTTGTGAACCGAAGCATAGGCGGCGATACCGGTAGAGAACATCGGCCATGCAAATCCGCCGTTGGCGAGTTCACCGACCAGCTGGGCGCGCTTTTCTTCCCGCGGAAGATTGTAGAATGCTCCGATTTCCACGAGCATGCTTTCCCACTCGGCATCCTTAAGCATCATGGCCAATTCCATCCAGACTTGAGGGCCGCCCATACAGATGGCCAAATGTCCGCCGGCATTGTTCCCCATATCGTACAGCTTGCCGGTTTTCGGATCATAACCATGTACAGCCAGGTTTTTCATCCGATTCGGCATATTTTTCAAGCTTTCAATGCCTACCAGCAGTTTATCCCTGTAGGCAGTATCCTCATAGCGCTCCCACCGGGTCATCCAGTTGGAGCTGAAGGCCGCCCAGTCCGGACCTACGCGGGCATGGGTCGGATATTGGTCTTTCGGGAAATAATAGCGCATCGGATCCAGATGGGCGGTCGTATAGTCGGAATCGGTCACCTCATCCATGATGTCGCCGATTCGCTCATCCGCAGTCAAGTAATAATAGAAGCGATGCAAGCCCGCCATCCCGATTCGGGCTTCCTTGCAGCCACAGCCCCAATGGATGACATTGTGCCGCGAACCCAGACCGGAGTATTCTCCGAAATGGTACAGGTCCACCTCACTGGTGTGCCGGGTCATGGCTTCAGCAATACGGAATATATCTTCTCGTCCGGAGCGTAGGAACATGTACCAGAGCCACATATTCGGCACCAGCTCCGTATTTTGCCAAGCGCATCCTCCGATATCGTAACGCCACGTATGACGGGTAGGGTCATAACCGTGCATGACATCGCCGTAATCCCAGAAACCGTACCATCTGCGCTGCTCGATTTCCTCTTTATAGAAATCAATAGCCGCATCCAATTGATCTTCAATCTTGGAATGGACCGGGGTGCTCCGGTTAGGGAGACTCCAGATGCCGAATGCTTTGGCGTCATGGTAATATTCCGGCTTGCACACCAGCAAGGACGGAGATTGGCATTCCTGCGCCACCGCATGCAGGGTCTCGTGGCTTGGCGTCTTCTCAAAGCACCAGATAGCCAGCTCACTCGTATTGGCCACACCGAATGGCGTGCTTCTCATTTCATCAAAGCCTTCATAGGAAGACTGAACATGCGTCGTCGTATCGTAATGGCGCAAATCCATCGCTTCGGCATCCGGCGACCAGAACCAAACGGTCATCTCCGCCTCATCCTTCGAAGTATGATGAAGCTCCATGGACGACGGGTACTTTTTCCAAAAGTTGCGTACTCCGACGGCCAGTCCGCCGTTCTCTCCTCCGGCATATACAGTGCCTGACGACCGCTGCCCGAATGCGGCACGAATCCATGCACATCCTTCCTGGGTCCGCTTCGTAATCGTATAGGAATCTGCCGACCCTTGAACTAGCTTGAAGCTATCCCATACGGCGGACTCTTCGATAAGACCGATAAACCGCTCATCCTCCACCGGGTCGAAGCTGACATATTCGCCTGCGGTTTGACGCTTGAAGATCTCTTCGTATTTGCCTGTAGTCCGATAGGTCATCAGATGCTTAGGAGATTCGCTGAATATCCCTGTGTCACCTGTAAAGCGCACGTGACGGTTGTATAAAGGCCCTTGCATAGGAACCTTGAGCGTCATGCCGATCCCCTTGACGAAATCCATATGGGGATTGCCGTCATAAGCGAACGTATGAATGGCTTTAATGGCTTGCTGTCCTGCATAGAAATAGAAGCGGACGGTAAAAGGCATCCATTCTCTGACACCGTTGTTCAGCTTATGCTTGCCTTCCACCCGAATCACCGCACGTACAGGCCCATCCTGCTCTACGACTACCTTCGCGATGCGGCTTGTGAAATTATGCTCCTTGACGGTCTTGCTTCCGCTTGTAGTGTGACGTTCCTCGCGTACGCATTGAAGCTTGCCGTCCGAGCAAACCAGGGAGCCGTCCCGATGGATGGAACGGAGGATGGATTGTCCTTCCCGGTTGAACCGGCAAAGTATGACTCCGGTATCTACGGCGATCACTTCTTCGGTCTCCGTTACCGTTATGGATGCTTCGGGGGCTGCAGCCATCCCCTTGCCGAGGAAATACCGGTCGGAACGATCCCCGTGAATCGATGCGGCATGCGCCGACCATTTGACACTGCCGTCAGGCCAATAAGCTGTCGGCCAGCTTTGAACAGGGATTGAGCCGCCGTTGGAATCCGTCAATTCAAGGGAATCGTTTCGCTGCAGCTCGCCTTCCGCCCATGGAATTCCCCATGTTACACCTAATCCGTCTGCAACATGTCCGCTTTGTCCCAGCCATTGCAGTTGAATTCGTTCTGCTTGTGTACCCACCGTACTACCCACTCCTTTTATTCGGTGATTCTATCATGTTCTTGGTTCTTAAGTGCGTTCTTCGGCTGCCTTTACCAGCCGTACCCATTCCGGGCATACCTCGAGCAGCCGGGATACGGCGATTTTAGCGACCTCTCTGGCCCCGCGCTCGTTAAAATGGGTATTGTCCCGTGCTCCATCCGGATAGTTCGGGTGCTTGCCAGGCTCAAGCCATACGAATAGGTCTTTGGAAGCCTCAGGTCCTAGAGAACGGTAAAGCTCCTCCGTTCCCGCTTCCATGTCCACCAATAGCACCTTCTGCTCCGATGCCAGCTTTTTCATGGCCTTCGGATAATCGCCATGTGTCGGCACCAGAACGCCTTCATCGTTGAAGTTTCTGCGGGCGACCGAGGTGAACAGAATCGGTGTCGCTCCCTTTTTACGGGCTGCCGCTATATATTGGAGCAAATGATCCAAATACGTGGTGAACGGCTCTGTGTGCCGTTCAGCATCCGCCTTCTGATCGTTGTGCCCGAACTGAATGAACAAATAATCGCCAGGCTGAATGGTGTCGGCAATCGGCTGAAGCCGGCCCTCATCCATGAAGCTTTTGGAGCTTCTACCGCATGACGCTTCATTGCGTACCTCTACATCCTGAATCAATAGTTCGCCGAGCATTTGTCCCCAGCCGGCCATTGGCGATTGGTCAGCCGGATAGCTGGCCGATGTAGAATCTCCGGCAATATAGATACGAGTCATTGGCTACCCTCTCTCTAATGCATGGACTTGTAAATTCGCGTATTCCCCAATCATTGGGGCCAACTGACGAAAGCCGATTTTTCCGCCTTCCAGCCGCTTTCCGAAGGTGACTCCATCATCCCTCCATTGGAATACAACCATGTCATTGATCATGAATACGATTTCATCTTTCCATTTAAGAACCTTGATCCTGTATGGCCCGGAAGCGTCTTGGACGGAAGGAATCGGATCCCCCCCTTGAGCCACCAAATGCAAGCCGCGGCTCTTGCGCAGGTTGCACGTATGGAAGCTGCGCTCATCGGCTTCCTTGCGTCTGAAATAAGATACATGGTAGGCATGGATATCGCTGTTATGATATTGCGGATAAATACCGGTGCGCGGCGCAAGGCTTGAGTCGAACAAATCTTCCCCGTTCGCTCCGGTTGCCGAGAAGAAGGTCATGCAAAGACCGGGCTCCCGGATCGGCCAAAAATCCCAGCTGACGGCAATGGAATCCGGAAAATCAACCGGACACCAGAATACAAAATTCGCCTGTTGTCCAAGCTGCGGATCCAGCATATTCTCCATCCGCATCCGCTTCTGCGGAAAGGTAATGGCCGCTTGTCCTTCCATAATAAAGTGCTGAACATCTTCTTCACTGGTTAAAGGATTGTGATAGATGAGCTCGCCTAGCCGATATGGTAATGCTTCACTAATCGCAGTCATGTCTCTCCTCCTTAATTTAGTCTTACTGTAGCTTACATTGAATTTGACAACCATTGGATATTTTTGTGATACAGGTGGAGACCGTTTAGACTTTGTTGCAGTGCTTTACACTTCCTTGCACACGTTGTCTATAGGGCAAGAAAACGGGCTGTGCCACAGGGCACAGCCAAAGGGATTGGGGAAACCTTAGGTTTTCTTTGAGCTATACTCCGCTTATTTTTTCTTCGAAGCTTGGTACAGATCGTTGATTTCTTTTACATAGTCTTCGCCGCCGCTCTTTTTCCAAAGCTCTACAGCTGCCTTGAAGCCTGCTTCGTCAATTTGGCCTACGATGAACTTGGTTCTGGCATCATTGATGATGTTATCCAGTTGAGGCCCTTTTTGTGCGTATACGTTGGAAACAAGAGGCTCGGCCGGGTTAGGCACGACGATGGCTTCGTTAGCTTTTTGCACTTCGTTGGATTTTTTGCGGACCGGTGTTTGAACAACTTCCAGATATCTGTTCTCAGGAATGCCCATGAACATTTGGTTCAAGCCGCTGACCTCCTGATCTATCAAGGCCGTATCCTTAACAGGCTCAATGCCGCCTTCCACCTTCTTATAGTGCTTGCCTTCGATGCCGTTGAAGCCGAGATTTTGTGCTTCTGTTTCATTCAGCTTATCCAGGAATGCCAATACTTGACGCAGATCCTTCTCGGTTTTTACCGCCGATTTGGAGATAACCACCATTCCGGCATAACCGGATGTAGGCAGAGCGCGGTTTCCTTTAGGACCCGCTACCGATCCCAGAATATCCATGAAGTATTTGTTCTTGTCATCCTTGCCTGCTTGCTGCAGAGCGGCGTGAATTTTATCATCGATCCGTGCCGCATTGTCGGTTACGTCAACCATAACGCCTGCTTGTCCATTGACGATCGGATCCGTCCATTTATTGGAATCCATAACCGCAAAGTCCGCGTTGATCAGCTTTTCATCGTACAGCTTTTTGAAGAATTTGAGAGCATCCATGTACTCCGGCGTATAGTGTGCAGGAATGAGCTTGCCGCTGGAGTCCTCACCCCATTTGTTAGGAACACCGAACCAGGTTTGCATAATATCAAAAGGACCTGTGTATTTGGAGATAACCATACCGTACGTATCGTTCTTGCCGTTCTTGTCCGGATCCTTGGTTGTAAAGGCTTTCAGCATGTTGTAAAAGTCGTCAATGGTCTTAGGCTCTTGCATTCCAAGATTATCCAGCCACTCCTTGCGGTACACGATACCGTTTCTTCCGAGCGGTCTGGCGCGGTAAACACCGTATATTTTGCCGTCAACGGAGATGTTGTTATTAACGATCGGGTTGGCCTTGCTCAGGTTCGGATAGTCCTTCAAATAAGGGCCTACTTCCCAGAAAGCACCGGAGCGTGCAGCATTGATAAAGCTGGCTGTTTTATCCTTGATGACCATTACGGTAGGCAATTTACCGGATGCAAGAGTGATGTTCATTTTATCCGCATAAGAGGAATCCGGCACCCATTCCAAATGTATTTTGCTATTGGTAAATTTCTCCAATTCAGCGACTACCGGGCTTCCGTCCTTAGGGAACGTAGGCTTGAACGCAGGTAGCATAATGCTCAGCTCAAGCGGCGCGGACGATGAGGAGCCTCCCGAGTCCTTCCCTGCTGCCGGAGCCTTATCTCCACCGGCACCACAGCCAACCGCAGTAACAGCGATCGTAGAGATCATAACCCCGCTTACTAGACGTTTCATTGATTTCTTTCTGGATTTCATGAATCATTGCCTCCCTTTTTATCTTCATAGAGTATAACAAGTTTTACAAAAAAATTGGCTTAAAATTTATAATAGTTCGCATTACCGTTCCTTATCCCCCCTTTGCAGCAATGCGAAGAACTAGTTCTGAAAATGGTGATGATCGTAAGCATTGTTTAGCCTTTAATCGATCCTATCAATACCCCTTTGGCGAAGTGCTTTTGCAGGAACGGATACACAAGCAGGATCGGAATCGTACCGACAACGATAACAGCCATTTTGATCGTTTGCTCTGGCGGCTGAACGAAGGTTGGATCCAGCTGACTCATATCTCCGATGTTGCCTTGGGAGAGCATAACGAGCTGTCTCAGCATGACCTGAAGCGGCCATTTATCCGGGTCGTTGATATACAAGAGCGCGGTAAAGAAGTTGTTCCAATGACCTACCGCGTAGAAAAGGCCGAAGGTGGCAAGCACCGGCTTGGACAATGGAAGCACGATACGCCATAGAACGCCGAGCTCGGTACAGCCGTCGATTCTCGCTGCTTCCTCAAGTCCTGGAGGCATCTCCTGGAAAAAGTTTTTCACGACAATCAGGTTGAATGCGCTGATGGCTCCCGGCAGCATTAATGCCCAGTAGGAATCAAGCAATCCAAGGTTTTTCACAACCAAGTAGGTCGGAATCATCCCGCCGGAGAACAGCATGGAGAACAGCACCAGGTTCAATATGGTATTGCGCCCCATCAAGTCTTTCCTGGCCAAAGCGTAGGCCATCGTCACGGTAAAAATAAGGTTTACCGCGGTTCCCATCACCGTAACATAGATCGAAACCAGAATGCTTCGGAACAAGGTATCGGAAGAGAAAATGAATTGGTATCCGGAAAGCGAGAACGTCTTGGGAATAAGGAAGAACGCTCTTCCGGTCAGCTCTGCCTCCGTAGCGAAGGAGCCTGCAATGACATAAAGGAAAGGCAATATCGTCAAGATCCCGAGGATCCCGAGAACCGTATAGTTAAGCCCGTCGAACACATTATCCAGTAAGCTTCTGTGATGTCTCCCCATCGTATCGAACCTCCATTATTAATAAATCCCTGATTGACCGAATCGCTTGGCCAGATAGTTGCTGGTGAATACGAGGATGACACCGACAATCGACTTGAACAAACCGACCGCCGTACTATAGCTGAATGCTCCCTGCGTAATCCCCATCATATAGACATACGTATCGAATACGTCGGCAACGTCCCTGTTCAGTGCGTTCGTCATCAGATAGATTTGCTCGAAACCGTTTTCCAGAACATCACCGACTTTAAGAATCAACAAAATTATGATGGTGCTGCGAATCGAAGGCAGCGTAATGTGCCACATTTGGCGCCAGCGGTTAGCTCCGTCTACGATGGCCGCTTCATACTGTTCCGTATCGACTCCGGCTAATGCTGCAAGGAAAATAATCGTTCCCCAGCCGCATTCCTTCCACATGGTTTGCAATATGATAAGCGGACGGAACCAGTCCGGGCTGGACAGAAAATCAATCTTATGACCAGTAGCCTGCTCCAGCATACTGTTAACGATGCCGCCTTCCGTCGTCAGAAAGACATAGGAGATACTGGCCACGATAACCATGGAGATAAAATGCGGTACATAAATGAGCGTTTGAATGGTCCGTTTGTAAAATTCTTTGCGAACCTCATTTAGCATCAGCGCAATAATAATAGGCGCCGGGAAGAAAAATACCAGATTATATAAAGAAAGCAGGAGCGTATTTCTCAACAGACGGCCAAAATCCGGATTCTGAAAGAAGTCGCGGAAATGATCGAGACCGACCCATTCGCTGTTCATAAAGCCTGTGAAAGGCTGATAGTTTTTGAATGCGAGCATTACGCCCCACATCGGAACGTATTTAAAGATGAGGAAGTACAAAATACCCGGCAATAGAAGAAGATACATCCATTTATCCCGTTTCAGCCGTTTTAAAAATAGGTCCATGGTACTTTGTTTTTTTCGTACCTTCACTGGGAGGCTGTCAGTCGTTGTTGTGTGCCCCATAGTTTCACTCCTTATTGAATTCAAATTCACAGTGTTTCTCCGACAAGTTTCGACCTTTAACGATTCTTTGAGACTCGTTTCGTCATTCGGTTAAGTCATAGTCACATTGTGTTGGATGGGGCATTTGTTTGCAATTAGACATTCTTGATTTGCCCGGGTTTTGCCGGTTGGACATCTTTTGCAAACCTACTCTTTTCTTGTTAACAACGAAAAAACCCGCTCCACGAGCGGGTTTTCCGGTTTATGCTTGGCGGCTCATTTCCCGATATTGACTCGGGGTGACCCCTTCATATTTTTTGAAAATACGGTTGAAATAGCTATGCTGATACCCGACTTTTTCCGATATCTCGTTAATCTTCAGCTCCGAATTGCGCAGCATCTCCTTGGCCTTCTCCATACGAAGATCCGTCAAATAGTCAATGAAGTTTTTGCCTGACACCTGCTTGAACGTCCGGCTCATCACGAAGGCATTCGTACCACAGTGCTCCGCGCAGCTATCGAGTGAAATATCGTTCATGTAGTTCGCCTGGATATACAGCATCGCCTGCTCAATCATTTTCTTAAGCTGGAAATCCGCCCGGTTCTCCATCGCCTCGATGAACGGGGCAATGACCTTATTCATGAACCAGGCTTCGATTTGCTCCGGCTCCCTCAGCGCGGAGAGCTGCTCGAACAAGTTGGCGGATTTGAACAGCTGGTTCGGATTCAGACCCGATTGCATGATAGCATGCTCGAGGGAACCAAGCAGATTCATCATCCCCTGCTGCACATCCATCTCCTTAACTCCGTCTGCGGCTACCGCATTCATGAAGGCATGAACATGCTGCCTCGCCTCGTCCGCTTGCCCCATCCGCATCGCCTGGATAATCTCTCTCTCCAAGGAAAAAGGATACTGGAACGGCTGATGCTCCTCCAGCTTGCTGAGCGCCTCCAGGTCAATGATCTGATTCTCCTTGCTGAAATTGCGGTAGCTTAAAGCAAGCTTCGCCTCCTCGAATAAGAACGGAATTTCTCTCAGCTGCTCCGTAGCTTTCCCCAAGGTAATGGTAACCTGCATCTTAAGAATTTGATTGATGGTCTTCATTAATGTTTCGCTCAGCTGGTACAGCTCGTTCTTGAATGGCTGCCCTTCCGGAATATTCAGCAATAGACCGACAGTCAGGTTATGAAAATTTATGACATGGCAATGCTCGAACCGTTCATTGGCCAGCTCTTCAATCATATTGGCCGCGGCAAAGGTGATAAGCCCTTCATCTCCATGGGAAAACCGGCCGCCCGTATCCAGCTCCGTCATTCCTACCAGCTGCAGATACAGCACGATATATTGGCGGTGTTCGGTATTCCAGCCGTAATGATTCATCCGGTCCCTGAGATCGCTCTCCGAATACGCCGACAAATAACCTTGAATCAGCTGCAGCACGAAGCCCTCCTTCATCTGCGGCATCTGCTTCTCCAGCTTCGTCTGCAGCTCCAGACTTTCCCGGTTCAGGTGCTGCCAATGCTTCTCTATCAGCTCAAATTCGTTCCCCTGCGCTTGATTCCCGTTGCCCAGCAAGCCTACCAGCTGATTTAACGGGGAATATATTTTACGGGATGCGAGCCACGATAATACGGCGGCAAGGAGCAGTCCAGCACAGCTGATAAGAACGATCACCTGCGACAGGAACACGATCGGCTTCTTAATCGCACTGGTCGGCGCTATGGACACATAGATCCACTTTTCCCCGATTCTTTCCAGTACCCCGGCAGAAACCGAATACGTATTTTTATCCCATTTGAACAGGAACGAGGTCTGATCCGCGTTACGGCTTAAAACTTCCTTTTTGACCCCCTCAATTAGAGAAGAGGCATGGCTGTTCCCCTCGGTTGAGATAAGTACATTGCCATCCTCCTGCATCATAAACGCTTCCCCTTCATCATAAGGAGCAACCGTTTTCAAGAGCGAGACGACATTATCGCGGTCCAGGCGTGCCACCATAAGTCCGAAGGGCTCTGATGTGCCTCCGGGAATTTTGTGGACTAGGGCCAGATCATATCCGGTCTGGTATTTGTTCAGTGTAGGCAAGGTTGTCCAATATACATTCGGCCCCTTCCCGCTGGCCTGCTTGAACTGCTTCCACTCATCCGTATTCGGATCGCTGACACTAATCTCAGGGTTAAAATGGACCGGCAGCAGCCCGTCTATATACAAATCCAGCCGTTTGGCGAGAGGCATGGCCCCTTGCATCAATACTAAGGTCTTGGATATATCTCTCGATAATGAAAATTGACGATAAAAATCGGTATCCTTCAGCGAGTAATCGAATTTGGTATCTAAAGCGCCATGAGACATGGATAGCTCCATATTCTCGAACTGCCCGTCAATATTTTCCGCTCTCTTGATAATTTGATTTTTGTGCAGCTGAAGCAGCTCATTCTCTATCCGTCCTCCGACAAACCAGTAAATCAACGCTCCGGTTATTAACCCGGGAATACTGGCAATGATCAGAATCAAGACGAGCATCTTCCGATAATGTGTTCCTTTTCCTCCATAAAAGCTGGAGCCCCAGTGACTCAAGCGCTTCTTCATTGTAACGAGCAATCCAATTCACCACCAAGAGGTATTAATGTTAGTCACTTTTCGAAAGGAAGTACTCCCGATATTAAACATTATATTACTACCATACCTTTATTTGTTTTTGTTTTCAACCGTTTTATTTTGAAATTTTATAATATAATTGGTTATTTATTTGGAATTTCTCGGAAAACTATGAAGCCGAAGACAACCTCATAAAACCGGGTCGACCGGCTTGAATTCGCTTGCCCTTTAGGCTGCTCCTTCCGGGCTCCGTTTGCCGGATGGATTGGAATGCGACACAGAGGCTGCATCTCCAAATAAAATGGACCGTGACCTGTCTCACCATCGGGGACAAGATACGGTCCAACGCCATTCCTTAATCTAAAATAAGGATTTGTTCCCTTAATCTCACTCTCATGATGTGGATTTTATTATAACCCGGTAATCATATCAGCACAATGTAGTATCCTGCCATTTTTAATATCCCTGAAAGCTTCCATACCATTGAGGCTGCAAAACGGGGACTGGAATTTGGAGCTTGGGAAATTTCCAGGGCAGTCGCGAAAATAAAAAAAACCTGCAACTACATGCAGGTTGGTGATGCGGAAGTTTCCATATCTGATCGTTGGCTCGTCAAATTGAAGATATGGGGCTGGGGTATCTATTTTCCCCTCTTATTATCTATTGGCTATGAGTTAACAGGCAGTAACGTATGACTCGGATAATCAAAATATTTGCCTTCGAGCAGGCCTATTAAGGAATTGGTGACCTTAACCTCGACCCGGTTGGCGCCTTTGCGCAGCAGCTTCGACGGGCCTGTCCACCGATAAGGCGACCAAGGGCGGACTCCGACGGATTGACCGTTGACGATTACTTCTACACTATCATGCAGGTTCGAATCCCAGCCTACAAAGCTTAGCTCGAACGAATCCGCTTCGGGCAGGCTTGGCAGATCAATCATTCTGGCAAAGGTAAAGTTCCCTGCATAGTACGGATAGCCCCGGTAAGGCCCGGCAGACAATGGCATAGACAGATGCGATTTCGCACTCAGCACAGGCCGATGCTGCCCATCGAAATGGACGAGAAACGATCCGTTCAGGTAGAGGGCATCGACAACCCCATCCCAATCATGGGCAATCCGGACATCCACCGACAGCTCATTAACTCCCTCAGCCAAAAAGGCCGTTACATCATAGGCAACGTTGGAATGGTCATACAGGAAATATGGTTCCATCCTTTCAGGCTGAATCACATGCCCGTTAATTCGGATAACCCCTTGCCCCGATATCGCACCGCGGTCCATGACAAGCCGGACGCTTTCCAGCGGCTCTTCAACGACGAATTGCGATGTATAACTAACGCGAAGCGGATAAGCCATGCTTAGCTTCATCGGCGTTCCGAACAGCTGCCGCATCGACACCGGGAGCGGAAGCTGATCCGTAAGGTCCGCGCATTGATCGATAAAGGTTTTGACCGGTACGGTTACCCCACCGGAGGCTCCGTCGGATTGCGTCTTCACGCCAGGGCTGCTTTCCCCCGAATGCAGGATCATCTGGAAGGTATCGAAGCGAACCGAGTTAGGCTGCTCCGCCCGCATCTCCCACGAAGCCGTTGCACCGATCTGCCATACCCATGGCTGTGCTTGGCTCTCACGGCTTCCCTCCGCTTCGGACATCCGGGCTTGTTCAACCAGAGTAACCCTCAGCAAGCGGGATTCAAATGGAGCCAGTGCAATAGGCAGCTGCCAAGCCGCTTCCGAACGGTTCCCTTGCAAGCAGCTCACGCTTCCATGGTCCAGCGAAAGCTCCTCGAAGTGAACACCTACCGATCCCGAAGCCGGGCTATCGGCCAAGCTCCAATAGCTATCTGCTATACTCAGCGTAACCTCACGGACGGCTTGCTCTTGGTTGCTGATGAACACTAAAGCCGTGCGATCATCCAAATGTCTGGTTTGCAGCAACAGACCTAATTCACCGCAGCCAGGCAGCAGCCGGACGGTTTGAGGCTGAAGCTTTTCCAAAAGCTTGTCCAATTTATGAAGAATGACGGAAGCTTCCGCCCCGGCCTGGAAAGGCAAATAGTAGGCGTTCCCGGCTCCTGATGA
The DNA here is from genome assembly GCF_002042965.1 of Paenibacillus sp. 32352. GTDB lineage: Bacteria > Bacillota > Bacilli > Paenibacillales > NBRC-103111 > Paenibacillus_S > Paenibacillus_S vulneris. The sequence goes on along the minus strand of NZ_MZNT01000011.1, from coordinate 52,246 downwards.
CCATGGATGATCTCCGGCAACAGACGTTTCCTCATTCCCGGTCCAGAAGCGGCCTTTCTCCGATTGCGTTAAGCCGAAAGCGGCCAGAAGCTCTTCTTCATTCCACTGTTTCGGCTCGATAGCCTCGTAAGGCAGCTGCCCAAGACTGATGACCTTGCCGCCTTGGCGAAGAAAATCTTGAATTTTCTTCCAGGCGGCACTTTCGAGATTTGTCATAGGAGGCAGGATCAGCAGCGTATACCGGGCTCTTCCTATCGAAAGAATTCCCTCCTGAATATTGGCCTCCTCCAAAAGCTCCGCGTCCAGATGATCGAAATCTCTGCCGCTAAGCGTCAATTGGTTGCATATCCGAACCCACCACTGCTTCAAGCTGTTTAGCCTTTCCTTCTCCTGCGTCTCACGGCCGCCATAGCCGAACCCGTGAAACGGGTTCCCCATATGCGTCCACAGGGAGGTTGTCGGCTGCAGCACGGCTATCGAGATATCCGCGTCCCCGCAGCTCATCGCATAGCTGATTCTTCCCGTATAATCCCCCAGCTGACGAAAATGCTCCCAATACGGATTTTGCAAAAATTGGGATGGAGGGGCATCATGCTTGGTCAGGCCGTCCAGCGTATAAAAGAAGGCATGGAAATTAAAAAAGTTCGTGCCCATCGCAGCCATACGGTCTATCATCCATCTTGCATCCTGCAGCGTCATAGACCAGCCTACGCTGTGGAAGCATTCGATCAGGTTGCGCTCCCGGCCGAGCTGACGCGCAAGCGAGCTGACCATCTTGGGATTGCTTCGCATATTGTCCGCATACTGGTTCAAAATCCATTCTAATGACCGGCCCAGCTTCTCGTGCGCCGAATCGCCTCCCGGCACATGACTGTATAGTTGGGTCGTCATACGTACCGAAGGCACCTCGGCAACATATTGAAGTCCGTGCCGTTCGCACCAATCATGCACTTGCTTGTGATAGGACTCTCTTAGGAGCAAATGAACCGTTTGATAGTAGTCATACCGTATCCGGGCCGCATCCTCCGCATCCGAATACAGCAGCGCGTGCAGATGCTCCCGCAGATCGTAGCCGTTCCGCTGCAGAAATTCGTCCGCTAACCGCGGAGACCACGGGATACTTCCTAAGAGACCGATCTCGTCGGTAAACATTCCTTTTATCGTCTTGCCGAAATAGTCCCCGAGATGCTGTGCGTACTTATCGTGCGTCAGCCTAATAAACGCGGCCATAGCTTCCCGGTTGCAGGGATCGACGAAGGTTCCGTAATATTTGAAGTCTTCAATTTCCTGTTCCTGAACGATGATGACTTCCCATGCTTCTTCCAGGTTCGGGCCCGATGGAGCGGTCCAATCCATCTTTTGCACCGTACGGTATGTAAAGAACCGCTTCTGATTATAGGCAGTCAAGCCCGCCTTCTGAAATATCGGGTCAGCTTGATAGTTGCCGATGCTTGAACGGACATCGATGGCCTGATCCCAATTCAGCTTGCCTGATGCCGATACGGGTACCGCCTTGGCGAACAAAATTTTGGCCCAAGGCAGCTCGAGCGTCACATGCTGGCCGGCGGGGACACGTTCCGATTGATGTGCCAGCGTATAGTGCTTCGCGTCAGGATGCTCCAATATGACTTCTCCCCCGGCTATTCCGCTCGGATAGGGGTATTCGTCATATAACCAGACCTCCATCCCGTTCTTGTCGGCCTCTTCTACGGCAACGCGAACCTTGCCGAACCAGGCATCGGATAAGTAAGGGATTTGCAAACCTTGCCTTGCGCATATAAAAAAACCGCCGACGCCTTTATCCGCCATTTCACGGATTTGATGACGGATTTCCTCGTCTAACATATCACCGTTCCAGAACCAAAAAGGTTGAATGCGGAACGCTGACGGCGGTTGCTCAAATCGTTTCAGATCCAACATGAGAATCCCTCCAGTCTCGTAATCCCTTTTCCATAGATAACCTTATAGGATAAGGTTCTAGAACACAATTACACATTTTTGCTTATTCTATGAAAAATACTTGCACTATTTTGTAGTCATGAGACTTCCTTGCCAAAAATGCTGCGGCCAATCCTTGTCACTTCGTAAACCGCATTGCTTTCTATCAGCGGACTGGAGAAGGTATGGGGCTTCTTAGCTGAGGCGAGTTTTTTTCATTAGATGTGTAACCTTTTCCAGCTATCATCCGTCTTAATAGACAGAAAGAAAAAAATAATAGCTTCTGTAGTAAAATTGTAAAACTTTTTTAATGTTATTTTAATAATCGTAATATATCCTATTTACATATCCAATATTAGGTTGGTGATTATTGATGAAACTATTTATAACTGTCCAAAACAAAACCGTACCTGTGTACACCGATGAGAAAACAAATAAAAAGTTTAACTTATTGAAATCCGCTTTGGAATCCAAGGTAACCAAAGGAAGAAAAGCGATAAAAAAATGTCTCGACTCCCTTATCAGTATCGAAATCGTTGGCTGTGAAGCTATTCTTCATTCCCTCAACGAACGGGACTCGCTGGCATTGTCTCTCTATTAAGAGATTGGCGTACAGAAGCTTTATTGATCATTTCATCCATATTGCCTCTGTCTATGAAGGGCCTGTAAAGGGCCCTTTCTTTCTGCTCCCCTCTACCCCACCCCGCTCTTCACTTGTTCCCCTTTTCCCTTATCGTATACAATAGAATAATCTATTTGCTGTTTGTCTAAGGAAGAAGTGAATCTATGAATCGGTTACCTATTGAATCCATATTACCTAAACTACAAGAAACGCTCCGTTCCGGTCCTAACGCAGTGCTGGTAGCCGCGCCGGGCGCAGGGAAAACAACCCGGATTCCGCTTGCTCTGTTGGACGAGCCTTGGCTTGCCGATCGCCGCATACTGATGCTCGAGCCCCGCAGGCTCGCAGCCAAATCAGCGGCAAGGTACATGGCCGCCAAACTCGGGGACAAGGTCGGCGGCACCGTAGGTTACCGGGTACGGCTCGATAGCCAGGTTAGCTCCGAAACCCGTATCGAGGTTGTGACGGAAGGAGTGCTAACCCGCATGCTTCAAGCAGACCCTGCATTGGAGGATGTCGGCATCGTTATTTTCGACGAATTTCATGAGCGCAGTCTGCACGCCGATACCGGCCTCGCCCTGTGCCTTCAATCGCAATCGCTGCTGCGCGACGATTTGCGAATATTGGTCATGTCCGCGACATTGAATGCGGAGCCCGTCGCCAAGCTGTTGAACGATGCGCCGATTCTCGTCAGTGAAGGCCGCAGCTTCCCCGTGGAGACACGGTTCTGGAGCCGCAGCACGGAGGGGAGGATCGAACCGTCGGTCGTCCGCTGCATTCTAAGCGCATTGGAGCATGATCCCGGCGATCTGCTCGTCTTCCTCCCGGGGGAAGGTGAGATACGGCGCGTTGAAGCTCTGCTCCGCGAGCAAGGCTCGGCATCACGCCAAGCAGTGAGGATTGCTCCGCTCTACGGAAGCTTGCCGCAGGAAGCCCAGGATGCGGCGATTTCGCCGTCCCGGCCTGATGAACGCAAGGTTGTTCTGGCCACCTCGATTGCCGAATCGAGCTTGACGGTGGAAGGCGTGCGCATCGTTATCGATGCTGGCCTTATGCGTGTTCCCCGTTTCTCCCCGCGCACCGGAATGACGCGCCTGGAGACGATCCCCGTCTCACGCGCTTCCGCGGATCAGCGCAGGGGACGTGCGGGGAGAACCGCGCCGGGCGTATGCTACCGGCTGTGGACGGAGCAGGACGATCGCAATCTCAAGGAGCATAGCGCACCTGAGATTGCCGAGGCGGACCTCACGCCGCTCGCTTTGGAGCTGGCGCAATGGGGCGTAGCCGATCCGGCCGAGCTCAGCTGGCTGGACCTGCCCCCTTCCGCCGCGTTCTCGCATGCCCGCGCTCTGCTCCAAGGCCTGGGCGCGCTCGATGCGAAGGGAGGCATTACGGAGCATGGCAAAGCCATGGCGGAGCTGGGCCTTCACCCGCGCCTCGCTCATATGCTGCTCAAAGCCATTCCTATGCGGCTAGGCGTACTCGCCTGCGAGCTGGCTGCGCTGCTGAACGAGCGCGACATCCTGAGAAATGAAGGCGGAGCCGGAAAAAATGCCGACATGAGGCTGCGTGTAGAGGCGCTTCGCAAAGCAGCCTCCGTGGAGAGAACCATGGAACCCTACCACGAAGGGTTCCGAATCGATCTCGCGGCGTCCAAGCGGGCGATCGCGGAAGCAAATCAATGGAAACGGATGCTGAAGCTGCCGCAAACCGCATCACAAGGTGACATCGAGGCATGCGGCCTGCTGCTGGCGCTGGCTTACCCGGACCGGATCGGCCAGCGCAGACCGAATGGCCGCTACTTGCTGCAAAATGGGCGCGGGGCTGCATTTCAAGATATGCAGCCTTTGGCTTCCTCTCTCTATCTGGTCGCGGCGGAGCTGGACGATCAAGGGTTAGAGAGCCGGATCCATCTTGCGGCCCCGCTGGAGCTAAGCGATATGGAGCAATATCTGAGTGAGATGATCGAACAGGAATCCACCGTAAGCTGGGATTCCTCCACCCAGGCCGTACGTGCACGTAAACGGCTTCGTATCGGGGCGCTTGTCCTCAAGGAAGTTCCAATTCCTCAGCCTGATCCCGATGCCATGCTCACGGCCTTGCTCGATGGCATTCTCCAGGAAGGCTTGTCCCTGCTTACATGGACCAAGGCTGCAAGGCAGCTGCAGCAGCGAATGTGCTTCATGCACCCGGTAGATTCTGCATGGCCCGATGCTTCGGATGAAGGCTTGCTGTCCAAGCTTGATGAATGGCTGGGGCCGCACCTGTACGGACTGAAGAACCGGGGTGACCTGGAACGGCTCCATTTGGCCGATATACTGGAATCGTGGCTTACCTGGGAACAGAGACGGGAGCTGGATACTTATGCTCCGACTCATATGGTCGTCCCTAGCGGTTCACGAATTCCAATAGACTACACCGATCCGGCAGCTCCATTGCTCGCAGTCAGGCTTCAGGAAATGTTCGGGCTGACGGAGACGCCCTGCATAGGACGGGGCCAGGTTCCGCTTACTCTGCACCTGCTGTCTCCCGCCCATAGACCCGTGCAAGTAACAAGGGATTTGTCCAGCTTCTGGTCCGGCGCCTATTTCGAAGTCAAGAAGGATTTGAAAGGCCGTTACCCCAAGCATTATTGGCCTGATAATCCCCTCGAGGCTATGCCTACGAATCGAACCCGTCCGCGCGGCTAATCCAAGAATATGCTAAAAAAACCGGTATGCGAAATGAACGCATAGACCGGTTTTTTTGGTTATTAAAGCATTATGGCTTACTTGCTGAAAAGAATGCCTAACGAATATTAGTAATGTGATTACTCCGGCTTAGGTCCTGCGCCGCGAATCGCTTCCGAGGCATCGGCAAACTTCTCGAAGTTGCGGATGAAACGGGATGCAAGCTCGCGTGCCTTGGCATCATAGGCCTCAGCATCGGCCCAGGTTGTACGCGGCTGCAGCACTTCGCTTGGCACTCCCTCAACACGGTCGGGAATACTGACTCCGAAGATCGGATCCGGTGTAAACTGAGCCTGCTCCAGGCTACCGTTTAAAGCGGCCGTTACCATGGCTCTCGTATAGCTCAGCTTCATTCTTTGACCAACGCCATAGCTTCCTCCGGACCATCCTGTATTGACAAGATAAACCTTCGCTTGATGCTCATCGATTTTATTGCCGAGCATCTCTGCATAAGCGCTTGGACGAAGCGGCAAGAACGGCGCACCGAAGCATGAGGAGAACGTAGCCTCCGGTTCGGTGACTCCTCTTTCCGTACCTGCAAGCTTCGAAGTATATCCAGACAGGAAATGATACATAGCCTGCTCCTTCGAAAGCTTGGAGATCGGAGGCAGCACCCCGAACGCATCTGCGGTCAGGAAGATAATGACTCCGGGATGGCCCGCTGTTCCGGGGATAAGCGCATTTTCGATGAAGTCAACCGGATATGCCGCCCGCGTGTTTTCCGTTAACGAATTGTCCGAGTAATCGGCCTCACCGGTCTCGGCATCCAGAACTACATTTTCAAGCACCGTTCCTTTTTGGATGGCTGCCCAAATTTGCGGCTCTTTTTCCTTGGTGAGACCGATACATTTAGCATAGCAGCCTCCTTCGAAATTGAAGACGCCGCGGCTGGACCAGCCGTGCTCATCGTCGCCGATCAAGCGGCGGTCAGGGTCGGCGGACAAGGTCGTTTTGCCGGTACCCGAGAGCCCGAAGAACAAAGCAACATCCCCGTTTTCCCCAACATTGGCGGAGCAATGCATAGGGAAGACGCCTTGGAAAGGAAGCAAATAATTCAATACGCTGAAGATCGATTTCTTCATTTCTCCCGCATACTCGGTTCCACCGATCAGGACGACCCGGCGCTCGAAGGATACGACGATGAATGTCTCCGAATTCGTTCCATCCAACTCCGGCTCTGCCTTGAGTCCCGGCATAGCGATAACGGTAAATTCTGGCTTATGGGCTGCCAGCTCCTCCTCCGTCGGACGAATGAACAGCTGACGGACAAACAGATTGTGCCAAGCACGTTCGTTAATCACCCGGATCGGAAGACGATACTCTTCGTCTGCCCCTGCGAAGCCGTCAAAGACGAATAGCTCGCGATCTTTCATATACTCCATTGCCTTGGCGTACAGCTTCTCAAAATGAACCTGTGACATTGGCTGATTGACGGCTCCCCACGCAATATGCTCCATAACCGACGGTTCTTCCACAATGAATTTATCTTTGGGAGAACGTCCGGTATATTTGCCCGTTGTTACTGCGAATGCCCCGGTTGAGGCAAGCTGACCTTCCTTGCGAAGAAGCGCGTGTTCAATCAACGCATCGGCTGAAGCATTTCTATGCATAGTTCCCTTGGTCAAAGGGGCCGATTCTGGAATAAGTTCATTTATTTTCATAGGGTCATGGATCCTCTCTTAGGTGAATATGATCGTTTATAGGGAAACAGCTTTCTCAGGCGGTATTCCGACCGGCAGCTTTTCCTTTTCCTTGCATTGTGAATGATCGCATTGGCTATAATAAGTCACGACGTTTTCGGTATCGACGGTATCAATAATTTCTCCGCAATGCTTGCAAATAATAACTCCCAACTCTAAAGAACGGCCATAGATGTTTCGCATGCTTCTTCCACCCTTTCGCCTACAGTTTGAGTTAATTCTATAACACGGCAGGCATAAGCCCACTCATTGTCATACCATGCCAACACTTTGATTTGATCCCCGGATGCCATGACAGACAGGCCGTCGATGACTGCGGATTTAGAGCATCCGACAAAGTCGACCGATACAAGAGGCTCCTCCGAATACCCGACATAATGGGCAAAATCGCCGTTTGCAGCAGTACGCAGCACCTCTCTTACCTTTTCCAGCTCAGCGGGATGGGTTACTTGCACCGTGAGATCGATTAAGGATACATCCTGCGTAGGAACGCGAACGGATAGCCCTTCGATATGAGGTGCCAAATGCGGAAGTACGTCGACCAGCGCCTTCCCAACGCCTGTTGTCGTCGGAACGATCGACTGGGTGCATGCCCTGGCTCTTCTTAAATCCTTGTGTGGATTATCCAAATGGTTCTGATCGGATGTGGAAGAGTGAATCGTTGTCAGCCACCCGCTCTTCACTTGGAATGCCTTATCGAGTATGGCCAGTACCGGTGCCACACAATTGGTCGTGCAGGATGCAGCGGATACAACAGTATGCTTGGCAGGATCATATAAATGATCGTTGACTCCCATAACAACCGTCAGATCCATTTGCTTGCCGGGCGCCGTAATGACCACGGAAGAGGCACCTGCTCTCAAATGCTTGTGAGCGCCTTCGCGATCATTGAATTTACCGGTAGCATCGACAACAAGCTGAACGCCTAGCTTTGCCCATGGAATTTGCTCCGGATCCCGTTCATACACTACCTGAATCGTATGCCCGTTGATCACCAAAGCTCCGTTTTGAATCGAAATTTGCGCCTCCCATGTTCCATGGACCGTGTCGTACTTCAATAGATGTGCAACCGTTTCCACCGGATAAATGCTGTTAATCGCTTTCAGTTCGATGGATGGTACGGGGCTGGAGCAAATTCTTCTCACCAATAGTCTGCCGATTCTTCCCATGCCGCTAATGCCTACACCTGCTGCCATGTTCTGCCTCCTTGTTAATGAGCATTACTTCTATATATGGTATATCACATTTGAAATTATGACGCAATATATAATCGATAAATTGTATTATAATCACGATAAATTTTATTTATAGCGTCATAATAGCAACAAAAAAACACCCTAATTCTCTCCATCTGCTTTTGTCAAAGGAAAGTCAGGGTGCTGCTGCAATTTGCTTCTATATTTTATAGCTTGGTTATAGCTTGGAAACCGTCTGTCTCCTCTTGGAGCCAATCACATGCGCGGCATAAAAAATCAGGAACAGAAGCATACTGACCGCTGAGACTCGATACATCCCGGCATACCCTGTTCCGGCAGCGACAAAGCCCAGGCAGACCGAGCCGATGGCGATGCCTAGATCGATAGAATTATAGAACATACCGGTTGCCGCCGCGCGTCTTTCCGGTGCACTGCGCTGAATAGTCCACGCTTGCAGCGACGGCTGCAGCATGCCATAGCCGATCCCATAGCAAAACGCCGAAATAACCAAAAGCGTCATACCGGAAGTATAAGACAACAAGAGTAGGCCGATTGCCGTAAATAACGCTCCGGGAGGCAGGACGGCAGCATGACCTTTCCGGTCGAACAGCTTGCCTGAAAAAGGACGGACAACAAGAACCATTACTGCGTTAAACAGGAAAAACCAACCGACATTTCCCAGGGAGACCTCTTTCCCGAACAGAGCAAGAAAGGTGATAAGTCCCCCGTACGTGACGGATAATAGAAGATTCAAGCCGCAGGGGAACAAGGCGCCGCTTTCCCAAACCCCGTTCTTTGTTTGAGCTTGTCCTGAAGAGGTATTTCCTGCAGAGGCTTGACCTCTGTCCGTCTGCTTCGCCGGAAACTGGATAAAAGCCGCCAGCGGAAAGACGACCAGAGCTAGTACGGAGGTTACGCTGATTAGCGTATTGAAGCCGTAAGCATTCAGCAGCCACAAGCCGATAACCGGAGCTATGGACATCGATAAGCTTGTCGATAAGCCGAAATAGCCCATGCCCTCTCCCATCCGATGTTTAGGAATAATCTCCGATACTAATGTCCCGAAGGCTGTACCCGCAAGAGCAAAGCCGATGCCGTATATGACGCGGAGAACCAGCAGCGCACCCAAAACATGCATAAAGGCATATCCTGCGGTAGAAACTGCAAATATGATAAGTCCGATAAACATCAGACGCTTTTCTCCAAACATCGCAAACAATTTGGCTGCAAACAATCGCATAACTATCGCCGATATGGCGAACAGGCTGATCACGAAGCTGATCGTGGTCCCGCTGCTCCCGAATTTGCTTGATACATGAGCCGGAAGCGACGGGGTAATCATCTGGATATTTAAATAGACGCATAAGTTACATAATGTCAGAAAAATAAAATTCATCGTCCAAAGTCTGGACGACGATGATTGTGTTGTGTTCATGTAGTTGTATGTTCCCTTCCTGTCGTTCCATTGTTGTATCGTGCTGATTATTTGTCTTGAACTTGTGAGTCATGAAGCTGTTCAGCAGTCCTGCCGATCTGAAGGAGCAGCTGCTTTAACAGCTCCAGCTGGGCGTACGGAATGTCTCCCGCAGCGTCTTGAAGCGCCTCTATCTCAATAGGAACGAGCTTCTCCGCAAGCTCTTTGCCAAGAGGGGTCGAATAGACGCAAAAGGATCTGCGGTCTTCGGCATTCATCTCTCTGCGAACATATCCTTTTCGCTCCAAAACATCGAGAATCCGGGTTGTTGTAGGCGGATCCTTGTCAGCCCGGGCGGCAAGCTCCTTCTGACTGATTCCGTCATTGCCCTGCAGCCGGCACAGGATGGTCCATTGCTCCGGCGTTATGTTATAGGGCTTGAATCTCAGCAGCAGCAGCTGAGACATTCTCCGGTAGGCTTTGCCAAGCAAAAATCCGAACGACGCGTCCAAATCATAAAATGGCAACTCGGTTCCTCCTTTCTTCCTTATATTTTAATTGTTATAACAATAATATCAAAAACAACTAATTTCCGCAATTGGATTATTGTTAACCCGAGGCAAAATCAAACCCCCGCCTGCTTCAATGAAGCGCACGGGGGTTATTGGTACAATCTATTACACGTTGATAAGACCTGTCTTTTGCAAATTATTAAAGCTGATGGCCAGGCTCTCGAACGGATTGCGGCCGTAGCACTGATCCTGCTCTACAGCGCCCCATTCGACTCCAATTTCATTGCAAGCGGTCAAAATGCTCTTGAAATTCATATTGCCTTCGCCAACCTCGGCAAAGCGCTGTTCGCGGTCGCCCATAACGGCCATATCCTTCAAATGAACAACCTTCATTCGGCCATTGACCTTGCGAATCCACTCTACCGGGTCCGCTCCGCCTGCTTGTACCCAATAGACATCCAATTCGAAATCAAATGCTGAAGGGTCCGACTCTTCAAATAAAATATCCATGCCGGTCCGTCCGTCGAATTTGGCAAATTCAAAGCTATGATTATGATAGATGAAGGTTAACCCAGCCGCCTTGAGCTTTCTGCCGATTTCAGAGGCTATTTTTGCAAATTCCGCATAGCCTTGAGCGCTTGTCCGGTATTCCTGCGGCAAGCCGCCTAAGCCAACATATTGGCAGCCCCACAGCTTATGCTTCTGGATGACGCTGTCCAGATTGTTCGCCAAGTCCTGATAACCGATATGCGTAGCGCAAATGGCCAGCTGCTCGCGGTCCGCCAGTTCCTTCAAGGCCTCATTATCGATGGGTCCTACTCCGGAAACCTGTACGGCATTGTAGCCGATCTCTTTTACTTTCTTCAGGGTTGAAGCGATATCTTCCGGTGTTTTCAGAAACTCTCTTAACGTATAGAGCTGCGCTGCAATTCTCAATCGGGACATCTCCATTCATTATATAATGAGGGCATTTTAGTTCAACTTCAATTTACCACAACCGCTTACATTGTTCTACCATAACTTCCCTAAACGGATACTTTTGAAGGATAGAATACAAGTACGCGCCCGGAATGACCCGGCATGTCGGTTAAGGTGAGCTGATCCCTGTGCAAGCCGAGCTCCTCTCCTGTCCAGAAATCCTCCAGCCTGCCTGCTTGATCAAGACGGATCGTCAGCGTTGTCGCCGTTTCGCTCCAGTTAAACAGACAGAGCAGCTGCCGGTCCGGCTCGTAAACTCTGCCTATCCGGAAGCTGTCATCATCGAACCGGGCCGCAATGTTGCGTGTGGTCAGTGCCTTTTTCACGATATCCATATTGCTTGCGGACATCGTAGACATATCATCCCCGGACAGCACCATACCGCCGGACGCAATAATGTATGCCGCATGAAAACTAAACTCCTCCGGTGTAATCGTAGATAGTCCATGGCGTACAGTACCATCGGGATCAACAAGCTTGATATTGCGGTTCTCAAGCACCAGACAATCCGGATCATTGACCCACAGGCGGTTATGCTGCCAGTTCCGGGAAAAGCCCTCGGCGGCGAGCAGCGCAAAGACAGGCCATTTCCGGGCGATATCCCCGGTTACGCGCATTCCGTGAACGGTTCCAAGCGACGGCCACATTGGAGCGTTGCAGCCCAGCAGGAAGCTGTCGTGTCCCGCCCCTTCCAGGACAGCCTCCATCCCCATGCGGTACGCTTCCACTTTCGTTGCTTCGGGAATATAACGGCGGCCGCCGGGGAGTGCACCCCACATGTTCGCGTCCAGCTTAAAGTAATGGCAGCCCCACTCCTCACGCATCGTCCGGAATACGTGCCGCAAATACTCCCGCGCCTCGGGATGCGTACCGTCAAGCATATACCAAGGACCATGACGCCAGCCTCCGAATGAAATCTTGTTGGAAGCGAGCGGCTGTCCGTCCTCGTCCTGTATAAACCAGTCCGGATGCTTCTGAAACAATGCCGATTCCTGTTGGGCGATGAACGGAGCGACCCAGATGGCAGGCTCAAAGCCTTCGGCCTTAATTTGTTTGCACAGCTTTTCCATATCGCTGAACGATTTGCCGGGAACAAGCCAATCTCCCATGTAGGCTTGATAACCGTCATCGATTTGAATGTACTTCAATTGAGGCGCCTGCTCACTTATTGCCTGCAGGTTATCGAATATATTTTGTTCGGTCACCTGAGGGCCGAAGCAGTACCAGGAGCACCATCCGTTAGGAGCACCCGGAGTTTCCAATCTTGGATGATTGGCCTCCAGCTCCCGACCGAATTGTTCCAGAAGCGTTTCCCTGTCCGTTCCTTCGAATATGGCGAAGCTTTCAAGCTCCCAGCTCTGACCCGGCTCGATAATCAGCTGCTCGCCGTCCAGCACCACCTCGAAATGACCGTCTGCCAATCGGATTTCACCTGTATAGCAGCTGCAGGAAGTAAAGCCCATCAGCACATGGCTTGAGGCGGACGGTGACAGCAGTACAAAGTTGTAGGCGGTAAAGAACCCTTCTGTTGCCGGAAGCTTATAATGCTTTCGGTCGTCAAACTTGCCTATAAGCCCCGGTTGCGCGATCGTCCCTCCGTACTGCGAAAGCATGCTGTAGCCTTCACCGTAAAACTTGGTGTCGCCTGTATATGGCCATCCACCCTTAAATAAAACCATTTCTTTTACGGATACGGGAGTTAGACCTTCATTGACAAGAAGAAACTTAGCGACATGGCCGTCCCATTCGGTTAAGATGCGGGTTTGCTCGCTAATTCGACCGTCCGCCTCTCTTACGAACGAGGAAGCTTTTTGAATAAAATCAGTAGTTTGAGCAGAAATCATACCTATGAACACTCCATTGCTTTAATTTGTTTTATTTTCGACTTTCGGGCGATACGAACCTCCCCTGCCTGGCAGGAATGATATCGAAAACATTATAGCAATAGAGGCAAAAATAATATTTATCCTGGAGTCCATGATTTGCACGATTGTAGGATAAAATATTGTCAAATGGGCGGTCTCGTGATAGCCTAAGCCTAACAACGGATGGTAATCGATAACCATACGGCTTTAATCGGATCCGGGAGGCGCCTCAATTGAAAACCAGCACCGCTGCATTGACTGAAATCCGCTCGCGCATTCTCAGCGCCAATTTTTTTCCGTTCAAACCGGGACAAATCGTAGGTCCCCGGCTGCCGTACGTCCACATCTTCATCTGCATTACGGCAGGCAGTGGAAGCGTCCGGATCGGGGATAGAACATGGCAGGCTGAACCGGGAGACTTGTACTATGTCGCTCCCGGTGAAGCTCATTTGTTCATCGCGGAGCAAGACGATCCGATGGTTCATGCATCCGTCTATGTGGATCTTCTTTCTCCTTCCACCCCCAAGCAAAAAGGAGACAAAAAACTTAACGAGCACAATCCCTCTCTGTATGACCTCTCCTTATGCGCCGACAGAGTGGAATTTAGTGAAGGCTTTACTTTGCCGGTTCACACTCGTCTATCTAACCGTCCTGCGTGGATGGAGCCTTTTTTTACCGTTATCGAATCCTATTTCGACGCGGCCGTCGGCAGCGATCTGCTGCTGCGTTCCTGCTTTGAGTCTTTTCTTGTCCGTTATATTCAGCACACCTTGAAGCCGCAGAACACGTTCTACGATCCGAGGGTTGCCAGAATGATCGAATGGCTCGGGGAAACCGACGCCACCAGTGCGAACGTCGGAGAGTGGGCCCGGCGGCTTGGGATCAGCACGGCTTACTTGTATGAGCTGTTCCATAAGCAGACCGGAACCAGTCCGCAGAGCTACCTGCTCCAATGCAAGCTGGATAAAGCCAAAGCGTATTTGCGGGAGACCAATATACCGGTTACTGAAATTGCAAGCCTGCTCGGTTTCTCCTCCATTCATTATTTTGCGAGACAATTCAGCAAATACGCACAGGAATCAGCTACCCAATACCGTCAGCGGTTTCGGGGGTTTGAATAAATGTCTTGCACTTTGCCGGCTCTAATGATCCGCATGGTTGTACCATGGCGCTTCGGACATAGTATAATAGGGAGGAATTAGAAATCCCACTGGAGGTTGAGCATGAGAGAAGAATTCGTCTTTTCATTGATTACCCGTACCAGAGACAAGCTTTTGAAGCAGGCGGAGCAATGTCCGGAGCAGCTGCGCTCGACGATCCCCGAAGGCTTCAATAACAGTATTTTGTGGCAGATGGGTCATGTCCTTACCGTAACGGATGCCTTGGTATTCGGTATGTCGGGACATCCCATCGAATGCCCGACGACTTACCGCTCGTTCTTTGGCAACGGGACGAAGCCCGCGGATTGGACGGAATCGCCGCCTGCCTGGGAAACGATCCTGGAAAAGTTGAAAGCGCAGCCAAACCGCATCCAGGCAGTTCTATCCGGCAAGCTGTCCCAAGGCATTGCAAAGGAAAACTTCATGAAGGCCGAAACTATCGGCGAGCTCCTTGTCTTCCATGTCATGCATGAAAGCACTCATTCCGGCATGGTAAGCGGGCTGCTGAAGGCATTGAATCGTAAGCCATAGCCTGTTGGATCGAACGGATACAACCCGTGATCGCAAAAAGTCCTCATTCTCCAATTGTGAGATGAGGACTTTTAACGCTGGTTAGTTTATTCCTGTTGTTCTTCCAATTGATTTTTATGCCGCGTCGGCCCCGCATGAACCCATAGGGTCACGACAGGGTCTTCCGTGCTGGAAATCAGATGATGATCCTCGCCGGGCTCGATGACAATAATGTCACCGGTAACCACCGGGTACATCACTTTATCGACTTCCATCTGCCCCTTGCCCTGTGCGATGATGAATACTTCACAATCCTTGTGCACATGATAGTCTCTTCCTTCGGGACCATCATTCGTATGAGTGCGATGGCCGGGCTTCTCGAAGGCCAGGCCCCCCGTACATAAATATTCTCCCGGTAAAATCCCTTGGAGAAAATGTCCCTCCCTCGTATCCTGCAGATCCGTCAAACGGTACTTTTTCATATCGATTCCTCCCGTGAATAAATGGTTTATTTGGCCGTCAAGCGATACAGGCGACTGCGGAAGTCCCCTTTCCACTGGGGCAGATTAAGCCCTACATGCAGCAACTCGTCCCCGCCGAACAGAAGTCCATCCGCTTCCTGCGTTCCGTCCTCCTGGACGAGGTAGTCCAAGTTCGGATTAAGACCCTTCAATCGCAGCTTCGTTAGCGGCGCATTCGGCTTCGATAATACCTGGAAGAAGGCGACCAGAGCGGAAGCTTGATCCTCGGATACAAACATCCACGCCGTCTCGTTTCCTTCAAAAGGATTTAACAGCCGATAAAAATCGCCAAACTGGATTAATGGCCGCAGCTCCTTGTACAAGGCAATCTGCTGCTTCACCATCTCTTTGTCCTTCTCGGTGAACTTGGTCAGATCCAGCTCGTAACCAAAGTTACCTGACATGGCTACATGGCCGCGCATTTCAATCGGAGTTACCCGGTGAACCTGATGATTCGGTACCGCCGATACATGGGAGCCCATGGAGCTGATCGGATAGACGATGCTCGTTCCGTACTGGATCTTCAGACGCTCCACGGCATCCGTGTTATCGCTCGTCCAGGTCTGGGGCATGTAGAACAGCATCCCCGGATCAAATCGGCCGCCGCCGCCGGAGCAGCTTTCGAACAAAATGTGCGGGAAGGCGGAAGTGATTCGCTCCAGCACTTCATACAGTCCCAGCATATAGCGGTGGGCAGTTTCTCTTTGCCGCTCGGCCGGCAGCAAGGCGGAGCCAATCTCCGTCATGTTGCGGTTCATATCCCACTTGACATAATGAATCGGACAGCTGGCCAAAATGTCGGACACGACCTTGATAATGTACTCGCGCACATCCTTGCGTGAGAAATCCAGGATCAGCTGCTGGCGGGCCTCCGTACGTCTGCGTCCCGGAACGTGCAGACACCAGTCCGGATGGGCGCGGTACAGCTCGCTGTCCGGAGATACCATCTCCGGTTCGAACCAGAGCCCGAACTGCAGACCGAGCTTGTTGACCCGGGCGGCCAGATCTTCAAGTCCCTGAGGAAGCTTGTTCAGGTCGACGAACCAGTCCCCGAGCGAGCTCTTGTCGTTATCCCGCTTGCCGAACCATCCATCGTCCAGCACGAACAGCTCCAACCCCAGCTCTTGTCCTGCTTTGGCGATTTCTTCGATTTTGTCCGCATTGAAGTTAAAATAGGTAGCCTCCCAATTGTTGACGAGCACGGGTCTGGACTTGTCGCGGAATTCTCCCCGGCACAGGCGAGTACGATACAGCTTATGGTAGGTTCTCGACATACCCCCAAGTCCGTCGGCGGAGTAGACAAGCACAGCTTCCGGTGTCTGGAATGATTCTCCCGGCTGCAGCAGCCAGGAAAAGTCGAACGGATTAATCCCCATCACTACCCGGGTTGTACTATAGGGATCGATTTCCGCTTGGGCAAGGAAGCTGCCGCTATATACAAGACTGAAGCCGTAAGCTTCCCCGTGATCCTCCGTCGCATCCTTCGAGAGCAGGGCTATAAACGGATTGAGCGAGTGGCTGCTTGCCCCCCGGCGGCTTTCAATGGATGTCCCTCCACTCGTCAGAGGACGCCGCTCTATATGTCTCTCTCTAGCCCAGGAGCCTGACAAATGGAGCATATCAAAATTCGGATGGGGCAGATCGATTCCCATGCTTAACGCCCGGAGAAGTCTGAGCTGACCGCTGCCTTCATTGTAAAAGCGGACAGTACGGGCAACGGCGTTATAATCACGAAAAACCGTATAGCTAAGGACGGCTTTCAGCCCGATCAGCTTGTCCGTCAATACGATATCCAGACTTTCCGCCTCATCGTCCTGTTCGACGTAAGTCGCAGGGAGCCCTTCCAGCTGCGGCTTGCCCGGATAAATCCGATGGGATTCATAGACGAGCTCGCTCACTGTCGTCCCGTTGTCCAGTTGAACCTGATAGGCCGGAACTCGAAAATCGCTTCCTCCATAACCTGGCAGCTCCTGCGGCAAAGTATCGAGGGACAGACTAAGATCATTAGGGTCCGTAGAGGGGGAGAAGGAACAGCGCTTGCGGTTGGCCAGCAATCCGCCAATGTTGGTGCCTCTTACTCTGCTGCCCCAATGGACGTGTGCAATATATTTCGATTTGATGATCTGTATTAGATAGCTTGCATTATGGGCTTGTAGATGAAAGGTTTGCGTCGTTGTGTCAAAGCTTATGCTCATGGCTACCTCCAATGATAGATATACCCAACATTATAGTACTTGCCTATGAGCCCGAATATGGACAAAACCCACTTTCATATGGAGAAATTTCGTTTATTTATACTTACTCCGGCACGACAAAAAACCGGGCTTATATAAAGCCCGGATCATCCCCGCTAATCCTTCTATATTAGTCACCTTGCTTTTACTCTCATTCCTGAGTGCCGTTCTCCATCATCCGCCAGCTCATCATCCTCACGTTGAAAGAAGCGGTAACAAACCATCCAACCGATGCCGATCAAGGAGCCGATGAGCGCCATCAACATATCCTTCTGTGTATCCAGCACATCTCCCTGCAGCCCCAGGTACTGCTGCCCCAGCTGAGGATTGGCAACAAAACCTACCACCATCTCCAGGATCTCGAATATCGCACTGACCGCCATGATGACAGTAAAAGCAATAGCATGGATCCAGATCAAACGTGTTTTAGCTAATCGAATCAGGATATCCTGCAAAGGATAGACCATCAGAAGCCCGAAGGAAAAGTGAACGATCCAATCGGAGACCCCGTGCTCGGAATGAAAGGTGTTCTTGTACCAGAAATCAAGGGGAGCATATTTATAAGCGTAATGGGCTCCTGTCAGATGCAGCATCAGGTAGACCGTTATAAGAAGGTGCGAAATATTGCTAAACGTAAAGTGCTTATACATAAAGGCAATTACCACCGTTACTATAAGAGGAAGCGCGCTTTCAAGCAGAAAGTCCGTCATATCGACCGGATGAACCGCCATCCATATCCAGTACAGAACAAATACTGTGATAAATAAATGCAGCGGCCAATTTTGGGCAAACGGGATCTGATGACTCTTCCAAATGGACGATCTTGGCAATACTTCAGAAGAACGCGGCATCTAAGAGCTCCTTCCCGGCATCAGCTGGTTTGTTTTGTTACTCTTAGATTGTCCGGCTGAGTTCCTGTTTATGCCAATGACGAATAATCAAATCGATCCGCTCGGCCCGACGATACGCGGGCAAGTTATTATCCAAGTGAAAAGCATCTACGATGCTTTTAAATAAAAAGAGCCCCGCCTTAGTAAGGACGAAGCTCTGAGGGTATCATTTTCTCATATACATGAAACGGATGCTTCCGGAACGGGTACCGCACCTCTCCAATTCGGTTATAGCCTGCCTTCTCATACATTCCTACGGCTGACGGATTGGCCGAGTACGCGTCCAGACGAATGCTTGTGTAACCCTTCTTCACCGCTTCTGCTTCCGCAAACAGGAGCAACTTCTTGCCGATGCCTCTCCCTTGATAATCCGGACGAACCGCCAATCGGTGAATCACCATCCAACTGCCGGACGGATCCTGCCAAGGCAGTCCCTCGAATGCCGTGTCCTGCTCCTCATTCACTGCTACAGCTCCAATCCACTGCCCATCCTTCCGGATTCCATATAAATGTCCGTTGAGCAGATCGTTCTGGAACACCGGTTTGGTCGGATAATATTGGTCCCACTGATCGATGCCTTGCTGCCGCATATGGCGGGTTACATCATTATATAATTCCGTTATGGAATCCAGCTCGTTATCTCCGATTTGCTCAATTTGCATGTCTTGCCCGTTCCTCATTCCTCTCTCCCCCTCCAATGGATTAAATTGCTTTACCTGCTTTGATCGCGTGCAATCGGACCTTGGAATGCTTCCGGTACAGAGCGGTCCATAAGATTGTGATTCCGATAAAGCCGTAGAAGACGAGATTCGATACCGCCAAAAATTGAGCCGTTGTCAGTTCATACACAAGAAGGATCCGCACTCCTGCCTCAACAAGCAGCATGCCGCCCCATACAGCCGTCATTAACCGAACGACAAAGCGAAAGTACGAGTAATCCCAATTCGCGGCAAAGGCCGACTTCTCATGCGTGCTGTCTTGAACGGTGAACCTCATTGCCAAGTGATAGATTAACGGTTTTCTGAACAACAGGGATACCAGGAACAGAAGCCCTACAGCAGCGGTAATGAAGGATTCCCGAATGAGCAGCAGCTTCTCGTTTCCGCCCAGCGCGATAAGTCCGATCCCCAGCAAAAATGTGAACAGCATCATGCCGCCGAACACATCCAGCTTCTTATGCTTAGCCAAATGAAACAGGTTATCTGCCATTGGCACTACGGTAGCAATGGATAATGCCGCGAAGCTCGACATGGTATTGGACAGCCAAATATACAATACGTAAGGAACTGCACCATTAATGAGCAGCGTAACTAAGATTCCTCTCAAAACTCGTGACATAAGATCATTTCCTCCCATACTAATCGTCTATTCATTCATCGTATTCGCTTTGGCATAACACATTCTATGCTAGCTTCCATTCCTTCTTGTAAATCTGTCCTCCTACTTCTGCTGTACACCATCGGTATTGCACCCATCGTACTAATGACTTTTGCATTACCGACCGTCGGTTTGTTTATAAACTAATAATAAAATACCTACCGTCGGTATGTCAATGGGTTTTTCCCGACTTTAGCAAAATATTATGTCAATGATTATCGCTAAACCGCACAATGAAAAAAGGACCTCCCCTGTAAATCAACTTAGGAGATGTCCTCTGTTACGAATGGCTATTTGGCAGCGGCTTTCATTTCTTGTATGTATTTGTCCGCCTTGTCATTGGCTTCTCTTAATGCAGTATTAATATCCTTGCCGTCGTTAACCATCGACTTGATCCCTTCCTTTAAGAAGCTGTAGGATTTCACGTCATAAGCCGTCGCTTCTGGTAATGGCGCAGGCTTCACAGCGAAAATACCGAGCAGATTTTTGCCGTCATACAGCTTGGCATCTGCAGCAAACTGATTACGGATAGCCGGATCCTTCAATATGGATAATCGGCTGCCCGATCGGTTCATGGCCGTCTGGGCCGCATCGCTGATCAAGCTTTGGATTACGGCATAGGCTGCTTTGGGGTGCGGGGTATTAGGAGGAACCATCGCCAGATGGAAATCAATCTCTCTTCCTAAGCCAGGCCGGTCATCCATGGAAGGGAACGAGACAACATCCCAGTTAAAATCCTTGCCCGGCTCCTTCAGCTGCGGCAATCGCGCGGTCAATGCGGAAATCCAGTACGGAAACATCGCCACCTTCTGCTCCTTCAGGAAGGCATCGATACCATACGTATACTTTTTCTTGGAGTCGACAATGCCTGGAATTTCGTACAGCTGCTGGTATAGGCCGAACACTTTTTTATAACCGTCGGAGGTCAATACCGCCTTCTCCTGCTTATCGTCCACTACAGGAAGTGAGTAAGCGCGGGTTAAGGTCTGGGGATCTCCCATATCCAGGCCGATATATTGGTTGCCTTGATCTGCACGAGTAACCTTGCGGGCCAGCTCCAGGATTTGGTTCCACGTCATCCCGTCTTTGGGATAAGGAACGCCGTATTTATCGAAAATGTCCTTGTTATATGCAAGCACACCGTAGTTCATGGCATAGGGGACTCCGTACAGCTCGCCTTTTTTGCCGAAGCTTTTCATGACGTTGACTGCTTCCGGTTCAAAACGGCCCATGTCGATGCGCTGGCTTTTTACGAAATCGTTCAAATCCGTGCCGAGGCCCATTTGCAGCACATCATGCAAATAATAATTGCTTGTGGCAATAATATCAGGTACCTCGCCTGCGGCTAGCATTTTATCGAGGTTGGTTCCTTTAATAAGCTCCAGAGTAATGTTCGGGTATTTGGCACGAACCGGCTTGCTGATAAGCTCCTCCAGGTCGGCATCACTAAGGATCCCGGCATTATGGGAATAAAATCGCAATGTCACCGGTTCATTATTGTACAGCTCTTCTACGGCCGGATTGGCCGTCTCTGAATTCGGCTTGACCTCTTTACCGGTACTGCAGCCGGTCAGCAGGACGCCGCCTGCCACCGCTGTTATCGCTAGTAGTGAAACAGCTTTTCGTTTTCTCATATCAGCGCCTCCACGAAAATAGTGTTGTTATCAAGCAAGCTTCAACTTATTTCGTTCTATCCTGCAACTGTATGTCTGACCGGCTGCCTTGCCAAAATCCCCTGCAAAGTGATGCCACGGCCCCGAAGCTGATTCTGGCACCTTACGGGGAGCCTCGAAATATTTCATTACTGTTATGTAAAAAAACTGGTTACCCTGCCTCCTTTCTGTATAACGAGCGAATACAAACAATATATGTTTGATTGTGTTCGTTTTAATTCATTTTATATACGTTTTTCTTTTGTTGTCAATGCGTGAAATGTTAAGTTTTTCTTGACACAGCTCCTTTTTCTCCATAATCTAAAAACATGTAAACATTCTAAAACGATGTATAGGACCGATAAATGAGCATTTTCGAAAATGGAACGAAAGGAGGCGTCATTCTTGTTAGCAGCTGAACGTAAAATGCGTATTGTTGAGCTTGTAAAGCACCAGCACGTCGCAACCGTATCCGACCTGGCCAAAGAGTTCCAGGTGCATGAAGCCACGATACGCAGGGATTTGGCGGAGATTGAGCAGGAGGGGCTTCTGAAGAGAACCCATGGAGGAGTCATTGTTGACAAAGGAGCGAATATCGAGCCGTCCTTCTCAGAGCGGGTTAGCGATCAATTGGATCAAAAAGCGCGTATCGGGAAAAAGGCGGCATCCCTTATTGAAGACGGGGATCATGTGATTATCGATTCCGGCACGACGACGATTCACATTGCCCGCCATCTGGTTAACCGAAACAACATCACCGTTGTGACCAACGATATCAACGTGGCTGCCGAGCTCCGGGACTCCCAAGGGATCACCGTTATCGTGACAGGCGGCACGCTCTATCATTCCAGCTTCATGCTGAACGGCATGTACACGGACGCGCTGTTGAAGAGCCTCCACGTGCAAAAGGCATTCATCGGCACGCCGGCCATCCATCCGGTTCACGGCTTGACCCATCCGGAGGCGCAGCTTGTTCCTACGAAGCAGAGCATGATTCAATCGGCTCAGGAAATCATCGTTGTCGCCGACGATACGAAGATCGGCAAGGTCTCTCTTCATACGGTAGCCCCGAT
Source organism: Paenibacillus sp. 32352 (assembly GCF_002042965.1). Lineage (GTDB taxonomy): Bacteria > Bacillota > Bacilli > Paenibacillales > NBRC-103111 > Paenibacillus_S > Paenibacillus_S vulneris. Next base: position 29,875 of record NZ_MZNT01000011.1, on the reverse strand, counting down.
CAACAGCGTGCACACCTTCATAACCGGGTCGGAGGCTTCCGAATCCCAGATGAAGCTGTTTAAAGACTCCGGGGTTCACCTGATTACCGTTTAATAGCATCCGCGAGCCAAAAAAAAGAAACGGCTCTTTCGCAAATGCTGCGAAGGCCGTTTTTTGACATTGGTTTTTTTCTTCGAACAATGCTGCCATTGGTGTAAAAACCTTTTTATTTCGCTGAATGAGCACCTGGCCTCACTCCAACGATTCGTGATGCCGGGAAAACTTGACGTATCGGAACGAGAATCACCGCTGCTAATGCGGCCTTCACGGCATCTCCGGGCAAATAAGGATAGCATCCCATAATCATCGCCTTTTGCAGGGAGACTCCCGCTTTATGGGCGAGCCACGGAACCCCGAGAAGATATAAAAACAGCGAACCGCACAGCTCCAGAATCAAAAACGTCATGACAAAGGTTAGAGGTCCGCGTCCTTTCACCCGCTTCACCAGCCATCCGATCAACAGTGCGGCAAACGGATACGCCCAGATAAAGCCTCCGGTCGGACCTAGCAGCAGGGCAAAGCCTCCGCTCCCATGCAGCAAAGGGATTCCTAACGCTGTCAAAACGACGACCATCGCAACGCTTATAAATCCGTATAGCGGTCCGAGAATAGCCCCGGTCAGCATGACAACCAGATTCTCCAGGGAAATGGGAATCGGAGTGAAGCCCAGATGAATGTTCAGATAGCTGGATACGACCAGCAGGGCTCCGAACAAAGCGCTGAAAGCCATGCCTCTAGTAGTAATTCCATTTTTCATTGCAAACGCTCCTTTTATTTGTTAACCTATGTACGAGTGATTAAGTTGACAATTGCATTTTAGCACAAACCTTTCGGTTAGAAAAGAGTAAAATGAATGAATGAAGCCATTATTCTATCTCTTGAGCAAGTTTCATGCACGGTTCCCCAACAAGATTCAGAGAAAACAATCCTTCGGGATATCCATATGCAAATACGCGCCAAAGAATGGGTAACTATCGTCGGCACAAACGGCAGCGGCAAAAGTACATTGGCCAAAGTGCTGGCGGGTCTTTATCCGGTTGCCGGCGGCACCTTCACCGCATGTATTTCCGGCAACCCGGCAGCGCAGCTCGTCTTTCAAAATCCGGATACCGCCATCATCGGAGAAACGGTATTTGAAGATGTTTGCTTCGGCTTGACGAATTTTGGAGTCAGCGGCCCTTCGTTGGAGGAGCTGGCCATGAAGGCTCTTGATAAGGTCGGGCTCGCCCCCCTCGCCCATGCAGCCTCTTCCTCCTTGTCCGGGGGACAGAAGCAGCTGCTGGCCATAGCGGGATGCTTGGCGGTTAGCCCCTCCGTCTATATTTTTGATGAGGCTACTTCTATGCTTGACCCGTTAGCAAGGCAAACTATTTTAGATCTGGCTCATCAGCTTCACGCCGAGGGGAACACGATAATATGGATTACGCAGCTGCTGGATGAGCTAAGGGGCTCAGATCGCGTTATTGGCCTGGAAGAAGGAAGTATAGTGTTTGACGGCCCTAGCCGCGAATTTTTTTATGGCTTGCCGGACGGCGGTCAGAGTCCTTGCGAACGATTGGGATTTGCTCCTCCTTTCACCGTTCAGGTCGCCCGGCGATTGATAAATCGAGGCTGTGGGCTAAAGTCCAAGCCCTTAACTCCGGATGAACTGAGTAATGCGGTGAGAGCATTATGACCATCAGGCTCGAAAATGTCACTGTTGTGTCGCCAAAGGAGGACCGGCATCCGATACTCTCAAGAATGAATCATCAATTTCTTCCTGGGACCATCACGCTTGTCATAGGCCAAACCGGTTCGGGGAAAACAACCCTGCTGAATGCGCTGGCAGGGCTGATTCCTTTGACATCTGGCTCCATATCGTATGATGACGAGCCGCTTTGGAGGGGGCACCGATTGAACCGTGAGTCCCTTCTTCAAACGGGACTTGTATTCCAATATCCGGAGCGTCAGCTGTTCGCCGACAGTGTCAGGAAGGAATTTTCGTACTCTTTGAAGCATCTCCGTCTTTCCAAAGAGGAAGAGAATAGTAGAATAAGAGAAGTGTTAGAGCAATTAACTCTTCCTGAATCCATCCTGAAGGAGTCCGTCTTCTCCTTATCGGACGGCTGGAAACGAAAGGCGGCTTTGGCCGCCACTTTAGCCGCGAGACCCCGATGGCTGCTGCTGGATGAACCGACCGCAGGGATCGATCCGCCGAGTATCGAACCGTTATTGAGAGCTATACGCAACCATCGGAACCAAAGCCTCGGAGGAGTCGTCGTAGTCAGCCATGATCTGGATACGTTCCTGCCCATTGCCGATCAGGTCGTCATCATGCGCCGCGGGATGCTGGAAGCTGTATTGGAGCCGAAGGATCTGTATACGGATCCATCCGTCCTGCTTAAAGCTCATATCGGGCTGCCAACCTCAATGCAGCTTGCCGTAGAGTTGGAGGCCGCGGGGATCCAAATCAGCGATCGAAGGCCGATTAGTGCAGACGAAACCGCCGATGCCCTATGGGAAAGCTTGCGGGAGCAATCCATTAAGCCTGCGGGAGGTCTTCCTGCAGGTGAGCCGGCTGTAAAGGCCAGCGACTCTCTGGAAAGAGAGGATCACCAGCGATCCCATTTGGCACCGGACAAACAAACCGCTAGCGGTGTCCATCTGCTTCATCCTATTGCCAAATGGCTGTTCTATGTTGCGGTATCGTCAGGAATTTTGATTCAGAGCCATTGGCCCGGCGTGCTGGCTTCATGCTTATTAACGGCGGGTATTGTTGCGGCTGCCAGAGCATCCATGCAGACTCTATACAAAGCGGGAAAAGCCTTTGCAATCTTTATCATGATCTCCAGTATCATTTCCGGTTTGCAGATCTCCGCTGCAGATTCCTGGTGGCACTTCCAGAGCATTTCTTTTTCGATAACAGCTGCATCCGGTACGACCCGTCAGCTAGCGGTATTTTTCCTGGTGCTGCTGACCGGAGTCGCTTTTGCCTCCAGCACCCGTATAACCATGATGCAGCGCGGCCTGGAGCAGGGACTATCGTTCCTGGAGCGGTTACGGGTTCCTGTCTCTGTATTTACGTTCTCCGCTTCCCTGCTGCTGCGGTTCATCCCGCTTATCGGGAAGGAAATTGAGCGCATGTCCTTCATCGTCAAAGCGCGCGGGAAATCTACCTCCAAGCAAGGGGCGCTTCGTCTGCGCGATGTTCCGGTATTTATGATCCCTCTTCTTCTTGCCATGATGAAGCATGCGGAGGACCTGTCCATGGCTTTGGAGGCCCGAGGGTATAAGCTGCGGAGGCTGAATAACTCCACTAAGGTTCCTATCCAGTTTGCACGGAAGGATTGGCTGCTTGTAGGAATTGGGCTTGTATTGTTTGGTGCGTTGTTTGTATTGGAGAGGCTGTTAGGTTGATTTGTGCTGTTATAGTGAGAATGAAAAAAAGATCGCTTACCCGCAAAGGGTTCGCGATCTTTTAATTATCATAAAAAAATGTCCAGACAATAGAAAAAGAACCGGCACGAAGCATTCGCTTCAGCCGATTCTTATCGTTTCATCCTGTTTTCTCTTCAAACCAGGCCAGCTTATCTCTCATCCTGACGACTTCGCCAATAAGAATAATAGCTGGGTTGGGGAGCTGATGCTGCTGAACGACTGCAGCAATGGTGGCCAAAGTCCCGGTGACCGTTCTTTGCTCCGCGCGGGTTCCCCAAGAGATGACGGCAGCGGGAGTCTCCGCGTTCCGGCCATACTGGATGAGCTCTTCACACAGATACGCAATGTTCCCCATCCCCATGTAGAAGGCTATCGTATCCGTTCCGTTAGCAAGCGCATGCCATTTCTCCGGGGATAGGGTGTCCTCCTGACATAAATGCCCGGTAACCATCGTGAAGGTCGTCGCTACTTTGCGCTGCGTAACGGAGATGCCCGCATAAGCCGGAGCTGCTATGCCTGAAGTAATACCAGGAATAATCTCATAGGAAATCCCGAGATCTGCAAGCACCTCAGCTTCTTCCGCAACGCGGCCGAATATGCAGGGATCCCCGCCTTTCAAGCGGGTGACCGTATATCCCTCCAGCGCTTTTCGGGCAATAAGCTCATTGATTTGTCCCTGCTCCATCGTATGCTGGGTCGGATGCTTGCCGCAGAATATAAGCTCCGCGTTCGGCTGAGCGTATTTCAACAGCTCCGGATTGGCTAACCGGTCATACACGATCACATCGGAGGTTTGAATACATCGCAATCCTTTGACTGTTATTAAATCCGGATCGCCAGGTCCTGCTCCAACAAAAAATACTTTCCCCTTCTTCGTCATCATAAGCAGCACCTCAACTAAGCTATGTTATAGAAAAAGTATGATAGAGCCCTCCGTTTTTAGCGGAAGCACTTCATGACATTAGGCGGTCAAGCTGCCTTGGAATTTTTGGAAGGAACGCCCGCATCTTTGCGCATATGGGTAAAGTAGAGCAGCAGCCCGGTAAACAAGACCCCTCCGACAAAATTGCCGAGCAGAACAGGAATTTGATTCCACAGCCACCAGCCTCCGAAGGAGACGTTGGCGCCATACATCATGCCGGCCGGAATGACGAACATATTGACGACAGCATGCTCGAAGCCTTGTGCGAAAAACGTGAGAATCGGAAGCCACATGGCTGCGATTTTTCCTAATGTAGATTGACTTGTCATGGCCATAACCGCACCTAATGTTACCATCCAGTTGCACAGCACGGCTTTGGCAAACACCGCAACCATCCCATCGAACCCTATGCCCGAATAGCCGTTCGTCTTCGTTTCAGCCGTCTTGATGATCGTTTGGATAACGGCGTTATCGCTGACATGTCCGAAGTTCGTTACAGCCGCATAAAAGAGAGCCGCATAGGCGACCGAGCCTGCCAAATGCCCGATAATTACCCATAAGAAATTGTTCAGCATGCTTCGAACCGATACTCGTTTATTAAGAACCGCCAGCGGGATCAAAGCAAAGCTCCCCGTTACAAGCTCCAAGCCAAGCAGAACGATCATGACGAAGCCTACCGGGAACACCAGGGCTCCGACGAGCCCCAGCTTCGTTTGTGCAGATGCGGTAAAAGCGAGCGTAGTGGCAAAGGCCAATATGGCACCGCCTAAAAATCCTCGAATCAGTAAATCTTTGATGGATAACTGGGCCTTATTGACGCCCGCTTGAACCATCTGTTCCACAACCTGCTCCGGTTTGACGTAATCCATTCCTTCCAACTCCTTTTCTACCCTCCGAGATGATTATGAGGCAATACTATCAGGGCTATCGAGGACTAGAACGACATCTCTCGTCTGCTCGTCAATTTCTATGCGATATGCTGTGACACAGCCTTCGTCAGGCGCCTGCACGATGCCGTCATTCAGATCGATTTTCCAATCATGCAGCGGACAAAACACATGATGATCACACACAATCCCTTCGGACAGCTTCCCGTTCTTATGAGGACAGCTGTTCTCAATCGCCCTGAAGCCGCCGTCCGAAAGTTTGAAAATCGCAATTTCTACACCATCCACATGAATCACTCTTGCTCTTCGTTCCATAATGTCCGATTCGTTAGCTACAACTATTCTTTTCATAAGACCCCTCCTAATTCGATCATCCTGATTAATGTTGAGCCGCGGTCATATCCTTTGCTTGGAGCTCTTCGAAAGTAGCCCGCAGCTTATCCTTCTCAATGATTTCTTTCCATGGATCCGTCGTTAAGCTGAGTGTCTTCTCAATGCGTGCCACCAAAGCTTCGCGATCCTCCTTCTTCTCGAGAGCCGCAGCAATCGAAGCAACGCCAACACGCTCCACCCATTCGCTGGTCCGCTCATTCCATTTGGCTTGCTCGCGGTAATATTGCAGGAAGGCCCCTGCCCATTCGAGCACTTCCTCTTCCGTCTTCACTTTGCAGAGCAGATCCGTCGCTCTCACCTTCACTCCTCCGTTACCCCCGACATGCAGCTCCCATCCCCCATCGATCGCTATGACCCCGAAATCTTTAATAGAAGACTCGGCGCAGTTGCGAGGGCAGCCGGAAACGGCAAGCTTCACCTTGGCAGGGGTGTTCAAGCGCTCGAATTTCTTTTCCAGCTTAATTCCCATTCCTATGGAATCCTGGGTTCCAAACCGGCAGAAGGTAGATCCGACGCAGGTTTTCACGGTTCTTAAGGCTTTCCCGTACGCATAACCGGACGGCATATCTAGATCGGCCCATACTTTCGGCAAATCTTCTTTTTTCACACCCAGCAGGTCGAGTCGTTGTCCGCCTGTAATTTTAACCATCGGCACCTCGTACTTCTCAGCCACCTCGGCGATTCGTTTCAGTTCCTGCGGTGAGGTTACGCCTCCGTATATTCTCGGCACGACCGAATAGGTTCCATCCTTCTGGATATTGGCATGATTCCGCTCATTGACAAAGCGTGATTCTCTTTCATCTTCATGCTCTTCAGGCCAAATCATACCTAAGTAGTAGTTCAACGCCGGGCGGCATTTGGAGCAACCTTCCTCCGTTTTCCATTCCAGCACATTCATAACCTCTTTGGTCGTCGTCAGATGCATGCTGCGTATAGCTGCCACGATTTCATCCCGCGAATGCTCCGTACAGCCGCATATGCCTTCCTTGACCGTTTTGACGCCGTCTGCACCTAAAGTAAGAGTCAGAAGGTCGGCGACCAGCGGCTTGCAGCCTCCGCAGGAGCCCGAAGCTTTGGTGCAGGCCTTGATCTCATTGACGCTGCTGCAGCCCTTCTCCTGAATGGCATTGATGATCGTCCCCTTGGACACCCCATTACAGCCGCAAATAATTTCACTGTCCGGCAGGGATGCGACATAATCCGTCCCTGATTTACCGCTGCCTCCGGCGCTGTCTCCCAGCAGTACCTGCTTCTCTCTTCCTGTTACATCCTCGCCGTTACGGATCATGGCAAAAAGCTTCGAGCCGTCGCTGGTATCTCCGAATAGGACGGAGCCGATAACCTTACCGTCTTTGATGACGACTTTCTTATAAATCCCTTCAAAATCATCCTGCACCCGTACCGAACGGGTACCCGGTTCATCCGAGAATTGCCCTGCGGAGAATACGTTAACCCCCGACACTTTCAGCTTGGTCGATACGACGGAGCCTTGATATCCCTGGGAAGCGACTCCCGCCAGCCTTTTGGCCAATTCGGCCCCTTGCTCATACAGAGGAGCTACCAGCCCATAAGCTACCCCGCGATGCTCCGCACATTCGCCAACGGCATATACATTCGGTATATTCGTTTCCATGTAGTCATTGACCACGATGCCCCGATGGACTTCAACTCCGCTTTCCTTGGCCAAGGCGACATTTGGTCGAATACCGACAGCCATGACGACAAGATCGGCTTCCACTTCACTCCCGTCCTTGAACCTTACGCCGGTCACTCGCTTCTTGCCCAAGATAGAGTCCGTATTTTTCTCAAGCAAAAACCGCATCCCTTGAGCCTCCAATTCCGATTGCAGCATACGCGATGCCGTCTCATCCAATTGGCGCTCCATCAAATATTTAAAAATATGAACGACCGATACATCCATGTTCAAATTGCGCAGGCCCCGGGCCGCTTCCAATCCTAGCAAGCCGCCACCTATGACGACCGCCTTCTTATAGGTTTTGGAGGCTTCCAGCATCGTTTGGCAATCCTTGATATCCCGGAAGGCAATAACCCCCTCTTTATCTGCGCCGGGGAGCGGCAGCATAAAAGGAAGTGAGCCCGTTGCCAGAATCAGATCATCATATTCCGCCGTCATACCACTAGATGTTTTTACGATTTTACGCTGGGTGTCGATATGATTCACGGTCTGACCGGCGTGTAGGGTGATTCCATTATCCTTGTACCAATCCCAATCGTTAATGACGATATCCTGTATATCTGCATCGCCGGCAAGGACGGAGGACAGCAATATACGATTGTAATTCGGATGAGGCTCGCTTCCGAATACCGTGATTTCATAATCATGAGGTGCAAGCTTTAGCAGCTGCTCGATGGCATTTACACCCGCCATCCCGTTGCCGATTAATACCAGTTTCTTTCTCATACCCATCCGCTCCTCATCTAGTGTAATGTTGATTAACATGAAATTCGATTCACTCACTAAAAATAACCATTTTCTTAAGTCAATGTTATGTTATATAACACTGCTCATACATTTAATTTAACGGCTGAAGACGGATATTTCAATACTTTTTTTATGATAATTCCATGTTTCTTAAATATATTTTTTAATAACACGTACATTATAATAGAAAATCAGATTTATCGTTCGTGTTTTGTGTAATTTCTCCCTAACGAGCTTTAGTTTTCATGTCATAATATATTACATGTCTTAAACATGATATAGATCTGTTCTATCGCTTTATCGATTTATTGCTATTTCATCTATTCCAAAGTAAGCCTTATAATAACCCTTAACATCACACTAAAAGACGATTACAAAGGAGCGGCAAACGATGGCAGGAAATTCATTCGGGGATACATTTAAAATCACCACATTCGGAGAATCTCACGGAGAAGCGGTGGGAGTCATAATCGACGGGGTGACTCCAGGGGTAGAGATTGACGAGGCCTATATACAAGTGCAGATGGACCGGAGGAAGCCGGGGCAATCTTCCGTTACAACCCCCCGGAAGGAGTACGATCAGGTCCATATATTGTCTGGAATGTTCGAAGGAAAAACAACCGGCACGCCGTTATTCATCATTTTATATAACAAGGACATGAGACCGTCCGCATACGACGATATCAAGCTGGCCTTCCGTCCCGGACATGCCGACTACACCTATTTGCAAAAGTATGGGATTCGGGATCATCGAGGCAGCGGAAGAGCCTCTGGAAGGGAAACGGCGGGAAGGGTTGCGGCGGGAGCGGTAGCTCGCAAATTGCTTGAGAAGCGCGGCATTTCTGTGGTCGCGTATTCCAAAGAGATCGGCGGGATCTCAGGAAACCAATTCATAGAAAGCGAAATCGAACGCAATGCGGTTCGGGCCGCCGATCCGGAAGCCGCAAAGCGGATGATTGAGAAGGTTGAAGCACTGGCCGCGGCCGGGGACAGCTGCGGCGGCATTGTGGAATGCAGAATCCGGGGAGTGAAGGCCGGGATTGGCGAACCCGTATTCGACAAGCTGGACGCAGATCTGGCCAAAGCCATGCTCTCGATCGGCGCGGTCAAAGGTATCGAATTCGGCGCAGGCTTCACCGCGGCTGCTATGCTGGGCAGCGAGCATAACGACGCGATGGACGCCTCCGGCTTCTTGAGCAATCATTCAGGAGGTATCATTGGCGGGATCAGCACCGGAGACGAGATCGTATTCCGCGTTGCCATCAAGCCGACATCCTCCATCTCCGTCCCGCAGCAAACGGTGAATGTCCGTGGGGAGGAACAGACCATCGTAACCTTGGGAAGACACGATCCGTGTATCTGCCCCAGAATCGTACCGGTCATCGAGGCAATGGCCTGCCTCGTTATAGAAGACCACTGCAAGCGGCAAGCCGCCTTGCATGATTGACCGTTCAGGTCACTCCCCCTGCATGAGCCCCCCGAAAGCACTTCCTTGCAAAGCGAAGTGCTTTTGTTTTTTTACACGCCAGACTTAATAAATTTTCGAGGCCGGCGCCGTAAATCGAAAAAGACCGGTTCCGTAACAGGAACCGATCTTTCCTACGCCACTCACTAGAACAGCTTGGCCAGCTCATTTTTTCTATTATGGATCGCTTGTACCGCGGCAGCGCAGCGTTCCTTGCCGAGCTTTTCGCAGAGAAGCTCAACAAATTCGGCACTCCCTACATTTTCCATCGGCACCCATACCGTCCTCCTGGCGTCTTTAAGAACAAAGCAGCCTCCAAAAAATCGCGTAAAGGATACGGTGTGAATATCTTCAAAATAGATCGTTTTCCTCCCGTACCACTGGTATCTCGTCACGTACCGATCGCTGACCACCGTCTTCGAGCAAGCGAGAATGATGGAGCACATACCAAGAAAAAGCGCGGCCGCTCCTAAATAAATAAGATGATAAATCCAATCCTCGGAATCGTCCTCGTCCAAATAGAATAAAGCAAACGCGCATAGCGCTATGAAAAAGCCTATGTATACGCCGCGGTTGATCAGCTTCCCTTTGACAAGCACCATGTCCCCCCGCCGATTTCTTCGTGCAGGCTGAAATGCATAGCCCAGCAGATATTTGTTAATAAATCTGGCAAAGACCTGATTCACTTCCGTATCCCTCCTGCATCCTGGAATATGGACTCCTTACACCGGTGGCGTGTTTTCTTGCTGATCTTGCGGTGAGGTCTGCACCGGCTCCTTCTTCTTCCTGCTGAACAATTTCTTAATCAAGCCAATGATCACGCCGAACGCTGCGATAATGACAATAAAGAATTTTTTACCCAACAGGCCGATTGTGGCAAGCAAGCCGACCTTCTTGGCTACAGCCAATCCAGCGCCCCCAAGGATCAGCGCACTCAGACCATATTCCGATACCTTATCCTTGGATGCGTCAAAATCCTCATACCGTTGCCCCTGCTTCATCTCCAGCTTGGTCAAAATTTTCTCAGTCAGCACTTTCTTATCCGCTTCACGATGCTCAGGGTCGGAGATCAGAATGGCCGATACGTACCCTTGTCTCGTTAAAATACGCACATTGTAATTCAGCAGCTGCTCCTTGTTATCGTCCTCCGCCAGCATGGACCAAGTGAGGTTATGTGTTTTTTCGTCATAGAAAGGCTCAACATCCCAGCCAGTTACGTATAGCCTTTGACCAGGCTGCTTTTCCTTATTGGCTTCTTCCGTCCCTTTTTGATAGCTTTTCAAGATGGCTTTGGCATCAATCTTCTTCTTCTCGTCGTCTTTGATATGACCCGATTCCTCGTATTCGAAGATGACGGCCCAGTTCTGATTCTCATCCTTCGGATAAATACTGCCGAGTTCCTTGCCGGAGGGCGAATCGTGATTATCCTTGCTCATCTTCATCGTATTGGCTGCATCCAGGAAGACAAAGGACGGATCCAAATCAATCGTCGCCACTTGCTTCAAATCCACCTTTTTTCCGCCATCGATCCAATTGTATTTGTTCTCCGCCGCAGATACTGCCGATCCCCACAGCAAAGTTAACGCTAGCGTCATTCCGATAAACCGTTTTTTCATGTTGTTGATCCTCCACATTTGTTTTTCTAGTTTGATATTAAGCTTCACTTGCTTCATTCTAGCTGTCGTGTTCATACGACCCTGTCCAATGACCTACTCCATTCTTTCTTAAATTTGTGCCCTAATTCCCATTTCATAGAGAGCATGAGCTGGGTTATTCTGTTGAAATCCTTGTTTTTTAATATAGATTTGTGTATTTTTTAACAATTATGGGTTTCATTTACTTTCAGGCACTTTTATTATTTCGACTTGAATCGGCTGATTGTTTAGCTTTTGTATTGTGAACATTTTGTGAACATGCCAAAAAGGCTATCTGAGAGCAGAAATCTTGCAAGCCCAGTAACCACTAGATAGGCTAAGGAATACACTAACTCCGAACAAATACCCAGTCTGTTTGGAGGTACCCATGAATTCGTATCCTGTTTATCCGTATTACAGTAAAGAAACGGTGTGCAAGGAACAGCCTATCACATTCCCCCCTCAGCATCAGGATCAGCAGCCCGGACTTGAATACTTAATGAATCCCCGCCCGATTTCCGAAAATCCATCCTATGCCGGAAGCGGCAAATTGAAAAATAAGGTTGCCATAATTACCGGCGGCGACAGCGGTATCGGACGTGCAGCGGCTATAGCCTTTTCCAAGGAAGGGGCCAATGTGGTCATCGTATACTTATATGAAGTACCGGATGCCGAGGAAACCAAGCGTCGGATCGAGCAGCTCGGCGGAAGATGTCTGGCTATTCAGGCCGATCTTCGGCACAAGGCCCAAAGCGCCTCCGTTGTTGAGCAAACGCTGCAAGCATTCGGCAAGCTTGATATACTGGTCAATAATATCGGGGTTCAATTCCCGCAGCAAAGCATTCTCGATATTACCGAGGAGCAGCTGCTCAACACGTTCACCACCAATATTTTCTCGTTTTTCTTTATGACTCAGGCTGCGCTGCCGCATTTGAAGCCCGGAAGCTCTATCATCAACACCGCTTCCATTACGGCCTATAGAGGCAATAAAGAGCTCATCGATTATTCCTCTACCAAAGGGGCTATCGTCACCTTCACACGGTCTCTCGCTATGTCGCTGGTCGACCAAAATATCCGGGTGAACTCCGTAGCCCCGGGCCCAATTTGGACGCCATTGATCGTTTCGAGCTATTCGGCCGAGGAGGTATCGACTTTCGGGTCCGATACCCCTATGAAGCGTGCCGGGCAGCCCTTCGAGCTGGCCCCAGCCTATGTCTATCTCGCGAGCGACGATTCCCGATTCGTGACGGGAGAAACGCTGCATGTTAACGGCGGGCAGTTTATTACTTCTTAAGTAAGCCAAGGCAAAAGCCTCGTATAAGGCAAAATAAAACGGCCTCCGTCCGATGAATTCGGAACGAAGGCCGCTTAGTTTTTTTATACCGACTGCCTGAGCTGTTTTCTTAAGGGCTTGCCGGTTCTTCATTAATGATTCTTCTCAAGGCTCAAAGCTTCGCCGGGCTTCGAATGATAGATTTTTTTGGCCCACAAGGTCTGCAGCAGAACGAAGATACCACCGACTACCCAATACAGTGGAACGGCTGCCGGAGCGCTGAATGAGAATACAGCCATCATAATCGGCGATATATAACCGACCATGGCAAACTGCTTCTGCTGCGCCGGATCCGTTCCCATCTGGGAAACCTTGAATTGAAAGAAATAAATGATCGCCGCGATGAACGGCAGAACCGGATCGGGACGTCCCAGCTGAAACCACAGGAAGGAATGGTCGGCTAATTCCGGTGTAAGCTTGATTGCATAATATAAACCGGACAGGATAGGAATCTGGATTAGCATCGGCAAGCAGCCTACGGCAAGCGGATTGACCTGATGCTTCTGATAAAGCTGCATCGTTTCCTGCTGCAGCTTGGCTTTGGACTCCGCATCGCTCTTGTCTTTATATTTCTCCTGAAGCTCCTTCAATTCAGGCTGCAGGAGGTTCATTTTCTGCTTCATCATGTGCTGGCTGCGGTACTGTCTCATCATAAGCGGAAGCAGCACCAGTCTGACCAGCAAGGTTAACAGGATTAATGCCATACCATAGCTTCCGTCAAAGAACGAAGCAAAATGCTGAATCAAATAAGAAAAAGGAAACACAATATAATGATTAAAAAATCCCGGGGTGTTGGCATCGATCGTTGCGTTCGGACCGCTGACACCGCACCCGCTTAATAAAACTAATGCTGCAAGAGCTGCGAATAAGCTGTATTTTTTGAAAAAGGTGAATGCATTGTTGGCCATAAAGGTCCTCCTCGTTGGATAAAAGTCTTAACTCCCAACGAAGAATAACAATCTTCCAAATCACCATCAGGCGCTTCTTTTCGCTTTACTTTTCTGGTGAGCCAATGATGCTGCTCCACCCGGTGGCCATCAGGCATGGGCATGGGCAGTACAGGGACCCAGTCATGGTGGACCGGGAACAGCCCTTCTGTAGTTCCTTCATGAAGATGGGCTAGATAAGCATACGTGAACGTACAAATGACGCTTATGGAAATCAAGTAGGGAATCCATTCGTGGATGACCATTTCCTGAACCTCAAACAATGCATTCACCTCCTTTTGGTTTACTTACATTATTTGATTTTTAGGGTACATTGCTCTGCACCCGCACATGCTTATCCCATTCGGGCATACTTCTTTTACGTTCTTCTTATGAAGATGTTTCATTTCACCTGTAATGTTACTTTGTTCTCCTCATGAAGTCCAGAACCATTTTGTAGCTGAACCGGACCTTATGACCGTTTGAGTTCAAGTCCGCGTACCGGATCTAAGACAGCCCGCCATTCTTCCAGCTCAACAGCCTTCCTATCCTTAGGTAAAAGGGACATCCTAAGGCTGCCGCTTTCCCCAGTTTCACCATATACCGTGATAAAAGCAGCCTTCCGTCCAAACTGCCGGTGAAGGATGCCATGCATCCTATCGATAGGCCGCTCCGCAGTTCCCGGAGTTTCTGTAAGTACCATACGGGAGCTCGGGGACAGCCAAGCCGACATTCGGATCCCTTCCCCGCTCCTTCCGCTCATGGTTAGCTGGACCCAATCCGCTTCGGCCGATTGCCCGATGCATTCCGAAACCGTTTGGACATAACGATACGATCCCGCCTCGTCCAGCAAGCCGGATTTTGGCTTCCATAGCTCGCTATTTAATGGAGATAACTTAGGGCTGTGCATCCACCAATCTATAGCGGCTTCTTCCTCAAGCTCAACCTCAAACCAATCCAACAGCCAGCTGCCTGTTAGCAGCAGATGCCGGTCCATTCGGCAGCCTTCATACGCTTCCGATGAACTTAGCCAAGCGTAGGTCCATTCCGGATTATCTTCATAACGGACAAGCTTCCCTGTATGAGCGGCTTGTGACCGCTGACCTATTACAACCGTGTTATGACTCTCGGTACAAGCGTACCATTCCTTTCTCATGACCGAGCCGTAAGGCACCATTCCGAGCTCAGGCGCGAGCCATCCATCCCTGGATGCCAGTGTCAAATGCAGCTTATCGTAATGGCCGTGTGATCCTCCATGCTCCCCGTAATCGGCAAAGAACGAGAGCAGTCCGCTTGGCCTTCGCCCAATGACAAAACCGGATGATTCGAGCAGCTTCGAGGTATTCCGACCAGGATCCGGCTCATGATAGTCCTCCAAACTTCCTTGGCCGTAGACAAGCGCTTCTAGTCCGGCTCTCACCGGCCTCCCGTACATCTGGCGGTATGCCTCACGGAGAAGCGGCACATACCTATCTTTACTGTACCGAGTTAATCCGACTTCTACCGTTTCGGCGATTTCTCTGGCATACGGTATACGCTGATATGGGCCGTCATGAAGCGCGATAAGCTCGCCTTGATCATTAGCCAAAGCTGCCATGACGTCCAGCATCCCTTCAAACGACTGTCCCTGCTCTCCAGTCATTGAATACCAGTCCATACCTAGCCGACCGGCCATCTCCGCTGCAATAAAATAAGCTCGCAGGACGAATACATGGTAGTAGGTACTCCCCTCGTATTCCATCTGGTCAGGACGAATCCCGATGGATAAGTGATGCCTGAGTCCCCCCTCTCCTTCGAGAAGCTCCTTCATCCGCTCCGAATCTTGCCTTCGAGCATACAAGCAGGCAAGCGCAGCGTTGAGCCAGGCCGTATAATTGCTCTCCGGCTTCTTCTGCACTTCGACCAGCAGCTTTCTGGATTGAGTCATGCTTTCCTCCAGCATAGAGAAGAACAGCTCCAGCTGATCAGTCTCATTCTTCCCGGCGGATTCTCTTCCAGCGTCGCCAAGAAGCAAATACGCGCGCAGCAATGTCGTAGCCCAGATGGCCTCCGTCAAGGCCTGATGAAATGCCCTGCCTTTGAGCATCCAGCCTTCCGCCTCAGGATGAACGGGGTAGCTTGGGAATTGCGCCGCGTATCGCAAAACAATATCCATACTCCACTGGGCATAACGCTCCTGTCCGGTTCCGGCATAAACGGCAGCTGCCTGAAGCGCATACCGGGCATAGGATTGATGCTTCATCACCAGCCAGGCTCCGCGATAAGGCTCCCCTTGCAGCGTGCAGCCTTCTGGGCAGTGAAATTCCCGGGCATCCGCCTCTATGGGATCGAACAGCAGCTCCGTATGATGCTTCGGGCAGACATATTGATGCCACCAGCCTCCAGGCTCGACCGGAATATCCAGCGGCAAGGCCATAGCCAGGTCGAGTTCCTTCTGCAGCTGTTCCAGCACTTCAGCCGCCCAGCCATATTTCGTAACCTTCTCGCTAATGTTCATCGCATAAACATGCCACCGTTAATCTCGATGGTTTCCCCCGTCAAGTAATCGGACAGCGGCGAAGAGAGGAACAGCGCGCTGTTGGCCACATCCTCCGGTAGGCCTTCCCGGCCAAGCGGGATGCCGCTTACCGTCGCCTTGCGTGCGGCGTCGGAAGTAAAAGTCGAATGAAAGGCCGTCTGCCCGATAAAGCCCGGCGAAAGGACGTTGACCTGAATGCCGTGAGGGGCGACCTCCTTGGCCAAGCCCTTGGAATAAGCCATGACCGCCGCTTTGCTGGCCGCATAGACCGAAGCCCCGGGACCTCCGCCATTGTGCGCCGCAAGCGACGCCATGTTGACGATTTTCCCTCTACCCTTCTCCATCATGCCCGGCAGAACGGCTTTGCTCAGGAATACGGTGCTCTTGAAATTTACGTCCATGATTCGCTGATATCCTTCTTCGGTCATTTCGGTGTTAGGGATACGCTGGATCATATGCCCCGCGTTATTTACCAGAATATCTATCCTGCCTCCGAACGCTTGCTCCACCTTTTCGATCAAGGATGATATTTGCTGCACTTCCGTTACATCCGCCTGGAAGCATTGCGCTTCCCCGCCGCTGTCCCGGATAGCCTGCACTGCCTGCTCTGCCGCCTCCTGCTTGCTTAAATAATTGACCGCTACCCGTGCACCGGCTTGGGCAAGCTTGCTGGCAATGGCAAATCCGATGCCTGCATTCCCTCCTGTCACTAAAGCGATTTGTCCGGATAAGTTAATAGAAATCATAATGACGCCTCCTCGTGTTGTTTCTCTTCCCTGAGCCGTTCCACTACGGAACGCATACTTTCAGCCAGACGCTCTCCCATTGTGATGTGACCGTAGTCGGATGGATGCGTCAAATCGCTGGTTAAGGAAGTGAAATCGGTCATAATATCGCTTCCTTCCAGCAGATACAGCCGGTTGTGGTTCTTGAATGCTGCATACGCTCTCAGAATGTCGTTATATTTTCTCATATTGTCTGCCGCTGCATGGCTCTGATCTTTGTAAAAGCTGGCCCGGTTCGGATAAATCGTCGTCAAGAAAACCGGTTTGTCAGGATGCTTGGCAATAATGCCGTCCAACAAGTAGGAAGCGCGCCTTGAGAATTCCTCTGCAGGAACACTGGACATCATATTGACGCCGATTTCAAGAAATGCGAAGTCCCAGTCCGAACGTTCCGCTATATGATCAGCCACCTCCCGCTCACAGTGGCACGAGCCGCTCAAGCCAAGATTGAGCACATCCACCTCCAGCCTTCTCGCAGCCTGCTGCACATACCCGTTATAATGACTTAACGCTCCCGCCCCTTGAGTAATCGAGGACCCGTAGGCAAGATAGGTCAATCTCGGAACCTCATCCCGGTCAGGCGGCCGAACCTCATGGCCAAATGCATCTACCTCATAAAAGACAGCGTTAAAGCGCTCACAAAAAACGCGCCATACCTTGGATGAAAAAGCCCGGTTATGCAGGCTGTCCGGCTCCACATCGGCAAAACGCTCCGGAATTTCCAGATGAATCGTATGCGCTATGCCTGCCTGGAGAGTGTGTGAGGAGTGAAAGAAATCGCCGCGGAACACAAGCACGCGTCCATTCGTTTCCAGAGAAGCCAGGGTAACCCTCACATGCTTCGCATCGGTAACAAAACGAAGCTCACATCCGTTCGATTGCACCGCTTTCGTCCTTCCATTCTCGCTTAACGCATGCCGAACCCGCTTCGGAAATCGCTGAAGCCTCAGGCCCGGAAGCAGCTCCTTACGTTCTAGCTCGACCACGTTATGAAAACGAATACCTTGATAATCCATGATTTCCCCTCCAGCTGACAACTGCATCCTATTTACTTCTTAGTCGCTTCGATAGCTTTGTTCGCCCGCTCCTCCGCTTCCCGCAATGCCGTATTCTCGTCCTTACCCGATGCAATATCGACTAGAGCGGCGAGCATCTCTTTATCGGCGATGGCCTGATACTTGGTCTTTTCCGTCGGATCGGCGAATTTCTCGGGAAGCAAGGACTTCACATGCTTATGTGCAAGCACCGGGTCGTTGGATGCGAAATGATTCATAATTGAGGCTTGATTTTTCAAAATCGAGGAATAGCCGTCCCTGACAATAAAATCCTGAAATTCATCCGAGGTAACATAGGACATGACCTGGAAGGCGGCATCCTTGTTCTTGCTTCCCTTGGATAAATAAAAGTAGGTAGGGTACGATTGCGGACCTATATTGGGCTTCTCCTTATAAACAGGGAGCTGTACGATATCCCAATCCAAAGCGTCCTTGAACACCCTGGCCGTTGTGCTCAAGGCGGCGAACATGGCGACATTCTGGTCTTTATAGAACGGCTCCTGCTGGCTTACCAGATTATATTGGTTATTAAGGAGTCCATTCCCCGGAATGCTGTAAAACCGCGTTAAATTTCCAAAGGCTTGCCGGAAGCTGTCCACTGTAAATGCCGCTTTGGAGGTTTTGGAGTCAATGTGAGGGGCCGATAACTGATTCAGCTGCATCAAATGCTGGACGGACATCGTCATCCCTTTAATCTGCTGGCCATTATCGGTTCGGGTCATCGTCTTGGCCAGAGCATAGATTTCGTCCCAGGTCATTCCATCCCTCGGATAAGGAACTCCGAATTTGTCGAAAAGGGCTTTGTTATAAAACAGAGCTGCAGAGGTCGTGCTGACAGGCAATCCATAAATACCGCCTCCGGCGAGCTGCCTTTGAATGTCCACCGTGGACGGCTCCAGCCGCGATAAATCATAGTTGTACTTCTTGATGAGACCGCTGATGTCGTCCTGCATTTCGTAAGCCAGCAAAAAATTCGAGGTTAGTCCGATGGATGTAATCAAAATATCGATGGTTTGCCCCGAAGTAATAACGCTGGGCAGCGTCTGTGCGTCCTTCTGCGGGATGAACTTCAGCGTGTAGTTCGGGAACTTCTTCTTGATTTGGTTTCCGTAGGTGCTCATAAACTGCTCTTCCGTCCAACCATTGACGCAAACGTAGAAGACAAGCTCCGTCGGCGTCTCGCTAACCTTTTTGACCAGATCCTCTCCCTTCACCGTCTTAGCTTCCCCAGTTGTTCCTGATGGTTCGCATCCCGACAACGATACGGCAATAGCACAGAGAATCAATCCTGACAGCCGTTTTGATTTGATCCGCATTCGTACCCCTCCTTGTTTCCTTGCTGGCTTCCTCCACATCCTTTTATGACCTTTATCTGACTCACAAAATAACTATAAACTAGGTTACGGACTCCGTCAATACTATTCGGTCAATATTATGAGTCAATTATGAGTCAAAAGACAAGCAGTTCTCCAATTTGCAATTTCCTATGGGCAAACTAATCCCGCTAAGCGGATCTTGGCCTCGAGGCTGCCTCAGGTGCTTTCGTAGAGCCCCGAAATATAAAAAGCAGGCTCTCTTAAGAGCCTGCACCGATTCATTCTTTGGATATTTTCTTATCTATCTATTAAGATTAGGGCTCACGGTGATCCCGCTATCCGCTTGCGGAAGCAGCTGCTCCAGCTTTCGGCATAACGAGTCCCGATCCTGCAGACCGGATAAAAACAGCATCGTTTCCCGCTGCATTTCTTTGAGCTGATGGTTGCTGAGCCCAATCTCCGTGATGAGGCGGAAGGTCGGAATAATCTCCCTGTACATGAAAAATCGCGAAGGGCGGTATATCGTTTCCTCCCCCTGCCATTCCATGGCCGACCGGTGTGCCGTAATATTCAAGGTTTGACACCGAATCCTGAGCTGGGTCTCGTAGGAGGTAAGGAACTGCACCAGCAATTTGGACGCCTCTTTGGACCGGGAACGGCGGTTGACAGCCAGACCGTTGACGATCAGCAGCGTCTTATTGTTTTCCATTCCGGGCAGGGGCGATACATCAAAGGAAATGCCGGCATCCTTCAGCTGGTTGAGGAAGTAATACGTCGTCATAATGACGGATACCTTCCCTTCCAAGAACAGCGCCTCTGCATCGGCATCGCTTTCCGACAGCAGGACAGGAAAAACATCGGTCATCTCCAGCAGCTCTCTGCAGATGCCTAAGCCGTCCACAGCTTTGCTGGCTGTCAGATGATACTCCCCTTTGGCGTCAGATTCGAACTTTCCGCCGCTTTGCAGCATGAAGATGGGCCACCGGTTACGGGAAGGAAGATAGAAATAGAAGCCGAACCGTTGGCCCTTCACCGCAAGCTGCTTCCCGTAGCGGAACAAGTCCCGCCATGTCCAGCTGCTGTCCGGCTCGGGAACTCTTGATTCACGGAAATGCTCTTTATTGTAGCATAGCACAACGGGTGATTGAATAAAGGGCTGTACGAGCGTCACTTCCCCGCTTACAAAAGGAGCTGTAGCAAAAGGATACAGCTCATCATTAATTTCAAGAGGCTCCAGCAGTCCGGTTTGTCCGGCCTCGGCAAAATCCTGAAAATTATTGTTGTTCATCATGGCGACGTCCAGCATTTCCGCATCCATATATTCCAGCAGCGTTCGGCTGTAATTCATCGAGGACAGCTCAACCGGTTGCACGCGAATATGAGGATACTGCCGGTGAAAGCTATCAAGCAAGCTGTCCAGCAGGGCAAGCTCTCCGGTTGCCTGGACGTAACCGAATTTGATGACGGTACCGCTCGGCTCGGGTGGGCGGATGACCTTGTTGCCGACGCGGGCAATTTTCTCGATCAGGCCTTCCTCAACGAGGGTTTCGAGCCCCTTGCGGACCGAGTTGTTGCTCAATTGAAATCGCAGCTCCAGATCATTCTCTGAGGGCAGGAAGCTCCCAATTGGAAGCTTTCCCGAAATAATCTCCTCGCGAAGCGTCGCGATCATCTCTTCCAAACGCGCCCGAAAATATTTGCGGCTGTTTCGTTTCAGCATGAATCTACCCCACATCTGCCTCGCATTACTCAGCTTTTCCTTTTCTTAGCATACTGAAAATCTCTGGGAAGGACAAGTCGCGTTAGCCGACGCAGCGGAAAAATCGTTATGCATGGGAGAGTTAATGAAATTGTTCCCATCAAGACTTCAGTCTGGTTAGAGTATTCGCGAGCCAATCAAAGGACCTCTCCCCGCTAACCTCATGCCTGCCCTCGAACACATGGGAATCCAGATTCGAGCTGAGCCCCATGTCTGTGTAAATTTTCTCCAATATACGAATCGCTTCTCGGGTCGTTGCGACAGGGAATATCGGATCATCCATCCCCGCTTCGATAAACAGCGGCTTCGGAGCGATTAATCCGAGCAAATCCGGCATTTCGGCATGAAGCAGTATGCCCGGGATATAATTACACAGGCAATGACGCATGGCCAGTATGCTGCCCCGGTAGGTGTTCGGATAAATCCCGACGACAGACGCTTGAATTCGAGGATCAAGAGCGGCGGACAACGAAGCGATCGTTCCTCCCCCGGAATGTCCCATATTCCCGATCCGTCCGGCATCCACCTCCTCCAGGGTCGATGCATATTCGGATGCGCGAAGCGCCTCGTATACGCGAAGGCCTGCTGTCGTTTTACCGGCCATCATTAACGATACCGACAGGTTATAGCATGAATTTTTTAGACTAGGGTCCTGCAATCGGTCGCGCTCCAACCTCCGGTCACCGAATCCTGCTACCTCCGGCGCCACGACAACAAGTCCGCGGCGTGCGAGCTCTAGAGCGATATTATCCCCTCTCTTGCCCGTCTCGGGCTTCGGCGATCCATCCTCCTGCAAGCCGACCAAGGACCTGCTCCCGTAGCCATGACCGTGCCATAGCAGGACGGCCGGATTCTTGCCCTGCAGCTGCTTGGGCTTCATTATATATACCGGCATACGAAGCCCGCCCAAGGTTGATATCTCAACCCTCTCGCGGATTACGTCCTCCAGCTCGACGCTTTCCAGCAATACCGGCCGAAAATCGGCATCCTCCCCCTGCGGCATATCAAAGCTTCCGAGCGATTCAATCAACCTGCTTCTAAGCTCCAGCCGCTTCTGCTCCCGAGACCCCATTTGGCTCCCGCGCTGCTCCTGTAATGCATCATAAATACCGTCAAGAAAAGAATCCAATTGCGGCATATCCAGCAACCTCCATTCCATTGTCAGCGCTTACTTTTTATCCCTGATGATCTTGGCTGTTGGTTTAACCATACCATAGAATGAGGACACGTTCTTTGCAAACCTTGCTCTATTTTTCTTTCCGATAACGTTATCTTGATTTCTTTGAGAATATATTGACTTGTTCCTGCAAAACCCATTTTTTTCGGGCAAATCGATGTATAATCGTAGGCAACTCGCTTTGAAACAGGAGGCTTATAGCATGAAACAAACATGGGACTTACCGATCACACAGAACCCGCTTCGGACAAAAGACGACTTGCGTCAGGCATTCATACAGCTTACCGATCCGTTAAAGCCTTATTACAGTGAAGGGGCCTCGCGGCTGTACCTCGGGAATACCGGTACAAGCTACACCGACGATATAGCTGGGATGGAAGGTTTTTCGAGAATTCTTTGGGGGCTTGTGCCGCTGCTGGCCGGCGGGGACGAACCGGAATTATGGCAGCTCTATGTTCGGGGAATCAAGAATGGAACGAACCCGCAGCACGAGGAATATTGGGGGGACGTTGCCGATTACGATCAGCGCCTTGTGGAGATGGCCGCTTACGGTTTTGCACTGGCACTCGTGCCGGAGAAAATACAAGCAGCCTTCAATGAAGAGGAGCTGCAGCGTCTCATCGTCTGGCTGGATCAGATCAGCAGCAAAAAGCTGTGGGACTGCAACTGGCTGTTCTTTCTCGTGCTGGTTCAGATGGGCTTCAAAAAGGCCGGATTGCCCTATGATCAGCAGCTTATGGAGCAAACCTTACAGGATATGGACCGCTTCTACCTATCGGAGGGCTGGTATGCGGACGGCATTCAGGGGCACAGCGACTACTATGTTCCGTTCGCCCTCCATTATTATGGGCTGTTGTATGCCAAGCTGATGGAGGCGGACGACCCGGACCGCTCAAGGTTATATAAAAGCAGAGCAGAACAGTTTGCTCACTCCTTTATCCATTGGTTCAACGAAGAAGGAGCGGCCCTGCCTTACGGACGAAGCCTTACTTATCGTTTCTCCCAGGCTGCTTTTTGGAGCGCGCTGGTGTATGCGGGAGTCGAGCCTTTCCCTATGGGAGTCATGAAGGGGCTTATTCTTAGGCATTTGCGCTGGTGGTTTCAACAGCCGATATTCCAACCTGACGGTACCCTATCTATCGGGTATGCGTATCCGAATTTGATCATGGCAGAGAACTATAATTCTCCAGGCTCTCCCTACTGGGCTCTAAAAACCTTTTTGCCGCTGGCTCTGGATGAGCAACATCCGTTTTGGGCTGCCGAGGAGCTGCCGCTTCCTTCGCTTCCGAAGCTATCTGTCCAGCAGCCTGCACACCTGGTCATTTGCCGTGACGAGGCCAGCCCGCATATGCTTGCGTTCAATACCGGGCATATCGCAACGAACGAGCATACGCATACATCCGCCAAATATGAGAAGTTCGTCTACTCTACCTTCTTCGGCTTCAGCGTTCCGCGGGCGGAGTGGGGCTTGGCACAAGGCGCCTTTGATTCGATGCTGGCATTAAGCGAGGAGGATAACCTGTACCGGGTGAAACGGACGGCGGCGGAAAGCCGCATTGCAGAGGACGGAACCCTTTATACGCGCTGGAAGCCGTGGTCTGATGTCGAAGTGGAAACCTGGCTGATTCCCGGCAATCCATGGCATGTCAGGGTACATAGGATCGTCTCGGGCAGAGCTTTGAATCTGGCTGACGGGGGGTTTGCTTTAGGCATCGACCATGGACGAAGGAAGCTGGGCACGCTGCAGGTTCACGAGGAGGAGCTTTCACTTAAGGCCGCAAACGACCTGGGTTCGGTCGGAGTTAAGCTGCTGTATGGGACAGGCAAGGTCGAATTGATTACGCCGAACGCCAATACGAATTTGATGTATCCCCGGACGGTCATACCGACGGTCAGAATGAGCATTCAGCCCGGAACACATTGGCTGGCTACCGCAATCTATGGGGAACCCGCCGCTGGCAAGGAAAACCGTTGGAATAGCTCGCCGTCCGCAAGCATTGCAGGCAATGAGCTGTCCATCACATTTACCGGCTGCGACAAACAGGAATTTAAGAAAATACTTGACTAGGCTACACAAAAAATCGCCCTCATCACTTTGCCCGCAGCAAGGATGAAAGGCGATTTTTTTCATGACAGTAAGATTAAATGTTACACGCTGCTCGTCATTCCAGGATCTCATCAAGCTTTACCCGATGTCTCTTTGAAAATCGTTAAAGCGTGTTCCTTGGTAATTCAGCTTTCCATAATCCCCTTCGACTAATAACCCGTGAATGGAGCCTCGTACCCTTAATTCGATCCGCCTTCCGTCCTCGAACTCGAAGGTGACGAAATAGCTCGTTGTAGAGCTTGTGTCCCCGGAGCCTCCCGACACCTCAAGGCGTTTGGATACGACTCGAGCCGGTACATGAACGACTTCCGCCGCGTTGTTGCTTGCCCACGTCGTCAAGCCTTTGACAATAATAAATACAAGAGTTCCGATAATCAATAAGGGAACTATGACAAACATGGCGTCGAATATAGGCGGAGAACCTGAGAAACCAATCGGCATTGCAATTCCCCCTTTTGTAATCATCCGTTCAAATGCATGTCTGCCGATCAGCAGACTTGTTCCGGATAACCCTCTCTAAGATGGACGCCAATAGCCAGGGAAAAGTTTCAATTGTTGGAAAAAGAGCTGTCTTGCAGGCCCTATTCCCTGCGAGACAGCTCTCTTATTAATGTACGTTGGATTGTCTAATTACGCCGTTCTCCGGCCAGGTGTAAAATTCACGATCAAGCGTCAAGCTGATCGATTTGCGGACCAGCGGATTCGTCTTCAGCGAATTCATAAGCTCCTCCGTCATAACCAGCTCATACTCCCGATCTCCCTTTTGCTGGAACAAACGAATTCTGCGGTCGGCTACTCCATCGTTCTCCTTGATTAAATCCAGGAACGGGGCCTGAAGCTGCTCAGCGGTTTCCCCGTACTGAAGCACCCGGTCTACCCGATAAAGTGCCTGGTCGTTCTCAATCCGGTCTACGATAAGATCCGATACTCCGTCTTTATTCGAGGACAGCTTCATAATCAGCGACGGGTGCTCATCACGATCCAGAGGCCGGGTATCCCTAATGTTGGCCGTATAGGTTTGCGGATCCCAGTTGACCAAGAGACCGAGCTTTTCTGCAGTATCCCGAAGCGGCACATAGACGACTCCCCCATAATTAAAAGGATGTAATTCAGGAGCGTATACTCTGCCGTCTACTCTTGCCAGGACATCGGAATAAGTGACCGCGGCTACAAACGGTTCGGTTCCCAACGGAATCCCGATGGCCGTATCCTTGAATTCCGATTGAGACGGGTCCCCCTTCGCGGCAATTCCCGCCCATTCGGAGCGCAGCAATATTTCATAGCGGTTACTTTCCGAATTCCATACGGTTACGTACCCAAGCGTGTCTCTGAAAAAGGTCATCGGCGCGTAAAGAGAATTATTATAGAATAAAGTCCCTGGCGTGACAGGTATTGTTCTTCCATCCAAAGTAACCGTAACATTCGAACCCGGGTAAAGAGTGATTTGCTGCGGTCCCGGATCGGGATAGCGAACCATTCCCCGCTCTTGCAGCTGGTTTACCCTGTTCTCGGCCTCTTGACCTTCGAACACGTCAAACACGCCTGCTGCCGGCCGGCCAAGACGGTTATCCGCGTACACCAGGTAAGTGTGCCCGAGCTCGAAGGTTACCCCGCATTGATCGCTGTCCGGTGCCGTCAAAATGGTGCGTACAAAGCTGCCCTTTAAATTGGAAAATGTCGTAAAAGTCGCCATCCGGTACGGCTTGCCGTCATAAAATACATTCTCCACATTGGTGACCGAGCCGTAAAGCACGTTGCTCGCCAACGAGTAATCGGTTTCGGCAGACGTTACCTCTCCCTTCGAGCATGCAAACACTTTTTGCGGGCTGGTCGTTACCCCAGCGGGAATAGCGGCCAAAGTCACCATCGCAGCCGCTACACAGGTTATGATCCCTTTCTTCATACGTACAACTCTCCTTTTCTCTCTACAATGTCCCATCTTTCATTACCCACATTTTCCAGGGTGAAACAGGAATTTTTTATACCCATATATTTCGAAATGGGAATTTCCTTTCCGGGGATGGGATCCTGTTTTTTGTGGCAATTTTTTGAACAACAAGAAACTCAATCACTCTTATTGTATTTTTTACCATTCGGGGTAATGAATAGTTTTTAGCCCTGTGGCTGAATATAGGGTTGCTCCATTGTAGTTCAAAATCGTGTATAGAGGTGGAACTATGAAAACCGAAGATCGCATTTTAACCGCGCTGGAAGAAGTGCTTGATCCCGAGGTCGGCGTGAACATTGTAGATCTCGGTCTGGTCTACGATGTAACCGTGAATGCAAGCGGAACAGCGACCATTAAGATGACTTTGACGATTCCCGAATGTCCGTTAGCTGATCAGATTGTTTCCGATGTCAAGGCGGCAGTTGAACAAGTGGAAGGCGTGAACAAGGCGGACGTTCAGCTCGTCTGGGAGCCCAAATGGACCCCTTCCAAAATGAACGATCTGGCGAAGGAGCAAATCAGAGCGCGCCAAACCTTAGTCTAGCTCTTTAACTGCCAGTGACAGGCGGTTTATTGCATTGCAAGCCAAGAGGCTGTCCCCTGCAAGGATTGACCCTGCGGGAACAGCCTCTTGGCTGTGCGAGCTGCTGCTATGTGTCAGGTCGTCAGTTTCCTCTGCTCATGGCCGTTGCTCCAGTATAGGACAGCTCGACAATGCCGTAAGGCCGCATCAGCTCAACCATCGCATCCAATTTACCGAAATCGCCAACCGCCTGAATAATCATATGTCCCGGACCTACATCGATAACGGAAGCCCGGAACGTTTCCACGACGCCTAATATTTCCGGACGGCGGGAAGGCTCTGCCTCGATCTTGATCAAAGCAAGCTCCCGGGACACCATAGGCTTTGAGCTTATGTTGCGAATGCTGATGACGTCAATCAGCTTGGAGAGCTGCTTCTGTACCTGCTCCAGAGTCCGGTCATCTCCGCTTGTCACAATAGTCATTCGCGATAATCCAGGCTCTTCCGTACCTCCGACGCTGATACTGTCAATATTGAAGCCCCGACGGCCGAATAATCCGCATACCCGCTGAAGCACCCCGGGCTGATCGTTCACAAGAATGGCTAGCGTATGCTTTCCCATCATTCGAAATCCCCCATTAACATTTGATCCAGTCTTGTTCCTGCCGCAACCATCGGAAACACGTTCTCTTCCTTCGGAACCACGAACTCTACAAGCACGGGTCCCGGCGTGTCCATGGCCTCCTGCCATGCCTGGATAGCTTCGGCTTTTGTTGTAGCCCTCAGTCCCTTGATGCCGTATGCTTGCGCAAGCTTGACAAAGTCCGGGCTTCCCGCCAGATCGATATGGCTGTACCGGTTATCGTGAATCAGCTGCTGCCACTGCTTTACCATTCCAAGCACCTGATTATTGATAACGACAATCTTGACCGGGATTTGATGAATGGCACATATCGCCATCTCTTGCGCGCACATCTGCATGCCGCCGTCCCCGTTCACGGAGATGACAAGCCGCTTCGGATTCGCTGCTTGCGCGCCTATTGCAGAAGGGAAGCCGAATCCCATCGTCCCTAGCCCCCCTGAAGTAATCAGTGAGCGGGGATGCTTAAATTGGTAAAACTGCCCGACCCACATCTGATGCTGGCCTACATCCGTCGTTATGATGGCCTCCCCATCGGTAGTATCACTGAGCATTTCAATAACAAATTGAGGCTTCAGCTGATGATCGGTGTCCTTATATCGCAACGGGTGCTTCCGTTTGTTATGGTCGATCTCTGCAAGCCATTCCCCTGTTGAAGCCGCTGCTGCCTTTGTGTTTAAGTATTGCAGCGCCATTTTGATGTCGCCTACGCAGGGAATATCGGTCTTAATGTTCTTGCCGATTTCCGCAGGATCGATATCGATATGCGCTATTTGTTGTGCTCTCGGGGCAAATCCGTCCACGCGCATCGTTACGCGGTCATCAAACCGGGAACCGATAGAAATAATCAGATCCGCGTTTTGAATAGCCGTGTTCGCCGTGTACGTACCATGCATGCCCGCCATGCCCATGCACAGCTCGTGAGAGCTTGGAAAGCCGCTCAAGCCAAGGAGCGTTGGAGTTACTGGAATCCGAGCTGCGCCGGCGAACGCGATCAGCTCTTCCGAGGCGTCGGCGTACACGACTCCTCCGCCAGCAATAATTACCGGTCTAGCCGATTGCTTGATCGCAAGGAGCAGTTTATCGAGCTGATCGTAATCCAGCTTAGGCGTCTCCCGGTAGCCTCGAATCGGTCTATGCTCATAAGGACGGTATACGGTCTTGTGGTTGGACACGTCCTTGGGGATGTCGATCAGTACAGGCCCTTTCCGCCCCGTATTGGCAATATGGAAGGCTTCATGAATAATCCTCGGCAGCTCCCTTACATCCCGGACCAAGTAGCTGTGCTTCGTAATCGGCATCGTTATGCTGACAATATCCGCCTCCTGAAAAGCATCCGTCCCCATCACCGTAGTAGGCACATTCCCGGTGATAACGACGAGCGGCACCGAATCCATGTAGGCTGTGGCAATACCCGTTACCAGGTTGGTCGCCCCCGGACCGGAGGTGGCGATACACACTCCGACTTTGCCGGATGAGCGCGCATAGCCGTCGGCTGCATGGATAGCCCCTTGCTCGTGCCGGGTCAAAATATGCTTGAATTCCGGATTGCCCACCATCGCGTCATAGATGTATAACACGTTGCCGCCCGGATACCCGAATACACATTCGACCCCTTCCTGCAGTAAGCCGCGCAGTAAAATCTCCGAACCTGTGACCATTTCATCGGTCAAATCCGCCTTCTTTGCTTGGGGTGCCAAGCTTGCATCTTGAACTTGTTCCACGGTATTCCCTCCTGAAATATAAAATCCCCTCCCGTCCCGAGCCGGCACAAATATGCCTGGCTCAAGGGACGAAAGGGGTTCATTTCCGCGGTACCACCCTGGTTCACCGGAATCTCGCAATTCCTGCCTCATGAGGTAAGATGGTCATCTTACCTGCAGCACGATAACGTGTGCCATTCCGTTTGGGACTACTCGCCGCTTTCTGCCTCTCTAGGGATAGAGGCACGGCTTTCGAACAAAGGCTCCGAGACGACTTCGCAC
Organism: Paenibacillus sp. 32352; assembly: GCF_002042965.1. Taxonomy (GTDB): domain Bacteria; phylum Bacillota; class Bacilli; order Paenibacillales; family NBRC-103111; genus Paenibacillus_S; species Paenibacillus_S vulneris. The sequence goes on along the minus strand of NZ_MZNT01000011.1, from coordinate 602 downwards.
AAAGGATTATGGCGAAGGTTTCAGCTTTCCCTCCGCTCTCTGGGCATAAGAGCCCCTGCGCTTTTTTCTCTTCATCGCTATGCGTTTATTCAATCCAAAAACCCCTCCCATCCCAAGCAGGCACATGTCATGCCATGCTCAAGGGACGAAAGGGGTTAAATTTCCGCGGTACCACCCTGATTTACCGGAATCTCGCAATTCCGGCCTCATGAGGTAAGATGGTCATCTTACCTGCAGCACGATAACGTGTGCCATTCCGTTTGGGACTACTCGCCGCTTTCTGCCTCTCTAGGGATAGAGGCACGGCTTTCGAACAAAGGCTCCGAGACGACTTCGCACAAAGGATTATGGCGAAGGTTTCAGCTTTCCCTCCGCTCTCTGGGCATAAGAGCCCCTGCGCTTTTTTCTCTTCATCGCTATGCGTTTATTCAATCCAAAAACCCCTCCCATCCCAAGCAGGCACATGTCATGCCATGCTCAAGGGACGAAAGGGGTTAAATTTCCGCGGTACCACCCTGATTTACCGGAATCTCGCAATTCCGGCCTCATGAGGTAAGATGGTCATCTTACCTGCAGCACGATAACGTGTGCCATTCCGTTTG
>NZ_MZNT01000010.1 GCF_002042965.1 Paenibacillus sp. 32352 | reverse complement strand
GATTTCGATGCGGATACGCTGAAGAAAATCGTCAAGAGCTTCGGCGTTGGCAAGCCGTTGACGCAAGAGCAAATTAATAAGTCACAGTCCAATGTAGACAACTTGATTCAAACGCAGCGAGCGGCTCCGGCTCCTGCGGCTCGTCAATAAAATTGGACTCAAGACGTGCAGCATTTGTTATCTTCCAACTGTTTATACGTGAACACGTTTATAAGAATGTTGCAAGGTTTACAATTTAGCCGGGAGGCACAAAAAAACATCATTCAAAAAATGAATGATGTTTTTTTGTGTACGCCCAGCATGGGCGTCATCTCTAGGGTGAAAGTCCCGAACGGGGGCTGGCGAACGCCTACCGTTAGCCAAGAGCAAGGGTGTCTGCCGCGAGGCAGAATCTGAAGGAAGCTGGAGGCAAATGCACGAGCCAAGGTACACGAACTCAATTTGAGGCGGGATTAGCCGGATGAGTCACCACAACATGACGAAATCCAAAGTCGCCAAGGACTAATTTCGTAAACTTGAGTGGTTGCGGGCAGAAAGATGACGTTCTTATCTGGGGAGACCTGCGGAATACGCGAAGTAACTTCGTAACCGCGGCTGAGAAGTCGCGCTGAATCCGCAGGAGTCAGCAGAGGCCATAGTACGGGAGTAGGGGACGCCGGAAACCGGAAGGGCTGAACTTAAAGGAGAGAAGAAACCGATGCGTTCGCGCGAAGAGCAACGACAGCAGCCAACTTCATATGAAGGCTCACGGCAAAGAGCAGTGGTGAAGCCACAAGGGTATGCCGGAGCGCCGAGTTCTTCGTCGGCACAACTCGCCCCTTCTTCTCGCGAAGGACATAACGACTTGCTGGAAAGAATACTCGAAGGAAACAACCTTCGACTCGCGTTCAAGCGAGTGAGACAGAACGGCGGAGCGCCTGGTGTCGACGGAGTGACAGTAGATGAGCTACAAGCGCACTTATGGGAACACTGGGAAACCGTGAAAACGGAACTTCAAGAGGGCACCTACAGACCAACGCCTGTCAAACGGGTGGAAATCCCCAAACCCGGAGGCGGGGTTCGGCTGTTAGGTATTCCAACCGTAATGGATCGCTTCATCCAGCAAGCCCTCATGCAAGTGATGACACCGATCTTCGATCCACATTTCTCACTGAACAGCTTCGGCTTCCGTCCAGGAAAACGAGCCCACGATGCCATAAAGCAGGCGCAATCCCACATTCAAGAAGGCTACCGCTGGGTCGTGGACATGGACTTGGAGAAATTCTTTGATCGAGTCAACCACGATATTCTCATGGCAAGAATAGCAAGAAAAGTGTCGGACAAGCGTGTCCTAAAGCTGATTCGAGCATACCTAAATGCCGGTGTCATGGTAGACGGAATGAAACAGGAGACAGTAGAGGGAACTCCTCAAGGAGGCCCCCTTAGCCCACTCCTGGCAAACATTCTGTTAGATGACTTGGATAAAGAACTGACCAGACGAGGGTTGCGATTCGTCCGCTACGCGGATGACTGTAACATCTTCGTGGGAAGCAAGCGTGCGGGAGAACGGGTAATGGAGTCTGTGATTCGTTTCGTAGAGGGGAAGCTTAGACTGAAAGTGAATAGGGACAAAAGTGCGGTAGACCGCCCTTGGAAACGGAAGTTTCTTGGCTTTAGCTTCATAAGAAACCGAGAAACAACCATTCGCATTGCACCCAAGAAACTGGAACAACTCAAAGAACGCGTACGTGAGATCACCTCGAGAACGAGAGGAATCTCCATGGAGCGCCGCATAAAGGAGCTTAATCGCTACCTAATGGGGTGGATTGGCTATTTTCGCTTGGCATCCGTAAAGACACATTGCGAACGGTTGGACGAATGGATACGACGGAGACTTCGAATGTGTCTGTGGAAGCAATGGAAGTTGCCGAAATCCCGGCTCCGAAACCTACGCGCTCTAGGGGTTCCTGAATGGGCGGCCAGGATGATGGCAAATTCCCGACGAGGATGCTGGGAAATGTCCCGCAACATAAATAACGCCCTTAATCGCTCCTACTGGAACAACCAAGGGCTAATGAGTCTAACTTCTCGCTATCTTGAAATTCGTTAACCTTTAGGAACCGCCGTATGCGGACCCGCATGTACGGTGGTGTGAGAGGTCGAGGGCTAGGCGCCCTCACCTACTCGATTTTTAATAAATGCCCGTTTCGCGCAACGCGGGCGCGGGGGGGAAGTGCTATCAAGTTCTTGTCATTTATGTACTTTAAAAGCTTACCACTCTTTAGCTGATTGAGACATGGGCATTGCTCAAACGCTTGCGTAAGGCATGTGCGCGAGTTCCGTCTGGTAGTCGCAGAGCAACATGGGGGACGAAACTCTGTGGGTGTGTGTCTGAAGCGCTGAGCGTCGTTTTTTCGATCGGGCGTTCGAAGAAATTGAAGCCCCTACGTTGTCGTCGTTTGGTTTGACGAAAATGAGACAATGCCTGCGGCGTCCCTGTTGGGACGGGGCGTTACGCTAGCGAAAATTAGATCAAAGAAGCCGGAAATTCCGTACGCTAAGGAATCCGGTTTATGTGCTATGTAATATGGGAAATCAACTTTTAGGGTAATGCCAGCGAAGCTGTTACCAAGTGCCAACCCTCTTATTCGTAAATTACTAGAAATACCGGTGGTATAATTCCCTGCGCCGCTCTCCACGTAGCTGGGCATATATTTGGGTGGTTGATGTTTTTTCTTATAAAAAGCCGACACTAAACCTATCTCGAAATCCAAGAAAATAGATTTTTGTTGATAGGATTAGTAGATCACTGGCTTTTGGTCACCCTTTCTTTACTGGTGGAGTAACTATACGACACTCCCTATATGGAATCAATATCTATGTATCTCTTGCCCTTTTAATTGCTTTCGGGATAACGCTCCTGGATGTATTTTTCCCCCCAGTCGCACATATGATCAATGATTGTTTTCAGTGTCTCTCCTAGTTTGCTCAATTCATAGATAACCTTTGGCGGTATTTGGTTGTAAATTGTCTTATCGATAACCCCGTCCTCATGCAACTCTTTGAGTTGTTGCGTTAACACTTTTTGCGTAATGTCGGGTATTAGCCTTTTAAGTTCACTCGTTCTTTTCGGTCCATAGGTTAAATGGCATAAAATCAGCGTTTTCCACTTCCCGCTGATGACGTCTATCGTGGCCTCTATAGGGATATTATAAGTTGGTTTTTGGCGAGGCTCCATGTAATATTTCCTCCTGTCAACATAGGTACTTTTTAGTACCTATGCTACTTGTTTCTCTCTATATCACAAAAAAGTGCGTACTTCCTTCTTTTGATTATAGGATATATTATCTTTTTGTACCAGCGCCAACTACAAAACAAGGAGGGAAACAAATGAGTGCAATAAATGAATCCATGACGCCAAAAAGCACGAACAACAAAATCGCTTGGGGATTGTTGTTCGTGCTCTGCGGGGCGATATTCCTTGAAGGAATCGACGTATCGATGATGGGCGTAGCCTTGCCATCGATACGCGCTGAACTGAGCATGTCGGTTAGCGAGCTCAGTTGGGTCATGAGTGCTTATGTTCTCGGCTACGGAGGCTTAATGCTGCTCGGAGGCCGGGCAGCGGACTTGCTGGGTAGACGGCGAATGTTTTTGACCTGGCTTGCCATATTCCTTGTTTTTTCCGGCCTTGGCGGGCTTGCAACCGCAGGGTGGATCCTGATTGTCGCCCGGTTCGTTACGGGAGTAGCCGCTGCATTCATGACGCCTGCCGGTCTCTCGATCATCACGACAAGTTTTCCGGAAGGTCCACATCGCAACAAGGCGCTTTTGGCTTACGCAGGAACCGCGGCGGCTGGATTCTCACTGGGTCTTGTCTGCGGCGGTTTGTTGACCGAGCTCAATTGGCGATGGGTGTTCTTTGCGCCGGTCATTTTAGCTTTTGTAATTCTTCTTGCAGCCATCCGTCTCATCCCGCGCTTGGACCGCCCGGAACGCTCGTCTCAAGGCTTCGATATCGGCGGAGCGCTCACTGTAACGAGCGCGATGCTTCTGCTCGTCTTTACGGTAGTTCAAGCACCAGATACGACATGGGGCTGGACAATTGGCACACTTGTCGGCGGTCTCGCCTTCTTGGCCATCTTCGTCGTCATCGAGCGTCGATCGGCCTCACCATTAATGCGCCTTGGCATTCTGCGTTCGAGCTCCCTCGTGCGAGCCAATCTGGGCGCGATGTTGTTCGCCGGTTCGTTCTTCGGATTCCAGTTCGTCGCCGTCCTGTATCTTCAGGAGCTTCGCGGCTGGTCCTCGTTTGAGACCGGACTCGCCCTTCTTGCCATCGGCGTCGACTCCGTGCTCGCACCGACCCTCACGCCGCGTCTCGTCAACCGCTTCGGCAATGTTAGGGTCATATTCGGCGGGTTTTGTCTTGCCGCAGTTTCCTATGCTCTTTTCATGCGGGTTGACCTCGACTGGACCTATGCGGCAATGTTCCCTACGATGATTCTTCTCGGCACCGCATTCGCTCTGACCTATGGCCCTCTTACCATCGCAGCTACCGATGGCATCGCAGAAGAAGAACAAGGGCTCGCCAGCGGACTGCTAAGCTCATCGTTCCAATTTGGCTCGGCACTCGGACTGTCGGCAGTGACTTCTGTCAACGTCGCCGCTTCTGCAGAACAATCGCCTCTAGCCATGCTGGATGGGTTCCGAACCGCACTTATCGTGCCCGTTACCGCCGTCGTTCTCGGCGCGATCATTATTGCATTCGGTCTTAGGAAGCTCTCCGCGTTCCCTCACGGGAATCAGACAGATCAAGCCAATGCCCTGTAAAATCATCATAACTATACTTGAAAGGGGCTTTTCAAATGAGCCAAATTAACCCAAATACGCAATTGTTTTCGAAAGAGAACGAATCAATTAATCGCCAGCCAGTGACAGTCATTGGCCTGGGTATGTTAGGTTCGGTCATGGCTAAAGCGTTCCTGAATCATGGACACCCGACGACCGTATGGAATCGCTCGGCTAACAAAACAGATGTTCTTGTCGCCAGAGGAGCTGTCCAGGCAGCCTCAATATCCGAAGCGATTTCAGCTAATCCGCTTGTGATTGTATGTGTATCCGACTACGAGGGTGTACGCGAGATTCTCGATGCAGGAGGTGATGCTCTTTCGGGCCGCGTCGTCGTCAACATCAGCTCTGGTACGCCGGAATTGGCACGCCAGATGTCCGAATGGGTAACAAGTCGTGGCGCCGATTACCTTGACGGCGCTGCAATGAGCGGCACTCGTCTGGTCGGTCAGCCTGAAGCAGTCTTCCTCTACAGCGGATCGCCGGCTTCCTTCGAGAGCCATCGATCTACGTTAGCGAGTCTAGGCGGTGCCACGCATCTTGGAACAGACCCCGGTCTTGCCTCACTCTATGATACGGCTCTATTCAGCCTCATATGGGGAACTCTGAGCGGTTTCTATCACGCTGTTGCCCTTGTCGGCACAGAGAAAGTCGATGCATCGGCTTTCTCTTCTGTAGCGACGGAATACTTGCCTTTTGTGAGCGGGCTGATGACGAATCACGCCGGTCAGATCGAAAAAGGGCATTACCCGGGAGAAGACGGCACGGTCGAAATTCACTTGGCTGCGATGGAACACCTCCTGCATACCAGCCAAGCCAATGGGATCAGAACAAATATACCTCAGTTCTTCAAGACGCTTCTGGAGGGGGCCCTCACGGCAGGACACGGCGAGAACGGAGTGGCTAGCGTGATTGAAATGATTAAACATTCGGCATCGAAAAGTGCGCAATAACAATCCATTCAGAAAACGATAAAAATAGGCTGAGTTCAAGATAGTAGTTACTTAGGAAGCTATTTTCTGAGTTTCGTCCATTTTTGATATAATTGGGATGTAAATAATCGTGATAGGCTAGCCAGCCATGCGAAACCATTATGGTTTCACTCTGGCGGCCTATTGCCGCGGTTGTGTGGGACACTATACGTTTCTTTTCTTTCTGATACGCAGGGAGACTCAGCAGTCATAACTAAACCCAATATTCTAACGGGATACGAGAGTTCATTACTACTTAGTGCCAGGCTGCCGACACCAACGGGAGCCTTTCCTTACCTATCGGGCACGATTAGAGAATAGGGGTAATATTGAGAAGCTAGAACATTAATCTTTCCACAAGTCTTCGAGGTGAGATATTGTGAAAAATTATTTTCCAAAAATGGCGATATTGCTGATAAGCATATTTTTGATCGTATTTGTGGTAGATTCTTTCGTCCTCAACGGACTCTTACATCAATGGGGGACATTAAATAAAAAGAAGTTGTTTTTGGATTATCAATGGTGGAGGGCTGTAACTTCTTCATTTTTCCACACGGGAGTCGTACATATTTTGGCTAATAGTCTAGCGCTGTATTGCTCAGGAGTACTTATAGAATCAAAAATCAGGAGCAGTTGGTTTTTGCTGGTCTTTTTGATAAGTAACATTTTAGAACAAATTATTTTTTCCTTTGTTTTTTCGCCTACCTCATCTGTTGGGAGTTCCCCCGGAATATTTGGTTTAATGGGTATAATATTATTATTCTGTTTGAGAAATAGAGAATTTTTTGTAAAGCATATTAAGAGTCGAGAAATGGAGTATTTGATAGGATATTGTATTCTCGGAAATGTTATAGGTCTAGGTGGTTTTCATTTTGATAGGTTATTTGTACATGCGGTTGGCTTTACTATTGGGATTGTACTAGGTATTGTGTCAAAACCGATTTTGAACTTAATGCCCAATGATAAGACATCAAACAATATGCGGTAATACGAACAGTGACATTATAAGCTCATTTTGGGGGATTTTTCGGATGTCATCAACTGCGACGCAGCCGCGTTAACGGGCAGGTTATTGCAACCATACTCATTAGACACATATTACATAAAAAGGAAATTAAGTTGTTATCACGAATATCACTGGAATTGATTTTGTGTTCCAAAACCAAGTTTTTTTCGTGAAAGGAGTCAATTATGGATGGCCTCGTAGGATTCTTAATTTTAGGTGCGTTGTTTGGAATATTTGTTGCTATTCAAAAACTTAACTCAAATATCATAACTCAAATTGACCAAAACGAAAGGATTATTGAATTATTGCAAGAAAAATGCAATAACCATTCCAATGATCCGACTATACAAAATGGAGATAAAATGAGTTATAAGTTAGATCAGGATAGAAGGGAATGATTAGGGAAGTATGAAGTTCACCATTAACTTAGAATACACCCCAATGTCACCAGTTCCTAATTTACCGTTCACAGAATCAAGCTTTAAACGTATGGGATCACAATACACGTTGGATACGGAAGAAATCGGAATTGCCCTCGTCGATATTTGGAACTTCGGTTGGGAGAATGGAGCTATCGTACCAGAATTGGGGTTTGAATTGAGTACAGAACGCGGGGTTTCACATGCAAAACGAAAACGGCAAATAATTGAAGAAGTCATTGCACCTGCGGTTAACGAATTAAGGCAAATGGGGGTTCAAATATTTCATTGTAATCATCCGTTTTTTTTAGAAAAGTACCCTCAATGGATTGATTCTACTACAATAGCAGAAAGAGAACGGCTTAGAAAATCCATACAAGAAACTAGTTCTGAGCAGTTACCTACGGAGGAGATGAAGATATTTCCACCCAAAGAGTGGGTTCAGCATTGGCAATCTCAGCATTCAAATGAAATTAATAATTGGGAATGGTTGAAACAAAATGACAGTGTCTACGAGTTCATAGATATTGCAGAACCCGCCAAGCCGCAAGAGGATGATTTACTTGTTTATGAGCATGCCCAGTTTCATAGGCTTCTTTCAGAAAGAGGAATCAAAGTTCTATTTTATATGGGATTCGAAACCGATATATGTGTTCAATATAGCAATTATGGTATGAAAAACATGAGTAGTTATGGTTTTATGTGTAATATCGTTCGCGATGCGACATCAACTTTCGAAACTGCCGAGACATTAGACGGATTGTGGAAAACCAAAGTACATATTGCTTATATAGAAAATAAATATGGGTATTCAACTACATCAAGTGCCTTGATCGAATCAATAAAGAAAGCAATAAATCATTGAGGGATGTGTACAATACTAATAACTAGGGAGCAGATCGCACGCGACAACACGTTGAAAAAGATGCAACCACTCATTTCACTAAAAGGGGCATCAGTTTAGTGAAGAAAAGATGGTGCTGGATATCTCTCCGAGATCAATCGCCTGTTTTGTTTAACGAGGATTTTCTTAACTACCAGGCAGGATAACAACGTAACTCCTAGTGAGTGAAAACGTATAGATGTTAGTGAGAACATTAATCGGATGTGATGTTATGAAGTATCTTAAAGAGAACTTCAGTGACATATTAATTTGGAGGATTTGGGTTATACGCTCTATTTAAAGGGATAATGGGGCTGATAAACGGAAGAATTACACTAAGCCAACGAGGTGGAGGGCAATCAACGATTCTATATCCAGAATCGGTTGAAATTTCGATTTATTTTCTTGTACCAAGCATTATTTTTTTCTTCTGTATTATCCGTATTATATATTTTTATTTTTACATCTAAGGTTACGGAACGATAGCTTAATTAGTCATTCAAATGATTAAACTAACGGATAACAAATTTTTGATGAGACGAAGAGGGGGAAACCGAAATGAAGACGATCAAGTGCATGATGGACCACCTGTACTGGGCAGACGGACGCATTTTGGATGCACTCGAGCAGAGCGAGACGAAGAACAAGGACCTTCTGAAGCTGGTTCGGCACGTCGCGGTCGCGGAACGAGTCTGGCTGTCCCGATTGCAGGGCAAGGCCAGCGCGCAATATTCGTTGTGGGAGGAAGCGGAAGACCTGTCGGCAATCCGGACGATGTTCGAAGAAAACGCCGAGCAATATCGTATCTATATCGAAGAACTCGAGGAATCCGGGTTGGACGAGATGGTCGACTATGCGAACCAGAGCGGGGTTCCATTCCGAACGTCCGTCCGGGACATCCTGTTGCAGGTCCTCTTACATGGGCAATATCACCGGGGACAGATCAACCGGGCACTTCGAATCGAATCGGCAGAGCCTGCCCAAGTCGATTACATCACGTTCGCGAGGCTCTGACAGGGCGTAATAATCACCATTAATAGGTCTGTTGGCCGCGGGCGAATAGGGCACGCTGTCCATGCTATAACAAGAACTGTTTATCTGACAAAATGGCGATCACTCTACGGTTTGGAACCGGGAGCGATCGCCATACTAATACAGTAAGGATTTAATGTAACGCGTACTAAATGGGATTGTTGTCCTTCATGAACGATTTGGCCAAGCTATCAGCATACCGATCCCTTGTATGAGGATCCTCGTAATCTTCAAGAACATCGATGAGATATTCCTCCCCGGGTCTATATGCTTTGAAAATAAACTTCTCTTTATTTTCTATGCGTACATCGTGACCGCAGTCCTTAAGACATTGCTCAAAGTCTTGTATTGTAGGTTTCTGATGGTCCTCCAAATAAATAAGTCCTCTTAGCAGCCGTGTTCCTGTCTTACTAATCATTTTAAAATGGACGATATGCTCTTTCATTATTATTTTCCTCCAATAAAAGGTATCATCGTTCCATTGTATAGTAATGAAAATTTGAAGTAAGTGATATTTGATACAGACTGGTTCCTAACCGCTTCGGAACGGACGGCGGATTACGCGACAGCATTGGTGCTGTGTTTGAGCGAGCCTTGTAAGCTGGAACAGTTATCTCGCATATTTGTCCAAATGCCTGATAAAGGAGGTAATTCTCCTTTCGTCCTGAAGAACTTGCAGGAATTCTTTCTCCGAAGTTGTTTTATCTTTTAAACTTCTGTGATTAAATTTCCTGAGCAAAAGGTACATCGTTCGAGGAAAACGCAGCCAGACCTTCAAAAGAGCAAAATCTTCTTTTTTGAGCTTGTTAACCGACTGATATCCATCGAGGATGGAACGAGCGATCGCAAAATTCCATTTATGATCCTTACACGAATTATACAGGACCCTATATAAATCGTAAGCGCGTAAGTCGACTCGGAGGGTTTCAAAATCGATCAGATGAGTTCCCGTACTATTTAATATAAAATTAGTCGGTCCACCATCTCCATGACACAAGGTAGCCCTATTTCGGCTTCCACTGCAAATTGCCTTATACTTAGACTTGAGTAAACTCTGAGATGCTGCTTTAGAATAGCCCAAAATTTCATGTCCATGCTGCTTAAGAAGATTATCCATACGCCTGTGGTACCCGTTTTTATAGGCAGTAGTAACATGCTTTTTCAAGAAAAGGTGTTGTCCCCGAATCATTCTTGGCCAGCTTCCCAACATGTTAGAAGAACCGGCTTTCAAAAAATCAGCGCTCCGGCCCGCATTATGAAATTTCGCTAAGGCAATTCCGCATGCGCGCATATCTTTACTTGAACGAGGGTTAGGCCATCTTCCTTGTATCCATGGGGTGAGTATATAATTGGTTCTAGAATGTGTTTTTACGAATAATCGTTTCCCTTCCCGCGTCAGTGGCCTTCGCCAGGCGATTTTAGGAAACCCCTTTTTCTTAATTCTAAGGAGTGCTCTATCCATCCAATGCAGACGAGTCACGGGGCAGGGCATACGCTTTAAGCAATGCATACTGCCATCGCTCAAGACAACTTTATAAACCCCTTTTTGGACATAGTCTATTCGTTTGGCCTTTACCTTAAACTTGGTAAGCAATGCAGCTGCTTCAGGAGTGTAGTTGTTACCCATTTACTTCCTCCTTTTTAGGCGTACAAATAATTTTTTGTATCGCTCGGCTATGTCAGGCCACCGATAGCGCCGCGCCATGAGCTTGGCGTTTCGTATTCTCCACTTTGTTTTCGCTGGGTTTGTCAAGACTTGCTCGATCGATGTTGCGATGGCTTTACTAGTAACGTATGGAATAATTTGTGAGTTTCGATGATTGACAAATTCCTTCAAACCGCCGGCTCGGGTGGAAACAAGGGGGTTGCCATAAGCCATCGCCTCAAGTGCTGTAAGACAAAATGATTCCCCCTGAATGCTTGGTACGACGACTATACCGAAGGATGCATATTTATGTTTTATTTTATGTGGAGGAATGAAGCCCGAAAATCGGACTTTCGATGCAAATCCTTTACGTCGTGCGATGGCAGCAAGTCTATTTCGATATTTGCTAGAGCCTTTGCCGATGATCGTTAAACTGAGCTTACTACGCTTACGCGCCAACATACCCGTAGCCTCTACTAAGGAGGTAACCCCTTTGGACGAAATCATTCTTCCGACGTAGAGAATCTTATGCCAAGGTGCCCTTGATGCATGGGAGGAAGGCGTTATTCCATGGGGGACTACTATTGTCTTTGATGAAGCTTTTGGATATCTCTTCACAATGTTAGCCCGCAACCATTTACTTGGAGCAATGACCCGATCGGCACCTAGAATAATTTCCCTTAAGATTTTTTCCCATCTCTGTCCTGATTCAACTAAAGAGTGGCAAGTGTATACAATGGGAATCCGATACTTTTTCTTGTAAAACAATGCTTCCCTAGCATATTCCAAACTATGCACATGAATAACATCCGGTTTTCTCCTAATATATTTAGAGGCCGCCCGTCTTAAAGAACCGATTTTGTAAGAACGCTTGCTGCTGTCAAAATAAAGTGCAGTTCGGGGAACACCAATTACGAGCAATCCGTTCTGCCGGGTGTACGTTACTTGCTTGCCAGAACCTTGATTCCACACGATCATTTCCATGTTTTTTCTACCCATCGCTTGTGATAGGTTGGTAGCAACAGTTCCAAGTCCACCGATGATTAGTGGACTAAACTCCGTTGTCATCACCCAAATGTAAGGAGAACGGAATCCTCCCATATCAGCAACCATCCTTTCCAACGTTTTGATTCGTTCTTCCTTTTGAACTTCAAGCAAAAAATATGTCCACATCTATAAATGCGCGAGCTTGTAAAATGGGCTTTCGCATATATTTAGCTAAAACTGCTTACGCATAATTTATGTAGACAACGAAAAAGTGTTTGGACGATGTTGACAAATAGTGATTAGTACATAGTAGAATCCCAATACCATAAAAGGAGGGGAACTAGTGGAAAAATACGTACTTGATAGACTCGAGGCATACATCGAAGGACAGGTAAGTGTAGATGGTTTCTGTGGAACTATTCTCATAGCCCAATCAGGTAAATGCCTAATATGTAGAGGATGGGGATTGGCAAATCGAGAACATTTAATACCAAATCGAGTGGAGACAAAATTCCGTATCGGATCTGTTAGTAAACAATTTACAGCCGCAGCAATCTTGTTGAAACGATTTGATCGTCAGAGCAATTCCAATCCGTGGTAATACGAACAAAAATATAAAACGTCGATGAAGGGCATTTTAGCATAACGTTTATTCCACATAAATTTCATCCAAAAGTTAAGTTGACATAGACACAGTGTCAATGTTTTATGATACGGAGGAAAGGAGATGAGATATCCGAATGAAAGAAAATGATCGAAGTGAGACTGTGGCAAACTATGATTCTGGCACAGCGGGAGTTAACCTCCCGCCGGTGAGTGTCATCGGTTTAGGCATGATGGGATCAGCTCTAGCCCAAACACTCCTGAATGAAGGACATCAGACGACCGTCTGGAATCGCACGCCAGGCAAGGCTGACGCACTTATGAAGCAGGGGGCGAGGATCGCGAGTTCAGTGAAAGAAGCGATTACAGTGAGCCCGATTGTGGTGATCTGCGTAATGGATTACGGAGCTGTACATGAGATCCTTGAGGAGGCGGGTGAGATATTGGCCGGCCGGGCGATCGTAAACCTCACAAACGGGACTCCGGCACAGGCACGTCAAACGGACTCTTGGGTAACCAGCCGGGGTGTCGAATATTTGGACGGCGGGATCATGGCTGTCCCGCAGATGATCGGAACCTCCGGCGCACTTGTGCTGTATAGCGGTTCGGAAAAGGTTTTCCAAACCTATCAGCCGACGCTACAATGTCTAGGGGCCGCGAATTATCTTAGCGATGACCCCGGGTTGGCGGCCCTATACGACTTAGCACTGCTAAGTGCCATGTATGGGATGTTCGGGGGGTTCTTCCATGGAGTTGCCATGGTCCGTTCGGAGCAGATCAAAGCGGAAGCGTTCACGTCCATTGTGATTCCCTGGCTTCAGGCAATGTCGGCCTCTCTGCCTCTGTTGGCGAAGTCGGTTGATGAAGGTGATCACCTAACGAACGTGTCCAGCCTTTATGTCAACCAGGCGGGATTTATTAATTTCATTGACGCGTGTCGAGAGCAGGGCGTCAGTACGGAGCTGATGACACCGATTCAAGAATTGATCAATCGGGGGGTTGCAGAAGGCTACGGTACCGATGGACTTTCGAGGCTAGTTGAGCTTATCCAGAAACCCGTTTCGGTTTAAGCGATTGCCAGCAGCTTGTCGGAATGTTACAGAAAGGTCAGTTCTAGACCATAGAGCTGACCTTTTCTATACCCTTTTCCGCTCATAGAGTTTGGCTTGATTGTTCGGCGGAAGCGATCGCTGTGCTTATCATCGCTTTCTGGCCTCTCATTTTTTCTATACGTTGTTCGAGTTTGCGTTGTACCATAGTCATCGTTTGAATTTGTTGGACGATCTCCGCATGTTTTTCCTCATAGGCCCCGAGCATTTCCTCACAGAACTCATCACTATCATAGGCATCTAAATCTTCATGGCACTTTAAAATTTCAAGAATTTCCTTCGTTGACATACCGAGTTCTAAATAAATTTGTATCGTTTTGATTCGCTTGATGTCTGCCTCGTCAAATTCCCGATAATCATTATCTAAACGCTTTGCGGTCAGCAGCTTTTGCTTTTCGTAATACCGGATAGAACGGGCGCTGACGCCGGTTGCTTTCGAAAGCTGGCTTATTTTCATCGGATAGCCCCTTTCATAAAGATGTTATTTCTATTATATAGGTACCTTCCATTACTTCCAAGCATTGAGCGAAGCGGGAAAATCATTTTCAAAAAAAGAAGCAGCCCACTCCCTTGCGGAACGAGCTGCTTTTTCTCACTTAGAAAATCTATTACTGATGCTTTTGTAAGCATCTTTCAGGCATAGAGGCGCTGTTAATTTCTGGTTTTAACAGCTAATCCACTAAACGATATAGGCCCCACAACATCCACTCTTGTATTTGCAGTAAGATTTTCTGCCGTGACTGTGTAAGCATGGGCACCTGCTTTTACATTTCTATCTTCAGCCTGGAAGGTAACGATATAATTTTGTTCCGAACCCGTAGATTCGATGCCTTGCTGCGTGTTGAAAATTTCTGTGTTATCGCGGAAGACTCTAAAACGAATCTGCGCAATGCCTTTGATACCTCTGACACCAATGGAAGCTACCAAGTCCACCCGATTCGGTTGAGAATTCGCTGGAATCCGTATAGGGATCGATGCTATGCCGGATTTTTGGGGGGAACGCCGAATAGTGAACGATCTGGCCGGGTTGAATTTACTAAGCGGCTGGACGGCTGCTTTATCAAGAATACGTACCAAAAATATCAGCTCCTCTTTTTTTTGATACATCAAGATATGTAAGAGATTAGTAAAATGATTGGACAAACATTTAATAGAAGCATCTTTTTGGAAATCTCCACTCATGCTGGTAACAGACGGGTTTGAAATAAAAAAATGAAGCCTCTTTAAAGAGCTCCACGTAGATATATCGCGAATTTTCATTTTCCATTATATGGGTTACCAATGACATAGGGTATAATAAGACTCAGAAACTAAGAAGTACTTACAACAAGGGGGATTAGAATGGTATTAAAAAAAACAAAGCTAATTGCTTCCTTATCGCTTTTGATAATAGGTTTGTCGAGTTTTGGGATTCAAGACATTAACGCATGGGAACAAAAAATACTTATTTATCTTAATGGTAAAGAAAAGACAGATTGGAATCCCCAATTCATAGATGGTCGTGTGTATGTACCAGTTAGGTCCATTGCTGAATCTCTAGGTGCTAAAGTAAGTTGGGATGACCAAAGACATGCTGTAGATATTAATGCCGACATCAAAATGATTGCTTCTATTCCAGAGGAAGAAACTTACCTGTACGCTTTAAATAAAGCTGATAACTTGTATAAAGATCTAATATTAAGTATCAAAGGTGTTAAAAAAGTTTTCAATTGGGACACCATTGCTATGATAGAAGATTTACCGCAATTGTCTTATTTGGATTTGAATAATGATCAAAAGAAAGAGTTGGTTATTATTTTAAGTCAAGGTCATGGCACAGGCTACTCTAATGAAGCTATTCATATTATTAATCCTGAAAACTTTACGGAATATAATATAGAAAATCCACTAGATATCGTTAAAAACAATGTCACAACAAGAATCATATCTGATACTGAAGTTGAGATACAAATAGGTGATGCGATTTCCAAAATAAATGTAAAGGATGTCCCTTATGAATATTCCCAACTGTTCCCGGCTAACATTTCTGAAATTAGATATGAAAATTTTATTCAATATGAAGTGTCCAATAATACAATAAAAGCAGCTGTTGGAGTCGAAGGAGATTATTTGAAATCTATAGGGGATATTGTAATCGAATATTCGTTTAAAGATGAAGGGTTTACAATGAATAATATTTCATTTAAGAAAACGAGCTTGCCTAATTGAGCTTGAAACATAACCAAGTAGAATCATTTGCTTTTACCAAGGTACACCAGCAAACTAATTACCGACAAAATCGCAACGATAATAAACATAATAAAAGAAACAGGGTCGCCGCCCATGGATAATGCATCGGAGAGAATTCCTATTTGATAAGTCATAAAACCGGATACTATTAGACAAATACATAGGATAAGGCTGATGGTAAATCCATTCACTAATGGATAGTGCTTCTTCTGGAAGAGCATCACTAACACGGAGACAATTAGAACAATGATCAACAATAGATAGATCGGTCTGAAATTGGTAAAAACATTTGCAGTCTCCATATAATCCCCCTGTCACCTGCATTGTGAATCTTGTTTGTGATGCCTCTTTTTACTATTCTTCGAACCTCATTATTAGTATATTTCTTCCAGAAGCTGATGACAATTCGGTAGTGAAATTAGAATCTTCCTTCTTCGCTCGTCTTAATACATTGAGTAAAGAAAAGCACTTCTCTACCCCCTCTCGAGAGTAAAGAAATGCTCTTGGTACAAACCTAACGTATCGTTATCCGAACGCAGGCTTAATAATTTGTAAATTCAGGACCGGTGTATTCGGTAGGAATCACAATTTCACCAGATTTGATTTTATCGGCGAAAGATGCAATTTTGTCCTTCACATCTTGTGGAACAATAGGTGACAGGGCAAGACGAACGGCATCCGGATTCTCAAGTCCGATTTTTTTCACCGTATTCGGCTTCCATGTGCCTTCCGTCAAATCTTTAATTGCTCCGTATACAGTCAGGCTTGCATCCGAAATCGCAGATCCAATGAAAACATCAGGTGCATCGGCATAATAATCGCGAACGTTAGCGAATTGGTATACGCCGTTCTCGCGTGCCGCTTCGGTAACGCCGTTACGGGCCATGTTCAGCATGGTGAAGATCATATCCGAACCCGCGTTAATTTGCGCTTGTGCAACTCTTTTCGCTAGGTCAGCATCTTCCTGATTGCCCGTAAACGTGGTAAGGAGCGTTGCGTTAGGATTCGTGTATTTCACACCGTCGGCAAAGGCTGCGCGTCCCGCTAGGCCGGGACCTACGCGTGCGCCGGAAATATGGGAAACTACGTTGGTTTTAGTCAAAAGTCCTGCTGCTGCGCCCGCCAGCCATGCGGATTCTTCTTGCTTAACTTGATAGCTGGACAGGTTGTTGCCGGTCAAATTCGTTTGTGTATTCACAAATTTTATTTTTGGATATTCCTTGGCTACGAGCTTCACTGCTTCCGAGCTTTGCCCTGCATGAGCAATGATCATATCCGGATTTTTCTTAGCCAATTGACGCAATGCATCCGCGATTTGTGCGGTATCATGCGGGATATTTTCCACGTAGGTCGCTTTGATTCTGAAATCCTCTTCTGCCTTTACCAATCCGCGGTAAGCAGATTCCATAAAACCGCCATCCTTGGATGAACCTGGAATCAACAGGGCGACTTTAGCCTTTTTATTATTGGTGTGAGACGGGTCCTTGCTAGCTTCTGCAGTAGCTAAACCGGATGTAAATACAAGTGCCATAGCCAAGCTCGACAAAGCCAATTTCGAAAGAAGTTTTTTCAAGATGTACCCCTCGTTTCCAAAAAGTAGTTTTGTCCGGACAAATCAGAGAATAAACTAGACTTCATTTTTTGTCAAATTATGCCGAAAAGAAATAGAGGAGGTGAAACAATTTTCGCGGAAAAACGTCATTTGCAGGCCTATTTTCCCTAGGACAACCATGACGATTATCCTAAAATTCGACATTTCGGTACGTAAAGTAAGTATTTAGTTTTAGTAAAGAGGTCTTGTATTTTTCAAAACGCTATATTATACTTTGGCCAAACGATATACCCATATCACGAAAAAGGCAAACTTCTCGAAAGAGGGGGACGCAAAGCTTCGGGCCTAAGGATTTTGATCTACGGCAGCCGGGCCACCGAAAAATGGGGGGAAGTCCATCCCTTTTTTTGGGGATGGACTTTTTTTGCCTTGTCAAAATGTTTGAGTTCTTTAAAGTGATAAAGCGTTTAGTGTCTCATTACACAAATATTTCAATGGGGGATGCTTGGATCATGAAGTTTATCCAGAACTTGCGAATCAAAACGAAAATAGGCGGAATGCTGGGGCTTTCCATCGTGTTCCTGCTCATTATCGGCATTACAGGCTATTTCGTCATGGACAAGATGGCTAACAATGCCCGCGTTATGTACGAAGAAACCTTGATCCCGAATAGTCTCGTTGAAGGGCTTTTGTTCGGTAATTCGC
This sequence comes from Paenibacillus sp. 32352, assembly GCF_002042965.1. GTDB lineage: Bacteria > Bacillota > Bacilli > Paenibacillales > NBRC-103111 > Paenibacillus_S > Paenibacillus_S vulneris. Next base: position 323,628 of record NZ_MZNT01000010.1, on the reverse strand, counting down.
AAATGGACTCCTTGCAGCTTGAATTGCTGCTGGCGAAAGATGAAGCGATTATTAAACAAATTCAACAGCAAATTACTCAAACCCGCGATAAAAATCAGGCTATACGAAAAAATCTCGAACAAATCACGTTGTCCCCGAGAGCACAGGAGCAGTACCAGCACTTCGTCGATTTAATCCCTAAAAACAACGATGCCAAGAAAAAAGTAGATGAATTGGCCGTTGCCAACCAAAAAGAAGCGGCGCATAAGGAATATGTAAATTCGTTCAAGCCGATCCGTGCGGAGATGATTCAAAGCCTGGAGAACGTTGTTAAGTACAATGAAGAGGATGCCAAAATCTTTTACGATAAAAGTATTGAAAGCTCCAAGGTGGCAACCTCCATCATCATTGTTGTCACAGTGCTTGCCGTTGTTCTTTGCTCCTTGATCGGGTATGGCGTTGCTAATATGATCACCAGACCGGTCCGCAGTATCCAGCAATTGATGGCTAAAGCGCAGGACGGGGACTTAACGGTTAACGCTACATACCAATCCAAAGACGAAATCGGTCTTCTTTCGAAGGATTTCAACGGAATGATCGCGAGCCTTAGAGAAATCATTGCGAAGATCGTCTATGAATCTCAGAACTTGTCTGCAAGCTCGGAGCAATTAGCAGCGAGCTCGGAGCAATCCGCCCAAACCACCCATCATGTCGTTGCGGCCATTCAGGACATTGCCGGAGGCGCAGATCAGCAGATGCAGAGTACTACCGAGAGCGTAAGAGCAATGGAAGAGATGGCGACCGGCATCAATCGGATTGCAGAATTTTCGGGCAACGTATCCGCCATGTCCATGGAAGCTTCCAAGGAAGCTGAGGAAGGCAACATTTCGATCCAGAAAGCCATGTCCCAAATGGATATGATCCGGGAATCCGTGAGCGATTCAGCCAAGGTGGTGAATCAGCTGGGAAAACGTTCCGATGAAATCGGTCAAATTGTCGATGTTATTACCGATATTTCGATGCAGACCAATCTGCTTGCGTTGAATGCCGCCATTGAAGCTGCGCGAGCGGGCGAACACGGAAGAGGCTTTGTCGTCGTAGCCGACGAGGTTCGGAAGCTGGCGGAGCAGTCGCGGCAATCGGCGGAGCAGATCGCGGAGATTATTCAGCAAATTCAAGGTGAAACCCGTTCTGCGGTGATCGCCATGGAAAAAGGCAGCAAAGAAGTAGAGCACGGAACCGTGATCATGCAGGAGGCGGGAGAAGCTTTCCGCAACATTATGAATGCGGTGCAGCAGGTCGCTTATCAGATGCAGGAGGTCTCTGCGGCATCAGAGCAAATGTCGGCAGGCACCGAGGAGATTACCGCTTCTCTCCATGATATGAGCAGCATTACAGAAGCCGCCTTCTCGAAGACGGAAAGTGTAGCGGCCGCCTCAGAGCAGCAGCTGGCTACAATGGAAGAAATTTCGGAATCCGTGAATGCATTGACACGGATGGCTCAAGAGCTGCACGAGATGACTTTGCGCTTTAAGAGCTAACTGCCCCCCATCTGAGGGGAACCATATCAAACCGCTGTTGGTTCTAACCGGCAGCGGTTTTTGCATATTATCCTATTCATAATCGGCTGCATCATTTAAGATAGGGGTAGCAGACAAATCTATACGATGGAGGGCTCAGCACACACAAAAGCAAAGGAGTATAATAATGAAGGAACATACCAAGGGGTACCAGCTTCATACAGCGATCGCCGATAAAAAGGTGACCTGGCTGGAGCTGTTTTATGATTTACTTTTTGTAGCAGCCGTTTCCAAGGCAGGTCATGTCTTGCTGCATACCGAAGCCGGCTCCATTCCGGCAGAATACTTTACGAAATTCTTCCTCATCTTCGTTCCAATCTGGTGGGCATGGGTAGGGCAGTCGCTCTTTGTCAACCGGTTCGGACAAGATATCTTTTCCCACCGAATCATGCTGATCCTGCAATTATTTTTTGTATTGATCATGACGGCCAGCTTGTCGGTCGATTTTGACCAATACTACGTTCCATTTTTAATAGGCTATGTGGGTTTAAGAGCTATGACCGCCATCCAATATCTTTTGGTGCATAAGAAAGAGGAAGCCGGCCGAAGGACCACGGCCCGTTATTTGGGAAGCAGCTTCTGGGTAGGTTTGGTGATCTCGGCTTTATCATTATTCTTTGACTCGTGGATTCGTTATGCCGTTTTGTATGCGGGAATTGCTGTAGATATGTTACTCCCCTTAATCGGCCGGAAGTACTTGGTCAAAAGCCCGATCCATACGCATCATTTATTAGAACGCTTCTCCTTGTTTACACTCATTCTTCTAGGCGAATCGGTTGTCAGTATCCTTTCCGTATTGCAGTCGAGCCATTGGACGTGGCAGACGATTTTATTTGCATTGCTCACGTTTCTCTTTATTATCGCGATGTGGTGGCAGTATTTTGACAATGTCGAGAAAAAGGTGGACAAGACGCTGGAGACGGCCGGGCAAACGATCATTTATGGCCATTTGTTTATTTATTCATCCCTGTGCATGATCGCTGCTTCGATCCAATTGTTATTTTTGGAACAGCTGCATTATAAATATATGTTATGTTTTATTTTTGGATCGGTATTGCTCTACTTCTTTTCGACCTCGCTGGTCTTCCACAGATATAGACATGTCCATCAAAGATTGCGGATCTCTCATTTGGTCTTATTCTTAGGAATGCTAGGCGTATTTTTTGCGGCGGATTGGTTATTCCTAATGCCCAATACCGTCATCATTGGAGAATTGATGATCTTCTTTGCGGTCTATGCTAAATTAACGACTTGAGTTAAAAAACGTCGGGCCAACGGGACACATTAGCTTTCTAACAACTACGACGCAATTGCCGTTACAAAATATGAATAGAGGTGTCAATGATGAAAGTCGCGATAATCGGTGCAACCGGGCACATTAATTATGTGTTCGGCGGGCTGCGCGAGCTGCCGGACGTCACGCTGGCCGCCGTATCGGTCGGGTCCGCAGGAGAGACGATGGACAAGGTCATTCATACGGCACAGAAGGAGGGCCATTCGCCCGTCGTTTATGCGGATTACATGAAGCTGTTGGATGATGTCGAGCCGGATATAATTGCAGTCGCGTGTTATTTTCACGACCACGCCCGAATTACAGCGGAGGCGCTGCGGCGAGGCATCCACGTGTTTGTCGAAAAGCCGATCGCAACGACGCTGGACGACTTGGCTATGCTGCGTGAGGTTTATGCAGCTGCAAAGGACAAAGGCGTACATCTTGCCGCGATGCTAGGCATTCGATATCATCCGGCTTTTTTGACGGCATGGCATGCCGTTAGCGGCGGCGCGGTGGGTGAAGTGCGGCTGCTGCAAGCGCAGAAGTCATACCGGCTCGGCCGCCGGGGCGAGCCTTTTACGAAGCGGCATACCTATGGAGGCACGATTCCCTGGGTCGGCAGCCATGCTATTGATTGGGTCCACTGGTACAGCGGCCAAAGGTTTGAAACGGTGTATGCGACTCATTCCACCTTATTTAATGAAGGGCACGGCGAGCTGGAGCTCACGGCACAGTGCCAATTTACGATGTCCGGCGGAGCCGCCGCCTCGGTCAGCATCGACTACTTGCGGCCGAACGAAGCGCCGTCGCACGGCGACGACCGGATTCGCATCGCCGGAACCGCCGGCGTGCTCGAGGTCCGGGATCAGCAGGTATTGCTGATCAATGAGCGGCAAAGCGGCGTGCAGGAGCTGCCGCTGGTGCCCAAGCGCGAAATATTTGCCGACTTCGTGCGGCAAATTAATGGAGAAGGGCGCTGCCTGGTCAGCGCCGACGATTCCTTTTACGTGACGGAAGCGTGCCTGCGAGCACTCGTATCGGCCGATGAGAAACGAGTCGTTCATTTTGAATAGGCCTAGAAATAAGAAGCTGCTTCTGTTGGTTATTTCCCTAATTCTGCTCATGCTGCCCATCACATTCATGGACCAAGTAGACGGAAGAAAGGAGCTTGTTTTTAAATCGATTTTCGTTTCTAACGGAAGCTAGGTTCCCTATCGGCTAGTAAAAAGGTAAGTTAGTTAAACAGAGGTGAGTTCTATGATCATTCGAGAGAAATGTTCCTGTCCGCTAGAGATTGTTCATGACATTATCAAAGGCAAGTGGAAGACGATGATCGTCTTTCAATTGAGAAGCGGGAGCTTGTCCTTAGCTCAACTGGAGCGGGATATTGACCAGATTACCCAGAAGATGCTGCTACAGCATTTAAGAGAGCTTCAATCCTGCGGGATCGTTGATAAAATCAAAACGGAAGGCTATCCGCTGCATGTTGAATATTATCTGACGGACCGCGGAAGAAAGCTGTTGGATGCGGTATTGATTATGCAGGAGATAGGCATTGAATACATGGTGGAGCTGGGGCAAACCGAGCTTCTTGACCGCAAAGGCATCAGCTATTAAGAAATTGTATCCATGGCAAAATCCATACCCACAAAAAAGTGGGTAATTCACGGTTCACCTTACCGATACTATAATACTTTTCAGAACCAAATTTAACTACAGGTAAAGGAGCCGTGAACCATGAATACAGCGTTACTTATAGTAGACATTCAGAATGATTATTTCCAAGGAGGCAGAAACGAGTTATTCAACACCGACAAAGCGGTAACCCATGCACAAGAAGCCTTGTCGTTGTTCCGGGCGAAGAGTTTGCCAGTCACTCATATTCAGTGTATTCTACTGGAGGAGAATGCTTCATTTTTCCTGCCCGGTACCGAAGGGATTCAAATTCATGAACGAGTACGTCCCTTATCGGATGAAAAAGTGATTGTTAAACATACTCCGGACAGCTTTTTTCAAACGGAGCTGCAACATCATCTTGACTCGATGAATGTAACGCGGTTAGTCATTTGCGGCATGATGAGCCATATCTGCATTGATTCGACTGTGAGAACCGCACACCGCCTGGGATATGAAGTCATCTTGCTCGGTGAGGCTTGTACCACCAAAGATTTAGTATGGGATGATACAGTCATTCCTGCAAAAACCGTTCATGATACCTTTATGGCCTCCTTGCAGGGTACCTTTGCCCAGGTCATAGAGACCGGCACTCTTCGCGATATGATATAATAGACTTTCTCATTTCAATTATATACAAGGGAGCGGATCGCTTAAGGCGCTGCTCCCTATTTTAATTCCGTAACCCAGATTTCACTCCTGTCACAATTCGGGCTTCACGGGTCGTTTAATATAGTAAAGCCGGCAAACATCAGGAGGTGATCCCATTGGAACAACCAGGCCCCGGGGCACAACAGGTTGAACATCATTCAGAAGCGATCGATGCTGCCATAGAACGGGTGGTATCAGGCGATAAACAAGCGTATGCCATTATCATTCGCGAATATGAAAAGAAAATTTATACTTATTGCTACTGTATTCTGAAAAGCCGTGAGGGAGCGGAGGATGCGGTACAGGAAATATTTCTAAAGGCGTATCAGAATTTGTCCCGTTACGAGAAGCAGGCATCCTTGCTCACATGGCTCTACAAAATTGCGTACTTTCATTGTGTGGATCTTATTAGAAAGCAGAGCCGCTGGCACCGTCTCCTATCGCTTTGCAAAGAACGGCTGTCCTTATCGGCTCCAACGTATGTTAATTACACCGAGCAAGCTGTCAATGAAATGCTGATGCATCTGAACTGGGAGGAGAGGAATATTTTGCTGCTTCGAGTGGCAGAACAATACAGCTTTGAGGAAATAGGCAAAATTATGGGCTGCAAACCGGCAACTCTGCGTCAGAGATTCGCGCGGCTTCGAAAAAAACTAATCAACCAAAGGATACAGGAAGGAGGTGCAGCCAATGGAGAAGTGGCCGAACGAACCTGAATCATGGAATTTGCTGCATATCCGACGCACCGTTCAGAGGATGGAGATGCCTGTCAACAGCTTCAGCGACAAAATAATGAGCAGGCTCGAGGAGCCGACATTCACTGCAAACAAAAGCAATCGTATGCGAAAGGCATTCATGGTTACTTCAGCAGCAGCGATATTGGGAATCTGCATCATCAGCAGTGCTCTTGTTTCGCCGGCAATGGCAGCATCTCTGAAGAATGTTCCGTTGATGAGCAGCATCCTCAAGCTAGTGGGAGATTTCACAGGCAATGCCTTCACATTCAGCAAGCCCGAGCCGTGGAGCATGGGGGAAGATTCCGGGATGACGTATAAGATGGACGGGTCCGAGTACAGTCAAATCATGCTGAATGCAAGAGGAGAGCTTAAAAATGTTCATCTGGATATGAAGTGGAGCGATTTGAAGGACTCCTACAAAAAAGAGATGGAGGCGGCACTGCAGCAAGTATTCCCTGGCCAAAATATCGCAGTCGATACCGTGGGGATCTCGGTACAATACGGTCTCCCGGATGATTCACCTATCAAAAGCGGCGCCTTGTATCTGAATACCCGTGTCAATAATACCTTCATCGAGCTGGAGAACGGCAAGCTGCACAGAGTGGTTAAGAGCCTTGCAAATGAGGAAGTAGATTTGGAGGCGCTAAAGACGGCTGAATCCGTATTTGTCGGCAATGGTCTGGATGGCTTGAAGAAAGGGCCGTTGAATAATCCGCTATTGATAGTCCAGGACGGCAAGGAGGCGTATGAGTTCCATTTTGCCGCTTCCGATAAGTTTCCGGTATTTGTTACCGTGGAAAAGGGAACTCGCAAAATTCTCAAAGTAAATGCAAGTGACCTGCAGGACAAGATAGACAAGTTCCCTGACGTCTTCGATACCATAGAGGGATATACCGAAGCTGAACTGTTGAAAAATGCGAAGGTCCAGGCAAAGCAATTATTGAAAATCGATTTGGAAGGCTATCAAGCAGCCAAGGATCCTAAAATGATGGCCGTCGTTTATTTTACCAAATCAGGCGCACCCACGGTGATGGGTCAATATAATTCAAAGGGACAATTCTACAATTTGGAATATGACGAACCGATCAGAAAAGCTGAATAGTTAGACTTTAGCTAATCTTCAAAAAGGGATGGATAGTAATGAAATTAGGTCGACTGGGGTTAACCGCCGGATTGGTGTTATCCGTCATGATGGCGGGATGTGATTCCGGCAGCTTAGCCGGGACGGGAGGAGAAAAGTCCTCCAATATGGTAAAACCGCTTGGTAAAGACGAAAAGGCGAGTATTAAAGTGGCTTATTACGATAAAAATTCTTTTCTCCAGATGTACGGAAATATGTTTTCTGTGAAATATCCGAATATAGATGTTCAGGTTGTCTCCATGCAGGATACGAGTGGCCCGGGCTTTCAGAAGCTCATCGATGACGAACAGCCGGATGTGCTTGTATTCCATTCGCCGGAGAGATTTAAAGAATGGGCAGAACAAGGGAGGCTTTATCAGCTGGACCCTGTTATCCGCCAGGACAAGTTCGATACGGAAAACATTTTGCCTAACGTCATGGATCTGCTCAAATCGAAGGGCGGCGGTAACATTTACGGCTTGGCCCCGTCCTTCTACAGCCAGGCACTGTTCTACAATAAAGATTTATTTGAGAAATTCGGTGTGCCGCTCCCGCACAATAAGATGAGCTGGGAGGAAGTGCTGCAGCTGGCCAAACGATTCCCGAAGGATGGACATGGGAATGACCGTATCTACGGATTTGCCAGGAATTCTGCCGATTGGATTGTAAGCGAGAATAAGGCTCTTGGTTACTATTTAATGAACAGCATCGGAACAACACACGGATTAGAGGATATGGATCCCGTTAAAGGGACGGTGACTCTCCAATCGGAGGGGTGGAAGCATGCACTTGGTTTGGCCGCAGATGCTTTAAAGTCGGGAGCGGTTTATACCGGTAAGACAAGTGATCCGGCCGATTCGAATGAGGCTTGGCTGAAACGAGACTTGTTCGTCACCGGCAAGGTCGCCATGACTCTGGAATCTCCTTATATGATTAACAACATTGTGCGGGCTAAGGAGGAACTGAAGGATGTCAATCCTGTCAATTGGGATATCGTCACTGTGCCGGTCGATCCGAAGAATCCCGATGCTTCAAGCACTATTGACGTATCCGAAATTTTCGCAATCAATACCAAATCATCTAACCCGAGAGCAGCCTGGGAGCTTGTCAAATACATTAACAGCGACGAAATGGCGAAGCAGTTGGCCAAAACCGAACAATTCGGCTTTCTTTCAAGAACCGCTTATGTGAAGGAACGGGATGGCCGTGATTTGGAGCCATTCTATATGCTGAAAATGAGTAACCGGGGTCTTCAAGCCGGGGAGCAGGTACCTTCGGAGTTTTATGCAACCTTCAACGAAATGGCGGGAAACGAGGTCCAACTGGTAGTTGACGGAAAGAAGTCCGTAGATGAAGCGCTAAACACAATGCAGACTAAGGGTCAGGAAATCTATAATACAGTCAAGCAAAAACAGTAATGATTTAACATGCTTCACAGAAGAATATATAAGGGCTGTCTGGGCAGCCCTTAGTCTTTTTGTAAGTACAGTTATTTGATAGAATCTTTCGTGGCTTTATACATAGTTTCTGTGTATTCGTCAATTTCATCTCGCGACATGCGTAAACGATTTACCGAAGTACCATAGCCAATTTCCTTCTTGCCCTCTTCCAACCCCTTGAAAATTCCATCTGCGAATGCATCTAAAGGTTCCCCTTGCGTATGCAGCCCGGCCCCGCCTAATTCCGTATTCACTGCCGGAGGAGCAACCTCAATGACTTCAACAGACGTGTCGGAAAGCTGGTGTCGTAGACTCATTGTAAAGGAATGCAGGGCTGCTTTCGTCGCTGAATAAATCGGAGCAATCGCAAATGGCGTAAAAGCTAACCCGGATGTCACGTTAATGATAGCCGCTTCTTCTTTTGCTGCCAAAAAAGGAGCGAACAGCATGGAGAGATGGAAAGGTGCTTCCAGGTTAGTTGTGATTTCTTTACTGAAATAACTCCAATTGCTCCTAGCGTCCGCTTTTAATACATTGAAGCGTTGTTGGATTCCTGCATTGTTAACTAATACATTCACTTCCGGATAGTTCGCAGTAACCCAATCAAACAATGCTGAACGTTCGGATTCAATGTCCAAATCAATTACACGGGTAATCAGGCTGGGGAATTGTTCTTTCGCCTTTTGAAGCACCTGTTCACGCCGGCCGCACACGATAACACGATTTCCCGCTTTGATAAAGCGTTCTGCAAAAGCTAACCCTATTCCAGTGCTTCCGCCTGTAATAAGGATTGTATTTCCTGAAAGCTTCATTATAAGTTCCTCTTCTCCATAAAGTTCTTTGTTTCATAATTTAATTATGTCTGATATTCGCCTTATGATTCTTCTTTTCTTTCCTGCATTCGTTTTGTATAGCGTGCAATTTTGAAGTTAATTCCTTCCATGGCTTCTGTCATCAACGAGATTTCAGCCAGCACAGCCTGTTTGTGCTTCATCATCATTTCAAGCCGCAGCTGGGTTGTGCTTTCTCCCTCAATTACCCAATCAATATACTGCCTGATACTACTTATTGGCATGTGCGTGTTTTTCAAACGAATGACGGTTTCAAGCAGTGACATTTGATCCTCTGAAAATAACCGCCGGCCGGCTTCATCGCGCTCGATTAGCGGCAGCAGCCCTTTTTTTTCATAATAACGCAGCGTGGATTCCGGAATATTAAGCTTGGCCGAAGCCTCGCTAATGGAATAGTACTTCATCTGAAGGCCTCCAAATGGTTTCTTTCATTGTCGACAAGAATAGGATACGACTTAAACCATGGTTTAAGTCAATAATAAATAAGCTGCCTCTATATTTAAAATTACTTTACATGTGCATAACACTCCGATAATGAACCTGATGTATGCTAAATACATTGTACCATTTGGGTGGGAGACTCTGAGAAAACCCAAAAGTAAACAGGCGTGAAAACAGCCTTGTTTCTTTTGATTTCCAGAGTCTTTTCGCTTATTCGCAGCATTTTGAAGGCTCAGGAGGTTATGGAATGGCCAAAATAATGATCAATCATTTATATAAGAAATATAGCAAGGACAAGCATACGGTGGTAAAGGACTTCCATATGGAAATTGAAGATAAGGAATTTCTCGTGCTGGTAGGACCGTCGGGGTGCGGGAAATCAACGGTTTTGCGCATGATTGCGGGACTTGAGGATATCACCGAGGGAGAGATCTATATCGGGGATACCCTGGTGAACCATTTGCCACCTAAGGACCGGGACATTGCAATGGTATTTCAAAATTATGCGCTGTATCCGAATATGAGCGTTTACGAAAATATCGCTTTTGGACTGAGGCTGCGCAAGCTGCCGAAACATGAGATTGATCTTTCCGTGAAGCGGGCTGCGCGCATTTTGGAATTAGACGCGTACTTAGACCGCAAGCCGGGACAGCTGTCCGGCGGACAAAGGCAGCGTGTAGCTTTAGGGCGCGCAATTGTCCGTAATCCGCAGGTATTCCTGATGGATGAGCCGTTGTCCAACCTAGACGCGAAACTGCGTGCACATATGCGTATGGAGATCATTAAGCTTCATAAGTCACTTGCTGCGACCTTCGTTTATGTCACTCATGATCAAATCGAAGCCATGACGATGGGAGACCGGATTGCTGTCATGAAGGATGGGGTCATTCAACAAGTGGATACGCCGGAAGTCATTTATTCCACACCGAGCAATATGTTTGTAGCCAGTTTTATCGGCTCGCCGCCAATGAACTTTATCCAAGGCCGAGTTCTTGAAAATATTCCCGGAAAGCTGGAATTCCACACCCAACGATTTTGGTTAAAAATTCCCGAGCATGCAGCAAGTCTACTAATCAAACACAAACAGGTTAACCGTACGGTAACACTTGGAATCCGGCCTGAGCATATGGAATTGGCTAAAGGGGCGGACGAACAGACTGCGATCCCTGCATACTACAAGCACAGCGAGCTAATGGGGGCGGATCGGTTCCTGCATTTGGATATTCACCAGAAGCAGCCGCTCATCGTGCGTGCTGACCCTGGGATTCGATTGGAGGAGGACGAAATAACGTACGTTACTCCGAATATGTCAGAGGCGTTGTTTTTTCACTTGGAAACCGGGGATCGAATAAGCTAAATCACTATGACATACACGGCATGATGCGGTACGATAGCATAATAACACAGGCTGCCAGTCATCGGCAGCCTGTTAAAATAATGGGCATATTGCTCATTTCATATGAAAAACATTTTGTAATTCCGATATCGTAAACTTTTTCATCTTCAAGTACGCTTGCGTGATCCGATCGCGTTGTTCCGGACTGCCTGTCGCCAACATCTCGTTCAATTCGGCGGGGCAGATCTGCCACGATACACCGTATTTGTCTCTAAGCCAGCCGCATTGCTCGGCCTCAGGTGCGGCAGAAAGCTGTTCCCAATAGTAGTCAATTTCATCCTGCGTCTCGCAGCAGACCATGAGGGAAATTGCTTCGTTGAAGTTGAACGGGTGTTCCAACGTGCTGTCCATTGCTGCGAACCAGGTGTTCTCCAGCATAAAGTCCGTAAACATCACCGTGTCCTCTTTGTTGGGCTCTTGGCCAGGGCCGTATCGGAAGAGGGCGCCAGGTTGTGCATTTCGGAATACCGAGAGATAGAACTCACGTGCCTCTTCGGCCTTGCCGCTGTTATTGCCCGTGAACATCAGGGAGGGGACAATGGTGGGCCGCGGCTCACCGTTCGGATTCGTAAGAATGAGCTGCCAGGAGACACCAAACTTGTCCTGAACCCAGCCATACCGTTCGCTGAACGGATACTTGTCTAACGGCATAAGCGCCAATCCGCCTTCGGACAACTTATTCCATATCTCGTCGATCTTTTCACTTGCGTTCTTTTCCCGAGACGGATCGAAATTTACTATAAACGAAATCGAAGGATTGATCTTAAAGAAAGGACCTGCAGATATGGCCATAAACGGATGTCCGTAGACGTTGAACGATACAGTATCGCAATCTCCCGATGGCGTATTGTGCAAGGTCGTCATGCTCGTAATAATGGAATCCGGAAATACGGAACAATAAAATTCTGCGGCTTCTTTTGCCTCTTTGTCGAACCATAAGTGCGGTATGATCGGCTGGATACCCTTCTCATATTGACTGTTGGCGTTACTCATCATCATTTCCTCCTTTGGTTTATAGGGTTTACACTTTTTGATTGTAGCACACGGAATCTTTCGATATTTCTTTCAGATTGCGGTATCGAGGGATGACAAAAGATAACGATAAAAAAGACACTTACTGGCGGTGCCTTTTCGTAGAGTCTGTAAAATATTCTGTGTAAACTCTCAAATCATACTTTAAAATGAAGGCTGGTTTGAGAGGATGGCTGGAATGGCTCGATTCAGCAAGGAACAAGTAAAGGCGTTTGTAAAAGAAAATAATCTAAAGACCAAGGATGACGTTCAGTCCGCTCTTAAGGAGTTGTTTGCTGAAACGCTGCAGTCCATGCTGGACGCGCAACTCGACACCGAACTTGGTTACGAGAAGCATGACGTGAAGAACAAGGCGACAACGAATAGCCGTAATGGAAAGAGCAAGAAAACGGTAACTACATAGACGGCACTAAAGGATTGTGGGAACATTTGTCTAACTCTTAGAGGTAACCAGATTGTTGCCTGAAGGAGGCGTTACGATGAACAAAACACTCCGAGAAGACAAACAAAACCCCGAAATCCACACAATAAAAATGGCTATGAAAGAAACAAAAAGTAAACGAGTGTTCGAAAGATATCAAGCGATTTTGCTTTACTTGCATGGAGTTACATACGATCAAAATACGCTGGCTCTCGCTGATTCCGAAAAACAAGAACAATTCAAGCAAGACTTTGAGACGGTAAAAAAAATTGATTCTGCGCGAAATTGATCGAATCCTGTTTCAGGATGAGTCAATGATTCGGGACTATCAGGCACTAGCCCATACTTGGTTTCCGAGAGGACAACAAAAGATAGTTCTTACTTACGGCAAGCATCGCGGTGTCAAACTGATTGGTATATTGGATTATGAAAGCGGTGAAATATTTTGCATCGAAGAAGAACAATATGATGCAAATGTATTTCTAGCCTTCCTTAAGCAAGTAGTTGCTCGCTATCCCGGAGAAAAGATTGTAATGGTCCTAGACAACGCCCGAATTCATCACGCCAAATTGATTAAAACTTTCTTGAAGGAACACTCCGATCGCTTACAACTGATTATGAATCTTTAGTGCCGTCTATATAGCACAACTGAATATGAGTCCTTATCAATGAAGATACATTCGTGTTTTAAAGATTGATTTCTTGGTATAGAAATTACTCATTCCCTTAATAGGGCTGAAAACTTATAATTTCTATAGCGTTAATAAAGACAACCTTGTTAAGAGAAACGGGTGAGCTTCAGTGGAAACAGTCTTATTAAACACGAAACTGCATATGCCTCCTCTTCTGTCTGCGGTTATACCGCGTGTCCGTTTGACGAAGAGGATGCAAGAAGGCTTGGACCTGAGAGCAACCGTCATTAAAGCGCCCGCGGGCTACGGAAAATCAACGCTCGTCAGCTCGTGGGCCGGGCAGCTGGCTCGGCCTGTCGGATGGTTGTCGCTCGACCCGGGCGACAATGACATTTTCCGCTTCTGGCGTTATGTCATTTCGGCAATCGATTGGGTCCGCGACGGGTTCGCGCTTAAGGCGAAGCCGGCTTTGGAGTCGCTGTCACCGGTAAACCATGAAACCTTCCTCGTTCTGCTATTAAACGAATTAAACAAGCTGCAGGACCCGCTCGCATTCGTTTTTGACGATTTTCACGCCATCCATGATTCGAACATTATCGCATCGATGACTTTTTTTCTCGAATATTTGCCTGCGCATGTTCACCTTTATGTAACGAGCCGAATGGAAGCGCCTTTTCTGAAGTCGCGCCACTTCAGCCGCGGATGGGCCGTTCAATTGGACGCCCAGGATCTGCGATTTGATGTACAGGAGGCCGAGGAGCTGTTCCGCCTGTGGGAGGACCGGAGCTATCCGCCGGAGCAAATCCAATTGCTCGTTCAGCGAACGGAAGGGTGGGCCACCGGATTGAAGCTGGCCGGTCTCGCCATGCCCAAGCAGAAACCGGAACCGTTTCTTGCGCAAGATTTTACGGCGGATAACCACCAAATCGAGCAATATTTGCTTGAAGAAGTGTTCCAATCGCTGGAGCCCTCTATGCAGTCGTTCCTGATCAAGTGCTCCCTATTGCAGCAATTTTCGGAGCCGCTGTGCAGGGCGGTTACGGGAGATGCCGACAGTCGCCGCAAGCTGATTGAACTGGCGGGCAGGGAATTGTTCGTTATACCGCTTGATACGAAAGAAGAGTGGTTCCGTTTCCATCACTTGTTCGCCGCTTTCTTGACAGGCCGGCTGCACCGGACGGATCCGGACGGCATTAAGGAATTGTACAAGTCGGCTGCGGACTGGCATGCGAAACAAGGCTTTCTGGAGGAAGCCGTGGAATACTATTTGGCCGGGCGGCATTTCCAGGAAGCCGTGGAGCTGTTGGAGCAAATGAAATCGTTCATGGTGAAAAGGGAGTTTTCCACGCTGCGCTACTGGCTGTCGCTCATCCCGGAGTCGATCCTGTGGGAGCATCGCCAGCTGTATTTTTCCTATATTTTATCGTTGTTATGGGATAATGAGCCGCTGCTGGCCGAGAACTATTTGCAGTCTGCCGAAGAGCGGTTTCAAGCTTCCGCTGCGGACTGGTCAGAGGAGGAGCGGAACCGGTTTCTGGGGAACCTTTACTATTTGCGAAATTCCAAGGCGACCCAATACGATCTGGATGTCGTCAAAGGGCTCGAATATATCCAGTTGTCGCTGCGGTACAGCCCCTCCGGCCCGGAGCTGCTGTTCGCCCCGCCCCATATGCCGATGTCTCCCACCATCTTCCGGTCGTACAACGGCAAGAGAGGAAGGCATTTGCCCCGCGAGGTGGCGGATTCCTTCTTTCGAACGATGATCGAATTTCTGAAGCCGATGGACCTGCACGATTCCACCCTCGTTTGCTACGGCGAGCTGCTTTATGAGCGCAACGACCTGAAGGAAGCAGAAGCTTATTTCAAGCTGGGGCTTCAGGAAAACATGCATAACCGACACCAGCCGGAAAAAGTGTACGTCACCGCTTACCTTTTTCTGTCTCGCATCGCCAAAGCAAGAGGAGATCGGCTGCAAGCGGAGCAATGGCTTGAGGAAGCCAGGCAAAGAGCGCTCTGCGAACGGGCTGCCGCCGCACTGCTCTTCATTGATGCGGAATTGGCGGGGCTGCGGCTGGATCAGGGGGAAGCGGCCGCCGCATCGGAGTGGAGGAACAAATACGGAGTGAGCGAGACCGATCCTGTCTCCGTATTTCAATTATATACCTACACGTTTCTTGTGCGGGTATTGATGCAGGAAGGGCTTTACGAGCAAGCTCAGGCTCTTGCGGACAGGCTTCTCGCCTTGGCGATCAAGGGGCATCGACCCATGGATGCGCTTGAGCTGCAAGTGCTGCAGGCGCTTCTTTGGCGCAACACAGGCAAGACGGAGCAGGCCTTCTTAACGCTGGAGCAAGCGCTGAAATACGCCGAGCCGGACGAATATATCCGCGTTTTCGCGGACCGGGGGATGCCGGTTGCCGAGCTGCTCACGAGCTATATTCAGCTGCGCCGAAAGGGGCATGTGCGGGAAAGCGAAGCCCCGTCCCTCGCCTTCGTACGGAGGGTGCTTTCCTGTTTCGGCGAACCGGCGGCAATCGGCGCGACCGCGGACCGTCTTCTAACGAAGCGGGAATCGGCGATTTTCCGCTGCATGCTGGAAGGGATGGACAACCAGGCGATCGCGGACGCTTTGGGCATCGGCATGGGAACGCTGAAAACGCACATCAATCATATTTACGGCAAGCTTGACGTCAGAAACCGGGTCGAAGCGATTCGGCGAGGCAAGGAGCTGCTGGAATAATCGTTTAAAAAATCTAACCCCGTCTATAACCGGGGTTAGATTTTTTTAAGGCCCAAATCCGGTATGCTTTGAAAGGGACGGAACTGTCGAAACCTGCAAAGAATGCAAAAAAGGAGAAGGAGATTTCATTGAACAAAAAAATAAGCACGATCGCGCTGCTGGCCTTGATTTTATTTCCGGCATTGGGCTCGGTTTCGGGTCCTGCAACGGCAGACGCTTCCGGCTTGTCGGTGACCTCGTTGTCTTCCCAAACGGGTACCGCGCTGGCATTGGACAGCGACGGACACCTATGGGCCTGGGGCAAAAACGATTATGGCGAATATGGCGACGGCACGAAACGAAGCGTCGCTGAACCGAAAAGAATCGTTGTCGAGGATCAAGGCGTCCCCGTCGTTTTTCAGAAAGTGGCTGCGGGATTCAACTGGTCGATCGCGTTGGACCGTTCAGGGCACCTGTGGTCAACCGGGGATAATAGTTTGGGTCAATTGGGTTATGGCAACGGAACCATAACGGAATCTCTGGTTTGGGGGAAACTTGCGGCGCAGGACAGCGGCGGAGCCGATGTCGTATTTAAGGATATTGCCGCGGAGCGCGTCAATGGGCTGGCAATTGATGCTGAGGGACAGCTGTGGGCTTGGGGGACTTTCAGAGGCTATACTCCGGGACAGTCTTTGGTGCCGATGAAGATCGCCGTGACCGACGGCGGGACTCCCGTGTCCTTCCAAAGCATAGACGCTGTGGATGAAAATGCGATGGCGCTCGATAACCGGGGAGCCATATGGCAAATTAACAACATCGAATTTCAGCCGCAAAATAAGATCAACATCACAGAGAACGGTTCTCCCGTGCGATTTAAAGCGATCTCGACAGGCGATTCATTCAATTGTGCCAGACGTCCATGCAATTTTTCCCTCGCTTTGGACGATGACGGTAATTTGTGGTCATGGGGGAGCAACACCAAAGGCGAGCTTGGGGACGGCTCGACAACGACAAATACTACGCCGAAAAAGCTTACGGTTACGGATTCCGGCGTACCCGTTACTTACACGGGCATATCCGCGGGAGACAGGTATGCCTTGGCATTGGATAGCAGAGGCGCGGTTTGGTCCTGGGGATTTAACGACAACGGTCAGCTCGGAGACGGCACGCAGACCGATAGCTCTGTCCCTCGCAAGGTCAACATCACGGATAATGGGAACCCTGTAACATTCACAACCATCCGGGCTGGATTCGGCAGCTCGCAAGCGGTGGACAGCAGCGGGCAAAGATGGGTCTGGGGCGAGAACGGCCAAGGGTCGCTCGGCGACGGTACAACCGTCAGGCGACGGAGCCCTGTAAAAGCACGTTTCAGAGCGACGACTTCTCTTTCCGTTTCGAAGGCGACCTCCACTTACCTCGAGCCGTTGACTTTAACGGCAACGGTAACGGGGGGGGTTGGGATGCCGACCGGAGTCGTAACCTTTAAGGACGGAGAAGCCGTTCTGGGAAGCAGCGCTTTGGATGCCAATGGAACGGCGGTTCTCCGCATAGCCGAATTATCGGCTGGAGCGCATAGCTTGACGGCTCAATATGAGGGCGACCGTTCGTACAATGCAAGCATATCGGGCGTCATAGCGAATCAGGTGAATATGCCTGCCGCACCTGCGCTTTCGGTTGTTCAATCGCCTGCGGATTTGACGAACGGCACCGTAACCATAAGCGTTGAAACGATCGTCTACGGAACCGGCAACTCGCTTGACGTCCTGAAATGGCTGCCGGGAGACAAAAGCGCCGCCGATTTCAGAGATGCGGGCAATGATATTTTGGCGACCGGACGCTTTCAGGTGAACCATAGCGGCAAATATACCGTGTACGCGGAAGACAAGGCAGGCAATGAAACGGTTCAGTCCGTCGCAGTTGACAGCATTCCGGCCGTGTGGTTGACCGGAGCAGCCCTGAACGGTTCCTCGTTCACCGAGCTAGAGGGCCAAAATCAGCTGATAATAACCGGAGAAGTGAATCACATCGATGCGGGCGACCCGCTGACCTTGCAGATCGACCTGCTGGATAGTCAGGGAACGACCGTAACCCAAGCCGTTTACAGCATCCTATCCACTGGACTGCATCAAGCGTTCCGGCACGATATGACGATCACGTCGGCACAGTTCCCGAGCGGATCGTATACTGCGCGTGTGACGATTTCGGATGCATCCCGTACGCCGGTTGTAGTGACGCTTCCCTTCACCGTAAACACCACCTCCCCGATTATTCGGGTGACGATGGTGACGGCGGACGGAAAGCCGTACACCAGCGGACATTGGACGAATCAAAACGTCACGGCCACCGTTTATGCAAACGTATATGCAACAAGCTCGCTCGCCTCCTTGATCTTGTCTGTAGACGGAAGCGCCGGGCAGGCCGTGGCGAATAATAGCACCTTTACCGTATCGCAAGAAGGATCGCACATCTTGACGTACCGGGCGGCAGACAGTGCAGGTCATGCGAGCACCCTGGCTTTCCAGATAAATATCGACCGGACGCCGCCGACCCTGGTGCTGAACGGACCGTCGCATATGACATTGACCGTAGGAGACGCCTATGTTGAGCAGGGCGCTACAGCTTCCGATAATGTCGGAGTCGCGGGAAATGTGAATATCAGCGGAAGCGTAGATACCCAAAACCCAGGTACGTATACCGTGCGCTATAATGTACTTGATGTCGTCGGAAATGCCGCTCTCGAAGTTATACGTACGGTTACGGTAGTGCCTGTTCCGACCGTTCCGCCTGATCCGCCGGTGCCGCCCAAGGAGGACACCGTACTGACAGACCTGAGCGCCAGCCCGGCGGATATTTCGGTCCAAGTCGGGCAGGCAGCATCGGCTACCATCACGGCAACATACTCGAACGGGAAGCAAACGAATGTCACGCAGCATGTGACGTGGACCGTTCAATCGCCTGACGTCGCTGCGGCGAAAGACGGCATGATTACTGGGCTTATGCCCGGCAGCACGGTCGCCCAAGCGGTCTATGGCGACCGAGCCGTCGATATTCATGTGACCGTGACCGGCGCCTCCTCGCCAGGCGGAAGCGATAGCCCTGGCGGCGGCAATAGTGGCGGAAACGAAAGCACTAGCGGCGACGAAAGCAGCGGAAACGACGACAGCGATAATCCGGCGACTCCGCCCGACAAGCCGGCGGCCCCCGCTGCGGATCTTAAGCGTGAGCCGTTTAAAAACTTCGTCCAGTTGGAGAAGATGCTGGACTATATGCAGCGCGCGATCAGCTCGAATCGTGCCGTCTCATTCACGGATACGGCGTCTCACTGGGCTGCTAACGATATTCGGCTTGCCGCCATGCTCGGCTTTGCCGACGGTTATCCGGACGGCACCTTTACGCCGGATGCAGCCGTGACGCGGGCGGAATTCAGCAAGCTGCTTGTACAGACTTTCGTTCTGACCGCAGGCGCGCAGCAAGCGCAATTCAACGATACCGCCGGCCATTGGGCTGAAGACGCCATCCGCATTTTGGCTTCGAACGGCATCATCCAAGGTTATGAAGACGGTTCATTCAGGCCGGATCACCGAATATCCCGCGCCGAAATGGTTACGATGCTCTCCCGCATTGCGGATTTCGCCGCACCGCGGCCGGGCGCCGCGAAGACGTTCGCCGACGTTCCTTCCGGCTACTGGGCGAAACCGGTCATTGAAAAAGCGGCAAATGAGGGCCTACTGCAAGGCGTGGACAACGACCGCTTTGCGCCGGATGGGGCGACGACCCGTGCGGAAGCGATCGCTTTGATTCTAAGAACGCTAAGGCTGAATTCGGCCATAAGCGATTTGCTGAACTCGATTCAACCATAATAAAAGCACAAAAAGCAGGAAGATCAGGCCGCTTGCGGCTCTGCGCTTCCTGCTTTTATTAATGTATTTCCAAGTCTCGGCAACGTCCCCCGTTTGGTCGGCAATCCGCCCGCCCTTGCTTGTCCTGCTGCTCCCCATTATCCGATCAGCCGGTCGAGCCCTTTCAGATCCAGCTCCCGGAATTTTTCCAGCACCGTATGTCGGTCCATTTCCCAGCTGCACAATTCCAATGCGCAAGCGACGGGCGCTTCGCAGCAGATCGTCGCCAAGCTTCGGGACAAATGCAGTAGAAAAGGGCGCGCAGTTAATCAAGGCTTATCATTCTGCCAACGATCAGGAAAAGACCACTATAGATAACATGCTCATGATCCTAACAGGTTGGAGCCTTTCCAGCCTTTGTGAAAAGTCAAAGGAACAATGCACGGAAATCGAAAGTTCCGATTGCGATTGGTGCAGCGAAGTGAATTTTCAGGAAATGGCTGCGTCCCCATACTGCGAAAACTGCGGATTCCATTTATGTGAGGATTGCCTTTCGTATAGTCCAGGCTGTCCCAATTGCCAAAGCGAAAACGTGAAAGAGATTGAACCGGCTGAATAAGCCGGTTCCCACAAAGGAGCCGAGAGCAGATGAATACATTGCACGTTGCTGATTATGCCGGGAAAAAGATTATGGCGACCGATGGTACACAGTTTCTTCTTATCACAGACGGGGAAAAACTAACATACATGAACTTTGATGTCTGCCGTATTTACCTTCTTTCTTTTTCTGGAATAGAGTAGTAAATCATTTAATGCTTTAATCATTTAATATGCTTCGATAGTGGAGGCTATATAGACGTCACTAAAGATTCATAACTGAATACAAAGCCTGTTAGACAATGTATGGTTAGGTAGTGTTTTGGGTATGAGTTCGGTACTGTACTGGACTCATGCTTTTTAGTCTTGCCATTATCCGTTTGTGATTGTAGTAATTCCGCTTTCAAACGGACTGTCCGGCTGCGGGTAAATAACAAAAATCGTACAGAAAGACCTAAAGAATCTTAAGGTCAAGAAAGGAAGGGTCACAGTATAGTGTAGGCATCCATGGAGCGAAGCTCATAGTGAAAATGAAAGCGATTTATTGCGAGCGATCATTCCTGTCTGCCGAAAGCTCCACATAAAATTGGTTTGTTTGTTGTGAGGTGATGGGATAGATCCCTGCGGGCTCCCCGAAAAGAATTCCAGCTTGTCATCAGCAAGATAACAGACAAGCAAAGCTGCGTTGGTCAGTCTCAGCTGGGCTGAAGGGAGGTGATTCTACAGTTCGTACCGCGGATAATCTATTGCTTCTCTAGGTAGCACGAACGCCGTAGACAATAGGATGATATGATTCCAAGGAGGATTGTACATGGTCAAAAATAACTTCAGACATCTACTGCTTTGTCTCGCAGTGCTGCTGATGCTGCCGCAATGGAGCGGATTAGCCGGGGCTGCAGAGCCGTCGCCGGGTACGGCGGATTCGATGCCGGCGTTTTCACAGGAGGGGAAGAATGTGTCCGATTTCTATAATGTCATCATGCAGACGGGAGCCGACCCTTGGGTTTACAAGCACACGGATGGCTATTACTACAACGTTTTTGCCAACGCTAGCGGCGTCATGATCCGTAGAGCGAAGACGATCACCGGCCTGGAGGCGGGCGAGAGGCGTCTGGCCTGGTCGCCGGTTAAGGGCACTATGTACAGTTCCAATGTTTGGGCGCCGGAAATGCATTATCTCAAAGATACCGACGGTCAATCCAAATGGTTTATTTACTTTGCAGCCGACAACGGAACCAACGCTAACCACCGCATGTACGTGCTGGAGAACGCGAGCGAAGATCCGTTGACCGGCTCCTGGGAGTTCAAAGGGAAGATTACCGATCCTGCCGACCGTTGGGCGATCGACGGCACTGTGCTGACGGTGGGCGAGCAGCATTATTTCATCTGGTCCGGTTGGGAAGAAACGGATGGAAGCTTCCAAAATTTATATATCGCACAGATGAGTGATCCGCGGACCATCAGTTCGGAACGGGTATTGCTCTCCACGTCTCAATATGATTGGGAATCGTCCCCGGCCCGCATCAATGAAGGCCCGCAAGTCACGATAAAGGGCGACACAATCAATCTGGTCTATTCCGCAAACGGAAGCTGGACCGACAGTTATTGTCTCGGGCTGATCACGGCCAAGATCGGCGACGATTTGATGAATCCGGACTCTTGGGTGAAAAAAGACAAGCCGATCTTCTCCAGCGCCAACGGTGTTTATGGCCCGGGCCACCACAGCATCGTCACGTCTCCTGACGGCACAGAGGACTGGATTATCTACCATGCGGCCCGCTGGCCAGGAGCGGGATGGACCCGCAAAGTCCACGGGCAGAAATTCACCTGGAATACAGACAATACACCAAACCTGGGAGAGCCTGCCGATCCGAACCTGCCGATTGCCACGCCTTCGGGCGAGCCGGCGCGGAAGCGCTATGAAGCGGAAAACGCGCTGTTGGTAAAGGATCCGGGCGGTGAAACCTCTCCCGCTGTCCGGATGGAGGCCACCGCTTCCGGCGGGATGAAGGTCGCCAACATCAAGAACGCTCGTGATTATGCCCAGTTTACTGTCAATGTGCCGGAGACGGGATTTTACATGCTGTCCGTGCGCAATGCCAACGGCTCGCCCAATGCGGCCGATGCTTCCCATATTTTGTCGATCAACGGGAACTCTGGCGTCAATTTGAACATCGTCTATTCCGGCGTGAATCGTTGGGGACTTTCCGCGGCGAAGGTCTTTCTGAAGGAAGGCGACAATATTCTCCGCTTCTCGAAGGGGAACAACTTTGCCGAAATCGACAGCCTGGATATATTTAAGCTGGAAACCTCGGAAATGCTATTCGATGCCCCGGGGTACACGCTCGGATTGGGTGAAACCCGCAGCTTGCCCCTGTATACCGTAACAGACGCTACCTATACCGCTGTTGACACAGGAGCAATCTTCAGTTCTTCCAATACGAAGGTCGCCGTTATTGACGGTGGGGTTAGGGTTAAGGCTGTAAGTGCGGGCAGTACCACAATCACCGCCACATATAACGGGAAAACAGCCACAGCCACGGTTACCGTTTCTGCGGATCCTAGAGCTGTGCAGTCCGTTGCCTTCGGCGGATTGCACCGCATCCTGACCAGCGGGCAGACAAGCGGACCATTGCAGGTAACGGCACACTATAACAACTATGAGGTTCAGAATGTGACAGCGACTGCCCGGTATACCAGCAGCGATCCTGGGGTGGTCAGGATTGATTCGGATTCTGTGACCCAATCGGTATATGCGGTTAAACCGGGCACAGCTCTTATTACAGCAGAATACAACGGCAAGAAAGCAGAGCTCAACTTGACCGTTATTGCAGCTTCTGATGTGGTTCAGGTTACTTCAGTAGTGAAGATTCCTTCCGGAGTGGCCCCTAAGCTGCCCAGCGTTGTTGATGTTGTCTACAACAGCCAGCCGAAGAAGGCTGAGGTTGTCAGCTGGGAACCGGAGGGACTTGACCTCAACTCCCTTGGTACTGTTCAGGTGCCTGTCACCCTGAAGCTGGATGGCCGTGATTTTCCTTCCACCGTTTCCGTAAACGTTATTCCGGGATGGGGCCTTGATGAGATTGTGAATCAACTCCGAAACAAGCTGGCCAACTTCTCCTATCCTTTGGGTGACGGGCTGGGCAACTATAGCCAATCCAAGTATGATGCCTTCGTGGCCGAAGTGAACAAGGCGGAAGAAATGGCTGCAAACGCCGATCTGAGTAAAGAACAGTTTAACGAGGAACTAGATAAGCTTGCTCAAGCGGAAGCAGCTTTGTTAGGTTCGCTGAACAGCATTCGGGACGGCGTAATGTATAACGCTTACCGGGATTTCTCCGGCGATACGGTTGGCAAATACCCTTACGGCATTACCACCGAAGATCTAACCAATGGCGCTACCGCCACTGTGCAGGAAGAGGCCGGGAATAAATTCCTCCGGCTGACTACAACCGCTACCTCGGGCAAGGCAAACCTGCTCCTACCGTATGCAGGCGAAGTTAAGGCTGAGGCGGATCAGCGTATCGTCATCGAATACCGTGCCAGACTAAACACCAGCTTCCAGTACGCCAATGGCGCCATGATGCGAAATGACAGCGGCACAGGCAATTATTCCATGGTCACGGCTTTTGATATGGGGAAAATTATAGTCCAGAATGGACCGTCCACTAAGGTCAAAGTCAAAGACTTTCAGTACAATACATGGTACAAAATCAAAATGGTGGCAAACTGGGACGCCAAGACTTATACCGTCTATATAGACGATGTTGAGGTGGCCACTGACTACAACTTCCGGCACACAGGCGGCGACAAGCTGACCGGCCAGCGGTTCGGCATCGATGGCTATGCCAACGCCTCCATCGACTTTGACGATTTCAAAGCGATGGTTATCGGAGGACCGAAGGCTGCGCCCGAAGGGCAGCAATGAAACAGCGGTTGGGGCCAATGATGGACGCATCACTGGGGTCAACCCCTCCATGGAATGGTCCTCCGGCTATGGGAGCACCTGGTTGAATGTCGAAGGGGATACTATCGCAAATCTTTCTCCCGGGACTTGACGCGCCATGCTATTTACCGTGCTGGCCCGTTTGCATGACGTTGAGACCGAATATTGGTACAGCAAGGCGAAAGACTGGGCTACCGCTTCCGGGATCAGTGATGGCGGTACCCCTGAAGCTTCTATTTCCCGGGAACAACTGATTACTATCCCGCACCGTTACGCTGGACTGCCTGCTGCAAGCAACAATAGCAAAAGCTTTGCAGACAGCGGCGAAGTGTCCGCCATGATCGTGCGCTTTATAGCCTGGCGTAGCAACTAAAGCCATTGAGTGGATCACAGGTTTAAAAACCAAGGAGCCAAGGGAACGTCCGCCCGGCTCCTTGGTTTTTTGCGTTCCGCATAGGCGGATTTGTCAGGGCGTAGGATTTGCGGAGGGGGGATGTTGGCGGAACGGTATTCCAAGCGGGCATAGGGCGTGTTCGGCTGATGACTTTTGAAACAGACCCAGTGCTGCCCTTTTCCGTGAGGCTCCCTGCTGATTTGAAGGAGAAACAAAAATCGCACAGAAAGACCTAAAGATTTTTAAGGCCCGGAATGGACGAACCGCGGTACATTATAAGCATCACATCCAACAAAAACTTTCATCAGGAAAGAAGGGGAAGCCATGAAAACGACGCCTGCCGCCGTAGGAACAGATAGAGTACCGGCAGCCAAAGAAGCTTTTTACCAGACAAAGCGGTTTCGGCAGAATATTCCGCTATTTGTCATGCTTATACCGGGAGTGCTTTATTATCTGATATTCCGTTACTTGCCTATGGGCGGTCTTGTGATAGCTTTCAAGAACTACAACTTTCACGATGGCATATGGTCAAGTCCGTGGGTGGGATGGAAATATTTCGAGATTTTGTTCCAGTCCAACGTCACGCTGCAAATTATCTGGAATACCCTCACCCTAAGCGTTCTGAACCTGGTCTTCGGGTTCCCTGCGCCGATTCTTATCGCCATTGCCTTGAATGAGGTTCGGAAGAGCTGGCTGAAGCGCTGGATTCAGACCATTATTTATCTGCCTCATTTTTTGTCCTGGGTTATCGTTGCGGGCATTATCCTGACCCTGTTCTCCATCGACGGCGGCACCATCAACAAGCTGCTGGGCCAATGGGGGATGGAGCCGGTGCCCTTCCTGTACCGCACAAACTCATGGATCGCCATCTTTGTCGGCTCCGGCATGTGGAAGGAGATGGGCTTCAGCGCTATTATCTATCTCGCCGCTATCTCCGGCATTGACCCCAGCCTGTACGAATCCGCGGGGATGGACGGTGCAGGCAAGCTTAGGCAGATTTGGCATATCACCCTGCCGGGTATCCGTCCTACGATTATCCTGCTGCTGATTCTTGGCATGGGCCGTTTGATGGAAGTAGGGTTTGACCAGGTTTACAATTTGCAGAATCCCACTGTCCTGCAGAAAGCGGAGGTCATCAGCACCTACGTGTACAAAGTGGGGCTGCAGCAGGCCCAATTCGGCCTGACCACAGCCATGGGCTTGTTTGAATCCTTCGTCGGCCTGGTACTTGTGCTGTCGGCCAACGCCTTGGCCCGTAAATTCGATCAGGGATTATTCTAAAGAAGGGAGGGAAATGCTCTTGAGAGAATCCACAGGCGGAAAAATTTTTGTCATCCTTATTCACGTGGTATTGATCATTATTTCGCTCACCTGCATCCTGCCTTTCCTGCATCTGATTGCGCTGTCCGTAAGCTCCGGGCACGCGGTTGACCTGGGCCAGGTCTGGTTCTGGCCGGTGGGGCTTGATTTCACTGTTTACCAATACTTTTTTGAGAATACGCCAGCCTTGCGCGCCTTTACCAACAGCGTGATCATTACCTTATGCGGAACGGCCTTGAGCATGCTGGCCACGGTGCTGACGGCCTATCCCTTATCCCGCCGTTACCTGTATGCCCGCAAGCCGATCACAACAGCTGCATTGTTCACCATGCTTTTCAGCGGAGGCATGATCCCTACCTATCTGGTCATGAACAGCTTGCATTTGACCAACACTTACTGGTCCCTCTGGCTTGGCGGGCTGATCAGCACCTATAATATGCTGATTATGAAAAGCTATTTTGAGAGCATCCCGGGAGAAGTGGCGGAATCTGCCCAGATGGATGGCTGTGGCGAGGTCCAACTGCTCATGCGCATCATACTGCCCTTGTCTCTTCCCATGCTGGCTACGCTGACGTTATTCTACGGAGTGGGCTACTGGAACATGTTCATGAGTGTTATTCTTTACATCAATAAGACGAATTTGCAGAATCTTACTGTTATCGTCCAGGGGATGCTGCAAATTCAGGGGAACTTCAATATGTCGGCCATGGATATGATGCAGCAGCAGGAGATGGTATCCGAAAAGCTGAAAGCGGTTGGGGTTATGGTTATGGTTGTGCCCATGCTGGTGGTATATCCGTTCCTGCAGAAATATTTTGTCAAGGGCATTATGCTTGGCTCAATCAAGGGTTAGCGGCAACAATGAAATAAATCATAGAAGGATGAGGGGGATTCCACATGTTTGGACAAACATTCGCACCAAAAATGAAGATCACGTTAGCGCTGGGACTGTCGGCGGTTATGGCGGCAGGGGCAGCTGGTTGCAGCCAAAAGGAAGAAGGGGCAGGAGGGCAAGCTGAAGGAAAAGCCACAATTACCGTTTCCAATTATGACAGAGGCAATATTCCTGCAGCGGAGGGAACGGTTGAGGACAACCGTTGGACCAAGTGGATCAATGAGCATTCTCCCGTTACGGCCAAGTATGTGCCGGTGGCCCGGGCAGAGGCAGTCAAGAAGCTGAATGTGTTGTTCGCATCGGGCAGTGCGCCGGATATTGTCAATGATTATGATACGGGATTCAGGAATTCCCTGTACCAGCAGAAGCAATTGATGCCTTTGGATGATTACTTGCAATATGCCCCTGAATACCAGAAGCTGCTGGAGAAGTACCCCCAGCTTCGCAAAATAGGCACCAAGCCGGACGGCAAGCTTTACGAAATCGGCAAAATTAATGAGCCCCACCTGCAGAGTGTAGCCTTTATCCGGATGGATTGGCTGAAAAAGCTGAAGCTAGAGGTTCCGAAGACCACCGACGAATTGCTTGTCGTTCTGAAAGCATTCGTTGAGCAGGACCCTGACGGCAACGGGAAGAAGGATACTTATGGAACCAATATGAGCTACACCTCGGATGGCATGGTGGATTCCATGTTCGGCTCGTACGGCTGGAAAATCTCCAATGATGACAAAATTGTCAGGACTTGGGATAATTCGCTGGAGTCTCTTAAATTCAAGAAAAGATTATTTGAAGAAGGGCTTATCGATAAGGATTACTTGGCGGACAAGAATGGAGCCAAAGCCAAGCAGGATTTTCTGAACGGAAAAATAGGCGTTTATCTTCCTCCTGCTATCACCAACTGGTTTGAGAATACGGTAACGGACGTTAAAACGCTCCGCAAGGTTGTTCCGGGGGCGGAGATTGCGCCGATGGCGCAGCCAAGGTCTTCTATGGGACAATTCGTTCATCATGTGGTCAATCCAGTTCAAATGACCACGGTGATCAATGCCGCGGCCAAGGATCCCAAGGCAGCTATGGAATATATTAACTTCATCATCAAGCCGGAGAATGCCCTAATTTTGAAGAAAGGAATTGAGGGAGAGCATTGGAAGAAAGGCGAGGACGGTTTTCCCAAGGTCATTGATCCTGCGAAGAATGCCAAGGAGCTGGATTGGGCCATGGACTACTCCATGTTCTACTCAATCCCAGAGAATCCGCTTCTGATTTCCACCACTGCGTTCGACGTGAATGATCCTGACCAGAAGGCTGGCCTGGACATGTTGAAGAAAGCCGACGAGTTTCTGCTTAATCCCGAGGCCCAGTATCCCGCGCTGAGTCACTATGAGCATATGCCTACCCTGCCGAGCGATTTGGTAGTGATCAATACCAATATCGACAAGGAAATGAAGGACATCTTTACCAAAGGCATTATTGGTGGGGCCCAATATACCCCTGAGCAGGCCATTGCAGATGCTAAAGCTGCCTGGGAGAGAGGCGGCGGCAAACAGATCGAGGAATTCATGAATACCTGGTATAAAGAAAATAAGGACAGAGCCTTCCTCGGCAAGGATATCCTGGAGTTGGTCCGCTCCCAACACAAGTAAGGGCTGAAGGGCCTGGAATAGGATAAATGCGGACCTGGTCCGGCAAAGGCCGGGCCAAGTTTGCTTTCGGAACAATTTATATGAGAAGGAGTATATGAATCATGACAAATGAAATGCTGCTTCAAAAAATCGGACTGGTAGTGGACAAACTTATGAATCTGGGCGGCAGCGACTATGAAAAGGATAAAACCGCGGTCCAGGCCGATACAAGAAAAGGGATTGTCCAACGGGATTTCGGAATTGAGGAATGGGACTGGCCCCAGGGCGTCGGTCTTTATGGTCTGTACAAGCTGCAGAAGTATTACAGCGATACTCGCTATATGGAGTTTTTTCAGAACTGGTATTCCCGCAATATGGAGGTCGGCCTGCCGTCAAAAAACATTAATACGACCGCCCCTTATCTGGCTCTGGTTTTGCTCCTGGATCAGCTTGAGCCTTCCAAGCAGCTGGAACAGCTATGCCGGGATCATGCGGACTGGCTCGTTCATGAGCTGCCCAAAACCAAAGAAGGCGGCTTCCAGCATACAGTCACTGCCATTGGTAACCGGGATGGAATCCACTTGCACAATGAGCAGTTATGGATTGATACGCTCTTTATGGCGGTTCTGTTTCTGAACCAGGCCGGGCGCAAGTTCAACCGGCCGGAGTGGGAGCAAGAAGCAGTACACCAGATTTTGCTCCATATCAAGTACTTGTTCGACAAACATACCGGACTGTTCTTCCACGGCTGGAGCTTCGAGCGCAATGATAATTTCGGCAGCATCTTCTGGTGCCGCGGCAATTCCTGGTTCACCTACGGCCTCGTCGATTACCTGGAAACTTGCCAGGATACGATGAACCCGGGTGTCCGTCAATTTCTGGTTGATACGTATAAGGCCCAGGTCAACGCTCTGGTTCCTCTCCAGGCCGCTTCCGGCCTATGGCACACCGTCCTGCAAGACCCAACCAGCTATGAAGAGGTATCCGGATCGGCCGCAATTGCCGCGGGTATCCTAAAAGGCATAAAAACCGGTATTCTGGATTCCTCCTATCAGGCTGTTGCAGACAAGGCCATCCAGGCGGTTTGTCAAAATATCAGCGGTGACGGAACCGTGCTGAATGTGTCGGCCGGAACCGGTATGGGAATGGACAAAGACCATTATAAAAACATTACCATTATGCCAATGGCATACGGACAGTCCCTTGCTCTAATTGCCTTGTATGAAGCTTTAAAATAATACAGGTCAACCGGATGAAGCGTTTCCTTCCTACGTAGACAGGTAAAATGTAAACGTTGTTTGCTTGGAAGGAACCGTTTTATAATACAATATGAAATTCAAAGGGGGGAGGGGAGCCGACTGCGTCCGACAAGCTGGCCGGGTTATATAGCAGGAAAAATAAAGGGCAGCTTCAAGATCAAACTGATTGTGCTGCTCTCGTGTATGGTAACACTTGCCTTTGCCTTGGCAGGCTGGATGGTCTACCGGTCAAATATCCAGTTAATGGAGGATGAAATCAGCAAGCAGTTCTCCATCGCCAACGAACAGGCTTTGGCCAGACTGGAGATGTCCTTCCAGGAAATCAACCGCGTATCCCAATCCATTATCCTGAATCCGTCCATCGAACTGTTCCTCAAGGAGAACATCGTTCCCGTAAGCGATTCCTACACCCAATTCAAGAACCGCAAGTATGTAGAAGAGCAGTTGAATATGCTGCTGGTGGATGCGCCGTCCATCCGTTCCGTTTTCCTGTACAATGAGAACGGGGAAATGACGGCTCTCTCCAAAACCGGTGCGTCAGGAGAGCCGGGAACGGATGACTTGACCAGGATGATGGAAAAGCTTAAGCCCCATCGGGGGAATATGGTCTGGGGCCGGGCCGAGGCGGCCAGTACCATTGATCCGGACGGCCGCAGAACGGTTCTGGTTGCAGCCAGACGGATGCTCAATGAGAAGCTGATCCCGTACGGCACCATGGTGATGGTGATGGAGGAAAGCCTGGTATCCAAGGTGCTGCGGGATCTTACGGAGAACGGCAGCGGCAAGGTGCTGCTGCTGGAGCCTATGGGCGGTGTGCTCTACTCCAATACCGATCAGAGTGAGATGGAGCAACTATTGCAACTGACAAAGGCACATTATCCTCGTTATGTCAAAATGAATGGCATCACATATCTGTTTGTCCGCCACGAGCTGATTCCGGCAGGTTTTACCCTATATGGAGGGGCTTCCTTACAGGAGATACAGAGGAAAAATAAAGACATCATCCAAGTATTGGCATTTGCCGGAATCGGCGTGATCCTGCTCAGTGCGTTACTTATTACGATTTCCACCCGGACGCTCCTCACTCCTCTTGCCCATCTGATGCAGGGACTGCGTACGCTGCGTTCCGGCGATTTCACGGTCCGTGTCAAAGTGGATTCCGGCGATGAGCTGGGCTTCATCGGAGACAGCTTCAACAGCATGGCGGAGCAAGTGAGCGAACTGATTAATAAGGTATATCTGGCCCAGATCAGCCAGAGGGAATCGGAGCTGAAGGCCATCCAGGCACAGCTAAACCCTCATTATCTGCACAACCTGTTCAATGAGCTGTATTGGAAGCTGTACAGCAACGATCAGGAGGAGACGGCGCTTCTGATCAACGCCATCTCGGAGATGTTGAAGTATTCCCTTAAATCTGTCCAGACGGATACGACTCTTGGCGAAGAGTTGCACCAGATCCGCAATTACATCAAGATCCAGACAGAGCTGTTCACTGGCGAGATTGAAACCATTATCCAAGCTGAAGAGTCCCTGCTGAGTCTGCGGATGATGCGATCCCTCTTGCTGCCGGTGGTGGAAAATGTTTTTGTACACGCTTTCCGTGATATGGAGAAAGACCGGGTGCTGCGGATTAAAGCGTTCCTGTTAAATGAGGCACTGCATATCGTAGTGGCTGACAACGGATGCGGTATGGATAAAGAAACCCTGAGAGCTTTGACAGAGGCGGAGGCTGTGCTGCCGGACGGCGATAAGACAGGAATCGGCTACAAAAGTGTGCTGAGGCGCATTCAACTGGTATACGGACCCGCATATGGGGTGGAAATTACCAGTAGTGAAGGGAAAGGAACGGTTGTTCACATGACGCTTCCTATTAAATCCGGGACACTGGGGAGTCATGAGGAGGGAAACGGGTGAAGGGCAAGTTGTTTATTGCAGAGGATCAGCCTAACTTCCGCAAGGGGCTGCTGAAACTGGTGGGGAAGCGGTCCGCCGAGTGGGTGGTGACTGGGGAAGCGGCCAATGGCCGGGACGCCTTGTCAATGATGGAGAAATGTGTCCCGGATCTCTTGCTGACCGATATCCGGATGCCCCATATTGATGGTCTGCAGCTGGTAGAAGAAATCAGAAGCCGCGGCTGGCTGACGAAGATTGTGATTGTAACCGGATTCAAGGATTTTTCGTATGCCCAGTCCGCCGTCAAGTTCGGCGTGGTGGACTTTATTACGAAGCCTTGTGTGGAAATGGATATATTAAGCGTACTCGATCGGATTTATGTGCAGCTGATTGAAGAAAGCCAGTCTCAGTTCTTGGTGGAGGGCTGGAAGCGTCAGCATGAAGACAGCGAGCTGCGCTCGGCTATTATGGGCATGCCCTGCAACGGTGAAGAGGTGGAGGCTCTGCTGAAGCGGATGAAGCAATGTGAGCTGCATTTTCTCCGTATTCCCACCTATTTTCCTCCAGAGAAGCATTATTCCGCCGAGGATGTGCCGCTTTTGCAATTTGCTTTCGCGAATATTGCCGGGGAGCACTTGAATAAATGGTTTCCCGGCGGCTTTCGCCTGTTTCCCATGAATGCATCGGAGTGGGCTTTATTGGTGGACCGGAGTGCTTCCCGGCCGGATACATTCCCCTCATGGCCGCAGATACTCACCGACTCGGTCCATCATTATCTGAGGCTGGCTCTTGAATACAGCGGACAAGGGCTATGCGCCAGTACGGAGGAATTGCGTCAGGGCTACAGACGGTATTGCCGGGAAGGGGACAGGGACCACGGTTCTGCCAATGAATCACTGCTCAACCAGACGGCGCTTTACGAGAAGGAAAAGGAAATTGTAACCTGGCTTATGTCGGAGGATAACAGCCGGCTGAGCCGTGAGCTGCAGGAGCAAGTCGTCCGGATCAGCCATTTGCCCCCGCAAACCGCCAAGATTGAAGCGCTGCTGCTGGCTGCTGCCATTCTTCGGCTAGTGCAGGTCCAGTTTCCCGAATGGCAAATGGCTGTGCGCCCCATAGAGTGGGATACTGTCTACAAATGTGTGACACCGGATGATATTGCGGTATGGCTGCAGGGATACATCCATGAATTCCTGCGGTCACACAATAACTGGCTTGCCAGCAAGAATGATAATCCGGTCAAGCAGGCTATCCGGTTTATTGAAGAGTCATACATGGGGGTATGCGGCTTGGCCGAGGTGGCGGCCCATGTCCATCTCAACCCCAGCTACTTCAGTAATCTGTTTAAAAAGGAAACCGGGGAAAGTGTAACCGGCTATATCCAGAACCTGCGCGTACAGAAAGCGAAGCTTCTGCTGAAAAGTACAGATATGAAAATATTCGAAATTTCCGAAGCCACCGGCTTCAACGACTCCAATTATTTCACGCATATCTTCAATAAAATAGCGGGAGTCTCGCCCAAAGAATACCGCAAGCAGATGGCCGGCCAGTGACTCTTCCAGGAAAAAAGTTCATTACACCGTGCCCAAACCTCGCCATAGAAGAGGACTGGATGGACCAGCTTTCGGAAAGCGCATCATCGATTCGTTTGATCGGAAGCCGGTTCTTTTTTTACGTGAATGACAATACGACAAGGCTTTCCTAGCATAGCTGGAAAAAATGGGTAATATGGTATGGATAAGGTAGTTACGGATACCTGGAGCAATTCACTAAGAATATCAGGCTTCTAAAATAAATAAGCGAGTCGAAATCAAAAGGAAGGTGTGAAGAAATTTGACCCTGCAGAAGCAAAGAATTGAATTTGAGGCGGCAAAAAAGATCTATGAGAGCCAGACACTGGTATTTCATGGTGTAGACGGTTTTGATGTCTACAATATTTCGATTCCGTTCATACGGGACGGGAAGCGCTATTTGTTCGGACGGGTAGAACGCCGTGAAGAGTGGGCCCGCTCTTGGGTCCGCCTGTTCGAGGAGACGGGGCAGGATGAATGGACCGTGGTGAAGGATAGCATGATCTATACTCTGGAGGACCCTTTCATCAGTGAGATCGGCGATGAGCTAGTAATGGGAGGGACTCATGTGCAATATCAGAGTGGAAGATACAGTACGTTTTTTGGTTATTTCTTCCGGGGTACCGACCTCCATAATTTGTACTACTTCACTACCGGACCTAACAAAATGAAAGATATTCGCCTTGTTCCGTTGTCGGATGGCAAGATCGGTGTCTTCTCGCGTCCACGTGGCGCGGAGACTAGAGGCAAATATGGGAGCGAAGCAATGATCGGCTTCACGGTCATTGATAGACTGGAAGAGTTAACTGCAGACGTCATTGAGAACGCACCGTACATTTACGGCATCTTCGGGGAAGGTGAATGGGGAGGCGTTAATCAGGCTTATCTACTTGATAGCGGCAAAATCGGCATCATCGGCCACATTTGCTACAAGGATATGGATGAGAATGGAGGGGAAGTGAAGGTGTACCTGAACATGGCCTTCGTCTTCGATCCAACCATCCGAGAGTCCTCGGATCTTCGTTTGATCGGAAGTCGCTCCTGCTACCCGCCGGGACCTGCCAAGGCACCACATTTAGTCGATTGCGTCTTTACTTCGGGAATTGTTATGCGTCCGGACGGCAAGTCCGATCTTTACAGCGGCATTGGCGATTGTCAGGCGGGGCGTATTACGATCGACTATCCGTTCGAAGGACATGGGCGTATTGTTTAGAGGAGGAAGATGAGGTGAATGCGAATCCCGCAGGATGATGCATGACGACCTGAAGATCACTTAAGGATCGGGATCTCCCCTGTGGCTGGTGGTTAGTCGCCCAAGATTGGGAGGGTGGCTAGCATCCTGTGGGATTCCGTAGGTATAAGCACATTCGGGTTCTCATCATTGGCATTGTTTATTATTCTGCACAACGGCAACGGGCGGAACTCCTGCCTGCAAGCGACATTCTATACCATCACGGATCGACCGTGGCGGTGACTCCGGCATAATACTGAACTATTTTCGACTTGCCCGTACATATGGCATATTGTAATCGTTCGCCGAGACGTGTGAAACTTCGCTCCAACATTGATGAATGGGGGAAAAGACATGGGAATGAAACGAATGGCCGCACTGTCACTATTATTGTTTGCAACCGCTTGCAGCGGCGGAAATGACGGTAAAACGGCCGGTGAGCAGCCCGCTGGTGAGAAGAATGCTCCGCCTCAGGTTTCGACCGAGCCCGTCACGATCAAATTTGGTATTAGTATGGGATGGCTTGGACCTGGAGAGTTCCAGAAGTACTTTGAGGAGCCAATGAAAAAACGCTATCCGCACATTACAATCGAACCCATTGACTTGTCAAAACCGGAGAACGGTTTTGATAAGCTGATGGCCGCCGGCAACATACCGGATTTGGTGATGACCGCCTCCCCGATCATTTACCGGTTTGTAGGAACCGGAATGGAAGAAAATATGGAACCGCTGATTAAAAAATTCAATTTCGACCTTTCGCGGTTGGACCCGATCGCCGTAGAATCGGTAAAATCGGCAAGCCGGCAAAATAACTTAATCGGGCTTCCATGGACGATGCACTTCAGCGGTCTCTATTATAACAAAGATATATTCGACAAATTCGGTGTTCCATATCCGAAGGACGGCATGACTTGGGAGGAAGTCAGAGAGTTGGCCCAAAAAGTGACGCGCATCGACGGCGGCGTGCAGTATCGGGGCTTGGAGCCGGATAAATCGACCCGCATGGCTTCCGTGCTGTCATACGGCTTTGTCGATCCGGTAACAGAGAAGCCGACTGTGAACAATGATAACTGGAAAAAAATATTCGAATTACTGAAAAGCATCTATGATATTCCCGGAAATAATACACCTCGTTTGGCTGGCGCCGGTACGGATCAGTTTATGAAAGAACGAACGCTCGCTATGTTCACTTCCGTTAATATGCTTCCGAATTTGAAGGATGCGCAGGATTTGAATTGGGATTTGGCTCAGTACCCGTCATTCAAAGAACGCCCCAACACCGGCATGCAGGTGGATGAGTGGATTCTTCACGTCACGGCGCAGAGCAAGTATAAAGATCAAGCGTTTCAAGTCATTTCCACGATTCTATCTGATGAGGTGCAGACGGAAGTAGCCCGCAATGCACGGCTGCCGGTATTGAAGTCAAGCAGCATAGAGCAGGAGTTCGGCAAAAACCTGCCTTATTTGCAAGGCAAGAATGTGAAAGCTGCCTTTAAAAGCAGCCCTGCAAAAGCACTTCCGGTAAGCAAATACGATTCATTCGCGGAAGGTTATATGTCCAATGCCATCATTCCTGTCGTCAAAGGGGAGAAGGATATTAACACAGCACTGAGGGAGGCGGAAGAACAAATATCAAAGAATATTGAAGCGAACCGGCAAAAATAAAAGCTGGAAATGGGAGTGAGGAACTCATCTATGAGTGAGAGGTATTACAAAGAGCCTCAGATCCAATGAAATAAGTAAAGTGCAGACTGCTGCGCGATGCTTGGTTTACCTCCTGCGAACATAGAGATATTTCCTATGTTCACAGGAGATTCATAGACCCGTTGAACCTACTTACTATGATGATACACAAACTTTTTTGACACCATCCTAACACGAGCGGCCTCAAGCAAATAGAGCATCCGTGGTGCTAAATCGTCTCCTGCGTGTCCGCTGAGCCGAATATCGCCCTGTGGATGCTCTAAATCGTGCCGCCGCATGAAGCGGCCTACAAGCCTGCCAAAAAAGGAATCGCCAATTCGGCGATTCGCCGGTGGCCCGCCTCGTTCGGATGCAGTCCGTCCGAAGTAAAGTACGGCAGCGTCAGCCGGTTCAGCCCGCTCAATTCATACAAATTCAGCACGGGCAGCGCATACTGCCGCCCAATCGCCACCACCGCATCCGCGTAATCGACAAGCTGATGCCCAGCCGCATTCACATAAAAAATATCATACCCGTCCTTATCCCGCTGCAGCGGCGTCCATAAGCTCAACCGGCAGCGCGGATTTTTCATCAATATATCCTCGATCAGTGTTGTATAAGCCCCATAGAACGTATACACATCTGCCTTACCAAGCTCGCCCAGCGGCTTATCGAGCCGAAAATCGTTCACGCCCGCAAAGATCGTCACGCAATCGAGATCCGCAGCGATCGTCCGTCCGACATGCGTCGTCGCACCGTAATCGCGGTCTCCTCCGGCGGTCATCGGACACCCGCCCACCGCGTAGTTGAATACCTCCGTGAACCCCAGCGCCGACTGGACGTGCGGCTGATAGCCGCCTGCCGCTGTAATACTGTCGCCCAGCGTCCCCCACGTGGCACCAAGCCACTTGCCCTGCAATGGCCTCTCCATCACACGCTACCACTCCATCCTTAATTGCATTCCGTTTCAAAAGTAACCGCATCGACTTCCACGCCGTCATTCGCCTGTCCTGGGCGCTCACCGAGGTAAGCACCTTGCTCGATCAGCTTGCGCTGGAGCTCGGGGATAGACACCTCGCGGAAGCCAACGCCCGCGGAGCCGGCCATTGCTGCGGCAATACCGGCGGCCTCGCCCATGGCGAAGCAGTTCGGCATGACGCGCAGTGAGCCCTGCACTGGGCGGTCGGACGAGACCGAGCGTCCGGCGACGATCAGGTTCGACTTGCCCTGCGGCAGCATGCAGCGGTAAGGAACCCCGTGCGACTCTCCCTTCGGCAAATGCTTGATCGTCATCGTGCTGCTGGCGTTCGCCAGATGAATGTCGATGAAGTACGAGTTGCGGGCGATATCGTCCTCGAACGTCCGCATCGACAGAAAATCCTCCACGACAAGCGTGTAGTCCCCTTGAATCCGGCGCGTCTCGCGGATGCCGACCTGATCGCCGGAATGCACGAGATGAATGTGCTCGAAACCAGGCACATATTTGCGCAGGAAGCGGATCTGCGTATCGATCAGCTGGCGGCCTTCGATGGCGGCGCGGGTAAGATCCTCCGCCTTCGTCCCATCAATGCCGAAAATATGGCCGAAGTTGAACCCGACGATAGAGTCGGTAATCCATGCCATACCGGAAATCCGCTTGCGGCCATCCGGTAAATCGCCGTTCTTCTGCGCCTCCGTAACGGTCCGCTCAAGCTGCCCGCGCTCACCGGTCTCCTCCAGAAACTGCTTGAACCGCGCCCGGTCCGCCCCGGTCACCACATAGCACATCGTGCCCGGCTGAAGCTCGCCCTGATCGCCTCCGACCTGGAACGGCACGCCGGCCAGCGCCGCCAAATCCGCATCGCCGGATGCGTCGATGTACAGCTTCGCCTGCACAACCGACCGTCCCGACTTGTTGCTGATGACCAGCCCGCTGATCCGGTCTCCTTCCAGCAGCACTTGGTCTGCCACCGTGTGGAATAGGATTTTGGCTCCGCTTGCGAGCACCTCCCGATCATATACGCGCTTCAGCGTCTCCACATCAATCGGCACCCAGTCGAGCAGGTCCTTATACCGGCTCATAAAATCTTCCCCAGCCTCGATCTTCATCTTCTCCAGCAAATCCAGACCGATACCGCGAATAACCGGCTTCTGGCCGTCGGTATAAGGGCAGAAGGCCGGCACAAGCGCCGCAGTGCCCATGCCGCCAAGATAACCGCGCTGCTCGATCAGCAGGGTGCTCGCTCCATTGCGGGCAGCGGCAATCGCTGCAGCAACGCCGGAGGCACCGCCACCAATAACGACAACATCCGGGGTGTAGCTTACTTCAAGATTTTGCGACGGAACTGTAACCGTCTTCTTAACCGTATTTGACATCAATATGCTCCTCTCAGAGTCCAAAAATGTACTGCAATATGGCTCTTTGCTTCTCATTATAGATACTGGGAAGGGGGGAACTAGTTTAATTTTAGTTTAATTAAAAACGATGTCATGCTACGATAGACACATACAGAATGGAGGTGTGGACCCGTTGCCTATCCGCAAGGAAGTGACGCTTACTACCATCGCCAAGGAGCTCGGATTAACCGTCCAGACCGTATCGAAGGCGTTCAAGGGCAAGCCCGGCATGTCTGAGGCGACACGGCAGCGTATCTTTCAAACCGCCGAGAAGCTCGGCTACTGTACACTCGACCAGATCCGCAGCCTCCGGCTCGATCATATTACCCCTTACCCGAACGATCGGCGGCGCTTCGTGCTGGTGCAAACCCAGGAATCCGTCCCATATAATCGCCTGCTGTTGCAGGGGCTGCAGGACCGGTTTTTCTCCTTCGGGTATCAAATTGAGCTGCTGATGCTGCCCAGAGATCTGAGGGAGCGGCAAATGGCCCAGTGGATCGAGGCAAGCGGCATGACGTACGCGGACGGGATTTTCATCGCGCCAAGCATCGACTCGGAAGCGTGGGAAACGAACCTGTTCCGGCTTCAGGTGCCGAAGATTTTGCTTAATTTCCCTCCCCCCGGCGTAAAAATTGACAGTGTCATTTGGGACGTTTACGACGCAGCCTACCAGTCCGTTGCGTATCTGCACAACCTTGGACACCGCCGCATTATGTACGTTGGCGACATTCATAAGCAGCGAGGCTACATTCTGCGCTGGCAGGCGTTCTGCTATGCGATGGACCGTTTTGGGGGCAGGGTGGATCCGGCCTTCCATTCCATCGGCGAGAGAACCGGCCCTGAATGGCAGGAGCAGCTGATGGAACTGATGGTTCACCACGCGCCTACCGCGGTCATCTGCGGGATTAACGACGAGGTGCCGGTTGTCTACGATGCCTGCGGGCGGCTTGGGTGGCGTGTACCGGAGCGGATCTCGCTAATCGGCTTCCTGAACGAGCAGTCCGATGACTCGGAGTTACCCCCGTTCACGAGGCCGCTGCTGCCGATTCACGAAACCGGCTACCGCGCAGCCGACCGGATGCTGTGGCGCATCGCGAACCCGGCGCTGCCGTTCGAGCATATTCGGATTCATTGCGACCTGCATCTCGGCAGCACGTCTTCCGAGCCATACAACTAAGGATTCAACCAGAAATCATAAGAATCTCCTATGCCCAAGGCCTCTTGTTTAAGAGATAATAAAGATTATTGCTAAGGTGGGAGGCTGACATCGATGTTCAAGCTGGTCATCGTTGACGATGAGCCGACAGTTCGGCATGGATTGAAAAATTATTTTGATTGGAGCATCTACGAAATCGAAGTGGTGGACGAAGCGGAGAACGGACTGGCGGCGCTTCAGGTTATTGAGCGGATCAAGCCGGATTTGGTGCTGACCGACGTCTGCATGCCCAAGATGAATGGCATCCAGCTGTCGAATATACTTAGCGAGCGTTACCCGCAGTTGAAGATCGTCTTCATCAGCGGGCATAATGATGCGGATTATTTAAAATCGGCGCTGCAGGTGAAAGCGGTCGATTATATATTTAAGCCCGTCAATGTCCACGAGCTTACAGCGGTGATGGAGCGCGTCGTCGACACGCTGCGGACGGAGGAGCAGGAGCGCAGGCTCTTTGTGGACATGCAGGTGAAGCTTACCCAGGGCATGCCGCTGCTGCGCGAAAAGTTCCTCATGTCGCTCATTCGCGACGGAGTTGCTTCGCCTCTTCGCATACGGGATCGGATCGATTTTCTGGGACTTCACCTGCCGTTTGAGGCTCCTTACTGGGTCATTGTGATCCGTTTCGATAATTCGGCGGACGTCGTGGAGTCCCGCTCCGAGCGGGACAAGCAGCTGCTGTCCTACTCCGTGCTCAATATCGTACAGGAGCTGATCGACCGGGAGATCGGGGGCTACGTCTTCGAGAACCGCATGGTCGAATTCGTAGGCATCCTTCGAATGAACGAGGGGGATGACCAGGAGTCACTTCTCTTTAAATTGGCAGAGGATGTGCAGGGTGCGCTCTATCAGTATTTGAAAATTAGCGTGACCATTGGCGTCGGAGAGCAGATTGCAAGCCTAGCCTCTTTGCCGCGTTCCTACGCTCAAGCCAGAGAAGCCGCCGATCAGCGGTGGCACCTTGGGAAGAACCAGATCATCTCCATGGACAATCTGGAGCAGAGCGATGACGGTGTCTATCGGTTCGACCCGGCTCAGGACGAGCGGATGATCTCCTCGCTGAAAGCGGCGGATGAGGACAAGCTGCTGGTCGGTCTTCAGGAAATCTATGATGCGTTAGCCCGAAAGCGTAGGGAGGGCTTCCAATACGGGCGCAACATCAGCCTGCAGCTGCTGCTTCTGGCAGGTCGGGTCCAGCTGGAACTCGGCGTGTCCCGGAAGGATGCGGAGGAAAAGGAGAGCCAGCTGATGGTTCAAGTATTCCAGCAGGAGACTTTGGGTGATCTCAAGCAGCTTGTCGAGCAGTATTTGCTCGAGGTGTGTGGACGGATTCGTGAGAAGCGAAGCGGCAAGTCGAAGAATGTGATCGAGCGCGTCCGAGCGTTGATTGATAAGCGGTACGCGGAGAATCTGCAGGTCTCGGATATTGCGAAGGAAGTTTTTTTATCCACTACGTACTTGTGCCTGCTGTTCAAGCAAGAGACAGGCGAGACGATAAACGAGTACTTAACCAAGGTTCGTGTAGAGCAGGCGAAGGCACTGCTGCGGGACCCAGCCAACAAGTTCTATGAAGTTTGTTATGCAGTCGGGTATTCGGATCCCAGTTATTTCAGCAAGCTGTTCAAGAAATATACCGGATTCACCCCGAGCTCGTATCGGGATGATGTGTTGTAAAGGCGGTGGAAGCAGATGAGGCGGTTCCTGTCGCGAAGCTGGAGATATGTGCTGATGCTCACCAAAAGCGTGGTGGCAGCAAGACGTTGGCTGATCGCTTATGTGGTGCTGATTCTGCTGCCGGCTTCTGTGCTGCTGTACTGGTACACCCAGAAATCCTCGCAAATTCTGGATGAAGAAGTGACGCAGACGATGCTGCAGACGCTGAAGCAGGCAGAAATTAACCTGAACAGCCGGTTCGATTCCATACGCGACACGTCCAATGCCATCCTGATGAATCCGAAGCTGCATACGTACCTGCGGGAATCGTCGTCCTATGCCGCTCAGCTGGATGCGATGAAGGAACTGGGCTACCTGATCGATAACGCCCAAGCGAATCCTGCGGTGCTGCGCGTCCGGTTGTTCGTCGATAGTTCGAAATACTTTTCCAACGAGCGAGTGAACTTCTTCCCGTGGGACAGCTTGCTGAACCGTTCATGGTACCCGGAGGTGGCAAACGCAGGCGGCCGAATGATCTGGACGGGAGCGTATGAGGAAACATATATCGATAAGGGCGACATCTATGTAGTATCGAATGCTCGGGTTTTGCGCGACCCCGACAGGTACGATGCGTTCTCGGGCGTACTCGTCATCGATGTGACGGTCAAGACGCTTGAGGATATTCTGTCGACGATCCAGCTGAACAATCAACAGCATGTGTATATGCTCGCTCCTGACGGCACCATTGTGCTGGACAAGGACCGGTCACTGCTTGGAACGAGGCTGAAGTCTGACGGTGTGGTGCAAGCCATGGCAGGCAAAGGGGAGGGCGTATCCCCCATCGTCAGAGATAAGGACCAAAGCTATGTCGTCTTCACGACTATTCGTTCCACCGGCTGGAAGCTGGTGGTCGAGGTGCCAAAAGCGGAGATCAGCTCGCGCGCCGTTGCACTTAACCAAGTATCGGGCATTGTCACTTTGCTGGGAGCTACGCTCTTGTTCCTGCTGTTGGTTTTTATTCTGATGGCTCTTGTCGTTCGAGGGTTGAACAACCGAATGCAGACCGTCATTAGAATGATCAAGCGGGAAGGCATCGAACGGCTGGACGAGCGGTCCGGGGCGGCTGACGGGGGCGGGGATCTCAATCTGCTGGAAAAAAGCGTCGACAACCTCATCCACAAGGTACATGACTTGATGGAGGAGACGTTCCGGTCGAGAGTGCAGGAGCGGGAAGCACAGCTGCGGGCGCTGCAGGCACAAATCAATC
Organism: Paenibacillus sp. 32352; assembly: GCF_002042965.1. Taxonomy (GTDB): domain Bacteria; phylum Bacillota; class Bacilli; order Paenibacillales; family NBRC-103111; genus Paenibacillus_S; species Paenibacillus_S vulneris. The sequence goes on along the minus strand of NZ_MZNT01000010.1, from coordinate 280,924 downwards.
CGCATTTCTTTTACAATATGCTGGATACGATCAACTGGGTCGCCATCGGGCATAAAGCTCCCGAGATCAGCCAAATGATTGGCGGGCTGGCCCGTTATTTTCGCTTGAGCTTAAATAAAGGCCAGGATGTCGTCAGCGTCACCGATGAGCTGGAGCTGGCGAAGGTGTACCTGGAGCTCCAGCAGAGCCGGTTCCCGCGGAGCTTCGTGTTCCATATTCAGGTGGAAGACCTGCTGGAGCTCTATGTGATGCCGAAGCTGACCTTGCAGCCGATCGTGGAAAATGCGCTGCTGCACGGGATTCGGGAGTCGGAGCGTGAGTCCGGAGAAATCATCATCCGTGCAAGAATGGAGGGGGAGGATCTGGTGCTATCGGTGCAAGATGATGGCATCGGCATGGCACCTGAGCTTGCGAATCGTTTGCTCATGGAGCCGCGGCCTGATATGAGGGCGGACGGCACTGGCAGCTCCTACGGGTTGTATAATGTGAACGAGCGGATCAAGCTGTTCGCCGGCGAGGAGTACGGTTTGACGGTTCAGTCGGAGCCGGGCGCAGGAACGACAGTGACCGTCAGGTCCAAGGGAGTACGACAAGACAAACAAGGCCCAGCTGCTTCTGCTAGACCTTGAGCGGGATCGTTCAATCGGTTTCCTTAATCCAGGTGCGGTTTATGAAATCACGTCCGCGAACAGTAACCCCGTCGGCATACACCTGCAGGTACAGCCCTTGCGAGGTCCAGCTCGGTACGCTGAAGTAATCAATACTGAGGAGGCATTCGGGATAAAACCCAATGCCTTTTTCTTATAGCAGTTGCCGATAAGCCTGTACCGACTTTCAATGACATATAAGCAGCTCAAAAACTTGCAAAAGAAGAAAAAACAGGTTGCTTCGAAAATTCGGATCATCATATAAAAAATAATCCAGAGAGTCTGCTCCTGCATATCGCCGAAGGATCGGTCGGGATCGTTAAGTACTTCGATATCACAACTGTCGGTTCAATAACTGAATGGTGTTTTCAGCCAGCAGCCGGGATGAATATCCTTTGGAGCTTTTGTGCTGCTGCTCACTCCGCACCAACCTCTACATACGCACCTCACTACCCATCGCGCACCAACGTCGGCACTGAAACATCTCCCGGCCAAGACCATAAGAAACTACCAGAAACAAAAATATCACCATCTACAGCCTTCCTGACATCCTCCTTATAATAAACACATAACAACTTGGAGGTGAGTCGACGATGAGCGTGACTGATGTAAGCTTGAAGCGCAGAAAAGTGCGTACCACAGTCAAGAGCGATCGATGGAGGCTGATCCGGTCCAACTTGGATCTTTACTTGATCCTGCTCCCGGGGCTGCTGTTCTTGCTATTGTTCAAATATACCCCGATGTACGGCATTGTCATTGCATTCATGGATTTCAACATCTTCGACGGCGTGTCCGGCAGCAAGTGGGTGGGGCTCGACCAGTTCAACAAGCTGTTCCATTCGGAGGAGTTCTACCACGTCTTTATTAACACACTGATCATCAGCCTGTACAAAATCGTCCTGCTCTTCCCGATCCCGATCCTGATCGCGCTGTTTCTGAACGAGGTGAGGAAGGTATGGTTCAAGCGGACGGTGCAGACGGTCATTTTCCTTCCGCATTTCTTATCCTGGGTCATCATTTCCGGGCTGTTCGTGACGATTCTGTCGCCAAGCGGAGGCATGGTCAACAACGTCATACAATATTTCGGTGGAACGCCCATCTCTTTCTTCCTTGACAACAACGTGTTCCGGAGTGTCCTCGTCTTCACCGCCGGCTGGAAGGAATCCGGCTGGAACGCCATCATTTTCATCGCTGCAATCGCCGGTATCGAGCAGGAGCAGTACGAGGCGGCCTCCATCGACGGAGCGGGACGCATCCGGCAAATGCTCTACATTACACTACCGGGCATCCTGCCGACGATCATTCTTGTGCTGGTGCTGCGCCTTGGACATTTGCTGGAAGCCGGTACCGAGCAAATTTTAACGATGTACAACTCGGTTGTCTATGAATCGGGCGACGTCATCGGCACGTTCGTATACCGGCAAGGTCTTGGCCAGCAGGATTACAGCTTCAGCACAGCGGTCGGGCTGTTTAATTCCGTCGTCGGCTTCATCTTAATCATCCTGGGCAATGAGCTCAGCAAGAAGCTCATCAAACGAAGCATCTGGTAGGAGTGGATCGAACTATGCGTAAAAAAACTTTAGGTGACTGGTCACTAGACGCTTTCATTTATATCTTGCTGTTGATCTGCGGACTCATCACGCTGCTCCCGCTCGTTAACGTGCTGTCCAAGGCGCTGAGCGAGGAATCGGCTGTCATCTCCGGCCAGGTCGGGCTAATTCCTGTCGGATTTCAGCTGGAGACGATGAAGTATGTCGTATCCTCGGCTCAATTCTTGCATTCGATCTCCGTCTCGCTGTTCATCACAATCGTTGGGACACTGCTCTCGATCCTGCTCACGGCAATCACGGCGTATCCTTTGTCGAAGAGACATCTGCCCGGTATTTCCCTAATCCTGATTCTGTTCATCTTCACCATGATGTTCAACGGCGGGATCATCCCGAATTACTTGCTTATAAAGCAGCTTCATCTGGTGAACAGCCTGTGGTCCATCATTCTCCCGGCACTGATAAGTGTGTTCAATATGCTTGTGATCAAAAGCTACTACGAATCTTTACCCGAAGCGCTCGAGGAATCGGCCAAAATGGATGGTGCCCGCAACCTGACGATTTTGTTCCGGATCGTGCTGCCTCTTAGCGGTCCCGTGCTGGCAACGATCGCGCTGTTCTACGCCGTATACTTCTGGAACGACTACTTCAACCCGATGCTCTACATCACGAGCCCGAGCTTGAAGCCGCTGCAGCTGTACCTTCGTGACATCGTGCTCGATGCAGACAGCTCCTCGATGAGCAAGACGGCGGACGAGTTGATGAACGCTTCACCGGAAGGCATTCGGGCGGCCACCGTCATCGCTTCTATCATTCCGATGCTGCTGGTGTATCCGTATTTGCAGAAGCATTTTGTCAAAGGCGTGCTCATCGGCTCTGTGAAAGGTTGAGTTTGCGTTAATGCCCAAACCATAGGGGCTTAATGATATGCTAACATTATTAGGGGAGGTTTACGTATGCAGAAGAAATACAGAAAACTGACATTCCTATCACTCACCGCCTGCTTGTCGGTCACAGCTTTGGCCGCTTGCGGCAATAACACGGGCACAGGAGCCGATACTGGCTCCAAATCGTCGGCAGCTCCGGGTGCATCCGCCGGCCCCAAGCCGGAATTGAAAGCTCTGCAAATTTGGCAGAAGGACGATTACAACACATATCCCGTAGCCAAATTTTTGGAGCAGGCCACCGGCTACAAGGTGCAGTACGATATGCTTCCGCAGGATAAGCCGCAGGATAAGCTGAACATTCTGATCGCATCTGGCGAGCCTTATGATGTGGTAACAACGGCGGGTTCCACCGATTTTAAGGCACTTTATTCCGATTATGCCAAGAAAGGCGCGCTTGTTGACCTCGGTCCGATTCTTGATAAATACGGTCCAAATATTAAAGCTGCGGTCGATCCAGAAGCGCTGGAAGCGGCCAAGGTGGACGGCAAGCTGTATGCCATTCCGACCAAAAGCCTCTTCACCGTCAACACCAACTTGTTTATTCGCCAGGACTGGCTGGACAAGGTCGGGATGAAAGCGCCGACGACACTGGATGAGCTGGTGGCTGTGCTGAAGGCTTTTAAAGAGAAGGATCCCGGCAGCAATGGGGATAAAAACATTCCACTGACGGTTAGCGGTGAAGCATCTTTCATCGCTAACATTGTAGGCGCTTTCGGTATGCCAAACTTCTGGAACGATGTGAATGGCAAGCTGACGCCACGCGTCATGGACCCGGCTTACAAGGACTATGTCGCATTCGTCACCGACTTGTTCAAGCAAGGGCTGCTGGATAAGGAATATGCCGCTAACAAGGACGCTACCGCAAAAGAAAAATTCACCAGCGGCCGGGCAGGCATGATTATGATGAACTGGTCCGACGTACCGGCGATTATGGATGCCCTGACGAAGAACGTGCCTGCGGCCAAGGGCGGGTTTATCCCAGCACTGACAGGAAAGAACGGGCAAGTCGGCTTGTCCGCGACCAAGGGCTTCGACCGCATTACGTTCATTCCGAAAGCCTCGAAGCATCCGGAGGATGTGGTCAAGTGGATGAACGCCAAGCTGGAAAAGGACACCTTCAAGACGATGGCTATTGGGGAGGAGAACAAACACTATACGTTTAAGGATGGCAATTATACGCCGATTAACCCGATTTTTACTGATGAACGGAACCAGGCGAACAACTTCTTGACCGGTACGGACGACAAGAACTACCCGATCTACTGGCAAGCCCGCGTGCGCAAAGATATGCGCCTGTTTGACGCTTGGAACTTTATGAACCGGGTGCAGCCGGAGACGACCAAGGTCGCCGACTTGTTAGGCTATGCGCCTTACATGCCGGAGTTCTCCAAGAGCTTCCAATCGCTCAACACGATGGCGGGTGACTACACAACCAAGCTCATCTTCGGAGCGGAGCAGATCGGTAATCTCGACGTCTTCTTGGCCAAGTACAAGGCGGCCGGCGGCGATGCGAGCTACAAGGAAGTTAATGATTGGTACGCTAAGGTGAAGAAGTAATAGTCCACTGTTAGCTGGTTTTTCATACATTTTATTATGGAGGCATCATATCATGTCTATCGTCGGCTCTCTTCAATCCAGTCCGATCATTACCCGTCATCCGAACAATCCGATTCTGACGGCGGCGGACGTTCCTTACAATCCTGCGCTTGTGTTCAACGCAGGTGTAACCAAATATGAAGGGCGCTATGTCATGTTGTTCCGCAACGATTACGGCAATGTGGAAGAGCAGACACTGCTGCCAAGCAACACGACGAACATCGGGCTGGCGTTCAGCGAAGACGGCATTCATTGGGATGTGCAGAGCAAGCCTTGCTTCGGCATTGAGAGCGAGGAGATCATCCGCACGTACGACCCGCGCCTGACGGTCATCGATGGACGCTGCTATCTCTGCTTCGCGGTGGATACGAAGCACGGCGTACGCGGCGGGGTGGCGGTGACGGACGACTTTGTCAGCTTCGAGGTGCTGAGCATGTCGGCGCCGGACAACCGCAACATGGTGCTCTTCCCGGAGAAAATCGGTGGTAAATACGTGCGTCTGGAGCGCCCGTTCCCGGTGTACGGCAAGGCCGGCAAGGATAGCTTCGACATCTGGATTTCCGACTCGCCGGATTTGAAATATTGGGGCAACACGGAGCTGCTGCTCGGTCTGGAGAAGGTGCCTTTCGCCAATGACAAGATTGGCCCGGGCGCACCGCCGATCAAGACGTCGAAGGGCTGGCTGACAACGTTTCACTCGGTGGACATCGATCCGTCCCGCGGCAAGAACGGCTGGGAGCCGTTCTGGAAGAAGCGCTACTGTGCCGGTATCATGCTGCTTGATCTGAACAATCCGTACAAGATCGTCGGCATGAGCAGCGAGCCGCTGCTGGCCCCGGAAACGTTCTATGAGCGGGAAGGCTTCCGCAATGACGTCATTTTCCCTGGGGGTATGATTCTCGAGGACGACGGCGAGGTGAAAATCTACTACGGAGGCGCTGATACGGTGGAATGCCTGGCTACCGCTCATGTGGACGATCTGGTGAATTTGTGCTTGAGCAGTAAGTAATCGACCGGCCTCATACGTCATATAGCAGCCTGCCGGAGCCCGATAAGGGTTCCGGCGGTCCCAGCCGTTTGCATACCATGCATCATAGTGCCATGCACGAAAAAAATCAAAGAAAAACGAGCCTCTGGAATCGATCCTAAGGCTCGTTTCTCGTTTAGGAGGTCATTTTGTTTGACCCCAAGGAATTTGATTGTTAAAAGTGCTGCTGTATGCTCGCACTTGTTATGATCACACCGCGGGAGAAGTAGGCGTTAGGCTGGCAGATCAGTTACTTGCTTGAGGAATGATTGACCGATCAGGTCGAGACTTTGTCGTTAACGAACAGGGGGATGAGCGATTTATGAAATTCGGCATAATGTGAAAAAAGAGCGGCGCCGTTTCGCCAGGCAATGTTTAGAGCCGCGAAAGCGAGAGGTTAGGCGCTTAACCTTAGAGAGAAGGACAGCGCTATCTAAATCGAAAGGAGATTTGAATACGTCATTATTTCCGATAATAACCGCACATAGCGGGTGTATGGGGACAATAGACAATACAATAGAGTCGGTGGTGACCGGTATCCGGCTTAGGGTGGACGTCATAGAGGAGGACATTCGGGTTACACGGGATGGAGTGCCCATACTTGCCCATGATGATCATGTACATTCAGTCGATGGTACATGGCATAGCCTCTCCGAATTGACTTATGAAGAAATACAGGCATTATCCGTGGCTGTAGAGTGTGGCGGGACAGTGACAGTTATGAAGATCCATCGGCTGGAGGACATCTTGCCGCTTATCGCTGCTTCGGGTGTAAGGATGAATCATGACCTGAAGGTGGATGAAAGTATTGTACCGATCGCTGACTTGATACGTTGACACGGATTGTCACAATCCGTATATTTTTCCGGTTGCGAGCGGGAGAGATATATTTTCAAAGAATAGCATTATTTCTGGAGGGAAGAATATAATAATTGAAAGTACAAGGCTCTAAAGTGGCAGGATTTGAGTAAGCGCTTACGCGAAGTATGTTTCCAATTTAAGTGTGAATAGCTTTGAATGTGGTCCTACACAAGAGGAGTCGTTTGTCGTTCATTAACCGGTTTCATAGCAAGGGGAGGAGGGGACACGGACCGGCCAACAATCCGGCTGATGGGATTATGTTTACGTAAGTCATGCAAGCTTTCATGAAAAGCAGGGCTTGATTGGGTTGGATCCTTTGAAGGGGGTATTTGCATGGTGAAGCGATTATCCGTTTATGTCCTTATGCTAATCTTCATTCTCTTTGCAGCCGCTTGTGACGACAGCAATGATACAGCGAAGGCGCCAGCCGACAAGCCGCAGGTCACGGAACCGGCTAAGACGCCGACCAAAACGCCAGTTCTTTCTGTAAGCGCTTTAACCGAGTCTCCGGTGCTGGAGCAAGCGGTGAAGTCAGGAAGCCTGCCTTCGATCGACAAACGAATTCCTGCAAAGGAAGATGTGATGGTGGAAGGCGTCGTTGAGGAAATCGGCAAATATGGCGGGGAATGGCGCATGCCGTGGAAAGGGCCGAACGACCGATGGGCTATCGGAAAGCCGACGGAGGAAGCGTTGTTTCGTTTTAAATCAGACGGCAGCGGCGTCGAACCGAACGTAGCCAAAAGCTATGAGGTGAATGCGGATTCCACGGAATTTACGATTCATCTGCGTAAAGGTATGAAATGGTCCGATGGAGCTCCGTTTACGGTGGACGACGTCATTTTCTACTGGGAGCACATGCTTAAGAAAGAAACGTTCGGCAAGAAAATTTACGATGCCTATTATTCGGTTGACCCAATCACAGGGGAGAAAGCCCTCGCGGAAGTGACGAAGGTGGATGATTACACCTTTAAAGTGAAGCATAAATATCCGAGCGTACTGTTCTTGGAACGGGTAGCTATTGACAATAAGTGGTTTTTCGCCCCCGCTCACTTCCACAAGACGATTCTTCCCGAGTTTGTAGGCGAGGAAAAGGCGCTTGAAATTGCGAAGCAGTGGGGCTTTAAGGATGTTAAATCGTTCCTTGTTGAAACAGGGTACTACTTCTGGATCTACCCGCAGATTCCAACCCTTAGAGCATGGCATGCCAAAAACGATCCGAACAGCGACGTTTTCGTTATGGAGCGCAACCCGTATTATTGGAAGGTTGACGAGCAAGGCAAACAGCTTCCTTACATCGACCGGATCAATTTGAAAAAAATACAGGATCCTAACCAATCCCTGCTTGACTCCTTGGCGGGTAATTACGATTTGAACCAATTTACGTTTAAAGATTTCACGGTACTGAAGGAAAATGAGAAGCGCGGCGACTACCGTGTACTGCAGTGGACGAATACCGCGTGGTCGAGCACCGGCATTCAATTGAATCAGACGACGGAGGATCCGAAGTACCGCACCTTGTTCCAGGATATCCGGTTCCGGGAAGCGTTGTCCGTCGCCGTCGATCGCAATGAAATTTCCGAGATTATCACCAGCGGACTCGGTAAGCCGCAGCAGGCATCGGTTCCGAAGGGCTTGGTTGGCTACCAGGAGGGCTGGGAGAAGCAATGGGCGACCTATGACGTAGCCCAGGCTAACAAGCTGCTTGATGAAATCGGCTTAACGAAGCGGGATAGCCAGAAGTTCCGATTGTTCGCGGACGGCTCAGATTTGGCACTCACCTTCTATACCGATACAACCACAAATGCGCCTTTCATGGAACTAATCAAGAAATATTTCGAGGCGGTAGGCATCAAGACCGACCTGAAAATCGTCGATCAGGGTACCTTACAGGATCTGAAATACGGCAACAAGGTGCCGGCCTTCCCGAATACGGTGAACCTGGTCAACGTAGCGTATCGTCCGGACGAACTGGTTCCGCTTCGGGTACTGACCCCTTGGCTCGGTCATTACGGACTGTATACCCAATCGCAAGGGAAGGAAGGCGTGAAGCCGGAAGGGGACGTAGCCAAAATCCTGGAGAACTGGGATAAAGTGAAGGCAGCCAAAAATCAGGAGGAAATTTTGAAATACAGCAATGAAATCATCAAGCTGCACCAGAAAAATCAATGGGTGATCGGTTATACCGGCCCTACGCCGTCGCTGACTGTGGTGAAGAATAACCTGAGGAACGTTCCGAAGGAGCTGGTGGATATCGACGAATTCCGCAATCTGGGCCATGCGCATCCAGCGCAGTTCTTTTTTAAGTAATCGTCAGTGACCCAAGAGGGGGAGTGACTTCCCCCTTTTCTAAGAAAAGAGGGAGAACGGATGCTGCGATATATCGTACGAAGATGCCTGCTCATGATTCCTGTCGTATTTGTGATCTCCGTGATCGTTTTTTACATCATACAGCTTCCTCCGGGCGACTTCGTCTCGACTTATGCCGCCAAAATGGCAGCGGCAGGAGATGTCATGACAACGGAGGATATGGCGCGAATGAGAGCGCAATATGGTCTGGACCAGCCCTGGTTTATTCAATACTTTTACTGGGCCAAAAATATTATTCTGCACTTTGACTTCGGGTACTCCTACAATTTCAACAAGCCGGTGACGGCGGTCATCGGACAATATTTGCCCCTGACATTGATCGTTTCCTTGGTTACCATGGCCTTCACTTATCTAATTGCAATCCCTGTAGGCATTTACAGTGCTATTAAGCAATACACCGTAGGAGATTACATCTTCACGGCCATTGGGTTTCTCGGAATGGCAACGCCCCACTTCTTGCTGGCGGTTATTTTGATGTACCTCTCCTATGTGTATCTAGGCGATCCGATGCTCGGACTCTTCTCAGAAGAACATGCCAACAGCGCCTGGTCGGTTGCGAAGGTGCTCGACCTGCTCAAGCATATGGTCATCCCGATCATCGTCATCGGCATGGCAAGTACCGCCGAGCTTATGCGTGTCATGAGAGGACAGATGCTGGAGGAGATCAATAAGCCCAACGTGGTAACGGCCCGAGCCAAAGGCTTGCCGGAGATGAAGATTATACTGAAATATCCGACCCGTGCTGCGATCAATCCCATTATCAGCACCATCGGCTGGTCATTGACCCATATCTTTACCGGATCCACCATCACGGCGATTGTACTGAACCTTCCGCTGCAAGGACCCGTTATGTATAACGCATTGCTTGCACAAGACATGTATTTGGCAGGGACATGGTTGTTTTTCATGGCCATTTTGACCGTGTTCGGAACATTGATTTCGGATATTCTGCTTGCTTGGCTTGATCCGAAAATCCGGACGGAATATCGAGGTGCGTAGCGAATGAAAACGATACTCAAACATCCGACCCCGCTTTTCGGCAGACGCAAGGCGAAGGCTGCGACCGAGGAATATTACAGCTCACAGTGGCGCTTAATGTACAAGAAATTCAAGAAGCATAAGCTGGCTCGCGTGAGCTTGGTCTTCCTGCTGGTATTATACGTCGTTGCCCTATTCGCCCCATTTATCGCCCCGCAGGGGCTCCTGAGCTATGACAGCCAGTATATTAATACGGCACCTATGGCGGTAAGGTGGATTGATGCGGAAGGGAAGTTTCATCTGCAGCCGTTTGTGTACGGGCTTAAATCGAGCAGGGATCCGGTCACCCTCCGCAAAATATATGTGGACGATACGCAAGTCAAATACCCCGTCAGGCTGTTCGTAGAGGGAGAGAGCTACAAGCTGTGGGGGTTCATTCCCACGAATAAACATCTGTTCGGGGTGGATCCGCCCGGAAAGCTGTTCCTGTTCGGCACGGACGGCATGGGACGTGACCTGTTCTCCAGAATTGTGCTCGGCAGCCAAATTTCATTAAGCATTCCGCTGGTCGGCGTAACCATCAGCTTCATCCTGGGCATTGTGATCGGCGGCATATCCGGATACTTCGGCGGCCTGCTCGACTCCATTATCCAGAGACTAATCGAGATCATCCGCTCCTTTCCGACGCTTCCGCTCTGGATGGCGCTCTCTGCCGCCATTCCGCCCAGAATCCCGGTCGTTCAAATGTATTTTTATATCACGATCATCCTCGCATTTATCGACTGGACGGGGCTAGCCCGGGTTGTACGAAGCAAATTCATTTCCTTAAAGATTGAAGATTATGTTATGGCGGCCAAAATCTCCGGGGTACGCAATATGAAAATTATCCGGGTGCACCTGGTACCGGGCTTCATCAGTTACCTGGTCGTAGCCGCTACGTTAGCGATCCCGTCCATGATTCTGGGCGAAACCGCGATGAGCTTTCTGGGTCTCGGCATCCGTTCACCGGCCACAAGCTGGGGCGTGCTGCTGCAGGAGGCACAGCAAATTGAGAATGTCGCCTTATACCCTTGGAAGCTGATCCCGCTCGGCACGGTCATCCTTACGGTGCTTGCCTACAATTTCGTGGGCGACGGCTTGCGCGATGCCGCCGATCCTTATAAGAAATAATGGAAGTGAGGGAAACCTATGACGGCACATCAGACGGACCCCGGGTCGCCTCTGCTCACCGTTCAAGATCTGAAGATTCACATCCGTATGGATGCCGGCACACTGGCTGCTGTTGACGGTGTGGACTTTGAAATCAAGAAGGGAAAAACGTTAGGCTTGGTCGGAGAGTCGGGCTGCGGCAAAAGCTTGACCAGCAGGGCGATTATTGCTATCAATCCGAAGGAGTGTGAAACTTCCGGCAGCATTGTGTTCCACGGGGGTGCGGCCCCTTCGGCGAAGCCGGTCGATCTGCTGCAGATGGATCCGAAGGGAAGGCAAATTCGAGCGATACGCGGCAAGCGGATTTCTATGATTTTTCAGGAGCCGATGACCGCCTTCTCTCCGATGTACACCATCGGCAATCAGATTATGGAGGCCATTCTGACGCACCGCACGAAGAATAAGCGTGAGGCCAAGCAGATTGCCCTGGAGATGCTGCGCAAGGTAGGCATATCCGACGAGGAGAAGCGATTCGAGCAGTTTCCTCATGAATTCTCAGGTGGTATGCGGCAGCGGGCGATGATTGCGATGTCGCTGTCCTGCAATCCGGAGCTGCTCATCGCCGACGAACCGACGACGGCCCTTGACGTTACGATTCAAGCCCAAGTGCTCGAATTAATGAAGGAGCTGCAGAAGGAGTTCGGCATGGCGATACTGCTCGTTACCCATGATCTCGGGATCATCGCAGAGATGTGTGACGAGGTGGCGGTCATGTATTTAGGCAAAATAGTGGAGCAGGCCCCAGTGAAGGAAATTTTCAATAATCCGAAGCATCCGTATACCAAAGGACTGCTGCATTCCATGCCGAAGCTTGGACGCAAAAATAAACGACTGGAGTCGATTGAAGGCACGGTGCCGCTTGCCCTGAATATGCCGCAGATGTGCGGATTTTATGACCGGTGCAAGGACCGGATACCCGGTTTATGCGACAAGAAGGCTGTACCGTTAACCCAAATCGATGCCGATCATACCGTCCGTTGTTTCCTATATAACGAGCAGGGGGGGGAGGTACGCTATGCCCAAGACGATACTGCAGGTTAATCGGCTTACGAAGCATTTTGAAGGGAAAAAGAGCTTGTTCGGCTTTCGCAAGCATGCCCCCGTACGCGTCGTGTCGGATATTTCTTTTGAGCTTCGGGAAGGCGAGACGTTCAGCATCGTCGGTGAATCCGGCTGCGGCAAAACGACGCTGGGCCGATGTATCGTCCGCGGCATCGATGCGACGTCCGGCGAGGTGATCTATTATCCCGAGCAAGGAACGAAGCGCGACTTCCTTAAGCTGAAGGGCGAGGAATATAATAACTACCGCAAGGACATTCAGATGATTTTTCAGGATCCGTACTCCTCATTAAGTCCGAGAATGAGCGTTTTTAATATTATCAGCGAGCCCTTAACGGCCGACGGGAAACTGAGCAAGGCGGAGGTAAGGGAACGGGTTACGGAAATTGCTGAAAAAACAGGCTTAAACGTCAGCTATCTGGAACGTTATCCCCATGCGTTCTCCGGAGGACAGCGGCAGAGAATCGCCATTGCCCGGGCACTCGCCAGCCGGCCTAGGTTGGTCGTTTGCGATGAAGCGGTATCGGCGCTCGACGTGTCCATCCAAGCGCAAATCATTAACCTGCTTAAGGACTTGCAGGAGCAATACAAAATTACTTACATCTTTATTTCCCACGACCTCAGTGTCGTCGAGCATATTTCGGACCGCGTCGCCGTGATGCATCTGGGAAAAATCGTCGAGCTGGCACCGGCCAATTCGATTTTTGCAAGCCCGGGGCATCCGTATACGGAAGCTTTACTATCCGCTGTTCCTTTACCGGATCCGAACATCCGCAAGGAACGGATTATTTTGGAGGGAGAAGTGCCGAACCCTGCCAAACCGCCGAGCGGCTGCCATTTTCACCCGAGATGTCCCTACAAAACGGAGAAATGCGTCACCGACGAACCGGTCGTACGCGAGATTGCGGATCAGCACTACGTGTCCTGTCATTATGCGGGAGAACTTGCATTGAAAGGCGTAAATACTTACGAGAAGGTGGATTAGAAGCATGGAGCCTAAAAAAATCATTGTATTTCTCGACAGCGGAGACACGATCATTGATGAGGGCACGGAAATCCGGGACGAACATGACGTCGTGATCCGGGCGAACGTAATCCCGGGGGCGGATCTCATGGTCAGAACGCTTGCCGAACGCGGATATACCTTGGCCCTGGTGGCGGACGGGCTGGCCCAATCGTTTAAGAACATGTTCATCCAGAACGGGATTTATGATGAGTTCACGACGATGATTTATTCGGAAACGATTAAAGCCTCCAAACCGAGCCCGAGAATGTTCAAGGCTGCCATGGGGGCACTTGATTTGCAGGAGAGGGACCGGTCACGGATCGTCATGGTGGGGAACAACCTTAGCCGTGACATCAAGGGCGCCAACCAAATGGGGTTCACGAGCGTGTTCCTGGATTGGACGCCGAGATATCCCAAGCAGCCTGCCGATGAGAGTGAGCGGCCTGATTACACGATCCATATGCCGATGGAATTGATCGATCTTGTCGAACGATTAAATGAGAAATATGTGGAAGCGGAGCAAGGGAGGGGAAGCAGTGAGCGATAAACCTCGGAAAGCGGGATCATCGGCTTGGGGAGAATGGCCAACGGTCACATTCGGAATTTACTGAGCATAAACGGTATCGGAAGTACGAAAATCTTAAAAAAATGCATCGAAGCGGGAAATCCGACCCTGTCGGAAAAGCCGTTTACCCGCACGATGGAAGAGGCGGAGGAGCTTTTTGCATTATACCGCGAACGCCGCGTACCGTGCATGATCGGGTTTACTGACGGCGCGGGACTTCCTGTGCGATATCTACGCCAACAACCAGATGATGAACGGAAATGTTTTCTATGAGTTGATTTTGCTTCTCCTGTCCCTTAAACTTCATGATAGAGCGACCTCCTGGATGGGCTTTTTGAGGCTTTTGACCTCGTGCGTAACCCCATCGTACTGAGGCGCTCGTTTTTCGTTTTACAGGAATTCAAACGGGTACGCTACTTTTATACAACATGACGGCAGCTGGCCTACAACGGATGCCACTTCGCATCTAAAGGTAGGAGTGTTCAACATCCCGAATAGTTAGACGAAAGCTAATAATGCCAATAAGGTGAAACTGCATGGACAAAGCGGAAAGAAAATTTAGAATCGAACAATTAAAGATTCAACTGGGTTTTTATATTTGTTTTCCATTGGTTATGAAGTTCCAGGGAAGAGCAAGAGAAGACACCTTTGAAGTCGTCTGGCGTTCTAATAATCTTATTAAGAACTTCTAATCCGTATTTTTGCAGGATAAACTCACACAGAAGGTAGGAGAACTGGAATCCCTTCATTTTTTCAAAATCCCATGAATCGGTTTCTAGCTCTAAAAATGTGGGGATTTCCCCTTGCTTAATCATAGGCGAAACTGACGAATCTCCCCGAAAAGTATGCCAATTTTCCATTGCCTTAACAAACGTTAACTGAGAGACGTCCTCGGCTGTCTGGATATCAACCTTCAGGGAGAGATACCTTACGATTTTTTTGTTATATTCCTCATAGATTTGATCGAAATTGTCATTGGGCCCAGACACATGTGAACCTCCTTTGTTTTCACATAGGATTAGACACCTAAAACTTACAAATAGCCACAATAAACAAAAAAATTATTAGCCCTGATATCCGTCATTTGCGAAAGTATTTGATCGATGAAAAAAAGTTGGAGTCCACCATCCATCCGCATTCAGGTGAGCCCGTGAAAAAGAGACGTTCCCTGCGTGCGTTAGGAAGTTGATTTTGGTAATATTCCATCGTGCCCATGAATCATGAACAAATCATTGAGATAGGACTCAGCTACTACGGTACAAGCCTGCGGTATCCCTTCGATCCGCACATGCCGGTTCTGTATGTTCGTAACAAAATGTTCGCTCTGCTTGGCAATCAACAGGGCAAGGAGAGCGTTAACCTGAAGACGTCACCAGAGGAAGCTTGGCTGCAGCGCGAAAGCTATCCCGGGTCGGTCATTCCCGGATACCACATGAACAAGAAGCATTGGAATACGGTCATCCTGGACGGCTCGGTTCCTGATGATGTCATTGTAACGATGCTTAGGGAATCTTACCAGCTCGTCGTCGCCAAGCTTCCGAACTCGGAACGGCAAGGACTTATCGGAATGTAGTTATAATTGAAACCATAGAGGAGGGGCTTGCTTCAAGCAAAGCTCCCTTTTTTTCTTTTATGTTTGACCTAATCCAAGCGAATCCTATTATGGTAAATGGGAACGCAGGTATTGCCATTGGGATTAGTAAGAAATCCCTAGTCCATCATTTGATTGTTTGAAGGCCCAAATAAAGGCTGAAGCTCAATGATACCGATATTAAAAAACGTAACATGATTTATTAAAGGAAAATATTGGGTGCCACTCGAATATTGATAGATGAGTCGATTCAAAAACCGAGAGGAGAATCAAAGTGAGTGAACAAACCGTTGAAAAAAGAACCCAGCCTTTCATTATGGATTTAATGACACTGTATCTTCCGGCAAAAAATCCATACCTTACTGCAAAATGGTACGTTGACGTTTTCGGATTCGACCCTAATGCCTCGAAGCATTCCCCCCTCCAACCCAATACGGATTTAGTCGTACTTCATACCGCAACTGGCTTAACGCTGTTTTTTATTCAGTCGGAAGATCAATTATCATTGAGCTTTAATAACAAAGATGGGTATAATCACGCGGTTCTCCTCTTTAGGGTCAAAAACTCAGAAATAGAAGACATTTATAGGCGAATGAAAGAACTCGGCGTAGAGATAGCTTCGGATGGAATTAACGATCGCGGCGGATGCGGCAGGGAAATAGCATTTTACGACCCGGATGGACGGAAAATAGAGCTAAACACGTATGGCACCTAAAAGTAATGCTAAGGGAAACGATAAATCAATAAGACGTAGCTCGGTTGCCGGCATGAATCAGCAGCCGCGTATTACTTTTACCGCTTATACGGTAGCCGCAATTTCCTTAACATTTTTCTTACTGAGTGTCGGATAGTGGACGCATAAAAGGGAGGTAGCTCTAGTGAATAACGAGGGCTTGTCATGGATAGATGGGCTTCTTACAATGCACTATTACCAATATCTCGAGCTTATTATTTCACCCTGCGATACGGAACTGCTTGTTGTCTTTGGGAATAGCGATATGCCGCATGAAGAGTACGCACTGGATGAGCGAAATCGATCCATATGGAAACTGGATTTACATGGCGAGGCTTATCAATTAACAGGGCATGAAGAGCAGGATTCACATAGCCCGTGTTACTCTCCGGACGGAAAAACCATTGCCTATCTTTCTAAGAAGTCTGGTAAGAAAGAAATATGGCTGATGGACAGACAGGGGGAGAACAAGCGTCAATTAACATGTTCCAATTTCGAAGGCCCGGATCCTTTTCATGGTACTATGTTGAGCTGGTCGCCGGATCATAGACATATATTGTATTCGGTTTTGCCGAATGGAAGCAGGTATGGTCAAAATGTCGTTCAACGACGAATGGGTTATAATCATGACAAGATTGAAGTTATTTCTGAACCGTCCGATGAAATAATCCTTTTGCAAAAGAGATTAAAAGATCTAGTATCGACCCTATATAGAGTAGATATAGAATCCGGCCAAACGGAGCCGATATTTACTTCAAAAGGCACTGCAAACAAGCTTCTTGGCTGGTTTGATGATAAGGTCATACTCATTAAGCACGGAAATGTTCTAAAGCAAGTTCACATTGAGAGTAAAGAGGTCAGTGAAGTATATTCGGGAAGAGCGGATCTTGTCAAATTACTAAATTCCGGTGGGCTCCTGTTTGCCAACCTATCTTCCGGGAATGAAGTTGAAATCGCGTCGTTACTTGATGGAAAGGTGATTCCAAAAGAGAAAGTAAGTCTGCCTGGCAATAGTAGACTTCATTGTTGGTCGCATGACGGATCAAAGCTTTATGTTTCCTCGCAGCAGGGCGTATCCAACATACTATACTCAGTGGATGTCGATGAGTTATCCATCTGCCCAATTACTGCCCAGAACCATGTTGTTTACAGTTATTACCATCCGTCGGGACCGGTAAGCTTAAACAATCAAATAGGTGTCGTGTTTCCCTATAGTGCTCCGAAAGAACCTGCTGAGCTTCATATTGCGGAAGCGGGTTCCATTCAGAAAATTAGTAATTTTAACGGGATCCATCTGCCTCTAAACCTCCCTGACGTTAGGGTTATCAAATATCCAAGTGAAGGCTGGGAAATAGAAGGCATTCTTGTTCTGCCGAGGGATTATCAGCCTGGACACAAATACCCGGCTTTAATTTATTTGCACGGAGGCCCGGAATTCTATGTAGAGGCAAGCTTTACAGAACTTCTTTCCGCGCGCGCTCAAAGTGCTGCCCACTTTCTGGCGGCTAACGGATATGCCGTTTTATTGCCTAATTTCCGCGGCAGTGAAGGATACGGGGATGAGTATAAAAATCAGCTTGGCAGCTACCAGATGATGAGAACTCCTTACCAAGATGTTATGGAGGCAGTAAAATACCTTATACAAGAAAATATCGCCGATCCTGACAAACTGGGTATTTACGGTACCAGCTTTGGTGCAAATCTAACTGCTTGGACGATATCCCAAACTAACTGTTTTAAAGGTGCAGTCAGCATTATCGGTGTCTATGATAATCTGCATCATGACCGCAGCAACGGCCAGGCCTTTCATGCCCATCCACGATATAAAAATCGATTGGGGAATGCGGATCCAAATGCCATGTGGACAACACCCGATGTATACAAAGAGTTAGACTCTATCGAGCATATCTCTTCCATAAAGACACCGTTATTGCTTATGGAAACAAGTGCGGAACGAAAATATGGTCAAAATGCAAAACTACTGTTTAACGGCTTGAGATTTTACGATGTAGAATCCTATTTGGTATACTATCCCCAAGCTTTCCATTCCGGCGGCTGGAACGATGAGTATAAGAAGGATTACATGCTTCGATTAGTTGCCTGGTTTGATTATTGTTTAAAGGGGATTTCTTTGCCAGAATGGTTTAAGAATAATTAATTTAGCCTGGTTCTTGCTGGTGAGTTGAGGAGTGAGCTTTTGAGCGTATGGAGAAAAAAAGCTGCCGAGTTATTCGATATTCCATTCGGGGCTAATCAACACCGAACCATTTATGATGTGTTTCAGACTCTTTTACAATTGGTAAAAGAAGCCCATCAGCTTGGTGATGAAGAACTGCTGAAGAAAATATATGAATATGCCGGGTGGTGTTCCGGTCAGCGAGCCAAACATTTATGGAATGCGGCTGGCGTATCCTTTTATGAGCATCTTGTAGATGATAAACTTACCTGCCAAGCAATTCCTTATCGGATAACGCCGGAGATCTTTTCAAAAGTGAAAAGCCTCTTTAAGTGGAGAATGAAGGACGATAAAGCTTATCAAGAATTAGTTGAAGAGTTTAATAGGGTAAATGGAACAAGCATTGAATATAAAGCTGAGTAATGCATTAGAATGAACCACACGGTATGGAACCACAATTATGATAAGCAATCAAGTATAAACAAAGAGCAGCGTGCCCGAGGCAGCTGCTCCTGCTTTTTTTCAATATGTCCTTCGAATCCCCTGAACCTTCGAAGAGGGCAGCATGCCGGCTTTGGCCAGCCCGGACAGTTGGTCCCCCTCTACGGTAACGTCAAATTTCAAATGAAGGCGCATCGGTTTTTTTATGCTAAGGGACCATGTCATATGGCTGTTCTGAATACGCAGGTCTGTCAGCTCCGTTAGTTCATCCCCTTGTTGAAACGTGCCTTGAACTGCTCCATTAACCTCGGTGAGTGTCATGACGATCGAAAATTTGCCGACAGGGGTGGAGATGGTCAAATCCCATGTTCCGGTAACGGTATCATCGGAGACGCTCTCCGCTGTATTTAACCTCACGGAGGGCGACTTTTCTTCTCCTGAATCGCTTGATTTCATGAAGTTCATCGGCTCCAGCCCTGCTTCGGTCCAAACCGTCCCTCTGCGTTCGTATTCGAACAGCTTCTCTACCGCGTGAGCGACACGCGGGCCCCATTCGCGCTCCACCAAATACAAAGCCACATCAAGGCCCGATGTAACCCCTCCGCCAGTGACGAGCCGCCCGTCGACGACGACCCGGGCAGGTACAGGCTTGGCCCCCATTGCACCGAACGCTTCCATCCCCAGAACATGGGTAACAGCGTAACGCCCCTCTAACAGTCCATCCATAGCGAGCAGCATAGCTCCCCCGCATACGGTAGAGACGGTCATGCTCTCATTGTTCATCGCTTGCCTAAGCAGCGGCATGAGCCCGCTCTCCTTGGCCTGAAGCAGCTGCGTCACAACCGCATCCGGACCCGCATCCTCCGGTCCAACCTTGCCCATGGCGCCTGGAACCAACAGGATACCGCCGCAATTCGGATCAATGAACCCACTAGCCGGCAGTCCGGGACCTTTCATGCCGCTTGGGACGATTCTGGCGCCTTCTGCGCTGACGAAGTTCACATTCAAATGACTCCCGCTAAGCATGCCTGCAGCCATGAACACTTCATATGGACCGATGGCATCCATGAGATCAAAGCCGTCAAACAAGACGATTTGGATATTCGGCATTCGTATTCTCTCCCTTGGTGATTGTAATGGAATTCTTCCCGTTGATTCTAATCACAGCTTCTGCTGCTGCCAGCAAAAGCAGGATGCTCGCCAAGACACTGCACGTATAGGCTTTCTCGTAGCCCCAACCAAGCCAATCGGAAAATACGATCAGGCACAGGTGGATGGAGAGGTTCGTAAAGCAAAAGGCGTAGCTTCGTATCATCCAATTGCGATGCTCGGCTATCCTTTTTCGTTTAATGGAGACAAAAGCCATCAGAGTGACGGCAAACCAAGCTATGTTCCACAGATTGAACATGACACTGACGGTTTTCCCGCCTGTAGAATAAGGTGCCATATAGCCGGAGGTCAGCAAGACGGCAAGCACGCTGAACAAATACATGTACCCCGTCCATCGATGTACCTTTCGGTAATGCCGAAGCAGCTGATTGGAGAAATTAAGGGCGCCTGCCAATAAAGCAGCGGAAGCGAACAGGATGTGGACATCCAATACTGTGAGCCACGCCGGCATAGGAACGGTGCGCTTGAGAACGCTCTTGTGTGAAAGGAATTCCGCCGCACCAGGATCCCATACAAATCGATTCAAGATGGCCCAGAGGATCGATGCGACGGCCATCGCGATCATAACTCGATAAATGCTTTTGCTATTCATTCAACTTCAGTCCCCTCTGCGGCAAGCGGCTATGACAAGTCATCTTCCCATGTGTCACATGAATCGTCCCCTTTGTATGCTGGATTTGCTGATGTCTGTAAGCATAACCCAAACCTGTTGCAAGACACGGGCTAAAACCATCACAAAACCATCACAAACCGGTCTCGAATGAATCATCACATGGGCTGCCGCAGGGGAAAGTGATATACTGTCAATGTGAAAAGGCTGCATTATGCCGAAAACCGAAAAGGTTGTGATTTCCATGAATCAGCAGAAAACCATTATGGTCGTTGACGATGATATCCGTATCGTGGAGCTTATGAGGGACTTTTTGATAAACGACGGGTTTCATGTTAAGACAGCAAAGGATGCGGATACCGCGCTGGCCTTATTCCATCGGCATCCGGCAGATTGCCTGATCGTGGACGTCATGATGCCTGGGCAGGATGGCTTCGAACTATGCAGGAAAATCCGCGAAACCAGCAATGTACCGATCCTGTTTCTAAGCGCACGTGACGACGATATCCATAAGATCCGGGGGCTCGGTATCGGCGGCGACGACTACATTGTGAAGACGGCCTCTCCCGTCGAAGTGATTGCGCGGGTCAAGGCGGTTTTGCGCCGGGCGGGCAATTCCGGGCAGGCCGCCGCCGAGAAGATTATTAATTACGGCAAGCTTCAGCTGAATTTGACTACCCGGGAGGTTTACGTGAGCGGAGACAAGGTATCTCTCACCCCCAAAGAATATGAAGTATTCCGTTTGTTTGC
The DNA here is from genome assembly GCF_002042965.1 of Paenibacillus sp. 32352. GTDB lineage: Bacteria > Bacillota > Bacilli > Paenibacillales > NBRC-103111 > Paenibacillus_S > Paenibacillus_S vulneris. The sequence continues at coordinate 259,644 of NZ_MZNT01000010.1, read as the reverse complement.
CGAGCATCCTAGACAAGTGTTTACATACGAACAGCTATTGGACCGGTTTTGGGACGGGATAGGGGATAAACATACCGTCCGGGTGCTTATGGCAAGATTACGTGAAAAAATTGAGGCTGAGCCCAACCAACCGCAGTATGTCACGAATGTGTGGGGAATCGGCTACCGGTTTGAGGGGAATCCGCTATGAAGGCGTTCAAGGTTCGTACGGTGTTGTTCTTTTCGTTGTTTATCATCTTAACCCTTGCCTGGCTTACTTACGTTATCGTTTATTTCGCCGAAACCAGGTCGATACAAATCGGTGCGGCGGATAGGGGACCAAGCCGGGTCGGGATTTGGATGGCGTCGTCTGTCGGCTTGCTGCTTGCGGCTTTAGTGTTCGGCTACGGATTTCGCCGCTGGATTATTAAACCGTTGGAATCGATGGGAAGGGCGGCAAGGCAAATTGCGGAGGGAGATTTGGATATCACGCTGCCGCCTTCGGGAGTTCGTGAGATTACTGAAGTCCGCCAAGGCTTTGACATCATGGTGGCCGGGCTGCGTGAATCCGTTCAACGGCAAACAGCTCTTGAGGAGGAAAGGCGGTTTTTCATCGGCGCTATTGCACATGACTTGCGAACACCGCTGTTCGCCCTCAAAGGGTATTTGGACGGATTGGAGCTGAACATCGCCTCGAGCCCGGAGCAAATGAACCATTATGTGAAGGTATGCAAGGAGAAATCCAATCAGCTGGATCGCCTGGTCTCCGATCTTCTCGCCTTTGCCAAAACGGAGTACATGGAAACCGTACAACAGGAAGAACCAATCGAGATCATCGATATTCTGCAGAAATCGGTTGATACCTTGCGTCATTTATCTGAGTCCAAAAGGATTTCCATTCAATTGGACCATCCGCCTGCAGGCTCAGGACAAGGAAGCTTTATTGGGGATGCTTATCTCCTGGAACGGGCCTTCAACAACCTGCTGGATAATGCGGTCAGGCATACGCCAAACCATGGTGTCATTTATGTGGGATGCTCTTATGATCGGGATAGAGCCACGATAACCATCCGGGATTCGGGCCCCGGGATTCCGGAAGCCGATCTAGGTCGTATATTCGATCCCTTGTACCGAGGCGAGTCGTCACGAAACCGGGAATCCGGCGGGACCGGTCTCGGGTTAACGATAGCGAAGCGCATCTTCAGGGCTCACGGCGGGGAGTTGATGGCAGGCAACCATCCGCAAGGGGGAGCGGTGGTTACAGGATGGATTCCCGCACAGCGGGATAGCTTGCACACAGCGTGAATTTGCATGATTGTTATCCCCAGAAAGTGCTGGTATAATTTGATTATTTCATATGGAGCATGAATCCAATGAAGAGGATCAATCACTTAGAAGCTAGAACAAATGATGGTAATTCAAGTGCGTTTAAGCGGCAGTTGACGGAGGTATTATTATCGCTGCCGCAGTCAGTCAAATAGCGGGACAATTTCAGGATTGGACGTGAACGGCTTTGAATCTACGGCTTCATTTACGTTTGTTCGGCAATCGCCGGAATGCGCTCAAGACACTCATCATCTCCAATCTTTTCATCCTTCTCATACCGATGGCCATGGGGCTGTTTCTATACGCCAAGGTCGAGCAAAGTCTCGAAAAGAGTACCAATCGATCCAACGAGGCGATGCTGGAGCAGCTCAGGCTTCTTCTGGATAATCAATGGTCCGAGGTGGACATTCTGACCCGCCAAGTCGTATTTGATCCTAAGCTGGATTATATGCTCAAAATTCCCGGCCAGGCGAGCATCGCGGACGAGTACCAGTTCGTAGAGTTTATGCGTGACAAAATGACTCGCTACCGCAGCATGACAAGCAGCTTTATTTTTGATTCCTTCGTCTATTTTGCGAGGAGCGATAAAATAGTCAAGGCGGACCTGCTCACCGATTCCTACACCTTTTATTCTACCAACTACACGTTTAAGGATCAGCCGTACGAGCAGTGGCGGCATGAGTTTCTGTCCAGCCAGCACAAGGTGTCCTACTTGCCGGTAACCTCTCTGGCCCGCGGACTGAACCCGCTGGCTAGTATCGATAATATCCCTAAAGACGTCATCGTATATGTGAAAACGCTTCCTGTCAGCTCGCCGTCCGATAATCTCGGGAATTTCGTAATTCTGATCGATGTCGATCAGATCAAGAAGATGTTCGCGCAGCTCGAATCGGCCAGTAACAGCATCATCTATATTATCGACAACGACGGCCGGACGATTATGAGCACTAGCGCGACGCCGCTGCCGGCCGAGCTGTTGAAGCGAATGGAGCATGCGGACGCTCCCTTCACCTACCGGATCGGGGGTGTAGATCAGATGGTATCGTTCGTCTCTTCACAGAAAGCGGATTTCCGCTATGTGTCGGTGACGCCAGCCGATGTGTTTATGCAGCAGGTTAACCAAATTCAGCAATGGTCTCTTGGTCTGTTCGTCTTTTGTCTGGCTGCAGGTCTGCTTGCCGTTTTCTCGGGGGTGTACCGAAGCTATAAGCCGCTGCAAAAAACAGTGAATGCGATCATAAGCGGCAAGCATTTAAGCGGGCGGCCTTCCTCCGACGAGTATGAGTTTATTCGCCAGGCTATCGAAGGGTCGATTCACGAAGAAAAGCATTTGCGAAACACGCTGACGAAGCAAACGCCGGTTATCCGTGCGAATTACTTATCCCGGCTAATGCACGGTTATATGGATGTGGACGTGTCTGCGGGGAATGAAGACTCGCTGCAGTTTATGGATCTGAAGTTTATCAGCGACCGGTTCGCTGTCGTGCTGGTTCAGATAGAGGACATTCCTCTGTCTTCGGAAGAGGATGAACAGCAATGGGCGCTGGCGAGGTTTATCGTATCCAATATCGCCGTTGATCTGATAGATTCTCCTCACAAAGGATTTCCCGTCGAGCTTGACCGGGACCGGATCGCCCTTCTCGTCAATCTGGAGACAGAGCGGGGGGAAAAGGCGGACACCGATATTCGCGATATCGTCCAGGCCCTCTACGAGCTGCTTGCGCAAAGGTTCCGAATCGGGATTACCGCTGCCGCAGGAGGGATTCATCAAGGACCCAAGGCGATTCGGGATTCTTTTCCGGAAGCGCTTGCAGCCCTGGATTACCGGCTGATCTTGGGCAAGAATGCGATTATCCACTTCCAGGATATTGCTGGAACAAAACAGCAGTATTATTATCCGCTTGAAATTGAAATCCAGCTGACCAACTTTGTGCGCAGCGGCGATACCGATAATGTCGGGAAGCTGCTCGATAAAATTTACTCGATGAACTTCGAATCAAGCCGCTTCACGCCGGAGCTGGGGAAATGCTTGTTTTTCAACGTCATAAGCACGCTGCTGAAAATAGTGAACTCGACGAATACGAATCAGCTGGAGGTGCTTGGTACTGATTTCGACCCGATCAAAGCGGTGTTCAGCCATTCGACAGCGGAAGGGATGCAGCTGGAAACGAAGGAGCTGTACGAAACGCTTACCCGCTCGTTCAACGTCGATCGATCCGATCACCGTACGCAGCTGCTGCAGGATATGGTCGACTTCGTCGATCGACATCTCAAAGACCCGAGCCTTGGACTTGCGATGGTTGCGGACCATTTTCGAATGACGCCTCAATACATGTCGACGTTCTTCAAGAAAAATCAGGGTCAAAATCTGCTCGACTACATTACGAACAAAAGAATCAAGGCCTCGAAGAGGCTGATGGAACAGAAGGACCTGACGATCGCGCAAATCGCGCAGATGGTTGGTTATAATAACGATGTCGTCTATATCCGCGCGTTCAAGAAGCTGGAAGGGGTTACGCCCGGGAAATACCGGGAAACCATTGCGACGGACATGACCGGCACAGAACCATAGGGGCAGTCTCAGGGAGACTGTCTTTTTTCATCCCGAAGCAGCAGGTCTAAGTACACTGACGATTTTTCATGCAGGACTGATTTGTTTTCACATACCTTGCTTTTCTTACGAAAATACAACGCAGGTGAAAAGGAGAAAGTAGGCAAACCCGGGCTTCCGAACTTACACTGGGAACCGGAAGCTGAAACGGCGAGTATTGGTTTCCGCCCGAATGAACCACGAACGAATCCAAGGGAGGCAAGAGAATGAACAAACAAATAAAACGGGCAAGCGCTGCCGTGGCGATTTCTGCAATGGCCATTTCGGCCGCCGCATGCAGCGGATCAAACGGGGCTCCTGCCGCAGCTCCACAGGACGGCAAAGATACGCAGCCGGCGAAGCTGACTCATTTGACCTATTGGGTAGCCAACCATCCTGCAGCTGCGGCGCAGATGAAGACGTATGCCGACATGGAGATGTATAAGGAGCTGGAGAAAGTAACCGGAGTAAAGGTCGAGTTCCAGCATCCGCCGCTCGATACCGCTCAGGCGAAGGAGCAGTTTAATCTGATGATTGCCTCGAATCAGCTGCCGGATGTCATCGAATATGGATGGAATGATTATCCGGGCGGACCCGAAAAGGCGATTCAGGATAACAAGATTATCAAGCTGAACGATCTGATCGATAAGTATGCGCCGAACCTGAAGAAGCTGCTTGCCGATCATCCGGATTGGAAGAAGCAGATCACGACGGATAACGGCAGCCTCTATGCGTTCCCGTTCCTTCGCGGAGACGATAAGGTCAGAGTCTTTTTCGGGCCTGCGATTCGCCAGGACTGGCTCGACAAGGTCGGAATGAAGATGCCAACGACGATCGATGAATGGTATACCGTTTTGAAAGCGTTTAAGGAGAAGGACCCGAACGGCAACGGGAAAGCCGACGAAATCCCCATTTACCTCGATAAAGACTTGTTTAACACCGATGCTCCTTTCCTCGGCGCATGGGGCATTAATAACAGCTTCTACCAGGATAACGGCAAAGTGAAGTTCGGCCCTATCCAGCCGGAATTTAAGGATTTTCTCATTACAATGAACAAATGGTATAAGGAAGGGCTGCTGGATAAAGATTTTGCGGCTCCGAACGCCAAACTGCTTGATAACAAGATGACAACGAACCTGCTCGGAGCAACGGCGGCCTTTAACGGCGGAGGCATCGGCAAGTATGCCGGTCTGATGAAGGATAAGGACCCGAGCTTTAATCTTGCCGCCGCTCCTTACCCGGTCTTGAAGGCCGGTGAGAAAGCGATTTGGGGGCAGAAGGATTTTGCCTTCAATGGTATCGGCGCAGCTATTACGACAAGCGATAAGAATCCGATCGAAACAGTAAAATGGCTGGATTATGCATACGGCGAAAAGGGCGAATTGCTGTTCAACTACGGTATTGATGGCCAGAGCTACACGATGCAAAACGGCAAAGCCGTATTAAAGCCGGAATTGCTGAACCCGACGAACGGCATCAGCTCTCAGCAAGCCATCGCCAAGTATACCCGTGCGACGTGGAGTGCGCCGTTCGTCCTGAACGATAATTTCCAATTGCAATATCTCGCGCTGCCGCAGCAGAAGGACGCGCTGTCTATCTGGTCGAAAGCGACCGCTGAGCGCAAGATGCCAATCGTCACCCCGACGCAGGACGAGAGCAGCAAGTTCGCCTCTATCATGACGGATATCAACACGTACAAGGATGAAATGCTGTTGAAATTCATTATGGGTGTGGAGCCTATCACGAATTTCGACCAGTATGTCAAAAAAATCCAAAGCATGGGCATCGATGACGCCACAAAAATTCAGCAAACGGCGCTGGAACGCTTCAATAAGCGCTAGACCGGGGACAGGTGTGGGGAGGGTCTATAATGACTGCTCCCCGAGCTCTATACAGCATCCCCGGATAGAAAGGTAGGGACAAACGATGTCGAGAAGCTCCGGCAGCCCGACTGCACTGCAAACGATACGCGCCGATTGGAGGCGGCATTGGACCATCTATTTGATGGCGCTTCCCGTCATCGCTTACTATGTCATATTTCATTATGGGCCGATGTACGGTCTGCAAATCGCCTTCAAGGACTTCCAGCCGGCAAAAGGAATATGGGGAAGCCCATGGGTCGGCTTTAAACATTTTGAAAGCTTCTTCAATGGAATCTACTTCGGCCGGTTGATCAAGAACACGATTCTGATCAACATCTATGAGCTGCTGTTCGGCTTTCCGGCGGCGATTGTGCTGGCTCTGCTGCTGAATGAAATCCGCAACAGCGTATTTAAGCGGTTCGTGCAAACGGTCTCCTATTTGCCCCACTTCATATCGATCGTTGTGGTGGCCGGGATGATGATTGATTTTCTAAGCCGCACCGGCCTTATTAACCAAATTCTTGGCACCTTCGGCATCGAGCCGGTCGACTTTCTGAAGGAAGCCGGCTGGTTCCGGTTTCTATTCGTGTCTTCCGGCATTTGGCAGGGCGTTGGCTGGGGCTCGATTATTTATCTGGCCGCTATCGCCGCCATTGACCCGACCCTATATGAAGCGGCACGGATGGACGGTGCGGGACGCTGGAAGCAGACGCTGCATGTGACGATTCCCGGCATTATGCCGACGATTGCCATCTTGTTTATTTTGCAGATGGGCAACATGCTGTCGGTCGGCAGTGAAAAGGTGCTGCTGCTCTATAACCCCCTCACATACTCGACGGCGGATGTCATATCGACGTATGTGTACCGCAAAGGGGTGCTGGAGGCGAGCTACAGCTTTACCGCAGCCGTCGGTCTGTTCAACTCGGTCGTCAGCTTCATTCTGATCGTGGCGGCCAACAGCGTCACCAAGCGGCTCAGCGAGAACAAACTTTGGTAAGGAGAACGCATATGAAACCAACTGCGGGGGAACGAGCCTTCGGCTATTTGAACACGCTCCTGATGCTCGGTCTGTGCATCGTTACGCTCTATCCGTTCTTATACGTGTTATTCGCCTCATTCAGCGAAGCGACGTCTTTTTTGCAAAATCGCGGGCTGCTGCTGGGTCCGGCAGGCTTCGATCTTGGGGCTTATAAAGCGGTGTTCAGCAACCCGATGATCATCAAGGGCTATGAAAACACGCTGCTATATGTGGTCATAGGAACGGCCATCAACCTTGTTATGACGGCGATCGGCGCCTATGTGCTGTCCAGGCCGGGCTTGTACTTCAAGCATATTCTCATGTTCTTCATCGTTGTAACGATGGTCTTTAACGGAGGTTTAATTCCGAGTTATTTGCTGGTCAATCAGCTCGGGATGATGAACACGATGTGGGCGCTTCTGATTCCCGGTGCCATCAACACGTTCAACATGATCATTATGCGAACCTCGTTCCAGGGCGTTCCGGTCAGTCTGGAGGAGTCGGCTCGAATGGACGGCGCCGGTGATTGGACGATTTTATTCCGCATCGTCATTCCGCTGTCGATGCCCGTCATCGCCGTGATGATTTTGTGGTATGCGGTGGGCCACTGGAACTCTTATTTCAGCGCGCTCGTTTATTTGCGGAATAGCGAGAAGTACCCGCTGCAGCTCGTGCTTCGCGATATCTTGATCGCCAACAGCACCGATTCGATGATGACCGGTTCGGCCAGCGACGATAAATATGCTATCGGGGAAACGATCAAATACGCGACGATCATCGTTTCGACGCTGCCGATCATTTGTTTGTATCCGTTCCTGCAAAAGTATTTCGTGAAAGGCGTCATGATCGGGGCGATCAAAGGGTAGGAGGAACCTAGTGTGACAACGGTTACGTTCGACAATGCGCCGAGCGGGTGGAACGAGGCTTTGCCTCTCGGCAACGGGCATTTTGGCGGCATGCTCTATTTCGAGGAGCAGCGGCTTACGATCGCGCTCAATCATTATGAGGTGTATTACCGTAAGCTCCATCGATACAGCAAGAAGTATTTGCAGGAGGAAGTCCCCGATTTTAGCCAGCAGTACGGCCGTACCTTCGACGAGCTCAAGCAGAGAGCGGAGGAAATGTACCGCAATCCGGATAAGGAACCGATGTATCTGTATGGCGACGCCTTGTCTGACAACAGCATGTACCGAAAATACGGCAAGCCGCCCGGTGGTACTTCCCATTATCCGACGGGGGAGCTCCATTTGCATCCGTCCATGGAGTTGGAGGAGCCGGATTCATACTCCTTGCAGCTCGATGTAGAGAGGGCGGCGGTGCACCTGCACATCGAGAAGGAAGGCCGAAGGCTTGACGCGAATACGATTGTGGCCCAGAGCGGGGATTATGTCGTGACGGAAATCAGGCAGACGTCCGGCTCCTTATTAGACTCGATCGTTTTGACAGTCCCGGCAAGACGCTATGTGGATATGGGTGTGACTTATCATCAGTTTGATGAGTCAATATTTTACTATATAGGCTCCTTTTACCCTGATGGGGAGGACAAGGAGCGGCATCGCCCGTTTTCGTTCATCGTCATGACGAAGCTGGTCGGAGCGAAGGGGAGTATGGAGGGGCCTTACGATGGCGCCCGCATACGGCTCCGCGATGCGGGGGAATGCCTGACGCTCCTTACGACGGTGGTGACGGAGCAGCAGACGGACGACCTGCTGCATACCGCTTTGCAGAGGCTGCATATGTCCGCCGATCAGGTTGCGGATATAACAGCGCATCATCGGGAGCATTGGCGAAGCTTTTGGCAGCGTTCATCTGTGACGCTGCCCGACAAGCTGCTTCAGGATTTATGGCATATCAATCTGTATGCCATCGCCTGCAGCAGCGGCAAGGAGGGCTTGATGCCCGAGCAAGCCTGCGGACTCAACGGCTTGTGGGACATCAAGCAGCCGGCCAAATGGGGCAGCATGTGGTACTGGGACGTCAACATTCAGGCGGCCTTCTGGCCGTTGTATACAGCGAATCATCTGGAGATTGCAGAAGTTTTCAACGAAGGGCTGCTTTCCTACGCCCATCAAGCCGAGAGGATGGCGGCGCAATTTTACGGACTGGACGGCATCGCCGGGGATTACCCGCACGCGCTGTATTTCAGTATTTGGCCGTGGTGTGCGCAGTTTGTGTGGGATTATTACCGGTTCGGCATGGATGAGGACTTTTTGCGGGAGAAGGCGTATCCGCTGCTGCAGCGGATTGCGCGGTTCTTCGAAGGATATTTGCAGTATGATGCCGGCAAAGGGCTGTATGAGGTGTATCCGGATATTTCACCGGAGCAGGGGCCGCTGACGCGAAACTCGACGTGCACGCTGGCATCGGTCAAGTATTTGCTTCAAATCGCCGCAGAGGCGAACGAACGGCTTGGCGAGGCTGAGGAGGATCGGAACCGATGGAAGGAGATCGTAAGCCGGCTCGCCCCATACCCATGCGGGGTGTCCGCACGTTACGGCGATGTGCTGCGCGATTCCGAATGGGCGCCGGTCGACCTCCATCTGAGGCATCCGTCGCTGTTGATGCCGATTTATCCGATCGGAGAACTCAATCGGCACAGTGAAGCCACTCTCCGGCAGAGGGCGGCAAACACGCTTCGCTATGCCGAGGAGCAAACGGAATTCGGCATGTTCCAGTTCGGCTGGCTGTCCTGTGCCGCCTCCCGGCTGGGTAAGGGAGATACGGCGCTGCGGCTGCTGTATGAGCAGGGTATCGACCTGTCGCTTCGATGCAACGGATTGTTCGCGGAAGAGACGGAGCGGTGGATGAATTACTGCAACATTACGAATGAGCCGCTGTACCATCCGCACATGATGGAGGCTTCCGGTGAGATCGTCGCCGCCGTGAACGAAATGCTGCTGCAAAGCTACGACGGCGTGATCGAGGTGTTTCCGGCGGTTCCGAAAGGAGAGATTGAGCCGGAGCGGACAGTTGGCTTGTACGATCACCATGCCGGAGAGAGAACGCGCCATTACGGGAAATGGAGCGATTGCGAGTTCCGGGGACTGCTTGCCGTAGGCGGGTTCGAAGTCAGCGCCAGGATGCAGGACGGCCGAACAGCCTGGATTGTCATTCGAAGCCGGGCAGGCGGCAGCGTTAGGCTTCGCAGCCCGTTCGCCAAGGAGGAGAACATCGTCGTCGCAAAGGCTGCCGGGACGAAGAGGATGGTAGTGGATCATGTCCATACAGACGGGCATCTGCATTTCGATACAGTACAAGGCGGCCAGTACATCATCTATTCACAGGCCGATGCATTCCCATCCGATTGGACAGCTTGGGTTATGAAGGTGACTGAGAATACCGACGATAGAGGCTGCCGTCCGCGAGTTCACGAAGCCCACACGCAGCGGAGAGTGTTTCTCGGCAAAGACCGGGACACCCATCACTACCGGCTGCTCGACCATTTCACGTTCGACTATTATGCCGGAAATCATCGGGAGTCGAGGCTGGCTGCCTATCGGCTCGATTTCGGAGTCGAGCCGGAGTCTCTGGCCAAAGACTATAACAGGGCGTTACCCCGCCAGGTTCATGTGGAGGGGGTACTCGGTCAAACGTTTCGCAAATTGACGCCGGATACCGTCTTTACGCCTCGCAGCGGAATAGGCTGGGAGAGCGCAGATAAGGTCACGGCGATAGACCAGGGAGAGCCGGACTTGCTTCGCCGGGATTTCGTCGGCGGGATGGAGGAAGCGGCATTGATCATCGAGCTGCCGAAGGGAACGTACGATCTGCTGATTGTGTCCGGGGACGCAGCGGCACCGTCTTGTACAGTACTTGAAATCCCGGGGCAATGGCTATGGAGGACGGAAAAAGTTCTGAAGGCTGGCGAATACGCGACGGATATCATTCCGCTCATTCAGAAAAAGGACGGGTACGTGACCTTCCGATTCCGAGCATGTGAGGGCTTCCCGTGGAGAGTGAACGTGATGGTGATTAATAAAAATTACACTTACTTGTAATTGGAGACATGGAAAGGGGGGATGTGGAGCTTCAAAGCGCCGGGGAATATCCGGTTTCATCCGTGAGCTTTTAAAAACAGAACAACCCGGACAACCAGAAGAACTTGCACATCAAGGAGGTGGCATTAAAGCAGACACCGAGAGTGGAACGGAAGGAAGCCAAGGGTTATCCCAAATCCTATATCAGGAGGTAATAGCATGCGCATGAATAAATCCGTGAAGCTGGCAGCTCGAATGGGAATTCCGGCACTTCTGATGGTTCAAGCATTGGGAGGGGGACCCGCTGCTTATGCCGGGACGGAAACATTCCCGACCTATGTGCAACATACGGCTGTTCCCAGTCTCACTTCAGGCAAGGCGGATATAGCCGGCTCTGCGTTCGTTGACCAGGACGGAGATTTTCATTGGATGTATTCGGTTTCCAACTATGAGCAGTCGGATAGCGGAGGCTCCTGGATCAAGTACAATACCAATACGGATTTAGGCACATTGAATACTAACTGGGGCAATGCCACCACTTATAATTCATACTGGAACAGGCCAGGGACCATCAATTACAAGATCGACCAAACCTACGGCATTCCAACGCCTTATCAGGATGATCACAACGATGGAATCGGCGTCTGGATTGATCCGGACACAGGGTACTGGTATGCTTTGACCAACGATGAATATCAATTTAATCCGTTTGCGGCGGGCAGCCCGACAAACAATGAAAGAATTGCCACAGGTGTCCATAACAACCGTATTCTGGCCACTTACTCTACAGATAAGGGAGCTACCTGGAAGCTGATTGGACAGGTTGCCACATCACCGTGGAACGACGCTAATGAAGCGGCTACCGCAAGTAATTTTCCGGGTTCGACTTGGTCTTATGGCGTCGCCGGCACCCGTTTTTTTGTTGACAATGTCAACGGATATTTCTATGTGCTTTACAACAATCACATCAACTGGAAACCGGGCTATTCCAACATCCTTACCTGGTTCAGCCTCGCCCGCTCGCCGATCAGCGCCAGGATGGCCGAAGGCTCATGGGATGTATGGTATAACGGGACATGGACCCGGTCTGCGCTGAAGGGCTATGCGGGATGGATCGGCAGTCCAATGGGCGCCGGGAGCGATCATAATCTCACGGTTAACTATACGCCCGCGACGGATAGTCTTACTTTGACCGGCACAGGAATGGACGGCTCCGCTTTAAGCATCAGCTATGAGAAAATTCCGGGCAGCGGGGACTTTACCTTCAAGGACGCTGCGGGCAGTACGTATACGGCGAACACGGTCAACGGTACGATAAAAAATGCTAGCGGTACTAGCGTTCCGTCGGTTTCTTATTCCGACCCGGCGCTGGATGCTACGATAACCGTGTATATCGATAACAGTCAGGTTTGGATCAAGCAAGAAAACAATTCAACCGGGTATTTGGCATCCGTTAAACCTGGCGGAGGTACCCCGATATTTAAAAATACAGCAACCCAAAGACTGTTTGTTCCGGTCAATACGCAATACGAAAATGCCTTTTCCTACAATGCCTACAGCGGCAAATATCGCTCCGTCGGCTATGATGGATACGTGTACGAGACCGATGATTTAGGAGCGCCGGACACCTTCAAGGTTGTAGGTAAACTGCCGGCGACCGTAGGCAGCTATTTGTCCCAAATCGATACGGGCAGTCTGACGAATCAGCAAGTTAGCGGTTATTCCTTCAGGACGATCTCTGATCTGTCCGGCAAACAAATCAATTATTCCACGGCCGACCCGGGTGCCGGACAAACTTCCTATTCGGCTTACAATCCGCCGAAGGATGCCAATGGAGCCGCTATTTCGCCGTCTGCAGCCTATACGATTTCCATTGGCGGAGCTGCGCTTAAGGACGGTACAGCGGATCAGTGGCTGTTCGTCCCTGTCCCCGATGAATTCGATTCTACCAAACCTAGCGGTTTTTACCGGATCCAGAATGCAGCTACCGGAAAGGTGCTTAAGGTGTTCGGAGCGACGCCAGCAGCAACGCGGGCTCTGGGAGCATCCGTGGTTACAGGAGCGGCAGATGCCAATGCGAATCCGAGCGCTAATGGCGGTAACGGAGCTGCGAGCGGCAGTGATCAATGGTATCTTTTGCCTGTCGGGAATGCTGCTCCGGCCTACCTTACTCCTTCCTCTTCTTCATCAACGATTGCCGCAGCAACGAACACAAGCTTAAGCAGAATTACCAAATATCGGCTGGTGAACAGAGCAAGCGCTCTGGGTGTTGAGTTCTCCTCAGGTCAAGCTGCTCTGCAGAGCATTAAGTTCGGCGCGAACAATCCTCAGGTTATGACGATTACCCCGGCGGCCTCGAATCCCAATCTGCCGTCAGTGCCAACCGGTTTGACCGCGGCAGCAACAGGCGCGTCTCAGATCAACGTCAGCTGGAACGGCTCTACAGGGGCAGCAGGCTATGACCTTTTGGTTGACGGCGTGACGGTAAGTAACGTAAACAGCCCTTATGCCCATACAGGACTTGCAGCCGGCTCAACCCACTCCTACCAGGTTAGGGCCAAAAACAGCCAGGGGTCGAGCTCATGGAGCTCGCCGGTGAGTGCGACGACTCCAACTGGCATTGTATCCCAAGGCAAGACCGTAACGGCAAGCTCGGTACAAACAGGAAATGACGCAAGCAACGCCAATGACGGGAATACGAGCTCGACCCGATGGGCGGCCGTCACGAACACTTATCCGCAATGGTGGAAGGTAGACCTCGGCAGCAGCATGAATCTAACCAGGCTCGAAAGCTACTGGTACAACAGCTCGACTTATCCTAGATACTATAAGTACAAGATTGAAGGCAGCAATGACGATGTAACGTATACGACCATTCTGGACAGGACGAATAATACGACGCAAGGCTTGACGACAGATACTTTTAACGCAACGTATAGATATATCCGGATTACCGTAACGGGATCTAGCTACACCGGGGGAAGCGCGTCCTGCTATGAATTCAAAGTATATGGATTATAAGAGGCGCAGCATGGTTTTGCAATTGTACTATCCCGTTTGATGTCAGGAATCTGATTTATAAAACAACGGCAGGCTAAGACGTTTTCCAGTCCTAGTCCGCCGTTATTTTCATTTTGCCTTCATTTTTCTTATCATAATTGAATATGAAGCTTACTGGAAGCAGCCATTATGATAGTATATTAGGATAAAAGATGCATGAGCCAAGAGCCCCGCTTTAAGGGTCATTTCAATTCGGAGGTTGTATATGACGGATGTGATTTTTTACCGGGATGAGGCGCTGCCTTTTGTGGAAGCGAAGCAATGCCGCAGGAGCGATCTGGCGTATCAGAAGCATTTTCACGAGGAGTATTCCATTGGTCTCATTGATGAAGGAGAAACGCAGGCATGGTGTGACGGCGTCTTGCGGCTTGTAGAGACAGGGAGAATGATCAGCTTTCCGCCCCACATGCTGCACGCCTGCCATCCGGCGGATGATACGACATGGAAATACAAGATGCTGTTTATAAAACCGGAATGGTTCGCTGCTCTGGAGCTGCCTGACGCGGATCTTCTTCAGTTCCCGTTCCTGCTAGAAGCCGGGAAGAATGAAATTTGCAGCAAGCTGCTTAATCGCGTGGTGGAGACAATGAGCCGAAGGGCTTCTCCGCTCGAGATCGAAGCGGCGTTAATCGAGCTGGTGTGCGCATTATTAGACAAGCACGCTTCCGATCTGACACACGAATCCTGCGGCATGCTGGAGCAGAAATACGTCAACCGGGCCAAGGAATATATTCAAGCGCATTATACGGATAAAATTACGCTTGAAATGCTGGAACGCGCAGCCGGGGTCAGCCGGTATCATCTTATTCGCTTGTTTAAGAAAAGCACTCACCTGCCACCGCATGCATACCAAAATCTGCTGCGTATCAATCACGCCAAGCGGGAATTGAAACATGGACGGCCCATTGCCGATATTGCCGCGGATACCGGCTTTTATGACCAGAGCCATTTTGGAAAGGCTTTTGCCAAAATCGTAGGTACGACACCCCAAGCCTATGCGGTGTCGTCCTAGATCGGCGCAATTTTTTACAATCCGCCCTTCTGTCTTGTCTGTACACTATTTCTGTATAACAAGACGAGGGAGTGTCTAGTAAATGACAACGACGAATTTGGAACAACAGTTTGCCGAAGCGATGAAATCCATTGCCCGCCGACACGATTTGAAGTCTTACGTCGAGAAAACGCCGGCTATTTACTGGCTGCTGCAGCGTGCGGCAGCAAAGTATGTAGCTGGGGAGAAGCGGGAGGAGGGGCTGGAGGCCGGACAACGGCTGATGGAAAAAGGATATGCCGTCTCGCTCGAATATATCGGTGAAAATACAGCAGATGTTCAAGCCTGCGAAGCGGCAGCACTCGAGCTGTCGCGGCTCATTCAATCATTGGAGGAGCGGAAGCTGCCGGCTCGTGTATCGTTCGATCTTTCCCACATTGGCTTGTCTATAGACAGCGAGCTAGCGTATAAGCAGCTGGTGACATTAGCCTCACAAGCTCAACAGGCCGGCATCGAACTGTTTATAAGCATGGAGGAATCGGGCAAGACCGATTCGATCCTGCAGATTTATGAAAAGGCGGCGGCCGTTCATGGCAATATCGGCATCACGCTTCAGGCGCAATTGAACCGGACGCCTCAGGACTTGATCGGGCTGCAGTCTATCCCTGGCCGGGTCCGTATCGTGAAGGGGGCGTACCAGGAGCCGGAACAGCTCTCGATCCCGCGTTCGTCCGCTCTCAACGAGCGATATTTGCTGCTTGTAGAGCAGGCTGTACGCCAAGGCCACCGCGTGTCGATTGCAACCCATGACGAGGCTGTCATAAAGGAGATCATGCTGCGGGAATGGCTTCATGAGCCGGGGGTTGAGTTCGAGATGCTATACGGCATTCGGCCGGATTTGAGCAGCCAACTGAAACAGGCAGGCTATCCTGTGCGTATTTATTTGACCTATGGTCATGAGTGGTATTTGTACCTATGTCATCGGATTGCCGAATATCCTCCCAATCTGTTTCAGGCGATTCTAGATATTACGGGTTCCGGTGAAATAGATTCTGCGAAGGATTATGAGTAAAACGTGAGAAAAAGTCTATATTTTCGTTTGGAATTTATTTACTATTAGATTACGTAGGAAAATATCAGAAAAACCAACTGTTTTTTCTCGAGAAAAGGAGTGAATGTTGTTGTTTTATGTGAACACCCGTGCCATAGTCGAGCGTGAACGCGATGGAAAAACCGAAATTCTAATCCAGACACGAAATAAGCCGAATGAACCGAAACAGCTGGAGCTGCCGGGAGGCAGGGTGGAAAAGTTTGAGCCGTTGTTAACCGCATTACGCCGGGAAGTGAAAGAAGAAACCGGTTTGGATGTCACTTGGATTGAAGGGGAAGATACGCGAATCGATACGGACGGAATCAATCCTGATATTGTGGTGGAATGTGTTAAGCCATTTGCTGCGTATCAAACGATTAAAGGAGGAATCGATTCGGTTGGTTATTACTTTATTTGTAAGGCTGAGGGCGAATTGCTCGAAGAAG
This sequence comes from Paenibacillus sp. 32352, assembly GCF_002042965.1. Classification (GTDB taxonomy): domain Bacteria; phylum Bacillota; class Bacilli; order Paenibacillales; family NBRC-103111; genus Paenibacillus_S; species Paenibacillus_S vulneris. The sequence goes on along the minus strand of NZ_MZNT01000010.1, from coordinate 243,305 downwards.
GCGACCATGCGCAAAAAGCGAGATGGATCACAGTAGAGGAACTGGCCGAGCGGATCTACAACGATCCGCTTCAGTTTATTAACATCGATTGTGCGGCTATCGAATTCTATTTGAAACACCGTATGAATGTCCTGCCCAATTAGCATTGAGTCAAGATGATGAGGGCTGCATTAGGGATACAGCTCAGGCAAGTTCCCAGACCTCGTCCCAGCGGCGGGACCGGTCTCGGGCTTGCGATCGCGCGGCAAAACATCCTTGCACACGGGGGAAAGATTGAGGTGCAAAGCGTGGCAGGCAAGGGCTCGGTGTTTACCATTTACTTGCCGATGTGCTAGGCTGGATGGTTCATTTTTTGATAGAAAGAGGGAGGATATGACTTATGAAAATGCTGCTGGATAAATTATAACGTTTCCCATGGAGAACATCTGATGTCCTTCGAATTCGTGGACCGCCGTCCCGCATTTTTACATTTTGAACCCAAAAATAGGGGAGGTTTGATTCAAGATGAGAAGTGAGCAGGAAATGATGAAAATGCTTTTGGATTTTGCTATGAAGGATGATAGAATTCGATTGGTCACTTTGGAAGGATCACGTACCAACAAAAATATTCCCCCTGATCCATTTCAAGATTATGACATTTCTTACTTTGTAACCGAGATGGATTCCTTCAAAGAGAATGATCGGTGGCTCGATAGGTTTGGGAATCGTATCATGATGCAAAAGCCTGAGGATATGGAGCTTTTTCCATCAGAGCTGGGCAGTTGGTTTTCCTATTTAATTCATTTTGAAGACGGGAATAAAGTAGACCTGACCCTCATTCCAATCCACGAATGGGAGGATTATTTGACTAATAGCGACGGTTTGGTTGAGGTCTTGCTTGATAAGGATTATCGAATCCAGCAGGAAGTAATCGCCGATGACCGTCAATATTGGATTAAAAGGCCGACAGCAAGGGAATTTGATGATTGCTGCAATGAGTTCTGGATGGTATCCACTTACGTAGTAAAAGGGCTAGCGAGAAAGGAAATCCTTTTTGCCATTGATCATTTGCATGAGGTAGCCCGGCCTAATTTGTTGAGAATGATGGCTTGGCATATCGGATCGGAGTATGGCTATACTTTTAGCGTGGGGAAGAACTATAAATTTATAGACCGGTATCTTCCGAAGGAAGATTGGGACAGCCTCCTGTCAACCTATTCCGGGAATCGATATCAAGAAATGTGGAGGTCACTATTCACTTGTTACGAGTTATTCAGAAAATATTCCAAAGCAGTATCGGAAAGTCTCGGATATAAGTATCCGGATTACGATGAAGCTATTACTAAGTATACGGACAACATTTATTCCACATTGAAGTGAGCAATGCTTATGGACCGCCCTCTTAACGGGCGGTTTTTTTCTGGCGATCACGGCGCTTCCGCAGCATCTCTTGGGATACCCAACGATTTTTGATATGCTGGTTATAGATAATTTGGAAATGGGAAAGCAGGGAAGGGATATGAATAAGATTCTGATCATTGATGATGAGGCCGATCTTCGGAAGCTGCTGAAAGATTATTTTGAAATGAACGGGTATTTCGTGATGACGGCGAAGAACGGCAATGACGCGCTGCGGCAAATTGAAAATCAGCCGGACCTTGTTTTACTCGATATCCATATGCCTGAGCTTGACGGTCTTGAATTGTGCAGAAAAATCCGGCATTTTGTATCCTGTCCTATCTTATTTCTAACGGCCCGAGTGGAGGATGCGGATAAAATTGCAGGGTTCCAGGCCGGAGGGGACGATTATATTCTAAAGCCGTTCAGCATTATGGAGCTTGGCGCGAGAGTAGAAGCTCATTTACGCAGGGAAAGGCGAAGTCACAATAAAATGTCGATAAGGTTTAGTGAAGAGCTGGTCATCGATTATTCGGCACGAGCCCTGTACCTTCATGACCAAAAAATTCCTTTTGCCAAAAAGGAATTCGATATCATTGAGCTGCTTTCTTCCTATCCCGGTATGGTGTTTGATAAAGAACGCATCTATGAAAAGCTATGGGGTTTGAATGACGAAGGCGACAGCTCCGTGATAGCCGAGCATATCAGGCGAATACGTATGAAATTGAAAGAGCATGGCTGCGACAACATGATAGAAACCGTCTGGGGAGTAGGGTACAAATGGCGAAAATCCTGAGCTGGCTGCAGCTGAAGCGAATGACCTTATTGCAATCCTTCATCATGTTGTGCACGCTTATGCTTGTTATCGATATGGCCGTCATCGTATTGGAGTTTAAGTGGGCGGAAACCATACGGATGCAGCTTGCCGATGATGCTGCCGTGAACGATTGGGTACTGCCATCCCTCGTCGGGGTAGTGCTGTTAACTGTTGCGGCCTCTATTGTTCTAATGGCCAGTCTCTTTTATAGATTCAAACTGAAACGTCCGCTAGAGCTATTGATGAACGCTTCGGAGAAAATGTCGGCCAATGATTTAGGGTTTCATATTTCCTATGACGGTAAGGATGAGATGGGGGAGTTATGCCGTGTATTTGAAACCATGCGCGGACAATTGGAAACCAATTACAAAACGCTTTGGCGGTCCGTTGAGGAACGCAAGCAGCTTAACGCTATTTTTGCCCACGACTTGAGGACGCCCCTATCCGTGTTGAAAGGATATTCCGAATTCGTGACCACCTACCTGCCTCAAAATAAGATCCCCGAGGACAAGCTTCTGGACATGCTGCAAACCATGAAAGTCCATATTATGCGTCTAGAAAGCTACACGGAGGCGATGAATTCCATTCAGAAGCTTGAGGATATGCCGGTACATAGCCGTGTGATTGAAATGGATCATTTGGTATCCTTGCTGAATGGCAGCGCCAGACAAATTAGCGAACCATGCAATAAGATGTTTGACTCTTCTATGGCTGCGGATACGAACGAAATAGCTGTGGATGTCCATCTGGTGATGCAGGTTTTTGAGAATTTGGTGGCTAATGCAGCGCGTTATGCTTCGCGTAAGGTGAGCATTCATTATAGCCTTTGCAAGGGCTTTTTTACGATAACTGTTATGGATGACGGCCCCGGCTTCTCTGACGAAGCGCTTCAGAAGGCCATGCTCCCTTTTTACCGCGGTGAAGTATGGGATGCGAATGATCATCATGGACTGGGACTTTATATTTGTAAAGTACTGTGTGAAAAGCACGGAGGAGGTCTGCATATCGAAAACGGCTCCCATGGCGGCGGGGTCGTAAGAGCAAGTTTCTTTGCGGAATTGATAAATAGTTGAAAATTATCACATACCATTTCCTTATCAATGATAAGGAGTGTAACTATGATCATTACGTACAAGAAAATAGGTCTATGCTTGAGTTGTTTATTGCTGGTGCTGTCATTCCTGACTAAGCCTGTCTCCGCAATGGAAATCCGAAACAAAGCTGAAATACAGCAAGAAATGAACGACTTCGTCGTAAAAAATATGAAAGCCAATCATATTCAGGGTGCAGCTCTTGCCGTAGCCAATAATGATGAGGTGTTCTATGCCCAAGGTTACGGTACATTTTCAGATGGCCGCGAGATCACCGGCAATACCTCTTTTCCCATTGCTTCATTGAGTAAATCCTTTACTGCACTGGCTGTCCTGCAGCTGGCGGATAAAGGACTTATCGATCTTGATGCACCGTTCATCTCGTATTTTCCCGAGCTTTCACCAAGTGACGAACAGGTTCGTGATATGACGGTGCGACATTTGCTTAATCAAACAAGCGGTCTGAATGACAAAGTGAATCCGGACATGACGAATGTCCATCCCTATCGGTCGCTGCAAGACATTAAGCATTCGCTGAATACGGTTAAGCTTGCCCATGCTCCTGGAACTGCCTACAGCTACCACAACCCCAATTATCAATATTTGGCTCTTCTGGTGGAGAAAGTGAGCGGTCAGAGCTTCTCCGCTTATTTGAACAATCATCTATCTGAACCTCTGGGAATGAACCATACCTTCAACGTCAGCACGACACAACAAATCAATGAGAATCCCGCCATTCCTCGGGGACATTATCTTGTATTCGGCTATCCTGTAAGCCAAGCCGAGCCCTTATGGTTTGTTGACGGCCCCGCCGGTATGGTTTCAACTGCAGAAGATATGGCAAAATGGATGCTTGCTCAATACAGCGGCCGTCTTCTTTCCCCAGAGCTGTTGAAGCAATACCACGCAGCCGGACAGATCGGCCCTTACGGAATGGGATGGCTCGCAGAAGAGGATGAACACGGGGCCAGGACGATTTCCCATAGCGGAATTTTCTGGACCTATAAAGCGGAAGAAACCATATATTTGGACGAGCAGCTGGGCATCACGATGATGTTTGACTCCGGCTTAAACGCTTTTACCGATTATCACGCTTTTATCGATGGCATCGCAGCGATTGTGAAGGGCAAACAAGCGGAAGCCTCTCCTTTTAGCAGCGGGACCATGGAGGCGTTTATGATTTTTCTGGTGATTGCGACGATTCTGTGGGCCGTGTATAGACAATCCCGTATCCGCAGGAGCCGAAAGAGCATCACTACCGTAAGGCTGATTCTTTTATCCGTCGGAAGACTGTTCCCGATCTTCCTTCTATTGTTTCTGTCACCATTGACAACATTGATCGGTGCCGGGCGAGTTGTGCCTTGGTTTGGATTATGGACCACCATGTCATCTCTGATGATATGGCTTATTGTACTATCCCTGGCCAATGTAATGAGCATGATAGGCAGTTTAAGAATGTATTACCAAGCTAGGAAAAGAAGCAGCTATTAAGGGGGGCACGATGAAGCGTGGGTTTGTGGGGGGTTGACTGCCAACAAAACACACACTTCTGTGTACATGACTACAAGCAAAATCTGTTCAGAAACACAGAAAAGGCTCTAAAGTCCATTTTCTTTTTCTTTATCGACTAAACCCCCTTCGATAAAACAAGAAAAGTGGAAAATTAGTGCCTTTCTGTTTGTTAGACTGTGAACGATACTTCCCACAAAATATAGGAATTTGTATATATCACATTTATGAACCTCAGTCCCGGTCTAAGCTTTTGTCCATTGACACAAAATAGCCTTCAATGATTTATCTAAAAAGGCTTTCCTCAAACATAAATCATAGACTACGCTAATATACCCCTACGTTCCCAAATAGAACGTAGCCCTTTCAAAAGTCCCCCAATCACTACAGTGGATAATGGTAAGGACAGTACTGCATAAACGGGACCCCATGTTAAATAGCCTGCAATATTCACACTTGTCATACCGTTAATCATTGAACTGCTCCAAATAGCCCCGATCGTACCCATATACAATACATTAACAAAACCGATTATGGCGCATATCAACCAGAACTTGGCTCTGCCTACATTTTTAAAGGCCAAGAAATAGCCAGAAACGCCAAAAGTAACTGAAAAGGGAACCCATGTTGTTTTAAAAAACCAGGACCATCCACTAACCGAGCTTCCGCCAGCAAAAGAATTTGAAAAGAGCGCTATAAGGATGCTGCTAATAAAACTGAAGACAAAGCCATAAGTAAAGCCGATGAAAAAACAACGAGACCTCATAAATGTATCCCTCCCTTTGCTTCTTACCGATTTATATACTATATATTGATTAATCATATTATACAAATATGGGTTAATTATACTCTTGTTAAAAAATCCTTCTCACGCCCATTGGACTCCCACAGTCCAAGGCTTCCGCCGTTTTTATTAACAAGTAAGTCTAAAACGAGCTCTGTACATTAAATATAAGAACACCCATAATTACCCAATTATGGTATGATCATATCACACAACAAAGGAGGGGATTGGGATAAAAATACATATTATTGGCGGTGCAGGAAGCGGCAAATCCTATATATCGGCATTGCTAGGTCAAAAACTCCAGATACCGTATTACGAATTGGACGAAATCTATTGGGATAATGAAGCGGAGGTATATGGGGTAAAAGCTTCGGCAGAGGAGCGGGATCAAAAGCTAAGAGATATGGTCGCCCAAGACTCGTGGATCATAGAAGGGGCCTACAGATCATGGGTAGCCCCAAGCTTTTCAGCAGCGGATAAGATTGTTGTTCTTATGCCTCCTTTGTCGGTTCAAGAAGCAAGAATATGGAAGAGATATGAAGAACGTATCTCAGGGGCTGTTATAAGCAAAAAGCGTGAGACTCTCGAGGGTACGCTGAACCTTATCGAGTGGAACAAAGAATACAATCTAGTGAAGCTGCCCCATTTTATCGAGACATGTGAATACAAAGACAAGATCATTACTGTAAAAGACAACTTGGACGTTTTAGAGTTATTTTCAAAGTAGGAAGGATCAATATAACGATTGACATTATTGCCACTATATGGTTAAATGTAACAAATCGAATAGCAGATAAAGCAATGATGGATGGTTGAACACCTAGTAAGAAAGATGAACGAATGTCTACAGAGAGCCGGTGGATGGTGTGAACCGGTGCAGTTATCTTTCTGAATTACAATCCGGAGCTGGAATGGTGAAAATGATGGAATCATGAGTAAGCATTTCTCGGCATGTTGATGCCGTTATGTTAAATAAGTGAAAGAAGCTTATTCAGCTTCTTTAATTAGGGTGGTACCGCGAGACAGCCTTCTCGTCCCTTTTCGGGATATTGAGGGTTGTCTTTTTATTTTATTCATGGAATGGAGGAACATAGATGGAAACAATCCATCATCTTTCTGACGAACAAAAACAAGAGGTCGAACGACAGCTGAGCATTATACGAAGAGGAACAGTTGAAATCATACCGGAGGATGCTCTGATACAAAAAATTGCAAATTCAGTCCTTACAGGCAAGCCTCTTAAGGTGAAGCTAGGGCTGGATCCATCAGCACCGGATATACATATTGGCCATACCGTAGTACTACACAAACTGAGACAATTCCAGGATCTAGGCCATGAAGTGCAGCTGATTATAGGTGATTTTACTGGAAGAATCGGAGATCCTACGGGGAAATCTGAGACAAGAAAACAGCTGTCTGAGGAGGATGTAAAACGAAATGCAGCAACCTACGAAAAGCAAGTCTATAAAATACTTGATCCGCTAAAGACCAAATTTCATTTTAACTCATCGTGGCTCGGAAAAATGAATTTTCAAGAAGTACTGCAGGTAGCCGCTAAAGTTACTGTTGCACGAATGTTAGAACGCGATGACTTTGCAAAGCGATACTCCAATAACCAGCCCATTCATATCCACGAGTTCTTTTATCCACTCATGCAGGGGTGCGATTCGTTGTCACTTGAAAGCGATATTGAGATTGGCGGTACGGACCAAACCTTTAATATCTTGATGGGAAGAACGTTGCAAGGAGCTTTTGGTTTTAAAGATAGCCAAGTGGCCATCTTGATGCCTTTGCTGGAAGGAATCGATGGAGTGCAGAAAATGAGCAAAAGTCTTAGCAACTACATCGGAATAGACGATTCACCCAATGAAATGTTTGGTAAGACCATGTCAATCCCAGACGATATCATGATTAAATACTTTGAATTAAGTACAGGCATAACAAACGAGGAGCTTCTGAAGCTTCGGCAAGGGTTGAAAGATGGGGAAATACATCCTCGCGATGCTAAAGTTCGACTGGCTAGAGAATATGTTCGTTTGTATCACGGCGACCAAGAAGCCGACGAAGCGGAGCAGCATTTTATCACAGTATTTCAGAAGCGGTCCATTCCTGAAAATATAGATGAATTGTATTTGAGAAAAGATCAACTCCAGGATGGTAATATTTCAATTACCAAGCTGCTTGTTACGCTCGGACTTGCTTCCTCAAACAGCGAGGCAAGACGTAATGTTATTCAGGGGGCGGTAAAAATAAATGGAATTAAGCTGCTTGAACCTAGCGAACAAGTGGAGATTCATAGCGGCGACATCATTCAGGCAGGTAAAAGGAAATTCGTTAAAATTGTGGTCGGCTGATAGAGAATGAAGACGATAAGGCGGGAAAAGATGCACCCAGAACCGGATAGATGTCACTATCCACTTGGAAGATAAAGAATATGATACAAGAAGTATAATAAATAAATCATTGCCACAACGCGACTAACGGTCGCGCTGTGGTTTTTTTTGTTGGAGCCAATGTGTGGTTCAATTACCTCAGCTATCTGGACAGAGTGGTTAAATCTTTGCTTCAACAAGTTAATTTTGTTGCTTACGGTCCCTGTCCCTGCAAGGTAGACTATAGAAAAATACTACATGGGGTGAAATTCATGTCTACCGAAACACATACGCAATACGCCTCGAGCCCGCCGGTCAGCCATAGCAGGAGGAAACGTTCGACGCAGTGGCGGGAGGATTTGGCGGGGGTCGCTTTCGTCAGTCCGATGCTCATCGGGCTTTTCACACTGACACTGTTTCCGATTATTGCCTCGTTTTTTCTCAGCTTCACGAACTGGAATTTCGTTGCGGGCTTCTCCAAAATGAAGCTTGTCGGTTTCGATAATTTTATCAAGCTGTTCAAGGACAGTGTGTTCATCATGTCGCTTGAGAACAATCTGATTCTCATCATTGTCGTGCCGGTGACGCTCATCTGCTCGTTATTGCTCGCCGTTATTATTGATAAGAAGGTATTTTTCAAAGACCTGTTCAAAATCATTTATTTCATTCCGTACATTTCCAGTATCGTAGCCGTTGCCATCGTATTCCAGGTGCTGTTCCATCCAAGCTACGGTCCGATCAACCAAATGTTAATGTCCTTCGGCGTGGCCAATCCTCCCAAGTGGATCGCCGATCCCGACGTTGCGCTGTACTGCGTTATGGGGCTGATGGTATGGGTCAATATCGGCTATAACATGATTATTTTCCTGGCGGGCTTGCAATCAATTCCGAAGGATTTGTATGAAGCTGCCGATATCGACGGCGCCTCCAAATGGAAGCAATTTTACCGCATTACAGTCCCGCTGCTGTCGCCAACGACGTTTTTCCTGTTGGTAACCGGCATTATCGGGTCGTTCAAAGTTTTCGATATTATCGCTGTGCTGACGAATGGCGGACCTGCGAATTCCACTACCGTGGTCGTATACCGCTTGTACGAGGCAGCCTTCATCAACCTGCAGTCCGGTTACGCATCCGCAATGGCTATTGTTCTCCTGTTTTTTGTCCTCGTGGTGACATGGATACAATGGATCGGCCAGCGGAGATGGGTCAATTACTAATAGAAAAAGGACGGAAACGCAATGGATAAATGGAATACGGTTAAAAAAGCGATTTATACGGTACTCATGTTTGCCTTCGGATTGATGTTCATGTCACCCTTTCTCTGGATGATCTCTTCTTCCATGAAGCCGGAGCTGGATGTATTTACGTTCCCGATCGAGTGGATCCCCCGGCACTGGAATGCAATAGAAAATTATACGACCGTATGGACAACAACGAACTTCCCTTTGTATTATTGGAACTCGATAAAGGTTACTGTAACAACTACAGCTATATCCGTTCTGTTATCGTCCATGGCCGCTTATGCATTCAGCAAAATCAAATTTCGCGGCAGGCATGTCCTGTTTCTTATCGTGCTGGCTATCTATATGATCCCGAATCAGGCGATCCTGGTACCGCAATTTCTGCTGCTGCGTTCGTTGAACCTGTATGATACGCATTTGGGTCTCATTTTGCTCGGATCATTCAGCGTGCTTGGAACGTTCATGCTTCGCCAGTTTTATCTGGGGGTTCACGATGAATTTATCGAATCGGCCAAAATCGACGGCGCTGGCCATTTCCGTATCTTCTTCTCCGTATGTACGCCGCTCGTTCGCCCGGCCATCGCCACTTATGCGATTCTGCGCTTTATATGGACGTGGAATGATTATCAAAATCCGCTGATCTTTTTGAAAACAAAGGAATTGTTCACGATTCAGGTTGGAATACGCTCCTTCGCCACGCTGAACGGGGATCTGTACTCTCTCATTATGGCAGGTACGGTATCGGCGATTGTGCCGCTCTTGATCATCTTTATCTTCGGGCAAAAGCAGGTTATCGAGGGAATTGCCGTGGGCGGAGTCAAAGGATAGTACCCATCAGGTCAAAAAACGACTTGAATTGGTTAAAATATTGACTCAACGGAGCCGGGAGCATTTGATATGATCGGTCATGTAAAGGGTTACAATCACACAGATTCCACAATGGAGGGGTTCGCAATATGAAAAAATCTTTACTAGCGCTTAGCGGATTACTGCTGGCTACAACTGCGCTTGCCGGCTGCGGCGGCGGTCAGGAGAAGGCGACTGCACCTGCGGCGGAAGGCGATAAAGGAAAGGATGCCGCCAAAGCGCCCGTGACCATCAAGGTACAGGGCTGGTATACCGAAGCACAGGGCAACTGGAATAAAACAGTGGAGGCGTACAATAAAACGCATCCTAATGTGAAGGTCGTCTACGAAAGTATGTCTGAAAAAGGCGATTCCCAGGAAGGGATGAAAAAGCTCGACCTGCTGGCTGCTTCCGGCGATCAGATGGACGTTATCATGTATTCTAGCGCATCCGATTTTGCGCAGCGCGTCGGTGCGGGCATTTTGGAGCCGCTGGACGAATATTTGAAGAAGGGCAACGTCAACGTCAAGGAAGAATACAAGATTGATCCGGCTATTAACGGCAAATATTACGCGCTTCCGGGCAAAATGATTGAATGGTTCGTCATGCTGAACAAGGATAAGCTTGACGAAGCGAAGCTTCCGGTACCGACCGAGTGGACGTGGAATGATTACGCTGAATATGCGAAAAAGCTGACCAAGGGCGACGGCCCGTCCAAGCAGTACGGCTCCTACTTCCATAACTGGAAGGACTACGCGCAGCTCGCACAAAACAATGACGTGAATAACCCGTATATCGTCAAAGACGACGGCTCGGAAAACATCGACAATCCAAAGGTTCGTTTCTCCCTGGATTTGCGCAACCGGATGGAAAACATCGACAAAACCTCGGTACCTTACTTTGACGTCATCTCGCAAAAGCTGAACTACCGTGACGTATTCTATGCCGGAAAATCGGCCATGCTTGCTACCGGGAACTGGATGGTAGGCGAGCTTGCGCTGAACGGCAAATTCAAAACCGTCTTTGCACCTTATCCGAAGGCTGACGCCAAGGACCCGAATGGATATACCGAGGTTGGGGCGGACTTCATGGGCGTAGCGGCGAACTCCAAGCATAAGCAGGAAGCGTATGATTTCGTCAGATGGTATACGACCGAAGGCATTGGTATCCAAGGCCTGTTTTTCTCAGGCTGGAAAAAAGCGGATATCGCGCAAAATGTTGATGCGATTCTAAAAACCGGCAAGCCGGAGGTAGCTTCGCTGATCGATAAAGAATCGCTCTTGAACACGCTGAAGGTTAATAAGGCGACGAAGCTGGTCATCCCTCCTACTTACTCGCTTCAGCAGGAAAAAGAATTCTTATCGCAGGTTGAGCTCTATTTGACAGGCAAGCAGGATTTGGATAAGACGATCTCCACCGCGAAAGCGAAGATGGAAGAGATCAAAAAGAGCAATAAATAACTAGCTGGAAGCTAGTCGCAACTAGAGGAGACTGCGGTCTCCTTTTTTGCGACCCGGTGTGATATCATGAATCTTGCTTACAGTGCAGACGAAAGGCAGGGATGGCAGGTGCCAGGCTGGATACGCTCATTATCTCTTCGCAACAAGCTGGTGCTGACGATCTTGATTTGCCTCGTGCTGCCTTCGGTCGTTTCCATGAACGTATCGAACCTGCTGACGCGTGAAGTCGTCCGTAGCCAGGTGACCGATAATTCACAGGAAACGATGCGGCTGGTGAACCAGTTCGTATCGGCACAGCTAAAGAACATGCTGTACGTGATGAACTTCGTCCAGTTCGATGAAGAGCTTCAGGTGTCCGTGCGGGAGCTGGGCCGAAGCGAGGAGCACACACAGGGCGATGTTTTGGCTTATAAGCAAAAAATTTCGAAACGGCTGGATACGGTATTGAACTCGCTCGGGCACATGAATGTGACCGTCCTGCTGCCCAATAAACAATACGTTGCTTCCTACACGACCTTTACCTTTGATCCGAGCAGTTTGTTTTATAAAAGCTGGTTCGGTGAGTTGGACAAAGTATCCGGCTATAACGCGATGTGGGTCGGTGCAGAGCCGAACTACGACCCAGAGGCGAAGAAGCCTTATTTATTGACGGCAGCCAAACCGCTTCGCATGAATTCGCTAACCTATGGGTATGTCGTCGTCAGTCTGGAAATGGATTCGATCCAGCGGCTGTTCGATCAATATCAAGCGAATGATTCGATGATGATTATAGATGGCGCGGGGAAGATCGTGATCGATAAGGATTCATCGAAGATCGGTCAGCCTTTTCCATATTTTGCCGAGCTTCCTTCGGACAACCAAGTCTCTTTCCTGAAGGTGGACGGCGAGGAATATATACTGCTTCAGGATCAGATTACTCCTGTATGGAAGCTGGTCGGCATGAGCCCTTATAAGAAAGCGGCACAAAGAATCGAATCGATCCGCCGGAGCGATTTTATGATCCAGCTGGGTTCTCTGGTACTGTTCGCCATCCTGCTGTTGTATATGGTTCGAGCTTTGACGAAACCGATTGCAAGACTGGTCCGGACGGTCGCACGGATTGAGTCCGGCCAGCTGAGAGAGCGGTCGAACTTGAGCGGAGCGGACGAGATCGGCAGGCTTGGTTACGTTTTCGACCGAATGCTGGATAGGATCGAGCAGACGCTGGAGGACAACCGTAGAGAGCAGGAGCTGAAGCGGAAGGCGGAGCTTGCGATGCTGCAGGCGCAAATCAATCCGCATTTTTTGTTCAATGTGCTAAACTCCATTCGGCTAAAAATTATGATGAAGGGGGACGAGGATAATGCGGAGCTGATCAGTTCCTTATCTTCGCTCCTCCGAATGACGATCCATCGAAATAACGAGTACATTCCGCTCCATGAAGAGATCGAAATTATCGAGCACTACATCCGGCTGCTCAATTCGCGTCATGGTGACCGGGTGCAGCTTCACGTTCAAGCCGCCTCCGATTCCTTGATGCAGGAGGTGCCGAGGTTTATTTTGCAGCCGTTGATTGAGAACGCATACCTTCACGGCTTGAAGAGCAAATCAGGCGAAATTACGATCGCTTCCCGGATTTGTCCGGATGGACGGCTTCAGGTGGAGGTTATCGATTCCGGAGTCGGCATGTCGAAGGAGCAGCTGGAGGCGCTGCAAGCGCAGCTTGAATCCGCCCCTCACGCATCCCAAACCGGCCGGCGGGGCTCTACACTCTCCGGGATCGGGCTCACCAATGTGTTTGAACGGTTAAAGATGATGTACGGCCAGCAATTCGATTTTGAGATTAACAACAGGTCGGGGCAAGGCACGCAAATTGTGCTGCGTTTTCCGGGTTCAGGGAAGGATAATGGATAATGTACACCTTATGTATTGTTGACGATGATATTCCTGTATTGGAATTTTTGACCGCTTCCATGCCCTGGGAGCAGCTGGGGTTTCAATTAATCGGGACGTACCATGATCCGCTGGAAGCGTTGAACGCAGGACAACAGAACAGGCCCGATGCGATTATAAGCGATATAGGAATGCCGGGGATGGATGGGCTGGAGCTTATCCGCCGATTGCGGGAAGGTCATCCCGGACTTAAGGTGGTGATTCTGTCCTGCCACGACGAATTTCCGTATGCACAGGCAGCGGTAAAGCTTGGTGTCAGCGAGTACGTGCTGAAGGAAACGATGAACGTACGGATCATTACCGAGGTACTGGAGCGGCTGAAGGAGCAGCTGGACGCGGAGTCGAGCCAGCGTTCCAAAAGCCGGATGCTGGAGCGGGAGCTGGAACAAAACCGCAGTGCCTCCAAGCGCAGCTTCATTCGCGGCATCGTCAACGAGCCGCTGCTGGATCCCGGGGAATGGAGACGGAAGGCGGAGGAATTCGGTATTCGGCTGGAGCAGCAGTCCGTACTTCCTGTGTTCGGCTATGTAAACCGGATGAAGGAAGCGGGGGATCGGTACCAATCGAAGGACTTATTCGCCTATACTATCGAAAATATTATTCAGGAAATGCTGAACGACCGCAAGGAAATCGCTCTGTTTACGTACGATACCGGAGAGGTCATCCTGCTGTTCCCGTATTATTCGCAGCTGCATATCCAAAACGTTCAGAAAGTCGAACAGAAGCTGAGGGACATCCAATCCAGCCTGCAGCATTTTGCCAAGGTTTCGTTTTCCTTTTTGACCGGCAGCCCGGTGAAGGAGGTCCGTTCCCTCAAGGATCAGCTCCAGCGCATGACCGGAACGAGAAACGCACGGTTTTATTTGCCGGAGTCATCGGTCATCCAGCTCGACCATGTCAGCGACAGGTTCGGCCAAGGGGATTTGCTGCTGACACAGTACATGACGGCGCTCGAGGAGCTGCGGCGCACGGTGTTCGAGCAGCAAACCGATCGGATCGCGGCGTTCGTTGCCAAATGGATCGACTTTGTGCAGTACCACCGGTTTCACCCGATGGAGTTGAAGGAGTGGCTGTTAAAAATGATCCTCGACGTGCGGATGCGGCTCAAGTCGCTCCAGCATTACCAATCCTCCTTCTCGTCGGAGCTGCTTCACCATGACATGCTGGAGTTCACGTCCTTGCGTGAGGTGGAGGCATGGCTGAGAACGTACTTGCAGCAAGCGGTGGAATGGGCGGGCAGAGTCTATGAGGAGTCGCATAACCGCGAAATCGCGGAATGCCAGCGCTATGTTTATAATCATTTGGACCGAAAAATATCGCTTGAGGAAGCGGCGGCTCATTTGCACTTGCATCCAAGCTATTTAAGCCGGCTGTTTAAAAGGGAGACCGGAGAAAATTTCGTTGAATACGTGACCCGGATGCGGATGGAAAAAGCGAAGGAACTGCTTGTGATGACAGACAAGACGATAGAGGAAATTGCCGAGCTGCTCGGCTATGATAATAAAAATTATTTCGGCAAGCTGTTCAAGGCCCAGACAGGCGTAGTTCCGAACGCCTATCGATCGAGCCGAAAAGGGTAGAGGCCAAGCTTCCAAAGCGCAATTACTTATACAAAGCTCTGAACCGGGCCGGCGAAACCTCATTCCATAACCGGAACATTTTACTGAAATGAAATTCATCGGCAAAGCCGCAGGCAGCCGCGATCGCTTTCAGCGGCTCCTCTGTCAGCAGCAGCAGTGTTTTGGCTTTCTCATTGCGAATCCGGTTCAAATATTCCTTGGGGGAAAAGCCTGTGTACTGCACGAACATTTTGCGCAGCTGCGACACCGAGATATGGAAGCTCCGAGCCAGCTCCTCCATCTTGAGAGGGCGGTTGTAGCAGGTCTCTATCCAAAGCTTGGCCTGCTCGAAGGCGTTCCTATACGGATCTGCCTGGGCATTCGCAGCTTGTATGGAGTGAATAAGCCTTGAAAGCACATACTGAAACTCCGCCTGTCTTTCATTCGGATCCCTGCTCTGGAGCGACCATAGCTGCTTGAATTGCTCGTGAACCCAAATCGCCTGTTCATGGGAAAACTGCCTGATAAACGGTAGGGAAAGCGTGTCCAGGTACACAGGCTTCTGCCAGGCTTGCTGCTCATAGGATACGTCCAAGGCATCGAATAAAAGCATGCGGATATATAGAGGCTGGTGCGCGGACGACGACATCGCTAGTGTCAATCCGGGCTTCAGATACAGCAGGGTCCCGGCCTTCACCTGGATGGGCTTTTCCTCCGGCGTGTGCGAGAATTCGCCTTCCCCGCTCATAATCCAATACAGCGAATGAACATCTACCGTATTCCGAATATCCTTCCAGCCTGGAACAGGCAGCTTCTCATAAGCAAGACGCTGATGATAAATTCTGTGTGTATGATGTTCCATCCTGATCCCACCTGTATGGCGATTTTGACAAATGCTTATCTCTTTTGTCCATAGCTGACGCTGCTTCCTTCATGATACACTTTTCGAAAAAAGCAGGAAAGGGGCTTTTCCTTTGATACGTACTTTTCGCCAGCACATCCTTCGTAAAACCCGTCTGCTGGACGGCTTATGGGACTTTGTCACTGATCCCGGCAATGTCGGCCAAACAGAAGCGTGGTACAACAATTACCCATCCGGTTCCCGCAAGCTTGTGGTTCCCTCCTGCTGGAATAATGAGTTAGGCTTGTTCGATTATATCGGTGCCGCATGGTATCGTACTTATTTTGACATAACACAGGAAAGCAGCATCCGGTTAGTGTTCGAGGGTATTCTGCATCATGCCGATATTTATGTTGATGGCCAGCACGTCGGCAGCCATTTTGGCGGCTATACGCAGTTCAGCTTGGTGCTTCCGCATCTGGCTCAAGGACGGCATGAGCTTATTGTTCGTGCAGACAGCACATTGGATTGGCAAACCCTGCCTACCGATGTGGCGGATTGGTATTCCTACGGCGGAATTATTCGTTCCGTAGAGCTTCAAGAGCTGCCCGACGTCTACATCGAATCATTGAAAATGGATTATCAGCTGACAAACGACCAAGCGGATATTTCCCTTCAGGTGCAGCTGCAATCATTAAGCAGCGAAGACAGCGAGATCGTCGTTAACGCCTCTACGGAAGGACTGGCTTTCCCGGCTGCTATAGTAAGCTTGTCTGCAGGACAGTCTGCGCAGGTAACGCTTCGAGGAAGCCTAGACAATGTCCGCAAATGGGACGTCGGCCGTCCGGAATTATATCTGTTCACCGTACAGGCAGGCGAAGACGATTACATCGACCGTACCGGCTTCCGAACCGTTGAGGTGAGTGACGGCCAAATTCTTTTAAACGGCAAAAAGCTGTATCTGCAAGGCGTGAACCGCCACGAAGAGCATCCGGAATGGGGCTTTGCTTTCCCGCCCAAGCTCATGCTGAAGGATCTTGCGATTTTGCAGGATTTGGGCTGTAACATCGTTCGTGGCTCGCATTATCCGCAAAGCCAGTTCTGGATCGATCTGCTGGATGAGCACGGGATGCTTTTGTGGAGCGAAATTCCGATGTGGGGCTGTTTTATGAGCACGGAAACGCTGGCCAGCCCTCTGTTTGCAGAGCGCGGCGTCCGCATGCTGGATGAAATGATTACGCGTGACTATCATCATCCTTCCATCATTTTCTGGGGGGCTCATAACGAGATTGATACTCGAACCCAAGAGGCGCTTGAGCTTACCAAGAAATTTGTGGGCAAAATCCGCAGTATGGATCAAAGCCGCCTGGTTACTTACGCCACCATGCATCCGGAAGAAGATATCGTCTTGTCTTATTTCGATGTCATCGGAATCAACAAATACTACGGCTGGTACCAAGGGAGCGTCGACGGCTTCCGCGACATGCTGCAGAGCTATTACCGTAATGCCGAAGCACAAGGCGCTGGAGGGAAGCCTCTCATCATGAGCGAGTTTGGTGCGGCCGGTATATTCGGAGACACGGGCTGGGAGCCCCGCTTGTTCAGCGAGGATTATCAGGCGGATGTCGTGCAGCAGGCGCTTGAGATTTTCCGCGAGGATTCTCGCATTGTAGGTACTCTTATTTGGCATTTTGCCGATATCCGCGTCGATGTACGAAGCGACCGCCCTTACTTCCGTGATCGCGCAAGGAGCTTTAACAATAAAGGACTGCTGAACGAATATCGCAAGCCTAAGCTGGCTTATCGTCTGGTCAAGGAGATTTATCGAAGGGATCAATAGTGATCGATGGCAAGGCAGTCAGAGCGAAGGGAATTGCCGGTACATTGTATCCTATCCATATGGACAAAACGCTGATGTATTGGGGAGAAAAGTTTCCGAATGCCTTATTGTAAGGCAGGGCAACGTCCTGTATAATTTTCCCATTGGGCAGCTTCGATGAATGCATCATCCAATATGAAGCTGCAGGAGGCGAGACGATGTCTTATTTATCCGTAAGTACATGGAGTCTGCACAGGCTGCTCGGTCCGCTCAGATGGACGCAGTGGGATCAGGAGACCGGCAGTCATATTACCCGCGAGCAGGATCAGCCGCAAGTCTTATCCTTGGTTGAACTGCCTGCCGAGGCCAGCTCCAGGGGATACAGTGCCGTCGAGGTGTGTCATTTTCATTTTCCTTCCACCGAGCCGGACTATTTGCAGGAGCTGCGGCAGCAATTTGAAGCATCGGGCATTTCCTTCGACACGCTTCTTCTGGATTACGGCGATTTGTCTTCAGCCGATGAGAAGCGCCGCATGGCCGATTACCGTCTGGTGCAGCATTGGATCGAAGCAGCGGCACAGGCCGGAGCAAAGCGAATACGGGTTATTGCCGGGGATTCTCCGGCATACGATGAGGAGGCCCTGCAACGCGCGGCAGCACGGTTGTCCGAGCTGCAGGAATATGCTTCCGTCCGTGGGGTCCAGGTTGTCACGGAAAATTTCCGCCCATTGACCTCCACTGGAGCTAACTGTTTGCGGCTTCTGGAAAAGGGACATCATTCGTTCCGGATGATTACGGATTTCGGCAATTTCACGGGACAGGCCAAATATGACGAAATCTCAATGACGCTGCCCTACAGCGTATCCGTACATGCCAAGGCCCATTATGATGATGCCGGTATCCCTGATGAACCGGAATTCCGCAGCTGTCTGGAGCAGCTGAAGGCGACCGGTTATAACGGAGCCGTAGTACTGATCTATGACGGCCCCGGCGATATGTGGGAAGGGCTGGAAAGAATACGGCGAATAGTAGAGCCTTATTTGTAGCAAACTTTTCAGATTTGTTAGCAGTATCATGTTCCAAACTTATGAAATGCTCCCGAGTCTCTTCACCAAAGGTTCGGGGGCATTTTCTTTTTTTAACAACGAAATAGCTAAAGAACCAATCGGAAGTTGACGACCTCTGGGCTTCTGAAGCAAGCTTCCAGTAAACTGTAACAGAATTCATCGGGAGGGCCAATGAATACTACAACCATGAATGCGCTCGCAGAACCCAACCGATTGCAGATCATCGAACTGTTGCGTGAAGGTCCGCTTACGGTCGGGGAAATTGCGGATCGGTTGCACCTTCGGCAACCCCAGGCATCCAAACATCTGAAAATCTTGAATGATGCCCATCTTGTCGAAGTACGGGCGGACGCCAACCGGCGAATCTACAGATTGCGCCCGGAACCCTTAAAGGAAATGGATGAATGGCTCGAATCGTTTCGCAGCATGTGGGAAGAACGTCTTGACCGTCTATCCGACTATCTCAATCATTTAGAAAGTACTAGTTCATCCCAAAATCCCAAGGAGGAAGTCTAATGAACAGCCAACAAGGACTTTTATTGAAACGCGAGTTTAATGCTCCTCGAGAATTGGTATTTAAGGTGTGGACCGATCCGGCACACTTTGGAAACTGGTGGGGACCTAAGAGGTTCTCTCTTGAAGTGGTAACAATGGATGTTCGTCCAGGCGGTATGTTTCTTGGCTGCCAGAAGTCTCCAGATGGGCAGCACGCAATGTGGGGCAAGTTCGTTTACCAGGAAGTGCAGGAGCCGGTGAAACTGGTATGGGTCCAATCCTTTTCCGACGAAGAAGGTAACACGGTTCGCGCTCCGTTTAATCCGAACTGGCCGCTTGAGATTCTGAATATTTTAACGCTGGAAGAATACGAGGGAAAGACGGTTTTAACGCTGCAGGGCGGTCCGATCAATGCCTCTGCTGAGGAACAGGAAGCATTTGACGCTATGGCACAGATGGTTTCACAAGGGTTCGAAGGCACGTTTGAGCAACTGGCCAATTACCTGGCTAGTCAACTGTAAGTCGATACATCGGTGAGACGGAAGCCTCGGGGAAATTACTCCGCGGCTTTTTCATTTGCCTCTAGCTTTCGGCGAACGTGTTGGACCGCCCCTGAGATGATAGGTTTGTCCACGGCAAATTTGAGGGAAGAACAGGATAACTTAACATTTTCCGCGAATAGTTTCATATCTGGATATTTTAGGGAGTGATGATTTGGAAACTTGTTTTTTATTAACCGGGAAACCTCGTGCGGGAAAATCAACAGCTATAAAACGAATCATTCAAAAAGTGGGTCCGGAATATTTTGGTGGTTTTATACTGAAGAAATACATAACCTTACAAATCGTACCGGATTTAATTGCGTGACGCTTAACGGCGAGAATGCATGTATTGCAAATGTTGATAGCGAAAGTTCGATAAGAATAGGGAGATATGGCGTTGACGTAGAAGCTTTCGAGAATGTCGCCTTAAAGGCAGTGAAGCTATCGTTAGAAACAAAGAGGATTACAGTTATTGACGAGATCGGGTTCATGCAAATGCTGTCCGCCCCTTTTGAAAAAATGATCCATGAAGTTATTTCGAGTTCGCAGCATATTATTATAGGAACCATTTGTGCAGATAGTCATCCAAGCATTAATAAGATAAAGAAACTGTCCGGGATAAAACTTTATCATTTGAATGAAGAAAACCGTGAGTTGATAACAAAAACAGTGGCAAATGATATTCTTAAGTTTTTATAACGCATTAGGTAAAATGTGCGCAAGGAGGAGTTTTATGGGTTCGCGGTTGACAGAAGCAAGATTCAGACCCGGCCTTTTTACAAAGATGGTATTCAGATTTTAGCAAAATGAATACAAAGCTGCTTTGTCATTATAATATGGGATACCTTAAAGATTGGCTGGAAATGGATTCTCTCCCGAGAGATATAGACGATATAACTCAAACCGACCTACAGAAATTTATTGAAGTAATGTACGGGGATTTTGAAATTATAGAAGAAAATAAAGACTGCAGACTGGAAGTATATCATTTTGATGACATTATCGAGTACATAAACTTATCAAAAATTAAGGCTATTGCCGTCATTGAAGAGATCACATCTGAATTCCAGTCAAAATAAAGCGGGGTGCAAAAAAACACCGGTCCCCTGCTTAAGGTTACCGGCGTTTCCATATCAGCGTTTCGGCATTTTGCTCTGATCCATGTACAGCAGGTTCCAGCGGTGTCCGTCCAGGTCGGCGAATCCTGCGCCGTACATCCAGCCGTCCGTTTCACTCGGCTTGCTAAAGATGCTTCCTCCGGCAGCCTCTACTTTTTGAATAAAGGCATCTACTTCTTCTCTGCTTTCAGCGCCAATGGAAAAAATGACCTCTGCACTATGGGAAGTATCTGCGGTTTTTGCACCTGTAAAGTCCTCAAACGCCGCATTCGGGAAGAGCAGAATCGTTGTTTGGCCTATGGCAAGCTTGGCTCTCTCGTTACCAAAGCTCACCGCATGGAATCCAATCTCATTGAAAAAGGCAGTCGACCTCTCAACATCTTTGACCGGCAGGTTAATCCAAATCTCCTGTGACATGGCTGTAGCCTCCTGGAATATATTTTCAACTACTACTCCTACTATACTCTACTTCAGGCAGCAGAAGAGAATCTAAATTGAACATGCAACTAAATTCAAATTACAAACGAAACGGGTGAAAACAATGGCACCGAATTATACTGCACTACAAAGGATTACCGCATGTTTTAAAGGGATCGCAACGGGCGATGCGATTGGAAAACAAACTGAATCCTTACAATATGAAGAGATTCGTGAATGGTTCCCCAATGGCATTAATGGATTTGAAGGTGAAGTTGGAGTGGTCATGCCGAGATATAAAGGAAAGCACTATGACTATAGATTTGGAGAAACAACTGACGATACGGAGCAAACTCTCGCGATTGCCAAAGTGATTGTAGAAGGACTGCCGATTACTCATACCGCTGTCGGTAAGCAACTTATGCTATGTAAAAAGTCTAATCGCCTTACATTGGCACTTGGAAGATTTCAGGAGCAGGGGGATCCAAACCGCGTAACTTTTGAAGGTAATGGTTGTGGGGCAGCTATGCGTGTCGCACCTGTAGGGGCTTTATATTCATCAGCTAAAATACAAGATCTCCTTTCTTCTGTGTTTGAAGCGTCCATCCCAACACACGGCGGGAGAATAGCGATAAGTGGCGCAAGTGCAGTAGCAGCTGCAGTTTCCGCAGCAATTGATAATAAATCCCCGGAAGAAGTTCTTCAACATTCTGTTTTAGCTGCGAGAAATTCGGAGAAATATCGGCCTGAAGGCTCAGAGGATCCTATATGTATTGCTGATTTAATTTTGCAGATATTCGATGATCTTGCTAGCGAGAAAGACATCTCCCTAGATCGGATCAAAGAAAAATACATGCCTTGGAAAACCCCATATATTGTAGCCCTGGCAATAAACTTTGCTGTGCTTACAAAGTCTGCGGATAAAACAATTTTATTGGCTTCTAACTTAGGCGGGGATACCGACTCTGTGGCTTCAATGGGGGCCGGAATAGCTGCTGCCATGTTTCCTGAAACATTAAACAATAGCTGGTACACCTCTGTTGAGAAAGTAAATGGAGGGGAGATAGTAGCATTAGCACCTATTATTGCAGCTCTTAGGACGTAGAAATGATGATTACATTTAAAGCAAAGAAAGGGTTCCATATGAAAGAATATTTTATTAGGTTGATTTTCGGGCTGTTAGCTATCGGAATTGTCCTAGGTATAGCTTATATTTTTAATATCGACTGGCTGCAAGAAGGAAAACCTGAACGCAACATTTTTAAACTACTAATAGTATTTGTTGGAGGTTGGGGTGGCTGGTATCTATACAAAGCAATTAATAAGGAAAAGTAATGAAGAATTTTCGTACCCTATTCCTTATTGAAGTAACGGGTACGATAGTGGGAGCTTGCAACGGAGCAAGCTCCTCTTCGTTCATTAAAGTCACTGGCAATTTAGGTAAAAAAGATCTCAATCTAAGTGAGTTCAAATGCTTATATAATTGAGTAGTTAACCCAATCCCCCTGCATGGCTCCCATCTTATCAAAAAACTGTTGAGCTCGTATATTATCCGTTGCCGTTATCCAAGACATATGAGTAAATTGATGCTCTTTTGTGTACTTGTGACATTCTAAAAACAGTTGTGATTCCACTTCTGTATCCCGTAATTGCTCAATTACAAAGAGGTCGTTCATGACAGTGTATTTATCTGCTTTCATGGTGCTGAGAGTAAAATATAATGTGGCAAAACCAACTAACTTCCCATCTTGTAATGCGACAAACTGTACACCTTCCTGTCTCTCTAGAAGCTTTTGAATCAACTGATGAAGTTTTTCAGTGGTAGGTCGAGGCTTCTTATAAAAACCAACAATGTATTCATACATTAACTCGGTCAAGCTGTTCAAATCATCAAGTTCAGCATATCTTATGACAAGTGACATAATGAAACCCTCCTAGTCAGTATTGCATAAATATACAATATTACGAAACAATATACAATATAATGTTGGTATAATAACGTCATTAAACTATCGGGTATGTTAGCTTATTGCCGTGAAAGGGGGAAGTTCGTATGATGCCATTAGAGATAGGGAACCATCCTGGGGTATTAATAATTTTCAACCATAATGGATCAGCAATCCCCAATTTTTCTTGATCATCTAAAGTTAACTCAGTACGAATTTCGTTTTCCTTACCTAGCGTTATTTTTTCTACCCAATCTGGGTCGATAATCAGTTCTCGTCCAAGTGCAATAAATGGAAGTCCCGATTGTAACGCTCTTAGTGCCTCGTCAGGGGTGCGGATCGAACCTACACCGATAACGGAAACTCTTTGCCCGACGAGCTCGTAAATTAGTTCCATTCTAGAGCGATGGTCCTCTACTCCACGCCTAGGCATAGACCAAAAGTCCATTAAAGAGATATGCAAATAATCCAAATTTTTATTTGCGAGGACATCCAACAATTTAAGTGTATCGTCCATTGTAATACCGGGTGTCCATTCTTCTTCTGGCGATAACCGATATCCCACGAGAAACGGCTGTTTGGCATACTTAGCCACTACTTTTTGGACTTCATCTACAACAGCGAGCGGAAACGCCATACGTTTGTCTATATTTCCTCCCCAACGATCATTGCGTTGGTTTGTGTACGGTGAGAAAAATTGTTGAATAAGAAATCGATTTGCCCCGTGAATCTCTACCCCGTCGAAACCAGCCTCGATTGCCCTCCGAGTGCTAGCGCCAAACGCATGAATGATCTCCCCAATTTCCTGCTCTTCAAGTGCTCGGGGGATTATGCTCGACCCTTCTTTAGGAACTGCACTCGCACTTACAATATCACCGACCGGTGTCAATTCCGGCGAACTTTCGCGGCCGCCATGAAAGATTTGCAGAATGGCTTTTGCCCCACGTTTCTTTATTGTTGTTGCCAGGCGTTGTAAACTCGGGATCTTATCATCATGATCAGCCGCCAATTCGCCGCCAAATACCCTGCTATTTGATGTGACTATTGCACTCCCCGTTATAACCATTCCAACACCGTTCGAACGTCTTTCGTAATAGGCGAGTAATTCATCAGAAATCGTACCGTCTTGCTGAGAATAAGATATCGTCATTGGCGCATGAACAATGCGGTTCTTTACTTCGATACCATTCTTGAAATGAAACGACTCCATTAAAGGTCGATATTTAGGGTTCATAGATGCCCGCTCCTTTAGTAGAATTTATTGGAATTATTGCATTGGGTTCACTCATTTGAATTATGTACATCTCCTCCTTTATATGGTCGGGATTTTCTCTATGCCAGACCATAATAAAAGTTGGTGTCGAATCCAAGTCAAGGGGAGATAACAAAGGAGTTGCCCAAGGATAAGAGTTGGGAGAGCAAATTTGACTTGGAGTCGGCTCCAAGATGTATAATACTCAAGAATGCAATTCGGGAGGGGACGCAAATGGCAGAACAAACGTTTACGATCAAGCAAGCCGCTGAGCAAACTGGAATTTCCGAGGACACGATCCGTTTTTACGAAAAAATCGTGCTGCTTCCTCCGGCTGAACGAAAGGAAAACGGGCATCGCGTCTATCGAAAAGAGGATATCAACAGGATCAAGCTGATATCCTGTCTCAAAAAGACGGGAATGCCGCTAGAGGCTATGCGGCCATTTTTGGCGGCTTCGGTCGACAGCGTTTCCGCGGAATACCCCGAACTGGTGGATCAATTAAGAAGTCACCGTGAAACTATCGTAAATCAAATTTCCTCACTTCAGCAGATCGTTGATTTTATTGACATAAAGCTGAAAGAAGGGAGACCCCGTAAGGAATGCTCAGATCAAAGCCAAGACGAAGCTTTAGAAGAACACAAGGAGAAAGAAAAGATAAAGCCCATTTCCGTCATGGAGATGAGTTATTTTTCCGCATATGCGAAAACGGATAAGTTACCAACTGGTAGACTGACGGAAGATTAAGCTAGCGGGGCACGATAGCTTAATAAACAACTAAGACGCGCCGGCCGGTATCAATCGGCAGGCGCGTTACGCTAATGGGAAAATCAATACAACCGTAAGGTTAAAAATTACGTTGTAAAAATTCGTGTTTGTAAATCGCATGAATCCTTTCCAAAACGTTTTGCGCTTGGTCTTTAAATTTTAATTCTGTTACCTGACCTTTCAGCAAAAACACTCCGGTCTCATTGCGGTGTTCCCCGAGAGCACCTTCATACAGCTTGTTGGCGCCGTGGGTCGGCGGGGAGAAAAACAGCTTCATCAACGGCTTAACCAATAGGGGCAGGCCAGATTTTTTCCCTTTTCTTAGCGTATTATTGCTACCCGGGTCAACACTGCGGATTTTAATGTCGTCCTCGGCAAGCTTCGGCGCGATGGCTTGAGTCCACAGCGAAAGGGCTAGCTTCGAGGTGGCGTAAGGACCAATTAGCTTGCGGAAGATTTTGGGGTGCTCTAGAATTTCGATATTAAATTCCTTCGTGAATTTTAACGCTGAAGATGAGGTGTTGATCACCGTTTTTAAGCGACCGTTTGTTATGAGTTCCTTCAATTCCATCAGAATGATATATGGAACGACCGTCTGCAGTTCGTAATGCTTTTCACGCCCTTGTTTCGAATAGCTCAGCTCGGGAAAGGTCCCGCCGGCGTTGTTGAACAAAATATCGATCCTCTGTTCATTGTTTTTGATCTCTTCAAAAGTTCTTCTCAAGCTGGCGTAATCGGTAAGATCAGCTGTTTTATAAATTCGAAGCCATCCGCCATGGATGGCTTTTTGAATACTCATATCGTCAGCCGGGAAGTCGGAACGGTTCAAAGCAACCACCTGCCAATCCTCCGAAAGCAATTTCTTGGTTAATTCTAATCCGATCCCGGAGCTTGCACCCGTAATCAATGCGATATTTTCACTTTGGTTCTTGTTCATTGTATGCCTCCTCCAGATAACGAGGTATTTCACCTGCTAGCACACATTCTATAAGCTGGAGTCGACTCCAAGTCAAGATACTAAAACAAAATTGTATGGTTCGGCTATTCCTGTCATTACTGTGACTTAATGCACAACTCTTCAGAGGTTGATCCCTGATATTAACTACGTCTTTCTACGATAAATACATAGGAGATTTGACTAGGATTAAATTCAAGTTTTATTCTAGCTTCCCTAGTTAATGTTGAGGAATTACTTATTGAGTCTATTGTTCCTACTCTAATCCCTTCAGGGAACACTCCTCCAAGTCCACTAGTAATTACAGTGTTGCCAGCCTCGATCTTGCTATTCTCTTCTATCTTTTTCATGACAAAGTATTGTTCTTCGTTACCAGTATCTAATTTTTCATTAATGAATTCCGTAATAATACCTGTTGTTTGATCATTTTCTTTTAGCTTAACAGATATTGCTTTTGAAGTTTGTTCATTCCCTAAATTTGTTATGAGAGCTACAACGGAACTATGCTCTTGCACATCACTTATTAAACCAATTAATCCGGACTGAGTAATGACAGCCATATCTTTTTTTATTCCATCATTTGCGCCAAGATCAATATTAAGTGAGGTTGCGATTATTCCATCATGTGAAACGGTAGAGCATGACGCATATTGCAATATAAAATCTGTTTCTTCCTCGAACCTTTTTTTGAAAGCTAATGCTTCATTCAGTACAATATTTTGATATTCAGCGTTATTTAGCTCGGTCTTGACTAAGGCTTGGAAAACAAGAGCATTTCTCTTTAATATGTCATTCTCTTTTCGAGTGATTGCTATTTCGTTAGAAGTTGATTTAATCAGAGAAATAAATTCTAACAGCTCCTTTTTATAAGAAATTAATAGGAAAGAAATTACTGCTATGAAACATACACAAAGAAATATCCATTTTTTGGCCAACAATGAATCACACCTTCTTGCTATCTGGGTAGCTAAACTTCTACCAGTTATTGTAAACCAAATCTAATATACAGACAACTTTTGCGGGATCTAACCGGTAAAAACTGGATGATCTCATAATACGACGACGGTACTCTAGCTCAATAAATAAAGCAGCAGCCCAGGATTTAAAATCCAAGGCTGCTGCTGTTGTTGCCTCTGAAGAAGCATAAATGGTTGCTGCGGGACCATAACATGTGTATCCGTCGGGTACTTCAGTTAACACTATGCTGATCACATCTGAAAGGTTTATTAACGGATATGAGGTGTAGATTCTCTGATAATCGGTTTGGTATAGATGTGTGTGACTTGATAAGGCTGCTTCGGGTTATGAATGCGAGATAGGAGCATTTCGGCCGCCTTGATGCCCATCTCGTTGCTATAAATATGTACCGTCGTGAGATGGGGTTCAACGATGCTGGATTCCGGCGCGTTATCGAAACCGCAAATGACGATGTCGTTCGGAATGGACCGTTTGTTCTTGAGCGCCTTCATGAAGGAAACAGCGATATAATCGTTGGCACATACGAAAGCGGAAGGCAGCTCGTTTATATTCGACAGTTTATCGTCGGCCCACGCCGGGCTTGAGAAGAATTGCCGGTCGTCATCGAGAATGCACTTCGAGCGATCGAGCTGAATGCCATATTCCGTCAGGGCGCGGTTAAAGCCAGCCCAGCGCTCATTAAAACTTTTACAGTGATTATAATCCCCGATAAACCCTAGCGTAGTATAACCGGCATCAATTAACTTTTTCGTGAGTTGATAGGTGCTGTGTTCGTTCTCCATAAGCAATACATCGGCTTGAAATTCCGGGTAACAGACATGTGCAGAACAATCAATAAAAATGGTCGGAATATCAAGACTTGTAATCAGCTTACTATATTCCAAGTTGAATAATTCGATACAAATGATGCCGTCCACGTTGGAAGTATCGAAATTGTTCGGAAGGGACAAGGACTCCTTTTCATTGTCTCTAATAATGTGGATGGATAAATTGTAGCCCTCCGCGCTGATGTGTTTCTCCAGGCCGCTAATCAATGTCGATCCAAAGTGGAACGTGTCAGGCAGGTTCTCGGTTAATAATGCAATGTTCCCGGAGTTCCTTGATAGGAGGTTGTCTGTCTCCATAAAAGCAAATTGCTTATATTTTAACTCGATCGCTTTTTTTATCACTTTGTTTCGGGTTTCATCGGGTATATTGTTCGATCCATTCAAGGCTTTGGAAGCTGTATTCCTGGAAATCCCCAAAGCATCTGCGATGTCCTGAATGGTTACCTTTTCCTTAGCCATGTATGTCATTTCACCTCAGTCATCATGTTCATAAGATTTCCCACGAATTGTGCAAGATTTGTCATTTGTCCAACTACCTATAATGTATAATAGTTTGCTTGAAATAGCAATATCGTTTTTACAAATGCACAATTTGAATGCGTTTTTAGCAAATGTAAAGTATGCAAAATAAACATGGCGCGGTCGATTTTCATGTAAAAAAGTCAAGGAGAGCTTAATGAAGTAGTGAATAGTGCATGTTTACTACAACGCTTCTCATATAAATCGTCTGAAATTATAATTATGTAAAATTTTAATCTAATTTATGAACAAATTATTATTACAAATGCACAATAATAATTTTACAAAATGTATTGACGGAAGATGGCTGCTCTGATAAATTGTAAATGCAGCAGGACATACACAGAAATAAAAACCTTTTACTTTTACCCTTTAACTATGCCCTTACTGCATTAAAATGTAAACTTTGTATAGGAACGGAGGTAAAGGCATTGCATAACGCGATAGAAATCGACCGCAGCAGAGTAATGAAGAAACGCAAGAGTTCCTTGCTTACGGACGTAAAGAAGCACTACTTTCTATATCTGCTGCTTTCGCCGGCTGTGATTTTGACCCTTATTTTTAAATACGGTCCGATGTATGGTGCGGTCATCGCCTTTAAAGATTTCAGCCCAATCAAAGGGATTCTGGGAAGCAAGTGGGCAGGTCTGCACAACTTCGAGAAGTTCTTGTCCTCTCCCAATTTCGAAGTCATTTTTATGAATACGCTTAAATTGAGTTTCTTCGGATTGATTCTGAGCTTTCCAGTGCCTATTTTACTCGCCTTGATGCTAAATCAGATTCGCCGTGCGAGAGTCAAAAAGAACATTCAGTTGTTCTTGTATGCGCCGAATTTTATATCTGTTGTCGTAGTGGTCGGGATGCTGTTTATTTTCTTGTCCCCGACGGGGCCGATGAATCAGTTCTTCGCTTGGGTGACAGGAGAGCCGATCATGTTCATGTCTCGACCGGAGTACTTCCGCTGGATCTACATTTTATCCGATATTTGGACGGGGGCCGGCTGGGCATCCATTATTTATGTCGCAGCGCTTGCTAACGTCGATCCTGAGCTGCATCATGCTGCCAACCTCGATGGTGCGAATCTGCTTCAAAGAATACGACATATCGATCTGCCCGCAATTCGTCCCATTATGGCCATCGTATTTATTCTTGCAGCCGGCGGCATTATGTCCATTGGATTCGAGAAAGCTTATCTGATGCAGACGGCCATGAACTTGCCAACATCGGAAATTATCCCGACGTATGTGTACAAAATCGGGTTGCAGAAAGGCGACTATGCTTATTCAGCTGCCGTAGGATTATTTAATTCAGTCATTAATGTCGTCCTGCTCGTCACCGTTAACTTCATCGTGAAGAAGCTGAATGAGGGCGAAGGCCTTTACTAAGAAAGGAGCATCAAGTCATGCCCATTAAACATTCCGGATTCGACCGTTTCCTGCTCACGTTGAACATGATCTTCCTGTCGCTCGCGGTACTGATCGTTGTCATTCCTTTGATATATGTCTTGACCGCATCCTTTATGGATCCATCCGTGCTCCTTAGTCAAGGGATATCATTCCATCTATCTGACTGGTCCTTGGAAGGCTATAAGAAGATTCTATCGAATCCGGCTATGATTCGAGGTTTTGGCAATGCCGTTTTATATTCCGTTTCATTTGCGGCATGTACCGTCCTCATCTCGATCTTTGCGGGGTATGCGTTGTCCGATGACAGACTCCGGGGAAAAGGATTTTTCATGACGCTGTTTATTATCACCATGTTTTTTAGCGGCGGACTTATCCCTACATATTTGCTTGTGAAAAATCTTGGACTGCTGAATACGGTATGGGCGAT
This sequence comes from Paenibacillus sp. 32352, assembly GCF_002042965.1. Classification (GTDB taxonomy): domain Bacteria; phylum Bacillota; class Bacilli; order Paenibacillales; family NBRC-103111; genus Paenibacillus_S; species Paenibacillus_S vulneris. The sequence continues at coordinate 212,937 of NZ_MZNT01000010.1, read as the reverse complement.
CATCATTCCGGGCGCTGTGAATGTATGGAACATCATTCTCTCGAGAACGTTTTTCAAAGGCGTGCCGAATGAACTCAAGGAAGCTGCGAATGTCGATGGCGCTTCGGAGATGCGAATCTTCTTCCGTGTCGTCTTGCCGCTCTCCAAACCGATTATTTTTGTACTCGCGCTTTATGCCTTTGTCGGGCAGTGGAATTCCTACTTTGATGCGATGATTTATCTAGACAATCCCAATCTTCATCCGCTGCAGCTCGTCCTGCGCTCCATCCTCATTCAGAATCAAGTGGACCCGGGGATGATCAGCGATCAGCTCGCGATGGCGGAGTTGAAGCGATTGTCGGAAATTATCAAGTATGCGGCGATCGTCGTCTCTAGTTTACCGCTCATCATTATGTATCCGTTCTTCCAGAAGTACTTTGAAAAAGGGGTTATGGTTGGTTCCCTGAAATAGGGAACAGGCTGCCCATAGATGAAGTGGCTATCATTCAACTCTAATTTGGAGGTCATCTGAGATGAAAAGACTAAAGAAATTAAAACTTTCGACGAAAGCGGCTTCTACTTCTGTCCTTGCTTCATTGATGATCCTTACGGCTTGCAATGGCAGTGGAGGAGAGACTGCGGCGAGTAAAGAGCAGGATCCGAACGGCAAAGTAACGCTGAACTTCATTACACAGAGCTCTCCGCTCGCTCCAGCGGATCCGAATGACAAGCTGATTAATAAACGGCTTGAAGAAAAGACGAATGTGCATATTCAGTGGAAAAATTTCACAAAGGACGTATTTGTAGAGAAAAGAAACCTGGCTGTAGCTAGCGGCGATCTTCCCGATGCCATTTTCAATGCGGATTACAGTGATTATGAATTGCTCAAACTGGCGAAGGACGGAGCGATCATTCCACTGAATGATCTTATCGAGAAGCACATGCCGAATTTCAAAAAAGTGTTGGAAGAAGCGCCAGAATACAAGAGCATGATTACGGCGCCAGACGGCAATATTTATGCCTTCCCGTGGATTGAGGAGCTCGGTAACGGCAAAGAAAGAATCCAGGCCGTAGACAGCATGCCTTGGATCAATGTGGAATGGCTTAAGAAGCTGGGACTTAAGATGCCTACAACAACGAAGGAATTAAAGGAAGTATTAATTGCATTCAAGACCAAAGATCCGAATGGCAACGGGAAGGCGGACGAAATTCCGTTGTCCTTCATTAATAAGCCGGGCGCGGAAGATTTGGCGTTCCTCTTCGGCTCGTTCGGACTGGGCGAGAACCCTGACCACGCAGTCGTTAGCAATGAGGGGAAAGTGATCTTCACGCCGGCACAAAAAGATTACAAAGAAGCGGTATCTTTTATTCACGAGCTGTATCAAGAAGGACTCATTGACGTGGAAGCCTATACGCAGGACTGGAGTACCTACCTTGCCAAAGGAAAGGATCAGAAATACGGACTTTACTTCTCCTGGGATAAGGCGAACATCAGCGGTGCGAATGATCATTACGAAGTAATGCCGCCGCTTGCAGGACCTAATGGCGAAGTGAATGTAACAAGAACGAATGCGCTTGGCCTTGCGAGAGGCAAGATGGTGATTACGAGCGCCAATAAAAATGTAGAAACGACAGCGAAGTGGGTGGACCAGCTGTATGATCCGATTCAATCGGTTCAGAACAACTGGGGAACATATGGAGACGACAAGCAGCAGAACATCTTCGAATTCGATGAAGCGAAGGGGATGCTGAAACATTTGCCGCTGAATGGTGCGGCTCCTGTAGAACTGCGCGAGAAGACAAGTATTGGCGGACCGCTCGCGATCCTGGATTCGTATTATGGGAAATACACGACCATGCCGGATGACGCCAAAGGCAGAATGGATATTATCAAGAACATTATGGCTCCGAAGATGAAGGCTGAGAACGTTATGCCAAGCGTATTCAATTCCATAGATGAGCTCGATCGCTTGACGACCATTGAAACCGATCTGTTTGCCTACGTGCTTCGCATGCGTACGGAATGGTACCAGAACGGCAAGATCGATGAACAATGGGATGCCTATTTGAAAGAACTGGACCGCTTGGGCTTGCAGGAATGGCTGAAAATCAAGCAGGGCGGTTATGACAGAGTAACCAAATAATGATCGATCCATACAGAGAGAAGGACCTTGAGTTCAAATTCAAGACCTCATAAAGAGTAGAGGAGAAAACAACCATGACTACGATGACTAAGCAAAATTATCGAGGCGTATATCATTTTTCACCGAAGGAAAATTGGATGAACGATCCGAACGGGATGGTGTATTTCGAAGGAGAATATCATTTGTTCTACCAGCACCATCCGAGCGGAATGACCTGGGGACCGATGCACTGGGGCCATGCGGTGAGCAAGGATCTTGTGACCTGGGAGGAGCTGCCGATTGCGCTAGCACCTGATGAACAAGGCATGATTTTTTCGGGCAGCGCTGTGGTCGATTGGAACAATACGACGGGGTTCTTCGAAGGTCAGCCAGGCCTTGTCGCGATTTTTACGCACCACAAGGAAATGCCGGACGGAAAGCCAGCCATTCAGCGTCAAAGTCTGGCCTACAGTACGGATCGCGGCAGAACCTGGACGAAATACGAGGGGAATCCCGTGCTTGAGCATGCTACATACGTTGATTTCCGCGACCCTAAAGTATTCTGGCATCAAGCAACGAACAGGTGGGTGATGATTATTGCTTGTGGGCAGACGGTATGCCTGTATCATTCTCCTGATTTGATCCATTGGACCCTTGCCAGCGAATTCGGCGAAGGGATCGGATCGCATGACGGGGTATGGGAGTGCCCGGACCTGTTCCCGCTCGCGATCGATGGGGATCCTGCTAACACGAAATGGGTCATGCTGGTGAGCATTGGCGCGGATCCCGCTTTTGTGGAAGGCTCAAGAACGCAGTATTTTACGGGTGACTTCGATGGGGAAGTGTTCACGCCGGATGAAGCTTCTAGGCGAGTTCGTTGGTTGGATCTTGGCAGAGATAATTATGCGGGCGTATCCTGGTCCGATGTGCCTGCGGAAGATGGAAGACGGCTATTTATCGGTTGGATGAGCAACTGGATGTACGCAAACCAGACGCCAACTGAAGGCTTTCGCGGTGCGATGACGATCGTACGAGAGCTTTCTCTCGAATTAAGACACGGGGACATCGTTCTTGTACAGAAGCCTGCCAGGGAAATGGAATCCGCCCGCATACAGGTGCTTTCGATGAAAGAGGAGACGGTTCATGAAATCAATACGCGCCTTTCGGAGATTCGCTTGGAATCGTATGAGCTGGTGGCGGCGTTCCCGCGCGGGAAGTCTGCTGGATTTAAGGTAAGAGTAGGTGCGGATACAGAAACCGTGATTGGAGTGAATGGTGAAACCGAGGAGCTTTATGTCGATCGAACGGCGTCGGGTCTGCACGAATTCCATGAGCATTTCTTAGGACATCATACAGCCAAGCTGAACGTGCAAAACGGGCTCTATGAACTCCGCATTTACGTGGACCGTTCTTCCGTAGAAGTGTTCGGTCAAGGCGGCCAGGCCGTCATTACGGATCTGATCTTCCCTGGACCGGAATGTACCGGACTTGCCGTGTTCACAGAAGAAGATCAAAACCTGCGGATGTCCCTGGATATCTATGAGGTTAAGCCTTCTGCGGAACAAGCCAGGAAATAGCCATCGAGAGGAGTCATGATATGCGGATAGGTGCAATCGAAGCCGGAGGAACGAAGTTCGTATGCGGGATCGGGAATTCGCAGGGGGAAATCGAAGATCAGATTAGCTTCCCGACCGAACGTCCAGAACTGACGCTGCCGAAAGTAATTCAATATTTTCAAGACACGAAGGTCGAAGCTATCGGCATCGGATCGTTCGGGCCGATCGATTTACGCCCAGATAGCAAGACGTATGGTTACGTGACCACAACGCCTAAGCCGGGGTGGAGCAACTTCGATATGCTGGGCACGCTTAGAGAAGCCTTCCGGGTTCCATTCGGTTGGGATACGGACGTCAACGCAGCGGCACTCGGCGAGGTGACCTGGGGCGCTGCCCAAGGGCTGTCCAGCTGCATATATTACACCATCGGCACCGGTGTTGGCGTTGGCGTCTATGCAGAAGGCCGCCTGATTCATGGCCTTGTTCATCCGGAAGGAGGGCATATTCTGATGAGACGCCATCCTGACGATCCTTTTGCAGGCGGATGTCCCTATCATGGGGATTGCCTGGAAGGCATGGCAGCAGGTCCTGCGATTGAAGCAAGGTGGGGGGTAAAAGGGCACGAGCTACCTATAGATCATATCGCATGGGAGATCGAGGCGTTCTATATTGCGCAGAGTATCACAAGTGCGATCTTATTTAACTCTCCTCAGCGAATCATTCTTGGCGGAGGTGTGATGCAGCAATCCCAGTTGTTCCCTCTTATTCGGAAGGCTGTGCAAGCGAATTTGAATGGTTATGTAAATTCAAGCGCCATCCTGGAGCACATCGATGATTATATCGTGCCGCCCGGACTGGGTCAGCAAGCTGGACTATGCGGCGCTTTGGCACTGGGACTTGCTGCTAGGGAGCGGGCTTTAGCTTAGAATAGAGAAATGGTATGGCGGCCGGTTGCGTTAAGGATTCGGCTGCCTTCTTCTTGTTTGATTCTAGTTATGCGGAAGGGGTGGACCGACTGATCAGTGAGGTCGAAGAGCAAGGGAATCAGGATGTATAAGAAGCAGCGAAGCTAGAAGTCATAACCATGAAAGTGGCTATGACTTCTTTTGATTTTTTTAGAGAGAATTGTTAGCGGAACTGGATCGTCAAGGATTGTTGGTGAACCTGCGATGAGACTCTCATTCGGAGACTTGGTTTAGCTTGCGTAGAAGCAAAGCCCAAAAGGCACTGGGTAGCCCTGATCTTGTTGAATAACCATCCGCTGATTGTCATGAAAATGCCGAAAAAAACGTTTGCGGCAGCCGGTCGTTCTGTCGGCATACAATAAGGTGTGGAGCTAGCTAAAAGAAGAATGAAGGGTTAGTCATGTTTCTTATTAGCCGGGAAACCTTGAGTAGGACAATCAATAGCGATAAAGCGAATTATACAAAAATTGGTCCTGAGTATTTTGATGGTTTCTACAGAACTACGCAACTCTACAAATCGTACAGGAATTAATTGCATCTCCATTTGCGGTAAGACTGAGCGAATTGCAAGTGTTGATAATGAAGTACAATTCGAATAGGGAGATACGGAGTTGAAATCGATGCTTTTGAAAACATTACTTTAAACTACGTGGAGTTATCGTTAAATACAAGACGGAACCAGCTTTTGCCCAAGTATTTGGATTAGTTGGTGACCCTTACGATAAACTTCCTGTTCTTAGAACTAAATTAGGCATATACATGAAACGGATACGATAGTGCAGGAGCTGCTTCAACTCGGCTCCTTTTTTCTTTATTCAAGTAGCGGGCAAAGGGAGCTTATTTCAACCGGTAAGCGTAAAAAACGGCCCTTTATTAAACAAATATGGTAAAATTGGGTCGTTATTAAATTAATAATCATAATCAATCATTGGAGGAAACAAATGACCCAAGATCAATGGAAGAATTACCATGAGGCTGCAAATCAATCACGAATAAGAACATTCCCTAATTTAATGAGATATCAAAAGATGATGGTACCTGGAAAGGTCATGGATCTTGGAATGGGTGTGGGCTTGTCTGCTTTATACTTTGCTAAATTCGGGTTCGAAGTGGAAGGGTATGATTTATCAGATGCCGCAATTTCTGCGGCTAGCAAGCGGGCCGAACAAGAAAACATTAAACTTGTGATCGAACAAAAAGATATTAGAGAAGTACATATAGCAGAAGAGCAGTACTCATTAATCATCCTTGCGAATGTCCTCCAATTTTTTAACGATAATGATATCATAGGGATTTTAAAGCGTGCAAAACAAGGCTTAACGAAAGGCGGATTACTATATTTAAGTACTTTTTCAACTGAAGAGCCGACATATAAAATTGCTATACAGAAAGCCGAAAAAATTAGTGACCGCACGTTTTTTTATAGTAAGAATGACAGATATATTCACTTCTTTACTAGGGATGAAATAGAAGAAATATTTATTGATTACAAAAAAATACTTTTACTAGAAGGCATCCAACTTGATATTGGTCATGGAGAACCTCACTACCATGGATCGATAGAAGCTATATTCCAGAAATAGTCCTTCGATACTTAGGCGCTCGTTATCCCGAAGGGTCCTGAGGGGGGCTCTCGGCAAAAATGATGGAGGGAAATAAATGATTGTAATCAGAATAATAGCCCCTGAAGATGCCGAGTCGTTTTGGGATTTAAGACTAAATGCTCTAAAAAACAACCCAGAAGCATTCTCTGCAAATTATGAGGATTCTGTTACTGCGACTCTCGAATCAGTTAGATCACGTATTCAAGTGTCAGATGACAACTTCATTGTGGGCGCATTTAGTAATAATACTGTTATCGGAATGGTTGGTTTTGTTAGGGAGCGCACCAAAAAATTAAACCATAAAGGCAATATCTGGGGGACCTATGTCGCTCAGGAATTTAGAGGACGAGGCATTGGTCGTAAACTGATGGAAGAAACAATAATTCGAGCAAAAAAGTTAGAGGGATTAACTCAAATAAACCTCGGCGTAATCACATTTAATGAAGCTGCAAAAAGAATGTATGAATCACTCGGATTTAAGTCATATGGAATTGAAGTTAAATCTATGAAGCATGTTGGAAAATACTTTGATGAAGAATTGATGACCTATCATTTTTAAGCTAAACAGGTGCGTTCAATCAATTTCATCTAAGAGCAGTTTGCCGCCGGCAACCGCATTATGTGTTAGTGGGCAGATTATCTTTCGTCCTTATCATTTAGAAGTTTAAACGACAAATTAGTGGGCGAAACAGCCTTCATCAGCCGGAACAACCTCGTTTGTCTTTTTTTCTACCCTGATTTCAATATTTCCTTTGTTGGTGTTTGCTGGAATAATATAGTTAAATCATATGGAGGTGATTGATGAATGTCAGACGATATAAAGGTGAGGAAAGTAACTCCAGACGATGATTTTCCACAAATAAGAGAACTTATCCTGTCTACCAAAAAGAGATTTTACAACGACCCTCGGTTAAGTGTGATTTGTGCAGAAGAGCTTAAAGATTCATATACCAATTCGAATTTGGGGTTCGTTGCGGAGAAAAATGGCCGGATGGTCGGCTTTATGGGGCTTACACTGGGTACATCTAGTCCAAACGGCTATCTAGAATACGGTGTAGCGGAAAATCAAACGGAAGCGCTGAAACAAATGATTCAATCTTGCTGCAATGCGATTCAACTAAAGAAAGGCAACAAGCTGTATTACTTTGCAACAATGCCATTTGGCCAAGTCAGAAATCAGGAAATCACTTTATTGGAACAGCATGGCTTTATTTCGGACGAATATTCGCAAATTTCTACACATTTCCACTTGCCGGATTGGAAAGAACCTGAAAATCTCAACACGGACGGAATTGTTCCTCTTGCAAATGCCAAAAAGGACGATATCATTACCATGCTTATTGAGGATGGCGAAGAGCTGCAGGCAGAGCAGTTCAGCAAACAATATTCAAATCTATCATCGGAGGCCGTCCTACTCTCAATGTTCAATTCCTACGGTCAGATAGCCGGATTTGCCTACTACAAAGTAAAAGCGCTCAATCCGTCCAATAATGATCTCAGCGCTGTCGCATTCGGTATACACTTCAGAGCTAACGTAAGTAAAGCTGATAAAAAACGGCTTATTCAAGCTGCACTTTTGTCTATGCGCCAACTCAATATCATTCATGTCAATTCCATGGTAACACTGAAAAAGTTCGATAATTTTGTATTGATGGTCAGAGAAGGTTTTGACGATTATATGGCCAACACTTTGCGATTAAAGTTAACGATTTAGGCGGATTTGACAATGAAAAAATATGTTAACGCCCAAAACGTATTGCCGGAGGAACTAGTTAAAGAGATTCAAAAATATGTGAATGGAAAGTACATCTACATCCCTCAAACGACGAGAAAAGAATGGGGCTGTTCGTCAGGAATACGCGAGGAGTTAAATACGCGGAATAATGAAATTTTTCAGAAGTATACGGAAGGGGTTAAAATATCTCAACTTGCTGAAATATACAGCCTGAGCGAGGATCGGATAAAGAGCATTATTTACGAGAGACGGATGGAGTAACAAATAAATACTGCGACTGCCCACGACTTCAGTTGAGGAGCAGCTGCTATCGAATTATCATATGGAACTATTGCATTTATAAAACCGATGTGGGCATGGAACCATGGGTTTCGAACAACCCTTAATAGAATAAGTCATTACGCTAACGGGGAGTTCAATGCATCAAGGAGCAGTTTGCCGCCGCGGCAGCTGCTCTTTCTGCTAATTCAATCTGCATTTAACAATCTTAATGCTCATCGAATAGTAGCTACTCTAATGCTGAGAACAGTCTTTCAGAAAAAGTAATGATAAGAGCTGGAATGGTAAGGGATGGTATTCTATGGGAGGTAGTATATGATAACTAAAATTATCGATGGGGTCACATTTGAGTTGAAAGAAGAATTTGATTTTAAATTTTTATCTGAGTACGGCAAAGTCTTTGCTGTATTCGACAGGCAAGATTCTGGATATTTATGTTTTGGTATCCTAAATGATAACAAGAAGCTTTTCGTAAAGGTGGCAGGCGCAGCTACTGTATTAAGCAGTGTAAGTACGGACATGGCTATTACTCGGCTTAAATCAACCGTTTCTGTCTACCAAGATCTAAGTCACCCGAGTCTCATCGAAATAATCGATCACAAGGAGATCAAAAATGGTTACCTAACGGTATTTGAGTGGTTTGACGGAGATTGTATGGGGAAGCAATATAATTCGTTTGAGAAATTCTTGGCCCTGCCATTAGAAAAGAAATTCAGTGTTTATAATGAAATATTATTATTTCATATTCATGTAAACAAAAGAGGATACATTGCTTTAGATTTTTACGATGGTTGCATCATGTATGATTTTATATCAGAAGAGACCAGAATTTGTGATATAGAATTTTACGCAAAAAGACCAGTGATAAATACAATGGGGCGTATGTGGGGGTCAAGTCGCTACATGTCTCCAGAGGAGTTTCAACTAGGTGAAGAGATTGATGAAAGGTCAAATGTATTCCAAATGGGGGCAACAGCCTTCCAGTTGCTTGGTGGCGGAAAAGAAAGAAGCTTTGATGAGTGGCAAGCAAATGAAAAATTATTCACGATTGCATTGAAAGCTGTTAGTACACAAAAAGATGATCGCTATCAATCGATCGATGAATACTTCGAGGCGTGGAATAACGCTGTAACGGGTAATAGTTGATTAAGCGAGATTAAAAAGAATGCCATTATAGACAGCGCGGCAAACCGTATTACGGTAATTCATTACGCTAACGTTTACGTTAGTTTGGTACAAACGAGGGGCAGTTGAGTGGATTGGCGTTATGCGAGCGATCATGATATCTTAATAAACTTAAACGGGATGCGATTGAGTTTTGAAGATCAGGACGTGAAAATTTTGCAAACTTTATAATCATCAGTTCCCTTCTTTCGGGATAAAGTTGGAATCAATCCTTCGCCAAGTACAATGCAGCAGGGTTGATTTTTTATTTTTGCTATTGCGACTTTGGTTATATAGAAAGTTTCCTTGGAAATGAATGGGAACCCCTCGGTAAAATAGAAAGTGAAAAACTAACTACAGATAGCACCGAAAGGAGATAGGATGACTCATAACGAGGCTGTTAAAATATGCGATGCATATTTACTTCCATTTATATCGGAGCTGTACGGGTTGGAGGGCTATGAAATCAGGCCGGTTAAGGCACATGCCGGAGGACGGAATGTCGTTTATCGCTGCGAGAAAGAGGGCGCTGATGGCAAAATTATTAGAATCACCTACTTGAATGACAGGAGCCGGGGAGAATTGCTCGGCGAAGTGGAATATATCCGATATTTATTCGAGCATGGCGGTAGTGTCTCGAGTGTAGTCAGCTCCCGAAAGGGGAATCTGCTGGAAGAGATATCTCATAATAACCACACCTTCTTTGTCTGCCTGTTTGAAAAGGCTAAGGGAAAAAGGCTTGTAGAAAATCATTATCGGTACCGGGAAGGAGTCCCTATTACCGAATATTATTATAACTGTGGTAAAGTTCTGGGGAAGCTGCACCAATTGTCGAAAAGCTATGCTCCCGTCCATCGCCGTTATAGTTTTTTTGATAAGTACAATGTCGAGTATATCGATAAACTAATCCCCGGCTCCTTATCTCTGCTTAAGGAGAAGCTGGCAGAGCTCCTTAAAACCTTGGAAGGGCTGGACAGGAGCCCGGAATCTTTCGGTATGATCCATTTTGATTACAATGATGGGAATTATACGATAGATTTTGCTACAGGGCAAATCACTGTATACGATTTCGATAATGCTTGCTACGGTTGGTATATGTATGATCTGGCAGATCTATGGAGAAGCGGCATGGGCTGGATACGATCTGAACCTGACGCCGATAAACGCAAAAAGTTTATGGATGATTACTTTAAAACAGCCCTCGAGGGGTACAGATCCGAGACCCAGATCGAAAACTCGATGCTGGATCAATTGCCCTTATTTATCCAGGTGACCATCATGGAACATATTGTAGATGCATTAGAGGGTATGCGGAACAACGGTGAAGAGCTGACGTGTGATGAGGAACTGTCCTATTGCATAAAATGCCTGGAAGACGATGTCCCGTATCTAGGATTTTTCCATGAGATGTATTCGTATGAAGAACCCTTCGAGTGTGAGGAACGAGATATTTGATCGTTTTTTGGGGATGCCCTGAATCAAAGCGGCATTCCCCATAAAGCAATAGGATGTACAAGCCGTTGATCAATTCGTTGAACGGTTACGAGCCTTATCATAATCGGGCAGCGTACTAGAGTGTATTACTATGCGGTCTAAAATTTTTTTAGTCAATGGCATAAAGTAATTAAGCAGTAGCCCCCCTAAGCAAACGGTTAGTAAAGTACCAATACCAATCGGTCCATGGAAAATCATTGCCATGACCAAGAATACGACGTAAATGAAGGTTCTCGAAAAAAATAAATTAGTTCTAGTGAGTTCTTGTATTATTAATGTTAATCGGTCAATGGGAATCGGCGCAAAATTAGTGTGTAAATAGGTGGAGGTTCCCAAGCCTATAACAACTAAACCGATGCCGAAGCAAAGGATTTTGCTGTACCATTGTTCAGGAGCTATTACATCGTGCAATAAAAAAAGCCACATATCAATGCCAACCCCCGTTATCAATGCTGTCAGCATCCCCAAAACTTCCGGTCTTTGTCTTTTTAACAGCGAATTACAGCATATCAGTATCAAAGCAGTTATGATTTCCCAGCTCCCTACCGTAAGCCCCACTTTTATGGATAATCCCACCAAAAGCGCATCAAAAGGTGAAGTTCCAAGGTCTGATTGTATAGTGAAAGAAATACCAAGGGTCAATATTAATATTCCTACGACATAAAAAACATATTTCACTTTCCTCGACCTCTTTTAGGTTTATTTATGTTGCAAATACAACAAATTTAAGTTAAATTTACTATATATCGTTTTTATTGCATTTGCAACAAAAATTCTTCTAAGGAGATCATTATGAAGGAAGTCCTGCGTGAAATAGGAATGATTGCAAGGGCATTAGATTCAATCAGCAATATAGAATTTAAAGAATATGACCTTACAAAAGGGCAGTATTTGTACCTTGTCCGAATATGTGAAAACCCGGGAATCATTCAAGAAAAATTAGCGGAGATGATCAAAGTAGATCGGACGACCGCGGCTCGTGCCATACAAAAGCTTGAACTGAATGGCTTTATCGAAAAGAAAGAGGATGAACATAACAAAAAAATAAAAAAGCTCTTCCCAACAGATAAAGGGAACGAGGTGTATCCTTTTATCAAAAGAGAGCATGATCATTCGAATAGTGTCGCATTAGCTGGATTTTCCGAGAAAGAAGCAGAAACCATTTATCATCTTCTTCAAAGAGTTAGAAAAAATATAGAAATCGATTGGGAATTTGTGAAAAAGGGAAACAAGAGAAATTATTGATTCTGTAAAAAGGAGCTGTCTATGAAAATGACTGTAACCATAAAAAAATGCGGCCGTGAAGATCTACAAACACTCCAAGAAGTAAGTATCGAAACCTTCAACGACACATTTAAAGATCAGAATTCGCCTGAAAATATGAACGCCTATTTGGAAAGAGTATTTAACACTACCCAGTTGGAAAAGGAATTGTCCAATATCTATTCGGAATTTTATTTCGTCTTTTTCGATGAAGAGCTTGCCGGATATTTAAAGGTTAATATGAATGATGCCCAATCCGAGCCAATGGGTGATGAGTCGTTAGAAGTGGAAAGGATTTATATAAGACAATCATTTCAAAGAAAAGGGCTTGGAAAATATTTAATAAACCAAGCGATGGAAATAGCCAGAGGACACAAAAAAAAGAGAATCTGGCTGGGAGTTTGGGAAAAGAACGAGAATGCCATTGACTTTTATAACAAAATGGGTTTTGTTCAAACTGGAGCTCACTCATTTTATTTGGGCGATGAAGAACAGATTGATTTTATTTTGACCATGACGATGATATGATAAAGAGCATTGACGAATTGGTGCAGTGAAAAACATTAATAATGGATCTTCTGCTAGTCCACTAATTTGTTTATTGTTGGTTTATCTTTTTAAAAACATTTATACATTAGATGTATGAAGGGAGAAAACCATATGTATATACCGGAGCAATTCAAAATCACGGATCATTCTATTGCCTACAAGATTATGAGGGAAAATAGTTTTGCAACTTTATTTTCTCAACATGAAGGAACACCCTACGCCACTCATTTGCCGCTGATTCTCGATAAGGATCATAAGTACCTATACGGTCATTTTGCCCGTCCAAATCCTCAATGGAGAGACATTAGGGATCAAAATGTGTTAGCGGTATTTCATGGTCCCCATTGTTATATCTCTCCCTCTTGGTATGAGACGAATAAGGCCGTTCCGACATGGAATTATGTGACTGTTCATGTGTATGGGAAGGTCGAATTTATTGAGGACGAAAATGAGTTAATGGAGTCCTTGCATGAGATGGTATTGAAATACGAAGCCCCTGACAGCTCCTACAGGCTGCAGGATATAGACCCCGGCTTTCTAAGCGGTATGAATAAGGGAGTGCAAGGCTTTAAAATGAAAATAGACACAATAGAAGGGAAAGCGAAGTTAAGTCAAAATCATTCCATTCAACGGCAGGAATTGGTTATTCAACAGCTAGAGAAGATACCGAATACAGACGAGCAGCAAATTTCCTCTCTAATGAGACAAAATCTTAGATCATTAAGCTAAGGGGTATGACGGATTCCGACAAGCCTTAACAAAAAGACAGCAAAACGGTCATACATTCGTGTCACCTACAATATGATGAGTCTAGAACAATCTGAAGAGGTGAGCCGATGGCAGTCGTAAAAGCCAGGCAAAGAGATATTGATATGTTGGCAAGGTTACTTCGAGCCGAAGCTGTGGGCGAAGGTGAAATGGGCATGCTTCTTGTCGGAAATGTTGGCATTAACCGAATAAGGGCGAATTGCTCCGATTTTAAAGGAATCCGGACTATTCCTCAGATGATCAACCAGCCGCATGCGTTTGAGGCGCTGCTTCATGGAATGTATTATCAAAGCGCAAGAGAGCAGGAGCGCCGTCTCGCGCGGCGGGCTGTGAATGGGGAGCGGTTTTGGCCGGCTAAATTCTCCCTCTGGTATTTTCGTCCGGGAACAGCGGAAGCTCCCGAGCCATGTCCGGATACATGGTATAATCAGCCGCTTGTAGGAAGATACAGGCTGCACTGCTTTTTTGAACCTACTGGGGAAGAATGCGAAAATATTTATAATACGTATTAAATTAAGGTTTAACAAGCTGCAGCAATTGCCCTCCATATCGAGCGCAGCTACAGTAGAGCACAAGAAAGCGGATGCCATATACACTGGCATCCGCTTTTGGTTAGTGGGCAGCTTGAATATTTCGATACTTTTGTTGAACCGCCTCCGGCAGCTCCTCGAAGGTCACCTCTTCCCAGTATGTGACGCCCCGTAATAAAGTGTGATATAACCGAACATAAGCTTCGTTTCTCAGCTGCTTTCCGGCCGAAAACTCCATCTCCTTTCCTTTTCCTTTCTCTGTGTATACTGTCAGCTTATACTCATAACGTCCGTTCATATTTTGTACGCCGGGACCCGATACCATCGTATAGTAGATGGTTTTGCCAGCTGGGTTTTCGGGTGTCAATTTGTCGGGAGTAAAGAAGAACATCCATAAAGATACGACAATCAAGAGCATAATTCCCAGCGTCAGTAATAGTTTTTTCATTCTGCTATTCCTCCTTAATCAGGATGTAACCATATCTTTGTTCTTCATCCGGCGAATAGACCATGACGCAAAAACAAGAATGTAGGCCAAGGTCATTAACCAAAACAGGGTGTTTTGTATGCCGGTCAGCTTATCTTGGCTCAACACGCTCATGCCGATGGTAAGCAGGGAGAACGGGTAACCTATGCCCAGCTTCGCAACATACAGGCCAAGACCGATTAATGCCGCGCACAGACTTATTCCGATAGGCGTAGCGAAGCTGCGGATCTGCAGTGAAAGACCCAATTGCAACGCGATGATGGAGAGGGAAGCATACCAACCGCGCAACGTCCAGTCTATAGTCTCTACAGGCAGTGACCCGGACAAGGAAAGCAGAGTACCTGCAAGCCAGTACAGACCTAAGAATAACGCTTGCGCGAATAAGATAAATAGGCTAACGGTAATCCATTTGGCAAGATACACGCTTGCGACGGATACCGGAGAGGTCAGTACCAGATTCCAATTCCGGTTCAGATGCTCCAGTCTGCATACATAAGAACAGCAGATAGCAATCAGGACGGGCAGGAAAAATTCTGCGTAAAACAGGCTGACTTGAGTCCACAGGCTGTACCACCCATTGTTCAGGACATCCCGGTTCAAATAGTAATTTGCACATCCAATCAGCAGGCTTAGGATAGGGAGAAGAGCGAGTATAAGACTCATCCTGGAATGCCGCAGCTTGAGCCACTCGGCGGAAAGGCTTCGTATCATTTGTGTTCCTCCTCAGTATTCCTGCCGGTTAGCATGAGTGTTTCCGGCGATATAGAACAGAATGGCCATGAGCAGAGCCGCCAACGCGAGCCCGGAAACCAAAGGCTGTTCCATATAGGTGCCCGAAGCCTCGGCGTACCGGTAAGTAACCGGACTCAGATCCAAATAATAAGACCAGATAAACCAATGTCTGGCAGCGGCAGGGAACAGCCCGGCGGTCATTCCGATAAAGCCTCCTAACATTCCAAGGCAAAGTGCAAAGGTCTGGTTTCTCACAACCCAAGAAATCCACTGTTGAAGAGCCGTGACGGCAAGAGTGGCCAGCATAGTCCCCCCTACGAACCGGATTAGCAGGTCGATAGGAAAGCCGCCGGGAAAACCCTTAATCAAACCGAACACAAGTATGAATACGGTCTGTGCAAGAATGCCATACAGGAGCAAACTATTGGCGCAAACATACTTCGCTGCATAGAGATGTCCGCGGCTCACATTGGCGGCCGCAAGCATTGTCCAAGTGCCTCCTTTATGCTCCATATCACAAATCCGGGAGGCAACAATAGCTGAGATTATCGGCATAAAAAGCCCATTCATGGACGAGATGCTAAAAAAGACAGATTCCCATACAGCATGCTCCTGATTACGGGCTATAGACACGCTGGTAGCCATAAGGACCCACAGCAGCTCTGCGGCAAGAAAAAGTATAATCATGACCCCAATCTTTTTGCGGCGGATTTTGAAGTATTCCAGTCCTACTGCTTTGATCACAAGCTGCGCTCCTTTCCCGTCAGGTCAAGGAAAATATCCTCCAGACTTTTTTTTCGTTCCTCGATTCGAATGACCGGAATGTCGTGTGAAACAAGCAATTTGTTGATATCCGCCACGTCTGTGTCCCCAAGATAACCGAGCTCGAGCTGACTGCCGCTGTGGAGCGGGCTATGACCTTGGGCGAGAAGGAGCCTTTCGGCTTTGCTGTTGTTCCCGGTTTTTAGCAGGATGGCGGGCCTGCCTTGTTCCTGCAGACTTGCCATTTTGCCCTGAAATAACAGATTTCCTTCACTGATGATGCCTACGGAGGTCGCGATCTGTTCGATTTCCGAGAGCAGGTGGCTGGAGAGCAAGATCGTCATCCCATAGCGTGCGGGCAGTGATTTGATGAGCTCCCGGATTTCACCGATGCCTGCAGGGTCAAGACCATTCGTCGGCTCATCCAGGATCAGCAGCTTGGGGAAGGCAAGCAGGGCCATTGCGATTCCAAGCCGCTGTTTCATTCCGAGCGAATACTGCTCCGTTTTCTTGTCTTTGTGATTGTCCAACCGTACGATACGAAGCGCCTCATCTACGTTTCGATCCGATACGCTCCGCAGACGCTGCATGATCCTCATATTTTCAAGACCTGTCAGATGTCCATAGTAAGAGGGCGACTCGATCAGCGAGCCGGTACGCTCGAGAATGTAGGGACGGTTCCTGTTCAGGCTTTTTCCGAAAATATGGATGTTCCCCTCCGACGGCTTGATAAGTCCGAGAAGCATCTTTAGTGTAGTTGTCTTCCCGGCGCCGTTGGGCCCGAGAAACCCGTAGATTTCCCCTTCCTCAACATGAAGATCAACCTTATTTACACGGTTCATCCGCCCATAGGTTTTGGTCAATTTGTGCGTTTGCACAATGGCCGAATCACTCATATGAAAGCTCAGCTCCATTCCCGTCTTTGGTGTACTTTTCTTGGTATTCACTGTAATCGGTCCGCCTTTCTGCAATCTAAAGAGAACCTTACGTCCACCTTAAATCGATTCAGAAAACAAACAGATCACCCTTCGGTTCAGGTATAATGAAAGTCGGGTGACGGAGAATGGAGAATGTCAAAGACAAGAAAATTTTAATCGTTGACGATGAACCGGAAATCAGAATGATGATGGAACGGTTTTTAAGAAAAGAGGGCTTTTTTCGCATTTATCTGGCCGCTGACAGCGCATCGGCTCTGGCGAGCTGCCAAACGGACAAGCCGGATATAGCGATTCTTGATGTCATGCTGCCGGATGGAGATGGATTTTCCCTTTTGTCCTCCATTAGACAGTTCTCGGAAATGCCCGTCCTTTTTCTTTCCGCGCGGGGGGAGGATGAGGATCGTTTGCTTGGACTAGGTTTAGGGGCGGATGACTACATGGTGAAACCGTTCCTGCCGCGCGAGCTGGTGCTGCGTTTGACGGCGATTTTGAAGCGGGTTTATTCCTCCCCTGTGACGGAGTATCTTTGCAGCTTTCGATTAGGAGAAAGGGTCATTCATATGGATAGTGCGATCGTGCAGATAGATCAGGAAGAACTGCCATTGACAGCCAAGGAGCATGCCATTCTTCTGAAGCTGTATGAGAGCCGGAACCGAATCGTCACGAGTGATGCCTTATGTCAAGCCGTCTGGGGAGATGACAGCTACGGCTACGAAAATACATTGATGGTTCATATCAGGCGGTTACGCGAAAAAATCGAGAAGGATCCATCCAATCCCATCTATCTGCTTACTGTCAGAGGACTGGGATATAAGCTGTTGGCGAAGGAGAACACCTAAGTGGACGGTATTATACGCGTGCTGCGCCGCTATGTCGCTTCGACCATCATCCTCTCGATATTCCTCCTCATTTTCAATTTCATATTGCTAAGCGTGCTGATTTTCAGGGAAATTAACCAGCGGCCGGCTCCGGAGGATGTAGTTAAAGTAGTTGCCGAAAGCCTGGAGTTGCAGGAAGGAAGCTATACCTTGGGTGAGCATGCTGCCGAGTTTCTCCAACGATATGAGGCGTGGGCCATGCTGCTCGGTAATGATGGCCGAATGAAATGGAATGCTTATTTGCCCGATGATGTACCGCAAGCCTACAACCTGGTCGATGTAGCCAAGTTCTCACGGTATTATCTTATGGATTATCCCGTTTATCTTTGGGAGCATAAGGATGGTCTTGTTGTGGCGGGCTATCCTAAGAGCAGCTATGGGAAGTATCAATTGAATTTTGTTTCCGACTGGGTAAGGTCACTGCCTATTCGGATTGTGTGGCTGCTCCTTCTTAATGCAGCGGTGGCTTTGCTTGTATCTATCGTTATGGGAACACTTCTAATAAGAAGGATTCGCCCCCTTGTTGCAGGGGTTCATCGTCTTGCTGAGGAACAAGAGGTCCGCTTGGATACCAAAGGGATATTTGGTGATCTGGCCCGCAGTATGAATTCCGCGTCAGATATTGTTCAGAAAAAAACAGCGGCGTTGAAGGCACGGGATGAGGCGCGCTCCAACTGGATCGCCGGTATTTCCCATGATATCCGGACCCCGCTCTCGATGGTTCTAGGCTATGCAAGTGAAATGGAGGATAATCGGGATTTGCCGGAGGAGCAGAGGCATCATGCCGGGATCATCCGGCGTCAGGGGGAGAAGCTGCGCTCGCTTGTAAGCGACCTGAACCTGGTCTCTATGCTTGAGTATGAAATGCAGCCTTTGCATTTGAAAAACATCCGCTTATCTGTGCTGGCAAGACACGTTGTCGCAGATTTTTTGAATAATGGCTTGGAAGAACGGTATGAAATTGAATTACTGCTGGCGGACGAAGCGGTTCAAGTCCATGGGGATGAAAGATTACTGCTGCGGGCCATCAGCAATCTTGTCCATAATAGTGTGCGGCATAATCCGCAGGGCTGCCGGATCAAGCTGGAAACCTCTTTGTCCAGGGACGGCTCCAAGTATCGCTTTATCGTAAAGGATAATGGAGCGGGAATTCCCCAGGAGCAGTTGGCGGTTATTACGGAGTTGCCCTATTCGTTAAAAAGAAAGAGATCTGTTCAACAAGGCCATGGTCTGGGACTTCCCATGGCGGCGAGGATTGTGCAAGCACATTCAGGCCGTCTTATTCTTGAAAGTGAAGCGGACCAAAGAGGTTTAACCGTATTGATGGAATTTCCTGTACACTCTGTTCATGGGGCACAAGCGGATCCGCTGTAAGACTGGAAGCAGCAAGAAACAGGTTCAACCTACGACGTGGCTGCCGGCACAAATCGGCAGCCAAACGTTGGTCAGCCATTTGGTAACGATTATGCTATTTTTGCCAAGCTCCTCTTTAAGGGAATGCTTAGATGACGCAGGTTTAAGGATTGGTAATTGCGGGATGTCCGGGAATTCGGTACAATGATTCATAGCTATAAATAATATGAGATATGAGGGGGGAGCCTAAGGTGAAGCCGGAATATTGTACTACGTCGCAGCACCCGAAATGGTTCGGCCTCGCTGTTCAAGCACTAATCATTATGTCTAAGGAGAACGTTAATACAGCTTGCCCGAGCATCGAGCTTGCCAAATACCTTCAGTCTGAGCCTTCTTTGCTGCGCCGTATTCTTGCCGTTCTTGCCAAGGAAGGTTTTATCGGAACCCGGGAAGGCCGCGCCGGCGGGTACCACTTACAGAAACCACCGGAGTCCATTCGTTTGGTAGATATCTATGATGTATTTCGTACAGGCAGCAAGCTGTGCTTTGGTATTACTGAAACAGCGGGCACGCATCCATTTGGCTGCAGCATGAAATCCGTGCTTGAGGAAATCACTAATGAAATGGATGAAAGCATGCGCGGAGTTTTGAGCAAGTACACGATAGCGGATATTGCCAATCAATTGGAAACAAAAACTTAACATGAGCCTAGGCAATAAGACAGTTGACAACGGCCAGCACAGAGTCTATACTGTGCAATATAATCAACAGTTTAATGCTGAAGCATGATGCATATTTTTTTGGGATATACTGTGCTTTATTCCACACAGTTTCCTGATATGAATTTATGCACTCATTCTTCCAGCTGCTCAGGTCATTGTTTTTTTGCTGCAGCTGTCAATCGCTGATAAGCATTAGCTAGCGTTTGAAGCTGTGCTACATCATAAACAGCAGTTAATTTAAGGAGGATTTCATATGTCAACTTCAACTCAAACCGGGACCAATTCCCCGCTATTCACAGATGTTATTCGCGAACGCCGTTCTGTACGTCACTATGACAAATCGGTCCGTTTGTCCCACGAGCAAATTAAGGAGCTGCTGAAGGAAGCAACGCTTGCACCTTCCTCCTCCAATGTTCAGCCTTGGCGTTTCCTCGTTATCGAAACGGAAGAGCTGAAGGAGAAGCTGCTTCCGATCGCTTTTAACCAGTCTCAGGTTACTGAAGCGGCAGCGGTAATCGCTGTATTGGGAGATACGGAAGGCTATAAAAAAGCCGACGAAATTTACGGTGAAGCAGTAAAACGCGGCTTTATGCCGGAAGATACGGCCAAATCCTTCGCGGAAAGAACCGTGAGCATGTACGGCGCGCTTCCGAAAGAGATTTTGAATAAAATCATTTACACTGACGGCGGTATTGTTTCCCAGCAGCTGATGCTGGTTGCACGCGCTCATGGCTACGATACGGTTCCAATGGGCGGCTACGACGCGGCCAAACTTAAGGAAGCCTTCAACATCAGTGACCGGTACCTTCCGATCATGCTGATAGCGCTCGGCAAAGCCGCAAAACCAGGCCATCCGACGACACGCTTGCCGATTGAGGAGATTACCTTCTTTAACGAAATGCCCGCAAACTAATGAGTAACGACCTTCGAACCGGTACGATCATGTACGGGACCTCGAAGGTCTTTTTTTCCTATTCTATAAAAATGCTTACATCTATCTGTTTACCTAGAAAATAAGTCAGAATCAGGAACACGAAAATAAACCTTTTCACGAAGCAATATAAGAAACTGCCTTGTATTGTGATTGTTTTCACATACAATTCACTTACATTCCGTTAAACTTGGAGCTACATAAGACATTATAAGGCTTAAGCCAAACGGAGGGGTACCTATGAGACAGCAGGACAATATGAGCAAGAGCTTTACGACGATCGGGCATCCGCTGTACGAATTTAACGAAGCGGTTCAGCGCTTGAGAGAAGAGCACGCCATGCTCGAGGAAGGCTTAAGCGAACTCTGCGCTGCAGCCAAGAAGATAGGCGGGGAGGAACAAGTCGCCGATTGGACCGGCACGCTCCGTGAATTGAGGGCAAAGGCTGAAGCGTTTCAGCAAGAGCTGGAGGCCCACAGCCAATGGGAGGAGAAGAAGATGTTTCCGATGATTGCCTGGTATTTCGGAGAGGAGCTGGATCAATTTCCGCTGATGGAACAGGAGCATGAGCTGGCCGAGCAATGCATCAAAGCCTTCTTCAAAGCCGTAGACAGAGTCCATCATGCCGTGCGCCGCCCGGAGGCACAGGATATAGCGGCTTATTTGCTGCAGGCCAGCTCGATATTAAAGCATCATTTTCGCAAGGAAGAGGAGATCATCGAGGCGCTGGAAGACCGTTCGAACAGGTTCGGCTATTAGGCGGCTGGGAGGGATTTCTATGGGCTTCGCCCAACCGGATCAAATCGCGCTGCGTACTGTGCAGGCTGGCGTGAAGAAAGCGAATCTTCCTCTGTCCGCCCAGCTTCCGCTCGGGTTCGCCGCCGGCGCATTCATCTCACTTGGTTTTCTTCTTGCGATCCGCGTAAGCGCGGGCCTGCCTCCCGAATGGGAGGGCTTCCGAAGCTTTCTCGGGGCCGCCGTTTTTCCGTTAGGCTTGATATTGTGTCTGGTAGCCGGCGGGGAGCTGCTGACAGGCAACATGATGGCCCTGCCCTTCGCCTGCATGGCGGGAAAAGCTTCTTTCCGGCGAGTGGCTGCCAACTGGCTGGTCATTACGCTGAGTAACTTCGCTGGCGCGATCTTCGTTGCCTATGTGTTTGGCCACCTCGCCGGGATGATGGAGCATGGGCCGTATTTGGCCTACATGACTGGATTAACGCATGCGAAGCTGGAGGAACCCTTCCTGACCGCGATGATCTCGGGGATCGGCTGCAATTGGCTTGTCTCCCTGGCTGTCTGGATCGCTTACGGCTCGGATGACGGTGCAGGCTTGGTTGCTGGCGTCTGGTTTCCGGTCATGGCGTTTGTAGCGCTTGGCTTCCAGCATGTGGTCGCTAATATGTTTCTCATTCCTGCGGCCATCTTTGCGGGGGAGGCGACCTGGCAGGAGTTTGTGGCTAATTTTGTTCCTGTTTTTATTGGGAATGCGTTAGGAGGCTGCTTGTTTGTGGCAGGAATTTATCATGTGGCATATAAGCGGAAGCTGCAACAAAAAGGAGAAAGGTAGCCAGCCGATACCTGACTTGCTCGTTCCTTTGACCGGCACCTGCAAGGCAAATCGCTTCATTCGGAAGAACGTAATTCTGCGGATAAAAAAAGTGATAGTTGTGATTTTTTTCACATACAAACCACCGGTGATTTGGTAAATTATAGCCATGGGGAGGACAAAGAAGCCCGCAACCATAGAAGCGACAAAGCATTAGGCTTCAGATCTTTCCTGGATGAAAAAAACAAAGTAGAAAGGGAGAAAACCGCTATGAAGAGAACCTCCATCGGATTCCATCGATCTCCAGTGGGAAAGGATTTTTTTAAATAAGTTTGTGAAAATAATCACTATCCAGTTTTTCAACTATTTTCATATTAAAACATAGGAGAGGATTATCATGTTGAAATGGGTAAGGGAAAACGTTTATGCGGCCGGTATCTTCCTTATTCTTAGGGTGTATCTCGGATGGCAGTGGATGACGGCGGGTTGGCACAAGCTAACCGGAGGGTTTGACGCTACCGGGTTTATGAAGGGGGCCGTCACGAAGCCGATCGTCGATAAGGCGACCAATGAGCTGGTTTATCCGACCTTTACAGCGTTTTTGGAGCATTTTGCACTGCCGCACGCTGCATGGTTTAACATCATCATACCAATCGGTGAATTCTTGGTAGGTCTCGGTTTAATTCTCGGTGCGCTGACGACAGCGGCTGCATTCTTCGGTATGTTGATGAACTTCATGTTCTTGTTCGCGGGTACCGTAAGCACGAACCCTTGGCTGATCCTGCTCGGCGGCCTGGTGTTTATTGCAGAAACCAATGCCGGCCGATTCGGAGTCGACTACTATCTGCTGCCTCTGATCCGCAAAGCGATTCAAAAGCTGAAGCATGGGGGATATAAAGGTCCTACCACCACCGGCGGCAAGCCTAAGGCGCTGCATGTTTAATCTAAATCACAACAGGAAGCAATTCTGGGAGGTCATGATCATGAACATGAAAATGTCTAATGAGACGCAAGCCGATTTGGGCACCGCACATGAAACGGAGCTGTCCGAGGCGCTGGACCGATTGAAGCGGGAGCATGACGATTTATTGCACGGATTGAACGAGCTTTATGCTCAGGCAAGGCAGGTTGAACGGGAGGCTGACCATGAACGGACGCTTCCCCTCCTGCTTCAGCTGCGGCTTAGAGTGCAAGCCTTCTCGGAGGAGCTGGAGCGTCATTCGGAATGGGAAGAGCATGAGCTGTACCCGTTCCTGAACGATTATTTTCATCGCAAGCATGTACCTTCTATCGTGCCTTCGCTATGGATGCTGGAGAAGGACCATGAGCTGGCATCCGACAACCTGAATGCCTTCTTGAAAGCCGTTCATGTGATCGAGAACAACCCTGAGGCTATGCTGCCCAGCCAAGCGACTGCTTATTTGATTCATGCTTGCCGCATGCTTCAAGAGCATTTGCGTCAGGAGGAGCAGATTGTGTTCCCAATGACGGAACAAATTTTGACGGATATGGATTATTTGTTTTCTTAATACGGAAATGGAGGCGGAACTATGGCAATCAGAGAAAAGCAAGCAGTACCCGAAAGCGCGGTATCTGCACAAGAGGAAGTAAACGGACTAGTCCAAAAAGCCAGGAAGGCATTACAGGCCATGCTGCAGCTGAACCAGGAGCAGGTGGACGCGGTGGTGCAGCAGATGGCGCTGGCCGGTCTGGATAAGCATATGTCACTCGCCAAGCAAGCGGTTGAAGAAACGGGCCGAGGCGTCTATGAGGATAAAATTACGAAAAACCTGTTCGCTACCGAGTACATTTACCACAGCATCAAATACGACAAGACCGTTGGCGTCATCGAAGATAATCCTTATGAACAATACCAGAAGGTGGCCGAACCGGTAGGGATCATCGCCGGTGTCACGCCAGTGACGAATCCGACGTCAACCACCATGTTTAAGGCGCTGATTGCCATGAAGACCCGCAATCCGATCATCTTCGCCTTCCACCCGTCAGCTCAGCGCAGCAGCGAGGCTGCAGCGCGGACCGTGATGGAAGCGGCTGTTAAGGCAGGCGCACCCGAAGGCTGCATCCAGTGGATAGAGCATCCGTCTGTGGAAGCGACGAATCTCTTGATGAACCATCCCGATGTAGCGCTGGTGCTGGCTACAGGCGGAGCTTCCATGGTCAAGGCGGCATACAGCACGGGCAAACCGGCGCTTGGCGTCGGACCGGGCAACGTGCCGTGCTTTATCGAGAAGACGGCCAATTTGAAGCAGGCCGTGACCGACTTGATTTTGTCTAAAACATTTGACAACGGTATGATCTGCGCGTCCGAACAGGCCGTCATCATCGAAGAGGCAATTTACGCTCAGACGAAGCAGTTAATGAGCGATATGGGCTGCTATTTCTTGAACAAAGAAGAGACAGAGGCCGTTTCGAGGCTGGTTATCAACCCGGAGAAATGCGCGGACAATGCCGTCATCGTCGGCCAGTCCGCCGTGAAAATCGCCGGCATGGCAGGCATCACGGTACCGGCGGATACGAAAGTGCTTGTTGCCGAGCTCGCAGGCGTCGGCGAGGCCTACCCGCTATCCGCCGAGAAGCTGAGCCCGGTTCTGGCATGCTACAAGGTAAAGAACGCCGCTCAGGGCATCGCCCGGGCCGCCGAAGTGATCGCCTACGGCGGTATGGGGCACTCCTCCGTCATTCATTCCAATGACGAGTCGGTGATTGCGGAATTCTCCGCAGCGCTGCAAACCGGACGCATCATTGTCAATGCGCCTTCGACGCACGGCGCGATTGGAGATATCTACAACACGAACCTGCCGTCCCTTACGCTCGGTTGCGGCTCCTACGGCCGTAATTCGACGACAGCGAACGTCACCGCGGTCAATTTGCTCAACATTAAGCGGGTGGCGCACCGTACGGTCAATATGCAGTGGTTCAAAATCCCGCCGAAGGTTTATTTCGAGAAGGGCGCAACGCAGTATTTGGAGAAAATGCCGGATATCTCGCGCATTCTGATTGTGACTGACCCCATGATGGTGAAGCTCGGATACGTCGAGCGTGTCGAATATTATTTGCGCAAGCGGAAATCGCCCGTCTCCATTGAGATTTTTGCCGATGTGGAGCCTGACCCGTCCGTCGATACGGTTGAACGCGGCACAAGGCTGATGGAATCGTTTCAGCCGGATTGCGTCATTGCCCTTGGCGGCGGTTCCCCGATGGATGCGGCAAAGGCAATGTGGCTGTTCTATGAATATCCGGATACGAGCTTCCAGTCGCTGAAGCAGAAGTTCCTGGATATCCGCAAGCGGGTATACAAATATCCGCGTCTCGGCCGCAAAGCGAAGTTCGTCGCAATTCCGACGACCTCGGGTACGGGCTCGGAGGTGACCTCCTTTGCGGTCATTACCGACAAGCGGGCAGGCCATACCAAATATCCGCTGGCCGATTACGAGCTGACGCCGGATGTAGCGATTATCGACCCGGACTATGTATACAGCCTGCCGAAAACAGCGGTAGCCGATACAGGCATGGATGTGCTCACCCATGCGATTGAAGCTTACGTGTCCGTCATGGCTAACGATTATACCGACGGCCTTGCTATCAAAGCGATCCAGCTCGTGTTCCAATACCTGGAGCCTTCGTTCGCTACGGCAGACCCGCTGGCCAGGGAAAAGATGCACAATGCTTCGACGATTGCGGGGATGGCCTTTGCCAATGCCTTCCTGGGCATTAACCACAGTCTTGCCCACAAATGGGGCGGAGAGTTCCACACGGCGCACGGGAGGACGAATGCGATTCTAATGCCTCATGTTATCCGTTATAACGCGCAGAAGCCGACGAAATACGCATCGTTCCCGAAATACGGTCACTTTGTAGCCGATCAGCGCTACGCCGAAATCGCCCGCATTCTGGGTTTGCCTGCCCGTACGACGGAAGAGGGTGTGAACAGCTTAATTGAGGCGATCCGCAAGCTCAATAAGGCACTCGGCATCCCGGCCTCCTTCTCGGAGCTCGGCATCGATCCGCAAGTATTTGAGGCCAAGGCCGACGAGCTGGCCGATCGCGCCTTCGAGGATCAATGCACGACCGCGAACCCGCGAATGCCGCTCGTCACCGAGCTAGCGGAGCTGTACCGCAAGGCGTTTTACGGAAAATTTGAATAAGAAGCCCGACCTTATTCCATTCGATCTATAAGTTGACACTATCTTGGAGGTGCCTGTCATGGTAATGAAAGAAACGGATTTGCAGCAGCAGAAGCAGCAATCATGGGAAGCGTATTATGAAGGGTTTCGTCCCGGCAAATGGCGGACGCATATCGATGTGAAGGATTTTATCGACCGGAATCTGACTCCTTATAGCGGAGACGAATCCTTTCTTGCTGGTCCGACTGAGGCGACCGTCTCCCTATGGCAGCGGATCCGCGAGCTGATGAAGCAGGAGATAGCGGGCGGAGGCGTATTGGATGTGGACGTGAACACGGTATCGACCATTACGTCCCATGCGCCGGGCTATATCGATAAAGAGAAGGAACAGATCGTCGGACTGCAGACGGACGCGCCATTCAAGCGCTCCGTGCAGCCGTTCGGCGGCATCCGGATGGTGGTTGATGCTTGTGAAGCGTATGGATTCCAGCTGCCGCAAGAGATCGTCCGGCTGTTCACCGAAATCCGCAAGACGCATAACCAGGGCGTATTTGACGCTTATACGACCGAGATGCGCACGGCGCGGAAGGCGGGCATCATTACCGGCCTTCCGGATGCCTATGGACGCGGCCGAATCATCGGAGATTACCGCCGAGTCGCATTGTATGGCGTCGATCGGTTGATTGAAGCGAAGCAAGAGGAGCTGCGGCAGCTCGAGGTCGACGCAATGACCGAAGAGGTCATCCGCGTCCGGGAGGAGCTATCCGAGCAAATCGCGGCGCTGGGTGAGCTAAAGCGGATGGCCACCTCCTACGGCTGCGACATTTCCCGCCCGGCCGTAACGGCCAAAGAAGCGGTGCAGTGGCTGTACTTCGCTTACCTTGGAGCGATTAAGGAGCAGAACGGGGCCGCGATGAGTCTCGGCCGCGTATCCAGCTTCCTCGATATCTATATCGAGCGTGACCTGAGGGAAGGCAGGCTGACGGAAGAAGCGGCGCAGGAGCTGATGGATCACTTTGTCATGAAGCTCCGAATCGTGAAGTTCCTGCGTACACCGGACTACAACGAGCTGTTCAGCGGCGATCCGACCTGGGTGACAGAGTCTGTCGGAGGCATGGCGCTGGACGGAACGACACGCGTCACGCGCAGCTCGTTCCGCATCCTGCATACGCTGTATAACCTTGGTCCTGCACCGGAACCGAACTTGACGGTGCTGTGGTCGACCCGTCTGCCGGAGGCATTCAAGGCCTACTGTGCCAAAGTGTCCATAGAGACAAGCTCGATTCAATATGAGAACGACGATCTCATGCTGCCGCAGTTCGGCGACGATTACGGCATTGCCTGCTGCGTATCGGCGATGCGAATCGGCAAGCAGATGCAGTTCTTCGGCGCGCGAGCCAACCTTGCCAAAGCGCTGCTCTATGCGATCAATGGCGGAGTGGACGAGAAGCTGGGCATCCAGGTGGGTCCGGCCATAGCGCCGATTCGGAGCGAAACGCTCACGTACGACGAGGTTATGCCGAAGTACGATATGGTGCTGGAATGGCTGGCCAAGCTCTACATCAACACGCTGAATGTGATTCACTACATGCATGATAAGTACTGCTACGAGCGGCTGGAGATGGCGCTTCACGATAGAGATATTTTGCGTACCATGGCATGCGGTATCGCCGGTCTGTCTGTCGTAGCCGACAGCTTGAGCGCGCTGAAATACGCCACAGTCCGGCCGATTCGCAACGAGCAGGGCATAGCGGTCGATTTCGAAATCGAAGGCGACTATCCGCAGTACGGCAACAACGACGAACGGGTCGACCGCATCGCCGTAGAGCTGACGGAAGCATTCCTTGCGAAGCTGCGCAAGCATAAGACCTACCGCAATGCGATGACGACGATGTCCGTGTTGACCATCACCTCGAACGTCGTCTACGGGAAGAAAACCGGCAGCACGCCGGATGGCCGCAAAGCGGGTGAACCGTTCGCTCCGGGAGCCAATCCGATGCACGGGCGCGACCGCAAAGGCGCTCTGGCGTCGCTTGCTTCGGTAGCCAAGATTCCTTATGAGAGCTGCCTCGACGGCATCTCTAATACATTCTCGATCATACCGAAGGCGCTCGGCAAAGAGCAGGAGGCGAGAGTGAACAACCTGGTCAGCATGCTGGACGGTTACTCTGCAACCGGCGGGCATCACCTGAACGTCAATGTATTCGACCGGGAGCATCTGCTTGATGCCATGGAGCATCCGGAGAATTATCCGCAGCTGACCATCCGCGTCTCCGGTTACGCGGTCAACTTCGTCAAGCTGACACGGGAGCAGCAGCTCGACGTCATCCACCGGACGTTTCACGGATCGATTTAACCACGATTCTAAAGCGTTCAAGGAAAGGAGCTTATCGTATGAACGGCAGCCTTCACACCAATCTTGATCACACTGGAACCGTCCACGCTCATACCGGACGTATTCATTCCATTGAAACGTTCGGAACCGTCGACGGCCCGGGCATACGCTTCGTGCTGTTCATGCAGGGCTGCGCGCTGCAGTGCCAATACTGCCATAACCCGGATACATGGGACTCCGGCAAAGGGCGCAACGTCCAGGTAGACGATATCCTGAGCGAGCTCGAGCCCTATCTGGAATACTATCGGCGCTCTGGAGGGGGAATCACGGTCACCGGAGGGGAGCCGACCTTGCAAGCTCCGTTCGTTACCGCCTTGTTCACCGAAATCAAACGGCGATGGGGCCTGCATACAGCCCTCGATTCCTCCGGCTTCTGTGAGCCTGATCATGTCCGGGAGCTGCTGGATGTGACCGATTTGGTGCTGCTCGATTTAAAGCACATTGACCCGGTGAAGCACACGACGCTGACGAGCCAATCCAACGAACGGATGCTGCGCTTTGCCAGGCTGTTATCCGAGCAGGGCAAGCCAGTCTGGATACGCCATGTACTCGTACCTGGCATAACGGATGGCGGAGACGATCTGATGAAGCTCGGCGCTTTCATCGGAGAACTGACCAACGTCGAGAAGCTGGAGCTGCTGCCTTATCACCGGATGGGGGTATATAAATGGCAGCAGTTGAATAAGCCATACCCGCTCGAAGGGGTAGCGGAACCGACCGAGAGGGAGGTGGAGCGGGCCAGGCAGCTGATCGGGTTGGGGATGGCTCAATCCGCAGGTTCGGCCTAAGAGATCTGTACCTAATAATACCAATACGGGGCTGCCGACATCGGCAGCCTTTATTACCTTGATGAAATTCCTAACGAAAAATTGGAACTAAACGAGGACGAGGCTCGCATTTGACCAGCGACTCGTTTTCTTTTTATGCAGCTGGAACGATTTGATTAATTTTTGGTAAATTTCGAAATACATAAAAACCTAGTTTTAATTGGAGCGTCTTAACTTGTAGCAGCTTTAAACCGAAGGAGGCTTTATATATATGGGTAAAGTAAGGTCTGGGAAAGGGATCATGGCGGTTATTGTATCGTTCGGGTTGCTATTCAGCTACACTACCGAGCTTAAGGGTGCACCTCCTCCTAATTCCCCGGCTTTTCAAAAGCAGGGTCGATCAATGCTTCCCCCGGTGATTTCATTGTTGGAAACTACGTATCTGTATCCGGAGCCGGACGAATCGGTTGAGCCTTGGGCGGCACTTACTCCACAAGATGTGAGCACAGTTGAAGTGGACATGGACCCTTCTTATCTTGAGGCGGATCCGCAAGGGAAGGTGTGGATTAAGATCAAGACCACATGGCTTGGCGATCTATGGGTCCATCTTGACAAGGAAAAGGTCGGTATATTGAAGCCTGTGGATACCTATCTCGCTTTGTTATGGGATGCGCGGCTCTACACCGAGCCGACCAGATCCGCAATGACCGAGGCTGTATTATCTCCGCAAACCGTGCATGCGAATGCGGTATTTGAATCCCCATTCGCTATGTATTCTTCATCCTACCGCATCGAAA
The DNA here is from genome assembly GCF_002042965.1 of Paenibacillus sp. 32352. Classification (GTDB taxonomy): domain Bacteria; phylum Bacillota; class Bacilli; order Paenibacillales; family NBRC-103111; genus Paenibacillus_S; species Paenibacillus_S vulneris. The sequence continues at coordinate 182,475 of NZ_MZNT01000010.1, read as the reverse complement.
CTTCTTGGCTAGGAGACCAGTGGATTGTAGCTAATCCTCATTATCTCCGTGTCGAAGTGCTGAATTCGGAGCTTGATCTGCCTACCGAAACCTTATATATGGATGAGTATGATACGGGGAACCGGCTGCAGCGGCCATCCGATGCCAGATTTATTCCAGCGCAAAAAGTATTTGCCATGGAAAAGACCGACAACGGAGTATACCATGTGCGCGGCCAAAACGGCAGCATCTTTTGGGTAAACCCGCAATTTGCACAGCCCGTAGGTGTAAAGAAAATAGATGAAACCTTAGAGCTGACAAAAAATACGGAACAGCATCTGTTTCCAACCATGCCATTTCCCGCCTTTGGACTTATTAGCCCGCAAAAGGTAAAGGCTTTCGAGCAATGGGACGATCCGCAAGGCAATCGGTGGTACCGAATTCACAGTTGGAGCGGTGAGATGTGGATACAACCCTGATCCTTAAGCTAAACGAGGATTAGCGAGAAAATACCAGCATATGGTATTATCTATATTGTTCTATATGGTTTTAGGAGGTACAAAGTGTTGCTGAAAATAATAAATAATATTTTTCAGTTCATTATAATTGGTATTTCCTCCTATATTTTGATGACAAAAAGCTTGAACTGATACCCTATTTAATGTTATTTCTAGCGTTGTCGTTATTGGCTTCGGGATTATCCGAAGTTATAAGCAACGGAAAAAGAACTTGGGGTTATACAACCATCATTGTATCTTTATTTATCTTTTTTGTTAGTTTACAAAGTTTTATATTGAAGTAAGGGTTATTACTCCTATTTAACATGCGACGCGGCTGCCGGCATAACATCAACGGTCATGTCGCGCTACTATAGTCAAAGGCGGGATAAAGATGTTGAATGAGTTAGAACAATTACCAGAACCGGCAAGCTTAAAAAAGCTAATGGCCGTTCAAGCAGCTTTAAATACGATTCTTTGTGAGACGGAATGGCTTCGTTATCATAGCTTTGTTCAGGAATGGGATGAAGGAGTTTCTATGGCCAAAATACGTAATGGGGTAGGGGACCACCTTATCATGCTGTTTTCCTCCGATGGCTGTATCATAAAGGGGTTTGACCATGAATCCCAGCTAAGTCCCTATGCGCAAGATGAACATAAGGTATGGCCGGGCATCTATGATAACGTTCCGAACGAATTACTCTCTCTATTAGAGCATGAAGGAATTGAAAAAGAAGATGTGACTTTTTGTATATGGCGTAAAAATAGTGATCCAACCTGGCAGAAAGGAAAGGTTAAGCTGCCGAATGGAGCAGATGATGGCTCTTCATTTTTGTTAGGAACGATTTACCAGACACCGGAAGATTTCGTACAATTTGCGGAAGATTATTTTGAACTGGAGCTGCCCATAGAGGTTGTTGAACAAATTTATGAGGGTATCCCCGTTACTGTCGAGATGATACAAAGGCTGAACCCTGAATGTGCTGCAGAGGAAGTTTATCGGGAGTTGGAATCATTGGGATTTATATAAAAACCGGATAAGCAATTAAGCTGCCCGGCAATATCAGCAAGAAAGCCACAAATATAAAATGACACTTCCTTAATGCTCGAGGGCATTAAGGAAGCTGACTCACCAGTAGTAGTTTTCATCAAGAACGTAAGACTGTAATATCCCACCTCTAATTTAGTACCTACCTCTTTTTGTTGGGAATCGTCAGGATTGTTATTACCACCCTTGACTTCCCGCCACTCAAATTTTTCAGCCCAACATATTAGACCTTGTAATGGAACCGCGAAGCTCCTGAACATCCAGCATCGGCGGACGTCCGTACATACGAGCATACTCCCGGCTGAACTGGGACGGGCTCTCGTAGCCTACGCGGAAGGCTGCATCGGAAGCCTGCAAGGTTTCCGTCAGCATGAGGCGCCGGGCTTCCTGCAAACGGACCGTTTTCTGGTATTGCAGCGGACTCATCGCCGTGACGAGCTTGAAATGCTTATGAAACGCCGACGTGCTCATATTTACGGATTTTGCAAGCTGCTCGACCAAGAGCGGGCGATCGTATTCCCGGTTAATCAACTGAATCGCTTGAGCAATACTGTGAGAATGGCTGCCGATAATCGCGAATTGGCGGAGAAGGTCGCCTTGTTCGCCTTGAAGCACCCGGTACACAATTTCCCGGATGATGAGCGGCGCCAGAATCGGGACGTCCTCGGGATCGTTTAGCAGCTGCATGAGCCGCAAGATGGCATCGAGTAATGCAGTTGATGTTTGATTCACGGTGATGCCGCGCGAGGCTTCAGCAGGGACGTTGGCGGGTTGGTTCGTCTCTTTCACGATATCCAGAATGACGTCGGCGTCGAAGCTCAGCTTCAAGCTCAGATACGGGACCTCGGGCGAAGCTTCGATAATTCTCCCGATAATCGGCAGCTCGACGGAAGTGACCAGATATGTCGATGGATCATACCGGTAAGTCTCATCGGCTAATGAGGCTGTCTTCGCCCCTTGCGCCACGACGCATATGGATGGCTTATATATGGATTCCAGCGGTTCTGACAACTGTGTGGCATGCATCAGCGACAAAGAAGGCACAGACGTCCGATGTATGCCGCTAGACGGAGCATGACGGCGGATCAAGAGCGCCAATTGCTGCAAGGCCAGCTCCTTGCGCAGGGATTCATCCATGGTTGTAAGTTCCTTTCCAAAAGGGATTTATGTTTATTTACATCATAACGGGATAAAAGAGAAATAGGCAAGGATTGAATAGGGATGTTCTAACGGGGGAAAACAAATATTCCCTATAATAAGCTTACAAGGTCGGACACGGCGTAAAACCGAACGGCCGCAATGAAAAATAAAGGAGAGAATGAAAATGAATTTGAATGGAAAAGTAGCTATCGTCACTGGGGCATCACGGGGTATCGGGCGTCAGGTCGCCATCCAATTGGCACGATCCGGAGCGAAGGTGGTTGTCAATTATACCTCGAATCAAGAAAAAGCGAATGAGGTTGTAAAGACGATTGAGCAATCCGGCGGTGAAGCGGCCGCGATCCGTGCCGATGTAAGTAAAGTGAAAGAAGTGGAAAGCCTCTTCTTGGAAACGATCGAGCGATTTGGACGATTGGACATATTGGTCAATAATGCCGGCATCATGGAACGTATGCCTATCTCCGATGTGACGGAGGAAATGTTTGATCAAAATTTTGCGGTCAACGTAAAAGGCACTTATTTTGCTTGCCAGCAAGCCATGAAGCATATGGCAAAGGGCGGCACGATCATCAACTTCTCGACCTCTGTAGCTGGCGCTATGCTTCCAGAGTATAGCATCTACGCTGCAACGAAAGGGGCGGTTGAACAGTTGACCCGTCAATTGGCCAAGGAGTTTGGCCCCAAAGATATCGTCATCAATTGCATTGCGCCCGGGCAAGTAGCAACCGAGTTGTTCTTGAACGGCAAATCGCCGGAGCTGGTTGATTCGTACCGCCGAATGAACGCGTTCGGACGGCTTGGAGAGCCTGAGGACATTGCCAACGCGGTCGAGCTGCTTGTCAGCGACAAGGCTCGTTGGATTACAGGACAGACGATTCGTTCAAACGGCGGGTTCAATTAAATCTATGAAAAAGCAAACAACGGGAGCTAGCCAACGGCATGCTCCCGTATTTTTTGGTGCGTCTATTGGGACCGAGACCTATGGGATACTATACTAGCACTGCGAACCATCACATCCCGCATCGCCCCCAGGTCTAATAATCTCTAACCGCGTCGAAGGCAGCATAAAGCTCCTCGATATCAACACTCGCCCCGGCCATTGCCAGCCTGCCGGCTGCCGAATTCAGCAGCTCTGATAATACTGCGTATATTTCTTCCCTTTCTACGGTTTCGATAAAGCCCTGACGGCGGTCCATTCGATTAAAGGCCTCCGCATATTGTCGGACGATGGCATTCAATTGGGCTTGTACTTCCGAAGCCTCGGATTCATCAAGAGCCTGGCGGATCAAAGCATGAATCTCGGCCGATGTCTTTTTGTACAAAGCGGCCGCTTTTTTGGCATTCGCCGATGTGATATGTTCGCGGCCGTCCCAATCCCGAAACGGGTTATCCAAATTCTCAGCCAGCCACTCCGGTTTGCGCGGCTTCGTAATGGAGAGATCCAATCCGTTAGCGACCTCTTTTTTGAAGCGGGCTTTAATGGACTTGGCTGCATCTGCAGGTAAGCTCGACATCCAGAGCCATGTCAATTGAGGAAGCTGCTCCGGATGAGGAAACTCCTCCGGCGTAAATCCGAACAGGTCGGAGGTGCTGAAGGTTTGCAGCTTGGGCAGAGCGGCTATGCTGCCTATATTGGCTATGACCCCGGGCTTACCCCATAGACGGAGCTCCTGAAGCATGGGATAGCTTTGAATGACAGGAAGCAGGTCCAATTCGGTAATACCCGTAAGATGCAACCCCTTCAATCGATCCAGTCCGCAATGAAGCGGAGGCTTAGAAGTGAATGAAGCATGAATCCATCTTCCTTGGTCCTCGGCTATGATCTGCAGCTTGGGCGATATCGGTCCCCATAGAGATAGTGTGGACAGCTCCGGGTTTAGAACCAATCTTTCGAGTCCTCCTGCGTAGACGGATAGCCGCTGCAGGTGCGTATCACGCAAATCGAGAGAGGTACAGCTATGTTCTCCCAATTGGAGCTCTATAACAAAAGGATGATGTCTTAAATAAGGGAGCAGCCCATCATAAAGGCGGCTGGCTTGAATTTGGGTCAGACAAGGGAGCTTGCTAAGCTCGCTCATGTCCGTCAAGTTATCAAGAATGGATTCATGGATTCTGCTGGTGGAACGCCGGACTTGATGTCCTTCCAGCTCAACAATGGTATCCTCCCGGGACGCAGCTTTAAATTGCTCTCGAAGCCGTTCCGGGATTTGCTCCCATTGGCGCTGCCGATAAACGCTTCCTCCCGTAGACCATCCGCTGTAGCTGTTAGGTTCTTCCGTAATCAGTGGAGGAATAGTTCCCGCGAAAAGGTAATTTTTCGGTACATTGGCATCCACATAGCTATGATCCAGACGGTTGTCCCAAAACAAATAATTGCAGCGAAGCGGCCGCATTGCCTGCAGCTCGGTTTCGCTCGGCAGGCTTTCCCCGGTCCAATCAAGCTCCACTATGGAAATGAGACCTTGGGAACGGCTGGATGAGCTTTCTTTAAGCCCGGTGACCTGACATGCGGCATATTGCTGAAGCTTATCGACATAGACGCAATAGATGTCGCCTATAGCAGGTTTCATGAGGAGTGCTCCTTTCCGGTCGCGAAGGGTAGGTTATTGGATAAGTATACCAAATCCCCGCAGAGTCGAGCATCCTGAAATCGGCAATACCCGGTACGGTATCTACTGTATCACTAGAGTTAAGTTCTATTATTGGGAACAAATAAAGCTGGCTCACCCTAGGTGTGAACCAGCCTTTTGCATGTCATGTAAAATTATTGCCGGGGAAATTGTACAATCCGATATTCGAAAGCTCCCAGTTCCAGCGTACCCGGCTGGATGATGTCCTGTGTCAACGCATCTGTAGCTTGTACAGGAATTGTAACCGTTCCTCCATTACCATTCATATTGACAACGACCCACAGATCGTGAGTGTCTGTATGTCTCGGTGCCACAATGGTGCCAGGGGTCACATCGGTTCTCAGCGTGACGCCGGCTTCTGCCGCATAGTGATCGATGAGCTTGCGCAGCAGAAGGTCGCCTTCCTCCCCTGTCGGCATGGAGCCGAGCATAACGATTCTGCCTTTGCCGCAGCGGTGCTCGGTAATAAAGGCTTTGCCCGGTGTCAGCCCTTGCTCCAGAAGGCCTACGGCGCTAGCGCCCTTCGGTTCGAATACCGAGCTCCACATGCTCAGCGGTGCGGACACGCCGAAGGCGCTGCCGAGCGTCGTGGTGCCTTCCATCGGATACGTAAACAGTGTCTCCACTCCTGCCAATTGCTCCAGCTCCAGGCTCAGCGCAGCATCGGTATGTACCGTGTGGTTTTCGGTTCTACCTCCTGTCAGCGGTCCGATAACCCAGATGCCGCCGCGCTCCACAAGCGCCTTGGCACGTTCCCTGTAGTCCGACGAGACATAATGGAGGAACGGAGTGAAGAGCAGCTTGTAGCCGTCGAGGTCGGCTCCTTCCGGGGTCAGATCACGGTGGATTCCCATGTCAACGAAACGCTCGTAGAACGAAGTCACCAAACCGCGATGGTTCAGCTTGCGGTGAGGCTCCGTCTTGAGGAACGCTTTGGAACGGTCTGAATACGTGATTGCAACCTCGGCTTGGGTAGGGTGCGATGCAACTATGACAGGCTCAATCCGCTTGCGGGCCTGCTCCACCTCCAATACGCTCTGGTAGCCTACCGTCGGCTTGCCCCAGGCGCTAATGACCGAGCCGTGAGGCTGCTCGCAGCCTGCCCGCTGCTGGCGCCACAGCCAGTAGCAGAAGGCCTCCGCGCCAAGCGCATAAGCGGCCACCGCTTCAGAACGCAAGTAGCCGTTCGGATGGGGCTTGGCATAGCTTTCCAGAGAAGCGCTGAACGAGGTGCTCGTTTCCATAATCCAGAAATCTTTGCCCTGCTTGAAGTTGCGGAACAGATCGCAGTTGATCAAATACCCGGGCATATTATCGAAATTTGCATACGTATCGAACGAGGCAAAATCCAGATTTTTAAACAGACGCTCGTTATCTACATGAAAGGCTACACTGCTGTTATGAGTGATAGGCGCTTTCGAATAGTTGCGGATAATGGCCGCCTGCTCGTCCGAAAACTCGGCGATTTTTTCGTAGGAGAACAGCTGATACATCGTTCTTAAGGAAGAATTGTGCAGAAAAGGCGCGGCTCCGGGCTGCGGCACCTGATCGAAGCGGTGATAATATTCGCTCCAAATGTCCGTACCCCAAGCCTCATTCAGCCTCTCGACCGTGCCATAACGGTCCTGGAGCCATTGATGCCACAAGTCTTTGCAGGTTTCACACATACATTCGGCTACATGAGCCTTGAACTCGTTATCGATCTGCCAGCCGATGACTCCCGGTAGCGGGCCAATCGCTTTGGCGATATGCTCCGTGATGATGGCCGCTCTTTTTCTGAAATAAGCGTTGTTGGTGCAAGCATGCTGTCTGGAGCCATGGCCCATCACCGTGCCGTTCTCATCGACATACATCCGCTCCGGATGCCCGTGGGTGAACCAAATCGGCGGCGTCGGAGTCGGGGTGCACATGACAGTTTGAATGCCGTTGGCGTGCAGCTGATTGATTACATCGACGAAGAAGCTGATATCGATGTTATCCTCCTCAGGCTCCATTCGGGACCAGGCGAACTCCCCGATCCGTGCTACATTAATACCTGCTTCCTTCATAAGCTGAATATCCTGAGCGATTACGTCGGAACTCCACAATTCCGGATAAAAAGCGGCTCCATGGTACAATCGTTTTTCCATTTTTTTCATCTCTCCAGCCCTCAATAAATAACTCGCATTACACGATTTTATTCATCTTATAAGAATACGGGCGGCCCTTCAATTGCAGATTCTTGATAACCCCTCCCAATTTCCTTACACATTATTGATTTGTTTGCACTTTCTTGAAAATCAGAGGTTTAGCAGGGGTTATTCCGTCATTTCTTCCGTTACATGCGATATGCCGCTTTGATGAATTGCAGGTATGGCGAGAATAAGTTAAATCCGGCTGATGGTATGACATCCGAATTGGGCTAGAATGAAGCTAAACGGTATGAAGAAAGCAGCTGTTTCCCGAGGAGGTTGATTCTTTGCTTCATGCAAGCAGGCTCTTTTACAAATGCCTTAGTCTTTGTTTTATTTGCAGCACAACATTGGCTATCGCGGAATTGTTGACAGGGAAAGATTCATTCTGGAGATCAAGCATATTGATCTCAGGCTGCTTGGCATCGATGATGATGGGACTTCTTTTTATGCAGAAGCGCATGAATGAGAAGGTGCCCTGCACACGGAAGCAAGAGGAAGGCAAACCCGATACCGTAATGGCGGAGCAGCTGCGGTATTTGACGGACATGAAACAACGGCTGGAGCAGCAATTGGACGACCAGGCAGCGCAGCTGAACCGGTATTTTTTGAAGCAGCTGTTTCTTGGGGGCTACACGCAGCCGGAGCTGCAAACCCGTCTTGCCGCCATCGGCGGTGCTCCTGACCGGCAGAATCCGCTGGCTGTAATGACGTATCGTATCGAGTCGCTGGAGCATACCCGTTTTTCAGAGAATGATAGGGAGCTGCTCTTATTCGCTATCCGTAATGTGATAGAGGAGCTGATTCCTTCATCCTCTCGTCTGACGCCGGTCTCCATCGAAGAGAAGATCGTGCTTTTGGCCGCGGGCCGGGATCAGGATCATGCGGCATTCAGGGCCATGTTAGACACCTGGGTCGACAGGGTCCGGACGGCGGTATCCGAGTATTTATCACTTACTATCAGCGTCGGGGTCAGCTCGGTCTTTGTCGACCGGATGTATATCCCGGCAGCTTACCAAGAAAGTCTGGAAGCATTTAAATACCGGATATGGACACATTCCCAACCGGTTTATTACTATGAGCATACTTTGTCGGAGTCCGCGGGCGGTTACCCGCTCCCTCATGAATTGGAGCAGGAGTGGCTGGAAGCCGTTAAGCATTGTGAGATCGAAAGAGCGGATAACCTGCTTCATCAGGTTGTTAAGGAAATGGTTCGCAATGCAGGCGGCCCGCAAATGCTGGAGCTGTCGATGGTCCGTTTGCTGTTTGCTTTTATGGAGCATATGCGGCAATGGGGGATTTTGTATGACGTTTGGCAGAACAGCCGGACATCCTTGATTCAGCAAGTCATAAAGCTTCAATCCGAAGCGGAGATAGAATGTTGGTTTAAGCAAGTCCTGATGGACCCATGTCTGACTACACTAGAGGGAAACATGAAATCCTACAAAAAAAATCTGCTCGATCAGATCGTAACCATGATTCGCGAGGAATACGATACCGATCTGTCGCTTGAAACCGTAGCTGCCAGGCTGCATTACAATCCCAATTATTTAAGCGGCTTGTTTAATAAAGAAATGAACATTACGTTCAGCGAATATTTGGCTAAACAGCGGCATGAGATGGCCCGGAAATGGCTGATTGAAACCGGTCTGCCGGTCAAGGAAATCGCGTATAAGCTGCAGTATAAAAACTCTCAGAATTTCATTCGTTCCTTCCGCAAAGGGCAAGGGATGACACCAGGCGAATTCCGAATGAAATACGGGAGAAAGCCGCTGTTCGAAGAGATGGGCTATCTTGCGGAACGAACCAGTGAGCCTGTGTTCGAATAGTCTGGTTGAACTCCTTGCATGATCATAGGCCTCATAAAATAATCACCAGATCAGCTTGCACCATCAGGTATAGATAAGCTGATAGACCGTAATCCTCCTCTCTCTTATTCTGATGTTGAAGGTTCAGATGGAGCTTCAAGAACAAGATCAGGAGGGGTTCATATGAACGCGGGGAAGGATAGAGCGAGAAGAAGAACGACCTTATCTATTCTATGGCTGGCGATGCTATCCTTGATGGTTTCTGCCTGCGGAGGAGGCGGGACAACCGGAAGTGCGACAGGAAACGGCGGCACGGACGGCGGCAATAAGGAGGCGAAGACCCCATCGCTGGCGCCGGAGAAAGCCGATTTGACGATTACGTCCAGCGGTGCGCTGAGCGAAGAGTCCTTTGAAGCGAACTACGGGAAATATTTGAAAGCGAAATTCCCTAACTACACGTTCAAATATATCAAGAAGGGCACCGGCAGCCTGATAACAGACCTGATCACGGCGGGAACGCCAATCGATATCATTTACGAAAGCTCCGGCAACATCTTTGACGGACTGATCAATCCCGGGCTGGCCATGGACATTACGGATAAAATCAAACAGCACAATATCGACCTGAGCCGGTTTGATCAGGGCCCCATCGATGTTATGCGCCAGCTGGCCAAAGGCGGAATCTATGGACTGCCTGTCAACGATATGACGATGGTGACCTTTTATAATAAGGACATATTCGATCGTTTCGGGGAAGCTTACCCGAAGGACGGGATGACCTGGGAAGAAACGCTGGAAATAGCCAAGAGATTAACAAGGATGGATAACGGTAAGACGTATTTGGGCTTAGTTGTATCCCCGCTGCATTATATCCGCCTTAACCAGCTTTCTGTCGGTGCGGTAGATCCGAAGACAGAGAAATCTCTGGCTCAAGACGAGCGTTGGAAACGAATCTATCAGGGGATTTATAAGGCCGAAGGCGATATGCCGGACTATAAAAAATACGTTGCCTCCAACTCGAACAAAATGCCTTATAAAAACGAATTCTATAAAGAAAAGAACCTGGCGATGTTCGTCTATTTATCCGACCTGTATTCGGCCAATACGAACGAGCTCGATCAAATGAACTGGGGGATGGTATCCTCCCCTGTGTTCAAGGATGCCCCGCGAACGGGACCGCAATCGTACCCGACCTTCTGGAATATCGCCTCTATTTCCAAGCAGCAGGACGCAGCTATGGAGGTCATCAAATATTTGACATCGGATGAATTCCAAATGATTGTATCCAAGCGCGGCGAAATGACCTCGTTGAAAAACGAACAAGTTCGCAAGGCTATGGGGGAGGATTTGAAGGGGAAAAACATTCACTTCCAATCGACTTATTTCCTGACACCGGCCGCAAGCTCACCGCGCAGTCCGCTGGAGCCGCTGGCCCAGAAGCCCCTGGAAGCAGCCATCGCCGAGGTCGCTACCGATGCTGCCGATTTGAACTCAGCCCTGCGCAAGGCGGAAGAAACGGCCAATAAAGCGATTGAGGCGGAGAAGAAAAAATAAGCTCATTGCCAAGACATATAGAGCGTTTCGGAACGATATTTCCGGGCGCTTTTTTGCCGTTTGGTTATAAAGTTAAATTCGGACTATGGATTGTAATGGGACGGTATCCCAAGATAGAAAGAGAAATGCATAAAGAGATTTTTATCCTGATAGATTCGTTGTATGATAGAAGAGGAGACGCTTTTGTCGATTGCAGTGCCCTATGCATTGCTGTATAATGAACCGAGAATTCTAAAGCAGTTTAATATAGAAAACAATGATGAAAAAAAAGTGGCTTTAGTCTCATGAACATCGAATATTTCCTAGTTCTGGAGTTGTAATACGGGAGTCATGCCCTTGTATTGCATTCCATCGTTCTTTTAAAGATAAAGCGGTTTCATCAAGGAATAGCAGCTGGAGCCGCCAGATTGCTTAACAGGAGGGAATCGTCAAATGCCGAAATATTTGGTGCGTTTGATCAGTTTTACTTTCATAGTCGCGGCGATTCCTGTGATTTCCATTGGCCTTATTTCTTATTTCATAGCTTCAGGCGATATAGAAGATAAAGTCAAGGACGGGAACATGCAGGTATTGCTGCAAACACAGATGAGGGTCGAGCAAGTATTAAAAACGCTGGAGCTTACTTCCCTTCAATTTGTCAATTCGCCGTTAGTCGCTTCGTCCGTCAATGAAAGCTTGAGCTATGATGACTTCGCCAAGCTCCGGGATTTATCCAAAGGATTATACAACCTGCAGACGTTTACAAGCGTCAAAGAGGCTTATTTGATTAATTTCAATATGGATTGGATGGTCAGCTTCTCCACCTTCCGCCGCTTCAGCACTTATCCTGACCGGGATGTGATGACCTCCTACGCCAAGTACCCGAACAGCCTGTTTTGGATTACCCAAAGTCCGAAATCGCAGGACAAGCCTGTTGACGAGGAAGGAAATACTCAGGAAGCGTCTTCACCGCCGGTGATCCGGATGGTATATAAAATTCCGGTCATTCCGATGACGACCCAGCCCAAAGGACTTCTTGTCGTAGAAATTTTGAACAGCCAGTTCAAGAACCTTTTGATGAATAACAAGAAGCTGGGCGATGTCTATGTGCTGGACCGGGAGGGTCATAATTTCCTGCTGGAGGATAACGAGGTCGATAACAGCCAGGGGATTCAGACACTGGTTGCCGACAGAATCCGCGAAACCCAGGAGGATTCCGGCTTTTTTAACGCTTATGTTAACGACCAGGAGCTCGGCATTACGTATCGCTCCTCTCCTTATAACGGATGGACTTATATATCAGCTGTTTCCATTCAGGATATAACGAAGCAGTCGAAGAAAATTGCATGGGTTACCTTTATCGCATGCACGGTTATTTTTGTCCTGGTCGGCATTCTTGCTTTTTATGGAAGCAGACGCATGTACTCTCCTATCAAAAGGTTGTTTGAGTTCACCAAGCAGGTCGAGGTAGAGGAAAGCGGGCCAAAGGACGAATTCAGCCGGATCGAGGAACGGTTCCGAACGCTATTCAGCACGGAGAAGCAGCTGCAGCAGCAGGTGAGGGGCCAGTTCAGCCAATTAAAGGAGTTTCTTGTACTGAAGCTGTTCACGGGGCAAATCTCGGACAGCGACTTTGCCTACCGGTCGCAAAAATTCGGTTTTCCTACGGAATGGAGCTGTCTCGGCGTTCTGACGGTGCAGATCGATACGCTGCAGGAGAGCCGATACCGGGATCATGATAAGGAGCTATTGCTGTTTGCGATTAACAATATGGTCGGAGAGCTCATTCCACAGCAGGATAGATTCAGCCCGGTGCTGCTGGATCAATCCCAAGTAACCTTGCTTGTGTGCCGGTCCGACAATGAGGCCGAACGCAAGGCGTATTTTTTCCAAACGGCTGAGATGATCAAACAAAAAATCCATGAGTTTTTGCAGCTGCCTGTCAGCATTGGAATAAGCCGCCCGTTTGACAAGGTGACGGAATCGGTCCTCGCTTATGGGGAATGTCTGGAGGCGTTAAAATGCAGAATCAGCCTGGGGCAGGAAATCATTGTCCATTACGAGGATATTGACGCCGGCCGGAAAGAGCTGGAGATCACGGTCTATACCCAATTGAAGCTTCTGGAGGATCAGATGATCAACTCGCTGAAGCTGGGTGAGCTGGACCGGGTCGATATGGTGTTCGAGAAATATATTGCGGCCATCGTAGAGAAGGACATTCATTTCAACGAATATCCCGCGTTAATGATGCAGCTCATCTCCAAGGCATACCAGCTGGTGCAGGAGCAGGGAGGCGCCGTGAAAAAGGTGCTCGGCAGCAAAGCGACCATGGACCATTTCCTCAAGCTCAATACGCTGGAGGATATTATGAAATGGTTCAAGACGGAGCTGTTTGAGCCGATCGTCGGATTCCTGAACCATCAAGCCGAATCGCAATATGTGAACATCGCCAATCAAATGGTGAAGCTGGTGCATGAACGGTTCGACCAGGATATTTCCCTTGAAGCGTGCGCTTCGATCTTGAATTTTCATCCGGTTTATTTAAGCAGGGTGTTCAAGAAGGAGATGGGCATCAACTTCAGCGAATATTTGGCGGACTATCGGATGAACATGGCCAAGACGTGGCTGGAAAATACGAGCTTGAAGATCTCGGAGATAGCGGAAAAGCTGAATTATACGAATACGACCGCCTTCATCCGGACGTTCCGCAAAATCGTCGGCATGACGCCGGGACAATACCGCGAGCAGTACAATAAAGACAATTCTTGATGGGTAGAATCAATGGAGAGGGCTGGCCCTGCAGTGCATCGATGATGACAAGGGACAGCCTTTTTCCCACAATAGGCTTGGGGGCTGCCCAAATTACCTTAAGCAGCTTCTAGACGAAGGCCCTACATACCGCTAAATCAATCCAATTCGCGGGTTTCAATAGCGGCTGGAGGGGCATACCCCACCGTAGTATATTGTCAATAGTTCAAGCACTACAGATTTCTCGACAAACTCACCCCCACATTAGGGGTTATTTTAACCACTGTACGAATGTTAAATGGAGGTCCATGGTAATGAAGAGCAGGAATCGGACGGTATCTTGGTTGGCTCTGCTGATGGTCATTGGATTGACGGCAGGATGCAGCGGCGGCAATACGGGAGCAACGGATTTGCCGAAGAAAGAGACCGACAGTAATGCTCCCTTTACGATCACAATGGCGACGGCGCAGGTTGGAGATGTCCCTGACAAAGATAATGAAGTGAAGCTGGCTCTGGAGCAATATACGAATACCAAATTGGATATTCAATGGATACCGACAGCCGCTTATGATGACAAAGTCAATATCATGATGGCATCCAATGAAATGCCGATGATGCTCAGGGTCAAATATATCCCTACAGCGATCAGTGCCATGAGGTCCGGTCTGTTCTGGGAGATCGGTCCTTACTTGAAGGATTATAAAAATTTGTCTGCGCTGGATGCCCAATTTTATGAAAATATCACGGTAGACGGGAAATTGTACGGCCTTCCTATTTATCGGGATATCGCACGAAGTGCCGTCATTTACCGCAAGGATTGGCTGGATACGCTGGGATTGAAGCCTCCGACGACGCCGGAGGAATGGTACAACGTTTTCAAAGCGGTAGCCACAGGAGACCCGGACAAGGACGGCAAGTCGGATACGTACGGCATGATCCTGCCCAAAAAATACAACGACGGTTCGGCGGCCGTCACAACCCGCATCGCAACTAGCTTCGGCGCTCCGAATAAATGGGGTGTCGACGCGAACGGCAAATTTACTCCGGAGTTTATGACCAAGGAGTTTATGGATATGCTGCGGCTGTTCAGAAGAGCTTACAGTGAAAAGCTCATTAATCAGGATTTTGCTATACTCGACGATGCCGAGGTGGAGAAGGCTTATGACACAGGGAAAGGCGCGATTCGGGTTGCCGTCTCCTCCAACGCCAAGAGCATGCAGGATCGCCTCGTAAAGAACAATCCCAATGGGCAGTTTGACGTTATGCCGCCGACAGGTCCTTCAGGGGTTCGGGTAGCGGGAGAAGTAGGCAACAACGGGCTCTACGTCATTCCGAAGTCAGCGGTCAAAACGGAAGCCGATTTGAAGCGCATTCTGGCTTTTGCCGATAAGCTGCTGGATGAACCGATGTCCACCTTGCAGCTGCGCGGGGTGGAGAACAAGCATTTCGTCAAAACCGGCGACGGCAAGACGGAGATGAAGGATTTTACGGCATTCCAGAAGGAAGTGAAGCCTTACCGCGACATCCTGTTTAATTATGAAGGCTATAACGTGCTTCCTCTGAAGGACACCGAGCTTGGGGAGAAGGGAGCCAAAATCTCCAAGGACAATTTGAAGTGGGCTGTTCCTAACCCTGCTCTAAGCCTGGACTCAGCGACCTATAACGAGAAAGGGAAAGAGCTTGAGCTGTTGATGATGGATGCGGAAACCAAGTATATCATGGGCAAGATAGATGATGCGGGGTTTCAGGCGGAAATCGATAAATGGCGCAAGGCGGGCGGAGATCTGATGATCAAGGAGTATGAAGAGGCCTATGCTGCAGCGAAGGGCAAGTCATAATGAATGAGGCCGGCGGGAGGGGCGTGATTGAAACTGAAACGAAGGACAGCTGTATTCAGCGCAGCGGTGTTAACGACCGGGATTTTATCCGGATGCGGAGATAGCGGTACCAGCCGCGGGAGCAACAAATCTGCTGAGCTCCCATTCAACATTTCCATGGCATTAATGCAGGTCGGGGATCTTCCTGACAAGGGCAATGAGGTCGAGCTGGCTATCGAAAAGTATACGAATACGAAGCTGGATATTCAATGGATTCCGCAATCCGCCTTCGATGATAAGGTAAACGTCATGATCGCGGCTAATGAAATGCCCAAAATCATGAAGCTCAATTATGTTCCGACGACCATCAGCGCCATTCAATCCGGCTTGTTCTGGGAGATCGGCCCTTTTCTCAAAGACTACGGCAATTTATCGGCACAAAATCCGCAGTATTACGAAAATATCTCTGTAGAAGGCAGGATTTACGGAATTCCCAACTTTCGCGATATCGGGCGGGCAGGGATCGTATACCGCAAGGACTGGTTCGACACCCTGGGGCTAAAGCTTCCGACGACCATCGACGAATGGTATAACGTGCTGAAGGTGCTGACGCTGAACGACCCGGACCAGAACGGCAAGCAGGATACTTATGGAACCGTGCTGTTCAAAAAATATAACGAAGGCACTCAGCCTGTACTGACCCGTATTGCGGTAACTCAAGGCGCTCCCAACCGGTGGGGAGTGGAGAATGGGAAGTTCATCCCCGAATTTATGACCAAGGAATATTACGACGTAATGAAAATGTTCCGTAAGCTCTATGAGGAAAAATTAATAAACCAGGACTTTGCGGTGTTCGACGATTCGGAAGCGATCAAGCTGATGGATTCCGGTAAAGTCGGCATGAAGCTGAACGGGGTGTATAACAACGGGAAAAGCTATCAGGATAAGTTGGCGAAGACCGTTCCGGCAGGAGAGTATGATGTGGCTCCTTTTACAGGTCCTGGGGGCATACGTCTGGCGGGAGAACCGGGTAACTTCGGCTTTCTGGCTATACCAAAATCTTCAGTGAAAACCGAGGAGGAACTGAAGAAGGTGCTCGCGTTCCTGGACAAGCTGATGGATCCGGAACTGTCGACATTGCAGCTGCGAGGACTGGAAGGCAGACATTACAAGATAGTGGAAGGCGGGAAAACCGTGTTTACCAATTTGAGCGCGTATCAAAGAGAAGTGAAACCGTACCGGGACAATCTCGTCAATATCGAGGGGTATCATGTGGCAGAACAGAAGGATACGCCGCTGGGTGAAAAAGGAACCCGAATGACTCGCGAGAACATCCGATATGCGATTCCGAATCCTGCGTTAACGCTGACCTCCGCAACAGTATCGGAACGCGGCAAGGAGCTGGACCAAATGATTTGGGATGCGCAGACCCGATACATTATGGGCAAAATCGATGATGCTGGATGGAAGGCAGAAGTCGATAAATGGCTTCAAGCCGGCGGGGAACAAATCATCAGGGAGTATGAATCCGCGTATGCCAACGCTGCTAAGAAGTAAGCTTGCCCCCCTTTCAATGCGGCCGTAATGGTTCGATGACTTAAATCGCTTCTCAAAGAAAAGAGCCGCCCGGACATTTATCCGTTACGGCTCTCTGCAGGAAGCCGACCAGGTTTTCGCGTTACTCGTTCAAAAGTCTCTTTATATAATTGGGCAAAATGAACGAAGCCCGGAACAGGTCGGGATTTATATATTTCGAATGAGTCCACTGAAGCCTGCTCAAATCAGCTTGAAGCGGGCTCCATTTCTTGGATGCAAGCACGAAACACCAGATTCCGCCCGGAAAGGTAGGGACAGTACAAGTATAGGGAAGGACAATAGGGAACAGTCTTTGCAAGTTTTTTACAGTCCCTTTAAGGATATGGGAGGAGTAGTAAGGGGACCCGGCTTGAAAGACGGCTATGCCTTCTTTCGTCAGGCTGTCGTGCACGTATTGATAAAAGGGAGGCTTATACAGACTTGTTGCGGGGCCATACGGATCTGACCGGTCTATCAGAAGGATATCGTAGACATTGGTTTGTTCCTGAATCCATTTATATCCGTCTCGGTATATAAGATGTACTCGCCCGTCTGCATTGTCTTTAGAATCTTGTGTCATCCAGATTTTGCAAGCATCGACAACCCTTTGGTCAATTTCTACCACGTCGATACGTTTCACACTTTCATAACGCATAGCTTCGCGAGCAGGACCGCAGTCTCCGCCTCCGATCATAGCTACATTTTCAGGCATCGGACAGGTGGCCAGCGCGATATGGGAAATCATCTCATTATAGATGAAACCGTCTTTCGATGTAATTTGCGGTGTGCCGTCGAGGATCAGCATCCTGCCAAAAGAACGGGTGTCTGCAATGCTTATTTCTTGATAGGAGGACTGCTCGTAGTGCAGGAGCCGATCAATCTTATATCCTACCTCCATACCCAGCTCCGGAATATCATCCCAAAGCCACAGCTCGTCATTTTCCTCCTTCTGATAACCGGTTAATGAACGTTTTTTGTTCGCCATGACGGAGTAAGCACCACCTTATGGATTCATCTTTATCAATCTTTTCAGCAGTAGGCCATCAGTCCCCTTGTTTTCGCCGGTAACAAAGTGATTCATGTAGCGTGAAAGGTATCGGCCATAGCCTGTATCCGTCTGAAGCAGGAGCTTGTCGACATAATGAACGCCATTGGGTATGTCGTCAAGCAGCATGGTGGCTAGTGCTCCGTATATCCCGCATGCGACCTGAAAATAGGTGGCATTTGTTTTATAGCTCGCATAAATGGTCTTGTTGTCCATCACATTATACATATAGCGTTCCTTATCTTTATAGACAAGCAGCACGCCGACCAAATCCTCGCCTTCCAGCGCGCCGACCGCAGGGTCCAATACTTTATGATTCCAATTCCAAATATCGTCAACCTGATCAAGATGAGTACGAATAGCATTCGTGGTCAAATCATTGACACGATAGATAAAGCCGGTCTCCATATCGAACGCTTGGCCCAAAGTAAGCACCTCTTCGTGGGGCATCAAGCAGCCATGGAACTTTTTGGATCCGAGAGTGACCTCGAACTCAAGAGCATATACATCGTCATATATAAATAGAGGCATGCCGTCCCTTACGAACATCGGATAGTTCAAAATTGCTTCGTCTAGAAAGCACTCGGGAGACCATGTCGAATAAATGGTATGAGGGGTAATCAAGGAAGGATCGAGGTACATGGAATTATCCTGCTCGACGATGTAACAGGCCAGCGGACGCTCCCCGGGAGCTTGCTCCATCAGCTGCAGCGCCATCCATTGTACGACGCCGGGGTTCATGCCGGAGCACACAATGGCCTTGGTATTGGTAAATCGGTTCCTATGCTTTTCGAAATACAAGTAGCGTTCCAGCAGGGTAAACCCTTCAAGCTTCTCATTCTCGTCAACCGAGGTATTCTCTAATGCGGTATTAATGTAGCTGATCCCCAATTCATTGCAGCATTCCAGCATATCAACCGTATCGGCCCAGGAGACGTCAATGACAACGGTCGTTTGTGTATCAATCAAATGCTGCCGCAGCAAGTCACCCCGTTGAAGATCAAGCTGATGCAAAGTGACGGAAGGATATAAATGAGGGATCCATTGCTTGTAGTAATTCAGGTCCCGCTGCTTCTTATCTATGAAATGTAATTTGCTGCTGCGGATCATGGAATGGATAGGATCATCACTTGTTACGTACGCCTTGTCTAATATGGACAGAATGGATTTGGCCACACCCCCGGCGCTTCCCAATATGCTTATAATGGTTTGCATAATCTATCAACTCCTTTCTTTTCTATATTGTATTCATAGAATGAAAGGAGGAACTGATTCAATAATACACAGTCAACCGCATAATTTTTATCTATGGAAAGGTAAATGATAGAATGGAAGAGAGTCTGATTGGATTATTGGATGAAGCAGTAAAGGTGCGAAGTATGCGATGGTTCTAATCGATGGTAAGAATCGCTTCTATGAGGTCCCGCTCTTTTTATTACACAGTTTGTCAGAATGATTGATTCTATCTTTGCGTAAATCACGGTACTCTTCAATGTACGTTACTTTGGGGTTACGGCGTTTGCTACGGGAGCGGAAATAGCCGGGTAAATACAATACGGCAGACAGCAATGCAAGAAACATCAATACAGCAATATCTGGATTCATAAGGAACACCTTCCCAGGTTTGGAATGGAACCGCTATATGATCGAGTCCATTGTAACACAGGAATTGTTTATAATGGAAATGCATAATAAATATAATTCCTTATGCATATATAGAATAAGATTTGTTGTAATGGTATGGAGCTAGAGATCCGAATAGACCTTTTTTCCTCCATTGAGAGTGTGGCTAAACACAGGGCCGCGTCGAAAAAAGTGATCTAATGATTATTCCTCCGTCGGGGATTTAGCTAGAAAAAAAGCTTGTTTCCCAGTACAATTGAACGACAGGCAGCGAAGGCGCAGCAGTCATAGAGCAAAGACTCTTGGCTGCTGCGCATATTTTCGTCCTGCCAACGTATTAGTTAAGGGTATGTATGCATGGTGATCAGGTAAATCAGCAATGAGGAGGCGGATATTAAAATGAAAGAGCATGCAAAACAGACGGCGTTAAGGTATGTCCGTGCCGTACAGCAATATGCCGACTTCATGATGGATAAAGCTCGTGACCGGTATGGTGCCGAAGCAACTCCGCTCTTTGCCGATGGAATTCACTCGGAAACCTATGAGCCGGTGCAATGGCTGTCGGGAGGCGAGACATGGATAGTATCCAATCTGGCCAATCAGCAAAACTGGCTTAGGACGTTGGACGGACTCAGTGAATTGACAGGAGATTCGCGTTACCGAAATGCAGCTGAAAGCGCTGTCCGTTATGCGTTCGACCATCTCCGTTATGGCCGTCTGATGTGCTGGGGAGGCCACATGGCGTTTGATCTGCAGAGCAAACTGCAGGTATTTGCAGCGGACAAGGGACCGCAGCACGAATTGAAATGCCATTACCCCTACTATGAGCTGATGAACCGTGTAGACCCGGAAGAGACAGCATCGTATATCGAGGCCTTGTGGGAAGGGCATGTTGCCGACTGGAGCAATCTTGAATTCAGCCGGCATGGTCAACCTGTAGAGGAGAACGGGCATACGCGGGAGGCTTCTTCTGTTTGGGAACATGAATATGACAACAATTCCCCCGTATTTTTTACGGGTAAGGGTTTAACGTTCATTAATGCGGGAAGCGATCTATATTATGCTGCTGCCTTGCTGCATCGCTTTAGCGGTGATGAAAGGCCGCTGGCTTGGGCTAAACGGCTAGCCTATCGGTATGTAGAAACCAGGAACCCCCAGACGGGTCTCGGCGGCTACCAGTTCAGCATTTCGGTACTGCCCGGTGTGCGGGGAGACCGCGCGATCGACCAATTCGGGGAACAGCTGAAGGAGCATGCCCCGATCGAGGCTACGTTAACTACAGCCAACCAAGCGCACACCATCATTGGGGAGGCCGCCTTGTGCCGGATGTCCTTGGCGGAGGCTCTAGGGGATGCAGGCCGGGATTTTCTGGACTGGGCTGTTCAAGATTTGGCGGCCTATGGCCAACACGCCTATGACCCTTCGGACAATACTGTTCACCCCATGCTAACCAACGGCACGAGATTGACGGGATTGGTGATGGAGAAGTCCGGTTACTATGGGCGGGAAGGACAGCAGCTCCAGGCTCACAAGGCCGATTACCTGCTGCTCTGGTCTTATGTAACGGGTTATCGCCTGTCCGGCCGCGAAGAGCTGTGGACCGTTGCGAGAAGCATGGCAAAGGGCCTCGGCTTTGGCGATATCGGAGAATCCGCACGAGCGTTGCCTTTCCTGAATATGGAGACAGCTTGTACCCATCCTCATGGAATCTTCGTCATGCTGGAGCTGTTAAAGACGACACATCAGCGTAAATTTTTACAGCTTGCGCAAAGAATCGGCGACCGCCTGCTGCTGCACCGCAGTCACAGAGGCTTGTTCATGGCAAGTGCAGATCATGAGTATGCCAAGCTGGACGCATTGGAGCCGTTGGCACTTCTTCATCTTGCGGCCGAGCTTCAGGGAGTGCGCGGCCGAATGCCGGTGTATTGCGGAGGCAGACCCTTCTTTGCCGCAGCCTATGACGGGCAGGGACATATGACGGATAATACCTTCTTGTATGCCAGAGTGAAGAACCGGGCCGTGCAATAAAGGAATGACCCGGCGGCGTGCCTTTTCTTTTGTACTTTAAAGCAGCGCCTGAAACTGGTATCATGATAAGAGGATACATAGAAAAAGGAGATGACTGGAAAATGTCAGTAGGCATTTTAGCACACAATGTAGGAACGCTTCCTTACGCGGAACTGGCGGCCAAGGTCGCCTCGTATCAATATAAATATGTACAGCTTGCCTTATCCAAAGCCATTTCGGACGTGGATTGCAGCTTGGGCAAGCTGAGTCCCGGATTGGCCAACAGCATCGCTGAGGCCTTCGATCGAAACGGAGTGAAGATTCCGGTGCTGGGCTGCTATGTCAGCTTGATCGAGCTGGATGATACCGCATTCAGACATAATGTGGACCGGTTCAAGGAGCATCTGCGCATGGCCAAGCATTTCGGTACGGCGATCGTGGCTACGGAAACCGGCGTCCCTGATACGGATCAATACGACCGTTACGCCAAACGGCTTCGGTCCGCCGTGGAGGAGCTTGTGGAGGAAGCGGAGAAGTGGGGCGCCTTCATCGGCCTGGAGGCCGCAAATCGCCACTTGATCGGCTCTGCTCCACAATTGGCCGAGCTGATCGACGAGATTCCGTCGTCCAATATCGGAGTTGTTATCGATCCGGTAAACCTAATGACCCAAGAGAACTTCGAGCGTCAGCATGAGGTCATGCAGGAAGCATTCCGGCTTTTGGGCAATCGTGTCGTCAGCGTTCATGCCAAGGATATGAGGCTGAATGCTTCCGGGAAGCTAGAGACCGTAGCTGCAGGCAGAGGGATGCTGGATTACGGCATGTTCATGGATCTGGTTCGTCAGCATAAACCGCTGGTACATATGACGCTGGAAGGCGTAGATATGGATAGCATGGATTTCTCCCGTGACTATGTGCTTCGTCACCGGGCGGGGGTATAAGCATCCATGACGATGGACAAAGCCGCTCCGGCAACCTCGAGGCCGAATGCCTTCTTGAATCGGTTGTATGCAGAGAATACAGGCCGCCATGTGTCCTTTTTCGGAACGGGAGCAGCACGTGAGCATCGAAGACCGTTCATGAGGGAGAAGCTGAAGGAACTGCTTGGCCCATTGCCAGGGCAGTTCGCGGAGCTTCAGCCCGTCGTGCTGGAAACGGCGGATTGCGGAGAGTATACCCGGGAACGGGTAGCGTTCTCGACGTACGACGATTTAACGATGCTTGCCTATGTTCTGGTGCCCAAGGGAGAGACCGTCAATGGCGGGGGCAGGCGGCCCGCCGTGCTGGCTGTTCACGGACATGGCTTCGGCAGCAAGGAAGTGGTCGGGCTGACGCCGGATGGCAGGGATAACACGGGGAATCCGAATCTGTACAAGCATTTTGCAATCTCCCTTGTGCAAAGGGGCTTTGTCGTCATTGCCCCGGAGCTGCTCGGCTTTGGCGACCGCCGAATGGAGCAGGACGCTGCTCTGGAGCCTGGCGCCAACTCCTGCTTCAGACTGGCTTCGTCGCTCATGATGATGGGCCAATCGTTAGCGGGCGTCCGGGTCTATGAGCTGCTTCGAACGCTGGATTACGCCCAATCCAGAGAAGACATCGATCCTGAACGTATCGGATGCATGGGAATGTCGGGGGGTGGAATGGTGACGGCATTGGCGTCGGCCATCGATGAAAGGATCGGAGCTACCGTCATCAGCGGCTATGCGAATAGGTTCAGGACCAGCATTATGGACCGCAATCACTGTCTGGACAACTATGTCCCGGGCATGCTGGAATACGGAGAGATGCCGGAGTGGATCGGTTTGATTGCCCCAAGGCCGCTTTTTATTGAATCGGGGACCGGAGACACTGTATTTCCTATCAAGGGCTCGCATGAAGCTATAGAAGCACTGCAGAAGATATACGACGATGCAGGCGCTGCGGCCCATTTCGGGTATGAGATTTTTGAAGGGAAGCATGAAATATCCGGAGCACGATCTTATGATTGGCTGGAATCGATTCTGGGGCTTTAGCTGCTGTCATTTTACTGAGCTTGAACCAAGGTCTTGCCGTTATGTTAACGGCCGGGCCTTTTTTTCATCAGAATTAGTAAGATCCCCGAGGTCATCGCTAATATGCTCCACAAAGTACCTAAATCAGTATCGAAGCCAAGAAAAGGAATGGTTCCCCAAGCTGGAGCATGAATTGACGTTGAACATCAACATACATAACTGCGGGAATCCGAAGTGATTGTACTGAACTCTTCTTTTTTTCCGCCGTAATGCATAAGCTTTAACGTACATGCCCTGGATGTCTGATTCATGGCGACAAGCTCTGCGTACGTTAGGGGGATGCCGGATGCTGGTGCTTAGACGAAGATGGAGAAGCAGTCCTACGGGCACAAAAAAGCTTAAACGCAATATGCTGCTGCTTCTTCTCATTATCGTGTTATTGACGGTGCAGTCGTTCGTATATATCGAGAAAAACTTGAGGCCGCCCTTGGTCAACCTGGCAAAGGTCAGAATCAAGCAAATGGCTACGCAGGCGATTAATAAAGCCATTTCGGACCGGATTGCGCGAGGAACAAACTTTGAACAGCTTATTGACTGGCGCACGGACAAGAACGGCAAGACCACCGGCTTCATGCTGAATTACGCGGAGCATATGCGGATCACGGCGGAGACGATTGAGACCGTGCAGGGCCAGCTTTCCCAGCTTCAGGCGATTCCGGAGCATATCCCGCTCGGGCAGGCGATGAACAGCTCGATTATCGCTTCCTTCGGTCCCAACATCCCTGTAAGGCTTGTCCCTGCAGGCAATGTAAAGGTGGATTTGAATACAAGATACCAGAATGCCGGTATTAATATGATCCTCGTGGAGGTTTATATTCATATTACCGCGGAAGTCAGCGTCATAATACCTTTTGATTCGGAGCCGGAGGTCGTTGAGACGGAGGTGCCGGTCTCGTATGCGCTGATTGTGGGTGATGTACCGACGTATTATTTTGATGGAAAAGGCAACTCAACCGGTGCCAACACGCCTCCGCCTAATCTGTCATTACCGCGGATCAACGCTCAGCAATCGAAGAACGGTGCGGAATCCGGGGCTCATGGGAGCTCCTCTGCCGAAGGCCTGCCCAAATAATAATCAAACCGACCTCTCATTTTGCGGGGTCGGTTTTTTTCGGCTACTGTGGAAAAAAAGACCGCCATTCTGCACTTCTGCAAGAAAGAGGGTCTTGTAAGCTCATTTCTTTTTCCGCATGCGTTCCTCGCGCTCCCACTTCCGTAAATGCGGATACGGGTCAAAAGACCATTCGGTCAAGCCGTTATCGCGGTACATGCCGTAATGCAAATGCGGCGGAAACTTGCCGGACGTACCGGGTTTGCCGTATCCGGAGCTGCCAACCCATCCGATAACTTGACCGGGGGCGACGATATCCCCTTTTTTGACTTCCTTGTTAAAACCGGACAAATGCGCGTAGTAATGGTAGACATTATTTAGATCCCGGATTCCTACCCGCCATCCTCCATAGGGGTTCCAGCCCATTTCCTCAATGAACCCGTAAGCCGCGCTGCGGACAGGAACGCCGTATCCTGCAAACAAGTCGGTTCCTTCGTGGATCCGGTATCCGCCCCAGCCGCGGCTGGCCCCCCATGTGCTGCGATAGGAATAGTCCGCATTGGGAGGGAGAACAAACGCATGTTCATGCAGATCCAGCGTGTCATACTTGCTGTAAATTTTAGCAAACTCCTGGATTCGATCTACGCTCCGTGTATTTTGATAATATTCCCACAGTCCGATACGAAGATCTTCTTCAACCGAGCCATGCTTCAGCAGAAGACTTGCCATGGAATAGAGGAGGTCCTGGTCATTTTTTCGATCTGCTTTCCCGTCTCCGGAGCCGTCCCTGCCAATTCCGTTAAACAGAGCGATAGTCCCTTCATTCGTATCCTCGTGATCCGGGTTCATCATGCCGCACCATTGAAGCTCAGTAAAATGAATTCCTATGAGTCCGCTGCTGCTATGGGGCCGTTTGCGGGCTAAATTGATCGTACGTTCATATTGATCGATAGCCGCCAGGTAGTACCATGGAATACCGGTCACAGCACTCATTTTGTCAAATAAATCTTTGCGGTCGGCAAAAACCGCCTTCATATTATTGCTGTCCTTTCCCGGTTTGGGAGCTTTGGCTGCCGGGGCTGCCGCTGATGGAGCCGTTCCAAGGAACAAACTGCTGCACAAAGCTACTATGAGGATAGGATTCATCCATCTCGCTGCCATAAGCGTTTAACCTCCACAATTGGTCGTATGACTTTACAGTCCATTCATCAGTTAGTCATAGGATGTGACGATTCTAAGCATTTTATCCAAGAGAAGGGTGAAGCTGGCGGGGAACAAATTATTTTCAGCGGACACAATTTTTGTTATAATGATGGAATTTATAAGCATCTACATAGGTTTTGGAGGGATGAGCGTGGGGTTTCAACATAGGGATGAACATATAGATGACGGAATGCTGCTACTTCAGGCCAATATCGACGACATGAATCCCGAGCTGTGCTCCTATATCGGTGAGCTGCTTTTTGAAGCGGGTGCTAATGATGTATATTGGATACCGATTATCATGAAAAAAGGCCGTCCTGGCGTGATGCTTAACGTCTTGACGGATGAGAAGCAGCTGGATCGGCTGGAAGAGGTTATTTTTCGCGAGACGACAACCATTGGGCTGCGGTATATGAGGGCGTCCTGCCATCGTTTAGGCAGAGAATTCAGGCAAGTGACAACGCCATGGGGGCCAATTCATGTAAAAGTCGGCTATCATAAAGGACAAATGGTTCAGTTCGCGCCGGAATTCAAGGAGTGCGAGCTCGCGGCAAGGACGCATAGCGTACCGCTAAAGCAAGTGTATGATGAGGTCAGGCGTCAATTTTTGAATCAGGAAAAATAGAGAAAAAATAAACCGCCCAATCGGGCGGTTTGGATTTTACAATTATTGTTTCACGCAGGAGGAGTTAACTCCGCAGTCCCCTTGCGTTGAATGCTCATGCTCGGGTAACAGCCCGTGATCGTGGTGATGATCATCGGAGTGGCCATGGTCATGATCGTGTGAATGTCCATGGTCATGATCATGGTGATGGTGATCGTGAGAATGCTTATGGTCGTGATCATGGTGATGATGATCGTGAGAATGCCCATGGTCGTGATCGTGGTGATGATGATCGTGAGAATGCCCGTGATCATGGTCATGATGATGATGGTGATGATCATGCTCGTGATGATGCTCGGCGACAGGCTGAATGCTTTCGATTTGGAATTTATGCACGAACGGGTCGGCCTTCCCGATAACAACCCGGAGCACATTCGGCTGGTTCGGTAAATCGCGGGTTCCCGCGCCATAACCGATAGACTCGACGATCATTGGGGGATAGCCCTTCGCGAATTCATCCACCAGCCCCGAAATGATTCCGGCGCCTGTCGGCGTAGTCATTTCTACAGAATAGGAGGTCGGGGCGATTGGAAGCCCCCGCATCATTTCGAGAGTAGCCGGGGCGGGAACCGGATAAATTCCGTGATCGCAGCGCACCGTACCCGATCCCAAGGGAACAGGGGACGAGTAAATTTTCTCCACATCCAGGGAGTCCATAGCTAGAGCAACTCCGATCACATCCACGATGGAGTCCATAGCACCTACCTCATGGAAGTGTACTCTTTCGACAGGAATATCGTGAATTTTCGCTTCGGCGACGCCGATTTTTTCAAATATGGCCAAGCTCAGCTTAACAACCCGCTCATTAAAGCCGGCGTTAAGGATATGCCTTACAATCTCGGAATAATGGCGGTGATGGGACGGAGCCGTTTCAGGATCCAGGACGACATCCATCTTCAGAGCGGAGATGCCTTTTTTATTGACACGCTTCCAATCCAGAGTAAACGGTTCAATATCCAGCTTACGCAGCTCGTCCTCGATATAATCGCGGTCTGCGCCGGCATCCACCAAGGCTGCCAAGGTCATGTCGCCGCTGATACCGGAGAAACAATCCAAATAGGCAATTTTCATCGTTTAATCCCTCTTTATACTAATTTTATGTATCAGAGCCGCGTTATAGCCGGCCCCGAAGCCGTTATCGATGTTGACGACCGAAACACCGGAGGAGCAGGAGTTCAACATGGCCAGCAGTGCGGCCAGTCCCTGAAAGCTGGCGCCGTACCCGACACTTGTCGGCACTGCAATGACCGGCTTGGAGACCAGACCTCCAACCACGCTGGTCAAGGCACCTTCCATACCCGCGGCAACGACGATGGCGGTTGCGTCGCGGATGACATCCAGCCTGCGGAACAGACGGTGAATTCCGGCTACTCCCACATCGAATATGCGCTCTACGCGGCATCCCATAATCTCTGCAGTCAATGCCGCTTCTTCGGCGACCGGAAGATCGGATGTTCCCGCACAGACGACAGCAATGTAGCCCTTGCCTTCAGGCTTGCGGGCCGCTTCCGAGCCGTACCAGGTCAATACGCGGGCTGTCGGGTTGTAGGTTACGCCGTTAAGCTTGCTTTGAACATAATCCGCCTTATCCTGGCTGATTCTTGTGGCAAGCACGCGATCCGACTGCTGCATCAAGCGTTCAAAAATAACAGCAACTTGCTCCGCCGTCTTGCCTTCACCGTAAATAACCTCCGGAAAGCCTGTTCGTCTCTCGCGGTCCAGATCCAGCGTAGCAAAGCCCAGATCGTCGACACGACCGTTTGGAGAGGACTGATTCATGATTTCATCCAGATGCCGTTGTGCTTCAGAGACATCAAGATCACCGGAACGTACAAGCTTGAGTATCGATTCAACATTTATCATAAAAAACGCATTCCCCCGGATATGATTTGAACTGAAATAGCTGGCATAATGTCTCTCTTAGTGTATCACAAATAAAATGGAAAGTGGATTGTTCTGACGTTCGTTGATATAATAGCTTCAAAGAGATTGGACAATGAACTAGAAAGCAGGGACAGAACCATGTCTACTCGTCAAATAGAGCGTAAACCGGACTGGCTTAAAATTAAGCTGACGACCGGAGATAATTTTAAAGAACTAAAAAATATGATGCGCGGCAAAACGCTGCACACGGTGTGTGAAGAAGCGAAGTGCCCGAATATTCATGAATGCTGGGCTAACCGTACGGCGACCTTTATGATTCTGGGGGACATCTGTACACGGGCATGCCGGTTTTGTGCGGTGAAGACAGGTCTTCCGACCGAGCTGGATCTTCAGGAACCGGAACGGGTTGCCGAAGCGGTTGAGCAGATGGGTCTTCAGCATGCCGTCGTCACTTCCGTTGCAAGGGATGATTTGGCGGACGGCGGAGCTTCAATATTTGCGGCTACGATTGCGGCCATTCGCAAGCGCTCTCCTCTGTGCAGCGTAGAGGTGCTCATTCCCGACTTTTTGGGCAGCGAATCCTCTCTTCGTACGGTTCTGGAAGCCAAGCCGGATATTTTGAATCATAATATCGAGACGGTGGAGAGGCTTTCCGATAAAGTTCGTGCACGGGCAAAATACCGCCGGTCATTGGAGCTGCTTCAGCGGTCCAAGCATATGGCGCCGCAAATTCCTACCAAATCGAGCATTATGCTGGGTGTCGGCGAGGAATGGGATGAAATTTTGCAGACGATGGACGATCTTAGAGAGGTTCAATGCGATATTATGACGATTGGTCAATATTTGCAGCCGTCGCTGAATCATTTGCCGGTTACCAAATATTATCCTCCGGAGCAATTCGCAGAATTGAAGGAAGAGGGAATGAAGAGGGGCTTCAGCCATGTCGAGTCGGGTCCGATGGTGCGCAGCTCTTACCATGCGCATGAGCAAGTGAAATCCGCTCGGCAGGCGTAAACCGTACGGCTGCCCCGGACGAACCCGGTCATCATTATTACTTTATCTATCCGGGGACAACGGCGAAGGGAATGATCATCTGCCTGAACAGCTTGCAGTTTTTCACCGGACTCTTAGGAGGGACCCAATTTAGTGATCCATATAGCCAATAAAACGTACGAAGTGGTAGTTGACCATAAAAACGGCTGGAAGCCGGATGCATTCCGCGATCGTTACAGCGAGGTGCTGGAGCGATATGATTTTATTGTCGGTGACTGGGGCTACAACCAGCTGCGTCTGCGCGGTTTCTTTAAGGATACGCATCCGAAGGCAACCAAAGAGACCTCTATAGCAACCTTGCAGGATTATCTGAATGAGTACTGCAATTTTGGCTGTGCTTATTTTATTATCGAGAAAATCCCGAATAAGCACCAAGCGAACCAGCCTCAGGAGTCCGCGGAGCAGTCGGAGCCGGATTTGCAAGAGAGTACGGCCTCTGAACAGCCTCATAATACCGAGCCTAAAGAGCCTGCATCGAACCGGGAGCCGCAAAAGGAGGTTCAACAGCCTCAACAACCCCAGAATCATCATCCGCAGTCTCGACGGAACCAGCATCCGAACCAACAGAGCAAAGATGCAAACCATAATCATCATTCAAGACCGCGTAACCATCATAACAAGCAAGGTAATCCATCCAAGCAAGGCCAGCAGCATGTAAAGCAGCAGTAAAAAGAGAGCCAGTCCGTCAGGATTGGCTCTTTTTGTATGCAGCAAGAGAAAAAAGCCCTGACCAATAGGTCAAGGCTTTCTTTCCTGGATCGGCTCGTATCCGATAAACGCTTCACGTACACGGCTCCAGAAGGGAAACGGGCGGAAACGCGCAAATTTCACTTTTTTTCCGGCGGCGACCATACTGCGAATCGAGATAATATCGTTTCTCTGCATAATGACGTGATCAAGCGAGAGCAGGATTGTTTGATGGCTCCGCGGATAAATGTCGCAGTGATGATGCTTGGGCAGCAGGATCGGAGATCCCAGCGTCCGGAAAACCCTGTTGTTAATAGATGCGATCTCGGCTATCTGGATGGCATCCAGCGACGGATGTACGATGGCTCCGCCCAAGCTTTTGTTATAAGCCGTGCTGCCGGGCGGCGTCGAAATACAAATACCGTCTCCCCGGAACGTCTCGAACGGCTCGTCGTTAATATGAAGCTCGGCCATCAGGGTCACATCTACTCCCTTTAACGTAAATTCGTTAAGGGCTAATTGCGTTTCAATCCCTTGAGCGGTTGTAATTTGAATCTCAACGAGCGGGTATTTGACGACACGAAGGTCGTTGAGTCTGGAGCTCTCGATCATCATATCGGCAAGCAGCTCCACTTCATCGGGCTTCCAATCGGCAAAAAAACCGAGCCGGCCTGTATGGATGCCGACGAACGCGATGGTTTCCAGTTGGTCCTTGTATTGATGGAACGCATGGAGCATCGTTCCGTCTCCGCCGATAGACAGCACGACATCAGGCGTCTCCTCGTCATGGATCAATCCATGCGGTTCTACGAGCCTGTGGAAGGTTTGCATTAATTGGAAGGACACTTCATCGCCGCGATGTACTACGTTATATTTCAAATGAATATCCTCCTAAGGGTTTTCTATAAGAAAACCTAACTTCGAAAGCATAGACTTGGGTTTTCTGAAGGAAAACCTAACTTCGAAAGCATGGGCTGGGTTTTCCGAAGGAAAACCGCCCTCATTAGCATACCATGTTAGTCCTCGGATCGCGAGCAGTATTCATCGATCTGATGGGTCAAGCTCTCCGGCACATCGCGGAATTCAACGGCAATACGGTATGAATCATTGCTGAAATTCGTCACACGGACAATTTCACCGTTAATGACAAATTTGTTCGGATGATCGGGCAGTACGAAGCTAAGCTCCAGGAACAACGGATAAAAAATTCTCGTATTCGTAATAAACGAAAGCCCGCCCGCGGAAATATCCTGAATTTGCCCGGAGAAAGCGATCCCTTGATGGGTCGATGCTTTGCGGACTCCAATAATACGGCAAGTAAGGGGCGTCCGTACCGGGAGATGGATACGTTGGAACCGGCGATTTTGAAACGTGCTTAAATCCTGAGGTGCTGATAGCGTTAAGGAACAAACGTTACGTTTGGTTTCGACGTGAAGCAGATCGACAAAGGCGTAATAAAGAATACCCCGTTCACGGAACGAGAATTCGATAAAGCACACGTGGTGCAATTTTTCCAATGGATTCATCGAGTGAAATTCCATCGTGGCAACCAGCTGCTGTTCATCGACCTTTTGCAGAACGAAGCTGTCTTCATAGCAGAACGGCATGCCTTCTTTGGTCTCACCGACAATGATAAGATTGCAGCTCATACGCGGTACAATCATTTCGAAAGATAAAGCTTGGTTCCAATTCATAGGATCACCATTATGTAATAGTAGTAAACATTACTTCCATAATAATCAATATTGACAGATAACACAATGCCGGATGAACCGGAAAAGGCAAATCGCCCCCAACTAAAGACCTAAATGGTCTTTAATAGGGGGCGATTCGTTCACAAAGTTGTCACCAAAGGTACTTCGAAGGAGGTAGCGAAATTAGGGCTTACCGGGTGAACCCGAACGGAGAAATGAGCTCTATGGCGCAGATGAGAGGGGATAACGGCCCTGTATTGAACGGTTCGTTCCTCTAGTTCTTTGGTCGGCTCCATAGCCACTACGACCTGGTGCCATCCGTCCGGACGTTCCTCGTAGTATACGAGCTCCACACGGGTATCCTTATACCACACAGGACCAAACCTTATGGTAGCGGTAACTTCCTTCAACTGTTGGCGGGAATCGGTTAACGGGGACTTGGCTTCCGCTGTCTTATTCACGTTATCGTTCACTTCCAGGATGCGGACATAATGCCAGTTGGCAAAAATAAACTGCTTGAAATCCGCTACTTTGGTCGCCATATCGTAATCCTCGGCCAAGAAGGCCAGTGTCCTTTTTAACGAAGGGATGTACGTATGATTCGTATAATCCATCACCATCCGGTCCGTATTGTAGACAGGAGCCAGAGTTTGGATGGAGCGCTTCATCCGGGCCACCCACTGATGAGGGAGCTTTCCCTGATTGTAATAGAGGGGGACGATTTCCTGCTCCAGCTTCCGGTAGATCGATTCCGTATTTTCCCGTTCCTGGGTTTGCCAATCGGCATCATTATTGGCATCGATGCTCCAGCCGTTGCTGCCGTCGTAGCCTTCTTCCCACCAGCCGTCCAGCACGCTGAAGTTAATAACGCCGTTCAGGGCGGCTTTCTGCCCGCTGGTCCCGCTCGCTTCATAAGGTCTGCGAGGATTGTTCAGCCACACGTCAACGCCTTGAACCAAATAACGGGCCAAGTTCATATCGTAATTTTCCAAAAGGACGATTTTCCCGCGGAACCGGTCCATTTGAGATACGCGATAAATTTCTTTGATCATTTCCTGACCGGGGTGATCGGCAGGATGGGCTTTGCCTGCGAACAAAAGCTGAACGGGACGATCCGGATCATTGATCAAGCGATCCAAACGGTCCAAGTCATTAAAGATCAGATTCGCTCTTTTGTAGGTAGCGAACCTGCGGGCAAATCCAATGGTCAGCACCTGCGGGTTCAGGAGGCAGCGTACTTCCTCAACCTTATCGGCAGGCAGGTCGTTGCGTCTCCGCTGCTCCCGAAGGTTGGCCCTGGCCAGGCGAATCAGCTTCTCCTTCAGGTGCATATGAACTTCCCATAAGGATTCCGAAGGAATCAAATCAAGGGATCGCCATAAATCGGTATTCGTCTGGTTTCGAAGCCAGGTTCCCGGCATGAAGCGGCTGTACAGCTCCTTAAGCTCAGGCGCCAGCCACGTGCTCAAATGCACACCGTTCGTGATGTGCCCTATAGGCACTTCCTTTTCACCGATATTGCCGTGAAAAGAGCGGAACATATTTCTGGATACCTGACCATGGAGCTTGCTGACTCCGTTGCGGAGAGCCGCCGTATTCAAGGCCAAATGCGTCATGTTGAACAGGGGCTTCGAACTCTCCAGCCCAAGCTTCATCCAGGCATGCTTATGCTCCTTCCAACGGGAAAATAAAAAGCTGAAATAATAATCCACCATAGGCAGAGGAAATGCATCATGCCCGGCTGGAACCGGTGTATGCGTAGTAAAGACGGAGCTCGCGCGAATGACTTCAACCGCCACATGAAAAGGAATTCCGGCCTCGAGCTGCTCCTGAATTCGTTCTATAGCCTGGAAAGCGGCATGCCCTTCATTAATGTGATACACCGCGGTAGGCACCTTGAGCGCCCTCAGTACCTTCACGCCGCCCATTCCGAGCAAGATCTCCTGCGCGATGCGGACATCCTGATTGCCTCCGTACAGCTGACCAGTCAGATCCCGGTCCCATGGACTGTTGCCTTCGATATCCGCATCAAGCAAATAGTTTATATTCCGGCCGACAAGCACCTGCCATACCTGCAGCTTGACTATTCGATCCGCAAGAGGGACCTCAATCATCAGCGTCTCCCCATGGTCGTTCAGCACTGGGAGAATGGGGAGCTTGGAGAAATCGTAGGATAGCGCATCCGATTGTTGTCTGCCTTCCGCATCGATTTTTTGATTAAAATACCCTTTCTTGTACAGCAATCCGATACCCACAAGAGGAATCCCCAGATCACTTGCGGATTTGCAGTGGTCTCCGGCCAATACACCGAGGCCGCCCGAGTAGATAGGAAGCGATTCATGGAAGCCGAATTCGGCGGATAAGTACGCAATCTTATAGGAAACGAAATCAGGATACGTCTTCTGGAACCAGGTCTGTTCGTGGCAATAGTCATCCCATTGCTGAATAACCCGATCATAATGATGGATAAAGTCCTCATCATGAATCAACGCTTCCCATACCTCCGGCTCGGTTTCCATGAGCAAACGAACGGGATTATGCACGAATTGGTCCCAACGATTCCGGTCTATTCGGGCAAACAGCTCAAGCGCCTCGGAATTCCAGCTAAACCAC
The DNA here is from genome assembly GCF_002042965.1 of Paenibacillus sp. 32352. Taxonomy (GTDB): domain Bacteria; phylum Bacillota; class Bacilli; order Paenibacillales; family NBRC-103111; genus Paenibacillus_S; species Paenibacillus_S vulneris. Next base: position 147,933 of record NZ_MZNT01000010.1, on the reverse strand, counting down.
AGGTTGTAGGCTATCTCCGGCAATCGCTCTATGGCTTTGGGCAGCTTCAAATCCGCATAAGGAAATTTCGTATTCATGAGAACCACCATCCTTTACGTTCGTACGTCTTTAGACGGTCTTATTATCTTGTTATATCAATCTCTTCATACATTGCTTAACCACATAGTACAAGCACAATAACACGGCAAGCGCAAGCATGACGCTGACAAAAGTCAAGAGTCCCCACGGCAGCGTAAACTGCCATAAAGTAGTCAAAGGGGAAGTGACGTCCATGTCGGGAACCATAGCTGCCAAGGTGCTGCGGGTCGATTGCATCGGCTCCCATAGCAGGAATACGGCGGTAAAAGCCATAAGGCCATGAGCCAGTCGGGACAAGCAAAAGGGAAGATATCTTAAATCTGTCCGCTGAAGCAGGCTGACCACTTGGGCATGCACGGACAACCCGGCCCAGGATAGAACGAAGGCTGCGATCGCGACCTTATAAACGAGCGGAATTTGCGCACCGGCTCCTCCGGCCGCTTTGGCGCCTAGCGTAACCTCGAAAAATCCGTTTGCAACCGCCTGGGAGAGCGCAAGCGGAACGTCAAACTGTTGAAGCACCGCATTAATCCCTATGTAGAAAATGTTCATGATATGCGCGGAAGCCAGCACTTCCATAACAGCGGAGAAGAAGACAACCAGTCCGCCGACGACGAAAATAAGCGAGAGGGAAGAGGTGACAGCCTGCTTAAGCATCTCTCCTAAAGGCCGGCCATCCTTCATCCTGGCGGTGTGCATCGCATTGAACGCGCGGAGCCATATAGGCTGTGACGAGGTACTGTCCGTTTGAGGGCCAGGCTGTAAGGCGGGAATAGGCGATTTGCTGCCGTGATAACGCATCATAATGCCAAGCAGCATCGCCGTTCCATAGTGTGCCGTGGCGAGAATGCCGGCTAGTCCCGCATCGTGAAAGAAGCCGATGGATACGGCTCCGATCAAGAAGATAGGGTCCGAGGAGGTGGTGAAGGAAACCAGCCTCTCGCCTTCCTCGCGGTTGACCAGCTTCTGGTCCCACAGCTGCGAGGTAAGCCTTGCGCCTATCGGGTAGCCTGCCGCGAATCCCATTGCCACGACAAAGCCCCCGATGCCGGGAATTCTAAAGACAGGCCGCATTAACGGGTCCAGCAGCGTGCCAAAGAAATGAACGATGCCTACCCCGAGCATCATTTCGGCTATGACAAAAAAGGGAAATAAGGCCGGGAACAGAACGTCCCACCAGATGGCTACCCCTTTGATAGACGCTCGAAACACCTCGGACGGGAACAGGAGCATCAGGCACATCAGAGACAGCATCATCAGCGAAATGAGCGTTATCGAGCCATATTTTTTCATGGGTAGATCCTCCTAAGAGTTTTTGCGCCAGCAAAAACTGGCATCGGAAGCATAAGCTAAGAGTTTTTGCGCCAGCAAAAACTGGCATCGGAAGCATAAGCTAAGAGTTTTTGCGCCAGCAAATCGACTCCGAAATTGTACAACCATCATTTACTTATATGAATGATCTTGGGGAGACATGCCTCCGGGAAGCGGGGACAAACTGTCAGAAAAATATGATATTTTACTGTAGAATGGCTGGATTTAACGTTGATTTATGGTACAATAGTACCAATATGAGAATGAGGAGTTGGTCAAATGACAGGTGTGATTGCTGGAATTCTCGTATGTGCGTTCGTATATGTCATTAGGGAAACCTTAATGACCTCCGGTGAAGAGGATTTGGAAAGCTGATGCCCTTCGGATATTGCGGTTTCTTCTAAGTCTGGATGCTAATCGCGTGGAGCATTAGCATCTTTTTTTGTTATATAGAAGGAACAAGGGATAGATCCATTTTATAAAAAAGAGCAGGTGAGAAGACGAGATGTCCGGTCAGCAGGATTCGCAGAACATCACGCCTTATGAGGCATTGGGAGGGGCAGCGACGTTTCGCCGTATCGTAGAGGAATTTTATCCTCTGGTACAAGCTCATCCGTTAATCGGTCCCTTATTTCCGGAAAATATAGATCCGGTAATGGAAAAGCAATATATGTTTTTGACGCAGTTTTTTGGAGGTCCATCCCTCTATTCAGATGTACATGGACACCCGATGATGCGTGCGCGTCATATGCCGTTCGAAATTACAACCCGGCATGCGGATGCATGGCTTGGCTGCATGAAGCAGGCGCTCACCAAAGTAGGGCTTGCTCCTGAGCTTCAGGAGTTTGTGCTCGAAAGGCTGAAGGGGCCTGCTTATCATTTCGTGAACAGCTGATCGGGTCGTTTTGTTTCGGGTTCGATTAAAGTCATGACTTGCGGATGGTTTGGCAGCCATCCGCTTATTGCGCCAATGGATAAACTACATGACAAAGGAAGTGGACTTGTGGTCGAGCCTTTATTTCAGGTGAAGGTCGAATGCGCGTACTGCGAAGCAACCTTCGAGACGTCAAGAGTAAGGCCGAGCTTCAAGAAAGCGAAGCAGACGGATACGGATTTTTGCATTCATTATAAAGATATCAACCCCGATTACTATGTCGTCAGGGTATGTCCATCCTGCGGCTACGCCAGCACGGAGAATACATCCCCGCACTTTTTGCCGGCTCAGAGAGAGCTGTTCAAGACCAAGGTGGCGGAGCAGTGGTCAATGAAGGATTACGGGCAGGAGCGAAGCTGGGAAGACGCGCTGTATACTTATAAGCTGGCCCTGCTTTGCGCCCAGATTAAGAACGAAAAGGGGCGCGTCATCGCGGGCCTGCTGCACCATATTGCCTGGCTGTACCGTTACAAGCAGGATACGGAGCAGGAGCAGCGGTTCCTTCAGTTCGCGCTGGACGCCTATACGAGCGTGTATGAAACAGAAGGTGCGGAGCTTAATAACGCCCGTCTCATGTATTTGATGGGGGATTTGAACCGCAGGCTCAAAAACTATAATGAAGCGGTCAAATGGTTCGGCCGGGTCATCAACGATAAACGCATCATGGATGCCGCTATGATCAGAGCCTCCCGCGAACAGTGGGCGACTACCCGTGAGGAGATGCTGGCGGAGAGGCTGGAGCTCCCTCAGGAAATGATGGAGTAGAAGCAAGGCAGCTTACATACGGAAAATAAATAACGCATAGTGCTCATTCAGGGATCGAATGAAGCATTATGCGTTATTTGTTGCCAGGGAAGGTTCGGGTGCATAGAACGTATAGCGGTTTTTTCCTCTGTTCTTGGATTGGTAGAGGGCTTCATCCGCTTCGGATATGATGCGCAGCAGATCCTTGTTAGCACTGTCGGAAACGGAAATGCCAATGGAGATGGTAACCGGAAGGGCGCTCTTCGCTTGGTAGGAATGCTCTGCAACCGCTTTACACAGCCTGTGCGCATAGTGCTCCAACCGCGAAATATCTACGGAGTGGCTCATGATAATGAATTCTTCTCCACCGTACCGTGCTACATAATCGCGTTCATCGATCAGGGAGCTGAGAAGCTGCCCAACTTCGCGCAGCAGCTGGTCTCCCTGTAAATGACCGAACGTATCGTTGTAGCGCTTGAAATTATCAATATCGACCATCATGATGGAAAGCGGTCTCTGCTCGAAGGTATTCCGGGCAATGCTCATGAAGCTCCGCAAATTAGGCAGTCCGGTCAGGCCGTCCTGATTGGCTAGAAGCTCGAAGCGGCGCTGCAAGATCTGGGACCGGTTGTCATCGTTATACATCACGATCAGAACTTGAATCGCCAGAATGGACAGCACCAGCATAATTGCATGCGACAGCAGGAGGCCGGCGCTCAGCTCGTGCCGTAAATAATATTCGAGACCCAGCCGGATTGCAGCGAGCAGGAAGCAGATCTTCAGGCCGTCTTGAAACGAAATCATGGCGTAGCCGCTATCCTGATCCTTCTTATAGAACAGCGAGCTGATGACGGCGGGCAGAATTAAATCCTGCATGGTTCTGACGACAGCAAGCGGTTCATCCATATGAAAGATGTATAACGAAGGCAGGATGGCGGACAGCAGCGATACCACCGGTCCGAACCGCAAGCCGGCCATAACGATAGGAGCAAACCGTAAATCGGTTAACAGGCTGTCATTAGGCAGCGGCTGCAGCATTGTAATAATCGAGGCTATCCCCGTCAATAGAGAGGCGATGAACGTTGTATAGCGTTCGATAAGGATCCGGTTCTTCAATTTTAAAGCCACATAGTTGAGAGCAATCAAGGTGCAGGCGTGCGTAAAGGAAATGTAGTACATGCTTCTTATTCCACTCCTGATCAGAGTCAGCGTACGCTGCACGAACCTTCCGTCAGCGCAAGTTTCGTAAAGGCTGATTGGCTAGCAAATAATCTTGATCGGCACCTATAATCGTGATCTTGTTATGACAGCATCGGAATACCAGGAGCTTCTTGGCTCCATCCATAATCTCCTGTAAATCTTTTTTCTTGAAGGGAAGTAGTACGTTAGACTCATTGCAAAAAGGGCACTCATGGACGTAAATATCCTGCCGGATCTGCTCGTAGGGCCATGTGTTATGAAATGGAATCATTGCTTAAGGCTCCTGTTTCGTATTGCCGCCATCGGTTTCTTCCTTGCTGGAAGCGCTTTTAGCAAGCTCTGCAAGCTTCTGCATTAAAATATGCTGGGGCATATGCATAAGATGCTCCAAAGGAACGTTAAGCTGTTTTGCCAGTTTTTGCGCTGTTTCGGGCGAGATCTGTAATGGTTTCATGTTGCCGTTCACTCCTGTCAATAGATCTATAGTCACCATTTAAACACACCCGCGATAACAATTCAACCAAAATATGGTGGATTTGCTATTTTGGGTTCCGCATTTTTTATGGTTTAATATGTATTGTATCTAATTTTTAGGAAAGGTGCGATGTTTGCATGAAAACACCATTGCAGCAGACATGGAATTTGGAGCGTTTTTTCCCTGGCGGAAGCGGCTCCTCGGCGTTTCATGCTTTTTTGGAAGCACTTGAGAAGGATTTGAAGTCATTATCGGTTATCCTCGATGGGTTCAAGACACCGCAAACCGCCGATGCCACCGTGTTCATACCGGTTATCGATTTACTGCAATCCATATTAAAAAAAATCAGGGAAGCGGATTCCTTCGTCGGCTGCTTGGCCGCTGAGAATCAAGCTGATAAAAAGGCCATCATACTGGCTGGCAAGATCAAGACGTTATCGGCATCCTATGCAACGGAGCTGACCCGATTTGATCAATTATTAACGGAGATCAACGATGATGTCTGGGCGAAGCTGGTGGCAGCTCCAGAGCTTCAGAGCATCGCTTTTCCTTTGACCGAGCGCCGCTCTCAAGCGGCTGACAAGCTGCCTCCCGAGCAGGAAGCACTTGTGAACGATCTGGCGATTGACGGCTACCACGGATGGGGTGAAGCCTATAATACGACCGTCAGCAAATTCCGAATCCCTTGGGAGGAGGACGGTGAGACGATCGAGCTGTCGGCAGGGCAAGCGGCTAACCGTATGCACAGTGCGGACCGGTCCGTTCGGAAGCGCTTGTTCCAGCTGTGGGAGCAGCAATGGGGGGAGCACGCCGATTACTGTGCGGATGCTCTGAATCACCTGGCCGGATTCCGTTTAAAGCTTTACGAGCGCCGCGGCTGGGATACGATACATAAGGAGCCTTTATCGATCAACCGGATGTCGAAGGAAACTCTTGATGCGATGTGGGGAGTCATTGAACGGAGCAAAGGCATCTTCGTTCAATACTTGGAACGCAAGGCGAAGCTGCTCGGAGTCGAGAAGCTGAGCTGGTATGATGTAGAGGCTCCTGTCGGCGAAGGAAGCAAGCATTTCACCTATGATGAAGGAGCCCAATTGATTGTCGATCAGTTCCGCCGCTTCAGTCCCAAGATGGCCGATTTTTCCGTTATGGCCTTTGAGAAGGGCTGGATTGAAGCAGAGGACCGTCCCGGCAAAAGACCCGGCGGGTTCTGCACCTCGTTCCCGATAGCGGAGGAAACGCGAATTTTTATGACCTATTCAGGAACAGCGTCCAATGTAGCCACTCTTGCCCACGAGCTGGGTCATGGCTATCATCAGCATGTAATGAATGACCTTCCGGCATTGGCGCAGGAATATGCCATGAACGTGGCGGAAACCGCATCGACCTTCGCGGAAATGGTTGTGGCCGATGCAGCTGTCAAAGGTGCGGCGACGGAGGAAGAACGTCTTACGCTGCTCGAAGACAAGATCCAGCGCTCGGTAGCGTTCTATATGAATATTCATGCGCGCTTTCTGTTTGAAACCCGGTTCTATGAAGAACGGGCCAAGGGCATTGTCAGCGTAGAGCGCCTTAATGAGCTTATGATCGAAGCTCAGAAGGAAGGGTACAGCCATGCTCTGGAGGAATATCATCCGCATTTCTGGGCTTCCAAGCTTCATTTCTATATTACGGAGGTACCATTCTATAACTTCCCGTATACGTTCGGCTACATGTTCAGCTCCGGGATTTACGCCGAAGCGCTGCGCCAAGGAGAGTCCTTCGAAGATAAATATATTGCGATGCTGCGCGACACCGGCAGTATGACGGTGGAGGAGCTGGCGCAGAAGCATCTGGGCGTCGACCTCCGGCAGCCGGATTTCTGGCAGCGGGCGATGGATTTATCGGTTGAGGATGTCAAAGCATTCATGAGCCTGACGGAGTAAGCGGGCAGTGGTTCAAGCTACATAGGCTTCTCAACACCAATACCGGGGTGCTGCGCACCCCGGCTTTCCTGTTACCACCGTTAGTCAGTAAACGTATGCGGCGGCCTATAGCTTAAAGATTTGCATCGTTTGCTGCAATTGGGTTGCCAGCTTCGTCATCTGTTCGGATTGGGCAACCATAACCTGCACTTCGTTGATTTGCTCGTTCATCGAGGCGGATACCTGCTCGGTGCCTGCGGCGGATTGCTGGGTGATGGCCGAAATGCTCTCCATCGTGGCGGAGATGCGTTGTGCGCTGCCGAGCATCTGATCGCTTTCTCGGGCGAAGGAGGCGATTTGCTCCGAGATGAATTTGACACTGTGTACAATGTCCGCGAAAACGGTTTCAGTTTCAGTGATCAATTGAGTCTGCTGATGGACGATTTGCTCGTTTTCCGCCATATGGACCAGCGCTTGTCGGATGCCTTCCTCAATGCCCTTAACCAGCTGGAATACTTCCTTGGTAGAGACGGTTGATTCCTCTGCAAGCTTGCGGACCTCCTGGGCCACAACGGCAAAGCCCTTTCCATGCTCGCCGGCACGCGCCGCTTCAATAGAGGCGTTTAACGAGAGCAGATTCGTCTGCTCGGCGATATCAGAGATCGTCCGGGTCATTTGTGAAATCCCGTTGGCCAATTGCGCCAGCTGATCGATGGTTTGCGATACGTTGGATGTAGCGGTTACGTTGCGTTTCATGCCCTCGCTCTGTGTTTCGACGGCCTTCATACCTTTTTCGACGAGGGATAGCATCTGTCCGGAGCGGGAATCCATCTCTTTGGTGGATGCGGTATAGGTGGTTACCTTTTGCTCAATATCCTTGGTCGCTACAGAGATATCCGATATTTCTTCCGAGATTTGATTGGCGCCGGAGGCAAGCTCGTTGGAAGAAAGAGCGACTTGCTCAAGAACAGAGCGTAAATTTTCGTTCTTAAGGAAAATGTCGCGGCTCGAATCGAAGACATGCTTCGACATATCGCCTGTATTCTGCAGAATTTCGCGGAGTTTGTCCATCATCTTGTTGAAGGCAGTGCCGAGCTCGCCCAAAGCGTCATTGCTTTGAATCTGGATTTTTTGGGAGAAGTCCCCTTTGGAGACGTTGATAGCAACACGTGAAATCGTAGTTATTGGCTCTGTAAGCGTTCTCTCAAACCAGCTTATAAAAGGAAAGGTTAACGCAATCATAAGAACGAGAAATGAAATGCCCGCGATCAGATGCTCCGAGTTTTGAATAATGACGATCAGCAAGGCGATGGAGTAGATGGCGACTAGCGTGTAGCAGCCGAACTGCAGTTTCTTTTTAAATGATAGGCCTTGAATCCAGTTCATCAGCATGTCCCCTTCAGGAATGAAATGTTAAAATCTTACTATGAAGAATTATATCACCCAATAGTACCATGGTCTATACCCTTTGTCCTAGCAATAACGGAGAATGTAGGACGAATGGAGCGCATAGGAACAGGCTGCATTTGATAATTTCGGGAATATGCCAAAAGTCATAAAAGTACTACAATAGAGGAAGCCCTATACAGTTACAGGTTGGAGGAATGAAACATGATGACTATTGAAGGAATACACCACGTCAGCGTATGCGTACGGGATTTGGAGAGGTCAAAGGCTTTCTATAAGAACATTATCGGGCTTCAGGAGATCGAGCGCCCTCCGTTTGATTTTCCCGGTGCATGGTACTCACTTGGGTCTGGCGGGCAGCAGCTGCATCTTATTGTTCATAACGGCGAAACCTTAAGAGAAGGGGAAATTCATACGCGGGACGGTCATTTTGCTATTCGAGTGCGCAGCTATAAAGAGGCCATCCACTGGCTGAATCAGAATGGCATACCGCATGAAGCGAGGCCTTATCCCAAAGCGGGCTTCCCTCAGATTTATGTGCTCGATCCCGATAGAAATATCATTGAAATCAATGCAGAAATTTGCGATGAGGCTTAACCAAACGAACCAAAAATTCAACGCCAAGAGGGATAGAATAGACGAAATGGGCAGACAATCGCAGACTGGCGGTTGTCTGTTTTTGTAGGATTTTGTTGAACGATGGGAAGTTTTCTGAAAATTGTTATTTATTGTTGATAAACGTATAATTTTTACATATAATAGGGCTACAGCCCTAGAAAAACATGAAGATTTTGTAAGTGTACTACAAACGAACTAGATAGGAGGATGTTGATGATTTTAGAAAATGTGCCTTTAGCCAGACAGCTGGACTTTGTATTCCGCGAGATTAGGGATGAACTGGCACATCTGACTTCGGGGACGGTATTCGTACAAATCCGTAACAATGTTATTGGCAAATTTGGAGTAAGGGCTTTCCCTGCAGAGAGCAGAGGGAACCAGCTGGAAGTCATGGACTCAGGCTTATCGGAGGTTCATGTGCAATCGTTTCGCCAAACGGCGCTGGAATCATTGAAGTTGAAACGATGGACCCACGGGGAGATTTTATTCGAATTTGCCATGAAGAAGAACACGCTGTGCACGAGCATTGCCTTTGAATCGAATTACAATATGGCAAGCATTTTTGCCGATGCGGAGAAAAAACGGAAGCTGCAATACCAGAATGTATGATCTATATTACAAAAAAACCGTTGATGGCTTGAATCAGCACTTATTTCTTTTTTCATTCTTATTATTTTCTTAATTATTTATCACAGGATTGAGCTTTGCTTAAAATGGTTTCCCTGCCGACAGGTCGGCGGGGTTTTTCATTTGGTACAAGAAAAGGGGCAGCTCGTAGGAGTCGCCCCTGGCGTAAGTATGGAAGTGAATCATTATCTTGTAAACTTGCCTGCCAATTGCTGCTCAGCGATTTGAACAAGACGACGAGTGATGTGGCCCCCGATTGCACCCGTATCACGGGTTGCCATGAAACCAAAATAACCGTCTTGAGGAATTTGAATTCCCAATTCTTGTGCCACTTCGTACTTCAATTGGTCTAAAGCTTGGTTCGCTTGAGGTACAACTAGTTGGTTACTGCTGCGGGATTGTCCTTGTGCCATTGTAATCACCTCCGTTCACTAGGTAGTATGTACCAAAAGTGAAATTATACGCATGAAATAATTGGAAATTATTAACACGGCTTCAACAAGCTTTGCCGACTTCTATACAAGCTTGCTGTGTTTTTTTATAATGAAGAGAATAAAGCAAGGGCATTATGGATTGGCAGCGAGAGGAGAGAAGCTTATGTTTCAATTGCGTTATTCGGGATGGTCATGGGACTCTGAACTACAAATCATCCAAGCGGACGTCAAGCTGGAAATCGACGGGGAGCTGCTTATTGACGAGCCTTTGTGCGTGGATGTCGGACTGCCCGCCATGCTGCTGAGCACACGGTCTGATGTGGAGCCTTATCGTTGGTCGGCGCCCGACCTTTGGCAGCGGATTCCATTCTTTTGCTGCGGATGCGGCGATCCGGAATGCAGGGCGTATTCTTACAGGGTGAGACATCTGGACGGAGGCTTGCTGGAATTGACAGAGCTGGAGGAGAAAGAACAGGGGCCGTCCAGGGAGCTTGGAACATACACCGTGCAAGCGTCTCAGTACGAAGAGCAGGTTGTGTCTATAGCGAAGGCTTATTTGACCTTCATAGAAGGCTTGGACTATCGTCCATTGTTTGCCGATACGGTCGAGGTAGTGAAGCGGCTGTTGGCGGAGCTTGAACAAAAGCAGTAAAAAGGCGGCATTCGTCTTGTCGAGAGCTGGCCCAGCGAGATGAATGCGGTCACCCTGAGACTCCTCATCGTGGCGGAAGGAGTTAAAGCGATTTTACTTTCTTCCTGAAGGCAGCCGGCGGACAGCCGTAAAATGAAGTGAATTGGCGTGTAAAATAAAACGGGTTGTTGAATCCTACCTCTGCGGCGATTTCCGCTATAGATAGAGGAGTATGCTCCAGCCTTTTTTTGGCATGCTGCAAACGGATTTTAATGAGCATTTCCATGACGGACTCGCCGGTCTGATTCTTGAACAAATGGGCAAAACGGGATGGGGATAAATTTACGTGAGAGGCTAATGAAGCAACGGTATAAGGCTTGTAATAATGATTGGACAGCAGGTCGAGAGCTTCCTGAATGCGGGGGTCGATATGCTGCAGCTTGTCGGCGCGGCTGCTTGCAATGAGCAGGAGCACTTGCTCCAATGCGTTGATGGCAAGGCGTTCAGACAACGGTCCGGTTTCCAGCGTGTATTGAACCAGGTTGGAGAAGGCTGAAGAAAGGCGCACGTTCATGAGTTCAGAGTCAATTCGGATGCGTTTGATCCCTTTGATGGGTTCGGGCAGCTGCAATAGAGGCATCCACGGTTCGCAGGGAATAAAGTGGCACCAGAAGAACTGCCAAATCTCATTTTCCGCGGTTGCATAGTAATGGGGCGTTCCCGGTATGATGATGCTGACTTCCCCTTCCGCACACTCGCATGACTCTTTTCCATTATAAAAGATTCCTTTCCCCGAGCACGTATACGTTAAGTAAAAATCATTCGTCCCTTTGGAACGTTTTACTTTGTAGCCATAAGAGCGCTCATAGCGGTCCGCAATCAAGATACCGGGAATGGTCGTTAAATTCTCATTAGCAGTATCGTGCAAAAAACTAGCCAAATCCATCATGTTCCCCCCTTTTACGTGTATATTATAATGAACACAAAGGCGAATCAATAGATTCAAAAAAAATCGGATCAAAAAAGTGAATCCGTTTACAAGGAAGACGTTAGACAGTAAATTGAGTGAGCGGACTGCCTGCTGCAGCTGCTTCGCCGCTTCTCATTAAGCTTGCACTGTAGGGAAAAAGGGAGAACAAACCGTGGTCCGGGTGGCGTGAAACCCATAATTGGATGAGCCTGTAGAGCTTGTTGTAGTAATAACCGGCAACGATTTGGCGAATATCGCTAGTGAACATTTTGGAAACGCTATCATTTCTGGGATGACCGAATATCACGATAAATCTATCTCCTCGAAAAAAGATAGCCAATCTGTTTCCAATGTGCTTAACGGTGATATGAATACAGCCTTATCGAAGGCGGAAAAGGGGGACGATAAACGAACTGAAAATGGGGAGGCGAAGAACCCAAATTCGCGGCAGCCCTGCCGCACTATTTCACTGGGGGGTGAGATGATGAGCCCGATCAAAGATACGTCCTGAAAGCTTGCGAAGTCAATTTTTCCTTCAGAAAACTTTTAGGAGGGTATACAATGCTAAAAACAGTAAAACGCAGGCTCAAAAAATCCGGCATGGTGCTGCTGAGCTGCATGCTGGCAAGCTCTTTCCTGCTCCCTCTGCAATCCTTCGTCAGTCCCGGGCAAGCTTCAGCCGCGGGGGTTGCCAGACAAATGGAGAAGCTGGATAGAGGGCTGGTCGCCGTCAAGACGGGCACGGGGGTGTTCGTAAGCTGGCGGCTGCTCGGTACGGAAGCAAGCAGCACTTCCTTCAACTTATACCGCAACGGAACGAAGCTCAACAGCTCTCCCATCACATCCAGCACGAATTACCAGGACACTGGAGGAACGGCAAGCTCCACTTACTATGTCCGGGCTGTGGTGGGAGGAGTAGAACAGACGGCATCGCCGACCGTCAGCGTGTGGGGGACCAATTACTTGACTGTGCCTCTGCAGAAGCCTGCCGGAGGGACAACCCCTGACGGTGTAGCGTACACATACAGCGCCAACGATGCTACGGCGGCCGACCTGGATGGGGACGGGCAGTATGAAATCATTTTGAAGTGGGACCCCTCCAATTCCAAGGATAACTCACAGGACGGGTATACCGGCGAAGTGTTCGTCGATGCATACAAATTGAACGGAACCCGTCTCTGGAGAATCGGCATGGGCAAAAATATTCGTGCCGGAGCCCATTATACGCAGATCATGGCTTACGATATGGATGGTGACGGCAAGGCCGAGGTGGCCATGAAAACGGCGGATGGTACGACAGACGGAACCGGGGTAGTCATTGGCAGCGCCACTGCGGATTACCGCAATTCGGCGGGACGGATCTTGTCTGGCCCCGAGTATTTAACCATTTTCCAGGGCACGAACGGCAAGGCGCTCGTCACGGCCAATTATGATCCTCCACGCGGTACAGTAAGCGATTGGGGTGACAACTACGGTAACCGTGTCGACCGTTTCCTCGCCTGCATCGCTTATTTGGACGGGCAAAAGCCCAGCCTGGTCATGGCACGGGGCTACTACACACGCTCGGTACTGGTAGCCTATAACTGGAGGGGCGGTCAGCTTACCAAGCTGTGGACCTTCGATTCGAACGCGTCAGGCAATTCCGCTTATGCCGGTCAAGGTAATCATAACCTGAGCGTAGCTGATGTGGATGGGGACGGCAAGGATGAGATCATCTACGGCGCCATGGCTGTGGACGACAATGGAGGCAGGCTGTACTCGACCGGATTAGGCCATGGCGACGCCATGCATCTGGGCGATCTGGACCCTAACCGTCCGGGCCTGGAGGTGTTCCAGGTTCATGAGAGTACCTCTGCCGCATACGGATTGGAATACCGCGATGCCAAAACAGGGCAGACCATCTGGGGCGTCTATGCGGGCAAAGACGTAGGCCGAGGCATGTCTGCCGACATTGATCCACGCTACCCCGGTGAAGAAGTGTGGGCTAACGGCGGTCTGTATACCAGCACGGGGACCAAAATCGGCACGACGCTGCCTTCCTCCACAAACTTCGGTATATGGTGGGATGGAGATTTACAGCGGGAGCTGCTGGATGATATCCGGATTGACAAGTGGAACTACAGCAGTTCTACGACGACGAATTTATTGACTGCAACGGGAACGGCCTCCAACAACAGCACCAAAGCGACACCGACTCTGCAGGCGGATCTGCTGGGCGATTGGCGCGAGGAAGTTGTGTGGAGAACGACGGACAGCACGGCGCTCAGAATTTATACGACAACGGATGTGACCAGCACCCGGTTGTATACGTTGATGCATGATCCGGTATACCGGCTCGGCATTGCATGGCAAAACGTAGGCTACAATCAGCCTCCCCATACCAGCTACTTCCTTGGCAACGGGATGAGTACCCCGGCACAGCCGAATATGTACACACCATAATAACCTGTAAAAAGTGCGAATTTGGCGTTTCTGCCGAGTTTGCGCTTTTTTTAGTGTAAAAAGAAAATAAACCATCAGACTAAGAACGACATTAAGCTATCGGGAGAATAGCTGGTTCCGTATTTTTACAATTCGTTCAACTTCACGACTCCTTTATTTCTAGAGCGCTAGAGCGGCAGCAGGATCTCCACCACACGTCTCAAGCTGCGGCATCTGACGATGCTGCCTTTTTGCCTTTAAAATCATGGAATTTCTATAAAAATAAAAGTATTTTCCTTTTCATTCGCTTCATCCTCCTTTAATCATCCATGTAAAAAAATGTTTTATTTATATATGCTTATACGAAAGCCAAAGCTTTTTTAAGCGGCAAAAAATAAATAAAGGAGATTTTTTCGTGAACTCAAACACTGCTCTTATAAGCAAAGGCGGAGCAAATGTGCCGTCTTCCAAACGTCTTCCGTGGGTCGGGCTGCTGGCCTTAGCCATGGCGGGATTCATCTGCATTCTTACGGAAGGCCTGCCTGCTGGATTACTGCCGCAAATTGCACTGGATCTTGGGGTCACAGAAGCTCTTGCTGGACAATTGGTCACTCTCTATGCGGTTGGATCTCTTCTGGCCGCCATTCCTTTAACAACAGCTACCCGCGAGTGGAGACGCCGGCCGCTTCTGCTGCTGTGCATCATCGGCTTTCTTATTTTTAACACCATCACCGCGTTATCTTCCGTTTATGTACTGACGCTTGTCGCACGTTTCTTCGCAGGTGTCTCGGCGGGTGTACTGTGGGGGATGACGGCCGGTTATGCGCGGCGCATGGTGCCTGATTCGTTGAAAGGAAGAGCGATGGCCGTAGCCATGGTTGGCACCCCGCTGGCATTGGCGCTGGGCGTTCCGCTTGGTACATTTTTCGGCACATATACAGGGTGGCGTTTCATTTTCGGAGCTGTATCATTACTGACTGCAGCCCTTATTGGCTGGGTGCTCTGGAAGGTGCCGGATTATGCCGGAGAGCCTGCCGGTGATCAGCTCCCTTTGCACAAGGTTTTCTTGATTCCCGGTGTACGGCCGATTCTGTTCGTCGTTTTGGCATGGGTACTAGCTCATAATATTTTGTACACTTATATTGCACCGTATCTTGCGGAAACCGCGTTTGCTCAGCGAGTGGATTTGGTTCTTCTTATTTTCGGAATTACCTCGGTTGTCGGCATTTGGGTGATAGGCATGCTGATTGACCGTTTTCTAAGAATACTGGTTTTAATCAGTATCACGGGATTTGCTTTGGCCTCTGCAGCTTTGGGAATCGGAATGCATCAGCCTGCCATCATCATTCTTGGCGTTACGGCGTGGGGGCTTACGTTTGGCGGGGCAGCCACTTTACTGCAAACAGCAATAGCACAAGCTGGGGGAAATAGCGCAGATATAGCCCAATCGATGCTGGTCACCGCGTGGAATGTGGCAATCGGCGGAGGAGGGATTATCGGCGGGTTTCTTCTCGAACTGCTTGGAGCCGGATTCCTCCCGGGCTCATTAATCATCCTGCTGCTTCCCTCCTTGCTTGCAGCTTGGCTAGCTAAAAAGCATGGCTTTCCTTCCTAAAGGAGTCACGAGTATGTGTAGCATAAGCAAAAAAAGAATCCGCTGCAAAGGCGGATTTAGGCTGTCGAGAAACCTAATAGAGCTTGAACTATTGCCAATATACTCCGATGGGGTATCCCCCTCCAGCCGCTGTTGAAACCCGTGAATTAGATTATATTTAGTGGTATTTTCACGGGTTTCAAAGGCGGACGTAAACTCCTCCGAGGCATACCCCACCTCCATATGTAGCATAGTTCACGCAAAACAGGGTTTCTCGACAAACTCAATCCGCTGCAAAGGCGGATTCTTTTTTTGAGATTTTAGAATTACATCTTATGCGAGCAAATTCGTTTCTCCAATGAGATTTTTATAAGCGATCGGTGAAGACATTACGATCAGAGTCGTGTAGGTTCCGTATTGGTCGCACCGGTTTTCAAACTCCTCTAGCTCCTGGGTTGTTTCCGTGAGGACCTTCAATAAATAATTATGCTCTCCGCTTATCCGATAACATTCCGTGACCTCCGGTGATGAACGACAAAAATCAAGGAAAGGATAGCAATTCCGGGTCCGAACAAGCATATAGGCTGTGCATTGCTTACCCACTTTTTGTGAAGAAATGATGGTTCGGTATTCCTCGATAACCCCCTTTTCTTCCATGCGTTTCACACGTTCAGTTACGGCTGGCTGAGACAGTCCCACCAGCTTTCCTAAATCTGTCATGGATAATCTCGCCTGGTTCTGCAATTGGAGCAGGATGTTTTTATCGATTTCGTCCAAGAAAATCGTCCCCTTTAATTTAAAAGTTATTTCTTTTAAATACCTTTATAATCATCGAAAACTTCTTTATTTAACTTGTTTGTTTAATGTAAGGCGGCGGAAATTATTTATATAATAAACACACTTGCTATAAATAATCAAGTAAATTACAGCAGGAGAGGATGAGAAGCATGATAAAGACAGACCTGGAATTCGTGCATAAAAGCGTCAATGAGGTAATTGACCGCACACTTGAGGAAAAAAGGATCGTGGGTACCGTCGTCCAAATTGCATTAGGAGGAAACCTCGTTTACAGCAGGCCTGCTGGTTGGGCCGACCGCGAGCAGAAGCGGCCGATGCAGGAAAATGCATTGTTTAGATATGCTTCGGTAACCAAGCCGATCGTGTCAACGGCAGCCTTAGTATTAATTTCACAAGGGAGATTGCAGGTAAACGATCTGGTGGAAAAATGGTTGCCCGCCTTTCGTCCCAAACTGCCAAACGGACAGGATGCCTCCATGACCGTTCACCATCTGATGACGCATACCGCCGGCTTAACCTACCGTTTCTTCCAAGAAGAAAAGGGAACTTATGAGCTTGCCGGGGTATCGGACGGCATGGATCTGGCGGGAATTACACTTGAAGAGAATCTGCAAAGACTCGCTTCCGTCCCGCTTTTATATGAGCCGGGGAAAATGTGGAGGTATTCCATAGCAACAGACGTGCTCGGAGCGGTCATCGAAAAGGTTACTGGAATGCCGCTAAGTGAAGCCGTACGGATGCTTGTAACTCAGCCGCTTTCCATGACGGACACGGATTTCAAGGCCGTGGACACGGACAGATTGGCCACGGCTTACGCAGACAGCGCTGGAGAGCCTCGGCGCTTACAAGATTCGGATACCATTCCTTTCGTGGAGGGGACGGCAGGATTCCTCCTTTCACCCAACAGGTTTACCGATAAGACAGCTTATCCTTCCGGGGGAGCCGGTATGATTGGCAGCGCAGGAGACTTTCTTAAACTGCTGGAAGCTTTGCGGCAGGGAGGAGATCCGATTCTGCCGAAGGCTCTTGTCACAGAAATGACAACCAATCAAATTGGTAACCTTGTGATGCCCTATTGGCCGGGGAGAGGCTTTGGACTTGGTTTCACTTTGCTTAAAGACCCAGTAGCTGCCAATACACCTGAATCACCGGGAACGTGGCGGATGGGCGGCACCTATGGTCACTCCTGGTTTGTTGATCCGAGTGAGGAGCTTAGTGTTGTAGCGTTCACCAATACGGCGCTTGAAGGAATGTCAGGCAGGTTTACAACGGAGCTGTGCGAATCTGTCTACAGGGGTATTCGAGAAGTTAAGTAATGAGCAAGAACGTTGTCTTGAACAAATATTTGAAGTATGCAGACTCTGGATGGATATGAGATTACACTAACTAAGTAATTTGAGAGGAAAACTTACCATACAGTACAAACGGTCGTTAAACTAAACGGAGAACGACAGCAATAAACCAGCCGCAGTCTAGGACTTTATATTTCCGGTCCAGGGCTGCGGCTGGTTTTATATTGAAGTCAGTCTAATACTTATTTTTCGGAGCCTAACGGTGTTGTAATTCAGACTTCTGCGCAGGTTCAACAAATCCAGTCAAAAACTAATATATTCTTTGGACATTCAGCGAATCAGAACATGGTACCGAAAAAAAGAACTTCCCAATACATGAGTGAGTTATTTTGTGTGGTTTGTTGTGTTTAATTGCACTTGGTGTTGACTATTAGTGAAAACCTTATACAATGGAGGTGCAGGTATTCATATATTGGAGCAATATCCACTTTCACACGTAAGGGGAGAGGAACATTGGGTGATCAACACATGAAATCAAACAATAGAATTATTGTGATCGGGTGGGACGGTGCAGGAAGCTTTGTCCAGCAAACGTCAACGCCCGTATTGGACCGATGGATGGCGAGGGGGGCTTCCACCTTTACAGCTCAGACCGTATCACCGACGATCAGCGCACAGTGCTGGGGCTCGCTGCTGCATGGGGTTACCCCGGTCAAGCACGGACTGACTAACGAAACGGCGGCCGCCTCTAGATATCCCTCCGATTCGCCTTATCCTTCGTTCTTCAGGATGGCACACGAGGCTTATCCCGATCGCAAGCTGGCGGCCTTTACCTGCTGGCAGCCGATTATGGACGGAATTATCGAGGAGGGCATCGGAGTACATAAAGTGTCTTTGCCGGACAAGGAGCTGGCAGAGGCTGCGGCTGATTATATAAGAAGCAACCCGGATTTATATTTATTATTCATACAGTTCGATTATCCCGATTACGCAGGACACAAGTTCGGCTATGGTACACCGGATTATTTGGAGGCTATAACGGAGACGGACCGGTTCACCGGTATTTTGCTCGATGCGGTGGAAGGGGCAGGCTGGGCGGAGGATAGCCTCGTTGTGATCACGACGGATCACGGAGGCGGCGGAGTCAATCCCAAGGGCCATGGCAGCGATGATCCGTTGGATAAAACGGTGTTCTGGACTTGCTCGGGCCCGGGGATTGAAGCCGGCTCCAAGGTACCTCCAGAGCTGGGGCTTATGGATACGGCTGCCGTCGTATGCAGGGCCATGGGGCTCGAACAGCCGCAGGAATGGGAAGCGAAGGTACCCAAAGGCTGGCTGATGAGAATGGGAAGGGGGTAACCTCGCCGGAAGATCACGATGGAGCGGCAAGCGGCTGGCTTCATCGTGAAGGTTTGCAAGGATGGCAGCGCAGCCGCCTATTTACCGGAAGGACTTTTCAAGCTTGCGGAAATGGGACGGGGACAGCCCGAATTTGCTTTTGAATACCCGATGAAAGTACGTATAGCTTCCAAATCCGCAGCTCTCCGCGATGCTTTCCATCGACATCCCGGTATGTCTCATGCGCTCCAAAGCTGTAGCCAGACGATATTCCAAAGCGTATTCCACCATAGTTTTGCCATAGCATTCCTTAAAAAAATGAGAGGCCCGCGAAACACTTAAGCAGGCATGCCGGGCGACATCCTCCACTTTGAAGGCTTGGTGGGCATGCTCCTCGATGTATTGCTTCATTTTTAAGGCGGTTACGGCTCTGCTGTAGGATGCACTGGTATCTGTGACGGCTCGGTCAATGGATAGGCAGAGTACCCGAAGCAAATAGTCGGTTAATTCCTGGTTCTCTTCGTTCAAACGCCGCGTTTCCTTAATAATCTGCCTCCATGGGTGAAGGACGGCTTCGCCGATTTTGATGCGGGACTTGATCGGCTTGGGGTAACGGCTCCACCATTCATCCATCCACTCCCCCTGACAGAACAGGTAGTAATCCCCGCTGCCGTTCGTTGTATCAACCTCAAGCTGATAAGAAGACCCGGGTTTCAGCAGAATGAGGTCCCCCGGTTCCATCTTGACATCTTCCCCCTCAATCTCCGCCCTGCTTGTTCCCTCCGTTTGAAGGCGAAGCAGATAGCTGTCCAAACCGAATCGCTTATCCCCTCGTTTCACCCTCTGAAGATGATAAGAATACCCGCATAAAAGGACTGTTTTTTCCATTGGCTCCCCCATACAACGAAATGACACGATAGTTCATGTTTTAATTATATTGATCATTCCAATGGTTGGCAATGTAGGTTAGCATGAGGAGGTCAGCCGATAATTTCATCCAGGCAATATATGGTGTTGATTCCTTGAAAAATGGACAAAATGGGGGGCTCTGAATAAGAATGAGGAACAAAGTTCGAGGATGTACAGGGTTAGGTTTGGTCATGGTTTTGCTGCTTTCCGGATGCGGAGGCAATGAGTCGAAAAATTCAGGTAATAGCCAAAATGTGTATAATAATGAGCCGGTTACCTTAACCTTTTATAATCATAATGCTGGGATATTAAGCGACGCCGATTTGGAATCGCTCGTGACGAAGCCGGTTAAGGCGAAATACCCGAACATCGACGTGCAACTAGTATCAGGCAGCTCTTTAGATAAGCTCATTACGGCGGACCAGCTGCCTGATGTCATTTTAACGAGCAATTATTATTTACATGATTTGCTGAAGCAAAATCTGGGTATTGATCTGAACGACCGAATCAAGCAGCAAAATGTCGATTTCAACGTGCTGGAGCCGGAAGCGGTCAATTTGCTCAAAAAGTTCGGTCCTAAAGGCGAGATCTATGGCATACCTTACGCCATGAATTATGGGGTTATGGCTTACAACAAAGATATTTTCGATAAATTTGCGGTTCCTTATCCTAAGGATAACATGACTTGGAACGAAGTGATTGAGCTTGCGCGCAAAGTAACCCGATTCGAGCAGGGGACTCAGTATGTCGGTCTGGATATGGGAGATCCGCAGGTGCTGAGCCGCGCCTATTCGCTTCCGGTCGTCGATGAGAAGCAGGAGAAGACGGTACTTACCGGTGATCCTTATAAAAAAGTGTTCGGCTTATACGACCAGCTGTATCAAATTCCGGGAATCGTTGACGGCAATAAAAAGTATACGTACGGCATCGATTATTTCCTGAAGGATCAGAAGCTGGCTATGTACCCGTATTGGATCGCCAACTTAACGACCCGGCTGCCGCAGCTGAAGGAGGCGAGTAAGGATTTCAACTGGGATATCGTATCGTTCCCTTCCTTTGACGATAAGCCCGGACTTGGACGGGAAATTGATTTCCATATGGCGATGATCACTCCAACCAGCAAAAATAAAGACGCTGCCTTTGCGGCCATTCAAACTTTGATCAACGAAGACGTGCAAAAGTCGATGAATAAAGGGATTCGACTTACGATTCTAAAGGATGCTAATTTGAAAAAGCAGTTCTCGAGCGACACCAAGCTGTATGAGGGGAAAAATTTGGCCGGTATTTTCGCCGCGAAGCCAGCTCCTCTTCCGGAAGCTACCCAATATGATACCAAAATGTATTCCTTCCTGAAGGAAGCCGCCAAGTCCATGGTGACTGAGAACAAGGACATCAATACCGTCTTGAGAGAGGCGGGGGAAAAAGGGGATAAATATATTATCGAGGTAGGGAAGCAGTGACGTTGTGTTGAAAAAAGAGACGGTGCCTTAAGCAGGATTCTGCTTCCAGGTCACCGTCTCTTTATCTACAACATCAGCATTTATAAATTGCGGTTTCGCCGCGAGGCTCCGATTTGTGGAGGCGTCTATTTATAAATGACTTCGAGAGTCACTTCTAGCTCCAGGGCTGCCCCAGGCTCGATCCCGCGCAAGCCGGTGATGTCGGCAGGGAGGTCGATATTCGGCGCATTCGTAACCCATGTGTAAGGCTCCAGACAGATGAAATCATGAGCTTCCCCTTTGGTATAAATGACCCATTGCTTGAACAGCTCGGAGCCGCTGTAGCGAATCTCTACATTTTCCTTGGACAGGACGGCCAGACAAGGATTGTCGCCGATCTGGAAGACCGTATCCAGGTTATGGCCTTGTAGTGCTGCACCTTCACGCAGCGTCTCATATTGTCCCAGCGGGGTAATTTCACCGGTAGGGAGGTTCGCTTCATCAAGCTGCCAGATGCCGCTGACAGGCAAGGTCAGCTTCCACTTGTCCGGTTCTCCGTCCAGCAAGAACCACGTATGAAGCCCATAGCCGAACGGGGCAGGCGTCGAGCCGGTGTTGCGAACCTTCAAAACCTGGTTCAGCCGGCTGCCTTCCAGTACATAGGTTACCTCCAGCTCCAATGGATGCGGATACTGCCGTTGAACGTTGGCGTCATCGGCCAGGCGGATCGTTGAGGTGATGAACAGGCCTCCATCTTTGCTCCCGGAATCAGCTACCGTCCAAGACTGGCTGCGGAGCATGCCGTGAATATGATTGCCGGTCACATGATTGACATCGAATTGATACGATTGTCCTTGAAATTGAAAGCGCCCTTCCCGAATGCGGTTCGGCGGCATCAGGATCGGCGTCCCGAATTGGACCGGCTGCTGCTCCAATTCCGCAGGCGAAGCCGGGACGCGAAGTATTTCGCGGTCGAGAGTTTTGTCCCAGATGCTGTATACGTTGTTGCCGAGCGCAGGGCAGATCGAGACGATCAGCTTGTCGTTCTCCAGGGTGTAGGCCGGTGTTCCTTGCCAGTCTATTTGCTTGATCATGGGGATAACTCCTTTTTGGTTTAAGAATGAAAGGCGGTATGTATCGCTAAGCTTTGCTTATGCTTTATTGTATCAAAGCAGGTCCGGTCTGTCATGATGCAATGCTTCGACCCAGAGAAGCGAGGGGCTGTGCTCTTAGCACATGCGACGCATGTGGCTGACCAACGTCAGGTGCCGCGCTAACATAGGAGCTATAACGCGGATGACACCGCGTTACTACTAGCTCCCTACACAAGCAAAAACCGAGCCAATAAGCTCGGATCAGGTTGTGAGACCTGTTTCTGCGTGAAATATGCAAATATGGAGGTGGGGTGTGCCTCGGAGGAGTTTACGTCCGCCTTTGAAACCCGTGAAAATACCACTAAATCTAATCACCTTTCGCGGGTTTCAACAGCGGCTGTAGGGGCATACCCGACCGGAATATTTGACTACATTTCAAGCTCCAGTCTCAACAGACTGAGCCGAGCTCACAAAGCCCGGTTTTTTGCTTCCCATCATGTTCCAAATTCAAAATTCGGATAAACATACTGCGATTTGGACGGCTCGGCTTTGGCGATTTTTTCAACCTTGAGCAGCATAATGTCCATATCGTTATATTTTGTTTTTTGAATGGTCCCAGTGACCGTAACCCAGGAATCATCGGCGAACGAGGCCGCCCGATCGTATTCGACGAGGACACCGAACGGTGCAGCGTCGGCGGAGCAGCAGGAGACGGAGAAGCGGCCGACGACGAACTGGTTCGATTTCATTTCCTCCTGCCGGTAGACAAAGCCGGTGAGTTCCATCTTTTTGCCGATAAAACGATCCATATACAAATCGACCGTAGTCAAGGTCTCCAGGTACAGCTCTTCCTTAACCCGAATGAGATCGGACTTGTAAATTTGCTTGGCGAATTTGGCATATTGCGCCGTAAATTTATCCGACGGGAACAGATCGTCCATATTCGTAGATGCCGCGGCTTCCGATTTGGGGCTTGCCGGCGCTGCGGGAGATGCCGCTTCGGATGAGCCCGAACCCGATGGGGAAGCCGGAGGAACGGGAGCCGAGCTGACGGCGTCCTTCTTGACGCTGCTGGAGCTGCTGAGGTTCATCCCTTTTTTGGCGGCAAGACTGCTTCCCATTGACGTATCCGGCAGCAGGAAGCCGAACAACAACGGGACGGCGAACAGGCCGTAAATGGCTGTGTTTTTGAGAAAGGACGAAGAGGGAGTATGGTCATGGCCGCAGTCGCACTCGGCGGCGTTCCTCCTCCATAAGGAGCTGATGCCGAGGTACACTTGATAAATGGCAATGGCGTATAAGCCTAAGGCAGACCATTTGACATAATCAATCATCCGGGGGGCTATGTAGTACAGAATGTTATCCGTTTTGACCAGATAGACGATGTACATGGCGAACCCGAACAGGATCGCGGATTTAATAAGGTGATGCAGACTTAACAATCGCGGACTCACAGGGTCACGCTCCTTTTAGGTCAAAAATATTCGTTCGAATACCAAAGAGCATACAAGCACAACAACAATGATAAGGGCGGATAGCTTCAGCACGAATTTCGTTTTAAAAGCGGACAGCAGCATCAGCATGCTCTTAATGTCCAGCATTGGACCGAACACAAGGAAGGTCAAGAGCGAGCCCGCAGAGAAGGTCGTCGCAAAGGAGGAAGCTACAAAAGCGTCCGAGGTCGAGCACAAGGACAGGACGAAGGCCAGACCCATCATAAATAAATGGGATTGAAAGTCTCCCTGACCTATGGACATGAGACTTTCACGCGAAACGACCGTCTGTATCGCGGCCGTGATCATGGCGCCGAGGATCAAATATTTGCCCATATCGAAAAATTCATCCGACGCGTGGCCGAGCACGCCGAACAATCGGCCCGTGATGCCGGTATGGGAATGGGCATGTGAGTGCGAGTGAGTATGACGATGTCCGTTAGGTTCATGATCGTGCTGGTGATCGTGGTTATGGGCAGTATGATCATGGTTATGTACGTTATGTTCGTGATGATGGTGGACGTCATGTCCGTGTGTATGCGGCCCATGATGATGTCCTCCCGCGGCTGCGGACAGACTGCCGCGAAGCGGATCGCTTTTAATAAACCTGTACACGATCAGCCCGAGTGCGAGAGCGACGATAAAGGCAAGCCCCATGCGGGAATACGCGATTTCCGGACGGCTGCGGAACGCCATGTAGGTGGAGGCGTAGACGACGGGATTAATGATCGGCCCCACCAGAATAAAGACAACAGCTACATAGACGGGCATTCCTTTTTTCATCAGACGCCGGATTACAGGGATCATTCCGCATTCGCATAAGGGAAAAATGATGCCGACCACGCACGCAAACAGGATGCCGAGGACCGGGTTTTTGGGCACCAGGCGCCGTATGGTCTGCTCGGAGACGAACATTTGCAGGAGGGCTGAGACCAGCACGCCAAGCAGAACGAAAGGGAACGCCTCCAGGATGATGCTCAAGAACAGCGTTTTGAAGCTTTGCATTTCGGCGCTGTGAAAAAAGCTGAGATCCGGCGGCTGCTTCTGGGTATAAATAAGCAGAAGCATGATAATGCATAGCAGGGCAAGGATATTGGTGCCCCAGCGCATGAGCGTCGTTTGCAATGGACATTTCTCCCTTTCTAATTCGTAATAATTATTATTATTATATAATATGCGGGACGAGTGGTATATAGGACAGGCGAAACGGAAAAATTGTCATGAAAATAACGTGCAGACGCCGGAGGATTGACACAGGAGGAACGTTTGTTTATGATAACAAGAAGCAAACTGTTCAACATAACAGGTACAAGCAATGACAGGAGCAAGTAGACGACAACGAGTCTTTCAGAGAGCCGGTGGCCGCTGTGAACCGGTAGATAGCTGGCGTTGAATGGGTCCTTGAGCTGACGGTTGAACGACTCGGAAGTAGAGAACAAGCGTAGGATAGCTTGGCGCTCCGGGTCCTAGGCTGGTCCGGGTACTCTCCGTTACAAGAGATTAAGGCTTGATGAAATAGAAGCATAACATGTCTATCATCAGGCAAATTAGGGTGGCACCACGGTCCTTCGTCCCTTGCGGCGGAAGGGCCTTTTTTGCGTGGTAAACATGGGTAACCAAGAATCACAAGGAGGAAATGAAGATGAAAAGAGTATTATCCGGCATGCAGCCGAGCGGTTTGCCCACCTTGGGCAACTATATCGGAGCGATGAAAAATTACGTGGAGCTTCAGCATACACACGACTGTTACTTTATGGTAGTGGATTTGCATGCGATAACGGTTCCGCAGGATCCCGCGGCGCTTCGCGAGCAATCGGAAGCCGTTGCCGCCCTGTACATCGCAGCGGGCATAGATCCGGCCAAAGCAACTGTATTCTTGCAATCGCAGGTGCATCAGCACGCGGAGCTCGGATGGTTGATGACGACGCTCACGTATATGGGCGAGCTGGAGAGAATGACGCAGTTTAAGGATAAAGCGGCCGGCAAAGATTCCGTAGGAGCGGGCTTGTTCACCTATCCTTCCCTGATGGCAGCAGACATTTTGCTGTACAACGCCGACCTGGTGCCTGTAGGCGATGACCAGAAGCAGCATCTGGAGCTGACCCGTGACCTGGCTCACCGCTTCAATCAACGCTACGGAGATACGTTCACCATTCCGGAGCCTTACATTCCGAAGGTTGGAGCACGGATCATGTCCCTGGACGATGCATCGAAGAAAATGAGCAAGAGCAGCGCGAACCAAGGCAGCTTTATCGCTATGCTCGATGCGCCGGATGTCATCCGCAAAAAAATAAGCCGAGCCGTAACCGACTCGGGCCGTGAAGTGAAATTCGATCCTCAGAACAAGCCTGAGGTTAGTAATCTGATGAGTATCTATGCTCAATGCTCTAACAAGTCTATTGCGGAGATCGAAGCCCAGTACGAAGGACAAGGCTATGGACCGTTCAAAAAAGAACTGGCCGAGCAGGTTGTCGCCCATCTGGAGCCGATTCAGCAAAAATATTACGATATCCGCAAATCCGGCGAGATTCGTCAAATTTTACGCCAAGGGGCAGAACGCGCCTCGGTGGAAGCGGAGAAAATCTTGAATACCGTAAAAGAAAAAATGGGCTTCATCCTCTAGCCTTCGTTGCCGTTGCGTCTTCTCATTCTCGCTTTGACGACAAAGCCGAAGCCGATAAAGCCTACGGACAGGACCGTGAAGAGGATAACGAGCCATATGTTCCCGAGACTCAGTCCAAGACTGATGCAGGCCAGAAGCAAGGCTCCTACGATGGCGAAGAAGAGAGCTAGTCCTTTGTTCATGCGGAAAGCACCGCCTTTCTCAAGAGTATTTGAAAATCAAAAACATTTTTCAAAATGAGTGAATAGTTTTTGGTGTACGTCACATAATAACTTTGCAAGCTTGCAAATACATCAAAGATATCATTCAGATTGAAAGGAGTGCTGATCATCATGGCACAAGGACAATCCCGCAGCAGCAACCAACTAGTCGTACCTCAAGCGAACCAAGCTTTAGACCAACTGAAGTTCGAAGTAGCGCAAGAGTTGGGTATTCAAATCCCACAAGACGGGTACTATGGTTACATGGCAACTCGTGACACAGGCGCGATCGGTGGTCACATCACTCGTCGTCTGGTACAAATCGCCGAGCAATCGCTGGCAGGTCAATTCCGTTAATCGAGAATGGTTTGCTTCGAAACAACGTATCATCATAGAAGCTCAAGGAGAAATCCTTGGGCTTTTTTGTCGATGAATTTTGTTGCTTGTGGAACAATTGCCGAATGCAGCCTGACTAAGCTTAGTGGGAGAAAAGAAAAAGGGCTGTCGCAGCAGCCCTGTCGAACGTTAACGAATCTGGCAGGTCGAGAGAAGCAAGTACGCCCCAGCTTCTTTCTTGTGCCGCTTACGTATTGACCCGCAATTTTTTCTCCAGTCTGGAATCGCTCAGCCAGCCCACATAGGAATCGAGAAATTGAAATTCCTTGTCCATGGTGACTACGGCGACGAAAGGATATTGTCTCCGGTGCCGGTATCTCACGTCGATCCATCTCACTTCATATCCCCAGTCGTGATGCCTCAATTCTGCACAAGCGAAGGAGGAAAAGTACAGGAAGGATGCGATATCCTTATGCTTTTTGGAAGCTTCGACGGCGGGATGCGCCGCGCATGATGTCGTGTCTATCCATTTAATCTGATTATGCTTGTATTCTCCCAGAACGAAGTGACCGTTAACTTTTTTCTTGACGATTTGCCATACGTACAAATGAAAGGTCGGGATCAGGTAATAGCGGTCCCCTTTCTCGTAACGGGAATCCTTCTCATACAAGTGAGACTCCAAGTAATGATGATACCACGATCGCCAAATATAATACACAGCCAAAGCAGCGTATAAAATTGGAAAAATCACTTCCGGACGGGCCAAATGGACCGACCACATGAAGATGGCGATAAGGTGGGAAATGAAAATAACCGGATCAAAAATATGAATGATGTTCCATGAAATCCATTTTTCCGAGAAGGGCCTTATGGCCTGGGTGCCGTACGTATTGAACAAGTCGGTGAATACGTGGAAAGCTACGGCGATGAATACCCACATAGCGACGTGCCATACAGGCAGATCCCTGAATCCGAGCATAAGCCCCAAGGTTATGAGCGCCGTCCAAATCAGCAGCGCGGGGAGCGAGTGAGAACGCCCGCGGTGATTTTTGATATAAACGGCATTGCCTTTGAGACGAAGCAGCGTATCTGCATCCGGCGCTTGGGATCCAAGTACGGTTCCAATTAGTACGGCAGTGGAAACGGTAGGGTCCGCTGCAACGATAGGGTCGACGTAAGCCAATCCGGCTAGTCCGAATCCTATCACTAGGTGTGTTCCGCTGTCCATGATGTTTGTCTCCTCCTAAGGGCTTTCCGAAGGAAAGCCTGCATCGTAAGCAATGACCTGGGCTTTCTGTTAGAAAGCCTGCATCGTAAGCAATGACCTGAGCTTTCCGAAGGAAAGCTTGCATCGTAAGCATCGTAAGCATCGTAAGCATACACTGAGCTTTTCGAAGAAATCCAGATTCTTATAGGCTTGGGCTTCTTGTTGGATGCCCGTTACTATTAGGGCCGCTTCACCCGTTTTGTTATTAAACTTGAGCTGCACGGGCGCGCAGGCATATTATTAGTGTATCATTTTATTGGTCAAAATAAAGCAACGAGGTGAAAAAATGTCTAAAGTATTTGTGGAATATCAAATCTTACCCGCTTACAGGTCAAATTATTCAGAGTGGGTGACGGAAGTTCGGGCACTTTACGAAAATGTGGAGTTCTTTGAAGGGAGCGATCAACCGGGCTTGTTCGTCGAATTATGGAACGACATGTCGAAGGAGCAGTACCAGCTGCTGAAGCAGGTCAGACAAGGGCAGGCAGAAGAGCGGGAAGCGACAGCCTCCGATCGCAATCCTTTTGACAGTACCAACTGGTCCCGGCTCGGGGAGTGGGTTAAGGGAGGTATTGAGAAGGTCCATATTTGGCATTTTGAAAAAGTAAAATAGTCCATACTTTGAAGCAAGTAAATCCATGGTAACTTGTGAGCAATCGCGGTAATCTTAACATTAGCTTAGGAATAAGGCTCGATTTTGACTACAAGAGATAGGCATAATGGGGGATACCGCGGGGGGAAAACGGATGGAGAGGCGTAATATTTTTTGGGATCATGTGAAGAGGAACCGATGGCCTTACCTAATGGGGTTTGCATTATTGTCCATATCGAGCTTGCTGCAGCTGCTGATACCTCAACTGCTGGGGCAATTTACCGACAAGCTGCAAAGTTCGACATTAAGCTACAGTGAGGCGATCAAGTTCGCTTTGTGGATGATTGCCGTCGGTCTGGGAATCGCTTTCTTTCGTTCGACAAGCCGGATTTACTTGTTTCGTTTGTCCCGTATGCTGGAAATGCGGGTGAGAGGGGAGCTATTCAAGCATTGGGAGAAGCTATCTGCTCAATATTTCAACAACCAGAGAATCGGAGACCTAATGTCGCATGCGATCAGCGACGTGGGGGTGGTTCGAGAGGTTACGATGCAGGGCTACTTCAACATTATGGAATCCATGATGCTGATTCTAATCTCGATCATTGCCATGGTCACGTCCGTTAATCCGCTGCTGACACTGCTTACCATGCTGCCGCTGCCGTTGTTAAGTCTGCTGGCTTATAAGTTTAACAAGCGGATCCAGCAGCAATCGGTGGACATGCAGAGAGCCATATCGGATTTAACGAGCCGGGTACAGGAATTCACAGCGGGTATTCGAGTTGTGAAAGCGTTTGTACAGGAGCGGGAAGAAAGCAAGCTGTTCACGCAGGATAATCAGCATGCGGTAGATATGAACCGCCGGTTTGTCAAATCCAACTCGCTGTTCGGGGCGCTAAGCTCGGGCATTGTAGGCTTCAGCTTTCTCGTATCGGTCGTGCTGGGCGGTGTTATGGTGCTTAAAAACATCATTACGCTAGGGGAATTCGTCGCTTTCAATACGTACTTATCGCTTTTGATGGGGCCGATTGAAAATCTGGGCAAGGTCGTCAACTTGATGCAGCGCGGGAAAGCATCAGAGCTGCGTCTGCTTGAAATATTTAATACGCAGCCGGAAGTCGTCGACGATATGTCGGCTAATCAGGGAATTAAGGACATCGACGGAGACATCGAGATCCGTAATCTCACGTTTTCATACCCGGAGGCGGGGCAGCCTACGCTCAAGAATATATCCTTGAAGGTGAAGAAGGGAAGCAGCCTTGCGATCGTCGGACGAGTCGGCAGCGGTAAAAGCACGCTCGTCCACCTATTGGTCCGGCTGTACAACCCGCCCAAAGGAACGGTGTTTATTGACGGGAATGATATCCATGAAATTCCGCTGCAAACGCTCCGCAGCCAAATCGGCATCGTTCCGCAGGATCAATTCTTGTTCTCATCCACGATTCGCGACAATATCGGGTTCGACCCGAAGCCGTATACGGATGAGCAGGTCATCGAAGCGTCCAAGGTGGCGCAGGTATACGATAATATCGTGGAATTCCCGGAGCAGTTCGATACGGCACTTGGCGAACGCGGGATCTCCCTGTCAGGGGGCCAGCGGCAGCGTGTGAGCATTGCCCGGGCAATTATCAAAAAGCCTTCTATCCTTATATTCGATGATAGCTTGTCTGCGGTGGATACGATCACGGAGGATCTCATCCTTGAGGGGCTGAAGTCCGTGATGAACAAGCGGACGACGATCATTATCGGCCACCGGATTTCTTCCGTACAGGCAGCGGATCAGATCGTTGTGATGGACGAAGGTGAAATCGTAGAGTCCGGAACCCATGAGAAGCTGCTTCGCATTAACGGCATTTATGCGGATATGTATCATAAACAGCTTCTGGATCAAGAAGCCGAACGGCAAGAGGGACAGGAGAATGAAGGGATTCATGGCAGCGGTCTTTACCAGAGGGGGGCAGGGGCATGAATATTCATAAGGAGAAAGACGTCAAAAACTTCAAAGACAGCCAGCTGCTGACCCGGCTGATGTCCTATGCTCTGCCTTATTGGAAAATGATTCTGCTGTGCATTGCGCTCTCGTTTCTGATCGTGGTTGCTGATTTGGCCAGACCTTATTTAATGAAGATAGCCATCGACGGTCATATCAACGGCTTGCACAAGCCGATGCTTGCGGTGGAGAAGAGCCAGGCCGAGAAGCTTGAACCGCTGGGCGGTGGTCAGGCAGCTTGGGATAACCGGGTGTATGTCCGGCTGGACCCGGATGCGGCTGCCAAGGCCGTTATCCCGGATGGAGCGGAGAAGAAGCAGATCGTAAGCTTGGAAGGCCGTGAGTATATGATCTCCGGATGGCTGCCGGCCCAGCAGACGGAAGTGAAGCTGGAGCAGGAGGGCAGCCCGGCGCGTTTTGTTGCAGGCGGTCAGGTTTATGAAGCGGTCCCGCTTGAAGATAAGGTTCTGGATCTATTTAAAAAGCAGGACTACAGCGGTTTTACAACCCTAGGGATATTATTTCTTCTTACGGTAGTTACCGGCTCCATTCTGAATTACCTGCAGAGCAATCTGCTTCAGTACACAGGGCAGACGATTATTTTTAATATCCGGCAGCAGCTGTTCAATCATTTGAGCCGGATGTCGATGTCCTATTTTGACCGGAATCCGGTAGGACGGCTTGTCGTCAGGGTCACTCAGGATACGGAATCCTTGAATCAGCTGTACTCTCAGGTCGTCGTCAACCTGGTGAAGGATGTCATCTTTTTGCTCGGAACGATCGTCATTATGATGCAGATGAGCATGAAGCTCGCTCTGCTGTCGTTTGCGGTCATTCCTTTCCTGGCGGTGCTGACGTTCTGGTACCGTTCCGTCATTCGGGAAGCGCAGCGAACCGCTAGAGTCATCTTGTCGCGCCTGAACTCGTTCCTGGCCGAAAATTTATCCGGAATTCGCATCACACAGTTATTTACCCGCGAGGAGCGGCAATGGGAGCAGTTCGATCATCATAATACAGGGTATTACCGCGCCGGGATGCGGGGGACGATCATCAACTCGATTTTCCAGCCGGCTATCGGATTTCTGGGGAATGTGGCGATTGCCCTTCTGCTATGGTACGGTGGCGCAAGTGTTATTGAAGGCGGAATTACCTTCGGTATCGTCTATGCCTTCACGCATTATGTACGGCAGTTTTTCCAGCCGCTCATGAGCCTTGCGGAGAAATATAATCAGATCCAGACGGCGATGGTAGGGGCGGAGAGAATCTTCGATATGCTGGACGAGAAGCCTTCTATCGTGGATGCGCCAGTTACCCAAAGCTTGCCGAAGCCAATCCGCGGCGAAATTACGTTCGATCACGTATGGTTTGCCTACAATGGGGAGGATTGGGTTCTCAAGGACGTAAGCTTTACCATTCAGCCCGGTCAGACGATCGCCTTCGTCGGTGCCACAGGTGCCGGCAAAAGCTCGATTATTCAGCTAATTAACCGTTTCTATGACATTCAAAAAGGAAGCATCCGTTTGGATGGGATCGATATTCGAGATATACCGCTCGATGAGCTGCGCCGCAGCATCAGTATCGTGCAGCAGGACGTCTTCCTGTTCACCGGCGACATCGCTTCGAATATCCGATTGAACAACAAGGACATTACGGACGAGCAGATCAGGGAGGCTGCCCAAATGGTGCACATGGATGAATATATCCGTGAGCTGCCGCAAGGCTACAAGACTCCCCTTGGAGAGCGCGGAGTCAATCTCTCGCTGGGTCAGAGGCAGCTGCTGTCCTTCGCCCGCGCGATTGCTTTCCGCCCGGAAATTCTTATACTTGATGAAGCGACATCCAACATCGATACCGAGACGGAAATCGTCGTGCAGGACGCGCTGCATAACATTTCTGCCGGCAGAACTACGTTAATCGTCGCCCATCGTTTGTCCACCATCCAGCATGCCGACCAAATCGTCGTCATGCACAAAGGCAAAGTGCGCGAGATCGGCAACCATTATCAGCTGCTGGCGCAGCGCGGTTATTATTACCGCTTATACGAGCTGCAGTATAAGGATCAGAAGCCGATGCCTGCTGCGAAATAATGGATGGAGCTGCTCCTTACGGTTGCTGTTTTTCTAATCAAAAAAGAACGCCGCTGATACAGTTGCGTTCTTTTTTTAAATCCTGTTGATAGTTCTCTTCGCAAAGCACTTGAATAGTTTTTTATATGCCTGGGTATTCCGAGAAAAGAGAATAAATTATTGTATCCGTTGCAAACTTAAACTGACAAAATGAAAATGGGACAAGTGGTGACAACGGAGATATGAAGAGCTGCCTACCTGCTATTTCGGCTAAGACCATTGTACTTGCAATATTTATTTTGATCTTTAGCAATGGAGCCTGTTTCCGGTCCGTTCATGCCGATCCGTCGCTGCCTATTGTAGCGGATGAGGGGGTCTATTCGATTGAGGTCTTTCCGCGGGAGCACCGGCTCGTTGTACGGAAGCATGGAATGGTCATCAAGACCTATCCGGTTGCGGTCGGAAATCCGTCGACACCGACACCCGTAGGTGAATACAAGGTGGTGTACAAAGGGAAGGACTGGGGCCCTTCGTTCGGTCCGCGGTGGCTCGGGTTAAATGTGCCCTGGGGCAATTACGGTATTCATGGCACCAACAAGCCCTATTCCATTGGTCAGCACTTGAGTCACGGCTGTATCCGGATGGGTAACAGCAGTGTTATTGAATTGTACGATCTGATTCCTCTCGGAACAAAGGTTACGATATACGGACATGTGTTAGGGGATCCGGGACATAATCCGAGGGAGCTTGCGGAAGGCGATGTCGGAGGAGATGTGCAGTTAATCCAGTCGCGCTTGAAGAGCGCCGGATATTTTAACGGAGCCTGCAATGGCAAGTTTCGTTCAGATACGACAGCCGCTCTGAAAAAGTTTCAGAAAGACCGCCATTTGATTCAGCATGGAGTCGTTTCGGGAAAAGTGTATGAGGAGCTCGGTCTGTTGGAGTAACTACGCTCCAGAGTATCGGGGTACCGCACAGAGTACCTGAATCAGCTTCGAAGAAAGCCCCGCTATGCGGGGTCAGTCTGTTGAGAAACCTGAAATTGTGAAAAATTGCTTCAGTACCCCGTAGCCTGGCCACACTATGTGTTTTTTTATTATTATAGATTATAATTTCGGGGCTCCCCGCAAAGTACCTGAATCGGCTTCGAAGCCAAGGCCTCACTTTGTGGGGATATTTTCTGGCTACTCCTGCAATGCCGCACGCCATTGGCCGATCAGACGTTCACGGACATTGGCGGCTATATCGAATCGGTAGGAGGGGTATAAGTTTTCCAGCTTTACAGACGCGAGCAAAGGGTTAGCAGGAATATCGGGCGTTACAGGGAACGAGAAGGCCGTATTCATATAGTCTGCCTGCACCTCCCGGGACAGCATGAAATCGACCAGCTGCTTCGCGGCGGCAAGGTTATTACCGCCCTTCAGGATGGAGATGCCTCCGATCTCCCAGCCTGCCTGGTGCGGGATGGAGGAGAGGATGTCATATCCCGAGTTTTTGAACCGCAGCTGGTCGCCCAGGAAGCTGACGACAGCCGCAACCTCGCCTTCAGCAAGCCGCTGGGCGCTGGTAATCCCGGCGAAGGTGGTGGAATTGCTTTGTTTTTTCAGCTTCTGCATCAGCTCGATCGCTTCAGGTTCACCGCGCTGCTGAGCAAGCGAGGCGAGAAGCGTATAGCCGGTCCCGGAGGTCTCCGGGTCGGGAATTTGGATCTTGCCTTCGAGCTCCGGACGAAGGAGATCTTCGTACTGTTCCGGCAGAGGAAGGGAGGCAAGCTTGGGATCGTGCTGCCAGACCGTCTGGTTGACGCCGATGGCAAGAGCACCCATGTACATGCCTGTCCAATAACCGTCGCTATCCTTATATTTGGACGGAATGCTGTCTATGGCTGGAGAGAGGTAGCGTAAGGATTTGTTCTTGTTCTTAAGCTGCTCATGCAGGTCGGCAGGGCCTCCGAGGACGACGTCGATTCCCGTCTTCCCCATAGCAATGAGACGATAGCTTGCCTCACCGCTGGACATGCGGATGAGCTCATAGGGCTGATCCGTCTTCTTCTTAAACTTCTCGAGCAGGATACGCCCCTCGTCCTCCTGGAAGACGACGTACACCTTAAGAGGCTGGTTGCTCTTTTTTTCGCCGAAGAACATGAACCCGGCAAAGGCCAATACCCCCGCCGCAAGCAAAATAAGCCATTCTTTTGTTCTCATGTTGTCTCTCTCCCCTCATCCGAACAGCCAAAAAAGGAAACGAAGGTTTCCTTTTTTTCATCATTTATTAAATTTCAAGGCTCCCTGCAAAATACCAGAATCAGCTTTATGTTTTTTCGGTTTCACCCTATATTATGAACCGGTTTTGATCAAATGTATTTTATCGGCGGCGGCGCTGATCGTGACATTGCCTTCAAATCGGGTCTGACCGATATCGTAGACGTCCACGATCCATTCCTTCCTCGTATCGTCAAGAATAAAATAACGCTCCTTCTCGCCAAGAAACATCGAGGACTTCACGAAGCCGCTGACGATAAAATCCGTATCGCTGACGGCGGCATTGATGCGCATCGATTCAGGGCGAATGCTGAGCAATACCTGCTCCCCCGGCTGCACTTGTTCCTCGCTGTTCGCCGTGCAGGTTCTCGCTTTATCTTTGATCATATACTCCACCGTAGCTTGCCCTCCGGCTGTATGGCGTACTACCGCATCTGCGAAATTGGTCGTCCCTATGAAATCGGCGACATAAGGAGTGCGCGGCTTATAGTAAATTTCGTGAGGGGTGCCGTATTGGTCGATGGCTCCTTTGTTGAAGACGACGATATAATCTGACATCGACAAGGCTTCCAGCTGATCATGAGTCACGTAGATGACCGTCAATCCAAGCTCCTGCTGGATCGTGCGCAGCTCCACGCGAACCTCCTCGCGAAGCTTGGCGTCCAGGTTGGAGAGCGGCTCGTCAAGCAGAATGATCGGGGAGTTCATGACCAGCGCCCGCGCCATCGCGACGCGCTGCTGCTGGCCCCCGGACATTTGGTGCGGGTAGCGCTCCTCGAGGCCTGTCAGCTTGACTTTGGCGAGCGCTTCCTTGACGCGCTCTTCTACTTCCGCCTCGGGACGCTTCTGAATATCCAGACCGTAAGCGACATTATCGAATACGGTCATATGAGGGAAGAGAGCGTATTCCTGAAATACCATCGGCGTGCCTCGCTTATACGGCGGAAGATCGTTGACAAGCTTGCCGTCGATAAGGATCTCTCCCTCATCAATCGTATAAAATCCTGCGATGGAACGGAGCAGCGTAGTTTTGCCGCAGCCGCTCGGTCCAAGGAACGTGATGAATTTGCCGCGCTCAATCTTCAGATCAATCTGCTTGAGGACGTGATTATCGCCAAACACTTTATTGACATTTCTTAAATCCAGTAATACTTGCGAGCTCATGCGCCTCACTCCTGACGGGTTAGAAATCGAATATTTTGACCTTCGAACGGAAAATAAGCTTCATGATACCGAGTGTTAACAGTGTCGCTCCCATTAGGCCGACAGCCACGGCGGCCGCCCAATAGTAGGTTCCGGTCTCCGCATAATTGAAGATGGAGACGGCGGCGACGACCCATTTGGGGGTAATCAGGAACACGATGGTGCTCAAGGTATTCATATTTTTCATAAAAGCGTAGACAAAGTTGGCGACCACCGTCTTCTGCAGCATCGGGAAGACAATCGTCGTCAGTGTCCGTCTGCTATCCGCTCCCAGATTCGTAGCGGCTTCCTCAATCGATTTGTCCACCTGCTTGAATGCGGCAGTTAACCCGCGGTAGCCGACCGGCATTTGCTTCAGCAGCATGGCGACAATAATCAGCACGGCGGAGCCTTGAAGCACGATAGGTCCCGAGCTGAACGCAACGATCAGAGCCAAGCCGACGAAGGTCCCCGGAAGGGCAATCGGCAGAACCGCGACGAAATCGAGCGCTCTTTTACCCGGAAACGGCTTGCGTACGATAACATAAGCCAGCACGAGGGCGAAGGCGACGGCCAGAAACGAGCTGACCAGCGACAGCACAAGGCTGTTCATAACGGCAGGTGAGGACGGATTGAATACGATTTTCATAATATGGTCGAGCGTAAAGGTGTTATCCCGCCCGAAGTTGTTGGTGAAAGCAAACAAAATCGTAATGGCGAACATCGACAGGATGAAGACCGACATGATGCTGTTGAAGGTAAACAAGGCGATGTCGGTTTTACGGGAAGTCGTAACCCGGTTAAGACCCGAGACAGGCTTGCCCGTAATGGTAGAATAAGAGCCTTTGGCCAGCAGCTTGTTCTGAATGGCGAAAACGAGCAGGGCAGGGATAACCAGAATGATCCCCATGACCGAGGCAAGTCCCGGTTCGTTATTAATAATTTCTCCGTAGATTTCAACAGCCAGGAGCGAATAATTGCCCCCGATCAGCTTCGGATTCCCGAAATCTGCAAAGCAGTTGATCGCAACGAGAAGGAACGCGTTGATGATTCCCGGCAGCGCCAGCTTCATCGTAATGGTACGAAACAGGTAGAAGCCGCGGGCGCCCAGATTTTGAGCGGCGATTTCCAGATTCGGTGAGATCGCCCGGAGTACGCCGGTAATGGTCATGTAAGCAAGCGGGAAGTAGGAGATCGTCTGCACGATCCAGAGTCCCGGAAGACCGTAGAGGTCAAGCTCCACGCCGAACCATGATTTCATCCATTGAGATACCATGCCGCCCCGTCCGAACAGCAGCAGGAAAGCAAGCCCGGTCATGACCGATGGAGCAAGAATGGGGAGAAAGGCAATGAACCGGAAAAACTTTTTCCCCCGGATGTTGCTGTAATGAATCGAATAAGCATATATAAATCCACACACCGTTGCAGTCAGAGCAGACAAGGTAGAGCTGACGACCGTGTTAAACAGGGCTGTACCGTACCGGCTCTTGCTGAAAAAGGTTCCCCAGCTGTCAGCGCCTGGCAGTGCAACGACATAGAGGAGCGGGTACACGACAAAGAGGCACAGCACGGCAAAGCTGATCAGAACGAGAATCAGGGAAGAAGGATCTCGGGCCAGCCGGCCGACGGATGCGCTCATGCCCGTTTTTTCTGTTATCATAGGGGCTACGACCACCTTCCGAATACGTTGTAGGTTAAAAACGGGGAGTCTGCCGTGAACAAGCTGTGGCGAAAGACTCCCCTGTGTGTCCCGAAAAATACCTCTATCGTTACTTCAAGTCTTTCAAAGCGTCCTGCAGCTCTTTGCGCTGTTCGGCAGCCTTCCATAAGCTGTAGGATGTATTGTACTTCGTTGTTTTGATATCAATGCCGTTCTTCGGAACGGGAACGCCCGGCTTCACGGATACCGCCATTGCGGATTCGCTGTACAGCATGCCCGGCTCATTGGTCAGCATGTAGTCCATTAATTTTTTGGCATTGGCAGTGTTCGGTCCGCCCTTCACGATGGCCAGGCCGCCTACCTCATAGCCTGCTGCTTCAGGAACGATACTGACGATCGGATTTCCCTGGTTTTTGATCTTCAGTTGATCGCCTAGGAAGGTGACTCCGATGGTGTATTCGCCTTTGGCGGCTTTTTGGATCGGCTCGATGCCGGATTTCGGTCTTTCCTTCAAATTAGGGAGTAGCTGCGCCACATATTTCAGCATTTCATCCTTGCCCCATACCTGGGCCAGAGAAGCTACGGCTGTGTACGCCGTTCCGGAGGTCGCAGGGTCGGACATGCCGATCTCGCCTTTAAACTTAGGGTCGAGCAAATCCTTGAACGTTTGCGGATAAGGGGACGTACCGTATTTCTCTTTCCAGCGCTGCTCGTTGATGCCGATGGCAACCGGGTTCAAATAAAATCCGGTCCAGAACCCGTCTTTATCCTTCATGTTATCAGGTATGTCCTTCGCGTTCGGGGAGATGTAGCTCTCCAGCGCGCCGGCTTTCTTAAGCACCTCGTGCGAATCGGCAGGTCCGCCCATCAGGAAGTCCGCCTGCGGCTTGCCCATTTCATTCTGCACGCGCGTTACCGCTTCGCCGCTCGGCAGCCGGAGCACTTCGTAATCAATGCCGGTTTCCGCCTTGAACTTATCCAGAATCTTACGTGCTTCTTCTTCCTGGAAAATCGAGTACACTGTAATTTTGCCCTTGGCCTTATCGCCGAACATGCCCGATTTGTACAGGAAAAATCCGGCTATCAGGACAATGACAGCCACCGAAGCGAATATCACGGAACTATTGCTTTTCTTTCTAGCCATTTCTACCAACCATCCCCTCTGTTCATTAGGAGGCTTCTTTTAGCTTGAAATAGGCTTTATGGTTCGTCTCGTCGAGCAGATCAAAGACAATGAAGTAAGCGTTATCATACCGGTCGATATGCAGCCAATGCTTGCGGTTCTTCTCCTCTTCGGCAAGCTGCACGACAAAGTGGGAGCCCGGCGGTTTATCGGAGAAATCAAAATGGCTGAAGTCGATAAGCCGCACGGCGGTTCGCATTTGCTTTGTCAGAACAGCCCGTTCCTCTTGGGATAGCGGAGTCAGGGAGCCGTTCTCCAGCCGGAAAACCTCATGCCCCGCATTGTCGATCGCTCCTCCAACCGTATCTGCAGTGAGCGTTTTGTCGATCAGCATATTCTGCAGCTTGCGGATCTCCGCGCTGACATCGAGCGAGTTAACCGAGTCGGAGCCGAAGAGAAACCCGCTCGTTCCGATCTGGAACGACATATCCTCCTGGTCGAGATAGGCGACAGAGCCCGTCAGCAGCATACGGGAAGCGTTTGCGCGATTTTCCTGCCGGCCGGAGCTAAGCAAGCGGGCAAACGATTCCTTCCACGTGATCAGCTCTTTGGGGTCTTCTATGGAAATCGTGCCTATCCCCGGGTAAGTAATGTTCATCCTCATCGGGACGCCGTCGAACATATCGCGGCCGTTCAGCTCCCTCGGGATGATTCTTACTTCATCCATGCCAATGCGGAATACATAAGCGAAGATGCCAATGAGCGTACAGCCGATAACGACTTGCAACAAGATGAGACGCAACCATGAAAGCCCTTTCTTCTCCTCTTGCATGTAGAATACTCTCCTTTTATCTCAAAAAAATCGTAGGTTTGTATCAATTTTGTAACAAAACAGGGGCGGGCAATAGGCGTGTCTGAAAATGCAGCTGTACGATGGTGCCCTCTCCAGGACAGCTGCGGACATCGATGCTTCCGCCCTGCAGCTCCATCAGCTGCTTGCACAGGAGCAAGCCAAGCCCATGGGAATGCCTTGTGACCGGCCGCGGCTCCTTTTGCTCGGCAGGAAGAAACAGAGCGTGTACCTCCTGCTCGGTCATCCCTCGTCCATTGTCTGCGATACGGATGATGCAGCTGCCGGCTTCGTTGTCCGATTCGAGCTCTATGGACAGCTGCGTACATTCACTGTGCTTGATGGCGTTGTCGATCAGATTGAAGAGCACCTGCTGGGTGCGTTTGGGATCAAAATACGCCGGACAGGCTTCAGACGCAAGAGTCGTTCCGATCATTGATTTTTGCAGGGTAGGCTCCACGATACGCAGACTGTCTGTAAGGACTACGGCCAGATCGGCATGCTCAAGCTGTATTCTCCAAGCCTCGTCCCCTTTAAGGGAGGATTGGAGCAGATCTTCGACCATCTGCAGCAGACGGGTGCTTTCTTTGCGAATGTACACGTTGCAGTTACGGATATCGTCGACCCGATCGAGCTTGTCTATC
This sequence comes from Paenibacillus sp. 32352, assembly GCF_002042965.1. Classification (GTDB taxonomy): domain Bacteria; phylum Bacillota; class Bacilli; order Paenibacillales; family NBRC-103111; genus Paenibacillus_S; species Paenibacillus_S vulneris. The sequence goes on along the minus strand of NZ_MZNT01000010.1, from coordinate 107,431 downwards.
AAATCGGAAAAACCGATAATCGAGGTCAGGGGCGTCTTCAATTCGTGCGTCACATTGTCGTAAAACGTTTTTTGCTTGCCTTGCTCGTAATGCAGCAGCTCGATATGCTCCTGAAGCGCCTGCGACATCTGATTGAAGTCGTTGGCAAGCTCTCTCACCTCATCATGGCTGCGAACGACGATCTTGCGGCTGAAATCTCCGACGGCGACCCGTTTTAACGCCTGCTGCAGCGCATGAAGAGGCTTCATGATGAAGAGCGAGAAGGAATAACTGGCCAGCAGAGCAATAAGCAGGCAGCCAAGAGCTACTCCAATAAACCAGCTGCGCATTTCCGTCAAGGTTTGATCGTGCTGCTTCAGATCAAGCAGGTAACGGAAGCCGCCGACGATATTGCTTCCGTAACTAAAAGGGGATGCATAAATTAACAGCTTCATCCCCTCCACCTCCGTAATGACCGATGCGGTCTGTCCTTCCAGCGCGGCATCGATGTCGCTCCGCTTGATCAGATCCTCCCGGTTGCCGCTGTCCCCGACGATCGTTCCTTCAGAATCGAACAGCTGCACCTGAAAGTTGCTGTTGGCTGCCAGATGCGATGCGATCAAAGGAGCGTAGGCGCCTGAAAACAGCTGCTCAATGCTGATTTTTTTGTCGTTCACGATTTTGAGCGCTTCGATCCGGTGAAGGGAGTAGTACTGGCTCAAGGTCTGCGTATCCCTCTCGATCATGCTTTTGCTCAAGGTGTAATTGATGACGACATACATGGCGGCGAGCAGCATGATAATCGTAATCATATGCTGAATGAAAAATTTATTCCGCAATCTCATAGTCTAGGCCTCCAGCTTATAGCCCGTCCCGTGAACCGTGGCGAGGATATGCTCATGAGGCTTCAGCTTCTCCCTGAGGCGATTCACGAGCATATCCACGGCGCGCGTCTGACCGTAGTAATCATATCCCCAGACTTGATCGAGCAGATGCTCCCGGGAGAACACCTTCTTCGGATTTTTGCACAGCAGCCACATGAGCTCGAATTCCTTGCTCGTCGTCTTCACAAGCTTGCCGGCTACCTTAAGGGTGCGCTCGGCACGGTCGATCTCCAATACGCCAATCTGCAGTAAATCAGACGATGGATTTGTATCCGCTTTCATCCGACGCATGACGGCGCGAATGCGAAGCACCAGCTCCCGCGTTTCAAAGGGCTTCGTCAAATAGTCATCGGCTCCCAACTGGAAGCCTAATATTTTATCATTCATTTCGTTCTTGGCCGTAAGCACGATAACCGGAATATCCTTGTAAGCAAGACGCAGCTGCTTCAGCAGCTCGAATCCGGATTGGTCGGGCAGCATCAAATCCAGCAAAATCAGGTCGATAGAGCTTGAGGACAGCTCGCGAAGCCCTTCGCTGACCGTACCCGCAACGATAGGGCGGAAGCCTTCGACCTCAAGGCTCAGCTTCAGCAGCATTTGGATGCTGGAGTCATCTTCGATGATTAATATGTTCACATCCTGGCTTCCTTTCCGTAGACGATAATAGTACTTATTCTACACGAGTCCTTTGTGTTGTAAAGCTTGGATGTGTGGAAAAACGTGGGGAACGGTGCTTTGAAGTAACAACTGAATAGGAACTACCAAGTTCCTCCGTTGCGCTGAGGTCATTATTCTGATACTATCAAGATATAAATAATTAGATGTCTAATAATTAGTTGTTTAAATACCGTTAACAATCCAAATACGTTAGGAGAATGAAATATGGGAAGATTAAATAATAAAGTAGCGATCATTACAGGCGGCGCTTCGGGTATCGGAGAAAGCATGGGTGAGCTGTTTGCGCAAGAAGGTGCCATTGTTATTGCCGCAGATATTAATGAGGCAGCACTTGAGAAAGCAAGTCAGAAACACAATATTTACGGAATGAAATTGAATGTTGCTTCGGATGAGGATTGGCAGGCGCTGGCCAAGGAGGTCTACGATCGCTTTGGCAAAATTGATATTCTTGTCAACAATGCAGGCATCTCATCTGAGAAGCCATTTGAGGAAATCAATGCTGAGGATTGGCAGAAAATGCTCTCGATAAATGGCTTTGGCCCGTTCGCAGGGATGAAGCATGTTGCTCCTTACATGGCGGCCCAAAAGAAAGGTTCTATCATCAATATTTCTTCTTACACCGCCTTGATAGGTCAAGGCTTTAATCACTATTCGGCATCGAAGGGCGCAGTTCGCGCATTATCCAAAGCTGCCGCTACAACCTTTGGCCGTCAAGGCATTCGGGTGAATGCTCTATTCCCCGGGATCATTGAAACGCCAATGACGCAAGCTTTAAGCACCTCAAAGGATCTGCTGAGCCGATTAATCCAGGCAACACCTTTGCAGCGGTTAGGACAAGCTATCGATATTGCCCAAGCCGCATTGTTCCTTGCTTCAGATGAATCTTCGTATATTACAGGCTCAGAAATAGTCATTGATGGTGGATACTCGGCTCAATAACGTGTAAGATAATGGCAGCTCTTCATTTTTTAATGGGGGCTGTCGTTTATATTCCCAGGAGGATGGTATGGAAGAGCAGACCCTTTTCGAGCTTATACACAACATGGATCAGTTTACCAACCAATTGATTGTCCAATGGAACAAAACTTTCAGTGAGGACCTTGGTATTTCTCATGTTCTGGTGCTCAGCCATTTAAAGAAACATGGCAAGAGCCGGCCTTCGGATATTGCAAAGCAATTAGGCTTTACCCCTCCAACGCTTAGTTATTTATCCGAAAAGCTTGTCGCTAAGAAATTAGCTGTCCGAATAACGGATGAGTCTGATCGCCGAATTGTTTATTTGGGCATTACCGACAAAGGGACGGAGGTTCTTAACAGAGCCACCCTGGAGGGGCAAAGACTGCGTACCGATTTGTTTAAAAAACTAACCGAGCAGGAGCGGAGCCAGCTGGCCAACCTGTATAAAAAGCTGAATAGCGAAGATTAGATTAAGCTCAAGTCAATAAGAAAAAATATAAAATGATGCCCCTACGCATTCAACGAAGGGGCTCTTTGCGCATTCAATTTACCTGAAATCCGGCGGAATTCTGCGGGCCACCCCGGTCAGGATAGCGGCCTCGATAATGCCTTTGCGGACGTTGGTGACAACACGCTCGTTGAATATACTTGGGATAATGTAATGCTTGTTCAGCTCCGCTTCCGTCACGACGGAAGCGATGGCGCGCGCCGCCGCGAGCTTCATCGGCTCGTTGATGGTTTTGGCCCGGCAGTCCAGCGCACCGCGGAAAATACCGGGGAATACCAGCACATTGTTGATCTGGTTGGGATAATCGCTTCGCCCTGTAGCAAATACGGCTGCATGAGGCAGCGCTTCCTCCGGATCAATCTCCGGCTTAGGGTTCGCCATGGCGAATACGATGCTGTCCGAAGCCATAGTCTGAATATCTTGTGCGCCGAGAATTCCGCCTCTGGATACCCCGATGAACACATCCGCTCCCTTGAGTACGTCCTTGAGCGTTCCATCCTTGGCTTCAACCTGCGGCTGCTCGGCTAGCCACTGCCACATGGGGTGATCGTAAGCTCCTCCCCGAACAATGGCTCCCTCCCGATCGACGGGAACAAGACGGGTTACACCGGATCCGAGCAGCATTTTGCAAATAGACACGCCGGCGGCCCCGATCCCGTTAACGACGACGCGTATTTGATCCATACGTTTGCCGACGACCTTAAGAGCATTCAATAGACCGGCAACGACCACTACTGCGGTTCCATGCTGATCGTCGTGGAAGACGGGGATGTCGAGCTCTTCTCCCAATCTTCTTTCGATTTCAAAGCAGCGCGGCGAGCTGATATCCTCCAGATTAATGCCGCCGAAGATCGGGCTGATCGCTTTAATGGTCCGGATAATTTCCTCCGTATCCTTCGTATCGAGACAAATCGGGAACGCATCCACGTTAGCGAGCTGCTTGAACAGCATCGCCTTGCCCTCCATGACGGGAGCCGCAGCGTGAGGCCCGATATCCCCCAGACCCAGCACGGCCGTACCGTCCGTGATAACGGCTACCGTATTCCGCTTAATCGTGAGCGAGAACGCCTTTTTCGGATTTTCATGAATGGCGGTGCACACCTTGGCTACACCCGGGGTGTAGACACGCGACAGGTCCTCGCGGTTTTTGATGGGCAGCGTAGGCTGGGTCGTGATTTTGCCTCCCAGATGAACCAGGAACGTCCGGTCCGAGACGTTGATGAGCTTGATGCCTTCAAGCTTAGATAACGCTTCGATCACGCGGGCTTCGTTGGACTCGGCTACATCGACCGTAATATCGCGTATCGAGGATTCTTTTCCTGCCCGAATGACGTCGATAGAGCTAATGTCTCCCGACGCTTTGCTGATGGCCGAAGCGACATCGCCGAAGGTGGTGGTCTCGTGGATCAGCTCCACGCGTATGACTATGCTGGTATGTGACATTTCTCTCATCCAATCCCTGTTATGTATTCATGCTGTCATAAGCAGTATCCGATTGCCGGCATAGGAAAAGTGTTGGAAGGCATACCGGAACATCCGGCTCCTAATCGGCTGATTTCGGAAAAGGTTCCGAATATTAGGCTTCCCCAAAAGGGACTAATAAAAATCGGAAGAAACCATTTTGCCTTTCCCCAAATAAAAAAGCAGATGCTTGGCAGCGGGAATTCCGCTATCCAAGCTATCTACCGGTTTTCTTGAAGACGGGTTGTTCTAACTGAAGACGGAGAATAGCCCCGGTATTGCTTGAACTGCTTGGAGAACGCATAGGGGTCGGGATAATCAAGCAGGACCGACAGCTGTTTGACAGTCTGGTCGGAATGCTTCAGCAGGTATTCCGCATAGTCCATTCTTGTTCGAATCTGATATTCCTTAACAGACATACCGAAGGCCTGCCGGAACAAGGCGGATACATATTTGGGAGACAGGCAGGCAACCTCGGCCATTTGACTAAGACTAAGGCGTTCCGCCGGCTGCTCATCCATGACTTGCTTCAATCGAAGCAAGCCGGGATGCAGCGATAGGGGCTGGTTCGGCGCCTTCAGCTCCTGCAGCATGCCGGCCAGCGTTTCGGCAACGGCCGAATGGCACAGGGTGTCCTTGATGACGGAGGCTGGAAGCTGGTTGTACGTATGCACCTTTTCAAAAAGCTGCTGCATGGCAAAAGCGTTGCCCGGAGAAAAATGCAGATAGAAGGGCTCGGCGTTATACGCAATTAGCTGCTCCTCTGCCGGGGAGTATAACTGGAAGCGGGTGGGGATAATCCGAAAAGGGATGTCTTGATTCCGGAACGCCCGATGCCGTACCTGGTTCGAAATGAAAAGCACATGGTTGTGGGATAAATCGACCGCCGTATCCTCGACGATATAGGTTCCGGAACCGGAAACGACGTACAGCATATGAAATTCGTTCAGCACCCGTTCGCGAATCATCCAATCGGTCTTCACGCTTACGTTGTAGCTGGCCAAAATGCGAAAGATATAAGGGGAGGCAAGCAAATCGCCGAGCAGCCGTTCGAGCCCCTGGATAGCCTTAGAAGGAGTATGCCTATTTGACATGATGGACCTCCGTCATTCTGATGATACAACCATCATAGAGGCTGGGAATACAGGCCGTCAATGAAGAAGGGAAAATATTCTGGTAGGCGAATTTGACATGACGGTTCAGCGAATCTGACATGGGACTTTGGACGATATTCCTGTACCCTATTCCTAGTAAAGGAAAAGCTTAGGGGGAATACGATGTCCAAGCCGAATATTCTGTTTATCATTTCGGACGATCACCGTCATCAGTCGCTTCATTGTGCCGGGGACAAGTCCGTACGCACGCCGAATTTGGATGCCCTTGCATCCAAGGGCACCCGTTTTGAGCAGACGCATACGATGGGCGGAAAGAGTGCAGCGGTATGCATGCCCTCCAGAGCCAGCCTCCTTGCCGGGGCGAGCGTCTTCCGCTGCGTCAAGGAGAATGCGCTGGATCCGGGGTATGTGTTGTGGCCCGAAGCGCTGCGTCAAGCCGGTTATTACAGTTATGCCATCGGCAAATGGCATAACGGCGCCGAGGCGTTCTACCGCTGCTTTGCCGGGGGGAGCCGCATCTTTTTCGGCGGGATGAACAGTCATTATGCAGTACCGCTGAAAGAATACCATCCTGGGGAAAAAGACGCTCCAGGCGAAACATACACCTTGAACGAGCATTCCACGGATATTTTTACGGAAGCGGCGGTTCAATTTTTGGATGAATACGACCGCAGCGAGCCTTTTGCGTTGTATTTGGCCTATACGGCTCCTCATGATCCCCGGACGGCTCCGCCGGAATTTCGCTCGTTATATCATGACGAGGACCTCCCATTGCCTCCGAATGTGCTTCCGGAGCACCCGTTCGATAACGGGGAGATGTCGGTAAGGGATGAAAAGCTGGAGGCTTGGCCCAGAACCCCCGAAGCGGTTCGCAGACATCTAGGCGATTACTATGCGATGATCACCCATATGGATGACGGAATCGGGAAGGTGCTGCGCAAGCTAGAGGAACGGGGCCTAATGGAGAACACGATCGTGGTTTACACGGCCGATCACGGTCTTGCTATAGGGCAGCACGGTCTAATGGGCAAGCAAAATATGTATGATCACAGCATTCGCATCCCGCTGATCATGCAGGGGCCAGGAATCCCGCAAAGTCGCATCGTCCCGGACGTGCATCTCCAGATGGATTTTTACCGGACGCTTTGTGAGCTGACCGGAACGGAGGTTCCGGCAACAGTGGAAGGCTTGTCCTTGCTGCCCGCTATGCACGAGAAGGCTTCCTCGCAGCCGATCCGTCCCACCGTGTTCACAGCGTATAAGGACCTTCAAAGAATGGTGAAGGATGAGCGGTGGAAGCTGATTTATTACATTTCACCGGTTTCTGATCGTAAGGTTCGGGTACAGCTGTTCGACTTGAACAAGGATCCGTGGGAAACCGACGATGTATCGGGAGATCCGGTAAATCGTGGGAAAATCATCGAGCTGCATCGAGAGCTGACCGAATGGCAGAGATGGGCAGGCGATTCCCTGGAGGTACCGTTTTATCCGGAAGAAGCTTGAGCAGCTGAAGCCTGTCCCGAATGAAACCTATATGAAACCATATGATGTAATGGATTTACCTCAAGGTCCTGCTTCCCGCAAGCAGGGCCTTTTTGTGACATATGCTTTGAAGCATGACCCCCACAGCTTAACAGGAATTTAATAGGCAGAAATGGTAACTTTTCATGCTCTTCCATCGTCTAATTCATATTGCCGGTAATTGCTGCTAACGGCAGCAATACGGAAGTTGTACATAAGAGATTCAGAAAGCATTCATAAGGATTTTGAACTTATTAAGAGGGTGGCTCGTCCATAATTGAGGTGGCAGTATTGGAATCGGAAGCGAATTTGGAATATTTGAGATATTTATCGGCAAGCTCCGATAAGAAGGCGATATTGGAAGAGCTGATGGTCGCCTACGGCAAAGATGTTTGGAACTATGCCTTCAGCATGACGCGCAAGTGGGATCAAGCCGACGACATCACGCAGGAAGTATTTATCAAGGTATACCGCAATTTATATACATTTCGTCAAGAGTCATCTGTGAAAACATGGATTTTGACCATTACCCGCAATATGACAGTGGATTATCGGCGGTCGGCCTTTTACCGCAAAGTCACCTTGATGGATTACATAGCTCCTTCGAGCACGCAGCCGGCCACCGAACAAACGGTTATTGAGCAAATGACGGTTAACGATATGTGGAGGATGGTGCTGAAGCTGCCGGTCAAGTACCGCGAGGTGCTGCTGCTTTACGCACACTACCAGCTGTCGATGAAGGAGATTGCACAAATCCTGGGAGTGACAGAAGGAACGGTCAAGTCGCGATTATTCCACGCCCGCAAAAAAATGGCCAAACAAAAGGAGAATCAAAGCAATGGAGCCGATTGACGACGAGTTGAAGCAGGGGATGGCTGAAGGGCCATTCATCCGGCACGGTTTTTCGGAGGCGTTAAAGAAACGGATTGGGGAGCGCATCGACGAGCAGGATCGCAAAAAGAAGAAGAAGTGGATGCCTTGGAGTGCCGGTTTGTGCACGGCTCTTGCTGCCATAGCCGTTTTTCTTTCTTTCCATTGGTATAGCCCGTTTAATGAGCATGCACCCGAAACCGCATGGAACGAATCGCCGGCATCCAAGCCCGCCATACCGTTATGGAATACGACGATCAAGGCGGACCCGGTCCGTTCCGCCGTCTTGATCGGCTTAAGAAAGGATCACCCGGCTTCCGGGGGGAGTCCGGAATACAGCACGTACCGTACGCTGCTGCTGGCTGAGGAGCAGGGAGAGCTTCGGAAATCGGCAGAGGGCAGCGGCATTCTGATGCCTTACAAAACGGAGTTTTTGAGAATCGTTCCGCAGCGCTTGGAGAGCGCCGGCTCAGTCTACCAGAAGCTGTCCGTTGCTGTTGCAACGGAGAAAAACGTCGCTTCGGTGTTTGAAGCCAATCCTGCTCAGCAGCAGGTGAGGCTGTCGGAGAAGCTGCTTTTCGCCGGGAACCGGTATGTATCCGTCTCCCAAACGATGCAGCAGGACAAGGGGAAGGACGCGCCGCGCGATTACGTTTGGGTCAAGGATGTGGAGGATCTAACCAAAACGAAGCTGCCAGCTCAACCATTACCGGAGAATGAACCCCATGTTTCCTTGAGCAAGCTTTACGGTTACGCGCTGGCCCCGGATTTGCAGGATGAGAAGGGTGATAGCTGGGCGATTGCACGAAAGGAGGGGCAGTGGGTACCGCAGGTTGCCTCCTATCAGGCATCTCCCCTTGGGCTCAACCCGGTCAAACCGCAGCTTAAGGAGGTCGAGTTGAAGCTGCCCGATTCCGTCGTTTCCTACGATAAGCTGTCAGCCAGCTGGAGCGATATACGGCGTACCGTATCCGATGCCATAGACGCCTTTTCTTCGCCTAACGGGGAATTGGTGGGTATTGTCACCGCAAAGAATATTATCATGTATCCCTTTAAGGACCAACTGATTCCGGCGCCGCTGTTGTCCGTCAATCTGGATGCGGATGAGACCATTGTCATGATACAATGGGCTGTAGACGAGCCTTTCATTGACATATGGAAGAAGCGGGTCAGCCTGCTGCTTGGGAAATGATTTTATAACCCAATGGGGAACAATGATAGCTAGATAGATGATTTCTTACGGGAGTAGATTAGATGAAACGAATTACGATACTGGTAGCGGATGACGAGGCCGAGATTGCGGATCTGATTGCGCTGCATCTGGAGAAAGAGGGATACCAGATCATTAAGGTTCCGGATGGGAAAGAGGCCCTGCGCGTCATTCAAACCCAGCCGATCGACTTGGCCATTCTGGACATTATGATGCCCAAAATGGACGGATACGAGGTTACCCGTCTCATACGGGAGCAATATCATATGCCCATCATTTTTTTGAGTGCAAAAACGTCGGATATGGATAAAATAACGGGGCTTGTGATGGGGGCCGACGACTATATGATCAAGCCCTTCAATCCCATGGAGCTGGTTGCTCGAGTGAATGCCCAGCTTCGCCGGTATATGCAGCTGAACCGCCATTCCACCGATAACGAAGCCGTACTCGAGTCCGGCGGCTTGAGCATCTACCCCGATCAGCGGAAGGTGGTGCTGTACGGGGAGGTTATCGAGCTGACGCCTAAAGAGTTTGATATATTGCATTTGCTTGCCAGCCACCCCAAAAAAGTGTTCAGCGCGGATCATATTTTTCAGCAGGTATGGGGAGAAGCCTATTATGAGAGCGGCAATAACACGGTCATGGTTCATATTCGAACCCTGCGGAAAAAGATCGGGGACGACACCAATAAACATAAGCTGATCAAAACAGTATGGGGCGTTGGCTATACCTTCAATCCTTAAATCCACAGTACTCTATTTTTACACAGAAGCGCAGCGTACGGCCTGCTTAGGGGCAAGCCGTACGCTGCGCTTTCTTGAAGTAAGAGCTACCTCCCGAAGCGGGATTTACTTAAATTTCCATAATGATCGGCAAAATCATCGGTCTTCGGCCTGTGTTTTCGTATAAATAGCGTCCCAAAGCGTCCTTAACGCTGATTTTTAGCGAGCTCCATTGGTAAATGTTCTCGGCCTGCAATTTATTGATCGTTTCGGTTACAATGCGGTTGGCTTGATCGAGCAGAGCCTCTGATTGGCGAACATAGACGAAGCCGCGGGAGATGATATCCGGGCCGGATAAAATATGGCCCTCGGCTTTGCTTAGCGTGATGACGACGACAAGAATGCCGTCTTCCGAGAGATGCTTGCGGTCGCGCAGCACGATGTTGCCGACATCGCCGATCCCCCATCCGTCCACGAACGTGTTGCCTGCCGATACTTTTCTTGTTTGGGACGCGGTTTGATCTTGAATATCCACAACATCTCCGTTATGGAGGATGAAGATATTTTCCTTCTTGACCCCGACCGCTTCGGCTAACAGCCGATGCTGGTACAGCATGCGGTATTCCCCGTGGATCGGAATGAAATAAGTCGGCTTCATCAAGGTAAGCATCAGCTTAAGCTCTTCCTGGCTGGCATGTCCCGAAACGTGCATGCCCGTTACGGAGCCGGAGCCGTAAATGACATTGGCGCCGAGACGAAATAAATTGTCGACGATTTGCGCTACATTCCTCTCATTCCCCGGAATCGGGGTCGCCGATAAGATGACGGTATCCCCCGGCAATATTTTGATTTGCCGATGGGTAGAGGAGGCCAGCCGGGCCAGTGCGGCCATAGGCTCTCCTTGACTTCCCGTACACAGGATGGCGACCCGCTCGGCTTCCAGCCCTGCCACCTCTCCTGCTTCTACGAGCATGCCTTCGGGAATCTTTAGGTACCCCAGCTCCGAAGCGATTTTGACCACATTCACCATGCTCCGTCCGAGGACCGTCAGCTTGCGGTTGGTCATCGCAGCCGCATCGACAATTTGCTGGAGCCGGTGAACGTTCGAAGCAAAGGTAGAGATGACTACTTTTTGCCGCGCTTTGGTGAAGGCTTCCTCTATCGATTCTCCTACTTTACGTTCGGACGGAGTGAATCCCGGGCGTTCGGAATTCGTGCTTTCGGATAATAAAACAAGGACGCCGTTCTTGCCGATCTCCGCCATCTTGTGAATATCCGGGTATTGCTCATTGACGGGGGTCAGGTCGAACTTGAAATCACCCGTATGTACCACCGTCCCCTCCGGTGTCTGGAAGGCGATACCCAGGCAGTCGGGTATGCTGTGGTTGGTTTTGAAGAACGTCGCGCGGATGGACCCAAGCTCTACTTCCGAGTTCGAGGTAATTTCTATTAATTCCGTGTCGGCCAGCAGACCGGCTTCTTTCAGCTTGATTTCAATGAGCCCTATCGTCAGCCGCGTGGCATAGATAGGCATATTGCATTGCTTCAATATATAGGGGATTCCGCCGATATGATCCTCATGTCCATGGGTAACAATCAAAGCACGTACTTTGTCTTTATGTTCGATCAGATAACTGATGTCGGGGATAATCAGATCAATCCCCAGCAGGCTCTCGTCAGGGAATTTGGAGCCGCAGTCAATGACGACCATGTCGTCCTCATACTGTATTACATACATGTTCTTACCGATTTCATTCACGCCTCCAAGGGCGAAAATGGACAATTTCTTCTCGCTGCTCAACAAAGTTCCCCCCATCCGTGATTCCAGCCGTTTTCATGCATAGAGTGAGCCAAGCCGGGTTCTTGTATTCGTGGCAATTAGTGGTGCGCCGCATCATATTTAAGAAAAATTTTAGATAAAGCCTAATTCTTTTTAAACGTTTTCCTCTATCCTAAATGGATATCAACGAAGGGGGAATATGGAGATGAAGAAGTGGGTGTTTCTGTTTGTCATTGTGGCGCTGCTAGGTTACGAGGCTTTGCAGCATACCAGGGAGAATGCTAATGGAAGCCCGGGGAATGCGGAAATTCCGGTCCAAGTATCTGAAGATGCTTCGAGGCAGAGGAGCGAGGGCAAGCAGGGGGAGTCATCCAAGCAAGTAACGATATCCGTAGCCAAGGATCAAGTATATAAAGGAAAGCTGGTTCTAGTGAATAAAAAGAATGCCGTACGTTCGGAAGGAGAGCAGACGGATATAGTTCGGTTATACGAGCATAAAGAGCTGATCCGCGGCTTCGCTCTATTAGATAATACGATTCGGCTGTCCCGGGAAGTGGCGAAAGAGTTCGGCGAAATGATGGAGGCCGCCAATAAAGACGGCGTGAATCATTTTATGATCAGCAGCGGCTATCGGGAGGAGAAGGAGCAGGACAGGCTGTTCCGGGAGATGGGCTCTGACTATGCTTTACCGGCAGGCTACAGCGAGCATAATCTCGGGTTATCGCTGGATATTGGATCGACCCAGAAGGAGATGAATCAGGCGCCGGAGGGCAAGTGGCTGCTCAAGGAGGCATGGAAGTACGGATTTATCCTCCGCTATCCGAAGGACAAGACTGCCATTACAGGCATTCAGTATGAACCGTGGCATTTTCGCTATGTAGGCATGCCCCACAGCGCCATCATGAAGGAGAACAATATGACCCTGGAGGAGTACTTGGATTACTTGAAGGAGCAGAAGACTATTACGGCCCATACGGAAGGCAACACCTATGAAATCCGTTATTATCCTTACTCCAAAAATATGAAGATTACGATCCCTGCAAACCGGAGATACGATATTACGGGCAATAATTCGGACGGCGTGATACTCACTTTATATTTGTAAGCAGGAAGCGAGGGGTATAGATGAAATCGTTCCATCCAGGCAAAAATATAGTACTGCCGGCCGTATTTGCCGTTTATTTGTATCTGTTGGCCAAGGCTATTTTATTCAAGCTCGGCCCGCTGGAGCTCGATTATCTGATCGACCGGTTCAAGCATAATTGGGAGAATCCGCGGGATATTATAAAGCGTTATGAAGCGTCCGGGAACATCATTCCCTTCAAAGAGATTGCACAGGATTTGAAACAGCCTATCGATTTCCTGCAGTTTCCGCCGGATAATTTGATCGGTAATATCGAAGTCTTTATTCCGTTTGGCCTAATGGCCCCGCTGTTTTTCCGCCGCTGCTGCCGTTCGTGGGTAGGGATGCTGATGACCTCCTTGTTATGGAGTGGAAGCTTTGAGATGATACAGCTGCTGCTATCGATCGGAACCTTCGATGTCGATGATATGATCCTGAATGTAACAGGAGGAATGATAGGTTATACGGTATTCCGCTTATGCAAACTAAGCCGAAAGCCCAAGGAAGCGCAGGCGGCTAAAGCCAAAAGCAAATCTCCGCTCCGCAGGCAGCCTAACGGCCAGGGCGAGGGTGCGGGCTGACCGTGTAGAACAGTGTCTAACTATGCAAGCCCGGCTGTTATACACCCGGATGTTCGCTTACGTCTGCGGCAGGCTCAGCGAAGAATCGCGGACAATAAGCTGGGACTCCAGAATGATAACCCGGTTGTCCGTCACTTCACCGTTCTCGAGCTGATGAATCAATCTCTCGACGATAGCGCCGCCCATCTTCATCTTCGGCTGGTTCACTGTGCTGAGCTGAGGAGTGATGTACCGGCTGATGCGATTGTTGTCCACGCCGATGACGGCGAGCTGTTGCGGAATCTTGATTCCGAGTTCACCACATGCCTGATACACACCAAGCGCCATTTCGTCGTTCGCGGCATAGATAGCGGTGAAGCTGACCTTCTTCTCTATTAATCTCTTTAACGCCTCGTATCCGCCCTGCTTGTTAAAGTTCCCGTTCTCGATCCATTCGGGACGGAATGGAATATGATGCTCGCGCAGGCCCTTCAAGTAGCCCTCCAGTCTCTCATAGCTGTCGATGGCATCCGCATAGCCGCTGAGAAACGCGATTTCCCGATGCCCTTGCTCTACCAGATGGTTCACGACTTCCTTCGAAAATTTCACATTGTCCGTATAGACGCACGGAACCTTATCGTGATGAATATATCTGCCGACGATGCCTATGGAATAATCCATATCGGCCCAATGGCAAATCTCCTCATCCGACATCATCGGGGTTACCAGGATCATGCAGTCTACGGTTTTATTCATGAGCAGATTGATAAATTCCAGCTCTTTTTCCTTGTTGTTCGACGTATCGCAGATAATAACCTTATATTTCATGGCATAAGCCTGATTTTCGATGCCCTTGATCACTTCTGCATAATAGGAGTTATTAATTTCCGGAACGATAACGCCGATAGCCATCGTTTTCTGGGAACGAAGATTTTTGGCGGCGGCATTCGGTTGGTAACCGAGCTCATGAATCACCTTCATGACCCTGTCCTTCGTCTTGGAGGTAACATTGCTGTTATTATTTAGAACCCGGGATACCGTAGCGGGGGAGACGCCGGCTTTGGCGGCCACATCGACGATTTTTATGTCCATTCTCATCTACCTTATACAGATTTTTATTCTGTGAAGACTATAACCTATAAAGAAATCGATTGCAATACTCATCATTTCATAGAATAGGAAGGAGTCGATTGTTGGATTAAGCTGAACGAACCGGATATAGTTGGAAATTTATTCAAAAATAGTGTTCAGTCAAATCCAGTATTATAAAATCGATTTCAGTTCATTCAAACAGAGACTCCATTAGAGTTTATTTTTATAAACCGGATAAAATTCAATAAAAATCGTGCTTTATCATTTTTTGTTTGACAATATTTCCAGCTGCTGAGTATAATACATCATGAAATCGATTTCAGCACTTACAGCTTTATTGCATTAACCTCTTAGTGCAGGCGGGTACCCATCATATCTATTCATTGAAGCTTCATCAATATGAAAGCGGTTTATTGGATCGTAAAAAGGGAGGGTCATACCATGAAAAAGGTAACAATGGCAGTGGCAGGAACGCTTCTGCTCGGGTCGATATTGTCCGGATGCTCCAGTACCAAGCAGGAGCCGGCGTCGTCAACCGGTGATGCAGGGGCTGCGGCGAATATGAAGCCGGTGGACTTATATTTTTATCATAACGGGAATCTTTCCGAAGAGCAGTTTCAAAAACAATATGGAGATTACATAAAGCAAAAGCTGCCGAATGTTACGGTGAAATTCGTGCCCAAAGACAAGACGGTCAGCTTGGCTGAGATGATTACGAGCGGGACGACGAAGGTGGATATCTTCATCGATTCGATAGGACAAATCGGGTTGAAGGGCTCCCTTCTGGATATCGGGCTGAACCAGGATTTATCCGATCTGGTGAAAAAGCATAATGTAGATCTAAGCCGGTTTGAGCCGTCGACGATTGATGCTATCAAGGTCATGGGCGGTCTATATGGCCTGCCGATCAGCAACAGTACGCTGGTGTTGATGTACAATAAGGATATTTTTGATAAATTCGGGGTGGAATACCCTAAAGACGGAATGAGTTGGGATGATTTGGCGGCTCTATCGCAAAAGCTGACCCGAAGCGATAACGGCGTCAACTACGTCGGTTATACGACATCGATCAATCACTTTTTAAGACTGAACCCGCTGTCTCTTGCCAATGTCGATGCCTCCTCCAAAAAAGCGACGCTGGAAACGGATGCATGGAAAAAGCTAGTTCAGGAAACCTTGATGAAGCCGATGCAATCCGAAGGCTACGGCCCAGTGCTTGAGGATTTGAAGAAGCAATGGTACAAGATTCCGTACATTGACGAGTTCTCCAAGGCCCGGAATGTCGCTATGTTCAGCTTCATGTACGGGGATTACGACTGGACCCGCGAGATGAATTGGGACGTGACGGCACTGCCTACCTTCAAGGATGCTCCGAAAGTCGGCAGTCAATCCTATCCGACTTATATGTTTATCACTTCGACCAGCGAGCATAAGGATGAGGCGATGGAGGTCGTGAAGCTGTTTATCAGCGATGAGTACCAGACGCAATTTTCCAAGTCAGGCGGCATTACGATTCTGAAGAACGATGCGATCAAGCAGGTGTTCGGCCAGGACACGACCATGAAGGATAAGAATATCAAGAATGCCGTATTCAGCAACACCTTCGCGCCGGCGGCGGCCAAAACCCGATACGATACGTTTGTAGAGGATGCCATTCGGGGTCAAATTACCGATCTCTTGTTAGGCAAAACCGATGTGAATACCGTACTTCGAAACGGTCAGGAGCAGGTTAACAAGAAGATTGAATCCGAGACCAAGTAACGTGATAGCAGGAGCACCACCGATGATGACCAGGGACTTACTGGCTTATCTTGCGGGAGTGCCCTGCTTTTTATTTCGCGCAGCCATTGATCAGTCCGGCATGGTTATTGATTAGGTCATAGCTCCTTAAGTTGACAACGCTTTGCAGCAATGTTAGGTTGGAAACAGGCATTCTTCAAGCATTTCATGATTGGTTTTGTCGACCGTACCGATGGAGACATTGTTTCTTTCTGCAGTGGGAGAGGGATGTCTTTTCTCTATATGATCTGAATCTCGAATGGAAAAGGGGACCTTAGCTTGGAAAGAACAGCGCAAAATACGGTTGTCGGTTTTATTGGCACAGGAGTGATGGGCAAAAGCATGGCGGGCCATCTGATGAACAAGGGCTATAAGCTCCATGTATACAGCCGGACGAAGGAAAAGGCTGAATCCTTGGTCGCCCAAGGGGCCGAGTGGCATCAGACGCCTTCCTCGCTGGCACCTTTATGCGACGTGATCATTACGATGGTCGGTTATCCTCATGACGTCGAAGAGGTCAGCCTCGGTGAGCAGGGAGTTATTCCTCATGCCAAGCCGGGAACTATTGTTATAGATATGACCACCTCCAGTCCTTCTTTGGCAAAGCGCATTGAGGCGGAAGCGCTGAAGCGGGGGATTCTTGCACTAGACGCTCCTGTCTCGGGAGGAGATGTCGGGGCAAGAGAAGCGCGGCTCTCCATTATGGTTGGCGGAAGCAAGGAGGCCTTCGATCAGGCGCTGCCTGTGCTGGAAGCAATGGGTACGCAGATCGTTCACCAAGGACCTGCCGGTTCCGGGCAGTTTACGAAAATGTGCAATCAAATCGCCATTGCCTCCAATATGATGGGCGTATGTGAAGCCCTGATCTATGCACAAAAAGCGGGACTCGATCCTTCTACCGTGTTGAAAAGCATCCAATCGGGAGCGGCGGGAAGCTTCTCCCTGAGCAATCTCGCTCCGAGAATGCTTAACGGGGACTATGCCCCCGGCTTTTATGTGAAGCATTTTATTAAGGACATGCAGATTGCGTTGGACTCCGCGAAGGAGATGAAGCTGGAGCTTCCGGGATTGGCGCAGGCCCGTGCATTGTACGAACAGTTGGCTCAGATGGGCGAAGAGGATAGCGGTACCCAGGCCTTGTTCAAGGTATATCAGCAGCAGCTGTAAAGCATGGAGAGAACTCAGGGGCGGGAAGCGGGACAAGCTTCTTACGAGCTCTATGGCAGGATACAAAGAGGTGATCTTATGGAACCTGTTTTTACCCAATTAAAGACGGAGGAAGAAGTTACGGACTTGGCTCGACTGGCAGCGGAAATTTGGAATGAATATTTTATAACCATCATATCCCGGGAACAAATCGATTATATGGTGCAAAAATTTCAATCCTACCCTGCCCTGACCGATCAATTGAAGCATCAAGGCTACGAATATTACTTTATGAAGCTGAACGGCTCCAACATTGGCTATATGGGAGTAAAGCAAGAAGAGGGCAAGCTGTTTTTAAGTAAATTGTATATCCTGAAGGAGCATCGCGGCAGAGGGTTTGCAAGCCGGGCCATGGAATTTTTGGTCGAGCTGTGCCGCAAAAGAGGCTTGAGCGCGATATGGCTCACCGTCAACCGCTATAATGATGCGACGATTGCGGTGTACGAGAAGAAGGGCTTTAAAAAGCTGCGCACCCAGGTTGCGGATATCGGAAACGGGTTTGTGATGGACGATTACATTATGGAGAAAGAAATCCGTCCGGTTTAATTAATAAGGGTGACCTGCGAGAGGGCTGTTGCGGAACAGCGGCTCTCTTGCAGGTTTTGTTTTTATTTTAAATTCCCAGTTGACACATTGGAATTAGTGGCATTATGATATAGGAAGATCACTGACGTAAATCTTCATATCCTTTTTGCCGATCGGAAAACCGAAGGCCTTATTGTTAATTCACAAAGGAGCAGTAAGGTTTTTTTGCGTTAATCATGAGATGGATCGGAAAGAGGAGTACTTATGAGAATAGTAAAATGGGTGTCTTTTGTTGTGACAGTTATATGGGGATTGATGCTGCTTGCAGGCTGCGGCAGCTCGCAGGGCGCAGATCATAACGGCAAGACCGGCAACAGCGCAGGGCCCGCCGGAGCAAGCTCCAAGGAGCCTTTGGTCGTCAATATCGGCATTCAGCAAAGCATATGGCCGATCCTGCTTGCCAAGCAGAAGGGCTGGTTCGAGGAGGAATTCGCCAAGGCCGGCGCCAAGGTCAATTGGGTGGAATTCCAAAGCGGTCCTTCCTATTTTGAAGCGATTGCCTCCAATCGGCTGGATTTCGGGAGGGTTGGCGACCTGCCGGTGATTTCCGGCCAAGCGGCCGATGTACCGTTCAAGGAAATCGCTGCGGCCAGCTTCGGCTCCAAAGGAAATGCCATTCTGGTGAAAAAGGATAGTCCGATCAAAACGATTCAGGACTTGAAAGGGAAGAAAATCGCGTTTGCCAAGGCCAGCTCGGCCCAGACGGTTGTCTACAAAGCGCTGGAGAAGGCTAATCTGAAGCCGGCCGATGTGCAAATCATATCGCTTCAGCCGGATGAAGCCCAGCCTGCCTTTGAAACCGGCTCCGTCGATGCCTGGGCCATCTGGGAACCGTTCATGTCCACACAGAAGGTGCTGAATGGAGCACGGGTATTGGTGGACGGAACGGCTTTGGATGCCAAAGGCGCAGGCTTTCAGATCGTACGCACCAAGTTTGCCGAGGAACACCCTGATCTGGTGACACTGTATCTGAAGGTGGAGGAAAAGACGCAGCAATGGCAAAAGCAGCATCTGGAAGAGGCGATAGACGTCTACGCCCAGCTGAAGAAGGTTGACCGTGAAATTATTCGGCAGGTCATTGAGAATACGGAGCCTACCAATATGCCGATTACAGATGAAATCATCAAAATTCAGCAGGAAACGGCCAACTCCATCTATGAGCAGGGGGCCATTAAGAAGAAAATCGATACGTCCAAGGTCGTAGACAATCAATATATTACTAAAGCGTTAGAGCAGTATAAGGCTGAACAGAAATAGCTGTACCAAGAGGCCGACCTTCAGCTTGTGTCAAAAGGCTGGCTCATGGTTAAGCAGCAGTCAACCGGAACACCGGAGACTTCCTGAAGCTGTCGCAGGTCCGTTCGCGGACCCGGGCGGCTATGGCGGGGAGTCTCTTTTTTGTATAAGTTAAGTCCCGGGAGGAGATTATGAATGACCCATACGCTCGAAATTCACGGACTATCTAAACAATTCGCCACTCCGCAAGGCCCCGTCCAAGCGCTGAATCAGATTGAGCTTCATGTGAAGCAAGGCGAATTCATCACAGTCATCGGCCCCAGCGGCTGCGGCAAAAGCACTTTATTGAAAATTATAGCGGGTCTGGATACGGCCTATACGGGGACGGTGCTGCTGGAGAACCGTCCTGTGGACCGCCCGAGCATTGATAAAGGCTTTATTTTTCAAGAGCACCGCTTGTTCCCTTGGCTAACCGTCGAGAAAAATATTGCGGCCGATCTGCGGCTTAGCGATCCGGAGGTCCGGCGGCAGGTGGATGAGCTGATTGAGATTGTCCGCCTCCGTGGGTTCGAGAAGGCTTATCCGCGGGAGCTGTCGGGAGGGATGTCCCAGCGGGTAGCCATCGCCAGAGCGCTGCTGCGCAAGCCTAAGGTGCTGCTGCTCGATGAGCCCTTTGGTGCACTGGACGCATTTACGAGAAGCCACTTGCAGGAGGTCCTGCTTGATATTTGGCAGCAGAACAAGACGACGATGATTCTCGTCACGCATGATATCGACGAAGCGGTCTTTCTCGCTAACCGGGTCGTTATCATGAATGCCCGGCCTGGCACCATTCGCAAGATTATTCCTGTGGATCTTCCTTTTCCAAGAAAGAAGACGACATCGTCCTTCCAGGAAATGCGTCATAAGGTACTGAATGAGTTTGAGCGCGTGGATGAGCTGGAGCTGGTAGACAGCTCGGGCATTTAACAAACATTCGTAGAAGGGGTGAGTGCAATGATGCATTCGACAGGGACGATAACCGGCCCAGCCGGTGCCGAAGCGATTGGAGGCCAGCAGGAGCAAGTAAAGGGGAAGGATACGGCGGCAAGGCGAAAGCGAAACGACAAATGGGCGATCGTCATTCGAGGGTTGATTTTGCCGGTTTCCGTATTAATCATATGGCAAATCGCGGGCAGCCTGGAGCTGATCTCCAAGACGCTGCTTCCGACTCCGTTAGCCATACTCCAGGCTTTTATCGATCTGATCTCCTCCGGAGAGCTGTTCAAGCATTTACAAATCAGTGTGTACCGCGCTGCGGTAGGCTTTTTGCTGGGGGGCGGTTTGGGACTGCTGCTCGGGTTAGTGAGCGGCCTGTTCCGGAGAGCGGAAGAAACGCTGGACCCTACGGTTCAGATGCTTCGCATGATTCCGCACTTGGCCATTACTCCGCTGTTCATCCTCTGGTTCGGTTTCGGGGAGCTGTCCAAAGTGCTGTTGATTGCTAAAGGCGCCTTTTTCCCTTTATATGTAAATACGTTTCTCGGAATCCGCAGCGCCGATTCGAAGCTGTTCGATGTAGCCCGCATCCTCGAATTCAGCCGGTGGAATCAAATCACACGCCTCGTGATTCCGGCTGCGATGCCGAATCTGCTGCTTGGCTTAAGGCTATCTCTCGGCGTTGCCTGGTTAGGGCTGGTCGTTGCCGAGCTGATGGGGTCAAGTGAAGGGATCGGGTACCTGATTATGGATGCCCGTCAATTTTCCCAGACACAGATCGTGTTTGTCGGAATCATCATATTCGCTATCGTGGGCAAATTGACCGATTCCTTGGTCCGGCTGCTGGAGAAGAAGCTGCTCAAGTGGCGCGACAGTTATAATGGTTAATTCAATAACGTAGAGCTGGGGAAGCGGAAGTGCTTTCCCTCTTGTATTATTAACCAACTACTGGGATCATGTTGTTGAAAAACCCTACCATACAGAAAAATGCGAAAGGTGGTAAGTGGGGTATCTCCTGTAGGAGCGATAGCGTTCGCCTTTGTTCTCGTGAAATTCCCGCTATAGAGCAAATTTAATCAAAGTTTCCTGAGAACAACAGCGACCGGAAGGGGATACCCCACTGGGGGATCGAAGCAATTTTTCAGATTTTCAGATTTTCCAACAGACTCGCCCCACTTGTGGGGTTATTTCGTTTGGGGCTCTACGCCCAGCGCCGATCCATCTCTTCATCCATCGAGGTTCTTCCCGAGCAGAGCTCGAGAAAGGATTCGGCGACAAGAACGCATCCTTCATAATCGAGATACCCGGAATGCGCGAC
This sequence comes from Paenibacillus sp. 32352, assembly GCF_002042965.1. Classification (GTDB taxonomy): domain Bacteria; phylum Bacillota; class Bacilli; order Paenibacillales; family NBRC-103111; genus Paenibacillus_S; species Paenibacillus_S vulneris. Next base: position 85,869 of record NZ_MZNT01000010.1, on the reverse strand, counting down.
AAGGATCGGATACTCGTTATTGTTCATTTCTTCCCGCATATCAAAAAGATAGTGATTCCCGCAGCCATCCATGGCAAAAGAAACGGCATGCTTCATGTATTCGGGCAGCTCGTAAGCCAGATTGTATTCCCGAAGCTGATCCGTGCCAAAAAACTGAAAGAACCTGTCGCCGTTCTGAAATTCCCCGCCATTGGAATAGCGCAAGAAATCAAGATAGCTGGCAGGAAACGTCTTCTGCGGCAGCTTCCATAAAGCAGGATCAAATGGCTTGTACTGATCGTACAGCTCATGTCCTGCAGGAAACGGATTTCGTTGTCTGCCCGCAATCTCGGCCATCTCTTGCTCGGATAACGCCGCATTCCAGGCTGTAACAAAACGGTCAAGCTCATTCTCGTCAGCTGGCGGTCTTCTGACATGCTCCAGTTCAAATACATGGTTCCACAAAGATGCTCATCCTCCTGTTTCCGATAGACTCAGCTAAACTCCAGCTTATCAAATAACCGGACAAAAATCTTCGCAATATTTCTGGCGTCATCGATCCCCCGGTGATGTTGGCCCTCCATAGGCAAATGCAGCATTTGAAGTGCCCTCTCCATACCGGCGCCCCGATCACGGCCGATCATTTTACCGTGCTGATGCTTGATGCTGATGTGATGCTTCAGCCAATCCGTGCTTAGACTGTGCAGCTTACAGTCTTTAATTAGCTGATTCTTATCATAGAGACCCCAGGAGCAGAGGTAAAAGGGCCCCGGACCGATCCAATCCTGGAACGCGCGGACACCTTGGGGAAAATAAGGAGCTGCTTGAACATCCTCTTGGGTAATAGAGGTTAGTGTTTTACAGAAATCAGATAACCAGGGGTTCAGCACAGGCTTGATGAAGGTTTGGAATTCATCTATCCGTTGAAGCTGCTGATTGAGCTTGACCGCTCCAATCTCAATAATTTCATTCGGCTTGCTTCGGTCGTTTTCCCAGCAGGTGGCCTCTAAATCAAAAATAATGTAGTTCATGTCCTAATCATCCATTCTTTTAAAGGTAGTTAGGAATGATAGTACAATAAAGCTGTCTAAAGGTCAGTGTAATTTTTGATTATAACCTATGTATCGGGGAAAAAGAAAAAGAGCCAACGATGGCCCTTTTTTCAAGAAGGAGGTCGCCTATTTTTTATCCTTCAGCTCCTTCAAAGCCTGCTCCACGAATTTGCCCTCCAGCACTTGGCTCGTTTCGAGCTTTTTATTGATGGCTCCTGCCGAATATAGGAAGTCGGCCTGCTCCTGATGCGCTTTGGCGAATTCTGGAGTGATGGGGGAAAGAAGAGGTTCGGTGTTTTTTAATACGGTGCTGATGATTTCCTTGTCCAGCTTCTGGGATTTGGACAGCTCCTCAGTCACTTCCTCGTTATGCTCCACATAATATTTGCGGACCTCCTCATAGGTTTTAAGGAAAAGAACGGTGAGGTCCGGATGATCTTTGGTAAATTTGGTTCGGGCAATCAGGAAGCCGGGGGCGTTAATATTCAAATCCTGGCCGGTCACCAGTATTCTGGCCCCGGTCTGAAATACGGCCGTCGTAGCATATGGCTCCCAGATCGACCAGGCATCGATCGCGCCGGAGTCCAGAGCGGGTCTTGCTTCATCGGGCTGCAGCTGAATCACCTTGACGTCGTCGCCCTTAAGACCAATTTTATCGATGGCCAGATAAAGGAAGTTATAGGCGCTGCTGCCTTTGGCCACACCGATTTTTTTGCCTTTCAGATCCTTCAGCTCTTTGATCGGACTGTTCTTGGGAACGACAATCATATTGCCTTTCTTGCCGTCGCTGGTTACGGCGATAGCCTTGAAGTCGATGCCTCCGACCTGTCCGGAGACTACGGGGGTCCCTCCGACGGAGCCGAAATCGAGCCGGCCGGCGGCCAGCGCTTCGAAGTGCGGGGGACCACTTGCAAATTCATTCCATTTGACCTCGGCCCCAACGGCGGCAAAAGCTTTTTCGAAGGCTCCCTTATCCCTTGCATAGGGAAGAATGCCCGTCTTTCCCTGGACTCCGATATTAACGACGATCTTTTCCTTGGATTTCTCCACAGAACCTGCTTGGGCAGCGGAGGCGGTATCCGTAGAGGCCGTCTTGCCGCAGCCGGTTAACACCACGGAAAATACAATGATACTTGTCAGGATGGATAATATCGTCTTCTTTTTCCTCGCTGCCATAATGAAAACCCCCTTGTAATTTAACGGTCTGCTATTAATTGGCTTGCTGCTGCGGCCTTAATTGATACCGGTTGCCTGGAACGGCCAGCCCTAAATGATCGCGAAGTGTCGTTCCGCTGTATTCTGTCCGATACAAACCGCGCTGCTGCAGGATCGGAATGACCCGATCCACGAATTCGTCCAGCCCTCCGGGCAAATAAGGAGGCATAATATTAAACCCGTCGCAGCCGCCGTGGGTAAACCAGTTTTCCAGAAAGTCGGCAATCTGCTCCGGCGTCCCATGGATGGTTTTGTGACCGCGCGCCCCGGTAACTCTGGCCACGAGCTGCCGGATGGTCAGCTTGTCGCGGCGGGCCATATCGACCAGCAGCTGATAGCGGCTTTTGCCCCCGTTAATGTTTACCGCATCGGGCAGGTCGGGCACAGGCCCGTCGAGAGGGTAGGCGGACAGATCCACCCGTAGCGTTCGGGAAACCATGGCCAAGCCGACTTCGGGAAGCACGAGCTCCTGCAGATGGGCTTCCTTCTCCTTTGCTTCTTGTTCGGTAGCTCCGATAACCGGCAGGATACCGGGTAATATTTTCAATTGATCTCGGGAACGGCCATACTGCTTGAGCCTTCCCTTCAGACTGCTGTAGAAGGACTGCGCCTCCTCCAGCGTCTGCCATGCCGTGAATACGACCTCAGCCGTTTTTGCCGCAAAATCCTGGCCCGTCTCGGAGGAACCGGCTTGAACGAGCACGGGTCTACCTTGGGGAGTACGAGGAATCGAAAGAGGGCCTCGTACCGAGAAAAATTTCCCTTGATGGCGGATCGCATGGATTTTATCAGGATCGGCAAAGACTCCGGATGACTTATCGATAAGTAGCGCGCCGTCCTCCCAGCTGTCCCACAGCGACGTGACGACCTCGACGAATTCTTGTGCGCGTTCGTAGCGGATGGAATGGTCCAGGTGATGGTCCTGGCCGAAGTTCTGGCTTGTAATTTCCATACTCGTCGTCACGGCATTCCAGGCCGCTCGCCCGCGGCTCAAATGATCAAGGGAAGCGAATTTTCTGGCAACGTGGTAAGGCTCGCTGTAGGTGGTGGAGACGGTTCCGGCCAAGCCGATATGGGAAGTGACGGAAGCAAGCGTGGATAGCAGCGTGAGGGGCTCGGCCCGGACGGGGACGGTATGCTGAACGGAGGCTTCATGCTGCTCAGGCAGCGCAGGGATGTCCTCGATAAAAATCATATCGAACTTGCCCCGTTCTGCCGTTTGCGCAAATCGTTTATAAAATTCAAAGGTAAACAGTCCCAGTGAATCCGTCAGCGGATATCTCCAGGCAGCAATATGATGCCCTACACCGTAAAGGAAGGCTCCCAGGTGGAGCAGGCGTTTTGTTTCTCCCATAGTCGATCACTCCTCGGTCAAAATACGTTACATGCAGGTGCCAAAATGTTGTACTAGAAGCTCAAATAGATGAGGATGCCGAAGGCCGGCTGAATTTGCTTGCGGGACGCTTCAGGCCGAGGTGATCACGAAGCGTGGTTCCGGTATATTCCGTGCGAAACAATCCGCGGTTTTGCAGCTCGGGGATGACCAGCTCAACAAAGTCCTCCAAGCCTCCAGGCAAATAAGGCGGCATAATATTGAAGCCGTCAGAGGCGCGCTCGTTGAACCATAGCTCCAATTGATCGGCAATTTGAACGGGGGTGCCATAGATCGTCCGGTGCCCGCGCGCTCCGGTGACACGATAGATCAGCTGGCGGATGGAAAGGCCGTCCCGTTTGGCCATATCGGACACGAGCTTGAATCGGCTTTTGCCGCCGTTGATGGCTTCGAGCTCGGGCAGTTCCGGAAGTGGGCCGTCCAGCGGGTAATCCCGCAGATCGACATTCAGGGACCCGGAGAGCATCGATAAGCCGACAGACGGCAGCACCAGCTGCTGCAGCAGCTGCTCCTTCTCCCGGGCTTCCGCTTCCGTTGCTCCGATAACAGGGAAGATGCCGGGCATGATCTTGAGCTCATCCGCCGTGCGTCCATACTTAGCAAGAAGTGATTTGACATTGCGATAAAAGAGCTGCGCCTCCTCTAATGTTTGCCATGCAGTAAAAATCACCTCAGCGGTTTCGGCTGCGAGCTGCTGGCCTGTCTCCGAAGAGCCGGCCTGGATAATCACGGGCCGCCCTTGGGGCGGTCTAGGGGCATTCAGCGGACCTCTGACCCTGAAATGCTCTCCCAGATGGTCGATCCGGTGAACTTTGTCGGGGTTGGCGAATTGTCCGTTCTGCCGGTCAAACAGGATAGCATCATCCTCCCAGCTATCCCACAAGGAGGTGGCAACCTGGATAAATTCTCTGGCCCGTTCATAGCGGACGGCATGGTCCGGATGCTTCTCCTTGCTGAAATTGGCAGCCTCTTCGTTGCGGCTGGACGTAACGACATTCCAGGCTGCCCGCCCTCCGCTCAGATGATCGAGAGTAGCGAATTCACGGGCCAGGTTATAAGGCTCATGGTAGGTCGTCGATACGGTAGCCGCCAACCCGATTCGTTCGGTGACCCCGGCAAGATAAGAGAGAAGGGTAATGGGCTCCGGGCGAACCGAAGCGGTATGGGAGGGGGAGCTGCCGAGCAATGCCAATGAATCCGCCAGGAAAAGCATATCGAACTTGCCGCGTTCTGCTGTCTGAGCAAAGCGCTCATAAAATGCCGGGTCCATGATACCGTGTGCTTCCGTATCCGGATAACGCCAGGCGGCGACATGGTGCCCGACACCGAACAAAAAGGCGCCTAAATGCATTTGTCTAGCTTTTACACTCATAAGTATCTCCCTTCCTTAAGACCCGGATCGGTGATTATTGAAGTTGTGGCTGAGCAGTGAATGAAGGATGCGGATGAGGCAAGCCGTAATGCTCGCGAAGCGTACGCCCCTTGTACTCGGTACGGAACAATCCGCGACGTTGGAGCTCCGGTACGACAAGATCGATGAAATCGTCCAGGCCGCCCTTCATAACTTGGGGCATGATGTTAAAGCCGTCGGCAGCCCCTTCTGTAAACCAGACCTCCAGCTCATCGGCAATTTGCTTGGCCGTACCGGCAATGGTGCGATGACCGCGTCCTCCGGCAAGCCTCAGGAGCAGCTGGCGCAGGGTCAGATTCTCGGTGCGCGCAAGCTCGATAATGAGCTGCGCCCGGCTTTGATGCCCTCGTGCCAGCACGGTTTCGGGAATTTCAGGCAGCGGTTCGTCCAGAGGATAGGCCGTCAAATCGAAGCCTACCCGGTTGGACAGCTGGAGCAGACTGTATTTCGGATTGGTCAGCTCATGGAGCATCGCTTCTTTTTCCTTGGCCTCCGACTCGGTTTCCCCGATAATGGGGCAGATCCCGGGTAAAATGATCACGTGCTCGGGATTGCGGCCTTGTTGACGGACGCGGGCTTTCACATCCGAATAGAAGGCTTGAGCATCAGTGAGTGTCTGCTGAGCGGTGAAAATGGCGTCGGCGACGGCCGAGGCAAAATGGCGTCCGTCCTCCGAGGAGCCTGCCTGAACAAGGACGGGCCGTCCTTGCGGCGAGCGAGGCACATTGAGCGGGCCTTGAACGGAAAAGTGCCGCCCTTTGTGGTGAAGCTCATGCACCTTGCTGCTGTCTGCATAAGTACCGGACGCTTGGTCGAGCACGAGCGCATCGTCTTCCCAGCTATCCCATAGGCGGGAGGCTACCTCGACGAATTCTGCCGCCCGTTCGTATCGCTCCGCATGGCCGGGAATTCGGTCGAAGCTGAAGTTTCTCGCTTCCTCGTCGGTTCCGGAGGTGATGATATTCCATCCGGCACGCCCTGAGCTTAAATGGTCGATCGTAGCAAAGCGGCGGGCGACATTGAAGGGCTCGTTGAAGCTGGTGGATACGGTGGCGATGAGGCCTATGCGTTTGGTAACTACGGAGAGGGCTGTGAGCAGCGTAAGCGGCTCAAGTCCCGTCAACGCTCCATAGGCAACGCCTTTCTTGGAGACGGAATAACGATCCGCCATAAATAGCGAATCGAATTTCGCCTGCTCCGCTTTTTGAGCCAGCCGTTGATAATGCTCGAATTGCATCAGCTGCTTCGCGTTCGTATCCGGATGTCTCCATGCACCCTCATGGTGCCCGGCGGGGACAAGGAATAAATTAAGATGCATTTCTCTTTGGGTTGTCGTCATAATTGGTTCCCCCTCGTCTGATGAAATAATAAAAGACTTCCGGACCTGTCGAACCTCGATAGGGCGACAGCTGGAAGCCTTTGGTTATCCAATCGGCTTATGGACGGTATGGATGATATTGATATTTACCAGTGTTTTAAGCATCAAGCGATGGGACTGAACGATAGACGATGTCGTATCTCCTGAACGAATTCGCCGATCGAAGCCGTTAGGCGCTGCTCCAGCTCATCGGCCAGTCCAAAGGTACCGTCTTCACGGCGCTCTACCTGGGTATCGAGCGCATACACGCCAGACAGTTGGAGCTTTGCACCCAATGCGGCAAGAACCGGTTTGAGGGCATAATCCAGCGCAAGCAGATGGGCGATCGTACCGCCTATGGCAACGGGAAGAATGATTTTCCCCTCCAGTCCCTTCTGCGGAATTAAGTCCAGGAAGGTCTTCGTTACACCTGTGTAGGACGCCTTGTAAATGGGGGTTGCGACAATGACGGCGGCTGCGTTGGCTATAATTTCATTGGCCTTGACAATAGCAGGGCTTTGGAAATTCGTAAATATCAGATCCTCCGGCGGAAGACTTCGAACCTCAATCCAATCCAGCTCCAGTCCTTCCGCAAGCAGAGACGATTCAATGCTGCGAAGTACACCGTTCAGCCGGGAGCTGGCAGACGGGCTTCCAGAGATAACAGCTATTTTTGCCATGGAATAACACTCCTTCGGTTAGGGGAATAAAAAAGACTCCTGCCCCATAGATAGGGGAAGGAGTCTCCAGTTGACCGGTAGACCAATTTAAAACCGACTAAATACATATGAATAATTATATTTAGGATGGTACCACTGTATTGGATGTTCGTCAAGGGTGGATTTCAGAAATATCTAATCGGAAGCATTAGGCTTCCGGCTATTTTCTGTGACCTGAGAAAAAGCAAGATAGTACATGTTTCACAGCATGGAAATCCATGGTTTCTTTCGTTCTTTGGGAGTAATCTAACAATAGTCCTTATGGCTAGTGCATTCCAGAGGGTTGTTGCACAATTTACTAGTAAAGAAGGTCTATCCGGGATGGAAGCATGGAAGCGCAATTTGTTCATTTTATGGTTCGGTACTTTTTTCAGCTCCGTCGGGATCGGAATGATTATTCCATTTTTGCCGCTGTATGTTCAGGAGCTCGGCATTCACGATGTGAAGCAGGCCGCTCTATGGGCCGCCATGATTTTTGGGGTCAATCATTTGATGATCGCCATCGTATCTCCCTTTTGGGGGAAATTCTCGGATAAGTACGGCCAGAGAGTAACCATGATCCGATCGGGCTTCGGGCTCGCAATCATTATCGCAGCGATGGGGCTGGTTCATACCCCGATGCAATTGCTGCTGCTTAGAGCTCTTTTTGGCACTATGGGAGGGTTCTCGACGTGTGCGGTCGCTCTGATGGCTATTGAGACGCCTAAGGAGCAAGTAGGCAAAGCATTAGGCACGCTTCAGACCGGCCAGGTTTCCGGGCAGCTGCTGGGCCCTCTGCTTGGCGGTGTGATGGCCGAATGGCTGGGAATGAGGAATTCGTTCTTTTTCACAGGCTTTTTCATTTTTATTGCAGCCGTATTCGTTTTGTTCGGTGTCAAGGAGACGCGAAAGTATGCCAAATTCCATTTTCGCGATTTGAAATGGAAGGCATCGGGGGAGAAGAAGCCAGAGAGAACGAGCTTGAAAGAGGTCATGAAGCACAAGCCGGCGATATTAACGTTATTCATTTCGACCTTTCTTATCGCTGCAAGCTTTCAAAGTATCAGTCCTATTATCACGCTCTATGTGAAGAGCATGCATATCGAGAACCATGTTGAAATCATGGCGGGGCTTATTTTTGCTTCGAGCGCTTTGGGGACGATGATTGCCGCTCCTATTCTGGGAAGGCTCGGGGATCGGCACGGGCACTTTATTGTATTGCTATGCTCGCTGCTCATGATTTCGGTGTTGTATATTCCACAGGCGCAAATATCCAATCCGTGGATTTTAATGGGGGCGCGGTTTTTATCCGGGCTATGCGTAGGCGGCTTGATTCCTTCGATCAGCTCGCTGCTGCGGAGCCTGACTCCGTCTACGATTCAGGGAAGCGTCTTTTCCTATAATGCAAGCGCCAATTCGTTAGGCAACGTCCTGGGTTCTCTGTTCGGAGGCGTCGTCGCCAGCAACATGGGGATACCGGTCGTATTTTATATTATCTCGGGAGTCTTTTTCCTGCACTTTATCATGCTGGTCCTTCAAACCAAGCGGATTACAGAATCTCGCAAAACGGCGGAATCAGCGTAAAATTTAATGAGAAGCGTCCTGTTCGTAAAGAACAGGACGCTTTTTTTGATGCACTATTTGGCGATACAACCAACCTTGTTTGAGTAGATGAGTTTTTTTGTCTTATTTTACAAATATTGCAAAATGAATCTCTGTATTAATGCTCCGGATCCGGATACACATCCACCGATTGCGATTTGTTTCCGCTAAACACAGTGGCCGTGAAGGAGATGATTCGGCTTCCGCCTGGACCTGGCTCGTAGACATAAACTCCTGTACCTGCTTTGGTGTCGACATCGATGCGGAGCACACCTGGGTTAGCAGGATCGGACCATTTGGCGTTGCTGATTGCAAATTTTGTGCCATAGAAGTCGGCGGAACGGTAGACGCCGTAGTTTTTGTACTCGGTGTAGCCGTATTGGTCCTTAAGCTTCAAATCGCCGAATGTCTTTTTGCGTTGAGTTTGACCATTCACTGCAGAATCCCCAGAGTGGAGAGACAGATTGTTTAGCAAGGATAGCCAGACTTCTTTGGCCTTGCCGTTTTCCCCGGCTGTCAGGGAGGCTGTCGTCGGATATTCCTTTTTGACTTGAATTTTGGTTAGGGAAGCAATGCGAGTACCTGTAACATTTGAAGGGAGGAAGGTGACTGCTACATCTGCTGTTCCTTCTTTGGTCCCCATAATGCCATAAGCGTCAAAATTAAATGAATCGACTTTGATTTTTGCAATAGGGACAGCTGCTCCTCCACTTATACTAATTTGCTGAATCAGGTTGTTAGGCAGCGCTACATTTTCATTCGAATTATTGGTAGCCGACAATTCGATTTTTCCAGCGAAGTAACCTTTTAAAACGTCAATATCGGTTGCAGGCGCTTTAACGATAGGTAGTGTGAATGGAGCCAGACTTGCTGACGGATTGCTTGCAAACGTGTTAAAGTCAAGCTCATCAGTTGCCACAAGCCCATTGGCAAATGCTTTAAGCGAGTATTTTAATTTATCAGCTTCCTTGGCTTGAAGGAGATCAACGGTGCGTGTAACGGTTGAAACTTCTGAACGGGTGGTACTATTTTTAGCATCTACTTTATACAGCTTGGCTGTCATTTGATAGGTTGCCTCGTTAGTGTCACCTGGAATCGGTGTAAAGGTAAGATCGGTGTCTCTGATGGCTTTGATGCTTGTGCTTGGAGCGCTGTAGCCTTCGGCACGTGTGTCATCACCCTTAAACGTAAGCTGGCTTGTATATTTGGATGATGCTTCGTCTGCAGCCAGCACCCATGTTGGCGTACCGGTGAAGGAGCCCTTGGAGAAGTAGACTGCATTAGTAACTGTCCCGCCAGTGCGCTTCAAGCTAAGATCCACTTCATAGCCAGAATAGTCTTTGTCAAAATCCTCTCCATACTGGTCTTTGAATTTAAGCTTCATTTTATTTTCCACAAGCATATTGTTAGTGGATACGCCAAAGGACGTCATCGAAGGAAGCATCTTTGGTTTTGGCTCGGACGAAACGTAGACTTGCTCCGGGTGTCTCTTTTCCGATACCGTTGTGTTAAAGCTTGCTTTCTGATCCGAATTGCCGACAACAACTTCAATACTCAAGGTTCCGGCTTTGCGCGTATCTTCGTCGGCCACCTTAAGCCCGCCGATTCTAATCTTGCCCTTAGCTACACCTTCGGTGGCGATTCTCGAGTCTATATCGACTCTTGCTGTGCCGGTGCTATAAACCCGGATATCGTCAACAAACTGAAGGACATCATCCGTGCTGAGCACATTCCCTGATTTATCTTTAACCTCAATAGGCAGGTAGGCATCGTCGTCGCCCCATGCGAGCGTAGTAGCGCTAAGCTTGCCGAAGCTGATGTCATAAGGAACATTTAATGGGGTTACGACAATTTTTGTCGTCGCTGTCTGGCCTGATGCATTCGCTGTTACAGCCAGGGTCATTTCTTGGTCTGCTGATTTTGATCTGGAGTCGATATGAGCCGTGTTAATTTTCAAATCCGGTCTATCGTCATTGTCTTCATCCTCGAAAAAGCCGAAGCCTTTATCCACCCGAACACTGTCTTCCGAAATCGTACCGGACTCAAGTGCATCAGCTCCTGTAACATAGGTGATGGTTTCCTTGCGTAAAGTTGGAAGATCCGTTACCAGAAAGCCGTATTGATCGTAGGCTTTGTACTCGAGAGTTGCGGAATCGCCGGCCTCCAGCTTTTTCTTGGTACCCTTCAAAATGAGTTTGCCTAATTCGATTTTGGCGACGGATTGTCTATCCCCGACCCGGTAGTTTTTAGTGGCATGCACTGCTTTGTCCGGATCCGAAATCGTAAAGATTATATTATCGTTACGGTCGAAGGAATCGTCGATTTTAATGCTGAATGTTTGATCTTTGGGTGAAGATTGAACGGTCAAATCTGGGCTGGTTCGAATATCGAAGCGCGAAGCAGGCTGATCGGACTGCTCGTTGTACTGGTTGACCGCCTTGAAGGAAACGGTGATTTTGTTCCCTTGGGCGATCGTATCGGACGCCGAGATGAAATCAATCGTAGTGATGGTTTCCTTCTGAACGGTGACGTCGGCCTTGCCCTTGTCTACGGTTAATCCTCCGTCTTTTACCGCTTCCAGCTTCACGGTGTAGGTGCCTTCATTCATGGTGCTTTCCGTTACAATAGCGAATTGGTGTTTGGTCTCGCTCCATTTTACAGCTGCGGGAACGGCTGTCGAACCACGGCTTACCGTCGCATTTAGCTTGGCCGTATCGGCGATTGCACCGTTCAGCGTAACCGTAATCGTCTTGGCGCCGGTAACCTCCGCTTTCTCTATTGAAACCTTCGTCACTGTTTCAATCTTGGAGGCCGCACTCAGCTTGCGGGCCTCATAGGCTGAGAGGACCAGCAAATCGCGGGTAGCAGGAGAGCTGCCTTCGAATTTTCCGCCGGGTCCGTTAGACATCAGCTTGTTCTCCAGAGCCAGAGCAACATAGCTTTTGGCCCAATCCGATACGGTATCGTCCTGAACGCCTTTGGTCTCTTTTAGTTTGGCGTCGAGCTTCAAGCCCTTGATCAGAAAAGCCGCCAGCTGCTCCTTGGTAACTTGTCCGCCGGGGTTAAACAGCCCGTCTCCGACTCCGTCGGTAATACCGGCTTTGGAAATAGCCTCTATGTAGGGCAATGCATATCCGTTTGACGGATCATCTGATAACACATCGGTGAAGCTTGAGGTTTTTAACGTCATGTCCGTTTTTAACTGAAAGATCTGTGCAGCGACCTTGGCAAATTGGGCGCGTGTCATTTTGTCCTTCAGACCGAACAAGCCATCCTGCACTCCATCAAATATGCCTGCTTTCAGCATCTCATCGAATTTGGCCTTCGAAGCGGCATCGAGGTCTTTCAAATCGCTGAACGAAGAAGAATCCTTGGGAGCGTCTGCTGCTCCTGCGATACCGGGTACCATCGCGAAAACCATGGATAATGAGATGACGGTTGAAATAATACGTTTCATTGCTGCCCCTCCATAACATGTTTTTGTTGTATTGAACCCACTCGTACCACAAAAATGTTCTCTCTTTATTTGTTTTTTTACATTTGAAGCTATTTATAATAAAGTGCATGCGGTGCATTAGAAATGTCACATGCATCTTATTTTTTTTTTTTTGAACAAATACATATATTTCCTTGATCATCCATAGTGTTAGCGCTTACAATGAAAAAAAGCTAAATGGGAGTCATCTCATCGCTGCTGGAATAAATGGCTTTGGTTCCGTTATGTCGGATGGCAATGATGAGCTCGCATGCTCTCGCTCCTTAGGTATTTGGATTCACATCGGGCAAGAGATCATGTAGTGTGGGGTATCCAGTAGGTCCTTCGATAGAAGGGACAGAGTAGTTTAGTATTAGTTTTTGAATATGCGAAAGTAGAATTAAGTCGAAAAAAGTAAAGCGCTTGCAAAAATATCATGCTTGTAAACCTATAATCTAAGCAGGAAAGTCATAGCGATAACGCGTTATAAAATTTACATATTATCCCATTATTGTAGGGTTACTTTCATTTTATTTCTCTTGGAGTTTAAATATTTAAATTGATTATCCTTTTGACATGTATCATAATAACATCTAGTATTTTATGGAATCAATCAGACTATTTTGTGATAATATAACAATATTAAACTGTTATTGGGAGAAGTGAACATGAATCTGATCCGGAAAATATGGAATACGCCGACGGAAGTAGACGTGCATTTGCCTCTCTATATAGCGTCTATCGGGGGATGGAAGAACCAGCCGGAGGTATTGAGAAAAAATGGCCTTCCAACATTTCAGTGGGTTCAATGCGTGGACGGCAAAGGGGTGCTTAAGCTCGCAGACAAGGAAATAACCGTATCCAAGGGGCAGGGGATGCTGCTGTTTCCATCGGTGCCGCATCATTATTATCCTGTAGAGTCTCCATGGTCGGTTCAATGGGTTGAATTCCAAGGCCGATTGACCAAGGATATTTTGAGAACGCTTCATTTTCATGAATCTACCGTGCTGGATATTAAACAACCGGATCAACTATTAGGCCGGATTCAGGAGATCTATGCCCTTTTCAGCGCCAAGAGGATGCCTCCCAGCCACGACTGCTCCCAGGCGGTATATGGTCTGCTGCTCGATCTGCACCGTTATTCATCCCAATTTGAGTGCCATGAATCGTCAGATGAATATTATGAAATGATCCAGCCGGCATTGAGCTACATTGAACAGCATTATAACAGAACTATCACGCTGCAGGATCTGGCGGATCAGCTGGGGGTTTCGATGCCTTATACCTGCGTATTGTTTCAGCAGACGTTGGGGACAAGGCCGATTGAATATCTTAACCGAATTCGCATTCAGAAGGCCAAGGAGCTGCTGTCACAGGCAGAGAATCTGGAGGTTAAGAGCATAGCGGAAATGGTCGGGTTCGACCATCCCAGCTATTTTATTAAAATATTCAAGAGGAGCGAGGGGCTGACACCCACCGCTTTTCGCAAGCTATGCCAGTAACAGTGCAGCCAGTCGAAAAAGGGCGAACAACGTCGTATGAAAACGACATGATGCAGACTTGGATGTCGAAATATGTTGAGTGGGGGGGAGGTGTCCCCGCCCTCCAACCGACAATATGATGTCGGCGGCTTCATCCCCTTTCTATTGTATGAGGCAGCACGGATTCGTGACTTGCCGGTTTATTTTTTTTGCTCAAGGCAAAGGAGAGGGCGGCTATAGCTAAAGCGATGATTGCAATACAGCTTGCAAGCCAAGGATGATACAACACGGTGGAGACGGTATGGACTACCAATCCGCCGACACCCGCACCGACCGCTACGCCTAGGTGGAGGATCGAGGTATTGAAGCCAAGGACCAGATTGGACGATAGTGGAGCTTGTTGAATAAAGTACGTTTGAATCGCCGGTACAAGCATGGATAATGCAAGCATCCAAATCAGGATGAGGCTGATTCCTGACATCCATGAAGAATGGAGCGCTTGAAGCAGCGCGAGTGACACAATGATTGCCGTCAGGCAGATGGATATTATCCGTTTGGTGCCCCACCGATCGACGCTGCTTCCTCCGACCCGGGAGCCAATAACACCGGATACTCCCAAAGCGAATAACATGAGCCCCAGAGAAGCAGATGGTAGATGGAGAATATCGAGTAAAAACGGCGTTAAATAAGTATTCATAAGTGAGCAGCTCGTAGTCATGAACAGGGACAGGAATAATCCGCTCGCAATAACGGGGTTTCTAAGCACTCGGAATTGGTGCCCGAATGATGCCGGGGCATCCCCCTCGATGCGGGGAAGAAGCCAAAGCATGCCGAGCATGACCAGCAGGCTAACTCCGGCGAGCCAGGCGAAAATGGCCTGCCAGCTCCACCATTTGGCAATGACGACTCCTAACGGGACTCCCAGGACCATTGCACTGCTGATTCCGAGGGCGATCATGCCGATAGCGCTGCCCGTCTTTTCCGGGGGAACCAGCTTGGCGACGGAGCCGAAAGCAATGACAGTGTAAACTCCTGCACTAAGTCCAATAACAATCCGCGAACCAAGCAAAAAGCCGTATCCGGGACTCATAAAGGAGCATAGGCAGCCAATAGAGAATAAGGCCAGGGAAACTAACAGGGCTATTTTGCGCTGGATGCGGTTGGTCAATGCAACGATAACGGGTGTTCCTATGGCAAAGGAAAGGGAGAACACCGTAATAAGCTGTCCGGCCAAGGCAACGGAAACGCCGAGGTCATCGGCTATGGCCGGTAAAATGCCTGCGACGATCAACTCGGAGGTCCCTGTCACGAAGGCGCCTATGGAAAGAAGATATAAGGATAAGCGATTCATATTGTCCATCCTTTCGGTACTTATTTATGGGATGCTGTGGCAGCATAAGCGGCATGGCTAGCACATGTCTGCTTGATGATTCGGAATTTCATGACGATTCCTTGATTGACATTATAAGGAGAGCAATATAATAATGAAAGAAGGCAAAATATTTGGATATTGTCCTGTTATCTGGATCAACTAACTTTAAGTAAGTGAGGTGCAGGGATGGAAAGTGCACATGACAACGAACCGGCAGGCTCCAACATTTGTGAGGTGCTTCGGATTCTCGGCGCCAAGTGGGCCTTTCTCGTTATTGCCGAGCTGTATAAGGGGCCAAGGCGGTTTAAGCAGCTGCAAAGGGATATCGCCATAGTGAAAACCCAATCCTTGACGGATACACTGCGACATTTGGAGCAGACCGGAGTGGTGCGCCGTGAAGTGTTTCCGACAGTACCGGTCACGGTGGAGTATTCTTTGACGGAGAAGGGAATTGATTTCCAGACGGCACTGAAGGAAATGGACAAGTGGGTAATGAAATGGGGCAATCAACAGCCATAAATAAATAGCGGCCGCATCTGTATGAGGATCGGCCGAAGGAATAGGAAGAGCTCCTGCGTGAAGGCAGGAGCTCTTTGGCATATATCATCACCGGAGTACATCCGGGTATGGCCGGGGCAAGCCCGACGTTCGGAGCGGATTAACGGATATGAAGCACTTCATCCAGCCATTGGAATATCCGATGGTTGAACAGCTGCAGCGCCCCGAAATGGCAATGCTCTTCAGCGCCTTCCTCCGCCGTAAATTTCATATACGTTTTCGGGCAGGTAAGCGCATGATAGAGCCTCTCGGGCTGCCCGGCAAAGAAATGATCGGCCTCCGCTTCACATACCAGCGTAGGACAAACAATCTGCTCCGCAACGCCCTCCAGCGAGCAAGGCTCCGTTTTTTCAACTAGCTCCAGCAAGGAATCCGCCTGAAATGTAAACATGCCGTTGTCCACCGCCCACCTTACTCCGGTATGCCGCTTCATCACTTCGGTTATGACCTCCTCGTAATGGGCCGGGGATACATCGTCCCTGCCTTTCATAAATGGCCGTGCCATCTCGCTGAACCGGAAGGTATAGAGGCCGTCGTTGGCGATGCATGCGGCAAGCCGATGTTCATACGCCGCAGCGCGCGGGGCAAGGTAGCCTCCGAAGCTGATGCCCATCAGGGCAAGCTGATGCGGATTTACATCAGGCCGGGTAATCAGGTAATCGACGACCGGCGTAACGACCTTCTCCCAATCGTGACGAAACGGAAGCTGCTGAAGCCGGATGGCCGAGCCTTGACCGGGACCTTCGAACGTAAGGCAGTTATAACCGCGCTGGATGGCCGCTGCCGCCCCTCCAAGATACAACTCCTCTCCGGTAGAATCGTACCCGCCATGAATCAAGAGAGTCGGACGGGGCGTATCGGACCCATCTACCTTATAGAAGTAACCGGTCAGGTGGGTTCCTTCATAGGGAATGAGCACTTCCTCCACCGGAGCATCCATAAGACGAGCGGCCTGCCGGAATGTGTCCCTGCTGTTCCCCCATGCTGCCAAAATACGGGGATCCTGACGGTCACCATGCAAGAAGAATTCGGCGGTACGATAATAGTTGGAAGCACGGAGATAAGCCTCACAGGCGCTTACCCGCTGTCCGTCTGCGAGAGCGGCATCTGCCAAAGCATGAATTCGTTCTGCGGTGGCGTTCCACTCCTTGTACCAGCTCTCAAAATCTCTTTCTTGAATGCGGTAGGCAGTGAGCAGGCATTCGCCGATATCGGCTCCTCCATAGGGGGCGTAGCTCAGGGTTCTCAACAGTTCAAATGAAAAGGTCTGGTCATTAAAAATAAGCTTCATATCCACATCGCTCCTTAGAGATGGCGGTTGTTCGCAACCGCGTAATAGGTTAATATTAACTTATAACATATGTTTTAATATGTCAATGATAACCTATGTTAAAAATAACTTATTTTTTGAGGAGGTCATTTTAATGAGCACCATTCAATATGTACTCTTAAGCTTATTGGCGCGTGAGCCGTTAAGCGGGTATGATATGAAGCAGCAAATGCACAGCAGGATTAATAACTTTTACAAAATGAACAACAATCAGCTGTACCCGACGTTAGCCAAGCTGGAAGCGGAAGGGGCCGTGCAGCTGCAAGCCCATGAGAAGGAATCCTATCGGCCGGCTCGGAAGGTGTATAAGATTACGGAGGCGGGCCTGGAACGTCTGAAGGCGTGGGTTATGGAACCGAGCGAGCTTGGAGATTGGGATGAATTTTTGCTGAAGCAGTACAACTCCTGGCTGGTGCCGTCAGAGCATCTCATTCCGCAGCTCGAAGCCAAAAGGCAAGAGCATGAAAAGCGTCAGGAGGAGCTGTCCAAGAGAGCCGCTTCATTCCGGGAAGGGGAAGGTGAGCTATCTAGCGGCCATCCGTTGTTCTCAACAGTCGCGGTTATCGAAATGGGAATAGGCTTCGAGCGCAGCTACGCGGAGTGGTGCGGCAAAATGATCGGCTGGTTAAAGGAGAACCGGATCTAACCGTCAGCTGTAGTTAGAATGAGGATCGGCTGCATAGGAAAAAGCCTGCTGACGCATTCGGAGGAATGCGATTAGCAGGCTTTTGGGCATGAGCCGGATCATCCGGAATTATAAAGTAATATGCTCGCCGGGGTGCATGAGGGTTCCTTGAATGCCGCGGCTTTGGAGCAGCTCCAGGAATGCAGCGCCGTCCTGGCGGATGAGCTCGAACGTATTGTAGTGCACGGGAACGACCTGCTTGGCCTGCAGCCATTCGGCTGCGACGGCGGCATCCTCCGGTCCCATCGTAAACAGGTCTCCGATAGGCAGGAATGCCAGATCAATGTCGTTGCGCTCTCCGATCAGCTTCATATCCAGGAACAGATTTGTATCTCCCGCATGCAGAATGGTGCGGCCGTTCCAGCGAATAATGAAGCCGGCCGGCATACCGGCATATATAATTTGCTTGGCGTTATGGTCGATAATGCCTGAGCTGTGGAAGGCTTGAACCATTTGCAGCTCTGCGAAGCCAAGCGAGAGCCGGCCCCCGATATTCATATCCCGGGTCTTCACACCCTGCCAGCTCATATAGGTAGCCAGCTCATGGATAGCGATCAGCGTAGCGTCGTTGGCTTTCGCGATTTCAACGGCGTTTTGAATATGGTCTGCGTGAGCATGGGTCAGCAGGACGTGCTGGACACGTATCGATTCGGGCTTGACGATAGCCGACGGATTGTCCGTAAGGAACGGATCGATAATCAGTGAATGCTCGCCGTCAGACAATTGAACGCAGGAATGGCCGTGATATTCCACCTTTAACATAAATGACACCTCTTCCTTTAGCATTTGGTTAGCTGATTTCATTATAAAGGACGGGCCAACGTCATTCAAACCGGCTCGATAGGGACGTTAATTCGGAATCGCAGGGACAGAGCCCCCGGCCGATTTTTTAAGCGGCAAAACGGCTGGGATGTATTATACTTCAGGGAATTTGACCAACATGAGAAAGACGGCCTTCTTTCCAGCGGAAGAAGAGCTGGCTACCCGCAATAATAATAAAAAGGCTGCAGGCATCCTGGAAAAGCGCGAGTCAAGCTGCTTTATCCGGAGACGATCTCCTAAGGATGTATCGAAGCAAGCCCAAGGGACAAAGGGGAGCTTATAAGGCACTGGTGCCGTTCCGGTAAGATTATTGGGACGAGATATGGGTAATTCTTAAGAGATGAAAAGAAGAGGAAGGTGAGCCGATGGAATACGAGTATTTGGTGCGTGTCATTGTCGCCGGCATTTGCGGGGCATTTATAGGCTATGAACGTATGAATCGGATGAAGGAGGCGGGAGTTCGGACTCACTTCGTTGTGGCTATCGGGTCCTCTCTCATGATGTGCATCTCGAAGTATGGCTTTCAGGATCAAATAGGGTGGCCCAATCTTGGGCTGGACCCTTCACGTATTGCCGCACAAATCGTCAGTGGCGTAGGGTTTCTTGGTGCCGGGATGATCTTTATGCATAAGCATACGGTCAAGGGATTAACGACAGCGGCGGGAATTTGGGCTACAGCCGGGATCGGGATGGCCATCGGCTCCGGCATGTTTCTGATGGGAATAGGCACGACGGTCATTATAATATTGGCGCAAATTATTTTGCACCGGCGGTTTCCTTGGCTGGCTTCGCCCAAGACGGAGCAGGTGACCATGCAAATTTCGAATCTGCCCGGCTGTATGGAAGGCATTCAGCAAATGCTGAAGCAGAAACAGATCGCAGTACTGAGCCTGCAGGTGGAGGAGCATTCGGATGAAATGATTCACCTGGTCATGCTGGTTCGGCTTCCAGGCGGCTACGGAGTGGAGGATTTCCTGACCTTTATCCAGGAAAACCGGATCGTGAAGTCGATAGAAATTCACTAGGACGGCGCAGCACTACCTTACTCTGTATACAAGAATCCTCCAGCTAACAACAAAGCCGTCCTTGCGGATTAAGCAAAGACGGCTTCTTATTGCGCTACTTGTCCTGAATGCCATGCAGCTCCTGCCAATAACGGCACAAGGTGGCGATGCCTTTGTCAAAGTTTTCCAGATGAAAATGCTCGTTAGGCCCGTGCATATTTTCCCCCGGAAGGCCGAAATCCATCATAACGACAGGGGCTCCCAGCACCTTGGAGAAGACTTCGACGATAGGGATGGAGCCGCCGCTGCGAATATAGACCGGCGTCTTGCCGAAGCCGTCCTCATACGCTCGGGCAGCCGCTTGGATATACGGGTGCTCCGGTGAGATGTAGAACGGTTTGCCGCGATGGGTCTGCTGTACCTTCACTGTGACTCCGGCAGGCTTATACTTCTCGATATGAGCTTCAATCCGCTTCATCACCTGATCGGGCTCCTGGTTGTCGACAAGCCTGCAGGAGATCTTGGCACTGGCAGTCGAAGGGACGATAGGCTTGAGCCCTTCTCCTTGATACCCGCCATAGATGCCGTTAATTTCAAGCGTCGGCCTGGCGGTTGTCCGCTCAAGGAACGAGTAGCCTTCCTCCCCGGTCAGCTCAGGTACGGCAAGCTCGTTTGCCTGCTTGGCATCGTCAAAATGAAGCTCCCGGAATGCGGCGCGTTCCGTATCGGATAACTCATTGACTCCGTCGTAAAAGCCTTCAATGGCGATATGGCCATTCTCCGAGCGCATGGAGGAGAGCAGCTGAACGAGAGCGGTTGCTGGATTCGCGACCCCCCCGCCGTACAAGCCGGAATGAAGATCGTTCTTCGGCCCCTGGATGTCGATCTGGAAGCCGCACAACCCGCGAAGACCGTAGCAAATCGAAGGGATGCCTACATCGTGCATCGGTCCATCGGAGATGACGATGGCATCGGCTTGCAGCCGTTCTGCCTGCTGCTCCAGAAAGGCGGGGAGACTGGGGCTTGCAATCTCTTCTTCCCCTTCGATGCAAAATTTCACATTGACCGGAAGCTTGCCGATCGTTTGCAAATAAGCCTCCACGGTTTTGACATGGGTGTAGAGCTGCGCCTTATCATCCGTGGCTCCCCGTCCGTATAGCTTGCCGTCACGAATGACAGGCTCAAAAGGAGGTGTGTCCCACTGGTCCAGCGGATCGGCCGGCTGCACATCGTAATGTCCATAAATAAGGGCGGTTGGCTGTCCCGGAGCATGAAGCCAATCCGCGTAAACGACAGGGTGACCGGCAGTAGACAGCACCTCTACATGTTCGAGTCCGGCTTTACGCAGCGCTTCCGCCAGCCATTCGGCGGCCCGGATCATGTCCGGCTTATGCTCCGTGCTGGCGCTGATGCTCGGAATGCGGACGAATTCCTTTATCTCCTCCAAATGACGGTCTCGATGCTCAGCCAAATAAGCTTGCAATGCAGGTTCCATAATCGGTTCACCTCATAAGTTATTTTAGTGAAACAGGTGTGCGATCCTCTCGAACACAAGGCAAGAGGATGTTTATTCCAATATATCATAGTTTCTTGCGGAGTCCGAATCGGGGAGCCGTCTCTCCATAAGGTTCGATTCTTCAAGAGTGCAAGAATTGTTAAGTTGCTTCATTCTGAGCATGTATTGTGTAGAACGCGCCGGGGGATTGCATTACAATGATATTGCATGCAGCAAGTCGGATCCGGCCTTATTTGGAATGGAAAAAGGAGCTTCATAATGACTGAGCAACAGATCGTTGAAACGGGCGATGCGGCTTTTCGTTCAGAGGATGTCCGTGTACCCATATTCCCTGAATGGACCTGTTCCGTTACCGACTACGGAGCAATAGGCGACGGGATAGTTAAGAATACAGATGCTTTTAATGAAGCCGTGACGGCCTGTGCCGCCGCAGGCGGGGGTACGGTCATCATTCCCAAGGGAATTTGGCTGACCGGACCGATAAGGCTGAAGAGCAAGGTACGGCTGCACGCTGAGGATGGAGCGCTGATTATTTTCAGCCGAGATTTTGATGATTACCCTCTGATTCCGAGCAATTACGAGGGGCTGCAGGCTGTACGTGCCATGCCTCCTTTATATGGAGAGAATTTAACCGACATAGCCATCACGGGCGCTGGAATTTTCGACGGATCCGGCGATGCCTGGAGATGCGTGAAGAAGCATAAAATGACCGAACGGCAATGGAAGCAAATCGTCTCCTCGGGGGGCGTCGTTGACGCCAATAATTTGTGGTGGCCTACCCGGGAGGCAAGCGAAGGCAGACAGGCAACCGAGGCTTTACAGGCGGAGGGCATAATGGATATTGCCGCCTATGAACCGTACAAGGTGTATCTGCGGCCGGTTCTGGTCGGGCTGACGAACTGCCGAGGCGTTTTGCTGGATGGACCGACCTTCCAGAACTCGGGCAGCTGGTGTCTGCATCCGCGGTTATGCGAGCATGTGACGATCCGCAATGTAACCGTGCGCAATCCTTGGCATTCGGTGAATGGGGACGGTCTTGATCTGGAATCTTGCCGTTACGCTAATATTCATAACAGCTCCTTTGATGTCGGCGATGACGCGATCTGTCTGAAATCAGGCAAGAATGAGCAGGGCCGGCGCACAGGGGTACCGACGGAATATGTAACCATTCGCAACTGCACCGTTTACCACGGACATGGGGGCTTTACAGTAGGCAGCGAAATGTCCGGAGGCGTCCGGCATGTGGAGGTATCGGATTGCACGTTTATCGGAACGGATAACGGGCTCCGGTTCAAGAGCACGCGGGGACGCGGCGGTGTTGTAGAGAACATAACCATATCGAATATTTGGATGAAGGACATCATCAAGGATGCCATCGTATTCGATATGTATTATGAAATCAAGCAGGAATACGCCGATATGGCTCCGGTAACGGAGGAAACTCCATGCTTCCGCAACATTTCGATTTCCGATACTTACTGTTCAGGGGCCGATAAAGGAATCTTCCTTCGCGGGCTTCCGGAAATGCTTCTGCAAAATTTGCGGTTCGATCGGGTGAACGTTGTTGCGAATGAAGGAATTACTTGCATTGATGCCGAGGGCGTGCTGTTCCGCGACGTGCGGGTAACGTCCAGGCCGGGAATGGAGTTTAAGGAACATAACAGCCGGGGCATCCAGTTTATCGATGCGGAAGGTAACGTAAGCAACGGTCCCCGTTCGGTATTTGCGGGATAACATCTAACTAAAGGAGATTGGAAACATGAACGTAAGCAGTCAACAAAAACCGGTATGGTATGCCGATTTAGGTGACGGCACCTACCGCAATCCGATCATTTATGCGGATTATTCGGACCCGGATGTGATTCGTGTCGGGGAAGATTTCTACATGACCGCATCCAGCTTTAACAGCACTCCAGGGCTGCCGATCCTGCATTCGAAGGATTTGGTCAACTGGACGCTGATTGGCCATGCAATCCAGGAGCTGCCGCCGGAATTCGATAGCGTCCGCCATGGAGACGGCGTCTGGGCGCCAAGCATTCGTTACCATGACGGCAAGTTTTGGATTTATTTCGGAGCGCCGGATGAAGGCATCTTCATGACGACCGCTACGGATCCTGCAGGCCCATGGACTCCTCTCCACCTGGTGAAGGAAGTCAAAGGATATATCGATACTTGCCCGCTGTGGGATGAAGATGGCCAAGCTTACCTGGTGCATGCGTTTGCCAAAAGCCGCTGCGGCATCAAGAGCAAGCTGCAGGTATGCCGGATGAGCCCAGACGGCAAGTCTCTGCTTGACGAAGGCACTCTAATCTTTGACGGGACGGAAGATCATCCGACAATTGAGGGTCCCAAGTTCTACAAGCGGAACGGATACTATTATATCTTTGCACCGGCCGGCGGCGTAGCGGTAGGCTGGCAAACCATTCTGCGTTCCAAAAACATCTTTGGACCGTATGAGGATAAAATCGTGCTTCATCAGGGGGATTCCATCGTGAACGGCCCTCACCAAGGCGGCTATGTGGAGCTGGAATCCGGCGAGTCCTGGTTCATTCACTTCCAGGATCGGGACGCTTACGGACGTATTGTCCACCTTCAGCCGATGACCTGGGAGAACGATTGGCCGGCTATGGGGATCGACACCAATGGAGACGGAATCGGCGAGCCTGTACTCGTACACAAGAAGCCGAATGTGGGACGAGAATATCCGTTTGCCGTACCGGACATGAGCGATGAATTCGAGAAGCCTTCGTTAGGTCTTCAGTGGCAGTGGCAGGCGAATAACCGGAAGGAATGGTATTCGCTGGATGCGCGCGAAAGCCATCTGAGATTACATGCTCAGCCTCTTCCGGCAGGAACATCTACCTTCTACGATCTGCCAAGCATTCTTTGCCAGAAGCTCCCTGCTCCTGAATTTACAGCGACCGCCAAGCTGGAATTCGCACCGGGCAGCGCACAAGAGCGTGCGGGTTTGACCGCGTTCGGTCACGAGTACCGCTACCTTGCGTTAGAGTCGGCTGAGGAAGGGCTTCAGCTTGTCTTTGTGAAGGGCCAGGGCAATAAAGAAGGCTCCTCCGAGGAAACAGCGGAGAAGCTTGCGTTACCGTCCACTGCGAAGACGGTTTACTTGAGAGTGAAGGTTGTGCTTGAAGCACAATGCACATTCGAATACAGCCTGGACGGAAGTAGCTTTACGCCGGTAGGCGATGTATTCAAGGCGGTAGAGGGCCACTGGGTAGGCGCTAAGCTGGGCTTGTTCTGCCTGAGCCAAGGGCAGGCTGCCGACGCAAGGGGCTATGCGGATTTCGATTGGTTCCGAATCGAATAGAGAAGGTTAACGGGACTGGTGGCTGCCGGTCCCGTCCCCTTCTTAACTATACGCCTGTGGAGGGACAGCGGATTCTTACTTCTCCGAACGCGTCTTGGTTTCCGGAGAGGCCTGGATCATTTTTTTGTACGTCATCGGCGCCATCCCGGTTACCTGTTTAAACGTCCGGTTGAAGTGCGTGATACTGGAGTACCCGACCTGCTCGGCAACCTCGATCATTTTGCCGTGATCCTCCCTTAATATTCTTTGAGCCTCGCGGATTCTCAGCGTATTGATGTATTCGGGAAAATGAAATCCCGTAGTACGCTTGAACAAACGGCTGAAATAGTAGGGGCTTATAAAAAAGCGGGAGGATACGCTTTCCAGAGTAAGCGGTTTCCTGTAATGCTCGTTGCAATACCCGATAATTTCGGTCATTTTGCCGTCCATCGGCTTCGGAGTGATTTGATCGGACTCCATGCATATTCGTGACGTATAAAGAAGCAGCTGCACTAGCAGCGCCTCGAAAAATTCGGCCCGGCCAGGGAGCATGGTATCCATGTACTCTTTTTTCATTTGAAAAAGCAGGTTTTCTATATAGCTTTGCTGTTGATTATTAAAGGATATCACCTTGCTGCTTGAACGAAACGGGGATAGCAGCAGATTCAGCTGATCCGGCTGAAACCGGCTCAAAAAACGGTCTGTGAAGTAAAGAACCGCGCGGTCATGTCCGGCCCCGCCTTCTAGGGTTTTATGGATATCGTTCTTATTGACGAAGACAACGGAGCCTTTGGTTACGTGATATATATGATTTTCTAAATAGTAGTAGCGTTCTCCGCCGAACAAATAATAGATCTCATAAAAGTCGTGATAATGGTACATGTCCATCGCCGAATTCTCGGCTTGCTTGGAAAAATGGATTTCAAAATCCGTCTTCAACGCGGGTTCCCCCCTCTTCGCCTAGCATAGCAAGACAAGGCATGAAGTGCAAGGGAAAGTGCGGCGCGTCCTAATTCTAATTAGGATATCGTTGATCGGGCGGTACTTCACTCGGTATCGTGGTATAACATGCGGGAAGGGGGATAAGGTCATGTCCAAATTTTTAGTGCGGTTGTTAAGCTTCAGCCTCCTGCTGGGAGCGCTTCCAACGGTGTTTATCGGCTTGGTATCTTATTATTTGGCGACGCAGGATATTGAAAAAAAGGTCAGTGAAGCCAACATGCAGCTGCTGCTTCAAACCCAAATGAGGGTTGAGCAAACGTTGAAATCGCTGGAAATGTCTGCAACCCAGCTGGCAAACTCCTCTATGATTCAGTCGGCTATGGACACGTCTCTCGATGGAGAAGATTTCGTGCAGGTCCGAGAGCTAACGGCTGAGCTGACCAATCTGCAATCGACCGCCGTTATCAAGCAAGCCTACATTGTGAATGTGGAAAAGGATTGGGTCGTTAACCTGGGTGTGATGAAGAAGCTGAGCACGTACGAAAATAAAAGTGAGATCTATAACTATGCCGCCCATCCCGCCAGCATGTTTTGGAGCACGATGAAATGGACCGCCCCTTCAGGCGGGCAGCTGGAGGCGGGTGCTTCTTCCAAAGCTGCCGGTGCCGTCCGCAGCCCTGCGTCCGATACGATCAGCCTCGTGGAAAAAATACCGCTGCTTCCCAGAACGAACACGCCGAGAGGGCTTCTGGTCGTTCAAATAGCGGCAGCGGATATTCGGGCTATGCTGACCCCCAATCACGGCTCCTCAAGCAGCTCGAATTATATTTTGGATTCGTCGGGGCAAGCCTTCCTGGCATCCTCCGATTCCACGGCGGCTTATGCCGACATCAACCGAATCGTGCAGGAGAGGAGCGGCAGTGCGCGGGAGCAGCAGGGCTCCTTCAACGCCAGGATGAACGGCAGGGAGGTTGCTGTGCTATACCGTTCCTCCGGGTATAACGGATGGACCTATGTCTCCGTTGCTTCGATCGCCGAAATGACGAAGGATACGAAGAAAACGGCGGTTCTTACAGCCGCTGCTTGTTCGTTTATTTTTATCGTTGTATTGATCATTGGTTATTTCGGAAGCCGAAGAATGTATTCCCCGATTCGCAGCCTGCTGGAGCTGACGCAAAGAATCGAGCCCGAGGCTTCCCGGGAAGGCATAAAAAGGGATGAGCTGCAGTACATCAAGGAAAGCATTGAAACGCTTGCCGTCTCCCGAAGCCGGTTGGAAGAACAGATGCAGGGCCAATCCGGGCATCTGAAGGAGTTTTTTGTGCTGAAGCTGTTTACAGGGCAAATCCATGACGGCGACCGGATGTATCGTTCCGGGCTTTATGGATTCCCCAAAGATTGGAAACGATTAGGAGTGCTGACCCTGCAAATCGATCATTTGCAGGATACGAGGTATCAGGAACAGGATCGCGAGCTGCTGCTTTTTGCCATTAACAATATTGTGGGAGAATTGCTGCCTGTGGAGACGCGGTTCAGCCCGATACTGCTCGGAACCTCCCAGGTCACCTTATTGGCGTCGGCAGTCGATGACCCGGAGCAGGTGAAGGCTTATTTTTATCAGACTGCTGAATTGATTAAAGCCAAGGTGGAGCTCTATTTGCAGCTTCAGGTCAGCATCGGGATCAGCAGGGCATTCAGCCAGCTGAACGATACGGTGAAAGCCTATGGGGAGAGCATGGCCGCACTGAAATGCCGGATTCATCTGGGCCCTGATATCATCGCCCATTATGAGGACATCGAGCATAACGAAGCAGTGGAGTCGAAGGTCTACTCTCATCTGAAGCTGATGGAGGATCAGCTGGCTCAAGCTTTGCAGGAGGTGAAGCTGGAGAAGGCGATCTACATTTTCAACCAATATTTGTCTTCCGTACTGAATAAGGACGGTTTTATGAACGAGCATCATCTTCTGCTCATTCAGCTCATGTCGCGCATATTGCACATTGTTCAGGACCAAGGGGTCTCCCTGAGGAAAATACTGGAGGGGGAAGGCGCTGTGGAGCAGCTCCTGAAGCTGCAAACCCGCGAGGAAATCGCTCTTTGGTTCCAAACCAAGCTGTTTGTCCCGATCATTACGATGCTCTCCGAGAAGGCGGACACCCAGTACGTGAACATTGCGGACCGCATCGTCAAAATGATTCACGATCTGTATGACGCCGAAATATCGTTGGAATCGTGCGCCGAGACGCTGAATTTTCATCCGGTTTATTTAAGCCGCGTGTTCAAAAAGGAGATGGGCGTTTCGTTCAGCGACTATTTATCCGATTACCGGATGAGTATGGCTAAGGTCATGCTCGAAACAACGACGATGAAAATATCGGAAATCGGCGAAAAGCTTCAATATAAAAATATTAGCGCCTTTATCCGCAATTTCCGGAAAACCTACGGAACGACACCGGGACAGTACAGGGAAATGCTCGATAGGGAGCAGTCCTCATAACGGGTTGAATCCTGTAGTACCGGTAACCATTTGACCTATAAAATAGAAAGGTGGAACAAGCTATGTTATGGAATAAACAAGGGATTGCCGATCCTCTGGAGTGGGCCGGACAGTTCATGCTTCGCTATAAGAAGCCGGACGGGGGAGGATTCTTGACCAAGCGGTGGCATTATGAAAATGGCTGTTTTCTTAGAGCCATGGAGGCCTGCTATGACATAACCGGTGATGAGCAGTATCTTCATTACATCCGTGAAATGATGGATTTATTCGTACAGCAGGACGGTACGATTCTGAATTATAAGGTGGAAGACTACAATCTGGATCAGGTCAATCAAGGAAAGCTGTTGTTTCTTCTGCTGAAAACGACGGGAGAAGAGAATTACCGTCAAGCGATCGAGCTGCTAATGTCCCAGCTGAAGTCTCATCCGCGTACGGAAGAAGGAGGCTTCTGGCACAAGAAAGGCTACACCTCCCAAATGTGGCTGGATGGACTTTATATGGCCTCGCCGTTTCTCGCCCGTTACGGGCTTTTGACCGGAGAGCGCGCATGGCTGGATGAAGCGGCCTATCAGCTCCTGCTGGTAGAGAAGAAGACGCGGGATGAGGCAAACGGATTGCTCCGGCACGGCTGGGATTCTTCGCTTCAGCAGCAGTGGGCGGAGCCTGGTACGGGCCGTTCTCCTCATGTCTGGAGCCGTGCTATGGGCTGGTATATGATGGCGCTGGCGGATGTGCTTGAATGTCTTCCGTCGGATCATCCGAACCGGGATGAACTGAAGGCGGTTATGCAGCGGCTGGCTGCGGCTTTAAGCAAGGTGCAGGATCCGGCGACAGGACTGTGGCCGCAGGTGCTGGATCAGGCAGGACGGGAAGGCAATTACCTGGAATCATCGGGAAGCTCCATGTTCGTCTATGCGCTGGCCAAGGGCAATCGGTTAGGACTGCTTGGGAATGAAGCCAGAGAGCAGGCTGTTCGGGGATATCAAGGACTGCTTGAGCATCTGGTTGTTACGGATGAAGAAGGCCAATATCATCTCACCCAGTGCAACAGCGTTGCAGGCTTGGGAGGCAACCCTTACCGTGACGGCTCTTACAGCTACTATATAGGGGAAGGTATTGTTCATAACGACCCGAAAGCGGTATCTCCGTTTATATTGGCCGGGATAGAGGTGACCCAGACTAGTTCCTAATGAGGGGGGCGGCAATGGATATTCAACGCAAAGCATCGCTGATGAGCATTCTTTTGCTGCTATCTGTGCTGCTGACGGCATGTACAGACGGAACGTCAGAGGATGGGGGGAAAGGCTCGGCCCTAAGAAGCTCCGATGAGGCTTATCCACTAACCATTGTTGTGAATCAAGCGGGCGACATCCCGCCTAAAGACAATGAGATGGAGAAAGCGATTCAAGCCTATACGCAGACCGATTTGCAGATACAATGGATTCCGACTTCCGGCTACGATGAGAAGGTGAACGTCATGGCCGCCTCCAACGAGCTGCCGAAGCTGATCAAGCTTAATTATACGCCGACAATCATGGGGGCATTGAAATCGGATTTGTTTTGGGAAATCGGGCCCTATTTGAAGGATTATAAAAATTTGTCTGCACAGGACCGGCGGTATTATGACAACATTGCCGTAAATGGCAAAATATACGGTGTTCCGTTGTTTCGGGAGCTGGGCCGGGCTGCCGTTCATTACCGCAAGGATTGGTTCGACGCACTCGGCGTGCAGCTGCCCCAAACTCTCGATGAATGGTACAGCGTCATCAAGCTCATGGCGAAGGGTGATCCGGACCATAACGGCAAGGACGATACCTACGGATTTATGCTGGATAAAAAATATAACCAGGATACTTCCTCCACGTTAACCAGATTCACCGTAGCTCAAGGCGGCCCGAACAAGTGGAAGGTAGAAAACGGAGAATTCATCCCGGAATTCATGACGGAGCCCTTCTTCAGCACCATGAAGCTGTTTCGCAAGCTGTATGAGGAGAAGCTGATTAATCAGGATTTTGCGGTTGTCGATGCGACAGAGATCGATAAAGCTTTTGAGTCGGGCCGTACGGCTATCCGGATGTCCGGAGGCAATGCGCAGACCATGCAGGACAAGCTGATCAAGGCAGTACCGGCCGCTGTCATCGATGCAGCTCCCGTAGAAGGACCCTTCGGCAGAAGACTGCCCGGGGAAAGCGGAAATGCGGGCTTCCTGGCCATTCCCAGAGATACGGTCCAAACGGTCGACGAATTGAAAAGAATATTAAAGTTTATTGACCAGCTGATGGATCCTCCTATGGCGACGCTTCTTGTTAAAGGGCTTGAAGGCAGGCATTGGGAAGACAAGGGAGAATTCACCGTGCCATTGAACCCGGAGGCGGATGCAAGAGAGGTGAAGCCGTACCGTGATGCACTGCCGCAGCGCAATGAAAGCTATAATATATCGAAGCCGATGAAGCAAAGCGATTTATATTTAAAAAACAATCAGATTACGAAAGAAAATGAGAAATACATCGTCGTTAATCCTGCGTTAACGCTGGATTCTGCCACGTTCTCCGAAAAAGGGCGGATGCTGGAGCAGCTTATCAGCGACGCGGAAACGAATTTCATCATGGGCAAGATCGACGAAGCCGGCTGGAAGGCCGAAATCGAAAGGTGGAAGCAAGCGGGCGGAGAGAAGATGGCCCAAGAATACAAAGCGGCTTATGAACGAGGCCGTAAGCAGTAAGAACATTCCGTAGGCTCCCTTAAAGAAAAGTCCAAAAGCATCCCGATTCGTACAAATACGGTCAGGGTGCTTTTTTACATTGGCGGATTTGGGTTAAATCCGGCATATCGCATGTTGTTTACAAGCTATATTCGCAGTGTTTGGTAAATATTGGGCAGGTTTCAACATGAAGTTATCTTGCAGGTATAGCTATGAATGCGTTATCAGAGCATAATCGAGTTCGTAATGTTTTTACTGAGCGCTTTTAAACGATTCTACGTTCAGGCAGGAAGCTTCAGGAGGTGTATGGCTCAAAAGGATGTTGAATGCTAATTGGAACCGCATTCAAAATCAAATGCATCAAGCCAAGGTCATCAAAGATTTTTTAGGAGGAGAAAAGACTTGAAGAAGGTAATAAGCTATGCGCTGATTGCAGCCATGCTGGCGTCGTTCGTACCGGGTCAAGCCTCAGCGGATACGACAGCCGTCAAGCTGCCCGCATTTCCGGGTGCGGAAGGCGGCGGCAAGTATACGACGGGCGGACGGGGTCAGGAAGTCTATATTGTCAATACATTGGCGGACTACAGCAAGAATGAAGCGCCCATTCCAGGCTCCCTGCGGGATGCCGTTAGTCAGAGTAACCGAACCATCGTTTTTCGCGTCGGTGGCACCATCCACTTGAAGGAGTCGCTCAAAATATCGGGCTCCAATATTACCATTGCAGGTCAAACGGCACCTGGCGACGGAATTACGGTCAGCGACTACACGACCAGCGTTGAAGCGGACAATGTGATCATCCGCTACTTGCGCTTTCGGTTAGGGGATCGTTTTGCGAGCGAGGATGATGCCTTTGGAATTCGTTATCATAAAGATATTATCATTGACCACTGCTCCTTCAGCTGGTCGGTAGATGAGGTCGTCAGTCTGTATGAGAACACGAATACAACGGTGCAGTGGTCCATATCGGAAGAAAGCATGCTGATGACAAGCCACCAAAAGGGGCGGCACGGCTACGGCGGCATATGGGGCGGAAATAACGCGACGTTCCACCATAACCTGATCGCCCACAGCGTGAGCCGCAATCCGCGCTTCCCGACCATCAAGCAGCTTCTAGATATTACGGATGCAAGCAACAACGTCATCTATAACTGGGGTATTGCTTCCTCTTACGGCGGCGGCGAGGGCTACTATAATCTGGATAGCAACTATTACAAATATGGCCCGAACACGTACAGGAATGTACGCAACATTTTATTCCTGGATGTGATTCCGGAGAGCAAGATGTATTTTAACGGCAATTACATGGATGGTGACCCTGCAGTAACCGCAGATAACTGGAAAGGCGTGCAAACCGTCGTTGACCTTGCATCGTCGAAGCAATCGACGCGGGCTGATGTAGCTGGTTATGTGCCGGAATCCGCACAGGATGCTTATGCTAATGTATTGGCCAATGCTGGCGCTACCTTGCCTAAACGGGATGCCATCGATGCCCGGGTTATCAATGATGTGAAGAACCGAACCGGTCAGCATATTAACTCCCCCAAAGAAGTGGGCGGTTTTGCCGAATATCCGGAGGTGCGCTCTTCCGTCGTAGACCAGGATGGAGACGGGATGGATGATGCGTGGGAAACGGCTCACGGGCTGAGTCCGTCAAATCCGGATGACCGCAATTCGATAACACTTTCTCCGGAAGGGTATACGAATCTGGAAGTTTATTTGAATGATCTGGTGGTCCAAGGGAATGCATCCGGCAGCAATACGGATAACCCGACGGCTGTCATTACGTCTCCCGCCAATAATACGATTACTGAAGCAGGCAGCGATGTCGTCATCAACGCTTCGGCGGACGATAAGGACGGAATTGCCAAGGTCGAGTTTTTCATTGATGGAACGAAGGTAGGCGAGGACACATCGGGGCCATACAGCTTTACCTGGACTAACGTGGAAGACGGCACGCATTATGTCGTGGCCCGCGCTATTGATAACAGCGGTGTAGGGACCCAATCGGATAATGTGACGGTACATGTTAATACGACGACGACGTTGGGCCCATGGCAAGCCGTTGACATTGGAAGCGTTGGAATTCCAGGACATACGCAGCTTGGAGCTGATGCCAAGACCGTTACTGTGAAATCGCCGGGGGATGTCGGCGGAAATGCGGATGCGTTCCTCTATGCGTATCAGAAGCAATCCGGCAACGGGGAAATTATTGCGAGAGTAGAGCATGTTACGGCCAATGACGATAATGCGGAAGCGGGCGTCATGATTCGCGAATCGTTAGACCCTTCCTCCAAAATGGCCTTCCTGTCTATCCCTTATGTCAAAATGGGGAAAAAAGGAGTAATGATCACCCGTGATGCAGACGGGGGAAATACTGCACGAATCGAGCCGGATGCTTTTATTAACACGCCTTATTGGGTTAAGCTGGTTCGCCTTGGCGATCACTTCACAGGTCTCATTTCCCAAGATGCGGTAAACTGGCAAAAGATCGGCACAGTTACGATCGACATGCCGGACGAGGTGTTCTACGGCTTGGCTGCTGACGCCTCGAAGGCGGATAACGACATTAACAAATACAACACTTCGAATTTTAGTGGAGTTGAACTTCATGCCATTGATCCAGACTTCCCTGCGGAACCGACAGGACTCACCGGAACCCCGGGAGATAAATCTGCAACGCTGACATGGAATGTGGATGCTTCAGCAGAATCCTATAATGTGAAAAGAGGCGATATGCCGGGAGGGCCTTATACGGCAATCGCTACTGGAATTGTAGGTACGAATTACACAGATACAAAGCTGACACCGGGCAAGGCTTATTACTACGTGATCAGTGCGGTGAACAGCAAGGGCGAAAGCTTTACTTCTTCCGAGGTTAGTGTGGAGCCCACCGGTGAACCGGAACCGATTTACTACGTAGATGAAGACTTTGAAAATGTGGAGCTGAATACAACACCGGCACTTTATGAAGTGTCGCCGAATCCGCAAACCGACAAAAATAAAGTTGTCGCCTCAGGAGTGCCGGCAGATTCAACAGGAAACTCCTCAGCTAAAGCACTTTACTTGTACGACAGAGCCAATGTGAACACACAATTTATTCGGAAGTTTACGCCTCAGTACGGGACCGTCATCATTGAAACGGATTTTTATTTCCCGGAGGAATCCGGTACGTCGGTACCGCTTCAAGTGCAAAGCGCTGACGGACAGAAGACAGCCTTTACCATTGAAGTCAGGAAGCCTACATCACCTGCGGCTTCAGGGTCGTATACGTTAACTTACAATAAGGGCAGCAGCAATTATTATAAATTGATGGACCCGCCGCAAAGCACAAAGGCTTGGCATAATTTGAAGCTGGTAGCCAATGCTGCAGCGGATAGCGTAGATATTTATATTGATGATGCGTTTGTTCAGACCTTTGCTTTTACGACCACGGATTTCAAAAAATACGGAATCGGACGTATCTTATCCAAAACGCCTGGCGGCGGCAACGGGAGCTTCTACTTTGATAATTTGAAGGTATACGTCGAGCCGGCTGAAACCCCAAAAGGGCTTATGGCGGTTCCGGGCAACGGGGCTGTTCAATTGACCTGGGTAGAGCCGCAAGGAGCGGAATCATACAACATTAAACGCAGCGAGACCAACGGAGGTCCCTACAGCGTAATTCAAACGAATGTAACCGGCAGCTCCTTCATCGATACTACGGTTACGAATGATACGGTGTATTACTATGTTATTACCGCTAACGGAGTTGGCGGAGAGACGGGTAATTCCAATCAGGTTCAGGTCATGCCTACGGAAACCGCGGTAAAGCCTCCGGCACCCGAAGGTCTGAAGGCGGTGTCAAGAAATGCCCAGATCGATTTGAGCTGGAACCCGTTGGAAAATGCCAATTACTACACGGTCAAAAAGGCATCCCAACCGACAGGCAGCTATGAGGTTGTAGCAACGAATATTAAAGGGACTGCTTACCGGATCGGCGGTTTGACCAACGATTCCCTGTCCTCCTATGTCGTAACGGCAACCAGCGTAGCCGGTGAAGGACCTGCTTCCCAACCGATTACTATTGCAGCCTCGGAGCCGCTCGGTACTCCGCAAGTAACAGCCGTTGCGGCCAGCCGTCAAATCGCTCTTCAATGGCCTGCAGTTCCCAGAGCGGACCATTATGTAGTGAAGCGTTCCTCCTCACCCGACGGCGCTTACTCTGTCATTGCTCCTAATGTGACAGGAACAAGCTTCAAAGATACGAATCTGGAGGATGGAAAACCGTACTATTATAAGGTTTCCGCAGCCGGGTTGTCCGCGGCAGGCCTGGATTCGGACATCGTTGCGATTCGACCGGGCGCCGATGCAGGGCAGCCGGGAATACCTGCTGGTCTGAAGGCTGAGGCTGGTGAAGGCTCGGTTACTCTGAACTGGAGTCATGTAACCGGAGCCGCATCGTACCAGGTGGTTCGGAGTACCAGCCCGGGCGGACCTTACTCCGTAGCAGCTGACGGCGTAACAGGGGGCACATTTACCGATACGGGCTTAACGCTTGGGACCACGTACTATTATGCGGTGTCTGCTATTAACGAGAATGGATCGAGCTATCCGTCCATACCTGTGAAAGCTATCCCTGCGAAAGTCATCGTAGTGTCGCAAAACAGCGCAGAGCCTGGAGATTATACAACCATTACGGATGCGATAAACCAGGTGCAGGATAACAGCGCTGCACCTACGATTATCCGGGTGAAAAACGGAGTTTATAAAGAGAAGGTGAATATTGGCTCTTCCAAGAATAAGATTACGATGATCGGAGAGAGCCGCGAGGGTACGATCCTGGTTAATGGCGATTCTGCCAAGACCCCTGGGCCTGGCGGAACAGAGCTAGGCACGAATGGAAGCTACACGCTGAAAGTGAGCGGTACCGATTTTACGCTTGAGAACATGACGGTTGAGAACAGTGCAGGGCTCACGGCGGGCCAGGCAGTAGCCCTGTATTCCGAAGGGGATCGCGGGATATACCGCAATGTGAAGCTGCTCGGTTATCAGGACACGCTGTTTGCCGATAAGGGCAGACAATACTTTGTGGACAGCTATATCGCCGGCAGTGTTGATTATATTTTTGGCAGCTCTCCTGCTGTTTTTGAGAATGGTATCCTTCACAGTCGGGCTTCCGGTTATGTAACGGCGGCCTCGTCCAATGAAGGCAAACCAGGTTATCTGTTCCTTAACAGCACGTTAACTTCCGAGCCCGGATTAACGGCACAAGTGGAGCTTGGAAGACCGTGGCGTCCGTATGCCAGTGTGACCTATGTGAACAGTACCATGGGGGATCACATCAAGACTAACGGATGGAACAACTGGGGAAATACATCGAATGAGGCGACTGCAAGGTTCGCCGAGTATGCAAGCAAAGGGCCGGGAGCCAACGCAGGCGCCCGTTATACATGGTCTAAGCAATTGACGGCCGCCGAGGCGGAGCAGTTTACGGTTCAGTCCACACTTGGAGGAACGGACAATTGGAATCCGAAGGAACCTGTCTGGTTAATACCAGGGATTCCGAACCCTCCGAAGCCAGGGCAAGGAGCGACCGGAATCACAGTAGATCAGCCAACTGTGCAGCTGGAAGCGGGAGACTCGGTGCAGGTTCATGCCACGGTGCTGCCGGAGACGGTCGACCAGAAGGTGGTCTGGTCGGGTGGCAATGATGCAGCGAGCGTCAGCGCGGCAGGCCTCATCAGCGGCTTGAAGCCGGGAACGGCCAAAGCGACGGTGACGAGCGTCACTTACTCGACCTACAGCGCGGATGTGAATGTGACGGTAGTGGATACGAAGGCGCCGGAATGGAAAGGCGGCAGCTTGTCGATCGGAAGCATTACCAGCAGCTCGGCAGCATTAAGCTGGCCGGCGGCAGCCGATTATGTCGGAGTAACAGGCTATAACGTTTATGTGAACGGAAAGCCGTACGGCAGTGTTCAAGGAAATGTATGGAGTCTCGTAGTAGGCGGGTTGAAAGCAGATAGTGCGTATACGTTCCTTGTAAAAGCACGGGACGGTGCGGGCAATGAGAGTGCTGCGGGCTTAAGCGCTACAGCGACAACAGCCAAAGCATCTGTCGATCCGGACCCTAATCCGAAGCCAGGGCAAGGAGCGACCGGAATCACAATAGATCAACCTGCTGTGCAGCTGGAAGCGGGAGATTCGGTGCAGGTTCATGCCACAGTGCTGCCGGAGACGGTCGACCAGAAGGTGGTCTGGTCGGGAGGCAATGACGCAGCGAGCGTCAGCGCAGCAGGCCTCATCAGCGGCTTGAAGCCGGGAACGGCCAAAGCGACGGTGACGAGCGTCACGTACTCGACCTACAGCACGGATGTCAGCGTGACGGTAGTGGATACGAAGGCGCCGGAATGGAACGGCGGCACATTAAATACAAGCGTGTTAACGAATACGAGCGTTGTATTGAGCTGGCCTGCGGCCAAAGACTATGTCGGGGTAACTAAATATAAGCTCGTATGGAATAACAATAACGAAGTGGTTGTTGACGGCAATGTTCTCTCTTATAAGGTAACCGGACTTTTGCCGGCGGCGCCTTATACGTTCCAGCTGACAGCAATTGATGCGGCTGGCAATACGAGCCAGGCTTTAACTGCAGCTGTAAGAACCCATGGAAGCAGCAATGGACGCGGTCCTTCGACCGGCGGGTCGTCCGGGGGCAGCAGCGGAGGCGCTGCAGCGGGCGGAAACGGTGAAACATCGTCAGGAAGCCCGGCTGCTGAAGGTCAAGTTAAGCTGCCTGCCAATGCGATGCAGGTGAAGAATGAAACCCTTGCCGACGGCACCGTTGTATCGAAAGTTACAGTTGATGGAGTCAGGCTTGCTGAAGCCTTGAACCAGGCAGCGAAGCAAAAGTCTTCAAGCGTAGTGCTCGACTTGAATACTTTATCGGCAGTGAATATCGAGCTGCCTTCCCAAGTGTTAATTAACGCCGGGACAGGATCGCCGAATGCAGTCGTTGTGGTTAACACGAGCACAGCTTCTTATGAGCTGCCTTTGAAGGCCGTATCCGGTTTGGCGGCAGCGAATTCGAAGGATGCAGCAGTGCATGTGAGCATCGCGCCGGCCAATCAACAAGCAGCACAGCGTGCGGAAGCCCAGGCCAAACAGCTTGGCGGCACCATGCTGACACAGCCTATGGAATATCGTTTAACGCTAAAAGCTCAAGGGGCGGAACAAGAGCTTAAAACCCAATCCTATTCAGCCAAAACGATGGTGCTCCCGAAAGCTGTTGATCCGAATAAAGTGACGGGTGTTATCATCAACCCGGCTACAGGACAAATGAGATTTGTACCGACGTTGTTTGTAACGGAAAACGGCGTTACGAAGGCAACATGGCTGCACCCGGGCAACGGCGTGTATGCAGTCATCGAATCCTCCAAAGCCTTCGAGGATTTGAAGGGGCATTGGGCGCAAAAAGAGGTAGAGCTCTTGGCATCCAAATGGGTCGTTCAAGGCAGCTCCGAGACGACATTTGAACCGAATCGCTCGATTTCCCGAGCGGAATTCGCTTCTATCCTCGTTCGTTCTTTGGGACTCGACGAGAATCCGCAAGGAGCAGCATATCATGATGTAGATGCCCACGCATGGTATGCAGGTGCCGTTGGTGCAGCGGCTGCGGCAGGATTGGTGCAAGGCTACGAAACAGGGCAATTCCAGCCTGACGCAACCATTACCAGAGAGCAAATGGCCGTCATGATTGCAAGAGCCGCCAATTATGCAGGCATGGCTACAACAGAGACGGCGGATTTGTCTCAAGCCTATGCCGACGCTTCTTCGATCAGCGGCTGGGCGCACAGCTCTGTGGGCTGGTCCGTGAAGGCAGGAATTATGCA
Organism: Paenibacillus sp. 32352; assembly: GCF_002042965.1. Taxonomy (GTDB): domain Bacteria; phylum Bacillota; class Bacilli; order Paenibacillales; family NBRC-103111; genus Paenibacillus_S; species Paenibacillus_S vulneris. The sequence continues at coordinate 47,604 of NZ_MZNT01000010.1, read as the reverse complement.
GGGTACCGGGGAGCGTTCCTTCGCGCCAGGTGAGCTTGCAACGAGAGCACAGGCAGCGGTAATGCTGAAGCGTATGCTGCAGCATCTGAAATTCATGAATTAATCAAGAACCGCACGGTCGTAATCTAGTTACGGTCGTGCGGTTTGTTTTTTTGCAGACAGGGCATGTTACCGGGTGCCGCCGAGCAATTATATGCAAAAATCGGCGTCTTTTTGAGCAAGGAAATGTAAAGTATTCGCTGCCAGCTTCATGTATAATCAATGCAGTTCGGGAATCTAAGCAGAAAAGGATGAAGCCAGGATGAATTCGAGCATTTGGTTTAGGCGCCCCGCGGGGGACTGGAATGAAGCGCTTCCTGTCGGTAACGGAAGGCTTGGCGCTATGGTATTCGGCCTTGTGAAGGACGAGAGAATTCAGCTGAACGAGGACACGGTGTGGTATGGAGGCCCTTCGGATCGCAACAACTATGATGCTTTGGAGCATCTGCCGGTCATCAGGAAGATGCTTTTTGAAGGAAGGCTGGACGAAGCGCATCGGCTGGCCAAACTGGCCTTCTCCGGCACACCCAGCAGTCAGCGGCATTATATGACCGCCGGCGATCTTCTGCTTCATTTTGACCACCATCAAAAGGAGCCGCTTCAATATCGAAGGGAACTCGATCTGAACACGGCGATAACGTCCTGCAGCTACCTGCTGGACGGTTACCGGTATAAGCGGGAAACGTTTGCAAGCTATCCGGACGGCATCATCGTGGTACGGCTGGAGACCGATAAGCCGCAAGGCCTTTCTTTTCATTCCCGGTTCGACAGAAAAAAAGCCAAATATATGGACTGCTCTACGAAAACAGCCCATGACACTATTGTCATGCGTAACAGCTGCTATGGGACGGGCGGTACCGATTACGTATTAAAAGCCAAAGTATGCTCCGAGGGGGGGACGACCCGCACGATCGGAGAGTACGTTGTAGTAGAAGGTGCCAACGCCGTTACGATCCTGCTTGCAGGGGCAACGACCTTCCGTTATTCCGATCCGGAGCAGGCTTGTGACGAGCTGTTGGAACGGGCGGCTTCCCAAGCTTATGACGCCCTTCGGAGCAAGCATATAAAGGATTACAAGCTTTTGTACGATAGAGTCGTTCTGCAGTTGGGGGACCCGGGAACAGATGGCTGCGAACAAGATGTTTTGTCCGGGCTCTCTACGCCGGAAAGGCTGGAGCGGATAAGAGAAGGGGAGAAGGACCCGGGTCTCGTCGCCCTATATTTTCAATTCGGCCGGTACCTGCTTATTGCAAGCAGCCGCCCGGGATCGCTTCCGGCCAATTTGCAGGGCATCTGGAACGATCAGATGCTTCCGCCGTGGGACAGTAAATATACGATTAATATCAATGCCCAAATGAATTATTGGCATGCGGAAAGCTGCAATTTGTCGGAATGTCATTTGCCATTGTTCGATCTCATCGAAAGAATGAAGGAGCCCGGACGCCGTACCGCGTCGGTTATGTATGGCTGCCGCGGGTTTGTCGCTCATCATAATACGGATATATGGGCGGATACGGCACCGCAGGACATTTATTTGCCGGCAACCTACTGGACCCTGGGTGCAGCGTGGCTGTGCCTTCATCTGTGGGAGCATTATCAATTTACACAAGACCGGGCATTTTTGGAGCAGGCTTACGAAACGATGAAGGAAGCGGCGGTCTTCTTCCTTGATTTCCTGATTGAGGACGGAAGCGGATACCTGGTTACTTCTCCATCCGTTTCACCGGAGAATACCTATATTCTTCCTAACGGCCAATCCGGAACGCTCTGTTACGGTCCGGCCATGGATAACCAAATTATTACCGAGCTGTTCAAGGGCTGCATAGAAGCGGGCCGATTGCTTCGAAAGGACCAGGATTTCCTCGCTCAGCTTGAAGAGACGATGCAGAAGCTACCGCCGACCAAAATCGGCAGACACGGACAAATTCAAGAATGGCTTGAGGACTATGAAGAAAAAGATCCCGGACATAGGCATATCTCCCATCTGTTCGCCCTGCATCCGGGAACGTCCATCAATCCTTGGGAGACGCCGGAGCTTGCTGCGGCCGCGAGGGCTACGCTGGATAGGCGGCTTGCCAATGGAGGTGGTCATACCGGGTGGAGCCGCGCATGGATTATTAATTTCTGGGCACGACTCGGAGACGGGGAGAAGGCGTCCTTTAACGTGAACGAGCTGCTTCGCAAGTCTACGCTCAACAATTTATTCGATAACCATCCGCCGTTCCAAATTGACGGCAACTTCGGAGGCACGGCGGGAGTTGCCGAAATGCTACTGCAAAGCCATTCGGGAGCGATCCATCTGCTTCCTGCCCTTCCTTCGGAATGGAAGCAGGGCTTCGTAAAAGGACTTAAAGCAAGAGGCGGATTCGAGGTCGGGATCGATTGGCAGGAAGGCAAGCTTCAGCAGGCGACCGTCCGGTCTTCCCATGGGGGAGTATGCCAAGTAAGACTTGATCAACCGGTGCGAGTTGTTGATGAAAATGGAAAGCCGATCGAAGCAGGGACGGCAGGCAGCGATATTTTATTTACAGCGAACCCGAATCATACTTATACCCTGATTGCTATATAACTAATAGATGAAACCGTCAAGCCTCGGAGCTTGGCGGTTTTTTCATCAGAATGGTATCCTTACAGCATTTGTGGCTTTGCTTGGGGCTGAGAATTCTTCCGGAGTTTTGATGTTAAGGCCGATCATGCTATAATTTTCAGAAAACAATCGAGGGATTATTGATGAAGCCAACCATTGATAAAGTTGCATGGATCCATGTTGTCGAAGGACGGTTACTAGGCGCCCGGTCCAAGGGAAAAGAAGTTTATTACATTCCCGGAGGGAAAAGGGAGCCCGGTGAAACCGATAGGGAGACTCTAATTCGGGAAATAGAAGAGGAGCTGTCAGTTAAAATCAAGCCGGAGACGATATCGTCTATCGGGACATTTGAGGCACAGGCCCATGGTAAATCGGAAGGCGTTATGGTGCGGATGGCCTGCTATACGGCCGATTTCGAAGGCGAGCTTCGCCCTGCTTCCGAGATCGAGGAGCTGCTTTGGCTCGGTTACCATGACAAGAACCGTGTTTCGCCGGTGAGCCAAATCATTTTTGACCAATTGTATGAGATGAAGCTGCTGTTTTAATTTGATGAAATCCTCTCCTATTTTTATGGAGGGAATGGCTATCAGAGCTCGATATTCATAAGCCGACCGAGTAGCCCGCTTTACTGCTATAAAGCATTGACCTTTCCAGTCATTTCAATTACAATGAAAAAAAGTGAATCGGGCGATGGAGTTCGCCATAACCGCCTTTGGGCTAATGACTCCTACCAGTGGTGTTACTGTCGCTGGTAGGAGTCTGTTTTTTGCCTGAAGCTTTCCATGTTAATACGATGACGGGAGCATAAATGAAATGAGAAACCTTGCAAGAACGGCATATCTTTATGCGGAAAAAGTGATGCATCTGGCATTGCTGGGATCGCTTATCAAGTGGATATTTTATGGAGGGATCATAGGCGTCTTATCGGGCTCGGCCTCCGCCTTGTTTTTGGCGAGTCTGGATTTTGCGACCGGGCACCGCCTGCAGTATCCGTGGCTGCTCTTTCTGCTGCCGTTCGGCGGCGCATTGATGAGTTATTTCTATTTCAAAATAGGCAAGAACTCAGGCAAAGGGAACAATCTGATCCTCGAACAGATTCAAGGAGGACAAGAATCGATTCCGTTCCGGATGGCCCCTTTGGTCCTGCTTGGCACGTTTTTGACTCATTTATTCGGGGGCTCTGCTGGCCGGGAAGGGACAGCCGTCCAGATGGGCGGGAGCTTCTCAGAGCTGGTCGGCAAGCTCTTCAAGGTCGATGAAGCGGACCGGAAAATGCTTTTAATGTGCGGAGTCAGCAGCGGCTTCGGGTCGGTATTCGGAACACCGCTTGCAGGAGCGATATTCGGCCTCGAAGTAGCGGCTGTCGGGCTTGTCAGCTACCAAGCGCTGATTCCGTGCTTCGTCGCGAGCTTTGTAGGGGATTTGGTTACAACAGCCTGGGGGATTCACCATATCCATTACGTTATGGGACCTGTTCCTGCTTTGTCCGTGCCGGTTGTGCTGAAGGTTGTACTGGCCTCTGTTGTGTTCGGCTTCGCCAGCATTTTATTCAGTGAACTGACCCACACGCTCAAAGCATGGTACGCGAAGCTGTTCGGAAACCCGATGGTCCGAAGCTTTGCCGGAGGCATCGTGATTATTGCTCTCGTCTCTCTTTTCGGCACCCGCGATTATTTGGGCTTGGGTATCCCGCTGCTCCAAGAGTCGTTTGAGGGACCGGTTCCGCACTGGGCCTTTTTGTGGAAAACGATATTTACAGCATTAACCCTCGGGGCCGGCTTTCAAGGAGGGGAAGTCACTCCGTTATTCGTCATAGGCGCAACGCTGGGCAATGCCTTGGCCGATTTATTGCACCTCTCCGCGCCTTTCCTTGCCGGATTAGGCTTTATCGCCGTGTTCAGCGGCGCAACCAATACGCCGATCGCCTGCTTCGTCATGGGGATGGAGCTGTTCGGGTCGGAAGGCATGCTCTATATGTTTATGGCCTGTGCAGTAAGCTATTTGTTCTCGGGTCATACGGGGATCTACACCTCCCAGCAAATTGCCGTATCCAAGTCGAGACTGCATCCGATTCCGGACAAAGCCACTTTGGCCACCGTCAGACAACGGCTAAACAAAAAAACGAAATGATATGGGATTGGGGTGTAATGAATTTCCTTGGGAAGCGTATTTACAGTTGAATTACTTAGCTAAGTAATATTCCTTGGAAAGGAGTTCCCCCCATTGCAGGAGCGCGCGATATCCCCTAATTTCGTAAGTAAAGAAACGATGGATTCTATAGACGTTGAAGCTTATTTTACATGGATATTCGAATCGTATTACAAAAGAATTTATAACTACACCAGCTATCGTGTGAATTGCCACTATACGGCCGAGGATTTAACCAGCCAGATCTTTGAGAAAACGATGAAGAAAATAGATACATTTTCTCATGGAAAAGCTCCCTTTGAGGTATGGCTGTTCGCCATTGCAAGGAATGTAGTGAACGATTATTTTCGCAGTCAAAAAAGACGAAGGCTCTTCTCGCTGGACGGCTTCAAGGAGCTGGTATCCGGTAGAAAAGGACCGGAAAGACTGGCGATTGAAGGGGAAGTGAACGACAGTCTGCAGCAGGCCTTGGAAGCCTTAAGCGCTAGAGAAAGGAATCTGATCGCACTGAAGTTCGGCGCACAGCTGAAGAATACGGAAATTGCCGAGCTGCTTCATATCACCGTTGACAATGTGGGCGTGATCCTGTACCGCAGCATGAAAAAATTAAGAAAGACACTGGGGAGCGTGGAATTGGAATGAGTCAAGCCAAGCGGCACGGAAGCTTTGCAGATGAGATGGATTCCTATTTGGAGACAGGGAAGGAGACGGCTGCGGCTAGTGAATACAAGCCGTTATTTGAACTGGGCCGTGTGCTCGCAAACCGCGATTACAGCCAGCACAGCGACCCGGAAACGATGTACCATCGGATTATGCGGAACAAAGAAAACGGGAAGGAGACCCGAGGCTCGAGGAAAAAATGGACTCGGCTGGCGGCTTCTGCCGCATCTGTGGCTGCTGTTGGAATCATTAGCTTATCCATAGTCCAGCCTTCGTTTGCATCTGATATTGTGAGCCGAATTATTAACACGATTTCGCTCGGCCATATTTCGGTATCGCAGATGGAGCCTTCTGTGACGCATATACCTATCGATGAGATGAAGAAGCAGGTCATGGTAAGTGCGCAAGATCAGGCAGCTTCGGAATCGAATACTCTGGTTGTTCGCGATCCGGGGCAGCTGAATCAGTATACATCCTTCCAGGTACTGCTCCCAAGCTATCAGCCTGAGGGATATGTGTTTGACCGCGCTGAATTTTATAAGGATGAGCAGGGCGTCGTGAGCGGCTCCAAGTACATCAATATCTATTACAAGCAGCCAGCGACAGGCAAGCAAATCTTCATGCAGCAGCGTCATGCTGATGAAGAAACGGCCTTCGGATTGTCCACAACGAATAAGATTGAGGCTATCCAGATCCATGGAGTCGATGCCGTCATGACGGGCGAGCATTCTATTGATTGGGAAACGAACGGCGTACTGTACAGCCTAACAGCCAAAGGACTCGAGAAAGATGAGGTCATCAAGATCGCGGAGTCCATACGGTAATGAGATCATGAGCGGGTAACGACCAGTTGCCTGCTCGTTTTTGCTTTTTTGGCACTTACTGGCGTATCCAGCGCCGCGCGGAACAATATACTATTATTTCTGCCTCCAAAACAGCAAAAAACGTAAGGCTTCTTGTCCGCAGATATGCTAATGTAGTATCGAAGCACTATGCAGCAGGCCGTTCGGATTTCGGCAAATCGGCTGCAAGAAGCAGGGGCGAGCGCCTAATGCAGGGCCCCGTTTTCCATGGGAAGAAGAAGGAACGAATCTACCCAACTTTTTATTTATAAGAGGAGGAACTTGATAATGAGCACGATTTGGTCTGTAGCTATGGCGGATTCCTTTATGACAAAATATCCTATCGTTTCCGATATGCCGTTTCAAAAAAGAAGAAGCTGGAATTATGAAAACGGATGCGCGCTGACAGCAATGGAGCGTCTGTGGAGGAAAACAGGAGACGATAAGTATTATCGGTACATCAAAGAGAACATGGATCTGTTTATTCGCGAGGACGGCACGATTGACACCTACGAATTGAACGAATATAACGTAGATCAGATCAATCAGGGCAAATCCTTATTCTTGTTATATGAAAAGACGGGCGAGGAAAAATATAAAAAAGCTATTGAGCTGCTTGTAACTCAACTGAAGAGCCACCCTCGCACCAGCGAAGGCGGACTGTGGCACAAGAAAATCTATCCGTTCCAGATGTGGCTGGACGGTGTGTATATGACCTCGCCGCTGCTGGCAGCTTACGCGAAGCTGTCCGGCGAGCACGAGTGGTATGACGACGTAGCCAATGAAATTTTGCTGATGGAAAAAGTATCCCGCGACCCGGCAACCGGTCTGTTGTACCATGGCTGGGATGAATCCAAAGAAGAGCGTTGGGCTAACAAAGAAACCGGCTGTTCCCCTCATTTCTGGGGGCGTGCTATCGGCTGGTACGTGATGGCGATCGTAGACGTGCTGGATTACCTGCCGCTGGATCATCCGAAGCGCGGACTTATCGTAGGTATTTTCTACCGTTTGGCCGGAGCCATCATGCGCTATCAGGATCAGGAATCCGGTCTGTGGTACCAAGTTATGGACCATGGAGACCGCAAAGGCAACTATCTGGAAGCCTCCGCCTCCTCGATGTTCGTCTGCGCATTGGCAAAAGGCGCTCGCAAAGGCTATTTGGGCAAAGACGCATTGAACGCGGCGCGCCGCGGACATGCAGGTCTTGTTGAGCGCTGCGTAGGCAAAGACGAGAACGGTCATTTGTACCTGGATCACATTTGCAGCGTGGCAGGCCTTGGCAACAAGCCTTACCGCGACGGTTCCTACGCTTATTATATCAGTGAGCCAACACGCAGAGACGATCCGAAAGGCTCCGCTCCGTTCATCATGGCTTGCCTGGAAATTGAAGCAGCGGACGAAGAGCAGAGATAACAAGGCTATTCGAATAGGTAGATAGAGCTGTCCCTCGGCGAGAAGCCGGGAGGCGGCTCTTTTTCCATTACCTTGGTACGAAGCAGGATACATCCGGGTATAGCTAACCTTCGTTAGTACAATTTTCATTTTCATGGTACATTAGTAACCGTAGATTACAACAAAGTAGGACAAGGGAGGTGAATACCGCTGCATGTCGATATGCAACGGTATTTTGAATGAGTATCCATATTAACGCCAAAGCAGGCGAAATTGCGGAAGCATTACTGCTGCCGGGAGATCCGCTCCGGGCCAAGCATATTGCGGAAACGTACTTGGAAGATGTCATTTGCTACAATGAGGTCAGAGGTATGCTCGGGTTTACAGGGACCTATAAAGGAAAACGGATTTCCGTTCAAGGAACCGGCATGGGAATGCCGTCGATCTCGATCTATGTCAATGAACTCATTCGGGAATATGGGGCGAAGAAATTGATCCGCGTCGGTACTTGCGGAGGAATCCAGCAGGATGTAAAAATTCGTGATGTGATCATCGCTATGGCGGCGAGCACGGATTCGAACATGAATAAGCATATTTTCCCGGGATGCGATTTTGCGCCTCATGCGGATTTTGATTTGCTGAGACAAGCTTATTTAGCCGGTTTGGAAAAGGGTCTTTCTATCAAGGTGGGCAGCGTATTGACAGCGGACGCTTTTTACCGTGACAGCATGGAACCGGTCAAAAGGATGGCCGAATACGGCGTTCTCGCCGTGGAAATGGAAACAACCGCATTGTACACGATCGCGGCTAAATATGGGGTACAGGCTTTATCGATTCTTACGGTCAGCGACCACTTGTTCAGCGGCGAGGCAGACACGACGGCGGAGGAACGCCAGACGACATTCAACGATATGATCGTTGTTGCGCTGGAAGCCGCGATTAGCGAGGATTAATGCCGGGATAGGGATAAGGTCCTGGTAATAAAAATAACCAAGCACCTTCCATGGGATGATTTTTGCTGGAGCCATCTGACAGCTCTGCGTCATCTTCTGGGGGTGCTTTTGTTATACCTTCCTATTGCTGCTCATACATTAGCTGCTGCTTACCTGACGGAATTTCATAAAGCTGCCTACACGCCAAACACAGATGTACATATAGGCCATAACCATAGTCAATACGGTGAATTCCGTATAATCCAGACCTTTAAAATATTGGGATAAGCCCACCCTGATCAAGATGACCGCGATGATCACGTACTTGAAGTTTTTGTTGCGCTTGGCATAGATCAAACCGTCCTCTCGCCTCTCATACCCGGTGTGATAGAGCATAATACTGCCCAGAGCGATGCCGAGAACGCCGGCTATCACTATCTCCCATATCGCAGGAAGCTGAAACGGGTGATTGGGAATTTGGGTTAAGGAACGGATTGAAAAGCCGAAAACGACAAGAAGCAGGATCGGAGGAAGCAGCATGCGATAGCCTTTTCTCCGTATGGGCTTATCTTGGCGCCGGGATCTGAGCCAAACGACAAGTACGATGACTACAGCGATGATGATGAATTGGATTAGCGTTTGAGTCGTCATAATCTACCCCCAATTTAAGGTTATTGTGCAAAGTTGGTGCAGGTATTATTCAAACGGTCGCCCTGCGCAGCAGTGCATAGGAAGCCAATCCGTAGAGGATTGCCGCAATTGCCAGGCAGCATAGGAACAGAGCAAAGTGACCGGTGAACCAGAGAGTGATTCCTACCCATAGATTGTAGTGAGTCAATATGAGTGCAAGAGCGCTAAGAAGGACTAATACAGCCGCAAAGAAAGTAAATAATCCGGTCGGGCCAAAACGGCGATGAATACTGGATATAGCAAATCCAAGAAAGTGCTGATGCAGCAGGAGAACGAAGTAAACCACAAAATGCCCCAGGATGCTGAAAGTCTCCATGAAAGGAAGGTTGAAAAAGTGCATCTTGACCCCCCAGCCATCCGTCGTTTGTTCCACAAGGGAGAATATGCTTAACAGCAGAGCGGAAGCCACGTTGACAATTACCGCGGCTAAGGAAGTGCCCAGAAAATAATCGGTTCTTCGTACGCTCATGCCTAGTGCAAACGGAAAAGTATGAGCTAAGGTGACCGCTCCGATAATGGTAATGCTTATGAATATCGATATAAGACCGCCGGTATAATATGACTCTCGGTTATTGATCAAATAGCTAATAAACACGTTAATAAGAAAGCTTGAGAGCAGAATGGCCCAAGGGAGAAGGATCGATATCCACTTGTCTCTTAAATGCATTGTGGTTATGGCTGAAACACGATTCATCAGGCTTCCACCGCCTTATTATCGAATTTGCCGTTGGTGAGATGAACGATCAGCTGCTGCAGAGATACCGGAGCAAGCTCCAATCCTAGAGCCGCCGCACGATTACGCTCCTCTTCACTCAAGCTGCCCATGATGGTAGCTGTTACTAACGCGCCGAACGGTTCGCGTGAGATTGTTTGTTTACCGGCAATGAAACTATCGACTACAGAAGCCAGGCCTGCCACGGCAACCGCTTGCCCGCGCAGCGCTTCCGCTTCTTCGTCCAGAATCAGCTTCCCTTTATCAATGACGATGACATGCTCCAGCATGCGGCTGACTTCATCGATCAGATGGGTAGATAAGATAATCGTTCGAGGGAAAGCCGCGTAATCCTCAATCAATCGATCATAGAACAAGCTCCTGGCAACGGCATCAAGCCCCAAATACGGCTCATCAAATATAGTCAGCGGTGCCCGGCTGGCGAGGCCGATGACAACACCTACCGAGGAGAGCATTCCTCTCGACAGCTTCTTGATTCTTCGCTTCAGGGGAAGCTGAAATTCCTCAATCAGCGAATAGGCAAACTCCTCATCCCAATTCGGAAATAAGGCTGGAGCAAGCTTTAGGATGTCTTCAATTCTGTAGTGTTCCGGATATTTCTGGCTTTCCTTGATGAAGCAAATTTGACTTAGAACACGGTTATTTTCATAAGGGGCCTCTCCGAATACTTTCACATCCCCGGTTGTAGGGAACAGCTGTGCCGTGATCATATGCATGATCGTCGTCTTTCCGGCGCCGTTCCTGCCGAGCAGTCCGTATATTTTGCCGGACTCGATGACAAAACGGATATCATCGACCGCCTTGACGCTGCCATAAGATTTGCTAAGTCCTTGAACCTCAACAGCATGGCTCATGAATGGGCATCCCCTTTCTGGATCATCTCCGATAACTGTTCCTTTGTGATCCCAAGCTTCTCCGCTTCCCGGATCATCGTCACGACAAACTGCTCATAAAATTGATGCTTTCTTTTTTCCAGCAATTCTTTGCGGGCTCCAGTCGATACAAACATGCCGATCCCTCGCTTTTTATACAAAATACCTTGATCCACCAACAAATTGACACCTTTAGCGGCCGTAGCCGGATTGATCTGGTAAAAGGAGGCGAACTGATTCGTTGAAGGAACCTGCGATTCTTCGGGCAGCCGCCCTTCAACGATGTCGTCCTCGATTTTTTCGGCAATTTGCACGAAGATCGGACGGCTGTCGTCTATCATCCCCATAATGTATTCACCAACTCTCCATTACCAAACTGGTTAATTACTCATGTAACTAACCATACAAGTGATAAGCATATTTGTCAATAAGCTTTTAACTATTTTGACGGTGAAACAGGGGAGGAACGAAGCCGAGCTCGCTTCGACTTTCATGATTCATAGCTTTAAATTTTGATTGACAGGTTGGAAAAATGAGCCTATATTATCTGTAGTATCGTTTTCGTGGGCGCACACGGTGCTATTATAGATTCATTCTGCGCAACTGAGCTAGGAGGCTTTATGGGAGTTACGATTAAGGACATTGCAGCTCTATGCGGAGTATCTCCCGGTACGGTAGATCGTGCCTTGAATCATCGGCCGGGAATCAGCGAGAAAACCAAAGCACGCATCCTGCAGGTCGCCGAACAAATGAATTATCAGCCCGATCATATGGCGAGAAGCTTGGCCAAAGGAAGAACGATGACGATCGGCGTGGTGCTGTTCGATTTGTACAACCGTTCCTTCTCCCAGCTGATGAATTCGATAGAAGCGGTTTCACGGCAGCAAGGCTACTTTGTCGATCTGGTATTAACGAACAAGGATCCGGAGAACGAGAAGAAATGCATCGAGCACTTGCTTCTCCGCAAGGTGGACGGCATTATCATTTTTGCTATTAATCAGGGAGAAGCTTTCAACGATTATTTAAAAAGCCTGAGCATCCCTGTCGTTACGATCTGCAATTATGTATCCGACGACTGGAGCTACATCGGAATTGATGACCGGCAGGCGATGAAGGAAGCCGTACGATATATTTGCGGAAAGCAATACGAGCGGTTCCTCTATGTATGCCCGCCGCTGGCGTACCGGGGAAAAACAAACATCTATACGCAGGAAGAGCGGCTCGCGGGCTGTCTCGAGGGGCTCAAGGAAAGCGGGATCGAGGCGCAGCCGACCGTTATCACGGACAAGGATTATATTGGGGCCATCAGCCGGATGGACTTTGGAAGCGGGACGAAGACGGCGATCATTTGCTCGTGTGACATCTACGCTTTGGAGGTCATGAATCATTTGAAGGGCAGAGGTATTCGCATCCCTGACGATGTCGGACTTATGGGCTTCGATAATATTGATGTTTTGAAATATGTCTCGCCTGCTTTAACTACAGTAGAATACGCCGTAGAAGAATTCGGCTCCAGAGCCGTACAATGCGTGATCGAGCAAATCGAGCAGGGGACCCGCACGCCTGTACCGCGGCTCCCGTATCAAGTCATTACCGGGGATTCGACCTGATCCGGTTCTTCTTTTTTGGCTTTAACGTGCACGCACACGGAGATTATAGAGGCTTGCTTAGAGGGATGTGCAGCAAATACAACACGATTCTGGATGTCCCGAGCAGGAATTTCTTTTTCATCATTTCGTGTGCGCACACGGTCAAATATACATAGGATATTAAAGGAGGAAGCAAGGATATGAGCAGCAGCAAAGCGACTATGATTTTGGACAAGGACTTCATCATCTCATCTATCGACAAAAGAATTTATGGATCGTTCGTTGAGCACTTGGGCCGTGCGGTTTATGAGGGCATTTATGAGCCGGAGCATCCGCTTGCCGATGAGCAGGGCTTTCGCAAGGACGTCATCGAATTGGTGAAGGAGCTGAATGTTCCGTTGGTACGCTATCCCGGCGGGAACTTCGTATCCGGTTACAATTGGGAGGATGGAGTAGGACCGAAGGAGAACCGCCCCCGCCGCCTGGAGCTCGCTTGGAGAACGATTGAAACGAATGAAATCGGCACGAACGAGTTTGCCGATTGGGCGAAGAAAGCCAATACGGAAGTGAATATGGCGGTTAACCTTGGAACACGCGGAATCGATGCCGCAAGAAATTTGGTTGAATACTGCAACCATCCTTCCGGTTCTTACTGGAGCGATCTGCGGATTTCGCACGGGTACAAGGAGCCTCATAAATTCAAAACCTGGTGCTTGGGCAATGAAATGGACGGTCCTTGGCAAATCGGGCATAAAACCGCCGAGGAATACGGGCGTCTCGCCTGCGAAGCGGCCAAGGTCATGAAATGGGTCGATCCTACTATCGAGCTTGTTGCTTGCGGAAGCTCCAACAGGGGGATGAAGACCTTTGCCGATTGGGAAGCCACGGTATTGGATCATACGTACGATCATGTGGAGTATATCTCGCTGCATACTTACTATGGCAATAAGGATAACGACACGGCCAATTTTGTTGCCCGTTCTCTCGATATGGATGCCTTCATTCGTTCGGTCACCGCGATTTGTGATTACGTAAAGGCAAAGAAACGGAGCAAGAAAACGATCAACCTGTCCTTTGACGAATGGAACGTATGGTATCATTCCCATGATGCCGACCGCAAGCTGGACCCATGGCAAATCGCCCCTCCTCAGCTGGAGGATGTCTACACGTTCGAGGATGCCATCCTTGTCGGCTGCATGCTGATCACGCTGCTTAAGCACTCGGACCGCGTTAAAATCGCCTGCATGGCGCAGCTGGTTAATGTTATTGCCCCTATCATGACCCAAAAAGGCGGCGAAGCGTGGAAGCAAACGATTTTCTATCCGTACATGCATACTTCCGTTTACGGTAGAGGCGTCGCGCTAAATCCTATCGTTTCATCTCCTAAATACGATAGCAAGGATTTCACGGACGTTCCGTACCTGGAGTCGACGGCGGTATATAACGAAGAGAAGGATGAACTGGTGATCTTCGCCGTGAACCGTCACTTGACCGAATCCTTGTTGCTGGAATGTGATGTTCGCAGCTTCAACGATTATCAAGTGGTCGAGCACATCGTGCTGGAAGACGATGATGTGAAAGCAAGAAATATGGTGAATCAATCCAACCGTGTAGCTCCTCATAACCGCGGCAACGCGCAGGTGAAGGATGGAAGAATCGAGGCTTCGTTATCGAAATTTTCCTGGAATGTGATTCGGTTGGCGAAACATGCCGTTACTACCTAACTTATAAATCAATCCTAAGGTCATCATTAAAACTTAATCCTGTGAACGCGATATGTGAATAGGCAAAGGAAAAACAAGGCTTATTACCGGGAAGAACTTAAGTGGCATGAGCATGGCTTGGATTCTACCGACGAATAGTTTAGTGGATCCGTTCGATCCTATGTTCGAGAAATATTGCAATCATCTTTGTGACCGTCTGGCTGCCCCGCGCGCAGCAGGGATTCACGATAGAACAGATACGCAAGCAGGCCGTGAATTTGGAAGCATGCCACAAACAAAATTGACTTCCTTCCGTGACTACCGAAGAAACATTGCAAAAAGGACATCGCTCTCCTTAGTGGAGAGAGGGTGTTCTTTTTTTCTTCTTGACAAAATCTCCGATTTCGGGGAATGACTATTGACTAATAGGCAAAAACTCATTAAATTATTTACAAGTTATACTATAACTTTACTAGGATTTATATTCGTCGGTAGGGAACATTCGTAAGGCGCCAATATGTTGCCTCGTTTATGTACAAAGGGGGAATTCGGATTCGCTTATAAAGCACGATCTTTCTGTTAAGAAAGCATTGTTTTTATTCTTGAATCCTCGGAGGTAATTTGGCATGAGAAACCAAAAAACAGTCATCATTACATTAGGGGCTCTGGCGGTCGCTATCAACGTGATCGCTGGCACCGTTGTCGGCAGTTTGAAAATTCCGTTTTTGTTTCTGGATACAGTAGGAACGATCTTTATGTCAGCTTTGTTTGGGCCATTATGGGGGATGCTGGTAGGCATTCTTACAAATCTGGTGCTCGGTGTAACGAAATCGTATACTTCGATTCCATTTGCCGTCGTGAACGCGATTGCCGGTCTTGTTGTCGGCTGGATTTCCGTGAAGCGGGGATATACCCTCTCTTCTTCGGTGATTGCAGGTATTATTCTGGGTATTGTATGCCCGGCGGTAGGGTCAGTCATTGCGATCGGCGTGTTCGGGGGATTGACCGGCGGGGCACAGGATATTGCCGTCTTGTGGCTGAAGCAAGCAGGATCGAGCGTATTCACGGCTGCCTTCCTGCCGAGACTGTTCGATAACCTGGTCGATAAAATTTTGTCCGCTATTCTCGTTTATTACATTATCAAAGGAATTCCGCAATCGCTGCTAGGCCGTTCCGGACGTACTTTGCCGAAGCGAGGAGGTGTGTCTCATGAAGCGAAGTAAAAAAATCATCGTAGCTTCCCATTGCGTACTGAATCAAAATGCCGTCGTATCTCATGAAGCAAGGAGTCCGGGAATCATGCGGGCGGCTGTAGAGTGGTCCGATGAGCAAGGATACGGGATCGTACAGCTGCCGTGCCCTGAGTTTACCTTCCTTGGGCCGGAACGTCCGCCTATGACGGTAGAGGAGTATGATACCCCCGAGTTCCATGCGCATAATCGGCGCATTCTGGCACCGGTCATTGAGCAGCTGAAGGTATATCAGGATCACGGATATGAGATTGTAGGCGGACTCGGGATATCAGGCAGTCCCTCATGCGATCCGGGTAAAGGTGTATTTATGCAGGACCTGCTTGCCCTAGCGTCGGAAGAAGGTGTTCATATCGATTTCTTCTGGCAAATTCCGAACACGGAAGACGGTACTTTCGATCCTCGTGATGACAAAAGCGTATTCGGTTCTACCAGAGCGGTATCGAACGGGTAAAGGGGGCGTGGAAAACCGATGATATCGATTCGAGACGTTTCGTTTTCTTACTTCGGGGCGGAGTCGAATGAATGGGCTCTGCGGGACATCGATCTCGATATCGCTCCGAATGAATTTATAGCTTTACTGGGGCCGAACGGCTCCGGCAAATCTTCCTTGTCGAGGCTGTTGAACGGGATCGAATTGCCGACGAAGGGAGCCATCACGGTTGAAGGCATAAGTACAGCCGATCCAGTAGGGATCTCCGCCATTCGCCGTGTGGTGCAGATCGTATTTCAAAATCCGGAAAATCAACAGGTCGGCGTAACGGTCGGGGAGGATATCGCTTTCGGTCTGTCCAATATCGGTTGGCCGCAGCACGATATCCGGGCGCGAATGGAATGGGCGCTTCAGCTGGTGAATTTGCCGGTGGATGAGGATCGGCTTGTAGCACACTTGTCGGGCGGCGAAAAGCAGAAGCTGGCGCTAGCCTCCGTACTGGCGCTCTCTCCCCGGTATTTGATCCTGGATGAATCGACCTCTATGCTCGATCCAATCGCCAGAAGACAGTTCGTCGACATCCTGCATGCGGCTCGCCGGGCACAGCCGTTTGCGGTCATTTATATTACACATCATTTGGAAGAAGTAGTGAATGCCGACAGGCTGGTATTGTTCGAAAAGGGACGTATCCGCGCGACCGGTAAACCGGAACAGCTGCTGCTGGAGGGAGAACTGCTGGAGGCTTGCGGTCTGGAGCTTCCGTTCGAGCGAAGCCTTGCATTGTCTTTACGCAAAGCGGGCATTCCTATATCGGCTTCCCCCGACCTGGAAGAATGGAGGAGATGGCTGTGAATATAGAGCTGGCAGAAGTTTCTTTCTCCTATAAGAAGCGACGCAGAAACACGAAGGTTACGGAGCTTCCTCTTGTGCTGGATCATGTCAACGTAACGGTTCGGAGCGGAGAAATGCTGGCGGTTGCAGGAAAATCAGGTTCAGGAAAATCTACTTTTATGCAGCTGCTAAAAGGCTTTTTAAAGCCCAGCTTTGGTAGCATGCTGATAGATGGAATCGATCCGTATGCGGCCAAGCGGCCGGAGCTTTTTGACCGGGTCGGCTTTATTTTTCAATATCCCGAGCATCAGCTGTTCTCCGTCACAGTAGCGGAGGATGTGGCGTTCGGCCTGCGTCACAGCGGTCTCGCGCCGGAGCAAAAACACGAGAAGGTCAAGCAGGCCATGAACGCAGTAGGGCTCGATTACGCTACCTATGCGGAGCGCAGTCCGTTCGAGCTGAGCGGAGGAGAGAAAAGGCGTGTCGCCATTGCGGGCGTGATCGTACTGGAGCCGGAGATCATCATTCTAGATGAACCGACCGCCGGCCTTGATTATCCATCGAGAACCGCGCTCTTCGCTATGCTCCATCAGCTGAATGAGGAGCGGGGCACGACGATTCTTTGGGTCAGCCATCAGCTGGAAGAGATGCTGGAACACGCCTCCCGCATGCTCATATTGAAGGATGGCAGCTTCATAGCCGAAGGAACGCCTGATGTGCTGTTATCTGACAGGGCCGTACTGGATGCGATGGGCTGGGAGCAGCCGGCTGCACTGGCGCTGGCCCAGCTAGTGCTGGACACTCACGGAATTAAGCTCCCGCATCCTTGGGATGTCAGTGAAGTTGCACCGGTGCTCCTGGATCTGCTTCAGCGCAAATTGAAATCGGATAGCGAGGGGATATCATGGCCGCAGCAAGCTATTTGATTTATCAAAAGAAGAACTCTTGGCTCGAACAATGGGATCCGCGAATGAAGATCGTGGCCGCCGTTCTGTTCGCAATAGGTCTTCTTGCATCCCACAACTTGGGTATGAAGAGCTTTATGATCATCCTGCTGATTGCTTTATGGGGGATTGCCAAATTATCGTGGCGGGTGCTGGCTGTAACGACGCTTTCCCTGCTGTTGTTTTTTGCTTCGACGATGGTGTACCAAGCCATGCTTCTTTCGGTGCCAGGGGAGAGGATGATTCAGTGGGGCCCTTTGCAGTTTTCATATGAAGGGGCCATCAAAGGGATTTTGATGTGCGAACAGATCCTCGGCATCGTAATAGTCTTGTCGCTCGTCGTCAGAACAACCTCACCCATCATATTGGCGGAAGGGCTAGAGCTCTTGTTAAGCGGGCTGAAAAAGTGGAAAGTGCCGGTTCACGAAGCCGTCATGATGTTCTCTATAGCACTGCGGTTTCTGCCGCTTCTGCTGGAGGAATTCGATAAGATTCGCAAGGCTCAGACCGCGCGAGGAGGCGGATTTCACCGCAAAGGGGTGCTGGCCCGGTTTCGTGGAGTCCTGCCGATGCTTGTGCCATTGTTCGTTCTAGCGATCGTAAGAGCCAAAGATTTGGCGACAGCCATGGAATCCCGCTGCTACACGGGGGACGAGGGGCGGACTCCGATCCGCCTCTATCGATTCACATTCCAGGACTACGCGGTACTCGCGTCGTCGGTATTGCTTCTTGTTTTGATGGTTTGGCTGTAAGTAGGGCTGCTTCTTAAGCGGGTGTATAGCTGCTTGAGGAGCAGCTTTTTTTGTATTTACGCCATACCGGATTCTTAAGAAATTTGTCAGACTTTTCATCGTACATTTGTTAAAATTATCTTTTACTATAAAGATGACGGGACGACTTGGAGAAGACCCGATACCCTTTACATAGCAAGGTGGATGAGGCTGATGATAACAATGCAAACCTATCATGTGCTGGTTGTGGATGATGAATCGGAAATTCGGGACGCGATTGAAATTTATTTAAAACATGAAAATTTGAAAGTATATCAAGCGGCTAATGGATTGGAAGCTCTGGATCTGCTGGACAGGGAAGACATCCATCTGGTTATTCTGGACATTATGATGCCTGAATTGGACGGCATCCGGACGGCGCTGCGCATACGCGATAATAAGAATATCCCGATTCTGATGCTTTCTGCGAAGTCGGAGGATACTGATAAAATTCTCGGCTTGAATGTCGGAGCCGATGATTACATGACCAAGCCGTTCAATCCGCTGGAGCTGGCGGCCCGCGTGAAATCGCAGCTGAGAAGATATACGAACCTCGGGAACTATAAGCCGAACGAGGACGAGCTTGAGGTACGGGGGCTTGTGTTGAACCGGCGCACCAAAACCGTCTCTGTGGACGGAACGGAGGTTCGTCTCACGGCCACGGAATACAAAATTCTTGAGCTGCTGATGGAGAACCGGGGAAGCGTTTTTTCCATTGAGGAAATCTATGAGAAGGTGTGGAAGGAGCCCTATTGGAATGCGGACAATACGGTGGCTGTCCACGTGCGGAGAATCCGGGAGAAGATCGAAATCAATCCGCGGGAACCCAAATATTTGAAGGTGGTGTGGGGCATTGGCTACAAAATTGAAAAATAAAGCGCTGGCTGCGGCAGCAGTATGTATCACGGTTCTATGGGCTATATCCGCTCTTTGCTTCATCGATTCCTTCAAGCATGCCTCCTACCTGGATACAGACTATTATGCCAAGGGCGGACCGCTCTACAGCCGAATATATCATTTTTATACGATGCTGAAGGTGCAGTATATCGATCCCGACTCGAGCTACAAAAATTACAGTCAGAAGCTGGATATCGAGAAAATCGGCAAGGCGGAGTACGATGCCTTAAAAGAGAAGGCTTACCGGGAAGCCGATCAAGGGAAAGAGGCCAGAGAAGCGAGCATTAGGCAAAGCTATGCTTTGAAGATGGAGCAGGCAGAGAAGTCGGGCAATGCCGATCTAACGGCTCAGCTGACGGAGGAGCGCAATCAGAAGCTGGCTGAGTCGCAGCAACTCGGGGACCGGCTCTTGGCAGAGATGGTCAAGAAACGTATTGCCGTCCTCGATCAGGAATACGCGGATCGGCAAAAACAGCTGGATGCTTATAACGACGCCATCTTTTACTTTATTCGCGATAACGAAACCAATGAGACGTATACGAATATGAATCCAGCTCCGTCGAGTGCGGAGGACTTGACCAAGACGGCATTGTACCGCGAAGCCGCACAGAGCATTGCCCTTCCTTTGTCCCCGGAGATGTATACGTCGCTGCCGTACAAAGACTTTACATCCTCCTTGCAGTTTATGAGCAACTCATTCGAGGATAGGCATCTATCCGGCTTATTGATCCTACCCGAGAACGCTCTGTACAGTAAGTCTATTAACAAAGATTACACCTATTATTTATCTGTAAGAGAGCGGATTATAAAAGAGCTTATTCTAGGTGGAGTCTGCCTTATCGGCGCACTGGGATTCATGCTGTACTGGAGGCGCAGCGGCGCAGCCCGCATTTTGTTTCAAGAGAGCCGTACGGCTGCCCTGTGGCGCCGTATTCCGCTGGATGTGAGAGCGCTGCTTATGCTTCCGGCGGCATGGATCGGCTGGGGCTGTGCCGTTGATACCGCATTCTTCTTCCGGCTGCCTCTGCGGTTTGAACATGTGTATCAATTGAGCGCACTCTCTCTATGTATCTTTTATTTGCTGTTCCACTTGGAAGAAGCGCTATGGTTATTCCGCCGCCGCGATACCCTTCGCGAGCTGAGACAGCGATGCCTGTACCGTCGGGCGAAGGGCTCCATTGGAAGCCGACTGACGACCAAAGGAGTAATGTTCAAGGCCGGTCTCTTGTTCGTCCTTACCGTGCTGATCGGGCCGGTGCTCCTCATGCTGAAGCAATCCATGCTGTACGGTTCCGGCGGGGGCGCGATGGTAGGCCTGCTTTATCTCGCCCTGTACAGCGCCTGGGTCGGCCCTTATGCGCTGCGGAGAATCCGCATGCTGAATCAAATGACGGCCTTCTCCTCCGAGATGGCGGCAGGCCGGTTCCCGGAGCCTATCGAGGCCAAAGGCCGCGGAAATCTCCCGCAGCTCGCACAGCATCTGAACCGGATGCGGGAAGGATTTCAGGCTTCGCTTGAAAACCAAGTAAGGAACGAGCGACTCAAAACGGAGCTGATCACGAACGTATCGCATGATTTGAAAACGCCTCTGACGTCGATCTTGAACTACATCGATCTTCTCAAGCAGAAGGAGCTGACGGCGGATGAAACGGCGCGCTGCGTGGACGTGCTGGACCGGAAATCGCAGCGGTTGAAAATATTGATCGATGATTTGTTCGAGGCTTCCAAAATGTCCAGCGGTGCGGTGGAGCTGACGATCGAGGAGGTTAATGTCTCAGCGCTGCTGACCCAGGCACTCGCCGAATACAGCGATAAAATCGATTCCTCCGACGTGACCTTCCGTGTGCAGATAGCCCATCCGCATATTCTGGCCCGGCTGGACGGCAACAAAACATGGCGAGTGTTCGACAACCTGCTGAGCAATGCGCTGAAATATTCTCTGCCTCATTCGAGGGTATATGTCTCCCTGGAAGAACAAGCAGGCCAGATCGTCCTGACCATGAAAAACGTCTCCGCCTACGAGATCGATTTTGAGGTGGAGGAGCTGTTCGAGCGGTTTAAACGCGGAGACCGGTACAGACATACGGAAGGGTCCGGCTTAGGGCTGGCGATCGCCAAGAGCATCGTCGAGCTTCAGCAGGGACAATTGAAGATTGAGATCGACGGCGATTATTTCAAAGCGATCGTGACATTCCCCCAAGGTGCGATTGCCCAAGAGGCTCCCTCCCCGAAGGAGGGGCCAAGTGACTTGTTGATGTCATATTCAATGTAACGATTCCTGCGTCACCATAGAGGTTCTGCGGTATTCGCTTGGCGTCATTCCGGTCCACTTCTTGAACATCCGATTGAAGGATGTGCTGTTACGGTAGCCGATCTGCTGGCCAACGTCATTAATGCTGGTATCGGTGCCGGACAGCAGCTCCTGGGCCTTGCGGATGCGGATATCGTTCAGATGATCGCTGAAATTCGTGCCGGTCTTCTCCTTAATATAGACGGACAGGTAGGCGCTGGACATGTTCAGCTTATCCGCCAAATAATCCAAGGATAGCTCTTCGCCGTACTTCGTATGAAGATGATCCATGACGAAGGTGATGATCGGGTCGCTTTCCCCTTTTTTCTCCGTAATCAAGGCTGCTGCCAGCTGGAGCAGGTCACGGTAGGCTTGCTTGTATTCCAGAAGCGTGCAGCAGTCCTTCAATTTCTGCATCAGCGGCTTAAGCGCCCACGAATCGCCCTGCTCGATTTTATAAATATCCATAAACTTCCAAACCTTGGCTTCGATCGATTCCGCAAATAGGGTAAACTGCGTAACGCTGGCTTCCTTGCTGGCCATTTCGTCTAGAAACCGCTCTATGAGTAAAATGGCCCCCGTATCATCCCCGGCCTGAAGAGAGGCGTTCAATTCCTGATCCTGCGCCGGGCTTAAAGTAAAGGTAGCGGGGAGCGGACGGCTGCCGAACATGATTTGGGTTTCTTCCACCAGTCTTGCCTGACGAACGATCTCCAGCACCTGCCTGTAGGCGTGATTGAACTGGGAGGAATGCTCGAACCAGGAGCTGACGGCTATAGTGAACAGACTGTAGTCGCTGTCCCGATCGAATACGATCTTAAGCTCCTGCAGTACCTCTTCAATCAATTCCTGCTCGTACCGACCGCTGATAACCGTCAAGATTTGATTCTTCTCCATCTGAAAGGTGTGGCATCCGGGTATTTTCTCCGAGAACATCAGCGAGATATGCTCCCGGAAATAGTAAGCCGCCCGGTCCTGCTTCAGCACCAATTCGTCAAAAGGACCGCTGCGGAATCTTAGCAGGAAGAGCACGATCGTAAAGCTTTCCTCCGCGGCTATGAAATCCTTCCACTCATTGATATCCGTGTTAATGCTTTTCAATTTATTAATGTAATTATAGCTTTTGAGTATCGACTGTTTGCTGGACAGCTCGGTTTGAACGATATTTTTCTCCTCTGCAAGATCGAGTATTTTTTGATGGATAAAGGCGAATTCGCTGATGGAGCTGGTCATATCCGCGCTTTGCCCGTTCACGATGGAGGAGATCAACTGCTTGACCGGCCGGTTGATCCGCTTGCTGTAGAAGAAAGATGCAGCAAGCGCTATCGCGATGGACATGATGAAAATAACCAGCAGAGTGACCATCAGCCGGTTCAGCTGAGCGGCGATAGCGGCATTAGGCACAGCCGTAATATAGGTGAGCCCTTCGCTGTCCTTTTCCTTGAAATAATAGATGCCGTTCTTCAGCTCATAATCCAGGCCGGAGGCGAAGGAAGGAAGCTCTTCGTCCGATTGCTCTCCAGATGAACGGTATATCATGGCATTGTCCTTATCCAGTATCATGAATTGACGCGAATGATCGTTATCGTCGAAGAACGCCTGCTGCGATTTGCTGATATCCAAATAGGCCGTAACCATATAGCTGCTGTCCGGAAGCTTGAAGCTGATGGGCAGCAGTTCTTTCTTGTCCGGAATGTTCCAGGCGGTTTGAAACCCGGAAGCGGGCAGCAGGGTGAAATTGGACTGCCGGGTTAGCTGGGATTCCCAGAACGATAATGGATAAATCCCGCTCGTATACAGCTGGTTGAACTGATCCTCCGCATTGCTGCTGCCTTCTTTATCGAATGTAATGGAACCGGTGCCGAAATACACGACGATATTATCCAGGAACAGCTGCGGAGTATATACCTCGGTTCGCAAGCCTTCGATAATTTTTTTCCCTTGCAGGTAATCGACGTCCTTGGACGGTTTGGTCGCCAGCTGCCGGTTAAAGCCCGTTACATCCGTATCGTTATACATTTTATAGAGCACGGACTTGATTCTGGCAAAATGCGTGTTGTAACGCTCCGCTGTATTTTGCAGGCTCAGCCGGTTGAAGCGGATAAGCTCCTCCTGATATTTGCTTTTAAAAAACGCGAACGCAACCATGTTGAACGTGAAGAACAACAGAATGATGACCAAAAAGCTGATAAGAATGGTAAAAAACAAAGAAGTTTTTTTGGTGCGGATTCGTTTCATTCGAGTGACCCCTTTGACAACTTTGGCTGTTTCTTTATCTTACAAGATGCGGTTCCAACAGGGAAGGAACAAAATTTTAGATTCTTATCACTTTTTTAGAAACCAAGGTAAAGCCGGAAAACCAAAGAAAAGACAATAGGCAAGACGCCGCAAGTCGTCGTATGATCCGAAGCAGGAACAAGAACACCAAGAGCGTGTAACGCAGAAAGGAAGGTGACCATGAATACAGCGATCAAACGAATACGAAGAAATGCGGACTTGTATCTGCTGTTCCTGCCGGTCCTGATTTTCTTTATCGTATTCGAATATGTGCCCATGTATGGGGTCCAGATTGCTTTCAAGGATTTCATTGCAACCAAAGGAATATGGGGGAGTCCGTGGGTCGGGTTCAAGCATTTTGAACGCTTTTTCTCGAGCTTCTACTTTTGGCGGATTATGAAAAATACGCTGGGCATCGGCTTGTACCAGCTCCTGGTCGGCTTTCCCGTACCTATTCTTCTGGCGCTTATGATTAATGAAGTGCGCTCAAGCCTGTACCGCCGGTTTATTCAAACGGTAACGTACGCGCCGCATTTCTTATCGACCGTCGTTGCGGTCGGGATGATCATGATGTTTCTTGCGCCGGAGAGCGGGATGATCAACCTGCTGATCCAATGGTTCGGAGGAGAACCGATTGCATTCCTGACCGATCCGGCCTGGTTCAAGACGGTCTACGTGTTATCGGGTGTGTGGCAGCAGATGGGCTGGAGCTCCATTATTTATTTGGCCGCCTTGTCCGGAATCGATCCGCAGCTTCATGAAGCTGCAAGAATGGACGGAGCCAGCCGGCTGCAGCGCATTTGGCATATTAATCTGCCGGGCATTATGCCGACGGTCGTGATTCTGCTGATCCTGAACGTAGGCTCGATCCTCGGAGTTGGATTTGAAAAAGTATTCCTGATGCAAAATTCGCTGAATATGTCCGCATCCGATGTCATATCCACGAACGTCTACCGAAGCGGTATTCTAGGGGCTGAGTTCAGCTATTCCTCGGCAGTCGGCCTGTTCAATTCGGTCGTCAATTTCGTGCTGCTGCTGTCGGTGAACCGGATCGCGCGCAAAGTAAGTGAAACGAGTCTATGGTAGGAAGGGGGAGACTGTAATGCTCGAAAGCCGGGCAGATAAAGGGATCGAGATACTCATTTATATCATTCTGGCCTTAGTGACGGCATCCGTTCTGTACCCTCTGGTCTTCGTACTGGTTGCTTCGATAAGCAGTCCGGAGATGGTGATCCGGGGAGAAGTATGGCTGTGGCCCAAAGGGCTTACGATGGTAGGGTACGAGCGCATCTTTCAAAATAAAGAAATTTTATCCGGCTACACGAACACGATTGCCTATACGCTGGTAGGAACGGCGATCAATCTGGTCATGACGGTGGCGGCTGCGTATCCGTTGTCCCGCAAGGACTTTTACGGACGCAATGTATTTACCGCGCTCATTCTGTTTACGATGTTTTTCAGCGGAGGCATGATTCCTACGTATTTGCTCATTAAGAAGCTCGGGATGCTGAACACCTTCTGGGCCTTGGTCATTCCTTCCGCCGTGTCTGTGTGGAACATCGTCATTATGCGGACCTTCTTTCAGAACAGTATTCCGAATGAAATTCAGGAATCCGCTTCCATCGACGGCTGTTCGAATATGCAGACGCTCGTCCGCATCGTGCTGCCGCTATCGGCGCCGATCCTTGCCGTTATGGTGCTGTTCTACAGCGTAGGGCACTGGAACGCGTACTTTAATGCGCTGATCTATTTGACAGACCGGGCCAAATATCCGCTACAGCTCATCCTGCGGGAAATTCTGGTGCAGGGGCAGATGCAGGAGATGGTGGACGTAAGCGATTCCACACTCGCCAAGAGCGTCATGGATGCGGAGGCGATCAAGTATGCGGCGGTTATCGTAGCGAACCTTCCGGTGCTGCTGCTGTATCCGTTTTTGCAAAAATATTTTGTCAAGGGCATCATGGTCGGGGCCATAAAAGGCTAGCTTGATAGAAGATTACGCTATAATGAAAATGGAATGATCCGAGGAGGAACTGGATATGAAAAAACGCAATAAGTGGATCGCTTCAATGCTTACTATGACGATGGCGGGCGGGATGCTTGCAGCCTGCTCCTCGAATTCCGACAACGGCGGTGCGGCGAAGCCGGGTGCCGACGGTACGGGCAAGAACGTGAATCCTAGCGGAATGCCGATTGTGAACGAGCCGCTGTCGTTGAAGTTTTTTACGGGGAAATCGCCTACCAACGGCAATAAGTTCGAGGATACGCTGGTATGGAAGGAATATGCCAAACAATCCAACATCAACGTAGCATTCGAGCTCGTTCCTTTCGAAAATTTAACCGAGAAGAAAAATCTTGTTCTCGCAGGCGGCGATTACCCGGACGCTTTCTATTCTGCCAGACTATCCGCAGCGGAGCTCTCCAAATACGGAAGCCAGGGCGTCTTCATCAAGCTGAACGATCTGATCGACCAATATGCGCCGAATTTCAAGAAACTGATGGAGAAATATCCGGATATCAAAAAGGGTCTGACGATGCCGGACGGCAATATTTATTCGCTTCCTTCGTTCTATGATCCCACCTTCCTGCCGATGCTGATCGGAACTCCGCTGTGGGTCAACAAGGAATGGCTGGATAAGCTGGGAATAGAAGAACCCAAGACGACAGAGGAATTTTACCAATATTTGAAGAAAGTAAAAGAAACGGATCTTAACGGAAACGGTCAGCACGATGAAATTCCATACAGCAGCGCCGGTATCGGCAACCTGATCAACCAGGTGAAAGGTGCCTGGGGTCTTGGCAACCGGGGACTCGGACATCCTTATGTCGACGTTGATCCTGCCACGAACAAGCTGAGATTCACGAAGACCGACCCGAAATATAAGGAAATGCTGCAATATGTGAACAAGCTGTACGCGGAAGGCCTGCTGGACAAAGAAATCTTCACGATAAAAGACAGCGCGCTTTATGCCAAAGGACAGAAGGGAGTGCTCGGCTCCACCGTTATTCCGAATCCGGCTACACTGATGAATCAGAAAAATTATATCGGTCTGGGCGCTCTGAAAGGGCCTCATGGCGATCAATTGTACTCTCATGTCAAAGTGCCTATGGTCCATGTCGGCGCATTTGCGATCACCAACAAGAACAAAAATCCGGAAGCTACGCTGCGATGGATGGATTATTTCTACAGCGAGGAAGGCGCGAAGTTCTACTTCATGGGCCAGAAGGACGTGACATATAAGGAGGGGGCTGACGGAAAGCTCGAGTATGTCGAGGACATTACCAAAAATCCTCAAGGCTTAACGCAGGACCAGGCTTTGGCCAAATACTTCACATGGCTCGGGGGCAGCTACCCGGGGTATGTGCAGGAGAAATATTTCAAGGGCTCCGAGACGCTGCCTGAGGCGCTTGCCACCGGTAAAAAAGCCCAGCCTTATGCTGTGAAGGAAATATGGAACAACTTCAACTTCACCGATATCGAAACCGAATTGATGTCCTCGATCGGCAAGGATATTCAGTCTTATGTCACCGAGATGGAAGCGAAGTTCGTTAACGGCTCCGCATCGTTCGATGAATGGGACAAATATGTGGCTACGGTACAAAAAATGGGTCTCGATCAATATATGAAGACGTACCAGGCCGCTTACGAAAGGTACAGTAAAAAATAATGACGGAGCGGGAGCCTAGAGGGAATCAAGGCGATGCTCCCGGAAGCAAGAGCCGTTGGCGCAGACGGCTCGAGCTGGCCGGGGCGGCGCTGGTGCTGCTCGCCCTTATTGCCGTCGGCTGGCACCAATGGAAGCCAGTGCAGCCGTCGGAGCCTGCGGAGGCATCCACTGCGGCACCAAGCACGGCGCCTGCAGACAAGCTGCGCACTGCGGAGATCTTCGACGCCGGGAGGCACCAAGGGCTGCTGACCGTCCGGTATTTGTATTTGGACGGGGATGTGCTGATGGGCGACAGCATCGTGATACAGTCGCCGGACGGCAAAACCATGCTCATTGATGCGGGAGTCAATGATGCAGGTCAGCAGGTAGTGAACTATTTGAACAAGCTGGGGATTAACAGCATTGATATAGCTTTGAACACCCACCCGCATTCGGACCATATCGGCGGCTTCGCCTCGGTGGTGAACAGTAAAGAAGTGAAAGCCTTCTATATGGAGAACTTTCCCTATACCAACTCAAGCTACTACCGCCGTACGATGGAAGCCGTCAACGCCAAGAAAATCCCGGTGACCTATCTTGAGGAAGGCTCTGCCTTCCAGTTGGGCAGCGACGTATTCATCGAGGTGCTGAGCCCGCCGAAGGGGGCGCTGCCGGATGCAATCAAATCGTACTCGGCAGCGGAAATTAATGATTTTGCTTTGGTATTCAAGCTGACGTACAAAGATACATCGTTCCTGTTCACGGCGGATATATATAAGCATCGGGAGCTGGAGCTCATCGGCTCCTCTGCAGAACCGAAGCTGAAGAGCGATATGATGCATGCGCCTCATCACGGCAACGAATCGACATCCTCCTCGGAAGTATTTCTGAATACCGTGAGTCCGAAGATTTCCGTACTGAGCCAAAATCTGTTCGTTAGTCCGAATCTGATGGAGCGGTACAAGAAGAAAGGGATTACGGCGTATTCAACAGGAATGCACGGGAATGTGTTGATTACATCTGACGGTCAAACGATGAACGTCATAACGGAGCGTGAAGGCAAGCGTCCTATCAAGTCCGCCATGCCGGGAGCGCAAATGGATGAGAAATGAGGGGAGAACAGAAGATGAAGGCCGTTGTAGTAGGTTGCGGAATTATGGGCAGAACCCATGCGCGCAATTGGAGCTCCGTTCCCGGAGTTGAATTAGCTGCAGTTTGCGATATGGATAAGGAATTGGCGGAGAAAACGGCGCTAGCGAACGGTACGAAAGCATATACGAGCTTCGAGGATATGCTGGCGGCAGAACAGCCGGATATCGTCAGCGTCTGTGTGCCGACCCACCTGCATAAGTCGCTTGTGCTGATGGCTGCGCAGGCAGGAGTTCACGTTGTGTGTGAGAAGCCAATTGCGCCGTCCCTAAAGGATGCGGAGGAAATGATAGCAGCATGCAGGCTTAACAATGTCAGGCTGTTTATCGCCCATGTGGTGAGGTTTTTCCCAAGCTATAAGGATTTGGCCGCCAAGGTGCGGGCAGGTATTATCGGCGACCCGGGCGTCATGCATACGAAGCGGATCGGAGGCCATCCGGGACGTGCGAAGTCCTGGTATTACGATGAGGAGAAAAGCGGGGGCGTTATTCTCGATCTGCTGATTCATGATATCGACTATATGCGCAGCGTCTTCGGAGAGGCGGAGTCGGTGTTCGCGATGAAACGCACGACGGAAGCATTGGATTACGCGCTGGTAACGCTGCGGTACAAGAACGGCGCCATTGCGAATCTGGAGGGATACTGGGGATATCCCGGCCCGTTCACGACGGCGGTCGAATTCGCCGGGACCAAGGGCATCCTCCGGTTTCATTCGGATGATGCGGTTTCCCTGCGGGTACATACAGCGCGTTCGTCAGACGAGGAACGCCCTCGTGTCGCGGTGCCGAAGAGCCCGGCCTACCACGACCCCTATTATTATGAATTGGAGCATTTTGCCGAATGCCTGCGTAACGGTTCGGAGCCTGTCGTGAGCACAGGGGATGCGTATAAGGCTATGGAGATTGCTTTTGCCGCCATGGCTTCGGCTCAGACGGGCCAGCCTGTCCGGCTGGATACGGACGCACATGGCTTGAAGGGAGGAGTGCCGCATGTCTGAACCGAACAAAGTGAAAATAGGGATGATCAGCTTTGCCCATTCCCATGGGCGCAGCTACTTCCGTGAGCTGGTATCGATGCCCGATGTGGACATCGTAGGAATATCGGATGAGAGCAGGACAAGAGTACAGCCTATACTGGATTCGTACGGGATCCCGTATTTCGAGGATTATCAGGATCTGCTCGCGATGGAGCAGCTGGATGCGGTCGTCATCTGCTCGGAGAACGTCCATCACGCCCGAATCACCCTAGCTGCCGCCAAGGCCGGCAAGCATATCATTTGCGAGAAGCCGCTCGGAACGACGGTGGAGGAGATGAAGGCGATGATCCGGGCTTGCGAAGAGAACGGAGTTCGCTTGATGACCGCCTTCCCATGCCGCTATCTGCCTGCGGTGGTTGAAGCGAAGGAGGCCGTCGACCGTGGAGATATCGGAGAGATTGTCGCGATCAAAGGTACGAACCGCGGCTCGATGCCGGGGAGCTGGTTCGTAGATCCCGCCTTGTCCGGCGGCGGTGCGGTGCTGGATCACACGGTCCATGTGATGGACCTGATGCGCTGGTTTCTGGGCAGCGAGCCGGACCGGGTATATGCCGAGATGGGGACGCTGTTTCACGAGCTGCCCGTCGAGGATGCCGGGATGGTACATGTGACGTTCACGAACGGAGCTGTTGCAGTCCTTGACACAAGCTGGTCGCGCAGCAAGTCGTTCCCGTTCTGGGGCGACGTGACGATGGAGATTATCGGAACGAACGGAACGATCAGCGTGGATGCGTTCGGGCAGAAGAACGAAGTGTACAATAACGATGCAGGCAAGGCCCAGTGGAGCCATTGGGGCGATCGGATGGATGCCTATATGCTGAAGGATTTTGTCCGGACGATTAAAGCAAACGGCTCCGTGCCGATCAGCGGCGACGACGGCATGCGGTCTGCAGCCGTTGCACTGGCGGCATATGAATCCGTCAAAAGAAAAGCATCCGTCGCGATGAGCGAGATTATGGGATGAGTACGCGAGCGGCGTTTATCCATGGCTGGAGGCCGGGGTAAACGCCGTTTCCCGTTTGCCGTCAGGTTATTGATCTATCTAGGGATAAGGCAGCGGGATGCCAAAAGAAAGGTAGGTGCCCAGTGAGCCGCCGCTTCATCGCTAGTATGGTTGGCTTCGCGATTGTGCTCTGCTTGTCCTGCTTGAGCGTTCAGGCGCATAACTACAATAACGGGTACTCCTATGTCACTATGAAGGAGAACACCATAGTTTATGAGCTTCTGCTGCCGTTTCCAATGCTGCTGCAGTACGATACGAACGGCGATCAATCGTTGGAGGATGCGGAGCTTGAAGCGCATAAAGAAGCTATCAGCGTTTATGTGCTGGAGCATCTTGTGCTGTTCAATAATGAACAGCGAATGGAAGCGGAAGTGGTTAGCGTCCAGACGGCTGTTCAGAAGCAGACGGAGGATTCCGTTGTGCGCATCGTGCTTGCCTTTCATTCCCCCATGTCCATCGGCAATGTTACGATACGCTACAAGCTGTTTATTCATGACCTGGATGCCGGGCATCAGAACTACATTCAGCTGTACAAGGAAGGCCATGAGCTTGCCGGACATTGGGTTGTGGAGAAGGATTCGGAAGCGGTCCGTTATATGCCGGACGGCAATGCGAAGTTTCATCCGGGGCAGCTAGGGACTTACATGGCGTACGGAGCACAGCATACAATTCGCAGTCTATTCGCCTGGCTTATCCTGTTGTGTATCGCAGCTTCTGGGAGATCTGTCAAAGAAACGTTTGCTTTGGTCTCCACGGCCTCGTTGTACAGCTTGATCGGCCTTACGGCAGCCGATAAGCTGGCTTCGAAGGTACCTGCTGCATGGCTGCATGATGCCGTGCTTATTGGACTTGGCGCCATGTTGGTGTACCGGTGGACCAAGGCTTCAAAGAGCAGCGGGAGGGCTGTCTCCGCATTGCTCGGGCTTGCCTGGGGCACGGGTTCGTCAGGATTGATCGGGCAGCTGCAGCTGGATCATTCATTCCGAATGATCTCACTGCTTTTGTATGCATCCGGCGGTTGGCTTGCGTGGCTCGGCATCCTGTATGTCCTGCAAATCGGGTCCCGTCAGCTTGCTGGACCGCTGCTTGCAACCGGCTGGAACCGTGGAATCGGATGGTTTCGCAAACCTGTGCTCATTCTGGTGTTCGTGGCGGCCTGGCTGGGGCTATAACCTATGGAAAGGAAGCGCAAGCGATATGGATTTGATGACCGTCGTGTTCATGTACATCAACCTGGGGCTGGAACATATTCTTTCCGGCTATGATCATCTGCTCTTTTTATTGGCGCTGCTTATCGCCGCGGAGCGGTTTACCGCCATATTAAAAATCATTACCGCGTTCACCATCGCCCACAGCATTACTCTTTGTCTCGCTGCGCTCGGTCTCGTGCCGGTGTATCCCAAATGGATCGAGGCGGGGATTGCCCTCACAATATGCTATGTGGCCGTTGAAAATTTCTTCGTCAAGTCGTTCCATTGGCGCTGGATACTGACGTTCGTGTTCGGACTGATCCATGGTCTTGGATTTGCAAGTGCGATAAGTGAAATCGGGTTTCACCAAAGCTATCTGGTCACCTCGCTCATTTCTTTTAATGTCGGGATCGCGCTAGGGCAGCTGGGAATCGTTGCGATTCTGCTTCCGCTGTTTGTGCAGCTGCGGAGGCGAAAGCCGGTATACGCTTGGTTTTTCAGGGGAACCTCGGCATGTATTTTCGTCATAGGGCTGTATTGGCTGATCCAGCGTTTGGGATGGGCTGCGTGACTGGGTGCTAGCGGCTCATGATGGACTATTGCTGAGGTTCATGGAGCGCGGTAGCTCTATACGAAAATGCCTGAAGCAGATTGGGCTTATGGTGCATATAGTATAGATATCCATAGGCAAAGGTGGAATCTTGTACGATGGCACGGAATAATCCTTACGCGGCTACCTTCGATAAGCTGTACGGCCTGCTGCTGCAGCTGAGCGTCAGCGGGCAGCATATCCAGGACATTATGTTTCGTATGACCAACAAAGGACAATCTTTTCTTCCGCAGGCGTGGGAGCGGATTTTATCATTTTTTCAACAAGGGGCTGTATTTTCATTATCGGGCTCAGGGCTTCGTAGAATGCTTCTTATCCACAGAGAGCTACTCCCCTAAATCCATTGGAATATGGGCGAATCAGCTGGTTTACCCGGCGAACGACAGCTTCAAGCAGGCGATGCTGTATTGGGACAAAGCCCGGTATGCTCCGAATTTTGCTTCGCAGCCGGAGTTTGCCGAGCTGGAACGGCAGCTGAGAACGTTCTGGGCTATTGAAGGCCAGATCATGGTGCAAACCAATGAACTGCTTGGAGCAGGGGCAGCGCCTGTATCGGCAGCCGCATCTCTGGCCGAGTCCGGGCAATCTGATTCCCAAGATGGCCTCAACCAAGAGCAGGCGTTAGCTTAGGTCCGCGCTTTAATTGGATTGCATTACTCATGCAGGTGAAGAGGAACAAGCAAAGGCAGGCGATCGTTTCATCGTGACTTCGGCGCATGCCGCCCGCAATAACAGGAAACGATAAGTCGATTCTCCTTACGGAGGGTCGGCTTCTTTGTTTTTCAGTTCCCAACTGACTCGCCCATATTGCAGGAGATGTATTCCTGCAATATGCCTCACGAACGAAGGTGCAAAAGGTTGAATCTTTGCAACGCTGGAGTGTTAAGTTATTGTTAAAATGCAGATGCGGC
The DNA here is from genome assembly GCF_002042965.1 of Paenibacillus sp. 32352. Taxonomy (GTDB): domain Bacteria; phylum Bacillota; class Bacilli; order Paenibacillales; family NBRC-103111; genus Paenibacillus_S; species Paenibacillus_S vulneris. The sequence goes on along the minus strand of NZ_MZNT01000010.1, from coordinate 14,179 downwards.
TTACTGCTCTGTTATATGATAGCTTTCAACAAGATTCTATAATCGGAGGAAAGAGGATGCAGAAGGAATTTACTATTGCGAATCCGTTAGGAATCCATTCAAGGCCTGCAGGGGATGTAATGAAAAAAGCGAAATCGTTTCCATGTGATGTGTTCATCACCAAGGCCGAAAAACGCGTCAATGCGAAAAGCATCGTCGGAGTGCTGGCGCTGGAAATGCGCTGTGGAGATAAAGTGATTGTGGAAACAAAGGGAGAGCAGGAGCAGGAAGCTTTGGATGCCGTCGGAGCCATGCTCGAATCGATTTTGGAATAGATAAGAGATATTGATTTGAATGACAGGATAAGGAGGTGGCGGTACTGTGCTGTTACAAGGGATTGCCGCTGCACCGGGAGTTGCTATGGGACCTGCGTTGGTCCTGAAGAACGATACCCATACGGTACAACGCTACGAGATCGCGCCGGAGCAAATACAGGAAGAAGCGGAGCGTCTGGAGGCACACATACGGCTTGCCATAAGCCAATTGGAAGCGCTTATTGAACAGACCCGGGCTGCAGTAGGTTCAGAGCAGGCCAAAATTTTTGAGTCCCAAATCTGGCTGCTCGAGGATGAGGAATTTACGGGAGCCGCGAAGGAAGCTATCCTCTCCAAACGCATCAATGCGGAGGCAGCCCTGGACGATGCATCGAAGGCGATCATCGGGATTTTCGAGAGCATGGAGGATGAGCATCTACGGGAACGGGCAGCCGATATTCGTGATATTACGGGCCGTGTGCTGAGGCTGCTCGAAGGTAAGGATGCGAGGCCGCAGCAGGAATCGGGTGCTCCGGTTATTTTAGTCGCACATGACCTGACTCCGTCGGATACGGCTCAGTTGGACAGAAGTTCAACGGCCGGCTTCGTTACAGATATCGGAGGAAGGACATCGCACTCCGCCATTATGGCCCGTTCGATGGAAATTCCCGCCGTAGTAGGCTCGCGGGAAGGCACGGTCCAGGTGAAAACGGGAGATTACGTCATTGTGGATGGTAGCCTGGGCCAGGTGTATATCAATCCCGAGCCGGCAATTATCGAGGAATATAAAGCCAAGCAAATCCGGTTCGCAGCCCGCCGCGACGAGCTGAAGAAATACGACGGACAGCTCAGCAGGACAGCGGACGGGCATCGGGTAGAATTAGTCGCTAACATCGGCAATGCGCAGGATGCACTGGCGGCTAAACAGAGCGGTGCCGAAGGGATCGGGTTATATCGGACCGAATTTCTGTACATGGGAAGACAGCAGTTCCCGACGGAGCAGGAGCAGTTTCAGGCCTATAAGGTCGCTGCCGAGATTTTTGGTAAAGATCAGCCCGTCATCATCCGCACGCTGGATATCGGAGGGGATAAAGAGCTGCCCTACCTGGATTTGCCGAAGGAAGCGAATCCATTCCTCGGCTACCGCGCCATCCGCATGTGTCTTGAAGAAACGGAGCTGTTCAAGACGCAGCTGCGTGCCATAGTAAAAGCGAGCGCTTATGGAAATATTAAGCTTATGTTTCCAATGATTGCTACCCTGCAGGAGCTGAGACAGGCGAAAGCGCTGCTCGCCGAGGTACAAAACGAGCTGGAGCGGGAGAACGTCAAGTTCAATCGCTCAATGGAAGTCGGGATTATGATCGAGGTGCCCGGAGCGGCACTCGTGGCCGATCAATTGGCCAAGGAAGCGGATTTCTTCAGCATCGGCACGAATGATCTCGTTCAGTATGTGATGGCGGCGGATCGGATGAACGAGCGTCTGGCCTATCTGAACGAACCGTTCCAGCCAGCGGTTCTCCGCATTATAGATCAAGTCATTCAGGCCGCCCATCGCGAAGGCAAATGGGTCGGCATGTGCGGGGAAATGGCCGGTAATTTGACGGCGATACCTATACTGCTGGGGATGGGACTGGACGAGTTCAGCATGAGCGGAGGGGCTGTGCTCGCGGCTCGAGCGCTGCTCCATCAGCTGGATCGTCATGAGATGAAGCGGCTCGCAGATGAGGTGCTCCAGATGACCTCCTCAGAACAAATCAAACTTCATGTGGAGAGCAGAGTACCGGCTATAGCCGAATGGAGAGCGTAAGGACTCGGCGGACTTGTCGGACACGAACTTATTGCAAACAGAGGTGAGTCCGATAGCACTTTCTACACGTTCACGAATGCTTCTCAAAAAAATGCTCCTGGATCCTGCGCCATTGCGGGTGAAGGAGCTGGCAGATCAGTTCAATGTAAGCGAACGGACGATCAAATACGATCTGGAAACGATTCGTGTCTGGCTGCAGGAGCAGGAGATTTTCATGCGCTCCAATCCGAGCAAAGGCATCTGGATCGAGTGTGACGAATCGGAGCGAACCGGACTGCTCAGTAAGCTGGAGGCTTCCGGGAGCCACGTCTTCGTCAACCAGCATGAACGCGCACGCGGTATCATTCTGGATTTGCTGCTTAGCGACAAGCATATCACCATCGGCGAGATGGTGAAGAAAAACGACGTCAGCCGCAATACGATTTTGTCCGATTTGGCGATTGCCGAGGCATTTTTCCGGGACTGGCAGCTGCTGCTCGAGCGCAGCCGGTTCGGCATTCGATTGATAGGAACGGAGAGGCAAAGGCGTACCGTTCTGGAGAAGGTCATTCATGATTTGCTCGATGGCAACGACATGCTGCAAATCGTCCAAGGCGTGGCCCAGCAGCAAAAGCCTGCACTGCATTTTAACAAGGTATTGGCAAGATTTCTGGAGCCGGTCCAGGACTTGGACGCCCTGTTCGAAGCCTTGTCCCGAATTGTGAGGGAGACGGAAGCCGAGATCGGCGTGCTCTTGTCGGACAGAGTTATTATCGGCGTATTTATCCGGCTGTGCATTGTAATTCAAAGGCAACGGCAGCAAGGTGAATTTGTGGAGAACGAGGCAAGAAGCCAGGAACATGTCTCCGAGCACAGCCTGAGCATCTTCCGAATTTTTCGCAGAGTGCTCTCAATGCTCCCGGAGCATGAAACGATCTCGCTGACGGATGATGACGTATGGTTCGTCAGCTTGCAGGCTATCGGTATGGCTGCGCCTTTTCCATATGAGGTAAGCAAGGGCGAGGGTCTGCCGGATGTGTACACGATAACCCATGACATGATTCGGCATGTGATGGAGCAGATGCGGTTTCCTTTCTCGGAGGATCAAGAGCTGTTCAATAACCTGCTGGCTCATATGTCGGATAAGCTGACGAAGCACAGCTATGGTGTCGTGGAGCCGAACCCGCTGCTGAAGGAAATTATGCATTCCTACCGGACCATGTTCGATTATGTGAAGCAGGCTTGCTCGGATGTGTTAGGGCCGATAGGAATTCAGCTGACGGATCCGGATATCGCCTTTATCGTGCTTCATTTCCAGACAGCCTACGAGCGTAAAGCCGAACAGCAAAAGTGGAAGGCGCTTATCGTATGCGGAACGGGCAGAGGCACCTCGAAATGGCTGATGACGATCATTGAAAATGAAATCAAGCACCTTCAATTCGCGGCTTCCTGTTCGGTGATGGATGTGGAGAAGGTATTGGAGCAGGTGCCGGTGGACCTGGTCATTTCGATTTTGCCGGTGAACGTGAACGTACCGGTCGTTGTGATTCATTCCATTCCCGGAAAGCGTGATTTTCAGGCGATACAGGCACAGCTGAATCAGCTCGGCAGCACTAAGGCGAGAGCATCTGCGAGGAACACCGCGGGGCTTCGAAGACCTGAAAGGCTCGCGTATGATGCAGGGCAGCTGGAGAATATGGTGCAGGACATTATTTATACCGGCTACGATCTTAGCAGAGAGGTGATCGCTCATTTCAGAGACTATCTAAGCGATGAGCGGGCAGAGGGCTTGACCCTGCATCTTCTTTTTATGGTCAACCGGCTGCATTTTGGCACGGCCTACACGCAGTACGGAGAGAGCCCTCTCTTAGGAATCAAGGCAATGGCTTTGAAAGAGGAATTGAACATAGTATTGCAGAGGAAAAATGTAAGCGCTACAGAGGGAGAGCTGCATGCGATTCTGAGATATTTTGAACCTCTAGATAAAGGAGAATGACTATGCAAATCGACGTTCTAATCGAGCACGGAACGGTGATCGATCCGGCTACCGGCCGTTCCGGCAAGTATGATGTGGCCGTCAAGGGAGAACGCATCGCCGGGATCTGGAAGCCGGGGACAGCCGTTGGTGGAATCCTGCGGCGGGTGAATGCGGAAGGCTGTCTGGTCACGCCGGGCCTGATCGATATTCATGCTCATATTTTTGAGGCTGTACCTCAAATGGGGATGAAGCCGGATACGATCGGGATCGATCAGGGAGTAACGACCATTGCAGATGCCGGCAGCTCCGGCGAGCAGAACTTCCCCGAGTTCCTGGAACGAAGCGTGAAGCCAAGTGCTACCCAGGTGCTTGCCTGGCTGAACATTTCCAGTCCGGGGCTGGTGGAAGGAAGAAGCGAATTGGCGGACATGAGCAGGCTGACAGCCGAATCCACCCTGCAGCGCATCGCGGAATACCCCGACACCATCATAGGCATCAAAGCGCGGATGAGCGGCTCGGTTGTGAAGGAAAACGGGATTTATCCTCTGGCTGTAGCCAAATCGGTAGCCCGCAGAGCGGAGCTTCCCGTGATGGTTCATATCGGCAACGCTCCGCCAAAGCTGGCGGAGGTCCTAGATTTGCTGGATGAGGGAGACGTCGTCACCCATGCTTTTCATGGCAAACGGGGAGGCATTCTTGATGATCACGGGCAGCTGATTCCGCAGGCCAAACGCGCATTGGATCGCGGAGTGCGGTTTGATGTCGGGCACGGCAGCTCCAGCTTCAGCTTCGCAACGATGAATAAGGCCCGCGAATTAGGCATTACGCCGTATTCTATCAGCACGGATCTGTACTTGGAAAATTGGCTTCACGGGCCTGTATACAGCTTGACGATGACGATGACCAAGTTTTTGGCGCTAGGCTATTCCATGGAGCAAATTATTGAATGGACTACAGCGGCCCCGGCCCAAATTTTGCGTAAATCCGAAGAGATCGGGACGTTAAAGGAAGGAACGATCGCCGACATTTCGATCCTTAAGATCGTGGAGCAGCCGGTCGAGCTGGTCGATTCCGAGAAGGAAACGCTGCACTATGACAAGCTGATCCAAGCACAATACACCATGAAATCTGGAGAAATATACCCATGCAAATGATGGAGAACCTACTAAAGGAAATACCGGAGAAGACCACTGTTACAGAGGCAGAGCTCAATGAGCTGCGACCCGTGCTGGACTTCATGACGGATATCGCCAGAGAATCCGGCTTGAACTTATCCTATGAGAAAACGTTAGTCATCGGCATTCATCTATTGGCTTTTATGCGCAGAGTGAAGAATAACGAATATTTGCCTGAGCTGGACGAAGAAATGTTTGACGAAGTGAGTCCCGAACTCGTGGACCTGAGCAAGCGTGTACTTCAAAAGGTTTTGAAGACATCGGAGCGGCAGCTTGACGCGGCGGAAATCTTTTATTTAACCGTACATTTTGAAGCGGCCAAATTTAATGAAGAGGGGTAATGGACATGGAAAATAAAGTGAAAGTAGTCATCGGCGATCGTTTGGGTAAAGGACAAAATGTTGCAAAAGGGGTCGAAGCGGCCGGCGGCATCGCGATTGTTATTCCCGGCGTCGGAGCAGATATGAAGCTCGGCGATGTGATGCATAAGGAAAACGCGGACTTCGGCATCTCCTTCTGCGGCAGCGGCGGAGCAGGCGCCGTAACGGCAAATACGAAATACAAGTACCCGATGGAGTTCGGACTTCGTTCCGTTGATGCGGGAGTGACGGCTATTAACGCCGGCAAGAAGGTTATCGGCTTCGGCTTTATGGATGTCGAGGAACTGGGTAGAAGGCTGACGGAAGCTTATATCAAAAAACACAGGGGGTAACGCTCATGTTCCAGGTGATGGAGAAGTCGATAATCGTTAGCGGAACGGCGGAGACAAAGGCCGGTGCTTTCCAGAATGCGTTGTCGCAAATGAAAAAGAACATCGCCAAGGAGATTCCCGATATTCTGCTGCAGATTGAGCCGCAGGATGTGGAGGTGCTGAAGGCGACGGAGCACACCTATAAAGAGCGGTTTCTGGGCTTATTGTTTCCTAGAACGAGAACCCGGTACGACATTACGATTCGGGTGGATGTGAAAATTCGGGCTGTGATGCTCTCTGAGGTTCCATTCGAGCAGCAGACAGAAGCATTGCCTCCTTTACAGCGCATTCTTCGGATGAGATGAGCGGGATGAAAGAATGCCATAGATGTTGGAAACCAAGTTAGGGGGAACCATATGAATACTCTTACGATAGTATTCGAATCCATTATTATCGGTCTATTGGTTGGGTTTGGGGTAGGAGCGGGTGCGGCCCGGATGTTCCATGCGCCCAATGTTCAAGGGATGGGGGCATTCCGGACATTCGGAGAGCTTAACGCCTGCGAGGGCGATCCTGTCGCGCATTTCTCGTTCGGTTTAGGCTTCTTGTTCAACGCATGGGCCTCTGTTGTCGGTGCCGGTGGATTAACGCAGGATGTCGATCACCGGATTATACCGAACTGGGCGGCTGCGATTCTGCTCGCGAAGAACAAGAACGTGGAAGAAACACTGCACGATCCGAAGAAGATGGCCATCGTGGGCGCCATTATCGGCGCCGTAGTCGTAGCCGTACTGAACTCTACGGCCGCAGCGATCCCGGCCTCCCTGCAGGCTATTGCAACCAAGGTGCTGGTGCCTGCGGCAAACTGGCTGATCAATCCGATCATGCCTATCGTATTCTGGACGGCGGCGATGGATGCCGGCAAAAGAACCGGCGTATGGGCGACCGCGTTGGGCGGCTTGGCGCATCTGGTCATGGGGAATGCCGTTCCTGGGCTTGTACTCGGCATTCTGATCGGCAAGGGCGTCGATGACAGCGGTTGGAACCGCATTACGAAGACGCTCGTGGTCGCTGTCGTACTCTTATATATTCTCAGCGGATTTTTCCGCGCCTTCGATGTCGCTTTACTGCACAGCTTGAACGTGCAAGTCATTCCGCAATGGCTGATTGAACTTCATGCATTCTTTGGATCGGTGGTGAAGTAAGATGGAACAAGTAGAACAAGTGAAAAAAGGGTTTTGGTATTCGGAGTGGGCGTTTACCTTGTTTGTCGCTTGCTTGGCTTCGGGGATTTTTGCCGGAACGCATCTCTATTATGTGTATCATGTAGGGGCCTTCAATGATATTGCCATCGTCGCCTTGCTGGAGGCGGGGATTAAAGGAGGAAGCTTCGGGGCTGCCGCGGCGTTCGGTGCGAGCTTTTTGTTCGCCCGTATCCTGGAAGGACCGCTGGTCGGGATCTTGGACATCGGCGGCTCGCTGCAAACCGGTCTAGGGATCGGCGTTCCGGCTTTGATGCTCGGCGCAGGCATCACGGCTCCGTTAACCTCATTCCCGCTGGCCTTGCTGACAGGCGCCGTACTCGGGTTTCTGGTCGGCTTTGTCATCATTATGATCCGCAAATTTACGATCAATGCATCTAATTCCACCTTCGGCGCTGATGTGATGATGGGCGCGGGGAACGCTGCCGGACGGTATTTGGGACCGCTTATCGTTATCTCTGCGGTTATGGCATCCATCCCTGTAGGCATCGGGGCGACGGTCGGCGCAGCGATCTTCTATTATTTCAAAAAGCCGATTGCCGGCGGAGCTATTATCGGAGCTATGGTTCTGGGAGCCTTCTTCCCGATTATTACGAAATAAAATACGATTCAGCTAAGGAGTAAGCCATGAGTATATTCGAACAATACGGCTGCAGAAAAGTCATCAATGCGAGCGGTAAAATGACCGCACTCGGCGCAAGCGCCGTCGCTCCGGTTGTTGGCGAGGCATTAAGCGCAGCTGCTAAAGACTACGTGGATGTTTCTGAATTGATGGTAGCGGCAGGGAAAGTGATTGCATCCGTAACCGGCGCAGAGGATGGCTGCCCTACGACTGGGGCTGCGGCCGGAACGGTCATTGCCGTCGCTGCAGTTATCGCCGGAACGAAGCTGTCCTTGATCGAGAGCATTCCGCATACGAGCGGAGTGCCGAATGAAATTATTATCCAGAAGGGCCATGCGGTTCACTTCGGCGCTTCCATTACGCAGATGATCGCCATCGGCGGAGGGAAAGTCGTGGAGGTCGGTCAGGCGAACCATGTGGAGAGAGCGCATATTGCCGAAGCGGTGAATGAGAACACGGCTGCCCTGTTTTATGTCAAATCGCATCATGCGGTGCAAAAGGGCATGCAGTCCATTGAAACGATGATATCGATCGCCAAGGAAAAGGGGATTCCGCTGATCATCGACGCGGCGGCTGAAGAGGATTTGCACAAGTATATCGCAATGGGAGCCGATCTGGTCGTCTACAGCGGGGGCAAAGCGATCGAAGGCCCTACATCCGGCATGATCTGCGGACGCGCCTCGTTAATCGAAGCCTGCCGGGCCCAGTATCACGGGGTTGCAAGACCGATGAAAATCGGCAAGGAAGGCATTGTTGGCTTCCTGACCGCTTTGCAGCGTTATGATGATAAGCCGGATGAATCCGAGAAGCAGCTGGAACGCATGAAGTGGCTGATCGAGCAGCTTAAGGATACACCGGGAGTTACCGGTACGATCCTTCAGGATGAAGCGGGCCGCGCCATCTACCGCGCGCAGTTGGCCATTGACGCCAAGGTAACGGGAAAAACGGCTTACGATGTCATTAAAGAGCTGGAAGCTGGCAATCCTGCCGTTTATACGCGCAATCATTATGCCAATCTCGGCCTAATTAATATCGATCCTCGACCTTTATTGGAAGGGCAGGAGCAAATCATCGTCACAAGACTTAAAGAGGTACTGGCTCAGTAATGAAGTCTAGCGACAACAGGACATATGAAGGAGAGGACTTACTGTGAGTAATCCGAAGATTCAATTAAACGTGCTGGCGAAAGACGCAGACAATGCCAAGCAAATCGTTGAAGCCGCACAGGGCAATGTATATGTGGGCTTAATGGTCAAAAACTTCGCAACCGTAGATGCGGCCGTTGCTGCCGTTCACGAATTTCAACAAGCGGGCGTTCCGGTTTCCGTAGGCTTGGGCGCAGGCGATCCGGCCATGTGGAACAAGGTGGCTGATGTCGCTGTCCAAACGAAGCCGGCTCATGTCAACCAGGTATTCCCTGCGGCAGGATATACCCTGGGAGCATTGAAAAGCGCAGGCAGCACGCATTCCATCGTCAATGCGCTGATTACTCCGAGCGGTACGCCGGGTCAAGTCATCATAACGACCGGACCGCAGAGCGAAGCTTTGAAAGCAACGGTTTCCTGCGATGCTGCGGCAGCGATGCTCGCTGAAATCGGCGTCCATTCCGTCAAGTTTTATCCAATCGGAGGGACGGACCATCTGGACGAGGTGGCGGCCATGGTCAAAGCTGCCGTGAAATACGGGATCCGCATTTTCGAGCCGACGGGCGGCATTGATCTTCATACGATCGGCCAAGTTATTGAAGTGTGCGCCGCCAATGGTGCGGAGCATATTATTCCTCATGTGTACACTTCCATTATTGACAAGGCCTCGGGCTTGACTCGCATCGAGGATGTGAGGGAGCTGGCCCGTTTTTGCAGATAGCAGACCAGTTTAGGGATGACAGGGATTTACGGTTTTTAACCGTAGGTCCCTGTTTTTGTTTGTAGAAGGAATGGATGCATCTGAAAAGAAAGGACAAAAAAAAGAAATTTATAACCAAATTGTGCCTATTTTTATGAAGAAAATATAATTTCCATGATCTATAATACAAAAATAACCAATTTACTCAAAAGATAGGGGGATTCTTGATGAAACACAGTATTGTTATAACAGCGCTTACAATCGCTTTGTTAAGCGGAATGACGGCAGGATGCGGAGGCGGGGCGTCACCGGATGCAGAGGGGAAGACGGCCAAGGAGATCGATTTTAACGCGCCTTTGGAATTTACGCTGACCTCCAGCGGTGCTACCTCTCCGGAAAATTTTCATCTGGCGGTGACTCAATTTTTGCAGAAGAAATTCCCGAACTGGAAGTTCAACTACATCCAGCGGACGCAGGGGACGACCGCCCAGGAGCTGGTCACGGCAGGGACGGCGATCGACGTCGTGCTTGAGGCGCATACGGGGATTATTGACGGAGTCATCAATCCGGGAATCCAATATGACATCTCGGACCTCATTAAGAAAAATAACATTGATTTGAACCGGTTCGAGCCGGTGACGATCGATGCGATGAAGACGATGGCGAACGGGCAAATATGGGGGCTGCCGGTCAGCATGATGTCGGTCGTAACTTTTTACAACAAGGACATCTTTGACAAGTTCGGCGTCCCTTATCCGAAGGATGGGATGACCTGGGACGAAATGACGGAGCTGTCCAAAAAGCTGAGCAAAGAGGTGGACGGCACGCAATATTTGGGGCTCGTCGGCAACACGGGGCATATGCTGCTGATGAACAACTTCTCGCTTCCTTATGTCGATGCGCAGACGTCGAAATCTACCTTCCATAATGAGAAGTGGAAGACGATTATGGAGACGGTCTTTAAAGGAGAAGCTCAGGATTCCGGGTTCAAAAAATATTTGACGGACAACAAGAACAAAATGCCGGGCAAGGACGAGTTCATCAAGAAGAAAAATCTAGCCATGTATGTATATTTCTCAGAGCTTGCGACCGATCCGAATATGCAGGGCATGAACTTCGACATGGTATCCGCGCCGACATATAAGGAGCTGCCGAACGTAGGCTTCCAGCCGATACCTACGTATGCGATCCTGGCTTCAACAAGCAAGCATAAGGAAGAATCGATGGAAATCATCAAGTATTTGGCTTCTGACGAATATCAGATGGCAAGAGCCAAGCTCGGCTTTATAACGCCGCTGAAGAGCGAAGAGGTGCGCAAGTCCATGGGAGCGGATTATAGCAAGAAGTTGAATTGGAACGCTGTATTCTACAAGCCGTTTGCTCCGATTCCTGTGAAGGGAGCTTACGAAAATATTGGCGAGAAGCCTCTCGTGAGCCTGGTTCCGGACTATGTGCTGGGGAACAAGGATGTCAATACCGTGATGCGTGAAGCTGAAGAGACGGCTAATAAGGCGATTGACAGCGCGCGGAAATAATGAAATAAAAAATTCTGATAGTTATTAGGACTGCGGATCGGCTGGAAATTCGTTCTTAAGGGTCACACAGTTTTCACGCCAATCCCATTCTGATTTCGGTCAGAATTTTTTGTTTTATATGCCAAATCTGGAAAAAAGTCTGCTATAATACATTATCCGCATCACAAGCTTCAGGGGGAGATGATAGACGATGTCATTAATTGAAGTGAAACATGTGCGAAAGGTGTTTGAGACAAACGTCAGACGCAAGGGGAAATTCGGAGCGCTGCGCAGCTTGATTAACCCGGAGAAGCGCCAGGTAGTGGGGGTAGACGACATCAGCTTCACGATTGAGAAGGGGGAGAGCGTGGCTTATCTAGGGCCTAACGGGGCGGGCAAATCGACTACGATCAAAATGCTCACAGGCGTTCTGGAGCCTAGCGGCGGAGAGATTCTGGTGGCTGGGGTAGTTCCGGCACGGAATAGGAAGCTGAACAGCTATCAAATCGGTGTCGTATTCGGACAGCGAAGTCAGTTGATCTTCGATCTTCCGGTCAAGGATTCCTTTGATATGCTGCGGTATATGTATAGCATTTCATGGGAGCGCTATCATCAAAACGTAAAGGACTATTCGGAGCTGCTGGAAGTCGGCCATTTGCTGGAGAGGCCGGTAAGGACACTGTCGTTAGGGCAAAGAATGCGCTGCGAAATATTGGCCGCGCTTCTGCATGATCCGGAAATATTATTTCTGGATGAACCGACGATCGGTCTGGACGTTGTAGCCAAGGAACGTATCCGGGCGTTTATCGAAAGCATTAACCGGGAAAAGGATGTCACGCTCCTTTTGACGACCCACGATATGCATGATATCGAAAGGCTTTGCCCGCGGACGATGATCATCGATAAAGGAAACCTGATTTATGACGGAAGCCTGCAATACATCAAGGATCATTTTGCGACGGAGCGCCAAATTCGTGCAGTCTTCCCGGACGTGCAGGCAGCGGCAGCCGCAGCGCACGTATTCGCAGGCATGGCGGAGGTAGCCGTACATACCGATGAGCAGGTGGTCAGAATCACGTACGACCAGCACAGGACGGACACGTCGGAGCTATTGAGATTGCTGCTGCAACAAGCGAACCCGCGGGACCTGACGATGCAGGACGAAAGCATCGATGCCTTGATCAGCCGCATCTACCGGGAAGGCATAGATTCCAAGCCGAAGCCGGCTTATGCAGCCGTGGGGGGACCGGGCCGATGATGCAAGCGGTAGAACGCATGATAGGCATGTCGCAGATTGCCGTCCGCCAGAGGCTGCAGTTTCGCTTTGATTTTATTATGACGCTGCTCTCCACGCTTATGTTCAGCGTCATGTATTATATGCTGTGGAAGGCGATCTATCTGTACTCGACGGAGACGGCACTGCCGTGGGAGCAGCTGATAACGTACGTCATGGTGGGACAAGCGATCAATTTCGCACGCTGGTCTCCGGCGGAAAGGGCTCCGACCTATGCTATGGCGCAGCGTGTCAGGAATGGCGATATTGCGCTCGATTTAATTCGCCCTGTCGATTTTCAAATGCAGCGGTTCTCGGAGGCAGCGGGGTTTTTCATTGTAGAAATGCTGTGGGTCAACATACCGGCCATGCTGCTCTTGATTTTTATTTTGGGCATATCGCCTCCGGCAGACCTGATGGCTGCGTTAGGCTTTGTTGTAAGCCTTTGTATCGGCTTTTTTGTTGCATTCAGCATTAATTCAATCATTATGATGATTTCCTTTATGACTACCAATACGTTTGGCGTTCAGCTGGCGAAGAGGGCGGTAGTGGATATTTTCGCAGGGACGCTGATTCCTTTTGAGTTTTTTCCGGACGCACTGCGCAAGGTGATGGAGTATTTGCCGTTCCAGTCTATGGCGTATATTCCTTTATCCATCTACACGGGACGTCTGACAGGCTGGGAGATGGTTCAATCGCTGCTGGAGCAGCTAGGCTGGGCTGTTGTGATGATTGTGATCAGCCGCCTGCTGTGGATGAAGGCAGCCAAGCGATTGACGATTAACGGGGGGTAACAGGTATGATTGCGCCGCAGCGTAATGCGTTTCAGCAAGCCGCTTATTTAATAGGGATGTACGGCCAATATTTGAAGATTTATTTCAAGACTCTGGTGGAATATCGAGCAGATACCTTGATTGCCGTCATAGCGGGGATCGTTGCCCAGGGAAGCACGCTGGTCTTTTTGTCGGTCATTTTTCAACGTATCCCCAAGCTGGCGGATTGGAGCTTTTACGAGCTGGTTTTCCTATTCGGACTGGCGGCAACAGGGAAGGCGCTGAATCAGACCCTATTCAATGCGCCCTTTTCTTTAACCGGCTATATCCGACGGGGGCAACTGGATATTATGATGATCCGCCCTGTGGGCGTGCTGTTCCAGGCTATAGGTAACTCTCAAGAGCTTAATGGCGTAGGGCAGCTGATTACGGGAGCGGTCATTATGGGCTATGCGGGAGCTCATCTGAATATGCATTGGTCCGTCGGGACGGTACTGTACGTCATTATCGCCTTGATCAGCAGCGCGGTCATCCAGTTCGCGGTTCTTCTGACCATCAGCGTGCTGACCTTTTGGGTCCAGGAAATACGGTCGGTCATTTATCCGGTCAATTGGCTTTACGATTTCACGCGCTATCCGCTGGAAATTTTTCACCCGCTGCTTCGCGGGCTGTTGACGTACTTGATTCCGTATGCGGTCGGCAGCTTCTTCCCTGCAGCCTTCCTGCTTCGTCCGGGTGAGTACGGCTGGGCGATGTGGGGAGTGCCTGCCGTAGCGGCAGTGATGATGTCCATCACCTATTGCATTTGGAGCTTCGGACTTAAGCGTTACTCGAGTGTGGCCGGGTAAGCGGCTTTGGAGGGAATAAAAAGAGAGTGCTTGCTAAGCACTCTGAGTCTGTCGAGAAACCTAGTTTTGCGAGAACTTTGCTAAATATGGAGGTGGGGTATTCCTCGGAAGAGTTTACG